>NZ_QRDJ01000005.1 GCF_003385845.1 Kushneria indalinina DSM 14324 | reverse complement strand
GTAGCCGTATAGCTCTGGTTGCCCACGCTGACCGTGACGGTATCACCGGGTGCGGCATCACCGCCGGTACGACCGGTGATGGTGACATCCTGCGCGGCTTCCGCGGCGTTGATAACGTCGTCACCGGCGATCGACTCCAGCGAGATCGTGACGACGGGAATGGTGGTATCGACGGCGTAGCTCGCTGCGGTGTTGGCAGAGCCGGTATTACCCGCCGCGTCGGTGTGGCTAACCTCCAGGCTGATCGAATTATTCTGCACCAGCTGGCTGCCGGGCACGTTGATCGAGAAGATGCCGTCAGCATTTACGGCGCCGGTGTAGCTCTGACCACCCACAGTCAGGGTGACGATGTCGTCAGCTGCAAACTCGCCCGAAACTGAACCGGTTACCGGAATGGTCTGACCGGCCTCGTCGGCGTTGACGATGTTGTCGCCGGCAATGGTATCGAGCTGGATAACCAGTTCCGGCGGTGTAGTGTCGACGCCATAGTCGCGAGCGGTCTCGGCGCTGCCGGTATTACCTGCCGCATCCGTGTGACTGACCGACGCCGACACACTGTTGGCACCAGCAGCAGCCAGCACGCTGCCGGGAACAGCGACGCTGAACGCGCCGTTCTGACCGACAGTGGCCGTATAACTCTGGTTGCCGACGCTGACCGTAACGGCATCACCGGGCACTGCATCGCCACCGGCGCGGCCGGTGATGGTCACATCCTCTGCGGCTTCCGCAGCATTGATGACGTCGTCACCCGCGATCGTATCGAGGCTGATGGTAACAACGGGCAGATCAGTGCTGACCGAATAATTTACAGCAGCATTGGCCGAGCCGGTATTGCCCGCCGCGTCGGTATGACTAACGTCGGCACGAATTGAATCGCTCTGCGCCAGCTGGCTACCGGGCACGCTGATCGAGAAGGTGCCGTCACTGTTGACCGCGCCGGTGTAGGTCTGCTCGCCGACTGTGATAGTGACGATATCGCCGGCAGCAAACTCGCCGCTGACCGAGCCGGTCACCGGAATATTCCGACCGGATTCCTCGGCGTTGACGATATTGTCGCCGGCGATGGTATCAAGCTGGATGGCGAGATCTGGCGGCGTAGTGTCGACCCCGTAGTCACGGGCGGTCTCGGCACTGCCGACGTTGCCGGCCGCATCCGTATGACTGACCGACGCCGAGACACTGCTGGCCCCGGCAGCAGCGAGAATCGAGCCCGGCACGGCGACGCTGAACGCACCGTTCTGGCCTACTACCGTGGAGTAGCTCTGCCCGCCAACCGAGACGGTAACGGTATCGCCGGGTGCAGCATCGCCCCCGGCACGACCGGTGATGGCCACATCCTGCGCGGCTTCCGCGGCGTTGATGACGTCATCGCCGGCAATGGTATCGAGGCTGATGGTGACAACCGGAATGTCGGTATCAACGGCATAGCTCGCCGCGGTGTTCGCCGAACCCACATTACCGGCCGCGTCTGTGTGACTGACCTCGGCACGAATTGAATCGCTTTGCGCCAGCTGGCTACCAGGGACGTTGATGCTAAAAGTACCGTCGCCGTTTACTGCACCGATGTAGCTCTGATCGCCGACGGTCAGGGTAACGATGTCGCCGGCAGCATACTCGCCGGTTACCGAGCCGGTGACCGGGATATCGCGGCC
>NZ_QRDJ01000004.1 GCF_003385845.1 Kushneria indalinina DSM 14324 | reverse complement strand
AATCATCCGATAAATAAGATGACGGGAGTATTGACACAAAAGGTCGAATGACCGATAATACAGGGGTGGTCAGCGAGGGGCTGGCCACCGGGCACAAGCGGCGGCAACCGCGCCCGGAATTGGCGATCAAGGAGCTATCCATGTACCACATTTTAGCTATGGAAGAAGGCCAGCTGCCCGGGAAAAAGGGAGGCGTTTCATTTCAGGCAGCCGAAGTGATCTCTCGCCATAACGACTCGCTGAAGGCTTCAGAGGTTAGATGGGATCTTGAGAAGAAGGCCAGCCGGCCGTTTGTGACGGTTGAGCGCGATGAACAACTGACCAAGGGGGAGTGTTACCCCGAGATACTGCGCGCCGCCCTTGAGCGAAACAGGGATGAAGGGGCCATCGATCTATTGGTTCAGGTAATGGCCCCGGATCTATATGCGAACCTGCCGGCGATCAGCGAAAAAGAAATCGCGGGTTCGCTCACCAACCTGTCGCTGACGCTCCAGGAGCTTCATGACCGATATGGCGAAGCTGCGGCGCACGTCATTGACGAAGTTCAGGCGGCCCGACAGAAAGACGCAGAGCAAAAGGCGCGAAAGGAGGCGCTGTCGCGTGAGGTTAAAGACGCCGCCGAGGCCCACACTTTCAGCTTTCCCGCCGTGCGCGGCGTACAGGCGGGGCGAGAATATTATATTGCCCAGATTCCGCTCTCTGTCTTGGTGAAGCTTTTTGTCTTCGATGACGAGTATGTGCCGCCCGAGCTGCGGGCGCAGCGAACCCTGAATCAGACGCGGGCAAAAGGTATTTCGGACTATATCGTTGCCAACCAGGATGAATATGTCCTGCCCGCGTTAACGGCCAGTGTCTCCCAGGAAATGCGCTTTGACGCGATCAATGGGGGCTCGCTCGGGATGCTGAATATCCCCATGGACAGTACGCTGCTGATCAACGATGGCCAGCACCGTCGGGCCGGGATCGAGCTTGCAATGGACGCGGCTTCGCAGCTGAAAAACGAAACGATCGGCGTGACGATCTACTTCGATGAAGGGCTGGAACGCAGTCAGCAGATGTTTTCGGATATCAATTCCAGGCAGGTCAAGCCTTCAAGTGCCATCAATGCGCTTTATGACAAGCGCGATCCCATCAACAAATGGCTGATGAGTCTGTTGCAGGACATGCCGACCATTCGCCGGTTGATCGACTTTGAAAATGCCACCGTCGGGCGCCGCAGCAAAAAGCTTTGGTCAATTGTGGTGTTCCGGCGCTTTGTCATGCGATTGACCGGGCTCAGGGACAAGGAAGTACCGGGTCAGGAGGTGTTGGCCAACGCCGGCCGCCTTGTGCAGCGTTACCTGGAGACGCTGGCCATCAATCTGACGCAATGGGACAACCTGGTCAGCGGCAGGCTGGTAGCGTCCGAGGCTCGGGATGACATGGTAATCGGGCATGCCGTATTTCTTGAGGCGCTGGGGTTGTTCGGCAACCAGGCTCTGCTTGACGGGGGCGTCCTAGGGCTGCAAGACGTAGACGAATTGCACTGGTCCAAACTGGTCAGTCTTTATACCATCGACCCTGGCAAGTCGTCGCAGGTCTGGCAAGGGCGATGTGTGCTGCATGGGAAGATGCAGAAGACCGCAGACGGTGTAAAGCTGACCGCTGCAGCGCTTCTGAGTACCGCAAACTGTCCGCTGCCCGACCAGCTGGCGCAGCTTGAATCGCGGATCTAATCCGCTCGCCGCCCTCGCCACCCTCGCCATGGCAAGGGTGGCATTCGCCATCCTCTGGGAACATATCATTGGATGGTGATACTGGCTTTTGTCCCGTTTGTCCCGTTTGTCCTATTTGTCAACATGTCTAACCGGGTTTGAATCTGAAAGCCTTTCAAAAAGCCCCGGGCGGGCTCTACTCGCTACGCTCCCCGGGCCACGCCAACCCCCGCGTGTCCCGGCCTTCGGTGACGATCCCTGGGCTCCTCCGTCGCTGCGCTCCTG
>NZ_QRDJ01000003.1 GCF_003385845.1 Kushneria indalinina DSM 14324 | reverse complement strand
AATCATCCGATAAATAAGATGACGGGAGTATTGACACAAAAGGTCGAATGACCGATAATACAGGGGTGGTCAGCGAGGGGCTGGCCACCGGGCACAAGCGGCGGCAACCGCGCCCGGGAGCTATCGGGAGAATGGCAATGATCAGAAGGGTTGGTTTGTCAGATAAGCATGATAGGAAGGTTGAAGCGATTGGAAAGCGTTACAGGAGCCTGAGCGAGACAGATATTCGAGCCATGGCACTTTTGGCCGTTAAAGACTTCGACACGGCAATCATGCGGGTTTCTCCGCAGGCTGCTGAAGATGCACGCATCCGCTACTACGCAGCAATCTGGACACTCAATCACGGCACCCTGCTGGGAAGCTTCGCAGAAGAAAACGCGGCTGGAAATTATCTGCAGCGCTTGTGTGCGGCGGCAATCGGGCAGATTCCTCATTGGGGGCAGTATGGTCAGTTTGAAATCAACGTGCAGGGCACTCCGGTAAAAGTGACGCGCACAAGAGCCATCGAGGGGCCGCACAGCGCTTTCCGCTTTGAGGCGCTGGACACGAATGCGCCCTTTTGTGTCAACACTGGCGTCCTGGAGGCGACCTTCGGCTTCCCGCCGTTTCATGTAGAGCGCGTTGTGACGGCATTTTGTGAAAAGCAGCTGGCTGCCAGTGCTGTCGCGCTCGATCCCTCCCGGCACGATGAAGTGCAGCGCCGGTATCGTTTCTGGCAGTGCCAGAAGCATCAGAATCGTAACAGTCAGGTATGAGGTCTTTATGCTGCTTGAAGAGGCGGTCAAAGAGTATCGAGACATGCTGGATGGCGTCGTTGCATGTCCCGAAATAGCGCCGACTTGGTGGGTGCCCGCATGGATGCCCAAAAACAGGGCATGGGTACTTGTGAGGGTAGCTGCTGCGCCGCCTGTGGAAGTCAGCGGCATCTGCATGCTGACCTGGCCCAACGACATCCCAAGGCTTTTCAAGACGCTGGATCAATGTACCCAGGCGCTTGCAGCGATCGGACAGCCGCGAATGGAAGTCACCATCATCCCCAAGGAATCAGAGTCATGACGACAGACCAGGCAAACCTTGATGGCATCGAAGTCGCCGCCAATTATCTGAAACTTCTATCCAGCACCGCTCGTCTTAGAATTGCCTTTTTGATCAGCGATGAAGAGTTGAGCGTCAGTGAGATCAGTGAGCGATTGGATGGCGCCCTGTCGCAATCCGCCCTGTCCCAGCATCTGACAAGGTTTCGTGAAGCTGGTGTTGTGCAGACCCGTCGTGCCTCACAAGCGATCTACTACCGACTGGCCAGTGACGATGTTCAAAGAGTGCTCGAAACTATCGCCAGTCTTGGGCGAGCGCAGAACTGATTGGCCCAGCAAGTGTTCGGGCGCAGGTGCGCCCGGATTGTCAAGGCCAGCGAGTGCTGGCCAGCCGGGCAGCGGCGGCAACCGCACCCGAAAGCCACACAGGAGAATGACATGCTTTCAGAAAACCACATGCACCGTAATCGCAGGACATGGCAAATGGCACAGGACATGCAGCGCTCCATTGCTGCAGGGCGTTCTTATAGGCTGCCCGCGCTGACAGGGCGGCAGCTTCGGGCGCTGACGCTTGCAATCAATGTTTTTTCGCTCAAATAAGATGACGGCAGTATTGACATAAAAGGTGGGATCAACGATAATTCAGGGGTGGTCAGCGAGGGGCTGGCCACCGGGAACAAGCGGCGGCAACTGCGCCCGGAAACGGATAAGGAGAGTCGTTTTGCTGCATACCACAATTTCTATTGTTCGAAATCACACTGATCACCCGCTGGATGTTATCGAAGAGCCCGCAAGGCACGATACCGTGATCCTGCAGGCGCTGGATGAGACAGAAGAAAAGAAGGATCACGTTCAGGTAGGTGAAGGCTCGGACGACGTTGTGATCAATATCTATGTCGATGGTCAGGGGGCGTATTACTGCGGTCTAGGGGCCTGCCAAGTCATGGAGTGGATCGATGCAAATGGGTGTGTGCCGATGTGTTTCGACGGAGAGTTTCGACGAATCACACGCACTGAATACGACATGCTCAGCTGACCGGGCAGACAGAAAGGCGGCAGCCGCCGCCTTTCATTGATCATTGAACCCATCAAGGCGGTGCCAGACATGAAAGTTTTCGCATTCGTGGTCACGGTATTTCTGGCAGGGTGTACCGGACCTGATATCTACGGCAACAATGGCAGGCAGGTTACTCAACCGGGCGCGGCGTCAATCGTGAGCATGCCGAGAGTCACCGGCAATTCCCGGAATGGCTCGGTTAACGGCCGGGCCAGTACCACTATTGGGAACCGTCAGACACCGGCCCGCGTTAGAATCAATACACGAATGACTGACAAAGGGTTGGATATTTCGCCTCATTTGCAGTCACGTTGGTTGAACTGGTCTTTCAGATGATCAAAAAGAGACACAATTTTGCTATACATCATCATGGCGCAATGTAGTAATTAATGAATATTTAAAAAGGGGGTGGTTTATGAATTCATTATTCGAAATAGTTAACATGCTGAATTTTCTGGCATATTGTGGTACGGCTATTTTTGTAGTTTATATGCTAGTAAAGCATTTTCGTGAAGGAAATAATTTATCAAACCTTCTCAACTGGAATCGGGTTATGCATTGCATCGCCTTAGCAGGTTTTGTCAGTGCGTCGATTTACCTTACTTATACTGCTGTTACTCCGAACAAAAATGTGGCCCCTCTTACATCTGAGTCCACTTTTACCTTTCCAATATTGTTCGCCCTTATGTCTTATCTTATGTGTGACATAAGATTACTTTGGAAACTCTTAATTCCTGCCCCTGTATATGTTGCTGGAGTTTGGATTTATTTACTCGGTAAAGGCGAGCCTGCTTCCAGTTTGGGCTTCAATGCTCTGGGTATAATGATGGGCGTGGTTGCACTAATAGGAGTGCCGATGCTCGTTTCTGGAGTGTTTTTTCTATCCCAAGTTAAAGATAATTCCCGACCCTAACGGGCTCTACTCGCTACGCTCCCCGGGCCACGCCAACCCCCGCGTGTCCCGGCCTTCGGTCACGATCCCTAGGCTCCTCCGTCGCTGCGCTCCTGCAGCGCTCCGCTTGCCGCCCCCTTCTCCTCTCGCTGCGCTCGATGCGCGCCTTCGGCTTGCCGGCCGTGGC
>NZ_QRDJ01000002.1 GCF_003385845.1 Kushneria indalinina DSM 14324 | reverse complement strand
CGGCACCCCGGAAAACACAAGCCCCCGGCCCTGATTAACCGGGGTTGATACCGACAATCACCCGATAAATAAAATGACGGCAGTATTGACACAAAAGGCAGGATCAACGATAATACAAGGGTGGTCAGCGAGGGGCTGGCCACCGGGCACAAGCGACGGCAACCGCGTCCGGAATTGGCAAAAGGAGAGGTTTCATGTCGGACTCAAAGAAGCAGTCCTTTAGTGTTATCGGGGCGGCAAAAGGCTGTATTTCTGCAAGCTGGAAGCCAGTGTTATCTATTGTGGCGCTTGGGTCCGCATTCCTGGGGGTGGCCTATAACGCTGAAAAGGTGGCCGGGCTTGTTGAAAGCCTCTGGGGCGCTTGGGAAACGCTAGGCCATGCCATCAATCCTCAAGATACGCTTTGGCTGCCCTGGCTTCTTTATACGGTTGGCGCGTTAATATTGTTGCTGGTTGGATGTGTGATTTCTAAAGCAGTTGACGCCGAAGCCAGCTTTTCCTCGCTGGGCGGGTGGATGTTGGCGATCCTGTTTTTGCTTGGCCTTTTTCTGCATTTTATTGCTGGTCCTGCATATCCTGGGGCTCTCCTTCAAGTCCTGCATTTCATCGAGTTCATGGGTTTAGGGGCATTCGGTTGCGTGGCTTTGAACGTAGCGTGTTCGGAGTAATAAAATGACGGACGTATTGACATAAAGGATTGAATGACCGATAATACACGGGTGGTCAGCGAGGGGCTGGCCACCGGGCACCAGCGGCGGCAACCGCGCCCGGAACCGGATAAGGAGAGACGATGGCAGACAATACACCAACGCGCCGACAGGCTTACCTGACCGAAGCGGCTGACGGGCTCAAGAGCGTAGGCGGCATTATCGCTGGTGCCAGTCTGGTCGGTGGGTTTATCAGCGAGCAGTTCGGCCCCGGCGCCGGGTTTTTGGGGCTGGTTGCCGGGCTGGGTATCCAGCAGCTGGGAGCCTACGGAAAAGCCGTGGTACTATCATCAAACAAACCTTCTAGTAACGGGGGTGGCAAGGCATGAGTATCGGCGATATTTCATTGTTTGTCGGAATGCTTGCAATGGTCATGGGCTGGGGTGGTGCACTGATCTACATGGCAAAACGGGACGCCAGAAAAAAACATCCCTGATCGATCGGAATGGCTCGCCAAGGCGGGCCATTTTTCTATCTGAATAAATGACGGCGGTATTGACATAAAGGGCCGGATGACCGATAATACAGGGGTGGTCAGCGAGGGGCTGGCCACCGGGCACCAGCGGCGGCAACCGCGCCCGAAATTGGCCAAACGGAGTGTTGAAAATGCAAGATCATAATTACAGCGAAGCGTGCTTCGCTATTGTGGGAAAAGAGACTGGCACCGATTTTGAGCCCATCGGACCTTTCAACAGTGTTGAGCACGCACACACCTATGTCGGCAGCGATAGTGAACTAACTGTCGATACTTGCCGGATCGTTCCGCTACATGCGCCTGCCGGGCAATATACTGTCATTTTGCGCCGCCCGGACTATTTGCCTAGCAGCGTTGTTGAAAGCGATTTTTATATCGCACACGCTAACGCTGACGACCCGGGTGGCGCTTCGGAGGATGCGCAGCGCCAGGCAGTTTACGATGACGGGGGTGATATCGACCCCGATGATTATGCAGTCATTGCAGTTTTTATCGGCCATATCACAACGATCTAAGAACGCCCCTGGTCAAATACGAAATGGCTCGCTCAATCGAGCCATTTTTCCATCCAAATAAATGACGGGAGTATTGACACAAAAGGTCGAATGACCGATAATACAGGGGTGGTCAGCGAGGGGCTGGCCACCGGGCACCAGCGGCGGCAACCGCGCCCGGAATTGGTAATAAGGAGAGGTCTCATGTCTTTAGCAGTATCCGATATCGCACAAATCCCTGCTGAGCCCTGCGCGCCCGTTACTACCGCCATTGTTGTTCTTGGAGAGCATCGCTTGTCGGTATGGGATGTTGTGCCGGTTGAAGGCGATGCCCTCACGGCGCTGCAGCGTGCGCGCGAGTGCTACCTTTCTCGCGGATCTGGCATGCTGGATGGTGAAGCAGTTGCCATCGCAGCGGTGACGCCCACAGAAATGAGGCGAATTGAAGCGGAGTACAGCATGGCTGAATCCAAGAAGTCGCTGCGTGCAATCAGCGCAGATGATTTTGATGAAAAGCTGATGATCATGCCGCCGATGAATCGTAATTCATTCGTGCTTGATGACAGTTTTATGCTTTGCGAAGCGATGCATGGCAGCTGGCATACTCAATTCGGACGTGTTTCAGATAAATACGCTTCGAAGCTGGTCAATATCAGGGACTCCTCTACATGGCTTACAAGGGCCGAGGTTCTGGATGTTAATCAATAGGCTTGTTGAGCATGGGCAGCCCGGCTGCCCATGCTTAGTGGCCAATCATGGGATGGTGAAAGCGTAATGGCGAACGAAGCCGAAATCAGCAAGCGTAACTGGGCTACAGCAGAAGCAGTGTTGCGGGATCATGGTTTCCAAGAGCTTTCATTGAAGCGAATCCGCGCGGTTCTCGTCGATGGCGCATCGATGTCAGAAGTTGCGCGCCAAACGGAAACCACTCGCCAGGGCATCTCTATTTTGCTGGTCAGGGCGCGGGCCACGATCCAGCCGCTACTGGAGGATGAAAACCTGAAGCCTTGCGCGGCATGGCTCCCGAAATCCAGGCATGAAGCTTTCGTCGAAATGGTCGAGCAGCTTGGCGGAAAGGTATCAGGCGCTGATGCGCCTTAATGAAAACGGGTTCGAAAAAACCAATTATGCGAGGGCGGTGAGCATGAGTCTTGATCCAAGAAATTTCAGCGATGAAACCTATTGGGATAATGTTGTCTACCAAGTCCCGGGCGCTCCTCCCAGAGATTGTGTCCAGCTGTCGGCATTTCTGCCTCCTGATTTAAAGGAGGCACAAATGCTGGCAAATGCTGCCGAAGAAGTTTGCAGCGAGCTAGATCTGGGGACGCTTGGCAGCTTTCTCTGGCACGGTGAAAAGGAACGAGAAGAACTCATTGTTAATGGCGCGCTCAATCCGAAAGCAACAGATTTGCTCCGAAAACGTGTCGATCGAAAATTTTGGGAGATGCTGCAACGGTAATCAGGCTATGCCCCGGGCGGGCTCTACTCGCTACGCTCCCCGGGCCACGCCAACCCCCGCGTGTCCCGGCCTTCGGTCACGATCCCTGGGCTCCTCCGTCGCTGCGCTCCTGCAGCGCTCCGCTTGCCGCCCCCTTCTCCTCTCGCTGCGCTCGATGCGCGCCTTCGGCTTGCCGGCCGTGGC
>NZ_QRDJ01000001.1 GCF_003385845.1 Kushneria indalinina DSM 14324 | reverse complement strand
CGGCACCCCGGAAAACACAAGCCCCCGGCCCTGATTAACCGGGGTTGATACCGACAATCACCCGATAAATAAAATGACGGCAGTATTGACACAAAGGGCAGGATCAACGATAATACAGGGGTGGTCAGCGAGGGGCTGGCAGCCACCATCAAAGAGGATTGCAGGATGAGCGAAAACGTATTGATAGGTGTTGTCTTTGGCTTATTCTTTTATATTGCTTTTTGCTTGTATTGGTTTGGGGCTGAGGACGGCATATTTCCAATCCTGATTGGTGTTTTTGCTGCCATTGGGATTGCCTACTGGCTTCATGGCTATATTCGAGTTGAAAGTGAGAGGCTTGAAGAAACGTATCAGGAATCAGGAGGGTGCGTTAAAGCCAGATTCGATGCCTATTTTGAAGAAAATTCAAAAGCCATGACCTATGCCGATATGGATGAAATTCATAGTTTTTGCGAGCAAAGAGCTGCAACTGCAAACAAAGGGATAGATAACGATGAATAAAGGAACGGTTGATCGGATTGCCAGCGGGTTTCCGGGAATGATCAAGGCCGCGGCCATTTACTTCTCGGCATGGCTGGCAATGACGCTTATTGTCGCAGTATCGATTATTTATTTTAACTTCGCGCATGGGGCCAGGCCCGTAACAGCGGATGACCTGACTATGGTTTTGGTCATTTCCATGATGGCGAGCATGATGGTTGGCATGGTAATCATCGTTTCCTGGTCAATTTACGCCTCATTAAAAGAGCGCTTCGCCCGCTATAAGGAGCAATAAAATGGACAATGAACGCTTTAAACGGCTGGAAAGCATTGCCATCCATGCTCCGCCGGCACCCGAATCCTTTGAGCTGTCGCCTGATGAAATTGAACCACTGCCCGATTCGCTGGCGTCCTTCATCTATTGCCGCGACCGTCACCCGGATCTGCCTGATGATGAGGTGGTGCAAAAGGCGCTTTCGAAGTGGAGGGCTCGCTACGAAGATGGTCTGTATATAGACTATTTTTTGCCCGGCACCGCGAGTGAAGAGCAGGCCAAGCTTGTCGCCGTTTTTTGGAAAGAATACACAGATCGTGAAGAGGAGTATCAGCTGGAAATTGATCAGCGCGAAAAAGAGCGATCGACTGTCAGTGCCCGTAATGCGGCGCGGCGGCAGGCTCGCTGGTCGATTGTCTATGCTTGGATGCTAATTGAAGAGCTGAGCGTTCATGATGTAGTTCTAAAGGGTTATTTTCCTGATTAACGCTGTTACCTGCCTTCCTGCCAAGGCGGGAAAATGGCAGGTGTTTTTTTGCCTAATAAGATGACGGCAGTATTGACAATAAAGGTGGGATGACCGATAATACAGGGGTGGTCAGCGAGGGGCTGGCCACCGGGCACCAGCGGCGGCAACCGCGCCCGAAAACCAAGGTAAGAGAGGAATTCCCAATGTTGGCAAGCAACTTTTCAAACCGCGCTCGCACCCTGCAGTCCACAACTCCGCTGAGCAATGATCAGATCCAGCGCGTCGCGCCCAGCATCTTTGCAGGAGCTGCGCATGAAAGCCGCTCCGATCGATATGCCTATATCCCCACCATCGACGTTCTGGAGGCATTGAGGGGCGAAGGTTTCGAGCCATTCTTTGCCTGCCAGACCGCTACTCGCAAGGAGGGTCGCCAGGAGCATACAAAGCACATGCTGCGCCTGCGTCACGCCAGCCAGATCGTCGGTAAGGAGGTCAATGAAATCATCCTCCTCAACAGCCATGACGGCACCAGCAGCTACCAGATGCTCGCCGGGTGTTTCCGCTTCGTCTGTGCCAACGGCATGGTCATTGGCGATACCGCTGGTGATGTTCGCGTGCGCCATACTGGCGAGGCGACAGGCGAGGTTATCGAAGGCGCTTACGAAGTGCTCAATCACATGGCGGCAGTGGATGAGCAACGCGAGTCGATGAAGTCTGTACAGCTGAAGCCATCCGAGCAGCGCGCGCTGGCCAGTGCTGCCCTGTCATACCGCTGGGAAGACAAACCGGCGCCAGTGACTGAGGATGCCATCCTCATGCCGCGACGTTCGGAAGATCGCGGTGCCGATCTCTGGTCAACCTTCAATCGCGTGCAGGAAAACATGCTGCGCGGCGGCCTTCGCGGCCGCAATCAGAAGGGTCGTCCTACACGCACCCGCGAAATGAAGGGGATCGATTCCAGCGTTCGCATGAACCGCGCCCTTTGGGTGCTGAGCGAGCAGCTGCGCGAGGCGGTCAGCTAAAACCATGGCCGGGCGATGATCGCCCGGCCTCTTTGCAGTCGATTTATTGCCCGAGGAGGGTGTTATGGAGTTACCAGGGCTTCCACTACTCGCAGTTGTGGTTATCGCGCTTATCTTTTTGAAGCTCAAGAGTGGCGGGAAATTTTCAGGATCAGGCGGCAAAACCCGCGCAATGCGAACAATGTCAAAAGGCGGCGCATACGTGCAAAAGGCTCGCTTCATGAGCCCGCCCGAAGCGCGTTTTTTTCAGAAACTCCAAAAGGAGTTTGGGCAGGACTACCTGATCTTCAGCCAGGTCCGCCTGGTTGATGTCGTCGTTCCCAACACCAAGCGTTATGCCTCCGGTGGGGCTGAATATCTGTCGCTGTTTCGCCAGATATCGCAATGGCATGTTGACTTTGTGATTGTCTGCAAAAAAAGCTATCAGGTTGTCCGGGCTTATGAGCTTGATGACAAGACGCATAACCGCCCGGATCGCCAGCGCAGAGACAAGATATATAACAGCGTCATGCTGGATGCGGGCGTGGATTTTTATCGGGTCAACAGTGAAACCTTTGAGGGCTTCAGGGCGAAGGATTCAAAGAAAACATCAGCCGCATAAGCTACTCAGGGGTTGTTGAAAATGAAAGCGATCACGCTCGTTATCCCAATCATTCTTTTAGCCAGTACAGGTATTGCCAACGCCATGCAGAGCGTTGATGCTGCCAGCATTGCTGAATCCGTCACCTCTGCTGGGCAGCGTACTGAAATGCAGCCACAGGCCGCCGACATGGGCAGTCTGCCGCCTTTCCCCACAGCCAAATATATCGCGGAAAAATCGAGCCGGTATGACCCGAGTGTCCAGTGCCTGAAAGCAGTCGAGAAGAACGGCACCGCTTTCCTGCAGGAGCGCAGCTCCGGTAATTGGGTGACGCAAAATCCCATGCGGATTGATGGCCAGATCGTTCAATGCGACGGTCAGGGACATTACCAGCTGGGCCAGTATCAGCTGTCATCGGGCGAGGCCGCGATGTTGTTTGAATGGTGGCGTAATCAGCTGTAATTCAATCTGGTCAGGGTTTCTGGCCCCAACGGGCTCTACTCGCTACGCTCCCCGGGCCACGCCAACCCCCGCGTGTCCCGGCCTTCGGTGACGATCCCTGGGCTCCTCCGTCGCTGCGCTCCTG
>NZ_QRDJ01000014.1 GCF_003385845.1 Kushneria indalinina DSM 14324 | reverse complement strand
CATAAAAGAACCCCGGTCCTGTTAAGGACCGGGGTTCGGAAGGGGTGCCTGACGATGACCTACTCTCACATGGGGAGACCCCACACTACCATCGGCGCGGAGCCGTTTCACTACCGAGTTCGGGAAGGGATCGGGTGGTGCCGGCACGCTATGGTCGTCAGGCAATTCTGTAGACCGGCTGCCCTGTGGGCAGCGGGTCAAGATCGGGATCATGCTGATCGATACATCAACGCATTCGTGTGATGCGAACCACTTGGGTGTTATATGGTCAAGCCTCACGGGCAATTAGTACGCGTCAGCTCAATGCATTGCTGCACTTACACACCGCGCCTATCGACCTCGTCGTCTTCGAGGGCCCTTCAGGGAGCTCGAGGCTCCAGGGAAGTTTCATCTTGAAGGGGGCTTCCCGCTTAGATGCCTTCAGCGGTTATCCCGTCCGCACATAGCTACCCGGCGGTGCCATTGGCATGACAACCGGTACACCAGCGGTGCGTCCACTCCGGTCCTCTCGTACTAGGAGCAGCACTTCTCAAACTTCCGACGCCCACGGCAGATAGGGACCGAACTGTCTCACGACGTTCTAAACCCAGCTCGCGTACCACTTTAAATGGCGAACAGCCATACCCTTGGGACCGACTTCAGCCCCAGGATGTGATGAGCCGACATCGAGGTGCCAAACACCGCCGTCGATATGAACTCTTGGGCGGTATCAGCCTGTTATCCCCGGAGTACCTTTTATCCGTTGAGCGATGGCCCTTCCATACAGAACCACCGGATCACTAGAACCTGCTTTCGCACCTGCTCGACATGTCCGTCTCGCAGTCAAGCACCCTTATGCTCTTGCACTCATTGCACGATTTCCAACCGTGCTGAGGGTACCTTAGTGCTCCTCCGTTACTCTTTGGGAGGAGACCGCCCCAGTCAAACTACCCACCACACACTGTCCTCACACCGGATCACGGTGCGGAGTTAGAACGCCGATGATACCAGGCTGGTATTTCAAGGTTGGCTCCACCCCGACTGGCGTCGGGGTTTCAAAGCCTCCCAGCTATCCTACACAAGTAACATCAGCGTCCAGTGTGAAGCTATAGTAAAGGTTCACGGGGTCTTTCCGTCTAGCCGCGGGTACACTGCATCTTCACAGCGATTTCAATTTCACTGAGTCTCGGGTGGAGACAGCGTGGCCATCATTACGCCATTCGTGCAGGTCGGAACTTACCCGACAAGGAATTTCGCTACCTTAGGACCGTTATAGTTACGGCCGCCGTTTACCGGGGCTTCGATCAAGAGCTTCGCCTTGCGGCTAACACCATCAATTAACCTTCCGGCACCGGGCAGGCGTCACACCCTATACGTCCGCTTACGCGTTGGCAGAGTGCTGTGTTTTTAATAAACAGTTGCAGCCACCTGGTCTCTTCGGCCGGTCAGAGCTCAGGGAGCAAGTCCCGTCACCCTGGCCGGCGCACCTTCTCCCGAAGTTACGGTGCCATTTTGCCTAGTTCCTTCACCCGAGTTCTCTCATACGCCTTGGTATTCTCTACCTGACCACCTGTGTCGGTTTGGGGTACGATCGCATGTTATCTGAAGCTTAGAGGCTTTTCCCGGAAGCGTGGCATCAGTGACTTCCAGACCGTAGTCTGTTCGTCTCGCGTCTCGGCTTGTAGAGGACCGGATTTGCCTGATCCTCAGGCCTACTCGCTTTCACCGGGACAACCAGCGCCCGGCTCACCTAGCCTTCTTCGTCCCCCCATCGCAATAACATCCGGTACGGGAATATTGACCCGTTTCCCATCGACTACGCCTTTCGGCCTCGCCTTAGGGGTCGACTCACCCTGCTCCGATTGTCGTCGAACAGGAACCCTTGGTCTTCCGGCGGGGCGGGTTTTCACCGCCCTTGTCGTTACTCATGTCAGCATTCGCACTTGTGATACCTCCAGCAGACCTCACGATCCACCTTCGCAGGCTTACACAACGCTCCTCTACCGCGCATCCATAAGGATGCACCCGCAGCTTCGGTACCCGGTTTGAGCCCCGTTACATCTTCCGCGCAGGCCGACTCGACCAGTGAGCTATTACGCTTTCTTTAAAGGATGGCTGCTTCTAAGCCAACCTCCTGGCTGTCTGTGCCTTCCCACATCGTTTCCCACTTAACCGGGATTTTGGGACCTTGGCTGGCGGTCTGGGTTGTTTCCCTTTTCACAACGGACGTTAGCACCCGCTGTGTGTCTCCCACGCTGTACTCACCGGTATTCGGAGTTTGCCTCGGGTTGGTAAGCCGGGATGGCCCCCTAGCCGAAACAGTGCTCTACCCCCGGTGGTAATACGTGAGGCGCTACCTAAATAGCTTTCGAGGAGAACCAGCTATCTCCGAGCTTGATTAGCCTTTCACTCCGATCCACAGCTCATCTCAGCATTTTTCAACATACTTGAGTTCGGACCTCCAGTCAGTGTTACCTGACCTTCATCCTGGCCATGGATAGATCGCCCGGTTTCGGGTCTATTCCCAGCAACTAATTCGCCCATTTAAGACTCGGTTTCCCTGCGCCTCCCCTATTCGGTTAAGCTCGCTACTGAAAATAAGTCGCTGACCCATTATACAAAAGGTACGCAGTCACAGAACAAGTCTGCTCCCACTGCTTGTACGCACACGGTTTCAGGATCTATTTCACTCCCCTCGCCGGGGTTCTTTTCGCCTTTCCCTCACGGTACTGGTTCACTATCGGTCAGTCAGGAGTATTTAGCCTTGGAGGATGGTCCCCCCATGTTCAGTCAGGGTTTCACGTGCCCCGACCTACTCGATTTCACAATGCTCGGATTTCGGCTACGGGACTATCACCCGCTATGGTCAGACTTCCCAGACTGTTTGCCTATCGGTTGCACTGCTTAAGGGCTGGTCCCCGTTCGCTCGCCGCTACTGGGGGAATCTCAATTGATGTCTTTTCCTCGGGGTACTTAGATGTTTCAGTTCTCCCGGTTCGCCTTCATGAGTTATGTATTGGCTCATGAATACTTACCTGATGGTAAGTGGGTTTCCCCATTCGGAAATCGCCGGGTCGCAGGTCATTTGCCACCTCACCGACGCTTATCGCAGGCTGTCACGTCCTTCATCGCCTCTGACTGCCTAGGCATCCACCGTGTGCGCTTAATCGCTTGACCATATAACCCCAAGGGGTCCGGTCTCACAATCACACGACATTTGCTGGAATACGTACGACATTACGTATCACAGCAAACTTATACGTTGTCTGCCGGCCGGGTCACGACACCCTTCCGAGGAAGGGGTGTTCACCGACCGACAGGTCAGCATGATCCACATTGTTAAAGAGCGTACTGTCAAAAAGACAGTCAGAAATCATGTCGATGATCTGTCATCATCATGACTTTTGACTGTGGTTTCATCAGTATCAGCGAGACTGTTTGCGAGCACCGAAGCCGGTAATGGTGGAGCCTAGCGGGATCGAACCGCTGACCTCCTGCGTGCAAGGCAGGCGCTCTCCCAGCTGAGCTAAGGCCCCGACAGGTTGGTGGGTCTGGGCAGACTTGAACTGCCGACCTCACCCTTATCAGGGGTGCGCTCTAACCAACTGAGCTACAGACCCAAGCAGTCTTCGCTCTATCCGATCAGGCAATTTGTGTGGACGCGCTGGTTCGCGTGAGCACTTTAGTCGTTTAAGGAGGTGATCCAGCCGCAGGTTCCCCTACGGCTACCTTGTTACGACTTCACCCCAGTCATGAACCACACCGTGGTGATCGCTCTCCCGAAGGTTAAGCTAACCACTTCTGGTGCAGTCCACTCCCATGGTGTGACGGGCGGTGTGTACAAGGCCCGGGAACGTATTCACCGTGGCATTCTGATCCACGATTACTAGCGATTCCGACTTCACGGAGTCGAGTTGCAGACTCCGATCCGGACTGAGGCCGGCTTTATGGGATTGGCTTCACGTCGCCGCTTCGCAACCCTTTGTACCGGCCATTGTAGCACGTGTGTAGCCCTGCTCGTAAGGGCCATGATGACTTGACGTCGTCCCCACCTTCCTCCGGTTTGTCACCGGCAGTCTCCCTGAAGTTCCCGGCCGGACCGCTGGCAAAAAGGGATAGGGGTTGCGCTCGTTACGGGACTTAACCCAACATTTCACAACACGAGCTGACGACAGCCATGCAGCACCTGTCTCTGCGCTCCCGAAGGCACTCTCCCATCTCTGGGAGATTCGCAGGATGTCAAGAGCAGGTAAGGTTCTTCGCGTTGCATCGAATTAAACCACATGCTCCACCGCTTGTGCGGGCCCCCGTCAATTCATTTGAGTTTTAGCCTTGCGGCCGTACTCCCCAGGCGGTCGACTTATTGCGTTAACTGCGCCACCAAACCCTCAAGGGGTCCAACGGCTGGTCGACATCGTTTACGGCGTGGACTACCAGGGTATCTAATCCTGTTTGCTACCCACGCTTTCGCGCCTCAGCGTCAGTGTCAGTCCAGAAGGCCGCCTTCGCCACTGGTATTCCTCCCGATCTCTACGCATTTCACCGCTACACCGGGAATTCCACCTTCCTCTCCTGCACTCTAGCCTGCCAGTTCCGAATGCCGTTCCCGGGTTGAGCCCGGGGCTTTCACATCCGGCTTGGCAAGCCGCCTACGCGCCCTTTACGCCCAGTAATTCCGATTAACGCTTGCACCCTCCGTATTACCGCGGCTGCTGGCACGGAGTTAGCCGGTGCTTCTTCTGTGGGTGATGTCCTTCATGGTGGTTATTAACCACCATGCCTTCTTCCCCACTGAAAGTGCTTTACAACCCGAAGGCCTTCTTCACACACGCGGCATGGCTGGATCAGGGTTTCCCCCATTGTCCAATATTCCCCACTGCTGCCTCCCGTAGGAGTCCGGGCCGTGTCTCAGTCCCGGTGTGGCTGATCATCCTCTCAGACCAGCTACGGATCGCGGCCTTGGTGAGCCATTACCTCACCAACAAGCTAATCCGACATGGGCTCATCCGATAGCGCAAGGTCCGAAGATCCCCTGCTTTCTCCCGTAGGACGTATGCGGTATTAGCTCGGGTTTCCCCGAGTTATCCCCCACTACCGGGCAGATACCCATGCATTACTCACCCGTCCGCCGCTCGTCAGCGGGTAGCAAGCTACCCCTGTTACCGCTCGACTTGCATGTGTTAGGCCTGCCGCCAGCGTTCAATCTGAGCCATGATCAAACTCTTCAGTTTATTTTGAAGCTTTGAGATTCGTTTCGAAGACTACAAAAGCAGTCACCGAGGTGAATCAATCCGGGCTCGAGGTCAAACTAGTACTCTTGACGAGTGTTCGTCTGCTCGATTATCTATGTGACTGGTGTCACACGAGCCAGACGCCCACACAAATTGCCTGATCGACTTGTTAAAGAGCGTCTCGAAGATGTTGCCTCAACCACCGTGGCGGTTGCTTCGAGAGAGTGGGCATTTTACAGCCCTGCATCGAAAAGTCAACCTCTTTTTTTCGATGCGGAAGTCAGCGGCTGGATCTGAAATCCTGATTGAGCGACCAAAACCCTAGTCAAAACAATCACCTGCTTGC
>NZ_QRDJ01000013.1:37995-41077 GCF_003385845.1 Kushneria indalinina DSM 14324 | reverse complement strand
AATCATCCGATAAATAAGATGACGGGAGTATTGACACAAAAGGTCGAATGACCGATAATACAGGGGTGGTCAGCGAGGGGCTGGCCACCGGGCACCAGCGGCGGCAACCGCGCCCGGAATTGGTTAAAGGAGAATCGTGATGAAGTTCTTGATCGGGATATCACTGCTTGTCATGGCAGGGCTGATATTTGGCGTTATGTGTGCTGAGCGTCGGCGAGGCATCAATCCTGGGTTTTACATACCTGGTTTTCTGGCCGTGGGCGGTGTTTTCCTGATTGGAAATGCTGCAATTACACCCTGAGTTTTTACGTTCCCCGGTTAATTAGCATTGGCCGGGGAAGTCCACAGTTCGTGATGAGGTGTTTATGAAATCAGCGCTTCATTGATAAATAAGATGACGGGAGTATTGACACAAAAGGTCGAATGACCGATAATGCGTATGTGGTCAGCGAGGGGCTGGCCACCGGGCACAAGCGGCGGCAACCGCGCCCGGAACCAAGGCAAAAGGAGTATGGTTTTGAACCTTCATCCAGAATTTACAAAAGAAGAGCGTACTTTGATCAACCAGGCTGTGGCCTTGATCGAAGATCGCGCTTTCAAACGTGGCGATGCCATGAGCAAACCTGAGCTGGTGAAGCAGTACCTGCTCCTGCAGTTGGGCGCTCTTGAGCTGGAGCATGAAGAGTTTTTCGTTCTTTTTCTGACTTCCCAGCATCACGCCATCGCGTTCGAATCCATGTTTCGCGGCACGATCGATGCAGCGGCCATCCACCCGCGCGAAGTCGTCAAGGCAGCACTGGCTCGCAACGCCGGCGCCGTAGTTTTCGCTCACAATCATCCGAGTGGAGTGACAGAGCCCAGCGACGCAGACAGGCGCATCACAGAGCGTCTAAAAGAGGCGCTGGCACTGATCGATATTCGTGTGCTGGACCATTTTGTTGTTGGCGATAGTGCCAGCGAAATCGTAAGTATGGCCGAGCGCGGCATGGTTTAAGTCACGGGGCCACGGACCCCGTGGCCCTCCTGTATTCAAGGAGAAAAGAATGGAAAGCGTGAGCCTTTACAATATCGACAGCGATGTAAGCCCGCAGTCATTGCTTCCACATGCCCAGGGCTGGCTGCCTCCCACGGGCCACGAAATCAAGCATGTGCTTGACCGGCTCAGGGTCAGACAATGCCAAGCCTACACGTTGGCTGATATTGCCGACCTGATCGGCTTGGCAGGGAGTTCCGAGCTACAGCTATGCATCGAGGACAGAGAATCGATCGGGTACGGACCATGGGCCATTCTGTGCTGTGAGGCGGGTTATGGGTGTATCTGGAAGGATCACGAACAGATTTTGGCGGAACGCTTGCTAGATCGGTAACTGTTGAGCCCCATCAAACAAGCAAGATCGAGGTAAACGTCATGAATACTCAAAAGCAGGATGAACATTTAAACGAATCATCCGATTTTTTTGAACGCAACGATCGATGGTTAAAGCCTGCGATGGCCACTTTCGTTGTTATAGCGGTCCCGTTACTGCTCAAGGCATTCGAGGACATGGAAGACTCCGCCATTCCTCCATGGATAGACACGCTCACGTTGGCAGCCTATGTCGCTGCAGGCGTTGGTGCGGTGCTTACAGGAATTATGCTGATGCTTACTGACACCACAACTGCCAGGGTAGTTGTTTCTGGTCTGGAAGCGGTCGTGTTATTTGGTGCCGCTCTTTGGATCTCCGGCAATCTTTTTATTGCTTTCGGCATCGGGCTAGCTGGCTGCATAGCAATTAACGGGCTGAAGCAATTTAAAAAGCGCTAATTTTTTCACAAACCCGGGCAGGGTTTTTATCGCCACGGCATGAAAGCCCTGCCAAAAAACAGGATCAAGGCTCGTGACACGCTCAAGAGAACATCGCTATTCAGAGACAGACTGGCAGAAATGCCTTCCGCTCATGCTTGAAGGCAGTCGAAGACCTCCATCATCTGCACTGGTGCATGGTGCGCATGACGTTCTGGTAAATGGATTGGAGCTGTACAGGGCAGCAGAGAAAGTTGGCGCTACAAGAACCAGCTTGGCAAATGCTGTCAAGCGCTGTGAAACAATACTGGATAACGATGGCGCTCAGCGGCTCTATCTGATTCAAGCCTGGGCTGCTAAAGAAGATCACCCGGAGTTGCGCAGATTCGTGAAGGAAAACAAGGGCGTTTATTGTGTCCAAAAGAATTAATCAGACTTCATAAATCAGGAGGCGATCAAATGGGAAGTTTTTTCTTGGCGCTCATTGTAATAAGCGCTGGACTCAATCTAGGCATGGTGCTTGTTCATTATGGAATTAGCGAATACATATTTGACTTTATAGTTGGGCAATCGGGCGTTATTGTAGAAACTAACTCTCCTGAAGTTTTTATGGCTACAATGGCACTGTCAGTTGCATTATCTATTGGTCTTGCTGGAGCGATTACTTTACTGATTTTTTCGTTCAACAACAGAGAGGAAATAAGCGAAAGTGAAAAGAATGTGAGTGAGAACGATAAGCCACTTTTCACAAAAAAAATAATCTTGGGAAATCTATTTTGGATTTTCGTTTTATTCGTGCTATTTCTTCCCGTATGGGAAGGAACCGAAAATTTGATACCCATATTCAATGAAATGTTCCATGTTGAATCTATTAATTCGGCCTTTCTTACTCTGATTGCTGCTTTTGGAATATTTACAATACGTTCATTTATAGTTCTCATGTTTTTTTCGATGTTGAAATCTGCATACGAGTGGTTGTTAGACCGGTTTGACCATCCTGCGTAAAGAAAGAGTTCCATCGAGACGTTGGCCACCGTTCCGGTGCCGGCGCCACCTTCCTTCAGCAGATCCAGCGCCGCGGGCGCGATCGGGCGTGGCCGGCCGCCGGCGGAGAAGCACCCCGGTTCATCAGGGCAGTGGTGTGATCGGTGGCCGTGGCCACCCCGGGCGAGAGATCCAGCAGCATTGAGCTCGAGATGCTGGCCACCGTTCCGGTGCCGGCGCATTACTTCCTTCAGCAGATCCAGTGCCCGGGCGCGATCGGGCGTTGCCGGCGCAGGCGGCCGGCGAGGAAGCACC
>NZ_QRDJ01000013.1:0-37903 GCF_003385845.1 Kushneria indalinina DSM 14324 | reverse complement strand
ATGCTGGCCACCGTTCCGGTGCCGGCGCATTACTTCCTTCAGCAGATCCAGTGCCCGGGCGCGATCGGGCGTTGCCGGCGCAGGCGGCCGGCGAGGAAGCACCCCGGTTCATCAGGGCAGGGAACGTGATCGGCGGCCGTGGCCACCCTGAGCGAGAGATCCAGCAGCATTGAGCTCGAGACGCTGGCCACCGTTCCGGTGCCGGCGCATTACTTCCTTCAGCAGATCCAGTGCCCGGGCGCGATAGGGCGTTGCCGTGGCCGGCGCCACCCTGGGCGCGAGATCCAGCAGTATCGACCTGCCTGATACATGCGTCCGGCCATTTCATGCTTGTCATTCTCATCGGGGATAGTTGTCATTGTGTTCTCGCCTCTTTGCTCATGATGCATTGAGATACCACCTGATCGCCCACCGCGACACCATTCCTTTCAAAATCGCCGGCCGGAACTTCTATCATGCCCAATACTTCAGACGGCGGATAATGGAACTGTTCACTGTGTGCATCCATTTTCTGGATGCTTGTTATCCGTCGATCGCTGTCGAAAAACGCGACAGACAGGTCTATTTCAGTGTCTTTCATCCAGACCGGCGCCCAAGTGCTTTCGGGCCAGATAAAGATCATCCCGGAACCAATCTTGTCAGCGGACTGATTCGAAAGCCCATTGAGCCGTGCATTTGGCGTTGCGGCGAGAGCCAAGCTTGCAGCATACCCGCCAATCTCGACATCGCAGTGGCCATCACCGAACTTGCTCGATGAGACGGCAGCCATGGTGGCCAGCAGAAGGCCGGCGCAAGCGCCGGCCAAAAGGGTCTTTGGTTTTTTTATTTTCACTTCCGTGGCTCCTTGAGCTTTGCAACAACCATGACTCCCCGAGTGACCGAATATCCAGCATGCCCTACAGTCTGCCCCTTTTCGCTGAGAAGGTTTTCGTGGCTGCCTATATTGAGGGGCATAATGTTAAAAACATCATATCCTTGCTGATCATAATAATTGCATTGCTCCTGCAGCTGCTCCGCGAGCGCATCAAGATCGGGAGCCTTGGGATCGTGAATTGTTCTTTCTTTCGGTTCCGCGCCAAACAACCCCGAGACCAGTCCGGTCTCATATCTTTTTCGGCTGTCCTGAGCAACGTAAAACGCCGACACGAGAAATTTTTCTTTCTGCTCTGATCCATTCATGCCCGTTTTTTCCCTGTGGCTTTATTTGAACTTGACGCCCTTTTCTTTTTGGCGGCTGGCTTTACAGGCTTGCCGTTCTTGTCATCCAGAAAGGTTTTGCATTTTTTAGCCTCTTCAGGCTCAAAGACGCCCTTGCACAACCAGTAATGCCCCTTGCCGTCTTTCGACTTTTTGCGCATCAACTCGAAATTGCCGCAGCTGGGGCACGTATAGGTTTTTTCCGGCACCCGCTCTATCTGGGCATTGGCAGCTGTCGCTGTCTGATGGGCCACAAAATCCGTTTGCCTGGCCAGAAAATCATCAACGGTCAACGTGCCCTCTTCTATCGCCTTGAGCATTTCTTCTGCCCGGGCGCTCAGAACAGGATCTGTGATCGAGGACGGAAGTGCGGCGATCAGCGCCTGGCCTATATCAGTGCTGACAAGATTCTTCTTCTGAGTGGCCAAAAAGCCGCGCCTTTGTAGATCGGCAAGGATGTTGCCGCGGGTTGCAGAGGTGCCAAGTCCGTCGGATGCCTTCAAAAGCTTTCGCATTTCAGGGTCATCGATGTGCTTGTGCATCTGCTCCATGGCCCGGATCAGAGTGCCTTCAGTGAAGTACGCCGGCGGCGTCGTTTTTGACCGGGTGTAGTCGCATGCTGCTGAAACGGATTGCCCCTGCTCGACGACGGGCAGACTGGCGCTCTCGTCATCGGCTTTCTCGGTGAGGTTGGCTGTCTCGGCTTCCAGCGCAGCGCGCCAGCCTGCGTCAACGACGGTACGGCCGCGAGCGCGATACTTCTTGCCTGCTACATCATGGATGATGATGGTTTCTTCATATCGATGGGGCGGCAGGAACTGCGCGATATAGCGGCGCACGATCAAATCGTACACATTGCGCTCTTCGTCGCTCAGGTCATCGATCGTTGAGCGCGACGAGAGCGTTGGGATGATGCCGTGGTGCGCCGACACCTTCTTGTCGTTCCACGTTTTTGACCGGATCGAAAGATCGCAGGTGGCCACCAGAGGAGCGTATACCGGCGCGGCCTTTTTTAGAGCCTCCATCACGGTTGCAGCCTCCTGAAACTGCGACTCCGGCAGATAGCCCGTATCGACACGCGGATATGTGGCCAGCTTGTGGGTTTCGTACAGCGACTGGCAGATCTTCAGCGTCTGCTCGGCACCGTAGCCGAAAATCTTGGATGCTGAAAACTGGATATCCGCCAAGCTGTAGCAGGTCGGGTGCCGCTGCTCGCGAGGCGTGACAGAGCGCTCTACAACTGTACCTTCAGAACCCCCGGAGAGCGCTTTGGCAACGCTTTCGTCAAGAAGTCGTCCATTGTCATCCATGCCTGTCTGGTCTTCTTCAGGCATCCACCAGGCGCGATATGCAGGGGCACCCTCTTCGCTGGTATCAATGTCTGCAAAAGGCTTGAAGAACGGAATCGGCTTGAAATTGGCAATCGTCTGATCCCGCTCGACGACAAGGCGCAGCGTGGGTGACTGTACGCGGCCAACGGTCATCAGGTTTTGATTGCCGGCAGCCCGATTGGCGAGCGTGTATGCACGAGTCAGGTTCAGGCCGACCAACCAATCAGCGCGCGAGCGTGCCAGCGCGGCGTGCCCCATGGACCGGTAGTCGTTGTTGTCCTCGAGCTTGGAAAGCGCCTTTTTGACCGTCACTTCATCAAGCGATGCCGAAATAAATCGTTTGACAGGCTTATTGCACTCATACTCGTCAAGTATCTCATCAATTAGAAGCTGCCCTTCCCGGTCAGGATCGCCCGCATTCACGATCACGGCGGCTTCACTGAGAAGATTGCAAATCACTCCCAGCTGCTCAGCGGCTTCTTCCTTGGGTAGAAGCTTCCAGCTTTTGGGAACAATCGGCAGATCCTCAGCACGCCAGATCTTGCTGCCCTTGGGCGTCAATGGGACGTCATCGGGCAGGTAATGATCAGGCATGGCCTGCTCAAGCATGTGACCAAAGCACCACGCTACTCGATCCTCGCCACATTGGTAGTATCCCTTGAGTTTTTTTCCGCCGCCCAGGCCTGTAGCAATGGCTGCCGCAACAGAAGGCTTCTCGGCTATAAATAAACGCATTTACTGCTCTCCTTACAGGCTCAGTACGCGGCCAAAGCTACTATTAACCAGCTCAAGCGTGTCGGAATCGGCGCCGGCGCAGCCGTCAAGAAAACTTTCCCTCGCTTTCGCTGTGCGGCTCAGGCTCGGACGACCATGCTTGAATTTGACAATGCTGAAGTAATCGCTGACGGCGCTCGAACACTCGCTGGCCATCCCTGCCCCCATGGCCATGCCAGCCAGGCACAGGACGGTTTCGCATGGGTCAGAGGCGTGGCTGGGCGCCGATACCGTACCCAGACACGTCATCATTGCAGCAGCTGAAAAAAGCCTGACTGTTCTGTTTTTAAGCAGTGGCATGGGGTTGCTCCTTTTCCGGTTTTTTTATGAGCTTCGGGACTTTGGGCAAAGGCAGATTGCCTCGATCTTTAAAAAACTTGTCCTTATACCAATAAATTTTTTCGGCTTTTATCGGATGCAGCCCCATTTTAAAAATAATGGCGTCCTGATCCGGCATATTGATAATCTCTTGCGGCAACATCAGTGCTCGAGAATGGTGCTGTTTACCACGAGTTACTGATGAAGATTTCCCGCTACTATTTGAGCGCGTGTGCTCAATAAAAGTAGTGTTGCCAAGACGTTCGCTATAATCTTTGGCGTCTTGGTGATTGTCGGTACTTAGCAAAAGTTCATTGTGCATTGTTTCCAACAATGATGACGCACCTTCCCTTCCATAAAGCGCATTATCTTCCAACTGAGAGCGGTTCTGATATATGAGTGCATATCTCATATTATAGCCGCGAGTATAGCCAGAAGATGTTCTTATTATATCAACCTTACCAAGAGCCGGGAACTCATCAAGCATTAATAAGCACTGATAAGGAAGCGGGTCTTTTTTTGTGGCACTCTCGGGGAGAGTTTGCGTGTTAACAACAATGCACTGAGAAAAGAACAGATTCAAAAGGCGTTGGTAAACACCAATGCTCGGTGGTGAAACACCAACGTATATTGATATACGTTTTCGACGCAGATCCTCAAACCTGAAATCACTATACCGGGTTGCTTCTGCAACGGTTTTAGTGTCAAAAACGCTTAAAGCCGATAGCGTGATGCTTTTAATGGAGTCTCTTCCTTTCGGATTTTCATTATTGGCATACCCCAGCAGCAGGCCAACCGTGTCGTCTGACAGGTTGCTTCGATGCTGTTTAACTGCAGCTTTTATCCAATTTTCCAATCCCATTTCATGGCGCATCAAGCGAAGGACTTCCTTGAAGTTCCTCTCAAGCGATTCGGTTTCGACGAGGAACATGATCAAACCGTTAACGAGATCCTGAGCCCCAAGATAAAACGACTGATTTTCGCCTTCGGGCGCCTGTATCAAGATGGTCGTTATCCGCTTTACGCTGGCCAGCCGCTCGATTTCATCTTCACTGACATAATCAAGCGGATTCCATCGATGCGAGCAATAACCGGAAGCCGCATCAGCATCAGGCGCAAACAAAAAACAATCCTGCTTTAAAATCGCGCTACGAAAACCGGCTGTAATGGACCAGTTTTCCTTTTTGGGGTCCATCACCACACAGCTATGTGGATACATTAAAAGGTTCGGTATAACGAAACCGACGCCTTTACCTGCCCCGGGCGCAGCAGCAACGCTGGTGTATAATTGGGAATAATCGGCAATAAACTTACCTTTATATTTACCCAAAAGAACGGGCGGGTATTCCCTCTTACTTTTATTATCGCCCTCTGCATCAAGCAAAAGCTTGTGCTTTTTTAACTCGGACAGGGTTGTGAATCTGGCTTCACCGTGAATAGCTTTCATTTTTTTGGCATTGCTGGGCAATACTCCGATCAAAACAAAAAGAGCTGCCAATGCAGGTAATCCAGCTGCGATCGCAGTAGCAAACCCCAAAGGTTTTTTGATCGAAGAATCAAATCCGTAATACATCACATATTGCATGTATGTATTGGGCCTTATATCCGACAAAGGAAGATCAAAAAGCTTTAACAGCAAAAGGCCCGCGCCGATCTGGCCGAGAAACGCGCACAAGGCGAACATCAGCAGGAATACAAACCCGAGAAGGATTACCTGTTTAGCCTTCATAGGGCTCTCCTCTGGCCAGTCGCAGCTGGCCTTCCGGATTGTAATAAATCTCTTGCAGATGCGTTCTGTCCCAAAAAATGACCAAATCAATCGTTCTGCGCACCGTGCTCAGGATGAAATCCTGATCAAGCGTCTGCCCGATCGGAGACTGCCTGACCAGATCGGCAATGCGCGAGTGCCCCGATGCTGCGTTATTGAAGTGAGAGGAAGTCACGGAACCGTTGTGGCCAGTGTTGAGCAACGTGAGATAAGACCAGGTTTCATCCCCTTTCAGCTCGGTGAGAAAAATATGGTCCGGCTTCATGCGCATGCATGACTCGATCAGTTTCTTGGACGTCACGCCACCCGGCACATCGCTATAGAGCAAGCGGACATGGTTTGGATGGTTGGGCAGATCCAGCTCCAGAGAGTCCTCAAGAGTCAGATAACGCTTGTCGTGCGGGTAAAGGTCGGCCAGCGTTTTCATGGAGGTCGTTTTACCTGAACCAGTACCACCGCCCATGAGTACGTTCAGTCGATAATCCGCGGCCATCCGAAAAACCGTTTCAATATCCCGCTCCTGGATAGCAGCCTTCAGCTTCTTCTGATATGGCTCAATGTCGTCATTCCGGGGCTCAACTTCACGAGCAGCAGAGAATCGCCCTGTAGAGCGGTAGTCTTCCAGCGTGAAGCGCTTCTTCGAGGGTTTTCTTATCGTCAGGGAGCAGTTGAAAGGCGCGCAGGCAGGCGGCATAACGATCCAGCCTCGCTCTCCGTCAGGAAGCGTGACGGAGGCGATTGGTTGACTGGCGTTGACGTAGCCACCGTTGTATACGGCGAGAGCATTGACCAGCTGATGAAATGAATCGTGCGTAATAGCTGGCGCCTCATGGCGTTGCCATTGACCATCGACCTCGGTCCATATTTCACCCGGCTTATTGATGGCTACTTCTGTAAGGCCATCGGTTTCCAGCAGCTGTGTAATGCCCAGAGACTTGAGCATGTTCTTGGATGATGTGCTTTTATCCATTATCGGCGTCCTCGAACGTGGTAAACATCGGAAAAATCAACATCGCGAGCTACACGGATGTTCATGAGCGTGCCCTGATTGACATATCCCGTCGGCGGAATATTGATCGAATCTCTCAAGGCGATTTCGGCCATGTTTTCGGCGTTGTCTGTAGAGCTGTCGAATGAAATATCTTGGTCGCGGTTTTTCTCCAATCGACTTGCAAGCGCTTCAAGGCCGTCGTCAATAAATGAGAGCATGATCGCGCCTCCGAATCGGTCCCAAAAATGCTTGTCAACGTAGGCATCAACACCGCTGGCTCCGAGGGGATCAACGCCGAGGGAATCAATTTTGACGCGGACACCACCGGCTGTATCAATCTCATTCCATGTCATGAACAAGCGAGCCTGGCCTTGGTGTAGAGACACTTTCTGCTCGCCGTAAGCAATACTGCCCCTTTCAATCAGCAGTGTTCTGCCATCGGCGCTATAGACGTCCTGAGTGATCTGGCAAGAGGACAATCCTGAATACGTAGAAACCACGCGATTCTGAATGACGCAGGGAATAACGGTGCCACGCCGCAGCAACATATCCATGTTCTGCATGACTTTTGCAGAGCCAGCGGCATAGGTTTCACCCTTTAACGACTCACCGATTGAACCGGCACTGGATTTACTGCCCCCCGTCAATGAACCATCTGAATTCGATGCCTCCTGCAGAGCCCCTGCAGGACTCGATGAAGACCCCGATGACACCAGGACATCGCCCTGCATTTTTCGGTCTGCAGGCGTTATCTCCTCGTCTCCACGCGAAGATTCTGAATTTGCCCCTTGCCCACCTGCATAAGGGCCTGTGGGAGGCGCATTTGATTCGCTATTGTTGAGCACGCTGTCTGCATTTTCACGAGCCTGCTGTGCCATTCGCTTTTGGCGCTCTGCCTCTGCTTCCGCATCACGAGCCCTGGCAGCTTCACGCGCACGCTCACGCTCAAGCCGCTCCTTCGTTCGAGATAAATCTGTATTGGAGCTGGGCTGGTTGCTGTCACGCTCCAGAGTGGTATCGGGGACGTTTTCCGTATTGTTGCTGCTGGTAGTTGAAACCATGAAATAGAGGATGCCGCCCACCCCGGCAAGAGCTGCCAAAACCATGACAACAACGATCACGAAGATTTTTCCGGTCTGGCCTTTGCGTCGGGGGGCACTGGTATCCGGTTCTCCTCGCTCTTCTTCATGCTCATCAGCAATGGGTGCCAGATCCTTGTCATCACTCATGTTGCTATATGGATCACTCATCGCCCGTCACCTCTCGATACTCGCCCGGCACAGTTGTGTTTCTGCGATTGAAGTTCGCCTTTTTGAGTCCATCAGTGCGTATCCCCAGCACCTGCTCTCCGAGGCGTAAACGAAACTCCTTCGCCACGCTGTGAACAACGACAATGTTTCCTTCCACGTTGTAGTTGGTCAGTGTTTCGGAGCCGTCGCCTGCAATCCGGTAAATCGCTGGCAAATCATTTGTTCGTGGGTACTTCATGCACGTGAAGCGCCCGTCATCCCACATGGCTGTAGGTGTCAGCGCCCCGTCGCCCCAGGCCTGGTAGGAAACATTAACCGCGGTCGGGTCCGGCAAATCCGTGCACGGCTGTCTGTTCGCGGCTGGATTAGGCTTCGGCTCGGGCTTTTCCGGGTAGTTGAATCGAACGATATAAGCAGCGTTACTGTCGTTTTTGACCGACTCAAGCGCGAATGCATAGGTGCGCTTGTTGGTCACAAGCGTAATATTGGTATCGGGCGACGCAGCCTTGGGTTTCATGAAGATATTGTTTCCACGGACCCCGATCGTCCACGCCTCGGAATCGCCTATCCCCATCCCACCATTGGCAGCCTCAAGCGTTTCATCATCCTCGAGCTGGATTAACGTCGAAGTGCCCTGTCGAACCTTTACGCGAACAACGTCATCAGGATTGTAAAAAACGGTTTTGACCCGGCTGTCGTACTTTGTGCCGGCCGGATTGATGGCTGCGCAGCTAATGCCTGGAACTGTCAGGCTGACTACTACCGTCAGTGCTGCAAACGCAACAGGAGCCCTCATTGATCACCCCCGCTTACCCGATCAAGGCGATAGCTGTTTACCCTGAAATTCAAAGGATTGATTGCACGTTCTACATCGCTAAGATCAGCGTTGGGATAGTTGAAAGTCAGTGATGCCAGCCACTCCCCGCCGCTTCTGCCTGTCAAAGGAGTGCCATCATTCGATTGGAAGCTTTTCGAAAATCTGACCTGAGCAACTGTCTGCTTGCCGCTATCGATGAAGGTGATGTTCTTGATATTCACTACCGCGCGGGCTCTTTCTCCCAGAACTTCAAGAACCCCTTCATCGGACTGAACGATATTTGAATATCGCGAAAACACGTCGGCAGTAGACATTAAGCGAACACGGCTGAAGTCACTTTCGATGCTGTTCCAGTCATATGACTCGCGGGCGTTGACATATGTCCTGACAAAAAACCGGTTCATGGCCTCATTGGTATCTACGGCATCCGCCAAGGGGCGTTGCACATCAGTAAATCCTGTCGCGTTATCAACGCGGATGACATAAGGCTCGACGGTTTTGAGCGGCACCAGACTGGCCAACGCAATCGCCTCCACCACGGCAATAGCTCCGGCTCCCATTGCGATCTTGAAGGCCAGTTTCGACTTGCGATCGGCATTTTCTGCTTTTGACTTTTCGAAATCGCGCGACTCTTCAATGAGGCGCTGCGCCTCTTTCGATAATTTGCCGCCGTCAGGAGTATTCTGGTCTTCGACGGCCTGCCGATTCTCCTGCATTTTTTGTTGCTTGGATCGGCGCTTGAACGGGTTATTTTTCATTTCGAAGATCCTCGCCAGTAACCGGATGGAAATGGTTTATTTGAAACGGCTGGCCTTTTGGCATGGGAGCCTCCGGGGGTGACGAGGCACAACCAGCCATGATTGAAATTACGATAAGTAATAAAAACTTCTTTGAATTTTCCATCTGGTCATTCTCCAAGCCAAAGCTCCCCCAAACCCATTGCGATATACGCAATGGGTAAAGGTTATAATTTCAGGTTATTGCTGGGTTCTATCGAGGGTTACATCATCAGCGCGAGCAAAAACGGTGTCGTTCTCTTCGTTGTACGAAAGAACGTCACCGTCTTCGAGTTTCAGAGTATTCTTGTCGATCGCCGTGGCTTTATAAAAGTCAGGTTCGTAAGACAGCATTTGCCGATGGACATTGAACGTCGATCTTTCCTTTTCAATCTGATAGGTAAAATCAGCGTCCTTCGAATCGCTATACCCTTTCCATGTGCCGACAAATGATTCACCGTCATCATTACCGCATCCTGCGATGGCAAAAGAAATGGCAGCTGTAGCAAAAATGGTTTTGATATTCATGTCAAACTCCAAACTATGTAAATAAATTCAAACTAGCTACCCGGCCCTTGGCGGGGTTCCGCCGCCGCCTGGCCCGGGCGTTATCCGGTTTCTACCAAGACCTCCGCCGCCGCCCAGGCCCCCGGCCATTTTTCCAAGCCCTCGTGTTGCAGCTGCTGCAGGATTAACCATCGACATGACCGTGCTCACTGTATTGCCCACAAGCCCATTCAGCCCCATGCCGCCAGAAAGCGAAGAGGCGATCATGGGGATGGCCGTTAATGTCGCCAAGGCAATGATGTAAACCACCATGATTTTATCGATCCGGTCAGGAGGTAGCTTGCCATCATCGAACTGAACAAGATCATTTATCAGGGTCAGCTGGATCGAAAAGATAACTGCGAATATGGTTGCCAAGATCACATAGTTGACCACCTGATTTATCCATAGATTGAAATAGTTACGGACAGCCGGGAAAAAGGCGCAGGCAATAAACGCGGGACCGATAGCAAGCAGCACATTCACCATCAACTTTGCCACGACCATAAAGAACAGACCAATAGCCGCATAAACATTCCCAAGCACTCCTACAATCAGAGTGGCATAGGTCACATTTGCAAAGTTGTTCAAATCGACACCAGACCATGAAACAAATTTGGCTTTGTCCCACATCCTTTTTATTATTTGGCTGTTCTCATTAATGAGATTGTCAGCGGCGTTTTGAATATCTTGGCCACTACCAATGAAAGGCTCGGATAAATCAAACGGAAGATTATTGACCATAGGGATGATGGTATTGGCGTAATAAGGCGCAGAAAAAGCAAAAAAGCAGACCGATGCCAAAACAAAGAATTTGTATAGAAGATCGGTTATAGGCTGCTGCTCTCTTATGTAACGCCACGCCCACAATACAAACCATGTGATAACGGCTGCCCCCATCACTGGAGAGATAGCCTGCATCAGCCCACCAACACTATTTGCCAGCATTGGCAATAGTTCGTTGTCCAGCCAGTCGAACACATAGGCACCTGGCGTGGTGGTATCAATCGCAGCCATGGCAGCCTCCTAGTCAGCTTCGAACATGGAAGCCAGCTCACGGTTTGCAGAGCGCTCACGCAGCTTCGCCTCCCGGTCCATGTTCCTGTTGAGGTTATCGAGCCTGTTCTGATCGCTTTGCATCGCAGCAACCTCGAGCGATATGGCGTTTTGTAGCTCCTCCCGCTGCTGGGGCGTCTGAGCATCAGCCGCGCGGCGCTTGTACTCTTCAATGTTGGCCAGCCGCTGTTGCTGAGACCTATAGGCAGCCTCATTGGCTGCCAGATAACGCATTTCCTTGTCGTAAACTTGCTGCTGCTGCGGGTCGTCTGATACGAGATCGTATCGCTGCCTCAGAGCAGCGACATCGATACTGTCGATATCGCGCCAGTTGTCTACAGGGATGTAATCCACATTGTTTCGAACGTTTCTGATGACCCGGCCCCAGTTATTACCCTTGATAGCCCGCATCTGTGTATCAAAGTTATTTTTTACCTGGTCATACTGTCGCTGGGCTTCCTCTACTGCCTTGACCGCCTGCGCCAGATTGGCAACGTCTGTAGTGGGCACCTGGGCATGGGCGTCAGCGCTCAAAAGGCACAAGGCCAGCAGAAGCGAGCGCGTCTGGGTTCGATTAGTCATCTTCAAGAATCTCCTTCTTTTGAGCAGCTTTTTGACGCAACCTTTTCTGGTATTCAGGCAGCCATACTGCCGGGTCGCTGGTGCCCATTTCCTCAATAAGAGAGTCAACTGCCGCGATTGATGAATCTGTTGAAGAGATAATTGGAAGGAACTCATCAAATCCCGACAGATCCAACGATGCCAACGATGACTTGGTTCCCTGCTTGATAACAAATCTGCGAGATTCGCGTGGTAATTCAACTATTGTCTCGAAGTCCTTTTCACTGACCCCGATGCTCTTGTATGACTCATACTGAGCATCGTGATTGGGCAAAAGCACTTTGGTCGGGGTCTGTTGAATAACTTCACTGGCGATCATGCAGGTCAGGGCTGATTGTGGCGTTTGCGATGACAGCATGCATATTTCCCCCCTCAAACGTCCTGCTAGAAGGATTTTCTTTAGCTCAGCAGCGGTCGCTGGATAATTGGCCGGCGCCCAGAACTCGGCCACCATAGTGATCAGTGGATGCCCCTTGCGCGCCTGTTGCATACGACTTTTCATTGCAAAAAGAGTCAGCAATAGAGGTTCGGTGACAGGGTTGTTATGGGTCAGCAGCCTAGTGGCGTCGAAGGCTACCCGAAACATTTCGGACGGATTGAAGCGATTTTCAGGGCTATCCAGTGCCCATGCATGACGCCCTCCTTCATTTGCGCACCACTCGGCAAGGCGAGTTCTCAGGCTATTACCTGCCCCTTGAGGAATGTTTTCTACAACCGTGCTCAAACGCCTGTCAGTCACTTCGGGAAAAGACATGACAGTATCGACTGCAAGCTTCACCTGCCCCTTTTCTTCCGAAGTTGTTTCTGTTCCAGCCAGCGTGATAACCAGCTGATACAGAAAATCTCGTTGCTCGGCAGAATCATCCCACTGGAACGGCTGAATCCCTGTATATTCGCCTTCGCGAATACGAAAATATTCCCCACCCAGCGGACCTCGGAAATTGTTGTGCATCGACTCGTTGTAATCGATGCCAAAAATTGCTGGATCGAACCTTGAGAGATAGTTAATGACAACTGCTTCAAATGTGGTTTTACCGGCGCCCGTCATGCCAAGCGTCATCATGTGGCCCGGTTCGGGATCGCCCCGATTATCTCTTCCCAGAGGAGTGTCATGCAGATTGAAAAAATAAAGACCACCGTCCTCTGTGGATAACGGAATGACAGCAGAACCATCACCGAGAGGATTCCCTGTCGCCTTGCCAGAGGGATAGCTGTGCAGACTAAAGCCGCACGCCAAATTACGAGTCGTTTTAGGCTCCTGAAAGGGTTTGACAGGTGACGCGGGAAACACCGAATAGTAGGTATCTATTGCAGACAGTGTGGCGCGCCTGAAATCGCTGTCGCCCGAGCCTGCAAACTCGGAAACCATTCGGTTTCCGGCATCGACTGCAGCCTTGGGGGTTGAGCCATAGACAATGAGGGCTCCTTGCAACATGCCAAAAACCACATCACCAGTAGCAACGTACTCCTTTGCCCTAGACATCTCATCGACCAGGCGATCAGGCGTATTTTGACCGGAGACAAGCTTGTTCGTCGCAGAATCAAGCATTTTTTGAGTGGTATCGGTATTGAAGTAGTGGAAGCACTGACTGAAAACAAACTCGGTTGGCTGGGAAAGGATAAAGTCCCACTGGCCGGTAGAACCTTCCGGCGGATGCGTTCTCAGGTCGTAGAATGAAGCAAATTTTCGAGTCCCGTTGCTGCTGCGAAACTCGGCCACGTCATACCCAAAATGCGCTGACCCCTGATCAATCAAGTCCACCACCGGATCTCTTCCCAGCAGCACTTCGGTTTCACTACCTGAAGCGAGATAGCCAAGGAAGCTGGCAATTTCGGATGTATTTGCCCCATAGACGTTTCGCCCAACGCCCAAAGCGATCGGCTCAAATTCAGCCGTGTTGTTCAAGACTGAATCCAAAAGCAGATTCAACTCATTGATGCCATCATCAATGCTATCTCTGTATTTATAGACAAAGGTTAAATAATATCGGGTTTGATAAAAGCGGCCGGAATCGAACCGCTCGATATATTTTTCATTGAAAGAGTCAAGAAAGTCGTTGTTGAAATGGTAATCCTGGTCAACGCCAACCTCTTTTTTGATGACATGAGCCCATACTGCCAACCGAGGCCCATTTACTGTGCCGGCTACGCTTAAAACACGAGTCAATCGCGTAGCTGCCCGCTCAAGCGTTTCATTATCAAGCGTATTGAACGAAATGCCCCCAAACTGAACAACAGCCATCAAACGCTCTTTGTCCAGAGAAATAATTCGCTCATCAACTTGCAGGCCATAACCTGGAACACAGTCAGCGAATGCGAGAGCGTCTTTTAATATATCGCTGTATACCATCGCTATCTTTCCTCTTTCGTCCTTTCATGCTGGTGACGACAATCGTTTTGCTTTTAAGCTTCAGGCGTCGAAATAACTCCCTCAGCTCCCGCTTTCTTATCTCGAGCGCCTTTGGATGCCCAGCACACTCGACCTTCATCCAAACCATCACGCAGGCAACCAGCGCGGCAATGGCCAAGCCCGTCTTGACCATCTTGAGCAGGAGAATGAAAAGGAAGAGTGTCGCTACCAGCAGTCCACAGAGAACCAGCATTGGCATGAGAGGCACGCCCCACACCAATGCAACGTGACCTGCGCCGCGATATGTGGCAAAACGTGGCCTCTCTTCTGCCATTTTAGAGCGCGCCCCCTGTACCCCAGATGCTCCATGCAAAATCAGCAGCTACCATAATGCCGCCGGCAATAGCGCAGTAGACCAGACCCATGAGAACGTCTGCCCAAGGCTGCTTTTGCAACAGAGCCATCGAGACCTGGTACAGCATGTAGATCAGGCAGCCGATGGCCAGAGCGCCATAAGCCCACACTCGGAAGTCATCCATGGCTTGATCTGCCTGGTCCAAGCCCTGAGCAAAAGCAGCCGCAGGCAGCAAAGACAGGCTTATCGCCATCAACGATCTTGTTACTGCCGATCCAGCCTTTTTAACCAGTGAAGTCTTGAAATACATCCCATCCACCCTTTTCTGAAGATTCAAAATTTTCTATTGCACGAATTTCTTTGTGCGGCTCTTCTTCGGTATTGCCATCGTCTTGTTTTGAGGTCTCACCTCCCCTGTGGTCATCAATATCGCTTCGATCGAAATTTATCTGCGGCACACTCAGCCGCTCGTGGCTTGCGGCCACACGCTGGACATAGCTATTGCCATTGGAGTCATCAGGCTCGAAGCCCCTAGAGAAGTTGTTTGAGTAGTAACAACTAAATGCTGCTTGAAGTGCGCGCTGCCCATCATCAAACTCGGCGGCAGCGCGCTGATAGCAGTCCGAAAGGATCTTGTCGGCCGCTTGGATGTTGGTGCATGGGTCAAAAACATTAGATAACGTAAGCCCCAAGGCTTCGAAGTTGTGCATATTAATCTGACCAAGACCTAGTGATATATTGTAGCCTTGGCTCATAAGACTTTTTGCTGATTCAATAGCTTCTTCTTTCCCTTCAGGGGTAGAGATCACATCAACACCAACGGCGGCAATCGCAAAAGGATTGCCGCTAGACTCAACATCGATAAGGGTTTGCATGGTCTGAGGAGCAACTTCTGTCGTACACTGCTCCACAAGCGCAACATCGAACATTTGCATCAGCTCCAAGGTGGCTGAATTGACGCTGATGCTATTTTATATCACCGTGATCCTAAGGTTCAAGTGATATTTTATGTATTTAAAGCTTCTTTGTACCAGATGCTCCTGATACTTTAGTCATACAAAAAACCACTCAACTAGGTTTATAGCTTTGGACGCCCGATCAAAAGACAAGACCGAGCAATTCAGGCTACTGCGCCGAATTTCCGGGAAAACTCAGAGAGAAATGGCAGAACATTTGGGAGTGAGTCATGCGACGATACGCAGCTGGGAGGCGAGCGCAAATCCTGTCCAGGAGAGCGCTTTACGCAATCTGAAAGCGTATCTTGTACTGGCAGGGAAAGTGGATGTGATCATACCGCGAGAGGCTATCAGCGCTCAGGACAAAGACAGCTGACGAGCAGCCCTACCCCACTACGCCATCGACTTGATAAACAGGCGCCGATAGGCGCTTCGTGCTCATACCAAGGGCGATGCATGTAAGAAAGGCGGCGTGCTTTAGCGGCACGCCGCTTCAGGGCCGAAGGCCCGATAAAATGGGGTTTACTCCTGCAGCCAAGACTCAACTACATCTGCGCCATATTCATCACGCCAGGCCTTCAATGTTTTTTGGTTTCCACCTCTGGTTTCAACGATTTCATCGGTGTGTGGGTTTTTGTATTTTTTCAGCTTTCTTTTCTTACGCCTTCCATCCGTTGAACCATCAGATGCGGTAGTGTCGTTGCTTTTCAGGTGGCCACCCAATGCAACGATCGCATCGTCATGGCTACGATTATAGGAATTACACAATTCTTCTAAAGCGCTTTTAAATTTCAAATCATCCTGAAATTTTTCATCGCTGTGAAAAGCCTCCATTTCACTTTGAAGTTCTTTCAAGCGCTTTTCAATTTCAAGGTATTGCGCGATTTTGGTCATGCCCTATCTCCATCAACTTGATTATAAATACATACCAACTAAAAATGCCGTACAAATCGATACCAATGTTAAAATTGTCATGGTAGCAAAAAGAATTTTTGCCCATTTAGGCATTTTATTATTGCCGGCATATGATTCTATGGTTTTGCAGCGCGTTTCGATTTCATCAAGCGACTCAGCAAGCGATAAAACTCGATTTTCAGCTTTTTGGCTAACCGCTGTAATTTTCTCTGAAAATTCCTTAACCGCTACATTGCAATTGTCAGAGAATGCTTGACGTATATCCTCGTCTGATTGTTTTTTTCTCTGGGCAATATGCTCATCAAGATCGTCTACGCTTTTGACCAAGAAATTTGTAAACTCTTTTTGTGCATATTCAATAGATTGCAAGGTAGCTTTGTGATAACCCTCTACTGATTCACGAGCATTCACAACTTCTTTGTTAAGCTCAAAAATATCCTCAGATATTTCACGGATGAGCCCATCAGTTAAACTATCAAGCTTTCTGCCCATGAGTTACCTCTTATAGTTTTAAAGCCGTAAAAGCACTAGCTAGATCCTCTTCGGCACTAAGGCCAGCCTGCTGCAGTTTTTTCTCAAGTACAATTTGAAAACGTGCATCCTTAGTTTCTGCTGATTTCTTAAGGGCATTGAAGTCCCTAGTATCGCTGATTACTTCGCTATGGGTTTTCTCAGAGTCTCGAAGCATCGGGTAATAGTCAGAAAGGTAAACAACTGGAGGATTGTTTCCTGCTATTTCCTCAGCGATTGAGTTTTTGAAAAAAGCCAATTCCGATGCCGGATTAGAAAAATCTCTTTCAACTTTGTTGAAAACGACTTTTATTTTATTTTTAGGAATTCCCATTTCTAAAATATAATCAATTAAAGCTTCTGAGTCACGCATTTCTTTAGAACTAGGAGTTACGGGAATTACGAAATAATCAATTTCTTCATGGCTGTTCTTAAAAGATCTCATTCTTGTAAGGAAAGCTTCAATATTAGAAGATCCCACATCAACAACACAGGAATCTGACATTTCAATTGCTTCAAGCAATTCACTGAACTGATTGCCAGCAAGTTTTTCACCGTGAGTGCTATCACTATTAATAGTTTCAATGCTGTAAAACTCTGCATTTTTAATTCTAGGGTAGAGTAATTCGCTGGCAATCACGGTTTTTCCAACATTACCGCTAAAACCAAAAACAACGACTTTTTTGTCTGCTACCTGTTTGATTGTTACTTTTGCTGCCATTTTAAATTACCTTTTGCCGGGCTGTTAAACAAGCGACGCTTGAGATTAGTTATCTGAGATAAAACTGACTTACAAGCTCTCTCAAATCTCTTTGACTTTTTTCTAACGATTTGTACGCTCTTTCCAGCGTCAAACCCTTATCTATGGCTATAGAAAGTTTCGGTTTCATCATTGGGCCTAGCTGATTGTATATAAGCTGCCAATCTTCAGATACCTGGTTATCATTTGGAACAACCTCTTCTTTGCCGTCTGTTTGCATTTCTTTATCTAAGATAGAAAATCTTTCTATTTCTGCTGGTTTTTCGAAATCTATCTTTTCTTTAGTCCGTTTGGGACCGCAATACTTATCACAATGCTCTCTAAATGAGCGAACATTGCAAGGTGTGTGTCCCATGCATTCTTGTAACGCTCTATGTATATCCGTAACCTTTATGTTCGATTCATAGAGTAGTTCTGATATTTCAGAGGAGTAAAACCTTACTCCTGCTGAAACGGCTCCATAGCTACGCTTGCTTTTTTCTTTAGCGATTTTTTCTGCGAGCTTGGTTACTAAAGTATCAAATTCCATTTAGCTCCCCGATCCAGCTAGACAGGCAATCGAAGCTTGTCCGGGCCAGCTTGTTTCGTTGTTTTTCCTTTATACGCAACTTCAGAACGAATAACAAGTCTACAAACCTCCTAGAACCCTCCTAGAAGACTCCTAGAAACCTCCTTATTGAGATTTTGACTCCAAGAAGCATCCTAAAAGGCTCCTTAAAACCTCCCTAAAGCCCCTTTTTCTGAGCCCATTTGACTAGCTCTGGCTGTCAGCTATGGTGGAGCCTTGCTGCAGTGGTGGCATAGGCACGCCACGGATGTATACAAGCGCTTCGCGCTATTTGTATAATCCGATCGTGCCAAAGGGAAATCCCTTTGAATCCCTGCGCACTGACGTGCGCTAAACCCTCCAAACCCCGATGACGTGAACATGGCCGATGAAACGAACAAGGATGAAGTAATCACATTCAGACTGTCGCAAAGCGACTATGCGCCTTATGGGAAAGCCATCAGTGACAGTGGCACTAACAAAAGCGCTTTCTTCCGCGATGTTTTTCTACAACTTTCGCCGACCGTCGAGATAAAACAAACTTCCCAAGCTCCTACTGCTAACAAGCAGATGCTTTTTTATGCCAACAAGGCATCAAATAACCTGAACCAGATCGCGAGACAGCTTAACTATGCCGCCAAGTCTGGTGTCATGTCGCGCTCAATGCTCAACAGGGCTGTTATCGCTCTGGAATCTATAGAGCGAGAATTTCGCAAGAAATCTCGTAAATAATATGTTGGCTCGCATATCTGGCGGAAAATCTGGCATTGGGGAATATTTGCGCGAAGGCATGAAATCCGGCCGCCATTATTCCCGCGACGATATGGATAAGCGTGAAATCATTTACGGCAATCTATCACTGACAGAATCAGTTATTGATAGTATCGCAGACCGTGGGCAAGAACGATACTTGCATGTCACTCTCTCTTTCAAAGAAAAAGAGATCGACCATGACACTCTTTGCAAGGTCACGGATACCTACGTGAACAATCTGATGTCGGCTTATAAAGATGATGAATACAATTATTATGCCGAAGTTCATCGACCCAAGCTCCAGAATATCTACAATCCATCAACTGATACGATGGATGAAAGATACCCCCATATTCATATTGTCATTCCCAAAAGGAATTTAGTCAGTGACGGTCGGCTCAATCCGATAGGTCGCCACCAATCAAACGTAGATTATTTCAACTCGATACAAGCCGATATAAACCACCGCTTCGGCTTAGAGTCTCCCGATGAAAACAAGCGAGACGTTTTAAAAGGCAAGACTGAAGCCATTGCCAGATATGGCAATGAGCTATCTGGCAGCAAAAGTAATGCCAACCAACTAAAACAAAAGGCACTTGAAATATCGAAAGACCAGAGCTATTCAAGCTTTATTGATTCATTGAAAGAAGTTGGCGAAGTTCGCATCAGAAATGCTGGGCGTGATACTGAGCATTTGGCTGTGAAATTTGAAGGTCAAAAACAGTTTACGAACCTCAGAGAAAGCATTTTCCGAAAAGATTTTTTAGACGAAGGCAAACTTCATTTCAATGAGGAGCAAAACAACCGTGTTCTTGATTACTGGCGAAACACTAGATCGCTGGAAATAAAATACGTAGCAGACGCCTCTAAAGGTGTACGTTCCGAATACTCGAATTTAGAAAATCGAGAAAAAAACAGTTTTCTCAGACAGCGCGCCAATAGCTTTTACCAGAAACATAATTATTCAGAGGAGCATTTTAATGGCAGATATCCACGAAGAAGAAATCATTCCGCCGGAGGAGCCGAGCGATCAGCAGGAGGAGCCGAGCGATCAGCAGGAGGAGCCGAGCGATCAGCAGGAGGAGCCGAGCGATCAGCAGGAGGAGCCGAGCGATCAGCAGGAGGGGCCGAGCGACCAGTCAGAACAGACCGTAGATCGTCCAACAACCAGCGAAGTCGTGTTAGCACTAGAAGAACAGAACTCCCTCATCACCCCCGAACAGACAGTTTGCAAAAGTTGCAAAAAAGCACTCTGGTACAAAACCAAGGACGGACTCTACAACTATTGCATGGTCATGCACACACACACTTACACTCCCAAGGAAGAGGAGCAGATCAAGATGATGGACTGCGACGGGCTTTATCTGGAGGAAGAGGAGGGCGAGGAACTGGCCCCGGATTGGGAGGAATAAATACGACTTCGAGCCGCTTTAAACAAGCGGACAGCTATATCAGTCAGCTGACCCAAAACGCTACCTCCAACAAGCCCGATAACTCTGTCTCGATTAACAAATTGAATAATAATATTTCCGCTTCGCGGGTATTGGCTTATGCAGTGGAGCAGTACAACCTTGATAGCAAGGATTTTCACTCTACTCGAAACAAGTCTGGCGAACCCCGCATAAAAACAGGCAATAGAAATTATTCTAACAGCGATTTTTTAACTAAGCGTTTAAACCTGAGCTGGCCAGAAGCAAAAAATGTACTTGAGAAGTTGCATAGTGACGAATCTGAGAATAAGACTTTCAGAGTCCGCAATCTACCAGAAGTAAAAAACCATTGGAAAACGTTCAACGAGGACTACAAGAAACGTAACAATGAAATGAAAAATTCCTTAAAGGAATTCAAAACCGATTTACGTTTACAACGACAAAATGTCCTCGACAGATATTATAATAATAAACGCAACATCCGTGAACAACGGCTCTCGAAGCCAGAGCAAGCTTATAAACTTGCACTGGCAACTCGCTCCAAAATGACACAGATGGACAGTCTGAAAGATTATGAGCGAGATACAATTCACTCTATTAGAAATTCTATTCGTCCTTTTGGAAAAGAAGAGGTTCACACCATGCAAAACCTTGAAGCATACGAAAAACAGAAAGACACCAACTCTCAAGATCAGCGAAAAAAAGATAAGGAGTTTTATTCACATAAAAACTCTATTCGGCCTATCGGCATCGATTACACCGGCGATAACCGAAGCGCAGGAGTAGAAAATCTTAAAAAGAATCTTGAAAATTCTTTTGAAAACTCTCAAAAAACGTCGCTTAAAGTGGGTCAGCTCGATATTAAGAAAAACAAGCATGGCGCTGATTTTTCTTATCAGGGCTCAACTGTTTTCAGAGATCATGGCGACTATCTTTCTTTTGGAAAAAACACCAAGGACCAAAAATTGGTAGACGTTACTCTTTCATACGCCGTTAACAGGTACGGTAAAAACCTTGATATTAATGGCTCTCAAGACTTCAAGGATAAAATTGTTCAATCTGCAGCAGATAACAACCTCGATGTTTCGTTCTCTGACAGCAAGATGAATGAAAAGCTGGAACAGCTGCGGGAGCATCAAAACGAAATCAGAAAAGCAGAAATGGGAAGCACTCCCAACGAGTCAGGCGTTACAGCACCAGCGAATGACTCTTATGGTCAAAAAGGGCAGGGCGCGACACCGAGAGCAGACGCAGGCGCAACGGCGGCCACAGGTGCGACAGCGAATGCAGGCACAGCCGATACAGGCGCAACGGCGGCCACAGGTGCGACAGCGAATGCGGGCACAGCCGATACAGGCGCAACGGAAAGTACAAATACTGCAACTGAAAACAGCTTGGCTGAAAGAGAGAAGGCCAGGGCGAGGGATCTTGAGGGAGTCAGGGATGTAACAGAGGCCACCATGAGCGGTGAATCATACCCGTCCAAGCATTTTGGTAATGACAAACTCGAATCGATGTACTCGAAGGAAATGTTTCGACATGCCACTGCCGAAAGTGCTGATCGTTTCACTCATGACAAATTCATGGGGTTAAGAGAAGAAATGCTTACGAACAGCGCCAAAGCTCGCGGCCAAGATTTAAAGCACCCATCGAACGATATTCTAGCTGATAAAAACGCTTCTGCTGCCTATAAGGATTCTTTGGCACAACAGGTCATTACTGCCGACCAGAATATAGCTCAAGCGCATACAAAAGCTGCGAAAAATGGCACCGAGCCCCAGATCGATCCAGCTGACAAGCAAACTTATGATAAAGCGATGGAGTTAATGATCGATTATGAAATAGCAACTAAACCTCATGCACATGAGACTGCTCCCAACAAAAAAGATCATGATCACGGTATGGAGTGAGGGCTGTTATTGGAGCGCTGGGCTATCTATATAATTAGTGGCCCAGCGTCATTTAAATAAACTTTAGAGAAGGGAGTGGTCATGAAATTTGTTGATATTTTTAACGCCTCCAAAAATCAATCTGCACAGTCTCAAGAAATGAAAGATGCAACTTTTTATGATCAAGAAGGTGCTATAAGAGCGTCATCTGAAAAAGATTCAATAGAAAATCTAAAAACAAAATTAGAAAAAGCACATCACAACTCACAAGCTATTGCCAAAGCCAAGGTTGGCACTTTTGGCGAACCATACCCAACTATCCACGACCTTAAACTAGAAAAACTTACAACGGGCTCCGATCACTACCACAATGGCGAAAAAATATTTAGTGACCATGGCGATTTTGTCTCCGCCCACTCTCCTTCTAACGAGATAAGCTCGGAACTTTCTTTAGATTACGCAACAAAAAAGTATGGCAGTAATTTAGAAGTATCTGGGTCGGATAGCTTTAAACTCAATATTATTATTGCCGCCAATAAAAATAATTTAAAAATAGAGTTCTCAGATCCGGCAATGAACGAAAATCTTCAATCAAGACGTGATGCTTTAAAAGAACATTCAAGTTCTTCAGAAGCAGATTTTACAGCTATAGAAGCGGCAAAAAACCTCAAAACTATGCCAGAAAATTTCTTGGGTAACGATGGCGCTGAAGGTGCATACCTTGGAAAATTAGAATCAATGATGGATAGCTTCCCAAATCATGAGTATTCAAAAATCCAAAAATCTCAGGAACTGGTTCAAAATACGATCGCTGAAAGTGCCCGGCATCGAGGTCAGAACCTTTTACCAGCCACAGACAATATCGCCAGAAATAATGGTGGCGTAAATGTTTATCAAACAAATGTTCGCAAGGTAATGCTGGCCGAAGAAAGGAAACTGCACGACATTGGCTCAAATACAAATTATTCAGGTTTTGAATACAACCCTGATCAAATCAAATCAAATATCGAAAAAGGAAATCAGCTTCTTGAAGACTTCTCACACCAAACATTTGAAGCAATGCGCGAAGGCTCTCTTGATAATCGATCAGCTTGGCAAGCCGGCAATCAACTCAAAGACATACCCGGTCATTTAAAAGAATCTAAGACTGCGACTTTTTCATATATCAATGGACTAGAGACTGCCCGCGAAGAAGCAGTAGGCATGAAGGAAGCCGCTCAAAATTTCTTCGATACGCCAGACAACGAACCCTGGGAGCCGGAGCACATCGAGCGCGACCGCTCTTTAGATCAACATTTTATTGATGGTTTTCAGGAAGATGTCTCAAGAGCAGATGCCTTGCTTAAACAGGCGAATGAACGACTGGACACCATCAGCAGAAGCCCTAGATCCTTACCTACGGTCGAAACTCGTCATGTCGATCAGGGATACGGCATGGATTAAAATTCCGTATGAAACCTGTTGTCAAGGCGCTTGTGACTCCCGTTGCAGGCGCCTTTTAGCGTTCGCAGATCCAGTGCCCGGGCGCGATCGGGCGTTGCCGGCGCAGGCGGCCGGCGTGGAAGCACCCCGGTTCATCAGGGCAGGGAACGTAATGGGCGGCCGTGGCCACCCTGGGCGAGAGATCCAGCAGCATCGAGCTCGAGACGCTGGCCACCGTTCCGGTGCCGGCGCATTACTTCCTTCAGCAGATCCAGTGCCCGGGCGCGATCGGGCGTTGCCGGCGCAGGCGGCCGGCGAGGAAGCACCCCGGTTCATCAGGGCAGGGAACGTGATCGGCGGCCGTGGCCACCCTGAGCGAGAGATCCAGCAGCATTGAGCTCGAGACGCTGGCCACCGTTCCGGTGCCGGCGCATTACTTCCTTCAAGCGTCAGCCGTCTCAGCCGTTGTTGTGCCATCGCCAGACATGAGTGCTTTGACGATCTTTCGAGTCCATTCCTCATTTGCTGCCATCTTCGCCTGGGCTACCCCGAGTGCTTCCCTAGCTTGGGTCTTGTCTTGGCCAGGAAGCATTGCCATCGCGGCTTTAGCTTGACCCTGGAGCCCTTCGAGTGCGACATACGCCCCGTCTGGTAGCTTTCGATTGGACATGCTCTCTCCTTTTCCTTTAATTGGCTGCACTTTCACGAGCTGCCATTTCCTCGGCGGTTTCACCGTGCAACTCGTAGAAATCGTGATCCTTCCAAGCCTCACAGAACTCTGCCGAAAGCCCGGTGACCTCAACCATGAACGATGTGCAATCAGCATCGCTAAAGAGAGGGCGTCCACCCATCTGCTTGATGAAGTGCGGGAACGCCTCTTGGTCAGCAGCAACCACTTCTGCTGGCAGGGCATCGTGAACAAGCCCGATCAAGCTAATGTACCGCCAATGAGCCCCATCGAGCGTTTCACGCTCGGCCTCAGTAGCCCGCTCAAGTACGGTGGTGAATTCGTCTGGTGTCATGGTGGTTTTCATTGGCGTTTTCCTTTAACTATTGAGCTGGCTTGTAGAACGGGTCGGCACCGATGAACACAGCTTCGGGCGCTTCTGGCCATTCTTTACGTATTACATCAAAATCGCCTTGAATCCAGCACCGTAAGAACACCATTCCTTCGTCAGCATCTAGCGCGAATTCGATGGCTGAGATAGCCGCGCTGTCTCTCTTGGCATTGGCCTCAAAGGCTTTTGCCATTTCAAGAATATTGGTCATATCTGAGCTTTTCCTCGATCAGAATGCTTTGTGCTTAGGAGGCACGTCAGTTCCTTCCAACAATCTATCGGCACGCTGCTCCCAATAGCGCACTGGCGGCGAAAAGACGAGAGGGGAGAACATAAGGCCGATCATTGATGCCCAGCACCAGATATTGAAAACAAGGCCAACGGAGGAACCGGCCCATACCTGGGGCATCGCCACGTAGAGGGCGATCAACGAAGCGGCGCTTCCCACCAGTGAAAAAAGCACCATCTTCGCTACATACCCAACCCAGGCTTTCGGGTGGGCATGCCGATTGGCCGGATCGGCCTTGAGGTTCGCTATGGTGCTATCCACGGCTGCCTGGTAATCCTGCCAGCGCTCCTCGAGCCTTGTTTCAAATTCGTCATCCATCACTTTTCCTCGATCATTTTGCTTTCGGCAGTAGCCCCATAGGCTGCTAGCGAAAGCCCCCTGGCTGCCCAGGGGCTTTTTCCCTTGATCAGTTGCTGTCGGGAGGCGTCGTCAAGTAGGGTCAGCCTGGCTCGATCTATCAGTATCGCGCAGCGATATCGAAACCCTCTGCTTCAAAGTCGCTTAGTTGTGGGACTGTTGGGACGAAGCCTGTGTCCGGCAACCAATTCGGTGCTTCTTCCAGCCCGAAGGCTTCTGCCTCTCGCGGGTTCATGGCAACACCTTTGCCTCCCCACGAAACGATCATGTAGCTGGCCCGTCCCTCCCTCTCAAATCGTTTTGCCACACGCTGGGAAACAGGCAGTAGGAAGTTGTCAGGGAACCTCTCGCGCAATCTGGACAGGCCAAGATCGGAGAGAATGCCGCAGAGCGTGGGCGCGGCAACCAGGCTCTCACGATCGACAAATTCCATCGGTGCCGATCGAATAGCTTCCAGCTCGGCTTGATGGGCTTGCTCTACTCGAGCGCGTCGCTCTCTGTTGATGACTTCCCGCTCTTTGACCTCGACGCCGTACTCGACAGCCAGTAAGCGAGCCTTGTCGTCACGCTCCTGAATGGTCGTGAATGTCCAGCTCGGCGCAGTAGAACCGTCACCATTGAGCAAACTAACCCAAAAGCGGCCGGTGGGGTTGTCGTTGCCTGTGACCTGTACCGCTACCGTCTGCAAGTGCTTTGGAATCGTCGCCATCAGTGGTCCTCCGTTGATTCGGCACTGGTGTAGTGCCGGGGCTGCCTGTTCGGCAGCAAAGACGCGGGCCCTTTCCTATATCAGCTTACTTTATGGTCTAGCCTATAATTATTGATTTCGGTAGCAGTCTTATCGAGGATCGTATGGCATTGTTCATCTATTGCCATATCAGTTCGGTTAATGGTTTCACGTAATGACGCAAGTCTTGAATCGTCGCTACACTTGGCCAATACCCCAGAAAGATATTGCTGATAAGTCTTCCATGGGAAAATAAATAGACTGAGTAATCCACCCGTAAACGCTGCCACTAAACACCAAGTCACGATTTCTTTAGTGGCAAAGCCTGAATAAAGCACCACAAAAAAAACAATTATGGAACACAATCCTCCGGCCATCAGTGCGGCCTTGCCTTTGGCTTCCATAGGCCCATAAGAGTCAAGAAGCTGTGAACCGAATGGTCTTGCATAATTTAAAGTTTTTTGGGCACGGTGCCGGATACGCTTAAGATCACGCAAATAGTTTTCGTCAACACTTTGCATCGCTATACTTTTCCTTGCGGGTATAAATGCGCTCTACCAGTTCCATAAATGGCGCGTCTTCGACGGTAATGATTCTTTCCAGCTGCTCGTCCAAATTCAATAGTTATTTTAAAATCCAACCCTTCTTCTAATGAAATTGATAACGCTTGACATAAGCGCAAATGCAAAAAAAGAACCCGTAACATAATTGCTGTTAGCGAAACAACTGTAAGTCATCAGCGCAAAGAAACCAGCCGCTACATAAAACATAACGCACTCCTCTAATTTAATGCGACCCAAAAACGATCGTTTTTGGTGCATCAGAAAAAAATGCTTTTTTAAAGGCATTTTGCCACTACCTTTTGCAACAAAACTCGTTACTTTTCCTGTGTACCTATAAGGTACGTTTAGTTTACACTGTTTGCAACACATAAATAGAAACTAATTCAGAGGCTAGGGATGAGAATAGGTTACGCCCGAGTAAGCCGTGAAGATCAGCGAATTGAGCGCCAGATTGATGCCCTAGAAAAAGCTGGGTGTGAGCGCATCTTTCAAGAGCGCATATCTGGTGCCCGCAAAGATCGTCCGGAGCTAGAAAAGCTTTTAATGACTATCAGACCCGACGACACCGTTGTTGTTTTGAGCTTGGACCGGCTGGGCCGCTCCCTGATCCATCTTGTAGAACTGGTCAACCAGCTGCAGGGCGAAGGGGTCCAGATTGAATCCATCCAAGACAACATCGATCAACATACGGCCACCGGCCGGCTTCACATCAACTTTTTGGCGGTCATGGCTGATTGGCAGAGAGCATGGATCAGTGAAAAAACTCGCGAAGGCTTAGAATCCGCGCGGGCGCGTGGCCGTGTAGGAGGGCGCCCCAAAGGGCTTAGCAAGGACGATATACATAGCATGGGGATTCTACTAAGCGATCCCAGCATGAAGGTCAGTGACGTTGCAAAGAGATTTGGCATATCACGCACCACGCTATACAGGTATTTCCCGGGTGGCGTTAAACCGAAATCGCCTAATGAAACGCAGAGCAAAGGGGAGGGCGAGGCATGACCGATAGCAAGCCATCGATGAAAATTACAAAAAATCAACGCAAACTGATCGACACCGGATTGAAAATTGAAGAAACCCCGCCTTCTCCGAACGATATGGCATTCAACAATGCGATCCTCTGCCAAGTAGGACTGCCTCGATCCAAGGTAGCTGAGCGGGAGTTTATGCGCCGTTGTGGTGATGCCTGGATCAATGTACAGGCAGGGTATCTGGATGAAGGTGACAACACTCCAGTAGCTCAACCAGTACCCTATGGCGTAACGCCACGGCTCACGATGGCGTGGATAACGACGTATGCAAAGCGCCATAAGACGAGAGAGATCCCAACTGGCAATTCCGCATACGAATTTCTTTCCTTGATCGGAAAATCATATGCCGGCACGACACTGAAAAACCTAAGAACTCAGATCAATGCGCTAGCTGCCTGCAGAATCCAGATTGGATACCAAGGAAGAACGTTCAACGGTCAACCTGTTGAGCAGTTTGACGCATGGATTAACGATAACGGTATACATGGCAATTATAGATGGCCAGGAGTCATGATCCTGAGCGAAGGCTACTTCAACGAGCTTGAGCGATCCGCCGTACCATTGGACAACCGCGCACTTGAAGCGCTAGGCGGGTCATCGCTGGCACTGGATATCTATTTTTGGCTTGCTCATCGCCTTTATCGTATCAGCGGCAAACCAGTGCGCGTTTATTGGAAAAACCTGCGAGAGCAGTTTGGGCAGGAGTATACCGGCAAGGACTCCGAACGCAGCTTCAAGAGGAAGTTCAAGGAATCGCTGAAACAAGTTTTGACTGTATATCCTCAAGCGCGCGTAGAACTGATCACAGGCGGGCTATCCCTGAAACAATCTCCGCCTCCGATCGCACAAAAATGTATTAATGACTAAAAAGCGGCCTTCGGGCCGTTTTTTTGGGTATAACTTTGTTTATAAAAGGATTTATCCACGGTGAATCGGACCCCCCTACCCCCTTTTTTACGGTGAATCGGACCCCCCTGGGCACGGTGAATCGGACCCCCCTGGCACGGTGAATCGGACCCCCCTGGTACGGTGAATCGGACCCCCCCTAAACCTGTAGCAACCCCTCCTTATAGTTTTTGCCTGTAGTTTGTCCTTTAAAAATAAAAAAATTTGGCCTTTAGCATGAGCCCCCCTTCATGTGGACAATGCGCTATCGCGCACCGTCAGTTTCCGTGGACAGCGCAAGCGCTGACACACCGAAACGTGACTTTGACCACGAAGAAAAGGGGCAAGAGGAGGAAACCCCAACCCCTTTTTTGTTTTTATTTGACCCCAGACCCCAGACCCCAGACCCCAGACCCCAGACCCCAGACCCCAGACCCCAGACCCCAGACCCCGGGCCACACTTGGCTATTTTGGCGGAAGCTGTCGCCGCTCGATCATGTGGCGCCATACCCGTTCCGCTGTTCGATACTTGTTCAAGCCAAACCGCAACATCCGTTCGTAGTAGTCACGCCCTAGAAGCTCGCTCAATCGTCGATCGCCGTTGCGCGTGTCTGCTTCCATGACATCGATCAGCCAAGCGCCTGTGCGGGCTGTATGGGCGTTCATGCCCTGCAGCGTTGCATGCGAATACCACTTTTCGGCGCTGCTCTGACGTGCCATATCGATATACCGTTACCAAAAGTGAAGGCGAACAACAGCCAAGTCATCTGACTTGATTGATTTTCTATCAACCTTCAATGGCAGATCCAGTGTCAGGGCATCGAGAAACGTTGTCGTTGCCGGCAGCTATCGAGGAAGTGCCTCGTTATCAGGAATGACACGATTAGCGGTCGTGGCCACCGTATGAGATCCAGCGGTGCTGATTGCCACGGTTTCGCTGTAAGGAGGTAGGAAAGCTGTAAGGGCAGAAATGAAAGAACCCCCGAAGGGATTATCCTTGCGGGGGTTCAGTGAATACAGGCCCGGCAAGGCTCTGATATTCGAGGGGCTTGGCTAAGGAGAATGTTGACAAAGACCTTAGTAAACTCAGGCTTTATCATAATGCGCCTGAACCGGATTGTCCAGGGCATAGCCGCACTTCAGATATCTGTTGATAAAATTGTTTATAATATAGAACCAATACAAAATTGATTTTTTGGCAAAAACCTTTAAATATCTTTAAAATTGGCCATAAACAGATTAGTATAGAGGCTATATTATATATATTAACAAAAGGGCTTTTATGGATAGGTTGAACGAGTCGCGCATCGTAAAACTTACGCACCACTACTCCCTCCTCAAGGATGAGTTCTATGGGGTGCGCACCTCATTGATCCCAGAGGATCTCATGTTGGCATGTGCTTATGTCCAGCTGCTGCGGGACGAGCTGCCCGACTTCACATCGGTAGATGATTGCATTGGCGAATCAGAAGGCATGGCGCTGTTGTCGGCCCTTTACGGCGCCGAGGAGTTAAGAAAGGCTCCGCCGGAAGGCGCTGCAGAAGAAATCGACTTTCATGAGAACTGGGAGACTGTTGCCTCCCTGCTGCATGTAAGGGATTACCAAGGGGCGTTCTCCCGTGTTGTTCGCCCTGGAGCGCGCCTGGCAGTCATTGATGTGATGTTGCGCTGTGCCCGAAAAAATGCCCCTAAAGGATGTTCGGAAAACGACCGCGATGTAGAGATCCTTGAGCATATTCAGAGCGGGGGAGACGTTCCGGCGGAATGGGGGCTGCGCACAATTACTGGCGCTGCATACACCGGCACCATCCCGGTAACTGGTGAAGACGATTATCCCAGCCGCTGATAGGGGCCTGTCCATGTCGATTATTCGTATTGAACTCGATGGCCTGCTGTATGACGACCGGCGTTCCGAGTGCAAGTGTATCCATAGCCGAAATGACAGCGGCACTTACGCTTTCATCCAGGTAATCGATACCAGAGTCGAAGGAGTAAAGCGCTATTGGGGTGCCTTTGATGTTGAACGCCCTGCATACTCCATCGAGCGCATCATGCTTTACGGCGGCAGCTGGCCCGATCTACCAACCGCTGAGTCAGGTAAGAATGAAAATGAAGCTGTACGCCAGTCGGGGCAAGGATTTAATTGGACCATTGCGTCCTTTAATTGGACTGTGTTGTCCATGCTCTTTGCAGCTGTCTTTGGCTGGTTCATTGCAGGGCCGATCCTCACTCAAATTTTTGGGTGATCTCAAAACACCATCAACCCGAAAGGATTTTTCAAATGCCGCTTGTTGATCCCTTTTACCTGCAGAACGCCCCTTGGTGGGTCTGGGCTGCTCTCTTGGCATGGATGCCTGTTGTGCTTCTCATTGTTAAGCGCGGCGATCCAGAAACCAGCGATCACGCTGATCGTTATTGAAACTTTTCATCGGTTTAGAATTCGCGGAGAAGTAAAAAATGAACATTGGAAGAATCGTTGCGCCTACGGGCGCGGGCAAGAGTTTAGCCATAGAGAAATACATCAGTAATCAGGAAAAACCTGATGTACACGTTGTCGATTTGGAAAAAGAACAGGATATTGATGTTCATGGCCTTGATGGCTCAATCATCATTCTTGACCACTCCCACCGCCATGGCGGCAAATTAGCCCTGGAGTGGCTAAAGCGCATCGAATCCCTTGTTCAAAATGGGGTTGATATCAAAGCGGTAATTCTTGTCGGTCAGACAACTGTAGATTCTTATTGGCAAGATGTGCTTGCCGAAAACACTCTTATTTACAGCCATTCCCTCTCAGAAAAATCTAATATGGATTTCACCCCAGCAGAAGTGAAGCGTTTTATGGAGGGCGCGCTCAACGACTGCTTGCATGCCCTTCGCGTAGGGCTGGTTCGCGCTAGCGCTTCTACCTCCGTGCAATGAAAGCCATGGAATGGCCAGATCGAATCGCTTTCGCTTGCCCCTCATGCGGGCGCGCTCAAGTGTTGGATGCGCCCCTTGAGAACCTGACCGGGAGTGATTGCTATCCAACTTCCTGCCCAGCCTGCGAAGAGGCTTTAATCTTCGATATTGACGGCCGGATTCATCGAGAGGGCTTTAAATGGCCGCGCGTTACCTTAAAGCCCACCAAACACCGATGGTCTCCTCAAACTGATGCCAATCGATCACCCGGAGAAAGCTCATGATCAACATTTGCGAACTCTATGAAGACGATAAAGACTATTGGGGTGACAAGAGCGAAGGGGATATAAAGCGTGGTCTTGTTGCAGCAGCTGCCAGCGTTGGGCTCAGGGCGGACTCGGATCGTTACTGCTGGGCGGACCACCCCAGCCTGAAAAAGGAGTCCTGCAGTGGATAGGAATTCTCTTGAACATCTGGCAGATCGTCTAAAAGCCGTGGTGCGAGGAGATTTCTGCGAAGCAGAAGTTTTGGTGCGCAAGGTTCTCGATTCACGCTCTTCGACCCTTTGGCGATCAGAAATTGCAGAGCATTCGCTATACATTTCATTGTGGGACTACGTGACGCGGGCACTTGATAATGAGGACTACCTTTTGGCCAAAAAAGAAGAAGTCCGGGCGTTGGAAACTGAAATGGCTGGCCATGTTCTGGGCTACCGCTTGCACATGGGCTGGCTGTGCCGCTCCGAATCGAGTCCGAACAGCTTTCCAGTCATCCATGAGTTTTTACCATCCTAACCTTGCGCCCCTGACGGGCTCTACTCGCTACGCTCCCCGGGCCACGCCAACCCCGCGTGTCCCGGCCTTCGGTCACGATCCCTGGGCTCCTCCGTCGCTGCGCTCCTGCAGCGCTCCGCTTGCCAGCCCCTCTCCTCTCGCTGCGCTCGATGCGCGCCTTCGGCTTGCCGGCCGTGGCGCGCCCCTGTGCCGGTGATCATTGGCGGTATCCGTGCCGGCGCCGCAATACCCTGGAACCTTGCCCGATCGTCGGCTTGTCCGGTCAAGCGCTCGAGCGGCATATCCTCCTGTCGCTGCGCTCGGTCCGGTATACGCTCCATCGCTTGACCGCGCCTCCTCGCGGGCGCAGTCGGGTATTACCGCGACGCCTCCCGATACCGCCGGGCATGATCACCAGCCCCAGCAGGGGCAGCTGCGCCCCGGCCTGATGGAAAGGGGTGGTCAGCGCTCCGCGCTTCCGCTTCACCCTTTCCCTACCGCTCACCAGCCCTCCTCCACCAGGCATGCTCGGCACCCCGGAAACACAAGCCCCTGGCCCTGATTAACCGGGGTTGATACCGACAATCACCCGATAAATAAGATGACGGCAGTATTGACACAAAGGGCAGGATCAACGATAATACAGGGGTGGTCAGCGAGGGGCTGGCCACCGGGCAGAAGCGGCGGCAACCGTGCCCGGAATCGGCTAAAGGAGAAGTCAAAATGTCAGAAGTTGAATCAACTGAGCCCGTCATTACCGCGACCGCAGTTCCTCATGCGCACCGCACAAACTGCCTTCCCGCCTACTTCGGTTCGAAGTATCTGCAGGTGGAAGTCATGATCAATCAGCACATGCGGAAGCTTTGTGCCGACTATGAGGGTGGCATTTGGGAGTTTTACGAGCTTTCCAATGGCGGTTTTTACATGCACCCAAAGGGGCAGGAGAAGATGCACGTTTGCGTGCCGGATAACTATTGTGACGTGACCATGAGCCCTGATGCGGCCGGCATCACAGCCTGCTTGTTCGCCATTAACCATCTGACCTGGATCACAAGATCAACCAAACACATCGATCTTTATCACGCGCTGCGGGACTACGCGATGGATCATGAAGAATCGTCGCTGATCATGCGCGCCATCGATTAACCCAACGACTCACCAGCGGGCCGCCCGGCGGCCCGCTCTCATCAGGACGCGGCGGCATCCGTGCCCTGATCCCCTGCAGAGGAGACAGCCCGTGAGCTATGCCCAGATGACTCATCCCCGCCTGGTTCAGGCAGAAAAAATTGATCCCTCCCGTCACGCCGAGGAGTTAAAGCGTCACTTCGAGCGCCATCACGCGCTTGTGGTGCCAACCGTTCAAACACTGCTACAGCGCATGAGCCGGGATTACGACGGCGGCGAGCTGGAGTGCTTCGATCTGGATAACGCCGGCTTCTACATGCGCCCCACGCGCACCGAGGACATGCATGTCCTGATATGGGCCAGCGAGTACGTCGGTTTCATGAGCCCGGATGCAGCCGGTATCACTGCCTGCCTGTATGCCTACTACCTGATGCAGTGGAACACTGGCGCCGACGTTATGCATGATCGCTATTACCGGCTCGAGGAATACGCCAGAGCGCACCCCGAACACCAGCAGATCTTTTGCGCCACTTGCGACGTACTTAACTGACCCGTGGGTTGATAAACGGCCCGCCCCATCGGCGCGCGGCCGCATCCGCGCGTCGATCCTTTGCAGAGGAGAACCACAATGCATCACACATCTCGTATCCGGCGCCGCCGGGCATGCTCGGCACCCCGGAAAACACAAGCCCCTGGCCCTGATCAACCGGGGTTGATACCGGCCATTGCCTGATAAATAAGATGACGGGAGTATTGACACAAAGGGCAGGAACAACGATAATACAGGGGTGGTCAGCGAGGGGCTGGCCACCGGGAACAAGCGGCGGCAACCGCGCCCGGAATTGGTAAAAGGGAGTAAGGTAGGATGAGCAAACTCATCAAGAGCGTCAGTATTGAAAATATTGTGAATCAGCGTGCCGCTGTCATCGAGCATTTGGAGCAGGCTTTTGATGCTATAGATCGAGCGTCCGCTATTGCCGCAAAGGCTAATATGGCAATGCCCAGGCTGATTTTTGATCAAAGGGTGCGCATCCTGGGATCTGACGCCGTTAACCTGAGCAATGCTTCCCAGGCTCAGAAAGCATGGGCCATGACTAAAATCACACATATTGTTGATAGTTCAGGCTGGAAGCATCTTATGTCAGAAAGCGGTATGCGCAGCTTTATGGATGCTGAGACGCGGCGGGAATGGGAAGAGGCTCTTGCCGATGGCGATGGCGATGGCGATGGCGTTCCAGCGCTGACAAAAGATGCCATTGTGGCGACGTTCGGTCAGATGTATGACGGTCGGGGCGCAATGGTTGAACAGGGTATTATCAATTGCTTCAAAAATTTGAGCTGGGATCATAAAACCAATCAGCCGTTCAAGTTTGGCAACAAGATCATCATACGCAGCGTTTTGAGTGACAACGGCACTGCAAACCACGGACGGTCAAACATTCTGGATGACCTTCTACGCCTTTTTCATATCGCTGACGACAAGCCGCAGGCAGATCATCGCGATGGAATGTATGCCGCTTTTCAGAAAGCGGTATGGGAGCGTAAAACCGAAATCGAGAATGATTATTTGCACATGCGCTGGTTCAAAAATGGCAATGGCCACATTACCTTTAAGCAGCCTCACTTGGTCCAAAAGCTGAATGATATTTTGATCAAGCACTACCCGAACGCATTGGATTGGGGTCGGGGTCGATAGACCTGGTAAAGCTCTATTCCGCTCAATAGCCAATGCCCCAACGGGCTCTACTCGCTACGCTCCCCGGGCCACGCCAACCCCGCGTGTCCCGGCCTTCGGTCACGATCCCTGGGCTCCTCCGTCGCTGCGCTCCTGCAGCGCTCCGCTTGCCGCCCCTCTCCTCTCGCTGCGCTCGATGCGCGCCTTCGGCTTGCCGGCCGTGGCGCGCCCCTGTGCGGGTGATCATTGGCGGTATCCGTGCCGGCGCCGCAATACCCTGGAACCTCGCCCGATCGTCGGCTTGTCCGGTCAAGCGCTCGAGCGGCATATCCTCCTGTCGCTCCGCTCGGTCCGGTATACGCTCCATCGTTTGACCGCGCCTCCTCGCGGGCGCAGTCGGGTATTACCGCGACGCCTCCCGATACCGCCGGGCATGATCACCAGCCCCAGCAGGGGCAGCTGCGCCCCGGCCTGATGGAAAGGGGTGGTCAGCGCTCCGCGCTTCCGCTTCACCCTTTCCCTACCGCTCACCAGCCCTCCTCCACCAGGCATGCTCGGCACCCCGGAAACACAAGCCCCTGGCCCTGATTAACCGGGGTTGATACCGACAATCACCCGATAAATAAAATGACGGCAGTATTGACACAAAGGGCAGGATCAACGATAATACAGGGGTGGTCAGCGAGGGGCTGGCCACCGGGCACCAGCGGCGGCAACCGCGCCCGGAGCGATTTAAACGGCTAGGAGCTATAAGATGACGATGCAGTCCATTCCTCTTTCGCAACTTGTAATGTCGCCTTACCAGACCCGGCGCACCGAGCGCTCCCAGAAATCGATCGAGTCGATGGCTGAGAGCATCGACGCACATGGGATGCTGCAAAATCTGGTGGTACATAAACACAGGGGAAAGTACGGCGTCACCGGCGGCGGGACACGCTTTTTGGCTCTTCAGCTACTGGCCTCGCAAAAGCGAGTCAGGGCGGGCTACCCGGTGCAGTGCAAAGTCATTTCCACGAATGAAGCGGTAGAGGCATCGCTGGTCGAAAATACGCAGCGCAATGATATGCATCCTGCCGATCAGTACGAGGCTTTCAAAGCTATTTCAGGCAAGCGCTCTACTGACGAAATCGCCACTCGTTTCGGATACTCCAAGAATCACGTTGCTCAAATTCTCAAGTTGGGCAGAGTTGCCCCCTCTCTGATGGAAAAATTCAGGGCAGATCAGGTGTCTCTTGAGACAATGAAGGCGCTGGCGCTCTTTGAAGATCATGAAACGCAGGTTCAGGTGTTTGAGCAGGCGGGGCATTCGGCATTTCAGATTCGCTCAATCTGGCAGCGCCGTGGTGTTACCGGCAGGGAGCAAAAGGCCCTGTTTGTGGGTGAGGCCGCCTATGTTGCGGCCGGCGGCGAAATCGAACGCGACCTTTTTTCTGACACTGTTTTGTTCAAAAACACTGATCTACTCGATCAGCTTTATTTATCCGCGGTTTCTAAGGTCGAGGCTGATCTTGCTGAAGAAGGCTGGGCATGGGTTGAGGAGTGCGAGCACTTCTGGACGCTGAAAACTCATGAGCGCGATCCTGAATGGGATAGCGTAGAAAATCATCAGCGTTGGCTAAACCTTCATTCGCAGATCGAGATGCTTCAGGCGCAGCAGGAAGCAGGTGACAAAAGCGACGATACTCAAAAGCACCTTGATGAACTGCAAGAGCTGGCCGACAGGGCGGAGGCGCGCTATCTCACGGTTGTCTTTACGGATGAAGACAAGATGCGTTTCGGTGTGGCCTATCACATTGACCGGAGCGGCGAACTGAAAATAAGTCGTGGGATCATTCGCCCTGAAGAGCCCGAGACTTCAGCCGGTGTTGATGATGAAGCATCCAGTAATGAGGCAGGTGATGATGCCCCTGGTGCCGATACCGATGACAAGTCTGCCTATTCAAAGTCAGTGCGCCATTCAATGTGTGCGATGCATACGCTTGCACTGCAAAGCGCGGTGGCAGACGATTCAAAATCAGCACTTGCGCTCTATATCACCAGCAATATCGACTTCCTTTACCAGCGCTACTCCTTTTCGCGGCCGCGAGTGCAACGTGCAATGTTCGAGGCTTATGACATCGAACAGGTGGATCAATATGCCGCTGCCACACTCCGCTACAAGGATCTCAAGGCCAAGGCCCAGACTGTTTTTGAGGGTTTGCCGGAAGACAGCGAAAACGTCCTTGAATGGCTGATGACGCTTGATATGACGCGCCTGCTTGAGATGTTTGCTTATGTCATGTCTCGGGCCGTTGCCGGTGAGCACTACGATCCGTCGCATAGCCCGCTCTCAAGCATGCAGCATGACATTGGGCATGATGTTTCTGCGGATGCTGCTGAAATGCTCAATGCTGAAAACTTCTATGGCAGGCTGAATAAGAAACAGCTTATGCGGATGCTCGAAAACGAGCGCCTGGAAGTCGGGACTGATAGTCGCATGAAGCGCGACGAGCTGGCTGAGTACGCGGATGGCGTCATGAGTGATAACAAGGTCGTGCCCGGCTTTTTCAAATAAGCACCTTTGCCCCTCGCCATGCGGGGGGCAGCCCAACAAGGAAGGTATCAAGGATGGTTACTACTGCAGCCCTCTTCATGGTTTTGGGCATTGGCATTCTTATGCTGTCGTCATTGTACAGGCATCGTAACAAGCCAGTTCGGTATTGCGCTGTTTTACGGTGGAACTGCTTTCTTCGCTGTATCAGTATCTTGGGACTGGATCGGGCCAGTATTTGAAAACTACTTGCTATGATTTACCGCAAGGCCAATTCATTCAGTAAAGAGGGAGGCGTTTATGGATAGCCCTTTCGTTGTCGGCCCGTTCATCGTCGTTATGTGCTTATGCCTTCTGTGTGCCATTCGCACAGGCGAGGCTGTCCTGATGAATGCAGTTTTGGTTTTAACAGTTGTTGGAGTAGCGTCCATGGTAGCTTCACCTCATGTTTCTGCTTGGCTTATATCCGTTATTGGGTAATCACACTCTGCCCTTAACGGGCTCTACTCGCTACGCTCCCCGGGCCACGCCAACCCCCGCGTGTCCCGGCCTTCGGTCACGATCCCTGGGCTCCTCCGTCGCTGCGCTCCTGCAGCGCTCCGCTTGCCGCCCCCTTCTCCTCTCGCTGCGCTCGGTGCGCGCCTTCGGCTTGCCGGCCGTGGC
>NZ_QRDJ01000012.1 GCF_003385845.1 Kushneria indalinina DSM 14324 | reverse complement strand
TAACCTCATCCCTCCCGGAGTGTTGCCAGTGGCAACAGTGACCTCATCCCTCCCGGGGGTGTTGCCAGTGGCAACAGTGACCTCATCCCTCCCGGGGTGTTGCCAGTGGCAACAGTAACCTCATCCCTCCCGGAGTGTTGCCAGTGGCAACAGTGACCTCATCCCTCCCGGGGGTGTTGCCAGTGGCAACAGTGACCTCATCCCTCCCGGAGTGTTGCCAGTGGCAACAGTGACCTCATCCCTCCCGGAGTGTTGCCAGTGGCAACAGTGACCTCATCCCTCCCGGGGTGTTGCCAGTGGCAACAGTGACCTCATCCCTCCCGGGGTGTTGCCAGTGGCAACAGTGACCTCAATCTTTTACTTCATCTGAGTCAGGGAACAATTCGTCATCATCTAAATCTGAGCCCTCCAAACCACCGCTGCTGTCAGCCGTCTTTGCCGTACGCTCATTACGCACACTTGGGGCAAATTCACTACGGCGAGTGCCCTCAAGAATGTCCGACGCAACCTCACCGAACTTCTCTCTCGCATTCCTTGCCTTAGCGTTGTTTGCAGCAAAATCGTCGCGTGTGGCTCCACTGAAGCCAGGAAACCTTACGGGGGCATAGCAGAGTGACCGTAGGGCGTGCCCTCCCTGATCGCGGATCAATGACGAACGCTGCTTGTTGCCAAGTAATCCGATGTGATGGGCAAGCAGCGCATCTCTCACGATGCTGTCGTATTCCATAAGCAGCATCACTGCCTGCCAGCCAAGCTGCCCACCCGTAAAAACGGGTGTAACGAACGGCTGTTGGCTGACATTTCTGCTTACGCTCAGCCCTTCGGGAATCTGTTCGAGAATCCCCTCAACCCGTTTTTGTAGCTGATGTAGCACCTGACGGGTCTCTTTGATCTTGTCCTCGAGCAGCAAGAGCCACTGATCTGCGTAAGGATCGTCTTGGATAGCGGCTTGATGGATTCGCCCAGCAACTGTCAAAAACTGCTTCATACCGACAACGGGGGGCTTCCCGCTTTCGACGCCGCGTCCATGCCAAGCGAGCACGGCCGGATAGGTGTGCAGAGTCATTTCGATCTTGCTGCGAAGCTGCCCCACACGTGGCTCAGTGCCAGCCATATAAACTCCTGATTTCTTTGTGATAGATCGCTTGTAAAACATCTCGCACGAAGCTTCTGCGACCTATCAAAAACGTTAAATATGATTTGATGATTTAGCGCTTGATGCCCAATCCCTTGAGCAGATCTTGCCGCCGACCTTCAGCTTCAGCCGACAGAGGTTTGTCCTGTTCAGATTTACCGACGTTTTGAGGTAAACGCTCTCTAAGAGGGACGACTGGCTGCTGTTGTGGGGGCTCTTGTTCGCCACCACCTTGACGTTTTTTAGCGATCTTTTTGCCAAAATCAGTCAGGTGGAATGATTTCGTGACAGCCTTCTTGGCCAGCGAATGAAGCAAGCCCATCGGGCTACTTACCTTGCCGGCGTCAACACGGCCCGCAACCTCATCAATCACTGACTGCTGAATATCAGGTGTCAGTCCGACCAGCATGTACTTGGCTGATTCACGTTCGTCCGAGGTCAACTCAAGCGGGTAACTCCAGATCAGATCTCGAGGTGTTTCCTCGCGCGCGGTGTTATTACAAACATTGTTTGTATAACTACCTGTAGTAGTAGCAGAGTTTCCATTGGGAACTCTGCTATAAGTTGTTGATTTTCGACTTAGTTCCCCTTGGGAACTCTGCACTTGGTCGTTTGGAAACTGCCCGAGTTTCCTTTGGGAACTCGGGTTATTTGCCTGAGTTTCTTTTGGAAACTCAGCAATTTCTCCCTCAGTTCCTCCAGGGAACTCAGAAGACTGTTGTCTCCGTGCCCGCTGGTCGAGGATGTCCAGTCGGGTAGGTACATCCATGACGCCTGATTCGGCCAGTTCGTCGCACACCAAAAGCGCTGCTTCGGTCACAGCCGTACTGTGATGACGTGTGCACTGAATGACGTACTCAACGTATTTGGCATCCAGTGACAGGGACTCAGCTGGAGAAAGGGGTTCGTCATGTAGCACGTAGACGTTGCCGATCATGCGTCCGTTTTCGGTGTTGCGGGCTTTAAGGCCAAGAGTCATCCATCGTGTCAGCCGTAATATGGCAATAACCCGTGCCACGGTTTTACGCGATGCACGACTTTTTGCACCTGATCGCAGTAGTGGCTCTAGTTCGTCATAGGTAGGAAAAGCAGTGGTGCGATCGTCGTTTGATAACAGCCGAATTACCTGCCATCCCAAAACGTCGACGGCACCGAGTCGTTGATCGAGCAGCAATCCGCGAGGCACTGTCTCATGAGGGTTACCCATGAACAGCAGGCCATCGGGAGAATCATCTACAGCGTTTGACGCCGAGGCATTGTCGCCCCGGCGTTGAGTCAGAGATGAAGCGGCGCGCCCGATTAGCGCGTCAAAATTCTTCATCACAATGTTCCTTCACGTACTGCTTCATCGTCCTCAGCAGGCACGTTCTTCTGACGAGCCTGTTCCGGTAGCGTCCACTGTTTGATGAGGGTCCAGATCACCGCCAAGGAGAGCTCTGTTTCCTCGGCCAGAACCAACATTCCTTGGATATCCTCAGCTGCACTGGGGCTTGCCGGATCATCCGAGATGGTCTGCCATCGGTGATAGGCATTATGCTCGGTCGCTTCATCGGGCATAGGTAGACGCCCCTGTCTGCTGGGGACACCCAGCAGAGACCGGCGAGCTGAGCAATCATTAGGTGTCAGGCCGAAGAAGGTCGCCAGCATCTGTACGCTGGCACCATAACGAATGCACTGATTGACCAAGCCATCGCGATTTTGGTCACGGTTGATACGTCGTAAGGCCGCCTGAAACGTATCGTGGTCCAGCTCGAATCGAGCCACGCCAGGAAACTCATTGATCAGCGATTCGATTTCGCTGGCCCTCAATCGGCTCAGGCTCTGTAGCTCATCGTCTCGGAATCCAAGGGCTCGGGCTCGACGCATATCTCCTTCCCGGATCAGCACGAGCGCCTGATTAAACAGTGCGTGATTGAGTTGAGGCGTCGCCATTACGCATCCCCCTCTGTATTTTCAAGTTCCGAGCGCAGTACGCGGATCAGTCGAGTGAGCCAGAAGACACGGACAAACAGGCCATCGGGCAGTCGAACGTTGTGATCGCTACTGTCGTGGCTTCCTACGAGTTCACCCAGAAGCGAGATATCGTTTGGCAGCATTGGATCGATGTTGCCTTCGAGCGCAGCGAGTAATTGCCAGACCAATTGAGCTCGACGGCTTGGGGCACTTTCGATGTTCAATGGATTGAGCTCATAACCCAGACCTTCACGAGCATTGAGACGAATGACATCGCTGGTACCGCTGGCATCAATCTCTGCCCAGCTGGCTAAAGTCTGAACTACTTGGCCGATCTGAAGGCGCAGATCCTGGGGGTTACGGCGCCAGGTGGGGATATGCCAGAGATCGGTAATTGGAGCGATGCTTTCCCCGTCTTGGAGCGGGACGCTTTTAAGTGCTGAAGCTTCAAAATCGAACGCTTCTTCTCCGTGCTCTTTTGCCTGCCAATGTCGCAGCTGACGGTGGCCATCACTCTCGTTGTAGGGGGACAGTGTCAGATCATCAACGATGGTCGACTGCTCAGCAGAGGTACGGGTTGGCTCGGCATCGAGCAGCCCGATGGCGTCATCGCTGTCGTTGGAATTGACACCTTGCGGAGCGACAGGAGTCTGCTGTGTTTGGGCCTCAAGCTCGGCATTGCGTGCTTCAAGCTCCTCAAGCTGTTGACGCATACGCAGAACTTCAGAAGTTTCTGAAGTGCTACTGACCTGAGTCTGTTCGCTCGGAGAGAATGAACCGCTTTCTTCTTGTTCAGTCTCTACCTTCTTTTCGGTGCCTTCACCGGAGGTATCACTATCGCTGGTGGTGCCGACTTTCTCAGGTGCTGAAGAATCTGGAGAAGCCAGCTTCTTGTTTTCTTTGCTGACACCGGCGCCGCTTGTAAGTGAGCTGCCGGTTTCCTTCTCTTTTGGGGGATACAGATCAGGCTGGTCCGGATTACGCAGCCTCTCGAGCTCGCTATCGACCGTTGTCCAGATGTCAGCTCGCTCTTCTTCCGTCGCTGACTTTGAATGCTTACGCACGGTAAACCAGTTCTTCCAAGCCATATCGATCGGATTGAAATGGAGGCCGGTGTGCTCATGGAGCATCCCTTTCAGGCGATCTTCAACAACGTTCCACTTGAACTCGGTCTGCCCCTCATAATCGAGCTCAGTCATTTCATCGTGCCAGGCTTGATCGAAATTCCCGTCAACCACACTGAGTGCCCACTGTTCACCCTCGCCGAAATCGTCGGCGTGTTCTTCCCAATAAGATTCACAGCGTCGCCAGCACTCTTCGCAGAACTGTCGAAAGGAGATCAGCTTTTCAACTTGGGGGCGGCCCATCCCGCTCTCGAGCGATAGAGGAATCGTGGGCAGAAAATTTTCGACGGTGTAGATCATACGGCTGACGTGGCCGTGATTGATCGTGTAGCCCAAGGTACGCAGCCGCTTGGTTAACTCGCGCTGGGAAATCGTTTCGCCGGCGTCTTCTTCAATCAGACGTTTGGCCTCGACAATGCCACGTGAGCGTTCGACCCAGCTCAACTGGCCACGGTTGTCGTTCTCTGCAAGATGGCCGGTCAGAACGTTGATCTCACCCTGCCAGGGTACGAAATGGCAGTCCTGATGATAAAAGCGCTTGTCGCCTGTCTCCTGATAGAGCTCGTTGAGAATCGTGAGACGAGTATTGCCACCATCGGAGATCATGTAGCGATCGTCGCCAGGGCGCTGGGTGACGGTAAGTTTCTGGCGCAGACCGATAGCCCGAATGGACTCCTTGATCTCGTCGTATTTCGGATTCTGGTGGGTGCGCGGGTTACGATCGTAGGGTCGCAGCTGATCCAGTGTCAGCGACATTGACTGCTCGGTCGTAGGTGCCGGCAGACGATCAGCACGCTGAGTATTCAGCGCGGGGCCGGGCTGGCTCAGTTTCGCAGTGATTGAATTTGAGTTATCGGTTTTTCTGCTCATGCTGTCCACTCCAGCTGCCCTTCGGTGCAGCCGCCGTAATCGAAAATGTTGTTGAGTTGCTGGTTCAGCTGGTCAATGCCCTTATCAAGATCGTGCAGGGTCATGCCAACTTGAGGCTGGTGCAGCTGATTGATATCTCGCAGGGCCGAGCGAAGTTTGCTCAGGTTGTCTTTGACGATTACCAGCAACTCGAGATCGCTAAGTTTTGAATATTGCAGCTGTGTCCAACGCAGCCTGTGATGTCGCTGCATCACTAGTTGACCTGTTTGATCACAAGCGAGATGAAAAACGAGCCACGTGTCTGCAAGCAGAGAACAAACGATCTGGTATCGCTGGTTGCCGGCATGAGGATTTGTGCTCAGCCAAGCCTCAAGATGCTCGGTCCAGCTTTCAAATGGGTCTGCCAGACCCAGTGCCAAGCATTCCTGTGTCGTCAGATAGCGCTCCATACCTTGGTCGCTTCCTTCGCATGTGGGAAAAAAGAAGATCTCAGCCATGGGGCAGCTCCTGACGACGCTCTTTGTCGACTCCATGATGCAGCTGGGCTTGGCGCCCTGCTTCGTAGCCTCGTGCCATCGCTTTGTGATCGTCACGCTTCTGGCCGCGGTTGATGGCGTTCATCGACTCCATCTTGTTATAAAAACGGGCCTGGAAACGTTCGATCGCGGCAACCGCTTCATCTGTTTTCTTGACCGGTAAAATGTGCTCGTACGCTCCCGAGACCCACGCCATGGCATAGGCATCGGCGCGACGAATCTTGGTGACTCGTTTTGCCCGTTGATTCATGCCGGCCATGAACGACTTGCGGTCATTGACCAGCTGGCGCTGCAACACCTCAAATGCGTATGCGGCAATAGTCGCCTGACTGGATTCGCCCAAAAATGCGAATCGGCCCTGCCAGCCGTTCAGGGTAGGGGAGGGTTCATAAACAGTGGCCGTGCCAAAGGCGGCGTTGATAAGCGACGCGAGACGGTCGAGCCAAGCCGGCGGATTGAGGCCGGAGGAGGACTTGACGGCGATTCGGTCGATGGCCGATGCCGCTATATCCACTTCTTTAACACCGTACTCATCCATCATCCGCTGCGCATGACGCAAAGCGGTGCCGGCCTCATGTTTGTTGGCAGATTGTGACAGCGCCAGACAGCGCTCAATCTTGCGAAGGATGCGATCGGGAATCATGCCTCGCCCTCCTTTTGTTGTTGGATCCGACGTAGTCGCGCCAACACATTTCGCTCGGCTCGAGTGTCACTGGGTGAGAAGCCGGTAAATACCGGAGGGCAACCCGGCTTAATAAAGCGGACATGGCCGCCGCGCGTTCGTTCGACAAACCAGCCATGATCAACCGCATAACGAACCACTCGGCGGAGTGCGCGGCTAGGGCAACGGATAGGAAGTGCATCAGCCATGAGGCACCTCCTGCATCTGTTTGTATTCCAGCGACTCGAAGCGTGTGTGCGCCCCGATGAATGCAAGGTGGACGGTTTCTATCGGGCCATTACGCTGTTTGCCAAGAATGAGCTCGGCCAGACCCTTGTTGTCCGGATTGTCCTTGTTATAGACCTCATCACGATAAAGGAAGCCAATAACATCGGCGTCCTGTTCGATGGCGCCTGAATCGCGAAGATCGGCCATGACAGGGCGCTTGTTGGGGCGCTGCTCAAGCCCGCGGTTGAGCTGTGATAGCGCCACGACCGGACAGTTCAGATCCTTGGCTGTACCCTTGAGAATACGTGAGATCGCGGAAACCTCGTTGTTACGGTTCTCGCAACCAGGCTCCTCAAGCAGCTGGATGTAGTCGATCAGGACCAAAGCAGGCTTGCCATGGCGGCGCATCAAACGTCTTGCACGCGATTTGAGAGCCGTCGCTGATAGGCCGCTTGAATCATCAATGAACAGGCGTTCTTCAAAAGAAATGATGCGGCTTGTAGCGGCAGATAGTTTGGTCCAACCCTCGTCATCGAGTTTGCCCGAGCGCAGCTGACTCAGGTCAATTCGCCCCATGCTGGCCATGAGACGAAGCATCAGTGCTTCGCGAGGCATTTCCAGCGAAAAAACGAAGATTGGAGCGTTTTGCTTGTCTTCATTTTTAGCTGTTTCGATCAGCGCATTTTCGACCAGATTCATGCCAAAGGTCGTTTTGCCCATCGAAGGGCGGGCCGCGATAACAACTAGGTCGGCATCCTGCAAACCGCTTGTGAGGTTGTCGAGATCCGCATAACCGGTCGGCGTACCAGTAATGCCGTCCTTCGCGTTAAAGGCGCGATCGATGGTATCAATCGCTGCTGATACGGCTGATCGTATACCGTTATCATCGGCCTGTTTGTTCTCGGCCAGTTCAAACAGTTGGCGTTCAGTAGCTTCGATCAGTGCCTGGCTAAGCTGCTTACCATCCAGTGCATGTTGAGAGAGGTCACGGCCCATGTTGATCAGCTGCCGACGACGCTGGTGCTCACGCACGATTTCCGCATAGGCGACGATATTGACTGCCGAGGGTGTGCCGCGCACCAGATCAGACATATAGGCCATACCGCCGACCGTCTCGAGATGACCATCGCGCTCAAGCAACTCAGAAATAGTCACGAGGTCGAGAGGCTTCTCATCCCGCGAAAGCTCCTGCATTGCTTTGAAAATCAGCCTGCTCTGGTGACGATAAAAAGAGTGCGCATCGACGATTTCGCAAACGTCATCCCATTTGTCATTGTCGAGCATCAAGGCGCCAAGAGTGGACTCTTCGGCCTCGACGCTGTGGGGTGGTACAGACGCAGCTATCTCGTCTCCGGTTGGCACCGGAGCTGAAAATTGGTCGGTAGACATGGCTCACCCCCTGTCTTCTGGGGTGTCGCTAGTCTTCTTGACGCCGTTGATGCCGACGCCATGGATGGCTTCTTTCCACTCTGGGAAAAGCTCGCATCCCAGACTCTTGAGCTGATCGGCGCAGGCTGGTGCCTTGCGGCCAGAAGGCTTTCGAGTCTCTACACGGTGAGCAGGCAGACCATGCATTGCCGCCGAGCCGAATGCAGCCAGACTGACCAGTGGCGTTTCCAGTACGCCGATACCGTGGTCCTCTACCTTGGCGTACATTTCCCTGACGCTTTGGGAGACATCTCTGGCGTCACGAAATTGATCAGCCATTTTATTGAGCACGATAGAAACGGGGGGAACTTCGAATCGGGTATAGCGAGCCAGTTCACGCAGGTCGTTGAACATCCCTTGTGTGCCACGAACAAATTCGCGCGCTGTGAGTAGCTCGGGCACGATGGGCGATATTACGTGGTCGGAGGCTAGAACAGCCATCTCCAAAACCACGGAGCGAGCCCCCTGTGTGTCTATGAGAATCACATCGTAATGGGGTTCAAAACGCCCAAGCAGATCTATCATGCGAAAACGCCCGTTGGGCGCATTCAACAATAGTTGATGCAGCTGGTTTTGAGAGTCGTTCGAAACGATGACATCGAGATTGGGGATGACCGTCCGGGATATGATCTGGTTCAGATCGCTCACGTCTGTAGCGAGCAGCTCATAAACACCGCCCGGGGCCGGCTGGGACAACTCATAGTAAGAGGAAAGAGTAGGCTGGGAATCCAGGTCTACTAGCAGAACGCGGAAACCGGCATCAGCCAGCAGACCGCCGATATTCGCCGTCAATGTCGTTTTGCCGACACCGCCTTTGGTACAAACCGTTGATAGAACGCGCATTTGCTGCACCTCGTCCAGTCGTCTATGGATCGAGCGCAGAGTTCCTATGAAAAAACAACATACGGCATTCAACGCAGCAGAAATTCTGCTGTTATTACTTGTGTTGACGCAATATAAGTTGAAAAACCATATAAATCATGAATTTGAGATTTCACAGAAATTGATACTTGAGCAGAAATGCTCACACTCTGCACTGCATTGGCATCGACGATGATGGCCAGGCCGTATGGGGTTGTCAACACGTCCTGTAGCAGTTCCTCAATGAAATTTTCCTGCACGATAGAAATCTATCGTTAATGTTATTGCCGTGTAACCGTATGTTTTTAAAGGTATCTATTCAGAGTCGGAGGAGTGCAATGCCAGCACCCAGTTATCGGAGGGGATCTTTTGGCTCAGCTCATGCGGATCCTTGATCAAGTATCCTTTTAGCAGCCCGTTTTTATTCATGCCTTGCACTGTCACTCTGTGAAAGTTCTCACCTTTGTACCGGGCGTGGACGCCTAATTTCTGAAACCGCTTCTGCACTGCCTGCCATTCGCTCTCCTTATTGAGCATCTCTCGACTGAATCGCTTGAAGATACCCGGGCTGACCAGAAAGTAGGTGCCGGCGACGACATGCACCGGGGCGTTGGTGTCATTGAAAATGATGGTGTGGTTCGCCAAACCATCTTTCAGCCACTGCCAGAAACGCACTCCCAAATCGGAGCTGTTCTTATACTCGCTAGTCTGGACAGTGGTTGAGGTTTCTTTCTTCTGTGGTGTGCTTGAGGTCGCCTGGGTCGCCTGGGTCGCCTGGGTCGCTGGTTCTCCTGCGGTACTGCGCCCCTCTATCATTTCTGGCTCTTGCGTCTTTTCTGAACCGGAATTTCCTTCCGGGAACAATGCAAGAATATCGTCGTCGATGCCGTCGTCGCTTGGGGCCGGGTCAGAAGGTGCTTTCTCGGGTTGTGGGTGCGATGTCGAAGTAGATGTTGTTTCAGATGTAGGCTTCGGTGCTTTCTGCTCTGCCGGGCTATTGTTCTGGGGAGCTGAAGGTGCATCTGTCGCTTTCTCCTCTTCAGCCGCTCCAGCACCTTGAACAGTTACCGTTCCACTGAAAGTTGCAGGTTTGCCCTCGACTCCCCAGATCAGCGTTGGTGGCACCCGAATCATATTGAATGTCTGTTTCCATTCCCCATCAGTGATATCGCATTTCCAGACCGATTTCCCATCGCTGACTTCCTCGATCAAGCCATGTGCCTGTAGCTCGCCATAGAGTCGATTAAGGTCGGCTGGAATGCTTTTTATGCCTTGAGCGTACAAATGAGCCTTGAGCTCATTGACGGCTTTCGGGGACATAAGCCATAGCGCCTCATCCGTCAGCCAACCCATCCCGCCTTTCTGATTCAGCTTGAATTGCTCTCTGACCAGATATCTCAAACCCTCAGCCAATTTACGCTGGATGGATTCAACAGGCGCCGACAGTGCTTGCACAGGATTGCCACCCAGCGCTTTCGCCACACTGGCGCGGTCAGCCTGATGGATCAACTCAGCGATAATCCCACCACGCTCGGTGTGTCCGGAGATCGTGTACATGAGGACGGAAAAAAGTTTCGGCTGAGTCATGAGCCAATCGAGGATTTTCGGCCCAAGCACCTGCTGGGCAAGCAGCGGATTGACCGCGCTGTGCAGGTGATATTCCCTCCCGGCGCGATAGCGAACCCGGTAAGGGCCGGGGATCACTCCATGCCACAGGCGCCATTCCCTGCCATCGTCGAGATGAATTTCAACGTCGACCAAGGTCTTGGCCACGTCGTGCATGAGTGATCCGTAGATTACGGCGGCGCTCCACAATTCGCCTGCCGAGCTCTGATCTTCAGGCCTGGCGCCCGGCGGCAGAAGATGACGTTGACGCAATCGTAGCCCGTAGCAGGACATCTCGAGCGCGTGATCGAGCATTCCCCCTGCATAGGCATGATGATGGGATTCAGAAGCCGGTAGTAATTGAACCAGTTCGGCGTATCGATGAATTGGCCCCAACAGGTACTCGTTGAAAACATCCTGCGTGAGAGACGTTGTATCCCACAGTGTTTTGATCATCTGCTGACGACGCGGTTTTGCCAGAAGCTCCTTGCCGGTGACAGGGCTGTGAAAGCCTTCCTTGCCACGGCTTGCAGGAGCGGAGCGCGTGAATAGACGTCGTAGCATTGCTGGTCTCTGAAAATTTGCTCAAGAGTAACAGATGAGGCCGGAATCAATGGGTTCGGGCCAGCATAAAGATTAAGCCCGGCTTGAAACGTTCCTGGTTGCCATAAAGGGGAATTGCCCTGAATGGCGTTAGCCGGGATACTGTATATAAATACAGTTAAAGGAGGTTGAATGCACCATGTCTCATGTCATCCTTGCCGGCACTTTCCAGTCGGCTCCAACAAGCATGGAGATCCCTTGTGCCGAGGTAATGGTACGTGCCGGAATTGCCGGTTTTGCTAGTCCGGCCGAGGACTACGCAGCGACATCACTGGATATGAACGAGCGCTATATAAAGCACCCCGCAGCGACCTTCATATTCAGGGTCCAGGGCGACTCGATGGAAGAGTATAGAATTTTTGAGGGCGATCATCTCATTGTTGATCGATCTGTCACCCCACGCCCCGGGCATGTTGTCGTGGCCTTGGTCGAAGGCGAGCTGACTGTCAAAAAGTGGCTCGAGCGTGGCAATCGCCAGCTGCTCTGTTCAGGTGGAAACCGTTACCCGCCGATATCAATGACTGATGTTGAAGTTCAAATCTGGGGTGTTGTTCGCTCTGGCCACGTTGAGTTCCAGATATGATCGGTATCGTTGACTGCAACTCGTTCTATGTCAGCTGTGAGAGGCTGTTTCGGCCTGATCTAAATGATCGTCCTGTAGGCGTGCTCAGCAACAACGATGGCTGCGTCATAGCGTTGAGCAATGAATTGAAAGCGTTGGGTATCACCATGGGCACACCCGCTCATTTTTTGCGCGATCAGGTCATGCACGAAGGTGTCACGCTTTTCAGCAGTAACTACGAACTGTACGGCGACATCAGCCAGCGTGTTCAGGCAGTGCTTGAAGAGTTCAGCGCGGGCATAGATCCCTATTCGATCGATGAGTGCTGGGTTGATTTTTCGGGTTTCTCTGCCGATCAGCTGGAGCAACACGCTCATGAGCTGCGCAGGCGGGTAAAACAGTATACGGGGATCCCGGTATCGATCGGCGTGGCGCCCACGAGGACGTTGGCAAAAGTCGCAAATCGAGCAGCCAAAAAAAACGCCAGTTATGAAGGGGTCTGCGTGCTATATCCCAATAGTCCACGGGCCGTTGAGTTGCTCCAGCATTTTGATCTGGGGGATATCTGGGGTATCGGTCGTCGCCTCGACGAGAAGCTACGGCAGCTCGGAATCAACACGGCCTGGGATCTGCGCCGGCAGAATGCAAAGGAGCTCCGCCGGCGCTTTTCCGTCACTCTTGAACGCACCGTTCTGGAGCTACAGGAGACGCCGGCGATCGAGATGATGGGTATGGATTTCGCTCGAGAGCGCATCATGACTAGTCGATCGTTCGGTCAGCTGACTGAAGATAAAAGCGAGGTTCGTGGTGCAATACGACAACATGCCCAACGTAGTGCCGAGAAACTACGAAAGCAGGGCTCTTTGTGTCGCGCTGTGCTCGTTTTTTTACGCACGAATCCTCACCGCCATGACCTTGACCAGTACAACCCCAGCCAGATCATTGAACTGGATCACGCCACTGATGACAGCCGCGACATAGTTGCTGCGTCAATGCGAGTGCTGGAACGGATTTACACGACCGGGTTTCAGTACAAGAAAGCCGGAGTGATGCTGATGGATATAGGCGATCGCAGTGTCGAACAGCTGTCGCTGCTTGACTCTGCACGTAGCGATATTGAGAGAGCGCGCAGCGGGCGGTTGATGGGCGTCATGGATGAACTGAATGAAAAAATGGGCAGAAACACCGTCCGGCTCGGTTCAGCCGCTACCGGTGCTGCCTGGCAATTGCGCTGTGCGAATCGATCACCGCGTTTCACGACACGCTGGGATGAAATACCAATGGCAAAGCTGTAGACGCCGCCTCAAGGTCTTGATGTTTCAGCCGTTTACAAGGTCTCCACTTCAGATTTTGGAGGCCGGATATGGCTGCTTTTGCGCTGTTCTGTTTCAGCATTGCCGGCGTTGTTTATCTAACGATCGGGACCGTCCTGAGTTTCGTGCCTCATCCTCTGGGCATGCAATATCCAGTGATGGCCACTACTCATGGGATAGGTGTCGACAGGATCCGATATATGTTGGGCTCAGCAATATATTACGGTTCAGCCATCACCCTGTATTACGTGCTACCAGCCATGGTTCTAGCTGCCGTTATCGTTGTAGCGAAACGCAGGGGAACAAGTTCACGCTGACGCATGACGATCCTTAAACGCCATCTGATTTCACTGACATGACCGTGTTGGTGCTGCATTTCAACACCTTGGCCACTTCCCTGATCGAGTAGCCACTGCCGTCAGCATGGCGAGACTTCAGCAGTTGATCGATCTGCTGGCGCAGCTTGAGGTTTTTTTGTCGGCCCTTGAACTTCCCTTCGGCTCGGGCTTTTTCAATACCCTGCTGTTGACGATATCGCCGATCTTCATAGTCCTTGCGAGCAACTGCTGCCAGCGTATCGAGCATCATGCCATTCACTGCATCAAGAATCCGGGCGGTAAAATCATCTGCTGCTTGGCCCGACAGGGACAGGGCGAGGTAACTGGTAGGGAGATCCAGTGCCACTACTCGCAGCCCCTTATTATTGAGCTCACCCCGTAAGTGTCTCCAATCGTCGTGGTTCAATCGAGAAAGCCTGTCGATCGCCTCAATGAGTATCACATCGCCATCATGGGCATCGTTCAGCAATCGTGAAAGCTCAGGTCTAGCTATAGACGCACCAGACGCATTTTCGACGTACCAGCTGGCGATCTGTACGCCATGCTGCGTGGAAAAATTTTGGAGCTGGCCACGTGCCCGGTTGGCGTCTTGTTCATCAGTGCTGCCTCTAAGATATGCGCGGACGAACATAGCGACCTCTGTAGCAATTAGATGTAGCGAAAATAAAGCGTGTCGATTAGAGTCATTTTGACCTCTAAAACGATACAGTAAAGCATTATGGACCCTGTAGCGATTGGGGCATACCTATAAAATACCACCCTATCTGCTGTGCCTCTATTCTTATAAAAGCATTGTTTTCTTTAAAAATTTATAAAAAATAATAAATTTTTATAAATATAATAAACATAAGGAGACAGCTATGAAAATTATTCACAATCTCGCATCTATTCAAAGTACTTATCAGCTTATCTATACGATCATCGGGACGGCACTCTATCTACTTGGAAAGTTTCAATTCCTTTCCGCACTTATAGCATTGCCTGTCACAAAGTTTTTATTAATTTTATTATTATTGATGGTTTTCTATTGGGCAGGAAAAATCTGGTTGTTCCGTTAACGCTCGTTTATCGGGACCGTTTCTATAACGGTTCTCTATTTAAATTTACTTGAGCGTGACATACGCTATTGCAATAGTGTATGTTAAGCACGTCTTGTCAAAGACTGATCGCGTTTAAATGCTGAAGCAAGTAAGATGCTTTGCATAGCATCTTACGTATAAAAAATATCCTTGTGTGAGGGGTAGTCTCTTGAACATATCAAATCTTTTAGAGACGTTAGATACTTTTGAAAAAAAGGTGCCCGTAAGGGAAAAACATGCTCTTGGCAAAAGAACTGTACTTGCAAGAAAATTTTTTATCGTTATTTGGATGGCATCAGCACTCGCTTTACTTTCTTTTGTCGTGTGGTCATTTTTTTACGATTTAGATTTAGATGTTTTTATAGCAAGTAATAACACAGCACGCATCATTTTTAAGGTTATCGTGAGCGGCTGCTTGATTGGCTCACTAGGTTTTTTATCAATCGGAATGAGGGAGTTCTACCTAGAAACCAGGTTTGCCTTCAGCCAATTAATAATGGCCTACCAAAGAGACCGTAAAAACATGGATAGATTAAAAGATTTTAGCGACGTTCAAATTGTTGAAGCTAAAAACTGGTTAGGCAGAAAGAAAAGTAAAGTTGATTCTTTTGTCAAAAAAATATTTAAACTCGGAGCTTGGGTGGGTTTTTTTAGCGCAGTTGCAAAACTGCTAGATATATTTGGCTATTCTTTCGAAGATTTATTGCACAACTTTGAAATTAACGCTTCAGTTATCATGACGGCTTTCGTCGCTTCGGCTCTATCGATCGGTTTGCTAGTAGCTATTCTCTCAGAATATATGCTTACAAAAAAAGTAGATTATAAGATATTCATCTTAGACTCCGTGCTAAATGAAAGATACGCGCTTGGATGAGTACCATACTTAAATTGACCCACCATCACGTGAGGAATATACGAATGCGTTTCGAGTTTGAAAATGTCGAAGTGACCGCCCAGGCACTGCACAAATCGTCGGCTGACTTTCGGGAACGATACCCCTCAGAGAGCGAAGCGGTTCAGTACATGAAAGAAAAGGCAGTGGAACTCTTCACAAGAAACTATTCAGCGGCTACTGGACCTGAGGTTAATGGTAGTGGTGTTCTGGAAGTCCCGATCTGGAGGGGGGTGGGTGTTACTTTTGCGGTCGCACAGGACTCTGAATTTGCCGATAGGGAAGAATGGTCAGTAGAGACAGGTCTGCTGGATGTTCAATATGTCGAAGCCGTTTTTTGGGTAGCGCTTCCTTTATAATGGCACCCTAAATTGCTTCACATACGATAAGGGTCCCTTCGTTGAGTACCCCATTTTTTGATCCCTTGGAAATAGCCGGCCAAACGTACGATCTCGGACACTTGGATCCGTTTTCGATTTACATCGACAGCCGCAAGGCAGGAAAGGTGCTCAACGTGAGGATCCGATTCACTTGCCATTGCTTCACAATGGGATATGACACAGCTCTTCATCAAACAGGGCATCCGATCCTGAAGGACCAGGGTGGCAGAGATAGGCTTTTTTGCTCTACTCGATACCGTTTGTCCCATGGGTTGCCTGCGATTATCGCTGCTTTGAGCGATGGCCAAACAAACGTTCGACAAACCTCTGCGCTAAGGAATTGGGCACACACAGTTAAAATTGAAGACCCGCAGGGTCCTTACTACATCTTTTTTGAACTGCGCCGTGCTGCTAAGCGTGGCCAACGAGTCAAGCAGGATCTCGACCTAACGATTGAAAGCGCATACCACCAGGATCCAGAAAAGGAAGAACCAGCGCTTCGGGGTAAAATGCGTTTCGACATACTGTGTGGAAAGATTTACAAGGGAGAGCCTGTAGCTACACAGACGGGTGGGAAAAGGTAGAATGCAGAAATGCAAAAAGGACGCTAATCGCGTCCTTTTCACAATGCTGATACAGCAGATCCAGACACCACTTCGGCTATAAGCCTCGGCACGCATTGCGCGTTGCACCGTGTATACGGCTGGGGAGCGCTCTATCTCATCTGGTTTGTCGCTCCGACATGAACGATTGTCGGTGCTGGGCTATTACAACACTAATTGCATTTTTCTATTACCATAGTAATAAACCTCGCCGAAAGGGAGCGGAACCAGGGTTGCCCTCGGACGTGCCATGCGCAACGGCAATATCGCTGACCATCAATCTCAAACAAGGGCGGCCTGTAATTTCTTTAGGAAACCCAGCGCCTTAGGAGATCAGCAATATCGTACGCCATGGGTTCACCACGATCGTCATCAGCCAGAGATACCAAATCGGGACGAAGATCGTCAGAAATTGTACTTTGCCATGCTGCGATCTGATCAAGAGACGGACTGTAGGTCGGCGACTGTTCCCCTCGCGGCACGCGCTTTGCCGGGTCGAGAAGATTCAGTGCAATGGCTACATCCCGAGCTGAGCCGCCAAACGCGCCCAACGGCACACATGGCTGGTAAGCTTTCAGCGCCAAAAGGGCTTCCTCAACAATACCTGGCATGTCGCCCTGATACATGTCGTTGGGGTCATCAAGTAGCCCCATTTTTCCTCCGAGTACAACACGGGCATCCGAGATATCCGTCATCGCTTTTCTGGCGGCGGAAAAAGCTGATGGGTCATCGAGTCTGGGTTTGGTATCGAGCCAACTATTGAACTCTCCCTCGCTCTGTATTCTGATGCTCGTAGCGCCCTTTCCTGCGCGCAAGCCATCCTCTACGGATCGTAAAGGAACAAGGGCGCCATCAATGTGTGCCTGTGTTTCAACAACTGATGCACCTTCACGCAAGGCAGAAATGAGTTCGTCAAAAGATGCCTTCCGAAGAACCGGCTCCGGGATTATGTGTACGAAAGGAACCGTACCATCTGCCACATAGGCACCTGCTAGATGCCTGAACATGCCAAAAGTGAGCCCATCCGGGTCCAAATTGCCACCGTAAACAATTTTTGCACCAGCTCGGACCAACACTGTGCATATCGAGAACAAGGCCCGATCTACCTCGCGCGCCGGCAACCCGAGGCGAGCTCGATCAGGTGCATCGCTCACTGAAAGAGCCACTGATTTACCTTTAAGCGCGGTCATGACTGCTCACCAAGTGTCGATACCCTTGTTTCAGGTGACACCCCTTTAAGGGCTTTCAATAGCAGTTCTTCTTCGATTGCACCGAGAGGCGGATCAGGATAGACAATCAAAGCCGGTAGTGTTTCAGCATCGATGACGTCGAAGAGTTCCGGTGGTCTGGGGAGCATAAGCGCCTCGGTATGACCATCAACAATGCGAGCGGCCTGCCGCTCAAAAAGATCGCATCGCAACCCTTCTGATAGCGCTTCAACCAATAGCGGCTCGACCCAATGAGTTTTGCCCGGTTCCGGAAAAATCCTGACCTTTGGCAAATTTGCACCGTATGGATACGTGCGGCTGGTCCGGCGTTGACCAACGTCAGCGAGAACGATGGGGCGTAACTGGCGTTTGGCTGCCGTAAGTTCGAAGACACACCAGGGTCTGGAATCGTAAGCGTCTGAGACCACCGCGAGCAGAGTGCCGGTTTCAATCTCTCTGGAAAAGCGCTCGCTGTAGTCTTCCCCGGGATTTAGCTCCTTGGCATCATAAAAAGTGTGAAGGGGGACGTCCTGGTTTCTGTCGTTCACAAAATCCACGATCGACGTAGCCGTTGCATCTCCATCAACCTTGGCATGGCTGACAAAAATTTTTTCCTGTCCATCCCTGCCTTCAATTAATGCCAGTTGGCGGCGGATCTGATAAAGCGTATGAAGAAGTAGCCGACTGTCTTGAGCATCGCTTGATATTTTTTTCTTCCAGCCTTTTCTATACGTGTACTGAATGCTGGCTGCCGCGTCAGATGGAAGTGGCGGATCGCCGGCAGGACTTCCGAATGGGATCACGAAATCGGCATTTTCACGCTTGGCAATGGCCTGTCTTGTTCGCTGAATATAGCCGTCCCAAGCGTCAGCCTCGTCATTCATGACATCGTCATGTAGAAGGACAATTGCATTATGCACAGCACGGCCAAGATCGATATCGGCAGGTAGCGGCGATGTCTCATCCCATGGGGCGCTGGCAAAACGTACTGGCACCCTGTAGGCAACGCCGTCCCGCTCCATGCCGATGCCATCGAAATGCTTCGATATTAACTCCGCAATGTGTTCGCCATTTTCGGATCCGTTTGCCCACACAACGTGTATACGAAGAATATCCCTGATTGGGGAGCGACAGGTTGTGGCAGCTACTGAGCTCATAAGTTACGGCCTTGTCGCTTGCGAGAATTATCGATCAGTTTTTGCGGCGCATTGTTTGCTCTTTCTATAGCATCCCTTAAAGCGCTTGGGTCCTGTTCGATATCATGCCAGTTCACCCAGACAGCATATCCACTATCAATGTTGTCCTGAAGACGGGCGGGCTTTGCTGTCCCTCCATTTAATTCAAGAGGAAGTGACGGAAGCCAAATACCGACCAATCCCATTTCTTGGACGAGTGAAGCCTCGATTTCCCAATCAACATACTTTCTCTGCCACGTATCCGCGCCGCAAAGAACCAAAGTGCAGGAGCTGCCATGAAGATGGTTCTCTCGGATCCGTCGCATGATGTATGAGTGGTCAGCGCTGTCGACTTCCCTTTCCAGCGAGTTATCAGTGAATAGCTCCAAACGATCATCCATATTCTCTGACAAGGTGTCGTAGTAGTCCTGATCGTTTCCATGGTGATAACTGACAAAAACTTTACGTCGTACAGGTTTTGGTCGATTGAGCTGGTTGCTGTTCACTTTTTAATCACCCAGTAGATTAAGGATTATGCATCTTCCGATTAGAACGCTTCATGCATCAATAAAAAACCCCTCCGAAGAGGGGTTTGTTTGAAGTGAATGTGAGCATCAGGCAACCAGCTGGCGAGCCAGCTCCATTTCGACTGACTCGCCATCGCTGTTAAGCGCATCCAGCCCCGACTCGGGGATGTCCCCGGACGTGCTCTGCGCCACAGCTATCTTGCTGGCCATCAGTCTCAGGCAGGCGATCTGTGAGGTCTCGGCATAGCCGAAAAACTTCACTCGCACCGCTTGGTGCTGACCGATACGCCAAGACCTTCGCGCAGCCTGCTGGAGCGTGTAGACATTCCAGCCGGTCTGCATGAACGCGATCGTCGGGAAGTCGAGAAGGTCCAGCCCGGTCTTTACCAGCTCCGGATTGGTGATCAGCACATCGATCCCCTTTTCGACCTGATCCGCGATCCAGTCTTCACGCCGGCTGGTGTCGACGCTTGAGCGCAGCACGGCCACTTTCAGCCCCGATTGCTCAAGTACACGCTTCAGGCGACTTGTTGTGTCGCGCTTGCCAGTGTAGGTGGAGTAGACCAGCACCTTGCGGCCTTGGGACTTCTCCGACCGGCATAGCTCGACCACTTCGTCTTCCTTCGGCATCGTTTCGGCTTCGTCGAAGATCGACTTCGCGAAACTGATCAACTTCCGTGAACGCGGGTGCTTGACCGTTTCGGGCCGAAAACAGCAATCAGGCCACGCCAGCAGCACATTGAGCACCACACCCAGCAGGGTAGTGTCCTTGCGTGCAAGCGCTTCCTTGAGCGCCTTCGTCAGCTCTCCAGAGAGCTTGTTATAGGCATTGGCCTGATCAGACGACATGGGTACTTCCACGAACTCCTCGTCATACGATGGCAGTACATCGCCACCGATGTCCTTGAGCTTGAGAAAGACCGTGAAGGGCAACACGTAGCGCAGTATGCCCTTGGGACCGAAACCCGGTGCCTTTACCGTGCGCACCGAGGTTTTCCGACCTTTCGCCGTCTTGTGTCCAGCACCCTCGCGCTCCGAGTAAATGTCCTTGAGAACACCGTGCTCGCGCATGAAGGCCATGGACGCCGCGCCCAGAGAATTGCGCTGGGGACGGTAGCCGTCCTCGATCATCACCGGCGTCAGGATCCGGAAGAGCAGATAGAATAGGTCGTCGGCGTAGCCGCCCATCAGCGTACCGGTCAGCAACAGCGTCTTGCGTGCCTTCGCTGCCAGTACGCCCATGGCCTGGCCCTGAGCCGACCCAGCGTTCTTGTACTCATGCCCCTCATCAGGAATCAGCAGGTCAAAGTAATGATCGGGTAGATAGCGCTTGATGAACTCGCTCGGCTGGAAACCTCCCTCGCCGAAGCCGAACTCGATGTTGGCCATCGCCCGTTCCATTCGATTGGCTTGCCGATCGTTGAATACCAGATCGCCGTTTTCGTCCATCAGATTGATGAACTCGTGCACGTTATCGGCCAGCATCGAAGAGAGAAATTCCTCCCCGAACTGACTGACCAGCTTCTCGGACGTCACCTTTCCGATGGTTGGAATGCGCTGCAAAGCTTTGAGCACCGAACGACGGCGGGCATCCCCTTTGGGCGGCCGCTGTCGTATGAGCGTCCAGAGCTGGCCATCACATCCCGCACATCGCTGCTGACGTTCAGTCTGCTGAAACAACTCGAACCGGATGGGTTCATTGTCATTGTCTTGGATTATCCGACCACAATCCGGGCACGCCGCGAAGCGACCGGAAAGCGTGCGTTTTGGGGTGGCCACCGGGATCCAGTGAAACCCCATCCGCATTCGTACACGGCCCATTATGAAAAATTCGGGCCGGCCATCATCATCCGGCTGCCCCAGCTGCTCGCGCAGCTTGAGCAGTTTCGCCAGTGTATCCGGGCCGTTGAGCACCCAGACCCGAGCTTCGGGCACCGTCTCGAGGATCTCGCGCCGCCACTTGTAAACCAGGTGCGGCGGCGAGACGATCAATGACCGGCGATAGCCTTCGGTCGCCATTACGGCGGCGACAGCAATCGCCATCATCGTCTTGCCGGTTCCCATCTCGGCGTTGATCACGCCGGCACGCTCGTTTTGATCCAGGAGCAGTGCGCAGATCGCGTGAACGACATCCGCCTGTGCTGGAAACGGCTGGCGTGCCAGAGCGTTCATCACCGCCTGTCGCGCCGGATCCCCTCGACCGTCATAGACGGGGGGATGGGTTTGGTTGAGCGTATCCAGAAGGCCATCGCCGAACTCGTCGATGAAATCGTTGAGCGCGATGACGTTATCTGATGTCTTGCAAGGCATGTTCATGTCCATCTCCAAAAGAAAACGGGCAGAACACGCCCCTACGGGCGATGTTCTGCCCGTAGGGGGTTGGCTCGCCCAGAAGGCGAGCTTGTTGGTTATGCCGTCTCGGCGTCCGAGTCGGCAGGTTCAGGTTGTGCCGGCGCATCCAGCGTCGGCGTTGATGTGATCTTGAACAGCTGACCTTTATCAGGTGAGTCCGGCGTCATGTCCCATGCCATGATTGCTGGCACAAAGCGATCGGTCAGGATGCGACGCTCTGTGATGTTGCCATCGGCGTCCTCACTGAACTCCATCTTCGAGGATTTTTCCTTGAAGGTATCACCCTTGACGACCAGCTGACGTCCCGATCTCGAGGTCACAATGCCCGAGACACCTCCAGCTGCCAGTGACAGCGCAAGGTGCCAGCTCGAGAGCCGGCGCAGTGGCCGGCGCTGTGTGACCCCATCGGTCCAAAACGCAAGGTTGAAGTCGGACCAAAGACCGTCCAGCTGATCGATTTCCTGCTCCAGCTGCTCGGGCTCCATCGACATGCGGTAGCAATGTGGCGCGCTGCCCGCGGCCGGCGGCACGTCATAAAGATCATCACACCAGGTCGAAGGCAGCGGTTCGGGTTTGAGCTCTCCCAGTCCGATTTGCTGCAACATCTCCCTATTCGGTTTGGTCCTGTCGTTGGCCAGTAGTGCATTGCGCTTCGTGCGAACACCAAAGACCACGACCTGTTTGAAGGTATCGACTGAGGCTTCGAAAGCGGTAACGCGATCGAAGTGCTGGCTGACCCAGCTCGATAGTTCATCGTCGAAGACGTAGTGCGGCACGATCATCACCATGACCCCGCCGTACTGAAGCAAATGGACACAGCGCTGGTAGAACAACTTTTCCAGCCGCCGCCGGCCCTTGCCGGCATATCCTTTGCTGCCGCCGGTCTCGCTGACGAGATCGCCGTAGGGTGGATTGAAGAACATCATTCCGAACGAGCGAGGTGAGATGACGGTATCCATCAGATCTGCCTGGATACCGACATCGACCAGACTTTGCATGTGGCGCGCTCGCTCGAGATCGTACTCGATGCCATAGGCGTCGATTCGTTCCCGGCCCAGCCGGTGAGCGCTTTCCAGAATCGCGTGGCCTTCGCCGGCACACGGATCCAGAATACGCACCCGCTGGTCATGCGAGGTGCCCAAAGCCTGAAGAGCTCGATCAATCGTGTCCTCGTCGGTCGGGTAGTAGCCGTTCTTGGCGAAGTTACGCGCCAGGCGTGGAAACATCAGAGCCATGATGGCCTCCCGGGTTCATTGCGTGGCGAGATTGCCGGAGTGAATGAGCTGACCGATGGCGTCCTGAACGCTGGCCAGCGAAAGATCGATCCAGACGCCAGAGAGACGCTCGGAAGCCTGATCGAGCATGCGTATTGCTCCGTGCTCGAGGAGCAGCTGGACGATCGTAGGTTGCCAATGGTCGAGCAGTGGAAACGCGGCGAGATCACACAGACGCGACCAGAGCATCGCGCTCTTGTCCTGATGTGGGTCTCGTTCGTTGAAGATGGCGTAACACTGACGGTTGGCCCGATCCGGATCCTGACAGCGAGCATCGTACAGCCAAAGATTCAACAGGCTGCCGAACCGCGTCTGTCGATAGGTCCGTGTTGTGCGTTTTGCCAAACGTTCACGATCCAGCTGTAAGGCAACCTGCTTGCCATCCTGCTGAAGCGTGATCCCGGTCCATCCACCTTCGGCGACGGGCAAAGTCAGTTTGGCCATCAGTTCGTGAATGGCGGTATCCCGCCCCCACAGAGACAAAAAGACCGCGCGGTCGCCATCGGCGACATAGCCATCCAGGAAAAGCTCCGGCGCCTCTTCGAGACGCCAGAGTGGGGTAGAAGTCGACATGCTGCCTCCATCATTAAAGAAGGGGGCGAGCTACCCCCAAGGGCAGTGTTCGCCCCCGGGGGTTGGGTATCAGTCAGACAGGCACGAATTGATGCGCCTGCGGGTCGTAACGCCAAGCGTCACGCTCGAGATGAATCGGGGTGTGCCCGTTGAGGTAGATCGTCGTGAGGTATCGATCACGCCAAGCCAGAGCCTGTCGCGCCGAAGCCTCGGGTATGCCCTCCGAGATGAAGAACTCGATCAGTTCCTCATCCGACGAGGATTCGTCATTGGAAAGCAGATCCTCAATCGTGTGGAGCTGGCTCTCGGTCAGTGCCGAGAACGCCGGCTCCATGAGTTGATCATTCATAGCCATATGGAGCTCCATCAGTGAAATGATGGACGATACAGCCCCGAGGGACTGAAATCGTCCCAGGAGGAATGGATCGGTTGATCCCGCGTATGAGCTTATTTTGAAGCGTTAAATGGGTCCGTGATCGTCCCACTTGCCGCCATTTTTCAAAATGGCTCGCATGTGGTCCTCACTATCCCATTCAAAAGTGCCCCAATATCGCTTGGTACCTACAACTTCTTCTCCGTCCATGCCCATGTCCAAACACTGAACCATGGCGTAAAGCTGCCCTTGGCTTTGAACAACACGGCATGTGCACTGTGGATGAGCATCGTCGTAGACCAGCTGATTGACGTTTACTTTCATGGAAACTCTCCTTGGTTAAAGTCCCGATGATAAACGCTGAGTCCAGCGACCGCTGGCCAGTGCTTCTTCGGCCTGTTGCTGCGTCCCGAAGTATTCCACGGACTCTCGTGATACGGGGCCATGCTCATCATGAACAGTGCCAATGTAATAGCCTGCTGCGCTTTTCAAGGCGCAGAGAGGCAATTGCAAACCCATATCGCGATGTGCCAGAAGACCAACAGCAGTAGTAAAGGTGGAAGTCATGTCGTGCTCCTTGTTAAAAGATCAGGCCGCTGCGGCAGCCGAGAGGTTCCATGTCTGTGTTGCGGCATCGAGGACGTAGCCCATCTGCTTCAGGCGTGTGATCTGGGCGCGCAATGTGCCGCGATCGACCGTCGAGTCCAGCTTGACGCTGTTGCCCAATGGCCATAGATGCCCGAATAGCTCGATGTCCTGATCGTTTACCTGGGGGCGGCGCGTCGGCGTAGCCTTTGCGCTTTCCTTCGGTGCTTGATCGGTCGATGCCGGTGCACGGTTCTCCTGATGAGACTGCTTCAGAAAATCCGCTGCCAGACGCGCCGCGCCAGTGGCACGGAAAATGGCTTTCTTGTCCGCTTTCATCACGCTGATCCAGCTGGCGATGTAGGCGGCGTCAAATGCCTCATTGCGAATCCCGAAATGCCCGCACAGGAAGGCACTGCCCAGCTGCGCGACCAGCTCCTCGAGCGCGTATCGGTCGGAACCGAATGGCTCGGGATCGGTAATTCCTATGCGTGCCAGACGTGATTCGTGTCCGGTCGCATGGGTCAATTCATGCAGTGCAACGCTGTAGTAGCTGTCCGCATCGTGAAACCGCTCCTTCGCGGGCAGCAGTACCCGATCCTGCCGGGGGTAATACGCCGCGTGTTCGCGATCCAGCGAATGCGTAACCTTGATGCCACAGCCGTCGATGAAGTCATCCAGCGCATCAACGCTGTCGAACCCCTCAACCGAAGCCGGCGGCGGATTCGTTATCTCATCGGGAAGGCCGTCACACTGGTCAACGTTGAAAAGATTGAAACCCCGCAGAATCGCGAAATGCTTCTCCTTGGGATTGCCCTCGTCGTCCAGTACGGGCTCTCCGGCGTTATCGACGATCTCGCGCTTCATGGGCTTGTAGAAGCATGCAAGCGTGCTTTTCTCACCCTTGCGTACTGTGCCACCGGCCTCTTTCGCCTGGCGAAAGGTCAGCCAGCGGTCCTGTGAAAAGCCACACTTGTCAGCCATGTCCCAAAGCAGAGGCACGTTAATGCCGCTGTACTGGCGACCGGAGACAGCGTTGCAGGGTATGAATGGCATTCGACTCGATGGATCCCAGGGTTTCCCGATACCAGGCAGATGCCCTTGCTCGAGACTTTCCAGAATCCGATCAGTGATCGCTTGGTAGATGTCGGCCATCGTCAAAATCTCATAATGACGACCGGGAGCTCCCCCAACCGGGAGTAGATCCCGGTCGGGGTGGAGGGTGCCGAAAAATCGGCTATGTGAAGGGCGTTTAAAGCCTATTGCTGAGTCAGCCGAGTGGCCGGATCAGCATTGAGTAAAAGCCATAGGAATGGCTTGTCAGCAGGTCAGGTGCTTTCTGGTACGTCTCTGGAGGGCAATGACTGAGTATTGCCCTGCCTTTGAAGACCTATCGATAAAGTCAGCGTTCGATCGCGGAATCGGATGCGGACGAAGTCTTTAACCACCAGGCACATGATGGCCACCCAGAACCAGATCACCAGCAGGCTCATGATCGGCGTAGATGACTTGAATAGTAGAGCCGTGAATACAGCCAACAGGCAGACTCGAAAGGCTTTGATAAAGGTCATGGTTTTGTTCCTTGATTAGAAGAAAGCCCGGCTTGCCGGGCTCCTTGATGAGTATCATCGCATATTCAGGCGGCTAACCGGTCACGACCGGAGAGCGAAAATACCAACGCCTGTTTACCGAAGTGATGCTCGATCTCTACGTGAACGCCGACATGCAACGGAAGCAGCAATGCTCCGGTGCGATGCGGTGCAGCAATGTCGAAATCGAACGATCGACTACCGTTCGGTGCTTTCTCCAGTTCCTGATAAGCCTGTTCCATGAACGCATCCAGGCGTTCAGTCCAGTGCAGGTCGTCGAGAACCGGATGCGATATGCCTGCCGTCTCATAAAGCATGGCCACCTCGTTTATGAGGGGCTGCTCCATCATCACCATCACGTCGCGACGATTAGGGCAAAGCCCGATGCGCTGCGCCTTGAGAGTGAGATCGATACGGATCATGGCGTTTTGAGTGTTGCGATTCATGAGTGCTTCTCCTCGAGAAAAAGGGGAAGCACTTCCCCCAAGGGGAAGAAAACTTCCCCTTGGGGTGGAATACCGCTTGGTTTATGCCGGCAGAACCTGCGCCGCCCAGGAATGCCGATGCGTGTTCACCTCTCGGTGACTCACGATCTCTCCCTGGTCATTGCGAACCGGCTGATTGACAACAACGGACTGGCGACCGAGAAACTCGAGCGCCACGTTGTCGCCAACGGCCAATGGGGTCTCATGCGCGACGCGCTTGAGATCAATTCCCCAGATGGTCCTGTCACCGCGCTTTGAACGCAGTGTGATGTAGTAATTGAGGCGGTTGGCCTCGTTGAACTGATAAGGAGCGCTGCCCATGGCAACGATCTCACCTTGATTTTTGGCGTGGTTCTGACGCGACGAATCGGATGGCTTCGAAGAAACCGATTCATCATCGCCAGAAGAGGCACGACCGAGATCGAAGTTGATGAGTCCCATGCGCTTGAGCACAACGAGGGCAACAAGCAATAGCCAGATCAGACGAACCGACTCAGGCATAAGCTGAGGCAACATGATCGGTATCAGGACAGAGAACAGCAGGGCTCGAGAGCCTTTGAATGGATTCATGGTGATGCTCCAGTAGATCAGTGGGTAGATCCAGGAGACACACCATCCCATCGGGGAAAGTGTTCCCCCGGTGGGTGTTTCGGCTCAGGGCCGAGAATTTGATAGCTGTATCCAGCCCCGATGAAAGGGCGCCGACTCCCAGGATACGTTACGGCTTCGGGATTTGCCCGGAGGCAAAGGGCGCTGTTGTAACGTCAACAGCAAACGCTTGCAGGGTCGATTATGGCGATCAGCACATGATGCTGCAAGACAGGTGGCCACGAATGAAAAAACCCGGCAATAGCCGGGTTTGAAATTTCAGCAGAAGCGCAGGATAGAGCTTCTGGGTTGGATTTTGAGCAAGTTCAGGGGTCGAGCCTGGCATGGCCAAAAAGAGAGTGGGGCAGCCGCATACAGCTCATCAAAGTTGTTTTGCGTGACCCAGGTCGCCTTATCGGTAACATCCACCAACTTGCACATGAACCGATAGCCTTTCTGGACATACTGCGACGTCCAGCTGTTGTAGAAATGCTCGATCATGCAAAACCGCTCGAAATGCACACTCATGCAAAACTGCTTGGAATGCTTGCCTATGTACCAATGCTTGGGTGGCAGTACCTCGAGCATTTCTCGAAATTTTTCGCTGTCGATGCGGTCAGCAGGTCTTGCTGACAGCGCACTTTTTTGGAGAGCAAAAAACTCGTCAAAGGTCATAACCTGCACTGGCAGGCGCTCAGGTTCGCGCTCCCGGTAGTAGGCTTCAACCCTTGGGAGGTTATCGCGGGCTTCCTGTTCGCTGTAGTGGACGCTGTAAATACCACGAAACGCCGTATTGTTGCCGACGCCGACAGTGACAAATTCCTGCTGGGATTGCTGATTGAAAGTCATGGTGAATCTCCAAAAACGGGGGAAACACCATCCCCATCAGGGGAAGTATTTCCCCCGGTGGGTGGTTCGGCTCAGGGCCGAGAATTTGATAGCTGTATCCAGCCCCGATGAAAGGGCGCCGACTCCCAGGATACGTTACGGCTTCGGGATTTGCCCGGAGGCAAAGGGCGCTGTTGTAACGTCAACAGCAAACGCTTGCAGGGTCGATTATGGCGATCTCTGCCAACGGCCACAAGGCAGGTGGCCACCCACAAAAAACCCGGCGATAGCCGGGTTTGAAATTTCAGTAGAAGCGTAGAATAGAGCTTCTGGGTTGGATTTTGAGCAGGCTCTGGAATCGAGTCTGGTATGGCCGAAACAAGGAGCGAGTGACAGGTAGGACGCGCTCTATCTCCAAAAAGGTGTTTAGACGGTTGTCTTCAATCAACACGTTTGTGGCTTGGCTAGAGTTTGCCCCTGTCGTTAACGCCCGTTCTCTCTCACCAGCTCGATTACGGTAATAGATCTCGAATATTACCTGGGCTTTGGCAAGGCGATGCCCGTCCAAGAACCAATCTTCAAGACCGAATGCCTCCAGCTCCCAAAGATCGCCCTCTTCATAATACTCGTCAAAGAAAGCGCATCGCTCACCTAACGAGAAAGCATCTGTGCGTGCGATCCAGAGAAGTTTGTCGTTATCTTTCTGGAACTGAAGCAGCTCTTCATCATCGGGGTTGTCGGGTTCATGAAAATGTCTATACAGAGCGATCTTGCCGATCAGTTGGGCAATCACATTGTCTGTGGCAACGATTCGTGAGCTCATGGTGTATCTCCAAAACGGAGGAAACACCATCCCCACCGGGGAAAGTGTTTCCCCGGTGGGTGGTTCGGCTCAGGGCCGAGAATTTGATAGCTGTATCCAGCCCCGATGAAAGGGCGCCGACTCCCAGGATACGTTACGGCTTCGGGATTTGCCCGGAGGCAAAGGGCGCTGCTATTGCCGTTAACAGCTGACGTGGTGCAGCTTGAGTATCTGATTGGTGGTGATCAACGTCAACAAGGGCTGCTGCTGGTGGGGTGGCTTTTTCCCTTTCGGTTTTGATCTTTCCCTTTGGGGTTGGCCTTTTGGGGTTGGCCTGTAAAACCGGATACCCCCCTTCCCCTTATCACCCCTTCCCTTCCAGCCTTTTGTTGGCCCTTTTGGCCCTTTTCAGAGGCTTTGTCAGATAGAGGTTACGATTTGCACTGGAACGGCTTCAGGGTTAGTCTGAAGTAGATGCTCATAAACCCAAGGGAGGTTTCTATGAAGCTCTCAGATTTGCTGAGTCCCAAAGGCCGCAAGGCAACCGCCCAGCTGGCCATGGATCTATCCAGAATTACCGGTAAAGCAGCCGCAGCAGGCGCATCGGGGCTATTCGGAGCAGCTGCTAGTGCAGCATCAGGCAGTGCCAATAACGACGATGCTTCGAATGACTCGCATATGTTCAGCTACGGGAAAAGTTCGGATGGTTTTGGTGATATGACTGACCGTAACGTGTGAAGCCGGCCCGATGCCCGGGCCGGCTCTCTCCTGCTTTTATTTCGTTGCGGCTTTTGACGCTGCTTTACTGCCTTGATCGCCAGCGCCTTTAGCTCCCTTGGTACCTTCACCAAGACTCTGCGAAACAGCGGCTCCCACTTTCATCCCTGACCAACCAAGAGCAGCAACCCATATGCCTGGCAATATCAGGAATGTGGCCCACTCCACGAATGTCAGAACCATTCGATCATACCCATTCTGTGCGACAGCGATGATGCTCATCTTGGCAGCATCAGAACTGTAGAGAAGGTCAATCAAATTCGAGTTGATCCAGCGTGCAAGCTCCCACCAAAAAGTCAGAAACATCAGCGCGAAAAGCCCGAAACTTGCTGTACCAGCAACTTTTACGGAATAACCTGAAACCGTCATGATGAACGGGAGGCAGATCACAATGGCCATGATCAATACATACTGCACCATCGGCAAGGCGCGTTTGAGCATGTCCATCCCAGCTTTGCCCATAACCCCACCTATGGCACCGCCTACTCCTCCCACTGCCATCGAGAGAGTATCTTCGATGTCGTCGCCACCACTGAGATTGCCGTAGCCGGTGACGGCTATATCCTGGTTGCCATTCGCTGAACCGGTTCGCTGACTGATCAGGCGCCGAACAACCTGGTCTTCAGCACTTTCCATGGCGAAAACCGACCGGAAGTTGTCCCAGAAGCCCGGTTGAACCTCGTCGTGCAGTCGTGAATACAGTCCGTTTTCGCTATCAGTCCACCACTCTCGACAGCTGGGATAGCCGGGGCGACCGGCGCCAGTGTTGGGGCGGGCCTGATCCCGACTTTCGCGATAGGAGAATCCTTCGATTGGTCTGCCGGCGTAGAAAGAATCGTAGTAGCCAGGCGTGGTCACGAAGAAGTCGCTGCCAAGCCAGTCAACGTCCTGCGCTTCCAGTGCATCTATGGTTCCACCCTGCTGGAACAGGCGATTACGGGCTGCCCCATAGCATTGACGCTGAAACTCTCCTACCTCACGCTTGAGCCCCGGATCAGTGATCGACTGGGCATCAATTTCCGAAGTGATGGCCTGGAAGTCTGTAGTGCACGGAATACTGGAAACAGCCACATTGGTCATCCCCTTGGAAACGGCATGCACCATCGCCCACCAAAGCGGAATTTGAGCAGTCTGGCCATCGATCGAGTTGAGGGTGCTGCTGCCCCACTCCCCCTGTCCGATAACGGCCACGCTGCACTGTTGTCCATCGGCATTTGTGCGTTCGATGGTATTCACCGGGTTAAAGGATAGGCTCATCATCGGCACACAGGTGAACGCATAACAGATCACCATGGCATAGAGCTTCGCCTCTAAACGGGCGATCAACAGCACCCCTTTGTTGCCCTCGTCCTCGCCTTCTTGTCGGACTTTGAACCACTCCGAAATGATCAAGGCAACGAAGGGCACCAGCGCAAGCCCTGACTGCATCAGAGCTGACCAGATACCATTGTTCACTACCCAGCCGACCATCAGCATGACCTGCTCAAAGTAATCAGTAACATTCAGGTCAGCATTCATGTATCACCCCCGAGCCAGTCAATTGTATTGAATAGCTCGATGCCGGCCATGGCGATCAGCGTCAGGATTTCGAGGCGCTTGAGCCTGCCTCGTGCTGCCTCACCACCGTCCCGGTCTTTTGCGAGATGCTTGAGCACACGTGGCTTCCAGACACGCAACCAGGCAACAATTAGCCCTGCATAGCAGGCCCAACGCCAAAGAAATAGCCATGGCAGAGCTGCCTGCTTTGCAGCAGCGAAAACCTCGCGGCTACCCATGAGATGGGTAACCAGCGACACAATCACTCCGCTCAGAAAAAACACACCAATCAAAACCATCCCGAACACCACGATAGATGGCCACCGTTTGGGATTGAGCAGACGTTTGATGAACATCAGTCACCTCCCTGGATCGGACGGCCGCGCTCATCCAGCACCGGCTTCGGCAGCGTGGTTTCATTCTGGCTGGAAGCAGCAGCACGATTGGATGCTCGACGAAGGGCTTGTGATGCCGCATTGCTCGACAGTGAGCGACGAATATCCATCTCACTCTGAAGCAGCTGAATATCACGGTTGAACGCCTCGATCTTGCGATCCAGAGCTGACATGCCTTCCTGATTGTTCTCGACCCCGGGGTCGCTTGTACCAGCCACCAGTGCACGGCGTGCCCACATGGCTTTAGTAAGCGTTCTGGCCAGCGCCATTTCACTCGCCAATCGCTGGGCAAGCAGCTGGCCCTGGGGGTCCGACCGCATGGATTCAATAACGGCGCGCGAGACGGCCAAACCATTACCTGCGGAGACATCATTCAATTTGGACTGGGTGATCTCGCCGCCGTTGAGCATTCCAATCAGATTGTCATGAATAGTGTCTTGTTCCTCCTCAAGCTCGCGGATCAGTCCAGTGCCCGCAATGCTCTGCGCCTTCTCGCAGCCATCGCAGGTTTGTAGCTCGGTATCACCAACAACCTTTTTGGTCCACTCGGCTGCGTCTTCGGGCGAGCCCCAGACCGTACACATGCCACCCATGCAGTCGTTGCTACCACTGCCGTTGTTGCTGCCGTTTCCGCCGGCGATACCACCCCCACCAACCCAATCACCATTTGAAGTAGCTACTGACCCCCAGCCGCCGCCGCCGCCGGAAACCGATTCATCGGTAGTGGGATCATTGCGACCATGCAGCAGGTTGTAGCCTGCCTTGGCAGTATCCTCGACCACACGTATAGGCTGCTGGCCACGGCCACCGCGTTTCTGGCCACCAACCCAGGTACGACCGCCATTCCCTGCCTGCGCCTCGGCAGTTTTTTGAGCAGATACGGCGTCAGGATTGCTGGACGCGATGTCCTGCCAATTTTCGGCCATGGCTCCCTGTTGCATCTTGCCGCCCAGCGTGGCGTCGGCCAGCTGCTCGGACATACGCTGGCAACTAAGCTTGGATTTATCGAAATCGAGACGCCCCTGCATGACACCGTTGGTGATCAGGTCATATAGCGCCGGGTTTGAGCGTTGAATGATCATGGCGGGAAGGCTGGCCACCGCTCCAGTGGCATTTGAGACCACATTGCCCATCATGTTCTGGAAGCCGTTGGTAACGCCGTTAAGCTGGTTGCTCACGGTTGAGCCCACATCAAAATTACCGCAAGTCGCATTGACGTCCCAGCTGACACCCAGCCGCTGCGCGCGTGGCCCATGACCGAGACTTGCCGAAGCGCCGAAAGGGGAAGCGCCCCCGATATCGTAATAGAGCGTGTCTGCTGATCCAGCCTGAGCCAGTAACGGTGTTGCCAACGCCACCGAGAGGGTCAGAGGAAAAAGGATTCGTTTCATGGCTTACTCTCCGGTGAAATACAGCAATTCTTGGCCCCGTTTTTTGCAGCAGCGATAGGGACGCCACAGCGTCCAGGCATAATCACCGGGATCCTGTAACTGGTCGTTTTCGCCACCATCGGGGAATGTGGAGCAGGACATGCGCATGTTGGGGGCCAGCTGCTGCCATTCGTGGGTCTCGGAATCCCCTTCCTCGACAGGATCCGGACCCCAGATGCCGCTGCTTGATGAGTTGCGAGCAATCAGGGGCTGGTAGACGTGAGGTTCGCCGCGGCGTGTCACTACGTCGGCCGCGCGCTGCGCTGCCGTCGCGGCGACCTTGTAGTCATGCGTTTGTGAAACGAAACCACTGCGGGGATAGATCGGGCTCCATAGATCGCCCACTTCGCCCATCTCTCGCATACCGGGTGTCAGGGCTTCGGGATACGCCATCTCCGGGACGCCGGAGCGCCAGGCCAAAGCATCGAGCGTAGAAATAAAATACGGATTGAAAGGCTTTGAATTGCTTTCGCAGAACCAGCCAAAACCACCGGCGAAGTTATAGAACAATTCAGAGGGATGCCCGATCGCATCTACATTCTTGAAATGCGTGTTTGTGTGCTGCTCAGGAACGGATTCGCGGGACGAGCCACCTCCGATGGCATCGCCAGTAGGAGGCGAGAGCATCGCGATTTCAGTCCAGGGATTATCACCTGTGTTCTCGTAGGCACTTACAACCAGCTCAGGTATATAGTGTTTTACTCGAATCGAGGTGCGTACGGTGCAGCCCCACGGCGTGCAATAGAGCCAGGCACAAACGCCAATGACTTGATAGTCGAGGCATTGAGGGCTCAACGACGATTGCAGAATCTCAGGCGTTGTAATGGCATACGCTCTTGGGGAACTGACCATACTGGCTAAGCCAAAAAGCACCGCAAAAGCAAGAGCCATCGGCAACTGAACAAAGAGCCGATTCATGGGTTGCTCCCCTTGGCTTGCTCAATCGCATCGAGAGCCCGGGCAACGTCAGGTTCGCCATACACCACGTAGCTACTGTCAACGACAACTGCTGGCACTTTCTCTACACCCAGCATCCAAGCTCTGGCCACACCCTGATAAAGCTGGCCGTACCGCTGGAGGGTCTGCTGCCATTCGGGACCGTTCATGCGTGATTGCAATACCTGCTTGGCCCGTGCGGGATCGGACGGCAGATCCTGCGAAATACGTGCATCCAGTCGCCCAGGGGCGTCCAGCTCCACCACGGCTGCTGAATCAGGAACGTTGATGACCGGCTGGCCAGCAACAGTGAAAACCTCGACGCCAGCAAGAACACAGTGGCTCATCGTGGCCGTGGCAAGGAGACACAAGAAAAGCGTTGCGGCGCGCGGCCGCAATAGACAAGCGGGGGACATGAGCGGCTCCCATGTATGAATCGATCGAGGGGACAGACTGACAGGCAGGCCGGCAGGACGCGCCGGAGAACGTTAAATACGTTCGCGATGTTTCATGTTACGAGCGTTGAAACGCTCAGCCATCTACTGGCTCGTGGCGTTTCAGCTCTTCAGGAACCACATAGTTTGGCCACTCACGCTCGAGGGCGAGCCAGTCGCCCTCGAGCCACAAACGCAGGAATGTAGACGGCTCGTCATCGTTGATTGCGAACTGGATGGCCTCGCTAAAGATTTGTCGCTGTCGCAGCGGGCTCATACATCGCTCCTTTTGATCGCCTGAATCAGCTCTTGGGATGGCACATAGCCTTCTCCCATCTCTCCATCGGGAAGCACAATGGATGGCGTACCCTGCACCCCAAAACGCTGTCCCAGCTGAAATCCTTTATGTACGGCATCGTCACAGCTATCGACTGGAGTAATGTCGAGGCGCTGGCCAGCGAACGCTTTTGTCATCGCATCCTCTGGCTTCTTTGAGCACATGACCCTGGACAATTGATGCGCTGAGGAGGAGTTGCTGCCCGCGCGAGGGAATGGAACGTAGCGCACGGTGACGCCCGCTTGTGTCAGTTGATCGATTTCCTGATGCAGCTTTTTGCAATAGGGGCAGGTTGTGTCGGTAAATACCGTAATTTGCCCGATTTCTTCACCCTGAGCCGGATAATCGACTGTCTCCCCAGCTGGAAGAGCATTCAGCTGGTCCAGCCGTTTTTGTCGGTTGTTTTGCTCGGTGACATCGATGAGTCCATCGGGCGAGTTGTCATACAGATTGCCCACTACCATGTAACGGCCTTGGGCATCGCTGTAAAACGTATCACCATTGCGCAGCCGTACTTCGTATATTGGCCCTTCCAGTTTCACTCGACGGACCGATTCCGGCGTCACTTCCTGACCATTGATGGTGAGGTCTTTGAGCGCTTCCGGAGATGAGCCATTCAAACCAACATCATCAGTGTCAGCACACGCGAGTGAGGAAAACATCGAGGCAGCTGCAACAGCGAGGCCGATGGACAATTTCTTCACGGTATAGTCTCCAGGCAATTCGATATGTCTTCGCCGCCATATGTTGCGACGGTCCAGCAGCTGCTCAGCGCGATTGCCGGCAATGTCAGGGATTCATGAATGGAGATATGACGGCAGCCATTCTGCGTTGCCTCAGAAACGCTCGCTCGCCGTGATGGTGAGATCCCCTGACGCTTGATCCGGGAAAAACGGTTACGGCCGATCTCGGGTTTGGAGTGGCCCTCTGTTGCGTATTCGCTCAAGGCCCACCAATTGGCAACGTCCATAGACCAGGTATTTCCCCGGCCCTCGGCGAACGCGATATCCAGCTGATGATCGACACGAAAGTATCCAGGAGGAACTTCAGGAGCTTCGACAAGCCATTGAAACGTGATCGTGCCGCTATGCTGGTCATCCGGTAACTGTATAAAGCGGCCCAGCGAACAGAGTTGCGAGCCTGCAACAAAATAGAGCTTGTTGGGATACGGCTGATGGATGATCCATCCCTCATCAGGCTCGACAGGCTGATTGCGCCAGCTGACTGTTACGGTCAGCTTGATGTTTTCTGGTGCGACCCGATCAAAGGGGTCTACCTGCAAAACTGGTAGCAGATGAAATAGATGCCGGCTTACGTTGAGGCTCATTGTGTTGTTGATATGGAGCGGTGACATGCTAGTGATCCTTTCCCGGAGTAGAGAGATGAGGTTCAAGTCTCTGCTGTATTTCCCGGACATCATAGCTGCCACTGGCCGCAAATCTCAGAAGTGGTAATCCTGCCGAAGCAAACGCCTGGTCCACAAAGCGATCACGTCGCTTGCGGTCACTGCGATTGTGGCTACGATCATCGAGCTCGATCGCTGCAAGAAAGCGCCCCCCACGCGATTCACAGATAACCAGATCCACGTGTTTGGAACTGATAAGGCGAAAAAATCGCCACCAACGCTGGTCTTGGTTATTGCGTTTGCGAAAGCTCACCTGAAGTACATCGGCAATCCGCACCTTGCAGGCGATCATCGCCCGACCTTCTACGGCGCGATCCACGGCAGCGAAAAAAGCCTGTTCGGCAGGGGTGTTGAGTTGCTTTTGCGCGGCATAGGGAAGTTGTCCTTTGCCAGAACGAAAGCCCTTGACCAGTCGAAACAAGATGCCGATGACAACCAGAGCCAGCGCCGCAACAAGAATCAGGATGGCGACTTTCAAAATTAAGGGGTCAACGCTCATGATCTGACTCCGCACCTGCCGCTTCGATTTTCAGCCCACGCAGCTGATCCAGTTTTTCGGCTACCTTGATGGCCGCATCAAGTTCAGAGCAGCCCAGCTCACGCATGATTTCAGCTCGCTCGGCTTTTTCCTCCGGCTCGGTTCCAGCAAGCGACAGGTAAAGACTTGGCGGGACAACACGAAAGAGCGATTGCAGTCGGCCACCCAGAACCACACCCTCGGTGTACTTGCCTGAAGCCTTGGTCGCGGATTCAACCAGCAACCGCTGGTCTTCAGTCAACGTTTTGAAACGGCTGACCTCGGCAATCTCGTTTGGTGGCATGTTGAGCAACAGCCACCACTCCATCATGTTGAGCATCTTGGCCGAAACGTCAGGAAAATCCTTGACGTTCTGGGTCGCCAGCCACAGCCAGTGATTGAGCTTACGGCCCATTTTGGCCACTCCGACCATGAACGGTGCGAGGAGTGGGTTGGCCGTCAAAAGGTGGCACTCATCAATGACCTGAATAATCGGCCGTCCACTGTACTGATCACGCTCGGCCATGGTGGTAATCATGTTGGTGATCGACATCACCGACAGCGCCAGCTGAGCCTCGTAGCCAGGATTGGCATAGTGCGCTAGATCGATAATGGTAACGTCGCACTCTTTCCAGGCTTCACCTGGCTGGTTGAATACCTGTCCATCGAAGCCATCGCAGAACATGCCAATAGCCTCGCCCATCATGTACGCACGATTTCGACGGCTTTCGGGAAGGTTTTCATCACGTGACAGGGTATAGAACGCCTGACGCACGTCCCCTGTCAGACACTGCCGGTCCTCAGCGTGTGAACTCTCGGCAGCAATCATTACCGCATCGCGTACCATGCGATTGTCGGCTCGTCGATAATCGCCTTCCTCCTTGGGATCACCGCCGGTGATCATCAGGCGAGCCATCATTTCCATCTCGCCGAGCAGATCACGCTCAACATCTTCATCATCGGTGTCATCTGTACCGATCGCTTCGAGCAAGTCCTCTGGTGAGGCTGCGAGATCATCAGGTGACTCGCTGTAGTCCTGCCGATCGCGCACCACGCGGCGCTCACGTACTTCGGGGTCCATCAGGCGGTGAGCGTCAGCAAAAGGTGGCAGCTTGGCTTTTGCCCCCGGGGCGAGTTTTACCTTGTTGACGGATAGCCCCATACGCTCGAAATAATCAGCCAATAGTCCGAAGGAGTTGCCCTTTTCGATGATGAATAGACGCGGCCGGCGCATGGCCACCATCTGTGCCAGCATCGAGTTGAGTGTGGCTGACTTACCCGCACCGGTAGGACCAAACACGAACATGTGGGCGTTCTGTTTGCGGTCATGCTTGTTGAGTGGATCAAAGGTCAGCGACTCACCGCCTCGATTGAAGAAACTGATACCGGGGTGGCCAGTACCTCGAGCCCGTCCGTAAACGGGAGCCAGATTGGCCAGATGCTGAACGAAATTGAAACGGGTATACCAGCGATTGCTGCGATCAATCTCTGGATCGAAATTCATCGGCAGCCAGCGCAAATAGGTATTCAGTGCCGCCACCTCATTTTCCGGTTCAACCGGCTTGAGATCGGCGGTGCTGAGTTGCGTCGTAAGGTCCATGACACGACGATCGAGTTCGGCCTCATCGCGGCCGCTGACGAAAAAGGCCAGCGCAGACTGGTACATCTTGTGATCTTTGCCCAGAAACTCTCTGGCCTGAGCACAGTCACGCCGAACGTTGCCGGCGAGGACGCTGTCACCTACGGCCTTCTTGCTCAACTGATCAATGTGGCTTTCAAGCGGTTCTTGGGGGATAGCGACAATTGTCAGGCAGGCTTCAACCCCGAGCGGAAGAACATCGAAAGTTGCATTACGCACTGACGTCTGGCCACGTGAAATCTCGGCAGTCAAATGCCCTACCTGGGGCACCTTTCGAAACTCTTCGACAGGGATAACTCGTTGTGGCTCGCCGTCGAAGTACCATAGTCCGGACTCCGCATCCGCTCGTGGCGAGCTGGCCAGCATTCCCTCGGCTAGATCGTATGACCAGAGCCTGACGTCCGGATCATCGCCCGGATAGTCGAAGATATCGTAGAAACGCTGCGGATCGTCTGGTGAAAACTTCGGACGGGGGTTGAAGCGAGGCATCATCCAGCGATGGAAATCACGCCCATCATAACGACGTACCGGAAGGCCAGCGCTTGCGAGCTTGGCTTCCAGCTTACCGAAAACGTGGTTCAACAGCGCCTCGGGAGATAAGCGCGAGCGCCGCTCCCCGAGCTTTGACTTGTTTTTCTGCCCCGCCCAGCGATAAATCACCAAGCGTGTACGCCGGGTCTGGCCCCTCCAGGTGGTTTGGGTGATGGCGTCATCCTCAAACATGCCATCTGGTCGGGAGATCGCTTTGAAATGCGCCTCCATACTGGCTAGCCATGCCTTTGTATATTTCGTCTCTCTCAAATGTTCCGGGATCGACTCACGGATACGCTCGATATCCTCTCGAGGATCAGTGTCGTCCTTGGTGTAAAGCTGAACGACCCACTGGTTGGCATCCAGTTCAGGCAGACTGTCCTGAAGTGCCGCTTCAATTTGATCGCGCACTGCCTCAAGCGCCTCAAGAGAACGTCCCTCAGAGGGAGCCGGCGTAATCTCGGCCACGACACCCAGCGACACACCATCCTCAAGCAGAAAACAGCCGGACTCAGGGAGATACTCGGTCCATGGCAAGCGACTGGCAAATGAGGGCGCTCGCTGATATTCGCGCTTGATATCGCTGACGGTCGGCTTTTTGCCGCGAGGCAATGACAGTGGACGTCCGGTTTCATCAGTCAGGAGTTCTCGCTCATTCAGCGCTTCCTGTCGCTCATTCTCCTGACTGATCTGCTCTTCAGCACCGCTCTGAGCCTGTACACTCTTGGGAGCAAACATTCGATTCATGAACGCATTGAATGCCGACATTAACGTGTCCTCCCTACTGGACGTGCACCTTCTCCCGGCATCGCATATTGCGGCTTCTGGTAAAGCGGGAACACTGTCGAGTACCCCGGCACTGGGACGCTTTGATCACCAGCCATATGGGGATAGATGTAGATCACCAGATCCGGATTGGGCAGGCGCGAGAATTGACTTTGAATCTCGTTCGCAGCGTCACGGGTATAACGGGTTCGTTCGTCAACCATCTCGCTGGCGCTGATCGGCCGGCGCAAGGAGCCTCGCGCCGCTTTTACCGCCTGCTGGCCTGTACTACCCATTGACGCCTTGCCACTGTCTTCGCTGGATCCCTGCTCCCAGAGTTCCTGCATGGTCATGCCATTGGTCGGCATCAACTCATCCTTCGAAGTTGCGCAGCCCGATAGAAGCCCCAGTCCAATCAATGCGAGAGTGGCAAACACTGGTGCCCGCCGATCAGTCGAGCCCGACTGTGGTTGCGTGTGACGTGTCATAGCGCACCTTCCTCCCCTCGTTCTCGTAATCGATCGGCAGCTGCTTGTTGATATGGATGGCCACGTTTTTTCCCGGTGGTACATAGATGGCTGCGAACGCTTCCCCATAGAGCTTGTTGACCCACTCACTCATGTCGTTGACGCCCTGACTCAGAATCTGTCCAACGGCCTGATTACCAGTCATGGCCTGCGAGATGGACCCATTGCCATTCATTGAGGTGATCGAGGTAGAGTCATCGTCAGAGAGCATGGTGGCTGCACCAGCGCCAGCGGCAGTCAGCAGGCTCTGAGTGCCGAGGTATTGCTGGGCATTGCTGCGCCGTACACCACTGATGCAGGGGATACCGGACTGATCACTGAGCCAGCCGATGGAATCGCCCCCACCGATGGTCTGATTGCGGTTATTGTCGTTGCTATTGCTGTTGCCCTTATTGACGTCATCGGGTGTGGGAACGGTGCGGATCGTGCCGTCCTCAAAAACGAATGTGAGGCTGGTAATGTTTCCGCGCACACATGAAAGCGTCCAGTCACCGGTCGCGGTACCGCTGGCCACCGCCGCTTTTACCTCCGGCAACTCAATTCCGTTCGCGGTAAGGTTGTCTTTTCCGATCATCACCTTGAAGGGATATGGGTCATTCACTGTGCCGTCGACAGGCACCCGACCCAGTAGTGCGGTCATCGCCAACGACCCCATGAGGGTCGAATTTTCGGGAATGGTATAAACCGGATCGACCTTGGAAGCATCCGGCTCACCCGTCACTTTTGACTCTACGGCACTGGAGGTCTGAGAGGCCATATCACCTGCCGTATCGGCAGCTGCCTTGAATGAGGTTGGAAAGGCTGAGCCTCCGTCGCCCTGGCTACCACTTGAGCGATCTTCTCCCTGACGCTGATCCATGGGTTCGACCCATGCGAGATTGCCACCGCTCGAGCCATTGCCCGAAGCGCCACCGCCTCCCTCGAGTCCCAACCCAACTGGCATATCGTCATCACTCTGAGATCCGTCGCCCTCGTCTTTTTTGCTTCCTGTTAGACGGTTCAGACGCTGCTCAAAGTTTGATATCAGAGACTCTTCACTCTCCTCGCGAGCTTCTTGTTGGCGCTCGCGTTCCTGCTCTATTGCCTGGTCGACAGCACGATCCACATTGGATACGCGGTCGGAGAGGCGCCTGTTCTCCTCAAGCAATTCCTCCATGCGTTCCAGATCTCGGTCACGCTTACGATCCCAGGAGTTTATCTGGCCTACCAGAGTGGCAACGGTGTCCTGTGAGGAATCACCCTGGATACCGAGAGCATCCATCTCTTCCTGCGACAGCGACCGGGTTTCGTCCTGTTCTTCCTGTTGTTGACGGCTCTGGTCGGCGTCATCGTCGCTACCACCACTGCAACCCTTGACCACGATCATAATCATGATGAGCACCAGTACAGGCACCCCGAACTTGAGTAGTGCGTTCCCTTGGAGTTTCATGAGTTATCTCCCTGCGACAGCGGAAGTGCCTTGGCAAGAGACTGACCATTTGTGACGATAAAAACGGTGGTGGTGTCCTCAACGCTACCGCGCCGTCCAAGCGTGGAATGCATGAAAGTGGCGCTGTAGAGATCACCCTGAAGCCAGCGCGGATCGAGTTCGAACGTGCGTGACGGATCCCGGTTGGAGAGCTTTACCGCTGTGACAGTCCAACCATCGAGCTTCCAGGCGGCCACCGGCGTTGCCGCTACCGGCAATGAAGGCAGCAGCGATGGCATAGTGTCAGGCAAACGCATCGCCACCCGACTGAGTCCCTGAACCGGCTCTATTGTTCGACTGGGCGCATACAGTGACTGTGCTGCAAATCGTGTCAGGACCACCGGTACAGGCGTTCCTACTGATGACTTTTTGCTTTCCTGATTGCCAGTGTCTCGGCCCTTATCGCTCTGGCCATCCTGTGAGGTGCTATCCGAGGATTTTTTCCCGTCTTCCTCCGAGATCACTACCTTGATCTCCTCGTCGCTTGCACCGTTTTCCTTGGCGGTCAGATCGAAAAGGACAACCTCGTTGGTCTCGACGTCCTGAATACGAACCCGCTGAGTATCGAAAGGCTGATCGGCCTTCAGGTAGATTGCGCCACCGGCGCTTTGCACTCGAAGAACACCCGAATCCGCAATTTCACGTGGCAAGCCTACGCGTACATTACGATCGAGCATGATGACCCGTTCGGTACCTACCGGTAGATCAATGTCGAGCGGCCGGCGATCCCAATGAAGAATTTCCACGGCATGCGCCTGGAGTGCAGCTCCCAGTAGCGAGACACACAGCCCGCCTTTCACCAATGACGTCTTGAGGCGATTCATGAGTCTTCCTCCAGTCGCGGAACTTCCAATCGCTGAGCAGGCCGTGCCAGACAGTCGATTTGCATGCCCCATTTATTGTTCTGCGGATCGCCCTCAGCGCGTACAACTCGAATCGGGAAGCGCATGAAGACATCACGAATAGGCGTGCCGGAGTAGGTTTCTTTCACGGCAAGATCAAGATTGACGACCCACTGATCACGTGACACGACTTCTACTGAACCCGGGCCTGACTGATCATTGCTGAATCCCCGCCCAGGAATTTCAAATACGCTTCGCTCACGCTGACTCAACTCGTTCCGCTTCTTGCGGTAGCGATAGTCTTCTTCCAGCTCGGCCTGGCAGGACTGGGTGAGAAACGGTGAGTAGGCATAGAGATTGCGCTTGTAATCTTCTTCACCATTGGCAGGCCAGCGATTGATCTGCTGCCAGACATAGGTGGTAAAGGCATAAACAGCGGAGGGTGGTTTCTCCCACCACTTTTGAGTCGACCCGGATCGCAGGTCTGGGGGGATGGAAATCGTCAAATCCTTCGGAGCGCTGTACCAGCCATATCCCAACCCGATGCACCCGATAACCAGAACGGCAATGAGAATCCTGAGTGTGGTGATGTGCGAATCTCGCGCCCCAAGTGCATTACGCGTACGGCTCATCGCAAATCTCCTTGTCCATGAGTCTCGCGGCCGATGCGATAGACACTGGAGTGGGTAATGAGGCGCTCGTCGCCGACGCTGATCCCTGCGGCAGCGAGCTTATAGTTAAGCTGACGGTACAACATGGAGGAGGGGCGACCTCGGCGGAGGCGTCGCATGATGTTGCCACCGGCTACGAGAAAGCCCCCCATACCCATAAAGGCGATGGTGGGTGCCATGGCAGGCATTCCGAAGACGAACGCAGCAACGATACCTGGCAAAAGGAATGCCACAAATCCCGCTCCAGCCATCATCCCGACTTCGCGAGTCGTCATCCCCCGGAACACTACCGGGGGATCGTTAAGTCTCTTCGGGAGAAAGTCGATGCTTGCCATGATCCCGCCCTTTATTGAGCCAAGATGGGCGCGGCTTCGGTCGCCAGCCAGATAACGGCCAAGACCAGAATGACGCCGGCCACAAATGTGATCCCGAACTTGCTCCACTCACCCCGAGCCTGAGCTTCCCGGAAAGACGAGATGGCAGACATGGCCACAAACAGAAAAGCCACGACACAAATGATCAAACCACCGAGAACACCGAAGTCGTAGAGATAGCCCTGGGCCTGAGAGCGAATTCCGTCACTGCCCTGTGTCGGCTCCTCGAGCTCGGGAAGATCAGCCAACGCCAACCCCGGAACAGCCGCGCTGGCCAAGACAACCAGCTTCTGGCAGGAGCGAGTGAAGCCGCTCGAGATACGTTGAAACAGTGATTGCATCGACATTGTTACGTCCTCTTGGATTGAATGTTGCTCGTTACATCTGGAAGTTCCTGAAACTTCCGTTTTCCCTGATGGGAACCTTCGGGCGGTTTCTGTCATGACAGAAATACCCAGAAAAAAAGCACTATCAGCAGCACTACTTTTATGGCGACGATAGAAAGGGTGTCTCCGCCCACGCGTCCCTTTGCCCAACCCCGATATGCCGACGTCAGCACCCAAGCCGCACAAAGAAGGATGGCCACACATCCTGCCCCGGCAACGAGCAAAGAAAGCTCCGAACCTTCCATGCCAGAACCAGCTTTGAACGCTTCCACTACTGCCCCCGATCATCGAGATAGTCGCCATCCAGTGGCCTCGGCTGACGGGGCAACAGACGATCTGGTTCGAGATAGGTATCGATACCTTGGGTGATGGACTGGAGATCGCCACGGAGACGAGGAATGTCGAAGAAAACCCGCGTGGTCGCGGGATCAGCCTGCTGCTGGCGAGCATCGATGCGATCTACCACGACCCGAATCTGCTCGATCTGCGTCTGTATCAGCGCAAGATCGCGACGCTGTATTTCATCGATGTTGTCTGCCTGTGCGCTGGGCGACAGAGCACTGATCAGCGAGGCGCTCGAAAGCAGAAATAAAGAGGAAATGTACTTGCGCACCTTCATGATTGAGTCCCGTCGTGAGTGGTAACGACATGGCCCCATGGTCATGGCAACGCCAGCTCGTATCAGCCGTAAACGTTAAGCGAAACAGCCGGGTATTCTTTGCGATGAATACCCGCCATGAGAAACTGGCCCGGACACAAACACTTGAAAGCAACAAAGCAGGTGAACCAGATGGAAACCAGAAAGAAACTGGAAGATTACGATTTCAGAAACGTAAGAGACGTCACACATGAAGCGCTCGACAGGCCCGAACATGGGGTGAAGGGCACCATCCTGCTGCGTATCGTGGAGGGTGCTCCGGTTGCGCTTTATCGCCACGACGAGAATGGCAGTGCCGAACTGCTCATCCCCCGCTATGATCGGTTTCAATATGAGGGCGGCTTCGAGTGGGGATATGGAGGAACCGGGCCGCAGAGCCTCAGTCATGCAATTGCTGCCTTGGTTTATCCGGCTGTATTTGTTCCTGGAGCGCAGGCCGAAAAGGCACAGCTAATTCTGGATGAGGTTGTCTCTCGACTTCCCCGTGGCGTCGAAATGGATCTTGCGGTGGATCAGATTTACAAGTCCTGCGGTGAACCCGAGCTGATAGAGTGATATCGCATCAACCCGGGCATTGCCCGTGTGATTTATAGGTACTTTTTGAAGCTAGCCGTCGCGATCGCGATCATCAGTCCGAACAACAACGCGCAAGGCAACAGGAACAGGTTCGGATGGATCGAAAAGGGTAGTGACAAATAGATCAACCAGCCGGTGAGAAAGATCGGCGTAACCATGCGCTTCGCATGGTGATAGATAAACGCCGATTCTCGCCCTGCACCGAAGCGTCTAAGGTCTCGACTCACCAGACCATCCGTAAATCCAACGATTGCGGCCAGAATGAAAAGCGGAGACGTCAATACCAGGATGACACAGCGTGTAAGCGTCATCAGCGTTACGAACATGGCTGCCTGAAGATAGGTCTTAAGCGTGCCGGCCCAGCCCACGGCACCCGCTCCCTGCTCGACCCAGCCCGCAATGCCTGATTTCGCGAAAAGCCATTCATAACAAGTATCAACGATCATCGTCGCGAACTCGACCGGAGAGGACACCAATAGCGATTGTGTGAACTGACTGTCGAGATATCCCATCTCGGACAGCATGGTCTGATGGGCATGATCTGAACCTGTCTGACTGAACCAGTCGAAATAGATCCCCACCCACTCGATCAGAACACTGCAAAAGATCGAGATAATAACAATCCACATCAGAGTAAATGGCAGTTTGAACAGAGTGCCAACAAGGCCGCCGCGTTTTTTCTCGGCACGTTGTGCCGGCGCTTCATCCCTGGCCATGGTTCACCTCCACGCCTGAATCGCCAGCATGGTTATTATCCGCGGGGATGGCCTGCTCATGTGCATTTGGGGGATTGCTGAAGTCCATATGGATCGGCGCCGGCATCACCCCTTGCCACCACTGCTCCCCAGTGCTGTATTGAGAACGCATTCGTTGCGCGATGTCTGCCACATCCTTCGGTACGTCCTCGGTTTTATCTGATAGGGGTAGCGGCATACGAAGCTTCCAGAGCTGGCCACCTTCAAGAAGCGCAAATGCCTGCCCCTTGGGAAGATTGATCACATCGTTCGGCGTCAACATTTCTACCGACTCGGTTCCGATACGATCACCCGCCGACGAACTGAAATCCTGATCGTTTTGGACATCTGCGCTGTCACTGGCCATGGACACCATAAGACGTGTCGAAACGTTGACCTTGGCCAGCTGATCGGTCAACAAACGAGCCGTACGCTCTTCCCTGACTCGCAGCATGATCAGGTTGTTGAAGTTGCCCACGACCTGACCTGCCTTCGCCGTCGAGCCGATGCGAGCCTCGATATCTGAAAGCGTCTGGGTATACGCCGTTACCTGAATGCCGGCACCACCGCCCTTGTTGATCAGCGGGATGAACTCATCACCCATGAGTTCGTTGAACTCATCGCAGTGGAGATTGATAGGCAGCTTCTGGCTGCCGCCCTGCCCGGGCAGGCCATCTTCGGAACCAAATTTGTAGATATGACCGGCCACCGACACGATGTCCGCGAACATGGAATTACCCACGGCCTGCGCAACCTCAAAATCAGAAAGCGCATCCAGTCCCACGTAAACGATGCCTTTCTTACGGAAGATCTGCTGCCAGTCGATGATCGGGCGATCATCCTCGATGTCGTCATAGTCTGGTGAAAGCAACTCTGCGATCTTGCCACTGGTCAGCTTCTCGAGCAGCGGCAAAAGGCTTGCCACGATCTTGTCGAAATAGGTTTTGTCGTAACGCACCGCAGATAGCAGGCCATCCAGCACGGGATCGCTCAGCGATTCGATGACTTCGGGCTGTTGCAGATACTGAACGATTGCCACCACCCGCTTATGACGTCCTTGAAGATTACGAGGCGTGTTCTTGTCGGTGATTTTCCCCTCGATATCGGTGATCTGCTGATTCGATCCTGGCAACTGCTGTTCCAGCATCTGCTGGACGTACTGCATCAGAAGCGCATCAATGTTCACCACATCGTTCAAAATCTGGTTATAGCTGGGCCGCTCACCAAGAGCATGACGGGCACGTGCCACAATGTTGACGAAGCGCCATGCGAATTGACGGAATGCAGCGCTGTTACCCTCTCCTGAAAGTTGTCCCGTAACTCGAGTCGAAACCTCGGAGAGCCGCGAGAAACGGCCTACGGCGTTGTATCGGCAAGACACATCCGGCCAGCCCAGATGAAAAATGTAAAATTCATCACCACGCCCGGCCTTCTGCGCTTCCGCGTACATGCGCATCATCAGGTCTGCATCACCCTTGGGATCAAAACAGATGGTGATATCGCCGCGGCGAATGTCCTGTGTGATAAGGATTTCGGCCAAGCGTGTCTTACCAACACGCGTTGTACCTTCGACGAGCGTGTGACCCACGCGCTCTCCAAGGGGCATCCAGACGTCGTGCTCTTTCCACTCAACAGCGTGCAGGGCTGGACGCCCTCCCACTGGTGGCAGCGGCCGTACCGGGTTAAGGAACGAATCCGTGCGCAATAGAGACGCAATGTGTTGCCCCAGACCTCCTCTCTCAAGTGACTGTTCAAGACGTCGTGCTCGCTGGTACCAGACGTTCGGCTGCACATAAATTTTGGCCCCGGGCTGACCCGATTCATGTAATCGCTGCGTGTGCTGAGCGTCCCACTTGAAGCCCTTACCCAGCCACAGACTGCGATTACTGACAGGAACCTTGCGCGCCGGCAGAGCAAAGCGTGGCAATCGCCTCATATTGCGACGATACCGAAGCACCACCCATGCCTGGCGAAAACGCCATATGCCAAAGGCTGCAAAACCAGCCGCCGTGGTATATCCGACACTTGGCGCGAGAGCCAGCGACCAGGGCGCCCAGATGCAAAGCACCACGCAGCCGGCACAGACCCAGACGGTATAAAGCTCGACGGCGGGGCGAAGAAGAGACTCAAGGGGATGATTACTGCTCATGACTCCTGCCCCTCCCACCATGGCTCCAGCTGGATCTGTTGGCCTCGGTCCAGTCGAGCCTCATGCTGGTCAAAAAAGACCTGATAACGCTCGATATTGGTCCTGCAAAAATCTTCAAGCTCAGCTCTGGGTAGCCGAGGGGAAAAAATGTGGCCCGGGCCAGCCTCGAGATCGACCAGCTGAGCATCACCATCGTCGTATTCCCTGAGTTCGGCGCCGGTCAGATCCATCGCTATACAGACATGATCAAGCCCTTCGGCAAACTCACCTACCATCAGCTTTATCGGTCCCTGTTCAACGCGATTGGCTGGCAGGTGTGGCTTGCCATCCTTCATGTAAGCCGGTGCGATGACTTCAAAAAGCTCACCGGCGCGGTGTATCAGATCCCCCGCGCGCAAATCACTCGACTCGACCTCTTTCCAACGATCCCAGACAAAACAGTGGGCGGTCGGCATTGATCGCTCCTCTTTTGGTTTTTTCATTGCTCCACACCGCGAGGGCTGATCAGAGCGGGGTAATGTTTGAGTCCCAGCCGTTTAGCGAGGCCGTCGCCAGATACAGGCCGCAATTCAAGCCCATGCGCGGTGGTACGAAGCGCTTCCAAGGAAGCCTCATCCTCGACTTGAACGACCAGACCAACCGCATTCATGTCACGCAGAATATCGCCACGCTGAGCCAGCCACTGCCGGGAAAGATCGTCATCTCCAATCAGGAATATCGGCGTGAACCCCCCTGGCAGATCCAACTGCCGCGAGGTCACAGTACCGGGCGTGAGGCTCTCGCTCTCAAGCGGCAGCATGTCGTGCTCGCCATAAGGTTGAGACGAACGTGACATTCTTCCCGGCTGAGAGGAGTAGCCTTCGTTCTCATCAACTCCGGCACCCTTGATTGCCACGAAATAAGGGCGCGCGGACTCGCCACCGTGATCTTCAACAACAGTTAGCTGCGGCAGCCCTGGAGGTCTCTCGGCAGGAGCCTGAGCTTGAGCAGTCGATGTCATGACTGCCATGAGACACCCCACAGTCATGCTGAAGCAGTAATTTGAGGTCATGGGTATTCTCCTGTATCAGCGACTTGCGACTTCGGCCATCCAGCGACGCTGTTCTGGCGTCACCCAGGCGATGTCGGACTCATGGGGTCGAGGGGCAGGCGTAACCCAAGTCAGCTGGTCTTCGGCAGGTGCGCTTTCGGTAGGCAACTTCGTTGGGATTGTTTTTGAGCTCGATGCCTGAGTAGATGTGTCACGTGCGGCCATCATCGTTGGGGACGCTGTGCCCATCGACGGCGTAGCACCGAGCTTTGCCAACTCACGACTCACTGAGGCGCGGTATCGCTCCGCGGGCTTGCCGCCGGCTGGACGATGATAACGACCAACGGCGATGAGCCAGTCACCGGCGGCGTCATAATGGCCACGTATCAGAACAGCGGCTTCTTCGAGGTTGGCGTAAGGATCAAGAGCGGAGCAGGGATCACTGAAACGCCGGCCAGCGCCGAAAAGTTGTGGCTGCCAACGCACATTAAGCTGAGTTATTCCAACATCGACGATTTGTGTCTTATTGAGCGCGTCGGTCAGCGCCAAGCATGCTGATTCCCGATCGCCAAAGTACATCGACTTCCCGGCTACATTCAGTGTCCACGGCCATGGCCTGTGCCCGTTATTAATGGCCTGCTTCGATTCCTGACTTGCCACCGCATAAAGCACCTTGGGAGGTACTCCATGATCCTTCGCAATGGATACGTAGGCTGACGGGATATCGGGCTGACCACCATGGGCCATGGCAGCCGTAAGAGCTGTTCCCACCGCAGCTATTGCCACCATCGCTCGCTGCATTGATCAATTCCTCACAACGCGCGGAAGGTCAGTGCGCGGCAGATCCCGCGAACCGCCATGATTGAGCGTGATAACGCGATCACGAACCTTCGATGGTGGGATGCCAACCTTTGTCGCCCAGCGGCGAATAAGATCGTCGTTGCCTTCGGCATCCATAACAAAGATGTCCATCGACGCACCGTTATTCATCAGCTGTTTCACTCTGGCCACACACTGGTCACACCCCTCAGTAGCCACGACCACTGTCAGACGCTGGTCTGAAGCTGCTGGGTTACTGCCAAAAACGGATTGCGTCGCATCCTCCCCGCCTTTGGTACTGAACGATTCAACCGGCATGTCGTTGGGATAAAGGCGCTTCCACGCGGCATCATAGGCCCGCTGAAATGCGAGCTCACCTTCAACTCGAGCACGTTCAGTCTCTACCAGTTTCTCGGCGTATTTCTGGCGTTCGGCATCAGAGCGCGCTTCCAGGCCAAGGGCTGTTAAAGGGTCGAGATTGGGGGACCATTTACCGCGCGGTCCTTCCATGATCGACTCATAGCGATCGTATTCCTGCCGATTCAGCCCCCATGCCTCAGCAGCCCGCTGACTGCTTTGCTCGACTTGTGTTTGATCGACTCTCGTTGTCTGGCTTTCCTGTCCCCATGCCGGCGCTGCCAAAAGCAGTGTCACCATGATTCCCAGCCCCGGGGTACGATTCATTGTCATGACTCTCTCCTTACGGAACCGGAACGGTCACGGCCTGATCGTTGACGGTAAATTTTGCAGAGCGACCATCTATCGACGTCAGATGCCACTGACCAATGTTTTGTCCCTCGCTGACCAGACGCAGACCACTCAATCGCCCGGTACCAGAATCGATCGCGAGATAACTTCGTCCCCCACGCATTTCGATACCCGACACCGAAAACGGAGGTGTCGGAGGTTCTGGCTCATGCTGCTTTTGGGGCTGGGTCTTTGGTTGGCTCACTTGGGCCGCGGACTTCTTCTGGCTGGCTTGCTGCTGGCGCAGGCCCTCAATCGAGGATTCGATCGACTGTTGTTTCTCTTGCGCAGCGTTGAAGCGCACATCAACAGAGCTCGACAGTTCATCCAGACGATCGGATAAGGAGCCAACTTGAGCAGGCAATTTTTCAAGCTCGGGGGTGATGTGGTTTTGTTCCAGATCGTCTATACGAGACGTCAACTCACCCAATCGGTTGCTCGTGCCTTGAGCCTGACTGTTGCGCTCATCCAGATCGCTCTTTAACTCATTGACCTGCTTTAAAAGTTGATTTATTACCTGATGCTGGTCTTGAACACGAGATTCCAGTGTGGGGCCGTCTGGTCCGCTCAACGCTCTGATGGCAATAAAAAGGACGAGCAAAACCACAGCCGTTACGACACCAACCAGGATAAGTCGAGGCTTGCTCCAAGTTATTTTCTTGATCGTGTAAGGTTTGGCACTCGATGCTTCCTCAGCGCCTTCGTCATGATGAGAGACGACTGGATCATGATATTCAGAGCTTTGGTCCTGATCCTTTTCATCAGCCATGGTCTGCCCCCTTAACCACACGCTGATCGCGCACCTGATAGCAAATGGTGCGAGCTATGGGATCGGCTTGCAGTTCGAAAGCGCTGCCGGCAAGTACCTGAAGCGCCTCGCGCAGAGGCATGGGGCCTAGTTGAAAATGAGCTGCCGGCAGGGAGCGACTGTAAAGGAGTTCCTGTGGCCTCCCTTGCGGAGCGCATAGGCTGTAACCGGTGTGTTGAAGCGTATAGCGAAGTCCATCTTCAACGGATGGGTTCATGGAAGCAGGGATCGATACATTGATCGTTTGCTCAAGAAGGTTGCGCTGCTGTTTCGTGGCATCTGCCGCAACCAGTGAGTAACGCCCGCCTCTCACGACCTCGACGCTTTCCTCGTCATGAGTTCGGTAAATGTCCGGACCAACGTCATGGGTGGGCTGATCCATCCCGGTTGCAATAATTTTGGTAGTTGGCTGATTGGCATGGCCTACCGTCATTTTTCCGGAATCCGGATACTCGGCAGCAAGCCGTTCACTTTCGCTTGCCCCCTTCTGTTGCTGCTGGGCACACCCGGCAGTAAGGGCAACGAGGAATGCTAAGGGAACAATATAATTTTTCTGGCACTGGAATGGGGACATCGAGAGTGGCCTCGCGCGGGAACCTGAATGATCTTGATCGGGCTCACCGTGCCGAAGGCTGGGGCGTGCTGCGACGGGAAATGTTAAATGCACCCTGCCCGCATTTGGCAAAACGAAAAAACGCTCCCGAAGGAGCGTCTTTTGAAGTGAATAATCAACTAGCTATAAGAACCTGCCAGAGGCACAGGGGCGTCAGGCATTGCAAGAACATAGCCACAGGCAGTCATGCCGATGGCATCCAACACTTCCCCATGCCAATGGCTACCAGCCGCAAACCGCTTACCAATAGCAGCGATGGCTTCATCATTGCTCGCGTAAGGGCCGCCATCTTCAGAGGTAACGGTATACCTGCCATCATGCTCGTCCAAATACCAACCCTCATGATCAGTAACAAAGATTGGCCAGCCGCCTTGCTCCAGCGCTGTCTCAACTCGATCCAGCAGATCGGAATTCCAGTCAGGCCGTGACATTTCTGCACGTATGCGCCGCAGCAGCATGAGGTGATCGTTCTCCTGATCATCCACGCAGCCCATATTTAGACGCTCGCAAAGCTCCGATATATCGATATGCCCGAGGCTTTCGCCGGCGATATCCAGTATGCCTGCTGGTATTTGATCGTGAGGCATTTGCTGTAGCAGCCGAAGTGCAGCCAGTACGACATCGATCTCGTGATCGTTCAATCGATGGGCAGTTGAATAGTGTTCCATGGTGGACTCCAAAAAATTTATCGGAGCCATTCCCATCGGGAGTGGCCCCGATGGGTGGAATGAACTGTTGTGTATTAAGCTATAGCTGTATCAGTAGAGATATCTCGGATAACTACTCTGTCCCAACGACAGCGCCAATCCTTTCCATCAGTATCCCTGCCAATAAAAAAAGTCGCCGTATATGCTCGCTGAAATACAACGGTTTTCGTCTCATCGAATTCACCGTTCCAGCCGATCCGAGTAACGACTTCAAGTCGATCTCCATACTGGCAAGTCAGTGCCTGCTTACGACGTTGCGAACTTTCACGACGCCTTCTTCGGCATTCTTCGCGCCACTCAACAGCATTGGTGTACTGGGTATCAGACTGTCGCAACAAACGCTCAGGGCACCCGTAGACTCTTGGACCCTGCGACTCGGCGATATCCTTGTAAGCCCACGACTGCTCACCTGCCTTGCGCTGACTCGACGTCGGGCCTTCAAGCAGGAACACAACAATGAAGCGATACTGCTTCGATATGTTGTGGAACACGGTGTACAGCACATTGCCTCGGCACGAATGATCAATGATCTCACAGCGGCCTGGTTCGCTCTGATTTTCAAGCAACCAGCTCACAAGTTGATCGCGTGTGTGAGTATGGTAGGGAAGGCTCCATCCCATGGCGTTTCTCCTTGTCGAAGGATCGGGAGAAACGCCCCCCTGCCGGGAGGTTTCTCCCGGTGGGGTATTAAAAAGATTGCCTCTCATTCGAGAGGCAATCATGGGTGCTCTGTTACGACTGATTCTGCTTACGTTTCACCTGACGACGGTGAACGTTGTAAGCATAAATCCCTGATGCGACGAGCCCCGCTGTACAGAACGAGAACAACCCTCCAAGCAAGAGCGTAATCGGTTCCATCATTGCTCCTTTGCCTCATCGGCATTCGCAATTAGTGTATCCAGTATAGTTTTGAAGGCATTAGCTGCAAAAGACATTCCCAAGAAGGCAATAGCCCCCCTATAGGCATCTCCCAAAGCAGCATTTTCGAGCGCAGTACCTAGCAAAGCCGCAATGATGCAGCCTGCGCCAACGCTATTTCCAAGGCGCTCCGACGAATCTGCAAACGAACGTACTATACGTAGCCCAATTTTATCTGACATGACGTCTCCGGTTTATCCGCATGGAGACGCCCCACAGGGTCGTCTCCCCTGCGGGTCAAATAGGTTCAAAACACCACTACCGAGAAAAAATTTCTCGGCAGCATGGTGAGGTTAAGCTGTAGCGGCTTCAGCAGCTGAGGCTGATCCGCCGACGTACGCTGATTTAGGAACGGAGGCTTGCGCCTGTGACCCTGAATCATCAGCCTGGGCATCATCAGCGGTTGACGGGGTTTCATCACGCCGAGGCGTTTCATAAACCTTGTCGCCATCCACCTTGGCCCAATTAATGAACAGTAGACGCGCCTTGAGGCTTACAGCTGTTTCACCAGCTTTTTCACCTCTCGTTTTCGTGTACAGATCGGGATAAAGATCGCCGAGCTTGAACCCAATCAGGATTTTCGGCTCAGCGACGCCTCTATTCTTACGATCTGACACTGTCGCAGCGAACTTCTTGACCAGCCTCTCCGCATCGGCGCCACTGACGCGGCAATCGAAACGGCGATATTCAACATCATTGGCAGGTCCATTCAACGCAGATATGTCGCAAGCCCAGAAGGCTTCGCCACGCTTGGGCGTGACCTTGCGGATACGGTTGACGTAGCCAACGCCAGTGACATGAAGATCGAAGAACTGGTTATCAGTCGAGTTGGACATGGTGTTGCTCCTTGATAGTCAAATGACTCCAGGAGATACACCCTCCCCAACCGAGGAAAGTGTTCCCCCGGATGGGTGGTTCGGCTCGAGACCGAAATTTGAAAACTGCATCCAGCTCACAATGAGCACCGTCTTTCGGGATGCGTTACGGCTTTGGGAGTTGCCCGAAGGCAAAGGGCGCTGTTGTGTCGTCAACAGCAGACGTCTCACACCTTTAGAATTACTCTACTGCACTGCTTCGTCAACCCTGAAACAGTGATCACCAATCTCAAGCCGGGGCTGCGAGTTACCCCGCTGCCTCGCCTTGGGATTGAGGACCAATATTGCGAGTCCAGCCAGCTATCAATACCGGTAACGGATAGCGCGATAAGGTTGCCACTATGCAGACCATCGATCGTCATGCCCCTCGTAGTCATGCGTTCGATTCAGTCGTTGCACTCGGTCCCGTAAATCATGGCAATGGACCAATATGATTGTGCGCGGATCCCCGCACAAAGGGAGCCTGGGATTCAGGCGGTAGGCGCCGCCACGGAAAAGGTAAGTCCAACCGGCCAGCCAGTCATCCCATGGGGTGACTGGCTGGCCGGTCGTGATGGGTTTGGAGGGTGGTCGACGACCGGTCGACCTGAAAAACAGGATACCTGGAACCCAAGCATGCCAATGCAGTGCAAAGATAACTTTGCGGTGGGTACGCATTCTCGCCAGGTGTTTGCGCTTAGGGATCGGACTCTAGGAGAGTCCAAAGGGACCAACTGATAACCGTCAGTTGGAAACGGGGTGTGCTTGCAATTATCAAGTAAGGCAGCTTGTCTGGCAAGGATCGTACAGAACCGCAATCATCCATTAATACTAATTTCAGAGGATCATGAAATTTAATACCAGATAAATGTGATCTATAGCCTTAATTACTGATGCAGCACTACCCCCATAGCCGTCTTACGACTATCCCTGAATGACCGACCCCTTAGCCTTGTTGCCTTGCCTTCGCAGAATTTGATTTGCCAGTTTTGCCGCTACTCTTGCGGCTGGTGCTCTTCCCGATCTGCTTGGTGCCATCGCAATCGGGATAGCGTGTGCATGACCAGAACTGGCCGTTTGACCCATTGCGCTTGCGCATCTTGGATTGGCACTTTGGACAGGTTTCGCTGGGTGATTCAGGGAGGTTCAAATGAGGGCGCTGAAGCGCGATTCCGACCAGCTTGTCCAGCAGTACACCTTGGCGCTCCATGAAGTCATCAAGCGTCATTGAGCCTTCGGCCACTTGATCCAGCGCCTGTTCCCACAGTGCAGTCATGCCTGGGTTGCTGATCTGTGGGGGGAGTGCCTCAATCAATCCCTGCCCCACCGGGGTCGAAACGATAGTGCGCCCTTTCTTGCAGATGAAACCTCGCGCGAGCAGTGTCTCGATGATGCCGGCGCGAGTCGCCTCGGTACCGATGCCGGCGCTCTCTCGCAGCCGCGCCCGCAACCGCTCGTCGGTAACAAACCGTGCAGCGTTTTTCATTGCCGAAATCAATGTGCCTTCGGCAAACGACTTCGGTGGCTGGGTCTGGCGATCCTTCACCGCGAGTTCCAGAACCGTGCATTTTTCCCCCTGATGCAAAGGCGGGAGCGCCTGCACGCTAGAGGCTTCTTGTTCATCATCGTCACCGTTCTGCCCTTTGCCCTTCCCTCGGGGGAATAGCACTTTCCATCCCTCGATTCTGACCTGGCGACCCGAGGCCACAAACGTCTCGCCGGCGAGATCCAGATGCGCATCGGTCTGATCGTATTCGTGGGCGGGCAGGAACTGCGCCAGATAGTGTCGACGAATGAGATCGTAGACCCGAAACTCTTCTTCGCTCATACGATCGATGCGGCAGGGAACCGTAGTGGGAATGATCCCGTGGTGAGCCGTGATCTTGCTATCGTTCCAGACGCGGCTTTTGAGATTCTGATCCAGACGATCGATGACTGAGGAAATCTTCTCATCTGAATGCAGGAGCGCCGTCACGACTAACTTGACCTCTGCCAGCATCGATGTCGGCAGATACCGGCAGTCCGTACGCGGATAGCTTGTGGCCTTGTGGGTCTCGTAGAGTGACTGAGCAATGTCGAGCACCTGCTGAGCACCGAAACCGAAGCGCTTTGAACACTCCTGCTGCAACGTCCCGAGGTCCATCACCAGCGGGGCTCCTTCACGCTTGCTAACCGTCTCGACGGACGCCACCTTGGCCGATTCCCCCTGACACTTACCGGCGATAGCTTGGGCCGCCTCCTGATTGACGCACCGGCCTTCTTCGTCGAGCCACTCGTCTTTTGCCGGCAACCACTTCGCTTGTAGCGTACCGCCCTGAGCCTGAAAATTCGCCACCACATCCCAGAATGATTTGGGCACGAAGTTCGCGATCTCTTGGTCGCGTCTGACCACCAGAGCCAGTGTCGGTGTCTGGACCCGGCCTACCGACAACACGCCATCGTATCCTTGCTGTTTGGCAAGCACCGAAAAGGCGCGTGTCAGATTCATGCCGACAAGCCAATCCGCTCGTGATCGCCCCAACCCTGCCTGATATAGCGGGTATGTCGTTTCCCCGGGCCGGATATTGTCCAATGCCTTGCGAATTGATGCCTCATCGAGGGCCGATAGCCAAAGTCGCGACACAGGTCCCCGATAGTTACAAGCGTCAAGAATTTCACGCCCGATGGTTTCCCCTTCGCGATCGGCGTCGGTAGAGACCACAACCTCACTGCACTGCTTCAGCAATCCCTTGATCACTTTGAACTGTTTACTCGCATCCTTGCGTACTGTGTTTTTCCACTGAGTCGGGCGGATCGGTAACGTTTCCAAAGACCAACGCTTAAGTTCTGGATCATAGGCATCGGGTGGAGCTTGCTGGAGCAGATGACCAAAGGCCCAAGTGACGACAACGCCATCACCATGCATGCACCCTTCACCTTTACGTGTAGCACCAAGCACTTTCCCGATGTCTTTTGCTTGGGAGGGTTTTTCACAAATGAATAATCGAGACATGACACTGGGCCTTCCAGATGATTTAGGCCCAGCGTGACGGGGGAGAGAGGGAGAGTCAGCTGAAAATGTTAATAGGTTGTGCCGGGTGGAAATTCGGCATTGCCTTCGAAATTATTGTACGCCTGATCACCTTAGAGCCGATTCAAGACGCTGTGTCAGTGCAGATTCCATTGCCTTACCGTCGTAGGCAATGCGTTGATCAGCCGGCGCCCAGCTATAGTGGATGCGGGATCCCGCGCCACTCTTTTCGATTTGAACCCGCTGTACTAGATGATACTGCTTCCCTCCTACAGTTTGCCGACCATAGTCACCAAGGTCGTAATGGGCGCCAGGAGTCACTTGATGTTTCCAAGCTGAATCGCCTTTCTGCCAATCCGACATGGTATTTCCTTCCTCGAAATCGTTCGGGGCTCGGAAACCCATTGAGGACTTGATCCGAGCATAGGCTGTATCAACGTCGACATTTGAGCTGATATCTATCGACCCGCTCTGGCTTCCTATATTTCTCGAATCGACCGACTCGCCCTGAGCATTGGTGGCCACCTTCTGTGGTGTTTCCTCGGGATCGTAATTCAGCGGCTCACCTGTAACCGGGTTATCAAAACAAGTGACGCACGTGTCACCATGGTAATACTGTTGTCCTGCACATCCCGAAAGCGCGATCAGCGACCCAACTCCGGCAATGACTGTTTTCCATCCCATCACTCTATCCCTCTCCTAAAAAATTCCCGACGAAAATACTCGTCGGGATAAGTCATTATTGGTAAGTATTCGAGCCTACTGGGTTGCTCCATTCACCATCCGGTCCCGCTGACTTCGGGGGAGCACCACGCTGTTGGCTCTGTTGGTTCTGCTGACTGTTCTGTGCCGACTCTTGAATGACCTGCGAGATCCTGAAAGGGAGGATCCCGATACGATCTGCCTGAACCTTGTACTCTGAGCGGTTGTTGCGCTCACTATCCTGCCACTCGGAAAACACCATTCTTCCAGGCACTAACACCCGCATCCCTTTCTGGTACAGCTGAGCCCATTGCTCAACGTCGCGATGCCATATCTCAACGTTTGCCCAGAAACCACCTTTATCGACATTGCCATTGTCGCTAGGCACTGGATTGTCGAAACGAACATTCAACCGCATTACACCGCGCGGTGGTTGATTACCGTTGGAAGGGAACATTTTCACTTCCGGGTCTGACCCAATATTGCCTTCGCCAAAAAAACGCGTGCTCATCTGTAGCTCCTGACCGGAATGAATACCCGTCTACAGTGGCCGCACATGGCAATCGAAGTCAGCGGAAAATATTAAGGTGACAGTGTTTCGATTTCTTCCAGATCATTGAGCAGCCGGCTTAGCCGATCCACTTGGCGGGTAGCTGCTGCAATTTTTGCATTGAAGATTGCTCGCTCGGTTTCGATTTCTACCAGCTGCTTTTTTAAACCAGTGGGCACTGCGTCAGATTTCAAAGCATCTTCAAGCAGCCTTCTTCCCATCTGCTTTTGTGCTTTATCTCGCCACTGCACGGCTCTGACTCGGCCGCCGCTATTATTGTGTGGTTTGAGCCAGAGATCAGCTTGCACAACGATACGGTTATATTGATTGGCAAAGTCAGCTGCCTCCTGCCACATCCGACGGCATTCATCTTCGAGTTCATCTCTAAACCGCAGAATCTCCCCCTTACCCTTAAAGGGTTTTAAAAGGCCCTTTGCGTACTGATTCAGTGCAGAGCTATGACGCTGTTCCAGTGCAGGCATGGTGTTCACAGTTTAATCCTGTAGATACTTCTTAAATTTGGTTGTGCCAGCATTCCAATACTTGTCGCTAAAGGCTGCCTACTATTCAAACCTTCTCATATTGCCAGTACCCCGAGCCTCCCGGAGTGTTGCCAGTGGCAACAGTGACCTCATCCCTCCCGGGGTGTTGCCAGTGGCAACAGTAACCTCATCCCTCCCGGAGTGTTGCCAGTGGCAACAG
>NZ_QRDJ01000011.1 GCF_003385845.1 Kushneria indalinina DSM 14324 | reverse complement strand
AAGTCAACCTCTTTTTTTCGATGCGGAAGTCAGCGGCTGGATCTGAAATCCTGATTGAGCGACCAAAACCCTAGTCAAAACAATCACCTGCTTGCTTCCCCCGCTGCCTCGTCGCCGTGTGCTCCGTGGCAGCGGATGCGTACTTTATAGATCACACCGGCACCGCGCAACCCCTTTCGCCAAAAAGATTTGCTAACGGCTTTTTACCCTCTATCAACACCTCTACATAAACCGTGGCTCAAGTCCTTCTCTGACACCTGAATACCCAAAAAGAAAAAGCCCGCAGCTGAAGTATCAGCTATGGGCTTCGTGGATCTTCCTGATCCTTAAACACCACCTTCCATGGTGATGTTTTAAAATTTACACCAAGGCTTCCCTTCCTTGGGTGCAACGCTTCCATGCGCCTGCTGCCTCAGTGTATGTACAAATCTACCTGACTGTAGCGGACGTGTCCAACTTTTTATGAGAAAAACCGCTGCAGATGTATGACTTGTCCAGGAATAAACTTATCCTTTTTGCAATCGCACTCGGGCATAGCGCTTCTTGCCGGCCTGAATCACGTAGTCATGACCGGTTGTGAGCATATGTCCCGCTTCAACCTTGTGACCATCGACCCAGACACGAGCGTTTTTCAACATGTCCTTTGCTTGAGCGCTGTTGTTGGCAAGACCGGCGCGGTTGAGGATCAGGGCAATGGGCGCCTCATCCATATCCTCGACCGTGACCTCTACTTCCGGCAGATCGTCGGGCAGCTCACCTTCCTTGAGCTGGTTGCCACTGGCACGGTGTGCACCGGCGGCTGCCTCTTCACCATGAAAGCGGGCGACCAGCTCGCGTGCCAGCACCATCTTGACGTCGCGCGGGTTGGCGCCGTTGTCCACATCACTCATCAATGCCCTGACCTCATCCATCGGCTTGAGCGACAACAGCTCGAAGTAGCGCCACATGAGCGAATCCGGCATGGAAACGATCTTGTTGAACATTTCACCCGGCCGATCAGTAATGCCGACATAGTTGCCCAGCGACTTGGACATCTTCTGTACACCATCAAGACCTTCAAGCAGCGGCATGGTCAGCACAACCTGCGGCGCCTGCCCGTAATGCTTTTGCAGCTCACGCCCCATCAGAAGATTGAACTTCTGATCGGTACCACCGACTTCGATATCGGCCTCCAGCGCGACCGAGTCATACCCCTGTATCAGCGGATACAGGAATTCGTGAATGGCGATGGGCTGATTGCCGCGGTAGCGCTTTTCGAAATCATCGCGCTCCAGCATGCGCGCCACCGTTGACTGGGCGGCCAGTCCGATCAGGTCGGCTGCCGACATTTTGCTCATCCACTCGGCGTTAAAGACCACCCTTGTGCGATCAGGGTGAAGTACCCTGAACACCTGCTCCTGATAGGTCCGCGCATTGGCCATGACGTCTTCTTCCGTCAATGGCTTTCGCGTCACGCTCTTGCCGGTCGGATCACCAATACGTCCCGTGAAATCGCCGATCAGAAACAACACCTCATGCCCAAGGTCCTGAAACTGCCGTAGCTTGTTCAAAAGCACCGTGTGCCCCAGGTGAAGATCGGGCGCGGTAGGATCGAAGCCGGCCTTGATGCGCAACGGCCGTCCCAGAGAGAGCTTTTTCTCCAGCTCCTCTTCTATCAGCGTCTCGTGGACACCGCGCTTGATCAGCGCCAGCGCATCGGCAACATCGGCCATGACCTGCATCTCCTGTTTTCAGGTTATTGCGGCTGCTCGTCCGGTACCCGGCCCGGGGAAGAGCAGCAAGAAATGTGGGGCATGATAGCATGGCGGCAAAAGCGGAGACCGCCCCGGCAGGAGTGAGTAGATGAGTCTTGTAATAGGCCTGATGTCCGGCACCAGTCTGGACGGCATCGATGCTGCACTGGTGAAGTGCGACCACCATCACCGCCCCGTTCTACTGGAAGCCACGGGTATCGAGATGCCGGAGCCACTGCGTCGCCAGCTGTGGCAACTATGTCATGCCAGAGAGGCCGCTTTTGAGACCCTGGCCGACGCCGAAGAGTCGTTCTGCCAGCTTCAGGCACAGGCCGTCACCGCACTACTGGATAAAAGCGGTCACAAGGCCCGAGACATCGAGGCCATCGGCAGCCACGGCCAGACCATTGAACATCACCCGAATGGCCCCGCCCCCTATACCTGGCAGTTGGACAATCCATCGCGTCTGGCGGAACTGACCGGCTGTCGTGTGGTGGGCGATTTTCGTCGCCGTGATCTTGCCGCCGGCGGCCAGGGAGCACCGCTGGCCCCTGCCTTTCATGACGCCCTCTTTCGCGATGCACGCCAGTGGCGTGTGCTGCTCAATCTGGGCGGCTTTGCCAATGTCACCCTGCTGCCGCCCGAAGGCAGCGAGATACCAGTGATCGGCTTTGATACTGGCCCGGCCAATGCCCTGCTGGATGGGTGGTATGCCCGCCATCATGAAGGACGGTTCGATCACGATGGGACCTGGGCAGCTCAGGGTCACTGTCAGTCGACCCTGCTGACACGTCTCATGAGCGATCCCTTTTTTGAAAGCGCACCGCCCAAGAGCACCGGCCGGGAACACTTTCATCTCCAGTGGCTGGAAGCCCATCTGGAAGATGAATCACCCACGGATGTTCAGGCCACGCTTCTGACCCTGACCGTTGAAAGCATCGCCCGCGAACTGGAGCGCCACCTTTCTACCGACGCTCAGGCTAACACCTGCGTTATCCCCTGCGGGGGTGGTGCGCACAACAGTGCCATGATGAACGCCCTGATAGCGCGGCTTTCTCCCATCGGCGTCGAGCATTGCGAAGCACTGGGCTGGTCGCCGGACTGGCTGGAAGCCGGCGCCTTCGCCTGGCTTGCCTGGCGGCGCCTGGAAGGGCTCCCGGGTAACCTGGCATCAGTGACCGGTGCGGCAGGCCCCCGCGTTCTGGGCGGGGTGTATGAACGCTAATTCCTGCTGATAATGTCGGCGCGTCCGGCAATCTATCAAAACGTGCCGCCTATACACCCTGCTCTTCGCGAATGATCAGCCCTTCGGCCGCCAGCTTCGACAGGGCGGCCTCCATGGTCTGCATACCCAGTCCGCCGCCGGTTTGCAGTGCCGAGTAAATCTGCGCCACCTTGTCCTCGCGGATCAGATTTCGAATGGCGGGCGTAGCAATCAGAATCTCGTGCGCTGCAATCCGACCACCGCCGATACGGCGCACCAGCTGCTGGGAGATAACCCCCTGCAGCGATTCGGACAGCATGGCGCGCACCATCGCCTTTTCATCACCGGGAAAGACATCCACGATGCGATCCACCGTTCGGGCGGCCGACGTAGTATGCAGCGTGGCCAGCACCAGATGTCCGGTTTCGGCAGCCGTCAGCGCCAGGCGCATGGTTTCCAGATCGCGCATTTCCCCCACCAGAATAACGTCGGGGTCCTCACGCAAAGCCGAACGCAGGGCACTGGCCACGCCATGCGTATCGCGCTGCACTTCACGTTGATTGATCAACGCGCGGCGGGAGTGATGCACGAACTCGATGGGATCTTCGATGGTGAGCACATGCTGGGCGCGCGAGACGTTAATATGGTCCACCATGGCGGCAAGCGTGGTGGACTTGCCCGAACCGGTAGGCCCCGTCACCAGCACAAGACCGTGCGAGCAGGACGCCAGCCGCCTGAAGACATCCCCCAGCCCCATCGACTCCAGACTGGGCACATGGGAAGGAATGGTACGAAACACGCCGGCCACACCCCGGTCCTGATGAAAGACATTAACGCGAAAGCGCGACACGCCGGGCACCTCGACGGAAAAATCGAGCTCCAGCGCTTCTCTGAAGCTTTGCTGCTGCGCCTCGCTCATGACCGCCGTCAACAGACGATCAACATCGTCGTTTTCAAGCGCCGGTGCATTGAGACGACGAATTTCGCCATCAACACGCATCATGGCAGGCAGACCCGCCGACAGGTGTAGATCCGAGGCGCCCTGTTTTGCCGTAAAAGCCAGCAGTTCGATAATATCCATGCGTTCGCAGTTCCGGACGTCACAAAGAGTGATCACTCATGAGCGATCAGCAGTCACGCGCGACCCCAGAGCAGAGCCACGTTGTAAAAGATAATATCGTCGCGATACGTCACCGACTTGAGCAGGCCCTTGTCAGCACCGGCCGGCCTGTAGATAGTGCGGCGGCACTGGCGGTCAGCAAGACCAAACCGGCGGACATGCTGCGAGAAGCGTTTGAGGCCGGCCAGCGCCTGTTTGGCGAAAACTATCTGCAGGAAGCGCTGGAAAAGCAGCAGCGCCTGGCAGATCTTGAAGAGATCGAGTGGCACTATATCGGCGCACTTCAGTCCAACAAGACGCGTGATGTGGCCGAGCACTTCAGCTGGGTCCATACCGTGGACCGCGAGAAGATTGCCCGACGCCTGAGCGAAGCGCGTCCGCAATCACTGGGAGCGCTCAATGTCTGTCTGCAGGTCAATATCAGCCGGGAGCGTTCGAAGTCGGGCGTGATGCCGGAGGCATTGCCGGCGCTGGTCGAACAGGTGCTGGCCCTGCCGGGCCTGCGGCTGCGCGGCCTGATGTCGATTCCGGCCATCAGCGATGATCCTGCGCAACAGCGTGTCCCGCATGCTGCGCTGCGCGAGCTTTTCGAGCAGCTGATCGAGCGCTATCCCGAGGCGCCGCTGGACACGCTTTCGATGGGCATGAGCGGTGACATGGAAGCCGCCATTGACGAGGGCGCCACGCTGGTCAGACTGGGAACGGCCATCTTCGGCAGCCGCGACTGAACACCCCGACCACAAGGACGCTTTTCATGGCAAGTCAACTGACCTTCATCGGCGCCGGCAACATGGCCAGCGCCATCTTCGGAGGACTGATCGACAATGGCTATCCGGCCGACGCCATTACGGCCACCTCGCCCGATGAAGCCGTACTCGAGCAGCACCGGGCGCGCTACGGCATTCAGACCACCACGGATAATGCAGAAGGCGTCAGTGAGGCCGATGTCGTCATCCTGGCCGTCAAACCCCAGATCATGCGTGAGGTCTGCGAGCCGCTTCAGGACGCACTGCAGATCAGCCGCCCGCTGATCATCTCCATTGCCGCCGGACTCACCCTTGAAACTCTGAGCCAGTGGCTGGGAGACGAGAGCCTGCCGATCGTTCGCTGCATGCCCAATACACCGGCACTGGTCGGCAAGGGGGCTACCGGGCTTTATGCCCCGGCCGGCATCAGCGAGGACCATCGCACGCTGGCCGGCGATCTGCTGGCATCGGTCGGTATCGTTGAATGGGTGGAGGAAGAGAGCCAGCTCAGCGCCGTGACCGCCATCGCCGGCAGCGCGCCCGCCTATTTCTTCTACATGCTGGAAGCCATGGAAGACGCCGGCGTGGCCCGCGGTCTGTCACGTGATATCGCCCGGCGGCTGGCCATTCAGACGGCGCTGGGTGCTGCCCATATGGCGAGTGAAAGTGAACATGACCCGAAAACGCTCAAGCAACAGGTCATGTCGCCGAAAGGTACTACGGAACGCGCCATTGCAAGTTTTGAGCAGGCCGGCTTCGAGAAAATGGTGGATGATGCCACACTGGCCTGTTTCGAGCGTGCCGAAGCATTGGCACGTGAGCTACGGGATCAGTAAATTCACTGTATCTGTCATCTTGTGACGACATAACGGAGAGTCTCCATGGGGAGCGCACTGGGCGATACCGGCATCATGCTGGTCAACACCCTGATCAACCTTTATCTGTTTGTGCTGATGCTGCGCTTTTTGCTGCATGCTTCACATGCCGACTACTACAACCCCATCAGCCAGGCGATCGTCAAGGCGACCTCGCCGCTGGTGGCGCCCCTGCAACGCGTTCTGCGGCCTGCCGGCCCGATCGACATCGCAACGCTGGTGGTCGCGCTGCTGTTCAAGATGGTGGGCATTGCCCTGATCTGCATGGCGATCTTCGGCTTTCCGCCCATCGGGCTTTTGGCCATCGCAGCACTCGCCGGCGTGGTCAACGCCATTTTGAAGATCTATTTCTTCGCCATGATCATCATGATCATTCTGAGCTGGGTGGCGCCCCAGTCCGGCCATCCGGGTGCCCTGCTGGTGTTTCAGATTACCGAGCCGGTCATGGCTCCGGTACGACGCGTCATTCCTTCGATCGGCATGATTGATCTCTCCCCCATCGTGGTCTTTTTGCTGATCAACGTGCTTGACAGCTTCCTGGTGGGCGCGCTGAGTCGCGCAGCCGGACCGCTGGCCCCGCTGATCTAGCACTCTGAAGGCTGCCGTGCCCGGGCACGGCAGCCTCCCCGCCAGCCCCTCCCCCGCTGCCTGCGACGATATGCTACAGTGCGCCTCCGACGGCGGGTCACGAGCTCGGCCTGCCCTGTCTGACCGGATTTGAGTGCTGATGCCCGAGACACTGTCTTCTACATCGGTTGGCCTGGTAACCCCTCAGGTCGCCCGCTTTGATACGCCCCTGATGCTGGCCTGCGGCCGTGAACTTCCGGCCTTTGAGCTGGTGTATGAAACCTACGGCACGCTCAACGAGACGGCCAGCAATGCGATCCTGATCTGCCATGCCCTCTCGGGGCATCACCACGCTGCCGGCTATCACCATATCGATGACCGCAAGCCCGGCTGGTGGGATGCCCATATCGGCCCCGGCAAGAGCATCGATACCCGCCGCTTTTTCGTGATTGCCGTCAATAATCTTGGCGGCTGTCACGGCAGCACCGGCCCCTCCAGTGAAAACCCGGCCACCGGGCGCATCTGGGGACCCGACTTTCCTCTCATGACGGTGACCGACTGGGTCAACAGCCAGGCCATGCTGGCCGACAGGCTGGGCATCGCGCGCTTTGCCGCCGTGGTGGGCGGCAGCCTGGGTGGCATGCAGGTGCTGCAGTGGGCCATGAGCCTGCCCGAGCGGGTGGCCAATGCTGTCGTCGTTGCCGCCACGCCACGGCTCTCGGCACAGAACATTGCCTTCAATGAAGTGGCACGCCAGGCCATTCGCTCCGATCCCGAGTTCTTTGACGGCTGGTATACCGAGCATCAGACCCTGCCAAAACAGGGGCTGCGGCTGGCCCGCATGGTCGGCCATATCACCTATCTCTCGGAGCACTCCATGGGGGCCCGGTTCGGGCGTGACCTGCGCACCGACAGCCTTAACTATGGCTACGATGTCGAGTTCGAGGTGGAATCCTATCTGCGCTATCAGGGCGATACCTTCTCGACACGCTTTGACGCCAACACCTATCTGCTGATGACCAAGGCGCTTGATTATTTCGATCCGGCCGGCGAGCACGATGATGATCTGCCAAAGGCCCTGTCCACGGCGACGTGTCGCTTTCTGGTGGTCAGCTTTACGACCGACTGGCGCTTTGCCCCGGCCCGCTCCCGCGAGCTGGTCGATGCCCTGCTGCGCGCCGGCAAGCATGTCAGCTATGCCAATATCGACTCACCTCACGGGCATGATGCCTTCCTGCTGCCCAACGAGCGTTACGAAGCCGTGCTGGGTGGCTTCATGATGCGTATCGCCAACGACGTGGAACGTGCCGCCGGGGACAATTCGTAATGCGCGCCGATCTTGCACTGATTTATGACTGGGTGCCGCAGGGCGCTCGCGTACTGGACCTGGGCTGTGGCGACGGCACCCTGCTGGCGGCGCTATCCAGCCAAAAGCAGGTCACAGGCTATGGCCTGGAGATCGACAGCGATGGCATCTCGCGCTGTCTTGAAAAGGGCGTGGATGTCATCGAGCAGGACCTGGACCAGGGGCTGGCCAACATCCCCGATGACACCTTCGATCTGGTGATCATGACGCAGGCCCTGCAGGTGCTGAGAAGGCCCGACCTGATGCTTGACGAGATGCTGCGGGTCGCCCATGAGTGCATCATTGCCTTCCCCAACTTTGCCTGGTGGCGCCACCGTCTGTCGCTGGGGATCAAGGGCCGCATGCCGGTATCACGTTCCCTGCCGCATGCCTGGTACGACACGCCCAACATTCACCTGTCGACCTTCCGGGATTTCTCCGATCTGTGTCGCATGCAGGGCCACACCATCACCGATCGCGCGGTGGGCAACGGCAGTCGTGAAGGCCAGTGGCGTCACAGGCGCTGGCCCAATCTGTTCGGTCAGGATGCCATCTTTCGGGTACGGCGCTGAGACGCAAGCCTTCCAAAGCCCTGGACTTTGGTATAATACAAGAATTCTTCTGTGACGCTCAGCGAGGCCTGAACATGAATTTTCATACCCGCAAATGGATCAAGCCCGAGGATCTCAACCCCAATGGCACGCTTTTCGGGGGGAGTCTTCTGAAATGGATCGACGAAGAGGCCGCCATCTACGCCGTCATTCAGCTGGACAATTCGCGCGTGGTGACCAAATACATGTCGTCCATCAACTTTGTCTCCAGCGCACGCCAGGGCGATATCATTGAGCTGGGCATTACCGCCACAAGGTTTGGCAAGACCTCGCTGACGCTACACTGCGTGGTGCGCAACAAGATCACCCACAAAAACCTTCTGACCATCGACGAGATCGTCTTCGTCAACATGGGCGATGACGGCAAACCCGCAGCCCACGGCAAGACGGAGATTACCTACCTGCGTGACCGCGATCTGGAAGGTGCCGACAGCGCCACCTGAGGCTAATTCAGGCGGCGGTAGCGACTGGCCGAAATGTGCTCCGGGGTAATATCACAGCCCAGCATCATGACCTCGACACCTGCCTCGCATGCAGCTTCAAAGGTGCGGGCATAGCCGGGATCCAGGTGCGCCGCCGGCCGGACATGATCAATGCCGGTGTGGGCGACCAGAAACACCAGAACCGCCCGGTCGCCGCCAGCACGCAGCGCCATAAGCGTTTCCAGATGGCGCCGCCCTCGAGTGCTGACCGAATCCGGAAAGTAACCACTACCGTCGACTTCCTTCAGCGTGACCTGCTTCACCTCCAGCCAGACAGAGCTGGCGTCCTGAGGCGTCAGGCGAAAATCAAGTCTCGAGTCCCCCACCCTGACCTCACGCTGCAACGGCCATGACGGCTCAAACGGCAGCAAAGTGCCGGTTTCAAGCGCTTCCTGTACCAGCGCATTGGCACGCCCGGTATGAATGGAGGCCAGCGCGCCATCCGGCAGCTCAATCAGTTCCCAGGTCCATGCCAGACGCCGCTTCGGATTATCGTGCCAGGAGACCCAGACCCGACAGCCGGGCACATTGACAGCACGCATCGAGCCAGTGTTGGGACAGTGGGCTGTAATGATGCGCCCGTCATCGAGGCGGATATCGGCCAGAAAGCGCTTGTAGCGCACGATAAGCACACCGGACCACAGCGGAGGCAGTTTCATGACACCGCATCCGCGGCCGATACCCTGCTTTCCACTACACTCATGAGGCGATCTCCGGGCCTGCTGACTTTCGTTGAAACCGGCTTGCAATCGGCATGGATTTCCTATAAACAGCACTACCCTGAAACATGCGATGCGGTAATCAGGAACAGTCTTGCGGGCTTACGGCATCGCCATTACCTGCAGTGAGGCAATCCCCATGGCAGTAGCCGAGACGCAGTCACCCGATACCTTCACGCCCTATGAGCCGGCGCCGGGCGAAGAGTACATGAACGAGCGCCAGCTGGCACATTTTCGCCGGATCCTGCTCGACTGGAAAAAGGACCTGATGACAGAGGTCGATCGCACCGTTCGCCACCTTCAGGAAGACGCCAACAACTATGCCGATCCTGCCGATCGTGCCACGCAGGAAGAAGGCTTCAACCTCGAGCTTCGCACTCGCGATCGTGAGCGAAAGCTGCTCAAGAAAATCAACGAGACCATCGAAAAAATCGATGAAGACGACTATGGCTTTTGTGAAGCCTGTGGCATCGAGATCGGCATTCGTCGTCTGGAAGCCCGGCCCACGGCCACGCTCTGCGTTGATTGCAAGACGCTGTCGGAATTGAAGGAAAAACAGCTCGGAGGCTGAATGCCGGGCACAAGGCATGTTGAAAACGGCCCCGCGGTCGTTGGTCGCTTTGCACCAACGCCCTCGGGGCCATTGCATTTTGGCTCTCTGCTGACGGCACTGGCCAGCTGGCTGGATGTGCGGGCACGAGGCGGACGCTGGCTGCTGCGCATGGAAGATATCGATCCACCTCGCTGCCCGCCCGGCGCCAGCGATACCATTCTCGAACAGCTTGACGCCTTCGGGCTTTATCACGATGGCGCTGTCGATTATCAGCAGGATCATGACAGCGACTACCAGCAGGCGCTGGACACACTCGTGGAACGCGGCATGGCCTACCCCTGCAGCTGCTCGCGAAAGGAGTGGCAACATCTTGGCGTTTATCCGGGATGGTGTCGCCAGGGGCCCCTGCATCCTGAACGTGATTGCGCCTGGCGTCTGCGCACCGATATCGGCGAGCCGGCTATCCATTGGCAGGATCGACGGCTGGGCCAGCAGCACTGGTCGCTGCCCGAGCTCGGTGATGTGGTGCTCAAGCGACGCGATGGTCTCTGGGCCTATCAGCTGGCCGTCGTGGTCGACGATGCCCGACAGGGGGTGACAGATATCGTGCGTGGCGTCGATCTTCTCGACAATACGCCCTGGCAGATTCGGCTGCAGCAGGCGCTGGGGTATACAACACCCGAGTACCTGCATCTTCCACTGGTGATCGCCGGCAACGGTCAGAAACTTTCCAAACAGAACCTCGCCCCGGCCCTCTCCCTGCAGGATCATGCCGTTCGTCCATTGCTGCATGAGGCACTGACACTGCTGGGCCAATCGCCATCGCAAACGCTCTGTCATGCGCCTGTCGGTGAGCAGTTGAAAGCCGCCATTGATGGCTGGCAACCGCACGTTTTGTCTTCACACAATGTTCAGCAAACGACGTCAAAGTGACCGCTATCGACCATCGTCGTCTTTTTTTACGACATGTTGCGCGTATGCTGACTCTAGTTAAGAAAGGCAATGCACCACAACAAAGCATTCACACAATATTTTTGCACTAAAATAGTGCAAAAAAGGGGCGTCAAGTTTCCCGCTGAAATAAAAATGCGGTTATGCCAAGCCAGTTTTTTCATAAGCTATTGAAAATAAAAAAATATTTTACACATGGCACGCGTTCTGCACCAACAGGATCGACTGAAGAAGAATAACAGCGATCGCTTGGACCGGCTTCCAACAAGAACAACCGCCGGGGCTCGATCAGACGGCCTTGAACAATAACAAGATGAAAGGGTTCGTCATGAACAGGTTAAAGAGCTGCCAACAATAACAACGGCTCAACCACATACGAGGCGATAACAACAACAATAACGGCCTTTCGTTATCAGAACGCGATGTCACTGCAGCGTTGTATGACAACAACAACACAACCCTGCGACACTTCAGAACAACAACAAGATCTCTGAAGCAGCCTTATGGCTGTCGTCATGGAAGATTGTTTTGAATACGAGATGTTCGCAGCCGTCAGAAGACAACAACAACACATCACGGCATATCGCATTTGGTGAACATGGTACGTATTCAGGGCGATGCGCCATCACGAAGAAAAATCACGATGCAGTAGAATTGGCGGGGAGACGATATGTCTCCCCGTTTTTATTGTTGAAAGCTCCCCTGTATGACAGGCTGCTTTGCAAGCTTTTGCTGCTCGGCTACACTGAGCTTCTGATCAGCGTCTCGATTCAGCAGGGCGCAGACAGATCGGGACATCATGGCCGTTATACGATCGGCCCCCGGAATTTCCATCAGGTCAACATGGCTTCACCTTGACGCCCACCATTCTTCCCCGCGATCAACATCCCATTTCTCGACGAATGCTCAGCGAAAATGCGCTGAAGGTACTTTATCGTCTCAACCAGGCAGGTTATGAAGCCTATCTGGTAGGTGGATGTGTCAGAGATTCCCTGCTTGGGCAGGTGCCCAAGGATTTCGATGTTGCCACCAGTGCCACGCCGGAACAGGTCCGCAGTGTCTTTCGCAATGCCCGCATGATCGGTCGACGATTTCGTATCGTTCATGTTCGTTTCGGACGCGAAATCATCGAGGTCACCACCTTTCGTGGCGGCCACGATACCGAAATGGCCGAACGGCATTCGCATCAGTCCGAGGAAGGCCTGCTGTTGCGCGACAACGTCTGGGGCAGCGTCGATGAAGACGCCCTGCGACGTGACTTTACGGTCAATGCGCTTTATTACAGCGTGCGCGACTTCGCCATTCATGACTGGACCGGCGGTCTGGAGGATCTCGAGCATCGCGTACTTCGCCTGATCGGTGATCCGGATCTGCGTTACCGTGAAGACCCGGTACGCATGCTTCGTGCCGTGCGATTTGCCAGCAAGCTGGACTTCACGCTGGCGGATGAAACCGAAGCACCGCTGGCAGACTGCGCCCCGCTGCTTTTGCAGATTCCGTCGGCGCGTTTGTTTGAAGAAGTCCTCAAGCTCTTTCTCTCCGGTTACGCCCTGAGCACCTTTCACGGCTTACGTCGTCATGGCCTTTTTGCCATGCTGTTTCCGGGTACCGAGGAGTCGTTCAGCCAGCTAGACTGGGCGCTGCCGATGGTCGAGCAGGCGCTGATCAATACCGATGAGCGCATTCGTGCCGACAAGCCGGTCACTCCTGCCTTTTTGTATGCCGCACTGCTCTGGCCGGCCACGGTCGCGCAGACAGCGCAGCTGATCGAGGATGGCATCCCACCGGTGCCTGCGGCACAGCAGGCCTCCCAGCAGGTACTGAATCGTCAGCTGCAGCATACGTCCATTCCGAAGCGTTTCAGCCTGCCCATGCGTGAAATCTGGGACATGCAGCTGATGCTGCCGCGCCGGCGCGGCAAGCGTCCCTTTCAGACGCTGACGCATCAACGCTTTCGCGCGGCCTACGATTTCCTGCTGCTCAGGGAATCGGCCGGTGAAATTGCCTCGGGTCTGGGACTCTGGTGGACACGCTTTCAGGAAGCCAGCGAAACCCAGCAGCGTGAAATGGTGCAAAAGGTAGAACAGGGGCAGGATGACACCGCCATCGAGGATGATGCCCCCGAAAGCATGCCCATGCCGTCCCGAAAGCCCAGACGTCGCCGACGCCGTCGTCCCCCAAGGGATGATCAGGAGTGAGTCACAAGGCCTGGATCGGACTTGGCAGCAACCTGGATCATCCTCATCAGCAGGTGCTGACCGCGCTCGATGATCTGGCCGGGCTGCCCTTGACCGCGCTGGGCGCACGCTCTTCTCTCTACAGCAGTCGCCCGGTAGGCCCACAGGACCAGCCCGACTTCGTCAACGCCGTGGCCGTGCTGGACACTTGTCTGTCACCGCTTGCCCTGCTGGATCAGCTTCAGGCGCTCGAGCAGCGGCACCGGCGCGTACGCAGCCGTCACTGGGGGCCACGAACGCTGGATCTCGATCTCTTGCTGTACGACGACCAGGAGCTCGAGCTGGCGCGACTGGTCGTGCCACACCCCTGGCTTGCCAGCCGTGCCTTCGTTGTACAGCCCATGCTGGAAATCGAGCCCGGAATTTCCCTGCCAGGCGGCCAGCGCCTGAGTCAGCTTTCGGCCGCGCGCCCATCGAATGACTTGAAGCGCCTGTCTCTCTGACTCTAGACTCGATCAGCCATATCGGCTGTCAAGCGTCGAGGGATACATGACCCGCCCCATCACCATTCAAACGCTGAACGAGCGCCGTTCAGCAGGGCAGCCCTTCAGCTGTCTTACCGCTTATGATGCCACCATGGCCACCCTGGCAAGCAATGCCGGCATTGAACTTTTGTTGATCGGCGATTCGCTGGGCATGGTGCTGCAGGGGCATGACTCCACCCTGCCTGTCACACTGGAAGACATGATCTATCACACCCGGTGCGTCGCGCGGGCAGGCACGGCCAGCCTGGTCATGGCGGATCTTCCCTTCATGACCAACACCACGATTCCCCAGACCCTGCAGGCGGCCGGGCAGCTGATGCAGGCGGGCGCGCACATGATCAAGCTCGAGGGTGAGGCCTGGCTTGCCGAGACGGTCACGGCACTGGCGCGGCGCGGTGTACCGGTCTGTGTGCATATGGGGCTGACGCCGCAGAGTGTTCATGCGCTGGGCGGCTATCGCGTTCAGGGGCGCGATGCACATCAGGCCAACGCCATGATCAAAGCCGCCACGATACTGGAGCAGGCCGGCGCCGGCGCCATTTTGCTGGAGTGTGTGCCCCGCGAACTGGCAAGGCAGGTTCGTGATGCGCTCAGCGTGCCGGTCATCGGCATCGGGGCCGGGCCTGACGTTGACGGGCAGATTCTGGTCATGCACGACATGCTGGGGGCGACAACCCGTCGGCCGCCTCGGTTCGTGAAGGATTTCATGATGGAAGCCGGCAGTATCAGCGGCGCTTTCAGGGCCTATCACGAGGCGGTCACGACACGCGGTTTTCCCGCACCGGAACACTGCTTTTGACCATGGATACGACACGGCATGCAAACATTTAACGATATTACGGCGCTTCAGCAGACACTGGCTGCCTGGCGTCGCGAGGGTCTGCGGATCGCACTGGTGCCTACCATGGGCAATCTTCATGAAGGCCATCTAAGGCTTGTGGATGCAGCGCGTCAGCACGCGGATCGCGTAGTGGCCACGGTGTTTGTCAATCCGCTCCAGTTTGGCCCCGATGAGGATCTGGACCGCTATCCACGTACGCTCCCCGAGGATCAGCGACAGCTTGGCGAGCGCGGCTGCGATCTGCTGTTTGCCCCAAGCGTCGAGACGCTCTACCCGGAAGGTCAGTCGGCCCTGACCCGGGTCAGCGTCCCGCAGATCTCGGAGGGGCTCTGCGGCGCCCATCGCCCCGGCCACTTTGACGGTGTGGCAACGGTGGTCAGCCTGCTGTTCAATCTGACCCGCCCGGATGTGGCCTGTTTTGGCGAGAAGGACTTCCAGCAGCTGGCCGTGATTCGCAAGCTGGTGCGCGATCAGCACATGTCCATCGACATCGTTGGTGTGCCGATTGCACGTGACCATGACGGACTGGCGCTTTCTTCCCGTAATCACTACCTCGATAGCGAGGCCCGGACGCAGGCAAGCCGGCTCTATCAATGTCTGGTTGATAGCGCCCAACGGCTTGAACAGGGGGAGCCCGATGAGCAGGTGCTGGCACAAGGAACACAGCGGCTGGAAGCAGCGGGCTTTCGGCCCGAGTATCTGGCACTTTGCGACGCCATAACACTGCGTCCGATCAGCACATGGCAGCCCGGCGCGGTGCTGCTGGTCGCGGCCTGGCTTGGAAATACCCGCTTGATCGACAATCTCTCCTTTCGATCATGACAGGATGGCGACCGGCCCGGTTTGAAGACATGGCGGTGCTGGCGGGGTGGATCGAATCGCCGCAGGCACTGGCTCGATGGGGTGGCCCATCGCTGACGTGGCCGATGCTGCCCGGCCAGCTGTGGCAGCAGATCGACGCAGAATCCTTTCCTTCCTTCTCTCTGGAAGACAACGGTGAGCTGTTGGCCTTTGGGCAGCTGTCGCCCCGCGACGAGGCGGCGACCTGGCATCTCTGCCGGCTCATCGTGGCACCTCATCGACGAGGCCAGCAGTTGGGCGACAGGCTCTGTCGCTATCTTATAGAGCGGGCAATCCCTCTGGGCGCCACGCAGATCACGCTTAATGTCGCGGCCGGCAATCTGCCCGCCGTTCGGTTGTATCAACGTCTTGGCTTTTTGGATAACGGGCCGGTCAATGAGCGCGGCATCCAACCCATGGCGCTGCAGCTGTAGCTTTGCTGTCGTATACCCGCACATAAAAAGGGCCTGAACCCGATTGACTCGGCGTTCAGGCCCTGACGGCGCCCTTCCATCCCATCATGACAACAGCGTCAGTCGAATCGACGTCGTGTTTTAACGGGACCCTGAAGCGTTACTCTTCCAGCGTGGCCTCGAAGGCGGCCTTTTCTTCTTCGCCGACTTCCTTGATCGAGAGCTTGACGCGACCGCGGTTGTCGATATCCAGCACCTTGACGGTCACCATCTGCCCTTCGCTGAGGTAGTCACGAACATCGTTAACACGCTCGGGGACGATCTGGGAGATGTGGACCAGTCCGTCGGTGCCCGGCATGAAGTTGACGAAGGCACCAAAGTCAGCAATACGCACGACCTTGCCGCGATAGAGCTTGTTGATCTCGGCTTCGGCAGTGATCCCGAGAACGGTATCCATAGCCTTTTGCGCACCGGCCTTGGTCTCGGCATAGATGCGGACGCTGCCATCGTCATCGATGTCGATCGAGGCGCCGGTATCTTCACAGATCTGGCGGATGGTCGCGCCACCCTTGCCGATGACATCACGGATCTTTTCGGGATCGATCTTGAGACGAGCCATGGTGGGCGCATGCTCGGCGACTTCGCCGCGGCTCTGCGCGATCACGCGGTTCATCTCGACCAGAATGTGCTGGCGTGCATGGAAGGCCTGCTCCAGCGCCTTTTCCATGATCTCTTCGTTGATCCCTTCGATCTTGATGTCCATCTGCAGCGCGGTAATGCCGTCAACGGAGCCGGCCACCTTGAAGTCCATGTCGCCGAGATGGTCTTCATCGCCCAGGATATCGGTCAGAACGGCAAAGCGATCGTTTTCCTTGACCAGACCCATGGCAATACCGGCCACCGGTGCCTTCAGCGGCACGCCGGCATCCATCAGCGCCAGCGAAGAGCCACAGACGGAGGCCATCGAGCTGGAACCGTTGGACTCGGTAATCTCGGAGACCACACGGATTGTGTAGGGGAAATCATCGGCAGACGGCAGCATGGCCGCAACACCGCGACGGGCCAGACGGCCGTGACCGATTTCGCGACGCTTCGGCGAGCCGATGAAGCCGGCCTCGCCCACGCTGTAGGGGGGGAAGTTGTAGTGCAGCATGAAGCGGTCATGGCGCTCGCCGTTAAGGCCTTCCACCAGCTGCGCGTCTCGGGTAGTGCCCAGCGTCGTGGTGACGATGGCCTGGGTTTCACCGCGCGTAAAGATGGCGGAGCCATGCGTACGAGGCAGTGAGCCGACTTCGATATCCAGCGCGCGCACGGTGGCGTGATCACGGCCGTCGATACGCGGCTCGCCGTTGAGCACCCGCTCGCGCACGATGCGCTTCTCGAGTTTGGCAAAACCGCCGCTGACATCTTCACTGCTGTAAAGCGCTGCGTCGCCTTCGGACAGCTGCGCCTTCGCCTGCGCCTTGAGCTCGCTCAACCGGTCCTGGCGCGCCATCTTGTCGGTAATCCGATAGGCTTCGCCGATACCGGCCTCGTAGCCGCTGGCCAGTGCCTCCTTGAGCGTCGAGTTCTCGGACTGAGGCTGCCATTCCCATTTGGCCTTGCCGCCTTCGCTCACGAATTCGTTGATGGCCTTGATCGCCACCTGCATCTCTTCGTGGGCAAACAGTACGGCACCGAGCATTTCATCTTCGGAAAGCTCTTTCGCCTCGGACTCGACCATCAGCACGGCCTTTTCAGTACCGGCCACGACCATGTCGAGCTCGGAGCCTTCCAGCTCTTCCTGAGTGGGGTTGATGAAATAACCGCGCTCGTTGGTGAAGGCCACGCGCGCCGCGCCGATCGGGCCGGCGAAGGGCACACCGGAGATGGCCAGTGCCGCAGAGGTACCCAGCATGGCAGCGATATCGGGATCCTGATGACGCTCGGCCGAGAGTACCGTGCAGACGACCTGCACTTCGTTCATGAAGCCCTTGGGAAACAGCGGACGGATCGGGCGATCGATCAGACGCGAGGTCAGCGTCTCCTTTTCACTGGGACGTCCTTCACGCTTGAAAAAGCCACCCGGGATCTTGCCGACCGAGTAGGTCTTTTCCTGATAGTGCACGGAAAGGGGGAAGAAATCCTGACCGGGCTTGGTGTCCTTTCTGGCAACGACCGTGCACAGCACCACCGTGTTGTCCATGGTGACCAGGACGCTGCCGGTGGCCTGACGCGCCAGACGGCCGGTTTCCAGCGTGACGCTGTGATTGCCATATTGAAATGTCTTTTTAACCGCGTTCAATGCGTTGTCCTTTTCTCGTAAACCATTCATCTACTTTCAATGTCATCTTAAAATCAAACGCCCCAGGTGTCACTTCTCACCCGATAGGCACAACAAAAAACAGGCGGCTCCCGAGAGGGAGCCGCCTGTCAGTTCCTGCCGGAAAAGCGACGCAATCAGCGACGCAGACCCAGACGGGAGATGATCTGCTGATAGCGATCAAAATTCTTGCGCTTGAGGTAATCCAGCAGCTTGCGGCGCTGGTTGACCATGCGGATCAGACCACGACGCGAGTGATGGTCCTGCTTGTGATCCTTGAAGTGGCTCTGCAGCGTGACAATGTTGTCCGTCAGCAGAGCAATCTGAACTTCCGGCGAGCCGGTGTCGTTCTCAACGGTACCGAATTCCTTGACGATTTCGGCCTTGCGTTCGGCAGTCAGTGCCATGTTACTTCTCCGGTTTAATATGCCTGAGCATTGATAAATGTCGAAGACCACGCATATTTGCAGTCTTCGCGTACCCTACCGGTTCTCACCGGCAGTATTGATCAGCCGTCGGGGCGCACACTGCCCCGGCGTACCGATCGTGACCACGCCCAACAGGCCGCGATCATGATAAAGCCTGGCCACATCGCCTTCTGCCAGCCCCGAGGTCTCAAGCGAGATGGGCTGGCCATGCATGATGCGCCGGGCGCCTTCAGCATCGGTTTCAAGTGCCGGAAGATGTCCAATCAGCGCATCAATGGGCAAAAGCCTTTCAAGACGCTGCTCGTCACTCATGGAGCCCAGAGTGTCGATATCGAGCATGTCAGTATCATCAAAGGGGCCGGTCCTGAGCCGGCGCAGCCCTTCAAGATGCGCCCCACAGCCGAGACGTTCGCCGATGTCCTCGGCCAGCGTCCGGATATAGGTGCCCTTGCTGACGCTGACATCCAGCGCAAACCCATGGGCATGCCGCGATGTGAGCGCAATATCATAAATGCTCACACGCCTGGGTGCACGCGCAATCTCTCGTCCTGCACGCGCATGCTCATAGAGCGGACGCCCCTGATGCTTGAGCGCCGAGTACATCGGCGGCACCTGATCGATCTCACCGATGAAGCCGGACAGGACGGCCTCGACATCGCCGTCATCCAGTGATGGCACGGCGTACTCCTTGAGCACCTCCCCCTCACGATCGCCGGTATCGGTGACAGCGCCCAGCCGAACATCGGCCAGATAGCGCTTGTCGGCGTCCAGCAGCCAGGAGGAAAACTTGGTGGCCTCTCCCAGACAAATGGGCAAAAGCCCCGTCGCCATGGGGTCCAGCGTACCAGTATGGCCAGCCTTTTGTGCCTGATAGAGCCCACGCACCTGCTGCAGTGCACGGTTGGAGGTTACGCCTTCACTCTTGTCCAGCAACAGCACCCCATCAATGGGGCGGCCGCGACGTCGTCGTGCCATCAGTCGCTGCGCTCCGGGCCCTTTTCATCATCTTCAGGGGCCCGATCACGATCGGATTGCACGGCACGCTCGATCAGACTCGAAAGCTCATGCCCACGGGTGACCGATTCGTCGAAGTGAAAACGAAGCTCGGGCACATGCCGAAGCTTCATGGTCCGGGCGATACGCGAACGCAGAAACCCGCTGGCTCGCTTGAGCACGGCGAGGTTTTCACGAATGCGCTCCAGGTCATTTTCACCCATCAGGGTAATGTGAACATCGGCATAGCTCAGATCACGACTGACATCGGCTGACGTGACCGTCACCATGCCCAGCCGGGGATCCTTGACCTCACGCTGGATAAGCTGCGCCAGCTCGTGTGCCAGCTGCTCGCCGACCCGATCCGTACGACTGAATTCACGCATGAACCGCTCCCGTCATGGGTGCAGCGCTCACAGGGAGCGCTGGACCTCGATCTGGTCAAAGACTTCGATCTTGTCGCCGACCTGGACATCATTGTAGTTACGTACCCCGATGCCGCACTCCATGCCATTACGCACTTCGCTGACGTCATCCTTGAAGCGGCGCAGGGATTCCAGCTCCCCTTCATAGACCACCACGTTTTCACGCAGGACACGGATACGCTTGTGACGATGCACGTTGCCTTCGATCACCATACAGCCGGCAACGGCGCCGATTTTCGGAGCACGGAAGACGTCACGCACTTCAGCCACGCCGACGATCTCTTCACGCCACTCCGGTGCCAGCATACCGCTCATCGCCAGCTTGACCTCATCGATGAGCTGATAGATGACGCTGTAGTAGCGCAGATCCAGCCCTTCGCGCTCGACGATATCGCGCGAGGAAGCATCGGCACGGACGTTGAAGCCCACGATGATGGCATTGGAGGCAACGGCCAGGTTGGTGTCGGTTTCAGTGATACCGCCGACACCAGAGGAGACCACGGCCACCTTGACTTCATCGGTCGACAGCTCTTCGAGCGCACCGCGAATCGCTTCGAGGGAGCCCTGCACGTCGGCCTTGAGCACGATATTGACCGTGGCGGTTTCGTCCTGACCCATCTGGCTGAACATGTTCTCCAGCTTGGCCTTCTGCTGACGCGCCAGACGGACTTCGCGATATTTGCCCTGACGGAAGTTGGCCACTTCACGCGCCTTCTTCTCGTCGGCCAGCACCATGAAGTCATCACCGGCTTCCGGCGTACCGCCCAGACCGAGGATTTCGACCGGCATGGAAGGCCCGGCTTCATCGACCTGCTTGCCCAGTTCGTTGACCAGCGCTCTTACACGACCATAGTGGAGGCCGGCCAGCACGACATCGCCTTTCCTGAGCGTGCCGTTTTGTACCAGTACGGTAGCGACCGGGCCACGACCGCGATCCAGGCGAGACTCGACCACAACGCCCTTGCCGGGTGCTTCGGGGACGGCCTTGAGCTCCAGTACTTCGGAGACCAGCAGTACGGCTTCCAGCAGTCCGTCAATGTTTTCGCCGCTTTTGGCCGACACATGAACAAACTGGGTATCACCGCCCCACTCTTCCGAGATAACGCCGCGCTGTGACAGCTCGTTGCGCACGCGATCCGGATCAGCACCCGCCTTGTCAATCTTGTTGACCGCGACCACCAGCGGTACGCCTGCGGCCTTGGCGTGCTCGATGGCCTCGACCGTCTGCGGCATGACGCCGTCATCGGCCGCCACCACCAGGATGACCACGTCGGTGGCCTGAGCACCACGGGCACGCATGGCCGTAAAGGCGGCGTGACCAGGTGTATCGAGGAAGGTGACATCGCCATTGTCATGCTCGACGTGATAAGCGCCGATATGCTGGGTGATGCCGCCGGCTTCACCGGTCGCCACCTTGGTGCGACGAATGTAGTCCAGAAGCGAGGTCTTGCCGTGGTCGACGTGGCCCATGACGGTCACGACCGGTGCGCGCGATATCTGCTCACCTTCATAGGAGATGTTCTCGAGTACTTCGGTCTCGAGGGCATCTTCCTTCACCAGTTTGGGCGTGTGACCCATCTCCTCGACCACGATCGCGGCAGTATCCTGATCGATGGTCTGGTTGATGGTGACGGCCGCGCCCATCTTGAACATGGCCTTGATGACTTCGTTGGCCTTGATGGCCATCTTGTCGGCAAGATCCGCCACGCTGATGGATTCCGGGATAGCGACTTCGCGCACGATATTCTGCACCGGCTTCTGGAAACCGTGTGCATTATCGCTACGACCGCTACCGCCACGGCGGCTGCCGCGACGCTGTTCGGCGCGCTTGACCTTCTTGCCGCCGCGCTTGCGCTCATTACGCTCGCTGCGTTCATCGGCGTCATCACGGCGCTCGTCACGACGACCGCCGGCCGACTTGCCGCCTTCACCCCGACGGGTAGTGCGACGACTGTTGTCGTTACGCGATTCACGTGGCGGCGCTTCGACTGCCGGCTCACTCGCTTCAACCTCTGCTGAAGGCGCCACAACAACGTCTTCAGTCGGTACGGCGCTGTTGGCTGCCTTGTCATCAGCTGTTGTCGCAGTGGCTTCGGCAGCAGGCGTCTCTACAGTTTCCTGCGCAGGCGCTTCAGCCGCTGCCGGAGCGGCGGTGGCTTCACCGGTCTGCTCGGCAACCGGGGCCTGCTCTTCCTCGCCGTTTTCTTCATCGCCACGCTTGACGTAAGTACGCTTTTTGCGCACCTGCACCTCGATGGTCTTGTTGCGACCATCGCCGGTACGAATCTTGCTGCGCGTCTTGCGCGTCATGGTGATGCGGTTCTTGTTACCGCGTGCGCCGGCACCGCCGTGACTCTTGGTGAGATAATCGAGCAGCTTCTGCTTGTCTTCTTCCGAGACCGCATCATTTTCTGCCTTGTGGGGCAGGCCTGCTTCACTCATCTGCTCCAGCAGGCGGCTGACATCACGCCCCACCTTGCCGGCAAATTCCTTGACTGTTGTTTCTGCCATTTATGACCTCCTGAGCCCGTGACCTGTCGCGATACGATGGATTATTCGAACCACGGCGCCCGGGCCGTCATGATCAGTGCCGCTGCGCGTTCTTCATCCATTCCCTCAATATCCTTGAGGTCTTCAATGGACTGCTCGGCAAGATCTTCCATGGTGATAATTCCTCGCCCGGCCAGCCGGTAGGCAAGATGCTGATCCATACCCTCCATTGAGAGCAGATCCTCGGCGGGCGCGGTGCCGTCCAGTTCTTCTTCGGATTTAATGGCCAGATTGAGCAATTCATCCTTGGCACGCGCACGCAGCTCTTCGACCAGCGACTCATCAAAGCCGTCGACTTCCAGCATCTCTTCCAGCGGGACATAGGCCACTTCTTCAAGCGAAGTAAACCCTTCTTCCACCAGCAGTCGTGCCATCTCTTCGTCAACATCCAGATGATTGATGAAGTATTCGATATAGCTGTCGAGTTCCTGCTCGCGGCGTCCTTCGGCTTCCTCCTCCGTCATGACGTTGAGCGTCCAGCCTGTCAGCTCGCTGGCCAGACGCACATTCTGTCCACTGCGTCCGATGGCCTGCGCCAGATTGTCCTCGCCGACGGCGACGTCCATGGCATGAGTGTCTTCATCCACGAGGATGGAGGCCACATCAGCAGGCGCCATGGCATTGATGACCAGCTGAGCAGGATTATCGTCCCAGAGCACGATGTCCACACGCTCATTGCGAAGCTCGTTTGAAACGGCCTGAACCCTGGAACCACGCATGCCGACACAGGCACCGACCGGATCAATACGACGGTCGTTGGTCTTGACGGCAATCTTGGCTCGAGAGCCCGGATCGCGTGCAGCGCCCTTGATTTCGATGAGCTGCTCCGAGATCTCGGGCACCTCAATGGTAAACAGCTCCACCAGAAACTCGGGGCGAGTACGCGAAAGGATCAGCTGCGCACCGCGCGCCTCGGGGTCCACACGCCAGAGCAGCGCCCTGACACGTTCATTGAGACGATAGCGCTCGCCCGGGATCATTTCACCGCGCGGCAGGAACCCCTCGGCGTTATCGCCGAGATCGATTATCAGGCCATCACGTGTGGTTTTCTTGACACTACCGCCTACCAGTTCGCCTTCACGTTCGGCGTACTGGCGTACAATTTCGGCGCGCTCGGCTTCGCGCACCTTCTGTACGATGACCTGCTTGGCCGTCTGGGCAGCGATCCGGCCAAACTCGGCGGATTCAATCTGTTCTTCCACCACGGCATTCAGACCCAGCGGCTCATCGCGCTCTTCTGCGGCACCCAGTGGTATCTGACGTGCCGAGGTGGTGTAGTCCTCATCAGGCACGACCGTCCAGCGCCTGAAGGTATCGTAATCGCCGCTGTTGCGATCGATACGCACACGAATGTCGACATCCTTGCCTTCGTAGCGCTTGCGGGAGGCGCTGGCCAGCGCCGCCTCAACGGCTTCGAAAATAATGTCGCGGGGGACACCCTTTTCATTCGATATTGCATCGACGACCAGCAAAATGTCCTTGCTCATGCCTGTGCCTCGCCAGAAAAGTCCTTGTTATCATCAAGCATCAGTTATCAAACCCGGGCACAACACGTGCCTGCTCAATGGTCTCGATAGGAAATCCATACTCTTCGTCGTTAAACTGCAGCAGCACTTCATCACCCTCGACACCTGCCAACAGCCCCTTGAAACGACGCTGCCCTTCAAAGGGCGCACGCAGCTTCAATGTAATCGTGTGACCGGCAAATCGGGTGAAATGTGACAGGAAGTAAAGCGGGCGATCCATCCCGGGAGAGGACACTTCAAGTTGATACTGTCCGGGAAGAGGATCTTCTACATCCAGAAGAGCACTTACCTGCCGACTGACATCGGCACAATCATCCACACCAACACCATTTTCGTGTTCGATATAGACCACCAGCTTGGAATGCTTGCCCTGGGCGCTGTAATCGATGCCCCAGAGTTCGAAGCCGAGCGCTGCGACGGCGGGTTCTATCAGCGTATGCAGTGTTTCTTGCCTGGTTGGCACGACATGGCCTCCTGCAGTGGCATCAGGCACCTGAGCGAAAATACAGGAGAGCAGATGAGGTGACTGATGAGCGATCTTGTTGCGCTGTAACAAAAAGCCCCTTCGATGGAAGGGGCTTTTCGGGAAAAAATTTCCATCCATTAACACCTGGATGGTAGCGGGGGCCGGATTTGAACCGACGACCTTCGGGTTATGAGCCCGACGAGCTACCAGGCTGCTCCACCCCGCATCAATAGCGCAATCAGTATAAGGACTTTGTCCTGCCGAATCAACATGATCCGTCTGTCGCGACTTTCAGTTCCGATGGTGCCGAAGGCGGGACTTGAACCCGCACGACCATACAGTCACTACCCCCTCAAGATAGCGTGTCTACCAATTCCACCACTTCGGCTTTCGGTTTGACAGAAACCTGCTTTCTGTCATGCCCGACAACTTCTGTCAGACAAGTGATAAAGCGCTACTGTGTAAGCGCCTCATCACTGGCGCGAGATTATGCATCCCCTGACGCGATTCGTCAAGCGATGCATGAAACCTGCATTAATTACCGCTATTGTCATCTGTAGAAGGCACGGTCAGACCCTCTGCATCGCTACCGCTACCCTGCTGGTTCGCAGGTGCCCTGGGGGCATCGTCGCCATCATCCAGGCTCGGTGCGCTGCTGCGCTGCTGCTCGATGACGCTGGCGTCGGGAATACCGCTTTGAGATTCATTGCCGCTATCCACCAGCCAGGCAATGCCCAGCGATGTTGCGAAAAACAGGGCAGCCAGTACGGCGGTCAGGCGTGCAAGCGTCTTGGAAGCGCCCTGCGAGCCCAGTACCGTTTGCGAGGCACCGCCGCCAAAGGCAGCACCGGCCTCGGCTCCCTTGCCGCGCTGCAAGAGCACCAGCGCAATCAGGCTGATGGCAAGAAGGACGTGAATCAGAATGATGGCAACGTACATTTAATCAACCTGCTGCGTGACAAATCGCAATAAAGTCATCGGGTTTAAGCGAGGCGCCGCCTATCAGCCCCCCATCGATATCCGGCTGGGAAAGAAGATCGCCAGCATTGTCGGCCTTCATGCTGCCGCCATAGAGCAGACGCATGCCTTCTCCCAGAGCTGGATCCTTGTCTGACAGCCAGGAACGAATCATGGCATGTACCTGCTGCGCCTGCTCGGGGGTCGCCGTACGGCCCGTACCGATGGCCCAGACCGGCTCATAGGCCATCACCAGTCTTGAGCGCTCCTCTGCGGAAAGGGCATCAATGACGGTTTTAACCTGGCCCAGCACCACCGTTTCTACCCGATCAGCTTCCCGCTCTTCGAGCGTTTCACCGATACACAACACGGGGGTCAGTCCGGCGCCGAGGGCTGCCCTGACCCGAGCCAGCACGGCCTGATCATCTTCAGCGAACAGGGTACGGCGCTCGGAATGGCCCACCAGCACATAGCCGACACCGCACTCTGTCAGCATGGAAGCACTGATCTCACCGGTGTAGGCGCCTGATGATTCGGGATGAAGGGTTTGCGCGCCGAGTCCTGTCGAACTTCCCGCCAACACCTCTTTTGCTGACATGAGCAGCGTGAAGGGCGGAATGATGGCGACATCAACGCTGGAGGAAATCTGTGCAGACGTCAGTGCCTGCTTCATTGTTTCCAGCAGCTCCAGCGAACCATTCATCTTCCAGTTGCCGGCAATCAGTGGCTTACGCATGGTGACTTCTCCCTAGCCTGTCGGGAACAGGAAAGTAGTGGTAGACGCCTCCGCAAGGAGGGCGATGTTAATGGAGCGATGGCGTGAACACAACCACGCCCCGCCTTCTTCAATCACTGGCAGCCGACATCCCCTGTTCGATTTCATCGGCGATCTGCCGGGCCAGCGCCTGAACATCAAAGCGTGGACGCCCTTCCACCATGACGCGAATCAATGGTTCAGTGCCTGAAGGCCTCAGCAGCACACGACCGGATTCGCCGAGCGTCTGCTCGACATCCCTGACGGCCGCTGCAACCGGAGCACTCTCCATCAGCGCTGCCTTGTCGATGCCGGGGACCAGACGAACATTGACCAGTGCCTGCGGCGCCTTTTCCATTCCCTCCAGCAAATCGGCAAGGCGTCGCTCTTCGATCACCATGGTCGCCAGGACCTGAAGTGCAGAAACGATCCCGTCACCGGTGGTCTGTGCATGACCACACAGAATATGGCCCGAGGATTCCCCGCCCAGCTGCCAGTCACGCGCCTGCATCTGTTCGATGACATAGCGATCGCCGACCCTGGCACGCTCAAAGGGGATACCCAGTTCTTCCAGCGCTGACGCCAGGCCAAAGTTGCTCATCAGGGTGCCGACGACCCCACCGCCCAGCACACCACGACGCTGGCGGTCGCGTGCGATGATATAAAGGATGTCATCACCGTCCACAATGCGACCGGAATGATCCACCATGATCACACGGTCACCGTCACCATCAAAGGCGATGCCCAGATCCGCGCCGGTCTCGAGCACCTTGTCACGCATGATCTCAGGATGGGTGGAGCCGACCTGCTGATTGATGTTGAGTCCGTCAGGTGTCACACCCAGCGTAATGACTTCGGCGCCCAGCTCACGAAAGACATTGGGAGCAATGTGGTAAGTGGCGCCATTGGCGCAGTCGATAACGATCTTCAGGCCATGCAGACCGAAGCGGTTGGGCACCGTCGACTTGCAGAACTCTATATAGCGTCCGGCGGCATCCTCGATACGTACCGCCTTGCCCAGCCGGTCAGGCCCTACTGTTTCCTGAAGCCCTTCCAGCTCACGCTCGATCTCGTCTTCCAGCGCATCCGGGAGCTTGGTGCCATGCTGCGAGAAAAACTTGATGCCGTTGTCCTGATACGGATTGTGCGAGGCGCTGATGACCACGCCGGCGCTGGCGCGCAGCGTACTTGTCAGATAGGCAATGCCGGGCGTGGGCATCGGCCCCAGTAGTGCCACATCCACCCCGGCCGCCGAGAAGCCGGCCTCCAGTGCAGACTCGAACATATAGCCGGAGATACGGGTATCCTTGCCGATCAGCACACGCGCCCGACGATTCTGACGCGCAAAGACACGCCCGGCCGCCCACCCCAGACGCAGCATGAAATCTGCCGTGATGGGCGCCTGACCGACCGTGCCGCGAATACCATCCGTACCAAAATATTGTCTTGCCATTGCTATTTGCCTTCCTTGAGTACTGCACAGGTCATGCCAACGGCATCAGCGCTGGCCGCGACATCATGTGTTCTGATTATCCAGGCCCCCTTGCTGACGGCAAGAGCTGTCAACGCCAACCCACCATGGAGACGTTCATCAACCTTGCGAGACAGCGCACGACCGATCATGCCCTTGCGAGAGGTACCGACCAGCAGGGGGTAACCCAGACGCTGGAGATACTCTAGGCGATTCATCAGACGCAAATTGTGCGCAAGCGTCTTTGCAAACCCAAAGCCCGGATCGACCAGTAGTCGCTCGGCAGCGATGCCGGCGTCACGGCAGCGGGCGAGCTGCTGGTCCAGAAAGGTCGCCACTTCCTCTTCAATGGGACGCTCATATTGCGGATCATTTTGCATGTTATCGGGCTCACCCACCATATGCATCAGGCATACCGGCAATCCCGATTCAGCCGCCGCCTCAAGCGCACCCGGACGCCTTAGTGAGCGGACATCGTTGATCATGCCGGCCCCCGCGGCGGTGATGGCGGTCATGACCTCCGGTGCACTGGTATCTACTGATACCAGCGCCCCCAGCTCGCCTGCCAACCGCTCCACGATCGGCGCGACCCGATCCATCTCCTCCTGTACGCCGACAGGTGTCGCGCCGGGCCGGGTGGATTCTCCCCCGACATCGATAATATCAGCGCCCTCTCGAAGCATCTCTTCAGCACGACGCAGCGCAGCATCACCCACGGCATGTTGCCCCCCATCGGAAAAGGAGTCCGGAGTGACGTTGAGAATTCCCATCACATGAGGCCTGTCCAGCGCCAGCTGGTGGCGCTCGCCGCATGTCATGTAGGTAGATGCATTCGACATGGAGATTCCTGAAACCTGGACTAACGATCCGTCATTGTAATCGTCGGGCATAAAAAAACCGCCCCGAAGGGCGGTCATGATACGTAAAACCTGGGTCAATGTCCGGAGGAACCGCCCAGCGGATCCGACGGGCGACGCCGTGTATCGTCAGCGCTGTCCCCTTCCGGATCATCATCGGCCGGACGGACATCCGAAGGAGTGGTATCGGGAGTCCCCAGACCACCGCTCGGACCACTGCTGCCCGGCTCCTTCGGCGGACGTGGATCACGTCCTTCCATGATGTCGTTGATCTGTTCGGCATCGATGGTTTCGAACTTGATCAAGGCGTCCGTCATCGCATCCAGCTTGTCGCGATTGTCGTGCAGAATCTGTTCGGCCTGCTGATAGCACTCATCAATGATGCGGCGAATCTCACGATCCAGCCTCGACGATGTTTCCGCCGAGCTGAACTTGCTGCCTCCGCCACCCGGGCCACCCAGGAACTGATGCGACTCATCCTCGTCGTACATCAGCGGGCCCATCTCCTGCGACAGCCCCCACTTGGCGACCATGTTGTGAGCCAGCTCGGTGGCACGCTTGATATCGTTGGAAGCCCCGGTCGTCACGCCATTGGGCCCCAGCGTCATCTCTTCGGCAATACGCCCGCCGAACAGTGAACAGATCTGACTGATGATCTGCTGGCGCGTATAGCTGTAACGATCCTCGTTGGGGAGGAACATGGTCACACCCAGTGCCCGGCCACGCGGAATGATGGTGACCTTGTAGACCGAATCATGCTCCGGCATCAAAAGCCCGATAATGGCATGCCCGGCTTCATGGTAGGCCGTATTGCGCTTTTCCTTCTCGGACATGACCATCGAGCGCTTTTCAGCTCCCATCATGATCTTGTCCTTGGCCATTTCGAGCTCGGCCATACCGATCAGTCGACGGTTCTTGCGAGCTGCAAAAAGAGCGGCCTCGTTCACCACGTTGGCAAGCTCGGCGCCCGAAAAGCCCGGCGTCCCGCGTGCGATCATCTCGGGCTTGACGTCATCGGCCAGCGGCACCTTGCGAAGGTGTACGCCCAGAATATGCTCGCGGCCTCGAATGTCGGGGAGTCCGACGGTCACCTGACGGTCAAAGCGGCCCGGGCGCAACAGCGCAGGGTCAAGTACGTCAGGGCGGTTGGTCGCGGCAATGATGATGATGCCTTCATTGGCTTCAAAACCATCCATCTCGACCAGCAGCTGATTGAGGGTCTGCTCGCGCTCATCATGACCGCCACCCATGCCGGAACCACGCGAGCGGCCCACGGCATCGATCTCATCGATGAAGATGATGCAGGGCGCCTGCTTTTTGGCCTGCTCGAACATGTCACGCACTCGAGAGGCGCCGACACCCACGAACATTTCAACGAAGTCCGACCCCGAAATGGTAAAGAAAGGTACCCGCGCCTCGCCGGCGATGGCCTTTGCGAGCAGGGTCTTGCCGGTGCCGGGAGGGCCTACCAGCAGCACACCCCGTGGGATCTGTCCGCCAAGACGCTGAAACTTGGAAGGATCCTTCAGGAAGTCGACCAGCTCTTCGACTTCCTCCTTGGCCTCGTCACATCCGGCCACATCCTTGAAGGTCGTCTTGACCTGTTCATGAGAAAGCAGCTTGGCCTTGGACTTGCCAAAGCTCATGGGGCCGCCCTTGCCGGTGCCACCGCCCTGCATCTGGCGCATGAAAAACAGGAAAATGCCCAGAATCAGCAATATCGGGAAGCTGGCAATCAACAGCCGCGACCAGATGCTTTGCTGATCGGGCTCCTTGCCTACCACCGTAACGTTGTTGCTGAGCAGATCATCCATCAGGCGCGGGTCTTCGGCAGACGGCCTGATGGTCTGAAAGCTGGAACCATCGTCACGCTCACCACGAATGTCGTAACCATCGATGGTGACCTGACGGATCTGGTTGTTTTGCACCTGCTCGACGAACTGGGAGTAGTTCATCGCCTGCGGCGAATTATCGACGCTGAAGTTGTTGAATACCGTCAGCAAAACCGCTGCGATAATCAACCATAGGATCAGATTCTTGGCCATGTCGTTCAAGGGGACACCCTCACTACGTGATTCTGCCTGCCAGGCGTGGCCCGGTATGTGTCGAATAGCTTGGGGCGCGGCCTGTCGATTACAAGCTCAAGCGCGAAAACCACGCCCCAGCAGATATACTTCTCGCGATCTTGGACGCGAGGCATCGGGCTTGCGAGTCACTACCTTATCGAACCGGAGACGCATTTCCTTTAGATACTGATCAAAACCTTCGCCCTGGAAGATTTTGGTCAGGAAATCGCCACCCGGCATCAGCACCTGCTGAGCCATATCAAGCGCCAGCTCTACAAGATACATGGCGCCTGGCTGATCAATGGCCATCTGCCCACTCAGGTTGGGCGCCATGTCCGATAACACAACATTGACCCGCCGATTCCCGAGCGCCTTGAGCATAGCATGCAGCGTCTGCTCTTCCGTAAAGTCACCCTGAATGAAATCCACGCCTGCAATGGCATCCATGTCGAGAATATCAGTGGCGATCACCTGCCCCTGCTCCCCTACACGCGCCATGGCGACCTGACTCCATCCACCCGGTGCGGCACCAAGATCCACCACACTCATGCCCGGCGCAAACAGACGATCGCGATCGTCTATTTCAAGCAGCTTGTAGCTGGCGCGGGAGCGATAGCCATCGGCCCAGCTGCGCTTTACCCAGATATCGTCAAAATGTTCCTTCATCCAGCCGTTATCGGCTGAAGCCTTTTTGCCGACAGGCGGCTTTTTGGCTCGTGTCACGTTAACTTCCGAAAAAAGGGATTGCAGTGCTACAGCGATCAAACGCCAGCATGACCAAAGGATAAGGCCACCGAACGCGATACAACCGTTGGCGCCACTGCCGTTGTCTGGAGTAAGATGGTTGCACATGAAAAGGGATCGAGAGTTTTCAACATATCATGAGCCTTACAGCGGCACAAAAGAAAACCCTGCGAAGCGTCGGCCATATTCTCAATCCGGTTGTCCGGATCGGTGACAAGGGCCTGACCGAGGGTGTCATGGGCGAGCTGGAGCGTGCACTCGCCGACCACGAACTGATCAAGGTCAGCATTGCCGGCGCCGAGCGCGACGAGCGGGCCGAAATCATCAATCACCTGCTGGAGCAATCCGGGGCCGAACTGGTACAAAGCATCGGCAAGACTGCCCTGCTTTATCGCCACAACCCGAAGGCAGACCCCAGACTCTCCAACGTGGCACGCTATACGCAGTAATCGCCACGCAGTACCTGCCTGCGACAGGTGAGCACCATGCAAAAGCCCCCGACAGTGTCGGGGGCTTTTTTCGTGGCGCAGATCACATGGCCTGAATCAGCCGACATGCTCGACGCTGTCGATTTCATACTCAACGTCGCCGCCGGGCGTGCGCACATTGACCACATCGCCTTCGGCCTTGCCTACCAGCGCACGGGCGATGGGGGAATTGACCGAAATCTTGCCGTCCTTGATGCTGGCCTCATCCTCACCGACGATGCGGTAGGCCACCTCCTCGTCAGTATCGAGGTTTAAAAGCCTGACCGTGGTACCAAAGATGACCTTGCCGGTATGCGGCATCTTGGTGACATCAATGACCTGAGCATTGGACAGGCGCGATTCGATTTCCTGAATGCGCCCTTCGATAAACCCCTGCTGCTCACGCGCGGCGTGATACTCGGCGTTCTCCTTGAGATCGCCGTGTTCGCGCGCCTCGGAAATGTCCGCGATCACACGCGGACGATCAACACTCTTGAGCTGGTTGAGCTCTTCACGCAGGGCCTGTTCGCCCTGCACCGTCATCGGAACCCTGGTCATGCCGTTACACTCGTATGGAGTTCCTGAAGTCGCCGCACGGTAATCTCGTTACCATACTCAAGCGCCATGCACACAGCACGGGCCCCGGCCAGTGTCGTGGCATAGGGAACCTTGTGTGACAGCGCCGAACGGCGAATCATGGAAGAATCGTTAATGGCCTGCCGCCCCTCGGTCGTATTAACAATGTAGGCAACCTCATCGTTTTTGATCATGTCGACAATATGGGGGCGGCCTTCAAACACCTTGTTGACCGGCTCGACCGGCAGACCGGCAGCATCGAGTGCCTGTGCCGTACCGTGCGTGGCGATCAACGTAAAGCCTAATGTTAACAGAGAACGCGCTACCTCAATAACGCCTTCCTTATCCGGGTCACGTACGGACAAAAATGCCCGGCGATCGCCGCTGAGCGCTGGGATGGCCTCCCCTGCACCCAGCTGCGCCTTGTAGAAGGCTTCGGCAAAGGTGGTTCCGGTACCCATGACCTCACCAGTCGACTTCATCTCCGGCGTCAGGATCGGATCCACCCCCGGGAACTTGTTGAACGGGAAGACCGCTTCCTTGACGCTATAGAAATCCGGAATGTGCTCACGGGTAAACTCAAGCTCTACCAGCGTCTTGCCGGCCATGACGCGAGCCGCCAGCTGTGCCAGCGAGCGCCCGATGCACTTGGAGACAAACGGCACGGTACGCGAGGCGCGCGGATTGACCTCGATGACATAGACCTCGTTATCCTGCCAGGCCAGCTGCACGTTCATCAGGCCCACAACATTGAGTTCCAGCGCCATGCGCTGCACCTGATCACGCATGCGATCCTGCACTTCACTCGGCAACGAATAGGGCGGCAGCGAGCAGGCCGAGTCACCGGAGTGGACGCCAGCCTGCTCGATGTGCTGCATGATGCCGCCGATCACGACATCCTTGCCGTCGCTGATGGCATCGATATCCACCTCGATGGCGGCATTGAGGAAGTGATCCAGCAGGACCGGCGAGTCGTTGGAGACCTTGACCGCATGGGTCATATAATTCTCGAGCTCGTCGGCCGAATAGACAATCTCCATGGCGCGCCCACCCAGCACATAGGAGGGACGTACGACCAGCGGATAGCCAATCTTTGCCGCCTTGACGAAGGCGTCTTCAAAGCTGCGCGCCGTCGCGTTGTTGGGCTGCTTGAGGCCGAGCTTGTCGATCATCTGCTGAAAGCGCTCACGATCCTCGGCGCGATCGATCGCATCCGGGGAGGTGCCGATAATGGGCACGCCTGCCGCTTCCAGATCACGTGCCAGCTTCAGCGGCGTCTGACCACCGAACTGCACGATCACGCCGACCGGCCTTTCCGTTTCAACGATCGCCAGCACATCTTCCAGCGTGACCGGCTCGAAGTAGAGACGATCGGAGGTGTCATAGTCGGTCGACACGGTTTCCGGGTTGCAGTTGACCATGATGGTCTCATAGCCATCCTCGCGCATGGCGAGTGCGGCATGGACGCAGCAGTAGTCAAACTCGATGCCCTGACCGATCCGGTTGGGGCCGCCGCCCAGTACCATGATCTTTTGTCGATCGCTGGGGTTGGCCTCGCACTCCTCTTCATAGGTGGAGTACATGTAGGCCGTGGACGTTGCAAACTCGGCCGCGCAGGTATCGACCCGCTTGAAGACCGGTCGCACATCCATCGCCTGACGATGCTCACGGAAGGCCTTTTCGCTGACGCCGATGAGGCGGGCCAGGCGCGCATCGCCAAAGCCGCGACGCTTGTAGAAATAGACCTGCTTGCGACTGAGCTCCTTCAAAGAGGTCTTGGCGATCTGGCCTTCCAGAACCATCAGCTCCTGAATCTGGATCAGGAACCAGCGATCGATTTTGGTGAAGTTGAACACTTCATCCAGCGACAGCCCCGCCCGGAAGGCATCGGCCACATAGAAGATACGATCGGCGCCCGGGCGCTGCAGCTCGCCCTGCATCAGCTGACGTGACGTCTCGTCAAAATTCGCAAGCTTCGGATCCAGCCCGTCGACACCGATCTCAAGACCACGCAGCGCCTTTTGCAGCGACTCCTGGAAGGTGCGCCCGATGGCCATGACCTCGCCCACCGACTTCATCTGAGTGGTCAGACGGTCGTTGGCCTGGGGAAACTTCTCGAAGGTAAAACGCGGAATCTTGGTAACCACGTAGTCGATGGCCGGCTCGAACGAGGCGGGCGTGGCGCCGCCGGTAATCTCGTTTTGCAGCTCATCAAGCGTATAGCCCACCGCCAGCTTGGCGGCGACCTTGGCGATCGGGAAGCCGGTTGCCTTGGACGCCAACGCCGACGAACGCGACACGCGCGGGTTCATCTCGATGACCACCATGCGCCCGGTCTCCGGATCAACGCCGAACTGCACGTTGGAACCACCTGTTTCCACACCGATCTCGCGCAGCACCGCAAGCGATGCGTTGCGCATGATCTGGTATTCCTTGTCGGTCAGCGTCTGGGCCGGCGCCACGGTAATGGAGTCGCCGGTGTGCACGCCCATCGGATCGAAGTTCTCGATCGCGCAGACAATGATGCAGTTATCGCTTTTGTCGCGCACGACCTCCATCTCGTACTCTTTCCAGCCCAGCAGCGACTCATCGATCAGCAGCTCATGGTTGGAGGAGAGCTCGAAACCGCGATGGCAGATCTCTTCAAACTCTTCCCGGTTATAGGCCACGCCGCCACCGGAGCCGCCCATGGTGTAGGACGGACGAATGATGCAGGGAAAGCCCAGCTCGGCCTGAATCTCCCAGGCTTCCTCCATCGCATGTGCAACCTTGGCCTTCGGGCACTCAAGGCCGATATTTTTCATCGCCTTGTCAAAGAGGTCGCGATCCTCGGCCTTTTCGATCGTCTGGGCATTGGCGCCGATCAGCTCCACGCCAAACTCATCAAGAATGCCGCGGCGGTCCAGCTCGAGGGCGCAGTTGAGTGCTGTCTGACCGCCCATGGTCGGCAGCACCGCATCGGGGCGTTCACGCTCGATGATGCGCGCCACCGTCTCCCAGGTCACCGGCTCGATATAGGTGGCATCCGCCATGACCGGGTCAGTCATGATGGTGGCCGGGTTGGAGTTGACCAGAATGACCCGGTACCCCTCCTCGCGCAGCGCCTTGCAGGCCTGGGCGCCGGAATAGTCGAACTCACAGGCCTGGCCGATAACGATGGGGCCTGCGCCAATGATCAGAATGCTTTTCAGGTCGGTACGTTTTGGCATGACGATTTCACTGCGTCGAAAAATGGGATGCGAACAAGTCGAATGCGATGGCGGCCCGAACGGCGGCGTACGCCGCCGTCGGAGCCGGATCAGGCCGCCTGACGGCGGCGTTCCATCATGGCCACGAAGCGATCAAACAGCGGGGAAACGTCATGTGGCCCGGGACTGGCTTCCGGATGTCCCTGAAAACTGAATGCCGGTGTATCGGTCAGCTCGATCCCCTGGAGGGTGTGATCAAACAGCGACCGATGGGTGGCGCGCACGTTGGCCGGCAGTGACGCCTCGTCAACGGCAAAGCCGTGGTTCTGACTGGTAATCATGACATGGCCGCCATCGATATCCAGCACCGGATGATTGGCACCATGGTGGCCCTGCTTCATCTTGACGGTTGTGGCACCGCTGGCCAGCGCCAGCAGCTGATGCCCCAGGCAGATGCCAAAGACCGGCGTATTGGTCGCCAGAATCTCCTGAATGGCCCGGATGGCATAATCACAGGGCTCCGGGTCGCCGGGGCCATTGGCCAGGAAAACACCGTCGGGATTCATCGCCAGCACCTCGCTGGCCGGTGTCTGGGGCGGTACCACGGTCAGACGACACCCCCGGCTGGTCAGCATGCGAAAGATGTTGTGCTTGGTGCCAAAGTCATAGGCCACCACATGCCAGGGGCGCTCGCGCTGGCGAAAATCGGCGTAGCCCTTGCTCAGCTGCCATTCACCATCATGCCATTCATGAATCTCGCGAGTGCCGGCCTCGCGGGCCAGATCCATGCCCTTGAGTCCCGGAAAAGCGTTGGCCGCCGCCAGCGCGCGTGCCACCGCCTCTTCGCCCTGGGCATCGGCGCCGGCAATAATGGCACCGTTTTGCGCGCCCTTGTCACGCAGCAGACGCGTCAGACGGCGGGTATCGATATCGGCAATGCCCAGAATGCCGTGGGCGGCGAGATAGTCGTCCAGTGCCCGCACGCTGCGGAAATTGCTGACCAGACGAGGGAGGTCGCGAATGACGAGACCGGCGGCATGAATGCGGTGGGATTCGACATCCTCTTCATTGATGCCGGTGTTGCCGATATGGGGATAGGTGAGCGTGACAATCTGGCGAGAGTAGGAAGGGTCGGTCAGGATCTCCTGATAGCCCGTCATGGCCGTATTAAAGACCACCTCGCCACTGGTTTCTCCGTCGGCGCCGATGGAGACGCCGTGAAATACGCTGCCATCCTCGAGCGCCAGAATCGCGGGTTTGATCAATGCAACGTCCTCCACAGGGCAAAAGAGACTGTCAGCGAAAGCGACATGCCACAACGCTGACCGCAAAACCGGCCGTTTGCCGACCCCGTCGACCATGCCCTTCCTGCGCGCCTGACGGTAAAGCGCGACCCCGGGCTGCAAAAAAGCGGGACGAAACCCTGAAGGGTTTCATCCCGCTTTTATTATCGCCATGGTCTGCGGGTTCGACCCGGCCAAATTGTGCCGATAATATCGGATTTCATCCCCGCATGCCATCACGCAATGATCACTGCCCTGCAGTGTCAGGCCGGGACTGCTTGAGTCCCAGCACATCCTGCATGTCGTAATGACCTGTCTGCTGATCCATAAGCCAGTGCGCCGCCCGTACCGCACCGCGACCAAACGTCAGCCGGCTGGAGGCCTTGTGGGTGATCTCGATCCGCTCACCTTCGGCGGCAAACAGCACGGTGTGCTCGCCCACGATATCGCCGCCGCGCACGGTGGAAAAGCCGATCTCGCGTGCACTGCGGGGCCCGATCTGGCCGACGCGCTGATAGACGCCATCGGCCTTCAGATCACGCCCCAGCGGCTGCGCTACGGCACGCCCCATCATCAGGGCCGTGCCCGAGGGCGCATCGACCTTGTGGCGGTGATGGGCCTCGATGATCTCGATATCAAAGCCGGCATCGCCCAGCGCCCGCGCCGCCGTGGCGAGCAGATTGAGCGAGAGATTGACGCCGGTACTCATGTTGGCGGCAAACACGAACGCCACTTTTGAGGCGTAGCCTTCAAGCGTTTTCAACTGCTCGTCATTGAACCCGGTTGTCCCGATCACGAGGCGCTTGTCGTGTTCGGCGCAGAAGGCCAGATTGTCGAGCGTCAGAGCCGGCGTGGTGAAATCGATCAGGACATCAAAATCATCGGCGATCTCCTCGAGACTGCCGGCAAGCACCACGCCCAGACGTCCCTGACCGGCCAGTTCACCGGCATCGGCCCCTTTCAACGAGCTGTCCGGGCGCACCACGGCACCGGTCAATCGAGCCGTGTCATCACCGCTGACCGCCTCGATCAGCATTTTGCCCATACGCCCTGCAGCGCCCATGATGGCAATTCGTGTCACACATCCCCCTGTTCGTTTCATGTTCATCGTTTGCCCACGCGCATATCTGCCACTATAACCCATCACAATACGCAACCGGACGGCCTCATGGCGGACAGACGCGCTCACTACTTTCTTTCTGCAGTCACGCTGGGTCTGTGGCTGGCGATGCTGCCCGGCTGTACCCGAGCCGGCGTCATCGACCCGGGCGGCCCGCCGGGCGGGTCAAGACCCGAGCAGCTCGAGTGGTGCGGCATGCTGGAGCTGCCGGACCGCATGCCCGACGGTCAGCCGCTGGGCGGCCTGTCGGAGCTGGCGTATGACCCGCAGGGCAACCTGTTATACCTGCTTTCCGATCGCGCCCGGCTCTATCGCGCCCGCCCCCATTTCGATGACCGCCAGCAGCTGAGTCGCCTTGAGCTGCTCGACTCGACGCCCCTGCAGGATCAGGAAGAAGAGCCGCTCGAGATGCCCTGGGCCGACAGTGAATCGATGGTGCTGATCGAGGGTGACAACGGAGAGCCGGAGCTTCTGATCGGTTTTGAGCGCCGCCACCGGCTGCAGCGCTTCACGCCTGAGGGCGCGCCGCTGGGCGAGGCCATCGTACCTTCGGCGCTGGAAGGTGCCCAATACAATGGAAGCCTGGAAGCGCTGGTCAACCATCCCGCCCACGGCATCATCGCCGGCCTGGAATTTGCATCAGAGGGGATGGCCGACAATGAAAGCCGCCTGTTCGATCTCGACGGCCACCAGTGGCGCTGGCAGCGCACTGGCAATGACAGCGGGCTGACGGCGATGGCCCCACTGGGGGAGGATCTTTTGATGCTGGAGCGCGACTTCAAGGTCGGTCGCCCCCTGATCATCTCGCTGCGCCGCGCCCGTATCACCGACGGGCCACACAACAGCGTGATCCCCGGCAATACCATCGCCCGCCTGCCCAGCGACGAGGGCTGGCGGCTGGACAATTTTGAAGGGCTAACCCGCATTGCGCCGCAGCGCTATCTGATGGTCAGCGATGACAACTTCAGCTGGCTGCAGCGCTCGCTGCTGGGATGTTTCGAGGTGCCTGACGACCCGGCCGCCGGCTCATGAGCTGGCGTATGCCAGTGACGGCTGCCAACAGTGGCCTTCAGACACTCCCTGCGTTTTCCGCCAGCAGCGCCTCAAAGGTCGTCACTTCACCACAGTGATCCGGAGCGTAGCCATTCAGCGCGGCCACTTCAGCCAGAAAGCCCTTTGACGCCATATAGGTCAGCAGCGCCTGCATGTTCTCCTGGGCCAGGCGCTCGGCCTGGCAGACCAGCAGGTAGTGCTCGGTCGCCAGCGGGACAAAATCCAGCCCGAACTGCGTGGCGGCTGCCTCCACCCCGAAACCGGCATCCGCCATCCCTGCTGCCACATAAGCCGCCACCGCCGTATGCGTAAACTCCTCGTGGCGCGCATCGGGAATATCGGTCTCGTTAATCCCATGCTCTGCCAGCAACAGATCGAACAGCATGCGGGTGCCGGAGCGCTCGTTGCGCGGGATGAATCGAATATCACCGCGTGCGAGATCCTTCATGGCGCGAATTCGGTCGCGATCCTCGTGACGCAGCATCAACCCCTGCCGACGGGTCACGAAGCGGATGACGTTCAGATTCTGTCCTGACAGATACGGGCGATAGACCGCCATGACCTGCTCGGCCAGCTGCGTCTGCACCGGCAGATGAAGGCTGGCCAGATCGCACTCGTCGCGACGCAGCGCCTCGAGCGCCTCCACGGAGGAGCAGTAGCGCAGGTCCAGCTCGCCCGGAAAATCCGGCAGAAGCGCCACGGCATAGCCATGACTGGCGTGCAGACGCAGCACGGGGTGCGCGCCGTCCAGCAGCTGCTGCAGCTGGTGGTTGAGCTCGGAGGCCATGCTGTCGATCTGAGGACCCAGTCGCGCCCGCACCCGCTGCTCCGCCCACAACAGTTTCTCCCCCAGCGGTGACAGCCGCGTGCCATGCCCGCGGCGCATTTCCACCAGCGCCATGCCGAAAAAGGCCTCGGCCCGATTAAGCAGATTCCAGGCGTGGCGATAGGAAATGTTCGCCCTGCTGGCGGCATGGGTCAGCTTGCCGGTTTCTCGCAGACCACCCAGCAGCACGAACAGCACCGGATCAAGCAGCTCGCCATCATCGCGATAAAAGCGCCATGTCGGGACGATGTTCAACTTTTTGCTAAGCATTTTCGTTCATATTTTGCCGCCGTATCGAGAGTGCTAGTTTGGTCCCGAAGGTGACCCTGACTTAAAGCAGTTATGAACAACGATTCCTATAAGACGATCGGATGAGCGCTGTCGCTTCAATCCTCCGACCTGATGAGATCCGGCCATGTCACAGACCCATTCCCCCGTCGCCGACGCCTGGACGCCGGCGCAACTGCAGGCAGTGATCGACGCCCACAGCAGGATGCCGGGCGCCATGCTACCGACACTGCACGCCATTCAGGACCGCTTCGGCTTCATCCCTGATGCCGCAGTGCCCATGATCGCCGAAGCGTTGCGTCATACCCGCGCCGAAGTTCACGGCATCATCAGCTTCTACCATCACTTTCGCACCCACCCCCCGGGGCGCAGCGTGATTCAGATCTGTCGCGCCGAGGCATGCCAATCGGTTGGCAGCCGCCAGCTCGAGGCCCACGCGCGAAAGGCCCTGGGCATCGATTATCACCAGACAACGCCGGATCACGAGTTCACGCTCGAGCCGGTCTACTGTCTGGGCAACTGCGCCTGTGGCCCCTCCGTTCGCGTCAATGACGACGTTTACGGGCGCATGAGCCCCGAGCAGTTCGATCAACTGACCGATGAGCTGTCGGCGACCGTCGTGGAGGTGAAGTGATGGCCATTACCCTGTATGTCCCGCGTGACACCACCGCCCGGGCACTGGGTGCCGACCGGGTCGCGGCCCGCATCGAGCGCGGCGCCCGTGCACGCGACGTGGCGCTCAACCTGGTACGCAACGGCTCCCGCGGACTGTTCTATCTGGAGCCGCTGATCGAGGTCGACACCCCCGAGGGGCGCGTCGCCTATGGCCCGGTCACGCCGGGCGATGTCGATGCCCTGATCGAGGCCGGACTGTTCGAGGGTCGCCAGGACCACGCGCTGTCACTGGGGCTGACCGAAGAGATCAAGTATCTCAAGCGCCAGCAGCGCCTGACCTTTTCGCGCATCGGCATCACCGATCCCGTATCGCTTGAGGACTACACCGCGCTGCGCGGCTTTGAAGGCCTGAAAAAGGCCTTGTCGCTGGACAGCCAGGCCGTTGTCGACGAGGTCAAGACCTCGGGGCTGCGCGGTCGCGGCGGAGCGGCCTTCCCGACCGGCATCAAGTGGCAGACCGTGCACGACCAGCCGCCGGGAGAGAAGTACGTAGTCTGCAATGCCGATGAGGGCGACTCCGGTACCTTTGCCGACCGTCTGGTGATGGAGTGCGACCCCTACATGCTGATCGAGGGCATGACCATTGCCGGTCTCGCCACGGGCGCCGATCAGGGCTACATCTATCTGCGCTCGGAATATCCGCTGGCTCACGACATTCTCGATGAGGCGATCGAGCGCGCCGTGGCCGCCGGCTATCTCGGCGACAACATTCTGGGCAGCGGTCGCACCTTTCATCTGGAGGTCCGCCTCGGCGCCGGTGCCTATATCTGTGGCGAGGAGACCTCATTGCTGGAGAGTCTTGAAGGCAAGCGCGGGCTGGTGCGTGCCAAGCCGCCGCTGCCCGCCATCGAGGGGCTGTTCGGCCGGCCCACCGTGGTCAACAACGTGCTGTCGCTGGCGGCCGTGCCCTTCATTCTCGACCAGGGCGGCCAGGCTTACGCCGACTACGGGCTGGGACGCTCGCGCGGAACGCTGGCCATCCAGCTGGCCGGCAACGTCAAGCGCGGCGGGCTGGTCGAGCTGGCCTTTGGCACCAGCCTGAGTGAGCTGATGGAAGGCTTTGGCGGCGGCACCCTGAGCGGGCGCCCGCTCAAGGCCGTCCAGGTCGGTGGCCCGCTGGGCGCCTACCTGCCACAAAGCCAGTGGGACAATCCGATCGACTACGAAGGCTTTGCCGCCTTCGGTGGCGTCGTGGGGCACGGCGGCGTGGTGATGTTCGACGACAGCGTCGACATGGGCGATCAGGCCCGCTTTGCCATGGAGTTCTGCAGCGTTGAATCCTGCGGCAAGTGCACGCCGTGCCGGATCGGCGCGGTGCGCGGCGTGGAGGTGATCGATCGCATCCGCGCCGGCGAGTCGGCTGACAAGAACCTCGTGTTGCTCACCGAGCTCTGCGAGACCATGGTCGATGGCTCCCTGTGCGCCATGGGCGGCATGGCGCCGTTCCCGGTCCAGAGCGTCATGCAGCATTTTCCCGATGATCTGACACCTCGACAGGCCGCAACGGCGGGAGGTACGACATGCTGAACCATTTTGATCCCAAAACCGAAAAAGCCAATCCCCAACAACCGAATGCCCAACAGTTCAATGCAGGACTGGGCGGCGTCGGTGAGTACCAGAACACCTTCAACCCGGCCTTTTTTGACCGCGACATGGGTACGCCGGCGCGCGTGTCCGAAACACCGGTCGAGCTGACCATCGACGGCACCGCGATTCGCGTGCCGGAGGGCACCTCGGTGATGCGTGCCGCAGCACTGGCCGGCATCACGATTCCCCGACTGTGCGCCTCGGACAATCTCGAGGCGTTCGGGTCCTGCCGACTCTGCGCGGTGGAAATCGAAGGCCGTCGCGGCATGCCGGCCTCGTGCACCACGCCGGTGGTTGAGGGCATGGCCGTCACCACGCAGAACGCCAAAATCGCGAAGCTGCGTCGCAACATCATGGAGCTCTACATCTCCGACCACCCGCTGGACTGTCTGACCTGTCCGGCCAACGGGGATTGCGAGCTGCAGGACATGGCCGGCGTCGTGGGGCTTCGCGAGGTGCGCTACGGCTTCGATGGCGCCAACCATCTCGACGCCGAGGTCGACGACTCCAACCCCTACTTCAGCTTTGACCCCAGCAAGTGCATCGTCTGCTCACGCTGCGTGCGCGCCTGCAACGAGGTGCAGGGCACCTTTGCCCTGACCATCGAGGGCCGCGGTTTTGATTCGAAAGTGGCCGCCAGCCAGAACGAGCCGTTCATGGATTCGGAGTGCGTCTCCTGCGGCGCCTGCGTACAGGCCTGCCCGACATCGACGCTGATGGAGAAAAGCGTCATCGAGGAGGGCGTACCCGAGCACAGCGTGGTGACCACCTGCGCCTACTGCGGCGTGGGCTGCTCGTTCGAGGCACAGATGAAGGGCGACAAGCTGGTGCGCATGGTGCCGTACAAGGGCGGTGACGCCAACCACGGCCACTCCTGCGTCAAGGGCCGCTTCGCCTTTGGCTACGCCACCCACAAGGATCGCATTCGCGAGCCGATGATTCGCGACTCGATCGACCAGCCCTGGCGTGCCGTCTCCTGGGAAGAAGCCATCAGCTTTGCCGCACGGCGCCTCAGGGAAATTCAGACGCAGTACGGTCGTGACAGCGTTGGCGGCATTACCTCGTCGCGCTGCACCAACGAAGAGACCTACCTAGTCCAGAAACTGGTCCGCGCGGCGTTCGGCAACAACAATACCGACACCTGCGCCCGCGTCTGTCATTCGCCCACCGGCTACGGTCTCAAGACCACGCTGGGCGAGTCCGCCGGCACCCAGACGTTTGACTCGGTCATGAAGGCGGACACCATTCTGGTGATCGGTGCCAACCCCACCGATGCCCACCCGGTGTTTGCCTCCCAGATGAAGCGCCGGCTGCGCCAGGGCGCCACGCTGATCGTTGCCGACCCGCGCCGCATCGACCTGCTCAGCACGCCTCACGGCGGCAAGGGCCTGCACCTGGCGCTCAAGCCCGGTACCAACGTGGCGCTGGTCAACGCGCTGGGCCATGTGGTGGTCACAGAAGGGCTCGAGGACACCGACTTCATCGCCCGGCGCTGTGACACCGAGGGCTATCAGCGCTGGCGCGCGTTCATCTCCGATGCGCGCCACGCGCCGGAAGCCGTGGAAGCCGAGACCGGCGTGCCTGCTCAGGCGGTTCGCGATGCCGCGCGCGCCTATGCCAGTGCCGGCAACGGCGCGATCTATTACGGGCTGGGCGTCACCGAGCACAGCCAGGGCTCGACCACGGTCATGGCGATCGCCAACCTGGCGATGGCGACCGGCAACATCGGTCGTGAAGGCGTCGGGGTCAACCCGCTGCGCGGACAGAACAACGTGCAGGGCTCCTGCGACATGGGCTCGTTCCCGCACGAGCTGCCGGGGTACCAGCATGTCTCCGACCCCGAGATCCGCCAGCGTTTTGAAACCGTGTGGAACGCCAAACTCGACGACGAGCCGGGTCTGCGTATTCCCAACATGTTCGACGCTGCCATCAACGGCACCTTCAAGGCGCTCTATGTGCAGGGCGAGGACATCGCGCAGTCCGACCCCAATACGCAGCACGTCGAATCGGCGCTGTCGGCGCTGGACTGTCTGATCGTGCAGGACATCTTCCTCAACGAGACGGCGAAATACGCCCATGTGCTGTTGCCGGGCGCCACCTTCCTCGAGAAGAACGGTACCTTCACCAACGCCGAACGGCGTATCAACCGCGTGCGCCGGGTCATGCCGCCGGTGGCCGGCAAGGAGGACTGGGAGGTCACGCAGGATCTTGCCAACGCACTGGGTTATCCCATGAACTACAGCCATCCTTCCGAAATCATGGACGAGGTGGCCAGTCTGACGCCGACCTTTACCGGGGTGAGCTACGACAAGCTCGAACAGCTCGGCAGCATTCAGTGGCCCTGCAATGACGATTACCCGCTCGGCACACCCACCATGCATGGCGTGGACTTCCCGATCGGCAAGGGGCACTTTGCCATCACCGAGTACGTGGCCACCGAAGAAAAGGTCAACGCACGCTATCCGCTGCTTTTGACCACCGGACGCATTCTCAGCCAGTACAATGTTGGCGCGCAGACACGACGTACCGCCAACAGCAGCTGGCATTCGGAAGACGTGCTGGAGATCCACCCGGCAGATGCCGAGGATCGCGGCCTGCGTGACGGTGACTGGCTCGGCATTCGCAGCCGGGTGGGTCATACGGTGCTGCGCTGTCTGGTCAGCGATCGCATGGCGCCGGGCGTGGTCTACACCACCTTCCACCATCCGGGCAGCGGTGCCAACGTGATCACGACCGACAACTCCGACTGGGCCACCAACTGTCCCGAGTACAAGGTGACGGCGGTGCAGGTCGAGAAGGTCTCGCAGCCCTCGTCGTGGCAACAGCAGTTCCAGCGCTTCGACGAACGTCAGCAGCGCTACCTGGCCGATGCCGATGCCCCGGAACCGGCGCTCAAATGAGCGCCGGTTGTCATGACCTTACCCGGACCACGAGGTTGCCATGAACGATTCCATAACGCCGCTGATCAAAATGGTCAATCAGATCAGCCTCAATAACCGTCATCATGACAGCGATGAGGCGGCGGCCGAGCAGATTGCCGGCCATCTCAAGAAGTTCTGGGCCCGCGACATGAAACGCCAGATCATCGACTATGCCGACAATGACGGCAGCGAGCTGGACCCGGTCGCCCGCCTGGCCGTGGCACGACTCAAGACCCTGTCGGGCGTGGTGAGAGACTGGGAGGAGACCTCCGACGCGGGGTAATACAAACGCCCTGCCACCCTGTCGTGGCATCACGAAGGGCCCCGTTCGCAGTGTGCGAACGGGGCCCTTTTTTATGCCCGCGCCGCCCCGGGGTGTATCCGACTCGAGTGCGCCGCCCAGGTGCCCGGATGCGGTTTTGCCCGCGGCGTGCGATTTCTATCCGGCACCGCTCGACGGTGTGTTTGAAACCTCGCATAATGCCGAAAAATGCAAATGATAAACCTTATCATCAATCGACATGACGCTCTCCGGTACCGCACTGGTGACGAGTGTCTCCCTCTCTGGCCATGACAACCATCATGAAACGACATCTGCTGTTTACCGCTGCTGTAGCGCTTGCCCTGCTCTCCTGCCTCGCTCAGGCACGAGAAGTGACCGTCACCGATGTCGCAGGCCGCCAGGTCGAGATCGACACGCCGGTCAAACGCATGATTCTGGGTGAAGGGCGCCAGATCTATCTGCTGAGCGTGCTGCAGCCACAGACGCCATTCGAGGGTGTGGTGGGCTGGCGCGAGGATCTGGCCCAGGCCGACCCCGAGACCTATGCCGCTTATGCCGAGCAGTTTCCCGAGGTGAAGGAGATTCCAACCTTTGGCGGTTTCAAGGACGGCACCTTTGATGTCGAGCAGGCAGCAGCCCTGAGACCCGACGTGGTTTTCATGAACATCGAGGCCAGGACGGCCACCGAGGATGCCGGCTATGAAGACAAGCTCGCGGCACTGGGCATTCCTATCGTTTATGTCGACTTTCGTGAAGATCCCATCAAGCACACCTCGGCCTCGATCCGACTGATGGGCCAGCTTCTGGACAAGAGTGATGAGGCAGAGCGCTTCATCGAGTTTTCCGACGAGCAGATGGCGCGCGTCACCGACGTGATTGAACAGGCCAACCCTGAACGTCCACGCGTGTTCATCGATCGCGCCGGCGGCTATTCTGATGACTGCTGCATGAGCTTTGGCCCGCACAATTTCGGCGAATACGTCGACATCGCCGGTGGGCAGAACATTGCCGACGACATCATCCCCACCACCTTTGGCACCCTCAACCCCGAACAGATCATCGCCTCCAATCCGGAGCAGATGGTGGTGACCGGCGGTGACTGGGAAGCCTATGTGCCCGGCGGTGCCTGGGTCGGTGTCGGACCGGGCACCGACATGAATGAGGCCCGGCGCAAGCTTGAGGCCCTGACGCATCGCACCGCCATGACCGGCATCGATGCGGTCAAGCAGGACCAGGTGCATGCCATCTGGCATCAGTTCTACAACAGCCCCTACTACTTTGTCGCCATCCAGCAGCTGGCCAAATGGTTCCACCCCGAGCTTTTCGAGGATCTGGACCCTGACGCCACCCTGCGCGAGCTTCATGAGCGCTTTTTGCCACTGAGCTATCAGCCGGGGTACTGGGTATCGCTTGAGGCGGGTCATGAGTAAGCCAACGGCCGCCATGACCTCCCCCGAACAGGGGCGCACCTTCTATCGCGCCATGGTTCTGCGCCGGCAGCTGATCCTGATCGGCCTCCTTGTCGCGCTGTTTCTGAGCTTTTGCGTTGATCTGGCGCTGGGGCCGGCCCGCTATGACCTGAGCCAGGTGCTGAGCGCCCTGCTGACCCCGGGCTCGGTCAGCGAGCAGGTCAGCGTCATCGTCTGGCAGATCCGCATGCCGGTGGCACTGATGGCGATCGTGGTCGGCGCCAGCCTGTCGATTGCCGGGGCGCAGATGCAGACCATCCTGAGCAATCCACTGGCGAGTCCCTTTACACTGGGCATTTCAGCCGGCGCCGGGTTCGGTGCCGCCCTGGCGCTGGCCTTTGGCGTCTCGATCGTGCCGGCCGCGGTGGATTACATCGTGCCGATCAATGCCTTTCTGGTCGCCATGCTGACGGCACTGATGATTCATCTGCTGAGCATGCGCCGGGGCGTGACGATTGAAACCATCGTCCTGCTGGGCATTGCCATGGTGTTTATCTTCAATGCCCTCATGGCGCTGATCCAGTTCTTTGCCAGCCAGCAGGCCCTGTCGGCCGTGGTGTTCTGGACCATGGGCAGCCTGACCAAGGCGACCTGGCCCAAGTTCTGGGTGGCGCTCACGGTGCTGGCGATTGCGATTCCGCTGCTGGCCCGCCATGGCTGGGCGCTGACCGCCATGCGGCTGGGCGATGCCAAGGCCGAGAGCATGGGCGTGCGCCCGCGACGGTTGCGGCTTCAGGTGTTGATGCTGGTATCGCTGCTGGCGTCAGTATCGGTGGCCTTTGTCGGCACGATCGGCTTTATCGGACTGGTGGGTCCGCATATTGCGCGGATGCTGGTAGGCGAGGACCAACGCTTCTTTTTGCCGGCTTCGGCCCTGTGCGGCGCCCTGATCCTGTCGGTAGGCTCGGTGATTTCCAAGATGCTGATCCCGGGCACGGTGATCCCCATCGGGATTATCACCTCGCTGGTGGGCATCCCATTTTTCCTCTTTCTTGTTCTCAACCAGAAGAAATCGACATGGTAAGCCTGACGCTGGAACAGGTCACCGCCCATTACGGCAAGCGCGAAGTGCTTTCAAGCATTACCACGCCGACGCTGTCGGGCGGTCAGGTGGTGGCGCTGCTGGGCCCCAACGCCGCGGGCAAGTCAACGCTGTTTCGACGCATCCTGGGGCTTTTGTCCGGAGCAGGACACGTTCGAATTGCCGGGACACACGCCGAGCGCCCGGTGGCCTACATGCCGCAGGAAACCCGCATTGATGCGGTGTTAAGCGTCTATGAAAGCGTGCTGCTGGCGCGCATGCAGGGCCGGCGCCTCAAGGTGCAGCCCGAGGATCTCGCCCAGGTGGATGCGGCACTCGATGAGTTGAACCTGCAGCATCTGGCGCAGCGCGATATCGGCGATCTCAGCGGTGGCCAGCGTCAGCTGGTCAGCGCCGCCCAGGCGCTGGTACAGGCGCCGGACATCCTGCTGCTCGATGAGCCGACCTCTGCACTCGACCTGCATCGCCAGATCGGCCTTTTGAGCGTGCTTCGCCGGCTGGCCGAACAGCGCCAGATGCTGATCATCGTGGCCCTGCATGATCTGGGGCACGCCCTGCGCTTTTCCGATCAGGCCATCGTGCTGGCCGGGGGTGCCCTGAAGGCGTGTGGCCCGACGCGGGCGGTGGTCACGGCAGAACTCCTGCGGGAGGTCTATCAGGTCGAAGGACGGATCGAAACCTGTTCAAGAGGCACACCGCTGCTGGTGGTCGAAACCGCCCTTTGATGCGCGACATCCAAAGGCCCCGGCTTATTTCAACACTTCCAGCCTGACCGGTACCACGCCGCTGCGGATCATGCCGATCCGCTCGGCCGCGGCGCGGGAGAGATCGATCACGCGACCGCCAGTAAAGGGGCCCCGATCGTTGATGCGCACAACGGCCTGACGCTGATTGTTCAGGTTGGTCACCCGCACCCGGGTGCCGAAGGCCAGTGTCCGGTGGGCTGCCGTCATGGCACTTCTGTCATAGCGCTCACCGCTGGCGGTTCGCGCGCCCTGATGCTGATCGCTGTAATAGGAGGCCTTGCCTGACGAGGTCGCCCCGGGCGTATCGGACAGCTGGCTGCCGGCGCATCCGGCCAGTCCGAGCAGACACACCAGCATCAGAAATCGCCATCCTCTTGATCGGCAAACTGCCTTCGTTGACACCATCGATATGACCCCGTGACCTGTATAAAAAAACGCACCGCAGTCTATCAGAGCTGCGGTGCGTTGTTGGCAAGGCTCACCGGGTTATGTCAGTGGCCCTTCACTTCGATATCGACCTGAATATTGCCGCGTGTGGCCTTGGAGTAGGGGCACATCTCGTGGGCCTGTGCGATCAGCTTTTCCGCCTCGTCCTGAGGCAGGGCAACCTCTGCCGTCAGCTTGACCGTCAGATTGTAGTCATGATTTTCAGAGTCCAGCGCGACGTGAGCCGCGACCGGAATATCATCAAGCTTGTGCCCCTGCTGGCGCGCCACACCCATGGCGGCGCTGGCAAAACAGGCGGCATAGCCGGCCGCAAAGAGCTGCTCCGGATTGGTTGCATCAGTACCGCTGCCCGGCATGGCAAGATCGACATCGAGAATGCCGTCATCACTTCTGGCGTGTCCCTTGCGCCCGCCGGAAACGTTGACCGTGGTTTCATACATGACTGCCATGATGCTCTCCCTGTCGTGAAAACCTGTGGCAAGCGTAGCTGATGTCTCCTCACTACGCCTCCCCCTGCGTGTGGCCATAAAAAAACCCTGCCGGTTGGCAGGGTCCTGATATCGATGCGAGCGCTTACGGACGCATGTCATCGAAAAACTTTTTCACGCCGTCAAACCAGCGGCTTTTACGCGGCGAATGACGCGTGTCCGTGCCGTCCAGGCTTTCCTGGAACTGGCGCAGCAGCTGCTTTTGCTCTTCGTCGAGATTGATGGGCGTTTCCAGCACTACCTTGCACATCAGATCGCCCGGCGCGCCGCCGCGTACCGGCTTGACGCCCTTGCCGCGCAGCCGGAAGAGCTTGCCGGTCTGGGTCTCGGGCGGAATGCGCAGCTTGACGCGGCCTTCAAGCGTTGGCACTTCCAGCTCACCACCGAGTGTGGCATCCACGAAGTTGATGGGCACTTCACAGTAGAGATCGCGCCCGTCACGCTCGAAAATGGCGTGGGTCTTGATGGCCACCTGGACATACAGATCGCCTGCGGGGCCACCGTTGACGCCGGCTTCACCTTCACCGTTAAGGCGAATGCGGTCGCCGGTATCCACGCCGGCCGGGATCTTGACCGACAGGGTGCGCGTTTCCTGAATGCGGCCTTCGCCATGGCACTTGCGGCACGGCGTATCAACGCTTTGCCCCTGACCATGACAGGTCGGGCAGGGCTGCTGCACGGCAAAGAAGCCCTGCTGCATGCGAACCTGGCCCATGCCGTTACAGGTCGAACAGGTGCGCTTGCTGGTACCGGGCTCGGCGCAGTCCCCGTGACAGCGATCGCACTCTACAAGACGCGGTACGCGAATATCGACGGTCGTGCCGGCAACGGCCTCTTCCAGGTCGATCTCCAGGTTGTAGCGCAGGTCACTGCCGCGAGCGGCACCACCCGGACCACGACGCCCGCCGGCGCCGCCGAAGATGTCACCAAAGACATCGCCGAAGATATCGCTGAAGCCACCTGCGCCACCGGCACCGCCGAAGCCGCCGCCACCAAAGCCACCGCCCTGACCATCAACGCCGGCATGGCCGAACTGGTCGTAGGCGGCCCGCTTTTCGCTGTCGGCCAGGACTTCATAGGCGTCAGAGACCTCGCGAAACTTTTCGGCGGCAGTCTCATCGTCCGGATTGCGATCAGGATGATATTTCTGTGCCAGCCGGCGATAGGCCTTCTTTATTTCCTTGTCGTCGGCGCCGCGCTCGACGCCGAGGACCTCATAATAGTCGCGCTTGGACATGGTGTAACGGATCCTCCGAAGTCTGACACCTGCAAAAACAACGCGGGAGCAAGGCCCCCGCGTTGGACAGATCAGGCGTTAAAAGCCTTACTGCTTTTTCTGGTCGTCGTTGACTTCTTCGTAGTCCGCATCGACCACATCATCGCCGCTCTTCTGCTCGCCTTCCGACTGCTCGCCCTGGGCCTGTTCGCCCTGTTCGGCGTACATCTTCTGCGCCAGGTTGCCGGACGCTTCGGTCAGGGCATCCAGTTTCGGCTGGATCTGCTCCTGATCGTCAGTCTTGAGCGCTTCCTCGAGCTCGGAGATGGCGGTCTCGATGCTCTGACGATCTTCGTCAGTGGCCTTGTCACCGGCTTCTTCCAGCGTCTTGCGAGAAGCGTGGATCATGCCGTCAGCCTGGTTGCGCAGCTGCACGAGCTCTTCGAACTTCTTGTCCTCGGCCTCATGCGCCTCGGCGTCCTGCACCATCTGATCGATCTCTTCATCGGAGAGACCACCGGAGGACTTGATGACGATCGACTGTTCCTTGCCGGTCGCCTTGTCCTTCGCGGTGATGTTCAGGATACCGTTGGCGTCGAGATCGAAGGCGACCTCGATCTGCGGTACACCGCGCGGTGCCGGCGGAATGTCGGCCAGATCGAAGCGACCCAGTGACTTGTTCTGTGCCGCCTGCTTGCGCTCACCCTGCAGTGCATGGATGGTCACTGCCGTCTGATTGTCCTCGGCCGTGGAGAAGGTCTGAGTCTTCTTGGTCGGGATCGTGGTGTTTTTCTCGATCAGCGGCGTCATGACACCACCCATCGTTTCGATGCCCAGCGTCAGCGGCGTGACGTCGAGCAGCAGCACGTCCTTGACGTCACCGCCCAGTACGCCGCCCTGAAGCGCGGCACCCATGGCGACGGCTTCGTCAGGGTTGACGTCCTTGCGAGCGTCCTGACCAAAGAATTCGGCAACCTTTTGCTGAACCATCGGCATGCGCGTCTGGCCACCGACCAGGATGACATCCTGAATCTCGCTGTTGGAGAGACCGGCATCCTGCATGGCCGTCTTGCACGGGCCGAGCGAGCGCTGAACCAGATCTTCGACCAGCGACTCGAGCTTGGCGCGTGTGACCTTGACCGCCAGGTGCTTGGGACCGGTCTGGTCTGCCGTGACATAGGGCAGGTTGACTTCGGTCTGCTGCGCGGAGGACAGCTCGATCTTGGCCTTCTCGGCGGCTTCCTTCAGACGCTGCATGGCGAGCGAATCACCCGACAGGTCGATACCGGAATCGGCCTTGAACTGCTGGACAAGATAGTCAATCAGCTTGAGGTCAAAGTCTTCGCCGCCAAGGAAGGTGTCACCATTGGTGGCAAGCACTTCGAACTGCTTTTCACCATCGACATCAGCCACTTCGATGATGGAGATATCGAAGGTACCGCCGCCCAGGTCATAAACCGCGATGGTACGGTCGCCACCCTTGCTGTCCATGCCGTAGGCCAGCGCGGCTGCCGTCGGCTCGTTGATGATGCGCTTGACTTCAAGCCCGGCGATACGACCGGCATCCTTGGTGGCCTGACGCTGAGAGTCGTTGAAGTAGGCCGGTACGGTGATGACCGCTTCGGTCACTTCTTCACCGAGATAGTCCTCGGCGGTCTTTTTCATCTTCTTCAGGACTTCGGCGCTGACCTGCGGCGGCGCCATCTTGTTGTCGTTGACCTGGACCCAGGCATCACCGTTGTCGGCTTCGATGATGCTGTAGGGCACCATCTTGATGTCCTTTTGAACAACGTCATCCTTGAACTTGCGGCCGATCAGACGCTTGACCGCATACAGGGTGTTGTTCGGGTTGGTCACGGCCTGGCGCTTGGCCGCCTGACCGACCAGTGTTTCGCCGTCATCGGTATAGCCGATGATGGAAGGCGTCGTGCGTGCGCCTTCAGCGTTTTCGATTACGCGGGTCTTGTCGCCATCAAGCACAGCCACACAGGAGTTGGTTGTGCCAAGGTCGATACCAATAATGCGTCCCATAGTGTCACCTCGAAAAATCTTCTGAACCAAAAATGCTTTCGATGCGCAGCGAGTGCTGCGTGGATGTCTGCCTATGTGTGGGCATTACGTCGCTTTTCAAGACCCCACACGACTCATTGTCGACAAAACATCCGTGGCCGGGTATCAGGCCTGCTTGCTCACCACCACCATGGCCGGACGTACCAGACGGCCGTTGAGCGTATAACCCTTCTGCATGACCTCCATGACCGTATTGGGATCCATCTCCGGATTGGCCACCTGAGTCATGGCTTCATGATACTGGGGATCAAAGGGTTCGCCGTGCGGATCGATCTGCTCGACGCCAAACTTCGAGAGCACATCGAGCTGCATTTTCAGCGTCATCGACACCCCTTCACGGTGGGTTTCGCTGACATCCTCGCTCATGCTCTCAAGACCCTTTTCAAGGCTGTCCACGACCGGCAGCAGCTCCTTGACGAACTTTTCCAGCGCGAACTTTTTCGCCTTGTCGGCATCCTGCTCGGCGCGACGGCGGGCGTTTTGCGCCTCGGCCGCGGCGCGGACCTGCTGGTCCTTTGCCTCGGCCAGCTCTTGTTCAAGCTCGGCGACACGGCCGGCCAGAACATCGGCTTCCTGGTCGCTCGGGCTCAGCGTTTCCTCATCGTCTGCCTGCAGTACACCTTCGATATCCTCGAGGGTATTCGTGTTATCGGCGTCAAACGGTTGCGGCTCGCCCTCGCGCTCGGCGCGCTCGAGCTCTTCATCCTTCGGATTATGCGGCTTGTTGGTCATACCCCACTCCTGACTCGCTGTGTCTGCCTTTCAAGTTGTGCCGCTCATTGTGCGCGGGCAGTACGCAACCGACTGTCAGTGCGTCATCCTGTAGAGCGACATTGATGCTGAAAACTGTTTACCCAGATGGGGGATCCGGGTCGCGATCTCAAGGCGTAGGGACGATGAAATTACCAATTCGGGGTATTGAAGCTCGATCAGAGCCGCTGTATAAAAACACACTCACTGTATATAAAATCAGTCCCTAATCCACAAACCCAGTCATCTGCGCCAACGCACACGGGAGTGGCCATGCTGTCTCAGCTATCCATCAGTAACTACGCCATCGTTGAACATCTGGAACTGGATTTCCGGGATGGCATGACGGCCATTACCGGCGAAACCGGGGCCGGCAAGTCCATTCTTCTGGATGCCCTGTCGCTTTGCCTGGGAGAAAGAGCCGATGCCGGCAGCGTACGCCATGGCGCATCACGAGCCGACCTGGCCGTACGCTTTGATATCGAAGGGCTGCCGGATGCGCGTGCCTGGCTTGCCGAGCGCGATCTGGACGACACGGAATGCCTGCTGCGCCGCTCGGTCACTGCCAATGGCCGCTCCAGGGCCTGGATCAACGGCGTGCCGGCCACGCTTGCCGATCTCAAGGCACTGAGCGAACACCTGATCGATATCCATGGCCAGCATGCCCACCAGACCCTGATGCGCGAGGAAACACACCTGCGCCTTCTGGATGACTTTGCCGGCCACAGCGATAAGGTCGAACAGCTCACACAGATCTATCGCCAGTGGCAGCAGGCCAGTCGTCGCCTGAAAGCAGCTCGTGAAAATGGTGACGAGCAGCAGGCTCGCTGTCAGCTGCTGCGTTATCAGGTAGAAGAACTCGATGCGCTGGCCCTGGGCGAGGAAGAGCTTTCAGCGCTGGAGGAGGAGCAGACTCGCCTGGCCAATGCAGAAGAGCTCATCACCCAGGCACAGTTTGCCGCCGACTGCTGCGATGATGACGAAAGCGGTGCCCTGAACCAACTGAACCAGGCACGGCAGCGTCTGGAGCAGCTGCCCGGCAGCGACAGCGGCGCACTGGCCAATATCCTGAGCATGCTGAATGATGCCTGCATTCAGCTGCAGGAAGCCGGTTATGAGCTGCATCGCTATGTCAGTAGCACCGAACTTGATCCTGATCGCCTGATGACGGTCGAGTCCCGACTGGCGGAAATTCATCGTATCGCTCGCAAGCACCATGTCATGCCCGAGGAAGTCCCGGCGCTGCATCAACGTCTGCAGGCAGAACTTTCCGAGCTACAGGACGGCGGAGAAGACATGGAGACGCTGGTAGAAGCCACGGAAACGGCGCGCAATGCCTGGCGCGAGCTGGCTCACCGGATCTCCGAGCAGCGTATGGAGGCGGCACGCCGCATGGGCGAGGAAGTCCAGTCCCAGCTGGCGTTTCTGGGCATGGAAAAGGCCGACTTTACCGTCGATATCACGCGCCGCGACACCGCTCAGCCAGAGGGCATGGACCGGGTCGGTTTTCTGATCAGTGCCAACCCCGGCCAACCGGCCCGGGCATTGACCCGCGTAGCGTCAGGCGGCGAGCTGTCTCGTGTGAGCCTGGCCATTCAGGTGGTGGCCGCACAACATAGCACCATCCCGACGCTGGTCTTTGATGAAGTCGACGTGGGCATTTCAGGCGCCACGGCAGAGATCGTCGGCCAACTGCTGCGCCAGCTGGGCAGCCACGGTCAGATTCTTTGCGTTACCCATCTACCTCAGGTGGCGGCTCAGGGGCATCAACATCTGCATATCGAGAAGCAGGCGGATGAGCAAACCACCCATACCACCATGGCACTGCTCGACGAGGGGGGGCGTGTACGGGAGCTGGCCCGCATGCTGGGGGGCGTGCATCTTTCAGAGCGTACGCTGGCCCATGCCCGGGAAATGCTGGATGTCAGCCAGCGATCGGCCCACTAGCCGGAATCTTCTACGTGCCAACGTTAAAACGCCGCGAATATTCGCGGCGTTTTCATGATCACCCCTGCCTGCGCACTTCTGATCAACGGCGGTTGCCGCCATCCTGTCGCGTAGCGCTGGATCCCTTGGGTCGCACATACAGTACCAGAGCGTGATCGACCAGCTCGTAGCCACGCTCTTCTGCAAGCTCACGCTGACGACGCTCGATATCGCGATCAAAGAATTCGACGACTTCCCCCGTCTCCAGGCACAGCATGTGATCGTGATGCTCTTCCTGAGACATCTCGAATACGGCATGGCCGCCGTCAAAGTTATGACGTACCACCAGTCCTGCGGACTCAAACTGAGTCAGCACACGATAAACAGTGGCCAGACCGACGTCTTCACCGGAATCCAGCAGCGCCTTGTAGACGTCTTCAGCGCTCATGTGCAGATCCTCTTCTCGGGTTGCCTCGAGGATCTGAAGGATTTTTACGCGAGGCAGGGTCACCTTGAGCCCCGCTTTGCGTAACTCCTGATTTCTATCGGCCATGGTAGCTCTTCGCAGTCTCTGGATGTATCGGGTATGATCGATCAAGGCAAACGATAGGGAAAGTCCCAGGCAAATGCAAAACACGCTCAAGATTATAATTTTTTCTTTTTTGGTCAGCCTGTTAGCAGCATGCGTCTACAAGCGCGACCTGCCACAGGGCAATCTAATCACCCCCGATATGGTGTCGCAACTACAGCCCGGCATGAGCCGTCAGCAGGTTGTACAGGTCATGGGAAGTCCCTTGATGTACAACGCCTTTGACGATGCAAGCTGGAACTATGTCTATCGGCTGAAGGATGCTGACGACAATATCACTGAAAAGCAGGTTTCGCTTGTCTTTAATGGCAATCAACTGGCAGATATTCAGACGGCCGGTGATATTGGCGCAACGCCCAGAATCCAGCAGCGTGATGCCCCCGCCTCTGCTGCATCCGCCGGGCCGGGAGAGGTCGTATCGCCGATGGGCAGTCCCGCATCAAACCCCGAAGGCGGCTCCGCCGATCCAACCCTGTAGGTTGTCGGAAAAGCAGCCTGCATTCAAACCTTTCGTCGGGCCCGGGCCCGACGAGCCTGCTTTGGATCAACATGAAGCGGCCTGTAAATCTCGATGCGCTCGCCCTGATGCACCACCCGATCGGCAGGCGATTTGACATGCTCTCCGAAGATTCCAAGCTCCAGCTCGTCAGCGGGCATGTTCATCAGCTCGTCTACTCGTCGGCAAAGACCTGATGCTTCAAGGGCTGCCAGTACCGTGGTTCCCTGCGGCACGGTAACAGCTTCCAGATACTGCTTCTCCGGCCTCGCCCAGGCGACCTCACAGGTAATACCTTCCTCTTCCTGTATCAACGTTCGTACACCCTGTCCGCACGTTCGATAAAGGCATCGACCAGCTGGCCGGCCAACTGGTTGAAAAGACGCCCAAAGGCCATGCCCAGCAGGCGGCTGGAAAATTCAAATTCCAGATGCAGCTCGACCCGACAGGAACGGTCATCAAGTGCTACAAACTTCCAGTAGCCCTCAAAGCGCTTGAATGGCCCACTCGCCAGCGACAGGTCGATACGATCAAAGGGCTTGAGAGCATTATGAGTACGAAAGGTCTGCTCGATGCCTCCCTTGCCAAGGGTTAATTCCCCTATCAGGTGATCCTCTCCCCTTTCTACCGTACGCGCGTTACGACAGTTGGGAAGAAACTCGGGGTAACGCTCGAAATCATTCACCAGCTCAAACATCTGCCGGTCGGTATGACGCACCATCGCGGAGCGATCAACGGTGGGCATGCCCTTCTCCCATGACGCAGGTACGCTCAGCGCGTACCATGGTTGACGTTTGTTCACACATGCTTGAATGATATCACGCCTCCCCCCATTTTAAGGTGAGCACGCGCATGTGATGCATTGCATGATTTCTATAGTCAAGGAGATGACATTTCGATGGGCAAGAAGAAACATCAGCCCTCCGGCAATCTGATTGCCCAGAACCGAAAGGCGCGCCATGAGTACCATATCGAAGAGAGCTTTGAGGCAGGGCTCTCGCTATCAGGGTGGGAAGTCAAGAGTCTGCGCGCAGGCAAGGCCCAGTTAACGGATACCTATATTCTGGTACGCCGTGGCGAGGCTTGGCTCATGGGCGCCCATTTTACGCCCTTGAATACCACCAGTACGCATGAGGTAGTCGACCCTGCCCGAACACGTAAGCTGCTGCTGCATCGAAAGGAAATTGCCAAAATCTTTTCACGCACGCAGGACAAGGGACATACCTGTGTGCCGCTGAGGCTTTACTGGAAAGGACATCTGGTCAAGTGCGAGCTGGCCCTGGTAGTGGGCAAGCAAAAGCATGACAAGCGCGAAACCGAAAAGAAACGGGACTGGGAGCGACAAAAGGCTCGTGTCGTGCGTGAGCAGCGTTAGTTCTGAAGCCTGCTCATACAGTAGCCACCAGTAGCCACCAGTAGCCACGAAAAATCGAAATTTGCCATGATTGGCGCCAGCACTGATTGTTGCTATAATCTTTCAGTGATCTGGGGGCGTTATGGATTCGACGCTGGTTGCAGATCCTGAGGTGCATGCCGAGAGCGTAACGTATCTCGTAAATACCACGTTACTCTAAAATAGTCGCAAACGACGAAAACTATGCTCAAGAGGGCGCGCTGGCAGCTTAAACCCTGCTGGTAACCTTCTTACCCCGAAGCGATGTGCCTGTTCATCGTAACGGGGCTACGAGCTACAGCTGACAGGATCGTGGTTGGCTTTGTTCTCGCGTCAACCGCTAAACATTAGAGAGCCCGCTGCATCGGATCCTGCTCGTCGGAGCCGATGCGGTTGAACCAAAAGACGAACCTAAGCATGTAGAGCTGATGGACGAGTGCCGGCGGACGGGGGTTCAACTCCCCCCGCCTCCACCAAACATAAAAAAGCCGCTGATTTTCAGCGGCTTTTTTATTTTGTAAGTCGTTGCTGATCGCACAGCCAATAGCCACTGACAACTTCCACATAAAACTTAATGCTATCGGCCCTGCAAGAGAAATTCTTATAATTTAATTGGCGATAAAAATATCCTTATATTAAAAAGTGCTCTTCAGGTTGAAATAATGCATCTAAACTTGCCTGAGTCTTTCAAGAAAGATTAAACACTTTTTCCAGCTAAGCTTATGACCACACCTGACTGCCGTTTCCGATGGCACTGACCGTCACTTTGCGCGTTCCAGCCTACCTGTCAGGCCGGACTGCACGATTTAATGTCGTGGATCATTGCAGCTATTTTTTTAATTACCCTGGTTGGCGGCGGTAATTATGCAGAAAGTAACAAAAGATACATTAAGTGACTTTCAGAATCACTTCGGCACATCTCGGTAATGAGCACGCTGCCAACATTACGCTATCGCAGCTAATAACTATCGGAATGATGTTTTCCATGGATGGCGCCATATCATTTTTCGGATCAAACTGAAAAATTGTACGAATACCTTCATACACGGTTCAGCGAGCTTTTAATTATTCGTTAACCGGCAAGGTTGCTCATGGCCAAAACAGGACATCATCCGATACATCAGCCTGATTTGAAGGGCAGCTGTATCGCAGGGTATCCAAGAATGAAGGAGGGCATATGCCCAGGGCCGTAAAAAACCTGTTTGCCGACTCGCTGACGGCTGAATCGGAGCCTCAAATGAAGAAGCAGGACAGCAGGGCTGTCGATGTGGAGAAGAAGGACCACATCGGTGAATACCTGCGCCTGGCGCGTCGCAGCATCATGAATGTCCTTCCCGACAAGTGGCATACGGCACTTCGCTATCGACGGGTGTTCGGCGAATTTCCCGATCTTGAAAATCCGCGCACCTTTAATGAGAAAATCTGCTATCGCAAGATCAATCCTCAGCCCATCTATTCCGTTCTGAGCGACAAGATCGCAGCACGTGATTATGTTGCGCATACCATCGGCGAACAGTACCTGGTCCCCTGTTATGCGATAGAGTCCGAACCGACACCGGCCACCTATTCAACACTGCCGGAAAGCTTCGTCATGAAAGCCAATCATGGCTTTGGATATAACCTGCTTGTACGTGACAAGGCCGACCATCCGTTTCCTCAGATCTACAACCTGGGACGGCACTGGCTGGGACAGGACTTCTATGATGTCTGCCGGGAAGCACACTACCGCGAGATCAAGCCCTGCCTGATCTTCGAAAAGCTGCTGCTGGACGATCTTGGCAACATCCCCAAGGACTTCAAGTTCCATTGCTTCCAACGCGAAGGCGAGGACCCGGTCGTTTATATTGAAGTGACTCACGACCGTTTTACCAACTACAAGGTCGATTTTTACGATCAGGACTGGGAACTCGTGGAAGTCCGTCGACCCGAAGTCAGCACCGGGCAGGCCATGCCTCGACCACAGCAGCTTGATGAAGCCCTTGATCTGGCGATCAAGCTTGCCAACGGCTTCTCTTATGTACGCGTGGACTTCTATCTGGTAGGCGACGCCATCTATTTTGGCGAAATGACCTTTACACCTACTGCCGGACTGACAAAGTTCAAGGATCGCGAAACCGATCGTCAGTGGGGCGCCTTGTTCGACGTTTAAAGCTGTTGTCTCGACCCGGCAATCATTCGATCGCCGGGTCGATATCTACTCTCCCTGTTTTGTACCAGAATCCAGCGGCATTCGAAGATCACGCTGCCACCTGCGCACCTTGAGCCGTTGACGACGCTTGCCCAACTGCTGGGTACCGATCGTTTCAGGAACAAGACTCAGTCTCTTGTCATCGTCATATTTCATGTTGAACCGCCGGCTGGCGCCTATTGGGCTTGTTTCGGCACCAAAAATCATGATTAGACGAATTTCAACGCTACTGAAGCCCTCTTTTCCGGTCGGATGACAGCTTTCGTCGACACTGATGCCATGCTCACTGGCAACCTTTTGCAACAGTGTCCGGAAGGTGCCTGCATTCATGTATTCACCGGATCCCAATGGGCCCTGACGCGTCACCTGACGCAGCTCCTTCATGTCTACGTCGCTACCGCTCTCTCCCTGCTCATCTACCGTATCGGTAACGTCCGTGACGTATTGACCATCGCTGGTTTCGAGCTTGACGATAATACTGTCGACGAAAACGGCAGACTGACTCATGTTACTGACGATGCAACGAGAATCGATGCCACGCCCATAACCATGATTGATAATGATCTGGGGACGTCGCTGCATGCGAAAGTTGTGCAAAAGAAGCTGTAGATAGACACCCCATATCAACAGCATTCCAACACTGGTCAGACCACTAAAGACCGTGGCGTTTTCCTGTATCCAGTCCCATAGATTACTTAAAAAATAGATCACTACCGCCCCCTGAAAAGTATGCGCCCGGATACCGCCCCAACCCATCCACCGAGGCGTACTTTCTGTCATCACAAGCATGGCTGAAAAAGCGCCGCTCTGCCTGAGCATACCCTTCTATCGACCAATAGATGTCTGAACCCATTACATCGCCAACTATAGTACCTGATAGGCGACCGTTTCCCGGTAGCCAACCACATGAAGCATGGCTCGTTCGTCAGTGACATCAACACTGTTTTGGGCCTCAAACGGTCCTGGGAGTGCATCATGATTCACCATGTCTGGGGCCTGATGGCTCACCCTCACCGAGAGTGGAAACACATCGAAGGTGAACACGAAAGCGCAACCCACATGTATGCCAGTCACGTTTTATTGCTGGCTACCATACCCGTCGTTTGCGCATTTATCGGCACCACCACCGTAGGCTGGGGCTTCGGCCGTTCGGCCGTGGTAACACTTTCCATGGTCAGTGCACTACAACTGGCTATCCTCTTCTATCTTGCCATTCTGGGCGCCATCGCCTTGATGGGGCTTGTTGTTCATCGCATGGCACAGCGATACCCCACCCATCCCGACCTGAACCGCTGCATTGTTTTTGCTGGATACGTTGCCACCCCCATGTTTCTGGCAGGTTTGGTGGCCCTGTACCCAATGCTATGGCTGTGTGTGCTGGCCGGTGTCGCGGGGCTTTGCTATACGGGCTACCTGCTCTATCTGGGTATACCGGGCTTTCTGGGCATAGATCGCAAGGAGGGCTTTATCGTTTCCAGCTCGACGCTGGGGATTGGCGTGCTGGTACTTGAAGTACTGCTTGCCATTGCCGTACTGCTTTGGGGATATGGCGCGCATCTCGTCTATTGAGTATGTACTGACAGGCAATGATGCAATGAAAGGAATAGAGCGATGCCGAACGGGCAGGTAAACGGTAGACACAAGTAAACAAGGCACTAAAAAGCACAAATAAAAAGGGAGCTGCCAATAGCAGCTCCCTTTACAGCAGAATTTAATCTACCGATTTACTCGGGGCGGATTGCAGAAGCCTGCAGGCCTTTTTTACCCTGAGTGACGTTGAAGGAGACCTTCTGGCCTTCCTGCAGCGACTTGAAACCTTCTGCCTGAATCTCGGAGAAGTGTGCGAACAGATCGTCGCCACCATCGTCAGGAGAAATAAAACCGAAGCCTTTGCTGTCGTTGAACCACTTAACAGTGCCAGTTGCCATGCTTTTGATACCTGTGCAATAAATTAATGATGGTTAGCCCCCAACGGGCAAAAACAAGATAGCCATTCATATGCTCTCGACAGGATCGATTACAACTGACGATATACTGCCTTGTTAACCACCCGGGTCATAGTGCACCTATCGCTCTATCGGGTCAAGTAACCCTTTAGTAGGGGGTATGCGATACAGACAGGATGCACTCCCTGTTTGACACATCCAGCGCGGGCTGGCAACACAAGCATGCCCTATGCTTATCCTGCGATAATGTCAGCCCCTGTTGTAGCCGCATCAGAGCTACCCATGGGGGTTATCCATGCTTTCGACAGAAGCAAGAGCTACCACTGCTTACTGTTACTAGGGCATCGGCATCGATACATAAAAAAACCGCCCTTGGAGGCGGTTTCTTTGTTCCAGATTACACATATGGCAATTTGGAATGGTGCCGGCTGAAGGAGTCGAACCCTCGACCTACTGATTACAAGTCAGTTGCTCTACCAACTGAGCTAAGCCGGCATATTCAGTATGCAAAGTACTGAAGTGGCTGGGGTACCAGGACTCGAACCTGGGAATGCCGATACCAAAAACCGGTGCCTTACCACTTGGCTATACCCCAGCAGATGGTGGCCAGAGACGGAATCGAACCGCCGACACGGGGATTTTCAATCCCCTGCTCTACCGACTGAGCTATCTGGCCGCTGCCAACGGCTGCGTATTAAATCGAAAACCTCTTCTCAGGTCAACACCTGTTTCCAGATTATTTCAAAAAAACTATTCAGAGGGCGGCACATAGCCTTCAGCACTGTCGGTTTCTTCATTGTTGAAGAACTGCGTCATCTGCACCATCAGGTAATCGCGCGTCTCGGGATCGAGCATATTGAGTCGCTTTTCATTGATCAGTCGCGTCTGTAGCGCCTGCCACTCCTCCCAGGCCTTTCTGGAAATGTTGTCATAGATGTCCTGACCTTTTGCGCCAGGCAACGGCGGCATCTGCAGTCCTTCCATGTCCTGCTGGTACTTGCGGCAAAATACCGTACGAGTCATTGCAATACCTCTTGTCAGCGCGTCCTTACAGGAGCGTAGATGATGACAGGGACTCAAGCAGTGCCTTTACCGGCGCCGCCAGTCCTATGCTGTCGGGTTGATCCGGATCGTACCAGCGCCGTCCTGCTTCGGCGTGACGATTCCCCTGGTGGGGTAGATGCGCCTGAACGGGCGTGATCTCAAGTCGAAAGTGCGTAAAGGCATGCGTAAAGCATCGCCATTGCCCCTGTACGACGCTATCGGACATTTCATGGCCCAGCCACGCTTCCAGTGCTCCCTGGTCGTCAAACTGTGGCAATCCCCACAGGCCGCCCCACAGGCCGCTTGATGGGCGCTGTTCGAGTAATATCCGACCATCCTCATCACGCAGCATCAGCATCAGTGTCTGCCGAACGGGTTTCTCCTTTTTCGGCTTCGGCTCGGGAAAGCGATGCTCTTCTCCACGCGCATGCGCCACACAATCTGCCTCAAAGGGACACAGCAGGCAGCTGGGGCGTCGACGTGTACAGAGGGTGGCCCCCATGTCCATCATGGCCTGAGTGAAGTCAGCACAGCGCCAGTGCGGCGTATAGTGCTCGGCCAGCTGCCAGAGCCTGCGCTCGACTTCTGGCCTGCCGGGCCAGCCCTCGACACCGTGCAGCCGCGTCAGTACCCGTTTGACATTGCCATCCAGTATGGGGGCTCGATGGCCCGTGGCCTGTGCGATGATGGCTCCGGCTGTTGAACGCCCGATGCCCGGCAGCCCACTCAGTGCCTCCACGCTTTCGACCGGAAACTCGCCGCCATGCTCATGAACGACGCATTGGGCGGCACGATGCAGGTTCCGGGCACGGGCGTAATAGCCCAGTCCCGTCCAGAGATGCAGCACCTCATCCTGGTCGGCCGCCGCCAGCGCCGCAACGTCCGGAAAACGCTGCATGAAGCGCTCGAAATAGCCGATGACGGTCGCCACCTGCGTCTGCTGCAGCATGATTTCTGATACCCAGACGCGGTAAGGGCTCCTGTCCTGCTGCCACGGCAGGTGGGTGCGGCCATATTGATCAAACCAGCCCAGCAAACGGGTGCGGAAATACTCGGCATCCAGCGGCTGCGGGGCCTTCACAAAAGTACTCACGAATCGGCTCTCGCCCAGAGATAAATACAAAGGTGCAGGCACCACACTCGGTACAGTGCCTGACGTGGAGGGTCGTTACTGAGATCGTTACTGAAAAAGCCCCTTGATGGCGTTTCTCAGATTGCTGCCGGAATCCTCGCCCAGCTTTTCTTCGATGCGCTGGCCCAGCCTGCCTTCAAGCTGCCGGTCCAGATGCTCACGCAGCTTCTCCTGCCCCTCATTGGCGGCTGTCTTTTGCAGAATGGCGCGAAAGGCGCCAGTGTCAAAACGACACCACTGGGCCGGAGCGTCCTTCAGATCTCCCGAGCAGTGCAGCGGCAGCGGTATACGGCTCAGGGTATTGCTGACCGGGCACCCCTGGGTATCAGCGGTATCCACCAGTCGGGCCGCCAGGGCCATATCCAGATTCTGCGCTCCCAAGTCGATCTGGCCGTTACCGGTAATATCGATACCCGGCAGGGCCACCTTCAAATCGTCGTTTTTGATCACCCCATCAACAATATCGAAGGTCGCAGCGAACTCGTCGAACCCGGTATCGCTGCCCCACTCATGCGAGGTGCTGTTGCCCTGCAGCATGGCCGCTGTGGTGCAGAGCTGGCCCGGCAGATTGATGCCCATCATGGCGCCATCAGCGATCTCGAACGCCGCCTTGCCATCAAGGTGAGCCAGCGGGGAGGCATTATTGTCAAAGCTGGAAGACAGTGTCGCACGGGCGTTGAGCGTACCGCGAAAGAGGTTGTCCCGGTCCAGCGCGTCACGCAGCAGAGGCTGCAGCGCCACATCCGCCAGCCGTGGCTCGAAGGAGAGCGCCGTCGAGGAGGCCGCAACGTTCATGGTGCCGCTGGCCCTGAGCGTTCCGTCATAGAGCTCGGCTGCCAGCTCCGGAAGGCGATAGCGCCCCTCACGACCCTGAGCCTTGAGGGTCACGTTCTCGAGCTGGATGCCTCGCACCCTGAGCGCTTCAAGTCGCAGCGCCAGGGCAAGGTCCAGTGCGCGGGCCAGCGCCCGGGCATTCTCGCTTGAGGAGGCCTTCTGACCGGTGGTCTGCGCCGTCTCGCTTTCCCGAACCTGCGGGGTGCCTTCTGCCTGCGGCGGCTGCGTTGCCTTTGGCGGCAGGTAGCGGTCCAGATCCAGCGTGCTTCCTTCCAGATCGGCATGCAAAAGCGGTGCCTCCAGCCCCAGCGACGCCTCCCCTTCAAGGGCAGTACCGTCGACATCGATCGCCAGATCCGTCAACCGCGCCACGTGCCTGTCGCCTTCGACACGAGAAGAGAACCCTACTCGCTGCAGTGCCTGTGCGTCTGCGGTGGCCGGCAGTTGCCCCAGCCGCTCCAGCCAGCTGCGAAGATCGGCCGGTGCCATCTCGACCTGACCCTGCCAGTGCAGATCGTCGCTCAGCTGGTCGGCCTCACCGCTGCCCGTCAGGCGCAGCAGCTGACCGCTGCTGAGCGCAAATTCGGTCAGCACTGCATGATCGTCCCTGAGCGACACCTCGCCACTGATCTCACCGCCCAGCGGCAGGGCAGGCTCGCCCAGAGACGACAGATGAAGGGCCCCGTCAAACGCCGCCTTCTCGAACGTATAGCGCTGCTGGTTCAGATCCGCGACCAGTCTGGGGGCATTGAGGCTGAAGTTCTGATCGCGTGCACTATCCAGCGCCGGCAGACGTGCCGCCCCCTTCAGCGCCAGGCCATTCAGGGTATAAACGGCGTCGTTCAGATCGAGGCTGGCCTGACTCTTCAAACTGACATTGCCGGTCATTTCGGGCTGGGAGCTTTCCACGGCAAAGGACAGCTCCAGCGGAAAAGCGTCCCCCGAGGTGACATTCGACGCCAGCAGAGCCAGCGAGGAGAGCGCGATCTCACGATCGTGCTGGCGATCATCGAAATGCACCCGGCCGTCGGTGACCTGCACACTGGCGACATCCATCGTCAGAGGACGCTCACCGGCCGTCGTGACGCGCTGAGGCCGCCGTGACGTCGAAGCCGCCGGAGCATTCTCCTGATGCGCCACGGTATCGATCAGTGTTTCCCAGTTGCCACGCCCCTGCTCATCTCGCTCAAGGTTGAGACGAAGCCCGTCGAGCGTAAACCCATCGACCTCGATATTGCCGCTCAACAACGGTGCGAATCGTAGCCGCGCCTCAGCCTGGTTGAAGGCGGCAAAGGGTGCGTCATCATCGCTCTGATCAGGAAGACGCGCAGAGGCGTCTTCAACGGTAACCCCGATGCGCGGATAGAAAGTCCAGGACAGAGGCCCGTTGAGCGACAGCTCCAGTCCTGTGCGTTCGCGCACGGCATCGGCCAGCCGCGGTTTGAGATCGTTGGGATCGAGAAAGGTCGTTGCATAAATGACCACGGCCACGGCTAGCAGCCCCAGCACCCCCATCGCCGCCAGCACTATCCTGAACAACGCTTTCATTGAATACTCTCCAGAAGACCCTGTCGCACCCGATAACGTCCCTGACAGGCCTCGTCATCATGTCATGAACCGGCGCATCAATTGCGGGCGCTAGTGTAGCGGATGGTGACTCCCCTTCTCTATAATGACGCGCCGGCGCAAGCGCTCGGGCGCCCTACAAAAGGCCCCGGCGCATCGAGCCGCGCGAGCGTGCCCCGCTTTTGATATCGTTGTTACCCATTACGCCTTAAAGGCGGTGATCCTTTTTCTACAGGGAGCCTTCATGACCCAGTCGCCGCGACGCGCCAGTATTTCACGTCACACCAGCGAAACGCGCGTCAGCGTCTCACTCGATCTTGACGGTCAGGGCGAGCTCAAGGCCGATACCGGTGTGCCCTTTTTCGAGCACATGCTCGACCAGATCGCGCGCCACGGCATGATCGATCTGACAATCCATGCCGACGGTGACCGTCATATCGATGATCACCATACGGTCGAGGACACCGGCATCACCCTGGGTCAGGCCTTCGCCGAAGCCCTGGGCGACAAGCGCGGCATCCATCGCTACGGGCACGCCTACGTCCCGCTGGATGAGGCGCTCTCGCGCGTGGTAATCGATTTTTCCGGCCGCCCGGGACTTTTCATGAACGCCGAGTTCACGCGCGCCACCATCGGCGCCTTCGAGACCCAGCTGGTGTCCGAGTTCTTTCAGGGTTTTGCCAGTCACGCCCGGGCAACGGTGCATATCGACAACCTGAAGGGTGACAACGCCCACCATCAGGTCGAGACCATCTTCAAGGCCTTCGGGCGCGCCCTGCGCATGGCGGTCTCCCCGGATGAACGCATGACAGGGCGTATCGCCTCGACCAAGGGCAGCCTGTAACCAACACCGTCCGGCCGGCGTGATGCCGACCGGCAAGGAGTGTGTCCAGCATGACGATTGCCATCATCGATTACGGCATGGGAAACCTGCACTCGGTGGCCAAGGCCATCGAGCACGTCAGCCCCGATGAGCGGGTCACCATCACGCGGGATGCCCGTGCCATCAAGGGCGCCTCACGGGTGGTACTGCCCGGTCAGGGCGCGATCCGTGACTGCATGGGAGAGCTCGAGCGCACCGAGCTGACCGGGCTGGTCAAGGAGCTTCTGAGTGATGCCAGCAAGCCGCTGCTGGGCATTTGTGTCGGTCAGCAGATGCTGATGGACAAGAGCGAGGAAAACGGCGGCGTGCGCTGCCTGGGCTACATGCCCGGCCGGGTCACGCGCTTTGATGATACGGCCCTGGACGATCAGGGCCAGCGGCTCAAGGTGCCCCACATGGGGTGGAACCGCGTGCATCAGCACCACATGCACCCACTGTGGGAAGGCATCCCGACCGGCGAGCGCTTCTACTTCGTGCACAGCTATTTCGTCCAGGCCGATGACGATGCCCATGCGATGGGCTACATCGATTACGCCGGCAGCCGGGCGCACGTGGCCACCGGCCGTGACGCCGTCTTTGCCGTACAGTTTCATCCGGAAAAAAGTGCCGATGCCGGCCTCAGACTGCTGGCAAACTTTGTGACCTGGTCGCCCTGACGGCTTCTGCGACCGGGACATTTCACGACAAGGATAAAGGAATCCCCATGCTGGTCATCCCCGCCATCGACCTGAAAGACGGTCAGTGTGTTCGCCTCAAGCAGGGCCGAATGGAAGACTCGACCACCTATGGTGAAGACCCGGTGGCCATGGCACAGCGCTGGGTGGATGCCGGCGCACGGCGGCTGCACCTGGTGGATCTCAACGGCGCCTTCGAGGGTCGTCCGGTCAACGCGGACGCCGTCAGGGCGATTGCCGCCCGCTTCCCGGATCTGCCCATCCAGATCGGCGGCGGCATCCGCACCCGCGAGGTGATTCAGAGCTATCTGGACGCCGGCGTCAGCTGGGTCATCATCGGCACCCAGGCCGTCCGCGACCCGGACTTCGTGCGTCAGATGTGCAAGGAATTCCCCGGCCATATCATGGTCGGGCTCGATGCCCGGGACGGCTACGTGGCCACCGACGGCTGGGCGGAAGTCTCCACCATGCGCGCCGTGGATCTGGCCCGCCATTTCGCCGAAGATGGCGTCAGCGCCATTATTTATACCGACATTTCACGCGACGGCATGATGAACGGCGTCAACGTTGAATCCACCGTCGAAATGGCCAGTCACGGCGGGGTGCCGGTCATCGCTTCCGGCGGTGTAACCGATATCGAGGACGTGCAGAAGCTGGCGGATGTGGCCGCTGCAGGAATTGTCGGCGCCATCACCGGGCGGGCCATCTACGAAGACCGGCTCGACCTGGCCGAGGCCCAGACCCTGTGTGACACCATTGAGGCACAGCGCGGCTGATACGCCCGGAGAAGCACATGACACTGGCAAAACGCATTATTCCCTGTCTGGACGTGGACCGCGGTCGCGTGGTCAAGGGCGTCAACTTTCTGGGCATTCGTGATGCCGGCGACCCGGTCGAGGTCGCCCGACGTTACAACGAACAAAATGCCGACGAGATTACCTTTCTCGACATCACCGCCAGCCACGAGGCACGGGGGACCACGCTTGACATGGTCAGCCGGATCGCCGGCGAGGTCTTCATTCCGCTGACCGTCGGCGGCGGTATTCGCAGCTGCGACAACATCCGCGCCCTGCTCAACGCCGGCGCCGACAAGGTGTCGATCAACACGGCCGCCGTGACCGATCCCGACTTCGTATATGAAGCCTCTCAGCGTTTTGGCAGCCAGTGCATCGTTGTGGCCATCGATGCCAAGCGGGTCAGCGAGGGCGGCGAGCCGCCACGCTGGGAGATCTTTACCCATGGCGGGCGCAGGCCAACCGGACTCGACGCGGTTGAATGGTCACGCAAAATGGTGGACTACGGCGCCGGAGAACTGCTGGTGACCAGCATGGACCGTGACGGCACCCGGGAGGGCTTCGATCTGGGCGTCACGCGAGCCATCAGCGACGCCGTGTCGGTGCCGGTCATCGCCTCGGGCGGGGTGGGCAGCCTTGACCATCTGGTCGCAGGCGTAAAGGAAGGCGGCGCAGACGCCGTGCTGGCCGCCAGCATCTTTCATTTTGGCGAGTACACCATCGAACAGGCCAAGCAGTACATGGCCGCTCAGGGCATCGAAATGCGCCTTTGAGCCCTGCCGGCATGCGGCGTCGTCCGTCGGCGCCGCATGCCTTGGTGATCAGCCCTGCGTCTACTCTGCCGTCAGCCCCAGATTGCTGACGCCCTCGTTTTTCCCGAGTTCTCGCAATTCGCGAAGCCCCGCGCGATCCAGCGTCTGCGTCTCGACCCTCTCCAGCACCGCCAGCTGGAAGGCGCGCTCATCGCTCATCAGCGCATGATCATCGATCAATGTCTCGCGCTCGACATCATCATTGATGGCCTCACCGGCGCTCATCTCGATAAAGCGCTCGATACCGCCAATGGACAAACGGCTGACGTCCACCGGCGCCTCACCTGCGGGACCCGACAAAACGTCCATGCAGGCGGACAGGGCAAGCGTCAGATCCCGGGCAATGCGCGCCCCAAAGCTGTCATCGTCTTCCGGCGGTTCACACGCCGCGAGCTTTTCCGCCTGGCGCTCAAAGTTGATTTTGGCATCCCGCACGCCAAGGCTTTCCCACACCAGCGCCAGAATGCTGGTCACGCCGTGGGCATCCCCTGTCGCGCCGATCTCGGCATAGAGGCGATAGTTGGGCATCAACCGCTCACTCAGGGAGGCCATGAAGGCCAGCGCCTGGCGAGGCGACAGCGCCCGCAGACGCTTTTCAAAACCCGGTGCGATCATGGTGGGCATCGGTCAGGCTCCCTGCTCGGAATATATCGTGATGGTGTTGTAATACCAGGTGTTTGACTGAGCCCGGAGGCTGGCGTCGCGCTACGGAGCGGATACGACATGCGATATGCGATATGCAGAGCGAGGTGCTCCTGACCGGCGCTCAGGGCCAGAAAAAACGCTCCGGGATACGTCCGCGCGCATCGAATACTACCCCTTCGGCGCTCAGCATCTCACGCTGAACGCGGGCGCCTTCATGGTCGGCCAAACGGCCGCCGGCGGCCACCACGCGATGCCAGGGCAGCGTGTGCCCTTCCGGCAGCAGGCGCAGCAGTGCGCCAATCGAGCGCGCCGTGGCCCCCTCGGTCATTTTCGCAATGGCCCCATAGGTTGTCACACGCCCTTCGGGAATGCGGGCGATAATGGTGGTGGCCTGTTCGCGTATTGCATCACGCATGGCATCCCCCGGTATCTGTCCATATCGGTGTATGCTGGACGCTCAGCTTATCGTTATCCATCATGGCCCTATCATGCATATCTATTTTTTACAGCATGCGTCTCATTTTGGACCGGCCCGAGTGGCGGACTGGCTTACCAGCATGGGCCACAGCTTTAACGTCTGTCGGCTTTACGCCGATGAAGTACCACCGCGCCCCGGCGATTTCGATGCCCTGATCGTACTGGGCGGTCCCGAACAGATCATTGAGCACGGCTGGACCAAACGCGAACAGCATCTTGTCGAGCGTACGCTCAAGAGCTCAAAACCAATCATGGGGCTGGGCTACGGCGCGGAGCTGATTGCCGCAGCGCTGGGCGCCATTGTCTCTCCCAATACCCACGGCGAATTCGGGTGGCAGACGGTGCACGGCAACGAAGAAGGCGACCTTGATCTGCCCGAGCGCTTTGACGCCTTTCTCTGGCATCGGCGCATTTTCGGACTCCCGGAAGGCGCCATCTCGATCGGGGCCAGCGAGGCCAGCCCCCTGCAGGGCTTTACCTGGGATGGCGCGCGCGTGGTCGCCATGCACTGTCATCTGGAGGCCACACCCGACTGGGTTCGGGAGCTTACCGAGCATGAGGCCAACAGCCTGACAGCGCCCGGCCCCTGGGTGCAGTCGCGTGACGAGATGCTTGAAGACAGCCGCCGCTTCGCACAACAGGCCGCCGTGCTTGACCGGGTCATGATCGACTGGCTGCGCCTGTAACGGTCACTCGACCTCGCCACCCTGGCGCTGCTGATCGACAGCCTCGCGCACGAACGCCAGCACCTCCTGCCATGACCCGGTGAACGCCGGGCCCTGTTCCGCCTGGCGCAGCTGATAGTGGTACATGGGATCGTAGTATTCACTCAAAAGCGGTGACAGCCAGCCATCATGGGCCTGGCTGTCACCCGTGGTGACATGGGCCTCAAAGGCCTGCTGCTGCAGCTGTAAAAGCCGCTCCAGACGCGCACTGCCCAGCCGTTTTTTCAGACGCACCAAGGCACTGACCAGCTGGCGACGCATCAGCGCCCAGCCCAGCCAGGGGCCGTAGGCGTTGCGATACTGTGTCCAGAGATCGTCGATGTAGTCGCGGCGAATCTGGGCGAGGCGCCACTCCAGCGGCATCTCGATCAGCACCCGGGGGGCCGCGCAAAGCCCGTGCCAGAGCGGCAGCGGAATCTCGACACTGCCAATGCGTCGGGACTCGTCCTCAAAGACATAGGGGGCCCGGCAGCTGGCCAGATCCATCGCCAGCGCATGCTCAAAATCGATCTGCGTGGGCGGCTGCCCCGGCTGGCGACCGAAGCTTGAACCCTTGTGACGCGCATGACCTTCCAGATCGATGCCGCTATCGAGGGCCTTGATCATGTCGGTCTTGGCACAGCCGGTCAGCCCGGCAATCACCAGCGACGGCGCCTCGGCGGCCTGCTCGGTCACTGTCATCAGCGCTCGCCGCGCCGCCTTGAAGCCGCCCTTCAGGCGTGGCACCTCAAGGCCTTCTTCTGCCAGCCAGCGCTGGGCGATCCCCGAGCGCTGCCCGCCGCGAGCACAGTAGATCAATGCATCGGGATGACGGGCGATGGCATCTCGCCAGGCCGCAATGCGGCTGTCGCGCAGCGCACCGCTGACCAGCTGATGGCCCAGCCTGAGCGCCGCATCGCCGCCGTTGTGTCGGTAGCAGGTGCCTACCTGAGCACGCTCGTCGTCATCCATCAGGGGCAGATTGATGGCACCGGGCAACGCCCCCTGAGCAAACTCGACCGGCGCACGCACATCGATCAGCAGTGACGCTTCCTTCAACTGATCAGACGTCGGGATAATCTGTTCCCCCTTCCTAGTGCTGGACATGAAAAACTGCTTCACCCTCTCGTGTTACGCATTCGCCAAAGGCTTCCAGCGTCAGGCCATGCTCGCGACCGATACGTTCAACGTCATCCTCATAGGCGGGATCAACGGCCAGCACCAGACCGCCGGAGGTCTGCGGGTCACACAGCCACTGCCAGTGATAGTCATCCATGGCCGGCATCAGTTTGCCCATCGCACGATGATTGCGCTCCGTACCGCCCGGCACGGCCCCCTGACGCAGATAACCATCCGCCTCGGGAATCCGGGGCAGACGCTTGAAATCGATTCGTGCCGCCACGTTACTGGCCGTACAGATTTCGCCCAGATGGCCGGCCAGACCAAAGCCCGTGACGTCGGTCATGGCATGCACACCCGGCACGGTGGCCAGCTTCTGCCCGATGACATTGGTACGCAGCATGGTGTCTCGCGCCAGCCCATGATGCTCCGCTGCCAGCAGACCGCGCTTTTCGGCGGTGGTCAGTACGCCCACACCCAGTGGCTTGGTCAGATAGAGTCGATCACCGGGGCGGGCGCCATTGTTGCGCTTCAGGTGCTCAAGCTTCACCAGTCCGTTGACGGCCAGGCCGAAGATGGGCTCCGGCGCATCGATGGAGTGCCCACCGGCCAGCGCCAGCCCCAGCTCGCGACACACGGACTGGGCACCGGCCAGTACCTCACCGGCCACCTGGGGAGAGAGCTTGTCGATCGGCCAGCCCAGAATGCCCAGCGCCATGATCGGGCGTCCGCCCATGGCGAAAACGTCGCTGATGGCGTTGGTTGCCGCAATGCGACCGAAATCAAAGGGATCATCCACGATCGGCATGAAAAAATCGGTCGTGGCGATCAGCCCCTGGCCGTCGCCCAGATCGTAGACGGCAGCATCTTCCCGGTCCTGATTGCCGACGATCAGCTTGTCGCTGAAGGCACCGGGCCCGGCATTTTTCAGCATCGTATCCAGCACGTCCGGTGCAATCTTGCAGCCGCAGCCGGCACCGTGGCTGTACTGGGTAAGACGAATCTGTGTCATGAGCTGTCCCCTTTGTAATCCGCAGTATATTCGATGGTGTCCACCTGCACTGTGGCACCGTTGCCGGCGACTCGGCCAGCAACCCTGTTCATTCGATCCGGCTAGATGGCCTCGAGCGCCTCGGAGAGCCGATCGACCGCAATGACCTCCATGCCCGCCGGCGATTTCTTCGGGGCGTTGCCTCGCGGGACGATGGCGCGGGTAAAGCCGTGCTTGGATGCCTCGACGATGCGCTCCTGCCCGCTGGGCACCGGGCGAATCTCTCCGGAAAGGCCCACCTCGCCGAACACGACCAGTTCCCGGGGCAGCGAGCGATTCTGAAGACTCGACACCACGGCCAGCAGGACGGCCAGGTCAGCACTGGTCTCCAGCACCTTCATGCCACCCACCACGTTGACGAAAACGTCCTGATCGCCGGTAAACAGCCCCCCGTGACGGTGCAGCACCGCCAGCAGCATGGCCAGTCGCTGGGCATCGAACCCAACGGCCACGCGCCGCGGGTTGCCCAGCGCCGACTCATCCAGCAGTGCCTGCACTTCGACCAGCAGCGGCCGGGTGCCTTCCCAGACCACCATGACCAGACTGCCAGGGGCCATCTCTTCGCCGCGAGAGAGAAAGATGGCGCTCGGGTTTTTCACTTCCCGCAGGCCCTGCTCCAGCATGGCGAACACGCCCAGCTCATTGACCGCGCCAAAACGGTTCTTCTGCCCGCGCAGGGTACGAAAGCGCGAATCCGAACTGCCCTCGAGCAGCAGCGAGGCATCGATCATGTGTTCCAGCACGCGCGGGCCTGCCAGGGCGCCATCCTTGGTAACGTGCCCCACCAGCATCAATACCGTACCGGTCTGCTTGGCAAACCGGGTGAGTGCTGCGGCCGATTCGCGTACCTGCGCCACGCCGCCCGGGGCCGAGGAGACATCCTCCAGGTGCATGGTCTGAATGGAGTCGATGATCAGCACGGCCGGCTTTTCCCGCTCGGCCATGCCAAGGATGGTCTCTACGCTGGTTTCGGCCAGCATCGACAGCCCCTGAGTGGGCAGCGAGAGGCGATTGGCGCGCATGGCTACCTGAGACAGGGACTCCTCACCGGTGACATAGATGACCCGGTGCTGCTGGGCAAGATGACAGGCCGTCTGCAACAGCAGCGTTGACTTGCCGGCACCCGGATCACCGCCCAGTAGAACAGCACCACCGGGCACCAGGCCGCCGCCCAGCACTCGATCGAACTCGTCATAGGTGGTCGAAAAGCGCGGCAGTTCGCTGAGATCGACCTTTGACAGATCGGTCAGCGCCACGCCGGCGCCACCGGCATAGCCCTGGCGAGCCGTACTACCTGTACTGCTGCCGGGGCGAGAGGCGCTCGAAAGACGTATTTCGGTCAACGTATTCCATTCACGGCAGCTGCTGCACTGCCCCTGCCACTTGGAATACTCTGCACCGCACTCGGTACATACAAATGCGCTTTTGGCCTTTGCCATGCTGCCTGTGTGTCCTCTCGGTGGTTTCAGACATGAAAAAGGGCGGCATGGCGCCGCCCTCTGATCGACACTGCCACAGAGGCAGCACGTCTGACATTACTGCTGTCGAGTCAGACGCAGGGTCTCTCCATTTTCAAAACGACGCAGCTGCGGATCCACCAGCTCAAGCGTTGCATCGTTGACGCGCTCGAAGTAGTAGACCTGACCTTCACCGGAAGGCGTCAGCTCATACACTGTGGCCGAAGGATCATCCTGCATGCCGCTGATCACGTCCCAGTTACCGCTATAGGTTTCGGTCGGCGGATTCTGGGGATGGTTCTGATACTGCGCGTCCAGCTCGAACGTACGGTCCTGCGGATTGGTGGCGTTTTCGTCGCCCTGCAGATCGACCGTCAGTGCAATACCGCTACAGTTGCGGCACGGCAACGTGCCCGTATAGGTTCGCGTTTCGCTCTGTGCCTGCGAGGACGAGGCAGTCGCCCCCGTGCTATCGGTACCCTGTTCGCCGCCGGAACCAGCACAACCGGCCAGTAGCGCCATCAGTGCCGAACCGGCCAGCAACGTTTTCATCTGCATGAAGCTTCACTCCTGATGCATGTTTTTTGGCCGTTCAAACGACCGGTACCCCCTAGCATAGCTGCTTGTCGGGGGCCCCGGAAAGACACTAGTGCATATAGAGTCACTATGGCAGGGTCAGAAGCCGTTAGTGCCTGTGATCATCCAGAAAGGGGTAGTCGGTATAGCCCGTTTCATCGCCGCCGTAGAAGGTATCGGGGTTGGGTTCGGCAAGCTCGGCGCCGACACGAAAACGCTCGGGCAGATCAGGATTGGCAATGAAGGGCCGACCGAAGACGGCAGCATCGGCGATACCGCGCTCGATCAGATCGACCTCGCCTTCCGCCGTATAATGACCGCAGAAGAGCAGCGCGCCATTGCGGAAGCGGGCACGCAGGGCACGACGGAAATCATCGGTCAGATGAATGTCGCCACCGGCCCAGTCGGGCTCGTTGACATGCAGGTAGGCCAGCTCACGCACGTTGAGCTGATCGGCCAGGTAATAGGCCATCTGCTCGGATTCATCATCCTTGAGCCCGAAAATCTCGATAAAGGGCGAGATGCGGATGCCCAACCGATCGTAGCCAAAGACGCTGGCGACCGCGTCAATGATCTCGAGCACAACGCGGGCGCGATTTTCGATCGAGCCGCCATAGCGGTCGGTACGCTGGTTGGAGCCGGTGGCCAGAAACTGCTGCAGCAGGTAGGCATTGGCGGCATGGACTTCAATCATGTCAAAACCGGCACGTCGAGCACGTACGGCGGCCTGACGATAATCCTCGACCAGCTGAGGAATCTCCTCGGTTTCCAGTGCCCTTGGGGTACTGGCATCTTCCCGACCGGAGCTGCCGTCGTCGAATTCCACGAAGGCCTGGGCGCCTTCACCGCGCAGGGCGCTGGGGGCAACCGGCTGCTGGCCCTCGGGCTGGACACGCTCGTTGGAGACACGGCCCACATGCCAGAGCTGCAGGGCAATGCGGCCACCGCGGGCATGCACGGCTTCCACGACGCCTTTCCAGCCGGCTTCCTGCTCGTCGGTCCAGATGCCCGGGGTATAGACATAGCCTGTGGCAGTCGGCGAGATGTTGGTAGCCTCGGCGATAATCAGCCCGGCCCCGGCGCGCTGACCGTAATAGATTTCCTGCATGCGTCCCGGGATGCGATCCGGCGTGCGCGCGCGTGTCAGGGGCGCCATGATGACCCGGTTGGGAATTTCCAGCGAGCCCAGCTGAAGCGGTTCGAATAGAACATCGTGCATGGTGTGAACCTCCGTGTTCGATGAGACTGTTAAATGAGACTAATTGTTTAATCCAGCCTTCTAGATGGAGACTGTTAGCCTGCTTATCAAGTCGTTAGGTGTCAAATAATTCATCGCCCCGTTTACGGTGCGCCAAACCCTTCAATCAGACGCTGACGCAGGGCGTCCATTCCCCAGTGGGCACTGTCCTGATCCGGCAGCATTCCAGCGTGCCAGCCCCATTCTTCAAACTGATCCAGTACGCTCGCATCCCGGCTCATGACATGGACGGGGACATCCAGGCTGGCGCCTTCGCCGGTAATCAGGGTCGCTGGCTGATGATCGCCCATGGCGATGACCACCAGGTTATCGTCGCCGTAATGGGTCACGAAAGAGGCCAGCGTTTCAAGCGCATAATCCACGGACTTGAGATACTGCGAGCGCACACGCTCGCTGTCCTGCCAGACCACATCGGGCGGATCACCGGCGCTGGCCCACTGATTGAAGATGCGACCATCGCCCACCTGCGCCCAGTCGATCAGCGGCGGAATCGGCGTCCAGGGGGCATGGCTGCTCAGCGTGGCAATTTCTGCCATGACGGGCGCGCGTTCGGTATCGGCAAGTTCAAGACGCTGTAGTGTCGCATAGGTGTACTGATCCGGCATGGTGACCCAGTTAAAGGGCTCACCCTTGTAGCCGAGATTGCGGGCATCATAGACCTGATCGAAGCGATAATAGCGATTGGCCAGCCATTCACGTGTCAGTGCCGGCTCCACGGCCATGGTCCGCCATCCGGCGCGATTGAAAAGGCGTGCCAGTGAGACACGCTCGGTCCCCAGCAGCCAGTTATAGCGCCGCTGCGAGTTGATCCAGAGCCCCGACTGCAGCGTGGCATGGGCCAGCCAGCTCTGACCGCCCACTGTCGGAGAAGCAAGCCAGGCACTGCGGGCACCAAACCCTGCCTGTCCAAGTTCGTCATCGATGGCGGCCATGCGCGAACGCATCACCCCGGCATAGCGCTCATCTTCCAGTGCCGTACGACCGTAGGATTCGATAAAGACAAAGAGAACGTCATGGCCTTTCAGTCCGCTCAGGAGCTTACCGGCAGGCATCCCCGCAATAGGGTCCTGTTCGGCATGTTCCTTGAGAGCGGCAAGATCCTGAAGGTTTTGTCGGGACTGCGCCACGTGCTCGACCACCAGTCGTGATGACTCGGCAGGTCGGGGCGTGTCATGCCAGACAAGCCCTGAAAGCGATACCAGCAGCAGCCCTGTTGCCATGGTCCACAGCACCACACGCGACCGCTTCGGGCCGCCTGATGCCCCATGGCGAGCCAGCAGCAGCAGCCCGGTAATCATGAGCGCTAGCACCAGCAGCAGTGCTGCGCTCACGGCGGCAGCCAGCAGCCAGGCCTTGTCGGCACCTATCGTGCCACTGAGCACATTCCACCCGGGTCCCAGCAAACGCCAGTCCGAGATAGGGTCGAAAATTCGCCAGTAGGCCTGCAGTGCGACCATGTCAGCCAGTTTGATCAGAACGACCAGTAGCAGTACGACAGCCAGCAGCGGCGCCAGAAAGTGTCGGATTCGACGCGGAGCACACCAGAGCGCCAACAGCATCAGCGGAAGTTCGAGCGGGGGGAACCACCAGTCAGACTGGTTGAGGGCACTGGTCTGATGGGGCAATGCCAGCACGAAATAGCCCAGCAACAGCGTTATCACCATGACGCTTGTGCGCCCTATCCTTCCAGCCACCGGCCTACCCCTTCACCATTTGATAAAGCCCTTTAGATTAGCAGAGACCGGCACATGGATGAGGCTTGCGAACGTTACAGGCAGGGGTCAACATGACGCCACCGTATCCCCTTGCAGAGAGCAGCGATGAGCAAGTTCTGGAGTCCTGGAGTAGAAGCATTGACCCCTTATGTGCCCGGGGAACAACCCCGGCAGCGCATGATCAAGCTCAATACCAATGAGAATCCCTACCCACCTTCCAGAGGGGTAGAAAACGTCCTTAGACAATTTTCCTGCGAACAGCTGCGACGCTACCCCGATCCCGAATCGCTGGCCCTGCGCGATATGCTGGCCAGGACCTATAACGTCACTCGGGAACAGGTCTTCGTGGGTAATGGCTCGGATGAGGTGCTGGCCTTTGCGTTTCGCGCCTTTTTCCTGCGTGAAGGCGAGGCGCTTGCGATTCCGCAACATACCTACAGTTTCTATCCGGTGTACTGCCAGCTTTATGGCATTGATCTGCAAAAGGTGGCTCTGAACGAGCGCTGGGAAGTGCCACTGGAGCACTTTCCCGAGCAGGGCCATGCCGGTATTGCCTTTGCCAATCCGAACGCGCCCACGGGTCATGCGCATTCACGCCTAGCCATCAAATCGCTGCTGGAAAAACAGCGTGAACGTGTTGTACTGGTGGATGAAGCCTATTACGGCTTTGGCAGCGAAAGTGCCGTGCCGCTGACCAATGAGCATCCCAATCTGCTGGTCACGGGGACCTTCTCGAAATCCCGCAGTCTGGCAGGCATGCGCATCGGGTTTGCCATAGGCTCAAGAGAATTGATCGAGGGGCTGGAGCGCATCAAGGACTCCTTCAACTCCTACCCCATCGACCCGCTGGCCAGTGCCGTGGGCATTGCAGCGTTGGAAGACACTCAGCACCATGATGAGTGCTGTCGCGCCATCATGGCGACCAGAGAAAATACGTCTCAGGCGCTGAGACATCTGGATATTGAAGTCCTGCCCTCCCAGGCCAACTTCCTGTTTGCCAGACCCAAACGGCATGACGCCGCCTCGGTAGCGGCCAGCCTTCGTGCGTCCGGCATACTGGTTCGTCACTTTGGCACGCCGGGTCTTTCCGACTGGCTGCGGATTTCGGTGGGCACCGAGGCCGAGATGGCAGCACTGGTGGCGGCGCTGGAAGCGCTGCCGGCCGCGTCCTGAGGATCCGCCCGGCG
>NZ_QRDJ01000010.1 GCF_003385845.1 Kushneria indalinina DSM 14324 | reverse complement strand
CCGATGGTAGTGTGGGGTCTCCCCATGTGAGAGTAGGTCATCGTCAGGCACCCCTTCCGAACCCCGGTCCTTAACAGGACCGGGGTTCTTTTATGGGCGCGGGATAAACCGCGCCCGGTGTCGCCACTTTGGTATCACTCGCAGATCGAATATTGTGTGGGAAAATCAATCTCTTCCTGAATAAAGAGATTTGGTATTCAACTGACTTTTGCACCACAATGGACAGGTAGTGCTCAAGGTGGTGAGCATATCGTTGATTCAATGAAGGCAGCAGGCAAGGGAGAGCTGATGATGAAAAAGACACTGGGTATTTTGCTGGCTGCAATGATGACATTTGCGGTGGCTGGTTGTGACAACGATGATGGTCCTGCCGAAGAGACCGGTGCACAAATGGATAATGCAGCCGATGACGCTGGCGATTCCGCAAATGATGCGGCTGACTCCGTCGGCGATGCTGCAAGCGATGCTGCTGACTCCACGGGTGAAGCCATGGAAGATGCTGGCGACTCCATCAGCGACAGCGCTGACGAGCACAGCAACTGATCTATTCTGATCGGTAGGGTAGAGAAGTAAAAAAGCCTCCTGACCATCGTCAGGAGGCTTTTTTCTTGTAGGTTCATGACGTGAGTCGCTGTTACTGCTCGCTGGCTGCACCTGCTGCTGCTCCTGCAGCGCCACCGATGATGGCACCAGTACCCGCGCTTCCGCCCGTTACGGCACCAGCAGCAGCACCTGTCGCGCCACCAATGCCGGCACCCTGAGCCGCGCTACGCCCGGTTGGGCTGCTGCAGGCTGTCAAAAAGGCTAGTGCTGCCACGGTTGTTATCATCAAAATGCCCTTGTGCATACATATCTCCTTGTCAGTCTTCTGGAAAAGATAGCTGAACCTTTCTATTGTTGGCCATCCTTACGCAATATTAAGCCTTCAGGTATTAATAATAATATTGTCTTTACTGTTTATAAAAAAAGCCTCGCATTAGCGAGGCCTTTCTGAATCCTTCTCAGGATCCGGGATCGTCGTGTGTCATTAATCCCAGGACAGTGCGCCACCGGTCTGATACTCGGTCACCCGTGTCTCAAAGAAGTTCTTCTCCTTGGGCAGATCGATCAGCTCTGACATCCAGGGGAAGGGGTTTTCCACGTCATCAAAGAGCAGACCCAGACCGATCTGTTCACTGCGGCGATTGGTGATGAACTGCATGTACTGCTCGGTAAGCTCGGCGTTCAGGCCGAGAATACCGCGCGGCATGGTTTCACGACCGTAGGCCACTTCCAGCTGGTAGGCTTCCATCAGCATACCGCGTACTTCCTGCTGAAAGGCCTCGTCCCACAGATGAGGATTTTCGATCTTGATCTGGTTGATGCAGTCGATGCCGAAGTTCAGGTGGATGGATTCATCGCGCAGAATGTACTGATACTGCTCGGCGATCCCCACCATCTTGTTGCGACGACCCAGTGCCAGGATCTGAGCGAAACCGGTGTAGAACCACATGCCTTCAAATACGACATAGAAGGCCACCAGCGCACGCAAAAAGGCCTTGTCGCGCTCGACGGTGCCGGTCGTGAAGCTCGGATCTTCCAGCGCCTGGGTGTACTTGAGCGCCCAGGTATCCTTGTCGGTAATCGAAGGAATTTCCCGATACATGTTGAAGAGCTCACCCTCATCCAGCCCCAGCGACGTGCAAATGTACTGGAAGGTGTGAGTATGGATGGCTTCTTCAAAGGCCTGGCGCAGCAGGTACTGGCGGCATTCCGGGTTGGTAATGTTGCGATAGACGGCCAGCACGATGTTGTTGGCGACCAGCGACTCGGCGGTGGCAAAAAAACCGAGGTTACGCTTGAGCATCAGCACTTCGTCCTCGGTCAGCCCCTCCGAGCTGTTCACCGGCGCTCGCCATGTGGCGATATCGCCCTGCATGGAGACTTCGGTCGGCATCCAGTGATTATTACAGCCGGAAAGATACTTTTCCCACGCCCAGCTGTATTTCAGCGGCAGCAGCTGATTGACGTCGCTCTGAGCATTGATCATGGCCTTTTCGCTGGCATCAATGCGTGATGCGCCGACCTGAATTTCACCCAGACCGCTGGTATCGACCTGGTCGTTGTCGTCGGTAAACAGATTTGTCTCTTGCATCGTTGTCTCCCTCGCCATCATCTGAGGTTATAAACATCGAGGATGGCCTTGAATACGGTAGACGGTGGTCTCTATAGACCACCGTCGTGACTATCGAATTACTGGCAGGCTTCGCAATCCGGATCATCGAGTGAGCAGGCCAGCGGCGGTGCCGAGCCCAGCGGCTGCTGAGTTGCCTGCGAGGCCTCCGGCGACGGAGCGGGTGCCGGCTGTGGCGTCGGTGCGTTGGGACTGACGCCGTTGAGCTTGCCATCGGTGCCCTTGAGGGTTGATTTCTCAAGGCGAGTGGAGGCCTGCGCACGGAGGTAGTAGGTTGTTTTCAGGCCCAGCTGCCACGCCATGCGATAGGTGGTGTCCAGCTTGCGACCGGAAACACCGCTGATATAAAGGTTCAGCGACTGCGCCTGATCAATCCACTTCTGACGACGCGAGGCGGCCTCGACAATCCAGCGCGGCTCGATTTCAAACGCCGTGGCATAGCGCTGCTTGAGATCTTCCGGAATGCGGTCGATCGGCTGGAGCGAACCATCGTAGTACTTGAGGTCATTGATCATCACCTCGTCCCACAGGCCGCGCTCCTTGAGCGCATGCACCATGTGCGAGTTGACCACGGTGAACTCGCCCGACAGGTTCGACTTCACATACAGGTTCTGATACGTCGGCTCGATCGACTGCGTCACGCCACAGATATTGGAGATGGTCGCAGTAGGGGCAATCGCCATGACGTTAGAATTACGCATGCCCTGACGACGTACCTTGTCACGAACGCGATCCCAGTCCTGAGTGGTGGACGTATCCATCTGCACATACTGTTCGCCACGCTCACGCTGCAAATCGCGAATCGAGTCGATGGGCAGAACGCCCTGGCTCCAGAGGGAGCCTTCATAGGACTCATAGCGGCCGCGTTCGGCGGCCAGATCGCTGGACGCTTCGATGGCGTGATAGCTGATCAGCTCCATGGAGTGATCGGCAAAGGTCACCGCGTCATCGGAGGCGTAAGCGATGCCATGCTTGTACAGCGCGTCCTGAAAGCCCATCAGACCCAGCCCGACCGGGCGATGACGGAAGTTGGAGCGTTTGGCCTGCGGCACGGCGTAATAGTTGATGTCGATGACATTATCGAGCATGCGTACGGCGGTCTTGACCGAGCGCTTGAGCTTTTCGCTGTCCAGCTGGCCGTTGACCACGTGCGCGGCCAGATTGATCGAGCCCAGGTTGCACACGGCGATCTCGTCGGCGCTGGTGTTGAGCGTGATCTCGGTGCACAGGTTGGAGGAGTGCACGACACCGGCATGACGCTGCGGGCTGCGCAGGTTGCAGGGATCCTTGAAGGTGATCCAGGGGTGGCCTGTTTCAAACAGCATCGACAGCATCTTGCGCCACAGATCCTTGGCCTGCACACGCTTGAACAGCGTGATCTCGCCGGTATGCGTCATCGCCTCGTACTCTTCATAACGCTTTTCAAAGGCCGCGCCATAAAGGTCGTGCAGGTCAGGGCAGGTCGCCGGTGAGAACAGCGTCCACTCCTTCTCTTCGCTGACGCGCTTCATGAACAGATCCGGCACCCAGTTGGCCGTGTTCATGTCATGCGTCCGGCGGCGATCATCACCGGTGTTCTTGCGAAGCTCGAGGAACTCCTCGACGTCCATGTGCCAGGTTTCCAGGTACGAGCAGACCGCGCCCTTGCGCTTGCCGCCCTGGTTAACTGCCACGGCCGTGTCGTTGACGACCTTGAGGAAGGGCACAACGCCCTGCGACTTGCCGTTGGTGCCCTTGATATAGGAGCCCAGCGCCCGAACCGGCGTCCAGTCGTTGCCCAGACCGCCGGCCCACTTGGAGAGCATGGCGTTGTCGCGGATGGCGCCGTAGATGCCTTCAAGGTTATCCGGCACGGTCGTCAGGTAGCACGAAGACAGCTGGCTGCGCACGGTACCGGCGTTGAACAGCGTGGGTGTCGAGGTCATATAGTCAAAGCTCGACAGCAGCTCGTAGAACTCGATGGCACGCGCTTCGCGGTCCTGTTCATTGAGCGAAAGCCCCATGGCCACACGCATGAACATGACCTGCGGCAGCTCGTAACGAACGCCGTCACGGTGCAGGAAGTAACGGTCGTAAAGCGTCTGCAGACCCAGATAGGTGAACTGATTGTCACGCTCATGGCTCAGGGCGTTGCCCAGGCGGTCGAGATCGAACTCGGCCAGTACCGGGTCGAGCTGCTCGAATTCGATACCGCGCTTGATGTAGCTCTGGAAGGCCGGCTTGTAGAGCGTGGCCATGTCACCAAAGGTGGCTTCTTCGGCAACTTCAAGAAAGGAGAGGGCTTCGCGACGCAGATTGTCCTGCAAAAGGCGGGCGGTGACGAAGGTATAGTTGGGCTCCTTCTCGACCAGCATGCGCGCGGTCATCATCAGCGCCGTGGCCACGCCTTCAGGCGTTACGCCGTCGTAGAGATTGCGCAGCGACTCATCCACGATGCGACGCGCTTCAACGTTTTCAAGATCCGCGCAGGCTTCGTTAACCAGTGTCTCGATGCGCGCCAGGTCCAGCGGCCGGCGGCTGCCATCGGGCTGGGTCACGTTGATGGTGGGGTGGGGCTTTTCGATCCCCTGATGCTGTGCGGCGCGGGCACGAGCATGCTCTTCGCGGTACAGCACATAGGCACGAGCCACCTTGTGTTCGCCCGAGCGCATCAGGGCCAGCTCGACCTGGTCCTGGATGTCCTCGATATGAAGAGTGCCGCCTTCCGGCATGCGACGCGCAAAGGTGTCCATGATGGATTCGGTCAGCTGCTCGACCTGCTCACGAATGCGCGAGGAGCCGGCGGCATTGTCACCTTCCACGGCGAGAAAGGCCTTGCTCATGGCCACGGAGATCTTGCTCGCATCAAAGGTGGCGGTATCACCGGTACGCTTGATGACACGCAACTGATGATTGGTCTGGCGCGTGTGAGCATCATCAAGGGTTGATGAGGTATCACGCTCTGTATGCGAGGTTTCCATAACGTTACCTTCCTGCCGTAAGGTCAAAACCGTGCCATGTCTGTTCATTCCTGAATGGAAAAACAGACAGCAACAGGGTCGAAAAATTGAATCGAAGGGTATTGACAGCCACCAGGCGTTTTTGCTTCAAAACACTACATGGTGTGCCTTTTGATAAAGTAGACACAATATAGTGTGTCTGCCGGGACGGCTCAATAGCCAAAAGGGTATTAAAAACGGGGAGAGGTCTGTGGACAACTTGTGCTTACCTTGCCGCAAGCCCGGTATTCACTGCAGCGAGCAAAAATGAACCAACACCTGCGATTTTTTGTCGCGAATATTTCAGCTCATGCTTGGATGGGGCAAATAAAATTCATGCCGATCAGATCCTGATGATGCGAATCGTATGCAAATACATCCCTTCTGTATGGGCACGTTCGTGTAACAGTGGCACAATGTTGCCAAAGTTGAACGACCGTTGGATTTAAAGGTCACATTTATCGCTGTCTGCCTGCCGCGTGTCCGGGCGCTGCCCGCGCAGTATACCGGTGACGGCACGGAAGCTTCTTTATCAATGATCGGACGGACGAGCCTTGGATAACATTACAACCGCCAACGAACACATTCTTATCATCGAAGATGATGAACGACTGGCCGCGTTGACGCGTGAGTATCTTGAAGGCAACGGTTTCAGGGTCAGCGTTGAACACGACGGTGCCAACGGCGTTGAGCGTATTCTCTCCCTGCGACCGGACCTGGTCATTCTTGACCTGATGCTGCCGGGTGAGGATGGCCTGTCCATCTGTCGCCGCGTACGTCACCAGTATCCTGGCCCCATTTTGATGCTGACCGCCCGTACCGATGACATGGATCAGGTGCTGGGCCTCGAAATGGGGGCCGATGATTACGTTCCCAAGCCGGTACCGCCGCGCGTGCTGCTGGCGCGCATGCGAGCGCTGTTGCGCCGTGCCGACGGTACGGAGACCGCCGAGCAGGAAGAAACCCGTCTCGAGTTTCGCGATCTGGTGGTGGATTCCTCGACCAGGGAAGCCTGGCTCAACGGCGAGCGCATCGATCTGACCAGCGCCGAGTTTGATCTGCTCTGGCTGCTGGCCTCGCATGCCGGTCGGGTACTGACCCGCGAAGAGATATTCTCGGCGCTGCGTGGTATTCGTTATGATGGTCAGGATCGTTCGATAGACGTGCGTGTGTCACGCATTCGACCCAAGATCGGTGACGATCCGCACCAGCCGCAGCGCATCAAGACCGTACGCAGCAAGGGATATCTGTTCGTTCGAGAGGTTTGAGCCGGCAGTAATCTGACCTCGTTTCGTGAAGGGCGGCTTCGTCTACTGTACAGAACCGTGTGTAAAGGATAGACGATGCCGTCAAGATTCCCCTCTCTGGCCTCATGGCACGCCCGCTCCGGCGGATCGGATGGTCTGGAGCCTCCGCCTCACAGACCTCTGTCCGCTCATGGTGGTTTTCGCCGCCTCTATCTGACCCTGTTTCTCTCGCTCATGACCATCTTCTGGGTGGGCGTGGTCGCGTCATGGTTGATCGATGACTGGCGTGAGGATCACTATCGTCAGCGCCTGGCAAGTGCCCCGATGGCGCTTTTGACGTCCCTGGTCGCCGGTCAGCCGGAAAGCTCCCGCGATGCATGGCTGAGCGCCTACGAGGATGAGCTGGGCATTCGCCTGGCACTGTCGGATTCCGAAACGCTGATGCTTGGCTTCATGGATCGCCGTCGACTGGCGCGTGGCGATGTGCTTGCCCGCCAGGCTCAGGGCGAAATCGGCTGGCAGCTCTACCAGCGTCTGCCAGGCGAGGACGATTCCATTCTGGTCGCGCACTTTACCGGTCTTTCCGAGCAGCAGCCCCTGCAGCTGGTCTCCCTGCTGCGCCAGTGGCTGGAGCTCTCACCGGATGACGAGCGCGAAGCCCGTTTTCAGGAGCTGCGCAGCCGGATCTCCCTGCCCATGGGCATGGGCAGCGGGACGCCGCCGGGGCTCTCCAACAGCCAGCTGACCCAGCTCAACGCCGGTCATGTCGTGATCAACGTGGTCGCCGAGCGCTCAAGCCTTGGCTTTTACGCCCAGTTCTCGGGTGGCCGCTGGATCATGGTCGGGCCGCTGTCGCCCTTCCAATCGCTGCCTGTTGTCACCATCGCCATGGTCATGGGACTGATGCTGACCATGCTGGGCACGGCGATCTATCTCATCATGCGCAGCGTAGAGAAGCGCCTGACCCGGCTTGAGCAGACCACGGCAAGCTTTACGGCCGGTGATTACAACGCTCGCGTGACCATTCAGGAAGGGGAGTATCTCACCCAGCTGGGCCTGGCCTTTAATACCATGGCCGATCAGGTGCAGGCGGTGCTCTCTTCCCAGCAGGATCTGATGCGCGCGGTGTCGCACGAGTTTCGAACCCCCGTGGCACGGGTGCGCTTTGCGCTGCAGATGGTCGATGACATGAGCGAATCGCCCGGCATCAGGCGGTTGCTGAAGGGGGTGGATGACGACATCGAATCCATCGATCGACTCATCGATGAAATCCTGACCTATGCCCGTCTGGATGGCGCCACCGACGGGCTGTTGCCGCTGGAGCCGGTCAGTCTGGAAGTGCGTGACATCGCCGATCGCGTCGTCGAGACGCTGACGCCGCTGCATCCGCAGTTAACCCTCGAGGTGACCGGCGGTCAGGACCTTCACGTGCACGCCGATGTGCGCTATTTACAGCGCGCGCTGCAGAATCTGGTGTCCAACGCCTGCACCCACGCCGGCAGCCGGGTCCATGTCCGCCTGCTGGGCGATGAGCGCATGGTGTATCTCAGCGTCGAGGATGATGGCGCGGGCGTTCCGGCGGAGGAGCGTGAGCGTATCTTCAAGCCCTTTGCCCGCATCGACGATAGCCGTACCCGGCATCAGTCCGGTGTCGGTGGGTACGGCCTGGGACTGGCCATCGTGGCCCGTATCGTACAGTGGCACCACGGGCGCATTACGATCGACACCGCCCCCGATCTGGGCGGCGCCCAGTTCATCCTCTCCCTGCCGCGCCACTATGAGGTGACAGAAGAGTACGTCTGAACCCGCTCAGCCGGCCGGGCGAATGCCGTTGAGCACGGCAAAGGAGGTCTCGCGCGCCGTGCGCAGGAAATCGCTCATCCACACCTGGCTCATCTGATCGAGTCGGACAGCAGCGTAGAGCGTCCCCCATACGCCTTCCCTGCCCAGCGAGCAGGCCCGCACGTAATCCCTTTCCAGATATTCGGTCAGCGCCCAGTTGGGCAGGGCGCAGACCCCGCGCTCGCTGGCCACCAGCTGCATCATCATCATGGTCAGCTCGGCCGTACGGGTTTCGCGCGGATGCATACCGGCGGGCTCGAGAAACCGGGTAAAGACATCCAGTTTGGAATGTTCCACCGGATAGGTGATCAGGATCTGGTCTACCAGATCCTCCGGCATTACATAACGCTTGTCGGCCAGCGCGTGCTGTCGGGCCACGGCCAGCAGGCTTTCGTAGCGGAAAAGCGGCTCATAGTGAATGCGCGGCAGGGGCTGTGGGTCGGCCGTGATGACCAGATCAAGCTGTTCGCGCGCCAGCGCCGGCAGCGGATCAAAATGCTGGCCGGCCGGGATATCCACTTCCACCTCGGGCCAGTGGTCACGAAAATAATCGATGGTGGGCATGAGCCATTGAAAGCAGCTGTGGCATTCGATGGCCATGTGCAGGCGGCCCTGTTCACCGCCGGCCATGCGTGCAATATCGCGCTCGGCGTTGCGAATCTGGGGCAGGACCTGTTCGGCCAGTCCCAGCAGCCGCTGACCGGCGCGCGTGAACTGCACCGGCCGTGTCTTGCGCAAAAACAGCGGACAGCCCAGTCGATCTTCCAGATCCTTGAGCTGATGAGACAGCGCCGACTGGGTCAAATGCACGCGCTCGGCGGCTTCGACCAGTGACCCGGTATCGCGCAGCGCCAGCAGGGTGCGCAGGTGCCGGAACTCGATCATTAAAGCTTCTCTCTCATGGCTGGTCTGAATGATGAATCATCGGAATTGACGTTCCCGGCCGGTAACCCTATTCCCGGGGACGGCACTCGGCGTCCGGCAGCAGCCGGTCACGATCACCAAAATCCGACGGGCATAGTGCCTCCGGCTGCGTAATACGTTTTAACAGTGCCGGCAGCAGGCTGGTGTCAGGCCGGGCTGTCTCTGCCGAGCGCGATGTGACGGATTGCCACTGGCCGCTATCATCGCGCTCACCGATGACAAAGGCAAAGGAATAGCCGCCGGGCTGTCCCATACGCAGATCGGTCACGACCAGGGTGTCATCGCGTTCCTCGCTGCGCCAGAACGGTGCTGAAAACCAGCCCAGGCGCTGGCCTCCCCAGCTGTCGACAAGCATGTCATGGGCAGCCATGGGGCGGCTGAAGCTATCAAAGGCAAGCGTGTGGCGCTCATCAAACAGGCTGACCAGGGCTTCAAGCTGGCGGTCATCGTCGATGACGGTCACGCGCCAGACCAGCGTGTTCAGGGGCATGGGCTGGACCATGACCGGGCGGTCATCCAGCCCGCGCTGCACCAGTTCCGGCTGAACCTGGGCCATGACCATGGCCTTGGCGGCAACGGAAAAGCCCAGATATACCGTCGAAATGGCCAGCCCGATGACGACGGCCCGCCCCCGTGCTCCCCTGATCAGCGCCACGATAATGGCGATCAGCATGGGCAGGGTGTAGAGCGGATCGATGATGAAGATGGTCTTCCAGGCCACCGGTGGTGAGGCGATGGGCCAGAGCAGCTGGGTTCCGTAGGTGGTAAAGGCGTCCAGAATCGGGTGTGTCACCAGACACAGCCACCAGAACCAGAACCATGACGCGGTGGGGATGGTTCTTGTCGCCGGCAGGCGGGCACAGACAAGAGTTAAAAGCCCGGCCAGTGCTGACAGGACAAACACCGAGTGCGACACGCTGCGGTGATAGGTGTATTCGGCCACGGCGCTGCCGAAATCGATGAAGCTGTCCAGATCCGGCAGCGTCGCGGTCACCGCACCCAGCACAATCGATTTGCGGCCCAGCCGTCGTCCCAGTACGGCGCCGCCCAGCGCGCCACCCAGACAGGCCTGTGTCAGGGAATCCATCGTTTTTGTGTCACTCCTGTTTCTTGATGGATATCGCATCAGGTCATGGCAGCTATGCTTGTACCAGAGCTGATATCGGTACGGCCAGAGAGGGGCCGGGAGATCAAAGAGTAACAAGGAGTCGCCAACATGTCCCTGACCCAGCGTCAGCAGCAGGCGTTCAGAGCACTGGCCGCCGAGACCGACGGCATCGATGTCGAGGTTTATGAACGCTTCGAGCGTGATCCGCTGGACCCTATCATCGGGCTGGGTCAGCGTAACCTGCGCATCGGCTTTTTCGGCCGCGATCCCGGCCGCGATGAGGTGCGTTACGGCGAACCCTTTATCGGTGCCGGCGGCCAGCTGGTCAGAAAGGCGCTGCACGAACATCTCTACGGCGAGAAGATGCCGGATTTCGAGGCATCACGTGCCGTGGGCGAGCATTTTTTCTGGATCAACACAGTGCCCTACAAGCCGGTGGGGAACAAGGCGTGGTCGATGAAGATCAAGCGTCACTTCCATGCCCTGATGAACGAGCTGCTGATATCGCGCTGGGAAGGGCGTTCTCTGATCACGCTGGGGCGTGAAGCCTTTTTGTGGTTCGGCATCGATCAACCGAAGGCCGAGCGCGATCGCCTTGAGGCGTTCTGGAAACGCGATGACCGTTTTGAAAGCAGCATTGATATCACGCTGGAAGATGACCAGGGACAGACGCAGACCTTCACGCTCTATCCGCTGCCTCACCCATCGCCGCTGAATCAGACCTGGTACAGCCGTTTCCCGGGCCTGTTGGCGCAGCGTCTGGAGCAGCTGGACGTCAGGCCTGACAATCTGACGCTTTGATGATCAACACTTGTGGCTAGTCGGGGCGAATGGCCATGCGCCCGCTGCCGCAGAACAGCAGGGCCAGCGCCGCGCCCAGCATCAGCACTTCGGTTTCGATGTGCCAGCCGCCGGTCTCGCTCAGTGACCAGACTGCGCCCAGGCGCATCAGCACGATGGCAAACAGCATGTTGACAGCGGCCAGGGCGCCACCGATACGACAGCGCCAGCCGGCCAGAATCATCAGCGGGGCGATCAGTTCACCGATAAAGACACCAAAGGCCAGCGGTGCGGGCAGGCTCCAGTGCTCAAGGCGCCCGCCAATGTGGTCCACCACGCCCGGTGCGCCAATCTTGGCAATGCCGTGTAGCAACAGCGTGACGCCCAGTGCGATGCGAAGGAGCAGCTTGCCCAGATGCTCATTGTTGAAAAATGACATGATGTTCCCCGTATGCCGGTCCCGACTTGAAAAAGCCCTTGAGAGCCGGCATTACAGTGCCATCGTTTGAAGACATGTACCAGATGCTGCGGCGGCGCCGGACAATAGTGCCCTGTACCGCTGCAGGTCACGATCCACCTCCAACGGGAGTTTCACGTGCAATATCTACATACCATGGTGCGTATCACCGATATCGATCAGTCCCTGACGTTTTATTGCGACCTGCTGGGCATGAAGGAAGTGCGCCGCAAGGAGAGCGAAAAGGGGCGCTTCACCCTGATCTTTCTGGCGGCCAATGATGATGAGGCGTCCTCCAGCGAGCAGCAGGCGCCCGAGCTGGAGCTGACCTGGAACTGGGATCCGGAGGAGCTGACCACTGGTGCCCGCAACTTCGGTCACCTGGCCTACCGTGTCGATGACATCTATGCCACCTGCCAGCACCTGATGGACAACGGCGTGACCATCAACCGCCCGCCGCGCGATGGGCACATGGCGTTCGTCAAGTCGCCTGACGGTATCTCCATCGAGCTGCTGCAAAAGGGTGATCCGAAATCGGAGCAGGAGCCCTGGGCATCGATGGAAAATACCGGCAGCTGGTAGGTATTGTCTGACTCCGGACATGACAGGGGTCACCCGTTTGGGTGCCCCCTGTTGCGTTTCGGCGTGACCCTCCTGGTGCCTAGTGTGCGTGCCGGGCACCGGGCAGATTCAGACGCTGCGCCATACGCTCCATGGCGTCGACGCAGCGCGGCGCGATCGGCGTACAGAGCACCCAGGGCAGGACCACCAGCGCGATGGACAGAGACCCCATATAGACATCCTGCAGCCAGTGCGCACCGGCCATGACGCGCGGGGCACTGAGCACCGCGATCATGATGGCGCTCACAATCGCCGGACGGCGATCGCCAAAGCGCAGGATGAAGGCTGTAAAGACCATCAGCATCAGGCCGTGATCGCCGGGAAAGCTGTTCTTGTCGGAATCCTTGGTATCAAAGGACACGACATCGGTCAGGAAGTCGACGTTGTCAAAGGTCAGCGTCGGGCTTGGATGGCCATAGGTCATCTTGTTGGTCGCCACGGCCAGCAGCCCCGCCACTACCAGCATGGTCAGGCCCACGCCCAGCCAGCGCCAGAAACGCCCGGCGCGAGGGTCAAGCGAGATGGCCCAGGCAAAGATGGCCAGCAGCACAAAAAAGGACGCTGCATCGAAATAACGGGTGTTGACCACGGCCAGAAAATGGGTCCAGACCGGATGCTCACTGGTAATGAACTGGTTGAAAAACCAGAAGAGCCGGTCGTCGATCAGTGACCAGACCGAAAACCACAGCCAGCTTGCGAACAGGGCAAGCCCCGCCAGGTTGCAGTAGATAATCCTTTTTAGATGCATGACATCGTTTTCCTGAAGCAGGCCACGGAGATCATGAATCGCCTCGCGTATGTGTATGTCGGTGGGAAAGAGCGGCGCTCAGGCGTTTGAAAAGCTGTATCAGGTTATTAACGGCAGCCGAGGCCAGCGGTGTACACAGCACCCAGGGCAGGGCAATCAGGGCGATGGAGAGGGCACCAACATAAACGTCGCTGACCCAGTGGGCGCCTACCATGATGCGCGGCGCGCAGACCAGGACGACCAGCGCCGTGGCCAGCCAGGCGATCAGACGATCGGCGAAGTGCCACATGAAGGCGGCAAAGATCATGGCCATCAGTCCATGGTCGCTGGGGAAACTGCTGGAGGCAGTGTCCTTGGCCGGCAGACTGGTCAGATTGGTGAGCAGGTTGACGTTGTCCAGCATTCCGGTCGGGCTGGCGTGCTTGTAGGTCATGAGGTTGTGGATGATGTCCTGAAGGACCAGGGCCGTGGCGGTCATCACGAACCCGATGACGCCCCACTTGAGCCAGCTGCCCTGTGGGTCCCGCTTCATCGCGGCATAAAGCATGACCACCAGCAATACGAACATCGCCTTGTCGAAGGCGCGTGTATTGAGGCCGGCAAGGATGCTGGTCCATGTGGGGTGATCAGCCGTAATGAACTGATTGAAGAACCAGAAAATGGCGTCATCCACGGAGGACCAGACCAGAAACTGGGGCAGCCACCAGGTAGTGACCAGCGTCACACCCAGCAGGTTGTAGAAGAGGATTCGGCGTAGGTTCATGGCAAACACAGGCTGGTTATAAAACAGTGTTCATTGTAATTTAATGTTCCATTAATAAAAAGCCGCGCCTCTCAATCGCCTTACAAAAGAGAAGCTATTGTCCGGGGCGTCCGACAGATAGACACAAAAACAGCAGGCCCGAAGGCCTGCTGTAGAAAACAACGTCTGAGGGGGAAGGGCTACAGGGTTTCGATGGTGCGACGCTGCGCCATGAGCGTCTCACGAGTGGCGCGGGCCTGTTCGAGCTTGCCTCGCTCCTTGTCGACCACGGCGGCCGGCGCCTTGCTCATGAAGCTTTCATTGGCAAGCTTTTTCTCGACGCCACCGATGAGCTTGTCCTGCTTGTCGATGTCGCGATCGATGCGGGCCAGTTCGGCGTCGCGATCGATATGGCCGGCCATGGGGACATGGACCTCCATGGCGCCGACACGCTGGACGCTGGAGGCTGGCACCTCTTCGAAGGCGACAAACCGCACGCTTTCCAGCCGTGCCAGCTTGCTTAAAAACAGCGCATTGTCCTCAAGGCGCTGGCGGTCGGCCTCTTCGCCGTGGGTCAGCAGAACGTCCAGCGGCTTGCCGGGGGCGATGTTGAGCTCGGCGCGGATGTTACGAATGGCGATGATGACCGCCTTGACCCATTCGATATCGGCAATGGCAGCCTCATCGATGCGCGATTCGTCCGCCTGCGGCCAGGGCTGGACCATGATGGAGCTGCCCTGATGCTCGATATCCACCCCGGCCAGCACAGATACCTTCTGCCAGATCTCTTCGGTAATGAACGGCATCATCGGGTGGGCCAGACGCAGAATGGTCTCGAGTACGCGCACCAGCGTTCGACGTGTACCGCGACGCGCTTCAAGCGTGGCCTCGCTGTCCCACAGTACCGGCTTGGAAAGCTCCAGATACCAGTCGCAGTACTCGTTCCAGACAAAGTCATACAGCGCCTGGGAGGCATGGTCGAAGCGGAACTCCTCCAGCGCCTTGGTGACCTGGGTCTCGACCTGCTGAAGCTTTGATATGATCCAGCGGTCGGCCAGCGACAGCGCCACTTCGCCGTCAGGGCCGCAGTCCTCGCCCTCGGTATTCATCAGCACGTAACGTGCAGCGTTCCAGAGCTTGTTGCAGAAGTTGCGATAGCCTTCCAGACGACCCGAGTCGAACTTGACGTCCCGACCGGTGCTGGCCAGCGACAGGAAGGTATAGCGCAGCGCGTCAGTACCGTTGGATTCGATGCCCTCGGGGAACTCCGCCCGCGTGGCCTTCGCAATCGCCTTTGCCTTTTGCGGCTGCATCATGGCGCCGGTACGCTTTTCCAGCAGGGTGTCCAGATCAATGCCGTCGATCAGATCGATCGGATCGAGCACGTTGCCCTTGGACTTGGACATCTTCTGCCCCTGGCCGTCGCGCACCAGACCGTGCACATACACCGTTTTAAAGGGCACCTGACCGGTGAACTTGAGCGTCATCATGATCATCCGAGCGACCCAGAAGAAGATGATGTCAAAGCCCGTCACCAGCGTGCTGGTCGGGTGGAAGGTCTCCAGTTCCGGCGTCTGTTCGGGCCAGCCCAGCGTGCCGAAGGTCCAGAGCCCCGAGCTGAACCAGGTGTCCAGCACGTCATCATCCTGGGTCAGGATCGTGTCAGGGGAGAGCGCGTACTTCTCGCGCGCCTCTTTCTCGCTGCGTGCCACATAAAACTTCCCGTTTTCGTCATACCACGCCGGGATGCGATGGCCCCACCAGAGCTGGCGGGAGATGCACCAGTCCTGCAGATCACGCATCCACGAGAAGTACATGTTCTCGTAGCTTTTGGGCACAAAGCGGATATCGCCGTTTTCCACCGCCTCAATGGCAGGTTTGGCCAGCGTTTCGACCGCGACAAACCACTGATCGGTCAGCAGCGGTTCGATCACATCACCGGAACGGTCGCCATAGGGCAGGGTGTTGGTGATGGTCTCGACCTTCTCCAGAAGCCCCTGCGCGTCCATGTCGGCCACGATCTTCTCGCGCGCCTCAAAGCGGTTCAGGCCCTGATACGCCGCGGGCAGGGCGGTGTCGATGTCATCACGCGGGGTGCCGTCCATGTTGAAGACTTCGGCGGCGTCCCGGATGCAGGCACTTTGGGTGAAGACATTGATCAGCGCGCTGTCATGACGCCGACCCACACCGTAGTCATTGAAATCGTGCGCCGGGGTGATCTTCACACAGCCCGAGCCCTTGTCCATGTCGGCGTGCTCGTCGGCAATCACCGGAATACGACGGCCCACCAGCGGCAGGGTGACAAACTTGCCGACCAGCGAGGCGTAGCGCTCATCCGCCGGGTTGACCGCCACGCAGGTATCGCCCAGCAGTGTTTCCGGACGGGTGGTGGCGACCACCAGGTGATCCAGCCCTTCGCTTGTGGTGACGCCATCGGCCAACGGATAACGGAAGTGCCAGAACTGGCCCTGCTGATCGCGGTTTTCCACTTCCAGATCCGAGATCGCCGTGCCCAGCGTCGGGTCCCAGTTGACCAGCCGCTTGCCGCGATAGATCAGCCCTTCGTCATGCAGACGGACAAAGGCCTCGCGCACGGCGTTGGAGAAACCCTCATCCATGGTGAAGCGCTCGCGGCTCCAGTCAACGCTGGTGCCCATGCGCCGAAGCTGGCGGGTGATATGACCGCCGGACTCGTTTTTCCACTCCCAGACCTTGTCGATGAACGCCTCGCGGCCCAGATCGTGGCGGGACTGACCGGTCTCGTGCTGCAGCTTGCGCTCGACCAGCATCTGCGTGGCGATACCGGCGTGGTCGGTGCCGATCTGCCACAGCGTGTTGTGTCCCTTCATGCGCTGATAGCGGATCAGGGTATCCATCAGCGTGTCCTGAAAGGCATGGCCCATGTGCAGACTGCCGGTCACATTGGGCGGCGGGATCATGATGGCGTAGGGCGTGCCCTGACCGGAGGGCGCAAAATGTCCCTGTGATTCCCAGTGCTGATACCAGGCGCGTTCGATCGACTCAGGCTGATAGGTTTTTTCCATGGACCGGCTCGGTTTGAAACTGTGAAGTGCTCGCGCGGATCCAGTGCCCGCGCGAGTCTGCGAAAAATGGCGCCAATTATAGCGCCGCGGGGGGGCTGTCGTCATGGTATGGGCGCGCTAAAGAATTGAGGGCCGCTGCCGATAGAGTGCGACCGGTTAATACTAAAGTCTAAAAAGCATGGAATGCTGGATGGGCCCGGTGAGATCGCTTCTTTTTTGGCAGGTATTCAAGTGAGTATGCAGACATGCAGGTAACAGGGACATCACGCTCAAACCTTTTCTCGGGATTTCGAAAGCATGCAGACCCCTCGCAGGCCGATCGAACGCTGACGGAAGAGGCAGGCCAGCCGCAGGGCATGACCCTGCGCCGTCAGATGCTGGCCGGTATTGCCATCATGTGGCTGATTCTGGTGGGCATGCTCATGATTAATGCCTGGCAGAGCCGTGGCGTCATGTACACCGAGCGTGAGGCGCGCCTCACCAGTGCCGTGGACATGGCAGAAAGTCTGGTGCAGCACTATCAGGCACGGGTCGAGCGCGGCGAGCTGACAGACAGTGCGGCACGCCAGCAGGCCTTTGATGAGCTTCGCAGCCTGCGCTTTGATGGGGGCGACAACTATGTCTACGTCGTCAACGGCAACCTGCAGATCATGGCCCATCCCAAACGGCCCTATGGGCAGGACGTCTCTGGCGTGACCGACCCGGCCGGGCGGCTGCTGTTTCAGGATCTGGTCACCGAAGGCCGGGCCAACGGACAGGGCTTTACCGAATACCGCTCCAACTTTGCCCGTGGCTCGGAGGCGCAGCCTCGTGTCAGGGCCTTTGTCTCCCAATATCAGCCCTGGGATATCTATCTGGCCAGCGGCGTGTTCATGGGCGACGTCAACGCCACCGTGCTGGAAAACCTGATGGAATCGGCGCTGGTCGTACTGATCGCGGGCGCGCTGCTCACGGCCATGTTCTGGTGGGGCATGCAGCGCGTGCTGCGTCGTCTGGGTGGAGAGCCCGCTTACGCAGCCGGTGTGGTCCGACAGATTGCTGATGGCGATCTGACCGCGCCCGTTTCGCTTCGCGAGGGGGACCGCACCAGTCTGCTGGCCAATATTCGCAGCATGCGCGACGCGCTGGCAGATTCGGTGCGTGCCATTCAGACCACCACCCAGTCGGTCGACCAGGGCGCCAGTGAAATTGCCTCGGGCAATCAGGAGCTTTCCTCGCGCACCGAGCAGCAGGCCGCCGCGCTGGAAGAAACCTCGTCGAGCATGGAGCAGATGACCGCCAGCGTGCGTCAGAGTGCCGAAAGTGCCGACCAGGCGCGCCAGCTGGCCCAGCAGGCGCGGGATACCTCACGTGAAGGTCAGCAGGCCATCGATGAGGCCGTTCAGTCGATGGCCGCCATCACCGAAGGCTCCACGAAAATTGCCGATATCGTCTCGCTGATCGACAGCATCGCCTTTCAGACCAACCTGCTGGCACTCAACGCCTCCGTTGAGGCTGCCCGCGCCGGTGAAGAAGGACGTGGCTTTGCGGTCGTCGCCGGCGAGGTACGCCAGCTGGCCAATCGCTCGGCCTCGGCCGCGCAGGACATCAAGGCGTTGATCGACACCTCGGGACAGCAGGTGGGAGAGGGTGCCCAGCGAGTGCAGGCGGCCAGTGAGCGCATGGGGGATGTGGATGCGCGTATCCAGCGCATGAACGACCTGCTGGGTGAAATCGCCGCCGGTGCTCGCGAGCAGAGCAGCGGTATCGAGCAGATCAATCAGGCGGTCAGCCAGATGGATCAGTCCACCCAGCACAACGCTGCTCTGGTAGAGCAGACTGCCGCCGCCGCCGGTGAGCTTGAAGGGCGCGCGCAGGAGCTGCGTGAATTTACCCGCCGCTTCAATGTGGAACACCAGTACTGAGACGCTGCCAGTCCAGGCCTTCTGGAGCAGGCAAAATAAAAGGGGGCCGGCATCTGCCGGCCCCCTTTTTATGCGATCACTGCGCTCATCGTCAGCCGTTGATGTGGTGGGCCTTGACCTCATAGCCGCGGCTTTTGTAGGTCTGCCAGCACTCGCGCTTGGCACTGAGCACTTCCTGATGCTGGTTGATGATCTCGGCGACGCGCTCAAAGCGGGAAAACCAGGCCGGAATGGTGGCGTTCAGGTTCAAAAGCGCCTCGATACCCGGCTCGGGCGGTGCTTCCCACCCGAGCGTGACCGGGGCCGGTGGCAGGCTCTGCTCGTTGAAGAGCACGTGCGGCACAAAGGCGTCCTGGCGAAAGATCCACAGGCGCTCGTCAAACTCGCGCGCCATGGCCTCATCTTCCAGATGGACGTGCAGCCGATAGCCCTTGCGGTAGATGGTCTCGGCCAGCCGACAGGCAAAGTCGAATCTGGCCTCGAGCGTGGTAGCCGACAGCACGTAGAAATCGATGCGGGTCATGCTCAGACGCCGCCGTCGATGTCCAGGCGCGCCCCGGTGGTAAAGGAGGCCTCGTCACTGGCCAGCCACAGGATGCCGTTGGCAATTTCGTCGGCATTGCCGGCGCGTCCCATGGGGATGCTCTGGCTGGATTTTTCCGGCTTGTCCGGGTTGCCGCCGCTGGCATGAATCTCGGTGTTGACCACGCCCGGGCGTACGGCGTTGACCCGGATGCCTTCCCCGGCGAGTTCCTTGGCCAGGCCCTCGGTAAAGGTGTCGATCGCGCCCTTGGAAGCGGCATAGTCCACGTATTCTCCCGAACCGCCGCGATGGGACGCCGCCGAGGAGATATTGACGATGGCACCGCCCTGGCCGCCATGGCGGGTCGACATGCGCTTGATCGCCTCGCGCGCACAGATGAAGGGGCCGGTCACGTTGATGCGCATCATGCGATCCACGCGCTCGAAGCTCATCTCTTCCACGCGAGAGACCTGGTCGATGATGCCGGCATTGTTGACCAGCACGTTTACCGGGCCCAGCTCGCGATCGACCGTTTCAAACAGCGCCACGATGTCGGCTTCCACGGCCATGTCGGCCTGTACCGCCACGGCCCGGCCACCGGCTGCGGTAATGTCGTTGACGACCTGGTCGGCGGCGTCACGGTTGCTGACGTAGTTGACGGCCACCTGATAGCCGCGGGCGGCGGCCAGACGGGCAGTGGCAGCACCAATGCCACGGCTGCCGCCGGTCACGATCATGACGTTGCTCATTGAAGCTCTCCTGTAGGGTAGGGCAGGCGTTAATGCAAAAACGCCGCCCGCAGGCGGCGTCAAATGGCTTAGGCCAGACGGGTCAGCCAGCCATGACGGTCTTCAACGCGACCGTACTGAATATCGAGCAGCTGCTTGCGGATCGACCTGCCGACCTCGCCGCCATTGCCGCTGCTGCAGCTCAGGCGGTCATTGTCGCTGACCAGCTCACCGATGGGCGTGATGACGGCGGCGGTACCACAGGCGAACACTTCGGTGATCTCGCCGGAATGAATGCCGTCGCGCCACTCATCGATGCTGATGGCACGCTCCTCGGGCTTGAGCCCGGCATCGGCGGCCAGCTGCAGGACCGAATCACGCGTGACGCCCTCAAGGATGGTGCCGGTCAGGGCCGGCGTGACGATGCGCCCGTCCTTGAACACGAAAAACAGGTTCATGCCGCCCAGCTCTTCGACCCACTTGTTCTCGACCGCGTCCAGAAAGGCGACCTGATCACAGCCGTGCGCTTCGGCTTCCTTTTGTGCGGCAAGCGATGCGGCGTAGTTGCCGCCGCACTTGGCAAAGCCGGTCCCGCCGGGGGCGGCGCGGTTGTAGTTCGAGGAGAGCCAGATCGAGACCGGCTTGACGCCGCCCTTGAAGTACGCCGCCGCCGGCGAGGCGATCACGTAGTAGTCGACCTCTTTTGACGGACGCACGCCCAGAAACTTCTCGCTGGCGATCATGAAGGGGCGCAGGTAGAGGCTCGATTCCTCGGCCTCAGAGGCGGGGGTGGGCACCCAGTTGACGTCCTGGCTGACCAGCGCCTTGAGTGAGGCAATAAAGGTCTCGGCGTCCAGTTCCGGCAGGGCCAGACGGCGTGCCGAGGCCTGAAAGCGTGCTGCGTTTTTTTCCGGTCGGAAGGTCCATACCGAGCCGTCCGCGTGGCGGTAGGACTTGACCCCTTCAAAGATCTCCTGGGCGTAGTGCAGCACGGACGCGGCCGGGTCCAGCGTCAGCGGGCCGTAGGGTCGCACCTCGCCGTTGCTCCAGCCGTCGGCATGGGTCCAGCGCACGTGCACCATGTGATCGGTGAAATAGCGGCCGAAACCGGGGTTTTTCAGAATCTCGTCACGCTGACCGGCATCGGTGGGCGTAGTCGTGGGGCGAAGCTCAAGGCCTTGAGAGGAAGACACGATTCGGATTCTCCGTTCGTACGGTGGCCAGGCGAGAAGTACACATCGCTGTCGATCATCGGCAACGGCGTATCCGATAACGCTGGTCCGACAGATGATTAAGGGAAACGTCAGAAACAGGTTGCCAAGAATGACACAGGCGCCCTGCGCCAATAAAGCCCGCCGCGCAGCGACGGGTGCAGGGCGCTCTGGTTCTGATCAGTGAGACTCGCGGGAGAGCAGGTATTCGCTCAGAAGCCCGACCGGTCGGCCGGTCCCGCCCTTTTTGCCATCCCAGGCGGTGCCGGCGACATCCAGATGGGCCCAGGAGTAGCTTTCGGCAAAGCGCGAGAGAAAGCAGGCCGCCGTGATGGTGCCGGCCGGGCGGCCACCGATGTTGGCCAGATCGGCGTATTCGGAGTCGAGCTGACTCTGATAGTCATCCCACAGCGGCAGCTGCCAGGCACGGTCCCAGGCGGTGGTGCCCGCGGTCAGAAGCTGCTGTGCCAGGGCGTCATCATTGGCCAGCAGCGCCGTGGTCTGATGGCCAAGTGCCACAATGCAGGCGCCGGTCAGGGTGGCGATATCCACCACCGAGGCAGGCTTGTAGCGCTCGGCATAGGTCAGGGCGTCGCACAGCACCAGTCGGCCTTCGGCGTCGGTGTTGAGAATCTCGACGGTCAGGCCCTTGAGCGTGGTGATGATATCGCCGGGCTTGAAGGCTTTGGCATCCGGCATGTTTTCGGCCGAGGCGATGATGGCGACCACGTTGATCTTCGGCTTCAGGGCGGTAATGGCCTTCATGGTGCCCATCACGCTGGCGGCCCCGCCCATGTCGAATTTCATCTCGTCCATGTTGGCACCGCCCTTGATCGAGATGCCGCCACTGTCAAAGGTAATGCCCTTGCCGACCAGCACATGGGGTGCTTCGTCAGGGTCGTCGGCGCCCTGATACTCCATCACTATCAGGCGCGACGGCTCGGCGCTGCCCTGGCCCACGGCCAGAATCGCGCCCGCCCCCATGGTTTCGAGCGCCTTCTCGTCATGCACGGTGACCTTGAGATCGCCCTCGCTGCCCAGCTTCTCGGCCTCGCTGGCCAGATAGCGCGGGGTGCAGACATTGCCGGGGAGATTGCCCAGTTCCCGGGCCAGGTTGATACCGGCGCCAATGCCGGCGCCCGTGCGCGCGCCCTCTTCGGCAGCGGCGGCATCGTTGGCGTCGCTGACCACCAGCGACAGCCGGGTCAGAGCGATCGGCGGGCGCTTTTTCGATTTGAAGGTGTCAAAGCGATAACTGGCGCGCAGGGTGGCTTCGGCAATCATGCGTGCCTTCCAGACGGTATCATGCGGGCCGTTTTCCCGATCCAGCATGGCGATGGCGGCGTTTTCGACCGGCAGGGACAGCAGCGTCCCGAGGGCGGCATCGAGTACCTTTCGAAAGGCGCCTTCATTGAACTCTCTGGTTTCACCGCAGCCCACCAGCAAAAGGCGGGCGGTGTTCAGGCCGGGAGCAAAGGGGACCAGCTGTGTGGCAGCCGTCACCGGATCAAAGTCGCCCCGTTCCATGAGCTGTGTGATCAGGCGCTCGCTGGCGTCATCCAGGCGCTCGGTGGCCGGGGGCAAATCACCGTCCTTGAACACCGGCACAATGATGCAGTCGGTTTCACAGCGGGCCGGGTTGGCGGTGAGCACGGGAAATTCCATGGTGTCTCCCCAAGACAATGCGGTGGGTATTGGTGATAATGACTGTTTCGAACAGACATGGTGTCGAGTACGTTAAACGGCTATTCGACGCGTTGAACAGGTGGGCCCGAACAGGCCTTCAGTGTACGCAAACCCCTGCACCATTGCATGGTCAGGAGCTATCCTGCGGAGTACGCATCGGAAACGATCGCTCGATATTGATGTATGAGGGAGTCTACGCTTGATCGTTTTTCGCTACTTGATTCGTGAAATACTGACCACGATGAGTGCCGTGACCGGCATTCTGCTGCTGGTCATCATGGGCAATCGTTTCATTCGTTACTTTTCCGATGTGGCTGATGGCGACTTCCCGGCCAGCCTGCTGGGCAGCCTGATGCTGTTCCATCTGCCCAGTTTCCTCCAGCTGATCCTGCCGCTGGCCTTTTTTCTGGGCATTCTGCTGGCCTATGGGCAGCTTTATCTCAACAGCGAAATGACCGTGCTGGCGGCCTGTGGCGTCAGCCCCGTTCGTATTCTGGGGGCGTCATGCTGGCCGGCGCTTTTAATGGCCTGCGTGGTCGGCGCCTGCAGCCTGTGGCTGACGCCGGCGGGGCTGACCCAGAATGAAAGAACGCTGACCGAGCAGCAGGAGCGGGCCGATTTCAGCGCGCTGACGCCGGGACGCTTTCAAAAGCTCGGCGATCGCACCATCTATGCCGAACGCGTCGAGCAGGGCAGCAGTCGGATGGAAAATGTCTTCATCGCCGAGCAGACCCGCAACGAGCAGGGCCAGCGCGTGGATGTCCTGACCCGGGGCGAGAGCGGCTATCAGACCACTGACCCGGACAGCGAAAGCCGCTTTCTGGTGCTCTCCGACGGTACCCGGGAGAGTGTCAGGCCGGGAAGCCGGGTGGCCGAGCGGCTGGCGTTTGATACCTATGCTGCCCGGCTTGAAAACGGCACGGCTCAGATGGATGTCGATGACGTCGAACTTCAGCCCACCTGGCGCCTGCTTGGGGATGAGAGCAACAAGGCGCGTGCGGCACTTCAATGGCGTATTTCGCTCGCCCTGATGGTGCCGATCCTGACCCTGATTGCGCTGCCGCTGTCACGGGCCAACCCGCGCCAGGGTCGGTTTGCCAAGATGATGCCGGCCATCATTTTATATGTGGCCTACATGAGTCTTTTGCTGGCCGCCCAGGACGCGGTAGGTAGCGGCGCGCTTTCGGCCGTTATCGGCCTCTGGCCCGTCCACGCTGTCTTTGCGCTGATAGGGGCATGGCTTTTGTATCGAAGCAGCCGCCATGGAGGGACGCGGTGATGTTCAATCAGCTTGATCGCTACATCGCGCGCAATGTCCTCATGGGCATGCTCATCGTGCATCTCATTATTCTCGGGCTCGATTTCACCATCAGCTTCATCAACGATCTGGGCGATACCGAGGGCAATTACGGCACCCTGCAGGTGCTGATGTATGGCGTGATCCGCCTGCCCTGGCGCTTTTATCAGTATGCCCCGGTGAGCGTGCTGATCGGCTCGCTGGTGGGGCTCGGGGCGATGGCCTCCAGCAACGAGCTGACCGTCATGCGCTCGGCCGGATTTTCCCTGTGGCGCATTCTGATCGGGGTCATGAAGCCGCTTTTGATCGTGGTGCTGGTGATCATGTCGATCGGTGAATTTGCCGCGCCGCGCACCGAGATGTTTGGCCAGGCATGGCGTACCGAGCTGCAGGAGGGCAACGCCATCTCCCGCCGGGGGGGCTGGCAGCGAGAGGGTGACAGCTACTATCGCTTCGGCTCCATCCGCTCGGACAATACGCTGCTGGACGTCAATCGCTTTCGCTATGACGACGATCGGCTGGTGGAGGCGACCCACGCTTCACGCGCGGTGCTTGAGGGTGATGAGTGGACGCTGGAGGACGTGGATCGGACCCTGATCCACGAGGAGACCACCGAGGCCGAGCATCTCGACCAGCTCGAGTGGGACACGTCGCTGGACCCGGAGCTGCTGCGATTGATCATCACCGATCGCAACAGCCAGTCGATCGAGGACCTCTGGCGCTACGGCAGCTATCTCAACGAGCAGGGCATCAGCGCCACCGATACCTGGCTCTATTTCTGGCAGAAGGTGCTGCTGCCGCTGACGCTGATCTCGCTGGTGATCATTGCGGCCTCGTTCATCTTTGGCCCGCTGAGAAGCGTCGCCGCGGGGACGCGGGTGTTCTACGGCACGGTGGTCGGACTGGTCTTCAAGTATGTGCAGGACCTGCTCGGGCCTGCCGCGACCATCTTCGGGTTCTCACCCATCTGGGCCATCGTGGTGCCCATGGCGGTCTGTTTCGGCATCGGTTTCTGGCTGCTGCGCCGCGCCGGCTGACCCGCCGCCAGTCTCCGGCACTGTCTATACGCCCTGAAGCAAGCGCTTCGGGGCGTTTTGCGTCCGGCCTCTCCAGGCACCGGCGCGTTGGACCAATAGCCGTTTGTTGTGCTGTCGTCGCAGTGCCAGAGTAGACAGGGGCCGAGAGCTTCTTGCCTCAACCGCTACCCTGATTCTCTGGAGGTGGACAATGCAATACGCCAGACCCGGCAGTTCGGATGCACTCGTACGCTTTCGCGATCGCTATGACAACTTCATCGGCGGTGAGTGGTGCGCACCCAATGATGGCCGCTATATGGACAACGTCACGCCGGTCACCGGTGAGGTGTTCTGCCAGGTGCCGCGCTCCGGGCGCGAGGATATCGATCGCGCCGTCAAGGCCGCGCAAAAGGCAGCGCCGGGCTGGGCCGCCACGCCCCCGGCCGAGCGCGCCGCTGTGCTGCTCAGGATTGCCGATCGCATCGAGAACAATCTTGAGATGCTGGCCGTGGCCGAGACCTGGGACAACGGCAAGCCGATCCGGGAGTGTCTGGCGGCCGATTTGCCGCTGCTTGTGGACCACTTTCGCTACTTCGCCGGCTGTATCCGGGCGCAGGAGGGCGGTATCAGCGAGATCGACAGCGAGACGGTGGCCTATCACTACCACGAACCGTTTGGTGTGGTGGGGCAGATCATCCCCTGGAACTTTCCGCTGTTGATGGCCGGCTGGAAGCTGGCACCAGCGCTGGTGGCCGGCAACTGCAGCGTGTTGAAGCCTGCCGAGCAGACGCCGGCCTCCATCTGCGTGCTGCTGGAGTTGATTGGCGATCTGCTGCCGCCGGGCGTTTTGAACGTGGTGCAGGGCATCGGCGAGGAGGCCGGCGAGGCGCTGGCGACCCACCCGGGCATCCAGAAGATTGCCTTTACCGGCTCCACGCCGGTGGGCAGCCACATCATGTCCCGGGCGGCCGAGCGCATCATTCCAGCCACGCTGGAGCTGGGCGGCAAATCACCCAATATCTATTTCGAGGATGTGCTGGACCACGGGGACGCCTATATCGACAAGTGCGTCGAAGGGCTGATGATGACCTTTCTCAATCAGGGCGAGGTCTGCACCTGCCCGTCCCGCGCGCTGATTCACGAGTCGGTCTATGACACGCTGATCTCGCGTGCCGTGGCGCGTGCTAAAACGCTTAAATCCGGCAATCCGCTGGATACCGACACCGAGATGGGCGCCCAGGTCTCGAAAGAGCAGTTCGACAAGATCCTCTCCTATATGGAGATCGGTCGCGACGAGGGCGCCGAGCTGCTGCTGGGCGGCGAGCGCGCCTCGGTCGATGATGACTATCAAAACGGCTTTTACGTGCAGCCCACGATCTTCAAGGGCCGCAACGACATGCGCATCTTCCAGGAGGAGATCTTCGGTCCCACGCTGTCGGTGACCACCTTCAAGACCGAGGAAGAAGCCCTGGCGATCGCCAACGACACCGAGTTCGGCCTGGGTGCTGGCGTCTGGACGCGTGACATGAACCGTGCCTATCGCATGGGCCGGGCCATCCAGGCCGGTCGCGTGTGGACCAACTGCTACCACCAGTATCCGGCGCACGCCGCCTTCGGGGGCTACAAGAAATCCGGTATCGGCCGCGAGACCCATCTGGCCGCGCTGGGTAACTATCAGCAGATCAAGTGCCAGCTGATCTCCTATAGCGACAGCCCGGCCGGTCTGTATTGAATACGATCTCCGGGTATCAGAGAGCGACTTCGGTCGCTCTTTTTTATGTCCCCATCACTTTTGCGATTGACGCGAATGAAAATGTTTCGCATATTGCACGGATGCAATCTCTTATGAGAATCATTTGTATTCTCTTTGTGGTGGAGGGCTCCATGTTTGTATGCATGTGCAAGAAGGTCACGGACGGGCAGTTAAAGCAGGCGGTAGCGCTGGGCGCTTCGAGCTGGGAGGACGTTTCCCGGATGACCCGGTGTTCCACCCAGTGCGGCAAGTGCACCTGTCTTGCCCAGGAGATCGTTGATGAAGCCCTTTTGAGTCGCCACATGGCGCAGCATATCCCGGCCCGACACTATGAGGAGCTGGCCTACGCCGTGCGGTGACAGGCCCGCCCCGGCAGGGGGCAGCAATCCTGATTGTTAACTGTTTGAATTATCTTGTGATAATGGCTCGCATCGAGCCTTTTTTTGTGTTTTCCCGGTCGAAATCCCCGTGCGTTTGATGGATACTGCCTCCACAGGCGGACGCAGGTTTCGGCGACCGCCATGACCACTGATGGCGGAGAAGAACATGAAAGGCGATCCTCAGGTTATCGAGCACCTCAACAAAATCCTTGGCAATGAACTCGTTGCCATCAATCAGTATTTCCTGCATGCACGCATGTATCGCAACTGGGGCCTGCATGGCCTGGGCGACTGGGAATACAAGGAATCCATCGAAGAGATGCAGCATGCCGATATTCTGATCGAGCGCATTCTGTTCCTCGACGGTCTGCCCAATCTGCAGGATCTGGGCAAGCTGCATATCGGCGAGCACGTTCAGGAAATGCTGGAGTGCGATCTGCGCATCGAGCATGAAGGCCGTGATGATCTGATCAAGGCCATCCGCCACTGCGAATCCGTGGCCGACTACCCCAGCAGCGAGATGCTCAAGAAGATCCTGGCCGAGGAAGAAGAGCACATCGATATCATCGAAACCGAACTGCACCTGCTCGAGCAGGTCGGGCTGGAAAACTACAAGCAGCGTCAGATGCGCCCGGCCAACGAGCGCGAAGAGGGCGAGACCGCGACCTGATTCGGTCACCTCATACGCCAGTGTCAGCGGGCCGCCCCATGGGGCGGCCCGCTGTCGTTTCCGGCTTCGGCAGAATGGATATCCTGCCGGACGCTCGCTAGAAGCGTCGGATCAGCGAAAAGCGGGCTACCGGTTCCCCGTCAATCTCGACATTTTCGCGAAACATGGCCAGCGGCCGGACCCAGAGGCCGAACTCGCCGTAAAGCGCCCGATAGACCACCAGGGGCTCTTCGGTCTCGCTGTGATGCGCCACGCCCAGCACCTCGTAGTCACTGCCCTTGTAGTGTCGATAGACGCCGGGCGTCACGGCGTGTTCGTTTTCTCGTTTCATGCAGGCTCCTGAGTGGCAGGTTCGGCATCGTCGTCGATGCTGTCGGTGTCGATGCCGGTTCGAATCACACGCTCGATGACGTGGCCCACGGCGGCAAAGCCGAAGGCGCCGGTGACGAAGGTGGCAGAGCCATAACCGGCGCTGCAGCCCAGCTTCAGGGTCTCGCCATCGCCCGGTTTCGTATTGCACACCTCGCCGGCGCCGTCCGGGTAGCGCCGCTGCTCGGGCGAGTAGACGCAGGTGATTGAAAACCGGCGTTTGGGATTGCGGCTGAAGCCGTAGTCGCGTCGCAGCCGGCTGCGCACCTTCGAGAGCAGCGGATCATGTTCGGTGCGGGTGAGATCGGCGGTCATGATCCGTGTCGGGTCGGTCAGGCCACCGGCGGCGCCGGTCACGGTCAACCCGATTTTATGGCGTTTGCAGTAATGGATCAGGGCACACTTGGCGCCCACGTGGTCGATGGCATCGATCACGTGATCGGTATCGTGGGGCAGCATGCGCTCAATGTTGTCCGGGGTGATAAAGCCCGAAATGGGCTCGACCTGTACCCATGGGTTGATCAGTCGGCAGCGCTCGGCCATGACCTCGACCTTCGGGCGGCCGATGGTGCCATCAAGGGCGTGGAGCTGGCGGTTGACGTTGGTCGTGCAGACATCGTCAAGGTCGATCAGGCTGATGCGCTCAAACCCCGAGCGCGCCAGCGCCTCGACGCTCCAGCTGCCCACGCCGCCGATTCCGATGACCACCACGTGGGCACGGCGCAGGCGCTCGATGCCCGTATGGCCATAAAGACGGCGCATGCCGTCAAAGCGGGCGGCGAAATCTGCCTCGTGCCGGGCGGCATCCAGGCGCTCGGCGCTGGCTGAATCGCTCATGATGCGGGTTCTCTCCTGTCAGATGGTTCGGTGTCATGCCACTGCACCCGGTTGACCGGACAGTGTCCGCCCCAGCCGAATCGGAGCATCAGCGCAGCCATGTCCGCTTCCACGGCGGCCCCTATCTCAAGGCGCTGCTCGCGGGCGGGATGGTAAAACTCGAGCATGACGGCGGCCAGCAGCAGGCGGCCGGCGTCGAAGTTGTCGCGAAAGAAGCGGTTGTGAATGCCCTTGCCATGTCGGGCATCGCCAATGATGGGGTAGCCGCCGCGACTTAAATGACGGCGGATCTGATGGCGCCGCCCGGTGGTGGGGGTTACCGACATCAGGGAGTAGCGGCTGGTCGGGTAACGATCAATGGCCACCGGCAGCTCCACGCTGTCCAGACGCCTGACATGGGTCAGCGCGTCCATGGCCGGCATTTCGGCCTTGGGGCGCTTGCCGTCCTCCTCGCGCAGCGCCCAGTCATAGGTGGCCGCTTCGGGGCCGATGCCCCGCACGACGGCAAGATAGCGCTTTTGTACCTGCTGGGCCTGAAACTGATGGCCCAGGGCGGTCGCCATCTCCGGGGTCAGGGCAAAGAGCAGGGCGCCCGAGGTGGGGCGGTCCAGCCGGTGAACCGGGTAGACGTGCTGGCCCAGCTGGTTGCGCAGGGCCTGCAGCATGACCACCGGCGCGTGCCGGTCCAGCGCGCTGCGGTGGACCAGGGCGCCGGAGGGCTTGTGGACGACCACCAGGTGATCGTCCTGGTAAATAACGGGGATGGGCGTGGTCATGGCAACGTCGTGGTCGGGCATCAGGCGCTATTGTCGGCAATTGCATGTCCCGATGTACAGGGCCAGGATGGCGTGATGAAAGGACTCTGTTAAAATCCCTGCGCCATCGGCAGCACCCGCCTGCGGTCGGGTCGATGGCGTCGCCCGGAGCATATCTTCATGAGGGGAAACACATGGCTCACCTGGTTGTTCTCACCGGTGCCGGCATCAGCGCTGAAAGTGGTATCAAGACCTTTCGCGATGGCGACGGCCTCTGGGAAAACCATCACGTCGAGGATGTGGCCACCCCGGAGGGCTGGGCGCGTGATCCGCACACCGTGCTGCGCTTTTACAACGAGCGCCGCGCCCAGGTGCGCGCGGCCCGGCCCAATGAGGCTCATCTGGCGCTGGCCGAGCTCGAGAAGCACTTCCGGGTCAGCATCATTACCCAGAACATCGACAATCTCCACGAGCGTGCCGGCTCCCGCGATGTGCTGCATCTGCACGGCGAGCTTTTAAAGGCGCGCTCCAGCCGCAACCCCAGACTGGTTTATCGCCTCGGTGAGGGCGAGACCATCGAGATGGGCGACTGCTGTGATGACGGTGCCCAGCTGCGCCCGCACGTGGTCTGGTTTGGGGAAAATGTCCCGCTGTATGCCACCGCCTGCGATATTGTGGCAGAGGCCGATCTGTTGCTGATCGTGGGCACATCGCTGGCGGTCACCCCGGCCTCGATGCTGATGGATGAGGCGCCGATCGAGGCCCCGCGCGTACTGGTTGATCCCGGCGCGCGCGAGCTGGCCGTACGAGGCGTGGTGCCGCTGGCCACCAGTGCCACCGAAGGGGTCTCCCGCCTGCGCGATTTCTGGTCACAACATGGCCGTCTGCTCAAGCCTGACCCGGACACGCTGCTGGGTTCTTGAGGCTCTGATCGAGTTTCATGACACGCCGGTTTATTCCGAGCGCCTCCCGTCACCGGGCAGGCGCATCCTGTCATCGCCATTAAATAGATACTTCCATGTTTGAGCAGATCAATCGATTCTTCCCGCTGTGGGCGCTGGGCGCGGCCCTGCTGGCCGCCCTGTTCCCCGATTCCCTGGTCTCGTTGAAGGACTGGGTGCCGCCGCTACTGGCGCTGATCATGTTCACCATGGGGCTGACGCTGTCGCGCCATGACTTCGCCCGCGTGGCACGCGCCCCGCGCGCCGTGATGATCGGGATTGCCCTGCAATACCTTCTGATGCCGGCAGCCGCCTTTGGCATCTCGCGTCTACTGGGGCTTTCGCCGGAGCTTGCCGTGGGCATGATGCTGGTTGGCGCCACCTCGGGCGGCACGGCCTCCAACGTCATGACCTGGCTTGCCGGGGGCAACGTGGCACTTTCAATCAGCATGACGCTGATCTCCACACTGTTGTCGATTGTCATGACGCCGCTGCTGGTCTGGATCTGGATGGGCGCCAGCATTGATGTCCCGGTGGGCGGCATGCTCTGGAGCATCGCAAAGCTTGTGATCGCGCCGATCGCGCTGGGCAGTCTGGTCAACCATTTCTTGGCCGGCACGATCCGGCGTATCGAGCCGGCGCTGGCGACCGTGGCCATGGCGGCCATCGTGATGATCATCGCCATCGTGGTGGCGCTTAACGCCGGGCGCCTGGCAAGCCTGGGTCCGGTGATTGCACTGGCCGTTGTGTTGCATAACGCCTGTGGGCTGATCGGCGGGTTCTGGCTGTCGCGTCTGGCGGGGTTGAACGCGCGCGACTGTCGGGCCGTGGCCATCGAGGTCGGCATGCAGAACTCGGGGCTTGCCGTGTCGCTGGCGACCAACTTCTTCCCGGCCGCCGCGGCGCTGCCCGGGGCGCTCTTTTCGGTATGGCACAACATCTCCGGCTCGATTCTGGCCGGCTACTGGAAAAGACGTCCAACGGCTGCCACGGATGAGGCGCAGAACGCCTCATGAGTCAGGGCCATGACCCGCAGGCGCCGCGCAAACCGTTCAATGCGCGCGGCAGCTTGGTCAAACGCTGCGAGCAGTGCCGCATGCCGGGGCTGCACTGCATCTGTGCCTATCGTCTGCAGGTGGCAACGCGGGCGCAGTTCTGGCTGATCACCCATCGTATCGAGCACTACAAGCCGACCAACACCGGTCGGTTGATCGGTGACTGCATCATGGATACCCGGGTGTTCGAATGGTCGCGCACCGAGCCGGACCCGACGCTTCTGGCAGCGCTGGCGGACCCGCGCTTTGCCCCCTGTCTGGTCTTTCCCGATGATCAGGAGGACTACCGCCACCGGGTGGTCGACGTGACGCGAGCCTGCGACACCTCGCGCATTCCGGTCTTTATTCTGCTCGATGGTACTTGGCGTCAGGCGCGTCGCATGTTTCGACGCAGCGACTATCTCGCCGAGCTGCCGATCGTGGCCCTGCGCACCGAGCGCCTGACCCGCTACCGGTTAAGAAAGGCGGCCAGCCCCGAGCATCTGTGCACGGCCGAGGTGGCCGCTGAACTGCTGCATCAGGCCGGCGACGAGGAGGGCGCGCAGGTGCTGGATGACTACTTTACGGTGTTCAACGAGCAGTACGCCGCGGCCCGGCGTGATGCGGGTACCCCTCATGAGTCCGGTGCTGCACAGCGGCTGCTGGAAAAGCGGCGCGCACACGCGAGCTGAGCCGACTATCCTTGGAGCGCATGTTCATGACAGGAGAGGCGATATGACACTGGGAATTCTGGCCACCATTGATGCCAAATCGGGTGAGGAAGCCCTCGTCGAGACCGAGCTGACCAAAATTGTCGAGCCGTCCAGAGCCGACGACGGCTGCCTGCTCTATACCCTGACGCGCGACAGCCAGCAGCCGTCGCGCTTTATCATGGTCGAACAGTGGCGTGATCGCGCCGCGCTTGATGCCCATATTGCCACCGAGCACTACAAGCACATGGCGCAGACGCTTGAAAACGCCATCGAGCAGATGGAAGTGCGCGAGTACGATGTGCTGACCTGAGATCTGAAACGTTTGATCAGGCCGTCGAGCGCCGTGACACCGTCACGGCGCTTTTTTTATCATGTCGTCCTGAATCAGCCAAAGAGCTGGCCGGCAATGCGCAGCCCGGCAATCCAGGTAGCCGCGGCAGAGCCTGCCGTGGACAGCAGAAAGACGAGCAGCGTGCGGGCCACTCGATTGCGCCACCAGCCGCGCCAGTGGCTCACGTCGTGGCGCAGGGTGGAGAAATCGCCCACCGTGGGCTTTCGCATGTAGAGCTCGACACCAGCCGTGACAAAACCCACGCCGATGGTCGGATTGAGCGAGGTCAGCGGCGCGGCCACAAACGCTGCCAGAATGGTCAGGGGATGGCCCAGCGCAATCAGTGCCCCCAGCGCGGAAAGCGTCGAGTTGATCAGTACCCATTCGCCGACCAGCGACCAGCCAAGCCCCGTGTCGCGGCTGAAGCCCATGGCAAAGCCTGCCACCACCAGCGCCACGACCAGCCACGGCAGCAGCTTCAAAAGCCGGCCCGAGGGCGCGAGGGTATCCAGGGTCTGACGCTCGTCAGTGACGGCACTCGGCGTCGGTGTCTCGGTGTTCAGCTGGCGCAGGTGCGTGCTCATGCCCTTGAGATGGCCGGCACCGATCACCACCAGCACGCGTCGGGTGTCGCCGTCGGGGAGCGTCTCGAGGAGCTTCAGCGCCATGTACCGGTCGCGCTCCTCGATCAGCGGCGTATAAAGGTGTCTGGACTGCTGCGCGAATTCGGTGAAGGTGGACTCCAGCACGTCACCTTCCTTGAGCCGTTCGATCTCCTCGCTGGAGACCTTCTGCCGTGACAGCACACTGCCGACAATGCCTGAAATAAGCGTCATGCGCCGATACCACGGCACATTGCGATAGACGCGCTTGAGGGTCACGCCGATCTCTCGGTCGATCAGATAAAGCGGCAGATCAGCGTGTTGTGCTTCCTCGACGGCGGCCTTCATGTCGGCCCCCGGTTCGATTCCGGACTGTTCGGCCACGCGCTGCTGGAAGGCACTCAGGGCGAGGCTGGCCGCGACCATGCCGGCCTTGCCCTGGCGCAGCACCTGAAAGAGATCAAGTCGGGCGATGGCATCGGGGTCGACCAGGCTCTGATGACGCGACGCGCACAGCTCGATGGCCACAGCGTCGAACTCGCCGGATTGAATCAGCTCGCGTACCTCGTCGGCACTGTCACGGGAGACGTGGGCGGTGCCCACGAGGGTCAGGTGATGATCACCGAGATCGAGGGTGTCGCGCGGACCCTGTCCTTGGTTGGGCATGGTGGCTCACAGGCTGGCATCAATAAGGGGCGACACCTGGCGGTGCCGATGCGGGAGGCTGCATTATCGCCGAAGCGCATGCAAGGAACAAAAAGCGACACTGAATGGCCGGGGCCGTCAGGCCCTGCCAAATGGATGACGATTTCACGACGGGAGCCGGGCCATGGCGTATCGACTGGCGGCCGATGGGGTGTTGATCCTGCATCTGGCCTTTATCCTCTGGGTGATACTCGGGTCGCTGATGGTGCTGTGGCGCCCGAAACTTGCCTGGCTGCATCTACCGGCGCTGGCCTGGGCCGTGGCGCTGGAGCTCAACGGCTGGCGCTGTCCGCTGACCCCGCTGGAGAACCTGCTGCGTCGGTACGCCGGCCAGGCGGGGTTTGAAGGCGGCTTCATCGAGCACTATCTATTGGGGGTGATCTACCCGGCCGGCCTGACGCCAACAATCCAGCTGTGGCTGGGCCTGGGGGCGCTTTTGATCAACCTGCCGCCCTATGTGTGGCTGGCCCGCCGATGGTGGCAGCGGCGAAAGGCCTGGCGATAGCCCCGGCAGATGTCGGCTAGAAAAAGCTCAGCCCCACCTGGAAGAGGCGCTCGACCTCCTTGAGCCGGCGCTTGTCGACCACAAAGAGGATGACGTGGTCATCGGTCTGAATGGTGATGTCGCGATGGGCAATCATGACGTCCCGCCCGCGTACGATGGCGCCGATGCTGACGCCTTCGGGCAGCTTGACCTCGCCAATGGTGCGCCCGACCACGCGCGATGAGCGCGAATCGCCGTGGGCAATCGCCTCGATCGCCTCGGCCGCCCCGCGGCGCAGGGAGTGGACGTTGACGATGTCGCCGCGGCGCACGTGGGTCAATAGCCCGCCGATGGTCGCCTGCTGCGGCGAGATGGCGATATCGATCTCGCCGCCCTGCACCAGGTCCACATAGGCTGGATTGTTGATCAGGGTCAGCACCTTTTTGGCGCCCAGACGCTTGGCCAGCATCGAGGACATGACGTTGACCTCGTCATCGTTGGTCAGCGCGCAGAAGATGTCGCACTCCTCGATGTTTTCTTCGAGCAGCAGCCGTTTGCTGGTGGCGCTACCGTGCAGCACCACAGTGCGCTTTAAATTCTCCGAGAGCTGGGTGCAGCGCTCCAGATTCTGCTCGAGAATCTTGACCTGATAGTCCTGCTCGAGCGTTTCGGCCAGTCGCTCACCGATGTTGCCGCCACCGCCGATCATGACCCGACGAAAGCCGCGGTCGACGCGCCGGAGCTCGCCCATGACGGTGCGAATGTCCTTGCGCGCGGCGATGAAAAACACCTCGTCATCAGCCTCGATCACGGTATTGCCGCGCGGCATGATCGGCCGGTTGCGCCGATAGATGGCCGCTACTCGGGTATCGACGTTGGGCATGTGGCGGCGCAGAAACGCCAGCTCCTGCCCCACCAGCGGGCCACCATAGTAGGCCTTGACCGCCACCAGCTGCGCCAGACCGTTGGCGAAATCCAGCACTTGCAGGGCACCGGGATATTCGATCAGACGACGGATGTGGTTGGTCACCACCTGCTCGGGGCTGATCAGTACATCGATCGGAATGGCGTCCTGAGAAAACAGCCCCTTGCTGGTCAGATACTGGGTCGCGCGCACCCGGGCAATCTTGGTCGGCGTGCTAAAAAGCGTATGGGCCACCTGACAGGCCATCATGTTGACTTCATCGGAGTTGGTCACCGCAATCAGCATGTCGGCGTCCTCGGCCCCGGCCTCTTTCAGGGTGATCGGGTAGGAGCACACGCCCTGCACGGTCCTTAGATCCAGACGCGTGCTCAGATCACGCAGGCGAACGCTGTCGACATCCACCACGGTGATGTCGTTGTCTTCATGCGCCAGATGCTCGGCCAGCGTACCGCCTACCTGGCCGGCGCCCAGAATGATGATTTTCATGACGAGGGTCCGAAAGGTGATGAGGCAAGATCAATGGCGGGGAATGTTGGCACCAAACGGCGACCAGGGGAAGAGCGGGGAAGGGGTTGGCGGGAACGTAAAAGCGGCAGCCAGAAGCTGGCTGCCGCGCGGGCATCACTCGAGGGTGAAGCCGACCTTGATGCTGACCTGCCAGTGGGCCACGGTGCCGTTTTCGATGTTGCCGCGGGTCTCGGTGACCTGGAACCACTGCATGTTCTCGATGGACTGGCTGGCCTTGGTCAGGGCATTTTGCACGGCTTCCTCGATGCTGGTCTCGGAAGAGCCGGTCAGTTCGACGGACTTGTAGACATGATCGCTCATGGTGTCTTTCCTTTAACGTGGCCCCTGTGCACTTCAGGCGTCAGGGGGGTCCATGGAGTCGGTATCGACGATCGCGATACCACAGTGTTCCAGCCTTTGATACGTCGCGGTGTCGGAGTCAAAGGACACCGGGCGCGTCAGCGGCCAGAGAAATCGGGTGTTGAATCCTGCGCTCTGGGCATCCTCGGCGGTCCAGAGCACACAGACCTCACGCGCCAGTCCGCAGACGGCCACCTCGGTCACGCCTCTTTCATGCAGCCAGCCGGCAAGGCCGGTGGACGGACGGGTGCCCTTTGGCCCCAGATTGTCCCGAAAGGCGCTGTAGCTGTCCACGCGCGGGTCGCTGCCCTTGCGAATGATGACATCCGCCAGTGACCAGTCCAGCCGCGTATCCAGTACGGCACCGCGGCTGGCGCGTACGCAGTGATCCGGCCAGAGCGTCTGCTCTTCGCCATAAAGCTCGATCGTGTCAAAGGGCTGATGGTGGCCGTGGCTGCTGGCAAAGGAGATATGGCCGGCCGGATGCCAGTCCTGGGTGGCCACGATATGGCCGTACTCGCCGCTGCTCATGGCGTTTTGTATGCCGGTCACGATCTCGTTGCCACGGGTACAGGGCAGGGCGCCGCCGGGCATGAAATCGACCTGCATGTCCACCACGATCAGCGCGCACTGATCCCGTGGCGGTCTTGCCTCGGGCATGTCGGTATCACGATGTGAGTAGGCCATGGGGTGTCATGTGTCCGGCAGTCAGGATGGCTTCTAGTATCGAAGGCGCCTGTTCATCTGACAAGCGCCGGTGAGTGAAAGCTTGTTGTTGGTTTTTGTCTGTACCGCTCGTCAGTCGGCGGCCTTCTCCAGCAGTGCGTAGAAAAAGCCGTCATGACCGTCGGGGGTCGGCATTAGCTGACGGCCCTCGCCGGCGCTCTGACCCCAGTCGGCCGTGATCGGCAGTGCGCGTGCATCCGGCGTGCGGGCCAGAAACGCGGCAATCTGCTCGGCGTTTTCCTCCGGCAGCACCGAGCAGGTGGCATAAAGCAGCCGCCCGCCGGGCGCCAGACGCTGCCACTGGGCCTCCAGCAGGCGCGCCTGCAGCGCGGCCAGTTCGGCAATGTCCTCGTCCCGGCGCAGCGCCTTGATGTCGGGATGACGGCGAATGACGCCGGTGCCGGAACAGGGGGCGTCCAGCAAAATGCCATCAAAGGGTGTTCCGTCCCACCAGTCATCCGTGGTGGCATCCGCGGCTTCAAGAGTGGCCGAAAGCTTCAGGCGAGCCAGCGTCTCGCGCACGCGCTCAAGGCGGTGAGCATTGCTGTCCAGCGCGGTCAGAGCGCTTTCAGGGGCGCACTCCAGCAGGTGGGCGCTCTTGCCGCCCGGCGCGCTGCAGGCATCAAGCAGGCGCAGTGGTGTTGCACGCCCGTCAAGATCCTTCAGCAGCAGCGCAGCGGCCAGCTGGGCCGCCTCGTCCTGAACGCTGACATCACCGTCCTGAAACCCCGGCAGCTGTTCGACATCACAGGGCGTCTCAAGCGTCAGACCGTCATCACTGAACGCACACGCGCGTGCGGCCAGACCGGCCCCTTCCAGTCGCTCAAGCCAGTCTGCACGCGCCTGATGGGCTCGATTGACGCGCAGCGTCATGGGGCCGGCCACGTTATTGGCGGCCGTAATCTCGCGCCACTGATCGGGCCAGGCTTTCTCCAGCCGGGTCAGCAGCCACTGCGGATGCCAGTGGGCGGCAGCAGGCGTTTTTTCGACCTCTGCCAGCAGCGTGTCACGTTCGCGATCGGCGCGGCGCAGGCAGCCGTTGATGACCCGGGTGGCCCACTCCTTGTTGAGCTCGCGCGCACCGCCGGCGGTTTCGCCCACGGCAGCGTGAGTGGGGATGCGCATGTGAAAGAGCTGATACAGCCCGACCAGCAGCAGGGCATGAATGTCCTGATCGCGCTGCTTGAAGGGCGATTTCAAAAGCGTCGCCGCGACGGCTTCAAGCTGGGGCAGGGCGCGACACACACCAAAGCACAGCGCCCGGTAGAGACCCTGATCCCGTGCGGCAATACCCTCGGGGATCTCGCCGGACAGCGACCCCTGCTGGCTCAGGACGGGGGCCAGGTTCTGCGCGGCATGGGCCCGCACGCCCATGGGATGTTTTGGCTTTTGAGTACGTTGACGACTCATTGATCGGTTCCCAGCAGTGTACCGGCGGCAAACTGGTCGCGCCGGCTATTGAGCAGTTCATGGGCCGGCAGCATCTTGCCGCCCGGCAATTGGGCGTGGGTGATGCGCAACACCCCCTCGCCGCAGGCCACACACAGGGCATCTGCCTCGGCGTCCAGCAGCTGACCGGCCATGGCATCGGATTCGCCCTCCCGCGCGTCACGCGCCTGGGCATGCCAGAGTCGCAGCGTCTCGCCATGGAGGGTGGTCCAGGCGACCGGGAAGGGGTTGAACGCCCGAACGCGCTGCGAAAGGGCGGTGGCGCTCTGGCTGAAGTCGAGCCGGGCCTCGGCCTTGCTCAGCTTGGCGGCATACGTCACGCCGTCTTCGGGCTGGGGCGTGGCCGGCAGCTGATCGTCGCTCATGCGATCAAGCGCCTCGATCAGGGCCGTGGCGCCGATGCCGGCGAGGCGGTCATGCAGCGTGGCAGCCGTGGTAGTGTCATCGATGGGCGTGTGGACCGTCAGCAGCATGTCGCCGGTATCAAGACCCTCATCCATGGCCATGAGGGTCACGCCGCTGTCGCGATCGCCGGCTTCGATGGCGCGCTGGATAGGCGCCGCCCCGCGCCAGCGCGGCAGCAGGGAGGCGTGAACGTTGATGGCGCCGCGTCGCGGGATATCCAGCACGGCGCGCGGCAGAATCAGGCCATAGGCGACCACGACCAGTACGTCGATGTCGGCCTCGATCAACGGCGCGTGGGTATCCGGCGTTTTCAATTTTTCGGGCTGATGCACGGCCAGGCCGTGTTCCAGCGCCAGTGCCTTGACCGGGGAGGGCGTCAGGCGACGGCCGCGCCCGGCCGGGCGGTCGGGCTGGGTGTAGACACAGCAGATCTCGTGATGGCTTTCGAGCAGGGCACGAAGATGTTCGGCGGCAAACTCCGGCGTGCCGGCAAAGGCAATGCGAAGGGGGCTGGGCATGGCGTGGTCCTGAAAGACGTCAGCGCCCCTGCAGGGGGCGCTGATAAAGGGAACGGGCCGTCAGTGACGAGCGGCAAAGGGGCTCAGGAGGTCGTTTTCTGGCGCTTGAGCATCTTCTTTTTGACCCGGTCGCGCTTGAGCGGGGAGAGATAGTCGACAAACAGCACGCCTTCCAGATGGTCTGCTTCATGCTGTATGCAGTGGGCCAGCAGGCCATCGGCCTCCAGCTCATAGGACTTGCCGTTGCGGTCCTGCGCCTTGAGATGCACCCGCAGGGCGCGGGGCACTTCGGCGTAGTATTCCGGAATCGACAGACAGCCTTCCTGCAGCGGTTCGCGTTCCTCGCCCAGCAGGGTCACTTCCGGATTGACCAGCGCCAGCGGCTGGTTTTTCTCTTCGCTGACATCCATCACGATCACGCGGCGATGCACGTCGACCTGTGTGGCGGCAAGGCCGATGCCCGGGGCGTCATACATGGTTTCAAACATGTCATCAATCAGGCGACGCACCTCGTCATCGACCTCGGTCACGGGCTCGGCACGGGTTCGCAGGCGTTCATCGGGATATTCAAGAATCGTCAGTAGAGCCATGTTCGTATCTGTCGTGGGGTCGTCACTCGTGCGTCCCGAGGATTACTACGGGTCAAGAAAGCCGGGGTGACGGCCGTAAATGCATGAATGGATTCACTCCGTATGGCGCCCATTGTAGTGCGCAGGCGTTGGCAACGGAACCGACAGCAGAGCGAAGATGACATGAGAAGGCAAAAGATGGACGCCAGGGGTACCCGCGCCAGCCAGGCCACAAGGTATATGGCGCTGGTGGCGATCATGGTGACCGCCGTTGCGCCCTGGGCAGGTGCAGTGAAGGCAGAGCCCACAGGCGCGCAGGACAGCGTCGTGACCCTGTCGCCCAGACTGCGCTTTCTCCCGCTGGAGCAGCAGCAATCGCCCGTGGACATTTCGGCTCGTGCGCAGGCACTGATGAACTATCGCATCATCGAGGCCGGCACGGAGGCGCCGAGCGCCTATGTGGTCAGCGGCAGCGAGGGGCGCCTGCTCAGCGGCGCTGGCGATCAGGTGCTGGCGCGCCACGTTCAGGGGCGTCCAGGGCAGCGGTTTGGCCTCTATACCCCGGGGGCAATGCTTGAAGATGACCAGGGCCGGGCGCTGGGACAGGTCATGATCCGTCAGGGGGTGGTGCGTCTTGAGCGCCTGGGGTCGCCGCTGTCGACGCTCACCGTTGAAAAAAGTCCGCGGGAGGTGAGTGCCGGGGCGCATCTCATGGCGCTCGATGGCTGGGTGCCCCCGGCGCAACTGATACCGAAAGCTGCGCCAGAAGGCACGCTGGGCCGGATTATTGACCGCCCCGGCGCCGGGCAGATGGTGGGACTGCGCGATATCGTGGTGATCGATCTGGGGCGCCAACGGGTCACACCCGGCATGCGCCTTCGCGTACAGGGCGAGGCCGAAAGCGTGACCGACCCGGTGACCCATGAATCGCTGGCGCTTGACGGTGGCGTGCTCGGAGAGCTGCTGGTCGTTCGCACGTTCGAGCAGGCAAGCCTGGCGCTGGTAACGCGCGCCGGGCTGCCCATGGCCACGGGAAACCGCGTGGAGGCAACCGGTGATGACTGAGACCACGCAACCCGACACGCCTCGTGAGTGGCTGGCGCTGTCGATGCTGCCACGGGTGGGGGCGCGCCGTCTCATGGTGCTCAGACAGGCCGCCCCCGTCTGGCCCGAGGGTTGGCTTGCCCGGCTGCCCGAAGAGGCCGCACAGATGCTGCGTTACTATCTTCAAATGCCCGAACAGGGCGCGTTGCACGACCGGGTCAAGACAGCCATGGCGTGGCTTGAGCACGACGCGCAGCATCACCTGCTGACGCCGGATCATCCGGCCTGGCCTGCCATGCTCGATGAGCTGCCGGATCCGCCGCCGGTACTGTGGGCCTGGGGTGCGCTCAAGGCGTTGTCACCTCCGGCGCTGGCGGTCGTGGGCACGCGCCGGCCCACCCGTGAGGGGCAGGATAACGCCTGGCGACTGGCGCGTGACATGGCCGGTGCCGGCTACTGCGTCGTCAGCGGCCTGGCGCTGGGCGTGGATGGCTGCGCCCATCACGGGGCGCTGGAAGCCCGCGGCGCGACTATCGCCGTATTGGGCTGTGGCGTCGATGTGCTCTACCCACGCACGCATGCTCGCCTGCGTCAGCAGCTGCTGGCGGGTGGCGGGCTGCTGCTGTCCGAACATCCGCCCGGAACAAGGGCCCACCCGCAGCACTTTCCGCGGCGCAATCGCATCATTACCGGTCTGTCGCTGGGCGTGCTGGTGGTCGAGGCGGCCATGGCGAGCGGCTCACTGGTCAGCGCCAGGCTTGCCATGGAGCAGAATCGGGAGGTTTTCGCGCTGCCCGGGTCGCTTCACAACCCGCAGGCGCGCGGCTGTCTGTGGCTGATTCGCGAAGGTGCCCGGCTGGTCACCTGTCTGGAGGAGATCGTGCAGGAGCTGCCCGAGCGACAGTGGGGGCGTGCGGTGCTCGAGCCCGTGCGGGCGTCTCTGGCGTCCGACACACCTGACCCTTCGTCATCCGTTGCTGTTCCATCCATTGCTGCGTCACCCGTGCCGTCTGATCAACGCCCCGAGGACCCGCTCTGGGAATGGCTGGCGGACACCCCCGTCCCGGTCGACGAGCTCGTCGAGCGCACCGGTGACTCGATTGCTGCGCTGCAGTCGCGTCTGCTCATGCTGGAGCTGGACGGCTGGGCCGCGCAGGTGGCCGGTGGCTGGGTACGCAGGCTGGCATGAGATACACTGCCCACCTGATTGGGGCAATGGTATTCACGCAGCATGTCTTCACACGTCAACACTTCTCCTGTTCAACCTCAGCTTTTGAAGGACGCCGCCGTGCATCTGCATGACGGTGGCGTCGTCGCGTACCCGACGGAGGCCGTCTGGGGGCTGGGCTGTGATCCCGATAACACCACCGCCCTCGAGCGTCTGCTTACTCTCAAGACACGTGATCCGGCCAAGGGGCTGATCCTGATTGCCTCCCGTATCGAGCAGTTCGAGCCCTGGCTTGCCGGTCTTGACGACGCGCATCTGGCGCGCCTCGAGGCCAGCTGGCCCGGTCCGGTGAGCTGGCTGGTGCCGGATAACGGCCGTGCGCACCCGCTGGTGCGCGGTGAGCATACAAGTGTCGCCCTGCGGGTCAGCGATCATCCGCTGGTCGGGGCGCTGTGTGACGCCTTCGGCGGGCCGCTGGTATCGAGCTCGGCCAACCGGGCCACCGAGGCGTCGTGTCGTTCTGCCTCGGAGATCAAAAGCGTCTTCGGGGCCCGTGTCCTGATCGTGGACGGCCCGCTGGGCGGTCGGACGCGACCCAGCGAGATCCGCGATCTGCTCACCGATGATGTGCTGCGCGACTAGCCCTGTCCCCGCCATACACTGTCCGTCATGGCTTGAAACGATCGTCATGACCCTGCTGGAGAGACACCGTGTCACATGCCTATCTCGAAAGGGTGAAACACTATCTGCTGGACTTTCAGGATCGGCTCTGTCAGACGCTGGCCCGCGCCGATGGCCACGCTGATTTCGTGGAAGATGCCTGGACGCGCGAAGATGGCGGCGGCGGTCGCTCGCGGGTGATCACCGATGGCGCCGTGTTTGAAAAGGGCGGCGTCAATTTCTCCCACGTTTTTGGTGAGAACCTGCCGCCGTCGGCCTCCGCCGCGCGCCCGGAGCTGGCCGGGCGCAGCTTCCATGCCGTCGGCGTCTCCTGGGTACTGCATCCGCATAACCCGCACCTGCCGACCACCCATGGCAATGTCCGCTTCTTTATCGCTGAAAAGGAAGGGGAAGATCCGGTCTGGTGGTTCGGCGGTGGTATTGATCTGACGCCCTACTATCCGGTGTTTGAGGACGTGGTGCACTGGCATCGCACCGTTCATGACGCCTGCGCCCCCTTCGGCGATGACGTCTACGCCCGCTACAAGCGCTGGTGCGACGAGTATTTCTATCTCAAGCACCGCGATGAAACCCGCGGCGTGGGCGGTCTGTTCTTCGATGACGTTAACGAAGAGGGCTTTGAGCAGAGCTTTGCCTTTCAGCAGGCGGTGGCCGAATCCTTCGTGCCTGCCTATGTGCCGATCGTCGACAAGCGTCGCGAAACCCCTTACGGCGAGCGGGAACGCAACTTCCAGAACTACCGGCGCGGCCGCTATGTCGAGTTCAATCTGGTCTATGACCGCGGCACGCTGTTCGGGCTGCAAAGCGGCGGGCGTACCGAGTCGATTCTGATGTCGATGCCCCCGGTGGCCCACTGGGCCTATCAGTATCAGCCCGAGGAGGGCTCTCCCGAGGCCGAGCTGTATACACACTATCTGCATCCGCGTGAATGGCTCGAGGAGGCCGGCCAGGCATGAATGAGGCTCCCCTTTACGCCGTGTTCGGCAATCCCATCGCGCATTCGAAGTCGCCGCAGATTCATGCCGCCTTCGCCGAGCAACTGGAAGAGGACGTGCGCTATGAGGCGCGCCTGGCACCGGTCGATGACCTTGAAGGCCACTGGCGTACCTTTCTGACCGAGGGCGGTCTGGGCGCCAACGTCACCGTGCCCTTCAAGCAGGAAGCCGCTGCGCTGGCCGACCGGCTGAGCGAGCGCGCCAGACTCGCCGGCGCCGTCAATACCCTGATCGTGACCGAGGATAATACAGTCGTCGGGGACAATACCGACGGCGCCGGGCTGCTGCTGGATCTTGAGCGGCTCGGGGCACCGCTTGCGGGCGCGCGCATTCTGGTGCTGGGGGCCGGCGGGGCGGTGCGCGGGGTCATCGAGCCGCTGCTTGAAACCGGGCCGGCCGAGCTGGTCATTGCCAATCGAACGGTGGAAAAGGCCACGGCATTAACCGAGCTGTTTAATGCTCGAGGCAGGGTACGCGGCTGCGGTTTTGAGGAGATCGACGGCACCTTCGATCTGGTCATCAATGCCACCAGCGCCAGCCTTGCCGGTGCGCTGCCGCCGCTGCCGGAGCCGCTGTTCAACGAGGACGCGCTGGCCTACGACATGATGTATGGCGCTGCCCCCACCGTCTTTCTCGAGTGGGCGCAAACATTCGGTGTGCGCTGTGTGGACGGGCTGGGCATGCTGGTCGGCCAGGCGGCCGAGTCCTGGTATCAGTGGCGCGGCACGCGGCCCGATACCGCGCCGGTGCTGGAAGCACTGCGGGCCGATCTTCGCTGATCGGCCCGGCAGGGTCAGGAGCTGATGTTGCCGCAGCTGGGGGTGTGGCCGGTCGCGCGTGCCTGCTCAGAGAGCTGAACCGCGCTTTGCATGCGACCCTTGAGCGCCTCGCTGCGCTCGCCGCTGTTGGGGTGGGTCGAGACCCACTCCGGGGGCTGACCGCCGCCGGCGCTGGCCATGTTCTGCCACAGCGCAATACTGGCCTTCGGATCGAAACCTGCCCGTGCCATCAGATCCAGGCCCAGTAGATCGGCTTCGCTCTCCTGGCGGCGTGAGTAGGGCAGCAGCACGCCATACTGGGCGCCGGCGCCCAGAAGCTGGGCCAGTGCGTTGTTGCCCGTCACGGACTGCACCACACCCACGCCGGTACTGGTCAAGGACTGGGTCGAGGTGCGCTCGTTGGCATGATTGGCCAGCACGTGGGCCATCTCGTGACCGACGACCGTGGCGATCTGGTCCTGATCCTTTGCCACCTTCATCAGGCCCGTATTAATCACGACGTAGCCGCCGGGCAGGGCAAAGGCGTTGGGTTCCTCATCCTGATAGACCCCAACGGTCCATTTCGACGGTCCCTGGCCCTCGGGCAGCGTGTCGATGATGGCATCGGCAATGCAGGTGACATAGCGGCCATCACGGCCGGTGGCCTGTTTGTGATTCTGGCGATACTCCTCGAAGGCCTGCTGGCCCTGCTGGTCGATCTCGCTGCTGTCAAACAGCGACAGCTGAGAGCGTCCCAGCGGCGAGGTGGTGCAGGCACTCAGGCCAAGGCTCAGAGCCAGTGCGCTCAGCATGGACTTGCGCATCATGAACGGCAACACTCCTGTAAATGGTCGATGGACCCGACTGGACGCGTGCCAGAAGGGCACGGCAGGATAGCGGGATCATTGTCACATGACAGCATAACCCGATGCGGAGCCCTGAATGAATGAGCAGTTGAGCACACGCCTTCTGAACCTGCTGGACAGGCTGGAACCGCTGTTACCGCCCGAGCAGGCCCCCATCGACTGGTCGCGCGATGTGGCCGCGCTCTGGCAGCGCCATGCGCTGGGCGGACGGCTGACGCCGGTGGCACCGCGCGATAGCGTCAGCGTGAGTGAGCTGATCGGCATCGAGAGCCAGAAAACGGCGCTGGTCGAGAACACCCGTACCTTCCTGCGCGGGCGACCGGCCAACCATGCGCTGCTGTGGGGCGCCCGCGGGACCGGCAAGTCCTCGCTGATCCGGGCGCTGATCAACGATCTGGCCGGTGAGGGCCTGCGCCTGATTCAGGTCGACCGCCACGATCTGGTGGGGCTGCCCACCCTGGTGCAAGCGCTCAGGGGCAGCGACTATCGCTTTGTCGTCTACTGTGACGATCTCTCTTTTGAAGGCAGCGATGACGCCTACAAGGCACTCAAGAGCGTGCTGGATGGCACCCTGACTGGACCGCCGGACAATGTGTTGCTCTATGCCACCTCCAACCGGCGCCATCTGCTGCCGGAGAGCATGGCCGACAACAATAATACGCAGGTCGTGGGCGGCGAAATTCACCATGGTGACGCCGTCGAGGAGAAGATTTCACTCTCCGACCGGTTCGGGCTGTGGCTGTCGTTCTATCCCTTCGATCAGGATACCTATCTTGAGACCTGCGCCCACTGGGTCACGCATCTGGGGGGCACGTTCGATGAGGCGGCAGACGCCGAGGCGCGTCGTTTTGCGCTGGCACGGGGCGTGCGCAGTGGCCGCGCGGCCTGGCAGTTCGCCATCGCCTGGACCGGGCGCGACAATACCCTCGGGGACGCCGGGGTCGACTAAAGCAGGGCTGAAAGTGCCGTGTCCCGAGTCAGCATGTTCGTTCGTTGATGCCACACTGAATGCTTTGATCAATGGAGCGTGATTCGATGAGAACAATGACAAAAGCGTTTATGGGAATGTTGCTGCTGACCGGCATGGCGGCGGGGCCGGTGCTGGCCGGCGCCTCCGACAGCCACAGCGAGCAGCAATCCCGGAGCAGCGAGCAGGGCGAACGTCTCTCTGGCAGTGCCATTCGCGACAACATTCTGGGCCATCGTGTGACCGGAGCCATGGCCGACGGCAGTCAATACAGTGAAGCCTACCGCGTCGATGGCACCATCGAAGGCGAGGACTATACCGGTCAATCCACGATCGAAAATGATCGAATGTGTCTTGACTACGGCAGCGGCGAGACCACCTGTTATCAGGTCCGCATGACAGGGGACAACCGCATCGAGTGGCTTTCCGATGGTGAGGTGGTGGGAGAGGGCACCCTGAGCGCGATCGAATAACATCTTTGGGTAGATCGAATAACATCTCTGGGTAACATGGAAACCGGCGCTCTGGCGCCGGTTTTTTCATGGCTGCAGGGTGTCACGGTCTCTGGCGGTCGGGGCGGGTGATGCCGGCGCTGTGTCGGCTGCAGGTGTGGCGCGTTCCGGCGGTGTGGGAAGCGTGGCGGCGCTGTCCTGTGTGCCGCCATCGCCGATGTCCAGCGTAATGGTCGGGGCCGGAATCAGCTGCGCCATCTGGCCATCCAGACGGGGTGTCAGGGAAAGCGTACTGCCCGCCGGCAGCTGCTGACGACCGGCCAGACGCTGTGCCAGTGCCAGCAGTTGTTGGTCGTAGTCAGGGCCTTCGCGTTCAGGCGTGTCGGGGAACAGCTCGATCGGCAGATGCAGGGTAGCCGGCTCGCCGCCGCGCAGTGCCACGGGCTCGTTCACGTCGCCAGTGACCGGCTCGGCGCCCGGCACCACAAGTCGCCAGGCGTAGCCTGCCAGTGTCACATCGGGCGCGGCGTCCGGTGGGGTCAGAGACAGCGGCAGATCGAGGCTGACCGGCATGCCGGCCATATCAAGCCCGGCCCGGGCCATCGCCGTGGGTTCCAGCGTCAGCGCGTCCACCGGTACTGCCCAGCGACCGATACGCACGTTTTCCACGCCCATCGACTGCAGCGCCAGCCGTCCCAGCATGAAGCTGGCCTGGGGTAGCGCCACACAGCTGACCAGAACCGCCATAACCGGCAGCACCCACATCCGCCGGACCCGGCGTGAAACCTTGTCCATCCCGATTCCCTGTTGTTCTCAACCTGCTCATACGTTGGATGACATGCTTTTGATGTCGGAGTATGGCGCCTGATCGAGAGACATACAAAATCGGGTTGATGGGTGGCCGGCGTTTATTGCTGTCGGGTCAGCGACGGTTCTTGCGCGCTTCCTTCGTACGCGAGAGCTGGCGGGCCTTGGCCTTTTCGCGGTCGGTGTCGCCGCTGTTCTTGTCGTAGGGGTTGTCGCCTGAGCGGAATTCAAAGCGAATCGGCGTGCCCTTGACCTTGAGCACCTTGCGAAAGGTATTGATCAAAAAGCGCTTGTAGGCGTCGGGCAGGGCATTGGTCTGATTGCCGTGTACCACGATCAAGGGCGGATTGGCGCCGCCCTGATGCGCCATGCGCAGCTTGATGCGACGGCCGTTGACCAGCGGCGGCTGATGCTCGCTGACCGCGTCCTGCAACAGCGTCGTCAATCGGTTGGTGGACCAGCGTGCCGTGGCCGAGGCGAAGGCGCGCTCGATGGAGGGGTAAAGGTCTCCCACGGCGGTGCCGTGCAGCGCCGAGATGAAGTGCAGGTCGGCGTAGTCGGCAAACCCGAGGCGCCTTTTGATGTCAGAGCGCATCTTCTCGCGGGCTTCCTGCTCGAGGCCGTCCCACTTGTTGACCGCCAGCACCAGCGCGCGCCCGGTGGTCAGCACGTAATCCAGCAGATGCAGGTCCTGCTCGACCAGCCCGGTACGGGCATCGAGGACCACGATGGCAACGTTGCACTCCTTGATGGCGTCCAGCGTCTTGATGATCGAAAACTTCTCTGCCGCAAGGCTTATGTTCTTGCGGCGGCGCACCCCGGCGGTATCGATCAGGACATAGGGCTTGCCGCGGCGCTCAAAGGGGATCTCGATGGCATCGCGGGTGGTGCCGGCCTCATCAAAGACCACCACGCGCTCCTCGCCCAGCAGCCGGTTGACCAGCGTGGACTTGCCCACGTTGGGGCGCCCGACCACGCCGATGCGAACGCCGTTGGCGACCAGATCCGGGTGGGTCTCTTCACTGACCTCGGGGAAGGGCTCAAGAACATGCTCGATCAGGGTAGTGACATTGCGCCCGTGAGCGGCGGCAATGGCGTGCGGGTCGCCCAGTCCCAGCGCCCAGAAATCGGCGGTGGCGATCTCTTCCTGCAGGCCGTCACTCTTGTTGACCACAAGCCAGGTCTTTTTCTGATTGACGCGCAGGTGATTGGCGATGGCTTCATCGGCCGGCATGATGCCGGCGCGCGCATCCACCATGAAAAAGACGATGTCGGCTTCGTCGATGGCCAGCAGCGACTGTTCGGCCATGGCCGCATCAATCCCCATCTCATCGCCACTGATACCGCCGGTATCGATGACCGTATAGGGCTTGTCGCCCACCTGACCGTTGCCGTAGTGGCGATCGCGGGTCAGTCCGGGAAAGTCTGCAACGATGGCATCACGCGAGCGGGTCAGACGATTGAATAGCGTGGATTTGCCGACATTGGGTCGGCCGACGAGTGCGATAACGGGATTCATGAGGGTCCTGCACGATAGAGGGAGCGGGCTGTCGGCTTGATAGAGGACAGCGCTGATACCGTCCGTCCTGATGATGATGGGTATTCTAACCCGAAAGACGTCGGTATTCGAAATGTGTGGTACGCCCTGCCGGGTCGGGCGATAAACGAACGGGCCTTCCGGTTCAATACCGAAAGGCCCGTAACGACGGCGTGGTTACAGCCGCTTACCGGTTGCCCATCTCCTCGAGGGAGTAGGCGATCAGCTCACCGTCATTGGTCAGCACGAAGACATGCTCCCCATCGGTCAACGGTGTGATGCTGATGCCGTCACCGCCCGGACGGGTGCGACCTTCCTGCTCGCCGCTCTGGGCGTCGATGACGTGCAGATAGCCCTGATAGTCGCCGACCACCAGCTTGTTATCGACAAATACCGGCGCGCTCAGCGAGCGGCCCTCCAGTTCGTCCTGGTTCCAGATGACGCGGCCGTTGTTGGCATCGATCGCCATGATGTGGCTGTCGGCCGTGACCGTGAAGAGGTAGTCGCCAATCAGCACCGGGGTGTGATAGCTGGACTGCTCACGGTCCCACAGCGGCTGACCGTTGCGGGCATCGAGTGCCATGACGCGGCCGTTGTAGCTGGTCACGAACAGGCGGCCGTCCTGGGTCAGCACCGGCTGGCCGTCGAGATCCACCAGCTGCTCGACTTCGGTACGCCCCTGCGGTACGGCGACGCGCAGATCCCACAGCTGCTGACCGCTGCGATTGTCAAAGGCGGCCAGACGGCCGTTGGCAAAACCGGCAAAGGAGACCGGGTCAATGGTGCGTGGGGCACCGGTGCCACGCAGGGTCAGGGCCGGCTGGGAGGAGGCATACAGCCACTGCTGCTCGCCGGTAAAGCGATCCAGTGCGGTGAGGGTACCATCCACGCTCTGCACCACGAGCTGGCCGCTGTTGAGCTGCGGCGGCGCGATTACTTCGCTGGACACGCGCGAGCGCCAGACGATGTCACCGTTGTCTTCGCTGAAGACAATGACCTCACCGTTGCGGGTGCCGGCAAACAGCTGGCCGCTGTCCGCGGTCAGGCCGCTGGAGATGGGTGTGTCCAGATGCTTTTCCCACTCGATCTGACCGTTGCCACGGTTAATGGCCTTGACGTTGCCTTCGGCGTCACTGGCATAGATCGTATCGCCCGAAATGGCCGGGGAGATCGGGTAGCGGGCGCGTGTCAGCGAGCCGATGCCCCGCGACCAGAGTCCTTCGACGTTGACGCTTTGATCGATGCTGGTCAGCTCGCGGGGCTGGGTGCCGGTCTGGACATTGCCCGAACAGCCGGCCAGTACCACAAGCGAGGTCGCACACAGCAGTGCGCCCAGCGGTTTTGCCATCAGCGCGAGTCGCTTGATGCCCGTGTGTGAAGAAGAGCCGTTTTCAAGCGTGCTCATGAGGCCTCCTGAGGCGCCAGATCATCGAGTTTGAGTTGTATCCCGGAGAGCTCCTGATCGTGCTCACGAGCCAGGTTGACCGCGTCCTGCCAGGCGCTGCGCGCCTCGGCGGTATTGCCCAGCGCCAGCTGGATGTCACCCCGAATGTCGGCGCCGCGGGCGGCCATGGCCTCGGGCAGCTGCAGGCCGTTTAGCGTTTCAAGTGCGCCGTCGGCGTTATCCTGACCCAGCTGCACGCGGGCCAGTTCCAGGCCGGCCAGCGCCCGGATCTCGTCGCGATCGCTGCTCTGGCGGACATCGTCCAGCGCCTGCTCGGCCGCCTGCAGGTCATTGCCCTCCACGGCCAGACGGGCCTGGATCATGCCGGCCAGATCGGCATACAGGGTGCCGCCGTGCTGATCACGAATGGCATCAATGATGCTCTGTGCGGCCTGGCGGCCGCTGTCATCAAGGCTGTCCCGGGAGGTCAGCTGGATCAGCTGCTGGTACTGGAGCGAGGCAGCCTCGGACTGCGCCTGTTGATGGTCCTGCCACCAGTGCCAGGCAAACAGACCGGCGCCCGCGATGATGATCCCGCCCAGAATCGGCTTGGCGTAGTTGTGCCAGAAGCGTTTGGCAGCCGCCAGCTGATCGTCTTCTTCGTGAATATTCAACTGATCCGCCACGTGCGGCACTCCTGTAGGTTCGGTCTCATGACGGTCCCTGCCCGGTAATCGAGAAAATGCTAAAGTCGGGTTGAAAGGCCACTGTCTGCCGGACGTTCATCCATCCAGCGTGCCAGGCGATCGACCAGCGAGGCGGTATCCAGCTGCTGCTGGGGCTCTTCACCGCGCAGATCCTTGAGGGCGGCCGTGCCGGCTGCCAGCTCGTCTTCACCCAGCATGACGGCAAAGCGGGCGCGACTCCTGTCGGCCTTTTTAAGCTGGCTCTTGAAGCTGCCACCGCCGCAGTGTACCTGGACACGAAGCCCGGGCAGGCGACTGCGCAGGGTTTCACCCAGTACCAGCAGCTGCGTGTCGACACCTTCGCCCTGACCCGTCAGATAGACGTCGAGGATGTCTTCGGCGGCTTCGGGTACCAGTTCCAGGGTTTCCAGCAGCAGGATCAGGCGCTCAACGCCCATGGCAAAGCCGACGGCCGGCGTTGGCTTGCCGCCCAGCTGCTCGACCAGACCATCATAGCGTCCGCCGGCACAGACGGTACCCTGGCTGCCCAGCGCCGTGGTGGTCCACTCAAAGACCGTACGGCTGTAGTAGTCCAGCCCGCGCACCAGCCGCGTGTTGATCACATACTCGATACCCAACGCATCAAGACGCTGCTTCAGACCTTCGAAGTGGGCAACGGAAGCCTCGTCAAGGTGATCGATGAGTTTCGGTGCAGCCTCTATCAGGGCCTGCATATCGGGATTTTTGCTGTCGAGAATGCGCAGCGGATTGCTGTCCAGACGTCGGCGGGCATCCTCGTCGAGCTGCTCCAGATGCGCGTTGAAATAGTCGACCAGCGTGGCGCGATAGGCATGACGTGCCTCGAGCGAGCCCAGCGAGTTGATCTCGAGCTGCACATGATCGATCAGGCCCAGCGCCTGCCAGAGGCGGGCAGAAAGGGCGATGACCTCGGTATCGATGTCCGGCCCTTCAAGACCGAAGACCTCCACGCCCACCTGATGGAACTGACGATAGCGACCCTTCTGGGGGCGCTCATGGCGAAACATGGGGCCGGCATACCAGAGCCGCTGGGTCTGGTTGTGCAGCAGCCCGTTTTCGATCGCGGCGCGCACCACGGAGGCCGTACCTTCCGGGCGCAGGGAGAGGCTGTCACCGTTGCGATCGTCAAAGGTATACATCTCCTTTTCGACGATATCGGTGACCTCACCGATGGAGCGCTTGAACAGCGCCGTCTGCTCGAGCACCGGCGTGCGCATTTCCAGATAGCCGTACTGTGCCATGAGCTGGCGCACGTGCTGCTCGAAATACTGCCAGAGCGGCGAGCGCTCGGGCAGCAGGTCATTCATGCCTCGGATGGCCTGTAATTTACTGGACATTGATCGTTTATCGCTGCATTTCAAAAAAGGGCGCCCGGGCCTCAGGCGCGGGTGATGACATCCTGCTCTTCGGCTTCCTTGCGCGCCACGCGTTCCCGAATCAGTTTTTCGAGATCGTCGACAAGATGGTCATTGCGCAGCTTCTGGGCCGGTTTGCCATCGATGTAGATCAGGTTGGCAGGGCTGCCGCCGGTCAGGCCGACATCGGTTTCCTTCGCTTCGCCCGGTCCGTTGACCACACAGCCGATGACCGACACGTTCAGCGGCGTCATGACGTCTTCAAGACGCTCTTCCAGCTGATTCATGGTGCCGATGACATCGAAGTTCTGGCGCGAACAGCTCGGGCAGGCGATAAAGTTGATGCCCCGCGAGCGCAGCTTCAGGCTCTTGAGGATGTCATAACCGACCTTGATCTCTTCGACCGGGTCCGCGGCCAGCGAGATTCGCAGGGTATCGCCGATGCCATCCATCAACAGCGCCCCCAGACCGATCGAGGACTTGACCGTGCCGCCGCGAAGGCCGCCGGCTTCAGTGATGCCCAGGTGCAGGGGCTGATCGATCTGACCGGCAATCTGTCGATAGGCGTCAACGGCCATGAAGACATCGCTGGCCTTGAGCGAAATCTTGTACTCCTGGAAGTCCAGGCGGTCGAGATAGTCGATGTGGCGCATGGCCGATTCGACCAGCGCGGCCGGTGTGGGCTCGCCGTACTTTTTCTGCAGATCCTTTTCCAGCGAGCCGGCATTAACGCCGATGCGAATCGGGATGCCGTTGTCGCGTGCGGACTGAACCACGGCATGCACGCGGTCTTCCCTGCCGATGTTGCCCGGGTTGATGCGCAGGCAGTCGGCACCCAGCTCGGCCACGCGCAGGGCGATGCGGTAATCGAAATGGATGTCGGTCACCAGCGGCACCGAGGTGCGCTGCTTGATCTTGCCGAAGGCCTCGGCGCAGTCCATGTCCGGCACCGACACGCGCACGATGTCGCCACCGGCGGCGGCAATACGCTCGATCTGCTCGACGGTGGCATCGACATCCAGCGTATTGGTATTGGTCATGCTCTGTACGGAAATGGGGGCATCGCCACCCACGGGTACATTACCGACGTGAATCTGGCGCGATTTGCGCCGTACGATCGGGGACTGGCTAATCATGATAAATCACTCCCCCAGGGTAAAACGGGCAACGTTGCTGCTGCCGGCGTGTTGGGACATGTCTACGCGTTCGCCTCTGTAATCAATGGTGACCTGATTGGCATTGCCTACTGTCAGGCGAAAGGGCGGCACGCCTTCGATCGTGGCAGTGGTGCCACTCTGCTGCAGGCCGCGCAATACGGTGGTGCCGTTGGCATCACGAACATCCACCCACGACTCACTGCCAAAGCTCATCTGCATACTGCGACCGCTGCTGGCCGGGTCGGTTTCCGAAGCCTCGTCACCGCCAGTGTCCACCAGCCCCCCGGTCGCACCATTGCGCCCTTCAGGGGTATCGACCTGAAGGGTGCCGGGTTCGACATCGATGCCGTCGCCGCCTTCGGCGACTCGAGCGGCGAGCGCGGTATTGACCGGCGCGCTGCCGGCCATGTTACCCGAGCTGTCGGCGGATGTGTTATCAACTGCGGGTTGTGTTTCAGGCGCCGGCGGCAGATCGCGATCATCTGCGCTGTCCTGCTGGGTGGTGTTCGGCTCGGTCATCGCGCTGTCATCACCATAACCCGGCGAGCTTTCACGGCCCTCCCACCATAGCAGTGTCATGACGGCCAGAAAGACCACCACGACCACTGTTGCCACCCGAAAGGCGATAGCGCCCATGCGCGAGGGCGGTTTGATGGTGCTGATGGGGGCAACGCGACGCTCATCAAGATCACTTCGGCCATGAACACGGTCATAGGCGGCCACGACCGCTCGATCATCAATCCCCAGCAGGCGAGCGTAAGCGCGCAGATAGCCCCGACGATACGTCGGTATCGGGATCTGCTCAAAGTTGTCACGCTCCATGTCCGCGACCAGAGACGGACGCAGGTTCAGCTGCTCGGCAGCATCTTCCAGATGCAGGCGCTGGCGTTCGCGTTCCTCGCGCAGCATTTCACCGGCGCCCGGCTCCCCGGCGGAAGAGGCATGCTGTTCGCTCATGCAAAATGTTCCTTGTTCGGTCGTGGCACGAAGTGTTCCTTTTTCGGCGTTTGACGTAAGGCAGTCTTACCCATCATGCGACGCCCCGCCATAAAGCTTTTGAGACAGCTGTGTACTCTCGTCATCGGGACCGGCCAGCCGGATATAGTGATCGAGAGACGCGCGGGCGGCATCAGATTGTTGCTGTTGATACTGGGCCCGGGCCAGCCCCAGCCATGCACGGGGCTGGCGATCGTCAAGCTGCAGGGCGCGCTGATAGGACGCCGCCGCGTCACCATGGTCGCCCTGACGCTCGCGACACTGGCCCAGATTGGTGAAAAGCTGGGCGCGGCGTTCATAGCGTAGATCCGTGGTGGCCTGTTCAAGCTGTTCACAGGCCTGCGGGATACGGTTCTGGCTGAACAGAAACGCCGCGTAATTGTTGCGTGCCTGGGTAAACGAGGGACGTGCGCTCAGGGCACGCTGGAAATATTGATCGGCGCTGGCCGTTTCGCCCTGGCGCTGGTAGATCAGGGCAAGCCCCTGCAGGGCCTCGGGGTCGTTGGCAGAAAGGTCGATGGCTCGCCCGAAGGCCTGCTGGGCGCGGTCCAGATCATCGCGCTGCAGATAGGCCATACCCAGCTGAGTGTAGGCCGTGGTCGGCGATTCCTCGGAAGACGCTACATTGCTGCCATGGCTGGCGCAGCCTGAAAGCGCTGCAACCATGAGCAACAGGGTCATCATGACCAGCGATATCCTGAGGGTGCAGCGCAAGTGAATCATCGACTTCCTGACGTGATGAACATGCCCGAATCTGTCAAATATTAACAATAGCGTTGCCCATCAAAGCGCCGGTACTCCGTCAAGTCAAGCCGATGACGGACAGTCCCTGGCAGAGCGATCATGACGCGTCGAGCTGGACGGCCTTGATATAGCGTTCGGCACGTTTGGTGCGGTCCTTGACGCGTCCCACCAGCTGTCCGCAGGCCGCATCGATGTCGTCACCGCGCGTCGTGCGTACCGGGGCGTTGTGGCCCAGCTCGTAAAGCCATGTCTGAAAGCGCATTACCTGATTGCGTGACGGCTTTTCATAGCCGGCATGCGGGAAAGGGTTGAAGGGAATCAGATTGATCTTGCAGGGCAGATCCCCCAGCACTTCGGCCAGCTGCTCGGCATGTTCCCGCTGATCGTTGACGTCCTTGATCAGGGTGTATTCGATGGTGATATGGCGGGTGCCATCGCTTTTGGTCAGATAGCGCCGGCAAGAATCCAGCAGCGTTGCAATGTTGTACTTGCGGTTGAGCGGCACCAGGGTGTTGCGAAGCTCGTCGTTGGCGGCGTGCAGCGAAATGGCCAGGGCCACGTCGATTTCATCGCCGAGTTTTTCGATCATGGGGACCACGCCCGAGGTCGACAGGGTGACGCGGCGCTTGGAGAGGCCATAGCCGTTGTCATCGAGCATCAGGTGCATGGCCGGCACGACATTGTCGTAGTTCAAAAGCGGCTCGCCCATGCCCATCATGACCACGTTGGTCACGGCGCGGCGGCCGTCATCATGCCCCATGCGCCCACCGGCGCTGGCCTGGGCCACCCAGAGCTGGCCAATGACTTCAGCGGCAGTCAGGTTGCGCTGAAACCCCTGCTTGCCGGTCGAACAGAAACTGCAGTCCAGTGAACAGCCCACCTGGGAGGAGACGCACAGCGTGCGTCGACTGCCGTTTTCGGATGGAATCAGGACGGTTTCCACAAAGCTGCCATCTTCCACTTCCAGCACCCATTTCTGGGTACCATCGCTGGACTGGCCTTCATAGACCACCTTCGGCCCACGAATTTCGGCCACGCGTGAGAGCTTGTCACGCAGGGCCTTGGAAATATTGGTCATCTGCGAGAAATCATCGACACCCTCATGATGGATCCACTTCATGACCTGGGCGGCGCGAAATTTCTTCTCGCCCTGATCAATGAAAAACTGTTCCATCTGGCTGCGTGAAAGACCCAGAAGATTGACGGGCGTCGTCGTGGCAGTCTGTGTCATGGCAGTGAGCTCGCTGGTGTCATGGGAGAAAGAAGGCCGCCACCTGCCCCCGGGGGCAGATGACGGCCGGGCGCAGCGGGCAATCAGCCGCGCGGGCAGATCTCTTCATCGGAGAAGAAATAGGAAACTTCGCGCTGAGCGGATTCCGGTGCATCGGAACCGTGAACGGCGTTGGCGTCGATGGAAGTGGCGAAATCGGCGCGAATGGTGCCGGCTTCGGCCTTCTTCGGGTCGGTGGCGCCCATCAGCTCACGGTTCTTGGCGATGGCGTTGTCACCTTCGAGGACCTGAACAACGACCGGACCGGAAGTCATGAACGAGACCAGATCGTTGAAGAAGGGACGCTCGCGGTGCTCGGCGTAAAAGCCCTCGGCCTTTTCCTGGGACAGGCTGACCATCTTGCAGGCCACAACCTGCAGACCGGCTTTCTCGAAACGAGAGATGATGTCGCCAACGGCGTTCTTGGCAACGGCGTCCGGCTTGATGATGGAGAGAGTACGTTCCTGGGCCATGTTAAAGGGCTCCTGACAGGGTGATGAGTTCAAGATATTCGTGATTCAGGATAGCGCAGAGCCGGCAGCCGCTTTAACAGCTGCCGGCTCCGGCAAAAATCGCGCCATTATAGCCATAGCCGGCGCAACATGCATCCGCAGTGGTCACCGTCGGGTCAGACGCTGAAGCTTTCTCCGCACCCGCACTCATCGCGCACATTGGGATTGTTGAAGCGAAAGAAGCGGTTAAGGCCTTCACTGACGTAATCCACCTCGGTACCGTCAAGGACAGAGAGGGCGTCACTATCCACGATGACCCTGACGCCATGATCCTCGAACACCTGATCATCGGCCTCAACGTGGTCGGCAAAGTCGAGCACATAGCTGTAGCCCGAGCAGCCGCTTGGCTTGACCGCCACACGCAGTCCCTCGCCACTGCCGCGCTCATCGAGCACGTGGCGGATCTGGTGGGCGGCGGCTTCGGAAATCGAGATCCGGGCCATGATGTTGTCCTCCCCGGTGATGCGCATCAAACGCGCGAAATGATAAACGATACTCAGGCGCTCTGGCGGGTACGCAGGCTTCCCAGAGCGTTCGAGAGTGATTCAAGGGCCTGATCGATCTCTTCGACCCGGCTGAAACGGCCAAAACTGAAGCGGATCGAGGCCAGCGCCTGTTCGCGTGTCAAACCAATGCCGGTCAGGACATAGGAGGGGTCGACGCTTGCCGAGTTGCAGGCCGAGCCGGTAGACACCGCCAGCCCGCGTAGCGCCATGATCAGCGCCTCGCCGTCGACCCCTTCAAAGCCGACATTGATGATATTGGTCACGTGCTCGCCGCCCCCGGCATTGATCCAGGTGCCCTCGAGCCGGCGAAGCCCCTGTCGAAACTGTTGACCAAGCTGTTCAAGATGGGCGTTGTCGCTGGCCTGCTCGTCTTGCGCCAGAGCAAAGGCCTTTCCCATGCCGGCAATCTGATGCGTCGGCAACGTGCCGGAGCGCATGCCGCGCTCGTGGCCGCCGCCGTGAATCAGCGCCTCGATGCGGATGCCGCGTCGTACAAAGAGGGCCCCGATACCCTTGGGGCCGTAGGCCTTGTGTGCAGACAGCGACAGCATGTCGATGGGCAGGGCGCTCATGTCCAGCTCGATCCGGCCGGCGGCCTGAGCGGCATCCACATGGAAGGCCGCGCCATGCTCGGCCGCGATACTGCCCAGCGCCTGCAGGTCATTGATACTGCCCAGCTCGTTGTTGACCGCCATCAATGAGACCAGAACGGTGTCCGGGCGCAGTGCGGCCTTCAGGTCCTCGGGCGATACCGTGCCATCGGCGTGCGGCATCAGGCGGGTGACCTCGAAGCCTTCCTGCTCAAGAGCGGCGGCGCTGTCGAGCACGGCCTTGTGTTCAATGGCGGAGGTAATCAGATGACGACCGCGGTCACGATGGGCGCGCATGTAGCCGATCAGCGCCAGGTTGTCGGCCTCGGTTGCCCCCGAGGTCCAGACAATCTCGCGCGGGTCGGCGCCGATCAGGTCGCTGACCTGACGCCGGCCGGTCTCGACGGCCTGCTCGGCCAGCCAGCCCGACATGTGACTGCGTGAGGCCGGATTGGCAAAGGTGCCTTCCAGCGTGAGATGACGTGCCATGACCTCGGCAACACGCGGGTCGACCGGGGTCGTGGCCGCGTAGTCAAGGTAGAGAGGCATGGTGCTCATGATGTTTTCCTTTATCCAACGTCATGACCATCAACACGACGCACAATGACATTATGACGTATGGGCAACCGGCAGCACGGCAATCTGATTGGCGCTGTCGTGTTGCTGACTGGCGATGCGCTGAACCTCGTGACGATGGATCAGCTCCTCAAGCGTAATACGCTCGAGAAAATCGTGTATGGCATCGGACAGATCGCTCCAGAGATGGTGGGTCAGACAGGTCGTGCCCTGCTGACAGTCGCCCGTGCCCTGGCAGCGGGTGGCATCAATGGATTCGTTGACCGCGTCGATGATGCTGGCCACAGAAATATCGCCGGGCGCTCTGGCCAGCAGATAGCCGCCGCCCGGACCACGAACGCTGGTCACGAGGCCCTGACGACGCAGCCGGGCAAAAAGCTGCTCGAGATAGGAGAGCGAGATGTCCTGACGCGTAGAAATATCGGCCAGGCTGATGGGCGAGCCGTCACCGTGCAGGGCCAGATCGAGAATGGCTGTAACGGCGTAGCGGCCCTTGGTCGTCAGACGCATGATCCAGATTCCGCAGCATGACAGTAATTGCCGATTATGATAATCCCGAGAGATTTGGTCAACAATTACGGGCAGAGGCTCGAAAATCCGGCGCTGTCATTGTGATGTGTCGTCGCGCTCCGCGGGCTTGCCGGGGGCGTTTTGCAGGCGATTCACATGCGTCAGGATGCCGCGCAGCATGTTGAGTTCCATGACGTCCAGCCGGCTTCTCATGTAAAGCCGCCGCAGACGGGCCATCAGCTGGCGCGGATTGCCGGGGTCATGAAAGCCGATATCGATCAGGGTGCGCTCAAGATGCTCAAAAAAGCGCTCGGTGTCGGCGTGACTGGCCAGCGGATTGTCCCATTCCACCCCGAACGTGTAGGCCGAGCCGGGCAGGGTGTCGGACGTACTGGCCTGGGTAGAAAGAAAGGACTGACGGCATTCATAGGCCAGTACCTGTACGGCCGCCGCCAGATTGAGCGAACTATAGTCGGCCGATGTCGGAATATGCACATGCGTATGGCAGCGCTGGAGCTCTTCGTTGGTCAGCCCCTTGTCCTCGCGACCAAAGACCAGCGCGACCGTGCCTTCGTGGCCCTGCATCTCTCCCGGCAGGCGGGTGGAGAACTCACGCGGTGAGCACAGCGGCCAGGGCAGGTGTCGCGAGCGTGCGCTGGCGCCCACTACCCAGCGGCAGTCTGTCAGCGCCGGCTCAAGCGTGTCATGCAGCGTGGCACGCTCGAGGATGTCATCGGCGCCCGAGGCCCTGGCAATGGCCTCGGGGGTGATGCCGTCGCAGCGCGGCGCGACCAGCGCGAGCTGCTCAAGCCCCATGGTTTTCATGGCGCGCGCGGCGGCGCCGATATTACCGGGATGGCTGGTGCCAATCAGAACAATACGAATGCGCTCTAGCATGAAAATCGCCGTGATACAGAAAACGTGGGCCGTTGGGCAGTAGAAGGTATGATTCTAACATGGTGCGGCCACTTCCTGTCCTGATTGAGCGCTGGCGAGTTCCTGGCGTCTCTGCTAGCATCGTCGGCCACTTTTCCGGGCAGTCCGCTTTTTCAGATTACTCATTTATCGCGTCGCCGGTGTGACCGCCTGATGGCATGTCGCCCCGGCGGCGTTTGACTCTGTCAGCTACTGACCCGCCTTCGCTCTTTAACAGCACTCGGTTCGAGGATTGATCATGCATCCAATGGTCCAGTTTGCCCTGCGCGCGCTGCGTGGCGCCCAGGAACAGTTCGTTCGCGTTCGCGACCGACTTGATATTGCCCGTGAGGACAACACGCTCGATACGCTGCTCAGCGAGACGGCCCAGCGCGCCGAAACCCTGATTGCCTCGCAGTTTGGCAAGGGGTACCCGGAACACGGCATGTCGGGACGTTACATCGGCTGGAACGAAGGCCGGGGTGAAGGACGTGATTATCACTGGAAGATCGAGATCTTCCATGGCTACGCCAATCTGGCCTCCGGTACCTCGGGCTGCGCGCTGTCAATGGTATGCCTTTACAAGGGGCGTCCCGAGCATGCCGTCATCATTTCTCCCTTCACCGATGAAGAGTATCTGGTCAGCCGCGGACGAGGGGGCCACTACAACGGCCGTCGCATGCGTGTGCCGACGCGCACCAGCATTGATGGCAGCCGTATCTCGCTGGGACTTCCCGAGAGCTGGATGCGCGAGCGCTACTTCTCGACCTGGCAGATCCTGAGCACCCAGCTGGGTGGCCGCGTGGACATGCTGCGCGCCTCCGGCTGTCCGCTGCTGGACATGCTGGCGCTGTGTGCCGGCCATGTGGATGCCGCCTTTATCCTGGGACTGGATGAGCAGGACATGCACATCATCAGCCTGGTACTCAAGGAGTGTGGGGCGCTGTCCGGCACGCCACGGGGCAATCCGCAGATCAAGGTGGAAGGCGCGCTCATGGCGGCCTCGCCACGCCTGTTCAAGCAGCTGGTGCAGACGATGGGTAACGCCAACCTGCCGGAGCTTTGAGCCCCGGGCCCTGATCGTTGTTGACCTGTAAACCTGTAAAAAAGGCCCGCCTCATGGAGGCGGGCCTTTTTGCTGGCCGGAAGGGGGCAGGCCTCAGGGCATGCCGTCATCGGCAGCATTTTCACGCTTGGCCGGGATCAGATCCTCTCGCTCCAGCCTGACCAGCAGCAGCATGGCCGCCGCCACATAGATGGAGGAGAACGTTCCCAGTACCACGCCCACGATCAGGGCCAGCGAGAAGTTGTGAATCATGTCGCCACCCAGGAAAAACAGCGCCAGCAGTACCAGAAGGGTGGTGCCCGATGTCGATAGCGTACGCGACAGGGTCTGGTTGATGGCGTCGTTGAAGATCCTGACCAGATCATTGGACTGGGAACGTCGTATGTTTTCGCGGATGCGGTCATAGACGATGATGGTGTCGTTGAGCGAATAACCGATCACCGCCAGTACCGCGGCCAGTACCGTCAGGTCGAAGTCGAGGCCGAACAGGGCAAAAAAGCCCAGCAGGATCACCACGTCGTGACCCAGCGAGATCAGGGCGCCAAGGGCAAACTTGTACTGGAAGCGAAAGGCCACATAAAGCGCTACCACACCCAGAGCAATCAGCATGCCCAGTCCGCTCTGATCACGAAGCTGATCGCCGACCTGGGCGCCGACATATTCGGCGCGTACCAGCTCGACCTGCTCGCCCTGGGCCTGCAGGGCACCGAGAACCTGCTGGCCGATACCTTCATCGAAGGTCTGCTGCAGACGCACCAGTACGTCGGTATCGGCGCCAAAGGTCTGCACCGAGTAATTGCCAAAGCCTGCCTCGCCGAGTTCGTCACGAACCTCGTCCAGAGAGGGGGCCTGCGCGTAGCTCACCTCGACCTGGGTGCCGCCGGTGAAATCAAGACCCAGACTCAGGCCCTTGACGGCCAGCGCCCCGAGGGCGATGACCGTTAACAGGATGGAGATGATGTAGGCAGCCTTGCGCTTGCCCATGAAATCAATTTGCGTCATTTGCCGGCCTCCTCAGATCCACAGCTTCTTGAGCGACTTGCCGCCTACGACAAGGTTGGTAAGGGCACGGCTCACCATGACAGCGGTAAAGACCGAGGTCAGAATGCCCAGCGAGAGCGTCACTGCAAAGCCCTTCACGGGACCGGTACCGATCGAGAACAGGATGACCGCCACCAGCAGGGTGGTGATGTTGGCATCCAGAATGGCGGTAAAGGCGCGCTCATAGCCGGTATGAATGGCCTGCTGTATCGATCGACTGCGCATCTCCTCGCGTATGCGCTCAAACACCAGCACGTTGGCGTCCACCGCCATGCCCAGTGTCAACACGATACCGGCAATGCCCGGCAGGGTCAGGGTGGCCCCCAGTACCGACATGGCCGCGATCAGAAGCGTCAGGTTGACCGTCAGGGCCAGATTGGCGATCAGGCCGAAGCCCTTGTAGCGCACGATCATGAACGCCAGCACCAGAATCAGGCCCACGATGACCGACATGACGCCGCGATCGATGTTCTGCTGCCCCAGGCTTGGCCCGATCGTGCGCTCCTGTGCGAAGTAAATGGGCGCGGCCAGCGAGCCCGAACGCAACAGCAGCGACAGTTCGCGTGCCTCGGTCGGTGAATCCAGACCGGTGATGCGGAACTGATTGCCCAGCGCGCTCTGGATGGTGGCCAGGCTGATGATGCCGCGCTCGGTATAGGGCATGCGCTCCTCGACCTGTTCACCGTCGCGGGTGACGGTGCGCGTACGAGTCTTGTGCTCGATGAAGAGCACGGCCATGTTGCGGCCGATATTGGCACGCGTGGCGCGGTTCATGCGGCTGCCGCCCGGGCCATCAAGATTGATGTTGACCTGGGGGCGGCCGCTGTCATCAAAGGAGGTGCTGGCGCTGGAGACGCGATCACCGGTAATGATGACATCACGCTCCAGTGCGGCTCGACGACCACTGTCGTTGCGGAAATCGAACGCCTGCTGCTGATCGGCGCTGGTGCTGTCGCTGGCTTCGAGACGGAACTCGAGATTGGCCGTGGCGCCCACGATGCGCTTGGCCTCGGCCGTGTCCTGCACGCCCGGCAGCTCTACCACGATGCGGTTGGGACCCTGGCGCTGCACGAGCGGTTCGGACACGCCCAGCTCGTTGACACGGTTGCGAAGCGTCGTGAGGTTCTGATTGACGGCGTAGTCCTGGATGTCGTTGACGGCCTGGTCGGTCAGCGTCATCTCGAGCCTCGGGCCTGCGTCGTCGTCGTTGGCGAAGGTGAACTCGTTGTACTGACGATTGAGCAGTGCGCGCGCCTGGCTGCGATCCTCGGCGTTGGCAAAGGTGAAGCGGATTTCGTTATCACCGGTGGTGTTATTGCGATAGCGAATGCCTTCGCTGCGCAGTGCCTCACGCATGGCGCTGGCGTTGACGTCCAGACGCTGGTCGATGGCAGCGTCCATGTCGACTTCCAGCAGGAAGTGAACGCCGCCGCGTAGATCAAGCCCCAGATTCATGGGCTTGGCGCCAATGGCCTGCAGCCACTGCGGCGTCGAATCGGCCAGGTTGAGCGCCACGGTATAGCCCTGTCCCAGCGACTGGCTGACCATGTCGCGAGCCGCGGACTGCTGCGAGCCGTTCTCCAGTCGTATCAGTGCGGTACCGTCGGCGAGCTCTCGTGATTTGACGGCGATGCCGGCCTGCTCGAGTGTCTGATCGACACGGTCCATCTGGCTGCTGTCGACGGTGGTGCCGCTGCTGGCCGCGCTGATCTGGATGGCCGGGTCCTTGGGGTACAGATTGGGCAGTGCGTAGAGAACGCCCACAATAAACACGAGGAGTATCAGCAGATACTTCCAGAGGGGATAACGATTGAGCATCGTGGCCCTGTCCTGATTGGCTGGTGGCTCAAAGAGCGCTTTTGGGGTCGTACCAATGACCACAGGGCCCGGCCAATGGTTCAATCACCACTGAACGAGCCCCGGGCAAAAGACGACGTGCTGTCTGCCAGCACATCGCAGGCAGGCAACAACCGCGCCGGGATGGCAGCGGCGGTCGCCTGCCGTCACTGGGTTCAGATCGATTTCAGTGTGCCCTTGGGCAGTACGCTGATAACCGAGCTTTTCTGAACGTTGACTTCAGTACCTTCAGCGATTTCCAGGGAGATGAATTCGTCACCGACCTTGGTCAGGCGCCCCATCAGGCCGCCGCTAATGGTGACTTCGTCGCCTTTGGAAAGCTCTGACATCAGTTTCTTGTGTGCCTTGGCGCGCTTGGACTGCGGGCGCCAGAGCAGGAAATAGAAAATCAGGACAAAGCCGACCAGCATGACGATCTGACCAATGGCACCCGCGCCACCGGCACTGCCGGCGCCCCCTTCTGCCATGGCTGCCGGAATCAGGTACTCGAGCATGAGGTTTCCTCTAGGAATGATCTTGTTCAGTGGTGCTCTGTTATAAGCCGTTTACGCCTCAAGTGGCGGGACCTCAAGGCCCCGGCGCGCATAGAACGCTGCCACGAAGTCCGCCAATGTACCCGCTTCGATAGCCCCGCGCAAACCACTCATCAGCTGCTGATAATGTCGCAGATTGTGGATGGTATTGAGCTGTGCGCCCAGCATTTCGCCGCAGCGGTCCAGGTGATGAAGGTAGCTGCGTGAAAAGTTCTGACAGGTGTAGCAGTCACAGCCTTCTTCAAGCGGCCGCGTGTCATGGCGATGGGTGGCGTTGCGAATGCGGATGACGCCGTCAAAGGTAAAAAGGTGGCCGTTGCGGGCGTTACGGGTCGGCATGACGCAGTCGAACATGTCGACGCCGCGGCGCACGCCCTCGACCAGATCCTCCGGCCGGCCCACGCCCATTAGATAGCGCGGCTTGTCGTCCGGCATCAGACCCGGCAGATAATCGAGTACCTTGATCATCTCTTCCTTGGGCTCACCGACCGATAGCCCGCCGATGGCCAGACCGTCAAAGCCGATCTGCTCGAGCCCTTCCAGCGAGCGTTCGCGCAGCTCGCGATACATGCCGCCCTGGATGATGCCAAACAGGGCGGAAGGGGAGTCACCGTGGGCATCCAGCGATCGCTGCGCCCAGCGAAGCGACAGCTCCATCGAAGTTTTGGCTTCTTCGAACGTGGCCGGGTAGGGCGTGCACTCGTCAAAGATCATGACAATGTCGGAGCCCAGCGAGCGCTGTACTGCCATCGACTCTTCGGGCCCCATGAAGATTTTGGCGCCATCGACCGGTGAGCGGAAGTGAACGCCGGCTTCGGTGATCTTTCTCATGTCACCTAGCGAAAAGACCTGAAAGCCGCCCGAATCGGTCAGAATCGGCTTGTGCCACTGGGCAAAGTCGTGCAGATCGCCGTGGACCTCGATCACCTCGGTGCCCGGCCGCAGCCAGAGGTGAAAGGTGTTGCCCAGAATGATGTCGGCGCCGGTGGCCTCGACATCCCTGGGTGTCATGCCCTTGACCGTGCCATAGGTGCCTACCGGCATGAAGGCGGGGGTTTCAACGCTGCCGCGCGGGAAGGTCAGACGCCCACGGCGGGCGCGGCCATCGGTTGCCATGCGCTCAAAGCGCATGAAGCAGTCTTGTCTCATGAAAGATCCTGTCGGTACTTGAAAGTCATCAATACAAGGTGACGCGTAGCGTGTGTTCAGCCGCGCTGCCGGGTGAGATACATGGCGTCGCCGTAGCTGAAAAAGGCGTAGCGTTCATCGACCGCTGCCTGATAGGCCTGCATGACATGGTCATGGCCTGCAAAAGAAGCCACCAGCATCAAAAGCGTCGATTCCGGCAGGTGGAAGTTAGTGACCAGGCTGTCCACGCACTGCCACTGATAGCCGGGATAGATGAAAATATCCGTGTCGCCACTGAAGGCTTCAATTCGGCCGCTGGTGCTGTGCTGGCAGGCACTTTCCAGGCAGCGCACGCTGGTGGTACCAACCGCAATGACGCGATTGCCGCGATCCTGTGCCGCGCGCACCTGCTGTGCGGTGGCATCGCTGACCTCGATCCATTCACTGTGCATGTGATGTTCGAGGATATTGTCGACCCGAACGGGCTGAAAGGTTCCGGCACCCACGTGCAGCGTGACGAATGCCTTCTCGATGCCCCGGTTTTCCATCGCCTCAAGCAGTGCCTCATCGAAGTGGAGGCCGGCGGTAGGGGCGGCGACCGCGCCATCGTGACGGGCATAAACGGTCTGATAACGCTCGCGATCGGTATGTTCGTCCTCGCGTTCGATATAGGGCGGCAGCGGCATGTGGCCATGCGCTTCCAGAAGGGCGACCAGCGGCGTGTCGCCTTCAAAGTGCAGCTCGAACAGGGCATCGCGACGGCCTTCTACCACCGCATGGATATCGCCTTCAAACTCGATGCGTGTACCGATTCTGGGGGCCTTGCTGGCGCGCAGGTGGGCCAGCCCGCGATGGGCATCCAGCGGGCGTTCCAGCAGCATCTCCACGCGTCCGCCGCTCTCCTTCTGGCCGAATAGCCGAGCAGGGATAACGCGAGTGTCGTTGAATACCACCAGATCGCCCGGCGCCAGATGCTCCAGAAGCGCAGGGAAACGGGTATGTTCAAGATGGCCGCTGTCACCATCGACGCACAGCAGTCGGCAGTCGCTGCGCTGGTCGCTGGGGTAACGGGCAATCAGCTCATCGGGCAGGTCAAAATGAAAGTCGGCACGCTGCATCGGTTATCTGGGTCGGTGTTGAAAAGGGCTGGCATGATAGCGGATGCTACGGGCCTGCGTCATTGACGTGTTGGCCACGACTCGTATAATACGCATCGCGCAACACTGCCGGTGTGGCGAAATTGGTAGACGCAGCGGATTCAAAATCCGCCGGACTAATCCTCCGTGTCGGTTCGAGTCCGACCACCGGTACCATCTTTTCTGCTGTCCCTTCTGCCGCCATCCTTTCTTTTGTCTCTTTCCTTGCAACCTGTCCCGGCAGGGCGTGTATCCTTGTCTATTACATCCGTTTTAAACACTCATCACAGGAGCGAGCCGGGTGTCCCATCAAAGCTGCATGGTTCGACATTTTCAGTATTTTACCGATCTCTCCGATTCGGAAATCGAGCTGTTGTGTACGCTTGAAAAATCTCCCGAGCAGATGGAAAACGGCAGTTTTCTATGGCGTGAGGGCGAGCATGCCGAAGAGATGGCGGTGCTAAGCCAGGGCTGGGCCTATAGCAGCTACGTGCTGGAAGATGGCAGCAGAATGATTCTGGATGTCTACATGCCAGGTGATGTCATTGGTCTTCGTGAATATGCCACCGAGACACACCAGTCTACCGTTGAAGCCATCACCGATTGCACGTTTTGCCGTTTCCCGCACTGCCACCTGGATCATGTCTTCAGGGAATCCAGTCGGTTGACCAACACCTTTTTTGCCATTTCTGCCGTTCAGCAGTCCATGCTGGTAGAGCGCATGGTCAATCTGGGGCGCCGGAATGCACAAAGCAAACTGGCCCATTTTCTGTGTGAAATGCGAAGTCGTCTTGCCAAGACCAATGCCGGTGCTCTTGATGAATTCAGACTGCCACTGTCACAGCAGATGCTGGCGGATTTAATGGGGTTGACGCCGGTTCATGTCAGCCGGGTTTTTTCCTCATTGCGTAGCCAGTCGCTGGTTTATCGTGATCGCCACCAGATCACCATTCCGGATGTCGATAAACTGAAGGCATTTGCTGACTTTCGGGAAGGCTATCTTCGAATGCGGGCAAAAGGCACTGGTGCCTGAAACACCACGGCGCCATCCGCGAAGCATGAAGGAGCGGGCAGAGAGAGGTGATGAATTATCGGAGTGTTAAAAAATTAACCCATGCCGGCGCACCGGGGTCTAGTTTTTGTCATGATATTTGGTGCTAAAATAAAGAAATATCAGTATTTAAAAGTAGTGCCGGCTCTCACTATTGTTTTATTTTTAATACTCAAGCGTTAACACTCGCTGAAACTGTCAAATCAGCATAATTTATATTCCATTATTACATTAGATTCCTCTGCCAGTGTCATCTGTCAGAGGATCAGGTAATGGCCAGCGGAAATGTTTCAAAGGCTTCTGCAAGGGGTCGTATAAGGTGGATGGATGCCCTCAGGGGGCTTGCCATTACCATGGTGGTTTATCTGCATAGTGCCGACTCGATGTCGCTCAAGTTTGAAGACCTTGATCCCATCTTTACCCAGATCAATGGTTATTTTTCTCCCTTTAGAATGCCGGCACTGATGCTGCTTTCAGGGCTTCTTGTCGCGGGTTCCATGCGCAAGGGGGCTGCAAAATATTTCAGGGGCAAACTATCGGGCATTCTTTATCCCTATGTGATCTGGTCAATCATCTGCTATGGCCTGTTTATTTATAGAGCTCATTTTAACGGCAAGCCTGTCGTCGAATTCTGGCATTCGCTGTTTTTTGAGCCCATGGCCTATTTGTGGTTTATCTATTACATCTTCTTTTATTATGTCATTGCCTTTTTTGTACTCAGGTTGCACTGGAGTGTGTCTCTTCTGGGTTCGCTGGCGCTCTATCTGGTCCTGAAGGACACCGAATTCGATCGCTTCATGTTCCACCTGCCGTTTTTTATTCTGGGGGGCGTGCTGGGTTATCATCTGGAAGCCTTCAAACACTTCATTGAGCGCACCAGCTGGCTTGCTGCTCTGGCACTGGCAGGGCTTGTGGGCTGGTATGTCATGGCCTATCACGGCATGGCTGCCACCGGCGGTGCCTATCAGCCCATTTCCATGGTGCTGGCACTGGCGATGACCCTGGTGCTGCTGCGTGTTGTCACCTTTAAATGGGCAGCTCCGGTATTGCGTCCCTTTGAGTGGTTTGGCCGCAACTCTCTGGTGCTTTTCCTTGTGCACTTTCCGGTGACCTGGGTGGTTCCCGTTATTCTCACTCGAGTGGTCCATGGCGATCCGGATATGGTCTTCCCGATCTATTTTCTTGCTGTTCTGGCCGTCAGTTCGCTGGCAGCCGTGATGAATAACCGCAGCAAGCTGGTATCGCTGTTGTTTACAGCCAATGTGTTGATCGGTCGCAGGGCGCCTGCCCGGCCCGAGGAACGGATCGGCAATGCTGGCGTGCCCGCGAGTAAATAACGGTAGTGTGATTTGCCCATCAACATGGCCGACTTTCGAGTCGGCCATGTGCGTTTTGATTTAAAAAGAAAGGTCGGTCTTCGCAGGCAAGTGCAACGAACCATGAAAGCCCCTAGAATATCGGCATTCATGTGGCCGGACAGGTGTTGCGGTCATGTCTTGTCGGGGGCCTGAAGGGGAGCACTCATGAGTGAGGGCGTACTGCACTTTTTTTTCATTACGACAGGCACGATCCTGACGCTTGTCTTCTTCCCGCTACTGGTCATGGTGCTCTGGAAGATACTGCGACGCTGGTGTGAGGAAAAACGCTCTCGGCACTGATGGGCGCCGCAGTACTCATGTTATCCGGCACGACGCAACGGCGCATGCAGGCGATGATTCACTATCTGACCGTGATGACACGGCAGGCAGCGTGTTGATTGACCGTACGGGAGACGCTGCCACCCGCGATGTCCGATGTCCTGCCAAGCCCCCTGTATCCCATGACGATCGCATCGGCATCCAGACGGTGTGCTTCACGCTCGATCATTTCGGCAGGCTGCCCCTCACGAACGATAATGCTGGTATCAAGATCCGATGGGTCGATGGTCTCAAGCGCTGTCTGGACAAGCTGCATGGCAGCGTCATCGCGTGAAACCGTTGTGGTCTCAGGAGAGGCGCCGTTTTCTTCATCGATGGCCGGAACATGCAGTAGATAGAGTCTGGCCTTGTTGGCACGCGCCAGGTGGGCGGCGATATCAAGTGCCTTGTTGGCATTCCCGGATCCATCCAGTGGTACGAGAATTGTGCGATACATTAGTGGCCTCCTGTTGTCTGTGGCATGTCGCTGCAATCATGAACCTCGCAAGTATAAAACTGAAGTTGCGACTGTCAGCGGGTGGCTGCCCTCATGCCCATTGCCTGATCACAAGCGGGTGCAGGGATGAGAAGGGCAGATACTAAAACGCCCGCACCAAAAGGATACGGGCGTACAGGGAACGCGCTGGATCAGAAGCGACGGCCCAGCAAAAGACCGGCGACCACGCCGATGGCAGCGCCTGCGCCAATGTAGCTCCAGGCGTTTTCATGCACATGTCGATCAAGGTCACGTGCGCCTTCTTCAGTCAGTTCCCAGGCACGATGTCCTTCATCTTCTACCCGATCACGAGCCTGATGCCAGCGCTGACCAAGCTGGTCGCCGGCACCCTTGAGACGGTTACGTACCTTGTCACCTGCTGAATCAAGCTCGTCTTCATAACGCGCCAGTGCGCGTGCGCCTCGCTTGTTCAGTTCCTTTTCGTAGTCCTTGATACGACGACGCGTACGACTTTCACTGGATGAAAAAATGCCCATCTGATGTCCTCCATTGACGTGGTCAGGCTTGTTTCAGGTCGATACCAAACAGAACCTGCTCGGTATATGTGTCTGAAAACGGTGGTGTCTGCCCGGTTCATGCAGCGCCAGTGGGCGATTCCCATAACCTGCGCTACCTGATTGGACACTGTACCCAAGCGTAGTTCAGATCAAAACACTTAACCTGGGCTTCATGTTAGTGAAATCTGACTGTCATTCCTTGTACAATAACTGCAAAATAAAATGGGTTTTTTTAGTGTTTTATGGGTTTTAAAAATAAAAAAAGCATTTTTATCCAAAAAAATATGGACAACAGTTCTACCGGTGTTACCATCCTTACGCTGCAGGGATGCAGATCAGAAGGCAGGAAGCTTTCAGACGGTCAGGTAGCAGGATTTTCCAGGAAGGAAAGTGGTCCAAGTCGCCATGGATGGCGCCTGATGCTGTGAAGAGGGATCTGCCAACGATGCCATTTCCCGCTAACCCTCATTTTTTCCTGTCGTGATATCACTTTTCCATGATGGCTACTCCGGCGGGCTTCGTTGATCGAAGCTTTTTTTATGCGCGATTTTTGCCTCTACTGAATGCCGGACTTCGAATGAGCGGCGGGCAGGCGTAAGATTGTTCGCTTTCTTTTTGGAGAACGCCGCCATGGGATCCTCACACGTACGTGTTCAGATCGTGGATACCTTTAATCGGCCCGTAGGAAGTGCACGTCGATGTGATATGCGCCGCCTGCAGATGTGGCATCGCGCTGTCTACATTTTTGTACTCGACCAGCACGACAGGATTTGTGTGCAGCGTCGCACGCTCTGGAAGGACATCTTTCCGGGCTATCGTGATCTCTGTGCCGGCGGGGTGGTGGATGCCGGTGAAACCATGGCACGCGCTGCACGTCGGGAGCTGCAGGAGGAACTGGGGCTGTCCCTGACGTTAATGCCCTGTCTGACCCTTCATTTTAAAGAGGGCATGAATGCCTTCGGCAGCGTGTTTCTGGCGCGCTATCGTAACGAGCCCATCAGGCTTCAGACCAGTGAAGTGGCGGATATCGAGTGGCTGACGCTGGAGGAGGCGCTTGCCATTGAGGATGCCACTCCCGACTCGCATCAGGCATTAAAGACTCTGGTGGCCCGCGGATTTGTATAGAAAGACCTGCGCGAAGGCAGGCCCTTCAGATCTTCAGCTGTCGTGCGTCTCCCTGACCCAGCCATCGCGGTAGTCCAGTGCCGGGACATCATCCTCTGACAGCCAGATTGGTCCGTCCAGATCGACAATGGACGCCCGTGCGGCGACCGGCAGCGCAGCGCGCATGGCCACGGAGGTGCCCAGCATACAACCCACCATGATGGCCATGCCCTGCTCATGTGCGGCATCCGCCATCGCCAGGGCCTCCGTCAATCCGCCGCTCTTGTCGAGCTTGATGTTGATCATGTCATAGCGGTCGCTCAGCAGGGCGACATCCTTGCGGGTATGGCAGCTTTCATCGGCACAAAGCGGCAGCGGGTGGTCAAATTCGGCCAGCACGGCGTCCTCTCCGGCAGGCAGGGGCTGTTCGATCATCTCGACATCAAGCGCCGCCAGTTCCCGGCAGTAATCTTCCACGTTCTGTGGTGCCCAGGCTTCATTGGCATCAATGATAATGCGCACGTTCGGGGCTGCCTCCCTTACGGCGCGAACCCGCTCGACGACCTGTTCATCGTTGAGCTTGATCTTCAAAAGACGTGCACCCTGAGCCAGTTCCTGGCGGGCCGCTTTGGCCATCTCTTCGGGCGTTGCAATCGAAATGGTATGTGCTGTGATAATTTCGCGTCCCACCGGTGGCCCCAGGCGCGCTGTCGGTGTGGTGCCTTCCAGCGCGCATTCCAGAGACCACAGGGCGCAGTCCAGCGCGTTGCGTGCCGGACCGGCCGGCAGTCGCTCGAGCAGCGCCTTGCGGTCGATGCCCTGTTCGATCTCCAGCGACACTTCGTCGATATCGGCCAGTACCGACTCCACGCTATGCCCGTAACGCGGCGTGGGCTTGCTTTCTCCCGTACCGACGTGCCCCTCCTGATGGAGCTCGACACGGATAACGTCGATCGAGGTGCTGGCGCCGCGGGCGATCACGAAGGGACGATTCAGCGGCCAGGTCTGGGCATAGCGCTTGAGGGTACGCATCATGCGGCTCCTTTCTTGAAGGCTTCAACCAGCGGTTCGATGCCGAAGCGGATGGGGTCGGTGGCGGGCACACCGAACTGCTGACTCAGGGCCTCGAGGTCACGTCGGGCGGTCGCTTCATCGACCCGGGAAGTATTGACGGAAAACCCGGCCAGCTGCACATCGGGATTGGTAATGCGGGCCGCCGCCAGATTGGCCTCGATGCAGGCTGCCATCTCCGGCATTGGTCGGTTGGGCAGATGGCGCATGTGCGGTCGGCCCAGTTCATGGCACATCACCAGATAGTCCGGCTGGGCGCCATGTAAAAGGCCAAGGCTGACGCCGGCGTAGGCGGGGTGAAACAGCGAGCCCTGGCCTTCAATGATATCCCACTGATCGTCTGCACCGGCCGGGCTCAGCCACTCCACCGCACCCGAGATGAAATCGGCAATGACGGCATCGATGGCCACACCTTCACCGGCCACCAGTACCCCGCACTGTCCGGTCGCGCGAAAGCGCGTCTTGAATCCGGCTTCCTCAAGCCCGCGCTGCAGGGCCAGTGAGCTGAACATCTTGCCCAGCGAGCAGTCCGTGCCCACGGTCAATACCCGCTTGCCGCTGCGGGGTTCGCCCGAGCCTACCTCCAGCGGCGGATGGCTGTGGCGAATATCATGGAGCGTGACACCGTGTTCGCGCGCCAGCTCGGCCACCCCCTCGATGGCGTCAAGGCGCTGATGCATGCCGCTGGCGACATCCATGCCGTGTTCAATGGCCTGACAGATGACATCGCGCCAGTGCGCCGGCAGCTTGCCGCCGGAATTGGCCACGCCGATCACCAGGGTGCGCGCACCGCGGGCCATCGCGTCTTCAATGCTTAAATCCTCGATGCCGACGCTGACCGTACTTTCGGTCATACGCAGCTGGCCCACGGCCTTTTCGGGGCGCCAGATGACCACTGCGCGGGCCATCTTGGCCGAGACACTGTCTTCGATATCTCCCAGAAACAGCAGATAGGGTGAAACGATCTCGGCAGGGCGGTAAGGCTGGGTCGTCATCAGGGACTCCGAACGAATGCTTGGACATTCATGCAGTGTCGACGAAAAACGCCATAGCTTCGAATGCTGTTTTGTCGCCTCGGTATAACAAAAACGTATGTCACAGCCTTTCAGGCACTTTGCCAGCGTCGTGCATGGATGGCGAGCTGCTCGATCAGCAGGGTGCGCAGTTGATGCGCGCAGTGGGGCTGAGGAACGTGTCGCGCCTTCAAAAGCGCCACGTTCATGTCAAGCGCCGGGGCAAGGGGCAGGACCTGTAGCCGGTCTCGGTAGCGCTCGGCGGTAAAGGGGTCGACGATGCCTGTTCCGCCGCCGGCGATGACCAGTTCGGCAATCACGCTATAGGTCTTGACCCGCAGACGCGCCGTTGGCATCAGCCCTTCGGCCTCGAGCGCCTGATTCAGCAGGGCGCCCAGCGGGTCCTCTTCCGGCATCAGGATCAGGCCGTGGGCGTTGAGCCACTCAAGCGTCACACAGGCGGGTGCCGGCATTTGCGCCGGCAGCAGTGCCTGCATGGGCGCGCGCATCAGGTGCTCGCATTCGATGCCTTCGGGTGCCGGCTGCTCAAACGCCAGCGCCATATCCAGCCGGTGGGCCAAAAGCTCCTCGCACAGGGTGGAAAAGTGCGAGGTGACCAGCTCGATCTCCAGCGCCGGCAGCATTTGCTGAAGGGCGATCAATGCCCCCGGCATGACCAGATGCCCGGGCGCGTGGGATGCCCCCAGACGCAGATGCTGGTCGACGCCATGACGCAGCTGGCGGCCCAGTTGGTCCAGGACATCAAGCTGTTTGACGGCCGCCTCGATGGCCGGCCACAGCCTGAGCGCTTCCGGCGTCGGGGTCAGTCCGCGCGGATGACGTTCGAACAAGCGAACGCCCAGCGTCGTCTCGGCATGGGCGAGCGTTCGCGTCACATTGGGCTGGGAGACGTTGAGCCGGCGGGCAGCCGCGCTGACGCTGCCGCAGCGGATCAGCGCATGAAAGACTTCGATGTGGCGCAGTTTCATGATGAGGCCATGGTGGCAACGGAGTCGTCCATGATGCCCGCTGTCAGGCGCTCGTGCATTACGCCGCCGGTCTACCGGGCCAGGAGAATGCCCCTGTCGGGAAGACGCCAGGCAGTACTGGTCGCCGACATGTCAGGACGATAGACTCTCGTCAGCGTTTTGAAAGCACTGGCCTTTTGTACCAGGTTATGAAAGCTTGTGCGCCGCGAAGGGGTTTTCGAGCCCGACGGTACCTATCTGATCTGACCATGGAGAATACACGTGGCTTCACAGAGGCTGTTTTACTGGCTTCGGCTACCCCTGATGGTGCTCTTGCTAAGCACGATATCGGTAGCCGCAATTGCAGAGCCCCAGAGTGGGGCGGAATCTTCGCAATCTTCCGAGCAAACCTCTTATGCGGCGCTGGCAGATCTGCTTGAGAACGAGCAGACGCGTAACGAAATGATCTCGCAGCTGCGCGGTATTGCGCAGGGCGATCTGGCCGCGTCCGAAGCGTCCGAGGGCGTAGGAACAGCGGCCGGTACGCCGGTTCAGGAGCAGTCCCTGGGTGGGCGCATTGCAGAAATGACGCAAAATTTCGCTCAGGGCGTTGCCGAGGACGTGACCGATGCCATCGCGGCCTTCCGCAGTGCCGGGGATGGTGAAGGGCTTGGACTGCCCTGGTCGCTCTGGGGCGGTATTCTGCTGGCCTTTGGTATTGCCGTTGTTTCGACGGTGGTTGCCTTTTATGCCTTCCGGGCGCTGGTGGCACGCGTTTACCGCCGCATCGATACCTGGGTCGCCAGTCAGCCGGCACCTTCCTCGGCGCCGCCGATAGAGGTCAGTGAAGGCGAAGACGTTCAGCAGGCGCTCGACGAAAGGGAACAAAAGCAGGCCGCAGGCGCCCTGCTCAGACGCTGGAGTGCTGTTCTCGGGGCGCTTTTGATTGATGTCGTCGTGATTCTGCTCGCCGGTGCCGTGGGCTACGTGGTCAGCCTCTTCTTTGCCGGTGAAACCGGGGAAGTCGGCCGCGCCGAATCGCTGTTCATCAACGCCTTTGTCATCGTCGAGATCGTCAAGGCACTGATCCGGATGGTCTTTTCCACGCGCTACGATTCGCTGCGTCTTTTTGCGATGTCCAGCGAGACCGCCTCGTACTGGAATCGCTGGCTGGCGCGTGTGGTCGGCATTACCGGCTACGGACTGATGGTGGCAGTCCCCATGATCAACGTCATGCTGTCGCCGGCCGCCGGGCAGATGGTCAGCCTGATCATCATGATCGGCGTCTATATCTATGCCGTACGGGTCGTGCTGAAAAATCGCACGATACTGCGTGACAATCTTAATGGGCGGGCAGAAGAAACCAGCTTTGCGTTTTTCAGCACGCTGCTGCGCATTCTGGGGCGCACCTGGCACCTGTTTGCGCTGGCCTATTTCACCGTGCTGCTGGTGGTAAGTCAGCTGCAGCCGGCCCAGGCGTTGCCGTTCATGGCGCGCGCCACCGTGCAGACCCTGCTGGCTGTTGGTGTCGGTATTCTGCTTTCCTCGCTGCTCACCATTGCCCTGGCACGCCGCATTCATCTCTCCGATGGCCTGCGCGAACGTCTGCCGATGCTGGAAGAGCGCGTCAATTCCTACGTGCCCAAGGCGCTGAGAGGCCTGCGCATTCTGCTGGGCATCTTTGTGGTGCTGACGGTGCTGGATGCCTGGCACGCCTTTGATCTGCCGGGCTGGTTGGCGTCTGAAAGCGGCGCTGAAACCATCGGCATGATTGTGCATGTCGCCATCATTCTCTTTATCGCGACGCTGATCTGGACGGTGGTCGCCAGCTTCATTGAGCATCGTCTGAGTGCAGCATCCGCGCCAAGCCCCCGCGAGCAGACGCTGCTGTCGCTGTTTCGCAATGCGATCCTGATCCTGATCGTGACCATGACGCTACTGATCGTGCTGTCACAGATCGGTATCAATATCGGGCCGTTGATTGCCGGTGCCGGTGTCCTCGGTCTGGCCATCGGTTTTGGTGCCCAGAAGCTGGTGCAGGACATCATTACCGGCGTGTTCATTCAGCTTGAAAATGCCATGAATACCGGCGATGTCGTGGGCGTGGCCGGTCTGACCGGTACGGCCGAGAAAATCACCATTCGCTCGGTAGGGTTGCGGGCACTGGATGGGACCTACCATGTGATTCCCTTCTCCTCGGTGGATACGGTCTCCAACTACATGCGTGACTTTGCCTACCACGTGGGTGAGTACGGTATCGCCTATCGCGAAAATGTGGACGATGCCATCCATCACCTCCATCAGGCCTTTGCCGAGCTGCGCGATAACCCGGATCAGGCGATTAACATCATCGATGACATGGCCGTGCCGGGCGTGGTGTCGCTGGGCGACAGTTCGGTCAATATCCGCATCATGATCAAGACCAAGCCCGGTACGCAGTGGGGCATCGGGCGTGAGTTCAATCGTCTGGTCAAAAAGCACTTCGATGCGGCCGGTATCGAGATCCCGTATCCGCATACCACGCTCTACTTCGGTCAGGACAAGAACGGCGGGGCACCACCGGCCAACGTTCATGTCCTCGACGAGTATGTGGTGGAGGAAGGTCAGGCCGGTGCCGCAGGTCAGACGCCCACAAAGGGCGCCGGGGCCAAGGCCATGTCGACCGGGCAGGCAGAGCGCAATCGCCTGCAGGAGAACGAAAAGCTGCCCGATGAGGATAACGACGAAGGCGACGGCGGCAACGACGTGGATCGTTAACCTGTCGTCATTGCCATCAATGAAAGGGGCATCCAGTGGATGCCCCTTTTTTATGAGTGTCGATCCTTATAGGCGCAGATTACTTGTCGGGGGGCGTGCTGCGTCGGGTGAGAACGACATCCATGAGCATGTTGTAGCGGTGGCGGGTCATCATGGTGGTCAGCCCGGAGAACAGCATCCAGAATCCGCGCCGCCACCGGGTCAGTTTCCAGACATGAAAGGTCAGCTGGCGAAGCAGGCGATCTTCATCAAACGCTCGCCACTCACCGGCCAGCGAAACCTGATGGCGCGCCAGCACCGGCGACATCTCGACACGGTAGATGCGCTCGAGCTCGGCCGTGGTGAAATCATATTGTTCGATGACATCCGCCATGTGCGCGTAGTCACGCTCGCCGGGTTCGCGATCCAGCCACAGCGGGGCCAGCGCCATCCAGAGATCACGACGATGATCGAGCAGACGTTGGGGGTCATTCATGTTGTCATGAGAAGATGACACCGTTTTCACCCTGCAATATTGAAGCGGTTGAGAGACATTGCCCCCGGCTTGTGCGGACACCTGCGCCCGTACCCGGTAAAATACGCGCCAGGCCGCCATGACTCAATTTTGAGTATCGCCGGGCATCCGACAGCCGGCCATCATTGGCGCAGCGTTTTCCAGGTGGCATTTCATCGGTTGAACTGCCATCCGTTTATATTTCTGGCAAGAGAGGTGAGTGTGGTTATCCATCCCAAGGTCCGTGGTTTTATCTGTACGACAACCCACCCGGTCGGCTGCGAGCAGAACGTGCGCGAACAGATCGACATCACGCGCTCGCGTGGCACCATCGACAATGGCCCCAAAAGGGTACTGGTCATTGGCGCTTCCACTGGTTATGGCCTGTCGGCGCGGATCACTGCTGCCTTTGGGTGTGGGGCCGATACGCTGGGCGTGTTTTATGAAAAGCCGGGGACCGAAACCCGTCCGGGCTCGGCAGGCTGGTACAACGCAGCTGCCTTCGACAAGCTGGCAAGCGCTGAGGGCCTCTACAGCCGGTCGATCAACGGTGACGCCTTCGCGCATGCAACGCGCGATCAGGCCATCGACATGATCAAAAACGAGATGGGCGGACAGATCGATCTGGTCGTGTACTCGCTGGCCTCGCCGGTACGCAAGCTGCCCGACAGCGGCGACGTGGTTAAATCGGCCCTCAAGCCGATCGGTGAGACCTACCGGGCCACGGCGCTGGATACCAACAAGGACCAGATCATCGAAGCTTCGGTCGAGCCTGCCTCCCAGGAAGAGATCGACAACACCATTCGCGTCATGGGCGGTGAAGACTGGGAACTCTGGATCGAGGCGCTCGATCAGGCCGGCGTGCTGGGCGAAGGCGCCAGCACGGTGGCATTCAGCTACATCGGCACCGAGATTACCTGGCCGATCTACTGGCACGGCTCGCTGGGCAAGGCCAAGGAAGATCTGGACCGCGCCGCCCAGGCACTCGACACGCGTCTGAGCGAGAAGGGCGGACATGCCAACGTGGCCGTGCTCAAGTCCGTGGTCACCCAGGCCAGTGCCGCCATTCCGGTCATGCCTCTGTATATCTCGATGGCCTATCGCATCATGAAGGAGAAAAACCTGCATGAGGGCACGATCGATCAGCTCAACCGTCTGTTCCACGAACATCTGACGGTCAGCCAGCCGCCGGCACTGGACGACGCTGGTCGCATGCGTCTGGACGATCGTGAATTGCGCGATGACGTGCAGGATGAGTGCAAGGCACTGTGGCCGCAGGTGACCAGCGATAACGTCTTTGAGCTGACCGACTATGCCGGCTACAAGCACGAGTTTCTCAAACTGTTCGGCTTTGACCGAGACGATGTCGACTATGACGCCGATGTGAACCCGAAGGTCGATTTCGACGTGGTACAGCTCTGAGGACCATCATGGCGCGATTGCGACACCTACGTTGTACGGCATGGGCGCCCGGCGCCGTGCTGCTGGCATCGCTGATGCTGTCTGGCTGCCAGAGTGCCTACTATGACGTCATGGAGCAGGCGGGCGTCCACAAGCGCGATATCCTGTCGGACCGCGTCATTGCCGCGCGTGATGCCCAGCAGGACGCCGATGAGCAGTTCTCCTCGGCGCTCGAGCGCTATCAAAGCGTGGTGACGGTGCCTGAAAGCGAGCTGTCCCGTGCCCATGCGGCGCTTGAGTCCGACTATTCACGCAGCCAGGCGGCTGCCGAACGGGTTAGTCAGCGCATCGATGCCATCGAAAGTGTGGCACAGGCGCTTTTCCGGGAATGGGAAGGCGAGCTGGATCAATATCAGAACGAGTCCTACCGGCGTCAGAGCGAGCGCGAGCTTGAGCAGACGCGTCAGCGCTACAGCGAGATGCTCGATGCCATGCACCGCGCCGAAGACACCATGCCACCGGTGCTGACGGCCATGCATGACAACGTATTGTTTCTCAAACATAACCTCAACGCGCGAGCGATCGGTGCGCTCAAGGGCGAAGTCAGCCAGCTTGAAACGCAGATTGCCACGCTCAGGCGCGAAATGCAGGCTTCCATCGAACGCTCCAATCGCTTTATCGATGGCATGGAAGCGAGCGACTGATTGCTCTTCTTTTTTCGCTTAAAAGTGTCTTGCTTAAAAGGCAGCCCTCTCGGGCTGCCTTTTTTTGTAAAACAATTCTGGCCATGGTCAGGCTGAAAAGCGGTTTTCTTTGATGAAAACTAACCAGTGTTAATTTCAAGCTGCTTTGGATGAGCAAGGTTTAGTTAATTGCCAGAATTGACATAAAAAATGATTACTCCTAGATGATTAGAAGCAAGTGGCAGGCACTGTATATTCGCTTGGGCTGAACCATTTCAGCATTACGGCGGGATAGGGGACGGACGTTATGGCTGCTTATACGGTTGCGCGTGTTGATGGTGTTGTGCTGCTGCTGGATCCACGTAAACCGGTAGTTCAGGGGATGGCATTACCGGAAAATGCAGTGCTGATGGCAGCCGACGGCGGCCGTATCATTCTGGCTGATGGCACCGTTTTAAGCCTGAGTGCCGGCCAGCCGGTCACCTTTATCAATACGGATGACGTTCCGGAACTTGTGGTCGTCCAGCCGCCGGCAGACGTTGATCCCGATATCGCTGCGTTACAGGCCGCCATTGCTGCAGGGCAGGACCCTACAGAGATACAGCAGGCACCGGCAGCCGGTGCCGGGCAGGATGCCGGTGGCGGTAGTCCTGCCGGGGATGGTGGTTTTTCTCAGCCCTTTGATGTCAATCGCAGTGGTCGAGAGCAACAGACCGAATATCGCTATAGCGCCGGGTTCTCGAATCCTGACACGCTGACCACCTCCACATTTTCAGGCTTTGCGGACAATACCGACGCGTTGGCGCCGATCGATCCGAACACCGGTAACGGCACGACTGCACCGACCGATCCAAACACCGGCGGCAGCATAGCCACACCGACGACGCCACCCAGCGGTGGCGGCACGCCCCCCCCGGCTGATCCGACCGACGGCGGCAGTACGACCATACCGAGCAGTCCCGGTACCACCACGCCGACCAATCCGAATGCAGGCGATGGCACGACCGTACCAGCTGATTCAGATAACGAAGACATCACCGCTGCGCCGGTAGTTCCGGTCGATAATGTCAGCACGGCCACGCCTCTCGTCACGATTACCCTGAATACCGTTGCAGAAGACGACATCATCAACGCCGATGAGATGCGCAGCAGCATTATCATCGGTGGTATTGCCGGCGGTGACGCGGCTGCAGGTGACATGGTGACCATCACCCTCGGTGATCATGCCTACATGACGCTTGTGGATGACGCCCTGTCCTTTGGCATTGCTGTACCGGGAGGCATTCTGGTCGGCAGTGACACAATTATTGCCACCATCAGTCATGCCCATGCCAACGGGGTCAGCACGGCAACAACGACCCATGCTTATACGACGCGTCTTGAAGCACCGCTCGTTTCAATTTCGCTGGATACCATCGCGGGTGACGACGTCATCAATGCAGCCGAAACTGCACGCGATGTGGATATTACCGGTCGCGCAGGCGGGGACGTCCTTGCCGGCGACCCCGTAACGATTTCGATCGGATCGCAGAGCTACACAACAGCAGTCGGCACGGACGGCACCTTTTCGATTACCGTACCCGGGTCAGTGCTGTCGCAGTCAGGTGCGGTGACGGCGGCTGTCTCCCATCGCGATGATGCAGGTAACGTTGGCAGTGCCACCAGCAGCCGTGACTACGCGGTCGATACCGTGCCGCCGGAACTGGCCATCCAGCTCGACACCATTGCCGGCGACAATATCGTTAACGCCGAGGAAGCGGGTCGCGATATTCCGGTGACCGGTTCGGTCGGCGGCGAGTTTGCGGCCGGCGATATCGTTACGCTGACGGTCGGTGATCAGAGCTATACCGGTGCGGTGAATGCTGATGGCACCTTCTCGATCAACGTGCCCGGCAGTCAGCTGGCGCAGAGTGGCGCGATTCGTGCCGACGTCAGCCACACCGATGCCGCGGGCAATACGGGCTCGGCCAACACTGCAGTCAGCTATTCAGTTGATACAACCATTCCCGTCGTCACGATCTCGCTGGATACCATTGCGGGCAATGACGTCATCAACGCTGCGGAAGCCGCGCAGGATGTAATCATCACCGGTCGTGCCGGTGGTGACGCCGCGCCCGGTGATACCGTTAACGTCTCAATCGGTGGGCAGAGCTACTCAACGACCGTCGGCCAGAACGGCGCGTTCAGCGTGGCCGTGCCGGGCTCGGTACTGACTGAGGCTGGCGCCAATGGCGTGTCGGCATCCGTGACCCATACCGACGCCGCCGGCAACATCGGCAGCGCCGAGACCAGTCGTGACTATGCGGTCGATACCACGCCGCCGGAACTCACCATCCAGCTCGATACCATTGCCGGCGACAACATCGTCAACGCCAATGAGACCGGTCAGACCATTCCGGTCACCGGTTCGGTCAGCGGCGAGTTCGCCGCGGGTGACATCGTCACCCTGACGGTCGGCGAGCAGACGTACACCGGTTCGGTAAACGGTGACGGCACCTTCTCGATCAACGTGCCTGGCAGCCAGCTGGCCTCGGGTGATTCAATTCGTGCCGCCGTCAGCCATACCGACGCGGCGGGCAATACCGGCTCGGCCAATACCGCAGTCAGCTATTCGGTCAGCACTGATCTGCCCGTGGTGTCGATCTCGCTGGAGTCGATCGCGGGTGACGATGTGATCAATGCGGCGGAAACCGCGCAGGATGTGACCATCACCGGTCGCGCCGGTGGCGATGCCGCACCCGGTGATGCCGTCACCGTCTCGGCCGGTGGTCAGAACTACACCACGGTTGTGGGTCAGAACGGCGCGTTCAGCGTCGCCGTGCCAGGCTCGATTCTCGCTGCTGCCGGTGCCAACAGCGTCTCGGCGTCGGTCAGTCACACGGATGCGGCCGGTAATACCGGCAGCGCCGATACCGCTCGCGACTATGGCGTCGACACCACGCCGCCGGAACTCACCATCCAGCTCTATACCATTGCTGGCGACAACATCGTCAACGCCAATGAGGCCGGTCAGACCATTCCGGTGACGGGTTCGGTCAGCGGCGAGTTTGCCGCAGGCGACATCGTCACCCTGACGGTCGGCGAGCAGACGTACACCGGCGCGGTAAACGGTGACGGCACCTTCTCGATTAACGTGCCGGGCAGCCAGCTGGCACAGAGTGATTCAATTCGTGTCGACGTTAGTCATACCGACGCGGCGGGCAATACCGGCTCGGCCAATACCGCCGTCAATTATTCGGTCAGCACCGATCTGCCTGTTGTCACGATCTCGCTGGATACCATTGCGGGTGATGACGTCATCAACGCCGCGGAAGCCGCGCAGGCTGTGACCATCACCGGTCGTGCCGGTGGCGACGCCGCACCCGGTGATACCGTTACCGTCTCGATCGGTGGGCAGAACTATTCAACGGTTGTGGAGCAGAACGGCGCGTTCAGCGTGGCGGTGCCGGGCTCGATTCTCGCTGCTGCCGGTGCCAATAGCGTGTCGGCATCCGTGACCCATACCGATGCCGCGGGTAATACCGACAGTGCCGAGACCAGTCGTGACTACGGCGTAGATATCACTTCGCCGGAACTGGTTATCCAGCTCGACACCATCGCCGGCGACAATATCGTCAATG
>NZ_QRDJ01000009.1 GCF_003385845.1 Kushneria indalinina DSM 14324 | reverse complement strand
TTGTTGCGAATAGTCGCATTTAGCCTCAGTCCCGGTGTTTTCTGGGCTCATGGCCTATAACTCCCGCCACAGGCGGCCCTTATATCTCATTCGTACTGCACCGGCCGCGAGGGGTCACGGCTCTTGAGCCAGCGATAGAGGGCGTCGTGGTTGGCGCCGTGGCCGGACTCGTTGCCCAGAGACCAGATCACGACGCAGGCATGATGGGCGTCGCGCTCGAACATGCGAGTCACCCGGGCTGCATAGGCCGGCAGCCAGTCCGGATCATCGGACAAACGACCCATCGGTTTGACCCCATGGGTTTCGATGTTGGCCTCGTCGACGACGTACAAGCCGTAGCGGTCGCACAGGCGATACCACTCGGGGTGGTTCGGGTAGTGGGAGGTGCGCACCGCGTTGAAATTGTTCTGCTTGAGCAGGCGGATGTCTTCGATCATCGATGCTGTTGTGACGGCATGCCCGCGGCGTTCGTCATGCTCGTGGCGATTGACGCCGCGCACTAGAAGCGGCTTTCCGTTGATCTCGAGCACGCCGTCACGGATGGCGACATCGCGAAACCCGGTATCGAACGCCTCGACCTGCCACGGCTGGCCTTGTCCGTCTTCAAGGCTGATCACCGTCCGGTACAGGTGGGGCACCTCGGCACTCCACAGGGCCGGCTCGTCGACGGTCAGCGTCGCGATGACACGATCGTCATGACCGCCGTTGGCATCCACCGGTGGCGTGCCTGGTGAAACCACCGTCTCGCCGACACGGGTCTGCCCGTCGTAGAGCGCCACGCGCGCACGCACCTCGGGGTTGGGGTGCTCAAGGGCGATCGAGGCGCTGACGTGCAGCTCGCCGCGCGAGCGGTCATGCGTCAAGTGTGGCTCGATGCTGACCTGAATCAGACGGTTGGCCGGCCGGTGATGGAGCGTGACGTCGCGAAAGATGCCGGAGAGACGCCACATGTCCTGGTCTTCCAGATAGCTGCCGGCCGACCAGCGCAGCACGACCACGACCAGGCGGTTTTTGCCCGCCCGGGCGGCGTTGCCCAGATCGAAGAACGACGGCAGGCGGCTGTCCTGGGCATAGCCGATGAAGTAGCCATTGCACCAGACATAAAACGCTGAATCCACGCCGTCAAAACACAGCTCGACCTGGCCGGAGTCGCACCACGTCGTCTCCAGCGCAAAATCGCAGGCATAAACGCCGGTCGGGTTGTCCTCCGGCACGCGAGGCGGGTCGACCGGAAATGGATAGGTCACGTTGGTATAGATGGGTGTATCGAAGCCTTCGCACTGCCAGTTGGAGGGCACGGGCATGGCGGTCGCCCCTGTCGGGTCGCGGTCGAGCCAGCCGTCCGGCACGTCGTCAGGGCGATCGTAGAGCGCGAATCGCCAAGTGCCGTTCAGGCTCGCCCGGGTGGGGCTGTCGGCGTCGGCCAGCGCATCGGCAATGGTGGTCCAGCCGTGAAAGGGGGCGTGCATGGGCAGGCGCTGGCGGTCGATCACGGCGGGGTTTTGCCAGTCGCGCGCGGCCAGTACGGTGCTGATCGACAGTGGTTTTAGTAGGGTCATGGCGGGTCCCTTGAGATCGAAAGCATTCATGGCGCGCGGCTCGCCGGCGAGTCGCACGTGATATGAACCTGGTAAATGGCTAGAGAATCGGCTGCCCGTCAGCGTCAAACACATGGCTGCTGGCGGTATCAAACGACACGGTGGCGTCATCCCCCGATTGCGTCGGACTCAGGGCATCGGCCTGAATCACGAAGCGCTCCAGATTGGCAAAGCGCCCGTAGATGAAGGTGACGTTCCCGAGCCGCTCGGTCACATCCACTGCCACCCGAATGACCGTGTCTCCCTCGTGGCCCTCGTGCAGATGTTCGGGGCGCACGCCAACGCTGACGCTGTCGCCGGGCGCCACCGGGCGCTGTGGGGTGCGATCCAGCACGACCGACGTTTGATCCTGATCGGCCAGCTTGATGATTAGACGCTGCTCGCCGACCTCACTGACGGCCCCGTCGATAAAGTTCATGCGTGGCGACCCGATGAAGCCGGCGACGAAGCTGTTGCAGGGCCGTTCGTACAGCTCCAGCGGCGCCCCGACCTGCTGGATCACGCCATCGCGCAGCACCACGATCTTGTCTGCCATGGTCATGGCTTCCACCTGGTCATGGGTCACGTAGATCATCGTGGCATCGAGCTTGTGGTGAAGCTCCTGAAGCTGCACCCGCATCTCGACCCGGAGCTCGGCATCGAGATTGGACAGCGGTTCGTCGAACAGAAACACCTCCGGCTGACGTACGATCGCCCGGCCGATGGCGACACGCTGGCGCTGCCCTCCCGACAGGTGTTTTGGCTTGCGATCCAGCAGCGCCTCGAGCTGCAGCGTCTGCGCGGCGTGGTCGACGCGTTTTCTGACCTCGCCGGCGGGCATGCCGGACATCTTGAGTCCAAATCCCATGTTCTGGGCCACGCTCATGTGGGGATACAGCGCGTAGGACTGAAACACCATGGCAACGCCGCGCTCCGAGGCATCGATATCGTTGGCTCTCGTGTCGCCAATATGCAGATCGCCCTCGGTGATCGATTCAAGACCGGCAATCAGGCGCAGCAGCGTGGTCTTGCCGCAGCCCGAGGGGCCCACGAACACCACGAACTCCTTGTGCCGGATGTCCAGGTCCACGCCATGGATGGTCTCGACGTCGCCAAAGCGCTTGACGACATTTCGCATGGTTAAAGCGGCCATGATGCCTCTCCTTTACGGGTTCAGCCTCGCCATCGGCGCGGTGAACGCTTGCGTGCATCTCACGCGGTGGCTGAAAACGGCGGCAAATCGATCCGTTCCCCGATAACGACCCAGAGCGAGTCGGGAAAACCGATGGGCAGTCGCAGCCCGCTGTGCATCAGCGCGCGTCCGCTGAGGACCAGCCCTTCCGGTGTGACAAGCGGTGAAGCATGAAAGCGCGTCGGAGGGGCGGTCATATCTTCCCGATTCCACAGCGTGACGCGATAGCGCGCGTGGTCGGCCAGCCCCGCCAGACACAGCGGGGTAGTGCTCTCACTGCGCGGCGTTTCCAGCGTGGCCGAGAACAGCAAAAAGCGTTGCCCGTCGGCGGCAACCGACATGTGGGCCCGGGTTTCGCCCTCATCGCCGGGACAGAGGCGATAGTCCAGCGCCGTGTGCAGCCACTGGCGATTGCGCTTGTAGAATGCGGTATAGCGCATCAGCGTCTGCTGCTCTGCCTCGGTCAGCTCTCGCACGTCCATCTCGAAACCCATGTGCCCGGTCAGCGCCGTGCCGGCGCGAAACGCCATGCTCAGCCGGCGCCCGGAGGTGTGACACAGCCGCGGCCCGACATGGCTGCCCATGATCTCGGATGGCAAAAACAGTCGGGCGTCGTGCTGCATGCGCCAGCGCTCGTGGGCGTCGTTGGAGTCGGACAGCCACACGCGCTGGGTGCGTGCCAGAATGGCGTAGTCGATGCGGCCCCCGCCGGATGCGCAGGATTCGATTTCAACCCTGGGGTGACGCGCGCGCAGCCGGTCGAGCAGCGCGTAGACCGCCAGCGTCTGACGGCGCAGTAGGGGCCGGCCATCGCCGTCGACGGCCAGCGTGAGATCGCGATTCATGTCCCATTTGAGATAGTCGATCTCATGCTCGGTCAGCAGCGCGTCCAGGCAGGTGAAGAGGTACTCGGCGGCTCCCGGGGCGGTCAGGTCGAGCACCTGCTGGTGGCGTGCGGTCGGCTGATGGCGGCCGTTCGGCGCGATCATCCACTCCGAATGCGCGCGCGCCAGATCGCTGTCGGGGCTGATCATTTCGGGTTCGACCCATAGCCCGAAGCGCATGCCCAGGCCGCGCACGTGTTCGATCAGCGGGGCCAGACCGTGCGGATACTTGCGCGTATCGACCTGCCAGTCGCCGAGGCTTGTGGTGTCGTCGTCGCGTCGTCCGAACCAGCCGTCGTCCAGTACGAAGCGTTCCGCACCGAGCGCGGCGGCGCGACCGGCAAGGTCTGTCAGCGTGTCGATATCGTGGTCGAAATAAACGGCTTCCCAGCAGTTATAGTGCACCGGGCGTGGCCAGCCGGTGGCTGTATGGGTCACGACATGGTGACGCAGGTGCTGCTGATAGCGCTGACCGATGGCGCTCAGACCGGCATCGGCCCAGCCAAGGTAGGTGGTTTGCGAGGTCAGGACGTCGCCCGAGGCCAGGTGGGCCGGCTCCGGCACGCCTGCCTGGAGTTGGCGTCGGCCATCGGCCAGGCACTCCACCAGCAGCCGGTGCGCCCCGGAAAACCCGAAGTGCAGGGCCCGGACCTCGCCGGCGTTGTCGGTGCAGCCGGGTTCGGGGAACAGGATTGCCGGAAAATGATCGTGACCGGTGCGGCCGCGCCGGCTCTCGCGCAGATGCACGCCGCGGGCGAAGGCGACTTCTCGCAGGCCGAATTCCCGGGTCCAACGGCCGGCAAATTCGAGCATATGCGACGCCGTGCTGGAGACGGGCATGACCGGCGCGGACAGCCAGGCGACCGTGACCGGTGTCTCGCCGGCGCTGAGTTCGGCATGGCTTTCGATAATGTCGCTGTGCGCCCGGGTCTGGAATACGGCGCGATAGCCAAGCCCGGTGGGCCGGTCCACGGCCTCGATGACCAGGGCGCCGCCGTGAAGGCCCACCGAGCCCAGCGTGAACTGAGTCAGCACCGGGCGCTGCTCGGCATCATGCACGACAAGCCCCGGCTGGCCATACATCCCGCGGCCGATTTCCGGGCAGATCGACAGATCGATCGGCTCATCGAGCGCGTTGTTGCCGATGGGGGCTGTCAGGGCCGCAGCGAGCGCATCGAGGTCTTCATCGGCGTCCAGGCGCGCGCCCCAGTAGACCACGCACGGCAGGGCGTTATTGAAAAAGGCTGCAAGCACCAGGGTCTGGCGCACCGTGTCCAGACGCCAGCAATGGGGCAGGGTGTCGTCCGTCGGTAACGATGGCTGTTCGCGGTGCGTCATCCCTTGGTCGCTCCCATGGTGAGTCCGGCAATAAAGTGCTTTTGCATCAGAAAGAACATGGCGACCGGCGGCAGGGCGGCCACAATGGCGCCGGCCGACACCAGCTGCCAGGCCGATACCCATTGGCCGTTGAGGGCGTTGAGGCCGGCAGTGATGGGTTGGCTGCCCGCGCCCTGGGTGAGCACCAGCGCCCAGAAGTAGTCGTTCCAGACGAAGGTAAAGACCAGCACGGACAGAGCGGCAATTGCCGGGCGCATCAACGGCAGGATGATGTACCAGAAAATGCGCCACTCGGAGACGCCCTCGACGCGGGCAGACTCCACCAGCTCGTGGGGCAGCGCACGGATGAAGTTGCGCATGAACAGCGTGCAAAATCCGCTCTGGAAGGCCACATGAAACAGCACCAGACCAGTCACGGTGTCATAGAGCCCCAGTTGCAGGGTCAGGTCACGTACCGGCACCATCAGGATCTGAAAAGGGACAAAGTTGCCCGCCACGAAGATGAAAAACAGAAGCAGGTTGCCGCGAAACCGATAGCTGGACAGTGCATAGCCGGTCAGGCAGGAGATGGCCACTGCGCCGGCGACCGACGGCAGCGTGATGCGCAGCGAATTCCACAGGTAGTCGCCCATGGCCGAGGTCGTGAAGACCTCGACGTAGTTGCCCAGCGCTATCGCACTGGGCAGGCCGAAATAGTTGCCGGTGGCCAGATCCTGCGCCGGCCGGATCGAGGTAATCGCGATGCCGATCAGCGGCAGCAGCCAGACAATCAGCGACACCGGGAGGACGACCTGATACAGCGCGCGATAGCCTCGCGAATACTCGCTAATGGGACGTGGAAACATGAATCAGCCCTCCTTCTCGTCACCGAACATGCGCCAGACAAAGCCGGAGATGAACAGCATCATGATCACCAGCAGCACCACGGCAATGGCGGCGCCATAGCCCATCTGATAGCCGTACTCCGACAGCGCCTGTTCGTACATATAGTAGGAGAGCACCCGGGAGGAGCCGTACGGTCCGCCGCTGGTCATGATCGAAATAAGATCAAACGAGCGCAGGGCGCCGATGACTGTCACCACCAGAGCGATGAAGGTCGCCGGTCGCAGCTGTGGGAGGATCACGTAGCGCAGCATGCGCAGCCCGCGGGCGCCGTCCAGGCGTGCGGCCTCGATCTGGTCGGCGGCGATGTTGTTGAGACCGGTCAGATAAATGATCATGCAGTAGGCGATCTGCGGCCATAGACCGGCGACGATGACGGCATAGGTGACGTAGCGTTCGTCGGCAAGCACAGCAATCTGGCCGAGTCCGAGCCACTCGGTGATCTCCGGCAGCAGCCCGATACCAGGGGCGTAAAACCAGGAAAAGATCAGTCCTACCACGACCTGGCTGATCACGAACGGGAAGAAAAACAGCGACTTGTAAATGCGGATGCCGGTCACGTTCTGATTGAGAAAGATCGCGGCTGCAAGCCCCAGCGGGATGGCCAGTAAATAAAGCGCCATCCAGATCAGGTTGTTTTTCAGCGATGTCCAGAAGGCCGGGTCATCGTACAGATCCGTATAGTTGGTCAGCCCGGCCCAGTCTTTCGGGCCCATGCCGTCCCAGTGAAAAAAACTGATCCAGACCGATTGGAAAATTGGCAACACAACATAGACGGCGAACATGACCACGCCCGGTGCCAGAAACAGCAGCGGCGCCAGGCGCCGCTGGTTTCGGCGCCAGATGCTGCTCACCCCGGGTTTTGAAAACGTACTCGCGCGATTCATGGCAGTACTCCGGACGAGGGTGGAGGGTCAACGCCACGCCATACCGCTCAGCGATAGAGCCGGCGCGTCATTTGATCCAGACGCTGGAGAATGTCTGCCTGCTGATCGGGCCTGACCATGAACTCCTGAAAGCCCTGCATGCCTACCTTGGCCATGCGCGGCGGTACGTCGCGATCATAGAACTGCGAGACCGACTCGACGCCTGACAGCAGCGCTGTCGCCTGTCGGGTCAACGGGCTATCGTCGACACTGGCGTGGCGGTTGGCCGGCAACGTGCCTGCGATACGATTCATCTCGGCCTGAACGTCAGGCCGGGCGACATAGGCCAGAAACTTGCGTGCCGAGTCCGGGTTGGGGGCATTGGCCGGGGTGGCAAACATTTCGGTAGGTGCCTCCACGGCATCGGCCACGTCACGATCGATCGTGGGGAAACGCATCAGGCCGATCTGCGCCTCTTCCAGCCCCGCGGACTTCATGACTTCGACGGTGAAGCTGCCCATCAGATACATCGCCGCCTCGCCCTGGGCAAAAAGCGGTACTGCGTCCTGCCACTCCAGGGCGGCATGGTTCTGGTTGTAGAAGCCCGGTTTGACCAGTTCGGCCCAGTGGTCGAACACATTTTTCACGCGCGGATCCGTATAGTCCGCCTCGCCGCGGGTGAGCTGCATGTGGAAGTCGTAGCCGTTGAGTCGCAGGTTGATATAGTCAAACCAGCCGGCGGCCGGCCACAGCGCCTTGGAACCGATGGCAAAGGGGGTAATGCCGTTGTCCTTGAGCTGGCGGGAGGCGGCCAGCAGGGCCTGCCAGTCCTCGGGCGGCGTAATGCCCTGCTCTTCGAAGATATCGGCTCGATAGTAGATGCCCCACGGGTAGTAGCTGTAGGGCACGGCCCACTGCTTGTCCTGATACGTCAGCGACGACGCCATCGAGGGGAAGGCATCCGACATCTCCTCCTGCTGCCAGAGGTCGCTGATGTCAGCAAACAATCCGGCTTCGACAAAGGGCAACATTCGGTTGCCTGCATACCAGCGAACGATATCCGGCGGATTGGCCGCCAGGAAGTTGCGAATCGAGCTCTTGTAGCCCTCGGTGGCGAAGCGGTTCCAGGTGACCTTGATATCCGGATACGTGTTTTCGAAACCCTCGATGACGGCGGCCAGCGATTCGCGTGCTGCCGGGTCCGTATGATCGGAGTTGATCACCAGAGAGGCTGCCGACCCCATCCCGCTTGCCAGAACACCGCCTGACAGCGCTAGACCCATTGCCCATTGTCGACCGTATTTGTGCAGCATCGCTTTTATGCCCCCGAACTGAATGGTTTTCCTGTGATGACGGCATCTACGACGTAGGTCCAAGCCACCAGAGAACGTCCCTCCAGAGATATTAACGACGATTAATATGAACGCTGTCTCTACGCCATTGGTATCGTTATCCGGAACCGTGTTTGACTATTCGGAACACGGCGCCGTGTAATACGCCGGTAGCTGGCTGTGGCGTGGTCTCTCATTTCTTCAGAGCGTGGGTATCGGGGAGCGCTATTATATGAACAGGCAGGCCAACACCGGCACGCTCGGCAAGGCGATGGATATCGTCGAAATCATTGCCGAAGCCAATTCGCCGCCGCGTTTCAGCGATATACTGCGGCGTACCGGCCAGCCAAGGGGCACGCTTCATCGCCAGATGGCGAATCTGCTCAACGAAGAGATGATCGCTCTAAACCCCGATCAGACCTATTCACTCGGTATACGCCTGCTGAAGCTGGCATCGCAGGCCTGGTCCACTAACGGATTTCGCACGGCCGCCACTCGGGGGCTGAACTGGCTGCATCAGCAGACCGACGAGACCACGCATCTGGCCGTACTGCGCGGCGCAGAAGTGATCTATCTGGACAAGGTGGAAAGCGGCCAGTCGATACGCATGCATTCGCAGATCGGCAAGGCATCCCCGGTCTACTGCACCGGCATTGGCAAGGCTGCGCTGTCGAGGGTCGATGACACAACGCTTGAGTCGATTCTCTCCGAGCTGTCGTTCTCTCGCTTTACCCCGCACACGATCACCAATACCAGAGCACTGCGTGAAGAGCTTGATGGCATCAGGGCGCGGGGCATTGCCTTTGACAACGAAGAGCACGAAATCGGCATTTGTTGCGTAGCGGCACCTGTCGTGCCAATCAGCCGCTCGTTTTACGCCGGGGTGTCGGTGACCGGTCCTGTATATCGCGTCGACGAAGCAAAATGGCTGGCGTGGCAGTCACTGGTGCCCGAAGCTGCTCGACTGATTGTGGAAGATGTCGAAATATTGCTGGGCCCGGGAGGCCGTATTTGCTAGGCGCGCACTGGTAGAGAATCATGCAGTATCTTCTGATCCTGGATGCCATTCACGCCCTGCATGGGCTGATCAGGATGCCAATTCAATCCAATCAGGGCTTAGCAGTCGCCGATCTCCTCAAGCATCGCCTCCCGAAAGGCGACCAGCCGGGCGTGACGCGCGTCGGCCAGTTGCTGACCGGTGGCGGTCTGAAAACCTTCCCTGAGCGTCAAAAGCTTGGTCTGGAAGTGATCCAGCGTGAAACGTTGATCACTCAGCGCTCGATGGACGGCCTGTGGGTCGAGTGGGTCATATAGCGCGCTGCCCATCTGGCCGGCGGTATAAAAACAGCGCGCGATACCCATGGCGCCCAGCGCGTCGAGCCGGTCGGCGTCCTGCAAAATCCTGGCTTCCAGCATTTGCGGAGGGATGGCTGCCGAGAAGCTGTGGGCTTCGATGGTATGCGCCACTGCCTCGATGCGTGAGGTTTCCCATTCCAGCGCGGCGAGAATCTCCCGGGCCTGCGCAGCGGCCAGTCGTGAGGCCTGTGCCCGACGCGGGTCATTCTTGGGCACGTGAACGCCGTCATGCAGCACGGTGGCGGCCAGCAGCAGTTCGCTGTCGCCACCCTCCTCGGCCGCGATGCGCTGTACGTTGCGCCACACGCGTACCAGATGGGCAAGGTCGTGAGCGCCGTCGTCAGCGTCAGGCAGCCGGGCCAGCAGGGTTTCGGCGAGCGTCTGATGAGGCGTGAAGAAAGTGGTCATGACGGCAGGATGATGTTCGACAGGACGTCGGTCAACGCCGCCCTGTCGCTACCCGGGCGTGTCCCGGAAGCTACATCAGCCGGGTGCCCAGCGGCACGTCCTGATCCGGCACGCACAGCGCCACGGCGCCGTCCTCGTTGTGAAAGCCGGTCACCAGACACTCCGACATGATCGGACCGATCTGTTTGGGCGGGAAGTTGGTGACCGCCACAACCAGTCGGCCGATGAGCGTTGCGGGATCATACAGCTCGGTGATCTGGGCGCTGGACTTGCGCACACCGAACTCGGCACCGAAATCCACCTGCAGTACATAGGCCGGCCGCCGTGCCTTTTCGAACACTTCAGCGTGCGTAATGCGCCCGACGCGCAGCTCTACCCTTGAAAACTCTTCCCAGCTCAGTGTCGACACCGATCGCTCCTTTCAGGTCTGCGCCATTGGTCGTAATAAACGTTTAAGTCCTACAACTTTGGCAGCTCGAGTGATGCCTGTATTGACGACATTGGTCGTCTTTTCAATGACCTGACAAAAGGCATAACCAAATGGATATGACTTGATGGTTAGGCCGCTATTAGTGAGCCACTTGCACATCTCCTTATGCTCGGACGGTCGAATCAACCGGTCCGCCGCCCGGACACCCGTCCCTCAGCGGCCGCCAAGGTGCACCGCACTCACGCAGGAGAGGAGCATGCAAAAGGGCAGAATCAGTATCGTCGAGAAGATCGGCTTTGGCATGGGGGACGCCGGCAACAACATGACCTTTGCCGCCGTGGTCATGTATCTGTCCTACTTCTACACCGATGTCTACGGCATCTCGCCGGCGGTGGTCGGCACCATCTTTTTGTCGATGCGCTTTGTGGATGCCGTTACCGATCCGATCATGGGCGCCATTGCCGACCGTACCCGCAGCCGCTGGGGCCGCTTTCGCCCCTGGATCCTGTTCATTCCGGTGCCGCTGGCGGTGGCCTGTGTGCTGATGTTCACCACGCCGGACTGGTCGGATCAGGGCAAGATCATCTACGCCTTTGTCACCTACGCGGTGATGTCGCTTCTATACACGGCCGTCAACATTCCCTACTGCGCGCTGGGCGGCGTGGTTACCAGCGACCACCGCGAGCGGGTGTCGTGTCAGTCCTGGCGCTTTGTGCTGGTGGGCGTGGCCTATCTGATTCTCAACTCCTCGCTGATGCCGCTGGTCGAGTGGTTCGGTGAGGGCGATCAGGCCCGCGGCTTTCAGATCACCATGGGGCTGATGTGCGTGATTGCGCTGTTCATGTTCGGTTTCTGCTTTGCCACCGTGCGCGAGCGGGTCCAGCCGGTCGAGAACACCTCTAACGGGCTGATAAAGGATCTGAAAACCCTGGCCGCCAACCCCAAGTGGCGCCAGGTGCTGGCGATTACCTTCCTGCAGGCCTTTCAGTTCTTCCTGCGTCAGGGCGCGGCGATCTACTACGCCACCTGGGTGCTGGGGCTTGGTGCTGCCGGTATCTCGATCTTTGTCACCTCCGGGGTGCTCGGCGGCATGGCGGGGACGGCCATCTCGCCGCTTCTGACCCGCCATTCGACCAAGCTGCGCGTGTTCATTCTCAGCTCCATCGCGCTGGTCGCGGCCTGCGTGGCGCTCTATTTCGTTTCGGGTGATCAGGTGATACTGGCGGCGATCGTGGTGCTTGTGATCAACATCTGCCACGGCATCGGCACGCCGATCGCCTGGGCCTTCATGGCCGATGCCGAGGACTACGGCGAGTGGCAGAGCGGCTATCGTAATACCGGCGTTTCGTTTGCCGGCAACCTCTTCTTTCTCAAGCTGGGCCTGGCGGCGGCCGGCGGACTGGTGGGCTTCATGCTCTCGATGGGCGGCTATGTCGGCGGTGCCGACGCTCAGGAGCCCCAGGCGCTGACCATGATCGTGCTGCTCTTTACCCTGATTCCGGCGCTGGTCAGTGTGTTGATGACGCTGGCCGGCTGGCGCTTTGGGCTGGATGATGCCGAGATGGACCGCATTCGCCATGATCTGGAGGCGCGCGCCGGCGACCGCTCAAGCCCCAATTCTGATGAGACCGACAGGACTGGCCCGTCCGGCACTGCCCGACCGGCCACCACCTGATGTTGACCATGACCACTGACCGGGAGAATTCCCCCATGCAGACCCGCGTGACCCTGCACCGCGACTTTGTCACCAGCACCATCGACGGGCGTCTCTACAGTGCCTTTCTCGAGCACATGGGACGCGCCATCTACGGCGGCATCTATGAGCCCGGCCATCCGCAGGCGGACGCCAACGGCTTTCGTCAGGATGTGCTGTCGCTGGTGCGCGAGCTGGCCCCGCCGCTGGTGCGCTACCCGGGCGGCAACTTCGTCTCGGCCTACAACTGGGAAGACGGCATCGGCCCGCGCGAGGAGCGCCCGGTGCGGCTGGATCTGGCCTGGCACAGCCGTGAATCCAACCAGGTCGGCATCCATGAATTTGCCGACTGGTGCGAGCAGGCCGGCATCGAGATGATGCTGGCGGTCAATCTGGGCTCGCGCGGTATTGATGAGGCGCGCAACTTCCTGGAGTACGTTAACCACCCCGGCGGCAGCGCCTGGAGCGATGAGCGCATCAAAAACGGTCGCAAGGACCCGTGGAACGTGCGGCTATGGTGTCTGGGCAACGAGATGGACGGCCCCTGGCAGATCGGCCACAAGAGTGCGGCGGAGTACGGCCATCTGGCCAACGAGACCGGCAAGGCGCTCAAGGCCTATGACCGCTCGCTGGAACTGGTCGCCTGCGGCTCCTCCAACCCGAAGATGGCCAGCTACCCGGAGTGGGAAGCCACAGTGCTGGATCATTGCTACGAGACGGTCGATCACATCTCGCTGCACATGTACTTCACCAACCACGAGGACCAGCTGGGCGACTATCTGGCGCTGGCCGAGCAGCTCGATCGCTACATCATGTCGATTGCCGGCGTCATCGACTACATCCAGGCCAAGAAGCGCACCCGCCATCAGGTCCATATCTGCTTTGATGAGTGGAACGTCTGGTATCACAGCGTGCAGCAGGACCGACGCGTGCTGGAAGGCAGCGACTGGCCGTTTGCGCCGCCGATTCTCGAAGACGTCTACAACGTCGAGGACGCGCTGCTGATCGGCTGCGTGATCAACACCTTCATTCGCCGCTCGGATCGGGTGCGCATCGCCTGTATTGCCCAGCTGGTCAACGTGATCGCGCCGATCATGACCGACACCGGTGGCGACGTGTGGCGCCAGACCATCTTCTACCCGCTGATGTTTGCCTCGCGCTACGGCCGCGGCAAGGCCCTGCAGCTGGCCGTGGATGGCCCCACCTACCAGACCCGCGAGCTCGAGGACGTGCCGTGTCTGGATGTCTCTGCCGTTCACGATGACGAGGGCGGGTTCGTGACGCTCTTCGCCGTCAACCGGCATCAGAAGGAGGCGCTGGATCTGAACGTGGCGCTGCACGGCTTTGAAAACGCTCGGCTGGTCGAGCATCAGTGCATCAACCATCCGCAGATGAAGGTCGTCAACACGGCCAGCCAGCCGGATCAGGTGCGCCCGGTAGCGGGCGAGGGCGTCGGCGTTGAAGACGGCGCGCTCAAGGGCAGCCTGCCGCCGCTGAGCTATCACGTCATTCGCCTGTCGGTGGGCGCCGCGTAAGACAGATACGTAGCCCCGGGCGCGATCAGCGTTGATCGCGTACCCCGAGCCGGCGTCGCCATAAGGCGACGCCGGCTTTTTTGATGCTGCCATCCGCCGATGGTGAAAGGCCGGCAGTTGAAACGGGCAGGGCAGGGCCGAGGCGGTGTGTTTCATGTGAAACATGTCTTCGACCAATGATTCCGGGAGGCCGCTACAACCTTGGTGTGGGGTCGACAATCAGCAGCAGCGAAAATCTTCAGCCTCATCAGGTGTCCTGGTTGATCAATAACACATCAGTTATTGCTGTTATTCGTGTGTGCATTGGTGTCTCGCGTAGCGGCGCTCATAGGGTCGAACGATGGGCGATCTGCTGGAGGCAGGTCGCGGCGATCCGATTCCCCGCACGGAGACAGGCATGGGCAAGGGCAGTATCAGCACGCTTGAAAAGATCGGCTTTGGCATGGGCGACGCCGGCAATAACATGACCTTTGCCGCCGTTGTGATGTATCTGTCGTATTTCTATACCGACGTCTACGGCATCTCGCCGGCCGTGGTCGGCACCATCTTTTTGTCGATGCGCGTCGTGGATGCCGTCACCGACCCGCTCATGGGCGCCATTGCCGACCGTACCCGTAGCCGCTGGGGCCGCTTTCGCCCCTGGATTCTGTTTATTCCGGTGCCGCTGGCGATCGCCTGCGTACTGATGTTCACCACCCCGGACTGGTCGGATCAGGGCAAAATCATTTACGCCTTTGTCACCTATGGGGCGATGTCGTTGCTGTACACAGCCGTCAACATCCCCTACTGCGCATTGGGCGGTGTGATCACCGATGACCACCGCGAGCGGGTGTCGTGCCAGTCGTGGCGCTTCGTGCTGGTGGGCGTGGCCTATCTGATTCTCAACAGCGGTCTGCTGCCGCTGGTGGAATGGATCGGTGACGGCGACGAGGCGCGGGGCTTTCAGATCGCGATGGGGCTGATGTGCGTGATTGCGCTGTTCATGTTCGGGTTCTGCTTTGCCACCGTGCGCGAGCGCGTTACGCCGCCGGCACAGAACAGCCGCAACCCCTGGCGGGATCTGCGCACCCTGGCGGCCAACCCCAAGTGGCGCATCATCCTGAGCATTACCTTTTTGCAGGCCCTGCAGTTCTTTCTGCGTCAGGGGGCGGCCGTGTACTACGCCGACTGGGTGCTGGGCCTCGGCGCCACCGGTATCTCGATTTTCGTGACGCTGGGCGTGGTGGGCAAGATGGCCGGCACGGCCCTGTCCCCCCTGATTACCGGGAGAGTCAGCAAGCGCCAGGTGTTCATGGCCAGCACGGCGCTGCTGATTCTGGCCTCGATAGGGCTGTTTGTGGTGCCGGGCAGCCTGCTGGTGGTCGCCACGACGGTCTTTGTGCTGGTCAACTTCTTCCACGGCATCGGCACGCCGATCTCCTGGGCGCTGATGGCTGACGCCGAGGATTACGGCGAATGGCGTCACCGTCACCGCCTGACCGGGGTCTCCTTTGCCGGCAATCTCTTCTTTCTCAAGCTGGGGCTGGCGTTTGGCGGCGGCCTGATCGGCTTTCTGCTCTCCTGGGGTGGCTATGACGCCGACCTCGAACAGCAGGGCAGCTCGGCGCTGCTGGCGATTACCTTGATGCTGACCCTGATTCCTGCCGCCATCTGCGTGGCGATGAATGTCGCCATCTGGGCCTTCGGACTGGGGGATGCGGACATGGATCGCATTCGCCGTGACCTGCAGGCGCGCAGCGAGGATCGCGAGTACGCACCATCACAAGACGAGGAGGGCGCTTCAAACGGCCCCGCACCCCGCCCCTCGTGAAATCGATCGGGCACGCTCCGGGCCATGACCATGGCCCGGGGCAGCCAAATAGTGCGGTTCCGAGCGGTCAAAACGCGTAAGATGCCTGCCCGTTTACGCTTCCAACAGGACAATCGAATGTCAGCACTGCCCCATTGCCCCGCCTGCGACGCCGACTACACCTACGAAGATGGCGCCATGTTCGTCTGCCCCATGTGCGGCCATGAATGGGCGCAGTCCGGTGACGACGCCGCCTCTTCCGCCGAAGACAGCCGTGACATCCGTGATGCCCACGGCAATGTGCTGATCGATGGCGACACCATCACGGTGATCAAGGATCTCAAGATCAAGGGCTCGTCACAGGTGGTGAAGGTTGGCACGCGAGTGAAAAATATCCGCCTGGTCGACGGCGATCATGACATCGACTGCAAAATCGACGGCATCGGCGCGATGAAGCTCAAGTCGGAGTTCGTCAAAAAGGCCTGACAGGGTATCGAATTTTCGTCCTGTCGTTCGGCACACCGGGATCGAAAGTCGGATGTTTCACGTGAAACACGGCATATTCAGTGACTGTCGATTTGCGTCACGCTCGGGGGAGCCTGCAATTTTGCCGTCAGCCATGCCTGCACAATCCGGGTCGCTGTCTGGTCTCGGATATGTCGGGCACGATAGAGGGACATGCCCTCCGGTAGATGAACGCGCTGTCGGCTCGGGCGTACCAGAGTGTTATTGGCCAGTAGCTCGTCCAGACCACCGGCCCAACCCAGCCCTATCCCCTGACCGGCCATCACGGCCTGTAACATGACCGGGTAGCTGTCAAAACAGTTGCCTTCCGGGATGGCTGGTGTCTTGCCCAGCGCGGCAAACCATTCATGCCAGCCCATCCAGTTGTCCTGTAGCTCCTCCCTGAAATGCAGCAGCGGCAGCGCGAGAAGGTCCTCGATATCCAGCGACGCTTCAGCGGCCAGCGCCGGGCTGCAGATGGGAAAGACCGTATCCGGGACCGACAGTATCGGCTGCAGCAGACCACTGGGACGGCCGGTGCACTGCAGGGCGAGATCGAAACGTTCTTCGGCCCGGCTCAGCGGCTGGCTGGAAGCGTTGAGTCGTATGGTGATGTCAGGGTGATTTGATCTGAATTCGGCAAGCCGGGGCACCAGCCAGTACATGGCGACATACAGCTCCGTGAACAGCACGACCTCTCGCTGTCCCTGCTGATGACGCAACCGGCTGGTACAGCCGGCAATCTCCTCAAGACCTGATGTCACGGCAGCCGCCAGCGTATTTCCTGCCCTGGTCAGTCGTACTTCACGATAATGACGTTCGAATAGCGCCACGCCCATATTCTCTTCCAGCGCCCTGATCTGGCGGCTGATAGCGGCCTGCGTCAGGCACAGCTCTTCGGCTGCCTTCTTGAAGCTGCCCAGTCGGGCGGCAGCTTCAAAGGGCAGCAGGGTTGCCATGGGTGGCAGCTCACTGCGTAGTCGGCTCATGTTCGCTTGATCCCGGGTCAAGTGAGTCGTACCAGACATCGTGTGAAGACTGGTCATGCACGTGGAACACTTTACGTCATCACCGCTTCCCTGGAGATTTCTGCGTGCATAACCTCTTCCGATGTCATGTTGATAACGTCCTGGCGATCGCCATGATCATTCTCTCGGCACTGGCCATTTCGCTCAGCGATGCGCTGATCAAGCTGAACAGTGCTGATACCAGTATCGGGCAGCTTTATGTGTTGCGAAGCCTTTTTGCGCTTCCACTCTTGCTGTTGATCATGATGGCGAGGGGACATTGCCAACGACCTGAAGGACTCGGCTGGCTGATATGCCGCAGCCTGTTGATGGCCGTCATGTGGGCGATGGTTTATGCCGCGCTGCCGGCCCTGAGCCTGTCGGTAGTGGCGGCTGGCGTATATACCTTCCCACTTTTCATGGCCCTGTTTATGGCCTGTTCCCGAAAGGGTCGCTGGAGTCCAAGAACCCTGTTGGCCGTTCTAACAGGCTTTGGCGGTGTACTGGTAATGCTGCGCCCGGGTGTCGAGCGTGTGTCTTGGCAGATGCTGCTGCCGCTAAGTGCTGCTGCCTGTTATGCCTTGGCGGCGTTGGTCACGCGTTATCGCTGTCGGCAGGAACATGCTCTGATGCTCTCGTTGGGACTGAACCTTGCCTTCCTCCTGACAGGGCTTGGCATGCTGTTGTTGTTTAACTGGTGGCCGCTTCAGGCGGATCTGGTTGCGCGGCATGCCTTCATTTTCTCCGGCTGGCACGCCACGAATATCTCGCATTGGGTGCTGGCGGCTGCCCTTGGGGGATTAATCGTGATTGCCAGTATCACCATGGCGCTGGCCTATCAGCGCGGCCAGCCATTGGTGATCGCCACCTTTGATTACAGCTATCTGGTTTTTGTCGTGCTCTGGGGTGTCGTTCTGTTGGGTGAGCATCCCGATTTTTTTACGCTCACGGGTATGCTGCTGATCATGGGCGCCGGGCTTCTGACGCTGCTGCCGGCACGAGCCCGCCGACAAGGTACCCGAGGATGACGCCGCGCGCATGGGCCGTATAATGCGCGCTCTTATGCCTTTCATTTATTGAAGGGCGTTTTTTTATGGCAACCGGTAGCAGAGCGTCATGAGCAACATGTCATCCGACGGCCCGGAGATTCCCGAGCCCCGCGGCACGTCCCGCGATTTCAAGCGCAGCATGCAGTCGCGTCACCTGGTGATGCTGTCACTGGGCGGCGTGATCGGCACCGGCCTCTTTCTGAGTTCGGGCTATACCGTCAATCAGGCCGGCCCCATGGGGGCGATCCTCGCCTACCTGATCGGCGGGGTAGTGGTTTATCTGGTGATGATGTGTCTGGGCGAGCTGTCCGTGCACATGCCCGAAACCGGCGCCTTCAGCGCCCATGCCACGCGCTATATCGGCCCCGGCACCGGCTACACGGTGGCCTGGCTCTACTGGCTGACCTGGACGGTGGCGCTGGGCTCGGAGTTCACCGCCTCCGGGCTTTTGATGGCGAAGTGGTTCCCAGACGTGCCGATCTGGATCTGGAGCGCGCTCTTTGCCCTGATTGTCTTTCTGACCAACGCCTTTACACCGAAGATCTTTGCCGAGACCGAGTTCTGGCTCTCGCTGATCAAGGTGGCGACCGTGGTGATCTTCATCATCGTGGGGGCGGCGGCGATTTTCGGTCTTGCCGGGCCGGAAGGCCAGCCGGCACCGATGTTTCATAACCTCACCCGAGAAGGGTTCTTTCCTACCGGCATCATGCCGATTCTGGTCACCATGCTGGCGGTGAGCTTTGCCTTCTCCGGCACCGAGCTGATCGGCATTGCGGCCGGGGAGACCGAAGACCCGGAGAAGAACGTGCCGCGCGCCATTCGCGCCACGCTGTGGCGGCTGGTGGTCTTTTTTGTCGGCACCATCGTGGTGATCGCCGCCATGCTGCCGCGCGAGCAGGCGGGTCTGGTTGAAAGCCCGTTCGTCACCGTCTTTGCCATGACCGGCATCCCGCACGCCGGTGACATCATGAACTTCGTCATCATCACGGCGCTGCTGTCGGCGGCCAATTCGGGGCTTTATGCGGCCTCGCGCATGCTGTGGTCGCTGGGCGAGCAGCGCACCCTGCCGTCGGTCTTTGCCCGCGTGACCCGCGGCGGCATTCCGCTCAATGCGCTGTTGTTCAGCATGCTCGGCGGGCTTCTGGCGCTGCTTTCGAGTGCCTTCGCGCCGGACACGCTCTATCTGGTGCTGGTGTCGATCTCGGGCTTTGCCGTGGTGGCGGTGTGGATGAGCATTGCCGTGAGCCAGATGTGCTTTCGCCGCCAGTTCGTGCGTGGCGGCGGCGATCCGGCCACGCTCGGCTACCGGACACCGTTCTATCCCTGGGTGCCGCTGGGGGCCTTTGTCGCCTGCCTTCTGTGCTTTGTCGGCATCGCCTTTGACCCCACTCAACGCATCGCTCTGTATTGCGGCATTCCCTTTATTGGCCTGTGCTATCTGGCGTTTTATCTGACCGACCCGCGCCGCAAGGGTGCCCCCACTTCCCGTGTTCAGGAGAGACCATGACCCCCGCTACCAACCCCATCGCTGACGCCCTGGCTGCTCATCCGCTGTTGATCGTCGATGGGGCGCTGGCCACCGAGCTGGAAGCGCGCGGCTGCGATCTCAACGACAGCCTCTGGTCGGCGCGCGTACTGGCCGAGAGCCCCGAGCTGATTCGCCAGGTGCATCTGGACTATTTCAGGGCCGGCGCTGATATCGCCATCACTTCCAGCTATCAGGCCACTATCGAGGGCTACATGGCACGCGGCATGAGCGAGAGCAAGGCGCTGGAGCTGATCACCCGCTCGGTGCGCCTTGCCGCGCAGGCGCGCGACGATTTCTGGGGCGAGGCAAATCATGAGGGCCGGCCAAAGCCGCTGGTCGCCGCCTCGGTCGGGCCCTACGGGGCGTATCTGGCCGACGGTTCGGAGTATCGCGGCCACTACAATATCGATGAGGCGGGTCTGGTGGCGTTTCACCGCGCCCGCATGGCCGCGCTGGTGGCCGCCGGCGCCGATGTGCTGGCCTGTGAAACCATGCCGTCGCTGACCGAGGCAAAAGCGCTGGTGACCGTGCTGCGTGAATTCCCCGATATGAGCGCCTGGATCACCTTTACCGCGCAAGACGGCGAGCACATCAGCGAAGGCACGCCGATTGCCGAGTGCGCCCGCTGGCTCAATGACCAGCCCCAGATTGCCGCGCTGGGGGTGAACTGCACGGCCCTTGAGCACATTCCTTCCTTGCTGGAACAGATGGCCAACGCCACCGACAAGCCCCTGATCGTCTATCCCAACTCGGGGGAAACCTATGACGCCACCAGCAGGACCTGGCAGGGGTGTGGCATCTCGCACGGTGCCGGTTTCGGCGAGCAGGCCGCGCAATGGTACGCCCGCGGGGCACGTCTGATCGGTGGCTGCTGTCGCACCACGCCCGAGGATATCCGGGCGATTGCGGCCTTTCGCGCCGAACTTTGAATACCCGCCGTTTTAAATGATGATGACAGCCCGTCCCCTGGACGGGCATTTTTTGCCTGTCGTCCCAGTACCTTGCCGCAGGACGGCGGCAAAGGGGCTACGCTTTGGGCAAGCGTACCGAATCCAGGTTTGATCAGGAGTAATCATCATGAAGTCATATCGCGTGCTGGCCCTTTTACCGCTGGCAGCCCTTCTCAGCGCCTGTGGCGATGCTCGGGAAGCCAGCGAGAGCAACTTCCGCTCGGCGCTGCAGGATGATGTCGGCAACATGGGCCCGGCCATCTGTCTGGAGGCGCCGGCACCGCGCCTGCCGTTCGTGATGGACAAGCGCGCCGTCAGTCAGAACCCCGACATGGCCGATCGCGCCAAACGTGCCAATGCGCTGGTGGAGGCCGGCATGCTGGAGCGTGAAGACTTAAGCGACGGGCGCCAGCGCTACGAGCTCACCGATGACGGACGCGACAGCTATGCCCGCGCCCATGGGCTCGAGCAGGGCGGGTTCTGCTTCGGCAAGGTGCGCATTGAAGGGGTCGATAGCTTCACGCCGGCCCAAGCCATCGAGGGCGGCTACACCGTCTCCCACGTACGCTACAGCTACAAGGTTCGCGATATTCCGAGCTGGGCCGAGGAAGACAGCCTGCGCAAGGCCTACAAGGGTGGGCTCGAAAGTCTCGAGGATACTCAGCACAAGCGCGCCATGATGATTCTGACCAACCAGGGGTGGCAGACCGAACGCCGCTTCGCGCAGTAATCACGACGCTTGGGTAAAAAAGCGCATCAAAAAAGGCGACTTTTGGGGGTCGCCTTTTTCATGCCGGGACAGTGAGGAACAGCGCTTGAGCTCAGCCCTGCCAGCCGGTGGCCTGGGCCACGATCAAAAGCACCACGGCAATCCCGACCCACATGCCGAACAGCGGCAGGAAAAAGCGCACCCACTTCTGCCAGGGCACGCCCGCCAGAGCGAGCGTGGCCATGAAATAGCCCGAGGTGGGATAGAGGATATTGCCGATGCCGTCGCCGAGTTGATAGGCCAGCACCGCAGTCTGGCGGGTCACGCCGATCACATCGGACAGCGGCGCCATGATCGGCATGGTCACCAGCGCCTGACCGCTGCCCGAGGGCACCACGAAGTTAAAGCCGAGCTGGGCCAGATACATGCCCAGCGCCGACAGCGCCGTGGGCAGCCCGCCGACCAGATGGCCCAGAGAGTACACCATGGTGTCGAGCACCTGACCATCTTCAAGCACCACCGCCACGGCGCGCGCAATGCCGGCGATCATGGCGCCCATCAGCACGTCGCGAAAGCCTTCGTTGAAGCCCTCGCAGATCTCATCGATTTTGAGCCCTGCCACCAGACCGGCGACAATCCCCATGACGATAAAGAGCCCGGCCATTTCCGACATGAACCAGCCGCGCCCCAGCACGCCGTAGACCAGCATGCCAAAGAGACCCAGCGTCACCGCGATGCAGAGTTTCTGGCGGCCGGTGGCCGGCGCGGCAACCTCGTTGAGGGCGTGCTGATAGCGCGTGCGCTTTTGCTGCTCGTCCGCGTCGTCATGCATCAGACTCGCCTCGGGATTGTCGCGCACACGCCGGGCGTAGCGAATCACCCAGAACACCGCGACCGTCAGCATCAGCACCAGCGCCAACAGGCGTAGGCCGAAACCCGAGTAGAGCGGCAGGTTGGCCAGCTGCTGGGCCAGCCCCGTGTTGATCGGGTTGATGACCCCGGCGGCAAAGCCCGCCGTGGTGGCACACAGCGCGATGGCAGCGGCCGTAACCGAGTCAAAGCGCAGCGCGATCAGAAGCGGCAAAATCACCGGCACATAGACCAGTGACAGCTCCTGGGTGCCAATGATCGTGGCCAGCACCGCAAAGAGCACCATTAATACCGGGATGACCCACAGGCTGCGCCCGGCAAAGTGGCGAGTCAGATGATCGACCCCCAGCTCGATGATGCCGGTACGGCGCAGCACGGCAAACATGCCGCCGATCAGCAGGGTAAAGAACACCACCTCTCCGGCACCGAGCAGTCCACGCGGGATGGCCAGCAACAGCTCGGTCGGCCCGGCCGGGCTGGCTGGTACCCAGTGAAAGGAGTCGGCATCGATGGTGGTACGCCCGTCGGGGCCGGGCACGGTGTCGTAGGCGCCGGCCGGAATCAGCCAGGTGGCCAGGCCCGCCAGCAGGATGAAGATGAAAAGAATGGCGTAAATATGGGGAATCTGAAACGAACGTTTCTCTGGCGCACGTCCTGATGGGTTCGGGGAGGAATCCTGTGACATGGTGTCGGGCTCGTTGTTGTTGATTGGACGTCGGGCCAGCCGTAAAGGGCTGCGCCCGCGTCCTGATCGTTGCACAACGGGCCATCATACGAAAGTCGGGATGGTTGGCGGCAGGTGGCCCCGCCGCCGGTTGGAAGGGTTACGACTCTTTCTGCTCGTCCAGCCAGGGCTGCTGCAGAATCCGGTCCACATCGTTAAAGCGCGCGGCGGCAGTGCGCTGCTGATGCCAGTAGGGGTAGATCAGCGGGGCACGTCCGGCCTTTTCGATGGCGCGAATCTCGTCATCGGCGAGTTTGAGTTCGGCGCCGGCAAGATTGTCCTCGAGCTGCTCGTCCTTGCGCGCGCCGATCACGGCGGTGGTGACCCCGCGTCGGCCCAGGATCCACGACAGCGCCACCCGGGCGGCGGAAACGCCGTGGGCATCGCCCACTTCCACCAGGGTGTCGATGAGGTTGTAGAGCTGCTCCTCGTCGCGAATGGGCGGCTCGGTCCAGCCCTGGCTGAAGCGGGTGCCATCCGGGTTCTTCTGGCCGCGACGATACTTGCCCGACAGCAGACCGCCGGCCAGCGGGCTCCAGATCATGGTGCCCAGCCCCTGATCCACCGCCATCGGCATCAGTTCGTATTCGGCATCACGCGCCTGGGCGGTGTAGTGAATCTGCTGACTGATCGGGCGATGGAAGCCGTGGCGCTCGCACAGCAGCAGCGCCTTCGACATCTGCCAGCCGGTGAAGTTGGAGACACCGTAGTAGCGAATCTTGCCGTCACGGACCAGCTGATCCATGGTGGCCAGCGTCTCTTCCAACGGCGTCAGGCCGTCCCACTCGTGCAGCTGATAGAGATCGATGTAGTCGGTCTGCAGCCGCTCAAGGCTTGAATGAAGCTGGCGCAGGATGTGATGGCGCGACAGGCCGCTGTCGTTGGGACCCTCGCCCATCGGAAAGCGTACCTTGGTGGTCAGCAGCAGATCATCGCGCTGTCCCTTGATCGCCTCGCCGAGGATTTTCTCCGAAGCGCCAGCGGAATACATGTTGGCGGTATCGAAGAAGTTCACCCCGCGATCGATACACATATCGATCTGACGGCGTGCACCCTCGACATCCGTATTGCCAAGACTGGCCATTTTGCCTTCACCGCCGAACGTCATGGTGCCCAGCGTCATGGTCGAAACACGCAGGCCTGACTGGCCCAGATTGCGATATTCCACGAAAACCTCCTTGTGTCCGAAAGTCAGACGACGGCTGCCGCGCATGCGGTGGGCGACAGCTGCCTTTCAGTGTGGACGCCAAAACACTATTTCAGCGAATGCCGAAGTCCCTGTTCCAGAAAGAGGCGCCTACAGCAGGAAGTTGATACCGATCACCAGCAGCAGCGCGGCGAACAGACGCTTTAACAGCGTGGGCGAGAGCCGATGCGCCAGCCGCACGCCCAGCCGCGCCGAGAGCATGCTGGTCAGCGCAATGCCCAGCACGCCCGGCAGGTAGACATAGCCGATGCTCCAGGGTGGCAGCTCGGCATGATTGTGGCCGAACCACATGAACGATAGCGCGCCGGCAATGGCGATTGGCAGGCCGCAGGCGGCCGATGTTCCCACCGCGTGCTGCGCCGGCAGGTTGCGCCACAGCAGAAAGGGCACGGTCAGCGAGCCGCCGCCGATGCCGAAGATCGCCGAGGCCCAGCCGATGAACGTGCCGCCGCCGATCAGCCAGGGTCGCCCGGGTGGCCGGTACTCGGTACCGCCACCCTTCGGGCGCAGGTTGAAGGCGATCTGGATCGCCATGGCGATGGCAAACACCCCGATCACCATCTGCAGATCGTTGCCTGGAATCCATGAAGCGGTCAGCGCCCCCAGCGCGCAACCGACGACAATGCCGATGCTCATCCAGCCCACCAGCGGCCAGCGCGTGGCGCCTTTCTGGTGGTGGCCATGAATCGAGTTGATCGAGGTGAAGATGATGGTGGCTAATGAGGTGCCCACCGCCAGATGGGTCATGACGGCCGGGTCGACCCCCTGCAGGGTAAAGCTGTAGATCAGTACGGGTACGATGATCAGGCCCCCGCCGACGCCAAACAGGCCGGCCAGAATGCCGGCCACGACGCCGAGAGCCATATAGATAAGAAAGATCATGCGACATCCAGAGTCATCATGTGAGCGTCATCATGCGAAGGGGCCGTCCTGGAATGGGGACGGCGTATCAACCAGCATAGCGTCTTCAGGTTAGACGGTAGAGCGTTTGCTGCCGGCCGGTCCATGACTTAATAAAGTGTTACGACATTGGCGCCAGAGCGCTGTCGCGTCCACAGTTGTGATTACTCTCAATCCAGCTTTTGCGCGCGCTCAGCGTCGCCCCTCCCCGGCGGCCGATCTGCGTGCGCTGCATTGATCCGCTGCACACGGAATGCGGCACGTCACCGCACAGGAATGTTCGTCGATGACCAAAAGACAGGTTGCCAACCCTGAACGAGAAGAGGGGTTTGCCCCACTGGGTGACTACGCCGCCATTGGCGAGGGGCGCTCGGTGGCGCTGATCGCCCTTGATGGTGCCATTGACTGGTGGTGCGTTCCGAGCATGGATGACCCGCCGCTATTTGATCGTCTGCTCGAGCCCGAAGTGGGCGGTTACTTCTGCCTCACCCCGCAGGAGGCGTACCGTGTCGAGCGACGCTATCGTGACAACAGCAACGTGCTGGAGACCACCTTCATCACCGACAGCGGCCGGGCAAGGATCACCGAGTCGATCAACAGCAACACCGCCGGGCGTCTGCCCTGGTGTGAGCTGGCCCGGCGCGTGGAAGGGCTCGAAGGCGAAGTGCGCCTCGATATCTATTTTCACGCCGGCACCCGCACTGAAATGGTCAGCCCCTGGCTGCAGAAAACGCCCATGGGCCGGGTCTACAACATCGGCCATCTGATGGCGATGCTGCGCTGCTCCGATGATGTGGAGATCTCGGAATGCTGCGACCGTTACACCCGGGGCACGCTGACCTCGCGCGAAGGACAGCGCTCAATGGTGGCGCTGCTGGCCACCGAGGGGCAGCCGCTGGCGGTGCCCTCGATCGACAGCATCGATGAGCGCATCGAGGTGAGCGACTTTGCCTGGCGAGACTGGGTCGAGAAGCTCGATTTTGACGGCGAGTACTCCGAGTGGGTCTATCGTTCGGCGCTGGCACTGAAGTTTCTGCTCTACTCACCGAGCGGCGCGATCGCCGCGGCCGCGACCACCTCGCTGCCCGAGCGCATCGGCGGCGACAAGAACTATGACTATCGCTACGCCTGGGTGCGTGACGCCTGTCTGATGATCAAGGCGTTTGTGCATGCCGGCGCCATCGAGGAGTCCCAGGCGGCCTTCTCCTGGCTGACCCAGACGATTCGGCGTCACGGCCCGAACATGCGCGTGTGCTACACCCTCAAGGGCGACCTGATTCCCGCCGAGACGCATCCGCTACTGACCGGCTACAAGGGATCAAAACCGGTACGCGTGGGCAACAACGCCCGCGATCAGATCCAGCTGGGGATGTATGGCGACATGCTTGCCACGGCAACGCTGTTTATCGACGCCGGCCACATCATCGATCTCGATACGGCCCGGCTGCTGGGGGATCTGGCCAACCAGTGCGCCGATCGCTGGCGCATTCGCGATGCCGGCATCTGGGAGCTGCCCGGTGAGCAGCAGCACTATACCCACTCCAAGATGGCCTGCTGGCTGGCGCTGACTCATGCGGTCCAGCTGGCCGAGGACGGCCATATCGAGCCGACCTGGAAGGATCGCTGGAAGCGCGAGAAGGAGCGCATCGCCAACTGGATCGAGACGCACTGCTGGTCCGAGGCGCGTGGCGCCTACGTCTTCCACGAAGGCGTGGAAGGGCTCGACGCCGCGCTGTGTCTGACCCACCGCTTCGGCGCCGAGGTCAATCGCGAGCGCATGCTTTCGACCTATCGCGCCATTCGCCAGGAGCTGGGCCGCGGGTCGCTGATCTATCGCTACTCCGGCGTCCACGAGGAAGAGGGGGCCTTTGTCGCCTGCTCCTTCTGGCTGGTCGAGGCGCTGGCAGCACTCGGTGAGAAAGAGGAAGCCCGTGAGTTGATGGAGGAGGCGCTCAAGGCCACCAACGGCAATCTGGGGCTTCTGACCGAGATGGTCGACCCCTCCACCGGCGAGCACCTGGGCAACGTGCCCCAGGGGCTCAGTCATCTGGCGCAGATCTGTGCGGCCAACGCGCTCTCCGGACGCGCGCTGGAGGATGCCCACTACTAGCGCGTCATGCCCGTCATGAACGCCCCCTGCGCCTCGCGGCAGCAGGGGGCGTTTTTTTGATCTCTCGACGTCTTCAAGCCGCCGCGCGGCAGACCGGGACCAGGCGTGCCATGCTTGCCCTGACACCGGGATAACCGACACTGAAGCGGGAGGCAGACGCCATGCTCAAAAAGGGGGTCTTGTGCGCCAACTGCGGCGTCCAGTTTGAAGAAAGTGAGCACTCACCAGCGCGCTGTCCCATCTGTGAAGACGAGCGCGAGTTCGTGCCCGTCCAGGGCCAGCGCTGGACCTCGCCCGAGGCGCTTGTCGCGCAGCATGCCAACGTGTTCGAGCAGCTCACGCCCGGGCTTTTGAGCCTTCGCACCACACCATCGTTCGGCATCGGCCAGCGGGCGCTGCTCCTGCAGACGCCCCACGGCAACGTGCTGTGGGACTGCATCAGCCTGCTCGATGACGCCACGGTTCAGATCATTGAGGGGCTCGGCGGGCTGGCCGCCATCGCGATCTCGCACCCGCACTACTACAGCACCATGGCGAGCTGGGCCGAGGCCTTTGACTGCCCGATAACCCTGCACGGCGATGACCGGGAGTGGGTGATGCAGCCTTCCGAGCGACTATCGTTCTGGCAGGGCGATCGGCTCGAGGTACTGCCGGGCGTGACCCTGCACCGACTGGGCGGCCACTTTCCCGGCGCCTGCGTGCTGCACGACGCCGAGCGGGGGCTGCTGCTGGGCGGCGATACGCTGCTGGTGACGCCGGATCGGCTGGCCTCGTTCATGTGGTCCTGGCCCAACAACATTCCGCTGCCGGCGGCCAGAGTGAAGGCCATGGGCGAGACGCTCGAAACGCTCGAGTTTGATGCCCTCTACTGCGCCTTCAGGGGCAGCGAGATTGTTGAGGGGGCCGGTAAGGCCGTACGGTATTCGGTGGCGCGCTACTGTCGCGCGCTCGAATAACGCTTCAGCGTTCGGGCTCACATGACAACGCCCCCGTACCGGAAACCGGCGCGGGGGCGTGGGTTGTGGCCTGCTCGGGGTTACTCCTGAGGCAAGGCGCGGATCAGTGCGCCATCCCTCTTGTCGGTCAGAATCCACAGCGCGCCGTCCGGTCCCTGATCGACATCGCGTACCCGACCCAGCTCTTCGAGATAGCGCGCCTCACCGGTGACGCGGCCGTCTTCCAGGCTCAGCTGAACAATCCCGCCGGGCTTGAGCGAGGCGATCAGGATATCGTTTTGCCATCCTGCAAACAGCTCGCCGGTATAGAAGGTCATGTCGCCGGGGGCGATGACCGGGTCCCAGTAATAAACCGGCTGTTCCATGCCGTCCTGCTGGGTAATGCCGTCACCGATGGCCGCGCCGGAGTAGTCTTCCCCGTAGGTAATCACCGGCCAGCCGTAGTTGAGTCCCGGCTCGGGACGGTTGAGCTCGTCGCCGCCCTTCGGGCCGTGCTCGATGGTCCAGAGCTCATTGGTTTCGGGATGCAGGGCGGCGCCCTGGAGGTTGCGGTGGCCGTACGACCAGATTTCGTCCAGAGCATCGTCGCGACCCACGAAGGGGTTGTCGTCGGGTGTGCTGCCGTCGGCGTTGACGCGCACGATCTTGCCGATCGTATTGTCCAGCGTCTGGGCCAGCTGGCGTGGCTCGACCAGCGAGCGCTCGCCCAGGGTGATGAAGAGCCGGCCGTTATTGTCCCATATGAGCCTGGAGCCAAAGTGTTTGGTGGACTCCCACCCCGGCTGCTGCTGGAAGATGACCTCGACATCGCTCAGACGCGTGTTGTCCTCGGAGAGGCGGGCGCGGGCCACGGCGGTGCCGTTTTGATCGCCATCGCGCGGCTCGGCGTAGCTCAGATAGACCCGGCGCTCGGTGTCGAAATCGGGGCCGAGACTGACATCCAGCAGGCCGCCCTGGCCTCTGGCATCCATCTCGGGGAGGCCTTCGATCGGCTCGGACATCTCGCCATCCGGCGTAATGAGCCGCAGCCGGCCTGCGCGCTCGGTGACCAGCATGTCGCCGCCGGGCAGAAAGGCGAGTCCCCAGGGGTGTTCAAGGCCGTCGGCGATGATCTGCGTGTCGAGCTCGAGGGTATTGGCAAGCTGCGGGGCGCGGGTCTGATCCTCGAAGGCAGGTGTCTGCGAGGGCGCGTTGGGTGGGCCAACATCGACCGGTTCGGCCATGGCCGTGGGGGCCATCAGAAACGTTGTCAGAAGTGTCAGAGACGGTAACGTGGTACGCATGCCGGGGCCCTCTTGCCGGGATTGAAGGGAGGTGTTCAAAATCGGCTTCAAGCCTTGCACGTTCACTCATGTAATGCCCGTCGGGCCTCAGGCTGGCTTCAAGCGCGGCACAAGGCTTGTTTTTGATCGCCATGCGATGACGCTCGGGTCATGGTAGTGACATGACACCGGGCGTATCATCACCCGCTGATACAGCCAACGATGCCACGAGTGCCGACCATGTCTCCCGAACTCTTCTGGGCCTTTCTGGCCGCCTCGCTCTTGATCAGCATCACGCCCGGCGCAGGCGCCATCAATACCATGTCCAATGGCCTGCGCTATGGCCTCAAACGGACCCTGCCGGCGATTCTCGGGCTGCAGGTGGGGCTGGGCGTGCAGATTCTGGTGGTTGGGGTGGGCCTTGGGGCGCTGCTGGCCTCCTCGGAGCTGGCCTTCATGCTGATCAAGTGGGTGGGGGTGGCCTATCTGATCTATCTGGGCATCAGCAAGTGGCGGGAGACGGCGGTGGATATCGACGCCTCATCAAACGATACCCCTCGCGAGCCGGTGATGAGTCGTTTCTGGAAGAGCGTGCTGGTCAACGTGACCAACCCCAAGGCGACGATTTTCATGATCGCGCTGCTGCCGCAGTTTCTGGATCCGGCGCTGTCGCGCGTCACACAGTTTACCGTCATGGGGATCACCATGATCGGTATCGACATTCTGGTGATGTGCGGCTTTGCCGGGCTTGCCACCCTGGTCGCCCGCTGGCTGCGCTCACCGCGCCAGCAGCGACTGCTCAATCGCCTCTTTGGCGGCCTCTTTGTCTTCGTGGCCGGGCTGCTGGCCACCTGGCGGGCCTGATGCCCTCAGCGGGCCTCACGCCAGGGCATGTCGATCGTTTCAGGGTAAGGGGATGAATTGCCGGGCTGTCGCAGAGGCTGCATCAGCTGGCCCCACCACCGGTCGTGCGCGGGCGTCTTGAAGTTCTTGAGCCCGCCTGTCGGGGTAAAGGTGATTTCACCGAAATAGATGCGACCATCGGTCAGGTAGAGATCCACCCGGGCAAAGTCGAACCCTTCGGAAAGCCTTGTGGCCACCTCGATGGCCTCATCGAGCCGTTTGGGTTTCGGGATTCGCCGCCCGGTGGTGAACCGGTCCTTCACCACCTCGACCAGATTCCAGTTCACGTCATAGTAATCGACGGCAAAGTCGGTGAAGCGGTCCTGCACCACCTCGATATAGATTTCGGGGTCGCGTCGGTCCGGGCGTCGGAAACAGTAGAACTTGAAGTCCATGGGGGGCCGGCCGTATTCATCCAGCAGCAGATCCTCAAACAGCAGGCGGGGCTCGATCTCCCGGTAGTGCGATTCACGGCTCACGGCGTAGTAGTCGGCATTCAGCCAGTGCCGGCCGATGCTGTCCAGCAGCCATAGCGGATACTGCTGCTTGTCCTTTACCAGCAGGTTGAATCCGGAACCATGGTTGCCCTTCATGACAAAGCTTTCCGGCAGCTGTCCGTAGATGGCCGGCGTCATTTCCCGGGTCTGGCCATGGCAGGGAATCAGATACTCGTCACCGACGGTGGCCGCCACGTAGTCGCGTACCGCGTACTTGTCGCTCAGTATCGTATAGACCGGCTCGGGGTCAAAACGCCGGCGGCAGATCTTTTCATTGAAGGTCTGCGGATGGGTCAGATCCGGAAATCTGCCAAACTCGCGCCGATAGACAAACGTGACATACAACCTGTCGTTGATACGCGATGTGAGGGTCCTGCGCGCCTTGCGGACCAGCGCCCGGTATTTGACCCCGGTGGTCCCCGGCTGCTGCTCTGCGGGTTGTTCCTTGTTATCGAGCGATGCTCTCCTCATGCCTCACGCTCCCTTGATGTCAGGAGGAGAAAGGTTTCGTCCTCGCTGGTTGGTTCTTGTTGATGTCATGGGATGTATTTCTTTTATCGATAACCTTGCTGGAAAAAACATGGCTTCGGCTTAAGATGGCCTGAAGAGCTGTTCCGGAAAGCTGGTGGGCGGGCCTCGTGCAGGTGATTTGCCTTGTTTGTTATCGGGTGAGTGGTTTGTCGTGAATCGATTCGTGAGGACGTCCGTGGTGTAGACATGAAAACCCGACGGCAAGCGTCGGGTGGTGAAAGGGCGTGATCGACAGATAGGCCTTAAAAACGCGTGCCTTGACCGGAGCCATTACGGGTGGCTTTTCTTTTCTGTCGCCATCGGGCAAGCATCGGGGCACAAAGGGTCAGAAGCGTCAGGGCAAAAAATGCCAGAGCAATGGGGCGGGTGAACATCAACAGCCAGTTGCCGTCATACATGGCCACGCTCTGATCCAGCCGCTGTTCCACCATGGCGCCCAGTACCAGGCCGATGGCCAGCGATACCACCGAAAAGCCGTAGCGCTGCATCAGAAAGCCGACCAGCCCGAAGGCCAGCGTAATGTAGATATCAAACACCGACTGGCGAATGGCGTAGGCGCCGAGTACCGAGAACATGAACACCAGCGGCCACAGGATCGGCACCGGCATCTGAGTGATGCGGGCATAGATCTTCGCACCTCCCAGCCCTACGCCGATGAACAGGATGTTGCCCAGCAACAGCGCGGCAAAAAGCGCGCTTAAAAGATTGGTCTGCTCGGTAAAAAGGGTAGGCCCCGGCTGGACGCCCTGGGCCAGCAGGCCGGCAAGAATGATGGCGGCGGTAGGGCTGCCGGGAATGCCAAGCGCCAGAGTGGGAACCAGTGAGCCGCCAACGGCCGAGTTGTTGGCCGCTTCGGAGGCCGCCACCCCTTCGATGGATCCGTGACCGAACTCCTCCCTGTTTTTGGAGGTGCGCCGCGCTTCGTTGTAACTGATCATCGAGGCGATGGTGGCGCCTTCGGCCGGCAGTACGCCGATAAAGGTACCGATGCCGGTAGAACGCAGTACGGTATTTCTGATGCGTCGAATGTCCGCCCAGCACGGCAGTCGTGTTGCCTTCATGCCGATGACTTCGCGCTTGAGGCCCAGCTCGGTGGACTGGCGCAGAAATTCCGCAATGCCGAACAGGCCGATCATGACCGGTACGAAACCGATGCCGTCATAGAGCGCGTCGCTGCTAAAGGTGTAGCGTTCGATGCCCGTGGCCAGATGGACCCCGACCGTTGCGATCAGCACGCCCATCGCACCGGCGATCAGGTTCTTGGCCGGTGATCCGCCCCCGATGGTGGCCAGCATCGACAGCCCAAAGATGGTCAGCGCAAAGTACTCGGGCGGACCAAACTGATAGGCGATGCCTGCCAGCAGCGGGGCAGCAAACAGCAGAAAGAGCACGCTGATCACGCCCCCGAAACTTGAGGACAGTGTTGCAATGCCGATGGCCCGGCCTGCTTCACCCCTGCGGGCCAGTGGATAGCCGTCCAGGCAGGTGGTGGCCGAGGCGGAGGTTCCGGGGGTATTGATCAGTATTGCCGTGATACAGCCGGCAAACGTTGAAGAGCCATAAATGGTGGCCAGCACCACGACCGCCGAAATGGGGTCCATGGTCAGAGTGAAGGGCAATACCAGCGCCGCGCCGGTGGTGCCGCTGAGCCCCGGCAGTACGCCGATCACGGTCCCCACCAGGGTAGTGATCACGATCAGCATGAGCAGATCGGGATTGGCCAGCGCGCCAAATCCGGAGAGAATCAGGTCCATGGCTCAGCTCCATTGATAATAAAGGTTCATGAGCGGACTGCGCGGGAAGCGAACCTCGAAGACCATATCGAACAGCACGATCGCCGCCAGAGGCGCCAGCGCCATGATGATCAGCATCAGCGGCCGACGTTCGCCCCACATCAGGGCGGCTCCAGGCGTGACAACGACCAGCGCAACCAGAAAAAGATTGAGCACCAGCAGGGCGGCAAACAGCGCCATCAAAAGCACGGTGAGATAGTAGATGCGTGGCAGTGCGGTTTGCGGCGCTGGCGGGCGACGTAGATCCTGCAAAAAGGCGACCCCGGCCAGTACCACGACCAGACCGGCGACCAGCTGTGGGAAGGTGGCCGGCTGCATGCCGCGTGCCAGAATGGCCGGCACCTCGTCAAAGCTGAAGGCGCGCAGCACGGCCAGCAGTGCCACCAGCGTGACAACCGCCAGCGGAATGGCAGCGCGCAGGGTAAAGGTGCTTCGCATGAAGACCTCGATCACATGAAAGGGATGTCAGTAATGGACAGGTGATCGGCACGACCACCTGTCCTCCTGCCTGTCATCTACTGCATGCCTCAGGGCTTGATGTACCCCAGCTCGATCAGCGCCTGATTCATCCGGGCCACGGAACTGTCCATTTGTTCTCCCCAAGCGTCAGCGCCGGCGACGGACGTCTTCGGATCCAGCCCCATGGTATTGGTCAGGAATTTACCGAACGCCTCGCCCTGCATGCCTTCCATCATGACGGCGCGCAGTTTGTCGACCACGGCGTCGGGGGTGCCCTCACGTACCGCGAAACCGCGCACGGTCGAGTAATTGGCATCGATGCCCAGCTGCTCGGTGGTGGCCACATCCGGGGCTTCTGCCAGCGGCTCGTCGGACATGACCACCATCGGGCAGATGGTACCGGCCTCGATCTGTGACGAGGCTTCGCCGTAGTTCATGACCGCCACGTCGATATTGCCGCCGACCAGGTTGGTCTGCAGCTCGCCACCCCCCTTGAAGGAGACGATATTGGGCTGGGCAATATCGGCCGCTCTGCCGAACATGAAGGCAGAGACATCGTCAATGTTGGCCACATGGGTCACGCCATAGCGCAGCGCCTTGTCCTTCTGGGCATCGATAAACGATTCGGCGTCTTCATAGGCGCCGCATTTGGTCATCAGCACCTGAGGGTCGTTGGTGGCACGGGCAATCGGGATCAGTCCGGTGGCCTCGGTCTCGCCATTCTTGGCCTGACGCACGGCGTGGCCGGTGGTCCAGGTAAGCACGGTATAGCCATCTGCCGGGCGCTGACCGAGATATTTCAGTGACGCATCACCTGCGCCGCCGGGCTTGTTGACGATGACCATGTCGGTGTCCATCAGCGGTTCAACCGAGCGCATCATGGCACGCGCCGTCAGGTCGGTGCCGCCGCCGGCACCGGAGTGGGTGACCACTTCGATCGTATCGCTTGGGAATTCCGAGGCCTGTCCATGTGCTGCCAGACCCAGTGCGACCATGCCGGCCGCCAGTACGGAAACTTTCATGTGCTTCTCCCGGTGAGCGTCACTGCATTATCGGGCGCTGCCTGTATCGGCCGTGGTCTGATCAGGACAGCGCAGTGCTTGAAACGTGAATGATCCCTTTCAGGCGATCGCTTGTTGCTGAAGGCGTGAGGCCATTTTTGCAGCCAGCAGCAGGGCCTGACGTGAGGCGCCGATATCGGCGATACCGCGACCGGCAATGTCATAGGCGGTGCCGTGAGCCGGCGTACAGACCGGGAACGGAAAGCCACCCAGCATGGTCACGCCGCTGTCAAAGCCCATCAGTTTCATCGCGATCTGACCCTGGTCGTGGTACATGGTCAGCACCGCGTGATAGCCCTCGCGCGGCGCGCGCAAAAAGACCGTATCGGCAGGAAAGGGGCCGACGGCCTCGATGCCGCGTTCGGCGGCCTGTTCAACGGCGGGAGCAATGATCTCCTCTTCCTCGCTGCCGAAATTGCCGCCGTCACCGGCGTGAGGGTTAAGCCCCGCCACCGCGATGCGCGGCGACTCGATCCCCGACTGGCGCAGACACTGATCGGTCAGGGCCAGCTCCTCGAGGATGGCGCCCGAACTCAGCGATTCGGCCACTTTTGCCAGCGGGATATGCGAGGTCACGCGCGCATTCCAGATGTTGTCCAGTATGTTGAATTCACGTGCCTTGCCCTCGAAGCCGATGGCACGAGCCACAAAGCGAATCTCGTCGTCGTAGTCGGGGTTGGCGTAGCGCATCGCCTGCTTGTTGAACGGCGTAAAGCAGACCGCTTCGACGTGGCCGTCGCCGGCCAGCGCCAGCGCCTCGTTGAAATTGCGTGAGCAGAACGTGCCGCCGGCCAGCGAGGGAACGCCCTGCTCGATCTCTTCAGGCGACAGGTGGCCAAGATCCACAAAGGCGACCTGATCCGGTGCGCTGGTTTTCAGTGCCTCAAGAGTGGTGTCGACCAGTTCGGGGGAAAGCCCTGCCGCACGGGCGCCTTCATCAAATACGCGTCGATCCCCGATGATGACCAGTCTGGCGGCGGCATTGACCTGCGGGTCGGCAGCCAGGCGGGCCGTCAGCTCCGGGCTGATACCGGCAGGATCTCCCATGGCCAGGGCAATCAGGGGGCGGTCTGCGCCGGAAGAAGTAGTCTGGGTCATGTCATCTCTCATCGGTCGTGAACAGAAAGTACCGCTTGACGATGAGCCTGCGCCTTAATAAATAATGTATACATTATACGATGGTCCCGAATGGGCCCTTTTGATCCTGGCCATAAGTCCTGGATCGTTTTACATGCCGCCCTGAAATGATGCTTCGAGTGGCCAGAGAACACGCCCGTGCGGGAACACTCTGCCAGGCGACATGAAGTGATCCGGGCCACACTGGTGCAGCCCCGGGCAATGAGGATATGAAATGACGAAGTCACAGAGCGCACGTGACACGACCGGAGCCATCTCCCGGCATTCGCTGCACGATGCGATCACCAGCCGTCTGCGCGACATGATTATTGAAGGCGAGCTGGAGCAGGGCGCGCGAATTTATGAAGGACCGCTGTGCGAAACGCTGGGCGTATCACGCACGCCGCTTCGTGAGGCGCTTCGTTTTCTGGCCAGTGAAGGGCTGGTGGAGCTGGTGCCGCAGCGCGGAGCCCGCGTGCGTCAGTTTTCAGCCCGCGATATCGAGGACATGCTGGTGTTGATTCGCTCGCTGGAGGAACTGGCGGCAAGGCTGGCCTGCGAGCGGGCCACTGATGACGAGGTGGCCGAGGTACGTCAATTGCACGATCAGATGGTCGATTACTATCAGGCAGGCAATCGACTCGACTATTACAAGACCAATCAACAGATTCATACGGCCATCGTGGCGCTGTCCCACAATGAACCGCTGGTACAGATGCATGCCTCCCTGCAGTCAAAGCTCAAGCGCATTCGCTTTATCGGCCACTCGGGCGCCGACAAGTGGGCCGCGGCGGTGGATGAGCATGAGCACATCATGACTGCACTTGAGCAGCGCAACACCGAAGCGCTGGTAACCGCATTGGGAGAGCACCTGGGCTATGCCTGGCGGCGGGTCAGACATATGGTGTGAGAGATGCCTGCGTGCTCATGCCCTGGCGCGGCAGATAGTGCACGTGCAGGCAGCCGTGATGCGGCGAGCGCTCGATAACGGTGTCCACGCCATAAACCTCGAAAATACGCTGCGACGTCAGTACTGACTCCGGCGTGCCGGCAGCGGCCACGCGGCCCTGCTTTAAAAGCACCAGCTGATCACAGAACATGGCTGCCAGATTGAGATCGTGCAGTGCCATCACGCAGGTGGTGGACAGCCGCCGGACCAGCGCAAGAATCTCCAGCTGGTGCTGAATGTCCAGATGGTTGGTGGGCTCGTCGAGCAGCAGTTCCTGCGGGCGCTGGGCGAGCGCCCGAGCGATGTGGACACGCTGGCGCTCGCCGCCGGAGAGCGTATGCCAGCTCTGATGGCGCCTTGTGGTCATGCCGACCTGAGCAAGTGCCTGCTCGACGGCGGCGCTGTCCTCCTCGCGCCAGCCGGCAAGCATCGAGCGCCACGGCGTGCGGCCAAGGCGTACCACATCCAGAACGGTAACATCGGCATCGGTGGTGGCACTTTGCTCCACCAGCGCCAGCCGCCGGGCCACCTCCCGACGACTCAGCTGCGCAAGCGGCGCGTCATCAAAGGTTACGACCCCGTCGGTGACGCGGCGTAGACCGCACAAAAGCCGCAGCAGCGACGACTTCCCCGAGCCGTTGGGGCCGAGCAGTCCGACGGTCTCGCCGGGGGTGATGGCAAGGCTGACGTTATCGACAATCAGGCGGCCGGCCGTGGACCAGCTCACCCCATGAGCCTGAATCGACATCTTATGCCTCCCCGGGCAAGTAGGTGGTGCTGGGTAAGCAGGTTTTGGGTAAGCAAGTCTTCACTTCGCTCATAGCGGGGGTCTGGCGCGATACAGGATCATGGCAAAGACTGGTGCCCCCACCAGCGCCGTCACCACGCCAATGGGCAGGCTCTGATGCGGCAGGATCACCCGTGAGACGATATCGGCCAGCACCATGAAAATCGCCCCGATCAAAAGTGAGGCCGGCAGCAGGCGCACGTGTGCCGTGCCAACGATAAAGCGCGCGGCGTGAGGAATCACCAGCCCGACAAAGCCGATGGCACCGACCATGCTGACCATGGTGGCGGTCATCAGCGCCGTGATGGCAAACAGGATCAGTCGCACGGCGCCGACCGGAATGCCCAGCGCGGCGGCGGCGTCCTGACCGAAGGTAAAGGCGTCCAGCGCCCGGGCAAACAGCAGACAGATCACAAAGCCCGGCAGCACGACCGCCAGCGCCAGGGTGACATCCGGCCAGCGCACCCCGCCCAGATTGCCCAAAAGCCAGAACATGATGCCGCGCACCTGCTCGGCGCTCGCCGAGGTGCTGATCACCCAGGCCGTCAGCGCGTTAAAAAGCTGAGAGCCGGCAACGCCGGCCAGAATAATGCGGTTAGGGCTGCTCGAGGCGCCGCGGGAGAGTGCCAGCACGACCGCGAAGGCGCCCAGCGCGCCCAGAAAGGCCCCAAGCGATAGACCCACCGCGCCGCCGCCGATGCCTAGCACCATGATGCACACCGCCCCGGTCGAGGCGCCCGCCGAGATGCCCAGCACGTAGGGCTCGGCCAGCGGATTGCGCAACAGCGCCTGCAAAATGGCGCCGCACAGGGCCAACCCGGCCCCGCAGCAGGCCGCCACCAGCGTCCTGCTGAGGCGATACTCGCGGATGATGCTTTCATGAATGCGGTCAAGTGAGTACTCACTCATACCCAGCGCATTGCTCAGCGCCTTGAAGGTCGTGGCCAGCGGAATATGAATCTCGCCGATCGACACGGCCAGTGCCATCGCCAGCACCAGCACCGCCAGTGCCAGTACGATCAGCCCCAGATGCAGGCCCTGACGATGTCGGATGCGGGGAAGGTGATCCTGCATCGGACTCATGGCGTCTCATCCGGCGTGGAGGTACCGGTCAGCCTCAGCCTGCTCAGGTCGTTGGCCACGATCTCGAGACCCTCGAGGGTGCGCAGGGTCGGGTTCATCGCCTGAGCGTCGAGCACGATGAAGTGGCGCTCTCGCACCGCGCGCATCTCGCGGGTGACCGGGTCATGCTCGAGAAAATCGATCTTTTGGGCCACGTCATCGGCCGGGAAGTTGCGCCGTGCCATCTCGCCCAGCACGATCACGTCCGGGTCGGCCGCCGCGATGCGCTCCCAGCTCACCGCCGGCCACTCCTCCCGGCTTTTGATAATGTTGTGCACACCCAGTTTTTTCATGATGTAGCCTGGCGCACCCAGCTCTCCGGCCACCCACGCATCGCCTGCAAGTTCGGCGCTGGAAAACCACCACACCATGGAGAGATTCCCGGGCATGTTGGCACCGGCACCGGCCGCTGCGGCGCGGGCCTCACGCGCGCGCAGCGAGTCGACCAGATCAACACCGCGCGCCGGGACGTTGAAAATCTCCGCCAGTTGTTGAATTTCCCGATATACCAGCGACATGTCGAACGCTCGGGTGCGGGCGCCATCAGGATTGGTGTCGCCACCGTACACCCGTCCGACGCAGTCGGTGGGGGAGAGATAGGTGGGCACGCCGAGTGCGGCAAACTGCTCGCGGCGGGCAACACGCCCCTGGGGGCCGACATCGTTTTCAAACTGCGCCGCCACCAGATCGGGGTTTTGCCCCAGCACGCTCTCAAAGCCCGGAATGCCGCTCGATAACCGGGGTACACGGGCGTTATCGGCCTCAAGATCCTGCGGCACCTCACCGATCCAGACGGCGCTGGCGGCCATGCGATCGGCCAGCCCCAGCGAAAGCAGAATCTCGGTAGTGTTCTGGCCGATGCTGACCGCCCGCTGTGGCGGGGCGTCAACGGTGACCTGCATGCCGCAGTTGTCCAGCGTGACCGGATAGTGGTCATCGGCATTGGCGGCCTGCGCCTGAAGAGCGGGCGCCATGAGCAGCAGCAGGAGAACAGCAGGGCGCAGAAGGGCAGAAGGCATCAGGGGGTCCGGTGAACAGGCGGTGGATCGAGCCGTGAACATACCCGACGAACCGGATCGACAAAAGCGAGCAGGATTCAGTCGGGTATGGCACGGCATTCATGCAGGCGGTCAGGCCCTGTTGTTCAGAACATGAGGCTCAGGTCCGGGCGCGCTCCTGGCGCAGTGACAGCACCAGCATCCAGAGCGTGACCGCCGAGCAGGCCGCCATCGCCAGTACCACGGCCGTGACCGACAGCGGCAGGCGCGAGGAGAGCGCGCTGACCACGCCGGCAATGCCGAACTGCGAGGCCCCCAGCAGTGCGGCGGCCGTGCCGCTGTTGACGCCGAAGTATTCGATAAACGAGGCCTGGATGTTGGGGGCGATGGCCCCGACCATGCCGATGCTCACCATCATCGCCGGCAGGAAGACATAAAGCCCCGCATCGAAGACGCTGGCCAGCAGCAGCACGACAATGGCGCCGGCCTGAATGCAGGTCGCCCCGCGCAGAATGCGCCGTGAGCCGAAGCGCTCCAGCAGCGAGCGGTTGGTCAGATTCGCGATCAGCATGACGATGACGTTGGCGCCGAACAGCAGCCCGAAGGTGTGCTCATTGGCACCGAAATGCGTCTGATAAACGAAGGAAGCGTGGGTGACAAAGATCATCAGCACCGAAAACGAGGCGGCCTGCCAGAACAGAAAGGGCAGCGCCTGGCGGGTGGCCAGCACCTGGGCGTAGCGCTTGAAGATGCTCACCTTCGGCCCCGGCGGCGCGCTCGGCGCGGCCTTGCCGGTGTCCTTGAATGCGATCATTTTCAACAGCGGAATGACCAGCAGGGCATAGAGCGCGAGAAACAAAAAGATGAACGGCCAGCCGCCCAGGGTCAGCAGCGCCCCGCCCACGGTGGGTGCGATGCCCGGCGCCACGACCATGATCAGCCCGATCAGGCTGAAAAGCCGCGCCGCTTCCACCCCCTGAACGCGGTCGCGCACCAGTGCCGGCACCGACACCAGCGTCCAGCCGGCGCCGAAGGCCTGCAGGGCGCGAAAGGCCAGCACGCTCTCGAGCTGCTCGCTCTGCCAGATCAGAAGGCTGGCCACGCTGTAAATGATCAGTCCCGAGAACATGATCTTCTGGCGTCCGAGCTGATCGGACAGTGGCCCACCGATGAGCTGACCGATCGACATCGTGAAGATATAGACCGACACGCTCAGGGCGACATCGCTGATGGACACGCCCAGCGATTCGGCCATGGCAGGAAAGGCGGGCAGATAGGCGTCAAGCGAGAAGGGGCCGATGGCGGCCGTCAGCGCCAGCACCACGGCCAGCGGAAAATGTGAGGGGGTTCTGGATGCCATGAAACGTTGTCGCCTGAATAACCGTCGGTGAAATGAGTCCGCCATTATGGCGAAGTGAGATGCATTATCAACGCGCAGCCGCCGGGCCGCACCCACCGGGGGGGCGGCCGGGCAGAAGTGGCCGGGCAGAAGTGGCCGGGCAGAAGTAACCGGGCAGAAGTGGTCGGGTCGTTCAGGGCCGCTCGGTCATGGACGCATCCGTCAGTGTCTCGCAGGCGTGCGCAATGCGCTCGCACGCCTCGCCCAGGCGTTCGGTGGCAGCGGCAAAGGAGATGCGAAACCAGGGCCCCAGGCCAAAGGCCGTGCCCGGCACCACGGCCACGTGGGCGGCATCCAGCAGAAAACGGGCCACGTCGACATCGCGCTCGAGCACCTCGCCTTCCGGCGTTTTGCGACCGATCAGTCCCTGACAGCTGATGAAGAGATAGAACGCGCCTTCCGGGGCGCGACACGACAGCCCGTCGATGGCATTGAAGGCGGCCGTGCACATGTCGCGGCGCTGGCGAAAGATCTCGAGGTGCTCTTCCAGAAACTCCCGGGAGCCGTTGAGCGCCTCCACGGCCGCGGCCTGGGAGATGGCGCTGGGATTGGTGGTCATCTGCCCCTGCAGCATCGCCATGGCGCGGATCAGATCCTTCGGGCCGCCGCCAAAGCCGATGCGCCAGCCGGTCATGGCGTAGCCCTTGGAGACGCCGTTGACGGTCAGGGTGCGCTCGAAAAGCTCGGGTACGACAGCGGCGAGGGTGGTAAAGGCCCAGTCGTCGTAGGCGAGATATTCATAGATGTCATCGCTGATCACGAACACCTGCGGGTGGCGCTTTAACACCTCGCCCAGCGCGATGAGCTCCTCGCGGTGATAGCCGGCCCCGGTCGGGTTGCCGGGCGAGTTGAGGATCAGGCATTTCGTCTGTGGCGTGATCGCGGTTTCGAGCTGCTCGGGGGTGAGCTTGAAACCCTGTGTCCCATCGCATTCGACGCAGACCGGCATGCCGCCGGCCAGACGCACCATGTCCGGGTAGGAGACCCAGTAGGGCGCCGGGATGATGACCTCGTCTTCGGGGTCGATCAGGGCAAACAGGGCGTTGAAGATGACCTGCTTGCCGCCGGTGCCCACCGAGATCTGGTCGGTCGCGTAGTGCAGACCGTTGTCGCGTTCGAATTTGGCCGCGACCGCCTGCTTGAGCTCGGGGGTGCCATCGACATCGGTATAGCGGGTCTGGCCGTCGTCGATGGCGCGCTTGCCGGCCTGAGCGATGTGGGCGGGCGTGTCGAAATCGGGCTCGCCCTGTGACAGGGAGATGATATCCAGCCCCTGGCGGCGCATGTCGGCGGCGCGGCGCGAGATTTCAATGGTGGCCGAGGGGGCTATCGTACTCAGACGGCGGGCAAGCGTGGTCATGATCAACCTTCCGGTCAGCAGGGGGATGTGCCCCAGAGTAGCGGCTTTGATCAAGCGCGGCCACGCGCCCGCCGAAGCGGCACTGACCTCAGCTCAGGGGCTGGCGGATCAGATGACGCAACAGGCGCATCATGGCGGCAACGCCCGGGGGCAGCTGCTGGCGGCGCAGGCTGACCAGTCCATAGGGTTGCACGCTCAGGCGTTTGGACAGGGCGATGATGCGAAAGCGCTGCGGGTCGCACAAAAGCTCTGCCACGCCCCGGGTGGCGACCGTCAGAAATGACGAGGCGTTCACCAGTGCCAGCGAGGTGGTCAGGTCCGAGGTGTCCACGATCCAGTGGGGCGGTTCGAGGCCGCGATGGCGCACCAGATCATCGACGCGCTGGCGCATCAGGGTGCCGGGCGGCTGCAGGGCCCAGGGGTAGTCGACCATGGCGGCGAGATCCGGCACCGGCTGTTCGGCCAGCGGATGCGAGCGACTGCAGATAAAGCAGATCTCCTCCTCGCCGATCTCCTCGAACACGAAGTGCTCGCCGGAAAAACCGGCCGGGACACGAGAGATTACAAAATTGTAATGACCGTCGAGCAGTCCGGAGATCAGGGCGCGACTGACATCGACGTGCACGTTGATGCGAAGCCCGGGGCGCTCGCTGTGCATCTGCTCGATGGCGCGGGTGAGCAGTGCCACGGCCGGTTCCATCACCGTGCCGACCCGGACCAGCCCGGCGTGTCCTGCCTGAATGGCGTTGAACTCCTCGCCGGCGCGTTCGAGCTCATCGATGATGGTGCGGGCGCGGCGAATCATCAGCTCGCCATACAGGTTGGGCGAGAGCCCACGGCCGTGGCGCTCGAACAGGGTCGTGCCCAGGCGCTCCTCGAGTTCAATCAGAAGCCTTGAGGCCGCCGGCTGGCTGATGCCCAGCACTTCGGCGCTGCGATGCAGGTTGCCCTGCTCCCCAAGGGCCACAAACAGCTGCAGATGACGCAACTTTAGTCGTGATCGGAAAAACCAGTCTTCCGGCAGAGTCCCCATGACGTGCGGCTCGTTATCAAAGTGATATCAAAATGGTCATCATCTTGCGGCATGACCGGCATTGGTCGGTATTGCCCGGGAAAGATATCGTCTGTGCCATTGGACTTACAGCGATGTAAGGCATTTTGCGACCAATGGCGCATCGAAGCGCTTCGAGCGTCATGGTCTGTCCCGGAGCCGGTTATGCCCAACGCCCCCGAAGCTGCATTGTCGACACCTCTTCTGCTGTCGATTTCAGCAATGGCGATCGCCATTTTGCTGGTATTGATCATCCGTATCCGCCTGCACCCCTTCTTCGCCCTGGTCATCGTCAGTATCGGCACGGCACTGGCCACCGGCATCGGGGTCGGCAACCTCATCGAAACCCTGACCGGCGGCTTTGGCCAAACGCTGGGCAACGTGGCCATGCTGATCGGCTTCGGTGCCGTGCTCGGGCGGATCGTTGCCGTCTCCGGCGGTGCCCGGGTGCTCTCCGACACCCTGATTCGCATCTGCGGACGCGATCGGGCGCCGCTGGGGCTGTCGATCGCCGCACTTCTGTTCTGCTTTCCGATCTTTCTCGACGCCGCCTATGTGGTGATGCTGCCGATCATCTTTGCGGTGGCGCGCGAGCTCAAGGGCTCGCTTTTGCTCTACGGGCTGCCGGTGGCGGGCTCGGCGCTGGTCATGCACGCCCTGATGCCGCCACATCCCGGGCCGGTCGCGGCGGCGGTCTTTCTGGAGGCCGATATCGGTCTGGTGCTGTTCGTCGGTCTGCTGGTCGGCCTGCCCACCTGGTATGTGATGGGCTATCGCCTGGCAGTATGGCTGGCCAACAAGACGCCGTTTCAGTCGGTGCCCGATGTGATGGGGGGCGAAGAAGACGACGGCGGGCCGCGCCCGGCCTTTGGCACCGTGCTGCTGGTTCTGCTGCTGCCGCTGGTGCTGATCTTCATGAACACCGGCATCTCGACGCTGATCTCGGCCGGCACCCTGCCGGATGACAATGCCCTGCTCGATGCCTTCGTCGTGATCGGCGAGACCCCGATCGCACTGTTGATCAGCACCTGCGTGGCGATGTGGCTGCTGGTGTTTCGGCGCGGGCTCAAGGAGCCGATGGAGGCCGTCAACGACATCATCGAGAAGGCGCTGGCGCCGGTGTGCACCATCATCCTGATTACCGGGGCCGGCGGCATGTTCGGCGGGGTGCTCACCGCCAGCGGTATCGGTAACGCTCTGGCGGAAAGCCTGGATGCGATCGGTATGCCGCTGATCCTGGCCGGCTATCTCATCGCCTCGGTGATCCGTATCGCTCAGGGTTCGGCCACCGTTGCCGGCACGACCGCCGCCGGCATCATGGCGCCCGCCGTGCTGGCCGAACCGGCACTGGCCGGCATGCCGGCGGCCTGTATCACGACCGCGATCGTGGCCGGCGCCATCGGCTACTCCCACGTCAACGATTCAGGCTTCTGGCTGGTCGGGCGGTTTCTGCAGGTCGAGACCCGCACCATGCTGCGCACCTGGAGTGTGATGTCGACCGGTATTTCCCTGATGGCCTTTGCTCTGGCCTGGGCGCTGTTCGTTCTGGTCACGTAGCGCGCCGTTTCCTTGCCCCTGGGCCCGCGGCACGTCCCGGGCCCTGATCCAAACCCCGTGAAAGCCTCTCACAAGGAGATATACCCATGCCTTATACCGCTGATGACTGGCCGATCACGGCCGCCCTGCTGCAGTTCTCCGGTGTTGATGCCCAGGGGCGCGCCGTCAACGATGCCGACCCCGCGCACTGGCGCAGCGTGTTTGAAGAAGTTCGCGATGCCGGCTTTGACAACGCCGATCTGTTCGACAGCTGGATCAAGCCCGGCGATCTCTCCCGCGACCGGCTGGAGGCGCTCGGCGGCGCTGCGAAGGAGGTGGGCATCGGCCTGCCGTCGGTCTCGGCCATTCGCCGCAGCGTCATCGATACCGAACACGGCGAGGACAACCTGGCCTACAGCCACCGCACGCTGGAATCGGCCGCGGCGCTGGGCTGCCGGGTGGTCTCCTTCGGCCTGCACCAGGCGCTGACCCCGGAGCAGCAAAAGCAGCTGTGGTTCTGGACCGTGGAGGGCCACAAGGACCCGAAGGCCGATCGCGACATGTGGAATCTGGCCGTGAAGCGTCTGCAGGAGCTGGGCCGACATGCTGATGAGCTGGGTCTTCTGATGTCGCTGGAGATGTATGAAGACACCTATCTGGGCACGGCGGACTCGTCCGTGGCGCTGGTCAAGGACATCGGCCTGGACAACGTCGGCATCAACCCGGACGTGGGCAACCTGATCCGTCTGCATCGCCCGATCGAGCCCTGGCTCGAGATCATGGAAAAGACCATGCCGTATGCCAACTACTGGCATGTGAAGAACTACATCCGCGACGAGGACGTGGCGCGCGACTACTACGTGGCCATGCCCGCGCCGCTGGAATCGGGGCTGATCAGCTACCGCAAGGCGTTTGAAATTGCGCTCGCCAACGGCTTCCAGGGCATCATCTGCACCGAGCACTACGGTGGCGATGGTCTGAGCGTGTCCAGCAGCAATCAGCGCTATCTGCGCGAGAAGATTCTGCCGCGCAGCGCCGATTACGCCCTCGGTAAAAGCCAGGTGCGCCAGGGCTGATCAGCCTCTGACCGCGATATGACGACACCATGAGTACAGGGAGTAAAGGATTCATGACACGTAAAATTGCCATTGTCGGCTCGGGCTACATGGGCGGCGGTATCGCCCAGGTCATGGCGCTGGCCGGTGCTGACGTATTGATCAGTGATGTGTCGCTTGAGGTGACGCAGGCCAACCGTGAACGCCTGATCGAGGAAACCCGCAAGTTCGTCGCCGACGGCCTGTTTCCGAGCGACGCCGTTGAGCGCATCGAACGTCAGGTGAAGGTGGCCGAGTCGATCGAGGACGCCGTGCGCGATGCCGACTTCATCGAAGAGGCGGTGCCGGAAAAGATCGATATCAAACACGAGATCTTTCGTCGCGTCAGCGCCGCAGCGCGCCCCGATGCGATCATCGCCACCAACACCTCGACCATCTCGATTGCCAAACTGTCCGAGGCCGTGACGCATCCGGAGCGGTTTCTGGGCGTGCACTTCTCCAACCCGTCGCCGTTTGTGCCGGGCGTGGAGATCATCCCGCATGAAGGCACGGCTTCCGATATCGTCGAAAAGGCCTGCGCCATTGTCCACGAGACCGGCAAGGAGACGGCCACGGTCAAGGACGTGACCGGCTTTGTGCTCAACCGGTTGCAGTACGCGCTGTTCCACGAGGCGACCCAGCTGCTGGAAGAGGGTGTGGCCAGCGCCGAGGACATCGATACCCTGGTGCGTACGACGTTCGGCTTCCGACTGCCGTTTTTCGGCCCGTTCGCGATCGCCGACATGGCGGGGCTGGATGTCTACAACTTCTGCTATCAGTCGCTGCAGACCGACTTTCCCGAGCGCTTTGCCACCCCCGAGGCGCTCAGCTCGCTGATCGAGCAGGGCAAGATGGGCACCAAGAGCGGCGGTGGCTTTACCGACGTGCCGGCCGAGCGCATCCCGGATCTGATCGCCTGGCGCAACCGGGCCTACGTGAAGCTTTCGGAGCTGATGAAGGAGCTCGGGCCGCCGCCCATGAAATAACCGGCGGGATGCCCCGACTCATCAGGGAATGAGCAGGTAGCCACAGGACGCCCGTCCGGCATTGCCGGGCGGGCGTTTTTTATCCTGCGTCCCCACAGAGAAGATCCGTGATAACCGGGCGGGACTGGCTGGCAGGGTGATGCTGTTCCAGGCTTTCCCCATCATTTGTCACGACAGGAGACATCGCTATGGCATCAAGACGCGATTTTCTGGCCCTGAGTGCCGTGGCCGCCGCCGCAGGCGTGGCCGCACCGCGACTCATGGCGGCAGAGAAGGGCGGCGACAACGAACAGGGCCGGCGCGACGAGGCACTGCCGAACAATCCGCCGCTGGCCATGGACCGCTTTCCCCCCGAGCACAAGTACGGGGTGGGCGGCACCCAGATGGGTAACATGTACCGGGTCACCTCCAATGAAGAGGCGCGCGCCATGCTGGCGGCGGCCTGGGAGAGCGGTACGCGCTATTTCGATACCTCCCCCTGGTACGGACTGGGGCTTTCCGAGCGACGCATGGGCCATTTCCTGTCCGACAGGGACCCGAGCGAATATCTGCTCTCGACCAAGGTCGGGCGGCTGTTGACCCCGGATGCTTCGGTGGGAAGCGTGGGCATGTGGAAGGGCAACCTTCGCACTGACTACCGCTATGACTACTCCGCCGACGGCGTGCGTCGCTCGATCGAGGACAGTCTGCAGCGCATGGGCGTGTCCAAGATCGATCTGGCCTATATCCATGATCTGTCGCCGGACAACGAGGACATGGGGTCGCAGTGGAAAGAGTATTTCGAAATCGCCCGCAAGGGCGCCATCCCCGAACTCGAGCGCCTGCGTGATGAAGGCATCATTGGCGGCTGGGGCATGGGCGTCAACGAGATTGAGCCGAGCCTGGCCGCCATGGACGCCGGTAACCCCGATGTCATTTTGCAGGCCACGCAGTACACCCTGCTCAACCATCGCGACGCGCTGGACCGGCTGTTTCCGGCCTGCCGCAAGCGCGACGTGTCGCTGGTGATCGGCGCGCCGCTGGGTTCGGGCTTTCTGGCCGGCAGCAACCACTGGATGTATAGCACCGACATTCCCGATGGTTTTGCAGAGCAGCGCGATCGCATCAGCGCCATTGCCCGCGAGCACGGCACCAACCTGCGCACCGCGGCGCTGCAGTTCACCGCCGCACCCGACGTGGTTGGCGCCACCATTCCCGGCGCTCGCACGGCCGAGCATGCCCGCGAAAATCAGGCCTCGATGACCGTCGATATTCCGGCGGAGTTCTGGGACGCGCTGAAATCGGAAGGGTTGATCGAGAGTGACGCGCCCGTACCGGGCTGATGTCGTGACCTGCCGGCCTGTCAGATCGGGTCGGCAGGCTGCATCAGGCTGATCCGACGTGCGGCTTCGACGACCTGCTGCCCCCACTGCGACAGCCTTGCCGGGTCATAGCGCGATTGAGGCATGGAGATGCACAGGCTGCCTACGGGACGGTTGTCGGCATCCATGATGGCGGCGCCGATGGCGCAGATGGCCGGTCGGTAGTTCGACATGTTCAGCGAGTAGCCGCGCTGGCGAATGGCCGCGAGCTCCTCGCGCAGCCTGTCGGGCCGGGTAATGGTCTGTTCGGTAAAGGCGGGCAGACCGCGGGCAATGATGTCGTCGATCTCCTGATCACTCAACCACGCCATGATCGCCATGCCGTTGGCGGTGGCGTGAAAGGGGGCCGCATCGCCCAGTGGGCTGAAGGTGCGCACGTTTTGCTGGCAGTCGGCGCGGTCGATCAGTACCACGCTGTTGAGCCCGTCAGGGATCGATAGATGAACGGTCTCATTGGTGGCATCGCGCAGTTCACGCATGGGCTCGCGAGCCGCTGCATAGAGCCTGCCCCCGTTGAGTTCGGGCGGGCGCACGCCCAGTATCCGCGCCCCTACCTCCCAGCGGGTCATATCACCACGACGCTGGCGCAGCCAGCCCGCCTCGTGAAAGGTCAGCAGCACCCGCTGCACCGTTGATTTGGGCAGTGACAGTCGTTTGGCCAGCTCACCCACGCTGACCGGCTGGTGTTCGGCGACCGCCTCCAGTATTTCCAGGCTTTTCAAAAGACTCTTCATTGGCGGCTCATGTCTCGGTGCAGAGCCACAGTGTATCGGCTTGCTCTGCGCTCGTCCCACCCCGACTCGCACATGCAAAAGAAGTTGCCAGCAGCGGGTTCGGGCGTGTAGCGTTTATATATGGCATGGCGTTCCATAATATGGCACGACGTGAGGCGCGCTTTCCCCACTCGTTGATCGAGGGGGCATTCGGGAGCAGGAGATGGCACCAGCACAGTCCTTTCTGGCCGATGATTTTCGCGAGACCCCCTACTGGTGGGAGGTGTGGCAGCCTCACGACAGTGGAACGAGGGATGTTTCACGTGAAACACACACGGCAATTGTCGGCGCCGGCTATGCAGGTCTTTGCTGCGCGCTCGAATTGGCACGCCATGGCGAGACGGTGACCGTGCTGGAGGCTGGTCTGCTGGGTGCCGGCGCCAGTACGCTCAGCGGTGGTCAGGTAACCGGCGGCGTCAACGTTGGCAAGAGCATGACGGGCAGGGCGGCGCTTGATCCGGCACGCGTCGAGGCAAGGCTCACGGAAGCCGCGGCCGGCTATCGGTTTCTGGAATCCCTGATCAAGCGAGAAGACATCGACTGCGACTACCGCCGCTCGGGCCGTCTGGCGCCGGCCTGGACCCGGGCGCACCTCGAGAAATGGCAGGCCCGAATCGAACGACTCAACGCGCTGACCGACAGCGATGTGCAGGTGCTCTCACGCGAGGCGTTAAGAGAGGAGCTGGCCACCGACGCCTACGTGGGTGGGGTGTTGATCAACGGGGCCGGCCAGCTTCATCCGGCAAAGTACTACGCCGGGCTGCTCTCGGCCGCCCAGGCCGCTGGCGTTCGGCTGTGCAGCCAGACGCCGGTGACCGATATCACACGTGAAGGGGCGCACTACCGACTCACCACCCCACAGGGCCGGCTGAACGCGGCGCGCGTGATCATCGCGACCAACGGCTACACCGGGGCGCTGTCACCGGCGCTTCGCCGCGGCATCGTGCCGGTCACCTCCCATCAGATCGCTACGCAGATCCTGCCCGAGGCGTTGCAACATGCGCTGATTCCCGGAAAACGCAGCGTGGCTGATACCGGGCGCGTGACGACCTACTACCGCTATTCGCCGGACGGAAAGCGATTCCTGTTCGGCGGCCGGGCGCGCTTTTATCCGCTCAACCGGCGCCAGAGTGCCGGCATGCTGCATCAGCAGATGGTGGCGCGTTTTCCTCAGCTGCGTGACGTGTCGGTGAGTTTCAGCTGGGGCGGGCGCGTGGCGGTCACGCTGGACGCGCTGCCCCATATCGGCCGGACGGCGTCGGAATGCTATTACGCCCTGGGCTGCAATGGCAGCGGCATTACGACCATGAGCTGGCTGGGCCATCGCCTTGCCCGGCATCTCATCGAGGGGGAACCGCTCGAAAACAGTGCCTTTGGCACACCGCTGCCCGGGCATCCGCTCTATCACGGCAGGCCATGGTTCATGCCGGTGCTGGGCAGCTACTACCAGTGGCGCGACCGTCTCGATCGACGCCAGGAGGAGCGCACACGCCGGCCGTGACGCGGCGCCTCCAGGCCCGTGGCACAGGCGTTGAGCGCCTTTCCAGCGATGCATCACTTAAAACAATGACCCACAAACGACAGGAGTACGCCGCCCATGGGCCTTCGCATTGGAGTGGATATTGGCGGGTCCTTTACGGATTTCGCCGTACTGGATGACGCGACCGGCGTGCTTGAAAGCCTCAAGGTCTTTTCCCGGCCCGATAGCCCCGGCAGTGAGGTCATCACCGGCATGGAGACGTTGTCACGGCGCTATGGCATCGACCCGGCCGAGGTGGTGCACTTCACTCACGGCACGACCGTTGGGGTTAACGCCGTGGTCCAGCGTCGCGGCATTCGGCTGGGGCTGATCACCAATCGCCACTTCGAGGACGTACTCAACATCGCGCGTCTCAAGACGCCGGACATGTACCACCTGATGTCCGTGCGCCCGGCGCCTCTGATCGACCGACACTGCACCTTTGGCATCGACGGGCGCCTCAACGCCCAGGGCGAGGAGATCGCGCCGCTGGATGAGAGCGGCATCGCCGAGACCATCAAAGGGCTTGAGCGCACCGGCTGCGAGGGTGTGGTGATCTCGCTTTTGCACGCCTACCGCAACCCGGTGCACGAGCACCGCGTGCGCGACCTGATCGAGGCGGCGATGCCGGGGTTTTTTGTCTCCTGCGCCAGCGATGTCTGGCCGACCATTCGCGAATACGAGCGCACCGTGACCGCCGTGATCGGCGGCTACGTTCAGCCCCGGGTTTCGCACTATCTGGGCTCGCTGCAAAAGGCCCTGATCGAGACTGGCGTGACCGCGCCGCTGCAGGTGACGAAATCCAACGGCGGCATCATGAGTGCCGAGCGGGGCAAGACCGACTGCGTGCAGATGATCTTGTCCGGCACGGCCTCGGGGGTGATCGGCGCGGCCTGGATGGCCAGGCTTTGCGGTATCGACAACGTGATGAGTCTGGACATCGGTGGCACCACCGCGGATGTGGCCCTGATCGTGGGCGGCGCGCCGCGCTACGCCACCGGTGAATATATCGGCGACTATCAGATTCATATTCCGTCGGTGTCGGTGACCTCGATCGGTGACGGCGGCGGCTCGATTGCCAGTGTCGACACGCTCGGCGTGCTCAAGGTCGGCCCCGAAAGTGCCGGCTCGACGCCCGGACCGGTGTGCTACGGGCGCGGCGGCACGGCGCCCACCATCACCGATGCCTTTGCCGTCATGGGCATCCTGGGCCAGTCACCGCTGGGCTACGACACGGTCAACCTTGATATTGCCGCATCGCGCCGGGCGGTAGGGCAGCTGGCCGAGACACTGGGCCAGCCGGTGGAAGCCACGGCCGAGGCCATCGTCAACGTGGCGATTTCGGGCATGTATGCCGGCATCAGCCGGCTGGTATCGCGCTTCGGGATCGACCCGCGCCAGTTTTCGCTGATGCCTTTTGGCGGGGCCGGGCCGATGCTGGCCTGCTATCTGGCGCGTACGCTACACATGCAGACCATTGCCGTGCCCACTACGCCCGGCGTGCTCAGCGCTCTGGGCGGTCTGATCGCGGACACCCGCAACGACTTCGTGCGCATCACCTGGTATGACCTGACTCAGGCCACGCTTGAGCGGCTGGATCAGGACCGGGCAGCGCTGGAGCGCGAAGCACGCGACTGGATCGTCGAGGAGGCCGGCGACGCCGCCCCCGAGCTCACGCTCTCCGCCGAAATGCGCTACAAGGGCCAGTCGTTCGAGATCGAAACGCCCCTGACCGTTGAGGATGTTCGCCACGGGAAGCTGTCGGCGCTGCGCGACGCCTTTCATCGCGAGCACGAGCGCCTTTATCACTATCGCGACGAAGGGGCCGACATTCAGGTGGTATCGCTGCGCCTGATCGCCACCGTGCCCACTCCCAAGCCTACTCTGAAAACCATCGAAACCGCTCGGGAACCGGCACGCCCCTGTGATCACGTGCAGGCCTGGATGGACGGCGCCCATCGTCGGGTGGCGCTGTATCGCAGGTCCGATCTGAGATCGGGGCACCGCTTTGAGGGGCCGGCTATCGTGGCCCAGGACGACACCACCACCAGCGTGCTGCCGGGCTTTTCCGTCAGCGTTGACGGCTGGGGCAATCTGCATCTGATCAATAACGCCGTAACGAACGGGGAGAACCGCGATGGCCTTTGACAACACCGTTGTGCAGATCTTTGCCAACTACTGTGTGGCAGCGGCCGAAAGCATGGCCTACACCCTGGTACGTACGGCGCACTCGACCTTTATCAAGGAAACCGAAGACTTCTCGTGTGCGCTGATCACACCCGAGGGTCTGGCCTTTGCTTCCCCGCGCACGCTGGGGGCGACCTGGTATATCGGGCTCGACTATGGACCTGTGCTGTCACGGATTGAGGACTATCGCCCCGGCGATATCGCCATGACCAACGACCCCTACAGCGGCAGCGTGGCCACCCACACTCCGGATATCGTGATGTGGAAGCCGGTCTTTTATCAGGGCATGCTGATCTGTTTTGTCGGCGGCCACATTCATAACACCGACATGGGCGGCGCCGTGCCGGCCTCGCTGTCGCGCACGCTCACCGAAATCGAGCAGGAGGGCATTCGCTTTCCACCGGTCAAAATCGTGCGCGAGGGTGTGCTTGATGAGTCGCTGCTCGACATCATGGCCGCCAACGTGCGCGTGCCAAAGCAGAACCGGGGCGATCTCATGGCCCAGATCGCGATGCTGCACAACGGCGAAAAGCGGGTGCTGGAGATCATCGAGCGCTTCGGGACGGCGGATTTTTGTACCGGCATGGATGCGCTGCTTGATTACGCTGAACGCCAGGCCCGCCAGGTGATCGCTACCGTCCCCGACGGGGACTATTTCTTCGCCGAATACGCCGACGAGGACAGCGTGGCGGGCAAGCCGATGCGGCTGGCGCTTAATCTGCAGATTCGCGGCGAGGAGGCCATTCTCGATTACACCGGCAGCGATCCGCAGCTGGCCTCCTCGCTCAACATGCCCACCGGCGGCATGGTGCGCCACGCTCTGGCGCTGGTGGGCTATCACTATGTGCTCTACACCCTGCAGGACGACATTTTGCTCAACGCCGGTCTGGACCGGCCGGTGCGCTGTGTTTTGCCCGAGGGCAGTGTGGTCAACGCCGTGGCGCCGGCGGCCGTGGGTATGCGAAGTCTGACCTGCAAGCTCACCCACGTTTTGACCTTCGGGGCCTTCTCCCGAGCAATTCCCGAGCGGCTGCCGGCCTGCGCCGCGGCCGGTCTTGCCATCATGAGCGTCAAGACCATGGACAGTGACGGACGCACGCTGATGGCCTCGCTGGGTCCGGTCGGCGGCGGCGCCGGCGGCATGCCCTTTGGTGACGGCAGCGACGGTTCCGGAGCCAACGTGGCCTTTTTGCGCAATACGCCGGTCGAGATCAACGAGGCCGAAGTGCCCATCCTGATGCACCGCTACTGCCTGGTACCGGACTCCGGCGGGCCGGGTCGCTATCGCGGTGGGCTGGGGCTTTGCATGGAGTTTCAGGTGTTCTCCCCGGGTACCATGGTCACGGCGCGCAACCGCGACCGCACGCATTTCGCCTCCTGGGGGATTCTGGGCGGTCAGGCCGGTGCCACGGCGCGCTTTACCCGCAATCCGGAGGCCGACCATGCCGAGGCGCTCGGCAATACCGACATCGTGCATTGCCAGCCCGGTGACGTGATCCGGCTGGTGGGCTGTGGTGCGGGTGGCTACGGCGATCCGCTGGACCGGCTGTCGGAAGAGGTGCTCAGGGATGTGCGGTGTGGTTACGTCTCGCCCGAGCGGGCCCGAACCGACTACGGCGTGGTGCTTGATCATGATCGGGTCAGCGAGGAAAAGACGCAGGCGCTGCGCCGGTCAATGCGTGATCAGTCGCGCGTGCTGCCCGATGCGCCCTTCGCCTATGGCCCGTACCGCGATGCGTTCGAAACGCGCTGGACGCGCGAGCGCTACGCGGCGCTGACCGATATTCTGGCCAGCCTTCCGGTGGCGTGGCGATTTTTCATCAAGCACCAGCTTTTTGATGGCCTGGCGGCGCGTTACGACAAAGGAGAGGTGGTCGAGGGTGCCGCGGTGATTCATGAGCTGTTCGAACAGCTTATGAAACGCTATCCGGCCCTGTCACCGCAGCGTGACTCGGCGTAGACCCGCTCGGCACGATCGAGGCCGGATGTCTGTCATCCGGCCTCAACGATCAGCCCATCGCCTGAGTGATCAGGCCGAACCGCACCAGCGCTGCCGCGTCGCTGTCGGGGCCGCGGCGCATGCGCACCACCCGATCCACGCAGGCAAGCCCCGTATCGACCAGCCATTGATCATCTTCCGGATCCACCAGATCCAGCCGCACGAAGGCGCCCTCGGCGCGTGCCAGCAGCGAGGCCATTAGCGCGCGGGCCTGCTCTGGCGTTTCGGCCAGCACGGGGCCGATCTGCTCGCCGCGACCGAAGGGGCGGCGCAGGGCCATACCGACCAGTTGGCCGTCGCGTTCGATGACGGCGCCCTCCGTGGCCTGATCCACGGCCTTGCGGTGAACAGCGTTGTCGGGCGCCAGCGCCATGACGGATTCAAGGTCCTCGTCGGTCACGGCGCGCAGCCCGTCGGTGTCCGGCACCTGCACGGCGGTCGTGACGACGCCCTGGTACTGGCAGACCGTGTTGCACGGCGTGAAACCGAGTTTTTGATACAGCGGCGCGCCGGCAACGGTGGCGACCAGAAACTGGGTGCGATCCCCGGCCAGCGCCATCAGGCGAGTCATCATGGCGCGCCCCAGCCCCTTGCCCTGCCAGGCATCATCAACGATGACCAGTCCCAGCGTGGCCGCCTGACCCTGCGGCAGGCAAAATCCCGTGCCGATCAGCGTGCCCTCGGGATCCTCCAGCGCTACCCCCTCGCCCAGCTCGAGCATCATGGCCCAGTCCTCGATGCGATGGGGCCAGCCCAGACCCTGCGACAGTACATGGGCCGGGGCCAGGTCGGTGTCGTGCAGTGGGCGCCAGTACAGATCGCTCAGGGCGGCGTCGGATGAAGGCAGCGAGGATAGTGAAGACATGACGGCAGGCTCCCGTTGAAGGTGTCAGCGTGTGGTGGCAGGACTGTCGCATGCACCCGGCGTGCGTGCCACATCATTGAGGACCGGGCGGCACAATTCGGCAGATCTGACCGAATGGGGGCGGCTTTGGCGCATCAACTGCGCCGGGCGCGATCACACTCGGCACCCCGTGCCGGGCCATTGGTCGTAGCATGAAGGGAGCGTCTCGCCCCGAGTACCGGGCGTGTTCCTTCCCTGCCCGAGAGAGCCTGTCATGTCCAGTTTCGACCCCGCTCGTATCACGATTCCCTGTGCCCACTTCCTGCATGGTCGTCAGGTGTGCGATGACGCGGCGCTTGAAGTGCGTCGACCGGCCGATGGACAGGCCTATGCCGGACTGCCGCTCGCCGATGCCGAGCGTGTTGATGAGGCGGTCATCAGCGCGCGTCAGGCCTTCAGGCGCGCCAACTGGGCGCGGTGTGCCCCGCGCGAGCGCGCTCGCATCATGCGCCGCTGGGCGGATCTGATCGAGGCCGATATCGACTATCTGGCCGCGCTCGAGGCGCTGGGCTCGACCCGGCCGATCGATCAGGCGCGCGCCTGGGATGTGCCCTATACCGCCGAAGGCATCCGCTTTTTTGCCGAATTCTCCGACAAGCACGGCGGCGAGGTGGCCGCCACCGCCCACGATAGCCTGGGGATGCAGATTGCCGAACCGCTGGGCGTGGTCGGGGCCATCGCCCCCTGGAATTTTCCGCTGAGCATGACCTGCTGGAAGGTGGCCCCGGCGCTGGCGGCGGGCAACACCGTGGTATTAAAGCCTTCCGAAATGACGCCGTTTACGGCGGTGCGGCTGGCCGAGCTTGCCATCGAGGCCGGCATGCCGCCGGGCGTTTTCAACGTGATTCAGGGCGATGGCCCCACCACGGGGGACGCGTTGTGTCGCCATCCCGACGTGGCGAAAATCACATTTACCGGCTCCACGGTGACCGGTCGCGCCATCATGGGCGCCTGCGCCGAGACCGGGCCGAAACCGGTGACGCTGGAGCTGGGCGGCAAGAGCCCGCAGCTGGTCTTTGGTGATATCCCGGATCTCGACCGCACCGCTAAAACGCTGGCCGCGGCGATTACCGGCAATGCCGGCCAGGTGTGCGTGGCGGGCTCGCGTCTTCTGATCGAGCGCTCATTGCTCGAGCCCATGATCGAACGGCTGAGCGCCCGGTTTGATGATCTCGCGCCGGGACTGACCTGGCAGGCCGGCACACGCTTTTCCCCGATCATTTCCGAAACCCAGACCGGGCGTCTCGAGTCGATCATCCGCCGCGCCCGTGAGGCCGGTGCCGAGCTGATCACCGGCGGGGCACGCTTTGAAACGGAGTTCGGCGGCTGCTTTTATCGCCCCACGATCCTGCAGGTCGATGACAGCGATAATCCGGCCGTTCATGAGGAGATCTTCGGCCCGGTGCTCACCGTTCAGGCCTTTGACAGTGAAGAGGAGGCCCTGGCGCTGGCCGAACACGAGGTGTACGGCCTGGCCGCCGGGGTGCACACGGCCGATCTCGGGCGCGCCCTGCGCGCGGTACGCCATCTCAGCGCCGGCACGGTCTGGGTCAATCGCTACGGGCGCAGCAATGACTACATTCTGCCCACCGGTGGCTACAAGCGCTCCGGCATCGGGCGCGATCTGGGGCGCGCCGCCTTTGAGGCCAATCTGCATCACAAAAGCGTGCTGATCGACCTGAACCCCTGAGGCGAGGCGCCATCGTGACGTCGGAGGCCATGTCATAATCCAGCGCCTGAGTGAAGCGTCCGGTATGAGAGATGCCAACAACAAGACAAGAGGGTTTCGAACATGTTCGTTAATGTGGATACCGTGCACGACAGTCCCGACTTTCCCGAGCAGGTTGATGTCGTGGTCATCGGCGGCGGCATCGTGGGCACCACCACGGCCTACGAGCTGGCCTGTCGGGGCGTGTCGGTGGCGCTGCTGGAGAAGGGGCTGATCGGCTGTGAGCAGTCGAGTCGCAACTGGGGCTGGGTGCGCCAGCAAAACCGCGACATGTTCGAGCTGCCGCTGGCGATGCACAGCCTGAACCGCTGGGAGGCGATGTCCGGCGAGATCGGGCGCGACGTGGGCTTTCGCCGCAGCGGCATCGTCTACACCACCGACAACCCCGAAAGCCTGGCCAAATGGGAGGCCTGGGGCGAGAAGGCGCGCGAGCACGGTTTTGTCAGTCAACAACTCACGGCCGAACAGGCCCATGAAAAGGCGCCCGGCACCACATCGAAATGGCTCGGCGGCGTCTTTTCTCCCACCGACGGCCACGCCGAGCCCGCCATGGCCTGTCCGGCGATTGCTTTTGGCGCCCGCGAACGCGGGGCGTATGTCCATCAAAACTGCGCCGTACGCGGGCTGGAGCTTACCGGTGGGCGCGTGGGCGGTGTGTGGACCGAGCGCGGTCTGATTCGCGCCTCAAGCGTGGTCTGTGCCGGCGGCGCCTGGAGTTCGCGCTTTTGTCGCCGCCACGGGGTCGAGCTGCCGGCGGCCAATATCATGGGCACCACGCTTCAGACCACGCCGGGTGATCAGGTCACGCCGGGCTGTCTGACCACGCCGAAAATTGCCCTGCGACGGCGCCTCGACGGGGGCTACACGCTGGCCATGCCCGGGTTTGGCCGGGTCGAGATCAGCCCGCAGGGGCTTCGCTACGCCACGAAATTCTATGGCGCCTATCGCAGCAAGCTGGCCAAGAAGCTGCAGGTGCGCATCGGGCGATCGTTTTTTCGCGGCCCCGAAGCCGCCGGCAGCTGGGAATTCGACCAGGTCTCGCCGTTTGAACAAACGCGCGTGCTGGACCCCGTGCCCGACATGGCGCAGGCGCGCGCCGCGCTGGCCGGGCTGCACGCGGAGTATCCTGCCCTCAAGGGGGTGCATATTGCCCGCGTCTGGGGCGGCATGATCGATACCACCCCGGACATGGTGCCGGTCATCTCGCCGGTCGAGGCCATCCCGGGCTTTATCGTCGCCTCGGGCTTTAGCGGCCACGGCTTCGGCATCGGCCCCGGCGGCGGGCAGCTGGCAGCGGATCTGGTCACCGGCGCCACACCCGTGGTCGACCCGACCCCCTATCATCTTGACCGGTTTGCCCGGGGCAGTCGCATCCGCCAGCCCGAGATGATGTAACCCCGTCTGCCGCAGGCTGTGCTGTGCAACCACGCAAAAAGGAGGTTTTGTACCGACAGCCCCCGGGCTTTCAGCGTCCTGCGATGGTCAGGGAGTGCTGTAATGGAGTCATGGCCCCCGGCGGGAGGCCAACGTCCACAACAATCATCGCCGTTACGGCACGACAACACAGGACGACACACCATGAGCGACATCATGCGCCCGAAGTACATTACCTTTGACTGCTACGGCACGCTGACCAACTTTCAGATGGCCACCATGACCCGGGAGATCTTTGCCGACCGCCTCCCGCAGGCCGATCAGATGGACGCCTTCGTCAAATCCTTCGGGGCTTACCGCTTTGATGAAGTGCTCGGCCCCTGGAAGCCCTATTCGCAAGTCATCTGCACGGCGCTTGAGCGCACCTGCAAGCGCTGGGGCGTCGACTACCGCGACAATGAAGGCATGCGCTACTTCGAGGCGGTACCGACCTGGGGACCCCACCCGGACGTGATCGAGGGGCTTTCAAAAATCGCCGATAAAATCCCGCTGGTGATCTACTCCAACGCCGATGACAGCCAGATCATGGACAACGTCAAAAAGCTGGAAGTGCCGTTTCACAAGGTCTTCACGGCAGAAATGTTCCAGGTCTACAAGCCGCGTCTGGCCGCCTTTGAAGCCATGATCGATACCCTGGACTGTCAGCCCGATGAGCTGTTGCACGTGTCGTCGAGCTTTCGCTACGACCTGATGTCGGCGCACTTCATGGGCATTAAAAACAAGGCGTTCGTGGCGCGCAATCATGAAGGCTTCTGTGAGGGTTACGGGGCCACCGAGATTGCCGATATTCGCGGCCTGCCGGCGCTTGTCGGCCTCTGAGCTGGTCGGTCTGTGAATCGTCACTGCGACCCCTTTTGGGAGAGCGTTCATGAAGTTCGAGTCCTACTGGCTGGATACGGCCCCGGCGTTTACCGGTGCCAGGTCCCATCCCCCCGAGGGCCACTATGATGTGGCCGTGGTCGGCGGCGGCCTGACCGGGCTGTCGGCGGCGCGCACCCTGGCCCGCGGCGGCGCCCGCGTGGCGCTTGTAGAGGCCGGCCGCGTGATCGGCGAGGCCTCCGGGCGCAACGGCGGGCAGTGCAACACCGGCGTGGCCCAGGATTACGTCGGCATGGTCGACCAGCTCGGCCGCGACCAGGCGATACTGCATTACCGCAGTTACAGCGAGGCGGTGGCCTCGATCGAGCAGGTGATCGAGGAGGAGGGGATCGAGTGTGATTACCTGCGCCGCGGCAAGCTCAAGCTGGCTGCCAAGCCCGAGCACTATGACAAGCTGGGGCGCACCTGCGAGGCGATTCGCCGCGATGTCGACCCGGATGTGGCGCTGCTCTCAAAGGAAGAGGCGCGCCGTGAGGTCGATTCGCCGGCCTTTTACGGCGGGCTCTGGCAGAAAAACGGCGGCCAGATGCACATGGGCCGCTTTGGTACCGGGCTTGCCGAGGCCGCCGTGCGTCACGGCGCCCATCTTTTTGAACACACCCCCATGACCGGCGTTGAGCGTGAAGGCGAGCGCTATCGCCTGACCACCCCGCATGGCGATTTTTACGCCAACAACGTACTGCTGGCGACCGGTGCCTCTCAGGTCGGTCCGCTGAACTGGTTTCGTCGTCGGCTGGCGCCGGTGGGCAGTTTCATCGTGGTCACCGAGCCGTTGTCCAGCGAGCAGTGCGCGCAGCTCATTCCCAACCGTCGCGCCTGCGTGACCAGCCGCATCATCGGCCACTACTTCCGCCTGACCCCGGATGACCGCCTGCTGTTTGGCGGGCGCGCCCGCTTTGCCATGTCCGGCGGCAAATCCGATGCCAAAAGCGGCGAGATTCTGCGCCGCGGCCTTCGTGACACCTTTCCGCAGCTGGCCGAGACGCCGCTGTCACACTGCTGGGGCGGGCTGGTGGACATGAGTCGCGACCGCCTGCCCCACGCCGGACGCCATGAGGGCATGTACTACGTAATGGGCTTTAGCGGCCATGGCGTGCAGATGTCGGTGCACATGGGTCGGATGCTGGCCGAGATGATGCTGGGCCAGCGCAAGGACTATCCGTGGCAAGGCGACAACTGGCCGGCCATCCCCGGCAACTTCGGCAAGCCCTGGTTTTTACCCCTGGTGGGCGGCTGGTACCGCCTGCAGGACCGGCTGCACTAGCCGGCCAATAACAAGAACAGAAACGCGACAGCCCGAGGCTGTCAGTGATGCAGCGCTGTATCCGAATGCAATAACAATTTCAGGCAGAAGGAGAAGGCTCATGACACACAATAAACGCGGTGATGACACGCTGGTCTCCCCGGAGCAGAGTCTGCAGGTCTATCGCGCCATGCAGGCCGGGCTGTCACGCCGTCAGGCACTGAAAATGCTCGGCGTGGCCGGGATTGCGGCCGCCGGCAGTGGCATGCTGCCCGGTATGTCGATGGGCTGGGCCGCAGATGCCGACGGGCAGGGTACTCCGAAACGAGGCGGTCGCATTCGCGTGGCAGCTCATTCGTCCTCATCCGCTGAATCGCTGGACCCGGCCAAGGGCTCCACAGCGATTGACTATGTGCGCGCCTACACCTTTTACAGCGGCCTGACCCAGTTCAACGAACAGCTCGAGCCGCAGCCGGCGCTGGCCGAGACATTCGAGAGCAGTGATAACGGCGGCCACTGGGTGTTTACCCTCCGACAGGGGGTGACATTCCACGATGGCAAGGCGCTCACGCCTCAGGACGTCATCTATTCGATCATGCGTCACAAGGACCCGGCTGTCGGATCCAAGGTGCTGTCGATGGTCGATCAGATCGACAGCGTCACCGCACTCGACGACCGACGCGTCGAGTTCAATCTCTCCGCACCCAATATCGAACTGCCCGCGATTCTTGCCGTCATGCACCTGGTGATCGTGCCCGATGGCACCACCGACTTTTCAAAGGGCATCGGTACCGGGCCGTTCACATGCGAGGAGTTCAGCCCCGGCGTGCGCTCGGTGGCGGTGCGTAACGAGAACTACTGGCGCGAGGGTTACCCCTATCTCGATGCCATCGAGACCGTGGGCATCAGCGACGAGTCGGCGCGCGTCAACGCGCTGCTCTCCGGCGATGTCCACATGATCAACAACCTTTCCGGGCGCAACGCCGATCGGGTCAAGCAGACCGAGGGCAGCCGGGTCAAGGCCACCAATTCGGGCAACTACACCGACCTGGTCATGCGCGTCGACCAGCAGCCCGGCAGCCGCCCCGAGTTCGTCGAGGCGATGAAATATCTCTTTGATCGCGAGCAGATCAAGCGGGTGGCCCTGCGCGGCTATGGTCAGATAGCCAACGACCAGCCGATCGCGCCGTCCTCGCCCTACTATTTCGACGGTCTGCCTCAGCGTGAATACGACCCCGAGCGGGCCGCGGCGCTGTTGAAAAAGGCCGGTGTGGCCGGTGCCCGCGTTCCGGTCGTGGTATCGCCGGCAGCCAACTACTCCGAGGAGATGGGGCAGCTGTTGCAGCAGTCGGCCGCTCAGGCCGGGCTCAATATCAATCTCAATCGGGTGCCGGGCGATGGCTACTGGTCCAACCACTGGATGAAGCACCCGCTGGGCTTTGGCAACGTTAATCCGCGACCCACCGCCAACATTCTTCTGTCGCAGTTTTTTGCCTCCAGTGCGCCCTGGAACGAGTCGGGCTGGAAAAACGAGCAGTTCGATCAACTTCTGGTGGCCTCGCGAAGCGAGGCCGATGATGCCGCCCGCCGGCAGATGTATGCCGACATGCAGACGTTGATTCACAACGAAAGCGGCATCGGCATCCCGGTTTTTTTGAGCGATGTCGAAGGCTATGACGCCCGCATCGGCGGCATGGACCGCACTGTGCCGCTGGGCAGTTTCATGGGCTACATGTTCGCCGAATACATCTGGTGGAATGCGTAACGGGCGTGTCACCCCTTCCTGTCACTGATGCCGGCCGCGGCGCGCAGGGTTGCCGAAAGGGCGCCTGCGTGCCGGTCGGCCCCCACCCCGGAGGCAAGAGATGCGCAACGCCATGCCCAAACTGGTGCTGGGACGTCTGTCCTCAAGTCTTTTGACGCTGTTTCTGGTGTCGCTGGTCATTTTTGCCATTACCTCCCTGCTGCCGGGTGACACCGCCCAGCAGATTCTGGGTCAGTTCGCCACGCCCGAGCAGGTCGCGGCCCTGCGAGAGGAGCTCGGGCTCAATCAATCGCCGCTGGTGCGCTACTGGCACTGGCTGACCGGCTTTGCCACCGGTGATCTGGGCATGTCGGCCAGCAACGGCATGCCGGTGGCGCAGTTGATGAATGATCGTCTGCCCAACTCGCTGCTGCTGGCGGCCATTACCACGGCCATTTCGGTGCCCATTGCCCTGACCATGGGGCTGGTGGCCGCCATGCGCCGCGGCGGCAACATCGACCGGGCGCTGAACGTGGTCACGCTGTCGATGGTGGCGGTGCCGGAGTTTCTGGTCGCAACGCTTGCGGTGCTGATCTTTGCCGTGCACCTGGGCTGGCTGCCGGCGCTGTCCTACGTCTCGACCGTCGAGAGCGTTGGCGATTTCGTGCGGATCTATGCCATGCCGGTGCTGACGCTGTGCTGCGTGCTGATCGCCCAGATGGCGCGCATGACCCGGGCGGCGCTGATCGACCAGCTCGACAGCGCCTATATCGAAATGGCCCGACTCAAGGGGGTCCCGCCGGTGCGGCGAGTGCTGCGTCACGCCCTGCCCAACGCGGTCGGCCCGATCGCCAACGCCGTGGCGCTGAGCCTGTCCTATCTGCTGGGCGGGGTCATCATCGTCGAGACGATTTTCAACTATCCGGGTATCGCCAGTCTGATGGTGGATGCCGTGTCCAACCGGGATCTCGCCCTGGTTCAGGCCTGCGCCATGCTCTTTTGCGGCGCCTACCTGATTCTGGTGATGGTGGCCGACTTGTGCGCGATCCTCTCCAACCCGAGGCTGCGAAACCGATGAGTGAGACCCATGCCATGCCACATCGTCGTCAAGGCGCGTCACAGCGCCGAGCATCCGCCCGGCGCATGGTCGACGGCAGCCGCCTGCCGATCTCCGCACCGGCCCGCCGCAACAAACCGCGCCTGAAACTGCTGCGCTGGATCGGGCTGACCCTGTTTGGTTTCTGGGTGCTGGTGGCGCTGTTTGGCCCCTTGCTGGCGCCCTATCCGATGGGGGCCTTCGTTGCCGATGAGATCTATGGCGGCATGAGTGCGGCCCACTGGCTGGGCACCGACTACATGGGCCGCGACATGCTCAGCCGCATGCTGACCGGGGCGCGCTATACGGTGGGACTGGCCGTTGTGGCAGCGCTTCTCTCGACGCTGGTGGGCGCGGGGTTCGGCATGCTGACCGTGCTGCTGCCGCGCTGGCTGGAAGAGGGCGTGCGCCGCATCTTCGATACCCTGATCTCCATTCCCAGCAAGATGATGGCACTGGTCATGGTGTCGGCCTTTGGCACCTCCATCCCGCTTCTGATCCTGGCCGCGGTACTGAGCTATGCCCCCGGCGCGTTTCGCATCTCGCACAGTCTGGCGACCAATCTGGCCACGCTTGAGTACGTGCAGGTGGCGAAAACCCGCGGGGAAGGGCGTTTCTACATCGCCGCCGTCGAGATCATGCCCAACATGATCCAGTCGGTGCTCACCGACATGGGCATGCGCTTTGTCTTTATCGTGCTGCTGCTCAGCGGCATGAGCTTTCTGGGGCTCGGGGTTCAGCCGCCGGCGGCGGATCTGGGCTCGCTGGTACGTGAAAACATCGGCGGGCTGAGCCAGGGGGCGCTGGCGGTGATCGCTCCGGCACTGGCCATCGGCACGCTGACCATCGGCGCCAACCTGCTGATCGACAGCCTTTCCAAAAGCCGCGACACGCAAAAGGAGTGACCATATGCTGGGTGAATCACTCACGGTGCGCGATCTCAGGATCTGCGCCACCCCGCCGGGCGGTGAGGAACGCATCATCGTCAACGACATCGGCTTTGAACTGGCGCCGGGAGAAGTGCTGGCGCTGATCGGCGAGTCGGGCTCGGGCAAGACCACGATTGCCCTGGCCATGCTCGGCTATGCCCGCAGCGGCTGTCGCATTGCCGGCGGCAGCGTGCAGCTTGGCGACACCGATATCCTGTCGCTCAACGCCACCCAGACCCGCGCTCTGCGCGGCCACCGGGTGGCCTATGTGGCCCAGAGTGCCGCGGCGGCGTTCAACCCCTCACGGACCTTGATGGATCAGGTCATCGAAGGCGCGCTGATCCATGACGTCATGAGCCGCCAGGAGGCCCGACAAAAGGCCGTGTCGCTGTTTCATGACCTGGCCCTGCCCGACCCGGAGCACATCGGCGAGCGCTACCCGCACCAGATCTCCGGCGGCCAGCTCCAGCGCGTGATGGCGGCGATGGCGCTGATCACCGATCCGGCGCTGGTCATTCTTGATGAGCCGACCACGGCACTCGATGTCACCACCCAGATCGAGGTGCTGCGCGCCTTCAAGCAGGTCATGCGCGAGCGCGGCACCACCGCCATCTATGTGTCGCATGATCTGGCCGTGGTCGCGCAGATGGCCGATCAGGTGCTGGTACTGCAAAACGGCGAAACCCAGGAGCACAACACCACCGCCCGAATTCTCGAACAGCCGGCGCATGAGTATACCCGCAGCCTTTTGGCCGCGGCCCGCCCGCAGGATCACCTCTCACCCGTTGAAGGCCGCCACGGGGGCGAGCTTCTCGATATCCACGACCTGCAGGTCGGCTACGGTTCGCGCGATGGTCAGGGCCGGCCCGAGAACGTGGTGCTCGAACACATCAATCTGCATCTGGTGCGCGGTCAGGCACTGGGGGTGATCGGCGAGTCGGGGTCGGGCAAGTCGACGCTGGCCCGCGCGGTGGCCGGGCTGGTGGCGCCGTCCCACGGGGCGGTGCAGTTCGACCGGCGCGAGCTCTCCACCACGCTGCGCGGGCGCACGCCGGATCAGTTTCGCCGCATCCAGATGGTCTTTCAAAGCGCCGACAATGCGCTCAATCCCGCCCACAGCGTGCAGCGCCTGCTCAACCGGCCGCTGGAGACCTACTTCAGCCTCAGCCGTCGCGAGCGCCGGGCCCGCGTCGAAGAGCTGATGGATCTGGTGAAGCTGCCGCGCGACCTGCTGGATCGAAAACCCGGCGAGCTTTCCGGCGGTCAGAAACAGCGCGTCAATCTGGCCCGGGCACTGGCGGCCAAACCGGATCTGATTTTGTGCGACGAGGTGACCTCGGCGCTCGATACGGTGGTCGGCGCCGCCATTCTGGAGCTGCTGGTCGAACTGCGCCGTGAGCTGGGCGTGGCCTATCTGTTTATCAGCCACGACATCTCCACCGTGCGCTCGCTGTGCGACGACGTGATGGTGCTCTATCAGGGCGAGTGCGTGGAGAGCGGGCCGTGCCAGCAGGTGCTGGAGACGCCGCGCCATGACTACACGCGCCGGCTGATCGGCTCGGTACCGGAGCTGCGTCAGGGCTGGCTTGAAAGCCGCCCGACGCGCAACGAAACGGCCGCCCCCGTGACATGAGTGATGACAACAACGCAGGAGAAAACAACATGAGCACACCGGCGCTGAACGACTCCGCGCTCTGGCAGGATGCCGGCTTTATCAACGGTCAGTGGTGTCAGGGCGATGATGGCAAAACCCTCGGTGTCATCGACCCGGCCAGCGGCGAGACACTGGCCGCGGTACCCGCCATGGGCGCTGATGAAACCCGGCGTGCCATTGAGGCCGCCGATGCCGCCTGGCCCGAATGGCGCGCCCGACCGGCGGCCGAGCGGGCCGAACTCTTGATGCGCTGGCACGATCTGATGCTCGATAACCTCGAAGATCTGGCGCTGATCATGACCCGTGAGCAGGGCAAGCCACTGGCGGAGTCCCGCGGCGAGATTCGCTACGGGGCCAGCTTTGTGAAGTGGTTTGCCGAAGAAGCCCGCCGCGCCTACGGCGAGACCATCCCGGCGCCGACGGCGGATCGGCGCATTCTGGTACTCAAGCAGCCGGTGGGCGTGTGCGGAGCGATCACGCCGTGGAACTTCCCCAACGCCATGATCACGCGCAAGTGCGCCCCGGCGCTGGCCGCGGGCTGTCCGATCGTGATCAAGCCCTCGGAGCTCACGCCGCTGTCGGCGCTGGCGCTGGCGGTGCTGGCCGAGCGCGCCGGATTCCCGCCCGGGGTGATCAACATCGTGACCGGGCTGCCCGAGGCCATCGGCGGCGAGCTGACCGCCAACCCGACGGTGCGCAAGCTCTCCTTTACCGGTTCGACCCGGGTCGGGCGGCTTTTGATGCGTCAGTGCAGCGAAGAGATCAAGCGTCTGAGCCTGGAGCTTGGCGGCAATGCGCCCCTGATCGTCTTTGATGATGCCGATCTCGAGCTGGCGGTGGCCGGCGCCATGGCGAGCAAGTTTCGCAATGCCGGTCAGACCTGCGTATGCGCCAACCGCATTCTGGTACAGGCCGGCATTCACGACCGCTTTGTCGCGCGTCTTGAAGAGGCGATGGGCGCGCTCAAGTGCGGCAACGGCTTGGATGAGGGCGTGACCATCGGGGCGTTGATCAACGATCAGGCCGTCGAGAAGGTCGCCGACCATATCGATGACGCGCTGGGTCACGGTGCGACCCTGGTATGCGGCGGCGTGCCGGAGGGTGGTCATCGACAGGTGGTGCCGACCCTTTTGACCGGCGTGACCGAGGCCATGCGCATTACCCGCGAGGAAACCTTCGGGCCGGTGGCGCCGATCATGCGCTTTGACAGCGAAGACGAGGCGCTGCGCATCGCCAACGCCACGCCGTTCGGGCTGGCGGCCTATTTCTTTACCGAAAGCATGCGCCGTGCCTGGCGGGTGGGGGAGGCGCTGGAGTTCGGCATGGTCGGGCTCAACACCGGCGCGATCTCGATGGAGGTCGCCCCCTTTGGCGGCGTCAAACAGTCGGGTCTGGGGCGCGAGGGCGCCCGCCAGGGGCTTGACGAGTACTTCGAGGAGAAAGCCTTCCACATGGGCGGGCTGGTGTAACGCTATCGATCGGCCCGGTGCCTGCCGGGCCGGTCGCGGCCTCAGTAGCCGCGCTGTCGATCCACGCGTCCGAGCATCATTTCACCACGCTGATGACGCCGCAGATTGTCCAGAAGCACCGGGAAGGCGGTCTCGGGCTGGGTCATGGCGCCGACATGGGGCGTCATGAGAATGCACGGGTTCTGCCAGAAGGGATGATCTTCTGCCGGTGGCTCCTCGCGCAGTACATCCAGCACTGCGCCGGAGAGCTGCCCTGTCGCCAGTGCTGCCGTCAGGTCGGCCTCCACCAGATGATCGCCGCGGCCCATGTTGATCAGCGCCGCACCCGGCGGCAGATGCTCAAACAATGTTTGAGCGAGCATGCCGCGGGTCTCATCGGTCAGTGGCAGCACACAGATCAGAATGTCGCATTCTCCCAGAAACGCTTTCAGTTGCTCGGCGCCGGCATAAGTGGTGATTCCGGGGAGTTCGCGCGATGTGCGCGACCAGCCGCTGACCTGAAAGCCGTATTCCTTCAGATGTTGCGCGATCGCGCCGCCGAGCTGGCCCAGCCCCAGAATGCCGAGGCGCCGTTCGCCGGCGGGCGTGATCATGTGGGCCTGCCACTGATGCTGGCGCTGCTGACGTACGTAGTCGGCCATGTGGCGATGCAGCCACAGCGTGGCAAAGGTGGCGTACTCGATCATGCCCTGTTCGATGGCGGGGTCGAGCATGCGCACCACGGGCAGTGCTTCGGGCAGTATTGATGTGTCGAACTGATCGATACCGGCGGAGGTGGCAAAGAGCACCTCGAGGTTGGGCAGCAGGGCGGCAATATCCTCCGGCGGCTGCCAGGCCAGCAGGTGGCGGATCTCATCGGGGTTGCCGATATTGGGCCACTGGCGAAACTCGATATCCGGGGCGTGCTCGGCAAACAGCGCCTGCCAGCGCCGGCCGCGCTCGGGGTCGGATTTATACAGCAGTGCCATGACAGGATGCCTCGCAGTCGTCATTGGTGGGGTCCCTATCGTGCCCCGGATCGCGGCGCACGCGATATCGTTGTGGCGCTATCGGCGGCGTAAATGGTGCGAATTGCGGGGGATTGAGCGCAGATTGCGCTGTCACTAAAGCTGCCAGTGGATCATGCCGTGCAGCCCATCGGATTCGGCGCGATCGGCGGCGACAGGGCGAAATACGCGCGTCACCTGAGGTTGCAGGCGGCGTAGGCTGGAGGGCATGACAGAGAGGCCCGCCCATGACGGGCACGCGACCGACCAGGTGAAGAGGAGCATCAAGGGATGCAGCTGACCGATTACCCGAGACTGTGCATTGCCGCACACGGCGTGTTGATGGACCGCGACAGCAGGATTGTCGAGGGGCTGTCGCCACTGCTGGCACAGATGCGCGAGCCGCCCGCGCCGGAGACGGTGCTGACCGAGTATTTTCACGCCCTGCATGCGCTGACCGATGCCGACATGAACACGGTGTCGGCCCACTGCATTGCCTACTGTGCGCTGGCCGATCGATGGGAGGTCGAGGGGGACTGGCAGGCCGGTATCGCCTTTGCCGGGACGGTGGATGCCGGCACGCTGTATGAAGATGCCCCGGGGGCGATTCATTATCTGCGCAAGTTCTATCGGCTCACCGTGGTGAGCTCGCTCAATGAGCGTGAGTTTGCCGCCCTGGACGCGCGCATCGGACTGGCCACTCATGAGCAACAGGCCTGCGGCAGTTTTGTGGCATCCAGGGCGGCCATTCATGACATCGCCAGGGATCCGGAAGTGCTCTTGCTGAGCGCCGGATCACCTCCGGTGTCGTGTCGTGCGGGTTATTGTCGCATCGTGCGCTCGATGCCTGCGCGCTCGCCTCTGAAAACGGAGACAGCGTGGCAGTTTGCGTCGTTGAGCGATTTCATTGGCGCCCACCAGCTTGCCCTGCGTCGTGAAATCCTTTAGACAGGTGAAGCGACACCCCCGCACTCTGGCAGCAGCAGGCGGGCCCGAATGCACAACAAAAAGGGCGCTTCATGGTGGGTTCCGTTCGACTCGATCGCATCGATATCAATATCCTGGTGCAGCTGCAAAACGATGGTCGCATGACCAACGTGCACCTGGCCGACGCCGTCGGCCTCTCTCCCAGCCCCTGCCTGCAGCGGGTCAAGCGTCTGGAGGCCGCCGGCTATATCACCTCGTTTCAGGCGCGCCTTGATCTGGCCAGAATGATGGAGAGCGTGACCGTCTTTACCGAGGTGACGCTGTCGGATCACCGACGTGAGGATTTTCTGCGCTTTGAGCAGAGCGTTCGCGAGATTGATGAGCTGATGGAGTGTCATCTGATCAGCGGTGGCTATGACTATCTGCTGCGCTTTATCGCGCGCAGTATTACCCACTATCAAAGCGTGATGGAGGCGCTGATCGAGCGCGAGATCGGCATTGAAAAGTACTTCAGTTACATCGTAATCAAGTCTCCCATCGTCAAGGAGCAGCTGCCGCTGCGCACGCTGCTGGGGGACGCCGCGGGCAATTCCTGAGGCCGATCATGCCGTCATTAAAAACAGGCAGACACAAAAAACCCCGGTGGCCTGCCACCGGGGTTTTGATGACGCCGAGGCGTCCTGGATAACGCAAAAACAGGATCAGCGCTTTTTGGGGTCCAGCGTGTCGTCATGATGGGCCGGGTCATCACGATGCGTGCCGTCGGTATCGTCGATATCGACTTCGTGATGGCGGACTTCGTCGCTGACGTGCTCGGTGTGCTCACCGACGTCCTTGCGAACGGCCACTTCCTCGCGCACGTGCGCTTCCTTGCTGACCACGGCTTCTTCATCGGTCTCGGTCATTTCGACCGACTTGTCGGTGAAGTCGGCATCGCTGACCGGACGGTCACCGGTGACCGGGCGGCGCTCGACGGAGACCGATTCATCACGCAGGTGTACATCTTCCTCGACCGGCGTGCTGACCACGTGACGACGTACGCGGGTGGTGCCACGCTCGACGTCACGCTTGCCGACCCGGAGCTCTTCTTCCGACAGCGGCAGTGTCTCTTCCTGATCGGTATGAGCAGTGTCGCGTTCGGCAACGCCGGTATCCGCGCCGCCGGGGGCTACGCCAGGAGCAGTGCCTGCACCCATGGCGCCGGCCGTACCTGCACCCATGGCGCCGGCCGTACCTGCACCCATGGCGCCGGCAGTGCCCGGCGTATTGTCGGGGCGATGGCCACTTTGTTCGTCGATGTCGACCGGGTCGTGGCGTTCCAGAATCTCTTCGATGCGATCGATGTCGGCGATCGGTGCGCGTACGGCGATGACGGTCGCCCCCTGTTCAACGTTGCGGTCGTAATCGCTGGTGTCTTCGTCACTCTTGCCGAACAGGCGCTGCCAGAAGCTCGGCTTTTCCTTTTCTTCATGATGCTCGTGGGACACTTCACCCTGCTGAGCATGACGATTGATGGTCTCTTCGGGAATGCCGGAATCACGCAGGTCCTGCATGGCTTCATCGGCGCGTGCTTCGGTGTCGTATACGGCAACAACGAGTTGTTCATCCATGAAATACACTCCTTTATCGTGCTTGAATCGGCCTGGGCCGGTGAAACCTACTCGGTAACGTCGTCGTCCTGACGGGTTACCACGGCGCGCTGCTCGCGCAGCGTCACCTCTTCATGCCAGGGCGTCTGATCATGAACGCGGCGCACGTGCACTTCTTCCTTCAGTCGCAGGCGCCGCTCCACCACCAGGACTTCCTCGACGACAGGAATAATGGTGGTGTCACCCTCCTGGCGCGTGTCGGGCATCTCATCGACATACTCATTGATCTCGACGTGGTCGACCTCGACACGCGCCTGCGAGAGCATCTCATCGATGCTTTCCGTGCGCTCATGCGTCTCGGTACTGACCCTGACCCTGCCGGTGGTGACCTCACGACGAGAGACATCGAGCGTTTCCTCAAGCAGGGGAAGGATCTTCTCCTTGTCGGAGGGCGCTGAATCTTTCGTCATGTGCTTTAGCTCCCGCAGGGTTCATGAAATGACAGCCACCTGTTAAGACCCGAATGATGCAGGACAAGGCAGGGACACTCTTTACTCTGGCAGGTTGGGGGCCGTTAGCGAATCCTTTCGTGTTATCTTTGGTGTGAATAAGATACATCACAGCATTTATTATGCTTTTACGACCATATGGCGTCGTTTTTGGCACTTTTCTTGTTTTGAGGTTAACGCCCGTCCATAAAAAAGGGGCGCCGCAGCGCCCCTTGAAGCCGTGAAGACCGCATTGATCACTCCGGGGTGATCTGCGCCATCACATGCCCTGCCTCGAGCGTTTCCCCCGTCTCGGCCCGAAGCGCCACCGTACCCGCAGTCTCGGCCGTGATCTGCGTTTCCATCTTCATCGCCTCCATGATGGCGATGACATCGCCCTCGTTGACCCGGGCGCCGTCCTCGACCTGCCAGGCCAGCAGCGTGCCGCTGATGGGGGCGGTGACGCTGCCCGCGTTTGCGTCAGTGGGCTCTTCAACAGCGGCGGTGGCGCCGTTCGGGGCCAGCTGCTGCAGCAGGGCCGTGGGCAGACCGACACGGTGGCGCTTGCCGTCGATGTCGATCATGGCGTGCAGCATGCCGGGCTCGGTACTCGGGCGTTGACGTGCGCCCCATTCAAGCGCATCGGCATCAAAGACGGTCTCGATCCAGCGGGTATGCACATCAAACCTTGCCTCACCGGTGAAGTCCGGGTGCGCCATGACCGCGCGGTGAAAGGGCAAAACGGAGGCCACGCCGTCAATCTCGAAGTGCTCAAGGGCCCGGCACGCCCGGGCAATGGCCTGGGCGCGCGTGGCCCCGGTGACGATCAGCTTGGCCATTAATGAGTCGAAATGGCCGGAGACGCGCCCGCCGCTTTCCACGCCGGTGTCCAGGCGCACGCCGGCGCCGGTGGGCGGTCTGAACGCCTCGACCGGGCCCGGCGTGGGGAGAAAGCCCTTGGCAGCGTCTTCGGCGTTGATGCGAAATTCGAAGCTGTGGCCGCGGGGCGCCGGCGTCTTCGTAAAGGAGAGCGGCTGGCCTTCAGCGATGCGCAGCTGCTCGATGACCAGATCCACCCCGGCCGTCTCCTCGGTGACCGGGTGTTCGACCTGCAGTCGCGTGTTGACCTCCAGAAACGAAAGGGTGTCGTCGCGCCCGAGCAGAAACTCGACCGTACCGGCGCTGACATAGCCGGCCCGGGTGCCGATATCGTGGGCGGCCTGATGGATTCTCTGGCGCTGTTCGTCGCTTAAAAACGGGGCCGGGGCCTCCTCGACGAGCTTCTGGTTGCGTCGCTGCAGCGAGCAGTCCCGGGTGCCGACCACCACCACGTTACCGTGATGATCGCCCATGATCTGGGCTTCGATATGGCGCGGCTGGTCGAGATACTGCTCGACAAAGCACTCGCCGCGGCCGAAGGCGGCCTCGGCCTCGCGCACCGCGGCGTGGTAGCTCTCGGTGACCTCATCCATGCGCCAGGCCACCCGCAGCCCGCGTCCACCGCCGCCAAACGCTGCCTTGATGGCGATCGGCAATCCCACTTCCTCGGCAAAGGCCACGACCTCCTCGGCGGTGGTGACCGGGTCTTCGGTGCCGCGGGCCAGTGGGGCGCCCACTTCGAGTGCCAGTCGCCGCGCCTGAACCTTGTCACCCAGCACGTCGATGGTGTCCGGACTCGGGCCGATCCAGGTCAGGCCCGCCTGTTGCACGGCGCGGGCGAAATCGGCGCGCTCGGAGAGAAAGCCGTAGCCCGGGTGAATGGCATCGGCGCCGGCGCGACGGGCAACGTCCAGAATCCTGTCGATCGACAGGTAGCTCTCCGCCGGGCGCTCGCCGCCCAGCGCGAAGGCCTCATCGGCCAGCTGGACATGCAGGGCGTCGAGATCGCCCTCGGCGTAGACCGCCACCGAGGTGACGCCGTAATCGCGACAGGCATGAATGATGCGCACCGCGATCTCGCCGCGGTTGGCGATCAGCACCTTTTTCAGCGGGTGCGGGGCGTTGGGAGCGTCGGGTGCGTTCATGACGTGACCTCGGTCAGGCTGTCGTCACCGGCAAGCGGTGCGAAACGGGTAATCGGATTGAAGCGAACGGTGGCGCCGGGCGGAATCTGTCCGGCCAGGTCCAGATGGTGATCGGCCACGCAGGCGATCACCGGGTAGCCCCCGGTCAGCGGATGATCGGCCAGAAACAGCACCGGCTGGCCGTTGGCCGGCACCTGCAGGGCGCCGGTGACCGTGCCTTCGCTGGGCAGCTCGCCGTGGTGTGCTCTGGCAAGCGAGTGCTCACCTTCCAGTCGAATGCCGACCCGGTCGGAGCGCGGCGTCACCTGCCAGTTTTGATCACACAAAAGGGTCAGCGCCTCGTCGGTGAACCAGTCACTGCGCGGGCCCATGACGATATCGAGCGTGACGCACTCGCCGGCGCGGGGCAGATCGAATTCGCCGGACTCACTGAGCGACAGCGCCGTGACCGCCAGTCCGGCCGGGCTCAGGGTGTCGCCGGGCTGTAACGGCGCCGGGCCGAGTTTTGCCAGCGTGTCGGTGGCGCAGCTGCCCAATACGGGTGTGACATCAAAGCCGCCGCGCAGGGCCAGATAGCCGCGCACGCCCGCCGTGGTGGTCCCCAGACGCAGCGTGTCGCCTTTGGCCAGCTCGATGGGCCACCAGAGCGCGGCGTCGCGGCGCGCGCCCTCGGCAGTGGTGATCGATACGTCGGCCTCGGCGCCGGTCACGGCCACAATGGCGGGCCGGTGGCAGACCAGCGACAGCCCGCCCTGGGCGATCTCGATGGCGGCAGCATCGGACGGGTTGCCCACGATTCGGTTGGCACTTCTCAGCGCGCCCTTGTCCATCGCGCCGGCGCCGGAGACGCCCTGGCCGGTCTGGCCGTCGCGACCGAGATCCTGAAAGAGACTCTGAAGACCGGGCTGACGAATTTCCAGACAGGGTGTGGCATCAGCCGCTGCGGGTCGGGTGGTATCGATGGGCACACTGGCGCTAACGCGCTCTGGTGAAGCGTCGCTGGCAGTAAAGCGTACCCGCATGCCGGGCTGGAGCAGTGCGGCCGGCTCGCGATGGATGTCCCACATCTCGAGCGGCGTGGTGCCGATCAGCTGCCAGCCGCCGGGGCTGTCGGTGGGGTAGATGCCGCTGAAGGTACCGGCCAGTGCCACGGAACCGGCCGGAATGCGGGTGCGCGGCGAGGTGCGCCGGGGCACGTCAAAACCCGCCCCGCCGGCCAGATAGGCAAATCCCGGCGCAAAGCCGCAAAAGGCGACCTGATACTCGTGTTTGCTGTGGCGGCGGATGACCTCATCGGTGCTCATGTCGAGATGTCGGGCCACCTCGTCGAGGTCCTCGCCGTTGTAGCACACGGGAATCTCGATCAGCTCGCCGAGCTGGTGGCCGCCGCCGCTGACCGGGCGGGCCCTGAGCGCCCGGGAAAGCTGCGCGGCGCTGATGCGGGCGGGGATGAAATGGACCAGCAGGGTGCGCGCCGCCGGGATGATGGTGGTGACGCCGTCGATCGGCTCGCGCTGGAGCTGATCGAAAAGCCCCAGCGCCTGCGACAGATCCTCGAGCTCGACCAGCAGGGTGCTCAGGTTGACGGGAAGTACTCTCACGGGAACTCCTTACCGCGTGGCAGGGCATTCATGGCAGCGCTCATGACGGCGTGCCTGCAAAGGCCTTGAGCGTCACGCCGCTCCGGGTCAGGCGAGCACGCACGGCCTCGGCCAGCGCCACGGCACCGGGGCTGTCGCCGTGGACGCAGATGGAGTCGGCATGGAGGGCGATATCATGACCGTCGATGCACTCGATTACCCCTTCATGCACCAGACGATCCATCCGCTCGGCGCACCGGTCGGCGTCATGGAGCACTGCGCCTGCTTCCCGGCGAGACACCAGGCTGCCATCGGCGTTGTAGGCACGATCAGCGAACGCCTCGGCAGCGGTATTCAGACCGGCCTCGCGTGCCCATCCCACCAGCGGGGTGCCTGCCAGCGTCATCAGCAACAGTGAGGCATCCACGTCCCGGATTGCCTCGATCACGGCCTCGGCCTGGCGCCGGTCATGGGCGATGGTGTTGTAGAGCGCGCCGTGCGGCTTGACGTAGCGCACCTGCGTGCCGGCGGCGCGGGCCAGGCCCTGGAGCGCGCCGATCTGGTAGATGACATCGGCGTACAGCTCATCACTGGCGATATCCATGTAGCGTCGACCAAAGCCCACCAGATCCGGATAGCTGACATGGGCACCCACGGTAACGCCGTGTTCGGCGGCGGCCTGCAGCGTGCGCGATATGCCGGCCGGGTCCCCGGCGTGAAAGCCGCAGGCGACGTTGGCGCTGGTGACGATGCCGAGCATGGTGGCGTCATCGCCCATGCGCCACTGACCGAAGCTTTCACCCAGATCGCTGTTTAAATCGATAGAAGACATGCAGGGCTCCCGGTTCAGGCAGAGGGTGTCAGAAAGGCAAAAATCGGACCGATGGCGTTATAGCCCATATACCAGGTCAGCGCGCAGACCACTGCGCCCGAGATCAATAGCCAGCGCGGATAGCGATGCCCGTTCATCAGATCGGCTCGCCGCCAGGCGACATAAATGAACAGCGTCAGCCCCACCGGCAGGATCAGCCCGTTGAAGCCGCCCACGAACACCAAAAGCGCCGCCGGCGGGGTACCGATCGACAGGAAGGCGATCAGCGAGAGGGCGATGAATACCAGCGTGGCGCGGTTACGTACGCCCTCGCTGATGCCGGGGCGAAACGCGCTTAAAAAGGTCATGGAGGTGTAGGCCGCACCAATGATGCTGGTAATGCCGGCGGCCCAGAGAATCAGGCCAAAGGCGCGCAGGCCCAGTTCGCCGGCGGCGGCCTGAAAGGCCTGGGCGGCCGGGTTGGCGCTCTGACTGGAAGTGTCGATGACCACGCCGCTGGCGACCACGCCCAGAATGGCCAGAAACAGGATATAGCGCATCAGCCCGGTCACCAGAATGCCGCGCAGGGCAGCCTTCGAGACGGTATCAACGTTCTCGACGCCACCCAGGCCGCGGTCCAGCAGGCGGTGGGCGCCGGCGTAGGTGATATAGCCGCCGACGGTGCCGCCGACGATGGTGGTGATGGTGGCAAAGTTGATGGTGTCGGGCATGACGGTCTGGCGCAGCGCTTCGCCCACGGGCGGGTTGGAAGCGATGGCCACAAATACGGTCATCGCCATCATCAAAACGCCCAGTACGATGATGATGCGGTCGATGGCCACGCCGGCCCGCTTTGACAAAAAGATGCCGGCGGCAATGACGGCGCTGACCAGCCCGCCCCAGGTGGTGTCCAGCCCCATCAGCGCGTTGAGCCCCAGGCCGGCGCCGGCGATGTTGCCGACGTTGAAGGTCAGTCCGCCAATGATGATCAAAACGGCCAGCAGATAACCGCTGCCGGGCAGCGCAGCGTTGGCCACCTCGGGTGCACGCATGCCGGTGACGGTCACCACCCGCCAGATGTTGAGCTGCACCACCAGATCGATGAGGATCGAGGCCAGAATGCCAAAGGCAAAGGCGGCACCCATGGTGGCGGTAAAGGTGGCCGTCTGGGTGATGAAGCCGGGGCCCACGGCCGAGGTGGCCATTAAAAAGACGGCACCGATCAGTGAGGCGCGTCGGGAGCGGGTGAACCCGACGTCAGGGGTAGCAGCTGCCATGTCATGGGCTCCGAGCAGGGAAGGGGGACAGGCACTACCAGCAATTGGCGTGCCACAATCGGTAGAGTGGCCGGTTTTTGTAGGTTTTATCGGCTTTGATTGTTCAACAATACTCGTGACGCTGGCGGGGGGATATTCGACTTGTGTTCCATTCTGGCGCACCAGGATCTCCTTTCGCCCGCTTTTGGTGCAATCGCGGTGCTTGTCGGCACAGGCCCTTATCGGGAACACTGTGGACTGTGTAAACGTCACGACCACAATGGCGCTTTAATGAAAAAGCAGGCTCTGGAAGACAGGAGCAGATCGCTGGGTGAGACCGTCACGTCCGGCATTCGACGGCTGCTGGTAGAGGGGGCGTTCGCCCCGGGGCAGCAGCTGTCGGAAATGGCGCTGTGTGAGCGGCTGGGGGTGTCACGCAATACGCTCAGGGAGGCCTTTCGCACGCTCGCCCATGAAGGGCTTGTCACGCATCAGCCCCATCGCGGCGTGTTCGTGACCCGCCCCGGTCCCGGCTCCATCGTCGAGATCTACCGGTTGCGGCGCTTTATCGAGTGTCGCGCGTTGAGTGAGGCCTGGCCCAGCCACCCGGCGGTGAAAGAGATGCGCGCGGCGGTCGAAAACGCCCGTGAGCGCCGTGAGCAGAAGGACTGGCTGGCGGTCGGCACGGCCAACATGGCCTTTCACGGTGCTATCGTGGCACTGGCGGACAGCCCGCGCCTTGACGCCTTCTTTAGCCAGATTCTGGCCGAACTGCGTCTCGCCTTCGGGTTGATGGCTGACAAGGAGTGGCTGCACGGGCCGTATGTCGAGATGAACCAGCAGGTACTGGACACCTTTGAAGGCGGCGATACCAAAGCGGCCGTGGCACTTCTGGAGCAGTACCTGGCGCAGTCCGAGCGGGTTGTGCTGGCGGCCTGGGAGCGTCAGGTGGCGTCCGGAGGATGAGAGGCCGGCGCTGAGGGCTGCCCTGTACCTGACAACACTACCAGAGCGGGGGAAATGGCATGGGTATCGTCGTATCGGGACTTTTCTTTTGACGCCGGAAGTCGATAATCACGCCATCACGTCCATTGAGAAAACGACATGAATCAGCCCCACGTTCACGGCCCGAACTGCCAGCACGACCACGATCATGAACACGTCCATGGCCCGAACTGCAGCCATGGTGTTCAAAAGCCCGCCCGCAATGCCATGAAGGATGTCGGACGCAATGACCCGTGTCCCTGTGGTAGCCAGAAGAAGTTCAAGAAGTGCCACGGCGGCTAGGCACTGTCTCGTGTCTGCCCGGCGACTTTTTAGACCGGAACCCGGTCAGAAAGCATCCACACCACTCATGAAAAAACCGGCGCCCAGGGGCGCCGGTTTCTTTTATGGCCGGGAATCAGTCAGGGATAGCCCCGAATGATTCAACCGATCAGAGCTTGCCGCTGAGGACTTCTTCCGCGGTGACCTGACGGTTTTCGACCGAGCTGGTCCACTGGCCCCAGCCTTCGGCACTGACGTTGTCGCCATTGTTGCCCAGGTTCTCGAGACGCTTCTTGTCGTCGTCGGTGAGGACCTGTTTGGCCAGCGGCTGGAGATGCTTCACATCCTGGAGGCTCATGCCGAGCTTGTCGGCCACGCGGTTGCCGTAGTCGTCATGGACCATCCAGAAGTGCCACAGCATGCGCGCCTGCACGTCGCGCTCGCAAAGACCCAGCAGCTCGACCATGTTGCCGGTCAGGTCATCGCGCTCCCAGTCCTGCATGGTGTTGTAGCGACCGCGTGCCTGCACGTAGTCGTTGCGACGCTCGATGACGCTGCGCGTCAACGCCCCGCGGACTTCCGGCGGATGGTTGGGCTCGTCGCGATCGGACTCCTGCAGGCCGTTGTGGATCGACGGCTCGAAGTTGATGTGCGGGTTCTGACCCTGAGCCACACCCTGCTCGTAGGCCATCTGACCGTCGCGCTGGTTGGTGGCAACACGCGCGTTCTTCGGCTGGTTGACCGGCAGCTGCAGGTAGTTGGGCCCGATGCGATAGCGCTGGGTATCGGAGTAGGAGAACGTACGACCGACCAGCATCTTGTCGTCGGAGAAATCCAGACCGTCGACCAGCACGCCGGTACCCATGGCGATCTGATCGTTTTCGGCAAAGAAGTTCTCGACGTTGCGGTTGAGCGTCATGACGCCGATCCTGCGCAGCGGGAACTGATCTTCCGGCCAGATCTTGGTGTCGTCCAGCGGGTCCCAGTCGAGCTCGGGATGATCGTGGTCTTCCATGATCTGAACGAAGACGTCCCACTTCGGGTAGTCGCCGCGCTCGATGGCCTCATACAGATCCTTCGATGCCGAGCCCAGATCCTGACCCTGCACCTTCGCGGCTTCAGCCGCGGTCAGGCTGGCCACGCCGCACTGCGGGTGGAAGTGGTACTTGACCAGGCAGGTCTCGCCCCGGGCGTTGACCATCTTGTAGGTGTTGACCCCGAAGCCTTCCTGATGACGATAGGAGGCCGGAATACCGCGCGGGCTGAACAGGTGCGTCAGCATGTGCATCGCTTCAGGCGTCTGGCTCATGAAGTCGAAGATGCGGTTGGGCTCCTGACGAAAGGTCACCGGGTCGGGCTTGAGCGAGTGGATCACGTCCGGGAACTTGATCGCATCACGGATAAAGAACACCGGCAGGTTGTTGCCGACCAGGTCCCAGTTGCCGTCTTCGGTATAGAACTTCACGGCAAAGCCACGCGGGTCGCGAGCGGCTTCCGAGGAGTCACGGCCACCGATGACGGTGGAAAAGCGCAGCGCCAGATCGGTTTTCTTGCCGGCATCCTGAAAGAGTTTCGCGCGGGTGTACTTTGATGCTGGCTCATCACCGATCATGCCGGTGGCTTCGAACTCACCGTAAGCGAGAAAGCCACGGGCGTGTACGACACGCTCGGGGATACGCTCACGGTCAAAATGGCTGATCTTTTCCAGAAACTGATAGTTTTCAAGCGTCGCCGGTCCGCGGCTGCCGACCGTGCGCTGGGACTGATTGTTGGTGACAGGATGACCCTGTCGATTGGTCAGTTCGTTATCTCTATCTGACATGCCTTTCTCCTCTTTTTGACATCCTGTCCGGGTCGTATCAGGCGCCGGCCACGAGCGGCCCCGGATGCGAAAGGTACCACGGTATCCTCATGGTTTAGTCCTATCGCAGAGTAGAGATCAAAACTATGACAGGTCATATGCCGTTCATGGAAAAGCAACGGTCGCCCCGCGACATTGGTGTTTCACGTGAAACATCTACGGCAGCGACAGGCCAGCACCGTAATGATGCTGAAAGTCGCAGGTCATGACACACCTTCAGGCATGAACGGCACAGGTTCGCCTGCCGAGACCGGCCTGGTGTTTCGTGAAACGGCTCCGGATTATGCCCACGACTGGCACAACGCGCCGCAACGCCAGTACATCCTGATGCTGGACGGTAGCGTGGACGTCACCGTGAGCAGTGGTGAAACAAGGCGCCTGAGCACCGGCGATATCCTGCTGTGCGAGGACACCACCGGGCGCGGCCATGTGAGCCGCGCCGTAAATGGCCAGCCGCGTCGCTCGGTGTTTGTTACGCTCGAATAGTGTGTCCGGCGTTTTACGCCCCGACCTGGAGCGTCAGCACCAGCTGGGTCAGGGCGTGAATGACCAGTCCGATCAGCCCGCCGACCAGCGTGCCGTTGATGCGGATGAATTGCAGGTCGTTGCCGACGTTCTTCTCGATCTGGGCGACGATCTCGTCACTGTCCAGGCTGTCCAGGTAGCGCTGGATATAGGCATCGACGCGCGGGCCGTTGCGTTCGACCAGCGCGGGCAGCAGCGTCACGGCCTGGTCGTTGAGCCACTCGCGTGCCGGGGCGTCCTGTTCGAGCGTGCGGGCGTAATACTCGATGAAATGCTCAATCCAGGCCCGTGACTGCGAATCACTGGCTTCCAGGTCGTGCGCCAGCCAGTCCATGAGTTCTTCCCAGACGCCGGTGACATAGTCGCTGAGACGATCATTATCGAGCAGGTCGTCGCGCAACCGGTCAAGCCGCTGTGAAAAGGTCGGGTCATGGCGAACGCGCTTGATGAAGTCGGCGAACTGTCGATCCAGATGGTGACGCAGCGGGTGGTCGGGGTCCTCGCTGACCTCACTGATCAATCGCGAAGTCTGCTCGACAACGCGCTCGTTGATCATCCAGCCGGCCAGACGGTGCATGCTGATCTCGCGCCCCATTACCCGCGGGTTGAAGAGCTTGAAGACGGTGCCGGTAATGAAATACTTGACCCGTTCCTGATTGTCTTCGACCTCCAGCCAGCGCGAAAGCCGGGCCAGTGCATCATCCAGCACCACCTGATGGCGCCCTTCGGCGGCCAGCACGTTCAGGGCGCTGCCCATCAGCCGGGCCGTATTGATGCGGCCCAGATGGTGGCGCAAAGTGCGGGTGAGAAAATCCCGCGCCGCACTCTGGCGCACCGCCGACAGCGATGTGCTCATGGCCTGGGTCAGTCGCTCGGCGACCATGGCGCGCCGCTCGGGGCGTGACAGCCAGCTCACCAGCGCGCCGGCCACGTCAAAGCGCCGGACGCTGTCGCGCACGTAGGCTTCAGACAGAAAGTTCTCGCGGATAAACCCCGACAGGCTCCTGCCCAGCCGAGCCCGGTTACGTGGAATGATCGCCGTATGGGGGATTTTCAGCCCCAGTGGATGGCGAAAGAGCGCGGTCACGGCGAACCAGTCGGCGATGCCGCCGATCATGGCCGCCTCGGCAAAGGCCGAAACGTACTCAAGCGCCGGGAAGCGGGCCTGATACCAGGCGCTGACGACGTACAACATCAGTGCGCCGATCAAACAGAGCGTGGCGATGCGGCGTCGGTTGTGGTGTGGCAGGGTCAATCGAGGGTGCTCCCTTGTGAAATGGCCTGTCGAGAGCTTAGCGCAGCGCACGCCTGTGCGTGCATCCCCCACCCATTGGTCCAGGGCGGTTGTCCCGTCTGTTTGATCCGGTCACACTTCCGGTGATCACACAACGCCTCCGGAAACAGGATGATCCCGTCGGGCTGCTGCCGGGCGCCCGGCGTTCGGAGGCGATGAATACTCTGCGCCCCTACGTTTTCAGACGACGATAGAAGAGACGGCATGACCGACATACCGGATAACCGCACAACGACCTCCTCCCCGGAAGAACCGACCCTGAATTTTCGCCTTGGCGCGCTGGGCGCTGCCATACCGCTGATCTTTTTTGTCGGCTGGGCGATTATCACCAGCGTGCTGGGGCTCTCCTCCGAAATCGGCCTGGTCATGGGCTGTCTGTTTGGTTTGACGCTGGGCCTTTTGTTTTGCAAGAGCCGCTGGGAGGCGTATGCCCAGGGGCTTTTCAGCGGCATGGCCCAGCCCATCGGGGTGGTCGCCGTGGTGGCCTGGTTCTATGCCGGCATGCTCGCCCAGGTGCTGCAGACCGGCGGTCTGGTGGAAGGTCTGGTCTGGCTGGGCGGCATTTCGGGAGCCAGTGGCGGCGCCTTTGTGGGAATCACCTTCGTGCTGGCCGCGGTGTTTTCTACCGCCGTGGGGACCGGCTATGGCACCACGGTGGCCTTTAGTACGCTGATGTACCCCGCCGGCGTGGCGCTGGGCTGTGATCCGGTGGTGCTGTTCGGCGCCATTCTGGCCGGTGCCATCTTTGGCGATAACCTCGCCCCGGTATCGGACACCACCATTGTTTCCGCCACCACCCAGGACGCGGATGTGCCGGGCGTGGTGAAAAGCCGCTTCAAGTACTCGATCATGGCGGCCGTGCCCTCACTGGTGCTGTTTGTGCTGCTGGGCAACGCCAGCAGTGACGCGACCGGCAACCAGGACGCGCTGAACGCGATGATGGAACAGACCGACCCGACCGGCCTGTTGATGCTGATTCCCTTTGCACTGGTGCTGGTGCTGGCCCTGCGCGGTCATCACCTGATCACCTCATTAACCTGGGGGATCGTGGCGGCATCCATCATGATCGTGGCGGCAGGTCTGGCCGCCCCGGGCGAGATCATGGCCTTTGATCCGGACAGCGACACCGTGGTGACCGGGGCGCTGGTGGATGGCGTCAGCGGCTACGTCAACATGGCGATTTTGATTCTTCTCATCGTTGCCACGGCGCATCTGCTCAGGCTCGGCGGCACCATGAGCGCTGTCACGAAAGCCCTGATGCGCTGGATCGGAGACTCCGTGCGCCGCGCGGAGCTTGCCATCTGGGGGATCGTGGCGCTTTTGAACTCGGCGATCACCATCAATACGGCGGCCGAGATTGCCGCAGCGCCTTTCGTGCGTGAGCTGGGCGAGAAGTACCGCATTCATCGCTATCGTCGGGCCAACATGCTCGATGCCGTGACCTCGGCGCTGGGCTATATCTTCCCGTGGGGCGCGCCGGTGCTGCTGGGCTGGGGCACGATCACGGCGATGCAGGGCCAGTATGAATGGCTGCCGGTCGTGGCACCCACCGAGGTCTTCCCGTTTGTCTTCCACGGCTGGTTTTTGCTGGTGATCATGCTGTTTGCTGCCGCCACCGGCTGGGGGCTGCGTTTTGAGACCGCCGAGGAGCTTGCACGGGCCAGAAGGACCCGGTAACGACACGGGGGAATCACGATAACGCTGGCAATCGGGGCGCAAATCCCCTATGTTGGCGCTCCTCTTCGCACGGGCAGGCCGTTGGCCTGCCTCCGTCATTTGAAATTCCCCCTGCGCTGTCACGGCGCTGTCGCTCTCGCGAAGAAGACGCCAGTATCCGATAGCGCCATGAGACAACCTGTCGATGTCATTTTCCCAACTTGGGCTGTCGCCCGAGCTTTTGCGTGCTCTTGAAGATGCTGGCTACCAGACACCTTCTCCCATTCAGTCCAAGGCCATTCCGGCGTGTCTGGAGGGTCGCGATGTGCTGGCGGCGGCCCAGACCGGTACCGGCAAGACCGCAGGCTTTACCCTGCCGATTCTGGAGCGATTGTCGCGCGAGCCTCAGGGCCACAAGCGCCCGGTGCGCGCCCTGATCCTGACCCCGACCCGCGAGCTGGCCGCCCAGATCGGGGAGTCGGTCGAGAAGTACGGCGTCCACCTCAACCCGCGTCTGAAAAGCGATGTGGTCTACGGCGGCGTCAAGGTCAATCCGCAGATCACGCGACTGCGTGACGGGGTGGATATTCTCGTCGCCTGCCCGGGCCGCCTGCTGGATCTGGTCGGTCAAAAGGCCGTACGTCTGGATCAGGTCGAGACCCTGGTGCTGGATGAAGCCGACCGCATGCTGGACATGGGCTTTATTCACGACATCAAGAAAATCCTGCGTCTGATGCCCAGACAGCGTCAGAACCTGCTGTTCTCCGCGACCTTTTCAAAAGAGATTCGCGAGCTGGCCGGGACGCTTTTGAACAACCCGGTCAGCATCGACGTGGCACCGCGCAATACGGCGGCCGAGAGCGTCGATCAGTCGGTCTACATGGTTGAAAAGCCTCAGCGCATGGCGCTTTTGACCCATCTGATCACCCATCATCAGTGGTCCCAGGCGCTGGTCTTTACGGCTACCAAGCACATGGCCAACCGGGTGACCCAGCACCTGCAAAAGGCCGGCATCACGGCGGCGGCCATTCATGGCAACAAGAGCCAGAACGCTCGTACCGCAGCGCTGTCCGGCTTCAAAAACGGGGAAGTACAGGTGATGGTGGCCACCGATGTGGCCGCGCGCGGCATCGACATCTCCGAGCTGCCCAATGTGGTCAACTTCGAGCTGCCCAAGACGCCGTCCGACTATGTCCACCGCATCGGTCGTACCGGCCGTGCCGGCGCCAGCGGGCAGGCGGTGTCGCTGGTCATGCCCGATGAGCGCGGTCAGCTCAAGCAGATCGAGAAGCTGATCGGTCGCACCATTCCGCAGGCCAGTGCCGAGGGCTTTGACTTTACGCGTGCGGTGCCGGAAACGCCGGATGAGCGGGAGCAGCGCCCGGGCGGCGGTCAGCGTCGTCAGGGCAGCGGCCAGGCGCGCAACAACGGCGGTGGCGCGCGCAACGGCGGCGGTAACGGTCGCAGTGGATCAAACAATCGCTCGCGCAGCGGTGGCAGTACCGGCAGCACTGGTAGCAACGAGCAGGCACGCCCGGCGCGTCGCCGTCGTCGCAGCAGCGGTGCCGGCTCGGCGGACAACAGCGGCAACCGCTGATCGTCCGTCATACCGCGTTCGCGATGTAAAAGACCGTCTGCTCCGGCAGGCGGTTTTTTTATGCCCACGCAGCGGTGGACGCTCCTGGTCGGCAGTGGCATTGTCGCTGACCTTCATTGAGCGACCAATAAAAGAGGCGTGAGCATGCGTGCAGAGCGGCATTCGGGAATGCTGACCCATGAGCAGCAGGCGCGGCGGGCAGCGCTGGGCAGTTTTGTCGGAGCAGTGGTCGACTGGTACGACTTTCTGCTCTACGGGATCGTGGCGGCGCTGGTCTTCAATTCGCAGTTTTTTCCCAACGTCAGCCCGGCCGCCGGCACGCTGGCGGCGCTGGCCACCTTCGGGGTGGGGTTTCTGTTTCGCCCGCTCGGCGGCATCGTGTTCGGTCATTTCGGCGATCGGCTGGGGCGCAAGCGCATGCTGGTGCTCACCGTGATGCTGATGGGGGTCTCCACGGCACTGATCGGGCTGCTGCCGACCTATGCCAGCATTGGCGTCTGGGCGCCGATACTGCTGGTCATCCTGCGCGCGCTGCAGGGCTTTGCCGTGGGCGGCGAGTGGGGCGGTGCCGCGTTGATGGCCGTCGAGAGTGCTCCACGCCACCGGCGAGCGTTTTACAGCAGTGGCGTGCAGGTGGGCTACGGTGTCGGGCTGATTCTGGCCACCGGCAGCGTGTCGCTTCTAAGCCACTATCTGGACGATGCTGCCTTTCAGAGCTGGGGCTGGCGGTTGCCGTTCGTGTTCTCGATCCTGCTGGTGGCGATTGCCTTCTGGGTGCGCGCGGGGCTTGAGGAGTCGCCCGAGTTCAAGGAGGCCGTCGAGCACAGGGCGCAGGCGCCGGCGCGCCTGCCGGTGCTCGAGGCGTTGAGCCGGCATCCGAAGGCGTTTTTACAGATCATTGCGCTGCGTCTGGCCGAGCTTTTCACGATGTATATCGTGACCACCTTTGCGTTGAGCTATTCCACCAGTCATCTGGGGCTTTCCCGCGAGCTCTTTCTCAATATCGGCCTGCTGGTCGGCGCCATCAGCTGTGTCACCATTCCGCTGTTTGCGATTCTGGCGGACAGCTTCGGCCGGCGTCGGGTGTATATGGTGGGTGCTCTTATCGGCGTGCTGTGTGCCTTTCCCTTTTTCATGGCGCTGGAGGCACGCTCGATTGTCTGGATCGTGTTCTTTGCCGTGATGCTGGCCAACATGGCGCACGATATGGTAGTCAGTGTGCAGCAGCCCATGTTTGCCGAACTGTTCGGCACGGCCTATCGCTACAGCGGCGCCGGCGTGGGCTATCAGGTGGCAAGCGTGGTGGGCGGTGGCTTTACGCCGTTCATTGCCGCGGCGCTGGTGAACATGGCGGGCGGCAGCTGGCTGCCGGTGGCGGTCTATCTGGCCTGTGGCTGTGGGCTTTCGGCGCTGGGGGTGATGAGTATTCAACGCCACCGCGCTGACCGGGAAGGATGACAGAGATGGCCGGCGGCGGGCCGGTACCTGTCATGGCGCGGGCGACAGGGGCAGGCGGTGCGACTACTCTTAAGCATTACGCAACAAAACGGCTTTTTCATCTCGCCATTTGTGGGAAACGATGTCTTTTACCGGGTCAAGCTCAATGCCACGTCGCTCCATCGCTGCCCTGCTCAAGGGACTCAAGAAGCTGCTTCACGTTGTGGCGCGCCCGGCCAAGTCGGAAAAGGTCCATGGCGGCAGGCTGATTCATACCTACCGCGGCTACGGCACCCATCGGGAAGTGTTCTTGATGGGCCGGGTCTTTCGCCAGCCCGGCTTTAATCTGGACCTCCCCGAAGGGTCATGGCGCCGTGATCTGGCTGATATCGTGCGACGTACCGTGCGCTGGGGCATCAAGTATATCGATGTCCAGATCCAGCTGGGTGATCAGACAATCACGGTGACCACCGACCGGGATGGTTATTTCAACGCCCATATTCAGCTCGAAACGCCCCTGCCGGGGGATCGCATCTGGCATGAGGCGCATCTGCGCATTCTGTCGCCAAGCAAGGATCACAAGAGTTCACGTGCCAACGACGGTGCAGGGGGTGAGGCCGTCGCGGATATCTACATTCCGCCGGCCGATATCGATTTTGCCGTCATCAGCGATATCGACGATACGGTGATGTATACCGGTGTCGCCAACAAGCTGAAGATGATGTATCACCTCTTCATTGCGCGCGCCGAGCAGCGCATGGCCTTTCCCGGCGTGGCGGCGCTCTATCGCGGGTTTCACGTCGGCGACGGTGATCAGCACTGCCAGCGTCCGCTTTTGTACGTCTCGCGGGCGCCCTGGAGCATCTATGAGATGCTGGAGGCGTTTTTCCGGCTCAATCGCATTCCGGTCGGGCCGATCCTGTTTCTGCGCGAATGGGGGCTGACGGTTCAGCATCCGCTGCCGCGCAAGGCGGAAGATCACAAGCGCGAGCTGATCGAGACCATGCTCGAGCTCTATGATCCGCTGCCCTTTGTGTTGATCGGCGACAGTGGCCAGCACGACCCCGAGGTCTATACCGATATCGTGCGTGACTATCCCGGTCGCATTCGCACGGTCTACATCCGTGATGTCAGCAACGATGCCGACCGTCAGCAGGCCATTGAGGCCCTGTCGGCCCAGATCGACAAGGAACAGAACCACGAGTGCTCGCTGGTGCTGGCCTCCGACAGTCTGACCATGGCCGAACACGCCCATGAGCACGGCTATATCTCCAGTGATGCCCTTGAGCGGGTGCGCGAGTCGCAATAGACCGGGTCGCGATAGAACAGATCGCAATAGACCAATCTGCGTTATTTCACTCGGGAAAGCCGGATGCAAAGATTGTTGGCCGGCATGTCGATAATGTCGGCCGGTACCAGCCCCGCTTCCCGGGCGGCCGGCAGCACTTCCTGTTCCAGATCCCGCACGCCCCAACGGCAATCGCGCGCCTTGAGGCTTTGATGAAAGGCGGCGTTGCTTTCGGCGTAATGCACGCCGTTGCGGCTGAACGGGCCGTATAGCAGCAGCCACCCCTGCGGGGTCAGATGCCGTGCGGCGCCGTCGAACAGATCCAGCGTGGCCTGCCATGGCGAGATATGGATCATGTTGAAGCAGAGCAGGGCATCGACGCTCTGAGCCGCCAGCGGCCAGGGGTGCTGGCCGACATCCAGTGCCAGCGGTGCATGCAGCCGGGCGTCAGGCGCCTCATGAAGGAGCACGTCTCGCCAGGCCTTGATCGAGGCCAGCGCAGCGGGGTGCGCATCGCTGGGGGTGAATTCGTGTTCGGGCATGTGGCGCGCAAAGTGCACGATGTGTTCGCCGCTGCCGCTGGCAATTTCCAGTACGCGCGAGTCCCTCACAAGATGCGCCTTCAGCACTTCCAGCAGCGGCCCCCGATTGCGCTGCGCCGCCGGGCTGTAATGGCGAGGGTCCTTTGATGCGGCGCTGATATCATCCATGGTGGTCATGTCTTCTCCTGTGGGTGAGGGCGTGATGGACAGGGTACCCGACGACGGCGGCGGACTGGGTTGAATTTGAACAACAGGCCATACTTGCACTGATGTGTCGGTTTTCTGCTATGTTAGAACGCTTTTTTGAATGGACTCAGTGAGGCGAAGCATCATGACAGTCAATACCCCTGCCAACGAACAAGAGCTTCTTGCCATGCCGGCTGAGGACTACATGAACGATGCGCAGCTGGAATATTTCCGGCAGCTGCTGCTGAAAGAGCGCAAGGAAGTTGAAGAGACGCTCGAAGAGATGCGCGGCAGCATCGGCATGGCAGAAAGCAGCGGTGATGACAGCGACCGCGCCGCCAGTGAAGAGGAGCTGCGCTATACCCTGCGTCAGGCTGATCGTGAAACGCGCCTGTGGCGCAAGATCAACGCTACGCTCGATCGCATTGATGAAGGCGATTATGGCTTTTGTGAAGAGACCGGTGAGCCCATCGGGCTCAAGCGCCTGCTGCTGCGCCCGACGGCCACGCTGACCATTGAGGCCAAGCAGCGTCAGGAGCAGCAGGAAAACCATTACGCACGTCGCCGTTAAGGATTGCCCGCTACCGATGTCGGGTTATCGCACCTGCCCAGTCTAAAAATCGCCCCCTGCCCGGGGCGATTTTTTTATCCCCCCTCACTATTTCCTGCTCGTTACTCGAACGCTTTCCCGGCGATGGCCGATAGTTTACCGGTCAGACCAATCAATGATGAAAGCTGAACCATTGATAATAAAAAGATTAAAGACTAATCATAATTAACTTTTTGGGGATTAGGTGAAAAGTACGGTACCAATCACCCAATCTGCACATATATCTTTCTAATGTAAGCGGTACTATCTCGTAAAAGAATAATGAAAAGGCATCAATACAGGGCGGGCCGACGCGATCGTTCTTTTATCCGTCCTGACGGCAGGTTGATCGGTTGAAAGTCGGTTTGATGATGATATGCACGGATGAATAGTTGCTTCTTGAGCATTTGATGCTGCCGGGGTGCAGGCATGATGGTCGTCTTTTGTCAGACACCGCTGACGAGACGCGCCGACTCATGCTGCCGCAGGTAGCTGAAAGTGGCTTTTTTCTGGCAGGGGCAGGGAGCCTGAAGAATGCCGAGAGGCATGAAGGTACTTGTATCGATCGTCATGCTGCTGCTCTGGGGCGGCCAGGCGGCGCATGCCCATGAGTCAGTGGTGCTGATCGCCAACCCATCGGCGAATCCTGGCAACATGACCCGGGAAACCGTGCGCGCCATCTTTGCCATGCGCCAGCGTACGCTGCCCAATGGCGAGGCCGCTCATGTCTTCGTGTTGCCGGACAAACACCCTTTGCATGAGCGCTTTACCAAGGAAATTCTTGGCGTTTACCCCCATCAGCTGCGCCTTTCCTGGGACCGGCTGGTGTTTTCCGGCACGGGACAGGCACCCAATGAAGTTGGTTCGATTGAAGAGATGCGACAACGTGTGGCCAGTACACCGGGCGGGCTGGGCTATCTGGAAAAAGGAGCCGTGGATGATAGCGTCAGCGTTTTCGCAGTGGAGTAATCAGCCCAGGCGTTACCTGTATATCGCAGCACTGTCGGTCGTCACGATGTCCGGCAGCGTGACGCCTGCTCATGCCGATGTTTTCGATACCGTGCAGGCCCATGGTTTTCTGAGCCAGGCGCTGATCATCAGCCGGCACAACGACTTTTTCGGTCCCAGCAGCCGGGATGCCGGCAGCCTTGAGTACACGGAAATCGGGGCCAACGTGTCCATGCGCCCGACCAATAATCTGCTGGTCTCAGCCCAGGTGCTGAGCCGTCGCGCCGGCGACGACAACAGCAGCTATGAGCCGCGTCTTGATTATGGCCTGCTGGATTATCAGTTGTTTGCCAATGACTCTCGAGTTTCCGGAATTCAGGTCGGAAGAATAAAGCATCCGTTTGGCATATATAACCAAACCAGGGATATTGCATTTACGCGCCCCAGTATATTACTTCCCCAGTCCATTTACTTTGATAGAACCAGATCTTTTGGTTTGGCATCCGATGGTGTCCTCTTCTATAACGAAGAAAGGTTAAGAAATGGTATTGTTTATTTTGCCATAGAAGGTGGGAAACCAAATTTAAATGGTGATGCAGAATCCGCTTTGAGTCTTCCCAGTAATGATCTATCGGTATCAATGAATGGAAGATTTTCCACATTAGCTCAGATTCGATACGAGCATGATGGCGGAAGAATGGTTTTTGCATTTAGTGCTGCTGATGTAAATGCAAACTTCAACTCTGGCGTCGATGAGGTTGGTGATGGAAAATTCAAATTTCAACCGATTGCCTTGTCAGCGCAATATAATAGTGCGGACTGGAGCCTGACGGCAGAGTATGCGCTTAGGAAGAGAAAAATCAGCGGGCTTGATATAGCCGATTTAAATCAAAGCGTGATTGGAGATAGCTGGTATCTACAATATGACCGCCGGTTGTTCGCGGATTGGCGTTGGTTGGTACGCTACGACGTCATGGCCAATGACTGGCATGACCGTAGCGGAAAACAATACGAAAATGATAATCGAGGTCCTGCCCACTCAAGGTTTGCCAGGGACCTGACACTGGGGCTCAAATGGCAGCCGCGGCCCAGTCTTCTGTTATCTGCTGAATATCACAATATTGATGGAACAGGCTGGATCCCGCCTTCGGATAACAAAAGTGAAGATCTCGAAAGACATTGGGATATGCTGATGTTTCAGGCTTCTTTTTTATTCTAGTTGCTGAAATATTTCAAAAGAGGCCGGATCGCAGACATGAAGCAGAAGTTTTTCAGTCTTAAATGGCGCGCCATATTTTTGACCAGTCTGGTGTTATTGGGACTGTCTTCTGTCTTTACCTTTGTCAGCCATCTTAATATGACCCGTCAGTTTCAGGTCATGCAGAACAATAACTATGAGCGACAGATCAAAGAAATTGATGTGTCGATCGAACGCGACAGCAACGACCTGCGACAACTTGCCAGTATTGTGGCCGCCTCAGAAAGCCTGGGTGATTCGCTGGTCAGCCAGAACGTCGCAGCCGGCGAAGAAGTTCTTGAATCTCAATGGCCTACCCTGCAATTGGGAAGTGGCCTTGAAGAAGTGACGGTATTCAATACCGATGGGAGCGTTTTCCTGCACATGGGGCAAGCCCAGCCGGATATTAATGACGATATTGTTGCCCGGTGGATAAAGAATGTCGGCGATAATGAAATACCTGAAAACAAGGTGTTTTGTCGCCAGTCCTGCAGGCAGTATGCCATTGTCCCCATCCTTCTGGATGGGGAAAGTGTGGGCATTGTCATGGTGGCAAGGCCGCTTGCCGATATCGCTCTTTATACATTGCAAAATGCCGGCGGCAATATCGCGCTTGTGCTGAACAACGATGAAAAAAATACGGTAGACGACCATTATCTCTTTGACTGGTCAATGACGGTGACCGCCATTACCAGAGAGCAGTCTACTCTGGCGCTTTTAAAATCAGCAGTAAACAAGTTTCCTTTTGATGATCTTTTGGGGGACCCCCGAATCATCAAACATGATGATCGCTTCTACGAGCTATTGGCCATGCCCATCGAGGCCGAAGAAGAAAGTAGCAAGGGTTATTTTATATTAACCTCGGATGTTAGTGACCAGATCAGCAATATCAACCGCACAACGAGCTATACATTGTTGATTGCACTGAGTGGATGGTTAATCGCTGAAATTTTACTTTTTGGAATCATGTGGCGTCCCATGGCGAGGCTAAGGCGTCTTACGTACCTGTTGCCAGTATTGGCTCAGGGCGGCTTTGAAAAGATTCGTCAGCATGCGAACACGAAAAATGGATTATGGCACGATGAAATCGATGTGTTGGGGCAGACGACTCAGAAACTGGCCAATCAGCTGGAAATACTCGAAGGAGAAGTCGATCTAAAGGGCAGGCAGCTGAATGAAAGGCTTGTAGAGCTCTCTCATGAAAGAGACTTCATCACCGGTCTTTTGAATACGGCCCATGTGCTTATTTTTACTCAGGACAGCGATGGGCGTATTACGCTGGTAAATCAATATGCGCTTGAAGTGCTGGGTATGGAAAAGGACCAGCTTGTCGGGCAACGATTCAGGGATATCTTTCATCATCATGCTCGAACGTTAAATCACTCGACCGGACAGCATGAAAGTGTTGTTAGAGGGGCACGACATGAAGAAAAGATCATTACCTGGGTCCACACGGCCATGGGTGGCAACGATAGAACCGCTCAACGCATCTCCGTCGGTCTTGATATCTCGGCGCGCAAGAAAGCCGAGCAGCAGCTGGAATGGCTGGCACATCGTGATCCATTAACCTCTCTTTATAACCGACGTTTTTTCCAGCAATCGCTCGAAGCTGTTATCGGACGGGGTGCTTACGGCGCCGTGCTGTATCTGGACCTTGATCAATTCAAAATGGTTAATGAGCTGGGAGGCCATCATGCCGGTGATCAGCTGTTACGTCTGGTGGCAGATGCCCTGAGTAGTGAGCTTGCCGGAGAGTGCATCGTGGCCCGCCAGGGGGGGGACGAATTTTCCATTCTTCTGGAAGCGGCTGGTGCGCAGGAGGCTGTGGGCGTCGCAGAAAAAGTTCATGAGAGGCTTGAAGGGATCCTGTTTTCGGAAGGCGGGCGTCATCATCGAGCCATGGCGAGTATCGGCATTGCACTGTATCCCGAGCATGGGGATAACGAGACGGACCTGATGGCCAGTGCTGATCTTGCCATGTACAAGGCCAAGGAAAAGAGTACGCAAAAATGGCATCTGCTTTCCTCTATACATGAATCCAGAGAACAGCTGCAGGAAAGGGCCTACTGGGTCGAGCTTATCCGTTCCTCACTGGCTGCCGACCGGTTCATGCTGATGTTTCAGCCAATTGTTCGTATCGATGACTTCAGCGTGAAACATTATGAAGTTCTGCTAAGAATGCAGGATGAGAATGGTACGCTTCATATGCCGGGTGCCTTTATACCCGTGGCAGAGCGTTTTGGATTGATTGTCGAGATAGATCGCTGGGTTGTCAGGGAGGCCATTACCTTGCTGAGCGTTTTCAAAGATAAGCAAATTAGTCTTGCTATTAATCTTTCAGGTCAATCCCTGCATGACGAATCCATTAAACACTTTCTCGAAAACGAGATAAAAAATAATGGCGTTTGCCCTTCTCGCATTATTGTCGAAATTACGGAGACAGCGGCAGTTGCCGATCTGGCTGCCGCAAGGAATGTGCTTCAGGAGATTAGTGAACTGGGCTGTCAAATAGCACTGGATGACTTTGGGGTAGGTTTCAGCAGTTTTCATTATCTCGATCAATTGCCATCAAATTATATAAAAATTGACGGGTCATTCGTTCAAAATATGTTGCGTGACGATAAGGATCGGTTGATCGTCAAATCAATTGCTGATATTGCTCATGGTTTTGGAAAGTTAGTTATTGCAGAGTTTGTCGATAATAAAGATATGCTTAGTATATTGGATTCATATGGGGTTACTTATGCGCAAGGTTATTATTTAGGGCGCCCTGAGAGAAATATAATTTCAGATGAAGTCATATGAGAGTGTTATGGATATCGTAGAAAGGTTTTTTCTTGATTTTGAAGTAAGGGTTGCATCGTCCAATGAGGACAGATTTTCTGTTTATAGTTTAAGGTATAAGGTTTTTTTACAAGAGTTGGGTTATAAGCTTTCAGAATCGTTATTAGACGGCCAGGAAAAAGATTTACATGATAATCATGCTATTCCTCTAGCTGTTATCTGCAGGCATACAGGAAGAATAGCAGGATGCACTCGAATAGTCTTACCCGTGGCGTCACGATATGAGAAACTTCCAGTAGAAGATCATTGTGGTATGAATCTCTATAATGACGAGATAGATGTTTCATCTATCTCGCGTGAAAAAATATGTGAGGTTTCTCGTATAGTTGTCGCTAATGATTTTAGAAAGTCCTCTTCCAGCACCATGACAAACAGGTTAATCACTCCAGGGTTGTATGCCTATGTGGCTGTGTTGCTCGACATACTTGATCGACCTCACATGATCTGCTTTTTAGAAACAAATTTTGCCCGTTTGTTGTCGATCATGGGTCTACAGGTCAAGAAAGTTAGTGAAGATCATGATGTTTGCGGCATTCGTGCAGCGCATTACTTAAATACACGTACTACTTTAGCCACCATGTCGCCTGCGTTCCTGGGGATCATGAGTGAGTTTAAAAAGCAGGTAAGTTATACCGCTGAAGACTTGAATAATATTGTTTTAGAAAGCATGGGTGATGAAGTGGCGCAATGATATTTGAAAGAGGCTACAGGGTAGCCTCTTTTTATAACTCTACTGATTCAAAAACAGATCCTTGTACTGATGCGGCTGTGAGCGCAGATACTGATTCGGCGCTGTCACCTGCGCGCCCAGCGCGGCGGCGGCATGCCATGGCCAACGCGGGTTATACAGCATGGTTCTGGCCAGAGCGATCGCATCGGCATCACCGGTGGCCACAATGGCTTCTGCCTGTTCCGGCTCGGTGATCATCCCCACGGCAATGGTCGGCATGGTTACGACCTCACCGATGGCGCGCGCCAGCGGCACCTGATAGCTCGGGCCGACCGGAATCTGCTGGTTTGAGGTCAGCCCGCCACTGGAGACGTGGATGAAGCAGCAGCCCCGGGCATCCAGTTCTTTCGCCAGTGCCTGGCTCTCCTCAATGCTCCAACCGCCGTCCGCCCAGTCCGTGGCGGAGATGCGTATCCCCACCGGGCGCTCCTGCGGGAAGACGTCCCGAACGCCATCAAAGATCTCGAGCGTCAGGCGCATGCGGTTTTCCAGACTGCCGCCGTACTGATCACTGCGCTGATTGGACAGCGGCGAGAGGAACTGGTGCAGCAGATAGCCGTGGGCAGCGTGAATCTCGATCGCCTCGATGCCCAGACGCGCCGAGCGCTCGGCGGCGCGCCTGAACTGCTCGCGAACCTCCTGAATCTCATCAAGGGAGAGGGCGTGCGGGGCGTTTTCTTCTTCGCTGTAGGCAACGTTTGAAGGGGCCACGGTCTGCCAGCCGCGCGGCTCGTCAGGCGCGATCTGTGCCCCGCCTTCCCACGGCACATGCGCGGAGGCCTTGCGACCGGCATGACCGAGCTGGATACCCAGTGCCATGTCCGAATTCCTGCGTACGGCGTCCAGCGTCTGCTTCAGCGCCTGTTCGTTGTCATCGTTCCAGAGCCCCAGGTCGTCAGGGCTGATACGGCCTTCCGGCGACACTGCCGTGGCTTCCAGAATCAACAGGCCGGCGCCCGAGAGCGCCAGATGGCCGAGATGGATGGTATGCCAGTCGGTGGCATTGCCGTCCTGTGCCGAGTACTGACACATCGGCGCGATCAGAATGCGATTGGGCAGTTCAAGATTGCCAAGCTTCAGGGGTTCAAAAAGACGAGGGGAGGGCATTGCGGTTTTCCTTTGAAGGTCGGGTCCAACAGATGTCATGAGTCTGGCACAGGCCAAGGCCATTAGCCCGCTATCAAAATCGATGGTGATCATCGAAAATTTTTTGCCTGTATCGGGAACTCTTCCCCATAGGACGACTCAAAGTCAGTGTTCCCTTGAATGATCCCTTGCAAGAAATATTCTTGTCGCCTGCCATCCCCTGGCAGGCTTTTTTTTGTTTGTGATTCGGGGTGGCGTCAGGCCGGCCGGGCCTACACGGGCCTACAATAGGGGCATTCGCGTCACTGGAGCCCCATTCATGATTCAGTCCTGCCTGCTGTCCGCCATCCCCTCGATTGCCCACGGTTTTGGTCATCGGCAAATGCTGACTCCCGAGGTCCTTGTCGAATTTGAAACGGCGCGGCCTTACAAACAGCAGGTGCATGGCACGCGCATTGTGACGGTTGAAACCCCCGGGCAGGCGTGCGGTCACGCCGATGGCTTTGTGACCGACCGGCCGGGCGTTCCCGTCTCTATTGTCACGGCAGACTGCCTGCCGATTCTGCTGGCCCACCGCAGCGGGCGCTATATTGGCGTCCTGCATGCCGGCTGGCGCGGGCTGATGGATGGCATCATCGAAAGGATGCTCAAGCAGATCACGGCGCTGCAGTGGGGCGAGCTGTCGCAATGGGTGGCGGTGGTGGGGCCGGCGGCCGGCGCTCATGCCTACCAGGTCAGCGAAGCGCTGATAGCGCAGTTCAGGGCCAGGCTCGACCTGCCGGAAGCGATCATGTCGCCGCGTCCGCGCCATCTGGCGCTGGGGGCCATCGCCTGTCACAAGCTGGAGTCAGCGGGCATCGGGGAGATCGCGCATATCGATCAGTGCACCATTACCACGCTGGTCGATGGGTCTGCGGGGCCGCGTGAGGGCCCTGATCCGGATGCCTATCGGTTTCAGAGCCATCGCCGTCATACGCTGACCCATCCCGACCCTGAAACCCGCCCGAAGCTGCCCAATCAGCACTCGGGGCTGGTGATTGTGCCCTGAGTCGGTGTTTCACGTGAAACAATGCCAGACGTTTTAAATCGATCTAGAACGATGAGCCGGGTGTGGTCAAAAAGGTAAGCTCTTCAGGCGTGCTGTCGCGGCCCAGAATTGCGGTGCGGATAGCGGCCAAAGCGTTCGAGAATCGCCAGGTGGCGGTGTTCCACCTCGAGGTGACGCTCAAGCCCGGGCTGATCAAACAGCCGCACGGCCTCCTGATGAATGTGCAGGGATTCGCTGTGCATCCAGGGCATATAGAGGAAAGGGCGCTGTGTCAGCGACAGCCGCTGATCACATCCCAGACGCACGGCTTCCTGCGCCAGTACCAGCGCCTGCGGGTCATGCGAGAAGGCGCGCGGGTCTCCGCGATACACGTTGCGTGAAAACTGATCGATGACGATGATCTCGGCCAGACGACCGCGGTCACTGTCGTTGACGCGATCACTGCCACGCCAACAGGCAAGCTCGTCCTGGCGGGCCGCCTCCAGCAGCGCGCCAAAGCGTTTGGCAATGGTGGCATCCAGGGCGTTATCGCGGCGAAACCACTGTTTGGGTGACAGGGTCTCGAACCAGAACGTCAGGACGTCAACAACGTCATTCTCCCGGGTCATGGCGGGTGTGGCCCCTGCCGCTCGCCAACGGCTGGCCGGTGGCCAGCGACATCATGAAACGCTTGACCGGCGTCATGCGGTCGGCACCCTTCAGGCTTCTTTCCGCCAGCGAGCGCAGCGGTGCAAAGGGCAGGGTAAAGAGGTGGTGAAGCTGCTCGACGCCGGTCAGCATGGCGGCGTTACGCGGCCATTGACGGCGCTGATAGCGGCTCAGCGCATGGCCGTTACCCGGATCACTCTCCTGCTCGAGGGCATCGGCCAGTGCCACTACATCGGCCAGCCCCAGATTGATGCCCTGACCGGCCATGGGATGAATCACATGCGCGGCATCGCCGACCAGCGCGACACGCTTGCCCGCATAGCGCTGGGCGTGCAGCCGGCGAATCGGGAAACGCCCGCGTTCGATAATGGCCTCGATGGACCCGAGCCGCGCCGGGAAGGCCTCCAGAATGGCCGCACGCAGGGCGTCATCACTCATGGTCATGCGCTTCTGGATCTGTCCCGGGCTGTCATACCAGATCAGGGAGGCCTGTCGATCATGCAGCGGCAGCAGCGCGACCGGCCCGCTGGGGGTGAAAATCTGCCAGGTGGTATGGCCCGCTGACTCGGCCAGACGCACATTGATGATCATGGCCTCCTGGGCGTAGTCGCGCTGCTGGCTGCTGATACCGGCCAGATGCCGCACGTGGGAGCTTGCGCCGTCGGCACCGATGATCAAGCGGGTGTCCAGCGCTCGACCGTCATCAAGCAGACCATCGACATGGTCGTCATGACGCTGAAGCGACGACAGCCGTGCTTCGCTGATCAGGGTGACCTGCGGCATCGCGGTCAGCGTCTGCCACAGTGCCGCGCGCAGGCGCTCGTTTTCGACAAAGACCCCGAAACGGTCCAGCTCGATGTCGTCGGCGCTGAAGCTCAGGGCACTCGGGGCGTCGCGGCTGCCAGCTTCGAGCCGACTGAAGTCGGTCAGAAAACGCGACGACAGATGAATCATGACGCCGGCGTCCTGCAGCAGCTTCATGGCAGCGCTGTTGAGCGAGGTGGTGCGCAGCTGCAGGGCGTCATCCGGCGTCTCGGGGGGGCGGTCACTGTCGAGTACCGTGACGGTGAACGTGGTACGCGTCGCCAGTCGGGCCGCCATGGCCAGTCCTGCAATGCCACCGCCAACAATGACGATGTCCGATCTGATCGTGCTGGTGTCTGTCATGGTTGCGCCACCCGTGTGAGTAATACCGCGTGAAATGAAGATTCAAGTATAAACGACGCCCGTCGCGCTCGCGTCGCCGGCACCCCGTCGTGTGCGCCGGTGCCGCAGGACGCTAGTGTCTGGAATCGGTCATGGTCGGGTCGTCCGACAGCAGTCGATTGGCAAACTCCAGCAGGGAGTCGGCAATCACGACCTCGTCGGGACGTTCAAGCTGGTCCAGATCGCCCCGGGTAATCTCTCCCTTGCCGGTCAGCACCAGCGCCGTTTTGCAGCCTGCGCTTTGCCCGGCCTGAAGATCGCGCAGGCTGTCACCGACCATCCAGGCCTCATCAAGGTGCTCAAGCTGACACAGATCACGAATCTGATACAGAAGTCCCGGCTTGGGCTTGCGGGTCTCGCTTTCGTCGTCCGGGCCATGAGGGGAGTACACGACATGAGAGATCAGGCCGCCGGCCGCCTCGACCTCGCGGTGCATCCTGTCGTGCATCGCCTCCAGGGTCGCCTCATCGAAGTAGCCGCGGGCAAGGCCGGACTGATTGGTGGCCACGGCCAGAAGCCAGCCGGCCTGATGCAGGCGGGCAATGGCTTCCAGCGCCTGGGGAAAGGCCAGCCACTGCTCCGGGCTTTTGATGAACTCGATGGAATCCTCGTTAATCACGCCATCCCGGTCGAGAATAATCAGTCCTGCGCTCATGTGGGCACTCTCTGCAATGGTCCCTGAAAAAGGGTGGGTAGATAAAAACGAGCGGTCGTTCTGTGAGGTGGCGTCATGACCTTCGACACCGTGACGACCGTCACTTCCTGGACGCCCTGCGATGACTACAGTACATTGAATCAAATTCTTTTTTCGGAGTTCACCATGAAAAAGCCCGTTTCGATGCTCGGCGCGGCCCTGATCACGGCCGGTATGCTGGCCGCCCCGATGGCCATGGCCGGCAGCCAGGGCGCCCCGCAGGGCCAGCAGCAGGCACCGGCACAGATGCAACAGCCCCAGCCCGTTGAGTCTGGCACACTGTCCGAGCAGTACAATGATGACGAGCTGCGCTCGTTTCTGGACGTCAATCGCGACATGATTCCGGTCATCCAGAATCTCTCCAGCCAGAACGTGGAAGATCAGCAGCAGGCGCAGTCGCTGATGCAGGATTTCCAGAGCAAGACGGAAGACTCCCTGCAGGAGCATGACCTGTCCGTTCAGCAGTATCAGCAGATCGGTACCGATGCCTCGCGGGACAAGGCACTGGAACAGCGTCTGATCGATATGGACCCGGAGCTCTACCAGCAGCTTCAGTCCATGCAGTCTCAGGCGCAGCAGCAGCCGGCGCAGTAATGACCGGTACTCACGCGCCGTAGTGCCTTACGGCCGTGAAGAAGGCAAAAAGCCGGCCCGCCATTTGGCGGGCCGGCTTTTTTTAAAGGCGCGATCATGTTTCAGGGAATGATGCGGTTGGCGCGCAGGGTATCCAGTGCGCGCAGCAGCGACGTGCGTGCCGCCTCGGTCTCCTGAAAGCCGGCATCATGGATCTTGTTGACGTCCGAGATGACGTCCGTTTCGGTATTGAAGATGAAGTTGCCAAAGTCCCAGCCCACCAGCTTCGAGAGATCCGGTTCGACCAGATCGTGACGGCGGGCGATATCACGCCAGAGATCGCCCTTGTCGGCCATGTGGGCAGGCAGGTCCAGCGGTACCGGCGAGGCCGTGGTCATGCCAAGGTAGTCGGCCACATCTTCCCAGAGGCGCTGCCAGCGAAACACGTCACCATTGGTCACGTTGAACGCCTCGCCACCGATGCCCTGGGTGCTGGCCGCCCAGAGACTGGCGCGCCCGAGCAGGTCGGCATCGGTAAACTGCATCAATACACGATAGGCCTGCTCGCTGCCCGGAAAGCGCAGCGGTAGCCCCAGCTCTCTCGACAGGGTGGCAAACACGCCCACCACCAGTGCGATGTTCATGGGGTTGCCGTGGACATTGCCATCAACCATGACATCCGGGCGCAGCGCCACGTAATCCCACGAGGCGTCTTTGGCACGCCGGGCCAGCTGTGCCTCCTGCGCCTGATAGAGATTGGGCGGCATGTGACCGGGGTCGCTTTCCCGGGCCGGCGTGGGCACGTCGGCGCCCAGATGAATGCCATAAATCTTGAAACCCTGATAGATCACGACCCGCTCAAGCGGCGCCCCAGCAGCCTCCAGGGCGTCCAGCAGGTTGGCCAGCATCCCGGCGTTGCGCTCGGCTTCCACCGACAGACTGTCATCCGGGGCGAGGGCCGCATAGAAAACGTGGGTTGTATCGGCCGCTTCCCGGGCAATGGCCTGCGCCGTGCCCCGGGCGTCGGTCAGATCAACCCGGACCGTGTCCATGCCGTCCACCTCGTGGCGGGCCAGTCCCTTGACGCTGGCGTCGTCGGCCTTGAGGGTTCGTGCGGCGGCGTGGCCGATAATACCGCTGGCACCGGCAATCAGGGCGTTCATGGGCAGTGTGGTCATGGTGGCTCCTGTAATGACGAATAGGGCAGGCGGCGGGATCTCCTGTCCCGGGCCGCTCATCTACCTCAAGGATAATTCGAAGGGGCGATTTCACAATAACGCCTGTCAGGAAAAGACCCTTCACCCGGTGTGACGTGAAGGTGTCTGCAGTGGGGCTACGCAAACAGATTCGCCTCATGGCGATACCCGCGCCACCAGATCACGATCCCCGCCAGGCTGATGGCGATGCCGAAGACCGCGACGCCCGTCCAGCCGGTGTGACCATACAGCCAGGCCGAGGCCAGCGAGCCGGTCGCGCCGCCCAGAAAGTAGCTCACCATGTAGGCGGCATTGAGCCGATTCCGGGCGTCGGGGTCGATGCGATAAACCATGTTGAGGTTGGTGATGTGTACCAGCTGCACGGCGATATCCAGTACCAGCACGCCGGCCACGATGGCCATCAGCGAGTGCTCGGCGCCCAGCAGTGGCAGCCAGCCCAGCAGCAGCAGGATAAGCCCTGAAGTGGTGGTCAGCCGGGCCCGGCCGCGATCCACCTGACGCCCGGCCCAGGGCGCCACCAGCGCGCCTGCCGCGCCCAGCAGCCCCAGAAGGCCGATGGTGGCATCGCTGAACCGCCAGGGCGGGGAGGAAAGCAGAAACGCCACCGGCGTCCAGAAGGCGGCAAACAGCGCAAAGGTCAGGGCGCCCAGGGCAGCGCGCAGGCGCAGCGCCGGATGGGTCGTCAAAAGGGTACCCACCGAGCGGATCAGCGCCACATAGCCAAGCCCCGCGTGAGTGGTGAGCCGGGGCAGGGCGCGCCACAGCAGCAATGTGGTGATCAGCATCAACGCCGCGGCCACCATGTAGACCAGCCGCCAGTTGCCCAGCGTCGACAAAACGCCTGCAAAGGTGCGCGCCAGCAGGATACCGATCAACAGTCCGCTCATGACCGTACCCACGGCGCGGCCGCGCTGTTCGGGGGCGGCAAGCGTGGCCGCAAAGGGCACCAGCACCTGGGCGACCACCGAGAACACCCCGGTAATGGCGGTGCCCAAAAGCAGCACGGCCAGATTGGTGGACAGCGCGCTGACCACCAGACCAAGCGTTGCCAGCAGCATCATGGTGACCACCAGCCGGCGACGCTCGATCATGTCCCCCAGCGGCACCAGTAGCAGCAACCCGGCGGCGTAACCCAGCTGTGCGGTGGTGACGATAATGCCGGCGCCCGACCAGGTCAGATCGAGCCGGGCGGCGATGGTATGCAAAAGCGGCTGGGCGTAGTAGTTGCTGGCCACCGAAATGCCGGTGGCGACGGCCATCAAAAGCAGCAGGGGGGTCGGCAGGGCCTTTGTTGTCGTATCCCGGGATGTCACGGCGAGCGCCTCTCTGGCTTGAAGCTTAAGAGGCGCAGTGTGGGCCGCTTTACGCCCGGGCGCAAAGCATCAGGACTGGCGCACGTGCTCGGGCAGCGGATAGCGACGGCTCGAGCGCCCGGCCTTGACCACCTGGCCCGGCACGTCATGGCCGACCAGCTCGGGCAGGGTGGCAGAGACGGCCAGCAGGGCATCAAGATCCACCCCGGTATCAACGCCCATCGCCTCGAACATGTGGACCATGTCCTCGGTGCAGACGTTGCCGCTGGCGCCGGGGGCGAACGGGCAGCCGCCCAGCCCGCCCAGGGCCGCGTCAAAGCGCGTCACCCCGGCCTGCCAGGCCGCCAGTACGTTGGCCAGCCCCATGCCGCGGGTGTTGTGCACGTGTAGCGTGATAGAGAGCTCGGGCCAGCGCGTGAGCACCTGCTCACAGAGTGATCCGACCTGCGCCGGGTTGGCCATGCCGGTGGTGTCGCAAAGCGAGACGCCGCGAATGCCCAGCGCCGTCAGCCGCTCGACGATGTCGATGACGCGCTCGGCAGACACCTCGCCATCAAATGGACAGCCAAAGGCGGTCGAGATCGAGGCGTTGATAAAGACCTCACGGCCACGCGCCTGCTCGATCATCGCGGGAAAGCGCGCCAGCGACTGCCAGGGCGTCATGCGCAGATTGGCCAGGCCGTGGCTGTCGCTTGCCGACATTACCAGATTGAGCTCATCGGCGCCGGCCGCCAGCGCCCGCTCGACGCCGCGCTCGTTGGGCACCAGCGCCACATAGTCCACGTTGTCATGGCGGGTAATGCCGGCCATCACCTCCCCGGCATCCGCCAGGTTGGGAATCGCTTTGGGGGAGGTGAACGAGGTGGCCTCGATTTTCGCCACGCCGGTCCCCGAGAGCGCATCAATCAGGGCGATCTTGTCGGCCGTGGGCACGAAGCGCTCTTCGATCTGCAGGCCGTCGCGCGGCGCAACCTCCTGAATGTAAACGCGCTGGTGCATGTTACTCGCCTCCTTCCCGGGGTGCCGGGGCCGGTCGGTCGATGTCATAGAGCACGCCACGCTCGAAAAGCGAGCGCTGGGTCTCGGCATCGATGCCCAGTTCGTCGAGCACGCCTTGCGTATGCTGGCCCAGTCGCGGCCCGCCGCCGTCGATGCGCCCCGGCGTGCGGCTGAGCTTGGGCATCACCCCCGGCACCTTCAGCTGTCGCCCTTCGGCGGTGATGATGGTCTGGATCATCTCGCGGGCCTGATAGTGCGGGTCACTGACGATATCGCGTGCGGTATAGGGATAGCCCGACGGCACGTGAGCCGCCTCCAGCACGTCGAGCACGTGTTCGCGGGCGTGTTCAGCGGTCCAGGCGCTGATGGCTTCATCAATGCGCTCGGCCTGACGAGCGCGGCCGTCGTTGTGGGCCAGCGCCGGGTCGTCCGCCAGATCGGGGCGGTCGATGGCCTGCATCAGGCGTCGATAAATGCTGTCGCCGTTGCCGGCAATCAGGACATGCTCCCCGTCCCGGCACGGGTAGGCATTGGATGGCGTGATGCCGGTCAGGGCGCTGCCGCTGGGTTCGCGGATCACATCGGCGCCGTCGTACTCGGGGATCAGGCTCTCCATCATGGCAAAGACCGATTCATAGAGGGCCACGTCGATGTACTGACCCTGGCCGCTTCGGTGGCGCTCCTGCAGCGCCAGCAGCGCGCCGATCACGCCATAGAGCGCCGAGAGCGAATCGCCCAGACTCACGCCGACCCGCACCGAGCGCTCGCCCGGGTGACCGGTCAGATAGCGCAGCCCGCCCATCGCTTCCCCGATCACGCCAAAGCCCGGACGGTCGCGATAGGGGCCGGTCTGGCCGTAGCCGGAGATGCGCACCATGATCAGGCCCGGGTTGGCCGCGCTCAGCGCCTCCCAGCCCAGCCCCCATTTCTCCAGCGTGCCGGGGCGAAAGTTCTCCACCACGATATCGGCTTCACCGGCCAGCCGGCGCACGATGGCCTGACCCTCCTCGCTTCTCAGATCCAGCGACAGCGAGCGCTTATTGCGGGTCTGGACGTGCCACCACAGCGAGGTGCCGTCCTCGACGATACGCCAGCGGCGCAGCGGGTCGCCGGTCTCGGGCGGCTCGATCTTGATGACATCGGCGCCGAACTCGCCGAGCAGCTTGGTGGCAAAGGGGCCGGCGATCAGCTGGCCCAGCTCCAGCACCTTCAGGCCGGCCAGGGCGGGCGTCGGTGCATCCGTGGCAGAGGGGGTGTCATGGGCTGTCATGGGGGATCCGCTTTCGGACATGGGTAGGAGCGTGAGCATGGCCGAGCCGCGGCCGGCGTCACAATTGGGGTTTGACCAAGGCAGCGTTCGCAGGCGACGAAGACAGTGTCAGACTGACGCCCTGTCTGATCGGAGTTTTCATGAAGCGTCTTGATTTTGTCACCCTGCGCCTGTTTGTGGCGATTGCCGACGAGCGAAGCCTGACGCGGGCCGCCGAACGCGAGCACCTGGCGCTGGCGGCGGTGAGCAAGCGCATCAGCGATCTGGAAGACCAGATCGGCATCTCGCTGCTCTATCGCCGCCCGCGGGGGATCGAGCTGACCCCGGCCGGGCACGCCTTTTTGCACCATGCCCGGCTGATGCTAGAGGGCCTGTCGCGTCTCGATGCTGACATGAGCGAATACAGCGTCGGCATCAAGGGCCATATTCGCCTGCACGCCAACACCTCGTCGGTGATCGAGTTTCTGCCGGACGATCTGGGCGATTTCATGGACCGTTTCCCGCAGATTCGCATCGACATGAAGGAGCGGCTGAGCCATGAAATCGTCACCGCCGTGCGTGACGGGCTGGCCGATATCGGCCTGTATGCCGGGCACGTGCCGGCCGAGGGGCTGGATGCGCGACTGTGGCGCCGCGACCGGCTGGTGCTGGTGGTGCCGCAGGGGCATCCGCTGGCCGGCGAGGCCGCGGTGGCACTCGAGCAGGCGCTCGACAACGACTTTATCGGCCTCGAGCAGGACGCCTCGCTGCAGGCGCTGTTGCAAAACGGCGCGCGGCGCTTTGACCGGCCGCTGCGCATGCGCATCCAGGTGCGCAGCTTTGAAGGCATCTGTCGCATGATCGATCGCGGCATGGGCATCGGCGTGCTGCCGTGTCGGGCGGTCAACGCCGAGCGCCATGGTCTGCGCCTGGTCGCGGTGCCGCTGACCGATGGCTGGGCACTGCGCGAGCTGCACCTGGTCATGCGTGACCACCACGCCCTGGCAGTGCCCGCCCGACAGCTGGTGGATCATCTGCTGCGCTGTGGCGCGCGCGACCGCGATGACGAGACGGCGGATCCGGCATAGACCGGGCCTGCGACCAAGGTCGTGGCGCTTCGCCACTGACGAAGTCGCGCTTGTCCAATGACCAATATCCAGTAGCTGGCGCGGCTCGCTAGAGTCCGTCATGGTCTTTGGTCCGTCGCGCTCGCGGCGGTATTTCTGCCCGGGAGAGCGTCTCATGAAACCCGCAATGTCCGAGCCCGTTCGCAAGCGCCGCGTCTGGATAGGCTTTATCGTGCTGTTTGTGCTCATCAACCCCTGGTACTTCGCCAGTGACGCCGGTTCGACCCTGGTGATGGGCATCCCGCTGTGGGCGCTGATTATCCTCGGGGCATCGCTGCTTCTGTCGATCTTCATCACCTGGACGATCAGAACCCAGTGGCAGACCGACAGCGACGAGCTCTATGGCTGTGGAAAAGAGAGCGGCGATGGCAGCAATGACCATCGCGACGCCACCCGCCGTGACGAGGAGGCGTAATCATGGAAGTGGAACTGGCGTTCAGCGGCTGGTCGGGCATCTTCGTACTCGCGCTTTACGGCGCGTTGATGCTGGGGGTGGGGGTCTTTGCCTTTCTGCGCAATCGCGGCATGCGCGAAAGCCTCGATGAGTACTATCTGGGCGGGCGCGGGCTTGGGGTCATGGTGCTGTTTTTCACCTTCTTTGCCACCCAGTACAGCGGCAACACCGTCATCGGCTACCCGCCCACCGCCTATCGCATGGGCTATCAGTATCTGGTGTCGGTGCCGTTTTTCATCATGATCATCATGGTGTATCTCTTCTTTGCCCCGCGTCTTTATGCGCTGGGGCGGCGCTTTTCGCTGTTGACGCCGGTGGACTGGATCGAGCTGCGCTTTCGCTCGAAAAGCGTCAGCATTCTGGCGGCCATTTTGATGCTCTACGGGCTTGCCAACTACCTGCTCGAGCAGTTCGTGGCGATCGGCCAGGGCGTGTCAGGGCTGACCGGCGGCACCATCCCCTACCAGGTGGGGGTGATCTTTTTCATCGTCATCATGGTGGCCTACAGCTGGCTGGGCGGCATGCGCTCGGTGGCCTATACCGACACCATCCAGGGGATCGCGCTGCTGTTCGGGGTGTTCACGCTGCTGATTGGCTCGCTGTACTACTTCGGTGGCCTGCCCTCGGCGGCGGCCAACATGCAGCTCAACGCGCCCGAGAAGCTCAATCCGCCTGACGGGGCGGGGCTGACCCGCTGGTTCAGTCTGCTGGTGCTGGTCGGCATCGGTGCGGCGATCTATCCGCATGCCGTGCAGCGCATCTTTTCGGCCAAAAGCGAGGCGACGCTCAAACGCTCGTTCATCCGCATGGCCTACATGCCGTTTCTGACCGCCGGCGTGGTGTTCATGGTCGGCATCATCGGCATCGCTGCCTTTCCGGGGCTGTCCACGGCCGAGTCCGAACAGCTGGTGGGCATGATGGCCAACGCGCTGGCCAACCAGAACGCGTTTTTCTACTGGGCGATGGTGCTGCTGTTTGGCGGGATAATCGCGGCGATCGTCTCGACCGCCGACTCGGTGCTTTTGACCTTTTCCTCGATCATCTCCAACGACCTGTACGGGCGCTATATCAAGCCTGACGCCAGCGAATACCAGAAGGTGCTGGCCGGCAAGCTGGTCGGGCTGGTGGCGGTCGCCATTTTGATCGTGATCGCCTGGTATCCGCCGGCCACGCTCTATCAGATCTTCGTGCTCAAGTTCGAGGTGCTCATCCAGGTCGGCCCGGCGCTGATTCTGGGGCTGTACTGGACGCGTCTGAACGCCCGCGCCGTCTTTGCCGGCATGCTGGCCGGTGCCGTCATGGCCGGTGTGTTCACGCTGATGGGCTATCGGCCGCTGGGCATCTACAGCGGGCTGTGGGGACTTTTGCTCAATACCACGATCTGCGTGGCCGGCACGCTGTTGACCGGGATCAACCGGGCCGACCGTGAGCACGCGCGCAAGGTAATCGGCTTCGAATACTGAGCAGCATCCAGACAGTCCATGGCGGCGTCAGCCGCATGATCGGGATGAGGAGAGGGCAATGGCACACACACTGACCCACAAGCTGATCGAGTCGCATCTGGTCTCGGGGCGCACGCAGCCGGGCGAGGAGATTGCCCTGCGCATCGACCAGGCACTGTTGCAGGATGTGCTGGGCAGCCTGGTCATGCTGGAGCTGGAGGCGATGGGCGTCGAGCGGGTGGTCACATCGCCCAGCGTGCAGTATGTCGACCACGCTCTGGTGCAGGCCGACGGGATCAACGCTGAGGCGCATCTGTTTCTGGAGCGTGCCTGTCAGCGCCTGGGCGTGATCTACAGCGGCCCCGGCAACGGCATCAGCCACCCGGTCCACATGGAGTATTTCGGCCGGCCGGGCGAGACCCTGGCCGGCTGCGACAGCCACACCACGGCGGCCGGTGCGCTGGGCATGCTGGCACTCGGCGCCGGCGGCATCGAGATCGCCCAGGCGATGGCCGGCGAGCCGCTCTATATCACCATGCCCGAAGTCATGGGCGTGTATCTGGAGGGCACGCTGCCTGACTGGGTCAGCGCCCGCGATGTGGTGCTCGAACTGCTGCGCCGCCACGGCGTGGCCGGGGCGAAAAACTGCATTCTCGAGTATTACGGCCCGGGGCTTGCCGGACTGTCGGCGATGGATCGTCACGTCATCGCCAACATGGGCACCGAGATGGGCGCCACCACGAGCGTCTTTCCCAGCGATGAGGCGGTGCGTACCTTTTTGACGGCGCGCGGGCGGCAGGCCGATTTCCGCGAGCTCAAGGCCGATGAAGGGTGCCAGTATGACCGTCATGAGCACATCGATCTGTCGAGTCTCGAGCCGCTGATCGCCCGACCCTCAAGCCCGGACAACGTGGTGCCGGTGTATGAAGCGGCTGGTGAGCCGCTCCATCAGGCCTACATCGGCTCCTCCGGTTGCCCGGGCTATCGCGACTTTGCCATTACCGCCGAGATCGTGCGCGGGCAGATGGTGGCCCCGGGCGTCTCGCTGGACATCAACCCGTCAAGTCGCCAGGTGCTGGCAACGTTGACCCGTGACGGCTATCTGGGCGATCTGATCCAGGCCGGCGCCCGGTTGCATCAGGCCGGCTGCAACGGCTGCATCGGCATGGGGCAGGCCCCGGCGGCCGGGCGCAACAGCCTGCGCACCGTGCCGCGCAACTTTCCCGGACGCTCCGGCACCCGGGAGGACAGCGTTTTCCTGTGCAGCGCCGAAACCGCCGCAGCCTCGGCGCTGGCCGGTGTCATCACCGACCCGCGCACGCTGGGGCGCCCCGCGCCGCGCATCGACGAGCCCGACGCAATGGTGGTCGACCCTCGCATGTTCGTCACGCCGCCCGACGCCAGTGGCTCACGCCCGGCCATGCTGGCCACCACCCACACCCCGGCACTGCCCGAGCTTGCGCCGCTGTCCGACCGGATCGAAGCGCCGGTGGCGCTGGTGGTAGGGGACAACATTTCCACCGACGACATCATGCCGGCCGGCAGCCGCGTGCTGCCGCTGTGGAGTGATGTGCCGGCCTCTGCCGCCTTTACCTTTGAAGCCATCGACAGCGGCTATGTCGAGCGGGCGAAGGCGAGCCCATCGGGGCACATCATTGTGGCCGGCCACAACTACGGCCAGGGGTCGAGCCGTGAAAACGCCGCGCTGGTGCCGCGCTATCTGGGCCTTGAGGCGGTGATCGCCAAAAGCTTTGCGCGCCTTCACTGGCAGAATCTGGTCAGCTTTGGCGTACTGCCGCTCACGTTGTGCGATGACAGTGATTACCCGCGGCTGGTCGACAGTGACAGTGTGATCATCGACGCCCCCGGCGAGCAGGTCGAGCGTGGGGCGGTTGTTGAGGCGCGGTTGCGCGATGGCACCACCGTTCGGCTTGCGCATCAGCTGAGTGCCCGTCAGTGCGATATTTTAAGGGCGGGCGGTGTGATCAACCATTTGAAAGCAAAGCGCTCGGAGGCGCAGGGCTGACTCCGGGAAGGGTTCAAAAGGAAAGAGACGCGGGTGTTTCACGTGAAACACCCGCGCCGGTCAGACGATATTAACCCAGGGACTTTTCCAGCACGGCAAAGCGCAGATCATCGCGTTTGGGAACGCCAAAACGCTCGTCGCCGTAGGGGAAGGGCTGGTACTCGCCGGTGCGGCGATAGCCGCGACGTTCATACCAGTCGATCAGCTCCAGACGCACGTCGATGACCGTCATGCGCAGCCGGTCAAGGCCCAGATCCTCGCGCACCACACGCTCGGCCTCGGCCAGCACCGCCTGGCCGATGCCGTGGCCCTGCAGCCAGGGCCGCACGGCAAACATGCCGAAATAGCCGGCGCCGTCCTGCTCGGCCACGTGGGCACAGGCCACCAGCTCATGGGTGCTATCCCCGGGGCGTTCAGCCACGATGACGTAACTTTTGGGGCGCTCAATATCGGTGCGCAGCACGTCGGGGGCGATGCGCTCGCCTTCGAGCAGGTCGGCCTCCGTGGTCCAGCCGCTGCGGCTGGCCTCGCCCCGGTAAGCCGAGGTCACCAGGCCCACCAGCGCCGCCACATCCGTGGATGTGGCGAGGCGAAAGCGGATGGTGCGGCTCATGACTGCCCCAGCAGGGCAATGTCGGCCACCGCCAGAAAGAGCCCCTGAAGGCCGGCCAGCAGGGCCAGACGGTTACGCCTGAGGGCCTCGTCGTCGCTCATGACCATGACCTGATCGAAAAAGGCATCGACCGGTGCCCTGAGCTCGGCCAGCGCGTCCAGGGTGCTGGCGTAGTCGCGCGCTTTGATCAGCGGGGCAGTCGCCTCGCGTTTGGCCCTGATGGCCTCATGAAGTGCCTTCTCGGCCGGCTCGGCAAGATGGGCGGGGTCGACGTCGGCCGGGATCTCACCGGACTGTTTGGCCAGAATATTGGCCACGCGCTTGTTGGCCGCCGCCAGTGCCTGGGCTTCCTCGCGATGGGTGAAGGCGTGCACCGCGCGCAGACGCCGCTCGAAATCGAACGGGTGCGTAACGGGGCGGGCGCGCACGGCCAGATAGGTCTCGGCACTCATGCCGGCTTCCAGCGCCCAGGCGCGGAAGCGATCCAGCATGTAGTCCTGAACCTCATCGACCAGCGCCGGCACCTCATCGACGCTGCCATGCTGGCCGGCAGCGATGGTCAACAGCTCGCGCAGATCGAGATCCAGCTCGGCGCCCACCATGATGCTGAGCACGCCGATCGCGGCGCGACGCAGGGCAAACGGATCCCGGGTGCCGGTGGGGCGCTGGCCGATGCCAAAGATCCCGGTCAGGGTGTCGAGGCGATCGGCAATGGCCAGTGCCTGCCCGGTCGGTGCCGAGGGAATCTCGTCACCGGCAAAGCGGGGCAGATACTGCTGATAGACGGCGCTGGCCACGGCCTCGTCTTCACCATCAAAGCGCGCATAGTAGGCGCCCATGATGCCCTGAAGTTCAGGGAACTCGAGCACCATCTCGGTGACCAGATCGCACTTGGCCAGCGCGGCAGCCCGCCCGGCCTGCTCGCTGCTGCCGCCGAGTCTGTCGGCGATGGCACGGGCGAGAACTTCCACCCGGCCACTCTTGTCGGCCAGCGTGCCCAGCTGCTGCTGAAACACCACGCTTTCAAGCGATTTGATGCGCGCGGCCAGCGGCTGTTTGCGATCGGTTTCAAAGAAAAACGCCGCATCGGCCAGGCGCGGGCGGATGACGCGCTCGTTGCCCTCGATCACCTGACGCGGGTCGCGGCTTTCGATATTGCTGACGGTGATAAAGGCCGGGATCAGGTTGTCCTGCTCGTCGAGCAGGTGGAAGTACTTTTGATTGGCCTTCATCGACGAGATCAGACACTCTGCCGGCACTTCCAGAAAGCGCTCGTCAAAGCGACCGGTCAGGGCCACCGGCCATTCCACCAGCCCGGTGACCTCGTCGAGCAGGGTGTCCTCGATCACGGCCCTGGCGCCCAGCGTGCGCGCCTGTTCGCGGACCTGCTCAACGATCAGGCTGCGCCGTTTGACCATGTCGACGATGACGTACCCCGGGTTTTCAAGCCTTTCCACATACTCATCGGCATGGGAGAGCTCGATGGGCTGGTTATAGTGAAAGCGGTGGCCGCGGGTGGTGCGACCGGACTCGAGCCCCAGCAGCTCACAGGGCACCACCTCGTCACCAAAGAGCATCACCAGCCAGTGCACCGGACGCGAGAATTCCACCCGCGAAGCGCCCCAGCGCATGCGCTTGGGGACCGGCAGGGCATCGACGGCGCGACGCACGATCTCGGGCAACAGCGCCGTGGTGGCTTCACCCGGCTGGGTATAGCGATGGCCCAGGCGCTCGCCCTTGTCGGTTTCAAGGCGCGAGAGCTCGCTCACTTCAAGGCCGAGCGAGCCGGCAAAGCCCTTCGCAGCCTTTGTCGGGTTGCCTTCCTTGTCGAAGGCGGCGGCCACGGCAGGTCCAAGGCGCTCGATCTGCTGGTCGGGCTGATATTCGGCCAGACGGGTGATGCTGACCGCCAGGCGACGCGGCGTGGCCAGCGGCAGCACTTCGCCGTACTGAACACCGGCCTCGGTCAGGCCGTTCTTGACGCCGAGGGCGAGGGCGTCGACCAGCTCGGCCAGCGCACCGGGCGGCAGCTCTTCACAACCCAGTTCGATCAGAAGTGTGCGGGTGGAAGCCATGTTGTTGGCGGCCGATGTGTTGTCAAAAGCCATCAAATCGCTTCCTTCTGACCGAGAATTTCAGCACGCACTTCAACTGATGCCAGCGGGAAGCCGGCTGCCTCGCGCGAGGCGTAATAGGCGTGGGCCACGTCGCGGGCCAGGGTGCGCACGCGCAGAATATAGCGCTGACGCTCGGTCACCGAGATGGCGTGGCGGGCATCGAGCAGGTTGAAGGTGTGCGAGGCCTTGAGCGTTTTTTCATACGCCGGCAGCGGCAGGTTGGCCTCCAGCAGCGCCTTGCAGTCGCGCTCATGGTGATCGAAGTCGGCAAACAGCGTCGCCACGTCGGCATGCTCGAAGTTATAGGTCGACTGCTCGCGCTCGTTTTGCAGATAGACGTCGCCGTAGGTGACCGTCGAGCCGTCGGGGGCGCGGGTCCAGATCAGGTCATAGACGCTGTCGACGTCCTGCAGATACATGGCGATGCGCTCAAGGCCGTAGGTCAGCTCGCCCATGACCGGGTAGCACTCGATGCCGCCGGCCTGCTGGAAGTAGGTGAACTGCGTCACTTCCATGCCGTTGAGCCAGATCTCCCAGCCCAGTCCCCAGGCGCCCAGCGTCGGCGATTCCCAGTTGTCCTCGACAAAGCGGATGTCATGGACCAGCGGATCAAGACCGAGATGCTCGAGCGAGCCCAGATAAAGGTCCTGGAAGTTCTCCGGCGACGGCTTCATCACGACCTGGAACTGGTAGTAATGCTGCAGACGGTTGGGGTTTTCCCCGTAGCGGCCGTCGGTCGGACGGCGCGAGGGCTGAACGTAGGCCGAATTCCAAGACTCCGGGCCGATGGCACGCAGGAAAGTGGCCGGGTGAAAGGTGCCGGCACCGACCTCCATGTCCAGCGGCTGCATGATCACGCAGCCCTGCTGCGCCCAGTACTGCTGCAGGGCCAGAATCAGGCCCTGAAAGGTTTTCACGTCTGGCGTTGACGCGCTCGTGGATGAAACCGTCATCGGGGAACCACCGTTGGCCCATGAATTCAATAGCCCACAAGTATACAATCAGCGCCATGCGGGTTATAGGGCTGTCTGCCCTGTGACGCCAGCGGCCTTCGGGACAGCGCTCCGAAGTCGTCGCCTCACGAACTCATTGCAGGAGTATGCTTCATGATCGTCGTTACCGGCGGCGCTGGCTTTATTGGCGCCAATCTGGTCAAGGCCCTCAATGCACGCGGCCGCGAGGATATTGTTGTCGTTGATGACATGACCGACGGCACGAAGTTTCGCAACCTGGCCGACTGCCAGATTCAGGACTATCTCGACAAGGATGACTTCCTCGAGCGGATCAAGCGCGATGCCCGGCTGCCGCGCATCGAGGCGATCTTTCATGAGGGGGCCTGCTCGGCGACCACCGAGTGGGACGGCAAGTACATGCTGGAGAACAACTTCGAGTACTCGAAGGTGCTGCTGGAGTACTGCCAGACCCATCAGATTCCGTTTCTCTACGCCTCGTCCGCGGCCACCTACGGCGGCAGCGAGGTGTTTGTCGAGGCGCGCGAGCACGAAAAGCCGCTCAACGTCTACGGCTACTCCAAGCTGCTCTTTGATCAGTACGTGCGCGCCCGCTGGGACCAGCTGACCACCCAGGTGGTGGGCTTTCGCTACTTCAACGTCTACGGCCCGCGCGAGCAGCACAAGGGCTCGATGGCAAGCGTGGCGTATCATCACTACACCCAGGTGCTGAACGGCGAGGACCCGAAGCTTTTTGGCGCTTACGATGGCTACGAGGCCGGCATGCAGAGTCGGGACTTTATCCATGTCGATGACGTGGTGGACGTGAACCTGTGGTTTCTCGACAACCCGGATAAATCCGGCATCTTCAATCTGGGCACCGGGCGCGCCGAGCCCTTCAAGACCATTGCCGAGACCGTGATCGAGATGACCGGGCAGGGCGGGATCGAGTTCATCGACTTCCCCGAGCACCTCAAGGGTCGCTATCAGAGCTATACCTGCGCCGATATCTCGCGGCTGCGCGAGGCCGGCTATGACCGCGAGTTCCGCGGTCTGGCCCAGGGCGTTCGTGACTACATGCACGCGCTGGGCGTTACCGGGAACCGCGATTCGTGAGTGATCTGTCACAACGCAGTACCCGGGGCGAGCGCATTCTGGTCGTCGGCCCGTCCTGGGTCGGCGACATGGTCATGGCGCAGAGCCTTTTCATCACGCTCAAGGCGCATGATCCGGACTGCGTGATCGACGTCATGGGGCCGAAGTGGTCGGCACCGATGCTGGAGCGCATGCCGCAGGTGCGCCGCGCCATCGTGCTGGAAACCGGCCACGGCGAGACCGGCCTGCGCACGCGCTGGCGTCTCGGGCGCTCGCTGAAGGGGGAATACGATCGCTCGATCGTACTGCCGCGCTCGCTCAAGTCCGCGCTGGCGCCGTTTTTTGCCGGCATCCCCCGGCGGATCGGGTTTACCGGTGAGCAGCGCTACGTGGTGCTCACCGAGCGTCGACGGCTCGACAAGGTGGTGCTGGATCAGACGGTCAAGCGCTTCGTGTCGCTGGGGCTGCCGGTTGAGGGCACCTCGGACGCCATCCCCGAGCCGCACCTGCAGGTGGATCGCGTACGACAGGAGGCGCTCAGGCAGGCACACGGCCTGGGGCAGCGGCTGATCGCGATGATGCCCGGCGCCGAATACGGCCCGGCCAAGCAGTGGCCGCTGGCCTATTTCCGCCAGGTGGCCGAGGCGATGATCGCGCGCGGCTATCAGGTGATCGTACTGGGCGGGCCGAAGGACCGGAACGCCGGAGAGGAGATCCGCCAGGGGCTTGAAGGGGCGATCAACCTGTGCGGTGACACCACGCTGACCGACGCCGTGGATCTGCTGGGCGCCTGTGAACAGGCGGTGAGCAACGATTCCGGGCTGATGCACGTGGCCGCCGCCGTCGGTACCCATGTGCAGGCGATCTATGGCTCCTCCACGCCCAACTACACCCCGCCCCTGACGCAGTCGCGGGATATCCACTGGCTCAATCTGTCCTGCTCGCCGTGTTTTGAGCGCACCTGCCCGCTGGGCCATACGCGCTGTCTCAACGATCTCGAGGCGTCGCAGGTGATCGCGACGATGGCCGTCGACTGACCGGCCGGCCTGCCACCAGGGCATAAAACCAGCAGGGCGTGACGGTCATCAGCGCGTGACAGCCAGCAGCCGGGCGCCCAGAGCGATAAAGACGGTGCCCATGAGGCGATCCATCCACTGCGCCAGGCGCTGACGCCGGCGCAGCCAGTCGGTCAGGCGGGAGGCGCCCAGCACGACGGCCAGCTCAATGGGAATGGCCACGGCGATGGTCAAAAGGCCCAGCAACAGCAGCTGGGCCGGTACCGGGCCGGCCTCGGGGCGCACGAACTGGGGCAGAAAGGCCATGAAGAACAGCGCCGTCTTGGGGTTGAGCAGGTCCACCAGCACGCCCTGACGAAAGGCGCGCCACGCCCCGGCAGGGCGTGCACCGGTCTCCGGCGGGCGAAACTGTTCGCCGGCGTGGCGCAGCGCCTGCACGCCGAGATAGAACAGATACAGCGTGCCCACCAGCTTGATCGCGGTAAACGCCGTGGCGGACGCCATGACGATGGCCGACAGCCCCAGCGCGGCCGCCAGCACGTGCCCCATGGCGCCGCACCAAAGTCCGGCACCGGCCGCCAGACCTTCACGCCGGCCGCCGCTGACGCTTTTGGCCATGAGATAGAGCATGTCCGGCCCCGGCGTCAGATTGATCATCAGCGCCGCGCCCAGAAAGAGCCCCCAGTAGGTAATATCCACGCCCGTCTCCCCATGATGGCCCCTGCCCGGGGCCGCACTGCGTTGGTTCGCGCCCTAGTCGTGCCGGTCGCTGTCCAGCGCCCGATCCTGCTCATGGCGATCAAGGGCCAGCTCGATCAGGCGTGTGACCAGTGCCGGATAGCTCAGCCCGCTGGCCTGCCAGAGCTTGGGGTACATGCTGATGCGGGTAAAACCGGGCAGCGTATTGACCTCGTTGATGATCACCCGGTTGTCGGGCGTTAAAAACACATCCACCCGCGCAAGGCCCGCACACTCCAGCGTTTTGAAGGCGGCCCGGGCAATACGGCGAATCTCGTCGCTGGCGGCATCACTGATCTCGGCCGGCACGGCCACGGCGGCACCGGCGTCACTGATGTACTTGGTGTCGTAGGAGTAGAAGCCGTCATCATTGATGATGATTTCGCCGCACAGGCTCGCCTCGATCTCGTCATTGCCGAGAATCGCACACTCGATCTCGCGCCCCTGGATGGCCGATTCCACCAGCACCTTGTGATCAAACGCGAGCGCCAGCGCCAGTGCCTTTCGCAGTGTCTCGGCGCTGTCCACGCGGCTGACGCCCACGGAAGAACCCTGGTTGGCCGGTTTGACGAACATTGGCGTGCCCAGCTGCTCGCGCAGGGCGTCAAAGTCGGCCTCGGCGGCGCTTTTGCGGGTGACAGTGACAAAGGGCGCCACGGCAAGGCCGGCATCACGCAGCAATCGTTTGGTGACGTCCTTGTCCATGCTCACCGCCGAGCCCAGCACGCTGCTGCCGACAAAGGGCAGATTGGCCATGCGCAAAAGGCCCTGCAGCGAGCCGTCTTCGCCGAGCGTGCCGTGCACGATGGGAAAGACCACGTCGAGCTGTTCCAGCGCCTGTTGCTGCTCGGGTTCGATCAGCTGCGCCTGGTCGCGACCGGGCATGACGGCCAGATCCCGCTTTGAATGGTGCAGCGCGATGCGGGCCGGGTCATCGGCATGGTCCAGGTAGTGATCGGCGTCATTGACGTGCCACTGGCCCTGTTTGTCGATGCCGATCAGCGTGACGTCAAAACGCTGGCGATCCAGAGCGTCGACAATATTGCGGGCGGACTGCAGCGACACTTCATGCTCGGCCGATTTGCCGCCAAAGATGACCCCAACCCTGATTTTTTCCATGACCACTCCCGATGTGCCGTCGTCTTCAATGCGCGCATGATGCCATGTTCAGGCGCCGCTGTGCGTGTTCCGCGCGTGCGAAGCACTCAGGCGGTGTCGGCCTCAAGCAGCTGCGCATAGAGGGTGCGGTAGCGACTCGCCATGGCTTCGGGGGTAAAGGCTTCAAGGCGCTGACACGCTCCGCGGGCCAGGCGCGCGCCGCGGTCGGGGTCTTCCCTGAGTGCCAGTATCGAATCGTGCAGGGCATTGGCATCGTTGGGCGGAATCAACACGCCGCTTTCCTCATCGACGACGATATCGGGAATGCCGTCCACGTTACTGGCAATGATCGGCACTTCGGCGTCCATGGCGTCCAGCAGCGTCGAGCCCAGACCCTCGTTGCGCGAGGGAAAGACAAACAGATCCATGGCGGCCAGATAATCCCCCACGTTGGACTGAAAGCCCTCCCAGATCACGTTGTCGAGGCCGTCACTTTCCTGCTTGAAGCGCTCTTCATCCTCACCGCTGCCCAGCATCAGAAACACGATGTCGGGATGCGTGTCGGCCAGCCGGCGTGCGGCCTCGATGATCAGGCTCTGTCCCTTGTGGCGATCCACCAGCGCGCCCACATGGCCGATGACATAACGCCCTTCAAAGCGATGGCGCAGCGTCTCGACCACGGTCGTATTGCGGGTGAAGTGCGACAGGGCGCTGGGAATGCGCGTGACCGGACACCAGTGACGTGCCTCGAGATGCGCCTCGATGGGCGAGGAGATCGCCACCGCAGTGGCCGCGCCGCCATAGGTCCGGCGATTGAACCACTTGTCCTTGACCGGCTGCGGTACGCGGCGGGTCAGGAGATAGGGCGTGCGCCGCAGCTTCGAATGCCACCAGGCCCAGTGAACGGCGCGGGCTTCGTGCGCGTGGACCAGATCCACCGCCGGCGTGAGCTTGTGACCGGCCCACATCTGATGGGCGCTCACAAGCTCGAGTCCTTCGATGTCGGACAGGGCGTGGCGCAGCGGGGAGTCCCGGCGACATACCAGCGTCTGGTTAATGTCGTGGGCGGCCAGCTGCTCGATGAGCAGCTGGGTCTGGCGCTCGCCGCCGCGAAAGTTGCGCGCCAGATTGACGTGACAGATATGCAAGGAATCACCCACCTGTAAGGGAATCGATGCACCAAGGGTGGCGCATGAAGGGGCCAACGGGCCAGTGATGATGCAAAAGCGGCGTCGAGGGCAGGGCTGGAGGGTCGACGCCGCACACCCGGGCTACCAGACCCGATTGAAATCCTCGCGCTCGCGCACCTGCGGGTCGCGCTGAAATTCCAGCAGCTTGGCGTACTTCAGATAGGCGTTGACGCCGGCCGACAGCGATACCGACAGCCCGTCCAGCCCCGCCATGAAGCCGCGCTGAAACAGATACTTGCGCATGAAGGCGTTGGCACCGTGAATCAACGGTGAGCAGGCGTTCACTTTCTTGCCCTTCAAATACATGATCTTGGCGGCGCGGGTGGAAAAGCGCCCGCCGGCCTTGGTGAACAGCTCGGCCAGATTGGCAAACGAGTAGTGCTCGATGTCGGCATCCAGCTCGCAAGGGGAGACGGCCTGAACGCTGGCGTGCTGACGTGTTTCCGAAAAGGCCTTGCGCTCACGGTCAAAGAGCCTGAGGCAGTAGTCGGGATACCAGCCGCAGCGCTTCACCCAGCGCGAGCCGATGAAATTGCGCCGACGCAGGGCGAAGCCGTCATGAGGGGTATCGGCAAGCGACAGGGCGTCAATAGCGGCAACGGCCTCGTCGGTGAGGCGCTCATCGGCGTCCAGCGACAGTACCCAGCGGTGCGTGGCCGCCTTCGGCCCCACGTTTTTCTGCGGGCCGTCGCCCAGATAGGGCTGCTCGATCACCCGGGCGCCAAAGGCCCGGGCCCGTTCGCAGGTATCGTCCGCCGAGCCCGAGTCCACCACGATCAGCTCATCGCACACGCGTGCCATCGAGACCAGGCAGGCCTCGATGTTCGCCGCTTCGTTAAGCGTGATCACCACACCGGTGATCGGCGCTCGTGCAGCGCTTGTGCTCATGGGCGCGCCTCGGTGTCATCGTCGGGGAGGGCGGTGGTATCACGCTCGGTCGGGTCAACGCTGTCATCAATGGCCGGGCCGCCATTCTGGTCGCGCTGGGTGGCCGCCTCGCGGGCCTCGGGCACCGGGGTGGCCGGCTCGCCCATCAGCGCCTGACGGTCAGCGTCCTGCGAGTGAAGCGCGGCGGTTTGATCGGTATCGGTGGCGATATCGATGCCCACGCTTGCCATCAACAGCACCGGCATCAAAAGGACCAGACTCCAGACCGGGAAGGGGATGCGCCGGGCGCGTGCCATGATGCGCCAGGAGAGCCACAGCTCGACCAGCGCGATCAGTACCATTCCACCGCCGGTGATGGCCCACTGAATGGTAGACAGCGTCGGTTTGTCGTCGCCTGACAGGTCCACCAGGTGGTCGCCGGTTGAGGCAAACAGCTGGGTGTCCATCCACAGCGCCCCCAGCCCCAGCGTGCCGAGCACGGCGCACGGCCAGATCAGCAGTCGGCGTTTTAAAAACAGCGACAGCAGCGCCGGCAGCAGCCAGATCGCCACGGCCAGCGTGCCAAACGCCCCCAGCCAGGCGCAGACCAGCCAGACGATGCCGAGCGCCTCCGGCGGCATGTCGATCATCGGCAGATAGCGCAGCGACAAAAGCCAGGCAAGTATCAGATTGAACAGGGCAAAAAAGGCAGTGGCGCGCAGTCGAAACCGCAGGGAATCTTCACTTGAACGAGGCATGATCTAACTCGATTGATATCCGTGGTTGATGGAGGCCATAAGCGTTGCGGCCTGACCGGGGGCGAACTTTTCCAGAGAACGTTCAAGACGTGCAAGATTGTCGGCCTGCCAACGCCCTGTGGCACACAGCCGGCAGCGATCCAGATCGATCAGCCAGGGCGTGTCCCGGTCATCGATCAGGAGGTTGCGGGCATTGAGATCGACGTGGTCAAGACCTTCGTCATGAAAGCGGCGGATCATGCGGCCACACGCGTTCAGCAGGGCCTCATGCCGGGTGGCGGCGTCGGTATCCTGAACCAGCGAGGCCAGCGGCCGTGCCCCGTCGATGCGTCGGGTAATGAGCGCGGCCTGATAGACCATGCCGGCCCGCCAGACGCAGGCGCCGATCGGTTCCGGCACCGGTAGCCCGCGCTCATGAAGGGTGGCCAGCAGGCGGCATTCGCGAAAGGCGCGGTTGCGCTCCACGCCTGTCCAGACATAATGCTCGGCGCTCAGGCGCGCAACAAGACCGCCGCGGCGATAGTGACGCAGCACCCACGTCTGATCACCGGCGTGTACGAACAGGCTTTCACCGCGCCCGGCGGCCTGACCGACGATGGCCTCGCGCGAGCGCCACCACTCGGCGGTGAAGTGTTCGGGCGCAAGCGTTGGCTGGCCGGTTTGTGGGGCCGTTTGAGCATCATATAGAATGTGCGCATTCGCTTTTCGGGACGTAATCATCCGCATGAAGCATCCTTTGCCCGCGCAACCCGCGCATATCTGTGTATTGCGGTTATCCGCACTCGGCGATGTCTGCAATCTCGTACCGACCGTTCGGGCGTTGCAGCGCCAGTGGCCCGAGGCCCGGATCACCTGGATCATCGGCCGGGCGGAGCACAGTTTACTGGCCGGCCTCTCCGGGGTCGAGTTCATGGTCTATGACAAGGCCACCGGGCTTGCCGGCATGCGCAGACTCTGGCGCGAGCTGCGCGATACCCGCTTTGACGTGCTGCTGCACATGCAGCAATCCATTCGCGCCAGCCTTCTCTCGCTGGGTTTGAAGGCCGGCGTGCGCATGGGCTATGACCGCGCCCGCGCCAAGGACTGGCAGACCTGGTTTACCAACCGCCAGCTTACGCCCCATTCGAAGGCGCACGTGCTCGAGTCGTTCATGGACTTTGCCCGTGAGCTGAACGTGAGCGATGATCGCCTCGAGTGGGATATCCCGCTGTCTGAGGCGGCCCATGAGGAGGCCCGAGGGTTTCTTGACGGCCGGCCGGCGCTGGTGATCAGCCCGTGCGCCAGCCCCAGGCTGCGCAACTTTCGCAACTGGTCGGCCGAAGGCTACGCCGCCGTGATCGATCACGCCTGGCGCCGACATGGCTTGACCACCTTTTTGACCGGTGGCACCAGCGCGCAGGAGCTCGAAATGTGCGAGCGCATCGCCGCCGGCGTCAGTGAGGCCGAGCCGGTCAATCTGCTGGGACGCACCTCGCTCAAGGGGCTTTTGGCCGTGATCGATCAGGCGCGCATGGTGATCGCGCCCGATTCCGGGCCGGTGCACATGGCCAATGCCATGAACACGCCGGTGCTGGGGCTTTTTGCTACCACCAATCCCGAGCGCGCCGCCCCCTGGTGCTGGCGCGAACACGTCGTCAACCGCTATCCCGATGCCGTGGCCACCTATCTGCACAAGTCACCGGACGAGATCGTCTGGGGCACCCGCGTACGCCATGAGGATGCGATGTCACTGATTACCTTTGATGATGTCATCAATCGGCTCGACGCTTTGCTGGCGCTGACCGCCGGTCATGACAAGGCCGCCGGGAGTGAGTCCCATGATGTTTGATCCCGCAATGCTCGGCCATGCCCGGGTCATGGTGGTCGGTGATGTGATGCTGGATCGCTACTGGCACGGGCCCACCTCGCGCATCTCGCCCGAGGCGCCGGTGCCGGTGGTACGCGTCGATGACAGCGAGGACCGCCCGGGCGGGGCGGCCAACGTGGCGCTCAACATTGCTGCGCTGGACGCGCAGGTGACGCTCTCCGGGCTGATCGGCTGCGATGGCAATGCCGCCATTCTGGACGATCTGCTGGCCCGGGCCGGGATCGCCTCGCGCTTTCAGCGCAGCGCCGAGATTCCCACCATCACCAAGCTGCGCGTAATGAGCCGCAATCAGCAGCTGATCCGACTGGATTTCGAGTCGTCGCTGGAGGGCGTCGAAACCGATGAGTTGATGAAGCAGGTCGAGACGGCGCTGAATGATACTGACCTGATGATCCTGTCGGACTACGGTAAGGGGACGCTGGCCCGGGTGCAGGCGCTGATCGAGGCCGGTCGGCAGGCCGGCAAGCGGGTCTTGATCGATCCCAAGGGCAGCGATTTTCACCGCTACCGGGGGGCGAGCATCATCACCCCCAACCTCAGCGAGTTCGAGACCGTGGTGGGGCGCTGCCACAGTGAGGAGGAGCTGACCTCGCGCGGGGAGGCGCTGCGCGCCGAACTCGACCTTGAGGCGCTGTTGATCACCCGCAGCGAGCGCGGCATGACACTGATACGTGAACACCAGCCGCCGCTGCATCTGCCGACCCGGGCCCAGGAGGTCTTCGACGTGACCGGCGCTGGGGACACGGTGATCGGCGTGCTTGGCCTGGCGCTGGCGGCCGGGCAGAGTCTGCCGGATGCCATGGCGCTGGCCAATCTGGCGGCCGGACTGGTGGTGGCCAAGCCCGGCACCGCCACGGTGTCGGTGGCAGAGATCGAGGCGGCGCTGAGCGCCGATCACGGCGTGGCGGTCGGGCACGGCGTGATCGATGCCGACACGCTGACGGCGGCTGTACGTGGCGCCCAGGTGCGCGGTGAGCGCGTGGTCATGACCAACGGCTGCTTCGATCTGCTCCATGCCGGACACGTCAGCTATCTCGAGCAGGCCCGCGCCCAGGGCGATCGGCTGATCGTGGCGGTCAATGACGATGCCTCGGTTACCCGGCTCAAGGGCGAGGGGCGCCCGGTCACGCCGCTTGAGCATCGCATGGCGGTGCTGGCCGGACTGCGCGCCGTGGACTGGGTGGTGGCCTTTGGCGAGGACACGCCGGCCGAGCTGATCGAACGCGTGCTGCCGGATGTGCTGGTCAAGGGCGGTGACTATCGCATCGAGGAGATTGCCGGTGGTGAGGCCGTCATGGCCAACGGCGGCGAGGTGCGGGTGCTGGGCTTTGAGGAAGGCCTGTCCACCACCGGCACCATCCGCGCGATCGTCTCGCGCACCAGTCGCCACAGCGAACAGGAGTAGATCGCCCCGTGGGACGACGTCTCTATTCTGCGCTTTTGTATGCGCTGTCGCCGCTGATCTGGCGTCGTCTGCGCCGCGAGCGCCTTGACGACCATCCCCGCGGGGAGCGTCTGGGGCGCATTCCGGCCTATCACGACGAGCGCGTGCTGTGGGTGCATGCGGCTTCCGTGGGCGAGGTGATCACCGCCCGGCCGCTGATCCGCTCGCTGATCGATGACTATCCCGACCACCGGGTGATCGTGACCACCATGACCGCCACCGGCGCGCGCCAGGTGCAGACGCTGTTTGGGGATCTGGTCACCCACCATTTTGTGGCGCTGGATTTTCCCGGCGCTACCCGACGCTTCGTGGCCCGTCTCGACCCTGAAATTGCCATCATCGTCGAAACCGAGATCTGGCCCAACCTGATCCACGCCTGCGCGATGGCCGGTGTGCCGGTCACCATCGTCAACGCCCGCATTACCGAACGCGGCTTTGCCCGCTATCAGCGGTTTCCGAAGCTGATGGGCGAGGCGATTCGCCGGCTGGCCTGGGTGGGTGCCAAATCCGCCGAGGATGCCAAGCGCTTTCGAACGCTTGGCGTATCGGCCCGGCGTCTCAACGTGACGGGCGCGCTCAAGTATGACCAGCACATCGATGAGGCCGTCTTCGATGCCGCCGATGCGCTGCGCGAGGTGATCGGCGATCGTCCGGTGTGGGTGGCAGGGTCGACCCACGAAGGCGAGGAGACGCAGCTTCTCCAGGCGCATGTGCGGCTGCTGGCCCGTTTCCCCGATGCCCTGCTGATGATGGTGCCGCGCCACCCCCAGCGCTTTGGCGAGGTCGCCGAGCTCTGTCTCGAGCGGGGCATGTCGGTCGTGCGGCGCAGCGAGGAGGCCAGCATCGCGCCGGGGACGCAGGTGTATCTGGGCGACACCATGGGCGAGCTGATGATGCTGTACGCCACCGGCGATGTTGCCTTTGTGGGCGGTTCGCTGGTGGATATCGGCGGGCACAATCTGCTGGAGCCGGCGGCCCTGGGTCTGCCGGTGGTCAGCGGTCCTTCGCTGTCGAGTCTGGGCGATGTGGTCACGACCCTGGATGAGGCCCATGCCCGGGTCGAGGTGGAAAGCGCCGCGATGCTGGGCGAAACGCTGGTGTCACTGATGCTTGATGAGACGCGACGGGAGACGCTGGGGCGCAATGCCCGGGCAGTGGTGGACGCCAACCGCGGCGCGCTGGGGCATACCCGGGACTATCTGGGACGTCTGATTCGAGCCCGTGAGCTGCACGAACCCTGGCCGCTGGCAGACGACCGGCAGCCGGGCAGCGGGCGCTAGTGCTGTTGTCATGAGGCCTGGCGCCAGCCGTGCTGGTACGCATGGTGATTGAGATATTCGGCCAGGCGGGCACGGATGTCGCTCATGGGGCGGCGGGGATCAATAATGGTGGTGCGACACATCAGGGTGTACTGATGGCGCTCCACGTTGAACCAGACGCTCATCAACGGCCTGACCGTTTCGCTGTGGGCCAGCTCGAAATACAGGGAGTGGTCCGCCCCCCGGACACGTACCCCTTCGATGCCCAAGGCGTCATGGGCATTCAGCAGCGCGCTGCGCAGCTGATGCAGAGAGGCCGGCGCGTGCGATCGCGCTGAAAGACCACTGCCGTGTTGCATGCTGATCCCTCCTTTTATCCTTACAAGTGCAAGATGAGACACCCGATGGGCCCAGATGGTCAGTACGGTCATGGCACGTCAATGAAGGTTCGATCAGTCGGGAACACAGGCAGCCCTGACAGCCCTTTATTGATGCAGAGTAGCCGTGGCGCGCAGATAATAGTGAGAAAGGAGGGTAATGTTCTGCAGCTAAAATGTGACCAAATATTGCTCGATGGCAATAAACCGTGAGCTACCGGTAACTCACGGCGGGCCAGAGGATCAGCGCGAAAGCGTCAGGCGTTGAACGCCATCACTGGTGCCCAGCAGCAAAAGGTCAGCACCGCGATGGGCGAACAGGCCGTTGGTGACAACACCTGCGATCTGATTGATACGCGTTTCCAGATCCCCGGCGTTATCGATGAGCTGGTCATAGAGATCGATGATCTGGTTGCCGTTGTCGGTCACCACTCCCTGGCGATAGACGGGACTGAAGCCCAGCGCGACCATCTGACGGGCGACGTAGGAGCGCGCCATGGGGATCACCTCGATGGGCAGCGGAAAGCCGCCCAGCTGGCGGACGTACTTGGAGCCGTCGGCAATGCAGATAAACTGCGAGGCACAGGCCGCCACGATCTTTTCCCGTGTCAGCGCCGCACCACCGCCCTTGATCATGGCAAAATCGCCATCAATTTCGTCGGCCCCATCGACATAAACGCTCAGCGTGCCGGTCTGATTGAGATCGAGCACCTCGATGCCAATTGCCTTCAGCCGGCGCTCGGTCTCGGTCGAGCTTGCCACGGCGCCGGCGAACTCGTCACGCAGCGGTGCCAGGGCCTCGATGAATAGGTTGACGGTCGAGCCCGACCCCACCCCCAGCACGGTATCACGGGCCAGCTTCGGCCGTATTTCCCTGACGGCTGCCTGTGCCACTGCCTTCTTGAGCTCTGACTGGTCCTGGGATGTCATGGTGTCTCCGAATCTGATGATGTTCTACAGCGGCCCATCAAGCGTATCATGGCCATTACAGTGGGCACTGTCGATCGTTGCATGTGCTGTTCCCGCCTCGCAGCCGGCATGTTTCACGTGAAACATCAGGCGCGCGTGTCATGTAACCCAGTGTCCTGCAGCGCCGCCTTCAAGTCACTGCCCAGGATATGAGAATGCTGGAAGCCTACGCCAAAAGAATCCTTCAGGCCCGCGTGTATGAAGCGGCTGTTGAAACGCCCCTTTCCGACATGCCGCAGTTGTCCCGGCGCTTTGACAATCACATTCTCCTCAAGCGCGAGGATCTGCAGCCGGTCTACTCCTTCAAGATTCGCGGCGCCTATAACTGCATGGCGCAGCTGAATGCAGAACAGCGCGCCAAGGGCGTGATTACCGCCTCGGCGGGCAACCATGCCCAGGGCGTGTCGCTGGCTGCCAAACGCATGGGCATTCACGCCACCATCGTCATGCCGCGCATTACGCCCGAGATCAAGGTGGCCGCCGTACGTGCCCGGGGCGCGAAGGTGGTGCTCAAGGGCGATGCCTTCAATGATGCGCTGACCCATGCCAAAACCCTGATGGAGGAGCACGGCTACGCCTGGATTCCGCCCTTTGATCATCCGGACGTGATTGCCGGTCAGGGCACGGTGGCCATGGAGATCCTGCGACAGCACCAGGGGCCGATCGATGCCGTTTTCGTGCCGGTCGGCGGCGGCGGTCTGCTGGCGGGCATGGCGGCCTACATCAAGTATCTGCGCCCGGACATTCGGGTGATCGGGGTCGAGCCCGAGGATGCGGCCTGTCTCAAGGCGGCCCTTGAGGCCGGCGAGCGGGTGACGCTGGATCAGGTCGGGCTGTTCGCCGAGGGCGTGGCCGTGTCCCAGATCGGCGAGGCGCCGTTCGAGATCCTGCGTCATCACGTCGATGAAGTGATCACCGTCAATACCGATGAGATGTGCGCGGCGGTCAAGGACATCTTCGAGGATACCCGCGCGGTGTCGGAGACCTCCGGGGCGCTGTCGCTGGCCGGGCTCAAGAAATATGCCCAGCGGGACGGGGTGCGCGACAAGACGCTGATCGCCATCAACTCGGGCGCCAATCTCAACTTTGATCGGCTGCAGCACATTGCCGAGCGTACCGAGCTGGGCGAGCAGCGCGAGGCGATTTTCGCCGTCACCATCCCCGAGCGTCCCGGCAGCTTCAAGGCGTTCTGCAAGGCCCTGGGCCGGCGCATGGTGACCGAGTTCAACTATCGCTACGCCGATGCCCGGCAGGCGCATATCTTCGTGGGCGTGCAGGTGCAGCCCGGCGGTGAGGATCGTCTGGACGTGGCCCGAAAGCTCGAATCGGCCGGCTACAGCGTCGAGGATCTGACCGATAACGAGCTGGCCAAGCTGCACATTCGTCATCTCGGCGGCGGTCGACCGCAGGAGCCCTTCAGCGAGCGGCTCTATCGTTTCGAGTTTCCGGAACGCCCGGGGGCGCTGATGAATTTCCTCAACCATCTGCCCGAAGGCTGGAACATCTCCCTGTTTCACTATCGCAATCACGGCGCCGCCTACGGTCGGGTACTGATCGGCATGCAGGTGCCGGAGGCCGACTGCGCCACCCTCGAGCAGCGTCTCGATGAGATCGGCTATCGCTACTGGCATGAAACCGATAACCCGGCCTATCGGCTGTTTGTGTCCTGAAACGCAACGTCCCCGGAAACGTGATGTCACACGCGACAGTGGGCGGGAATGCAACGGTATGTAATGTTGCCCCACGCAATATTGTGCTGATCCGGCGGTGCCACTATGATGGCGCCGCTGCGACCTTCCCGTGTCGTTCCCTCGTGCGTTCTTCTGTTGTGACGGAGCAGTAATGAGACGTAAACCCGATCTGGTCTTTACCCTGGTAGTCATTCTCGGTTTTGGTGTTGTCGCCACGGGCTACGCCCAGAGCGTCATGGGGTATTAGCCGTGCAGTGATCGGAGTCAGACCCACGGTTCACGCAATAAAGGCGTCGGGCGCGAGGCCGGGGCCACAGGAAGGTATAAAAAACGCATCCCGAGGGATGCGTTTTTTTATGGCCATTTTTATGGCAATACCGGCGTGCGCGACAAGGCTCTCAGGGGCTGGCATTGGCCGGCCGCAGCACCTTCTGGTCGCTGACGATCATGTCGAGGTTCACGTCCCAGGGCTGGTGCGGCAGGCGCTCGACCTGCTGACAGTGGTGCGCCACGCCGATCAGGGTCGGGCGCGGGCCATGTTCCCTGGAGGCGAAGGCGAGAGTGCGGTCGTAGAAGCCGCCGCCCATGCCCAGGCGATGCCCCTGTTCGTCAAAGCCCACCAGCGGCATCAACACGACATCCAGCGCCCAGGGCGCGAGGCGGCGAATACGCTCGCCGCTCTGGCGCAGATCGGGCTCCGTAATCCTGAAGCGATTGAGCACCATCCGGGTATCCGGGCGCCAGTGGACAAACCACAAACGGTTTTCCACCAGCGGTCGCAATACTGGCAGATAGACGCGCGTGCCGCGTTGATGCAGCCAGTCCACCAGCGGTGTCGGGTCGATTTCGCCGTTTTCCGGCAGATAGAGTGCCACGTGACGTGCCCGGCGCAGCGGTGCCAGCTGCATCAGCTGGCGTGCCAGCGACATCGATGCCAGACGCTGGGCGCGCTCATCCAGCAGGCGTCGGCGCCTGCGCAGCGTGCGTCGCAGCTGACGACGGTCATCGGAGGCAGGCAGCGGCGCCATGTCCGAGGATGCCTGACGGGGTAGTCGGGGGTGTGAAAAACGTCGCCGGGGGCGAGGGGTGCGCTGCGAAAGGGCGCCGGGTCTGCGAAGACGCGGTTGGTCCGCGGGGAGTGCGCAGCGCACTGACATGAGGGTTCTCCAGAATGCCGCTGTTGTTCTGGCCCTGAACCTACTGGTTCAAGGTGGGTGACCGCAAGTGGGCCATCAGGCTTTCCGTCGCGCGGACATGCACACAGGCCCACTTATAGTGGTCCCCTGGGTACTGCGCATAGGCTCGAGGGACTATAACAACTGGCGAACACCCCAGAGAACGCGTCAATTCTAACAGATATGCCGGGGGGCTGCGCTACCCTGTCATCCGGGCGGATGACAGAATTCGATCAGGAGGTGCGGTTGCGCTCAAGCGCCTTTTGCAGGCGCTCGTCGAGTCCGGCAAGCTTTTCTTCAAGCTCCTGACGGCGTCGGGTTTCATCGCGCAGTTCATGGGTAATGTTGAGGCCCGCCATCATGGCCACCTTGTCGATGCTGATGGTACGACCGCGGGTCTGGATGCCGGCCATGGCCTGGTCAAAATAGCGCGCCGCTTCATGCAGCGCCTGCTCTTCGCCGGGGGCGCAGCTGACAACAAAATTCTGACCCATCAGGGTGATTTCGGCGGTCTGACGAGGACCTTGCGGCATGACATCACTTCCGATATGGGCCAATCTCTGGCCGTTACGCTAAGATGGTGGGCAGCCATTCATGGTCCGCTGCCTGAGGTTCAACTCACGGGCAGGCCATGTCGCTGCGCTTGCAGCACCACTATAGAGAGACGACCGGGGGCGGTCAACGCGCGGCCCTCGGGCGAGAGTTCATGATTCCCGCTACGGGAACGGTCAGTAAAGGGATGCAGTATGCCGTCCGGTGATAACGCCCTCGATTTCGCCACCATCAGCGATATTTTCCTTGCCCATGGCAGCCTGCAGTCGCCGGCCTTCTTTGACGGCTATCTGTGCGCGCGGCTGGCGCTTGAGGATATCAGCGCCGAGGACTGGCTGGGCCAGATCTGCGCCGCGCTGGGTGTGGAAGAGCCCGCCACCCGTGAAGACGGCGAGCAGCTGCTGGCATGGCGCAAGCTTGCCAAGGAGCGCCTGGACGCCCAGGAGATGAGTTTCGAACCGCTGTTGCCCGATGAGCTGTTCTCGCTGTCAGAGCGGGCGCAGTCCCTGGCGCTGTGGTGCCAGGGCTTTCACGACGTCGTCGGCGAAGTGGATGGGGATCAGCGCAGTACGTGGTCAACGCCGCTTCAGGAAGGTGTGTCCGATATCGAGCAGCTCTCACGCATTGATGATGACATCGAGGAGAGCAGTGAAAACGAAAACGATCTGTTTGCCCTGACCGAGCACGCTCGCATGACGGCCCTGATGCTGTATGTCGAGCAGCATCCGGGGCAGCCGGACGTCGAAAAGCCGGCGCAGTCGCTTGAAGAGGGCATGAAGGAAGAAGGCCTGAGCGACCAGGGCGACGGCGAGACGCGCCATTGACATGCAGCGACCAGAACCGGTCATGCGGCGGGTGACAACATCTCGACGACGCCGGTAACGGGAGAAAAGACAGTGACACAGGCAGAGCAGGGCACCCCGGCACCCATCACGAGTGAGGCGTATCGACGGCGTCGTGAACGGCTGATGGCCCAGGTGGCGCCGGACAGCGCCATCCTCATCCCGGCCGCCACGCTTTCGGTGCGCAATCAGGACAGTGACTACCCCTTTCGCCAGGACAGCGATTTCCACTATCTCTGCGGTTTCCCCGAGCCGGACGCCTGGCTGGTGCTGTTGCCCGGCCGCGAGGCCGGTGAGAGCGTGCTGTTCTGTCAGCCGCGTGATCCGTCGGTCGAGACCTGGACGGGCAAGCGGGTCGGCCCGCGCCGGGCCGTCACGACCCATGGCGTGGATGAGGCCTGGCCGCTGGAGGCGCGCGATGAGCAGCTGCTGGATCTGCTGGAAGGGCGCAAAACGCTCTATCTGCCGCTGGATAATGACAGGGCGCTGTCACTGGCAGGCGAGATGCGCGAAGGGCTCAAGGCCCGTGCGCGGCGCGGGCCGCCGGCGCCCTCGGCCTACGCCGACATCGGCGTCATTCTGCACGAGCAGCGCCTGATCAAATCCGAAGGCGAACTGGCGCTGATGCGCCATGCCGGCGAGATTACCGCCCGGGCCCACGTTCGCGCCATGCAGAGCATACGCCCCGGCATGTTCGAGTATCAGCTGCAGGCCACGCTTGAGCACGCCTTTGTCATGGCCGGTGCCCGGGCACCGGCCTATGGCACCATCGTGGGCAGCGGCGCCAACGCCTGTATCCTGCACTACACCGAAAACGACGCGGCGATGGCCGCCGGTGATCTGGTGCTGGTCGATGCCGGCGCCGAATACGCGCTCTACGCCGGTGATATTACCCGCACCTTTCCGGTCAGCGGGCGTTTCAGCGAACCGCAGCGCCAGCTCTATGAAATCGTGCTGGGGGCGCAGCAGCGCGCCCTTCGCGCCGTGCGCCCGGGTGCCACGCTCAAGGACATTCATGAAGGCGTTGTCCGCGACCTGACGGCCGGTCTTGTGGCGCTGGGGCTGGTGGAAGGGCCGGTCGAAACGGCCGTCGAACAGGGCTATTACAAGCGCTTTTACCTGCACGGCACCTCCCACTGGCTGGGGCTCGACGTGCACGATGTCGGCGCCTATCAGTGGGAGGGCGCCTCGCGGACGCTGGCCCCCGGCATGGTGCTGACCGTCGAGCCCGGGCTCTATATTCCCGATGATCTCGACATTGCCGAGCAGTGGCGCGGCATCGGTATTCGCATTGAAGACAATGTGGTCGTCACGGCGCAGGGGTGTGACGTGCTGACCGAGGGCGTGCCCAAACGGGTTCGCGAGATCGAGGCACTGATGGCACAGGGACAGACATGAGCGAAACCCCGGTAGACATTGCCATTATCGGTGGCGGGCTGGTGGGTGCCAGCCTGGCCGTGGCGCTGGCACCGCTGATTGAACGTCATCGGCTCAGGGTGGCCGTGATCGAGGCCAGTGAGCTGGGCGCCACGGGTGCCCAGCCGAGCTTCGACGAGCGCTCCAGTGCCATCGCCTACGGCTCCAGAGCGCACTTCGAGGCGCTGGGAATCTGGTCAGAGCTGGCCACGCGCGCCGCCCCCATTCATGACATCGAGGTCAGCCAGCGCGGTGCGATGGGGCGCACGCACCTGTCGTCCAGGGATGTGGGCACGCCGTCACTGGGCTATGTTCTGCCCAACGCCTTTCTGGGCCAGGTGCTCCATGAGCGGCTTTCCCACATGTCGATCGACTGGCACTGTCCGGCCCGGGTCGAGACCATTGCCCCGGCGGTCGGCGGCCATCGACTGACGCTGGATAACGGCTGCGAGCTCCATGCCGGGCTGACCGTGCTGGCCGATGGCGGGCGCTCCGGTCTCAAGGCGTCGCTGGGGATCGATACCGACCGTCATGACTATGAGCAGCACGCCCTGATCGCCAACGTCGAGACGACGCATGAGCATCAGGGCCGGGCGTTCGAGCGCTTTACCCAGGAAGGGGCCATGGCGCTGCTGCCGTTGATGCAGCGACGCATGGCGCTGATCTGGACGCGCCCGCCGGAAAAGATCGATGCTACCCTGGCGCTGAGCGATGATGCCTTTCTACAGGCGCTGCAGTCGCACATGGGAGCGCGGCTGGGCCGCTTTCAGCGCGTGGGGACGCGCCATGTCTACCCGCTGTCGATGTCGCGCGCCCGCGAGCAGAGCCGGCCGCATCTGGCGGTGCTGGGCAACGCGGCGCATGCGATTCATCCGGTGGCCGGCCAGGGGTTCAACCTCGCGCTTCGCGGCGTAATGGATCTGAGTGCCGCCATCGAGGCGGCGCTCGAGGCCGGCCGCACGCCGGGCGAGGCGCCGACCATGGCGGATTTCGAACAGCGCCGTCAGAGTGACCGGGACCTGATCATGCAGGCCAGCGACACGCTGGTGCGTCTTTTCGGTCTGGAACTGCCCGGCATCGGCGGAGCACGGGGCGCCGCGCTGGGACTTTTCAATCTTGCCACGCCGCTCAAGCGCGCCCTGATTCGTCGCGCCATGGGCCTGGCGCGTCATTAAACGGGCCCGGTGGCGTCAATGACCGTTCAACGGAGTACTTCATGAAGCTCGACACCGCACAGTTTGACATGGCCATCGTTGGCGCCGGGCTGGTAGGGGCCACCCTGGCGCTGGCGCTGGGCCAGCAGGGCCACAGCGTGGCCCTGTTGGACGGTGGCGATCTTCAGGCGGGGTGGCAGGCTGCGCATATCGATGCGCGCGTCAGCGCCATTACGCCGGCCTCAAGACAGTTTCTGACCACCCTGGGCGTCTGGCCGGGCATTGCCTCTCGCCGTCTCAGTCCCTATGGCCGGATGGCCGTATGGGACGGGGAAGGCACCGGCCGGATCGATTTCAGCGCCGCGGAAGTCGGCTGTGAGGTGCTGGGCCATATCATCGAAAACGGCGTGGTCCGTGATGCGCTGCTGGAAGCGATAGCCGGGTGTAAGAACGTGACGCTCATGCCGCGCGCCCGGGTCACGGCGCTCTCCGAGGCCGAGCAGCAAAGGCGCTGTCTCACGCTTCAGGACGGGCGCACTCTGGCCGCCGATCTGGTCATCGGGGCCGATGGCGCCCGCTCGCAGATCCGTGAACTTGCCGGGTTGGGCCATCGTGAATATGCCACCGGCCAGCGTGCCGTGGTGGCCACGGTATGGCATGAACGCGATCATGAGGCGACGGCGCGCCAGCGTTTCATGGGGACCGGGCCGCTGGCCTTTTTGCCCCTGAGCATTGAAGGCCGGCAGAAGACCTCCTCCATTGTCTGGTCGGCCGACACGGTGCTTGCCGATGAGCTGATGGACATGACGGATGACGCCTTCATACGGGCGCTTGGATGGGGCTTCGAGCATCAGCTGGGCCGTATCGAGGGCGTCAGCCAGCGTCACGATTTTCCCCTGGTGCAGCGCCACGCCAGACGCTACGTCGATGACAGCGTGGCGCTGGTGGGCGATGCAGCGCACAACATTCATCCGCTGGCCGGGCAGGGGGTCAACCTGGGGCTGATGGATGCCGCGGTGCTGGCCGAGGAGCTGGGGCGCGCCGGACGACGCGGTGCGCCGGTGGCGGATGTGCGCATCCTGTCGCGCTATGCGCGCCGTCGCCGCGGTGACAATACGGTCATGCTGATGACCATGGATGCCTTTCGTATTGGCTTTGGCACCTCCTGGCCGCTGGTGCGCGTGCTGCGCAATCAGGGGCTGACCGCGACCGGTCGCTGGCCCTGGGCGCGACGTCTTTTGATCGAGCAGGCAATGGGACAGCGCCACGATCTGCCCGACAGCATGCGCGCGCCGACGGTTTGAGGACGTGGTAACGGCTGCCCGTCGAGCCGCATGTTTCATGTGAAACAAAAAAGGCCCGCCAATTGGCGGGCCTTTTGTTTACCTGTCGACAATACGTTACATATTGGACTGGGTATTGCTGGGCATGGTGTCGTTGTTGCTGTCGATACCACCGCCCGGAGATTCCTCCGTCGGGCTGCCGTGGCTGGTGCCCGTCGGGGTTTCGCTGGCGCCCGGCTGTGTCGACATTTCGCTGCCGGGGCGCGAAGCACCACCACTTTGTGACATGTTGCCCTGGCTGGCCTGGCCACCCTGGGACATACCGCTTTGCGAGGCGCCGCTGTTTTCAGGCGCGCCGCCGGAGGAGGAACAGCCTGCTGCCAGCATTACGGCAGCGGCCAGCGCGCCCATCGTCAATCCTTTCTTCATGTGTACTACTCCTTTTCAAGGCGGATGGCGTTATCACGTTGCCCCATCAGCGTAGACGCTTTTTATTGATCCGTGGAATCCTGCGTGTCATCGGGGTGGTCACTGTCGTCGCTGGAGGCTTCGGTGGAGGCCGAAGCCTCGTGGCGTCGCACTCCGGAGCGCTGAAACACGTTGATGCCGCGCAGCAGGTTAAGTGCCTCGCCCAGCTGATAGTCGTCGGTGGCGATGGGGGAGTCGGGCAGTGCCTCCTCATCCTGCGCCTGCTCGCCGCGGGCGTTTTGCAAATGGCCGCGCAGGTTGGCCTCGCGGATTTCAAACCCGCCCGTTTCAAGCTCCAGTCGGCCGCGCTGTACCGTCACGTCGGGGGCAATGCCCTCGGCCTGAATGGAGCGCCCGCCAGGGGTGTAGTACAGCGCGGTGGTCAGCTTGATGCCGGTATTGTCATCCATCGGCATGACCGACTGTACCGAGCCCTTGCCGAAGCTTTCGGTGCCCAGCACTACGGCGCGATGATGATCCTGCAGGGCGCCGGCCACGATCTCGGCGGCCGAGGCGCTGCCGCCGTTGATCAGAACGACCATGGGCGTCTGCGGCAGGGCCGTGTCAGCGTTCGCCTCGAACTGCATGTCCGAATCCGGCAGGCGCCCCTTCGTGTAGACCACCAGGCCGCTGTCGATGAAGAGATCGGCCACGTTGACGGCGCCATCCAGCAGCCCGCCGGGGTTGTTGCGCAGATCCAGAATCACGCCGGAAAGACCGTTGTCGCCGGCCTCCTTTTTGAGGGATTCGATCGCTTCACGGGTTTCCGTGGCCGTGTTTTCCTGAAACTGGCTGATGCGTAGATAGCCATAGCCGGGCGTGAGCATGCGTGAGCTGACGCTGGCGGCATGAATATTGTCACGCTCGAGACTGACCTCGATCGGGGCGTCCTCACCCTCGCGCAGCAGGGTCAACTCGATCTCGCTGCCGGGCTCGCCGCGCATCATGCCCACCGCTTCCTCCAGTGACATGCCGTCGGTGCTCTTGCCGTCGATCTCGATGATCAGATCCCGGGGCTGAAGGCCGGCCCTGGACGCCGGCGTATTGTCGATCGGCGAGATCACCATCAGTCGGTTATCCTCCTGGCCGACCTCGATGCCGATACCGCCGAACTCGCCTTCAGTCATCTCATGCAGGGTGCGAAAGGCATCCTCGTCGAGATAGTTCGAGTGCGGATCAAGGCCCTCCAGCATGCCGCGCATGGCGTTGCGCAGCAGCGTTTGATCATCGACATCGTCCACGTAGGCCTGCTTGATGCGCTCGAACACCTGCGCCAGCGCCTGAATGTCTTCCAGCGGCAGATTGCCCTGCGATAGCGCCTCGCTGTCTGCATCACTGGCCGCAGCATGATCGGTATCGACCGGCATGGCCGGTGCGTCTTGAGGCGCGTTTTCCGCCGGCGCCGTGTCAGTGGTCGGTTCGGCGGCGGTGGCCGGCATCGTCAGCAGCAGGGCTGATGACAGGGCAAGCGTTGAGGCGACATGGCGCAGCAGCATGCAAACTCCTTCAGCGAGGATGGGCCGGGCGCCGGGGCGCCCGATACCGTCAATGGGTGGTGCGTGTGCCGTACTAGCGTGAGGCCAGCCAGCTCTGCGGATTGATGGTCTTGCCACCGCGACGTACCTCGAAATAGAGCGCCGGGCGTGACAGGCCGCCGGTGTCCCCGACATATCCAAGGGTAGCACCGCGTTCCACCCGATCGCCTGCCGCGACGGCAAGGCGTTGCTGGTGGGCGTAGAGCGACAGTATGCCACCATGATCGATGATCACCAGATAGCCAAAGCCGCGCATCCAGTCGGCAAATACGACCTGACCGCCTGAGGCGGCATGGATCGGGGTGCCGGCGGCGGCGCTGATCAAGACGCCATTCTTGTTGAGCCCGTCACCGCTGCCATAGCTCGAGATCACCGAGCCGTTCACCGGCCATCGGGAACTGCCCGCGCTGCTGTCGGCCGTGTGGGTCACGCTCGCTCGCGCTTCGGTCTGTCGTTCGGGCGCCGGATCGGCGCTGCGGGTCGGCACGCTACGGGCGTTGTCCGGCCGGGCGCTCATCTCGTCGCTGCTCAGACCGTCATCCTGCGAAGATGTGTCCTGCCGGGACTGCGCCTGTTGTTCGGCCTCCCGGGCCCGGCGTTCGCGCGCCTGGCGCTGCTCGCGGGCGCGCGCCAGCTGCTGTTCGAGGCGGCTGACCATTTTCTCGGCCTCGGCGCGGTCGGACTGAAGCCCTTCCAGGTTGCTCTGGCCGCTTTGATAGCGTGCCTCCAGCCGTGCCAGCGCTGTTTCACGCTCCTTGCGCTGCTCATTTAGCGTTTGCTGGCGGCTTTCAAGCTCACTTTGCAGCTGCGCCAGCGTTTGCTGCTGCTCCAGCGTCTGGGCGCGGTTGTCCTGAAGCTGTTCGTTGAGCGATTCAAGACGCGCCAGTTGCTCGGCGCGCGCCTCGTTGAGGCGGTTGAGATAGTGCTGGAAGCGGTCGATCTCGCTGGGGTCCTGATGGTCGAGCAACAGCTTCAGACGCGGCTGCTCGCCCAGCTTGTAGAGCGCCCTGACCTGCTCGGCCAGCGCCTTTTGCTGCGCATCGCGCTTGAGGGTCAGGTCCTGCTGACGCTGGTCAAGGGCTTCCAGCGCCTCGGTAGTCTCGTTGCGTGCCTGCCCCAGCGTTTGCAGTCGCCGATGGGTCTCGGCCAGCGCCTTTTCGGCCTGCTCGAGCTCCTCACGGGCACTGCCGCGCTGGGCATCGGTCTTTTCCAGCTGGCGCTGGGTCTGTTGAATGTTCTGGCGAATGCTGTCCAGCTCGGCCTTTGACGTATCCAGGCTGGCGGCGCCTGCAGGCACCGCCAGGCCCAGCGTCAATGCCAGCAGCCAAAACCGGCCCGCAGGCCGGTGTCGTGGGAATGGCACCGAATGGCTCCGATTACTGATGGTCGATCAGCACGCGACCGGTCATCTCTTCCGGCTGGGTCTGTCCCATCATGGCCAAAAGCGTTGGTGCGATGTCGCACAGACGCCCGCCTTCAGAGAGCGTGGCCTTGCGCTGGCTAACATATACCAGCGGCACCTGGAAGGTGGTGTGCGCGGTCTGCGGCTTGCCGGTGTCGGGGTCCACCATCTGCTCGGCGTTGCCGTGATCGGCCGTCACCAGGCACTCGCCGCCGGCGCGCTCGATCGCCTCGACCACCCGGCCCAGGCACTCATCGACGGCCTCGATGGCCTTCGTGGCCGCGGCCAGATCACCGCTGTGGCCGACCATGTCGCCGTTGGCGTAGTTGCATATCACCAGGTCAAAGCGACCGGAGTCGATCGCCTCGACCAGCTTGTCGGTGACTTCCACCGCGCTCATTTCGGGCTTTTCGTCGTAGGTTTTCACATCCCGCGGCGAATCGACCAGGATGCGCTCTTCGCCGTCATACTCCGCCTCGCGGCCGCCGGAGAAGAAAAACGTCACGTGGGCGTATTTCTCGGTCTCGGCGATGCGCAGCTGGGTCAGCCCTTTCGATGAGACATACTCGCCCAGGGTGTTGGGCAGGTCGTTGGGCGGGAAGGCCACCGGCACGCCCAGATCATCGGAGTACTGGGTCATGGCGACAAAGTGGACCTTCGGGGTGCGATCGCGCTCGAAGCCGTCGAAACCCGGGTCAACCAGCGCGTGGGCAATCTCGCGGGCCCGGTCGGCGCGGAAGTTGGCAAACAGCACCGCATCGCCATCCTGGATGGTGACCCGGTCATCCTCACTCTCGCGCAGGCTGGTGGCGGTCACGAACTCGTCGGTTTCATCACGATCGTAGGCGGCCTGGAGGGCCTGTTCGACGTCGCTTTCAACATGTTCGCCCTCGCCGTTGACCACCACCTGCCAGGCGGCTTCGACGCGGTCCCAGCGGTTGTCGCGGTCCATGGCGAAAAAGCGCCCGACCATCGAGGCGACCCGGCCCACGCCCATCTGGCGCAGCAGGGCGTCGGCGCGCAGCAGGCTGTCCAGCGCGCTCTGCGGTGCGGTGTCACGGCCGTCGAGGAAGGCGTGGATATAGACCTTCTTCGCGCCGCGTGCCTGGGCCAGTTCGGCCAGCGCCAGCACGTGATCTTCGTGGCTGTGGACGCCGCCCGGCGAAAGCAGCCCCAGCACGTGGACGGCTTTCTCATCGTTGACGGCGGCGTCAATGGCGTCGGTCAGGGCGGTATTGTCGCCCAGTTCATTGTCACGAATGGCCTTCGAGATCCGGGTCAGGCTCTGATAGACGACACGACCGGCGCCCAGATTCATGTGGCCGACCTCGGAGTTGCCCATCTGGCCTTCGGGCAGTCCGACGTTTTCGCCGTCGGTATTGATCAGGGTGTGGGCGTAGTCTGCCTGCAGTCGATCCATGACCGGGGTGTTGGCGGCGGCCACGGCATTGTTGGCCGACTCCGGGTTGTGGCCATAGCCATCAAGAATCAGCAGGGCGACGGGACGTGGTTGCGATGTAGACATGATTTCGCCTCGGGAACACGGACATGTAAGCCCCGATACCGGGCCGGCGCTGCTGGCGTGGTCGCACGCAGCAAGGGGCGCTATCAGGGCGTCGAAGTGGTGGTCATCATAACCCAGCCGGTGCATGCCAGCATTGATCATCGGGGACGGACGACGGCCGGGTGCTTGTGTATACTGGGCGCGCGCCGGATTCCAGCTGCCGAGCGGCTTCCCCGAACTCGCAGGGTAGACCAGGCATGACCGCGCGCCGAGCCATTTTAAACAACCAGGGTCAAGATATTTCCATGATCGATCAGCTGCTGGAGTTTGCCCAGAATCACCCCTTGCTGGTAGGTGCCTTTGTTGTGGTATTGCTGGCCTGGCTGGCCTTTGAATCCAGGCGCAGTGCGACCGGCGGTGTCAGCAGCGGTGAGGCGACCAGCCTGATCAACCGCGAGGATGCCATGGTCCTTGATATCCGCGAGATCAAGGAGTTCAAGGCAGGCCATATCGCCGGTGCGGTCAACGTGCCTGCCGCCAAGCTTGATAACAACATGCAGCGTCTCGACAAGCACAAGGACAAGCCCATTATCGTGGTCGACAAGATGGGCCAGCACAGCGGCGGTGTCGTCACGAAGCTGCAAAAGGCCGGCTATAGTGGTGCGCGTCGACTCAAGGGCGGTCATTCACAGTGGGTGGCCGATGGCCTGCCCGTTGTGACACGCTGATGTAACCTCTTCAAGCGACAGTTATCTCTTGCTTCAGGCACCGTTACCTGCTTCAAGCAATAGTTATTACTTACTCACCGATCGGGAAACGAGCATGTCAGAGAACAACGCTACCAGTGAGCAGGCCAATATCCAGTTCGCGCTGCAGCGCATCTACGTCAAGGATATCTCCTTTGAGGCGCCCAACTCGCCGGCGATTTTCCAGCAGCAGTTCAAGCCGCGGGTCAAGCTCGACGTCGACAACGACCACCAGCAGATCAGTGAGGGGCTCTATGAGGTTAGCGTGCGAGTGACCGCTCACGTCTACAACGGTGAAGAAGAGACCACGGCCTTTCTCGCCGAGGTTCAGCAGGCCGGTCTGTTCGCCATTTCCGGACTCAGTGATGCCCAGCTGGACCACACCCTGGGCGCCTTCTGCCCCAACGTGCTGTTCCCCTATGCGCGCGAGTGCATCGACAACCTGGTGGGCCGTGGCACCTTCCCGGCGCTGATGCTCTCTCCGGTCAACTTCGATGCGATCTACGCCCAGCGCCAGCAGGGTGACCAGCCGGCCGATGCCTGATCGGTAACGCCTACGACAACACCATGCGAATCCATGTCCCTCTGGCGCTGTCTCCCGGCGCCACTCTTAGCCTGCCTGACGCCGCTGCCCATCATGTGGCGCGCGTCATGCGCCGTCGTGAAGGCGATACCCTGGTACTGTTTGACGGCCACGGCGTCGAAGTAAGCGCTCACATCATCGAGATGTCCCGGCGTGATGTCCGGGTCGAAATCGATGAATGCCTGGCAACACTGCCCGAGTCACCGCTTGCCGTGCATCTGGGACTGGCGGTCGGCAAGGGGGATCGCATGGATTTCGCCATTCAAAAGGCGGTGGAGCTGGGCGTGGCCGCTGTCACACCGCTCTACACCCACCATGGTGATGTTCGCCTCAAGGGCGAGCGCGCGCAGAAAAAGCGCGACCACTGGCAGGCCGTGGCGATCAGTGCCTGCGAGCAGTGCCGGCGTGCCACCGTGCCGACGATTTACCCGGCCATCGGGCTTGATGAGTGGCTGGCCGCGCGCGATGAAACACTCAGGCTGGTGCTTCACCCCTACGGGGCCGGTCCACTGCCGGAGATGGCCTCTCCCGGCAGCGCCGCGCTGCTGGTCGGCCCTGAAGGCGGCCTCAGCGAAGAGGAAGTTGCCCGGGCCCACGCGCACGGCTTTCACGCCTGGATCATCGGCCCGCGCATTCTTCGCATGGAGACGGCGCCGGTGGTGGCGCTGTCACTTTTACAGGCGCGCTACGGGGATCTCTGACCCCATCGCCTGTCCTGTCTGAACCTCCCTTTCCCGCACGCCCTGCCCGGTCGAACTATGCTTGTGGCCTGAACAGGGATTCCCTGTCGGCCGCCGATGCGCCGAGAGCATTGGACATTCGTCTTACTGACGTCTGAACTTGTGTGAATTCACGTCCTTTTTATCGCCTGTACGCCGGTCATGACCCATGACGCGGCGTGCCGGTGTTGCCATCACAGGGAGAAGTGATCATGGCCGACTATAGTGTTGCCGACATGCTGGTACGAACGCTGGCCCAGGCCGGCGTGCAGAATATCTGGGGACTGCCGGGGGACTCCCTCAACGGGCTGACCGAAAGCCTGCGCCGGCAGGAGGCCATTACCTGGCGGGGCGTGCGTCATGAAGAGGTGGCCGCACTCGCCGCCAGCGGCGAGGCCGAGGCGCGCGACGCCCTGACCGTGTGCGCCGGCTCCTGCGGGCCCGGCAATACGCATCTGATCAACGGACTTTTCGAGGCCCAGCGGGCGCAAACGCCGATGCTGGCCATTGCTGCCCAGATTCCCTCCAGTGAAGTGGGGCTGGGGTACTTTCAGGAAACCCACCCGGAGCAGCTGTTCAAGGAGTGCAGCGACTACTGCGAGCTGATCTCCAATCCTGCCCAGGCGCAGCGCGTGATCGAAACCGCCATGCGCACGGCAATTCTCGAAAAGAGCGTGGCGGTGATCGTCATCTCCGGGGATGTGGCGCTGTCGCCGGCCGTCGAGCAGAAGATGCAGTGGAGTGCGCCGGTGGCCCCGGTCTCGATGCCTCCCGAGCCCGAGCTTGACGAGCTGGCCGAGCTGCTCAACGACAGCAAACAGGTGGCAATGCTCTGCGGGGCGGGCTGTGCCGGCGCCCATGACGAGGTGATCGCGCTGGCCGAGCGGCTCAAGGCACCCATCGTGCATGCGCTGCGCGGCAAGTCATACCTTGAGTACGAGAACCCTTATGACGTGGGCATGACCGGTCTGATCGGCTTCAGCTCGGGCTATCACACCCTCAAGGAGTGTGACTTTTTAATCATGCTGGGGACCAACTTTCCCTACCGCGACTTCTTCCCCGAGCACGGGCGCATCGTGCAGATCGATCTGCGTCCCGGGCATCTGGGTCGGCGCAATACGCTGCTCAAGGGGCTGGTCGGTGATGTGAAGACAAGCCTTGAAGCGCTGTTGCCCCGTCTTGAAGAAAAGACCGATCGCAGTTTTCTCGACAAGGCTCAGGCCCACTACCAAAAGGCACGTGCGGATCTGGACGAACTGGCGGTACCGGACGCGCAGGGCAAGCCGCTGCATCCGCAGTATCTGACCGCCCGCGTCAGTGAACTGGCCGCCGAGGATGCCTGGTTTACCGCCGAAGTGGGCACGCCCACCGTCTGGGCCGCGCGCTATCTGAAGATGAACGGCCAGCGGCGTCTCACCGGCTCGTTCATGCACGGCTCGATGGCCACCGCCATGCCCCAGGCGATGGGGGCTCAGGCCGCCCAGCCCGGGCGTCAGGTGATCTCGCTGTCCGGTGACGGCGGCATCAACATGCTGATGGGCGATCTGATGACGCTGGCCGAGCAGAAACTGCCGGTCAAGGTGATCATCTACAACAACTCGACCTTTGGGTTCGTGGCGATGGAGATGAAGGCGGCCGGCTATGTCGATGAGGTGACCAATCTGCCCAGCGCCGACTATGCTCGCCTGGCCGAGGCGCTCGGCATCAAGGGGCTGACGGTCTCAAGCTCCGAGCAGCTCGATGGCGTGCTGGAGGAAGCCTTCGCTCATGACGGGCCGGTCATTGTCGATGTGAAGGTGGCCAAACAGGAGCTGTCCCTGCCGCCGACCATTGAAGCCGCCCAGGCGAAGGGCTTCAGCCTCTACATGCTGCGGGCGGTGATGAGCGGGCGCGGCGACGAGGTGATGGACCTGGCCGACACCAATCTGTTTAGCCGACTGGGGCGCAAGAAATAGTCATGCAGCGATAGTGGGTACTTGCTTACGCTCGAATGCCTCATGAGAGTGCCAGACGAAAAAAGCCCCGGCCATGCCGGGGCTTTTCGTGCGCCATGAGCGAGTTCGGATCAGCTTTTCTCGTCGATCAGCTGCTGGCGCGCCTGACGCTCCTGCTCTTCCTGATACGTCGGGAAGTCCACATAACCGCGGGCATCGCCGCCGTAGAAGGTGGACGGATCAAACTCGGCCAGCGGCCAGTCGTTTTTCATCCGCTCGACCAGGTCCGGGTTCGAGGTGTAGAGACGCCCGAAGACCGGCAGATCGATGGTGCCTTCATTGACCAGCTTCTCGGCCTCGGCCTGGTCGAGGTTACCGGCCAGCAGCAGGTTGCCGTCATAGACCTTGCGGAACCGGCGCAGATAGTCGCGCGGCATCGGCGGCATGCCCTGACCGCCCTGGTCGTGCAGGTGCACGTAGGACAGCCCGCGCTTGTTGAATTCGCGTGCCAGATGCAGATAGGTCTCGCCGTTGTCGTCGTACTCCGGCATGTCAAAGAGTGTGCCGTGCGGCGACAGGCGCACACCGACCCGGTGGGCACCGATCAGCGCGCTGACCTCATCGACGACTTCCAGCAGCAGACGGCAGCGGTTCTCCCGCGAGCCGCCGTACTGGTCATCACGGTCGTTGACGCCCGGGTTCAAGAACTGCTCGAAGAGATAGCCGTTGGCCCCGTGAATCTCGACGCCGTCAAAGCCGGCCTCGCGTGAATTGACGGCAGCCTGGGCGAAATCGCGCACGATATCGCGCACTTCACTGGTCTCGAGTCGGCGCGGCGTACTGGCATTGAGCATATCGGGCGTGCCCTGCTCGTTATAGCCAAACGCCATGCCGCCGGGCTGCTCGCTCGGGCCCACCGGTGCGCCACCGGCAATCTGGACGGTGGTATGCGACACGCGCCCGACATGCCAGATCTGGGCGAAAAAGACACCGCCGCGCTCGTGAACGGCGCGGGTGGCCTTTTTCCAGCCCTCGATCTGATCGGGGCCATAAATGCCCGGGTTATAGAGATAGCCGGTGCCCTGACGCGACACCGGGGTGCCTTCGGAGATGATCAGCCCGGCACTGGCGCGCTGGCGGTAGTAGAGCGCGCCCATTTCGGTGGGGATGTCGCCGGGCGCCCGCGAACGGGTCATGGGCGCCATGACCACGCGGTTGTCGAGATGAATGCCGGCAAGATCAAAGGGTTCAAAAATCGATGACATGAAGGTCCTCCTGGCTGAACGCCGTGATTCAGTAATGACCCGGGTTCAGTAATGATTTGGGTTCAGCGATGGCTTGTACCACGAAAGTCTAGTCGGTCAGTCGCGTTATCCTGATAGTTTCCGGCCATGCCTGCGATTGGAAAGAACAACCCGGCAAACGGGAAAGCGGCGGGGTCGGCCATGGTCGAAGGATGAGGCTTGCGTCATACTGGCGCCATGGACGGCTGCCATAACATCACACGGCCGTGTTCTGGAGTTTTAAATGAGTGAACGTGCATTGAAGATCGCGGTGGTCATGGATCCCATCGCCAACATCGCCTGGAAAAAGGACACCACACTGGCGATGCTGTGGGCGGCCAAACGGCGTGGTCACACGCTTCATTACCTTGAGCCGGGGGATCTTTACCTCAAGGACGGGCGCGCCATGGGGCGTCTGCGCGCGCTTGAGGTGTTCGAAAACGACCCCGCGCACTATTACACCCTCGGTGACGTCGAAGCCGGGCCGCTGGCGGATATGGACGTGATCCTGATGCGTCAGGACCCGCCGGTGGATGTCAATTTCACCAACGCGGTGCATCTGCTGGGCTTTGCCGAGCGCGAAGGCGTGCTGGTGGTCAATCCGACCCAGGCGCTTTTGACCTGCAACGAGAAGCTCTACGCCCAGCAGTTCCCCCAGTGTCTGGTGCCGACCGTGGTCTCCTGCAATGACGGCGTGCTGCGTGAATTTCATGCCGAACACGGCGATACCATCTTCAAGCCGCTGGATGGCATGGGCGGCACCGGTATCTTTCATATCGCCCCGGACGGTCGCAACATCGGCTCGGTCATCGAGCAGCTGACCCGGCGCGGCACCGAACAGATCATGGCGCAGCGCTATATTCCCGAGATCAGCCAGGGCGATACCCGCATCCTGCTGATCGACGGTGAGCCGGTGCCCTATGGTCTGGCGCGCATTCCCTCGGCCGGCGAGGTGCGCGGCAACCTGGCCGCCGGTGGCCGGGGCGAGGCGCGTGAGCTGACTGATCGCGACTACTGGCTGGTCGATCAGGTCAAGGACTCCATCAAGTCGCTGGGACTGATCTTTGTGGGGCTTGATGTGATCGGGGACTACGTGACCGAAATCAACGTCACCAGCCCCACCTGCGTGCGTGAAATCGATGCCCAGAAGGGCACCGATATTGCCGGCATGTTGATGGATGCCATCGAGCGACGCTTCACCTGAGTTGTTGACGTCACGCTGGCCCGCCAGTGTTACCATGCACCCATCAGCCGCTTTCGGCGGCCGGGTGTCGACAGGTAACGACACCTCATGACCCATCGATCGCGCCCCTGCCTGCCGGCGGGGGCGCCTGCTTGCGTTACTATCCGGGAGGCCCATGCAAGGCTTGCGCGATAACTTTCTCATGGCGATGCCGCATCTCGAAGACGAAAACTTTGCGGGCTCGCTGACCTATATCTGCGACCATGACGACAACGGCACACTGGGGCTCAAGCTCAACCAGCCCATGGAGCTGACGCTGGAGGCGCTGTTCGAGCAGCTCGAAATTGATGCCAGCGACTGCCCGTCACTGGAAACGCCGGTGCTCAACGGCGGCCCGGTACATCGTGAGCGCGGCTTTATTCTGCACGCCGGCAGCCCCGAACACTGGGACTCCAGCATCCGCACCGGAGAGAACCGGGCGCTCACCACGTCGATGGACATTCTGCATGCCATTGCCGCCGGCCGTGGCCCCGAGCAGTTTTTGATCTGTCTGGGCTGCGTGGGCTGGGAGCCCGACCAGCTGGCCCAGGAGATCAAGGACAACACCTGGCTGACCGTGGAGGCCAGCGACGAGGTGCTCTTTCGAACCCCGGCCCCGGCGCGTCTTGAAACCGCTGCGAGCCATCTGGGCGTTGACCTGAGCCTGCTGTCGCGTGAGGCCGGCCATGGCTGATACGCCCGGTCAGCGGCTGGTGCTGGCCTTTGACTTCGGCGTACGCCGCATTGGCGTCGCGGTGGGCAATGAGCTGCTGGGCTCGGCCTCGGCGCTGGAGGCGCTGCCGGCGCGTGACGGCATCCCCGACTGGGACGTGATCACTCGGCTGATCAAGGAGTGGCAGCCCGATATGTTCGTGGTCGGCCTGCCGCTCAACATGGACGACACCGAGTCCGAAATGAGCCTGCGCGCGCGCAAGTTCGGCAAGCGGCTGCACGGCCGTTTTGGCAAACCGCTGGAAATGTTCGATGAGCGCGGCACCACCCGCGCCGCCAAGGCCATTGCCCGCGAAGAAGGCCACAAGGGCAACTATCGCGAGCACGGCGTTGACGGCATCGCCGCCGAACTGATTCTTGCCGGCTGGTTTGAACAGCAGGCCGGCGGCACCCGGCTCGACATCCCCTCGCCCCGCTGATCACTCTTTCAGGCCCCTGGTGCTGCAGGTCCCTGGTGCTGCAGAGTCCCATTTCTATAGAGCTCTGGGGTAAGTGATGACTTACTTCAGTATCGTAAAGTCGGCATCGTCGACCCCGACCCGGCGCGGCGGCTGCCAGCCCACTTCTCGCAGATCCCGATCGAAAATCTCGTCCACCCCCATGAGCGTGGCAAAGATCGCCATGCGCACCGGAATGCCGTTGTCGGTCTGGCGAAAGATCGCCAGTCTCGGATCGCCGTTGAGATCCACGTTGAGATCGTTGGCGCCGGGTCGGCTGTCACGCGGCAGCGGATGCATCGCGATGGTATGGGGGCTGCAGCGCTGATCCAGAAAGGCGCGATCGACGCTGAAGTCGCTGGACAGACTGAAGCCTTCCACCATCTCCTGGGTAAAGCGCTCCTTTTGAATGCGCGTGGCATACACCACGTCCACGTCACTGAAATCGGCCTGCAGGGTATCGCGCTGCTGGACCCGATGGCCGGCATTCTCGGCCCGGTCGATCAGGTCAGAGGGCATCTCGAGGCCGGGGGGCGAGACCAGCGTGATCTGCATCGGCGAATAGAGCGACAATAGCTTCAACAGCGAATGCACGGTACGCCCGTACTTGAGGTCACCGGTCAGCAGCAGATGCGCGCCGGCAAGCTTCTTGTCCAGCCGCTCGAACTCCTTGTTGATGGTATAGAGATCCAGCAGCGCCTGACTGGGATGCTCGCCCGGGCCGTCACCGCCGTTGATGACCGGCACGTGGGTGGCCGCGGCAAACTCCGCCACCGAGCCCAGATCGGGGTGGCGCATGACGATGGCATCGACATAGCCGCTGATCACACGGCTGGTGTCATACAGTGATTCGCCCTTGGCCATCGAGGAGAAGGTGAAGCCGGTGGTGTCACAGACGCTGCCGCCCAGCCGGCTGAAGGCTGAGTGAAAGCTCATGCGCGTCCGGGTACTGGCCTCGAAAAAGAGATTGCCCAGCACGGCGCCTTCCAGCACCCGCGTGATCTTCTGGCGCTGGGCGATGGGCTCCATGCGGCGCGCTACATCAAAAAGGTGATCGACGTAGTCGCGGGACAAACTATCAACGGACAACAGATGGGCACTCATGGCACTCGCCTCTGGCTGGGAGGGACAAATCCACCACAGCAGGCACTGTGGGGCGCAAACGCGCGCTAGTGTAGCGCGACAGGCCCCTGCCCTTCATCGGGGACAGGCAGGGCGATGACGGCTTTTTAAGTCTGCGGATCATTCGTGGCACGACAGGATGGGCGCGGACCGACCGGCGCGATACACTGCACACGCTTTTTTCGACGCGCCATCGTCAGGACGGTTATCACCCATGCAGGTACTGCTCGAATCCATTCTTGATGAGGTGCGCCCGCTGTTGGGCCAGGGGCAGGTGGCAAACTATATCCCGGCGCTGGCAGATGTTGACCCCTGTCAGCTCGGGATTGCCATGCTGGGCACCGATGGCACGCTGTATCAGGCAGGAGACGCCGATACGCCCTTTTCGATCCAGAGCATTTCCAAGGTGTTCGGGCTGGTGCAGGCCATCTCTCATGCCGGTGAAACACTCTGGGAGCGGCTTGGGCACGAGCCGTCGGGGCAGGCCTTCAATTCGCTGGTACAGCTTGAGTTCGAGCAGGGTCGGCCACGCAACCCCTTTATCAATGCAGGCGCCCTGGTAATTGCCGATATCAACCAGTCGCGCTACGCCGCCCCGATTCTCTCCATGCGCGATCTGGTGCGGCGACTGACCGACAACCCTCATATTATCTCCGATACGGCAGTGGCCGACTCCGAGTATCAGCATCGTGCCCGCAATGCGTCCATGGCCTATCTGATGCAGTCGTTCGGGAATTTTCACAACGATGTGGAGGCGGTGCTTAAAAGCTACTTCCACCACTGTGCACTGACGGCCAGCTGTGTGGATCTGGTGCGTGGCGTCTCGTTTCTGGCCAACAATGGGCGCTGCCTGCACGGCGATGAGACCATCCTGACACCGCGCCAGACCCAGCAGGTCAACGCCATCATGGCCACCAGCGGGCTGTATGACGAGGCGGGCAACTTTGCCTACCGTGTGGGGCTGCCCGGCAAGAGCGGCGTGGGCGGCGGCATCGTAGCCGTGGTGCCGGGGCGCTACAGCCTCTGTGTGTGGTCACCGGCGCTCAACGCCAGCGGCAATTCACTGGTGGGCATGATTGTACTGGAAAGGCTCAGCGAGCATCTGGGCTGGTCGGTCTTCTCACCCATCTTGTCGTGACCCCGGTCTTGAGCTGCCTGACGCCGTCGGCCCGAATCGGTTAGCCTTGGAGGGTCCCGCGTTATCCCGTTCCCCTCCCTGTTTCTGTCGTAGACGCCGGTGTCGGCCTCTGCAGACCCCTGTTCCGTCCGATTTCTTGATCTGTCTTATCCCCTTGCTCCCTGCGCTTTCTTGAACGCTTTCCCCAGCCCTCTACGCTTTAGGAGCCAGTGTCGGTACATACCGACGCATACCCACCCCATGTTTCAAAAGGAGTTTGAGCAATGGCCAATTCGACCCAGGCACCCCAGTCACAGCCGGGTGATGAAGAGCGCATGGATCAGCAGCCCGAATATATCCGGGCCAGCTATCGGGGCACTGACAAGCTCAAGGGCAAGGTCGCGCTGATCACCGGGGGCGACAGCGGCATCGGTCGCGCGGTGGCCGTGCACTATGCACGCGAGGGCGCTGATGTTGCCATCAACTACCTGGCAGAGGACGAGGATGCCGAGGAGACCCGCGCGCTGGTCGAGGCCGAAGGGCAGCGCTGTCTCGTGATGAAGGGCGACGTGGCCGATGCCGACTTCTGCCGTGACATGATCGACAGGACCGTCAGCGAGCTAGGCGGGCTCAACATACTGGTCAACAATGCCGCCGAACAGCATGACTGGGACGACATCACCCAGATTCCCGACGAGCAGATCGAGCGCACCTTCCGTACCAACATCTTCAGTCACTTCTACACGGTCAGGCACGCGCTGGCACACATGAAGGCGGGCGACAGCATCATCGAGAGCTCCTCGGTCAACGCCTTCAAGGGCAACAACACCCTGATCGACTACACCGCGACCAAGGGCGCCATTCAGGGTTTCATGCGCTCGATGGCCATGTCGCTGGTCGGGCGCGGTATTCGCGTCAACGCTGTGGCGCCAGGCCCGGTCTGGACACCGCTGATTCCAGCCACCATGGATGAAGAGAAGGTGGAAGGCTTCGGTGGGCAGGTGCCCATGGATCGTGCCGGTCAGCCCAGCGAGATGGCACCGGCCTACGTTTATCTGGCCAGCGAAGAGTCGTCCTACATGAACGGCCAGACCATCCACCTCAACGGCGGCGTTATCCTTAATACGTAACGGTGTAAAAATTTTACGATTAAAATTACACCTTTCGCCCGTGTCACGCTCTGTGGCGCGGGTTTTTTTATGTCCTGCGTCGACTGGCTGTGGCCGGGCGAAAGCTTTTTTGTCAAAAGGAAGGGCGTACTCTGAAGGTACGCCCTGTTCTTATGAGAGATCAGTGATAGCCACAGCGTTATTTAAAACGACGGTACCGGTGGTCATCGTACCTTTTCACGTCAAAATCTCGGTATCGCCGTGTTTTTGGGGCAAACACCTGCCGAATGAGTCTTTCACTGTGCTCTGATGGCCAGAAATCGAACAGTTTTTGTTCTGATCAAATTTCAGGCACTCGTATTTTTATTAAATGCGTAAAATAATTACGTAATATTGATGAGGCTGATCGTTTCAGCTCCTATCCGGGCCTAGAGATGAAACAGCCGGCGGGTGTTGTCGCGGAGGGTGTCAGCAATATCCTGTGGCGATTCATCACGAAGTTCACACAGGCTCTGCCATATGTGTCTGATCCGCTCGGGGCGATTGGGCTCGCCCTGAAATCCCTGCACGGGCATATCCGGCGAATCGGTTTCCAGCAGCAGTGACGACAGCGGCAGACGCGCCAGGGTGCGACGGGTCTTGCTGGCGCGCTCGTAGGTCATGGTGCCGCCCACGCCGATAAAATACCCCGCCCTGATAAAGGCCTGCGCCTGCTGCTCGCTGCCGGCAAACCCGTGCACCACGCCGCACCGGGGCACATCGAGGCGTCGCAGATGCATGGCAAGCTTGTCGTGGGTGCGCCGCGAATGCAGGATCACCGGCAGGTCATGGTCGCGGGCCAGCCGCAGCTGGGCATCCAGCAAGGCCTCCTGCCGGTCGAACTGCGGGTTATCGATGAAAAGGTCCAGCCCGATTTCGCCGATGGCCACCAGCTTGTCGGGGCGCCGTTTAAGCCAGGCGTCCAGCTCTTCGAGATGCTCGTCCTTGAATTCACCGATGGCCATGGGGTGGACGCCGAGCGCGGCGTACACCGGTTCATGGCGTTCGGCCAGCGCCATGACGCCTGCAAAGCGATCTGCTGCGACGCCGACGGCAATGATTTTCTCGACGCCGGCGTCCTTCGCCCGCTGCAGGCTCTGCGTTTCGTCACCGACAAACGGGGGGAAATCGAAATGGCAGTGGGTATCCACAAATTGCGCGCTCATACCGGCGCTCCTCTCAACAATGATCATGCGGAGTGTAGCGCCCTGTAGCGAAGGGTGAATTGCAGGATAAGTGGTGGCGTCTACGCTTTAGACATTCGTCGGAATACGGCTGACGCAGGAAGCGGATGGTCGTATTCATCAATGACATTTGGCTTCAGGCCAACCAATGACAGGGAGATTGCGTCATGGCAGAACAGATTCCCCCGCAGAAGCAGGATCGCCAGCCCGGTGTTGAAGGCGAGATGACCCCGCCGGCCGAGTTCATCCGCGACAACTATCGCGGCAGCGGCAAGATGCAGGACCTGGTGGCCATCGTCACCGGTGGTGACAGCGGCATCGGTCGCGCCGCGGGGGTGCATTTTGCGCGCGAAGGCGCCGATGTGGCCGTCATGTATCTCGACGAGCATGACGATGCCGAGACCACGAAGCAGATGATCGAGGCCGAAGGCCGCCAGGCGCTGCTGATCGCCGGTGATGTGGCCGATGCCGACTTCTGCCGTAACTCGGTCCAGAAGGTCGTCGATACCTTCGGCAAGCTGGATGTGCTGGTCAACAACGCCGCACAGCAGGTGCTGCACGACCGGCCCGAGGAAACCTCGGACGAGGAGTGGCGTCGGACCTTTGACGTCAACATCCACGGCTACTTTTACATGGCCAAGGCGGCCATCCCGCATCTGCGCGAGACAAAGGGCACGGTCATCAACACGACCTCCGTCAACGCCTTTGCCGGCAACGCCAATCTGCTGGCCTACACCACCACCAAGGGCGCCAACGCCGGCTTTACCCGCGCGCTCTCCAAGATGTGCGTCGGTGACGGCATCCGCGTCAATCAGGTCGCGCCTGGCCCGATCTGGACGCCGCTGATCCCCTCCACCATGGGGCAGTATGACGAAGAGATGGTCGAGGACTTCGGCAGCCAGTCGCCCATGGGGCGCGCCGGCCAGCCCGCCGAACTCGGTCCGGCCTATGTGTACCTGGCAAGCCAAGACAGCAGCTATGTGACCGGTCAGACCATCCACGTCAACGGCGGCATGATCGTCAACGGCTGACGGGGTGCGCTCCTGCAGGGTTGGCTCCAGCCGGCCGTGCGTATCGTCAGGTATCCGGCGGCAGGCGGACAAAATGCCGACCTGTCGTCTTGCCATTTGAAAAGGAGATTTCGACCATGGCAGATCAGTTTCCGAAGCAGTCACAGGATCGCCAGCCCGGGTTCGAGCACGAGATGACGCCGCCCCCCGAGATCATTCGCGACGACTATCGCGGCAGCGGCAAACTCGAGGGCAAAAAGGCCATTATTACCGGTGGCGACAGCGGCATCGGTCGCAGCGCCGCGGTGCATTTTGCCCGTGAAGGGGCCGACGTGGCCGTGATGTATCTTGACGAGCAGCAGGACGCCGAAGAGACGAAGCGCCTGATTGAAGCTGAAGGCCGCCGGGCGCTTCTGATCAGCGGCGATGTGCGCGACAGCGCGTTCTGCCAGCAGGCCGTCGATCAGGTGCTCAAGGAATTCGGCGCGATCAACATCCTGGTCAACAATGCCGCCGCGCAGGTGGTGCGTCAGGACATTACCGAGATACCCGATGACGAGTGGCGCGAGACGTTTGACGTCAATATTCACGGCTACTTCTATATGGCCAGGGCCGTGCGGTCGCATCTCAAGGCCGGCGACACCATCATCAACACCACCTCGATCAATCCGTTCGTGGGTAACGCCATGCTGATGGCCTACACCTCGACCAAGGGCGCGATTACGGGCTTTACCCGCTCGCTGTCGGAGTCATTGATCGGTGACGGCATTCGGGTCAACGAAGTCGCCCCGGGGCCGATCTGGACGCCGATTCAGCCTTCGACCATGGGCCGTTTCGACCCGACCCTGATGCAGACCCTGGGCGAGAAGATGCCGATGGGCCGTGCCGGTCAGCCCAGCGAACTTGGGCCGGCCTACGTCTTTCTGGCCTCGAAGGACGCCTCCTATATCAGCGGCCACTCGCTGCACATCAACGGCGGCGCCATCATCAACTAGGCGATGACGGCCCTTCGATCGAATTGAAAACCGCCCCCGGCAGTGCCGGGGGCGGTTTTTTGTGCCGGGCCGGTCGAGGTCAGGGCGAGTCGTCTATCGCTGACTCGTTGGCCGCCATGCGCTGTTCATCCTCGCCCGTGGAGGGCGCCGAATCACGCGGCAGTTTGCCCATCGCCACCGCGCTGGCCGGCAGCGCCACGGTCTGCGTCTCGTCAATGTCGGTCGCTGAATCGGCTAGGCTTACCCGATAGTCGCCGCCTTCAAGTCGCCACTGATGCTCGCCGCTGTCATAGCGGGCGAACTGGCGCGGATCGATTTCGATACTCACTTCTTGGGACTGGCCGGGCGAGAGCTCAATACTCTGCCAGCCGCCCAGGCGGGCCGGTGAACCATCGGGGGCGTGGACGTAAAGCTGTGGCGTAGTGCGCCCGTTACGCTCGCCGGTATTGGTGAGCGTGAAGTGGGCGATCACTTTCTGTCCGCTGCGTTCAAGTTGCAGGTCGTGGCGCTCAAAGGTGGTGTAGGAAAGCCCGTGGCCGAAGGCGTACAGCGGCGTTTTGCCCTCGCGTTCGAACCAGCGATAGCCGACATCGGCGCCTTCGCGGTTGTAGTCGACATCGAAAAAGGCGCTGTTGCCGATGGAAAGCCCCGGCACCTGCGCTCGCGGCAGCTGCTCATCATTTTTGGGAAAGGTCACCGGCAGTCGGCCCGACGGGTTGTGCTGCCCGAAGAGCACATTGGCGATCGCCTCGCCGCCGCGCTGGCCCGGATACCAGGCCTCCATGATGGCGGCCACATCGTCGCGCCAGGGCATGGCCACCGGCCCGCCGGTTTCCAGCACCACGACCGTGCGCGGATTGGCTTTCGCCACCGCCTCGATCAGCGCGTTCTGCTCGCCTTCCAGCGCCAGGCTCTGCATGTCCATGGTCTCCGAGGTCCACTGCTGGGCAAAGACCACCGCCACGTCGCTGTCACGGGCCTGGCGCACCGCCTCGTCGATGTCATCGCCGGCGCTGAAGGTGACATTTGATTCAGGCGCGTGCAGACCGATCGCGCCCAGCGGTGAGGACTTCGGATACAGCCGCTGAGTGTTCACACCGGCGGGTGGGTTGAGATCCGGCAGGGCGTCGCCGTCCATCGGCACCACCGCGGCCGAGCCGCCGCCGGCGATCACGGCGCGGTCGGCATGGGCGCCCGTGACGCTGATGCGCTTGTCCCGCGCGCCGTCCAGCGGCAGCACCTCATCATCGTTTTTCAGCAGCACCATGGCATTTTCGGCAATGCGCTGGGCCACGTCGGCGTGGGCCTCGGTGTCGATGGGCTCACCGGCGGGCGGATGATCCACGATGCCGGCGGCGAAGGTACTGCGCAGAATGCGATAGGCCATGTCATCGATGCGCTCATGGGAGACCTCGCCGCGCTCGACCGCCTTTTCCAGCGGGGCGCCGAAATAGACCACGCCGTCGAAGTCCTCGGCTGCCGACTGCTGATCAAGGCCCGCGTTGGCCGAGGGGGCGGCGGAGTAGACCGCCCCCCAGTCCGACATCACAAAGCCCTGGTAGCCCCATTCGTCCTTGAGCACCTGATTGAGCAGGTAGTCGTTTTCACAGGCGTAGTCGCCGTTGACCCGGTTGTAGGCGCACATCGCCGCCCCCGGGTGGCTGTGCTCCAGCGCGTAGCGAAACGAGAGCAGATCGGACTCCTGCAGCGCCTGCTCATCAATGTCGGCGCTCAGCTTGTGGCGACCGGTCTCCTGGGCGTTCATCGCGAAGTGCTTGATGGTCGACATCACGTGCTGGCTTTCGATGCCGTTGATCTTGGCCGCCGCCGTCAGACCCGACAGCAGCGGGTCTTCTCCGGGCATCTCGTAGTTGCGCCCGGCACGCGGGTCGCGCACCAGGCCGGCCGTACCGCCCAGCAGCACGTTGAAGCCGTAGTGGCGCGCCTCGCGGGCGATCATCTCGCCCCCCTGATGGGATAGTTCGGGCTGCCAGGTGGCGGCCGCAGCCAGCACCGAGGGCAGCGCCGTGGCCTGACGGTCCGGGTCGATCCAGCCGGGGTTGGTCACACCGAGATCGGCATCGGTCTGCTGCTGGGCGGGGATGCCCAGCCGGCTAACGCCCGGTACGAAACCGGCCGAGCCGATGGCGCCGCGCACCTGCTTCGAGGGGTCCATGGGGGCGGCGAAATCCCCGGCCAGCAGTGACATCTTCTCGGTGGTGGTCATCTCGTTGAGCGCCGCGTGGGCGCGCTCGTCAGAGCTGAGACGCTGGTCCATCCAGGGCGCCTGCGACAGACGTTCGCTCAGGGCCTGTTCGGCCTGCGCCAGCCGGCCGGGGCGCTGATCCGGCACCGGCGGCATTTGCGTGGCCAGTGTGTGGGCGCTTACAAATGCAGCGGACAGCGTGATCAGGGGCAAAAGAAAGCGTTGGCGCATGCGTAGGGCGTCTCCAGACATCGGGGTGGCCGGCTCGCAAACGCTGTCATGGCGCGGTCACGGGACGGTCAACAAGGGGACCACCTTAGTCGTATGCCGGGTGGTTTGCTGTATCGAAACGTCAGCGTTTGCCAGCAACCATGAGCGCGTGTGACCCGCCGTCAGCGCGCGCAACCAGAGCGCCCGGGCCGCTGTAAAAACCGTGGCCCGCAATGAAGGCGGCGGGAGGGAAAATCAAAAGAAGGTGGGTTCAACCGCCGTGATGGCCAGCGTTTCATCGACCCATAGCCCCTGACGCCACTTGTCAAAGGTCAAACACGGGTGGGAGGCGCCAAAGGCGATCACATCCTCGATATGGATGTCGGCCCCCTCGGGCAGGCGCAAAAAGGTGTGCTGATCCATGATGTGAACCACCTGCCAGTCGGTAACATCGCGCACATATGCGCCGTCGCGGTACAGGCGCAGCGCCATCGGCAGATCCGGGTCGCAGGAGATATCGCGTTTGCCCATGGCCACGATCGCAAGGCCCGGTTCGGGCAGGGACTGCACCTGAGCGAAGACCTCCAGCGCCGGTTCAAGCGCGCCTTCAAGCTCGGGGCGGCGTTCACTGACCGCTTCCATCGCCTCGCGATAAAGCCGGTGGTCGTGGGCCACATAGCAGCCCGGACGCAGCACCGGGGTGTAGTGCTCGCGCAGCTCGGCCTGGTCAAAGGCCTCGGCGATCAGGTCAAACCATTTCGAACCGGAGGCCGTCACGATCGGTGCAGGGACCGCCAGTACGCCGCTGGCATGAAGGTGTTGGACGGTCTCGACCAGTCGAGTGCCGTAGGCGCACACGTCCTCCAGCGCCGCATTGCCGCCGATCATGCCCTCGTATCCCTCGATGCCGGCCAGCTTGAGTGCCGGCGATTGCTTGATGGCTTCCACCAGCGCGGCCAGCTCGTTGGCATCACGCACGCCGCAGCGCCCGCCGGTCACGCCCAGCTCGATCAGCACCTGAAGACGCTGGCTGCGACTTTCAAAGAAGTCGTTGAGCATGCGCACGTTATCGGCATGATCCACCGTGCAGTAATAGTCCAGCCCGCCCTCGATCATCTGAGAGACCAGCGCCATGTTGGCCTGACCCACCAACTGATTGGCCATGATGAGCCGACGCACGCCGTGGGCAAAGGCCGCCGCGCACTGGGTCGCCGTGGCAAGCGTGATCCCCCAGGCACCGGCCTCGATCTGGCGGGCAAACAGCGCCGGCATCATGGTGGTCTTGCCGTGCGGGGCCAGACGGGCGTGATGGTGATCGGCAAAGCGCTGCATCCAGGCGATGTTGTGCTCCAGCACCTGCTGGTGCAGCACCATCGCCGGCAGGCTCACGCCTGTCAGCAGACTGTTGCCCAGCACCGGACTGCCCTTTTGAAGGGGCTGGCCATTGGCAGGCGAGAGCGAAGAGATGGGCATGTTGTGGCGCTCCTGACGGGGTGTTGATGTTGTTGTCACCGGGAGAAACTGTCGATAAGTCTAGTGGGATCGCACGGCCGTAGCAGCTTCTGCTGGCGCATGGAGATGCCGACCGCGAAACCCTGAGGCCGATAACGGCCATGCAAAAGGGACGCCCCCGGGCATCGGGGGCGCCCCTGTTTCAGTCGATCATGTCGTCGTGACTAGATCATGCCCGCCAGGCCGCTGAGCAACTCTCTGGGTTCTTCCAGCAGCGTGGCAATGGCGTAACACGCCATGAAAGCGACGCCGTAGAACCATGCCGGATGCGTCCGACTGAAATCGGCTACCCAGGCACCGAGGCGACGAAAGGGCGTCAAAAGGGCCAGCTCGATCACGATCACGCTCAGGATACCGCCGGCAATGATGTCGGTGGCGAAGTGAAAGCCCATGTAGGCGCGCGAGAAGGACACCAGAACGGCGAACGTCATCGCAAGAATCCCCAGCGGGCGGCAAAAGCGCCAGATGACATAGCCAAGGCCGATAAACACAACGGCATGGTCACTGGGGAAAGAGGTGAGGTCGTGAAACTCGGGCGAGAGATTAAACGGCGGTGTCATGCCGAGCGCCTGATCCTGCAGCGGACGCGGGTTGGCCGGGATAAAAATCTGCATCACACGGCTGACCAGCGAAGTGACAAAGGCCGCCAGGGTGCAGATCAGAATATCGCCGCGCCGCGCGATGATTGACGGCATGCACCAGATGGCGCAGATGCCGGCCATCAGCGGCACGCCGGTAATCAGCTTCTGGTAGGAAAAGGCGTTCATCAGATAGTCCAGCAGCTCGTTTTGCTGCGCGGGCTGGTTGATGAAGTTCATGAAGGCATATTCCATCATCGTGCCTGATAACGCCATGGGGGTGAGAATCCCGAAGGCGATCAGGGCGATCACGATTCTGAGCCAGGAGGGGGAATCGGCAGGCAGGGCGCGCGGGCCACGGGCAGGATCAGTGCCAAACGTGTGTGATGTAGAAGCAGAAGTCGCGGAATTTGAAGACATTGGACTCATGAAAAGGTTTTGTTAAGAAAAATGAGTGTGGTCTTCGTAAGGCCTGTTTGCCGTGTCAAAGAGATTGTTTTTGTATCGTCGTGTGACGCCGGCGAAGCCATGCCGGATACCGCCCACAGGCGGTATCCCTGCCTATAAAACGCTGCGTTAGAGGATCAGTCGCAGCAGGCCGCCGGCCAGATCCCGCAGTTCCTCGACCAGCGTGGCGATGCCATAGCAGCCGATAAAGGCCAGCGGATAGAACCAGTGCGGATGGGTATCGCTAAAGCCGGTGATCCAGCCGCCAATGCGTTGAAACGGCGCCAGCAGGGCAATCTGGACCGTCAGAATGGCCAGTGCGCCACCGCCAATGATGTCGGTGATGAAGTGAAAGCCAAGATAGATTCGCGTAAAGCATAAAAGCCCGGCAAACAGGAAGGCGGCCAGACCCAGGCGACGATGCAGGCGCCAGATCACCCAGGCCAGACCGATATAGACCGCGCCATGATCACTGGGAAACGAGCTGAAATCGCTCAGCGTCTGGGCATCGATGCCGGTGGGCGGCGTCATGTTCAGCGCCTGATCCTGCAGCGGGCGCGGGTGCGGCGGCGTCATCTGCTGCATGATGCGACTCAGCGCCGCCGAGCCGAAGGCCGCGACGGTGCAGGTCAAAAGCTCCACGCGGCGATGCATCAGTTTTGGCATGAACCACAGCGCCCAGAAGCCCGACACCAGCACAACGCCCGAGATCAGGTTCTGATAGGAGAGTACGTTCATGATGAAATCAAACAGCGCGCTTTCACGGGCCATTTGATTGATGCCCAGCATGATCCGGTCTTCCACGGCCAGGGGCATGACGAAGGTGATCAACGTGGTCGCCAGCAGCAGCAACAGGGCGATCAGAGCGATGAGACCTTCCCGGAGAGCGGGCGTCTCACCCGTGCGGCTGGTGTTACGAAAAGGGACTGAGGACATTGTTTACCAGATTAAGTTCATTTCAATATGGCAGCAGTATGAAAGGTATGTGAACTTATTGTTGTGTTGTTGTGTGCAATGGGTGATGCCGTTTGTAAGCCGGCACGGCCCGCAGGTGGTGACCTGCAGGCCGTTAATGAACACGTTTTGTGTGTCTGAGCGCGTCAGCTGTCCTGACGACGCAGATAGTCATGCACGGCGGCAATGTCCTGCTCGCCAAGGCCGGCATCCACCGCCTCGCGCCATATTTCACTGATGCGAGAAAGCCCCGGCAGGCCGGTGTCGCCGGCGGCATCGAGTGCCAGGCGGGCATCCTTGAGCCCCCATTCGAGCGCCATCTGGGCGCTGTACTCGTCACCGCCGATCTTGTCGAGCTTGGCCTTCACGTAGGGGGCAGCCAGCGGCCCGCCGTCGAGCACCGACCAGAGTTCCTCGGTGGAGAACCCCAGCGTCTGCGCCAGACGCGCGCTTTCGGCGATGCCCTGCATCATGTGGATCAGCCAGGCGTTGACGACAAGCTTCATGCGCGACCCACGACCGGCGTCTCCCAGCCAGACCACGCGTTTGGAGATGGCATTGAACACCGCCTCGATCCCCTCGGCGGCGTTCTGGTCACCGCTGGCCAGTACCGAGATGGTGGCCTGCTCGGCCGGCGCCTTGGTGCCGGAGACCGGGGCATCAATGAAGGTGACCTCCGGGCGCGCCTGGTGGACCGCTTCGATCAGGGACTCGGTCTGCTCAACGCCGATGGTGCCCATCTGGATCACCACGCCATTGTCGGGCAGGCCTTCCAGGGCGTTGGCCTCGCCGAGCAGCACGTCACGAGTGGTCTCGAAATCCGGCAGCATGGTGATAACAAACCGTGCGCCGCTGACCGCCTCACCGGGGCTGTCGGCGTTGACCGCCCCCTGTTGGACCAGATCTTCCCCGCGCGAGTGCGTGCGGTTCCAGACCTGCACCGGGAAATCATTTTTCAAAAGGTTGGCGGCAAAGGCGTGGCCCATGGCGCCAAGGCCCAGAACGGCAACAGTGGTGTTGTGTGACATGCAGGATGCTCCATCGATCGTTTTTAACGGTAAAACCAGCGTAGACCGGCCAGGTTCAACGTGAACGTAAAACGCCCCGGCATGACCGGGGCGCGGGGTTCTCATCATGCGAGAGGTTACGGTGTCAGCACGACCTTTCGGCAGTCATCCTGCTTGGCATCAAACATGCGATAGGCTTCGGCGGCCTGATCGAGCTTCATGCGGTGGCTGATGATCGCCTCGGGCTTGAGCCTGCCCTGATCGATGGCCTCCAGCAGGGTCGGCAGATAGTCATGCACGTGGGTCTGGCCGCCCTTCATGGTCAGGCCCTTGTCGAAGAAATCGCCAATCAGGAAGCCGTTCACGGCGCCGGCATAGACGCCCGGAATGCTGATGCTGCCACCGCGGCGCACGGCGGCCATGCACTGATGCAGGACGATATCGCTGCTTTCGACCTCAAAGTTATCCATGGCCGGCAGCTGGCCGCCATGACTCTTGGCCTCGTAACCCACGGCATCAATGACGGCGTCCACGCCGCGACGGCCTTCGCTCATCTGGATGATGGCCTCGGCCACGTCGTCCACCTGGTCGAAGTTGATGGTTTCGACACCATAGGCCTTCTGCGCAAAATCAAGGCGATACTGCTGGTTGTCGATCATGACGATCTGCTCGGCGCCTTCCATGCGCGCACACGCCGCTGACATCAGGCCCACCGGGCCGGCGCCGAAGATCGCCACGCTCGAGCCCTGCTTGACGCCGGCGTTGAGCACGGCCTGATAGCCGGTCGGCAGGATGTCCGACATGAACAGCACCTGCTCGTCATCAAGGCCTTCCGGGATGGCGTAGGGGCCGGCGTTGGCCTGCGGGACGCGCACGTATTCCGCCTGGCCGCCGGGGATGCCGCCGTACATGTGTGAAAAGCCGAACAGCGCCGCTGGCGCCGGGATCGACTTCTTGTTCAGCGCCGCACCCTCATCGGGGTTGGTGGTTTCGCACGCCGCATAGAGCGAATGCTGGCAGAAAAAGCAGCTGCCGCAGGCGATCACGAATGGCACGACCACGCGATCCCCCTTTTTGACGCTGGTGACGGCGGAGCCTGCTTCTTCCACGATGCCCATGAACTCGTGACCAAAGATATCGCCAGGCTCGGTGGCCGGCATGGCGCCACGATAAAGGTGCAGATCGGAGCCGCAGATGGCGGTCGAGGTCACGCGCAGGACAATGTCGTCGTTCTGCTGGAGCGTGGGTTCGGCAACGTTTTCAACGCGAACGTCGTTACTGCCCTGATAAACCAGTGCCTTCATGAGGTCTCCTCCGTGAAATCTTCCGGTCGGTGGTGGCCGACCACTAATGTTGGCGATGGCCGACTCCCTGCCGACCCGATAGAAAGCGTAGAAAGTAAAGCGATAGGCTGCTAATGATTTATCGATACGTGATGTAAACGCCCCGGGAGGACAGGGCGTCGATTGGCGGCAACAGCGCCTGACATGACAACGGGCGCTCCCCGTGAGGAGAGCGCCCGTTGATGGCCGGTCGCGGTCTGTCTTTTGAGACTATGCCAGGGCGGCAAACACGAAAAACAGCACCGGAACGATGGCAGCGACCATCACGATCAAAAGTCTCGCATCCTTCATGACGTGGCCTCCGGCCGCTGGCGCGAGCGTGGATTACTCGCTGTCGGCCTGAGAGTAGAGCACGCGCGTGCGCAGGGTATGGTTGACCTCGCGCAGGGCATTGAGGGCCTGTTCCCCGTAGGCCTTGTCGACATCGATCACCACGTAGCCGACCTCTTCATTGGTCTGCAGAAACTGGGCGGAGATGTTGATGCCTTCGTTGCCCAGCACGCGGTTGATCTCGGAAAGTACGCCCGGCACGTTGGCGTGAATGTGCAGCAGGCGGTGCTTGTCCGGGTGCGACGGCAGGGCGACTTCGGGGAAGTTGACCGAGGTGATGGTCGTGCCGTTGTCGGAGAAGGTGATGAGCTTTTCCGAGACCTCGACGCCGATGTTTTCCTGCGCCTCGACCGTGGAGCCGCCGATGTGCGGGGTCAAAATCACGTTGTCGAACTGGCGCAGCGGCGAGACGAACTCTTCGTCGTTGCCCTTCGGCTCGACCGGGAAGACGTCGATGGCCGCGCCCAGCAGCTTGCCGGATTCCAGCACCTCGGCCAGCGCCTCGATATCCACGACCTTGCCGCGCGAGGCGTTGATCAGATAGCTGCCCTGTTTCATCAGCGAAAGCTCGTCACGACCGACCATCCAGGTGGTCGCGCGGGTTTCGGGCACGTGCAGGGTGACGATGTCGGCGCGCGCCATCAGCTCCTGAAGGCTGCCGACCTGGCGGGCGTTGCCCATGCCCAGCTTGGTGATGGTGTCGTAATAGATGACGTTGAGGCCCACCGACTCGGCCAGCACCGACAGCTGGGCGCCGATGCTGCCGTAGCCGACGATGCCCAGCGTCTTGCCGCGGGCTTCAAACGAATCGCTGGCAGATTTCAGCCAGCCACCCTGATGGGCACGGGCGTTTTTCTCGGGGATGCCGCGCAGCATCATGATGGACTCGGCCAGTACCAGTTCGGCCACCGAGCGGGTGTTGGAGTAGGGCGCATTGAAGACCGGGATACCGAGCTTGAGCGCGGCCGGCAGATCCACCTGGTTGGTACCGATGCAGAAACAGCCGATGGCGACCAGGCGCTCGGCGGCGTTCAACACACGTTCGTTCAATTGCGTGCGCGAACGAATACCGATGAAATGGGCATCACGGATCTTTTCGATCAGATCCTCTTCGCTCAACGAGGTCGTCAGCCGCTCAATGTTGCTGTAACCGGCATTTTGAAAGTTGTCCACGGCGGACTGGTGGACGCCCTCGAGCAGCAGAACCTTGATCTTGCTCTTGTCCAGAGACGTTTTAGCCATAGTGCGCATCAACCCTTTAATCGGCTGGCCTGAGGGAAAGTAGGAAGAGATAGCGGGCGCGGCCCGATCTCGGCCGAAATCAATCGGGCATCGATACGCCAGCGTGCGTGGCTGCGCTGATGGCCCGGCTCGGCGGGGCGTTTATCCTACCATGGTGGTAGGCGTGGTGCATGACTCGCCGCGGTGCCCCTCCTTGAAAGGTCTGCGTCAGCCGGATGAATCCGGTGCATGTCATGCTCCCTCGGGACTTGCTGTGATCGGCCTTGATGCGCAGCCCGGGCGGCGTCAAAAGCGCAGCGGATGTGTATACTTGCAGGCCGTCGGGGCGTTACCGTCTGCCGACACCTTGATCTCAAGCCATGTACCGGTGCTCACAGGATTACGCATGACACAACGGCCCGAGTCCGCGCCTTCAAATGATCAGGCTGCTGCGGCGTCATCGACGTCCGCGCCGCAGACCCCGTCCGACTTTGCCGGCGCCCTGTCCTCGCTTGAAGCGCTGGTCAGACGCCTTGAGTCGGGGGATCTGAGCCTTGAGGCGTCGCTTGAGGATTTCGAGCGTGGCATATCGCTGGTGCGTGACGCCCGCACACGGCTCGAGCAGGCGGAGCTGCGGGTGCAGCAGCTGCTGGAGCAGGGGGATGGGTCACTGATGTCACCCCCGCTGGACGATGAATCGCGGGAGAATAACGACGCATGATGGGTGAGACATGACTGTGGACACTGCGGGGGTGGATGTCGTCGCGTTGATGACAACGCTGCGCGACCGGATCGAGACGCAGCTGGGCGCGGTACTGGAAAACGCGGCACCCGCCCGGGCGGCCCGGCTTGAAGAGGCCATGCGCTACAGCGTGCTGGGCGGTGGCAAGCGGCTGCGCGCCATTCTGGTCTACGCCGCCGGCCAGGCACTGGCGGCCGATGATCAGGCGCTGGATGCCCCGGCCGTCGCCATCGAGCTGATTCACGCCTACTCGCTCGTTCACGACGACCTGCCCTGCATGGATGACGACGACCTGCGTCGCGGGCGCCCCACCTGCCACCGTGCCTTTGATGACGCCACGGCGCTGCTGGCCGGAGACGCCCTGCAGACGCTGGCCTTTGAAGTGCTGGCGGATACCGGTCAGCCGCGCGCCGCCGAGATGGTCGCAACGCTGGCCCGCTGCGCCGGGCGCGCCGGCATGGCCGGTGGTCAGGCGCTGGATCTGGACGCCGTGGGGCGCACGCTCGACGTCGAGGCGCTGATGGCCATACACCATCACAAGACCGGCGCCCTGATCGAGGCGGCACTGTCGCTGGGGGCGCTGGCCGCGCCCGGCGCCCAACCGGTACATCTGCAGGCGCTGAGCGAGTACGCCCGCGCCATTGGCCTTGCCTTCCAGATCCAGGACGACATCCTGGACGTGACCGGCTCGACCGAGGTGCTGGGCAAGACCCAGGGCGCCGATGCGCTGCGCGACAAGCCGACCTACCCGGCGCTGCTGGGCCTGGAAGAGGCACAACACCGGGCACGTGTCCTGCTGGATCAGGCGCTGGCGGCGCTGGCACCGCTGGGTGCGCGCGGCGAGACGCTGGCGGCGCTGGCCCGCTACATGATCGAGCGCGACCACTAGGACAAGACGCCCCCGGCCGTGCGCCGGAAAGATACCCTTTGATGTCCCGGGGCATTACAGGACCAGGGACAGGATCCTGACAGGCCATTGAGGCGCTATGAAGCTGTTTGACGATATCCCCACAAAAAGACCGGCCACGCCGCTGCTGGATCGCATCGAAGCGCCTGCCGATCTGCGCAGTCTCGATGAGCAGCAGCTCTCGCGTCTGGCCGACGAGCTCAGGGCCTATCTGCTCTACAGTGTCGGCTGCACGGGCGGTCACTTTGGCGCCGGTCTTGGTGTCATCGAGCTGACCATCGCGCTGCACCAGCAGTACAACACCCCGCACGACCGGCTGGTCTGGGACGTGGGCCATCAGACCTATCCGCACAAGATTCTGACCGGCCGGCGCGAGGCGATGGACTCCATGCGTCGCTATCAGGGGCTGGCGGCCTTCCCGCGTCGCGAGGAGTCGCCCTATGACACCTTTGGCGTGGGCCACTCCAGCACCTCCATTTCGGCAGCGCTGGGCATGGCGCTGGCGGCGCGCACCCGCGGCGACAACCGGCGCGTGTGTGCCATCATCGGCGACGGCGCCCTGACCGCCGGCATGGCGTTTGAAGCCCTCGCCCACGCCGGCCATGTCGATGCCAACATGCTGGTGGTGCTCAACGACAACGAGATGTCGATCTCGGAAAACGTCGGCGGCATGGCCACCTACCTGGCGCGCATCCTCAACAGCGGCCCCTACGTGGCTGCGCGCGAGGGCAGCAAGCGTGTGCTCTCGCATCTGCCCGGCGCACTGGATATTGCCCGGCGCACCGAGGAGCACGTCAAGGGCATGCTCACGCCGGCCACGCTCTTTGAGGAGATGGGCTTCAACTATGTCGGCCCCATCGACGGGCACGATCTGCCGCTGTTGATTCGCACCCTGCGCGAGCTGAAAAACCGCAAGGGACCGCAGTTCCTGCATATCATCACCCGCAAGGGCAAGGGCTTCGAGCCGGCCGAGGGTGACCCGATCGGCTATCACGCCATCACCAAGCTCGAAAAGGACAAGGTCGAGGCGACGCCGGTGCCTGCGCCGAAGAAGTTCAAGTTCTGCAACGTCTTCGGTCAGTGGCTGTGCGATACCGCCGAGCGGGACCCGCGTCTGATCGGCATTACGCCGGCCATGCGTGAAGGCTCCGACATGATTCGCTTCTCGAAGGAGTATCCGGAGCGCTACTACGATGTGGCGATCGCCGAGCAGCACGCGGTGACGCTGGCTGCCGGCATGGCGTGTGAAGACGTCAAGCCCGTGGTGGCGATCTACTCCACCTTCCTGCAGCGCGGCTATGATCAGCTGATCCATGACGTCGCCGTACAGGGGCTCGATGTCACCTTTGCCATCGACCGGGCCGGCCTGGTGGGTGAGGATGGTGCGACCCATCACGGCACCATGGATCTCTCCTATCTGCGCTGCGTGCCGGGCATGGTGATCATGGCGCCTTCTGATGAGCGCGAGTGCTATCGCATGCTGACCACGGCCTATCAGTACGAAGGCCCCGCAGCGGTGCGCTATCCGCGCGGTACCGGCCCGGGCGTGGCCTTCGAGCCGGGCCTTGAGCCGATCGAGATCGGGCGCGCCGATCTCCGGCGCGAGGGCCAGAAGGGCGATAACGGCGTGGTTCTGCTGGTGTTTGGCAGTCTGCTGACGCCGGCGCTCGAGGTGGCCGAGCAGCTGGATGCTACGGTCTACGACATGCGCTTTGTGAAGCCGCTGGACAGCGAAGCCGTTCTGACGGCGGCACAGGCGCACGGTCTGGTCGTGACGCTGGAAGAAAACGTGATTGCCGGCGGTGCGGGCAGTGGCGTCGGCGAGCTGCTGGCGGCATCCGATGTGCGCACCTCGCTGTTGCATCTGGGTATTCCCGACCACTTCATCGAGCACGGCACGCCAGGCGAGCTGCTGGCCGAGTGCGGGCTGGACGGCGAGGGCATCGAGACATCGATTCGCCGGCGTCTCGGTCGCTGAGTCCCTTAATCAACCGGAAATAGAACCGTCTCATGCTGATTGTTACCCTGATTGCTGCTTTCATCGGCTACCTGATTGCCCGGCTACCCGGGCTTTTGATCGGTGGCCTGCTGGGCTATGCGCTGGTGCGCTGGCTGCGCGCCAAGCTGATCGGCAAGCTGGCCGAGCGCCAGACCCGCTTTCTCTCTGCCACCTTCTCGGTCATGGGGGCCATGAGCCAGGCCAATGGCGAGGTGTCCGACCGTCAGCGCCAGAGTGCCGAGGCGGTGTTTGACCGGCTCAATCTCAACGATGCCCAGCGTGACAAGGCGCGCACCGACTTCGAGCGCGGACAAAAGGAGAGCTTTGATCTCGAGACCGAGCTTGCCGGGCTGCGCCAGATCGTCGGCGCGCAGCGCGGGCTGCTGCAGGTCTTTTTCCAGGTGCAGCTTGTGGCGCTGGCCGCCGATGGTCAGGTCGAGCAGGCCGAGCGCGACATGCTGCTGCGCGTGGCACAGGGGCTGGGCTGTTCACAGGAGGAGCTCTCGCGCCTGGAGGCGATGCTCAATGCCGCCGCCAGCGGAGGCGGGACGCAGGAGAGCGCCCAGCCGCTGGAAGAGGCCTATCAGGTACTGGGCGTATCCTCGGAGGCCACGGATGCCGAGATCAAGCGCGCCTATCGCAAACTGATGAGCCAGAACCACCCCGACAAGCTCGCCGGCAAGGGCATGCCCGACAGCATGCGGCGCATGGCCGAGCAGCGTACCAGCGAAATCAGCAACGCCTTTGAACGAATCCAGCAGGCCCGCAGCCAGGAGTGACCCTGGCCGCGTCTCGCCGGATGCCGGTATTATTGAGCGTTTTTTTGATCCCGAATGTCGCGAAAGCGCTGTTCCATCTCGCGGCGTAGCTCGCGACGTCTCAAACCTGACTCAAAGCGCTGGCGCTCAACATCCGTTGCGGGGTCAAGCTGGCGTACTTCCACCGATTTCCCGTCATCGTCGACCGCCACCATGGTGAAGTAGCAGCTGTTGGTATGGCGTACCACGCCGGCACGAATATCCTCGGCGATCACCTTGATACCGATCTCCATCGAGGAGCGTCCGGTGTAGTTGACCGAGCCCAGAAAGGTGACCAGTTCACCGACATGAATGGGCTGGCGGAACATGACCTGATCCACCGACAGCGTGACCACGTAGTGGCCGGCCCAGCGGCTGGCGCAGGCGTAGGCCACCTCATCAAGATACTTCAGCAGTGTGCCGCCGTGGACCTTGCCGGAAAAGTTGGCCATGTCCGGGGTCATCAGTACGGTCATGGTGATCTGGTGGCGCGCTGTGTCCATTCCCTCTCTCGCTTCTCGTCATGTTGTTGTGGTCAGGGCTTCGCCGCCGAGCATAACGCATCGACGCCGGGCTGCGGGCGCTATCGTCATGGCAAATTCACCCCGGGATGACTAGCATGGCGTACCGGCTGCGTATCGAGGCGCCGGACGTTATCCATTCACCAGGGGATTCCATGAAGGTTACCGAGGCAAGATTCGAGCAACCCACCGCACGCTATCTATGGCTGTATGTGCTGATTGTGTGGGTCGGGCTCAATCTGCGTCCCTCGATTGCCGCCGTGGGCCCGCTGCTTGACCGGATTCAGGAAGAGCTGTCGGTGAGCTATGCCACGGCGTCGCTTCTGACCACACTGCCGTTCGTGGCCATGGGCCTGGCCTGCTTTCAGGGCATGCAGCTGATCCGGCGCTGGAATCGTCACCGCATCGTCATGGGCTCGCTGACCCTGATCGGGCTGGCCTCGCTGGTACGACTGCTGGGGGAGAGCTTCACGCTGCTGGCGGTCTCGGCACTGGTGATCGGCGCCGGGATCGCCCTGATTCAGGCGCTGATGCCGGCCCTGATCAAGGTCACGCTGCCCAACACCGTGGAGACCGCCACCGGGCTTTATATCGGCGCGATCATCGGCGGCGGGGCGCTGGCCTCCGGCATGGCGCCCTGGTTTGCTTCCATGGGGGGCTGGCGTCTGGGGCTGGCCGGCTGGGCCGTTCTGGTGCCCGTGGCGCTGCTGCTGTGGTATCGCCATGGCGGTCAGATGCTCACGCCGGTGCCGCGCGAGCGCTCATCACGGGCCACGCCGCTGTCGCATATTCCGCGGGCCTGGACGCTGGCACTGTTTTTCGGTTTCGGTACGGCCGGCTACGCCTGTGTCATGGCGTGGCTGCCGCCGTACTATCTGGCGCTGGGCTGGAGTGCCGGTGATGCCGGGCTGCTGCTGGGCTATGTGACGCTTTTGCAGGTGATCTCAAGCGTCGGTGCGCCCTTTCTGGTCCGTTACAGTCTGGATCGGCGCCGGGCACTCTACCTGACGGTGGGCATGTCGCTGGTCGGCTTTGTCGGGCTGTGTCTCAAGCCTGACGGGGTCGCCTTTGCCATGCTCTGGGGAACGCTGCTGGGGCTGGGCATCGGCGCGCTGTTTTCGCTGTCGGTACTGGTGCCGATGGACCACCATCGTGATCCCGCCCGCGTAGGCGACCTGGCGGCCTTCGTGCAGGGCTATGGCTATCTGGTGGCGGCCGCGGCCACGCTGCTTTCCGGCATTGCCCGCGACATGCTTTCAAGCTTTACCACCGCCTGGGTGGCACTGGCGGTGCTCTTTGCCGCCATGCTGGTGATGAGCTGGCGCTTTGATCCGTACTATTATCCCCGCCATATCGACTAGCGCCCGCGTCATATCGATCGGGGCGTCATGAATCGGGGCGCCGGCCGGGCGCCCCGAGGGGCAGGGGCCGTTTCAGGGATGTTCGCGGTCGACATCGCTTGCGGATTCAAACTCGTCAAGGGCCATCATGTGGCCGAGCTTGCCGGCCTTGGTCGACAGGTACTGCTCATTGTGGGCATTAAGACCGGTCGTCAGCGGCACCCGCTCGCTGATTTCAATGCCGGCGTTTTGCAGGGCGAGGACCTTGCGCGGGTTGTTGGTCATCAGTCGCAGTCGGGTGATGCCCAGCTGCTCGAGCATCGGAATACAGATGTCGTAGCGGCGCATGTCGGCGTCAAAACCCAGCGCCTCGTTGGCCTCGACCGTATCGGCGCCATCATCCTGAAGGTGATAGGCGCGGATCTTGTTCATGAGCCCGATGCCACGACCTTCCTGGCGCAGGTACAAAAGCGCCCCACGGCCTTCCTCGGCAATGCGCTTGAGCGCGACCTGGAGCTGGTAGCCGCAGTCACAGCGCATCGAAAACAGCGCATCACCGGTCAGGCACTCGGAATGCACTCGACCGAGCACGGGTTCGCCATCGGCCACATCGCCCAGGGTGAGGACAACATGATCCTTGCCGGTCTCGTCATCTTCGAAGCCATGCATGGTAAACGTGGCCCAGGGCATGGGCAGACGAGAACTGGCGATAAATCTGATCGTCACGGTAACCTCATGAAGTGTTGGTAAGCCATTCCATGGCTTCTAAAGATTATCCTGGCAGGGCCGGGTGCATTTATCTATACGTACGCCGCGGCGCCCGGATAACGCTCGAGGCAGGAGCGTAACCCGCCATATTGCACCATGATGGACTCTCCTGCAGCCGTGCCGTCTAAGCTACAATGAGACGACACTTTTCTGCCGGATGACCTTGTCTGCATGACTCTCGAAAATGATCGCTTTTTGCGCGCGCTGGCGCGGCAGGACGTTGACCGCACCCCGGTCTGGATGATGCGCCAGGCCGGCCGCTATCTCCCTGAATATCTCAAGGTTCGCCAGCAGGCGGGCAGCTTCATGGATCTGTGCCGTAATCGGGACATGGCCTGTGACGTGACCCTGCAGCCGCTGGAGCGCTTTGATCTCGATGCGGCCATCCTGTTCTCCGACATCCTCACCATCCCCGATGCGATGGATCTGGGGCTTTACTTCGAACCGGGCGAAGGGCCGATGTTCAAGCGCCCGGTACGCGATGCGGCGGCCATCAATGCGCTCAAGGCCCCCGATGCCGATCGTGATCTCGACTATGTCATGAACGCGGTGTCCACGATTCGCCGCGAGCTCAACGGCCGCGTGCCGCTGATCGGCTTTTCGGGCAGCCCCTGGACGCTGGCCACCTACATGGTGGAAGGCGGTCCCAGCAAGGACTTCCGCCACGTCAAGGGCCTGCTTTATGGCGATCCCGCCGCGCTGCACCAGCTGCTGGATACGCTGGCCACGGCCGTGACCGACTATCTCAACGCCCAGATTCGCGCCGGCGCCCAGGCGGTTCAAATCTTTGACACCTGGGGCGGGGCGCTGTCGACACCGGCCTACAAGGCCTTCTCGCTGGCCTACATGGAGAAGATCGTGCGCGGGCTGATCCGGGAGCATGACGGTCGCCGCGTGCCGGTGATCGTTTTCACCAAAAATGGCGGTCAGTGGCTTGAAAGCATTGCCGACATCGGCGCCGATGGCGTGGGGCTGGACTGGACCACCGAGATGAGCGATGCCCGCGCCCGCGTGGGAGACAAGGTCGCACTGCAGGGCAATCTCGACCCGTCGGCGCTGTTCGGCTCGCCGCAGGTCATTCGCGACGAGGTCGCGCGCATCCTGGAAAGCTACGGCCCGGGCAACGGTCACGTGTTCAATCTGGGCCACGGCATCTCCCAGTTCACGCCGATCGAGAACGTCCAGACCTTCATCGAGGCACTCCATGAACTCAGCCCCCAGTACCACCACGGATAGCACCACCGCTAAAGGCCACGATACGCCCCCCGCTGACCCGAACTGGCCGGGTCAGCTGGTGGTCTTTGACGGCGACTGCCCGCTGTGTCGGCGGGCGGTGCACGCCATTCTGGCCCATGAGGCGCAGCCGATCACGGGGCTGGTGACCCTGCAGTCTTCGCTGGGTCATCAGCTGGGGGCGCACTTCGGTGAGGATGCCGATGATCTGGACAGCATGTGGCTGATTCGTGACGGCGCGCTTCACCGCGACAGCGACGGGCTCTGGCGTACGGCGCAGTCACTGAAGGCGCCCTGGTCGGCCGCAGCCGGCCTGCGCTGGCTGCCCGTGCCGCTGCGTGACGGCGCCTACCAGCTGGTCGGGCGCTACCGTAAACAGCTGGCCACCGACCCGGGCATGAAGGGTGATGTGCAATCACGACTGCTCACGTCACTGACCCGCGCGCAGTGTGAACGTCTTTCGCTGCCAGCCACGCTGGCCGACACCTGATATTGCCACCCGGCCTCATTATGGTGCACCGCTTTGGGCACCGGCGCCATATTGGGGCCATTCGGGCGGCTGTCAGGGCGCAGTCCGGGTATCAAGTGTCCCGAAGGCTTCTCCTTTCTCCTTGAAAAACAGCGCCGTGGCGCTGTTTTTTTACATTCTGGAACACTCCTTGCAATACCGTCATGGACGTCGCAGGCCTACGCCATCGCGGCGCATCATTCAACAACCCGGAGTGTTGCAATGAACATGACAACAAAAAAGCCATGGATTTGGTCGAGTGCAGCAGGGTTGGCGCTGCTGGCCACACTGGGGCCGTCGACCTCTTTTGCGGCCACGCTTGATGATGTGAAAAGCCGCGGTCAGCTGCGCTGCGGGGTCAGCGATGGTCTGGCCGGATTCTCCTCTCCCAATGCTCAGGGGCAGTGGCAGGGCATCGATGTAGACTTCTGTCGCGCCGTGGCCGCGGCCGTGTTCGGCGACCCCGACAAGGTGAGCTTTGCCGCGCTGACAGCCAAGGAGCGCTTTACCGCGCTGCAGTCCGGTGAAGTCGATCTGCTGTCGCGCAACACCACCTGGACGGCCTCGCGCGACAATTCAATGGGCCTGACCTTTGCCGGCGTCACCTTCTATGACGGTCAGGGCATGATGGTGCGCAAGGATCTGGGCGTCTCGAGTGCGAAGGAGCTCGATGGTGCTTCGGTCTGTGTCATCTCGGGGACCACTACCGAGCTCAATCTGGCGGACTATTTCCGCGCCAATGACATGACCTATAACGCGGTCAGCTTTGATGAAACCGATCAGTCGGCAGCCGGCTTTGACAGCGGGCGCTGCGATGTCCTGACCTCGGACTCTTCCCAGCTGGCCGCCCTGCGGCTACAGCTGTCTGATCCGGAAAGCGCCGTGATTCTCCCCGAGCGCATTTCCAAGGAGCCGCTGGGGCCTGCGGTGCGCCAGGGCGACGAGCAGTGGATGAAGGTAGTGCGCTGGACGCTCTACGCCATGCTCAATGCCGAAGAATCCGGCATCAACAGCGACAACATCGACGAAATGCGCGACAGCCCCAAAACGCCGGATGATGCGCGCCTGCTGGGCAAGGACGGCAACTTTGGCGAGCAGATGGGACTGTCCAATGACTGGGCCTATAACATCATCAAGGGCGTGGGCAACTACGGCGAAATCTTTGAGCGCAATGTCGGCATGGATTCGCCGCTGACCCTTGAGCGGGGCGAAAACGCGCTGTGGAACGACGGCGGACTGCAATACGGGATGCCGGTGCGATAAGGCACCAGTGACGCGCGCCATTCGGCGCGCGCTGTCCCTGATGCGGGGTCGGTCGCAGGGGCCGGCCATCATGCCACTGGAGAATTCTGCTCATGTTGCGTCCCTCCGTTTCCATTCCGCGCCGCGGTCGCGGGCCGCTTTGGCGTGACCCGGCGGTGCGGGCCCTTTTCTTTCAGGTGCTATTGCTGGCGATGGTGCTGGGCGCCATTGGTTTTCTAATCCATAACACCATGGCGAACCTGGACGCCCGTGGCATTCGCACCGGGTTTGAGTTTCTTGATCGTCGGGCCGGTTTTCCTGTTTCCCAGACCCTGATCGACTATTCCAGCAACACCAGTACCTATGGGCGCACCTTTCTGGTCGGACTGGCCAATACGCTGCTGGTCTCCGCACTTGGGATTGTCGCCGCCACGATCATCGGATTTCTGGTCGGCCTGGCAAGGCTCTCGCCCAACTGGCTGCTGGCGCGGCTGGCCGGGGCCTACGTCGAGATCTTTCGCAATATTCCGCTGCTGTTACAGATCCTGTTCTGGTACTTCGCGGTGCTGCGCACCCTGCCCTCGCCGCGTCAAAGCCTCTCGCTGCTGGACAGTTTTTATCTCAACGTGCGCGGACTGATCATGCCGGCCCCCGAGGCGCAGGCCGGCTTCATGGCAACACCGCTGGCTCTGGCCGCAGCGGTGGTGGGTGTGATCGCGCTGGTGATCATCGCGCGTCGGCGCCAGGCAGCGACCGGACAGCAGTGGCCGGTACTGCCCCTGAGTCTTTTGCTGTTGATCGGTCTGCCGCTGGCAACGTTCTGGATGACCGGTGCGCCGCTTGAGTGGTCGACCCCTGAGCTTTCCGGCTTCAATTTTCGCGGCGGCATGCAGGTGTTGCCGGAGCTGGTGGCGCTGTGGCTGGCGCTTTCCATCTATACCGCAGCCTTTATTGCCGAGACCGTGCGCTCGGGCATTCAGTCGGTGCCGCACGGTCAGACCGAGGCGGCGCGCTCGCTGTCGCTGCCCGGCAGACTGACCATGCGCCGGATCGTCATTCCCCAGGCCATGCGGGTGATGGTGCCGCAGGTGACCAATCAGTATCTCAATTTGATCAAGAACTCATCATTGGCCACGGCCATTGGCTATCCCGATCTGGTGGCGGTCTTTGCCGGCACCACGCTCAACCAGACCGGGCAGGCCATCGAGGTCATGACCATGACGATGCTGGTTTATCTGAGCATCTCGCTGATCGTGTCAGCGCTCATGAATCTCTACAACGCGCGCATGTCGCTCAAGGAGCGTTGAGATGTCTGCCATTGCTCGTGATACCGACGAGTCGCTCATCGCGTCACGCCCGCCGCCCACGCCGCAGGGCGGGGTAATGTACTGGCTGCGCACGCGGCTCTTTTCAGGGCCGGTCAACAGCGTGGTGTCGATCGTGACGCTTTTGCTGATTGTGCGGCTGGTCTGGCCGGTGATCGACTGGGCGCTGATTCAGGCCGACTGGGTGGGCAGTTCGCGCGCAGACTGCACCAGTGAGGGCGCCTGCTGGGTGTTTATCTCCACGCGCTGGAGCCAGATCGTCTATGGCTTCTACCCGCTGGCCGAGCGCTGGCGAGTGGATATTGTGCTGGGGCTTTTCTTCGCATTGATCGCCTGGCTTGTAATACCGCGCCTGCCGGGCAAGAAATCGGTGGCGCTGATGGGGCTGGTGGGTCTGCCAATCATCGCCTGGGTGCTGCTGCTGGGTGGCATGTTCGGCCTGCCTCATGTGCCGACCCGCGCCTGGGGCGGTTTGATGCTGACGCTGACCATTGCCGCGGTCGGTATCGTGGGTTCGCTGCCGCTGGGCGTCGTGCTGGCGCTGGGGCGACGCTCGAAGATGCCGCTGGTACGTGCGGTCTGCGTGATCTTTATCGAGTTCTGGCGCGGGGTGCCGCTGATTACGGTGCTGTTCATGTCCTCGGTGATGCTGCCGCTGTTTGTGCCGGCCAACGTGGAGTTCGACAAGCTGTTGCGGGCGCTGATCGGCATCATGCTGTTCTGGAGCGCCTACATGGCGGAAGTGGTGCGCAGCGGGCTGCAGGCCATCGACAAGGGGCAGGGCGAGGCGGGTGCGGCACTGGGACTGGGCTACTGGCTGCGAATGCGCCTGATCATTCTGCCCCAGGCGCTCAAGCTGGTAATCCCGGGCATCGTCAATACGTTCATTGCGCTGTTCAAGGACACCTCACTGGTGCTGATCATCGGCCTTTTTGACGTGCTGTCGATCATTCAGGCGGGGCTGACCGACAGTGACTGGCTGGGTTTTGCCATCGAGGGCTATGTCTTCGCCGCACTGGTGTTCTGGGTATTCTGCTTTGGCATGTCGCGCTATAGCCAGAGCCTCGAGCGGCGTCTCCATACCGGCCATTAACGCTAACAACAATCACCATCAGCACGACATGGGCGTGTCGTGTCTCAGGAGTGTCTGTCATGAACGATACCCAGCAAGGGGCGGCCACCGCGAGGGAAGCTACCCCCATGGTGTCGATATCGCGTCTGAACAAGTGGTATGGCGATTTTCACGTCCTGCGTGATATCGACCTGACCGTGGCCCGCGGCGAGCGCATCGTCATCTGTGGGCCGTCGGGGTCAGGCAAGTCGACCCTGATTCGCTGCATCAACCATCTGGAGGCGCACCAGCAGGGCGAGATCGTGGTCAACGGCATTCCCATGACCAACGACGTCAAACGCATCGAACAGATCCGGCGCAATGTCGGCATGGTCTTTCAGCACTTCAATCTCTTCCCACATCTGACGGTACTGGAAAACTGTTGTCTCTCACCCATCTGGGTGCAGAAAAAGCCGCGCCGCGAGGCCGAAAAAAGCGCGATGGAGTATCTGGAGCGGGTGCGCATTGCCAACCAGGCCCACAAGTACCCGGGCCAGCTCTCCGGCGGTCAGCAGCAGCGCGTCGCGATTGCGCGGGCGCTGTGTATGCATCCGGAAGTGATGCTCTTTGATGAGCCCACCTCGGCGCTGGACCCGGAGATGATCAAGGAGGTGCTCGATGTCATGATCGAGCTGGCCCATGAAGGCATGACCATGCTGTGCGTGACCCACGAGATGGGCTTCGCCCGCACCGTGGCCGACCGGGTGATCTTCATGGATGAGGGACAGATCGTGGAATCGGCTGCGCCCGAGACCTTTTTCAACGAGCCGCGCTCATCGCGCACGCAGGAATTTCTGGGTCAGATTCTGGGGCACTAGACCGGTTTTCTACGCAGGCTCTGGCGCGTTCTCTGTCGGTCCAGACGCCTGCCTGACCGGTTTTTTAAATTCGTTTACTCCTTGAGGCTCCAATCTTCTCAAGCCCGGGTCCTTGCGCGTCGTTAATCAGGAATCCTTCCGATTCATGACGTCATCAAGAGGCCTTGTGCATGCGACGCTCCATCGGTACTCGTATTCAGTTGATCTGTATTGCTCTGGTTATCACGGCACTGGCCGGCACCGGTGCCACCATCTATTTCGCCAGCCGTACCGCACAGCTACAGGAATTGCGTCACAACATGGCAGTGCTGGGCAATAGCGGCGCCGATGCCATCGGACAATGGTTTGAAATCCGGCGCGGGATCGTGGAATCCATCGCCCATCATCTGGATGAAGGCGATGTGATGGCCGGTCTGGTCAAGGGCAACGAAGCCGGTGGGCTCCTGGCCACCTATGTGGCCTGGCAGGATGGCCGCACGCTCTTTTCCGATCAGTGGGAGGCGCCCTCCGACTATGTCGCCAGCGAGCGCGAGTGGTATCAAAAGGCCGTGGCCGCCGGTCATACCATCATGACCGAGCCCTACATTGATGCCACCTCCGGTGGGCTGGTGCTCTCCTTTGCCACGCCTGTCATGGACGGGGGCCGCACCACCGGGGTGGTGGCCGCCGACGCTGTCATCACCCAGGTCAGCGCCCAGACGCTGAAAATTCACCCGACGCCTTCAAGCTTTGTCTTTATCACCGATGGTAATGGCCGGATCGTCGTGCATGCAGACGCCAAACGCATTCTCAAACCCGCCACCGAGCTGTCGCCGGCACTGAGTGCTGCGGCATTGATCGACATGGGGCGTCGCGACGTGCTGACCGATGTCAGCATCAATGATCACGACTACCTGATCTCGGCCACGCCCATTCCGGGGGTGGACTGGCAGCTCAATATCGCCACTGACCGCAGCGAGGCGCTGGCAGGACTTGTCTCGATTCGTAATACCACGCTGGCGGCGCTGGTGATCAGTACGCTGGTAGCAGCACTTGTGCTGTGGATGGCGCTCAAGCCGGTGCTGGCCCGCCTGCGTCGGGCGCGCGAGGCGATGGAGAATGTGGCCAGCGGTGAAGGGGATCTGACCCGGCGTCTGCCGGTCGAGGGCAGCGACGAGATCTCCGCCATCGCAACCGCCTTTAACGCCTTTGCCGATCGCATGAATGACACCCTGGTCGAGATTCGCGATGCCTCAAGCCAGGTTCAGAGCGCGGCCGGTGAAATCTCCTCGGGCGGGCACGACCTTTCAAGGCGTACCGAAACCACCGCAGCCAGTCTGGAAGAGTCGGCCGCTGCCATGGAGGAGCTGACCAGCACCGTCGAGCATTCGGCGACCTCAACGAAGGAAGCCAACGGTCTGGCCCACGAAACCGCCAGCATGGCCCGCAGTGGCGGTGAGCAGATGAGCAGCGTGGTGGCGACCATGTCGCGCATTCGCGAGACGTCGGGAAAGATCGAATCGATTGTCGATGTCATCGATGGCATCGCCTTTCAGACCAATTTGCTGGCACTCAACGCCTCGGTCGAGGCGGCGCGGGCCGGCGAGCAGGGTCGCGGGTTTGCGGTCGTGGCCCAGGAGGTGCGCAACCTGGCCAACCGCAGCGCACAGGCGGCCACGGACATCAAGACGTTGATCACTACCTCAAGCCGTGAAACCACCAGCGGTGCCGAGCTGGTCGATGCCGCCAGTCAGGCGATGGGAGAAATTGTTGAGCGGGTCGGGCGGGTCAGTACGTTCATTGATGAGCTCAGCCGCGCCACCAGTGAGCAGTCCACCGGCATCGGCCAGGTCAATCAGGCGATCACCCAGCTTGATGACATGACCCAGCAAAACGCCGCGCTGGTCGAACAGTCCGCGGCGGCGGCCGAGTCGCTCAGCCAGCAGGCCCAGCGACTGGCGACCACGGTGGGCGCGTTCAAACTGCGCGAGCGCGGTATTCGCTGAGCGCGATGGCAGTTTCTTCGCAGCCCCGTCACGGTGAACCCGTGCCGGGGCGTTTCCGTGTTGGTCTGTCATGTCGGGCGCTATCGCCTTAATAACTGAAGAGGGAGCCACCAGGGGTCAAGTCGGGCGTCGCTGGCGCCGTTATGACGGGATAGCCGGCCTGTGCCGCTTTTCTGTCAACAAGAGAGACAACCCAGTGCTGACATCCATTCGTACCCGCATTCTGGTGTTCTGTCTGGCGATCGTGCTGCTGGCACTGACGCTGACCGGCATCGCGACCTACCAGGTCACCAGCCGTTATAACACCGAGGCCATCAGCCGTTCCCAGGCCGAAGTGGCTGAAGGCTATACCATGGCGATCAGCGACTGGAGCAACGCCAAAAAGGCCGTGGTGGAAGCCACCGGACGCCAGGCGCTGACCGAGGATGCCCTGTCGCGCTTTATTCTGGCCGCTGATGCCGGCGACATGATCACGGTCTATGCCGGCTTCAATGATAATCGCTATATCACCAGCGATGTGGACTGGGATATTCCGCCGACCTATCAGCCGACCCAGCGACCCTGGTATCAGCAGGCCCTGGCGGCCGGACACACCATTGCCACGCTGCCCTACATGGATGCCTCTTCCGGCAAGCTGGTGGTGTCGTTTGCCTCGCCCATCGTGCGTGATGGCCAAACGCTTGGCGTGATCAGCTCCGATGTGGCCATGGACAGGGTCATCGAGACCGTTAACGCCATTGATCCCACGCCCCACAGCCACGCCTTCATGGTCAATAGCGACGGCATCATGATTGCCCACGCTGACAAGTCATTGATCCTCAAGCCGGCCACCGAACTGGATGCCAGCCTGACCCCTGCGGCACTGGCGCAGATGAGCGGCACTGAAGCGCTGCGTGATGTCACTCTGCGCGGACAGGACATGCTGGTGTCGGCGGTGCCGATCGAAGACACCAACTGGACGCTGGTCATGGCGCTGGATCGCAAGGAAGCCATGGCCGGGATGGTGAGCCTGGTCAAGACCACCGTCATTGCGCTGGTGGTGGTGGGCATCATCGCGGCCCTGCTGATATGGGCACTGCTGACGCCGATCTTCCGGCGCATGCACGAGGTGCGTGATGCGATGCGCGATGTCAGCGAAGGGGAGGGTGATCTGACCCAGCGACTGCCGCTGTCGACACGCGATGATGAGGTCAACCAGATTGCCCGCTCGTTCAACCGTTTCGTGGAACGCATCGATCACGTCATGCGCGACGTGCGCGACAGCAGCGAGAACGTGCGCATGGCGTCTTCCGAGATTTCGACCGGCAGCATGGATCTGTCACGCCGCACCGAGACCACGGCAGCAAGCCTTGAGCAGTCGGCCGCGGCCATGGAGCAGTTGACCAGCACGGTGGCCAACTCGACCGAATCCTCGCGGCATGCCGCACAGCTTACCGCGCAGGCCACGCAGTCGGCCGAGGAGGGTGGGCAGGTGATGACCGAGGTGGTGGGCACCATGCGCGACATCAGTACCTCGTCGAGTGAAATGGCCAATATTATCGGGGTCATCGACTCGATCGCCTTCCAGACCAATCTGCTGGCGCTTAATGCCTCCGTGGAGGCCGCCCGTGCCGGCGAGCAGGGCCGTGGCTTTGCGGTCGTGGCTGCCGAGGTACGAACGCTGGCCAACCGCAGCACCCAGGCCGCTCAGGATATCAAAAAGCTCATCGATGACTCGGTGGCAAAAACTGCCAACGGTCAGACGCTGGTGCAAAGGGCCGGCGAACGCATGGAGGACATCGTGAGCCAGATCAAACGGGTCAACGGCCTGATCAGCGAGGTCACGACGGCGGCCAATGAGCAGAGCACCGGCATCTCTCAGGTCAACCAGGCGGTCACGCAGCTTGATCAGATGACCCAGGAAAACGCCGCACTGGTGGAGGAATCGGCCGCTGCCTCGGATTCGCTCTCTCAGGAGGCGCAGCGCCTGACGCAGATCATTGGTGTCTTCCGACTCAGTGAACGTGCGCCCTCGTAAAGACACTGCCCGACAGGTGAATAACGGTCCTTCGGGGCCGTTATTGCCCTTAATCTCATGCGTGGCGTCGGCCCGCTCTTGCAATCCATGGTGATGCATCATGATGCAGTTCAAGTCCATTCGTACCTTTGTCACCATCACGGCAGGCGCCTGTCTGCTGGCGGTGGTCATCGTGCTGGTGCTGTATTCACTGGTCGCCATGACCCGCGCCCAGCAGCAAACGGCCAGCCGTACTCAGGCGCAGCTCGAGCAGTCCATTGAGGCGCGCCTGCAGGCGCTGGGGAAGGCACAGGCCGGCGAGATCAGCGTGCAGCTTGACCGGGCAATGCAGCTGGCCGAGGAACTGGCCCAGACCAACGCCATGATGGCCCGTGGCAGTGATGGTGCCGCTACGCTCTCCATCGATCGCCGCGATATGTCGCGCATCGTGCGCCAGCGGGTGATCGACAATCCCGAGCTGCTGGATGCCTTTGTTGGCTGGGAGCCCAACGCCTTTGACAATGACGCCGACTACCAGGGCCAGACGATGCTGGGCTACGGTGACAACGGGCGCTTCATGCCCTGGTGGTATCGCACCGAAAGCGGCGGTGTCGACGTGCTGGCGCTGGGCGACACCATGGAGAGCACGGCGGCCCAGCCCAACGGCATCCGGGAAGGCGAGTACTATCTGTGCCCGCGCGAAACAGGGCGCTCCTGCGTGATCGACCCGGCGCCCTATGACTACAACGGGCAAAGCATTCTGGTGACCTCGTTCAATGCCCCCATCATGGTCAATGGCCGGTTCATGGGCAGCGCGGGTGTGGATCTGTCGCTGGCCTTCATTCAGGGCATGCTCGTGGATGCCAACCAGGCCCTCTATGACGGGGCGGGCAGCATCGCGCTGGTGTCGGCCAACGGCACTATCGTGGGCTATTCCGGTAACGCACAGAGCCCGGGCCGGCCGGCCGGAGCGCTGTTCGATGACGCCACGGCCCGGCAGCTGACCGGCGGGTTGGACCACGCCGTCATGACGTCAAACGGCGATGATCTGAGCCTGCAGCTGCCGGTGACGATCGGTGACCAGGCCCGCTGGCAGCTGCTGCTGCGCGTGCCCAAAAGCGCCGTCTACGCCGAATTCAACGCGCTGCAAAACGAGCTGGCGGATCAGCAGCGCAGTGCTTTGATCACCATGGCGCTGGTGGGCATTTTGATCAGCGCACTGGGGCTGGGTGCCATCTGGCTGGTTGGGCGTCGCATTGCCCGGCCGCTGAAAACCCTGGCCGAGCGCATGCGCCAGATTGCCAACGGCGACGGTGACCTGACCCAGCGCCTGCCGGTGATGGGCCGCGATGAGCCGGCGCAGCTGGCCGAAGCCTTCAACAGCTTTGTCGAGCGCATGGAGACCGTTTTGATCGATATTCGCGACTCGAGCCATTCGGTGCAGCTGGCGGCCGCCGAAATCTCTTCAGGCAGTCATGATCTGTCCCGCCGTACCGAGCATACGGCGGCCAATCTGGAAGAGTCCGCCGCTGCCATGGAGGAGCTGACCAGCACCGTCGAGCATTCGGCGCACTCCTCGAAAGAGGCCAACGGTCTGGCCCATGAGGCGGCCGATGTGGCCCGCCACGGCGGTGATCAGATGCAAAGCGTGGTCGCGACGATGTCGCGCATTCGCGAGACCTCGGGGAAAATCGAATCGATCGTCGATGTCATCGATGGCATCGCCTTCCAGACCAATCTGCTGGCGCTCAATGCGTCGGTCGAGGCCGCCCGTGCCGGCGAGCACGGCCGTGGCTTTGCGGTCGTGGCCGAAGAGGTCCGGGGCCTTGCCAACCGCAGCGCCCAGGCCGCGCGGGACATCAAGGCCTTGATCACGACCTCAAGTACCGAGACGGTCAACGGCGCCGAGCTGGTGGATGCTGCCAGCCAGGCGATGAATGATATCGTCGAGCGGGTCGGGCGGGTCAGCACGGTGATTGACGAACTCAGTCGCGCCACCGGGGAGCAGTCCACCGGCATCGGCCAGGTCAACCAGGCGATTACCCAGCTCGATGACATGACCCAGCAAAACGCCGCGCTGGTCGAACAGTCGGCAGCGGCGGCCGAATCGCTGAGTCAGCAGGCGCAGCGGCTGGCCACCACGGTCGGTGCCTTCCGGCTGTGCGAACGCGCTCCGTCCTGATGGATGAGTGCATTGTTTTGAAGCCCCCCGACGGGTCGACCGTTCGGGGGGCTTTTCATAGGCTGGCTGTCACGGCGCTGAAAACGGCTGCGACCTTGGTCGATTTTGATCAAGGTTAATCTTTCCGGGCCGTTATCAAGTTTACAGGCACGAATGGTGGCGCTGATCTTCACCTGCCGGGCCGGTATACCCAGAAGGTCTTTATCAGCCTTTGACAGCCATGGTGAGCCATCATGTTGCAGTTCAGATCCATTCGTCATTTTGTCACCGTCACCGCTGGCGCCTGCCTGCTGGCGGTGGTGGTCGTGCTGGTGCTGTATTCGTTGATGACCATGACACGCACCCAGCAGCAAGCGGCCAGTCGTACCGAAACGCAGCTCAGCGAGTCCATTCAGGCCCGCCTGCAGGCGCTGGGCGAGGCTCAGGCCAGCGATATCAGCGCGCGTCTTGACCGTGCCCTGCAAACCGCCACCGAGCTTGCCAATACCAATGCCATGATGGCGCAGCCGGCCACGGGGCAGGCGCTGCTGCCGATCGACCGGCAGGTGATGTCCAATATCGTGCGTCAGCGGGTCATCGATAATCCTGACTTTCTCGATGCGTTTATCGGCTGGGAGCCCAACGCCTTCGATAATGACGCCGACTATCAGGGTCAGAACATACCGGGATATGGCGAGGATGGTCGCTTCATGCCCTGGTGGTATCGCACCGAAAACGGCAGCATCGAGGTGCTGGCGCTGGGCGAGGGGATGGAAAGCGAAACCGTGATGGATAGCGGCATCCGCGAAGGCGAGTATTATCTGTGCACCCGCGAGACCGGGCGCCCCTGTGTGACTGACCCGCACCCCTATGACTACAACGGCCAGACCCTGCTGGTCACCTCGTTTAACGTGCCGATCATGGTGAACGGCGTGTTCCGCGGCAGTGCCGGCGTGGACCTGTCGCTGGATTTCATCCAGAGCGTGCTCAATGATGCCAACCAGGGGCTTTATCAGGGCGTGGGCAGCATCGCGCTGGTATCGGACGCCGGCACCATCGTGGGGTACACGGGGGATGCGGCCAGTCCGAGCCGGCCGGCCAGTCAGTTCTTTGATGCCGACACTGCCCGGCAGCTGGTCAGTGGCGGCGATCGCTCGATCATGACCACGACCGGTGAGAACCTGACACTGCAGCTGCCGGTGGCTATCGGCGATGCCACCCGCTGGCAGCTGATGCTGCGGGTGCCCAAAAGCGCGGTCTATGCCGACTTCAACGCGTTGCAAAACGAGCTGGCGGACCAGCAGCGTCAGGCGCTTGTTACCATGGCACTGGTCGGGCTTCTGGTCAGCGCCCTGGGATTGGCGGCCATCTGGATGGTCGGCCGTCGGATCGCCCGACCGCTTAAACTGCTGGCCGAGCGCATGCGCCAGATTGCCAACGGCGACGGTGACCTGACCCAGCGCCTGCCGGTGATGGGCCGGGACGAGCCGGCACAGCTGGCCGAGGCTTTCAACAGCTTTGTCGATCGCATGGAAACGGTACTGATCGACATACGGGATTCGAGCCATTCGGTACAGCTGGCGGCGGCCGAGATTTCGGCCGGCGGTCATGATCTCTCCCGGCGCACCGAAAATACCGCGGCCAACCTGGAAGAGTCCGCCGCGGCCATGGAGGAGCTGACCAGCACCGTCGAGCATTCGGCGACCTCCACGAAGGAGGCCAATGGTCTGGCCCATGAGGCGGCCGACGTGGCCCGTCGCGGTGGGGAGCAGATGCACGATGTGGTCGCGACCATGGCGCGCATTCGCGAGACCTCAGGGAAAATCGGCTCGATCGTGGATGTCATCGACGGCATCGCTTTTCAGACCAATCTGCTGGCGCTCAATGCCTCGGTCGAGGCCGCCCGCGCGGGCGAGCACGGTCGCGGCTTTGCGGTGGTGGCCGAAGAAGTGCGGGGGCTTGCCAATCGCAGCGCCCAGGCCGCGCGGGATATCAAGGCGCTGATCACGACCTCCAGTCATGAGACGGTCAATGGCGCGGAGCTGGTGAATGCCACCAGCCAGGCGATGGGGGAGATTGTCGAGCGGGTCGGGCGGGTCAGCACGGTGATCGAGGAGTTAAGCCGCGCCACCAACGAGCAGTCCACCGGGATCGGTCAGGTCAACCAGGCGATCACTCAGCTTGATGACATGACGCAGCAGAACGCCGCACTGGTCGAGGAGTCGGCCGCGGCGGCCGAATCCCTCAACCAGCAGGCCCAGCACCTGGCGACCACGGTGGGGGCGTTCCGGCTGAGCCATTAAGCACTGCACGTTACGGATCAAGGGGCCACACGTCGGTGTGGCCCCTTTTTATTGGCCTCGATTCATCAGGCGCAATGAAGGCGCGTCCGTGCCGTGACGCCTGCGGGCGCAGTGTCTAGAATAGGCCCCCTTACCCACTGCAAATGCGACCCATTGTCAGGGAGTTCTCCAACGTGTCCAGCAAGTTTGCTACCACCGAAGTCCTGAGCGTTCATCACTGGAACGATTCGCTGTTCAGCTTTCGCACCACCCGCGAGGACAGCCTGCGCTTTAAAAACGGCCAGTTCGTGATGATCGGGCTTGAGGTCGACGGCAAGCCGCTGACGCGTGCCTACTCGATCGCCAGCCCCAACTGGGAAGAGCATCTGGAGTTTTTCTCGATCAAGGTGCAGGACGGTCCGCTGACCTCAAGGCTTCAGCACCTTCAGGTCGGCGACTCGCTGCTGGTCAGCCGCAAGCCGACCGGCACGCTGGTGCTCGATGACCTCAAGGAAGGGCGCCATCTCTACATGCTCTCCACCGGCACGGGTCTGGCGCCGTTTTTGAGTCTGATTCAGGACCCGGAAGCCTACGAGCGCTTTGACAAGGTGATCCTGATCCACGGCGTGCGCACTGTCAGCGAGCTGGCCTATCAGGAGTTCATCACGCGGGATCTGCCCGAGCACGAGCTGCTCGGTGAGGAGATCAGCGAGAAACTGATCTACTATCCGACCGTGACGCGCGAGGACTTCCATACCATGGGGCGTCTGACCGACCACATCCGCTCCGGCAAGCTGGCCGCCGATATCGGCCTGCCGCAGCTCGACCCCGAGCACGACCGCGCCATGATCTGCGGCAGCCCGGCGATGCTCGAGGAGAGCAGCCAGGTGCTTAACGAGCTCGGCTTTACCATCTCGCCGCGCATGGGCGAGCCGGGCGACTACGTGATCGAGCGCGCCTTTGTCGAAAAATAGTACCGGGGTCGAGAAGTAATACCGGGATCACGAAGCAGCCCGGAAACGTCATGCCAAAGGCGCCGGCATCGTGTCCGGCGCCTTTTTGTGGTCTGAAGAAGAAGCATTGCCGGCAGCATTCGGTAAAAACGAATGAGAAAAGGTAATTATTGCGCTTCACAATCGATTTGATGGGCCTGTAGAGTCACGCCATTCGCTGCTTCAGCGTCATTTTCTCAGGACCACGTCATGTCAAAAGCACTGATTCTCAAATCCAGCATTCTTGGTGAACACTCCCAGTCCAGCCAGCTGGCGGACTATCTGGGGGATCGGTTTGAAAGCCGCCACGGCGCCGGCAGCGTTACCGTTCGCGACCTGGCCGCCACGCCGGTTGAGGTACTGGACGCCGAGCTGATGGCGGCCCTGCGCGGCAGCGTGGCCGAGCCGACCCCGGCCCAGCAGGACGCGCTGGCGCTGTCGGACACGCTGGTCGAGGAGCTCAAGGACCACGACACCATCGTGATCACCGCGCCGATGTATAACTTCAACATCCCGACCCAGCTCAAGACCTGGTGTGATTTCGTGGCCCGTGCCGGTGTCACCTTTCGCTACACCGCGCAGGGTCCGGAAGGCTTTATCACCGGCAAGCGGGTGATCGTGCTGACCACGCGTGGCGGGCTGCACCGTGATACGGATCACGATCTGGTTACTCCGTACCTGCGCACCTTCCTGGGCTTTCTGGGCATGACCGACATCGACTTTGTCTATGCCGAGGGCCTGGGGATGGGTGAAGAGGCCATCAGCACTGCACAGACCTCTGCCCGCGCCGAGATCGACGCGCTGTCGCTGTAAAAGGCGCTGTCAGTCAAAAGAAAAAACCCGCCGATCGGCGGGTTTTTTCATGTCCGTACCCCGGGGGTTAGACAGCGTCCTGACCGGTTTCGCCGGTACGGATACGGATGACCTGCTCAAGCGGGGCCACGAAGATCTTGCCGTCACCGATCTTGCCGGTGTTGGCCACCGAGGTGATGGCCTCGATGATCTGATCGACCATGGCATCGTCTACCGCCACCTCGATCTTGACCTTGGGGAGGAAGTCGACCACGTACTCGGCGCCGCGGTACAGCTCGGTATGGCCTTTCTGACGACCGAATCCCTTGACCTCGGTCACGGTGATCCCCTGAACGCCAACCTCGGAGAGTGACTCGCGTACGTCGTCGAGCTTGAAGGGTTTGATGATGGCAGATACCAGTTTCATCTTTCGTGTCCTCACCTGATCGTCATGGAATGGGTAGGGTCGCTGCCCTGTGGTTAAAGCATACAGTGCCGCCTACCGGTTGAAAAAACATGATTGCCACCCGGCTTAAGGTGTCGCGGCATGTCGGCATGAATGCTTGAGTCATATGTCCTGTCCGGTGCATGAAAAGGGCACCCTCGCGGGGTGCCCGAAACGGTGCGAATCGGACGGGCGAGCGCCTAGCGCTTGCCGCCGGTGAATTCAGGATAGGCTTCCAGTCCGCATTCAGCGACATCCACGCCTTCATACTCTTCTTCTTCGCTGACGCGCACGCCCATGACGGCCTTGATGGCCAGCCATACGACAAGGCTTGCTCCGAAAGTCCAGATGAAGATGGTCGCCATGCCCAGAAGCTGGGCACCAAAGCCGGCATCGCCGTCGGTCAGCGGCACGGCCAGAAGGCCCCAAATGCCGACGACACCGTGCACTGAAATGGCGCCTACCGGGTCATCGATGCGCAGCTTGTCCAGCGCCACGATGGCAAACACCACCAGTACACCGCCCACGGCGCCGACCAGGGTGGCGGCCAGAATGCTCGGGGCAGAGGGGCCGGCGGTAATGGCCACAAGACCTGCCAGCGCGCCGTTGAGGCCCATGGTGAGGTCGGCCTTGCGAAACCACAGGCGGGCCAGAATCAGTGCCGCGATCACACCGCCGCTGGCGGCAGCATTGGTGTTGGCAAAGACCTGAGCCACGGCGTTGGCACTGCTGATGTCAGAGAGCTTGAGCTCCGAGCCGCCGTTAAAACCCAGCCAGCCCAGCCACAGGATAAACGTGCCCAGCGTGGCCAGCGGCATGTTGGCACCGGGGATGGCGTTAATGGCACCGTTTTTGCCGTATTTGCCCTTGCGGGGGCCCAGCACCAGCACGCCGGCAAATGCGGCGGCAGCGCCACACAGGTGCACGATGCCGGAGCCGGCGTAATCGCTGAAGCCGGCCTCATCCAGAAAGCCGCCGCCCCAGGACCAGTAGGCCTGAACCGGATAAATCAGCCCGGTCATGAACACTGCAAACAGCAGAAAGGACCAGAGCTTCATGCGCTCGGCCACGGCCCCGGAGACGATCGACATGGCGGTGGCCACGAACACGACCTGAAAGAAGAAGTCCGAGCGCGCGGCGTAATAGGTGTCGCCACCGCTTGCCAGCACGCCATCGGCGCTGTTTTCGGCACCGATCAGAAAGCCGAAATCGGGCAGGATGCTGCCGCCATCGCCGAGATAGACAATGTGATAGCCGATGAGCATGTACATGGTGCAGGCAATGGCAAACAGCGCCATGTTCTTGGTCAGAATCTCGGTGGTGTTCTTGGCCCGGACCAGACCGGCCTCCAGCATCGAGAAGCCGGCGGCCATCCACAGCACCAGCGCACCGCAGATCAAAAAATAAAAGGTATCCAGTGCATACTGCACTTCTACAAGTTCGTTCATGTGTTTATATCCTTGCAGCCGGGGTCTGGAGGGCGTCAGTGCCACACGCGCCGGTATGAATACGAATGACATCAGGTGATGTCATGGAAGGATTCCCCTCACCGATCCGGTAGCGGTTCCCCTGAACGCCGTGATCGGTCAGGGCGTCGCGCACGTCATCAGGCTGATTGACGCTTGTCATTACATGGCAGGCAATGTGCCATCGTCATTGGAATGCTTTAAAAACAGATAGTTATTATGGATTTCCTGCTTGGGTAAGTTCCTGTAAGCACCACAATTGCGCAGAAAAGGGGCCGGTATGCACTAAAATGGCATGGCTGTCGTTCAGATATGCCCGCTTTTGGTGCGCTGCTGTTTTTAGGCGTTTCGGCGCCATGTTGCGTATCCTGTAGGCAGGTATTGTCGGCATGCATACTCGGGTGCGGTGCGGCCGACCCTCTCATTTCGGGAACGCAGACAATTAGAGGAAGGGCAGACATGGCAAAGCACGATATTTTTGGACGACTGGCGCAACAGGTTGGCGAGCGGCTGCAGGACGTCTCCCGCGGCCCTGAAGAGATCCAGCGCACGGTACAAAGTGCCATGCGCAGCGCCTTTGACCGCATGGAGCTGGTCTCGCGCGAGGACTTCGATGTCATGATGGAGGTGCTGCAGCGCACCCGTTCACGTGTCGAAGATCTCGAAAAGCAGGTCACCCGACTCGAAGCCGCGCTCGATGAACGTGATGGCAAATCAAACGCTGCGGTCACACCTTCAGAGATGAGCGCCGCGGCCGCCCCCGGTGGCGCAGACACGGCCGCCGAAGCCGAGCGTCTGGCCGGTGAGCATGACGCGCCGGCAGCGGCGGTCGATTCAACCGCTGAGGCCACCGACACGCCGGCGACCGGCACTGGCAAGGCCACCTCCGGCGCGGCGGCCTCAAAGCCTGCCGGCAAGTCCACCCGGGGCAGCGGCAAGCGCGCCTCCGGTGCCGATGACCAGAGCGGTCAGGGCACGGCGGACTGATTTCTCCCGGCCAGCACGATTTTCCAGCACCGCCATCCGGCGGTGCTGTTGTATCCGGGTGACGCTGTCTCGATCAGGGCAAAAGGTAGCCTGCGCTGGCGTCGCATGACCGCCAGGGGCTCGACGCGCCGCCCGCAAATGAAGTAAAACCCTCCCCACGACACATCTTAAGGTCCGTGACAGCTTCGCGGGCATTGTCATGGTGCGTGCCAGTAGTCGTGAAGGTGATCCGTAGGGGCGCCCAGCGGCGGGGCGCGTACGCATCAGGAGTGGTTTTTATGTCTCACCCTCACGGGCAGGCCCTGCCCGAACTGACCCTGCGCGGCATCGTGCTGGGCGCACTGATTACCGTTGTCTTCACCGCCTCCAATGTTTATCTCGGGCTCAAGGTTGGGCTGACCTTTGCCTCCTCGATTCCGGCGGCCGTCATCTCCATGGCGGTGCTGCGCTACTGCCGCAACGCCAATATTCTCGAAAACAACATGGTGCAGACCCAGGCCTCGGCAGCCGGCACGCTCTCGGCGATTATCTTCGTGCTGCCAGGGCTTTTAATGATCGGCTTCTGGGCCGGCTTCCCGTTCTGGCAGGCGTTTTCGATCTGCGCCATCGGCGGCATTCTGGGCGTGCTCTACACCATTCCGCTGCGCCGGGTCATGGTGGTGCAAAGCACGCTGCCCTATCCGGAAGGCGTGGCGGCGGCCGAGATCCTGAAAGTCGGCGAGGGCCCTTCTGAAGCGGGCCGGGGGACCGGCGCCGGGGACATCGCTCTGGGCGGCGTGGTCGCCGCACTCTTTACGCTGCTGGCCAGCGGTTTTCGCCTGCTCGCCGACAGCATCAGTCTGTGGTTCAGCGCCGGGCGCGCCGCCTTTCAGCTCTCGACCGGCTTTTCGCTGGCGCTGGTCGGGGCGGGCTATCTGGTCGGGATCGTCGGTGGCATGGCGCTTTTGACCGGGCTGGTGATCGCCTGGGGCGTGGCGGTGCCGTGGCTGACCCTGACCACCGCCCAGGCGCCGGGGCAGTCACTGAGCGAGCTGGGCATGGCGCTGTGGTCCAGTGAGGTGCGCTTCATGGGGGCCGGCACCATCGCCATTGCCGCGCTCTGGACGCTGGCGACGCTGTCGAAGTCGCTGGTTCAGGGGCTCAAGCACGCGCTGGCCTCGTCTGCCCGGCCGGATAAAAGCGACATCGATCGTACCGACCGGGACCTGCCGGGCGTGTGGATTCTGAGCCTGGCCGGGGTATTACTGGTCGCGCTGGTGGCCGTCTTTGCCGTGTTCATTCAGGACAACGCGCCGGGGCTCTCCTCAATGGCCTTCTGGTCGCTGATTATCGGCTGCGTGCTCTTTGCCTTTGTCTTCGGCTTTTTGATCGCGGCGGCGTGTGGCTACATGGCCGGTCTGGTGGGCTCTTCCAGCAGCCCCATTTCAGGCATCGGCATTATCGCGGTGATTCTGGTCTCGCTTCTGATCCTGGCGCTTTCCGGCATCAGCACCGACATTGCCGGCGCCGCCGGCGGTCAGCTCGCCGTGGGCTTGGCGCTGTTTACCACCTCGGTGATTCTGGCCATCGCCGCCATCTCCAATGACAACCTGCAGGATCTGAAAACCGGTTACCTGGTCGGCGCCACGCCCTGGCGTCAGCAGCTGGTGCTGATCATCGGCTGTGTGGTGGGCGCGCTGATCATTCCGCCGGTGCTGACGCTTTTATACAACGCCTACGGCTTTACCGGCGCCCTGCCGCGCGAAGGCATGGACCCCGCCCAGGCGCTCGCCGCGCCGCAGGCCACGCTGATGTCGCAGATCGCCAGCGGCATCTTCAATCGTGACCTTAATACCCACATGCTGCTGATCGGCGTGGCGCTGGGGGCGGTACTGATCTTGGTGGACGAGCTGCTGCGCCGCCGCGGCGGCGTGGCCCGTCTGCCGGTGCTGGCGGTGGGGCTCGGTATCTATCTGCCGCCGAGCGTGAACATGCCGCTGGTGGTCGGCGCGGTGCTGTCATGGGTCGTGGCCCGTCGCCTGAGCCGGACAGATGCCTCAACGCGCGAGCGCGTGCAGCAGCGCGGCGTGCTGCTCTCCTCGGGATTGATCGTGGGGGAAAGCCTGATGGGCGTGTTGATGGCCGGCGTGATCGGCTTTACCGGCAGCGAGGCGCCGCTGGCGCTGGTCGGCAGCGACTTTGCATCCACCGCGCAGTGGCTGGGGCTGGGCGTCTTTACCGCGGTCTGTGTGGCCTTTTATCGGCGCATCATGGCGGCGCGGTCGTAATCGCCGACGGCGGTCATGGCAGCGCTGCGTCGTGTAACGCGCGGCGCTGTCATGTGACCGGGCCCCTGCTGGCGGTTTGCTTATCGCAGCCTTATTGCGTCAGGACAGTGTCATGAGACTTCTGGATCATGCGCCGTTCGCTCGTCCGCTATCCTGTGTGGGCCGTGTCCGATCACAAGAGTTCTGAAACATGTTTCATCTGATGGCTGCCCTGCCCTGGTGCGTTGTTGTTCTTCGCTATCTTTTGCCGCTGACGGCGCCGCTGTGGATCAAGCTGGCGCTGGCACTGGTGCTGCTGGTCGTGGCCGAGCAGCACCTGATCAGCCGCTGGGTCACGGGCTCGATCTTCTCGCCCGAGATTCCCAGGCCCCTGTCGATGGTGGCCAACGCCCTGTTCGGGGCGCTGATTCTGCTGGCCGTTTTTCAGCTGCTGATGGATCTGGTGATGCTCATGACCATGCTGATCAAACAGCAGCGCCTGGCCGCGCCGGACACGGTGCGCTACGTCATCGCGGTGGTGGCCCTGGGGCTTGGCATTGTGGGCGTGCAGCAGGCCGCGCGCGTACCGCCGGTCAAGGACATCGAGATCGCAATTCCCGGGCTGGCCCCGCAGTTCGAGGGCTACCGGATCGTCCATCTCACCGATCTGCACATCAGCGGGCTGTTCCCCGAGGCCTGGACACGCGCCGTGGTCGAGCGCACCAATACGCTGGATGCCGACGCCATTTTGATCACGGGTGATCTGATGGACGGCACGCTGGACAACCGCCGTGACGATGTCGCCCCGCTGGCCAATCTCCGCGCGCGCGATGGGGTGTTCGTCAGCCCCGGCAACCACGAATACTATTTCGGCTATGAGCAGTGGATGCAGCACTACGTGAGCCTGGGCATGACCCGGCTGTCCAATGCTCATGCCCTGATCGAGCGTGACGGTGCGCGTCTGGCCGTGGCCGGCGTCAACGACCCGGCCGGCACCAGCCGTGGCCTGCCCGGCCCCGACGTGGCGGCCGCCATCGAAGGCATCCCTTCCGACGTGCCGATCATCCTGCTGGATCACCAGCCCAAAAATGCCCGGGAGGCGGCGAGCGAAGGCGTGGCGCTGCAGCTCTCCGGCCACACCCATGGCGGCATGATTATCGGCATGGACCGGATCGTGGCACGCGCCAACAACGGTTTCGTCTCCGGGCGCTACGACGTCGATGGCATGACGCTCTATGTCAGCAACGGCACGGCGCTGTGGATGGGCTTTGCCCTGCGCCTGGGCAAGCCCTCGGAGCTGACCCGCATTACCCTGCACGCGCAATAAACCCGCATCGGCCCGCCACGCCTCGATCCGGTGGCGGGGCATGTGATTGGCATAACGCCGCTCAGCGCTGGCAATGGGGCGGTATCGATTTCACAATGATCGTCTGATGTAGCGCCGACACCCGCATGACAGGCCCGCCCGCCCGGTTGGCCGATATTCCCGCCGCTTTTCAAGGCATCGATGCCCGGCTCATGGCGTGCGGTTGCCGACCTGCCGGAAACACGTTGATGATTCAGCCCCGCGGGGCGGCCGGTGGCCGCCTCGACGGGGCGATGTTGCGGAGAGTGATTGTCATGACGACCTGGTACCAGACCCTTGAAATGCAGCCCGCCGACAGCCCCGAGCGAGAAGGCTTTATCGCCCGTCTTGAAGGCATCGTGGGCCGGGAATTTGTGCTCAGTGACGAAGTCGGCACCCGACGCTATCGCACCGGCTTTCGCTTTGGTACCGGCCGGGCACTGGCCGTGGTGCGCCCGGGCACGCTGCAGGAGCAGTGGCAGGTGTTTAAGGCGTGCATGGCCACCGATCGCATCGTGATCACCCAGGCGGCCAATACCGGCCTGACCGGCGGTTCGACCCCGGACGGCGATGACTACGACCGCGAGATCGTGATCGTCAGCACGCTGCGCATGAACATCATTCAGCCCATCGACGAAGGACGTCAGGTCATCTGCTTACCCGGCGCCACGCTGGATCAGCTGGAAAAGACGCTGGCCCCCATGGGGCGCGAACCGCACTCGGTGATCGGCTCGTCCTGCATCGGCGCCTCGGTGTTTGGCGGCGTGTGTAACAACTCAGGCGGCTCGCTGATCAAGCGCGGGCCGGCCTACACCGAAATGGCGCTTTATGCGCGCATGAACGAGGCCGGTGAGCTCGAGCTGGTCAATCATCTGGGCGTGCGACTCGGCGATGACCCAGACACCGTGCTTGAGCGCCTGCAGCGCGGCGACTACCGCGAATCCGATATCGACAAGAGCGACGCGGTGGCGTCTGATCCGGACTACAAGCAGCACGTGCGCGATATCGACGCCGACACCCCGGCGCGCTTCAATGCCGACCCGCGTCGGCTGCATGAGGCCGCGGGCTCGGCCGGCCGGCTGATGGTGTTCGCCCTGCGGCTGGATACCTTCGAGCAGGAGAAAAACCCGAAGGTGTTCTATATCGGCACCAACGCGCCTGCCGAGCTGACCGACCTGCGCCGGCAGATTCTCGCCGACTTTGAGACGCTGCCGATTGCCGGCGAGTACATGCATCGCGACGCCTACGACATTGCCAAACACTACGGCAAGGACACCTTTCTCACCATCCAGTACTTTGGCACCCACCGCCTGCCGGCGCTGTGGGATCGCAAGAACCGCATCGACGATTTTTGTAATCGGCTGCGCTTTCTACCCGACTACGTCACTGACCGCGTGCTGCAAAAAATCGGCCGCCTCTTCCCTGATCACCTGCCAAAGCGCATGAACGACTACCGCGACCGCTTCGAGCACCATCTGCTGCTCAAGGTCGGCGAGGAGAACGTCGCGCGTACTCGGGCGCTGCTGGATGAGCACTTCGCCACGCGCGAAGGCGAGTATTTCGAATGCAGCGATGAAGAAGGCAAAAAGGCCTTTCTGCACCGCTTTGCCGCGGCCGGCGCCGCCGGGCGCTATCGCATCATTCACGATGACGAGGTCGAGGACATCGTCGCCCTCGATGTGGCGTTAAAGCGCAACGAGCGCGACTGGCTGGAAGTCCTGCCGGATGACGTGGATGCGTCGATGATCCACAAGCTCTATTACGGCCACTTCTTCTGTCACGTGATGCATCAGGACTACATCGTTAGAAAGGGCACCGACTGCCTGGCACTCGAACACCGCATGTGGGCACTGCTGGACGCTCGCGGCGCCGAATACCCGGCCGAACACAACGTGGGCCACCTGTATAAAGCCAAGCCGGCCCTGCGGAAGTTTTATCAAACGCTCGACCCTTGCAACTGCTTCAACCCCGGCATCGGCCAGACCAGCAAGCAGCGCCACTGGGGCGAGCACGAGGCGAAAGCGCCCGCATCCTCCTGATTAAAGATCATCGCCGGCATGGCCGATACTCAAGGAATGTCTAATGCATGCCGCGAGAGGCGGTGTGCTGATTCCCTGCCCGGAGCCCTGCATGCTTGCGATCATCCCCACCCGTGCCAGCGTCGGGCTGTCGGCCCCGGAAGTGGTGGTCGAGGTTCATCTCTCCAACGGCCTGCCGGGCCTGGCCATCGTGGGGCTGCCGGAAGCCGCAGTGAAGGAAAGCCGCGAGCGGGTGCGCAGCGCGCTGATCAACGCCGGCTTCGAGTTTCCCGCCAAGCGCATCACGCTCAATCTGGCCCCGGCGGATCTGCCCAAGGAGGGCGGGCGCTTTGATCTGCCGATCGCGCTGGGCATCCTGGTGGCTTCCGGGCAGATTCCGCAGGAGGCGGTCGGCAAGCTGGAGTGCGTGGGCGAGCTGGCGCTTGACGGTCAGCTGCGCGCCGTCACCGGCGTTCTGCCGGCGGCGCTGGCGGTGGCCGAGGCCGGGCGTCAGCTGCTGCTGCCGGCGGCCAATGCCGATGAGGCGGCGCTGGCAGGGGATCTGGAAGTACTGCCGGTGTCGAACATTCTGGAGGTGGTGGCGCATCTGACCGGCGAGCGCCGCATCACGCCGCATCAGCTGGAGGCGCCGCCGGCCGCGACGCTGGCCGCGGCGGATCTGTGTGACGTGCGCGGCCAGCATCAGGCGCGCCGGGCGCTGGAAGTCGCCGCGGCCGGTGGCCACAACCTCTTGTTCGCCGGCCCGCCCGGCACCGGCAAGACCATGCTCGCCAGTCGGCTGGCGGGTATTCTGCCGCCGCTGACCGAAAGCGAATGCCTGGAGGTTGCGGCGATTCGCTCGGTCTGCGGGCTCGATATCCTCGAGCGCTGGGGCCAGCGCCCGTTTCGCGCTCCGCATCACGGCGCCAGCCCCGCCGCACTGGTCGGCGGTGGCTCAAGACCTCGCCCCGGCGAAATCTCGCTGGCCCACCAGGGCGTGCTGTTTCTCGACGAGCTGCCGGAGTTCGACCGCAAGGTGCTGGAGGCCATGCGCGAACCGCTCGAATCCGGGCGCGTGCACATCGCCCGCGCCAGCCACCAGCGTGAATACCCGGCCCGCTTTCAACTCGTGGCCGCCATGAATCCGTGCCCCTGCGGCCATCTGGGTGATCCGCGCCAGCAGTGCAGCTGCACCCCCAATCAGATTCAGCGCTATCAGGCTCGCCTGTCCGGTCCATTGCTCGATCGCATTGATTTACAGATCGAAGTGCCGGCACTGCCTGCCGAGCAGCTCACCGCCAACACCCAGGGCGAAAACTCTGCGACCGTGCGCGAGCGGGTGATGGCGGCGCGAAGGATTCAATACGCCCGCGGTGGCCTCAACGCCCATCTCTCCACCAGCGAGCTGGAAACCGCCTGCGCACTGGGCGATGACGAGCGCGCGTGGCTCTCCGGCGTGCTGGCGCGGCTCAATCTCTCGGCGCGGGCGTATCACCGCGTGCTCAAGGTCGCGCGGACCATTGCGGATTTAAACGGTGAAGAGAAGGTCGAGAAGGGCGCGCTGATGGAAGCGATCGGCTATCGCCAGCTGGATCGGATGATGGGGCGGGGCGTGTAGTGTAGAGGCGATACGGCCTGATACCCGAGGGTATCAGGCGTTGATGGCGCGTTCCATGCGGTCAAACACCAGCGCGCACTGGCCGTGCCAGTAGCTGTCGAAATCAAAGCGACCCTGCTCACTCTCATACCAGCGATAGGCATCTGCCTTCAGGTTCTCCGCCTGGCGGCTCTTCATGTTGGCGCCCTGCTGGCTGAAGGCCGATCGCAGGATGTCGAACGCTTCGGGTTCAAATCCCTTTTCGGCGCCGGTCACCGCGCAGGTATAGATCGCGACCGCCTGGCTGCCGGGGGTGTTGAACTCATCGCTGATATAGCCCTGTGCCATGACGTTAAGCGATGTCGTGAGCAGAAGGGCGCCGGCCCATAGGGTTTTCATGGTCAGTCTCATGGTGTCTGGTCTGTGTGGTAAAGCGCGGTGATCTCTGACGCAAGCTCTGCCATGGCTGGGGCGTCTGTGCGTTCATCGACCACGTCATGCGTGCGACCCCGCCGATAGCGCTGGCGTCCCTGTCCTTATCGGCGGCATTGATACATAGCTTTACGTAGATTTACATTGGTTCGACAGTAGCCGGGTCTTTTAGTAGGTATGAGCGTCTTTTGTGCTGCCCGGGGGAGGCCCGAACACTTCGCCCAATGGCGAGTCGCGCTTTGATAGGCGTGCGCTAATATGAAAGCCGGCGCTGCAACGGCGGTGTTAAACAAAAAGGCGACAGGGACGGGAGAGTCATCATGCAGGGAATGGCATCAAGGGGCGCGATGGGTCGCCTGCTGACAGGACTGGCGCTGGCCTGGGCACTGGCAGGCTGTGCCAGTAGTGGCGCCATGAGCAGCGATCCAAAGACCGCTGCACAGTCGCCGGAGCGCGCCTGGGGGTCGGTCATGGTGGCCATCGCCGAGGCCGAGCTGTATGAGGACGAAAAATCGGTGGTGGATCTGATCCCGCGTCGTGATCCGGCCGCCATCGTGTCGGACTATCAGGCGCGCACGAGTGACGGACCGCTCTCCCGAGAAGTGCTTGAAACCTTTGTGCGTAAGAACTTCGACGAGCCGCCCGAGAATGAATCGCGCCTGTCCGAGGCGGCCGGCACGCCGATCGATCAGCACATCATCAATCTCTGGCCCTACCTGACCCGCGACCCGGCGGCCACCGATGAAGGCCAGTGGAGCAGTCTGGTGGTGCTGCCGCATCGCTACGTGGTGCCGGGCGGGCGCTTTAACGAAATGTTCTACTGGGACAGCTACTTCACCATGCTGGGGCTGGCCCACAGCGACCGCTACGATCTGGTCCGTGACATGGTCGACAACTTCGCCTGGCTGATCGATCAGTACGGCTTTATTCCCAATGGTACCCGCACCTATTTCCTGACCCGCAGCCAGCCGCCGTTTTTTGCTTCGATGGTGGAGCTGCTGGCCGAACATGACGGCGATGAGGTCTATCAGCGCTATCTGCCCCAGCTTTCGCGCGAATATGACTACTGGATGCGCGGAGGTGAGTCTCTGGCACCGGGACAGGCCAGCGAGCATGTGGTCAGACTCGAGGACGGCACGCTGCTCAACCGCTATCACGGCAGCGAAAACACGCCGCGGCCGGAGTCTTATGCCGGCGAGATTGCGCTGTCGCAGAAGGCGCCCGAGCGGCCCGCGTCAGAAGTCTACGGGGACCTGCGCGCCGCGGCCGAGAGCGGCTGGGACTTCAGTTCGCGCTGGATGGCGGATGGCAGTCAGCAGACCACCATTGCCACCCGCGATTTCGTTCCGGTAGATCTCAATGCGCTGCTGTTTCATCTGGAGGAGACGCTGGCATATGCCTGGCAGCTTGAGGGGAATCGCGATCGCGCCGAGCAGTTCGAGCAGCGCGCCGAAACCCGTCGTGAAGCAATTAATCGGGTCTTCTGGGATGCCGACCGGGGCCTTTATACCGATTACGACTGGCGTGAAAAGCGCCTGAGTCAGGTGGTCTCCGCGGCCATGGTCTATCCGCTTGCCTTTGACGTGGCCGACCGGCCGCGTGCCGAGGCGACTGCGGCGGCCGTCGAGCGCGAGCTGTTGAGGCCGGGCGGCATGGTGACCACCAACCGCCACACCGGCGAGCAGTGGGATGCCCCCAACGGCTGGGCGCCGCTGCAGTGGCTGGCGGTGGATGGCCTGACCCGTTACGGCCAGACGCAGCTGGCCGAGACCATTGCCCGGCGCTGGATCAATACCAATCAACGGGTGTATGACGAGACCGGCAAGCTGGTCGAGAAGTACAACGTGGAAAGCCCCGGTGTGGGCGGCGGCGGCGAGTATGAGGTGGTCGACGGCTTCGGCTGGACCAACGGCGTGCTGCTGGATCTGATGGCACGCTACCCCGGGACTGCGCGCACGCCCTGAGTCTGACGCACTGCGTTATCCACACCCTCTCACCCATCGGCGCCTGTGGACAGACAGGTGCCGATGGGTTCGGGACAGCACCGCGCGCGCAGGTGGGCTATCCTGAGCGGTCCGTTGATATGGTGCAAAGGCGTTTCGATGCAGCTGATTCCTCTTCAGGGCGCGCAGATCCGTCAGTGGCTTGATGCGCTGGCGGCGCTGCGCATCCGGGTCTTTCGTGAATTCCCCTACCTCTACGACGGCTCGCGCGACTACGAGCGCGACTATCTGGAGACCTACGCGCAAAGCGACGACAGCCTCTGTGTGCTGGTACTCGATGACGATCAGGTCGTGGGCATGAGCACGGCATTGCCGCTGGCCCATGAGGATGAGGCGTTCAAGCGCCCTTTCGTTGAGCAGGGGATCGAGGTCGATAGCGTCTGCTATTTCGGCGAGTCGATCTTGTTACCCGAGTATCGCGGTCAGGGGCTGGGCGTGCGCTTTTTCGAGGCGCGCGAGGCCCATGCCCGCACGCTTGCCGGCGTGCAGCATACGGCGTTTTGCGCCGTGGAACGCTCCGCGGACCATCCACTGCGCCCGGCCGGCTACCAGCCGCTGGATAATTTCTGGCGCAAGCGCGGCTATACCTGCCGCCCCGAGCTTTACGCCCGCTACGAGTGGCAGGATATCGACGCCTCAACACCGGATCACAAGACCCTGCGCTTCTGGCTCAAGACGCTCGACTGACGCAATGCCCGGCGCTTCGGCGCCGGTTTCTGACTTTCCCTTTCATTAGGAGTGCCCATGCATCTGGCCCTGTGTCAGTACGCCATCGAGCTGTTTGAACACCCACGCGATTATCAGGCGCATCTGGAGTCGCTCATCGAGCAGGCCGCCCGCCGCGGCGCCGAGCTGCTGGTGATGCCGGAGTATTCAAGTCTGGTCATGACCGGGCAGATGCCCCCTGAGGTGCGCGGTGACCTGCATGAATCCATCGCCGCGCTGCAGGAGATGCTGCCGGACTGGCTGGCGCAGTGCGAAGCACTGGCGAAGCGTTTCGGCATCTATCTGGTACCGGGCAGCGCGTCGGTGCGCGATGACGACGGCGTCTATCGCAATCGTGCCTGGCTTTATGGCCCCAACGGGCTGATCGGCACCCAGGACAAGCTGATCATGACGCGCTTTGAGCGCGAGCACTGGGGCATCGAGGGTGGCAGCGGCCTGCGGGTATTTGAGACCACGCTGGGCAAAATCGGCATTCTGATCTGCTACGACAACGAGTTCCCCATGGCCGCGCGACTGCTGGCCGAGCAGGGCGTGGATCTGATCGTCTCACCAAGCTGTACCGATACCGAATCCGGCTACTACCGGGTGCGTACCGGGGCCCGGGCCCGCGCGCTGGAAAACCAGATTGCCGTGGCGGTCTCGCCCACGGTGGGCGAGGCGGCCTGGTCGCAGGCGCTGGACTACAACTACGGCCGCGCCGGGCTCTATGTGCCGGCCGATATCGGCATGCCGGCCAGCGGTGTGGTAGCGCAGAGCGAGAACATCACCATCGACCGCAGTTCATGGCTGCACGTCGAGCTGGATCTCTCCGCCATTGCCGCGCTGCGCGATGACGGTCAGGTACTCTTGCGCCGCGACTGGCCGGAGCAGTTTGACGCCGAGCGCATGTATGTCATTGATGATGAAAGCCAGAAAAGCTGACGCGCGTCTGTCTTTGCAAGACCGGCGTGAACGGGTTGGTCAGGGCGAAAAAGAGCCACTAGCCTTGGGGTTTTGACGATACGGTCGTCCTCGGTCCGGGAGTCTTGTGTGTTCGCCTTTTTCGAATCGCTGTCGTTGACGGCAGCGCTGGGAGTGTTTGCACTCTGTGCGCTGATTATCGGCACCATCGGTACCTGGCTGACCGGCATTGTCGATCAGCTGGCAGATCGCACCGGGCTGGGCGAGGCGATCGCCGGCTCGGTCATGCTGGGGGCCGCGACGTCCCTTTCGGGCATTATGGTCTCGGTGGCGGCGGCGGCGCGCGGCCAGCCGGAGCTGGCGATGAGCAACGCTCTGGGCGGCATCGCCGTACAGACGGCCTTTCTGGCGTTGGCCGATATCACCTACCGCCGTGCCAATCTGGAGCATGCGGCGCCTTCGATCGGCAACCTGATGCAGTCGACGCTTTTGATCTGTCTGCTGTCGCTGCTGCTGCTCGGTGGCTGGACACCACCCTTCACGATTCTTGGCATCCACCCGGTGACCGTGCTGATGTTTGCCGGCTACGGTTACGGGCTCTTGAAAGTGCGCGATGCCCAGAACAATCCCATGTGGCGGCCCCGGCGTACCCGCGAGACATTTGAGGACTCGCCCGAGGAGAGCAGTGATAAGCGCACGCTGATGATGCTGTGGGTTCAGTTTCTGGCCCTGGCCGCCCTGCTGGGGCTGACCGGTCTGGTGCTGGAGCGTGTGGCTTCGGTCATTACACAGGCGACCGGGCTTTCCGCGACCTCGGTCGGGGCGCTGCTGACGGCAGTCGCCACATCGCTGCCGGAGCTGGTGACCTCGATTGCTGCCGTACGCCGGGGGGCGCTGACCCTGGCAGTGGGAGGCATCATCGGTGGCAACGCCTTTGATACGCTGTTTGCCGCGGCCTCCGATGTGGCCTACCGCGACGGCTCGATCTATCACGTCATGTCGGATGAGGTGATGCTGTGGGTGGCCATTACGCTGCTGATGACCGGGGTGATGCTGATGGGGCTGATTCGCCGTGAACGTCAGAACTGGGGTGGCATCGGCTTTGAAAGCGTGTCGATACTGGTACTTTACGGTCTTGGTGCGGTGCTGACCCTGGTGGGGTGAGCAGGGCAGGAACGACCTTATGACAGGAGAACGCATGACGTCGAAATCTTCAGATACCAATACTCCCAAGGAACTCGGGTTGTGCGATGCCCGTACGCTGCGTGCACTTTATGCGTCGGGACAGGTCTCGCCGGTCGAGGCAACCCGGGCCGCACTTGAGCGCATCGAGCGCTTCAATGGTGATGTGAACGCCTTTTGTCATGTGGATCATGACGGGGCACTGGCGGCAGCCCGCGACAGTGAGGCGCGCTGGCAGCGCGGCGAGCCATTGGGGCCGATCGACGGCATCCCCGCATCGATGAAGGATCTTTCCGAGGTGGCGGGTATGCCGGTACGCGATGGCTCGCTGACCACCGGTGACGACATCTGTGATCACGATGGCCCGCCGGCACAGTTTCTGCGCGAGGCCGGCGCCGTGCTGCTGGGCAAGACCACCACACCCGAATTCGGCTGGAAGGCCACCACCGACAGCCGCGTGACCGGCATTACCCGCAACCCCTGGAACACCGACCTGACGCCCGGTGGCTCCTCCGGCGGGGCGGCCGTGGCCGCGGCGCTCAACATGGGCGTGCTGCACCAGGGCGGCGACAGCGGCGGCTCGATTCGCATCCCGGCCGCCTTTACCGGCGTGTTCGGCTTCAAGTCGACCTATGGCTGGGTCCCGCAGTGGCCGCCGAGCACCATGGCCTCGCTGTCCCACATCGGCCCGATCACCCGCACGGTGGATGACGCCATTGCCATGCTCAACGTCATCGGGCGTTTTCACGGCCATGACTACTTCGCAGTGCCCGGCCAGCCCGCGTGGGGTGAGCAGTGCGACGACGAGGGGCGGCTGGATGGCCTGAAGGTGGCCTTCTGCCCGGCGCTGGGCACCGCCGTCCGCGATGACGAGATCTCCCACTGCGTGGGCCACGCCGCCCATCGTCTGGAGGAGCTCGGCGCGCAGGTCGATCGCATCGAACCGGAAGTGGAAAGCTCGCTGGAGACCTATCGTATTCTCTGGGCCGCGGCCTCGGCCACCCAGGTGGCCGACATGACGCCGCAGCAAAAGGCGCTACTCGACCCGGGGCTTGCCGAGATCGCCGAATGGGGTCGCGCCTTTTCGGCCGTGGACCTGCTGCGTGCCCAGACCATGCGCACCCGGCTCAACCGCCATATGGATCATTTCTTTGGCAGTTACGACCTGATTCTCACGCCCAGCGTGCCCATCGCAGCGTTTGAAGCCGGCCATGAGGTGCCGCCGGGCAGCGGCATGCGTGACTGGATGGAGTGGACCCCCTTCACCTACCCGTTCAATCTGACCCAGCAGCCCGCAGCCTCCGTGCCCTGCGGCTTTACGGCCGCCGGACTGCCGGTCGGTCTGCAGATCGTCGGCGCCCGCTTCGATGATACCCGGGTGCTGCGCGCCTGCCGGGCCTATATGAATGCTTTTCCGCCGCGTTTTCCCGAAGGGATCAATGAAAGCCGAGCGTCTCGACCTTCATGATTTCCGCTCTCAGCCAGTCGATGAAGCGCCTGACCTTTGGTATTCTCAGGTTCTGGTAGGGGCAGACAATCCAGTGTGTGTGGCGTCGGATCAGGGGCGGCTGGTCAACCGGGCATACCAGCCGGCCCTGATCGATATGCTTTTGTGCAACGCGCCGGCCTTCCAGAGCGATGCCACCGCCGCCTGCGGCAAAGTCGAGCGCCATATGGCCCCGGTCAAACAGAATACGCCGCCAGCGCCCGGGCGGTTGAATCTCCGCCAGACTGAACCAGTGATCCCAGTGGATCATGTTCTTGATCGAATGCGTTAAACGAAACTCGAACAGATCATCGGGCGTCAGGCTGGCGGACGCCGCCACGTGGGGCGCGCACAGCGGCATTATGTCGTCTTCCAGCAGTGGCTCGATGTAAAGCCCGCTCCAGATCCCCGACCCATAGCGAATATCGATATCGACCCGCTCGTCCAGGAAGTGGGGCGGTTCGCTGTTGCCGTCGATATGCACCTCGATATCGTCGTTTGCCTTTAAAAAGGTATCGATGCGTCCATTGAGCCAGCAGGCAGCAAAGGTCGGCGCCGCACGAATGCTCAGGGTCTTGATGTCCCGGTAGCCCTTGAGTTTTATCGTGCTGTTCTCGATGTGCATGATCTCCGCTGAAATATCAGCGTAATACTGCTCTCCCACCTCGGTCAGGGTGATTTTCCTGCCGCTGCGATTAAAAAGCTTGACCCCCAGATGACTCTCCAGATGGTGCACCTGTTGATGCACGGCGGACGGCGTGATGCTCAGCTCCACGCCGGCCGCCGTCAGGCTGCCGTTGCGTGCGACGGCATGAAAAACAGCAATGGCCCGGTAGGGAATGGTCATTTTTAGTTTTCCTTAAAAACCGACCTGAAAAAGTCGATTGTCCTTCAAAGTGCCGACGCTGAGTATGGAGAGAAGCAAAAAGACAGCTAAAACATCAGCTTATAGACGTAGGTGCAATAGACCAAAGCACAATACGTTCGAACATGCAGGTGATCAAACCAACGGAGGTAGCGTCATGCTGAGTCAAAAACTGGCCGTCGGCACGCTGGTAATCCTGTTCGCGCAATCTGCGGCAATAGAGGCCAGAACACTGCGCCTAGGCCACGGTGCCACTGAATCCAACCCCCGCCATCAGGCCGCGCTTCTTTTCTCCAAGCGCGTGAACGAGCTTTCAAACGGTGATCTGCAAGTCAACGTCAGCAGCAACGCACAGCTGGGGGATGATCATCAGATGCTGTCGCAGATCCGGCTGGGCTCGCTGGCGCTGTCGATTGGCAGTCAGGGGGCGCTGGGCACCATCGTGCCCGAGGCCAACATGATCGGCCTGCCGTTTCTCTTTGGTGATGTTGAAACGGCTTGGCGCGTCGTGGATGGTGAGGCGGGGCAGATGCTATCGGACAAGGCGCTGAAAAACGGCATCGTGATGCTGGGCTACTGGGACAACGGGCTGCGCCAGATCACCAACAACGTGCGTGCCATCGAGCATCCGCAGGACATGAAGGGACTGAAAATTCGTGTGCCGCCGGATGAGATGGGTAACGACATCGTGGCGGCACTGGCGGCAACGCCCACCCCCATCGATTTCTCCGAAACCTATCTCGCACTACAGCAGAGCGTCGTCGACGGTCAGGAAAACCCCATTGCCAACATCTATTCGCAAAAGTTTTATGAAGTGCAGGACTACCTGTCACTGACCAACCACAAATACGAAGTTTTGCCCTTCATGGCCAGTGCTGCTGTCTGGAACACGCTTTCCGACCAGGAGCAGGCGTGGATGCGACAGGCAGCCGAAGAAGCGCTTACGGCACAGCGCGACATGATGCAGGCACAGCAGGCCGATCAGTTGGCCGACATTCGCGACAGCGGCACAAGGGTGACCGAGGTCAATGCCGACGAGTTTCGTGAAGCTACCCGCAGCGTTTATGGCAAATGGGAGAAAGCCTATCCCGAATTCAGCCAGCTGATCGAATCCGCCGCCGGCAGGGAGCAGGAGTAATGGCGGCCGGGACGCCGGGCGCGGTGGCCGGCCGCTCGCCCGTGCGGGTGGTCGAGACCCTGCGGCTCGCGCTGTATGGCGTTGCGGTCACTGTCGGGGCGATCGCCTTTCTTGCCCTGTTCGTGGTCATCATGGGGGCCGTATTGGCGCGCTACTTCGATTTCGCCTCGGGCAGCGTAATGCAGGCGCTACCACGAATGCTTTTTCCGTGGCTGGTATGTGCCGGATTTGGTGTTGCTGGCCTGAGCGGCCAGCACATCGCCATGGAGGCATTGACGCAGAGAGTCCCGGTACCACTGCAGCGTTGGCTGGCCGTCATTTCCAGCGCGCTGCTGCTGACGCTTTACCTCTTTTTGCTCTGGCAGGTCTTGCGGGTACTGCAGGTTGTAGGCGGCATGAACTATCCGCTGCTGGGCATCTCGCAGGGGTGGGGGTACGGCGCGCTGCTGATGGGGCTGGGACTGATGTTGCTGGGCGCCACCCTTGAGGGGATCAGGGTTTTTTGCACTCCGCCGACTTCTGCTGAAAAGGGCAGCGTTGTTCCCTTCGTTCATCAAGAGGAGAGCACGTCATGACCGCTCTGATGACGGTTCTTTTTGTGGTAGTCATGCTGCTCGGAGTGCCTATCGGGGCCGCGCTGCTGCTGGGCGCCACGGGCGCCATCGTGGCTCTGGGCGACATGCCGGCCAACATTGCCATCATGAATCTGTTTCGACCGATGCAGAATTTCACCTTGGTGGCGATTCCCTTTTTCATCATGTCCGGCGCGCTGATGATGAGCGGCGTCATGGGACAGAAGATCATCGGTCTGGCATCGCTTCTGGTGGGCCGCTTTCGCGGTGGCCTAGGCCAGGTCAACGTGCTGGGCTCGGCACTTTTTGGCGGCGTGTCCGGTTCGGCGGTGGCCGATGCCTCGGCCATGGGGGCGGTGATGATTCCGTGGATGAGTAGAGAAGGATATCCTCCAGCTCTGTCAGGGGCGATTACAGCCTCGTCGTCGATCATCTCGGTACTGATTCCGCCCTCCATTCCACTGCTGATTTTCGCCACCATCTCCAACAGCTCGGTCGCTGATCTGTTCATGGCCGGCGTCATTCCCGGACTGATGCTGACCGTCATGATGATGGGGATCTGCTATCTGCTGGGGTATTTTCGTCACTTTCCGATCTCACGCTTTCTGGGCACACCGCGCGAAATGGGACTGATGGTGCTCTCGGCGCTACCGGCCATTGCGCTGCCGATCATGATTCTGGCCCTGCTGCGACTGGGTATTGCCACGCCAACCGAGGTGAGTGTCACCGCCGTCGCCTATGCGCTGCTGGTGCGTGTATTGATCTATCGCGATCTTGATCTTTCTTCGCTGCTGGCCAGCACTATCGGAACCGTTGCCACAACAGGGGTGGTGATGCTGGTAATTGCCGCCTCCAGCGTCGTCAGCTATGTGCTGGCGGCAGAAAATATCCCTGCGATGATTTCCGACTGGGCGCTTACCACGCTGGGTGAGCCTTGGAAAATCATCGCCATGATGATTGTCATCATGCTCGTGGTGGGCATGTTCATCGATCTGTCGGCCGCCATTTTGCTACTGGGCCCGCTGTTTGTGGTGCTGGCCGACGCCATCGATCTAAGCCTGGTCCAGCTGGGCGTGATGATGACGCTCAATCTGGCCATCGGGCTGTTTACACCCCCCGTGGGCACAACGCTTTTTATCGCCGCAGCGCTGGCGAAAAAAAGCGTCGGCAGCGTGGCTCGTGAGCTGTGGCCCTTCTATCTGGCGGCGGCCCTGGTATTGCTGCTGGTCTCCTATGTCCCTCTTTTCACCCTACAATAAGGATCAACCACGATGAATCTCTATACCCGTCTTGTCGAGCGTGAAGACAACCAGAATCCCATTCGTGTCGGGCTGATCGGCGCCGGCAAGTTTGGCTCCATGTTCCTGACCCAGGTGCGCCATATCCGCGGCATGCAATTGCTGGGGATTGCCGACCTGTCGCTGGATCGCGCCAGAAAGGCGCTGGACGACACAGGCTGGGACAGCGATCGGGTCATTACCGACGATTTTTCCAGGGCGCTTGACCAGGGATTGACCTGTTTGACCGAGGATGCCGAAACGCTGATATCGGCTTCTGGACTGGATGTGGTCATCGATGCCACCGGCCACCCGGCAGCAGGCATTCGACACGCGCTATTGGCAGCAGAGCATGGCCGCCATATGGTCATGGTTAATGTGGAAGCTGATGTGCTGGCCGGGCGCTATCTGGCGAATGTTTTTCAACAAGCAGGGCTGGTATACACCATGGCATATGGTGACCAGCCGGCGCTTGTATGTGAGATGGTTGACTGGGCACGAGCCTGTGGTTTTTCAGTGGTGGCAGCAGGCAAGGGAACCAAGTTTCTGCCTCATTATCGACAGTCGACACCGGATACCATCTGGGACTATTACGGCCTGACTCCCGAGCAGGCCAGCGCCGGTGGCATGAATCCCCAGATGTTCAACTCCTTTCTCGATGGCACCAAGTCTGCCATTGAGATGGCGGCTATCTCTAACGCGACAGGACTGAAGGCGCCCGCTGAAGGGCTACTGTTTCCGCCTTGTGGCTGCCACGATCTTCCGCGAATTCTCAAGCCTTCAGAACATGGAGGAATGCTGGAACAGGCCGGCATGGTCGAGGTCATTTCCAGCGAAGAGCGCGACGGGCGCCATGTTTTCAACGATCTTCGCTGGGGGGTGTATATCACCTTTGAAGCGATGGATAGTGATCGGCGCGGAGACTATGCGCGGCGCTGCTTCCGTGAATATCATGTCAATACTGATGACAGCGGCCGCTATGCGTCACTGTTTCGCCCATCTCACCTGATTGGTCAGGAGCTTGGCATCAGCGTTGCAAGCGCCGTGATTCGAGGCGAAGCAACGGGGGCATCAAACGCCTTCCATTCCGATGTAGTGGCAGTGGCCAAAAAACGGCTTGTGGCCGGAGAACAACTGGACGGCGAAGGAGGATTCACGGTCTGGGGTCGGCTGATGCGTGCCAATGATTCCCTGTCCATGGGCGCGCTCCCGATCGGACTGGCAAGCCGTGTGGCGCTAAAGCGTGATGTACCGGTAGGAGACGTTGTGCGCTGGGAGGATGTCGACATACCCGAAAGCCAAGCAGTAAGCATACGTCGTGCCATGGAAGCGATGTAAGCTTTTAGGAAAAGCAGATGCCGAACGGGATTGTCCGGCATCTGCTTTTTTTCGGGCAACGAAGCCGCCGATCATTGAGGCGCTTTGACTACTCGGCGGCTTCGATATTCACTCGCGTCACGGCGTTATAACAACAGCCGTGATCGTTCCACACCATGCGCTCAGGCTGTTCGTGGCCGCGGTCATCGCGTGCGCGGACATACAGAACATGCCGCCCGGGGTCGAGCTGACAGGTCAGCGACCAGCAGACCCAGGCGCCGGCGATGTTGGGCGTGTGAAGGATGGCCGCCTGCCAGTCGCCGTCGTCAAGGCGGCACTCGACATCGGTGATCTGCCCCTCGCCCGACAGCGCCCGCCCGCGCAGCATCGTCTTCCCAGCAGGCAGTCGGGCGTCGTCGTCCAGATCCACCAGACTCATGACCGGCATGGTGGTGATAGGGATGCCATCTGCCTCGCCTTCGGCCGGATAGTCGGGGCCGGCCAGGGTGTAGTCCTTCGTGTTCCAGTAGGTGTTGCGCGCCTCGCGCGAGACCTCGATGCGCCCCAGCCACTTGACGCTGGCCGCGCCCAGCCACCCGGACACCACCAGGCGTGCGGGGAACCCGTGGTCGATCGGCAGCGGTTCGCCGTTCATGGCAAGCGCAATGGTGGTGTCATCGGCCAGTGCCTTGTCAATCGGCAGCGGCCGGGCGAAGCGGCCGCTGTCGAGCCCTTCGGGCAGGACATGAAAGGCGTCTTCTGCCACGCCTGCCAGTGCCAGCACATCGCGCAGGCGCACGCCGCTCCATTCGGCCACGCCCACGGCGCCCAGCCTCCACTGGGCGCCTTCGGCCGCCTTGCCGAAGTCACGGGCAAAGAAGGCGCGTGCGTTGCCGGCACACTCGATGGCGCGAATGACGCTGATGCGCGGCAGTTGTTCGAGATCGGCAAGGCTCAGTGACTGTTCGCGCGACAGGGCGTCCCCGGTGAGCGTCAGCTGCCAGTCGGCAGCGGCCAGTTCGGGAATATCAAAATGGCTGCGCACAAAAAACTGACGGTTGGGGGTGAGATAGCCCGGCAGTCGCGACAGGCGTGTCTCGACGTTGGTGGCGCCCCCCTCTTCAGGGTGGCGGAAGTATTTGGCAGGCAGGGGTTTGAAAATGCCGGGGTGATAGCTCATGACGAAACGCTCCAGACAGACCGTGAAAGACGACTCTCTTGAGCGTAGCGGCTTTTATCGACAGGTCATGCCGGGCAGGCTTTGTCAGCGGTTGGAGTAGACCGTGTCTTCCTCGGCGAGGGCCGGATGGTCGTGGTTCCAGACAATGGCGGGCACGTCCGCATTCTTGTGAGAGGCGCGTACGCTCTGCTCCAGAGAGGGCCCGTCAATATTGACGAAAGAGGCAGTGACCAGCTTGCGGCGAGACAGGTTCTTGCTCAGGCGATAGCGCAGCGACAGGGCCAGCAGGGTGTCGGTGGCCTCATTGACGCCTTCCTTATCAGCGATGCGATGCTGCATGGCGCGCGCCTGGGCGTAGCGTGTGGCGAAGTCCGCTTCATCGCGACCATAAAGCTCACGCAGCATCTTGCCGATCTGCAGGGCGGTGGATACCGCCGGCTGGGTCACGCCAGTCGTCATCCGGGCGCAGTCGATCGCGCGCAGCGGCGCCTGTGGGTCCTGCGTGGAGACCATCAGATTGCCGGTATTGATATCCAGATGGCAGATGCGGGCGTGATGAAAGGCGCGCAGCAGATCTTCAAGGCCCTGTAGCAGCACTCGGCGCTGATGGCTGTCGGCGGCGGAGAAGGCTTCCCCCAGATTGATCCAGCCCTCGAGCCAGGGCTGAATCAAAAGCTGGTGGTCGGGTATGCCGCCGCGCAGGAGTTCGCCCAGACACAGGACGTCAAGGCCCTGACCGGTGCGCTCGTTGAGCGTCAGGGTGTTGTCGACTTCGGCGCTGCCGTGGTCATGGCCGAAGAGCCGGTTTTGCACCCCCAGCAGGGCACCGAAACGCTTTCGCAGTGACGGCAGGGCAATCTCCTTGGCAAAGAAATCGCCCGGGGTTGCCTGAATGCGAAAGATGCTGCGCCCCTTGCGCTCGCGCAGGGTCGTGACGCTGTCGTCTTCGCTGCCGCAAAGGTGCTGATCCATGCGTCGTGCCGCCTCATACGCACGGTCATTATCGGCCAGCCACCACTGCCAGGGAGAACCGGGAAAGTGGACGGGACCATGAAAATGACGCTGCAGGACGTCGGGACGTCCACGGCGGCGCTGGCGATCGGAGATGTTCATGATTGGAAGTACCGGTACAGATCCTGGGCGGGCGATGGGATCAAGCACTGTGTTGCGGTTTGCCACCAGGACTTCGTTAACAGGCTAAAGCTTTCCTGCAATATAAGAACACTGTTCGCTTATGTCCAGAGTCTTTTAACACGATCTTAACAATTTGATGGTACAGAGCGGGTCGGACGCATCAGGACCTGCCGTCAGGAAAGCGTCATACCGGAACAATGGCGGAGGCTCTGCCCTCGAAAAAGGGCAGAGTGTGGCGAAGGGAGTGGCTGTTTCAGCCCTGCAGGACGTTTTTGAGCGCGGCCAGGCGATCGGGGGTCAGGGCGTTTTCGACGGCTGAAATGCGCAGTACATGGCCCAGGGCCGGATGGGGGGGGCGGTGCACGATGATGTCCTCTGCCAGCAGGGTCTGCTGTACCTCGAAGGCCCGGTCGGCATCCGGCAGGCGCACGGCCAGGAAGTTGGTGGCCGAGGGTAAAACGTCGCTACCCCATTCAAGCAGCTGCGCTGTCAGCTGCTCGCGTCTGTCGATCACGTCCTGAACGTGCTGCTCGACCTCGTCATAATGGGCCAGCACGACCCCGGCGGCGGCCAGTGACACCGAGGAAACGGCATTGTGGATTCGAACCTTGTACATGACCTCGAGCAGCTCGGGGGCGGCAATGGCGTAGCCGATACGCAGGCCGGCCAGACCGTGCGCCTTGGAGAAGGTGCGAAGGCGTACCACGCCTTGCATGGGCGTGCTGTCGCCCTGATCCGAACGAAATTCGTGATAGGCCTCATCCAGCAGAAGATGGCACGTCGGCGGCAGGTTATCGACGAGATACGCGATGTCGGCCTCCGTCAGGCAGTGGCCGCTGGGGTTGTCCGGATTGACCAGATACAAAAGCCTGGCGTTGTGCAGCCAGGCCGCCTGCAGCAGGGCCTCAACATCGGGCGCCAGAACGCCGGGCGCTTCCTGATAGGCCACTTCGACCAGACGGCAGCCGTGTCCTTCGGCGAAGTAGCGAAAGGTCGGGTAGGTGCCGGCACTGGTGACCACGGTGGCGCCGGTATCGCACAGGGTGCGCAGGGTCAGCGCAATCAGGCTGTCGGCGCCGGCATCCACCAGCAGGGCCTCAAAGGGCGTGTTCAGCCGCTCGGCCAGCTGCTGGCGCAGGTCAAAGGCCTGCGTATCGCCATAGGTGCGCGCCAGCTCGGCCACCGGGGCGCCCAGCGCCTCGGACAGTGCCCGATGCGGCATGTCCAGACTTTCATTGGAGCCCAGCTGATGGGGTAGTGCCCGGCCCAGGCGGCGTTCCAGGGCCTTGTGCCCCGGGAAGGGGTTGTCCGGTCCTTCGCGATCAAGATGCGATGCACGCATGGAATGTACTCCGGTTCATGAATAAAGGGTGATCAGGCGGAGGCACGGTGATCACGGCGCCGGGGTCGTGGCTGCCCTTGACAGGGGGAGTCCCAGCTCATCGAAGGCGCCGTCGATCTCCTTTTGCCACCAGATGTCGTCACTGTCGCCGCGTCTGAGCGTCAATGTCAGCGTATAGGGATAGAGCTTTCGATCCGACAGCGTGATGGCGCCCAATGGCGCTTCCAGCATGGATGACAGGCGCCACTGGTTGGCGGGCGTGCCGGCCTGCGCGGGGGCCTCTGTCACGGAGAGCACCTGCGGCCCGTGGCGGGCGCTGAGCAACCGCCGGGTCAGGGCATCGTTGAAGCGGGCATCGGCCTGCTCGCCGAAGTCGGTATCGGTCTGCACGGGGGTGACAAGAATGACGCGGTTGCTCGGGTCATCCGGCCAGGCGGGCTCTTTGAGCACGTCGGTGGCGGCGGTCTGCCCCAGATTTTCCAGCGGTGTGCGATGGCGCGAGAGGTCGTTTTCCACTCCGGCGCAGCCCGCCATGACAAGCGTCAGCAGCACAGGCAATGCCCATCGCATCATGAGGGGGCCTCGGGCGTGTCGGCAGTGGTGATGCATGAATTCTGGGTCTGTGTGATCAGAAAGCGATGCAGATCCCTGAAAAGGGTCTGGCGGATATCCGGTGATTCGTTGACCAGATGGTGTCGGGCGTCCTGATGATAGACGATTTGAGCCGCGGGCAGCAGCCGGCGCAGCACCTCGAGGTTCCACCGCCAGTCCACGGTGGCGTCCTGCCGCCCCTGCAGGATCAATGCCGGCAGCGCGCTGGGCGGCAGCCTTCGAACATGGGCCATCCAGTCACGCATGGCACCGACCCAGACCAGCGGCAGAGTCTCGGCCTGCAGCGGATCTTCATGGCGCAGAAAGGCGGTAAAGGCCAGATGGGTCGTGTTGGGACGGTAGTGGCGCGGGATGCTGCGAATAAAGGGTGTGGCCAGCCGGTGCATCAGATGAGAGCGGTGCCACTTGCAGGGGCGCACCAGCGGGGCCAGCAAAGCCAGTGACTGCCAGGGGTGTTGATCGGCGCGCTCCAGCACATCGGTGGCGAGGATGGCCGCGCCGGTGCTCTGTCCGATGCCGATCAGCGGTGCCTGCACGAGGCCTTTTGCGTTGAGGTGTGCGAGCAGGGCCCGCAGACACTGGGTATAGGTGGCAAAGTCATCGATGGCGGCGCGCTCGCCGCTGGACAGCCCGTGCCCCGGCAGGTCCCAGAGCACCACGCGAAAGCCGTCATTCAGCAGCAGGCGCAGCAGATGGCCATAAAGGCCCAGATGATCGAAATAGCCGTGTACGACCACGATCGTGCCACGAAGTGTGGTTTGCGGCGGTGTCCAGACCTGGGTCCAGAGGCGAAACTCACCGACCTGTACATGGCCCGACTCGATCTCGCGGGCCTGAGGGATCAGATCCTCCAGGGCGTAATGGCGAAAATACTGCGCCATGACGCCTGTCGGTGGCAGGACCAGAGGCGCCAGCGGGCCGGCATTCAGCAGATCGGAAAAATCGGGTAAGGGCATTGTCATGAACGCTCATGCTCGCGCCACGCCGGTCGCGCAGTCAGAAATGATTATGAAGACTCGGGGCGTCGGCGCAAGGCAGTCACGCCCAGCATCACCCAGCCGGCCATCATCACAAGGCCGCCCAGGGGGGTGATCGGCCCCAGTAGCGGTGGCCCGCCCAGCGCCAGCAGATACAGCGAGCCGGAAAAGAGCAGCATGCCAACGCCCCAGAGTGCCAGCACCAGGCGCTGGCCCTTGAGGGGCACGCTTTCTCGCCAGATGAGAATCATCATGAAGGCCAGCGTATGCCAGGCCTGATAGCGTACGCCGGTATGCCAGGCGTTGAGGGCGCCGGCGTCCAGCCGGTCGGCCAGGCCGTGGGCACCCCAGGCACCCAGAACAACCACACCCAGTCCGGAGAGGGCAGCAACGAGCCAGAGAAGGCGCGATGGCATGGGGACATACTCCTATTGAATCGGGCATTTGGCCTTGAATCCGTGTATGGTCGCACGCACGCGCCCGAGCCACCAGGTAGCGCGTTCGGATCGGTGGCTCTGATCAATAACACACCATAAGAGTAATGCCTCCGTGACAGTGAGGCATGGCGGGGATTTCCCATGGAATTTATCACTACCGTTGAAAATGCCATCTATGCCGTGATGAATCCGATCAGCGGTTTTATCTGGTCGTTCATCCTGGTCTATCTGCTGCTGGGGGCGGGTATCATCTTTACCATTGCGACCCGGTTCATGCAGTTTCGTCTGCTGGGTCACATGGCCCGCGTGACCTTTACCAGCCGGGGCAGCGGTGAAGGCGTGAGTGCCTTTCAGGCCTTTGCCACCTCACTGGCCGCGCGCGTGGGCACCGGCAACCTGGCCGGCGTCGCGCTGGCACTGTGGGTCGGCGGCCCCGGTGCCATCTTCTGGATGTGGATGACCGCCATCATCGGTCTGGCCACGGCCTTTATCGAGTCCACCCTGGGGCAGGTCTACAAGATCGAGCACAAGGACGGTGTCTTTCGCGGCGGCCCGGCCTATTACATCGAGCGCGGGCTGGGTCAGCGCTGGATGGGCTGTCTGTTCGCGATCTTTTTGATTATCGCCTTTGGTCTGGCCTTTTGCGGTGCGCAGTCCAACACCATCGCCCAGGCCGTTGACGGCGCCTTTGCCGTGCCGACCTGGATCACCGGGGTTGTGCTGGTCGCCCTGACCGCACTGGTGATCTATGGCGGCATCCGTTCGGTGGCGCGCGCTGCCGAAAAGATCGTGCCGATCATGGCGATCGCCTATCTGCTGGTGGCGCTCTACGTGCTGTTTGCCAACATCACTGCCGTGCCCGAGATGCTGGCGCTGATCGTCAAGAGTGCCTTCGGCTTCGGTCCGGCCATCGGTGGCGCCGCCGGCTACTCCATCAAGATTGCGATGGAAAACGGCATCAAGCGCGGGCTGTTCTCCAACGAGGCCGGCATGGGCTCGGCGCCCAACGCGGCGGCCACGGCCACGGTCAAGCATCCTGCCGCGCAGGGGCTGGTGCAGTCCTTTGGCGTGGTCATCGACACCCTGATCATCTGCACCTGTACGGCCGTGGTGATTCTGCTCTCCGGGGTCTATGACACGCTGATGACCACCTCGCCGGGTCAGTCGATCGAGGGCATCACCCTGACCCAGGAGGCGATGGTCGATCACCTGGGCAGCTTCGGTGAGATCTTCATTGCCATTGCGATCTTCTTTTTCGCCTTCACCTCGATTCTGGCCAACTTTGCCTACAGCGCGGTCAACGTCGAGTATCTCTTCCCGCGTCACAGCGACCGGGCGGTGTCGGTCATTCGCATCATGATTCTGGCGATGGTGATGATCGGCGCGGTGGCCAATCTGACGTTTGTGTGGAACTTCGCCGATCTTGCGATGGGGCTGATGGCGACCACCAACCTGATTGCCATGCTGCTTTTGGCGCCGGTGGCCATCCGCGTGTTGAAGGATTACGAGCGCCAGCGCAACAGCGGCGTCAAGGAGCCGGTCTTTGATCCGAGCGTGCTCAAAAAGCCCGAGCAGCTGGCGAAGGGGGTCTGGACATCCCCTGAAGGCGCCGCGAAACGGTAGGAGCGCCCCGGGAGGCGACGTTATAATGCCTCTCCCCGATGCCAATGCAGGATGTGACATGCAGCTATACATCAATGGGGAGGCGCGCCGGGTCGATCAGATCGAAAGTGTGGCTGACCTGATCGAAACACTTTCGCTGACCGGGCGGCGCATTGCCGTGGAGGTCAACGAGGCCATCGTGCCGCGCACCCGTCATGCGACCACGACGCTCAACGAGGGCGATCGTGTCGAGATTGTTCATGCCATCGGCGGCGGCTGATACGGCCGCACCGAGGGCAATCGCATCAGAACCCCCGAACGGGTTCGAGGAGAACATCATGAGCACTGATTCCCAGTGGGACAGCCCCCTGACCATTGCCGGGCGAACCTTTACCTCGCGCCTGCTGGTCGGGACCGGCAAGTATCGTGACCTTGAAGAAACCGGCGCGGCGGTTGCGGCCAGTGGCGCCGAGATCGTCACGGTTGCCGTGCGTCGCTCCAACATCGGGCAGAATCCGGACGAGCCCAATCTGCTCGATGTCATTAATCCCGAGCGCTATACCATCCTGCCCAATACGGCCGGCTGCTATAACGCGCGAGATGCGGTACGCACCTGCCAGCTCGCCCGCGAGCTGCTGGATGGCCACAACCTGGTCAAGCTGGAAGTGCTGGGCAACGACCATACGCTCTATCCCAACGTGATGGAGACCCTCAGCGCGGCACGCACGCTGATCGAGGACGGCTTTGATGTCATGGTGTATACCAGTGACGACCCGATTGTGGCGGCCGAGCTTGAGTCGATGGGCTGCTGTGCGGTCATGCCGCTGGGCTCGCTGATCGGCTCCGGCCACGGCCTGCTCAATCCGCATGCGCTGTCGCTGATCGTCGACAATGCCCGTGTGCCGATTCTGGTCGATGCCGGTATCGGCACGCCTTCTGACGCGGCCATGGCCATGGAGCTGGGCTGTGATGGTGTGCTGATCAATTCGGCCATCGCCCACGCGCGTCAGCCGGTGCTGATGGCCAGCGCCATGAAAAAGGCCGTCGAAGCCGGGCGTGAAGCCCGCCTGGCCGAGCGCATGGGCAGAAAGACCTATGCCGCCAGCCCCTCATCGCCCAGTGAAGGCCTGATTACCGGCTGACCCCGGGTCATGACCCGTTCCACCGTTTTTGACGATACTTGTGATGACAGAAGAAGCAACGCCGGGCCCTGAAGCCGGTGAAGAGACGCCGCACCGCGGCATCAAGAGTTATGTGGTACGCAGCGGACGCATGACCCTGGCCCAGCGCCGCGGCCTGGAAGAGGTCTTTCCCCGGCTGGGCCTGACGCTCGAGCAGGGCCATCTGGACCTGGAAGCACTGTTCGGGCGCCGGGCGCCATGCGTGGTCGAGATCGGCTTTGGCATGGGCGGCTCGCTGTTCGAGCAGGCCATGGCCAATCCGGAGGCCGACTTCATCGGTATCGAGGTACATCCGCCGGGCGTGGGCAAGCTGCTTGATGACGTCGACAAGGCGGGCCTGTCCAACGTTCGCGTCTATCGCGAGGACGCGCTGAAGGTGCTCGATGACTGTCTGCCCGCCGAATCGATCGATACGCTGCAGCTCTTCTTTCCCGATCCCTGGCCCAAAAAGCGTCATCACAAGCGCCGGATCGTGCAGCCGGCCTTTATCGATCGTGTGCATCGCGTTCTCAAGCCGAACGGTCGTTTCCACATGGCCACCGACTGGCAGCCGTATGCCGAATACATGGTCGAGACCATGAACGAGGTGGCCGGGTTTAAAACGCTGGCACAGGACGGTGATTACGTCCCGCGTCCGGACTTTCGGCCGCTCACCAAGTTTGAAACCCGCGGTGAGCGGCTGGGGCATGGCGTGTGGGATCTGATCTATCAGCGCACTGACCGGGCCTGAACCGGCGGATATCAATGTCGGGGTCATGTGACCGACGTAAAAAAGCCGCCCAATCGGGCGGCTCAAGGACCGTGACTAGCTTGATGAGGAGATGAACCACTCGATACCTGACATATCGGGTTGTTCATGTGGTGACTGGCGATCACCACATCTCAAAGATAACCATTCTCATTTGGCCAGTCAAGACAAATGAGAATATTTTTTAAATGAATGTCTGCTGTTATTGACCACGCCTGTCTATCCTCTGCGCAATGCCTGCCTGATCACCGGACGCTTTTTCATGTCGAGACCCGTGTCGTCTTCTCAAATCCCCTCGCTGCGCTGGCTCAACACGCTGGTCATCGTCACGCTGATTACGGTCACCGTGGCCATCGCCTATCTGGGTTATTACTACGTCGGTGCCGGCAATCGATCGCAGGCCACCTGGTTTGCCCCCGAGCTTGAGTGCCGACCGCTGAGTGAGCGCTGCTTTACGGCGCTGGGCCGCTTCGGCGAGATGCAGGCGCAGTGGCATTACCGGGAAGGACAGCTGAGCGTGGATATGGTGCTGGATGGTCTGGAGGCCGAGCAGGTTAAAGCGCAGCTTGAGGAAACCGGCAGTCACCCGCGTCATACAACCATAACACTGGCGTCCGCGGCGCCCGGTCACTATTACGGCACGTTTGATTTTCCCGCGTGCGGTAGCGAGACGCAGCGTGTGCGCGGCAGTCTTGTGGTGGCAACTTCCCGGGGGCTTCTGGGCAGCTGGTACGATCTGTCGCTGCCGTGTCGCTGATGCACAATGTCACGGCGGCTGAAACATGAATTTTCCTATTAATTATCCACACGGCGTTGGGAATTTTTGCTTGACAGAAAGTAAAGCGCCTCAATGCGGGATTTTGGCCGTCATCTGACCGTGTTTCTCTAAATAATGAGAGTAAACAGAGCGTTATGGTTTTTACAGCTTTTTTCTTTGCCGCATTTGCCATCAGCGCAGCAGGGGTGTGCGACATTTATACACAGGTCGTAAGCCGGTCATAAAACAGTACCTCACAACCTTATCCACAGGGTATTTTGGCCGGGTTTATCCACCGCCCATTACACGGCGTCAGGCATCAAACCGCCGGGGCCGGGCATAAAAAAGCCACCGGGCGATCAGGCCCGGTGGCTGGTACCTCACACTGCATTTCAGCTTTAATTGGCTGACTGCGTCTCGGCGGCGCCGGGCTGAGCGGTACCGGCGTCGTCGCCTGCAGCGCTGGTGGCGTCATCGCCCACGTCAAGCAGTTCCACCTTGAAGATCAGGGTCTGGTTCGGCTCGATCGGGCCGGTGCCTGCTTCGCCGTAGGCCAGATCGGAAGGCACATAGATTTCCCACTGATCGCCCGGGTGCATCATCTTCAGCGCTTCCTGCCAGCCGGGAATGACCTGGTTGGTCTGGAAGGTGACCGGCTCGCCACGCTCATAGGAGCTGTCAAACACCTCACCGTCGATGGTGCGGCCTTCATAATTGACGCGAACCTGGTCTTCATCGCCGGGCTGTGCACCGCTGTCGTCACCGGATTCCATGACGCGGTACTGAAGGCCCGAGTCAGTGGTTTCCACGCCGTCCTTGCCGGCATTCTCTTCAAGGAACTGCTGGCCGGCCTGGGCGTTTTCCTCGGCCTGCTGCTGCATCTGCTGCTGCTGTTCGGCAATCATCTGCTGCTGATACTGCTGCAGGGCATCGCCGATCTGCTGATCGCTCAGGCGAATGTCGTCGCCGTCGTAGACATCCTTGATGCCACTGGTGAAGTTATCAACATCCAGATCCTCCATGTCTTCATGAAGGTTGCGGGCCAACGTCACACCCACGGCATAGGCCAGACGTGCCTGATCGGACTCGAAGTCGTCCTGCTGCTGGGCGCTTGCGTCATTGCCGTTTTGCTGGGTCTGCTCCTGCTGTGTGGCCTGATCATCAGCGTTGTTGTCCTGACTGTCGTCAGCATCGGAACACCCGGTCAGTACGATCAGCGTGCTCAAAGTGACCGCGCTCAACAGTTTATTCATGAAAGCTCCTTGTACACATGGTCATCAAGGGATGTTGGACAACACCCCGTGAAAAAAATCACGCCAATCCCTGAAGGAATTTCGAATGCCTTTCAACAGACTATCAGCACGATGGGGGCGCCATATTGTCACTTTCAAGCCGTAGATGGGAAATCAGCCGTTGATGATGTGTCTCGAGCTCGCCGGTCAGGGGCCGCAACAGTGCTTCAGAAGAGAGGTGTGCAGGGCGGGGCATGGCGGCAATGCTCAGCGCTTCGAGCCGGCGCAGGGTTTCACGCTCGCCCTGCAGTTCGGCCTGTTTGATATGCGTGCGCATCGCTTCGAGTCCGGACTGATCCATGGCCTGTGGCTTTAGATCACGTCTTAATTGACGCAGCGGCTGCGTGTAGTGCTGTTGCCACTGACGTACCGGGGCAAGCTGTTGATCGATATTAGCGCCTGGTGCCCGGCCGTGAGCGAGCAGCCAGAGCCCCCAGAGCAGCTCGCAGACATCGAGGCCGGCCTCGTCCTGCAGCGCAAGCAGTGCCTCGCTGACGCCCGGACGGGCATAAAGGGCCAGTGCCCAGGGCCAAAGCGGAGCAGGATTTCGGTTAGAATGGGAACCCATTGACTTGTTCATTCGACCACTTATCGGCAACCGGCCGGACAGGATACTGCATGATCGCATTTCGCCAGCTCGAGCTCCAACGTGGCGGGGTACCGCTGATCGAGTCCGCAGACTTCATGCTCTCGATGGGCCACCACGCCGGCATTGTGGGCGCCAACGGCACCGGTAAATCGAGCCTTTTCCAGCTGATTCTGGGGCAGCTGACGCCCGAGCGCGGCGAGGTGGCGCTCAACGGCGGGGTGCGGATTGCCCACATGAGCCAGGAGATCGTGACGCTTTCGCGCAGCCTGACCGATTTCGTGCTCGACGGTGATCACGCCCTGCGCGAGACACAAAAGGCGCTGGAGGCGGCGCATGCTGCCGGTGAGCACCATCGCGAGGCCGAGCTGCACGGTGCCATCGAGTCGCTGGATGGCTACACGGCAAGAGCCCGGGCCGAGCAGCTGCTGGTCGGGCTCGGCTTTGCCCAGCGAGACCTTGACCGACCGCTGTCGGATTTCTCGGGCGGCTGGCGCATGCGCGCCAATCTGGCGCAGACGCTGTTCAAGCCCTCGGATCTGATGCTGCTCGATGAGCCGACCAACCACCTGGACCTGGACGCGCTGCTGTGGCTCGAGCAGTGGCTGGTGCGCTATCCCGGCACGCTGCTTCTGATCTCGCACGATCGGGACTTTCTCGATGCGGTGTGTGATCACATCGTGCACTTTGATCAGCGCCACGTGCAGCTCTATCGCGGCAATTTCACCACCTTTGAACGCACCCGCGCCGAACGGCTGGCCCAGCGCGAGGCCGAGCGCGAGAAGCAACAGGCGCGCCGGGCCGAGATCGAGGATTTCGTGCGCCGCTTTCGCGCCAAGGCGACCAAGGCCAAACAGGCCCAGAGCCGGCTCAAGATGCTCGAGCGCATGGAGGATATCGCCCCGCTGCGCGCCGAATCGCCGTTTCGCTTCCGGCTGCCCTGTTCCGACAAGGTCTCTCACCCGCTGCTGTCGATCGACCATGCCGGCATCGGCTACGGCGACACACCGATCGTGGACAACGTGCGCCTGTCGCTGGCACCGGGCAGCCGTATCGGATTGCTGGGCCCCAATGGCGCGGGCAAGTCGACCCTGATCAAGGCGCTGACCGGCGAGCTGGCCCTGCTCAAGGGCGAGCGCACCGAGGGCGAGCATCTGGCGGTCGGCTACTTCGCCCAGCATCAGCTCGACGCGCTGGATTTAAGTGCCAGTGCCTTCATGCACGTGCAGCGCATGTCACCGCAGGCCTCCGAGCAGGTGATCCGCGACTTTCTGGGCGGTTTCGGTTTTCGCGGTGACGACGCCTTTGAGGTGATCACCCGCTTCTCCGGCGGTGAAAAGGCCCGCCTGGCGCTGGCGCTGATCGCCTGGCAAAAGCCCAACCTGCTGCTGCTCGATGAGCCGACCAACCACCTGGATCTGGACATGCGCGACGCGCTGACGGAGGCGCTGGCCGCCTTCGACGGCGCCGTGCTGATCGTGTCGCACGACCGCCATCTGCTGCGCGCCAGCGTCGATGAGTTCTGGTGCGTGGCCGATGGCCGGGTGTTTGCCTTTGACGGCACGCTGGACGACTACCGGCTATGGCTGAAAAACCGTCTCACCGAGGCCGCCCGCAGCCCCGCCGAGCAGGCCGATGAGAGTGCCGCGCCGAAGGAGGATCGCCGGGCCACGCGTCGTGCCGCCGCCGAGCTTCGCGAGCAGTTGAAGCCCTTGAAAAAGCAGCGCGATGCCGCCGAGAAGTCGATGGAAAAGGCGCAAAAGGCGCTCGAGGCCGTGGAAGAAAAGCTGTCGGACCCGACGATCTACGAGGCCGATCAGAAGGCGCGACTCACCGACCTTTTGCGCGAGCAGGGCGAATGGAAGGCCCGGCTGGAAAGCGACGAGCAGGCCTGGATGGAGGCCGAAGAGGCGCTTGAGGAGATGCAGGCACAGCTCACCGCTTCCTGAGGCTGTCATTGGCAGCGATGCTCAACGGTCTACACTGGGAAGGTGTTTATCGATACCGGCTGACTTCAGGGAGGCGTAATGCCCTACGACAATCGTGATGATATCCCCGACAGTGCGCGCAAGGTGCTGCCTCCGCATGCCCGTACCATCTACAAGGAAGCCTTCAACAGCGCTTGGGACGAGTATGAAAAGCCCTCCGATCGCCGCGGGGATGCCTCGCGAGAGGAAACGGCCCACGCGGTGGCCTGGAAGGCTGTCGAGTCGAAGTATCACAAGGGTGACGATGGCAAGTGGCACCCGAAACACTGATCCGGGCCCCATCAATATTGCTGTTCTGCCGATTTCGGAAAAGGGCCGCCACACCGTTGTGGCGGCCCTTTTTGTGTCCGACGACCGGTGGCCGGCTACTCGGCGTAGATCATCTTTCGTGTCATGCCGCCATCGACGGGGAAGTGCTGACCGGTAATGAAGCCGGCCTCTGGCCCGGCCAGAAAGGCGACCAGCGCCGCGATATCATCGGGATGGCCCACGCGGCCGACCGGATGCTGCTGGCGATCGATGTCACTGTGCGACGGCGCTTCGCGGTTGGCGGCCTTTTGATGCTCGCCGGTGTCGATCCAGCCGGGGCAGATGGCGTTGACGCGAATGTCCGGGCCAAGGCTGGTGGCCATCGCATGGGTCAGCGCCAGAAGTCCACCCTTGCTGGCCGCATAGCCTTCGCTTTCGGGTTCGGACTGCAGCGCGCGGGTCGAGGCCATGTGGATGATCGAGCCCTGTGTCCGGCGCAGCAGCGGGATCGCTGCGCGTGAGCAGAGAAAGGCGCCGGTGAGATGATTGTCCAGCCAGTGATGCCAGCGCTCGAGCGACAGCGACTCCAGCGGCCCGCAGTATGGGTCGGCGGGGCCTGCATTGTTGACCAGCAGATCCAGCCGGCCCTGCCAGTGTTCCAGCTGTTTGAAGGCATCACCGACCGCTGCTTCATCGCTGACGCTGGCAGTGATGGCCAGAAGCCTTGCCGGATCATGGCGTTCGCGCATCTCCTCGATGGCGTCAGCGTCGATATCGAGAATCGCCACGCGCCAGTCGCGGGAGATTAGGTAGTCGGTCACACCGCGGCCGATACCCTGCGCGCCGCCGGTGATCAACGCCACACGAGTCCCGGGAGAAAAAGAGGTGTTCATGAGGCCTGCCTTTGCGAGAGTTCGAAGGGGTCAGCTTTCCAGCATTCAGCTTTCAAGGAGGAACGTGACGGGGCCGTCGTTGACCAGTGAGACCTGCATGTCGGCACCAAAGCGCCCGGTCTCGACGCTTGTATGCGCCCTGCGGGCCGAGGCGACCAGATGATTGAACAGCCGCTTGCCATCTTCCGGTGTGGCGCCGCTGGAAAAGCCGGGGCGCAGTCCCTTGCGGGTATCGGCCACCAGCGTGAACTGAGAAACCAGCAAAAGCCCGCCACCGGTCGTTGACAGCCCCAGGTTCATGCGGCCCTCGTCGTCGCTGAAAATGCGGTAGTTGAGCATCTTGTGCAGCAGTTTGTCGGCACGTTCTGGCGTGTCGTCGCGCTCAACGCCGATCAGGGCGAGCAGCCCCCCATCGATGGCGCCGATGCGTTCGCCTTCAACATGAACGCTTGCCTGGCTTACCCGCTGAATCAGCGCCCGCATGGTCTCTCCGTGGTCAACAGGGTTATAGAAAGGACCCGCCGCACCCGGCTACCAGGTACGACAGAGCATCAGATCGCCGCGGGTTTCGGTCAGCAGTCGCTCCAGCAGGCTGTCGGTGGCGCGACCGATGCCGACGCGAATGTGGCTGCCCAGCGCCAGCAGATCGGGCGGCTGCTGGCGCAGCCGGTCGAGCAGCACCTGCGACGGGTCGCCCTGCTGCAGGACCAGTTCCAGGTCGGGTCTGGCATGCAGGTCACTCATTAACCGCTCGGTTTCGAGCTCGAGCTGCTGGCGCAGGCGCTGGCGTTCCAGGTCACGCCAGTGCTGATAGTTGGTGCCTTCACACAGCTCCATCGCTACCGGCATGTCCCAGGCGTGTAACAGCGTCAGGCGCACGTTGGGAAAGCGCGTCAGCACCTCCTTGAGGGTGTGGCGCGAGGCCAGCGAAAAATCCACCGGCACCAGAATGTCCTGCCAGTCCGGCTCGCCGTCGTGCGGGATGCTGACCACCGGGCAGGGCGCCCGGCGCATGACGCGCGACAGGGTCGTGCCGCCGATCAGATCCGGCTGGCCCTGCTTGCGGTGGGTGCCCATGACGATCATCGAGGCGCTGCGCTCATAGGCCTCGCGAATGATCTCGGCATAGGGCACGCCACTGACAATATGAATTTCGGTGGCCGGACGTGTCAGTTCATGATGCGCACACAGTGCGTTGAGATTGCGATCGATCTCTTCCTCGATGGCATGGACCAGTGCCGGAAGGGTGTGTTCGGGCAGATAGGGGTCCACGACATGCAGAATGTCCAGGCGCGACTGACTGCGCTGCGACAGATGCAGCGCCCGTACCAGGGCTGCCTGACATTCATGGGAGAGATCAGTGGCCAGTAGCAGCGTCGTATTCATGGCTGAATCCTTGCCCGGTGATAAGGAGGGCGCTTGCAGAGATCGGTAATGTCAGGAGCACCGCTGAAAGGATAGTGGTTGCCTGTCGCTGCAGCTACCACCAGGCGTGAAAGTGATGGGCCGGCCCCTGGCCCTTGCCGATGTCCAGTCGCTCGGCAGCCTCCAGAGCCCGGCTCATGTAGGTCTTGGCCTCCCTGATGGCCTCGATCGGCGTGTCATGCCGGGGCAGCAGCGCTGCAATGGCGGAGGCCAGCGTGCACCCCGAGCCATGTAGTGACCGTGTCTGGATGCGCGGCGCCTCCAGCCAGTGTGTCCCTTCAGGTGTCAGCACCAGGTCGTTGCTGACATCGCCTTTCAGATAGCCTCCCTTGAGCACCACGATATCGCAGCCCAGCGTGCCGAGTTTCGGCAGCATCGCCTCCATGGCCTCATGGCTTGCAGGGATGTCGGTGTCCAGCAGCACGGCGGCTTCCGGCAGGTTGGGCGTGATGACATCGGCAATCGGAATCAGCACGTCGCGCACAGCGTGAAAGCCGTCACGGTCCACCAGCATGTCACCACTCTTGGCCACCATGACCGGATCCAGCACTACATGCGCCGGCCGGTAGCGTTCGATGAATTCCCGAATCAGATTGGCCGTCGCGAGATCACTGACCATGCCGATCTTGACACAGGTGATGGCGATGTCCTCGAACACGGCCTCAAGCTGGGCGCGAATCAGCGCCTGAGGCAGGGCCATGACCTCGCGGACGCCGCAGGTGTTCTGAGCCAGCACGGCCGTGAGCACGCTGGAGGCGTACGCGCCCAGCGCGCTGGCCGTCTTGAGATCGGCGGACTGTCCGGCCCCACCGCTGGGGTCGGTGCCGGCAATGGAGAGAAAATGAGTCGAGCGCATGGGCTATCCAGGAGTTGAAAACGTCGTACTGTATGACATGCGGCGGCTCCGGCGTCTGCTACGCCGGAAAGGGTAAAACCAAAGTCTAATATGGTCTGGCAATATTTTGGTTGGATACAGGAAGGCTACAGGGAGAACATTCTGAAATCGACATCAAAAAAGCCGATGACGGCATTGGCGAAATCCCACATCGGCTTCTAATGTAACGATGGTGATCTCGCGGCTGACCTGACCTTCCGCAGTCGAGAATTTCCTGTCATTCGGGCAGCTGTCATTCGAACAGTGCTTCCCGGATGGTTGAATAACGAAAGCTCTGGCCGATGCAACGTCGCCCGGGCAGACCAAGATGAGTGAGCGTCCATGGATCTGGCAGCGCAACTGGCCCAAAACTGGTCGGTCGGTGTTTTCATTGTCGCCGTACTGGCCCTGTGTACTTTCATGGTGACCGCCTCCGCCCTGCTTGGCGGGCGGGCATGGGGGCACAACAAGGAAACGCCCTACGAGTCCGGTATCGTGCCGGCCGGTAGCGCCCATCAGCGTTTCTCGGTCAAGTTCTACATGGTCGCCATGCTCTTCGTCATCTTTGACGTGGAAGCCCTCTATCTTTTCGGCTGGGCCATCTCCATCCGCGAAACCGGCTGGACCGGGCTGATCGGCGCCACCATTTTCATCTTCATTCTGCTGGCCGGTCTGATCTATGACAGTCGCGTCGGCGCGCTGGACTGGGTGCCGAAGCGCCGCGTGCAGCCGGATCGAGTTCACCAGCCTGCCCAGCGTGATCAAGCCGATAACTGAGCACTGGCAGGCATGTCAGCCGCCTGAAAAGGCATCAGTACCGATCAATGACGTTTTCCGGGAGGACTCTAAATGTCCTACAAGCTTACGCGCATCGACCCTGATGCTCCCCAGGACAGTCAGTACCCGGTCGGGGAGCGACGCGTCGTCGACGACCCCATGGATGATCAGGTGCACCGCAATGTTTTCATGGGCAAGCTTGAAAACATCATGCACAACGTCGTCAACTGGGGACGCAAGAACTCTCTCTGGCCCTACAACTTCGGGCTGTCCTGCTGCTATGTCGAAATGACCACGGCCTTTACCGCGCCGCATGACGTCGCACGCTTTGGTTCCGAGGTGCTGCGCGCCTCGCCCCGCCAGGCTGACGTGATGGTTGTGTCGGGCACCTGCTTCGTGAAGATGGCGCCCATCATCCAGCAGCTCTACGACCAGATGCTCGAGCCCAAGTGGGTGATCTCGATGGGGTCGTGTGCCAACTCCGGCGGCATGTATGACATCTATTCGGTCGTGCAGGGCGTCGACAAGTTTCTACCCGTTGATGTGTATATCCCGGGCTGTCCGCCCCGCCCTGAAGCCTTCCTTCAGGGGCTGCAGCTGTTGCAGGACTCCATTCAGCAGGAGCGTCGTCCGCTGACCTGGGTCGTGGGCGATCAGGGCGTCTACAAGGCGGAGATGCCCTCCCAGCGCGACAAGAAGCGTGATGAGCGTATTGCGGTCACCGAGCTGCGTTCACCCGATGAAGTGTAATGACCGGCACAGGTGCCTCCACGGGGCAGGCAGGTCCGGTTCACTGGCGATGGAAAACAACGGATGACGAGCGAGACTTCACAGGCAGGCAATACAGGCTTCGCCATTGTTGATGAGCTGAAGGCCCGCTTTGGCGAGGCGAACCTGGTAGTGCAGCCCACGCTGACCGGCATGCCGGTGGTATGGGTCGCGCGTGAGCAGCTCATCGAGGTCATGCACTTTGTGCAGCAGGTCAGAAAGCCGTTTGTCATGCTCTATGACCTGCATGGCGTGGACGAGCGTCTGCGCATGCATCGAAGCGGCCTGCCGCCGGCAGACTTCACGGTCTTTTATCAGCTGATGTCGCTTGAGCGTAACAGCGAGCTGATGATCAAGGTGGCGCTGCACGAGGATGATCTGCGCGTCCCGACCCTGTGCAACGTCTATCTCAATGCCAACTGGTACGAGCGTGAAGTCTTTGACATGTTCGGCATCGAGTTCACGGGCCACCCGCACCTGACCCGCATGCTGATGCCGCCGACCTGGCATGGCCATCCGCTGCGCAAGGACTACCCGGCGCGTGCGACCGAGTTCGATCCCTACACGCTGACGATGGAAGGCCAGGACCGCGAGCAGGAAGCGCTGCGCTTCAACCCCGAAGAGTGGGGCATGAAGCGACAGAGCGGCGATACCGATTACATGTTCCTGAACCTGGGCCCCAACCACCCCTCGGTGCACGGCGTGTTTCGTATCGCGCTGCAGCTTGACGGGGAGGAAGTGGTCGATTGCGTACCGGACATCGGCTATCACCATCGTGGCGCCGAGAAAATGGCCGAGCGCCAGTCCTGGCACAGCTATATCCCCTATACCGACCGGATCGATTACACCGGCGGGGTGATGAACAACCTGCCCTATATTCTGGCCACCGAGAAGCTCGCCGGGATTACCGTCACGCCGCGAGCCGAAACCATCCGCGTGATGATGTCAGAGATGTTTCGCATCAACTCCCACCTGCTGTTTCTGGGCACCTTTCTGCAGGATCTGGGCGCGATGTCGCCGGTCTTTTACACCTTCAGCGATCGCCAGCGCGCCTATTACGTGATCGAGGCGATCACCGGGTTTCGCATGCACCCGGCATGGTTTCGCATTGGTGGTGTGGCGCATGATCTGCCGCGCGGCTGGGACCGCCTGGTCCGCGAGTTTCTCGACTGGATGCCGCCGCGGCTGGATGAGTACGAGCGTGCCATGATGGACAACTCCATCGTGCGCGAACGTACGGTCAATATTGCCACCCATACCACGGCCGAGGCGCTGACCTGGGGCGTGACGGGGCCCAATCTGCGTGCCACCGGCCTCAAGTACGATCTGAGAAAGGCCAAGCCCTACTCGGGCTATGAGAACTTCGACTTTGATATTCCGGTCGGTACCAACGGCGACGTCTTTGATCGCGGCATGCTGCGCATCGAGGAGATGCGCCAGAGCCTTCGAATCATCGAGCAGTGTCTGAAAAACATGCCCGAGGGTGACTACAAGGCCGATCATCCGCTGACCACGCCGCCCCCGCGCGACAAGATGCTTCAGCACATCGAGACCCTGATCACGCACTTTTTGCAGGTCTCCTGGGGGCCGGTGCTCAAGCCCAACGAATCGTTTCAGATGATCGAGGCGACCAAGGGGCTCAACAGCTACTACCTGACCAGCGATGGCAACACCATGAGCTATCGCACCCGGATTCGTACGCCCAGCTTTGCCCATCTTCAGCATATTCCGGCCGTCATCAACGGCGGTTTCGTGCCGGATCTGATCGCGCACCTGGGCAGCATCGACTTTGTAATGGCCGACGTGGATCGATAACCATGACCATGGATACTCCCGCAACCGGCAATACCCGCGTCAGCAAGGCCAGTCAGGGTAACCTGATTGCCAGCGCTGGACGCCCGGACGATTTCGAGCTCACCGAGGAAGAGCGCTTTGAAATCGAGCACGAGATGGGGCATTACGAAAACCCGCGGGCGGCCTCCATCGGCGCGCTCAAGACCGTGCAGAAGCGGCGCGGCTGGGTCTCGGACGGCGCCATTATCGCCATCAGCGACGTACTGGGCATTCCCTCCAGTGATGTCGAGGGGGTGGCGACCTTCTATAGCCTGATCTTTCGCCAGCCTGTCGGGCGCCACGTCATCCTGATCTGTGACAGCAGCTCCTGCTTTCTGACCGGTTATGATGAGCTGCGTGATGCCCTCTCGGACGAGCTCGGCATCGGGCTGGGTCAGACCACCGGCGATGATCGTTTCACGCTACTGCCGGTGTGCTGTCTGGGCGCCTGTGATCGTGCCCCGGCGCTCATGATCAACGAGGATCTGCACGGGCCGCTTGAACCCGGGGAAGTGTCGGCCCTTCTGGAGCGCTACACATGACCAGTCATCTCTTTTCCACCAGTACCAACGGCGAAACCCATCCGCTGACCTATCGTCTGCGCGAGGATCGCGGCTATGTGGGGCTGGAAGAATTTCAGCAAAAGGACGGCTACGAAGCTCTGCGCAACACACTGCGCGACCTGTCGCCGGATGATCTGATCGAAAACATGAAAACCGCCAACCTGCGCGGCCGCGGCGGCGGCGGTTTCTCGGCCGGCACCAAGTGGAGTCTGACGGCGCGCGGTGATGAGCATCCGCGGGGCTACATCGTCTGCAACGCCGACGAAATGGAGCCCGGTACCTTCAAGGACCGCATGCTGATGCAGGAGATCCCCCATCTGTTGATCGAGGGGATGATTCTGGCCGGCTACGCCAACAACGCGCGCATGGGCTACATCTTCCTGCGTGGCGAGTATGTACTGGCGGCCGAGCGTATCGAGCAGGCGCTGGCCGAGGCCCGCGAGGCCGGCATTCTGGGCCCGAAGGTGTGCGGCAGCGATTTTGATTTCGACATCTTTTTGCACACCGGGGCCGGGCGCTATATCTGCGGTGAAGAGACCGCACTGATCAACTCGCTGGAAGGCCGGCGCGCCAATCCGCGCTCCAAGCCGCCCTTTCCGGGGCAGAGCGGGGCCTGGGGCAAGCCCACCGTGGTCAATAACGTCGAGACCCTGTGCAACGTGCCGGCCATCGCCCTGCGTGGCGGCGAGTGGTATCAGGGGCTTTCCGGCGGTCGCAGCGAGGATGGCGGCACCAAGCTATTTGGCGTCTCCGGCCGGGTAAAAAGGCCCGGGCTTGTCGAGCAGCCGATGGGGATTACCGGTGCCGAGCTGCTGGAGATGGCCGGCGGCATGCGCGACGGCCTTGAGCTCAAGACCTGGCTGCCGGGCGGTGGCAGTACCGGCTTTCTGCTGCCGGAGCATCTGGAGGTACCGCTGGAATTTGATGCCATCGGCAAGGCCGGCAGCCGTCTGGGCACCGGGTTGATGACCGTGGTGGCACACAATCAGAGCGTGGTATCGCTGACCCGCAATCTCGAGGAGTTCTTTGCTCGCGAGTCGTGCGGCTGGTGTACGCCGTGTCGTGACGGGCTCCCCTGGAGCGTGAAAATCCTGCGCGCCATCGAGCGCGGCGAGGGAGAGGAAGGCGATATCGACATGCTGGTGGCGCTGGCCAACGATATCGGCCCCGGCAAGACATTCTGTGCCCACGCCCCGGGCGCGGCGATGCCGCTGGAGACTGCCATCAAGCATTTCAGGCAGGAATTCGAGGCCGGCATTCGTCACCAGAAGCGTGAAGCCCACGCCGAGCCGATACCGGTGGGCTCGGTATAGTGGCCGGATGTGACACGAAGAGTGAGATAACGATCAAGGTGCCCGGTGTTCGCCGGGCCGTGACAGGCAAAAGGCAAGCTTCATGGCAACCATTCATGTAGACGGAAAGGACTACGAGGTCGACGGCAGTGACAACCTGCTGCACGCCTGCCTGTCGCTGGGCCTCGATATCCCCTATTTTTGCTGGCATCCGGCGCTGGGCAGCGTGGGCGCCTGCCGCCAGTGCGCGGTCAAGCAGTACAAGGATGCCGATGACGATCGCGGCATGCTGGTCATGTCCTGCATGGCGCCGATCAAGGATGACTCCTACATCTCGATCGATGACGAGGAAGCGAAGGCCTTTCGTGCCAGCGTCATCGAGTGGCTGATGACCAACCACCCGCACGACTGCCCGGTCTGTGAAGAGGGCGGTCACTGCCACCTGCAGGACATGACGGTCATGACCGGCCACGACCGTCGCCGCTATCGGTTCAAGAAGCGCACCCACAAGAATCAGGATCTTGGCCCCTTTATCGGCCATGAAATGAACCGCTGCATTACCTGCTATCGCTGCGTGCGCTTTTACAAGGACTACGCCGGTGGTGAGGATCTCGGTGCCTTCGGGGCGCACGAGAACATCTATTTTGGCCGCACCGTCGACGGCACGCTGGAAAACGAGTTTTCCGGCAACCTGACCGAGGTCTGCCCGACCGGCGTCTTCACCGACCGCACCCACTCCGAGCAATACACGCGCAAGTGGGACATGCAGTTTGCGCCCAGCATCTGCCATCAGTGCTCCAGCGGCTGCAACACGAGCCCGGGCGAGCGCTATGGGGACGTACGCCGGATCGAGAATCGCTACAACGGCGATGTGAACCACTATTTCCTGTGTGACCGCGGACGTTTTGGCTACGGCTACGTCAATCGCACGGATCGTCCGCAGCAGCCGAGTCTGCGGGTGGATGATCGTGAGCCCGAGATCCTGACCGTCGACAGCGCGCTGGATCGTACGGCCGAGCGCCTGAAGGGCAGTCGGCGCGTCATCGGTATCGGATCGCCCCGGGCCAGTCTTGAAAGCAACCATCTGCTGCGTGAAATGGTGGGGGCCGAGAACTTCTCGACCGGCATTGCCGAACGCGAGCTCGAGTGCCTTGAGCTGATCCAGACGCTTCAGCGCGAAGGGCACTGGCATATCCCGTCGATGCGCGAGATCGAAGAGCACGATGCGGTCATCGTGCTGGGCGAGGATCTGATCCAGAGTGCGGCGCGCGTGGCGCTGGCCGTACGTCAGGCCGCCAATGCCCGCGGCGAGGACATGGCCGAGGCCAACGGTATTCCGGCCTGGAACGCCAACGCCGTGAATACGCTGCGCCAGGGGCGCACTCGACCGGTCTTTATTGCCTCGCTGACCGAAACGCGTCTGGACGATATAGCTCGGGACACCTGGCACGGCTCGCCTGAAGAGATCAGCCGGCTGGGTCTGGCGCTGGCCCATGCACTGGATTCGTCCGCGCCGGCCATTGACGGGCTGGATGATGCGACCCTGGCACTGGTGGACACCATGGCCGAGGCGCTCAAGGGGGCCGAGCGGCCGCTGATCATCTCCGGCACCAGTCTCTGCAGCACCGGTGTCCTGCAGGCCGCTGCCAATCTGGCCTGGGCGCTGAATACCGCTGGAAAGACGCCTTCGGTGGCACTGATCAGTGGCGAGGCCAACAGTACCGGTCTGACCATGCTGGGCGGGCATTCGCTGGAATGGGCGCTTGAAGCCATGCAGGGCGGTGACGCTCGCGCCGATGCCGCGGTCGTGCTGGAAAACGATCTGTATCAGCGTCTGGCCAGCGCCACCATTGATCAGGCGCTGACGTCGCTCGAGACGCTGGTGGTGATCGACCATCAGCGCACGCCCACGCTGGAGCGTGCTCATCTGGCGCTGCCGGCGGCCACCTTTGCCGAAGGTGACGGCACACTGGTCAGCCATGAAGGTCGCGCCCAGCGCTTCTTCCAGGTCTATGACCCGAGCTACTACCGTCCCAATGATCTGACCCATGAGAGCTGGCGCTGGCTGCACGCCCTGCATACCACCATGGAAGGACGCGGTGTCGACTGGACCCAGATCGATGACGTCACGGCGGATTGTGCCCGGGTGCATCCGGAGCTTTCCGGCATTCGTAACGCCGCGCCCAGTGCCTCGTTTCGTATCCGCGGGCAGAAGCTGGCGCGCTCGCCGCACCGTTCGAGCGGACGTACGGCCATGCGCGCCAATCTCAACGTGCACGAGCCCCGCGCGCCGCAGGATGCCGATTCTGCCTTCGCCTTTTCGATGGAAGGCTACAGCGGCTACGGCGAGCCCCGCTCGCAGGTGGCCTTCGCCTGGGCGCCGGGCTGGAACTCGCCGCAGGCCTGGAACAAGTTCCAGGATGAGGTTGGCGGGCATCTGAGTGCCGGCGACCCGGGGATTCGACTCTTCGATCAGCAGCGCAGTGAAGAAGCTCACCGCGCCTGGTTTACCGACATTCCCCGGCCCTTTGAACCGCGGGATGACTGCTGGTATGTCGTGAGCCTGCCGCAGCTCTTTGGTGGCGAAGAGATGTCGGCACGCGCCGAGCCGATCCAGGAGCGCATGAGCGACACCTTTGTGGTGTTGGGTCAGGAGGACGCCGACCGCCTTGGCGTCACGCCGGGCGAGGCCATCTATCTGCAGACTTCCGGCCATCAGCTCCATCTGCCGGTCAGGATCAGCCGCGAGATGCGCGCCGGCCTGATCGGTCTGCCGCATCTGCCGGGCATCCCCCGCGGGCTTGCCGGTGAGTGTGCCACCGTCACCGTGGAGGTAAGCGCATGAGCTGGATGAGTACCGATGTACTGCTTGCCATCACGGTAGGCGTTCTAAAGGCGATCGTGATTCTGCTGGCGGCCGTGCTCAGCGGCGCCTTCCTGACCGTGATCGAGCGTCGACTGCTGGGCCTCTGGCAGGACCGTTATGGTCCCAACCGGGTCGGTATCTTCGGCTCGGGGCAGTTGATTGCGGACATGATCAAGATCTTCTTCAAGGAAGACTGGATTCCGCCCTTTGCCGATCGCAAGCTCTTCGTGCTGGCGCCGGCAATCGCCTTTGCCTCGCTTTTGCTGTCGTTTCTGGTGATCCCCATTACTCCTGGCTGGGGCGTGGCGGATCTCAATATCGGCATTTTGTTCTTCTTCGCCATGGCCGGCATCAACGTCTATGCGGTGCTCTTTGGCGGCTACGCCAGCGCCAACAAGTACGCATTGATCGGTGCCATGCGTGCCTCGGCCCAGACGCTGTCCTATGAGGTGTTCATCGGGCTCTCGCTGATGGGCGTTGTGGCCATGACGGGGTCGTTCAACATGCGCGATATCGTCAACGGTCAGGAAGGGCTCTGGTATATCGTGCCGCAGTTCTTTGGCTTTCTGACCTTTCTGATTGCCGGCGTTGCGGTGACCCACCGCGCGCCCTTTGACCAGCCCGAAGCGGAGCAGGAGATTGCCGACGGCTACCACGTCGAGTACTCGAGCATGAAGTTCGGCATGTTCTTCATCGGCGAGTATGTGGGGATCGTGCTGGTGTCGGCGCTTCTGACCACCCTGTTCATGGGGGGCTGGCACGGGCCGCTGCTGCCGCCGATCGTCTGGTTCCTGCTCAAGACGTCCTTTTTCGTCATGCTCTTCGTTCTGGCGCGTGCGGCACTGCCGCGTCCGCGCTATGACCGGGTGATGCAGTTCGGGTGGAAGTTCTGTCTGCCACTGACGCTGATCAATCTTCTGGTGACCGGGGTGGTCGTCCTCTTGACGGCCTGATTCCCTTCGCTGAACAACGAACGAGGCAGAAAACATGCTGCATTCGATCATCAAGGTAGTGTCCGGCACCGGTACGCAGCTGCGTACCGGCTGGATGGTATTCAAGCATGCCTTCCACAAGCGCGAGACGGTCAACTATCCCGAAGAACTACCCTATCTGCCGCCGCGCTACCGCGGGCGCATCGTACTGACCCGCGACCCCGATGGCGAAGAGCGCTGCGTGGCCTGCAACCTGTGTGCGGTCGCCTGCCCGGTGGCCTGCATTTCGCTGCAGAAGGGTGAAAAGGACGATGGCCGCTGGTATCCGGAGTTCTTTCGCATCAATTTTTCCCGCTGCATCTTCTGCGGCATGTGCGAAGAAGCCTGTCCGACCTCGGCCATTCAGCTGACGCCCGATTTCGAGATGGGCGAGTACAACCGTCAGGAGCTGGTCTTTGAAAAGCGTGACCTGTTGATTTCGGGACCGGGCAAGGACCACAACTACAATTTCTATCGTGTCGCGGGACTGTCGGTGGCCGGCAAGCCCAAGGGCGCGGCGCAAAACGAGGCCGAGCCGGTCGACGTCAAAACGCTTCTGCCCTAGGGCGCAGCAGCATCGGGGAGTTTGCCGTGGAAATTGCTTTTTATCTGGCCGCACTGGTCGCCATCGTTGCCACCTTTCGCGTCATCACGCATACCAATGCCGTGCATGCGCTGCTGTATCTGATCATCTCGCTGATGGCGGTTGCAGTGGTGTTTTACAGTCTCGGTGCGCCCTTTGCCGCTGCCCTGGAAGTGATCGTCTACGCCGGGGCCATCATGGTGCTGTTCGTCTTTGTGGTCATGATGCTCAATCTGGGCAGTCAGACAGCCCATCAGGAGCGCAGCTGGCTGGCGCCGCGCATCTGGGTCGGCCCATCGATCATGGCGGCACTGCTGCTGGTAGTTCTGGTGTTCTCCTTCTGGCACGGCGGCGGTATCGGCACGATCTCCGGAGAAGAGCTCAGCGCCAAGGAGGTCGGCACTCAGATGTTCGGCCCCTACCTGCTGGCGGTAGAGCTGGCGGCCATGCTGCTGCTGGCGGCGCTGATCGCGGCGTCGCACATCGGGCGCAACGACGAGCCTCAACTCGAGCGTGACATGAACGAAAGCGTGCAGCGCGCACCGGCAGGCAATGATGAAGGGGGGCAGGCATGAGCGGCATACCACTGGAGCATGGCATGGCGCTGGCCGCCATCCTGTTTGTACTGGGGCTTGCGGGGCTGCTGGTACGACGCAACCTGCTGTTCATTCTGATGAGCCTTGAAATCATGATGAACGCGGCAGGGCTTGCCTTTATCGTGGCCGGCATGCACTGGGGCCAGCCCGACGGGCAGGTCATGTTCATTGCGATCATTACGCTGGCGGCGGCCGAGGCCAGTATCGGGCTGGGCTTTCTGATCCAGCTTCAGCGCCGTTTCAAAACGCTTGATATCGATGCAGCCAGCGAGATGAAAGGATGAATATACTGTTCCTGACTCCCCTTTTTCCGCTGCTGGGCGCGCTTGTCCTGGCATTCAATCCGCGCCTGCCCGACCGCATTGCCGGGCTGGTGGGCGTGGGCTCGATCGGTCTGGCGGCGCTGGTCATGGTCTGGCTCAACGTGACCTTTTATGGCGGTGCCAATGAGGGCGTGACCCAGACGCTGTGGCAGTGGGTGGCGGTGGAAGACTTCCGGATGGGCTTTTCGCTCTATCTCGATGGTCTGTCACTGACCATGGTCAGCATTATCACCGGCGTCGGCTTTCTGATTCATCTGTTCGCGGCCTGGTACATGCGCGAGGACCTTGAAGGCGGCCCCGGGTTTGCACGCTTTTTCGCCTACATGAACCTGTTCGTGTTCAGCATGCTGCTGCTGGTACTGGGCGATAACCTCTTTCTGCTCTATCTGGGCTGGGAAGGCGTGGGTCTTTGCAGCTATCTGCTGATCGGCTACTACTACGAGAACGAGAACAACGCTTGGTGCGCCTTCAAGGCCTTCATCGTGACCCGCATCGGTGACGTGTTCCTGGCCATCGGCATGTTCCTGCTCTTTGCCCAGTTCGGCACGCTCAACATTCAGGAGCTGTTGCGCCTGGCGCCCGAGGCCTGGGGCCGGGGCGATCTGATGGCAGAACTGGCAGCGCTGATGCTGCTCGGCGGCGCGGTGGGCAAATCGGCCCAGCTGCCGCTGCAGACCTGGCTTGCCGATGCGATGGCCGGCCCCACGCCGGTGTCGGCCCTGATTCACGCCGCCACCATGGTGACCGCCGGGGTCTATCTGATCGCCCGCACCCATGTGATCTTCGAGCTGGCGCCCATGACGCTCGGGCTGGTGGGCCTGATCGGCATGCTGACGCTGCTGGTCGCCGGGTTTGCCGCACTGGCGCAGACCGATATCAAGCGGGTACTGGCCTACTCCACCATGAGCCAGATCGGCTACATGTTTCTGGCACTGGGCGTGCAGGCCTGGGATGTGGCGATCTTCCACCTGATGACGCACGCCTTTTTCAAGGCGCTGCTGTTCCTGACCTCGGGCTCGGTCATCATCGCCTGCCACCACGAGCAGAACATCTTCAAGATGGGGGGCCTGCGTAAAACGCTCAAGCTGCCCTATGCCTGCTTCTTGATCGGGGGCGCGGCGCTGTCGGCGCTGCCGCTGATCTCGGCCGGTTTCTACTCCAAGGACGAGATCCTGTGGCTCGCCTTTGATCACGGCCATACCTGGCTGTGGCTCGGTGCGCTGTTCGGGGCGTTCCTGACGTCGGTGTATACCTTCCGCATGATCTTCATCGTGTTCCACGGGCGCGAGCAGATTCATCCGCATGCCGGGCAGGGTCTGGCCCACCATGTGCCGCTGATCGTGCTGGCGGTGCTGTCCACCTTTGTCGGGGCGATGATTCATCCGCCGCTGGAGAATGTGCTCCCGGCAGGCCCGGAAGGGCAGTTCGGCCACAGCGTGCAGCTGATGCTCGAGATCCTGGCCGCGGTCGTGGCCATCGTGGGCGTTGGCATTGCCGCCGGATTGTTCCTTGGCCGTCGCCGACTGGTGAGGTCGCTGGTACAGACCAAGGAAGGTGATCGGCTGTGGCGCTTTTTCAACAGTGCCTTTGCCTTCGACTGGCTCTATCACCGGGTGGTGGTCAGGCCGTTCCTGTTCATTGGCCGTCTGCATCGGCTTGACTGGGTCAATAGCCTGATGAACCTCTGGCCGGGACTGGCGCTCATGCTCAATGGGCTGTTGTCCGACACCCAGAGCGGGCGGCTGCGCTGGTATGCCGCGGTCATGACCGGTGGCGCCATTGCCACGCTATTGCTTCTGCTACTGCTATGAAGGGAGGTGACATGACCAGATCTTTTCAATGCAGGGCCGTTGCCTTGACGCGACAGGTTGCCGGTAATGGGGCTGCCCAGCTGCTCGTGCCCACTGTGCCCACAATAACGATCAAGGATGCGATCACGCCATGATGTTGCCCTGGCTACTACTCATACCCTTTATCGGGGGGCTGCTGTGCTGGCAGTTCGAGCTGATCAGGCCCAATACGGCCATGCCGCGCTGGATTGCGCTGCTCTCCATGGTACTGCTGCTGGTGATGGCGCTCTTTTTGTGGGTGAGCGGCGATTACAGCCTGTCGCAGGTCGTGGGCAATACGCCTGACTGGCAGAGTCAGTTCCAGCTGCCCTGGATCGATGCCTTTGGCATTACGTTCCATCTGGCGCTGGATGGCCTGTCGCTGATCATGATTACCCTGACCGGGCTTTTGGGGATCATGGCGGTGGTCTGCTCCTGGAAGGAGATCGATCGGCGCGTCGGCTTTTTCCACCTCAACCTGATGTGGGTCATCGGTGGCGTGGTCGGCGTGTTCCTGGCCATCGATCTCTTTCTGTTCTTCTTTTTCTGGGAAATGATGCTGGTGCCGATGTACTTCCTGATCGCCCTGTGGGGGCATGAATCGGAAGGCAAGTCACCGGTGTCGGCGGCCATCAAGTTCTTTATCTATACCCAGGCCTCGGGGCTTTTGATGCTGGTCTCCATTCTGGGGCTGGTGTTCATGCACTACACCCAGACCGGCGTGTTCTCCTTTGATTACGGCATTCTGCGCGAAACGCCGATCACCGGGGTCATGTCATGGGTATTAATGCTGGGCTTTTTCATTGCCTTTGCCGTCAAGCTGCCGGTGGTACCGCTGCATGGCTGGCTGCCGGATGCCCACGCCCAGGCACCGACCGCTGGCAGTGTGGATCTGGCCGGTATCCTGCTCAAGACGGCGGCCTATGGCCTATTGCGCTTTGCGCTGCCGCTGTTTCCGGAAACCTCGCAGGCCTTTGCGCCCATTGCCATGACGCTGGGGCTGGTCGGTATCTTTTACGGGGGCGTGCTGGCCTTTGCCCAGACCGACATCAAGCGTCTGATCGCCTGTTCCAGTATTTCTCACATGGGCTTTGTGCTGATCGGTATCTACTCCGGTACGCTGCTGGCGCTGCAGGGCGTCATTTTGCAGATGGTCGCGCATGCCTTCTCGGCGGCCGGCCTGTTCATGATCAGCGGCCAGCTCTACGAGCGCCTGCATACCCGTGACATGCGTCAGATGGGCGGGCTGTTCGGTCGGCTGGGGGCGCTGCCGGGCTTTGCCCTGGCCTTTGTCATGGCCTCACTGGGCATGCCGGGCACCGGTAACTTCATCGGCGAGTTTTTGATCCTGTTCGGTGCCTTTGATGTCGTGCCCTGGGTGGTCGTGATTGCCAGTGCCGGACTGGTGCTGTCAGCCATCTACTCGCTGATTTTAATGCACCGGGTCTATTGGGGGCCGCCGCGCGAGAAGACCACCATCGCGCGTCTTGATGGTCGGGAGTACGCCATGCTGCTGAGCACGCTGGTGCTGACCATCGCGCTGGGGCTTTATCCTCAGGTGGTGCTCGATATTTCGCAGGGCGCGATGCATGAAGTGCGTCACTGGTTTGCTGTTTCACCTTCGTTTGCGGGCTGAGCCGACATGAATCTGACCCTGTCACATCTGATCGCCCTGTTACCGCTTCTGATCGTCTGCGTCACGGTCATCGTTGTCATGCTGGGCATCGCCTGGCGTCGCCATCACGTGGTGACTGCCTCGCTGACCACGATCGGCCTCAACGCAGCCCTTGTCTCGCTTCTGGCAGTGCTGACCGTCACGCCGATTCGCGTGTCGCCGCTGCTTCTGGTCGATAACTATGCCGTGCTTTATATGGCATTGATCCTGATTGCGGGACTGGCCTCGACGACACTGGCGCATGCCTATCTGGAAGGCTTTGACGACCAGAAGGAAGAGTTCTATATGCTGCTGGGCTGCTCGGTTCTGGGCGGCCTGACCATGGTGGCCAGCGACCACATGCTGTCGCTGTTTTTTGGGCTCGAGCTTCTGAGCGTGCCGCTCTACGGCATGGCGGCCTACGCCTATCGTACCCGGCTGTCGCTGGAGTCGGGTATCAAGTACATGGTGCTGTCTGCGGCAGCCTCGGCCTTTCTGCTCTTTGGCATGGCGCTTTTGTATGCCGAATCGGGGTCGCTTGCCTTTGCCGATCTGGGGGCGCGTCTGACCGAAGGCGGCGGCCATGCCAGCTGGCTGTTGATGGGTATCGGCATGATGGTGATCGCGATGGCCTTCAAGCTGTCGCTGGTACCGTTTCATCTCTGGACCGCCGATGTTTATGAAGGCGCGCCGGCCCCGGTCACGGCCTTTCTGGCCACGGTCAGCAAGATTGCAGTCTTTGCGCTTTTGATGCGTCTGTTCATGAGTGCACCGGTGACCGACATCGCCAGCCTGCACACGATTGTGGCCATCATTGCCTTCCTGTCGATGATGGTCGGCAACCTGATGGCGCTGCGTCAGGACAACATCAAGCGGTTGATGGGCTACTCCTCCATCGGCCATCTGGGCTATCTGCTGACCGTGGTAGTGGCCAGCGATGATCTGGCGCTTCTGACCACCGGCATCTATCTGATCACCTATGTGGCGACCACGCTCGCCACCTTTGGCGTCATTGCGCTGGTGTCGAGCCCCTGGCAGGGCAGCGATGTGGCCTCCTTGAAGTTCTATCGAGGGCTGTTCTGGCGTCGCCCCTATCTGGCGGCGGTCATGACGGTGATGATGCTCTCGCTGGCCGGCATCCCGATGACGGCAGGCTTTATCGGCAAATTCTACGTGCTGGCGACCGGCGTGGAAGCACAGCTCTGGTGGCTGGTAGCCGGCGTCATCATCGGCAGTGCTCTCAGCCTCTACTACTATCTGCGCGTTATGGTCATGCTCTATCTGCACCCGACCGAGGAGGAGCAGTATGATGCCTCCAGCGACTGGGGGCAGCGTGCCGGCGGTATCATGGTCATTTTGCTGGCGCTGGCCGTGCTGGTACTGGGGATCTATCCGCAGCCGATGATCATGCTGGTCAGTAGTGCCATCCTGGGCTGAGATCTGTATGCCCGGTCATGTAAAAGCGCCTCATCCTTGCGGATGGGGCGCTTTTTCGTGTGGCGGCCCTACAGAAAACGCTGCCGGGAGCTAGCGCACGCTGTGCGGCGTGGTGCCGCCAAGCCTTGCAATGGAGATACTGCGCGCGCAGGGCAGCGGCAGGGTGACCTCCACGGCCAACGGCAGATGATCGGAATAAAGCGGCGGCAGCGCGCGCAGATGGTTCATTTTGAGCGCAGATGACACCACAATGTGATCCAGCGCACGGGTAGGCTGCCAGGCAGGGTAGCTGGGGATGCCACGGCCCTGTTCAAGAGACAGTGCGCGGGCAAAGCGCGGGTGCGATTTGAGCTTGTCGTGGGTACAGTTCAGATCACCCATGATGATGACGTTTTTAAGCGGGGCGACCAGCTCGCTGATGTAGTCGAGCTGAAGATTCTGGGTGCGTGTGCCCAGCGCCAGATGCAGCACGAACAGGTGCAGTGCTTCGGGGCCTTCGCCGAAACGGATGTGCATGGCGCCGCGCCCCTTGGGGCCGGGCAGGCGATGGTTGTCAGTATGACTGATGGCCAGACGGCTGAGCAGGCCATTGCTGTGCTTGGCAAAGCGTCCGAAATCGCGGTTGAGCTGCTGCGAAGCGTAGGGAAAGTCGGCCTGAGCGGCCAGATACTCCACGTGATTGACGTTGCTGGAGCGAAAGCTGCCGCCATCCACTTCCTGTAGTCCGACGAGGTCGAATTCCCGAAAGGTGTCGCACATCACATCGAGGCGACTGGATCGGCCGCGATGGGGCAGAAAATGCTGCCAGCTGCGCGTCACATAGTGGTGGTAGGCGTGGGTATGAATGCCGACCTGCATGTTGAAGGTGAGCAGTTTAAGAGACGTGATGCGTTCGCTTTGGCTATCGTCCTGCATTCAATCTTCCGGTTGGCAAGGCAGGAAGGCCCGATACGGTCGGTATCGGGCCACCGGCACATGAATCAGCGGGTGCCCTGTTCCTGTTCCTGGCGCGTTTTCTCGATCAGAGCTTCGGCGATGTCCGGCATGTTGTCCAGGCCGTTGGCCGAGCGCGGGGTAATGACGTACTGCCCGTTGACGATCAGTGCCGGGACACCCATGAGCTTGTAGGCCTTCATGCGGGCATTGGCCTGATTGAGCTGGCTTTTGACACCAAAGGAGCTGAGCGCCTTGAGGGCGTCATCCTTGCTGACGTCATAGTTGGTGAAGAACTCGGCAATCTCGTCGTCATCGGTCATGCGATGGCCGTCCTTCTGGATGGCGTCAAAGAAGTCGCGATGAAACTGTGTGTTGAAGATGCCCAGTTCCTGCGCCGCGTAGTAGGCGGTGGCGTGGCGCATCCAGACCTTGCCCATGGTGGCCGGCAGGCGCTCGAAGGTCACGTCATCGGGCAGAGTGTCGACCCACGCTTCCAGCGGCTCCTCGAGTTCGTAGCAGTGCGGGCAGCCATACCAGAACACTTCGGTGACACCGATCTGGCCTTCCGGCACATCGCTTGAGACCGGTTTGTCGAGAACCTCGTAGTCCTGACCGGCGACCGGTTCGGCCGCCATGGCCACGCCTGAAATACCGCAAACGGCAACGGCGGCCATCAGCCAGCGCGCGCCTGGAAAATGCTTCAACATCACAGTGTTACTCCCTGAACAGCAAATATGGTGTCAATGGTGCCTGAGCGCTGTTGTTATCAGCCTGTTATTCATCGTTACTTTGAACGCCCGACAGGCGAACGGTTCCCTGCTATCCTGGCAGACACGACCATGACTGACGAGCGAGGCGTCAGCCGGGGGTGTTACACTCGCCGCATTATCTCATCGTCGCCCATTGTCTCATCGTTGGAAATACCCCCATGTCGGATGTCATGCGTCATCACTTTCCGTCGGCCACGTTTTTGACCAGCGCCCCGCGGCTTGCCGACTGTCCGGCAGATACCGGGCTTGAAGTCGCCTTTGCCGGGCGCTCCAATGCCGGCAAGTCCAGCGCCATCAACACGCTGACCCACCAGAAGTCGCTGGCGCGTACGTCGAGAACGCCCGGGCGTACGCAGCTGATCAACTTTTTCACCGTGAATGATCCACAGTACCGGCTGGTTGACCTGCCAGGCTATGGCTATGCCAAGGTGCCGGAAGCCGTGCGTCGCGAGTGGCAGGAGCATCTGGCGCACTATCTGCGCGAGCGCCGCTCCCTGCAGGGCACGGTGCTGGTCATGGATATTCGCCATCCGCTGACCGAATTCGATCAGATGATGATGGGCTGGGCCGATGACAACGATATGCCGCTCCACATCCTGCTCACCAAGGCTGACAAGCTCAAGCGTGGCGCGGCCATGGGCGTTTTGTCGAAGGTGCGCCATCAGCTCAAGGAGTGGGAGGACCTGATCAGCGTGCAGCTTTTCTCGTCTCAGGACCGGGTGGGCGTGGAAGAGCTCAACGAGCGCCTTTGCCAGTGGCTCACGCCCGAAAAGCCATCGCAGGATCCGACCTGAGGCTGCAACGGGCCGGGCCGTCTAAAAGCTGTAGATCTGGCGGCCGGCAGGGTAGCGCATGCTCATCGAGGGTGCGGGCGTTTCTGGTTGGAGAGCGATGCCGGGCACCGGCCTGGTCTGCATCGGCAGGGCGTCACGCCCTGTCCGGTCCGGATCAAACAGCATGGGCTGTGACTGCCCCTGATCGCCGTCGAACTGCAAAAGGGCAGAGGCCTGCCGCTGCTGGCCCGGATACTGAAGGAGCGGGCCATGAGTGAGGCCCGTGTCACTCGACAGCGACGCCTGGTTGTCCGACATGGGCAGGGCAATCACCAGTGCCATGGCACAGAGCACCAGCGTAATGCTGAGGATATCGAGAGGACGCATGATCCGAAGAGCCTATCAGGGTCGATGAAAAAGGGATGAACACCCACGTCAGGCAGTCATTATGGTCGACAGGGACATATCATCATGCCCCGTCAACCACTGTAAAAAGCGTGCTTATTATTTCATGTCCTAATAATAGGCGAGTGTTTTAAAAGGTAACTGAATTTTTCCAACTTTTTGTTGTCATCGGTGCTCATGGTGTGATGACTCAAGTTCCGCCAGCAGCGCTTCAAGCTCACGAATGTGGCCCAAGCGATGAATGCCGGCCGGCGCGTGATCGGGCAGCCCCGTGTTTTTGGCATCAATCCAGGCCGCATGCATGCCCAGGCGCTGTGCCGGCAGCGCATCCTCGGTCCATGAGTCGCCCACGTGTACCGTTTCGCTCGGGGATGCCATGCCAAGCCGGGCCATGGCCGACAGAAAACAGCGGGCATCGGGCTTGGGCGCCAGCGCCACCCCGGCCTTGATGATCACGTCGAAGTGCTCGGCGATGACCAGCCGTTCCAGATCCACGTTGCCGTTGGTGATCGCCCCCAGGCGCACCCCGCGAGCGCGAAGCCCCTCCAGCATGGCCGGTACCTCTTCAAAGAGGGTGACATCGTGGCGCAGCGTCAGCATGTGCTCGATGGTGTCATCGGCCCAGCGGCGCGCCTCCTCCTCGGCCAGACCGAATTCGGTCAGCATGTCGGTCAGGGTCCTGCGGCGCAGCCAGGTGAAATCTCCCCGATACAGCGGATTTTCCTGTGCCAGCGCCATGCGCCGACGCTGATACTCCTCCAGCGGGAAATGCGCGGCATGGCCGATCTGCTCATCGAGCCATTGATAGTGGCCGGGTTCGACCGCGGCCATCACCGGGCCGTTGTCCCAGAAGGTGTCGTCGAGATCGAAAGTGATGGCCTTGATCATGAGGGCGTGTCCTGATTGTCCGAGGTCCTGGAAGAAGATAAATCGTCGGAAGAAGATACGTTGCTGGCAGAGGAGGCAGTGCGAGCGGCACCGGGCTTTCGATGCGCCCGCGGATGGGCGCGATCAAAGGTCTCGGCCAGATGCTGCCAGTCCAGTCGCGTGTAGACCTGGGTGGTGGAGAGATGGGCATGGCCGAGAAGCTCCTGGACGGCACGCAGGTCCTGGCTGGATTCCAGCAGATGGCTGGCAAAGCTGTGGCGCAGCCGGTGAGGGTGCAGGTGCTCGGGCAGCCCACGCGCTCGCCCCAGATGGGCCATGCGCAGTTGAATGGCGCGGTGCCCCAGCCGCTGGCCGCGGGTGCCGACAAACAGTGCCGGCTCATGGGGGCCTGCCAGCATGCCCCGCACGTCCAGCCAGGCGGCCAGCGCCGTGGCCGCGCGGCGCCCGATGGGGACCTGGCGCGGTTTGTCCCCCTTGCCGCGTACCCGTGCGCGGTGGGCGTCGATATCCCCCAGGTCGATGCCGGCCAGCTCTGCCAGGCGCAGGCCGCTGGAGTAACACAGCTCCAGCATGGCCTGATCGCGCCGCGCCAGCGGCGAATCGTCGTGAGGGGTGTCGAGAAACTGTCCCAGCACATCGACATCGACCGGTCGCGGCAGATGACGCGGCATTTTGGGCGTATCCAGCAGCCGGGCGGGATTGTGGCCCATAAGATGGTGTTCGATCAGCAGATCACAGAAGCGGCGGATGGCCGCCTGACGCCGTGCCAGGCTGCGCGCCGCCAGACCGCGGGTGCGCTCGCGGCCCAGAAAGCGGCGCAGATGATGAATGTCGAGCGCGTCCCACGACGTAATCTCCTCGCGGTCCATGAACGCCATCAGCGCCGTCAGGTCACGGCGATAGGCATCCACCGTGGCGGGGCTGTGCCGATGGCGCAGGCGTTCGATGAAGGTATCGACCAGCGGCTGGAGTGTACTCATGACGGGGTCCTCAGCAGAAGACGGGCCATGACCTCGCCCAGCCAGGTCATGTTCTCTGCCGCCATGATCCACGGCGGTGAAGTCTCGCCCGGATGAGCCAGCACCAGATAGCCATGGCGTTCGCCCAGTGCCAGCCGGGTGACGGCGCAGCGACCACCGCTCAGGTACGTGCCGGGCAGCACCCGAGGGGCGCTGGCAGCGTCCAGGGTCAGGCAGTCACTAGCACCGGAGAGGTGTGACGTAAACCACTGGTCGGTGGACTCATTGAGGGCGTAGGTCGGCGGTTGCGGCCACTCGCCGGGGGAGAGCTGTCGCCACAGGGCCATGTGGTGCACGTCAAAGCGCTCGCCCAGCTCGGCAGTCAGGGTCTGCGTCAGCGCGTCACGGCTCTCGGCCTGCAGCAGCGACAGGGTCAGGGCACGCATGGCTCCGGCCTGCTGGTCATACTGGCGCGCCGCGTTCAACAGCGCCTGGTGCTGCCCCTCGGCCTTGTCGGTGCGCGCTCTGAGGGTCGCAATCAGGCGTTCGACCAGCGACACGGCACCGCCGGTCTGGGGATGAGAAAACTGCAGCGACGCCAGAAGCGCTTCGCGGCCTTCAAAGAAATCGGGGTGGCGTGAAAGCCAGTCGCTGACCTGATCGGCGTCAAGTGTTTCGGCGCGCTGGCGGTCAGGCGCGCTACGGTCATCCGTCATGTCATCTCCCGAGGGGCTGGGCTATACAACGCCGGGCTAAACAACCACGCGGCCGTCGAAGACGCGTTCGGCGGGGCCGGTCATGATGACCGACTGCCCCGAGCCCGCCCATTCGATACTCAGGGCGCCCCCGGGCAGGGCCACATCCACGTGCTGATCCAGCAGGCCGCGACGGATGCCGCTGACCACCGCAGCGCAGGCGCCGGTGCCGCAGGCCAGGGTCTCGCCCACGCCGCGTTCGAAGACGCGCAGGCGTACGCTCTGGCGCGATATGACCTCCATGAAGCCCACGTTGACGCGTTTCGGAAAGCGTGGATGCGCCTCGATCAGCGGCCCGAGCGTGGCGACGGGGGCGTCATCGATACTTGCGACATCGATGACGGCATGGGGGTTGCCCATCGACAGAGCGTCCAGATGGATCGTCTGTCCGTCGACGTCCAGGGCGTAGTCATGGCTCTGGGCGTCGGCGGTCAGCGGGATCTCGTCCGGAGCAAAGCGGGGCGCGCCCATGTCGACCCGGACCCGGCCGTCGTCGGCCACCTTCAGCAGCAGATTGCCGCCGGCGGTCTGTACGGCGATCTCGCGCCGGGCGGTGAGCTTTTGATCCAGCACAAAGCGGGCAAAGCAGCGCGCGCCGTTGCCGCAGTTTTCCACCTCGCTGCCGTCGGCATTGAAGATGCGGTAGCGAAAGTCCATGTCCGGGCGCGACGGGGGCTCGACCAGCAACAGCTGGTCAAAGCCGATGCCGAAGCGACGATCGGCCAGGGCGCGAATGCGCTCGCTGTCCAGCCGCGCGCGCTGGGTGACCAGATCGATCACCATGAAGTCGTTGCCCAGCCCGTGCATCTTGGTGAAATGCAGCATCATGAGGCGTGATTTCCCTGCGGCGCGATGGCCGTCTCGGGCAGCAGCGCCTCGCCGGCCCAGAGCGCGGCCAGCGGCTCGCGTTCACGCACCAGGTGCATCTGATCGCCGACCACCATCACCTCCGGCGGTCGCGCCCGGGTGTTGTAGTTCGAGGCCATCACGAAGCCGTAGGCGCCGGCGGAGTGCACCGCCAGCAGATCGTTCGGGGCGATGGCCAGCTCGCGGTCCTTGCCCAGGTAGTCGCCGGACTCACAGACCGGGCCGACGATATCCCAGCGCTTCGTCTCACGCGCTTCGCGCCGGTCCACGCCGGTGATGTTCTGCCAGGCCTGATAGAGCGTGGGCCGGATCAGATCGTTCATGGCCGCATCGACGATGGCGAAGTTTTTCGCCTCGCCGGGTTTTAAATACTCGACCCGGGTCAGCAAAACGCCGGCGTTGGCGGCGATCGAGCGGCCGGGTTCGAAAATGAGCTCGACCTCACGGCTGCCGATGCGCTGGCGCAGCGCGGCGATATAGTCCGCCACCGGCGGCGGTGTCTCGCCGGCATAATCCACGCCCAGGCCGCCACCCAGATCCAGATGATCGATGTGGATGCCCTGCTCACCCAGCCGGTCATAAAGCGCCAGCAGGCGATCCAGCGCATCCAGGAAGGGCGAGAGCTCGGTGAGCTGGGAGCCGATATGGCAGTCGATGCCCACCGGATGGACGTGGGCCAGCTCGGCGGCGCGCTGATAGACGCGCTCGGCATCGGCAATGGCGATACCGAACTTGTTGTCCTTGAGCCCGGTGGAGATGTAGGGATGGGTGCGGGCATCGACATCCGGATTGACCCGAATGGAGATCGCCGCCACCTGACCGCAACGTTCGGCCACCTGGTTCAGGCGCTCAAGCTCGGCCTCGGATTCCACGTTGAAGCACTTGATGCCCACTTCCAGCGCGCGTGCCATCTCATCAATGCGCTTGCCGACACCGGAAAAGACCACTCGGCCCGGGTCGCCCCCGGCGGCCAGTACCCGTTCGAGCTCGCCGATCGAGACGATGTCAAAGCCGGCCCCCAGCCGCGCCAGCAGGTTGAGCACGGCCAGATTCGAGTTGGTCTTGAGGGCGTAGCAGATCAGGTGTGGCGTCCCTTCAAGCGGGCGAGCGTAGTCGAGAAAGTGCTGACGAAAGGCCGCTGCGGAGTAGATATAACAGGGCGTGCCAAAGCGTTCGGCAATGCTTGAAAGCGGCAGTTGCTCGACGTGGAGCTGCTCATCGTGCCAGACAAAGTGCGTGCTCATGTGCCCCCCTGAGCCGGTGCTGCCGGTGCCTCGGTCGAGGCCGCGCCGCCAATCGTGCCGCCCGTGGTGGTCTCGGGGCGGCTGTTGCCCTCGGGAACGCTTACCGCGCCGCCCTGGCTCTCGCTGCCGGCGCCGCCGGTGCTGATGCCGTCGCTGGTCGACTGCGACGTGCGATCGGCATCATCGTTTTGCCGGACGTCGCCCTGTTGAACGTCACCCTGCTGGACGCCACCTTGTTGAGCGTCGTCCTGTTGAACGTCGTCCTGTTGAACGTCGTCCTGTTGATAGGCGCCCTGCGGATCGTAGCGCTCGCTGGACTGCTCGTCACCGGGCATGTAGAGCGGGCCGGTCTGGCCGCAGCCGGCCAGCACCAGAGTGGCCAGCATGGCGGGTATCAGGCGGTTCATTGCGCATGATCCTCATGGTTGTGGGCGTGTCGCGGCAGTGCGGCCAGCGCCTCGCGGGCACGTTGTGCGGCGGCGCGCACCTGATCGGGGGCGGTGCCGCCGATGTGGTTGCGGGCAGCCACCGAGCCTTCCAGGGTCAGCACCTCGAAGATGTCGTCACCGATGTGATCCGAGAAACGCTGAAGTTCGTCGAGCGTCATTTCGGAAAGATCGCGACCCTCTTCAATGCCGAAGGCGACCGCCTTGCCGACAATTTCGTGGGCATCGCGGAAGGCCACGCCCTGACGCACCAGATAATCGGCGAGATCCGTGGCGGTGGCGAAGCCGCGCCTTGCCGCCTCATGCATGTTGTCGCTTTTGGCGCGAATTGCCGGAATCATGTCGCCAAAGGCGCGCAGGGAACCAAGCACGGTGTCGAGCGTGTCAAACAGCGGCTCCTTGTCTTCCTGGTTGTCCTTGTTATAGGCCAGCGGCTGGGACTTCATCAGGGTCAGAAGGCTCATCATGTGGCCATAGACGCGCCCGGTCTTGCCACGCACCAGCTCGGGTACGTCGGGGTTTTTCTTCTGCGGCATGATCGAGGAGCCGGTGCAGAAACGATCCGGCAGGTCGATGAAATCAAACTGGGCGCTGGTCCAGAGCACCAGCTCTTCGCTCATGCGCGACAGGTGCATCATCAACAGGCTGGCAAAGGCGGTGAACTCGATGGCGAAGTCGCGATCGCTGACCGCATCCAGCGAGTTCTCGGCCGGACGGTCAAAGCCCAGCAGCTCGGCCGTGACGTGACGGTCGATCGGATAGGTCGTGCCGGCCAGCGCTGCGGCGCCCAGCGGCATGATGTTGACCCGCTTGCGCGCATCCAGCAGGCGCTCCTGATCGCGGGCGATCATCTCCTGCCAGGCCAGCAGATGGTGGCCGAAGGTGACGGGCTGGGCGCTCTGCAGGTGGGTAAAGCCCGGCATGATGGTGTCGGCCTCGGCGTCAGCCAGCTCGATCAGGCCCTGTCGCAGGCGTGAGAGCTCGCTTGAGACGGCGTCGATGCCATCGCGCAGGTACAGGCGAATATCGGTGGCGATCTGGTCATTGCGTGAACGTCCGGTGTGCAGTTTCTTGCCGACAATGCCGATGCGGTCGGTCAGGCGCGCCTCGATGTTCATGTGGATGTCTTCAAGCGCCACGGACCATTCGATCTCGCCGCGCTCGATCTCGGCCTCGATCTGCTGCAGGCCGTCAACGATGGCGTCACGCTCATCAATGGTCAGAACCCCCACCCGCGCCAGCATGGTGGCGTGGGCGATGGAGCCCCGGATGTCGTGATGATAAAGGCGCTGGTCGAAGCCGATGGAGGCGGTAAAGGCCGCCACAAAGGCGTCGGTCGGCTCGCTGAAGCGACCGCCCCAGGATTGATTGGTGGTTTGCGTCATCTGCTGGCGATCCTGCATCGAAAGGGTCGGGACCGGGAGGCCGGCATGTTACCGCCTCCATGGGCGGGTCAGTGTAACAAGAAGTCGATGGTCTGTCGGCACGCCACGCGCGCCCTGACGCCGGCAATGACTGTTTTTTGCCGGGCGCGACTGCTTTATCATGTCAGTCCTCGTTTTGACCTCTACAGGAGCGCTCGTGTCCGACAGAGCCACGATCAGAATCGCCACCCGCAAGAGTCAGCTCGCCCTGTGGCAGGCGGAACACGTCAAGTCTCGCCTGGAAACCCTGCATCCGGGGGTCAAGGTCGAGCTTGTGGGCATGTCCACGCGCGGTGATCGCATTCTGGATACGCCGCTGGCCAAGATTGGCGGCAAGGGGTTATTCGTCAAGGAGCTCGAAGAGGCCATGCTGGCAGGGCTTGCCGACATCGCCGTGCACTCCATGAAGGACGTGCCGATGAGCTTCCCTGAAGGGCTCGGCCTGCACGCGATTCTGGACCGCGGCGCGCCCACGGACGCCTTTGTCTCCAATGATTATCCTAACTTCGAGTCTCTGCCGCAGGGCGCGCGAGTCGGCACTTCAAGCCTTCGACGTGCGCTGCAGATTCGCGCCGCCCGCCCGGATCTGGAAGTGCTCAGCCTGCGCGGCAACGTACAGACCCGGCTGGGCAAGCTCGATGCCGGCGAGTTCGACGCGATCGTGCTGGCCACTTCCGGGCTCGAGCGGCTCAATCTGGACATGCGCATCGCCGAGCGGCTGGCGCCGGAAGTGATGCTGCCGGCCTGTGGCCAGGGCGCGCTGGGCATCGAGTGTCGCAGCGATGATGAGACCCTGCGCGCCCTGATCGCACCGCTGATCGACCCGACTTCCAGTCTGCGGGTGCTGGCCGAGCGCGCCATGAACACCCGTCTTGAAGGCGGCTGTCAGGTACCCATCGGCGGCTACGCGGTGCTGGAAGACAATAACCAGACGCTGTGGCTGCGGGCGCTGGTCGGGGCGCCCGATGGCTCGCAGGTCATTCACGCCGAGGCCCGCGGCCCCGCCGATGACCCGGAGGCGCTGGGGATTCAGGTCGCCGAAGACCTGCTGTCGCGCGGTGCCGGCGCCATTCTTGATGCCGTCTACGCCGACGAACGCCCGCCGCGCTAAAGGCCTGACATGTCCCTTTCGCGTCCGACCCATGGCCCCACGGCACTGATTGCTCGCCCCGGCGCCCGTGCACAGGCGCTGGAGCAGGCGCTCGAGCAGGTCGGGCTGGCGCCTCGATCATTGAACATCATGACTTTGGTCGCACGCGTGCTGACCCCACGCGAGCGCACGCTCCTGTATGATCTGGATAACTTTCGCCACATTATTTGCACCAGTCCGTTTGCCGCGGCCTGTCTGATCGAGGCCATCGAAGCACGCTGGCCCCAGTTGCCCGAGGGCATCAGCTTTCATGCCACCGGTATCAGCACGGCAAGTGTTCTGGAGGCGGGCCTGGGCGTTGATGTCAGCGCTCCGGCGTCGGGCAGCGGCAGCGCCAGCGAGGCGCTGTTGGCGCTGCCCGGGCTGCAGGCCGTCAATGGGGCTCGCATCGCGCTGGTGTCCGGGGAGGGGGGGCGAGAGCTGATTGAGCAGACGCTTTTTGAGCGTGGCGCCGAGGTGTCACGGCTGTCACTCTATGAGCGGCAGCTGCAGCCGCCCGAGGCAGAGGCCGCTGCACTGCTTGAGCGCGGCGACTTTGCCCTGCTGATCGTGACCAGTCAGGAGCAGCTTGAATACCTCAATCAGTGGTGCACGCCAGCCAGTCGGAGGCGTCCACTGGTCGTTTCCAGCCAGCGATTGGCTACAATGGCAGGCAGGGATCACTTCGAATGTGTTTTCATTGCCGGCGATGCCACGCCGCAGACATTGGCAGAGACCTCGGCAGTGGCCTGGCAGCAGGCGCCGGGCATACCCGATTAAAAAAAGGGCAGCGATAAATGAGCAAGCAGGAAAACGATAACGACGATCGCAGCAACGCTTCTCCCGGCAGCACGCCCTCTGGCGCCACGCCGGCAGATACCGGCACGGACGGGGCTGTCGAGAATGCTGAGATTACCGACGAGAGCACCCGTACCGGCAACATGACCGGCACCACCTCGCCGGATGCCGGCGTCAGCAACAGCGGTCGGCCGTTCGAGCCAGGCGATACGCGTCCTGAACACCGGCCGCGCCAGAAAAACGGGCGTCGTTCGGTCCTGCTGCCCATCCTGCTTGTTCTGCTGTTGCTCTCGCTTGCCGCCATCGGCTTTGGCGCCTGGTTGTTCGAGCAGCAGCGCAACGACATGGCCCAGCTGCGCCAGGACGTCAACCAGGTTCAGCAGAGCAGCAGCCAGTCCTCCCGCGAAGTCTCGAGCGCGCTTGAGTCGCGCGATCAGCGCATCAGTACGCTCCAATCGCAGCTTGAGGAAAACGATCAGGCGCTATCGCGCGTGATGGAAGAACTCACGCGCAGCCAGCAGACCGATGAGCGTCAGTGGCAAAACGCCGAGATTGAGTACCTGCTGCGCATGGCCAACCAGCGTCTGCAGCTTGAGCGCGACATCAGCGGTGCGCAGTCGCTGCTCGAAACCGCCGATCAGCGCCTGCAGCAGATCGATAACCCGGCCCAGCTGCCGGTGCGCCGCGCCATTGCCAGCGAGCTGTCACGCCTTGAGAGCCTGCCGAACGTGGACCAGAACGGCCTGTTTTTGACCCTGTCGGCCATGGCGAATCAGGTTGAGGAACTGCCGCTGTCGCAGGAGAGCGAGGCCCTGGCTGCTCAGCAGGATGACGGGTCGCTGTTTACCGGCGGCTGGCGCGAACAGCTTTCGCGCATGGGCACCCAGCTCAAGGATCTGGTCACGGTACGCCGTCACGACGAACCGCTGGAGGCGTTGATCACGCCGGCCCAGGAAGGCTATCTGCGCCAGAACGTGCGGCTGTTGCTGGAACAGGCCCAGCTGGGCGTGATGCGCAGCAACGAAGAGATCTATCGTGAAAGCCTTGAGCGCGCCAACACCCTGATTACGACTTATTTCCGCACCGAGGACAGCAACGTCCAGCGCGTGCGTGATCAGCTCGAGCAGCTCGGCCAGCGCAATATCAGCCCCGAGCTGCCCGATATCAGCGGCTCGGTCGAGGCCCTCAACAAGCTGCAAAACGCCCGTCGTAGTGGCCAGAATAGCGGTCAGGGGGCGTCGTCATGAGAAAGCTGATCCTGTTCATTGTCATCGGGCTGGCTGCCGGGGCGCTGATCGGCCAGCTGATGATGTCCACGCCGGGCTACATCCTGATCCGGGTGGGCGACATCTCGCTGCAGACCTCCTTCTGGTTCGGCATGCTGCTGCTGTTTGCGCTCTTTTTAGTGCTGCATTTCGTCCTGCGCCTGCTCTGGCGCCTGCGTCGTCCGGTCAGCCGCATGAAGCTCTGGAATGCCCGTACCCGCAATCGCCAGGCCATGCATCGCACCGTCAAGGGGCTGGTGGCGCTGGCCGAAGGGCGCTGGAAGCGTGCCGAGCAGTCGCTGACCCGCTCGGCGCAGGACTCCTCCACGCCGCTGGTCAACTATCTCTCCGCGGCGCTGGCGGCCCACTATCAGGGCCGTCATGAGCAGGCCGATGAGCTTCTGAAAAAGGCGCACCACAGCACCGAGGGCGCCGACAGCGCCGTGGGGCTGATGCAGGCGCAGCTGATGCTGGACCGTCAGCAGTCCGAGCAGGCGCTTGCTACCCTGACGCGTCTGCAGACCCAGATGCCGGAGCATCCGCAGGTCCTCAAGCTGCTCAAGCAGGCCTATCTCAACGTGGAAGACTGGGAAGGCATGCGCCGGCTGCTGCCGAAGCTCGAACGTCACGATCTGATCAGCGAAGAAGAGCGTCGGGTGCTCGAACGGCGCACCTATCTGGCCCTTCTGACTCAGGCCGGTCAGCAGCAGGATACCGAGCGGGCCCGCACGCTCTGGGCGGAGATGCCCGAAGCGCTCAGAGGCGATGTGGATCTGGTCCTGCTGCAGGCCAGCATTCTTGAGCGCGGCAATGATGCCGCTGAAGCCGAGAGCATGATTCGCCAGTCGCTGCGCAATCGCTGGGACAGCCGGCTGGTGGCACATTACGGCCTGCTGTCGGTCGAGCCCGAGCGCCAGCTGGTCACCGCCGAGAAGTGGCTGCAGGAGCGGCCCAATGACCCGGAACTTCTGATGGCGCTGGGTCGGCTGTCGCTGCGCAACGCCTACTGGGGCAAGGCGCAGGAGTACTTCGAGGCCAGTCACCGTCAGCGCCCCAGCGGCGTGGCCTGTGCCGAGCTTGCCAGGCTCTATGCCAGTCTCGGCCAGCACAGCAAGAGTCAGCACTACTATCGCAAGAGCGTGGAGCTGCTGGACCGTTCGCTGCCGGCGCTGCCGCAGCCCAGCGAACATACCAGCTAGCATCAACGACCGGTTCATGGAGCGCCTGCGGGCGCTCTTTTTCGTGGCGCTTTCGCGCCTTGTACCGTCTTTGAATCAACGAGTGCGGCCCCCGCGGGCCGCCCGCAGCGGATCAACGTGTCAGGGATCAATGGACATGCAGTTAACAGGCATCACGGGTAACGCCGGCCTTTTGTGGCGCGCTCGACTGTCACGCACCGGGCGCGGTCTGGCCGGGCTGTGTCTGGTCATGGCGAGCATGGGTGTGGCCCAGGCGCAGGACCAGCGCGATGACGTACTGCGCACTACGCTCGACAACGGCCTTGAGGTTGTCATCGTGCACAGCGACCTGGCGCCGGTGGTGACCACTCAGGTCAACTACCACGTCGGCTCCAGTGAAGGCTCCAGCGAGTTCCCCGGCACGGCGCACGCCGTCGAGCACATGATGTTTCGCGGTGGCCCGGGGCTTTCAAAGGATCAGTTGTCGGTCATTTCGGCCAACATGGGCGGCAACATGAACGCCTTTACCGAAAACGACCGCACCCAGTACCACTTCACCGTCCCCACCGACGATCTGGACGTGGCGCTGCATATCGAGGCCTCACGCATGAAGGCCATCGACATGAGTGCCGAAGACTGGGCACAGGAGCGCGGCGCCATCGAGCAGGAGGTGTCGGGCAATCTCTCCAATCCGGCCTTTCGCTTTTATACCCAGCTGGTCGAGGAGCTCTATCGCGGCACGCCCTATGCCTGGACACCGCTGGGCACGCGCGACTCCTTTGACAACACCACCGCGGCCGATCTGAAGGCCTTTCACGATCAGTGGTATGTGCCCAATAACGCCACGCTGGTGATCGCCGGCGATGTCGACCCGCAACAGGCGCTTTCCCGCGTTCAGACGCTGTTTGGCGATATCCCCGAACGCGATCTGCCCAAGCGGCCCGAATTCGACTTCGAGCCGGTGGAGGCGCGCACCATCGAGCTGCCGACCAACAGTCCCTATGGCTCGATCTACATGGGCTGGCGCACGCCCGGCCTGCAGGATGACGACTTCGCCACCACCCAGGTCCTGCTGGACGTGCTGGGCTCCGAGCGCGGCGAGCTGGCCGGCATGGGATATGACGGCACGGCGCTGGCCGGCGGCATGGGTGGCCAGCTGCAGCCCCATGCGGGCCTGGCGATGGCCGTCGGCGTCTTCCCGCAGGGCGGTGATCCGGCGCCGATTCAGGCGCGCATGCAGACCATCATCGAGGACGTGACCGACAACGGCGTGGACCCCTCATTGGTTGAGGCCGCCAAACGCCGGATCATTGCCGAGGTGGACGCCTCCCGTGAGTCGGTCTCGGGGCTGGCCAGCGCCTGGTCGGATGCCCTGATCAAGCGCGGTCTCGACTCTCCGCAGGCCATGAAGGCGCAGTATGAGGCGGTCACCGTCGATGACGTCAACGCGCTGGCCGCAAGGCTCCTGAAACCCGAGCACGCCATTACCGCGGTGCTGACGCCGGAGACCTCCGGCGAGCCGACCAGCGGTGAGGGCTATGGCGAGCCGGAGGATCTGACCACGACGCCCAGTGGACCGGTCGAACTGCCGCAGTGGGCCGAGCACGCCTTCGATAATCTCGACATTCCGGTCTCGACGCTCGACCCGAAGGACTACCGTCTCGACAACGGCCTGCGCCTGATCGTGCAGCCTGAAACCGCCAGCGATCGCGTCATGTTAAGCGGTGCCATCAGGACCAATGAGGACCTGCAGGCGCCGCCGGGCAAGGAGGGCGTCAGCGAGATACTGGAAGGCATGTACGGCTACGGCAGCCAGTCGCGTGACCGTCAAACGCTGCGCGCGGCCGTGGATGAGCTGGGGGCCGAGGAGCGGGCCGGCACCCGCTTCGGTCTGGTGGTGCCAAAGGCGCGCTTCGACGACGGGCTGGCGCTGCTGGCCGAGCATCAGCTCAACCCGAGTTTCTCCGAGGAGGCCTTCAATACCCTCAAGCAGCAGAGCGCCCAGGCGCTGCCCGGCCGGTTGCAAAGCCCCGGCTTTTTGAATACCAACGCCATGCTCGGGGCGCTGTTGCCCGACGATGACCCCCAGCGGCGCCACATGACGCCCGAGTCGCTGGATAGCATCACGCTCGAGGACATGAAGCAGTACTTTGAACGCATTTCCCGCCCGGACATGACCACCATGGTGGTCGTGGGTGACGTTGACCCCGAGCAGGTGCGTGATCAGGTCGCGCGCTACTTCGGCGACTGGCAGGCGCAGGGGGCAAAACCCGAGGTGGACTATCCGGCCGTGGCACTCAATCAGGCCGGCGCGTTTAATACGCCCGACAGCGCCGCCAGCCAGTCGCAGGTCACCCTGTCGCAGATGATCGATGTGGATCGCGACAGTGATGATCGCTTTGCGCTGTTTCTGGGCAATCAGGTCCTCAGCGGTGATTTCGCCTCGCGGCTGCACCAGGCGCTGCGCGAACAGCGCGGACTGGTCTACGGCGTCAGCTCGAATCTGGCGCTGCAGGCCCATCGTGGGCGCTTCAACGTCAGCTTCGGAAGCGACCCTGACAAGGTCCATCAGGCGCGCGAGCTGATCATCCACAACCTCCAGCGCCTGCAGAATGAACCGGTCAGCGACAGCGATCTACACCGGGCCAAGAGCATTCTGCTGCGGGCCATGCCGATGCAGGCGGCCAGCTACGGCGCGATCAGCGGCTCGCTGCTGGATCTGGCGCTCTCCGACAAGCCGCTGGATGCCACCACCCGGGCGGCGGAGCAGTTCGTGAAACTCACCCCCGAAGAGGTGCAGGAAGCCTTCAGGGCACACATTCGCCCGGATGGGTTTGTCACCGGTATTCGGGGGCCGGCGGCGCAGTAGTCAACGGTCGTAACGTGTTGGTCATCAAAAGCGCCGGGGCCATGGCTCCGGCGCTTTTTTTACGTCTGGCGCAGTAGCTCGCGCGCGGCCAGAAACAGCTGCGCGTGGCGCTCGGCCAGTGCTGCGAGATTGCGGTCATAGCCGCCGCCGATCACCGCCGCCACCGGAATACTGCGCGCTCGGCACTGATGCAGTACAAAGAGGTCGCGCCGGTAGATGCCGTCAAGGCTCAGCTCGAAATGCCCCAGTCGGTCACCGGCATGGACGTCGGCGCCGGCATCGAAAAACACCAGCTCGGGCTGCAGGCGGTCCAGCAGTGCCGGGATTTCACGTTCCAGCACGGCCTGGTAGGCGGCGTCATCGGTCCCGCGGGGCAGGGCGATGTCCCGATCGCTCTGACGTTTGGTAAACGGAAAGTTGTCCGCGCCGTGGATCGAGCAGGTAAACACGCGCGGGTCATTTTGAAAGGCAAACGCGGTGCCATCGCCCTGGTGGACGTCGCAGTCGATGATCAGGATGTTGGTCACGCCGTAAACGGCCATCGCCTCATGGGCGGCCACCGCCAGGTCGTTGAGCAGGCAGTAGCCGCTGGCGGCGTCCGGGTAGGCGTGATGGGTGCCGCCGGCGGTGTTGCAGGCAAGGCCCGTCTCGAGTGCGGCGCGAAGCGTTGACAGCGTGCCGCCCACTTCCAGCAGGGTGCGCTCGGCCAGCTGCGGTGACCAGTCAAAGCCGCTGCGCTTTCGGGCCTTCGGGTCGCTGTCGCCCAGATAAAAGGTCTGCAGCCAGGCTTCCGTGTGGGCCCGCAGCAGCGCGGTACTGGCAGGCGGCGTCGGCGTGACCCAGTCGATCAGCGGATCATCATCGAAACCCAGCGCCGAGAGCTGCTGGCGCAGGGCGCGGAACTTGGCCATCGGGAAGGGATGGCGCTCGGGCCACTCGAACGTATAGCCCGGATGGTGAATCAGCGGCAGGCGCATCTCAGCCTTGCGTGTTCAGATGCTGTTCGGCCCACTGGCGTACCTGCGGATAGGTGTAGCCCTCCAGCGCCCCAAACGTCTTGAGCCCGCGCACCTTGAGCGGCGTGAACACCGGCATGGCCAGCGCGCAGAGAAAATGCGCGACTCGCTCGGGGGTGGGCGCTCGCTGGAACTGTTCCTGATGACGGGCGATCAGCGGTCCGGCAAGTGCCTCAAACGAGTGTGACTCCAGCGGGGTAGATGTGGGCGGCGCCGGCAGCCGAGCCACATGGCCGTCGCACACCGAGCAGTGCCCACAGCGCTCGGGCGCGTTCGTATCGCCAAAGTGCAGGGCCAGCCGCCGGGTGAGGCAGGTGTCGGATTCAAAAAGCGACAGCATCTGCGACAGCCGTTCGATATCGGCGCGCTCGCGGGTGCAAAAGCCCTCGTGCAGCTCGCGCGCCATGCTCACCGGGTCGATATCGGGTGTACATACCTCGAAGACATCCGTCATGCGCTTGCCCTCCAGCACCACCCAGCCCTTGTCCTGAAAGTACTCCAGCGCCGTGATGACACGGGTGCGCGTGGCATCAATGCCGGCGTGTTGACCGGCCTGATGCACGCGCTCGAAATCCACCGTGCCCCAGGTGCGGGCGATGGGGATGTTGTCGATCACCAGGCGGATGAAATCGGCGCGCTCGCCTTCGAATTTCGCGGCCAGTTCCGCCGGTGGCAGCTGGTAGCGCAGGCGATATTCGGCCAGGTAGGTAAAGCGCGGCGCGATAACGCCCATCATCTCAAGGCGCACCAGCAGCGTTTTCAGCGGCAGCGCCCGGATGTTGCTGTCCCGCGAGAGGGTATTCATCACCACCGGCCACTGGCGCTCCGGCGTTTGCCCCGCGGCCTGAATCTCTTCGAGCACCCGCTGGATGCCCTCGCGCTCGGGGGTATCGCCATGGGTGAAGTTCTCCAGTACCCCCAGACCGTCCCGCCCGGCCAGCATCAGACAGGTCGAGAACGCCCCGTCACGCCCGGCCCGGCCGATCTCCTGGCTGTAGTTCTCGATCGATTTGGGCAGGTCAAAATGCACGACGTTGCGGATATTGCGCTTGTCGATGCCCATGCCAAAGGCGATGGTGGCGACGATCACCGGCACCTCGCCGCGCATGAACTGCTGCTGGATCTCGTCGCGAATCTCGGCGCCAAGCCCCGCATGATAGGCGCGCGTCTGAATGCCGTGCGCCGACAGTGCCCTTGCCACCGTCTCGGCACCCTGCTGCAGGGTGACATAGATGATGGTGGGCGCTTCCTGCCCCGAAACCTGCTGCGGCGCCAGCCACTCGATCAGTGCATCAACACGCTGCTGTTGGGCGACCGGTCGCACCTGCAGGTTCAGATTGGGGCGATAAAAGCCGGTGGTGATCACGTCACCCTCGTCGATGGCAAAGCTTCGCTGCATGTCCTGGATGACCTGCGGCGTGGCCGTGGCGGTCAGCAGCAGCACCTGCGGTATATTGAACTCGCGCTGATACTCGGGCAGGCGCAGATAGTCCGGGCGAAAGTTGTGGCCCCACTCGGAGATACAGTGGGCCTCGTCAATCACCATCGATGAGATGGCCACCTGTTGAAGAAAGTGACGAAAGCGCTCGTTGCGCAGCCGCTCGACCGACACCATCAGGATCTTGAGCTCCCCCTGACGGGCGCGCGTCATCACCTCGCGCACGGCGTCGCGGTCCATGGTCGAGTCGATGCTGGCTGCAGCAATGCCGCGGGATTTCAGAAAGGCGAGCTGATCCTGCATCAGCGCCAGCAGCGGTGAAATGACCAGCGTCAGATGGGGCAGGTGCAGCGCCGGCAGCTGATAGCACAGCGACTTGCCGGCGCCGGTGGCAAAGATGGCCGCCGTGGAGCGCCCGGCCAGCACCCGCTCGATGACCGGCTGCTGGCCGGTACGAAAGTCGTCAAGGCCGAAGACCGTCTCAAGGGTCTGGTGCGCGGTATCGGTCGCGTCAGTGGGCATGCGAAAGCTCCGGTCATCACGGGAAGGAGCGATAGCCTAACGGCTCGCGCCCGGGCTGTCAGGGTCGCCATGATGATCCTCCTCCCCCCAGGGGGCGTGGTCATCGAGGGCTTGTGTCTGCACCGGCCTGAGGGCGGCGCCTTCGCCGTCATAGCGGGCGGTGCGATAGCTGACGCCGTGACGCATGCGCGGTGGCTCGGGCCCGACATGCATGGCGGCGACCCGCTCGATGATGGCGCGGTCGGCCATGGTCTGACGATCCTGCATGCGCAGATGCTGCAGCCAGTTGGGGACCAGAAAGACCTCCTGCCACAGATCGCGCGCTTCGACATCGCGATACAGCGACCAGCGTTTGGCCCCGTTGCGCAGCCGCAGCCGGCGCAGGGGGCGAATGGCGCGGGCGAAATCGCGAACCTGATCGGCATTGATGCGATATTCGATGGTCACCATCACCGAGCCGCGACCGGGGTTGAACTCGAAGTCCGGCGCCTCGGTGCGGGTCTCCGGCGCGCCCATCAGGCTGTCGCTGTCCAGCTCCGGCAGGCGCGAGGGCAAAAGCACCAGCGCCGAGACCAGCAGCAGGCCGCCGGCCATCATCAGCGCCGTCTGCGTGCCCAGTCCCTCGGCCATATGGCCCCAGAGAAACGAGCCCATGGTGAGCCCGGCGTAGAGCGCGGTCTGATAGAGCGCCAGCGCCCGCGCCTTGACCCAGTCCGGCACCAGTACCTGCACGGCGGAGTTGTAGGAGGCCACCGCGGCAATCCAGCAGCTGCCGCCGATGATCAGCGCCGGAAACAGCGCCCAGAGCGTATTGAACCCGCCCAGCACCAGCATCACGCCCCCCAGCATCATGGCCGCTACGCTGATCAGTCGACTGCTGCCAAGACGGCGGCGAGCCCGATTGACCAGCGTGCTGGCGGCAATCGCCCCCACGCCCAGCCCACCCAGCATGTAGCCGTAGAGCGAGGCGTTGCCGCCGGGATGATCATGCGCCAGCAACGGCAGCAGCGCCCAGATGGCACTGGCCGAAATACCAAAGATGAACGAACGCAGCATGATCAAACGCGTGACGCTGGAATACTGGGTGAAGTGAATGGCGGCCTTGACCCCCTCCCACAGCCGCTCGGGCGGCAGGCTTTTTTTGGGCACGGCGCGTCGCCAGCGCCACAGTGCCCAGATCAGGGTGCAAAAACAAAAGACGTTGAGCAGAAAGATCCACGCCGGCCCGAGCGCGGCCAGCAGCATGCCGCCGATGGCCGGGCCGATGGCGCGGGCGGCGTTGTAGTTGACACTATTGAGCAGCACCGCGCTGCTGACCAGGTTGCGCGGCACCTGTTCGTTGACCGCCGCCTGCCAGGCCGGCGTGGTAATGGCACCGCCAACCGACACGCACAAAATCGATGCGATCAGAAGGGTTGGCGTGAGCAGCCCCATAAAGGCGATGACGGTGATGAAGACCCCGCCCAGTACCTCGATGAAAAGCCCGAAGAGCATCACCTTGCGTCGGTCGTAGTTGTCGGCAATCACGCCGGTCACGATCGACATCAACACCAGCGGGGCGGCGGCGGCGACCTGAATCATGGCCACCATGACGGGGCTGCCATGCGCCGAGGTCACGACCCAGGCCGCCGCCACCGACTGCGCCCACACACCCAGGTTGGCGAACAGATTGGCGATCCAGATGATGCGAAAGGCGGGAATCGACAGGGGGGCCCAGGTGCTGACGTTGTCCGGGCGCGGCGGAATCGCGGTTTTTTCGAGCGTCAGGTCACTCTGGCGGGATACGGGTTGCAGCATGAGGCACTCTTCAGGTCGATAGCATCTGATCAATCGATCGCGTCCAAAACCGGGCCGGGCAGGGCACCATGTTACGCCGTTTCAGCGCCTCGAAAAGGCCGTGACGCGGCTTTTTTCGCCAATTTGTCCTGCATCAAAAGCGCCAGCGCACCCCCCTGCTAAAGTCGTAGGCAGTAGAGAATCAACAGCCGCCTGTCAGAGCAGCCATCCTGCGGAGTCCCTCATGAAAGTCACGCTGTATAGTGCCCAGCCCTACGATGAACGTTTCTTTGAAGAGGCCCGGCTCGAGGGCTTTGCCGAGGAACCGTTTGAGCTGATTTACCAGAAGGTAACGCTGACCCATCAGACCACGGCACTGGCGGAAGGCAGTGACGCCGTGTGCGTGTTCGTCAACGACGTGCTGGATGAGCGCGTGCTCGAGGCACTGGCCGGCATGGGCGTGAAGGCGATCGTGCTGCGCTGTGCGGGGTTCAACAACATCGATCTGGCCGCCGCCGAGCGGCTCGGGTTTTTCGTCGCCCGGGTGCCGGCCTACTCGCCTGAAGCAGTGGCCGAGCATGCGCTGGCGCTGGCCATGACGCTCAATCGCCATACCCATCGCGCCTTCAACCGGGTGCGTGAAGGCAACTTCGCCCTTGATGGCCTGCTGGGCGTAACGCTGCAGGGCAAGACCGTCGGCATCGTGGGCACCGGCCGAATCGGTCTGGCCACGGCGCGTATCTTCAAGGGGCTGGGGTGTCGGGTGCTGGGCAGCGACCCGTTTCCGGCCGAGGATTTCAAGGCCATCGGCGAGATCGTGGAGGTCGACACGCTGCTGGCGCAGTCCGACATCGTGTCGCTGCACTGTCCGCTGACCCAGGCGACCCATCACCTGATCAATGAAGCCTCGCTTGAGCGCATGAAACCCGGGGCGATGCTGATCAACACCTCTCGTGGGGCGCTGATCGATACCTGTGCGGTGATCGAGGCGCTCAAGTCCCGCCAGCTCGGCGCGCTGGCCATTGATGTCTACGAGCAGGAGAGCGGGCTGTTCTTCAAGGACCGCTCCTCCGAGATCATCGATGACGATGTGTTCTCACGCCTCATGACCTTTCCCAACGTGCTGGTGACCGGCCATCAGGGCTTTTTCACGGTCGAGGCCCTGCGCGAGATTGCCCAGGTCACCTTCAACAACCTGCTCTGCCTGGCGCGTGGCGCCCACTGCGATAACGCCCTGATGCGGGGCGATGGCGCCTCGCGCTGAAGATCTGATCCCCGGGAGGATCTGCTCATGTGGCAACAGCTCTACGATCCACTCAATCAGTCGCTGCTGTCGGCGCTGGTGGCGGCCGCGCCGATGGTGTTCTTTTTGCTGGCGCTGACCGTGTTTCGGCTCAAGGCGCTGACGGCGGCGGGCATTACGCTGGTGCTGTCGCTGGTCATGGCGCTGTGGCTTTTCGGCATGCCGCTGCAAAAGGCGGTGATGGCCGCTCTCTATGGCGCGGCCAACGGGCTCTGGCCGATCGGCTATATCGTGCTGATGGCGGTGTGGCTGTATCGGATCGCGGTCAAAAGCGGCAAGTTCGAGATTATCCGCGCCAGCATCGCGACCATCTCGGAGGATCAGCGCATACAGGTGTTGCTGATCGCGTTTTGCTTCGGTGCCTTTCTCGAGGGTGCGGCGGGCTTTGGCGTGCCGATCGCCATCTGTGCCGCGCTGCTGGTGGAGCTGGGCTTCAAGCCGATTCGCGCCGCCATGCTGTGTCTGGTGGCCAACGCCGCGGCCGGCGCCTACGGGGCGATCGGCATTCCCATCATTGTCGGCGCGCAGCAGGGTGGGGTCACCACGAGCGCGCTGGCGCCGATGCTGATCGCCATTTTGCAGCTCTCCACGCTGTTCATTCCGGCTCTGCTGGTGATGATTCTGGACGGCTGGCGCGGGCTGAAGCAGACCTGGCCGGTGGTCCTGATGGTGGGCGTGCTGTTCTCGGGCAGCCAGGCGCTGGTGCTGTATCTGCTGGGCCCGGAGCTGGTGGATGTGGTGCCGCCGCTGCTATCCATGGGCGCGCTGGCACTGTTCATGCGGGTGTGGCGGCCGAAGCACCTCTATCGCGAGCCCGGCGCGCCGCCGGTGAATACGACCCGTTGGCCCCTGAAGGCCGTGCTGCTGGCCTGGTCACCGTTTTATATCCTGACCGCCATCATCATGGTGTGGAGTCTGCCGGCCTTTCGTGCCCTGTTTGCTCCGGATGGGGTGCTTGCGGCCACCGTCCTGCTGCTGCCGATCCCGGGGCTTCATCTGCAGGTGCAGGAGCTGCCGCCCATTGCCACGGCGCCCCATGCGCTGGCAGCACTTTGGAAGATAGAGCTGGTAGGCGCGGCGGGCACGGCCATTTTGCTGTCCGTGATCGTGACCACGCTGACCTCGAAAACCCTGTCGCTGCGCCAGAGCCTTGATCAGCTTTTGAGCGTCGTGCGCGAGCTCTGGCGTCCGCTGGCGACAATATGTCTGGTGATGGCGGTGGCCTATGTGGCCAACTTCTCGGGCACCTCCTCAACGCTGGGCCTGGCGCTGGCCGAGACCGGCCGGGTCTTCCCGCTGATCTCCCCCGTGATTGGCTGGCTGGGCGTGTTCATTACCGGCTCGGTGGTCAACAACAACGTGCTGTTTGCGCATCTTCAGGCCGTCACGGCCGGTCAGATCGGCACCAGTCAGGCCCTGCTGGTGGCAGCCAATACCGCCGGGGGCGTCATGGCCAAGGTCGTTTCGCCCCAGTCGATCGCCATTGCGGCCGGCGCCGTCGGGCTGGTGGGGCATGAGTCCGACATCATGCGCGCCACGCTGCGCTACAGCCTGGCGCTGCTGGCCTATGCCTGCCTCTGGACCTTCGTGCTGTCGCTGCTGGTGTAGGGTCTGAATCACCCCTCGCGGCGCTGACGCCGGATCAAAAGCCCCATGGCGGTCAGCGCCAGCGCCGCGACAATGATGGAAAAGGCGATGCCGGCGGCCGCCAGGCTGGTCAGCGCCGCCGTGACGCCCAGCCCTACCACGGGTAGCGAGATCGCTACATAAATCACCACGAAGTAGGTCGAGGTGACCTCGCTCTTGCGGTCCTTCGGCGAGGCGCCCACTACCTCGCCCAGTCCCGCGCGCAGGGTCAGCCCCTGACCGGCGCCCGAAATGGCCGCCCCGGCAAGCATCAGACCCAGCGAAGCAAGGCCGATGGCACTGCCCACCACCAGCACGCCGGCGGCCAGAATCAGACAGCCAACGATCAGGCGCTGGCGCTCGGGGATAAAGCGCATGCAGGCCTGACCCAGCGCCGAGGCAATAAAGAGCGTGATCACCACCACGCCGATCATGGCGAGGTTGTCGATCGACAGGATCTTCTGAACGAACGACGGCGCGGCGGCGGTGAAAAGCCCCAGCACGGCGGTGCCGGCAAAACCGGCAATGCCGGCCGGTACAAAGACGCCGCGTACCTCATCGGGCATCCCCAGGCGCTGGATGCGAAGCTTGATGCGCTCGGGGCGCTCGACCGTCTCCGGTGCCCACCAGACGCCTGCCATGGCCAGCAGGCACAGCACGATATGCAGGGCGTAGGGCAGGTGCAGCGGCCAGGCCACGTACTGCGCCAGCACGCCCGCGACCAGCGGTCCCAGACCCAGCCCCATGACGTTGGTGGCGGTGGCAGTCAGCGTGGCGCCTTTCTGCCATTCGGGCGGCGCCTGCTCGATGACGGCCACCGTTGCCGTGCCGGTAAAGATGCCCGCCGACAGGCCCGACAGCAGTCGGCCGATCAACAGCGGCACCAGCTCGGGGCTGGAGAGGAACACCACGTTGCTGACGATCGCCAGCGCCAGCCCGCCCAGCAGTAACCGCCTTCTGCCCAGCTGATCCGACCAACTGCCAAAACCGATCAGGGCGGTAATCACGCCCACGGCGTAGGCTGCAAAGATCACCGTGATGATGATCTGGGAATAGTCCATCCGCGTCTGATAGATCGGGTAGAGCGGCGTGGGCAGGGTGGTGCCCAGCATGGCCATCAAAAAGGCGAAGGTGACCAGAAGAAACGAAGCGCGCCCCGGAGAGCGCTGTGTCGATGTTGCTGAACCGGACATGAAGAGACTCCCTGTTGTGTCGCAAGCCTGGTACAGATTGCGTCTTGAGTCGCCTTCAGCCTGGAATAAAAACGGCACCCGAAGGCGCCGTGGTCTCAGCAGTTGCCCTTTTTGGCCTGCCCGGGCGGGCAGAAGTTACCGTTACCGTGGCCATTGCCGTGACCGGGGTGACCGTCATCAATGATCACGGCCGGCTCTGGATGGATACGGGCGGGCTGATAGCTGCAGCCGGCCAGCGTCACGGCCAGCAAAAGGGCCATCAGAAGTGTGCGGGTCATGACAGACATGCTAACGATTTCCTGGCGGATAAGGCCTGTCATGATAGCGAGGCCCTGGTCGGGCAATGGGACGAACAATCAGGCCATTAGCCGTTATTTCAGGGAGTGGCGGCCGAACCTCGGCGCCGTGCGCCTGTCCAACCGCACAGGAGTGATCATTTTCGGGCGCGTCGGTCTCCGGCGCGTCCATTGCAGGGAGAGCAGCGTTGAAAAAGACAATCGCGGTACTGGCAAGTGTGGGCATGGCAAGCCTGTCGACCTCGGCGCTGGCGTTTAATCTAAATGATGTCAATCGGGCCATGGAGGCGATGAACAGCCAGAGCCCGCAGGGTCAGCAGGCCCAACAGGCGCAGGCGCCGGTGCAGCAGAACCAGCAGGATCAGCAGGGCCTTTCGTCACAGCTGGGACAGTTTCTGAATCTGGAGCGCGCCCCGCGTCAGCAGCAGGCGGCGGCGGTCGGCACGACCGGTCACAATCTGGGGCAGGCGTCCCAGCTGATCAGCCAGCTGACCGATCAACTGGGGGTGAGCCAGACCCAGGCCATCGGTGGCTCGGCGGCGCTGCTGGCGGCGGCGAAAAATCAGCTGGGCAGTGACCAGTTCAACCAGCTCTCCAATCAGGCGCCGGGCGTGGATGGCCTGCTCTCCAGCGCTCAGGCGCTGTCCGGCAGCCAGTCGATGCTGTCGAAACTCTCCGGCATGGGGGGCAACAGCCAGGGCGGTAATACGTCGTCGCTGACCTCGAGTGCCTTCAGCATGCTGGGCATGGATGCCGGCATGGTCAGCCAGTTCGCCCCGGTCATGCTCAACTATCTGGGCCAGGAAGGGGTCTCCAGCAGCCTTCTGGGCTCGCTGGGTGGCATCTGGGGGAATGCCGGTCGCTAGGCTCGCATCGACAGGGCCGACGGTACGCGTCGGCCCTGTCCCTTTACGTTGAGGGTCTGGCGACAGCATCCGTCTACAGACGTTTCGAGACCTCTTCCCACAGGTTGCGATAGGCCACGGCGGCCGCCGTGCGCGGCGCGAACTGTGCCAGCGGCGCCTGATGGGTGCCCATCTGCTCGACCGTACTGGCATAGGGGATATTGGCCGATAGATGGGTCGACCACGCTGCCCGAAAGCTGGTCATGCTCTCCTGATGCAGCTTGCGCCTGCGGTCCACCAGGGTGAGGAAGGGCCACAGCGGCGTGGCGATGTTTTCCTCGTCCAGATACTGCTGCAGCTGCGTCAGGGTTCTCATCGACAGCGTCGTCGGCACCACCGGTACCAGCAGGGCATCCACGCTGGAAAAGATCTGCTCCGACAGCGCGGTCAGACCGGGCGGGCAGTCCAGAACGATCAGGTCATAGTCATCGCTGACCGGCTTGAGCACCTTGCGCAGGCGACTGCCCTTGCGTCCTTCCAGCAGGATATCCATCTCGCGGGATTCGAGACTGGCCGGCAGCAGATCCAGGTTCGCCATGTCGGTTTCCCGAATGGTTTTCTCAAGCGTGGCCTTGCCCTTCACCAGCTTCTCGACGCCGCCACCCCGTATTTTGGGCTTGTTGCGCAGATAGAAGGTGGTGGCTGCCTGCGGATCCAGATCCCAGATCAGTACCCGCTGTCCGGCAAGACTGGCCTGGGCGGCGAGGTTGATGGCCGATGCCGTCTTGCCCACGCCTCCCTTGATACTGTAAAGCGCCAGCATCTGCATATCAGCATTCCTGTCGATGGCTTACGGATTGGGTCACGGATCATGGCGCCCCAGTTTGTGTCGGTGTGATGACACTTTGATGACAGCATCATGGTTGACGTGTCGGCATCGGCGTCGATGATCCTGTGTCATGATGGGTCATCAGTGGCGCAAGGCGTTCCGGCAAGAGAGGCAATGACATGGACAATGACGTAACAGAAGAGACGCTTCACTGGGCGTGGGGCGGCATGCCCATCGAGGTCGGCGTGACCCGCCGCGGGCAGGGGCCGGAAGTGCTGCTGCTGCCGGCGCTGTCGAGCATCTCGACGCGTCACGAAATGGACGCGCTGCAGGTGGGGCTGGCCGAGCGCTTTACCACGGTCTCGGTGGACTGGCCCGGCTTTGGTGACCGGCCGCGCCCCTTCATGGAGGCCGAGCCGCGCATGCTGACGGCCTTTATCGATTATCTGCTCGATGAAGTGGTCTTTCTGCCCGAGATGATCGTCGCCGCCGGCCACGGGGCGGGCATGGTCATTCGACATCTGGAGGAACACCCCGACGCTGCCGACCGGCTGGTGCTGATCGCGCCGACCTGGCGCGGGCCGCTGCCGACCATGGCCGGTGAGCACAAGCCCTGGTTCGGGCACCTGCGCGCCTGGTTTGATCGCCCGGTCATCGGCGCGGGGATCTATCGGCTCAACGTCAGCAACTGGTTCTTGCGCCGCATGGCCGGGGAGCATGTCTACGAAACCCCCGACTGGCTGTCGGGGGAGCGTCTGGCCGCCAAGCGTCGGATCGCCCGCACGCCCGGCGCCCGCCACGGCTCGATTCGCTTCGTGACCGGTGGGGTGGATCCCTTCAACAGTCGCGAGGCCTGTGTGGCGGCGCTCAAGGGGGCCAGCGCTCGCACGCTTTTGCTCATGAGCGAGAACATGCCGCCGCGCTCGCGCGCCGAGATGCGCGCCATGGGGGCGCTGCCCCGGGTCGATACGGTGTCACTGTCTCGTGGTCGGCTGTCGGTGCATGAGGAGTACCCCGATGATGTGGGCGAAGCCATCCTGGCATGGTACGACACCCCACAGCCGCATGAGTGAATTCCTGCGACGGCCCGGGCCGGCTGTCACCCGCCTGGCGGCCCGGTATGGTAAACCTGATCGATGCCGACTGTGCCGGGCCGTCCTTCCTGCGTGAAACGACCTGGCGCCCGGTGTATTCTTGACGGGCTGAAACCTCAAAAGAAGAAGGGCTTCCAGCTCTGGGAACATGATGTCAGGGGGTAATATGCTTATTGGCGATATCCGCCTCAAGCGGGTCTATCAGCACTCGACCCAGCATGATGGGGCGCGCTGGCTGGTGGATCAGGTATGGCCGCGTGGCAAGCGTGAGGAGGAGCTCTCGGTCGAGCAGTGGTATCGTGCCGTGGCGCCATCACGTCGCCTGCGTGACGCCTGGGAAAGCGGGCGAATCGATCGTGTGACCTTTGAGCGACGCTATCGTCTGGAGCTTAACCCGGGCGATCTCGAGCCGCTGCTGGCCCAGGCGCGACAGCGTCGGCTGACCCTGGTCAGTGCCGTGCGTGACTTGGAAAGCTCGCATCTGCCGATTCTGCGAGAGGTGATTTTAGAGATGCTGCGTGAAGAAGGTGTGGTCAGTGACTCTGCGCCGGTGGCCGAGGCGCATTAACGATCGCCACAGGAATACCAAAACGCCCCGACATGGTCGGGGCGTTTTTTTTGGCCGGTCGTGTGGCGCCACCGGCCATCAGGCGAGATGGCGTTCGCTGCCACAGTTCGCGACGATGCCGGCGCGCTCGCTCAGTGCGGCCATGTCCAGGATTTCGACGTGACGGCCCTGAATGTTGAGCATCCCCTGCTGCTGAAACCGGCCCAGCACGCGGCTGATGGTTTCAATCGCCAGTCCCAGATAGGTGCCGATGTCGCTGCGGGACATCGGCAGGCGAAAGCGCTCGGCGCTGTGGCCGCAGCGGTCAAAGCGCACCGAGAGGTTACGAAAGAAGCTCGCCAGCCGCTCATCGGCGGTCTTGCTGGACAGCAGCCGCATCAGGCGGCGGTCATCGACGATTTCACGGCTCATGCAGCGATAGAGCTGATGACGAAGCTCGGGGAGATGCTCCGAGAGGCTTTCCAGTCGCTTGAAGGGAATTTCACACACCGTGGTGCGCTCAAGCGCGGTCAGAAACCCTGGATGGGTGGCACTGTCGATGCTGTCGAGCCCCACCAGCTCGCCGGGCAGATAGAAGCTGGTAATCTGCTCCTCGCCGTCGGCCTCGATGACGGTCTGCTTGAGACTGCCGCTGCGCACGGCATAGACGTTTTCAAACGTCTCGCCCTGTATGTAGAGGCTTTCACCACGGGTCAGCGGCGAGCGCCGTCGCACAATCGTGTCAAACTGCTCAACATCATCAAGAGACAGGGAAAGTGGCAGACACAGTGAGCTCAACGAGCAGGTCTGGCAGCGTGTCTGGTGAAGATGAGAGGTGTTCATTGGCCTGGCATGCTCCTGTGCATGTGAGTGGTGTGCCGGGCGCTTCCAGAACGGGAGCCCGCTGCCTGTTGCCGATTTCGGCGCCGGGCATCAGCCTTGCGATAATCCCCGTCCCTAGAGAATGCGTGAAAACTGCTGGCGGCTTTCGGCCGGCAGATGGGTATCAAAGGTCATGGCCAGCTGGCGTATCAACAAGCGTCCCATGGGGGTCACCATCAGCGAGTGCTTATCATATTCGATGAGGCCGTCTCGTCGAAAGGTGGCAAGCCTTTCAAACACGTTTGCAAAATAGTGTGACACGTTAATGTGAAAGGTGGCTTCAAGTGCGTCGAAATCGAGACGCATGTCACACATCAGACGATGAATCACGTAACGGCGCAGGCGGTCATCGGCGCTCAGGCGCACCCCGCGGCAGGTGGCCAGCCGGCCATGATCAATGGCGTCCTGCCAGGTTTCCAGCTGGGCCGAATTCTGGGCGTAGACATCATCGATCTGGCTGATGGCAGAGACGCCCAGACCGACCAGGTCACACTGTGCATGGGTGGTATAGCCCTGGAAGTTGCGCTGCAGTTCGCCTTCGCGCTGCGCCACGGCCAGGCTGTCGTCAGGCCTTGCGAAGTGATCCATGCCGATATGGATGTAGCCGGCCCGGGTCAGCTTTTCCACCGTCATGCACTGGATGGCAAAGCGGGTGGCCGTGTCCGGCAGGTCAGCACTGTTGATGCGTCGCTGGGGCAGAAAGCGCTCGGGCAGATGGGCGTAGTTGAACACCGACAGCCGGGCCGGTGCCATGTCGATTACCTGATCCAGGGTGTCGGCAAAGCTTGTCACGCTCTGATGCGGCAGGCCGTAGATCAGATCCAGATTCAGTGAACGAAAGCCCAGCCGGTGCGCCTCGTCGATCAGGTTTTCACTCAGCTCACGCGGCTGAATCCGGTTGATGGCCTTTTGCACGCGCACATCCAGATCCTGCACGCCCAGACTCAACCGGTTGAACCCCAGCGACTGCAGATGACGCAGGGTATAGACGTCGGCCTCGCGGGGATCGATCTCGATGGCAAAATCGCGGTCACGATGGCCGGAGAGGGTAAAATGCGCCCCCAGCTGATCCATCAGCCGGCTCATCTGATCAAGATCGAGAAAGGTCGGGGTGCCGCCGCCCCAGTGGAGCTGCTCGACCATGCGGTCACCGTCCAGCTGGTGGCGCATCAGGCCCATCTCGCGGGTCAGCCGGTCCAGATAGGGCTCGGCCATGGCGGTCTGACGGGTCGCAATGCGGTTGCAGCCGCAGTAAAAGCAGATGCGTCGGCAAAAGGGAATATGCACATACAGCGACAGCGCACGGCCGGTGGCATTGCTGCGTGAGAGCGCCTGCGTCAGCTGCTCGGAACCAAAATGGTTGGTAAAGGCCGTGGCGGGCGGATAGGAGGTGTAGCGGGGTCCCGCACCATCGTGACGCTTGAGCAGGGCAGCGTCCGGAGAAAACGTGGCATCAGGACGATCGGATCGGGGAGCAGGTGACAACATGGGCGATGCTCGCGGCAGGCAGTGATCGTGCCATGCTACGAGCATCGTCATGTCCGGGGTCTGATCCAGGTCAAATCATGCCGGCGGATTGCACCGGCGTCCGGACGCTCAGCCGAAGCGGACGTCGCTGTCCATGTGACGGGCCACGCGCGACATGGTGCTGGTCAGCTCGATGGCCAGGGTCAGGTCGGCGAGTTCACGCGGCGAGAAGGTATTGATGGCCATCATGCGGGTGCTGGCATCCACCGGACGAAAATGCGTGAAGGATTCACACCAGGCAAGTGCAGCACGCTCGCGAGCAGTAAATCGGTCGGAGTCGGCCCAGCGTGCCAGCTCGCGAAGTTTCTCGGCATCGATGCCCAGCGCTTCAGCTTCACTGACGCGCAGATTTTCGCAGTTGTCGCAGCCGCCGTTGATCTGCGAGGTACGAAGCTCTGCCAGACAGCGAATGGAAGGGTCGAGACTACAATGTCGTACCGCACGGGTGGTGTGGTAGATATCGGTCGCATCGATTCGCTTGGGACGTTCACCGGTCATGACGGCACCTCAAAATGGTATGAATCTGGTCCTATTTAACGCCCTTGGCAGAATTTAATCCACAGCCTGCCTTTATAAAGTTGAGCGCGGTTTAAACTTTTATAAATTCGACAACTCTTTGCAGGGCTTAATCTTTTGCGCCGCCCGGGCAATATCGGGCGGCGCAAAAGGTCAGGCATTGGTTGCGGCCATGCGTGACTCAGTGTGATCCGTTCGGCGCCGGCGCTGCAAGTAGATGATCAGCCCCAGTACCAGAAGGGCCGGGATCCAGAGCCACTCCTTGGCAAAACGCTCGCGGGGCAGGGCCACCGAGGTGATCGTCTGGTCCATGTCAAAGCCCAGCTCGCTGGCCTGACTGCCCCAGGTGGTCATGTCCACAAGCGTGGTGTCTCCGTCCTGACGAAGCGCAAGTCCCAGGTTGTCGAGTCGCTCCTGACCGGTCTCGCCTTCAACGGCCGGGACTTCGATCACAAGGCTCATGGGCGCGCCGTAATCGTTGAGCCCCTCGATGCCGACGCGCAGCGACTGCTCCGGGCCCAGCTCGCCGTAGGCCTGCGCAAACTGCGCCGGCGGCATTTCTTCATGGGGCGGCACGATCATATCCTGCCAGAAGCCGGGCCGGAACAGGGTAAAGGCGATCAGCAGCAGCAGGATGGTGTCGTACCAGCGGTTGCGCACCACAAACCAGCCCTGGGTGGCTGCGGCAAAGACCAGCATGGCAACGGTGGCCACCACAAAGACCACGATGCCGTGCCAGAGATCGACATCGATGAGCAACAGATCGGTATTGAAGATGAACAGAAACGGTAGCGCGGCGGTACGCAGGCTGTACCAGAAGGCCTGAAAGCCGGTGCGGATCGGGTCGGCGCCCGAAATGGCGGCAGCGGCGAACGAGGCCAGTCCCACCGGCGGGGTGACGTCGGCCATGATGCCGAAATAGAACACGAACAGATGCACCGCGATCAGCGGCACGATCAGTCCCTGCTGCTGACCCAGCTGCACGATGACCGGCGCCAGCAGCGCCGACACCACGATGTAGTTGGCAGTGGTCGGCAGCCCCATGCCCAGAATCAGGCTCAGAACCGCGGTGAGCAGCAGCATCAAAAAGAGACTGCCCATCGAGAGATGCTCGACCAGGTCGGCCAGCACCAGGCCGACGCCGGTCTGCGATACTGCCCCGACGATGATGCCGGCCGTGGCGGTGGCAATGCCGATACCGACCATGTTGCGAGCGCCGTCGACCAGCCCGCTCCAGAGATCCAGCACGCCTTGGCGCAGGTTCTCGCCCAGGGCAAGTCGGCCGCGGAAGAAAGCACTCAGCGGACGCTGCGTCACCATGATGACCATCATCAGGACGGTCGCCCAGAAAGCCGACAGCCCCGGCGAGAGCCGCTCGACCATCAGACACCAGACCAGCACCACCACCGGCAGCAGATAGTGCAGCCCGACCATGACGGTCGGTCTGGTCTGCGGCAGCGTCGTGATGCTGCTATCAGGCGTGTCGGTCTCAAGCTCGGGATAGCGCGCCCCCAGCTTTAAAAGGGCCACATAGATGACCACCAGCGCGACCGACACCACCCAGGGGGTGGCCTCCCCCAGCACTGGCTTGAGCCAGCCCAGCCCGTAATAGACCACGGCACTCAGCGCCATCAGACCGACCAGGCCAGTGGCAAAGCCCAAAAGCCTGAACAGCCAGGGTTTTGGCGGATTCGAACTCGTAAGTCCCTGCATGCCGGCCTTCATGGCCTCGAGATGGACGATATAAAACAGCGCAATGTAGGAGATCATCGCCGGTAAAAAGGCGTGCTTGATGACCTCGACGTAGGGGATGCCGACGTATTCGACCATCAAGAAAGCGGCGGCCCCCATGACCGGCGGCATGATCTGGCCGTTGACCGAGGAGGCCACCTCGACGGCGCCGGCCTTGGTCGGAGAGAACCCCACCCGTTTCATCATCGGGATGGTAAATGTCCCGGTGGTGACCGTATTGGCAATCGAGGAGCCCGAGATCAGACCGGTCAGCCCGGAGGCCACCACGGCCGCCTTGGCCGGCCCGCCGCGGTAGTGGCCCAGCATCGAAAAGGCCACCTTGATGAAATAATTGCCGGCGCCGGCCTTGTCGAGCAGCGCGCCAAAGAGCACGAACAAAAAGACAAAGCTGGTGGACACCCCCAGCGCAATGCCGAACACGCCCTGAGTGGTCAGCCACTGATGGTTGATCAGGGCATCAAAGCTCACGCCGCGGTGGGCCAGCATGCCCGGCATGTACGGCCCTGCCAGCGAATAGCCCAGAAAGACCAGCGCCACGATCATCAGCGGCGGCCCGAGCGCTCGACGGGCGCCTTCCAGCAGCAGCACCAGCCCGGTTACACCGACAATGACATCCTGCAGAATCGGGTTGCCGGGACGACCGGAGAGCTGGGCGTAGAACAGATAGATATACAGCGCGCAGAAGGCGGCCACCACCGCCAGCACCCAGTCCGTGACCGGGATGCGATCCTTCGGCGAGCGCTTGAGCGCCGGCCAGGAGAGAAAGGCCAGAAAAAGCGCAAAGCCCAGGTGAATCGAGCGCGCCTCGGTGGCACTGAACACGCCAAACCCCATCAGATAGGGCAGCGGTGAGGTAATCCAGAGTTGAAACAGGGACCAGGCAACGGCTACGGCCAGCAGCAGGCGTCCGGTAAGGCCCTGGAGCTGGCGTCCGCCGGTATCGGAGGCGGCTGCCAGCTCTTTGGCATCCACGCTCTGGTGTCCGGTTGAAGAGGGAGTCGTGTTCATGTCCGCATCCTCTGGCGGCAGGACCGTTCCGGAACAGCGGCCCGGATCGGAAATGACGCAACGCCCCCGAGTGGGAGCGTTGCGCCGTCAACAATGATCAACGGGCCGTGATCATCACGGCCCGGGTCAGACCGGCTTACTCGTTGAGCCAGCCCTTCTCCTGATAATAGCGCTTCGCACCTTCGTGCAGCGGCGCCGACAGGCCCTGATTGACCATGGTTTCCGGGTCAAGGTTGGCGAAGGCAGGATGCAGTTTCTTGAATCGCTCGAAGTTGTCGAACACGGCACTGACCGCGGCATAGACCAGGTCGTCGTCGACCTTCTCGGCGCTGACCACGGTCGCGCCGACACCAAAGGTCTTCACGTCATCCGGATTGCCCTTGTACATGCCGCCGGGAATGTCATAGAAGCTGTAGTAGGGGTTCTCTTCCACCAGCGTCTGGATCACGTCGCCGTCGAGCGGAATGATGCGGGCATCCACCGTGGTGGTCGCTTCCTGAATCGAGCCGTTGGGGTGACCGGCGACAAACACCATGGCATCGATGTTGTTGTCGGCCAGGGCCGAGGCCTGCTCGGCGCTGTCGAGCTCGGAGGCGAGCGCAAAGTCGCTGGTGCTCCAGCCCTTGGCGGCCATCACGACTTCCATGGTAGCGCGGTTGCCCGAGCCCGGGTTGCCGATGTTGACGCGCTTGCCCTTGAGGTCATCCAGCGTTTCGATGCCGGAGTCGGCGCGTGCCACCAGAGTGAGCGGCTCACCATGCATGGCAAAGACCGAGCGCAGGTCCTCGTGAGCGCTGCCCTCGAACTGGCCTTCACCGTTATAGGCGTTGTACTGCACGTCGGACTGGGCCACGCCCAGATCCAGGTCACCGTTTTCAATGCCGTTGACGTTGGCCACCGAGGCCCCGGTCGACGGCGCATTACAGCGATAGCCGCTGTCGCCCTGGTTGACGAAGCGACAGATCGACTGACCCACCACGTAATAGACACCGGTCTGACCGCCGGTGCCGATGGTCATGAACTGCTGCTGACCGGCCTGAGCGCTGGTGCTGGAGAGCGCAAGCGCTCCCAGCGTCATGACGGTCGCCGACAGCATCGCAGTAAGGGTCTGGCGTTTGATCATGGGAAGGTTCCTTTTTATGGCTTGTTATCCCTTGTGACAGGCCGGGCCTGTCAGGTGACGCTACGTTACTGCCGCAGTGACAGGACTGCAAAACGACCATCTTACTAACTTAAGTTTCATGACAGCTTGGTGGGGGCGGTTACTGATGTCTTGGCACGCTGTGTGATGATAAAAATCAATCATCGAGGGGTCGCGTTGCAACCATGATTTCCTATAGCATCTATATGAAACGATCGTAACAAGGTGGCCTGTCATGTCCTTTGAGTCCTTCAATCCCCCTACACGCCTTCTGATGGGCCCCGGGCCGATCAACGCCGACCCGCGCGTGCTGCGCGCCATGTCCGCGCCGCTGATCGGCCAATACGACCCCGCCATGACCGCCTGCATGAACGAGACCCAGGCGCTGTATCGCGATGTCTTTCGCACCCAAAATGACGCGACGCTATTGATCGACGGCACTTCGCGCGCCGGCATCGAGGCGGTGCTGGTGTCGCTGATCGAGCCGGGCGATCGGGTGCTGGTGCCGGTCTTCGGCCGCTTCGGACATTTGCTGCGCGAGATCGCCGAGCGTGCCGGTGCCGACGTTCACATCATCGAGGTCGAATGGGGCGAGGTCTTCACGCCCGAGCAGGTCGAGACGGCCATTCGTGACGTGCGCCCGAAGGTGCTCGCCATGGTGCAGGGCGACACCTCCACTACCATGTGCCAGCCGCTTGAAGCGATCGGACAGATCTGCCGCGCGCATGACGTGCTGTTTTACACCGACGCCACCGCATCGCTGGCCGGCAACGCGCTGGACACCGATGCCTGGCAGCTCGACGCCGTCACTGCCGGGCTGCAGAAGTGCCTGGCCGGGCCCTCCGGCAGTGCGCCGACCACGCTGTCGCCGCGCGCCGTCGAATGCATCCGCGCGCGCTCGCATGTCGAAGCCGGGCTGGTCGGCGACGGCCATGATGCCGGGCGCGGCGTGCGCATTCGCTCGAACTATTTCGATCTGTCGATGATCCTCGATTACTGGGGCGAGGCGCGTCTCAATCACCACACCGAAGCCACCAGCATGCTGTATGGCGCGCGTGAATGCGCAAGGCTGCTGGTCAACGAAGGCATGGATCAGGCCGTGGCCCGTCACGCCCTGCACGGCGGCGCGCTGACCAGCGGACTGTCGGCGATGGGGCTCAAACTCTTTGGCGATCAGGGCCATCGCATGAACAACGTGGTCGGCATCTACATTCCCGACGGCGTGGAAGGCGAGGTGCTGCGCCGTACGCTTTTGGAAGACTACGCCATCGAGATCGGCACCTCCTTCGGCCCGCTGCACGGGCGTATCTGGCGCATCGGCACCATGGGCTACAACGCTCGTCGCGACACCGTCATGACCACGCTCGCCGCACTTGAAGAGGTGCTGCGTCAGGCCGGGGTCAGCATCACTGCCGGCAGCGGCGCCGGCGCTGCGCGTGATTACTATCAGCAAAACCCACAGCAGAGCTCACAACAGAAGCCGGGGAGCGCTCATGCATAACGGTGACGCCATCGTTGCGGCCTGTGATCAGCTGGCCGCCATCTCGGCCGATGCCGGTCAGCTCACGCGCTGCTACCTGACGCCGGAACACGCCCGCGCCAATGCGCAGCTGGCGCAGTGGATGCAGGACGCCGGCATGCAGACCTGGCAGGACGCCGCCGGCAACCAGTGGGGGCGTCTGGAAGGGCGTGATCCGTCCCTGCCGGCGCTGGTGCTGGGCTCGCACTCGGACAGCGTGATCAACGCCGGGCGCTTTGACGGCCCGCTGGGCGTGCTGCTGGCGATCGGTGTGGCGGCGCGTTTAAACGCCGCCGGCCAGCGTCCGACCCGCTCGGTGGAGGTCGTCGCCTTTGCCGATGAAGAGGGCACCCGCTTTGGCACCGCGCTGCTGGGCAGCCGCGCCGTGGCCGGCAGCTGGGACGACGCCTGGTGGGAGATCACCGGTCGTGACGGCGTGACGCTTCGCCAGGCGTTCATCGACTTCGGCCTCGACCCCGAGCGCGTCGGTGATGCCGCCCGCGCCCCCGAGACCGTGGCCGGCTATCTGGAGGCGCACATCGAGCAGGGCCCGGTGCTGGAAGCCGAGCGCCGCTCGCTGGGCGTGGTCACGGCCATTGCCGGTGCGCGCCGGTTCAGCATTACCATCGGCGGTGAGGCGGGTCATGCCGGTACCACGCCGCTGGCGCTGCGGCGTGATGCGCTGTCCGGGGCGGCCGAGGCGATCGTGGCCATCGAAACGCTGGCGCGCGCCGCCGGCATCGTCGCCACGGTTGGCTCGCTCGAGACCTTTCCCGGCGCGGTCAACGTCATCCCCGGCGAGGTGCGCATGACGCTCGACATTCGCGCCGAGCGCGACGAGGACCGCGACCGGACACTGGCGGCCATTCGTGAAACCTGTGACCGCATTGGCGAGACCCGCGGGCTGGTCTGGCACTGGCAGGAGACCCACTCGGCACCGGCGGTGGCCTGCTCGCCGCGGCTGGTCGAGGCGTTGTCCGGCGCGATCGGCACCGTGATCGGCACCGATACGGGCCCGGTTCTGCGGCTGGCCAGCGGCGCCGGGCACGACGGCATGGCGATGGCCGGCATCTGCGACATCGGCATGCTGTTTGTGCGCTGCGCCCGCGGCATCAGCCATCATCCGGACGAGTCGGTACAGGCCCGCGATGTGGATGACGCCCTCAACGCCATGAGCGGTGCCGTCACCGCGCTTGTGCGCTGATACCGCCTGCCAGGCATACGCCGGGCAGTGCGCTGCCCGGTTTTTGAGGCGAGATCACCATGGAACAGCATCTGGGCCAGCGACTGCGCCAGCAGTTTGATCAGCTCACGCCCAACGAGCAGAAGGTGGCGGGGTTTATCCTCGATCACTTCGACGATGTCGCCGTCTACAGCGCCGCGGATCTGGCCCGGCTGACCGGGGTCTCCAAGGCCACGGTCAGCCGGCTCTTTCGGCGGCTGGGGTTTGCCAGCTTCAGCGAGGTGCGCCAGCACGCCCGTGAGCTTCGCTATCATGGCGTGCCGCTGGTCACCGACTCGAGTGCGCTGGGCAGTGGGCTGGAGCGCTTCCAGCGCCACTTCGAGCGCGAGCGCGACAACCTGCACCAGATGCTGGCGGCCATCGATGCCGGGACCTTTGATGCGTTGGTCGAGGCCCTGGATTGTGCCCCCGAGGTGCTGGTGATTGGCTATCGCAACGGCTATCCGCCCGCCCTGCACCTGCGCCAGCAGTTGATGCAGGTGCGTCCCGGCGTGCGCCTGGCGCCGCTGCCGGGTCAGTCGCTGGGCGAGGAACTGGTCGGCGTGCCAAAGGGCACGCTGGCGATCGTCATGGGCTTTCGGCGCCGGGCGCACGGGTTCTCGAGTCTGCTCGAGCAGCTCAAGGACGGCGGTGTGGACACGCTTTTGATCGGCGACCCCACCCTGGCCGCTGCCGGGGCGTCTCCCACCTGGCAGCTGGAGTGTCCGCTGGACAGCGTCTCTGCCTTTGACAGCTACACCTCGGTGATGAGCCTGATCAATCTGCTGTCCAACGCGCTGCTGCACAAGCGCCTCGGCGAGGGGCGCGCACGCATTGATGCCATTAGTGAGGCCTATTCAGGTCTGGAGGAACTCTCCTGAGTTGACGCCCGGCTTTGATCAGAGGCGGCCCGCGGGCCGCCTTTTTTGTGTCCATTGCAGGGCAGGGCGTGCACTTATTGCACCGAGAATGTGCAGTTTGCCGGCCGCCGGCGCCTGACGCCCCGGTCATTCGAAGGCCTGAAGTGCGCTGTAAAAGGGCGCTGCACCAGACTGGCACGAAGGTTGCAGTAGTGCTGTGTCATACCTCAAACAGCGCCGGTCAGGCCAGGGAGTGCACATGAGTGACGTCATCGAGCGTGTGGACCGCAGCGTCTGGGTCAAGGGAGCCCCCGAGCGCCGTGCTGCGATCACGGAGCGCGGCCCGCTGGCCGGGCAGCGTCTGGCGGTCAAGGATCTTTTTGATATCAAAGGCGAGATCACCGGGGCGGGCAATCCCGACTGGGCGACCGCCCAGCGCCCGGCCCAGCGTACTGCGCCCGCCGTGCAGGCGCTGCTGGAGGCCGGCGCAGCGCTTGCCGGCAAGACCCAGACCGACGAGTTCGCCTACAGCCTCAACGGCGCCAACGTGCACTACGGCACCCCGGTCAATCCGAAGGCGCCCGAGCGTTTGCCGGGCGGCTCCAGCTCCGGCTCGGCCATCGCCGTAGCGCGCGGCGAAGCCGACATCGGCCTGGGCACCGACACCGGCGGCTCGATTCGCATTCCGGCCAGCTACAACGGGCTATGGGGGCTGCGCCCCACGCACGGCGCGATCGGCTGCGACGGACTCGTGCCGCTGGCGCCGTGTTTTGATACGGTCGGCTGGCTGTGCCGGGATCATGACGCGCTTGCCAGTGTAGCAGAGGTGTTGCTGCCCGAGGGCCGCAGTGCCGCGCCCGACAGTGTCATGACCCTGCTGGTGCCCGAGGCGCTCGCCAGCGAGGCCTCACGCTTTCATCGAACGCTCGGCGCTCGGCAGGACCTGCTGGTCCAGCCGCTCTCGGATCAGTGGCTGGCCCATCTGGGGCGCACCTTTCGCGTGCTGCAGGGGCGTGATATCTGGCGGGTCCACGGTGCGTGGATGACCCGCGAAAAGCCGCGGCTGGCGCCGGATATCGAGGCGCGTTTCCAGTGGTGCGCCACCCTGACCGAGTCGGACGAGCAGGTCGCGCTCAAGGCGCGCGCGGAGATCATCGACGCGTTGCGTACTTTCAGTGATGACGGCGCCCAGCTGCTGGCCCTGCCCACCGCACCGGGCGCCTCGCCGCTTCTGAGCCTGACCGGCCAGCGTCTGGAGGCCTACCGCGAATGCCTGATGGGCATGACGGCGCTGGCCGGTCTCTGGGGTGCCCCGCAGCTCTCCATGCCCTGCATGCTGGATGATCGTGAAGGGGGCGGCCACGCGCCCTGGGGACTGTCGCTGCTGGGGGCGCCCGGCCAGGACCGACATCTGGTGGCACGGGCGCGAGGCTATCGTGCATAGGCATAAAACGGCCCGGCCGTTATGATGCCCTCCTGTCCGGGCGCATCGATCCACTGGCGCCATGGGAACATGACCCACAGGAGCATCCATGGCCGCCATACTCGCGATACTGCCCATCTTCACGCTGATCGTGGTCGGCTATGTGCTGGGTTGGCGGCAGTGGCTGACGCCGTCCAGCGCCGGCGGGCTCTCCTGGGTCACCTTTCGCCTTTTCCTGCCCTGTCTGCTGTTGACCGGCATCGCGCGCGCCCCGCTTGCCGATGCGCTGTCGCCGCTGCTGCTGCTGGTCTATTTCATTCCGGCGCTGCTGCTGTTTGCCGGCTTCAATCTCTATATTCGCCGGCGTACCGGCGAGGCCTCCGCCATCGGTCTGGCCGCGAGCTACTCCAATAACGTCCTGATCGGTATTCCGCTGGTCACGGCGCTGTTTGGTCACGACGGGCTGGTCTATCTCTTTGCCCTGCTGGCGGTGCACAGCCTGATCCTCTTTTCGACCCAGTCACTCTATGCCGCGCTCGGCCAGGGCAGCGAGCAGCGCCCGAGCGTGCTGAGCCTTTTGAAAACGCTGGCCAACCCGCTGGTGGTAGGGCTTTTGATGGGCGTGGTGATTAATATCGCGGGGATCGAGTTGCCAAAGCCGCTGTGGCAGGTGCTGGACTGGCTGGCGCGCGCGGCGCTGCCGTGTGCGCTGATCGTGGTCGGGGTGGGGCTGACCCGCTATCAGCTGCGTACCTCGCCGACCATCTGGGCGGTGTGTGCCGGCAAGCTGGCGCTCATGCCGCTGCTGGTGCTGGCGCTGGGCAGTCTTGTGCCGGGGCTGGCGCCGATGGCGCTGCACGTGCTGGTGCTGGCGGCCGCTGGGCCGATCGGGGTCAATGTGCTGGCCTTTGCCCGGGCGGGCGAGGAGCAGCACACCGTCGGCGCGAGCATTTTCCTCTCGACCCTGCTGGCCGCGGGCACGCTGCCGCTGTGGATGCTGGCGATGGGCTAGCCCATCACCGGGTCGATGGCGTGCCACCGCCGGGAAAGCGGGCGGTGGCGTGCATCGGTGGAGAAACGAGCCCTACACCAGATCCCGCGGAATGTGCTCATCCCAGCTCTGCGAGTAGACCCGTGTCTCGCCCTCCCAGGCATCCAGCGTGGCCTGAATGCGAAACGCTTCGGCCGTGGCGGTCAGGCGCGTATGGGTACGCGTGCGCACCTGCCAGTCGCCGCGGCGAAACGCTCGCTCCCACAGCGTGGTGCCCTCGACGCTGTCGTAGTCGCCGTAGGTATAGTGGTAGCGCTCGGTAACCCGGCCGGCGATTTCAAGGTCGATATCGTCGAGGCGGTAGCGCCCCTCGTCATTGATCACCTCCAGGGTGTTACGGTCGGTGGCAAGGTCGCGAATCGTTCGCCAGGCCTCGCTGCCGGGCTCAAGCATGGTGGTGGCCAGCGGCGGAGCGGCCTGCGGCGGCCCAAAGTCGGGCAGGGCCGCCTCCTCTTCCGGGCGCGGCGCGCGCACCGGCAGGTGCAGGCGGCACTCGGCCGGATGGAGCGTCAGCCGTACCGGGCGTGGCGCCGGCCAGGCCAGCGGCCAGTAGCTGGTGGAGACCGAGACCCGAACCGAGTGGCCGGCGGGAAACTGCTGGGCGATGTGCTTGAGGGCCACCTGCACCCGGTAGGGGCGCCCCGGCTCCAGCGGCTCGGGGTGTTCGTGGCTGTCGTGGTGGGTGAGGTTCAAAAGCCCCCAGGAAACCCGGGTGGCCTTGTCGTCCGGATGAATATCGATCAGCCGCACCGCCACCATCGCTACCGGCTGGTCGGCAGAGAGTGACAGCGTCAGCACCGGCTGTCCGCAGATCTCAAGCGCCGCCTCCAGTGGCGCGGTCTGAAAGACCAGGGCGCCGCCATCCTCCTCGCGCTGGTCGTGGGGCAGGTCGGGCGGGGCGTTGTAGGAGCACCATTTGCCCGAATGCAGCCCCACCGACAGCGGGGAGCGCACGCTCAGCGCTCGATCATCAAGGGGCGCCACGCCCTTCTCCTCGCTGATCAGGCCATGGCCGGCAGTGAGCTGAAAGCGCTGCGTGACAATGTTGGGAGAGGGCCAGACGGGCTCCGATACCCAGCGCCCCGGACGATGGTCGTAGCTGGTCGAGGGGGGCGCCGAGTCCTGCATCCAGACCCGCAGCGCCGGCTCCGCCATGATGCCGGTGTCGATCCCCTTGAGCCACTGATCCCACCAGCGCAGCGACTCCTGCAGAAATCCGATCGCCGGCCCCGGCACACCCAGGTGCGGATACTTGTGCGCCCACGGGCCGATCAGCCCCTTGACCGGCCCCTCGAGCCCCGCCAGCAGACGGAAGACGGCATTGCAGTAGCCGTCGGCCCAGCCGCTGATGGCGTAGACCGGGCAACGAATGGCGCTGAAGTTCTCGCACACCGAGCCGTGCTTCCAGTAGTCGTCGCGGCGCTGGTGGCGCAGCCACTTCTCCAGCCACAACCCGCTGCCCGCGAGGCGCTCGCGCCACATGTCGCGCCAGCGTTCACCGACCAGCGCCGGGTCGGGCGGACAGGCGTTGCCGTCGAACATGGTCGAGGCCCAGGAGAGGTTATCGACCAGCAGGCAGCCGCCCATGTGGTGTACGTCGTCGGCATAGCGATCATCGGTGGAACAGATCGTGATGATCGCCTTGAGCGCCGGGGGCTGCAGGGCGGCGATCTGCAGGCCGTTGAAGCCGCCCCAGGAGATACCCACCATGCCGACGCTGCCGTTGCACCAGCTCTGGCGTGCCAGCCACTCGATGATGGCGACGCCGTCATCGAGCTCGCTCTGAAAATATTCATCCAGCAGGACGCCGTCGGACTCGCCGGTACCGCGGATATCGACGCGTACCCCGGCGTAGCCGTGGCCGGCCCAGTAGTGATGCATGCCGGCGTCGCGCTGGGCCGTGAGGTCGCGCTTGCGATAGGGCAGGTATTCGAGGATGGCGGGCACCGGCGGTCCATCTGCCGGGCGCCGGATGCGTGCCGCCAGTCGCAGGCCGTCGGGCATGTCGATCCAGGTCTCCTCTTCGAGCACCCGGTGGGGAAAATCGTTGATGATCTGCATGGCGGTTCCCTGAAAAGCGACGCCTCAGCCGGCCACGTCGGTAAACTCGAAGTTCAGCCGCTCGGCGAGCCGGCGGTAGTTCTCCTCCAGCGCGTCACTGCTGTCGGCTCCCATCCAGATATAGGCCAGCGCATAGCTGTAGCTGTCCTGCTCGGGCAGTTCGGAAAGGCGCTGGCCGGGGACGGTCTGCAGCTCGATCATCGTGCCGGGGAAGTCGTCACACAGTGCCGCAAGCGCTGCATCATTCGGTACGGCGCTGACGATGGCATCGGTGAAAAACACCCGGTAGAAGAATTTGCCGGCGACCGGGAACTCGCCCGCGCGATGCGGCATGTCGGGCCGGCGGCCCAGGGCCAGATCGACGGTGACCTGCTGATGGCTGACGCCGTCGACCTTCTCGAAGAGATCGCAGTGCGACTGGGAAATGCGGGTGTTGATCTCCAGCAGCCAGATGCGGTTTTGCACCTCGTCCCAGAAGAACTCGACGTTGAAGGCGGCGTTATCAAAGCCGATGTGGCGCATGACGGTGGTGGTCAGCTCGCACATTTTGGCCTGGATGGGCTCGGGCAGCCTCGACGGGTAGTGGTAGCAGAGGAAGCTGAGTACCCGGGGGTAGCGCAACGAATCGACAATACCGTAAGGGTTGACCTGCCCTTCGTGGACATAGCCCTCCACCGTGCACTGCCAGCCGCCGATGATCTCCTCGGCCATGCAGAAGCCGCCATCCACGGCGCGCACCTCATCGGGCACCTCGGCCTGGTCGAGGATGAAGTTGAACGGCGCCGAGATCAGGCCGATCTGCTCGCGCAGTTGAGCGATGGCGGCGGTGAAATCCTCGGGACTGTCGATGCGAAACCCGAGCCGGGAACCGGACGACTTGATCGGCTTGATGAAAAAGGGGAAGTAGAGCCCCGCCTGGCCGATGACCGTCAGGGCATCGTCATCAAAGGGGTCGAAAGCGGTAAAGCGCGGAATATAGTTGCCGATCACCTCGCGCTGCACCAGCCGGCTCCAGTACTTGTGCTCGCACTTGAGCAGGCTCTCGAGGCTGGGGGTGCGGGTGTGAAAGCGCTCGCACAGCAGCGGCAGCATCGTCGAGACGGGAAAGTCCATATAGCCGACGATGGCATCGATATGGCCGTCGAAGGCGGCAAGCGTGGTGCCCGCGCGTTCGACCATTGCCTCGATGGGAAAGATTTCGGTGTCGTACACCTCGGCAGGCTCGATGACCCCGAGGAAGTTGTAGTGCTCGGCGCCTCTCAGCCGACTTAATCGCGCACGATTGAAATCATTAAGGCCTACCACGAAAATATTCTGCGTATTCATGTTGTTATCCCTCTGCTTGCCGTGAAGGAGCGGGTGCAGCGGCGTGACAACCGGGGTTGCCTGCTACTCAAGCGTAGCGCGCTTCCTTTCGTCAGCGGCGTTTCCTGGACTATTGCGGCGTATCAAGGAAAGGCGCGAGCGCGGGAATAAGGCGGCGCGGTCGCCGGCGGTTCGAGCGGCCCCCGTGTGGGCGCCAGCGTGTCGGGCAGGGGATCAAAGGGCGGGGCGACCCCGGCAGGTCGCCCCTGCCGGGGCTCAGCGCGGCGCCGGCGCGTGATGCTCATGCCAGTGGCGGGCGATGTCTACACGGCGGGTGACCCACACCCGGTCATGCGCCTCGATGTGATCGAGAAAGCGCTGCAGGGCGCGAAAGCGCCCGGGCCGGCCGATCAGGCGGCAGTGCAGACCGATCGAGAGCATCTTCGGCGACTCGGCACCTTCCTCGTAGAGCACGTCAAAGGCATCTTTGAGGTAGTTGAAAAACGGGTCGCCGTAGTTGAACCCGCCCGGCGAGGCGAAGCGCATGTCGTTGGTGTCCAGCGTGTAGGGCACCACGAGATGATCGCGCGTCTCGCCATTGGCGTTATCGACCGGCGTCCAGAAGGGCAGGTCATCGCCGTAGTAATCCGAGTCGTAGAGAAAGTGCTCGTGCTCGCCCACCAGCGCGCGGGTATTGGGGCTGTCACGCCCGGTGTACCAGCCCAGCGGCAGCTCGCCGGTCAGCTCACGATGCAGCTCAATCGCCTGCACCATCATGGTGCGCTCCTGCTCGGGGCTCATGTCCTGATAGTGAATCCAGCGCAGCGCGTGGCAGGCGATCTCGTGGCCGGCTTCCTGAAAGGCGCTGACCACTTCCGGGTGGCGCGCCATCGCCATGGTGACGCCAAACACCGTCAGCGGCAGGTTACGACGCTCGAACTCGCGCAGCACGCGCCACACGCCGGCGCGTGAGCCGTACTCGTAGAGCGATTCCAGACTCATGTGGCGATCGGGGTAGGGGGCGGCGCCGACGATGTCGGAAAGAAACGTCTCGCTGTGGGCATCGCCGTGCAACACGCTGTTCTCGCCGCCTTCCTCGTAGTTGAGCACGAACTGCACCGCGACCCGGGCCCGGCTCGGCCATTTCGGGTCCGGGGGATTGGCGCCATAGCCGCGCAGATCGCGAGGGTAGTGATCGAGATAAAGATCGTGGCTCATGACAGGCTCCGGCTCAGGTGTTCAAAGGCGCCGTAAAGCGGTTTGGCCAGCGGGGCGGCGCGATCCCCTCTTTTGGAGACCGGATAGCCGGTGGCGCTGGCCGCTCCCAGCAGCGCCACGCCGGCGGTCACACCGTCGATGACCGGCACGCCCAGCGTGTCGCCCAGCCGCTCGGCCAGCTCGCTCATGCCGGCGCAGCCCAGCAGGATGGCGTCACTGTCATCCGCCTCAAGGGCCTCGCGGCAGGCGGTGAGCAGCGTGTCGTAGACGCTGTCATCGTCGGATTCAAACGCCGCCACCGGCAGCTCGCAGGCGTGCAGCCCGGCGCACTGCTCGCGCTTGCCGTATTCATGCAGCAACCGCTCGGCGATCGGCAGCGTGCGCGCCAGCGTGGTCACCACCGAGAAACGCCGCGCCACCATGGCGGCCATCTGCATGCCGGCCTCGGCCACGCCCATCACGGGGACGGAGGCCACCTCACGCGCGGCGGCCAGGCCCGGGTCACCGAAGCAGGCGATCAGGTAGCCATCGACGCGCGTGTCGCCGCGCTCGGTTTCGATCATGCGCTCGAGAAGCCCGGGGACGGCCATGGCCTCGTCAAAGTGGCCTTCAAGGCTTGCCGGGCCGTGGCGCGAGGTGTGTATGAGGATCTCGCCGCGCGCGACGCGTCGGGCGCTGGTGGCGATGCCTTCGCTCATGGCGGTGCTGGTGTTGGGATTGATGACACAGATGGTTGGGGTATGAGAGGTCATGAAGCACTCGGTTCGCGGTGGTGGCCAAAAAGATGTTCGAAATCGGGCAGGGCGTCGCCGCTGGCGGTGAAATCAAGGCTGGCCTCGATGTCGGCCAGGTGCTGCTGCATCCAGTGCTGTATGGCGGCGAGCTCGCCCGTCGCCAACAGATCGATCAGGGCCGGGTGTTCACAGGGACAGCCGGCCCGGTGGCGCCCGTAGACGGCAATGATCAGAGAGGTGCGCGAAATCAGCTGGGAGAGCGCTTCAGACAGCGATGCGTTGCCGGCAACCGCCATCAGCCGCGTATGAAAGCGCGCTGACAGGCGAATGGCCTGTTCACGGCTGGCGTGGTGCTCCTGATCGGCAATCGTGGTCAGGGCCTTAAGGTCTTCCGGCGTGAGGCGGGTGACCACCTCGGCCAGCAGCGCCCCTTCAAGCAGGCGCCGCGCCCTGAAAACGTCGCGCGCCTCGCTCGGGGTGGGGCTGGTGATCTGGGCGCCGCGGTGGGCGCGAAGCGTCACCAGCTGCTCCAGCGCCAGACGCTGCAGCACGCGACGAATCATGGTGCGACTCACCCCGAAGGCGCCGGCCAGCGCGTCTTCCGGCAGCCGGGCCCCGGGGGAAAGACGATGCTCGACGATGGCCTCCCACAGCGCCTGATAGATCGCATCATCGCTGCGGGTCTCGCGCCCGGTGGCAAGACCTGCCAGCAGGTGGAACTGACCGGTATCGTTCATGGGGCTCCTGTCATGCTTTTGCTGTCGAATGCTCTCCCTCGGAATTGTATACAAGCATTTTCCATGCCACTGCCTTTCAATGCCTGTTCCGGGCAGACGTTGTCGGCAGGAACGCTATCAGAACTTTCTGAGCGGTGCATTTTGTATACGATAAGGCGTCTTTTTGGTGCACATAAAAGGTGCGCGGCACTTTTGTGGTGCATACCTGAGATGGCCTTTTGACTATGGTTGTAGCTCTTGAGCGCGCTTTAAAAGCGCCGCGGGCGGCCTTTTGAATCAAAAATAATATTTAAAACAGAAGGTTGTAACCAAAAGGCAATTTTTTAATTGCGCATGGTCCAATCTGGCACGGGGATTGTATACGAAGAAGGTGACAGGCGATGTCGACCATCCGGCCATCGCAGGGCTGCCAGCGGCAGCGTAACGATCCTTCATGGAGTCGCTCATGAACCGCACCAAGACCGAGGGGCAGATGCCCGCTGCGCCCGACCCGCACCTCTATAACGAGGATCTGGCGCCGGCCAGACAGAACTGGAATGCCTATAACATTTTCGCCTTCTGGATGGCCGATATTCACAGCGTCGGGGGCTACGTGCTGGCGGCCAGCCTGTTCGGCCTGGGGCTGATGGGCTGGCAGGTACTGATTTCGCTGCTGGTCGGCATCCTGGTGGTGCAGATCTTTGCCAACGCCGTGGCGCGGCCCAGCCAGCGCACCGGCGTGCCCTTTCCGGTGATCTGTCGCATGGCCTTTGGCACGAAGGGCGCCAACGTGCCGGCGGTCATTCGCGGGCTGATCGCGGTGGTGTGGTACGGCATCCAGACCTGGCTTGCCTCCAACGCGCTGCTGTTGGTGCTGCTGCGCTGGTTCCCGGGGCTCGAGTCCTGGACGCAGGTGAGCTTTGTGGGTCTGTCCGCGCTGGGCTGGCTGTGCTTTGCGCTGATGTGGGTGCTCCAGGCACTGGTGTTCTGGCGCGGCATGGACACCATCCGGCGTTTCAACGACTGGGCCGGGCCGCTGGTCTATGCGGTCATGTTTGCCCTGGCCGGCTGGATCGTCTGGAGTGCCGGCCCGAGCAACATCAGCCTGTCGCTGTCCAATCAGACCTTAAGCGGCGGGGAAGCGCTGTGGCAGATGGTGGTTGCCGCGGTACTGGTCGCCGGTTACTTCGCCGGCCCCACGCTGAATTTTGGTGACTTCTCGCGCTACTGCGCCACCGAGAAGGCCGTGCGTCGCGGCAACTTCTGGGGGCTGCCGGTCAACTTCCTGGTGTTTTCCATCATCACCGTGGTGGTGGTCTCCGGTACGCCGCAGGTCTTTGGTGAAATGCTGACCGACCCGATCGAAACCGTGGCCCGCATCGACAGCGTCACCGCCGCCGTGCTGGGCGTGTTTGCCTTTGTGGCCGCCACCATCGGCATCAACATCGTGGCGAATTTCGTGGCGCCGGCGTTTGATTTCTCCCACGTCGCGCCGGAAAAAATCAGCTGGCGCATGGGCGGCATGATCGCCGCGGTCGGCTCGATCTTTCTGACGCCGTGGAATCTGTTCAACAACCCCGAACTGATCCACTACACGGTCGGCGTGCTGGCCGGTCTGATCGGGCCGCTCTACGGCATTATCCTGATGGATTTCTATCGGGTACGTCGCCAGAAGATCGATCTGGATGCGCTCTTCTCCTCTAAAGAGGGCAGCACCTATCACTATCAGGGTGGGGTCAATCCGGTCGCGCTGCGCTCCCTGATCATGGGCGGACTGGTGAGCGTGCCGATCAGCCTGGCGCCGCTGGGCGATATCAGCAGCTTCGCCGTGTTCTTCGGCGGTGGCGTGGCCGCACTCGCCCACGGCTGGCAGTCCGGGCTGTGGCGTCGCGGCACCGCCGGCAAGCCGGCCGCCTCGCGCTCCTGAGAACGGCAGGGTCGAGACGGGCATCAGGTGTCGAAGGGCACCGGATGCCCTTTTTTATGCGCCCTCTCCGGACGGCAGTGCCAGGGGTCGTGAGGCCAGTGACATATACGACTTTAGCCGTAAAAGGTCGATGTCTATACTGCAGGGCGTCCTTCGGGGCCGCCCCGACTCACGCCCATTCATGACGTACGGCCCCGCGCCGCCGGGGCCATGACTCTGACCACAACGACCTGACGGGAGCAGGAGCATGTCCTTTTCATTGATGGCGCTGGCCATCGCCGCCTTTGGTATCGGCACCACCGAATTCGTGATCATGGGGCTGCAGTCGGCCGTCATGGCGGATCTTGATATCACGCGGCTGCAGGCCGGCCTGCTGGTGTCGGGCTATGCCATGGGGGTGGTGATCGGCGGGCCGATACTGGCCGTGATCTCCTCCAAAATGCCGCGCAAGGCGACCCTGATGGGCCTGATGGGCATTTTTATCGTGGGCAACCTGGCCTGTGCGCTGGCGCCCACCTATTCCCTGCTGATGATGGCGCGCGTCTTTACGGCGCTCTCCCACGGCGCCTTCTTCGGCATCGGCGCGGTGACGGCGGCCAGCATGGTGGTGCCTGAAAAGCGCGGCCAGGCCATTTCGCTAATGTTTGCCGGACTCACGCTTGCCAACGTGCTGGGTGTGCCCTTTGGCACCTTTCTGGGGCAGCTGGCCGGCTGGCGCTCGACCTTCTGGGCCGTCACCCTGATCGGGGTCATCGCGGTGCTGTCGCTGTGGCGCTGGGTGCCGAGCCATCTGCCGCGCAGTGAGGGACGCGTGCTGGGCGAGTTTGCCGCGCTCAAGAGCAAGACCGTGCTGATGGCGCTGCTTTGCAGCGTGCTGGCCTCCAGCAGCCTCTTTGCGGTCTATTCCTACATCGAATCGCTTTTGACTGATGTCACCGGTATCCCCACCGGCTGGGTGGCCTGGGTGCTGCTGCTGTTCGGCGCCGGCCTGACGCTGGGCAGCGTGGTCGGCGGGCGGCTCTCCGGCGGCCGGCTGATGCCGCCGCTGATCGGGCTGATGCTGATGACGGCCGCCATTTTGATGATTTTCGGTATCACCGTGCATACGCCGCTGGCGGCCATGGTGACGCTGTTTCTGTGGGGCGTGGTGGCGTTTGCGCTGGTGCCGATCCTGCAGCTTCTGATCGTCGATCAGGCGGTGGAGGCGCCCAATCTGGCCTCGACCCTCAACCAGAGCGCCTTTAACCTGGGCAACGCCTTCGGCGCCTGGCTGGGCGGCATGGCGCTGGAGCGCGCGCTGCCGCTGGAAGATCTCCCCTGGCTGGGCAGCGCCGTGATGCTGGTGGCGCTGGTGGCCGCCCTGTGCACCTGGCGGGTGCTCAACCGTCGCCTGAGCCGCATCGAGGCCGGCGAGCACCGTGAGGCCCAGGCCGACACCGCCACGGTGCAGTAGCCCGGCCCCGCGCCGGGGCAGGCTCAGCCACTGTCGGGGCCGAAGGTCTGCGGCAGATACAGGATCAGGTCGGGAAAGAAGATCAACAGCGCGATCACGCCCAGCATCACCAGCAGATAGAGCATGGTGGTGCCGAGTGCCTGCAACAGCGGAATGCCGCCGATGCGCGCCGAGATCATCAGACACAGCCCGTAGGGCGGCGTGATCAGCCCAAGGCCGAGCGCCATGACGCTGATCACGCCGAACTGCAGCGGGTCGATGCCGGCCTGGGCGGCCAGCGGCTGAAAGATGGGCGCCAGAATCGCCATCGCCGGCAGCGAGTCCATGAAGGTGCCGACCAGCAGCATGACCACTGCAATCACCACCAGCAGTACGGTCGGGTCGGTGATCTCCACACCCACCATCAGCTGCGGCGGAATGCGATAAAAACTGATCAGATAGCCAAAGATCGCCGCGCCCACCAGGCTGAACAGCGACAGCGAGCAGAGCCGGACGGTATCGGTCGAGGCGTCCAGCACGCTTTTGAAGTTCAGCTCGCGATAGACCACAAAGCCCAGCAACAGCGCATAGAGTACCGCCATCACCGCCGCCTCGGTCGGCGTCATGATGCCCAGCGTAATGCCGCCGATGATCAGCACCGGAATGCCGGCGGCCAGCAGACCGTCCTTGCCGGAATGCAGGATCTCTTTGAAGGTCGCGCGCTTGCGGGTGGGCACGTCGTAACGGCGCACGTAGCCCAGGTTCATTAAAAGCTGCGTAATGGCGATCAGAATCCCGGGAATGATGCCGCCCAGAAAGAGCCCGGCAATCGAGGTGCTGGTCAGCGCGCCCCAGACGATCATGTTGATCGACGGCGGAATGATGATGCCCATGACCGAGGAGGCGGCGGTGACCGCCACGCTGAAGTGCGCCGGATAGCCCTCCTTTTTCATCGCCGGGATCAGCACCGTGCCGATACCGGCGCTATCGGCGGTCGAGGAGCCCGAGACGCCGGCAAAGAGCATGCTGACCAGCACGTTGACATGCGCCAGCGCCCCCTTGAAGTGCCCGACCAGATTGAGACACAGCGTGATCAGACGGTCGGTAATGCGCGCGGCGTTCATCAGATTGCCGGCCAGCAGAAACAGCGGCACGGCCAGCAGCACGAATGAATCCATGCCGTAGTACATGCGCTGGAACAGGATCCAGGGCGTCAGACGCGGGTCGAGCACGATCACGCTGAACGAGGTCAGCACCAGCGCCATCGCAATGGGCACGCCCAGCACGATCAGTACGCCCAGCAGCACGAACAAAAGCCAGGGCAGCAGAAACAGCAGATCACCCGTCATCATGAACGTTTCTCCTGTGGATCGTTGCGGGCGGTGGGTGGGGTGTCGATGTCGGCGGTGGGCGGGGCCGTCTCGTCGATGTTCGAGGGGGTGTCGAGCTCGCCCTCCATGACGTCCATCCCCCGAGTGGCGCCGAGCAGCAGCCGCTGCAGACTGAACAGCACGATCAGCACGCCGCAGACCAGAAACGCCGAGTAGGTCACGACCATCGGCAGCTGGGAGGCGCTGGCGATCCGGTTAAAGCCGGAGGCGGCAAACGCCTGGCCAAACACGATGAAGATGACGCCCACGCTGAGACAGGCCAGATCGCGCAGCACTCGCGTCAGCCGGCCCATCCACGTGTGGCGGGCAAAAGCTTCCAGCACGAAGTGATCGGCGTGCAGCACCCCGATCGCCGTGCCCAGCATGATCATCCATTGAAAGGCGAAGCGGCTAAGCTCCTCGGTGGCATGAACCGTGGGCAAAACGCCCAGATTGCGGCTGGCGATCTGATAGAGAATCAGCAGGATAAAGCCCGCCAGCAAGAGCAACAGCACGACGTTGAGCGCTCGCTCGATGCCGCGGTTGAATCGGCCCAGGGCCGCGATGAATCCCATGGCGCGTCTCCTCAGTCGGTGTGGATGATCAGGTTGTAAACATCGCGCAGATCCATGTCGTCGATCACCTCACCCAGCGGTTCGGCCACCATCGCCTGCATGCGCTCGCGGTCCATCGGGTAGAACGTCGCGCCTTCCGCCCTGAGCTTTTCCCGGGACTCCCGGTCCAGACGAATCTGCAAATCGCGAGCGTACTGCTCGCTCTCGCTGGCTGCCGCCTGCACCGCGCGCTGCTGCTCGGAGGACAGCGACTCCCAGGTCTGCGCCGAGACGGTCAGCAAACGCACGGTGATGTCGTGCTCGGAAAGTCCGATGTGCGATGCCACTTCGTGAAAGCGCATGCGATAAATCCACTCCGCTTCGTTGAGCAGCCCGTCGATGGCGCCGAGCTGCAGCCCGGTATAGATCTCCTGATACGCCAGTACCGTGGGCCGGGTGCCCAGCGCCGCCCAGGCGGTCACGACCGGGCGGGTCGGGTTGGTGCGAAGCTTCATGCCCTTCAGGTCATCAAGGCTTTCCAGCGGCCGGGTACTGACGATCTGGCGGGTACTGCCGCCGTAGTAGGCCAGCACCTTCACGCCGGTTTCGTCCTCGATGCGCCGGGCAATCTCGCGGCCGGCCTCGCCGTCGAGCACGTGCGCCCAGTGGTCGATATCGCGGTAGAGAAACGGGATCGAGAAGATGCTGGCGGTGTGGGAAAGCTCCGAGATCAGCCCGGGATTGACGATCGAGAAATCCAGCGCCCCGGCGGTCTGCTGCTCGAACATCTCGGTTTCATGGCCCAGCACCGAGTTGCTGTAGAGGCTGACGGTCAGTTCGCCGTCGCTCTTTTCCTTCAGCAGCTCACCAAAGCGCTCGGCGCTGGCGTGATAGGCGGTCTCCTCGGTGGCGCCGTGACCAAAGATCAGCTCGCGCGCGCCGGCCGAGGCGGGGGCCAGCACCGACAGGGCCGGCATCGTGATCGCCAGCAGCAGCGGCAGGCTGCGGCGCAGCGTGGGCAGACAAAAGGTCATGACGGCTCCCGTGAACGGTGAAGGCAGTGGTCGGCGCTGGCGCGCAGGTGCAGCGAGGTGTCCAGCACCAGGCGCTGCGGCTCGCCGCCGGGGTGATCAAGGCACGCCAGCGCCAGTTCGGCGGCGGCACTACCGATGGCGTGGGGGTGGGTGGCAATGCTGCTCAGCGCCGGTTCGCTGAGCGCCGCTTCATCGCTGTCGTCGATGCCGATGACCGCGCAGTCGACGCCCGGCGTCAGGCCCAGACGGGCCAGTGCCAGCAGGGCGCCCAGTGCCATCAGATCGTTGTGACAGATCAGCGCGGTGGGCGGTGTGGCCTCACTCATGATCTCCAGGGTGCGCTCGAGCCCGGCGCGGCGGGTCAGCTCTCCGCGCCCCGTGCGGATATCCGGGACCAGCCCCGCGTCCTCCATGGCGGCCTGGAAGCCTGCCATGCGGTCGCGGTCGGCGGAGCTGTGCCCCGGGCCGGTCAGCAGGGCGATGTGGCGATGGCCCTGGCCGGCCAGATGGGTCACGGCGCGAATCATGCCGGCGCGAATGTCGGCGCCGACATAGTGGCCGCGGGGAGACGCGCCGACGTGGCGCATCACTTCGATGCAGGGCAGGCCCCAGCGCTCGAGGGTGTCGAGCAGGGTCTCCGGGGTGTTCTCGGCCGGGCAGAGCAGCAGGGCATCAATGCGCTGCTCGCGCAGGCGATTGATCAGGCGCTGCTGGCGCTCGGGGCTGTCACCGGTGCTGGCCAGAAACGAGACGTAGTCGGCGTTTTGAAGGGTCTCGTCGATGCCGGCCACCATGGCGCCGAAAAAGGGGTTGGCGATGTCGTGCACCACCACGCCGATGGTATGGGTGCGGGCGCTGCGCAGGGTGGCGGCGCCGCGGTTATAGACATAGCCCAGCGTCCTGACGGCGGCCATCACTCGTTCACGGGTGCTTTTGGCCACCAGCGGGCTCTCCTGAAGCACCAGCGAGACGGTCGAGCGCGACACGCCGGCGTGTGCGGCCAGATCCTTGAGTGTGACGGGCTTGCCTGACGGGGGCATGGGAGTGTCCTGCCGAGTGAGCGTTTTGGATCGATCCAAATACGTCCGACAGGCTAGCGCTGGATCATGGGCAACGCCTATTGCGCTTTAGTGCTACGACCTCGGTCCAGGAGCGAGCCGGGCGGCGTCGGGGCAAACGTCACGCGGGCCAGTGTGCCGCCGTCCGGGGCTTCATGCAGAGAGATGCTCGCCCCCAGCGCCGTACAGATCTGGCGGGCGATCGCCAGACCCAGGCCGGTGCCGCTGATGGCGCGGTCGGCCTCCTCGGTCGGCGGCGCCTCTCGGCGGGCCCGGTAGAAGCGCTCGAAGACCCGCTCGCGCTCGGCTTCGGGAATACCGGGGCCATCGTCCTCGACCTCGATGACGGCGCCGGTCAGCACGCGCACCGTGATGTGGCCGCCGGCGGGGGTATAGGCCTGGGCGTTGCCGATCAGGATCGCCAGCAATTCGTTGATCAAGGCGCTGTCGGCGTGAACGCTTACCGGCTGCGGCGCCTCGAGCGCCAGGGTCAGGCCGCGCTGCCAGGCCAGCGACACCATGCTCATGCAGAAATCCCGCGCCGTGTCGGTCAGATCCAGCGGGGCGAACTCGCGCCGGCGGATATCGTTTTCCACCCGCGCCAGCGAGAGCAGCCGATTGGCCAAAAGCGTCAGCGCTTCCAGATCGCGCTGAGCGCTTTCAAGCGTTTCGCGCAGTGCGTCGGTCTCCTGCGTCTGCGTGCCCAGCTCCAGCCGGGCACGCAGGGCAAACAGGGGCGTTCGAAGCTCGTGGGCGGCATCGGCCACAAAGGTGCGCTGGGCGCGCAGGGTGTCGTCCAGGCGCTCGGTGAGGTGGTTGATGGCATCGATCAGCCCGCGCACCTCGCGCTGGACGTTGTCGGTCGGCAGCGGTTCGAGATTGTCCGGCGAGCGGCTGGCCACCATGTCGGTGATGCGCCGCAGCGGGCGCAGGGCCGCATCGATGGCCAGCATGAAAAGCAAAAAGGCGCCGATGGCAAACAGTGTCAGGCGCATCAGCGAATCTGCCAGCAGCTCGCGCATCAGCTGGGCATGGATGTCGCGATGCTCGGCCACCCGCACCTCGACCATGCCCTGATAGCCCGGCTGGCTGACCGGCACCAGCAAGGAGACCACGCGCACATCGCGCCCGCCGTAGGTGGCGTCATAAAAGCGCGCCAGCGACGGATAGCGGCTGGTCATCTCACTCGAGGCCGGCGGGGCGGGCAGGTCATCAAAGCCCGCGATCGAGCCCTGCTCCGGGGTGATGACCTGATAAAAGGCGCTGCCGCCGCTGTCGAGCGAAAACGGGTCGAGCACGGCGCGCGAGATCCTCGCCTGCAGCTGGCCCTCCCGGACGGTCAGCGACTCGCCCAGCACCCGGGCGGCGATCAAAAGCGGCCGGTCGTAGGCGCTGCTCGCCACCCGCCAGGCATCCAGCCAGGCGCCACCCACGCCGATGCCGATCAGCAGCAGAAGTGCCGCGCCGATGCGCCGGGTCAGGCGCCCGCGCAGGCTGCGCGGCGAAAGGCTCGCCTTCACGCCACAGGGCCCGGGGCATCAAGGGTCTGGGCTTCAAGCTGATAGCCCAGACCGCGAAAGGTGACGATGCGCACGTCGCTGCCCTCCAGCTTGCGCCGCAGCCGTGAGACATAGACCTCGATGGCCTCGAACGAGCTGTCCTCTTCCATCGAGAACATCTGAGCGGCCAGATGCTCCTTGCTGACCGTACGGCCCATCCGCGCCATCAGGGCCTCTAAAAGCGCCAGCTCGCGTGGGGGCAGGGTCAGCGGCTGGTCCTGCAGGGCGAAGCTGCGCGCGCCGAGATCAAAGGCCAGTGCGCCGCAGCGATGGATCTGCTGGCCGTCGTGGCGGGTGCGGCGGATCAGGGCGTTGATGCGTGCCTGAAGTTCGGACAGCGAGAAGGGCTTGATCAGGTAGTCGTCCGCGCCCAGGTTGAGCCCCTTCACGCGGTCGTTGATGCTGCCGCGGGCGGTCAGAAGCATCACCGGCAGGCGCGTGTCGCGCTTTCGCAGCCAGCTTAAAAGGGCAAAGCCGTCCATCTCCGGCAGGCCGATATCCAGCAGCAGCAGGGCGTAGCTTTCGGTCTCCAGCGCCGTGCGCGCCGACAGCCCGTCATGCATGACGTCCACCCGCCAGCCGGCCTCTTCCAGCGAGCGCCGGATACTGTCTGCCAGCGAGGGGTGGTCTTCGACCAATAGCGTACGCATTGCCGCTCCCGTGAAAGGTTGCTGAAAGCCTGCCGGACTATCGTGCCAGCAGGCGAAGCCCGGACCCATCGGTGCCGTGTCGGCCCCGGGTGAGGGCCGCCGGGACAGTATGCACGGCGAACAGTCGGTGACCAACGCAGCAACCATGACGCGCTGCGACGCCGTCAGCGTTCGGGACTTTGCAGGCCACACAGCACTTGCAGACCACACAATAACAGCGCCGGGCAGCTCGCCGGGCCGACGTGAGGAACATCCGACATGACAATGACACGACGTACTTTCGGCAAGGGTCGCATGGCAGCCGTGGCGCTGATGGGCGCTCTGAGTCTGGGCGCAGCGGTTCAGGCCATGGCCGCGGAAGAGCCCCGGCGGCCCGAGTGTATCGCGCCTGCGGCCCCCGGCGGCGGGTTTGACCTGACCTGCAAGCTGGCCCAGAGCGCGCTGGTGCAGGAAAACATTCTCTCCTCGCCGATGCGTGTCACCTACATGCCCGGTGGCGTCGGCGCGGTGGCCTACAACACGGTGGTCGCCCAGCGCCCGTCGGATGCCAACGCCATCGTTGCCTGGTCCAGCGGCTCGCTGTTGAACCTCTCTCAGGGCAAGTTCGGTCGCTTTGACGAAAGTGCGGTGCGCTGGCTGGCCGCCGTGGGCACCAGCTATGGCGCCGTTGCCGTGCGGGCGGATTCTCCCTACAAAAATCTGGATGATTTGGTGCAGGCTCTGCGCAAGGACCCCAGCAAGGTCGTGATCGGCGCCGGTGGTTCGGTGGGCGGTCAGGACTGGATGCAGACCGCCCTGCTGGCGAAGGCGGCCGGCATTGATCCGCAGAAGATGCGCTATGTCGCGATGGAAGGCGGCGGCGAGCTGGCGACCTCTCTTCTGGGCGGGCATATCCAGGTCGCCAGTACCGATATCGCCGACTCCGTGCCCCACGTTGAAAGCGGCGACATGCGCATTCTGGCGGTGTTCTCCGAAGAACGTTTGCCGGGTGACGTGACCGGGGAGATTCCCACCGCCATCGAGCAGGGTTACGACGTGGAGTGGCCGGTCATCCGCGGTTTCTACGTCGGACCGGAAGTCAGCGATGAGGCCTACAACTGGTGGAAGGATGCCTTCGACAAGCTGCTGGCCTCCGAGGACTTCGCCCAGCTGCGCGAAAGCCGTGAACTCTACCCCTTCTCCATGACCGGTGATGAGCTCAACGACTACGTCACCAAACGCGTCGGTGAGTACCGCGAGCTGGCCGGTCAGTTCGGTCTGATCCAGTAACTTCGATACCGGCGCAGGGGCGCTCCTGGGGCCCCTGCGCTGCTGGCCGTTCGTCCGGAGCCTGCCATGATCTACCAACGACTCTTTCTGGTGGCACTGCTGGTCGTCTACGCAGTGCTGGCCTACGCCGCGACCACCTATGAAGCGCCCTTTTCCTACGAGCCGGTCGGGCCGCGCGCCTTCCCGCTGCTGCTGCTGATCCTGCTGGCAGCCGGCACGGTCTATCTGATGATTCGCCCCGGACAGATGGCCGAGGAAAACGCCGACACCCCTCTGACCGGCCAGGTGCTGGGCCGGCTGGTGCTGTGTGTGCTGGCGCTGGCGCTGTTTGCGTTTTTCTTCGAAAAACTCGGCTTTATCGTCTCGGCCTTTCTCTTCGCCATCGCCATGTGCCGGCTCTACAACGGCGGCTGGGTGACCAGTGTCATCACGGGCGCTGTCATGTCGGTGGCCTTTTACATGCTGTTTGATCGAGTGCTGGACGTGCCGCTGCCGCTGGGCGTGCTGTCAGGACTGGGAGTCTGAACCATGGAAACACTGGGTTATCTGGGCCAGGGGTTTGGCGTGGCAACCACGCCGCTGAATCTATTCACGGCCCTGTGCGGCACGCTGATCGGCACCGTGGTGGGGCTTTTGCCGGGACTGGGGCCGATCAACGGCGTGGCGCTTTTGATTCCGATCGCCTTTGCGCTGGGCCTGCCACCGGAGACCTCGCTGATCCTGCTGGCGGCGGTTTATCTGGGCTGCGAGTACGGCGGACGCATCTCGTCGATTCTCTTGAACATTCCCGGTGAGGCCTCGGCGGTCATGACCGCGCTGGACGGCCACCCGCTGGCGCGACAGGGCAAGGGCGGCATTGCGCTGTCGATCTCGGCGGCCGGCTCCTTTACCGGCGGGCTGATCGCGACCATCGGCGTGACCATCTTTGCCCCGCTGCTGGCGAAGTGGGCGGTGGCGTTCGGCCCGGCCGAATACTTCGTGATGATGGTGTTTGCCATTACCTGTCTGGCGGGCATGGCCGGCAACAAGCCGATGAAAACCGCCGTGGCCTCGCTGATCGGGCTGCTGCTGGCCTGCGTGGGGATCGATGCCAACAGCGGCGTTTATCGCTTCACCTTCGGCAGTCTCGGTCTTGCCGACGGCATTCAGTTTGTGGTGCTGGTGCTGGGGCTTTTCAGCATCAGCGAGATTCTGGTGCTGCTCGAGCGCACCTATTACGGCCAGAGCGCGCTCAAGACCAGCGGTCGCATGATGTTCAACATGAAAGAGGCGATGCTGGTCAAGTGGACGGTGCTGCGCAGCGGCGTGGTGGGCTTTTTCATGGGGATCCTGCCGGGCGCCGGAGCGACCATGGCCAGTGCCGTGGCCTACATGAGCGAAAAGCGCATGGCCACGAAGGACAACCGCTTTGGCAACGGTGACCTGCGCGGGCTGGCCGCACCCGAAACCGCCAACAGCGCCGCGGCCTGTGGCTCGATGGTGCCGATGTTGACCCTGGGCGTGCCGGGGTCGGGCACCACGGCGGTGATGCTCGGGGCGCTGACCCTTTACAACATCACGCCCGGGCCGATGCTGTTTCAGACCGACCCGCAGCTGGTGTGGGGCCTGATCGCTTCGCTGTTTATTGCCAACGTCATGCTGGTGGTGATGAACATTCCACTGATTCGCGTGTTCACCAAGATTCTGGCCGTGCCCTACTGGGCGCTGGTGCCGGGGATTGCGATCGTCACCGCCATCGGTGTCTACGGCGTGCATGCCACCACCTTCGATCTGTTTCTGATGATCGTGATCGGCGTGGTGGGCTACATCCTGCGCAAGTTCGACTTTCCGCTCTCTGCCGTGCTGCTGGGCTTTATCCTGGGCGGCATCATGGAGCAGAACCTGCGTCGGGCGCTGTCGATCTCCAACGGCGAGCTCTCGATTCTGTGGTCGAGCCCGATCACCTGGGGCGGCTGGGCGCTGGTGGTACTGATGCTGGTGCTGCCGATGTATCGCGGCTGGCGTCGCCGTCGTGCCGCGGTGCCGGCCAACCCCTGAGCCCGATTGCCGTTCACGTGGATTGTCGCTCACGCAAAAGGCCCGCCATTGGCGGGCCTTTTTTATGCGGCCTTTTATGGAGCAGCCGGGACTATCGGGCCCCGGACCCGGTGAAGATGGTGCGAATGGTGCGGATCACGACCAGCAGGTCCATCCAGAACGAGAAGTTGCGAATGTAGTAGAAGTCATACTCGAGCTTGGTGCGCGAGCCTTCGACTTCCGAGGCGTAGCCCTGCTCGACCTGGGCCCAGCCCGAGATGCCGGGTCGGACCACGTGACGATAGCGAAAGAATGGGATATCGCGCTCATAGGCCTCGGTCAGTGCCGGGGTCTCCGGGCGCGGGCCGATCAGGCTCATCTCGCCCTTGAGTACGTTGAAAAGCTGCGGCAGCTCATCGATACGGTACTTGCGCAAATACTTGCCGACCTTGGTGATGCGCGGGTCTTCGCCTTCCTGAGTGGGACGAACATCGTCAGGGTTCACGTACATGCTGCGCATCTTGTAGACGTCGAACTCCTCGCCCTGAAAGCCTGAACGGCGTTGGCGAAACAGGATCGGGCCCGGGTCGTCGCGCTTGATCATGATCGCGGCCACGCCCATCAGCGGCAGCGCCGCCGGCAGCATCAAAAGCACCGCGGCGATATCGGCCAGGCGCTTGAGCAGTTCATAGCCGGTTCTGGGCATCAGGGAGCCGTAGCGATTGCCGTGGATCTGATCCAGCCCGATGCGGCCGGTGCTGGCCTCGCCGAAGCGGCGTGCATCGTAGACCGGAATACGCATGATGGTGCAGTCGGCCAGAAAGCGCTGCCATTCGTCGCTCAGGTCGCAGGAGAGATCCACGATCACGCCATCGACGCGCAGATTCTCAAGGTCCGGGCCGCTCAACCAGCGCTGATCGATGTCCTGATGGCCGAACCACTCTCCGATATTGCCCAGCGGCACCAGCGCCATCTTGCGACGGCGGTAGCGCCGCGCCACCCGATACCCCACCCAGCCGCACAGCAGTGCGAGCAGACCTGACATCAAAAGCTGCCCCATATGGAAGGGAATGGCCAGCAGCTCCAGTACCATCAGTATGAGCAGGTAAACGGCCGTCACCACCGCAAGGACATACATGCAGGGGTCGGTGCCCGGATGGCGGGAGAGCTGATGCACGGTACGAAACGCCACCATATAGGCGATGGCGCTGGCCAGCAGGGCAGTATTGGCGCCGTCATGCTCTATTGTCGAAGTGAACCAGCCCCATCCCCACAAGGCCGGCAGCAGGGAGGTCAGCACCAGGCCAAGTAGATAATGAAACCGAAAGCTCAAGAGAATGCGCTCATACCACAGCGAGTGCCGGTGATTGCTGCGCACCGGTCGTGTCGTCATTTCCATGACCTGTTCCTGAATGGATATCTTTTATTGATTAATAACGGTTTTTCAAGGCATCAGACGACTTTACGGCGACAGGGGAGCCGGTCCGTCAGCGACATTTTATTCTGATGTGGGGAGTAACATCGTTTTATTTGACAGGATTATCTATGCAATATTGTGCATTGATAAATATGTTGAGGATTATTACTTTTTTAAGTGGTTAAAATGCTTCCGGGTATTAGAGGCTGTGAAAATAAAAGTCTGACGTTCGTTGTTCATGCAGGAGCAGGTCATCTGATGAGGCCTCTTATGGGCTGACAGCCTTTCGGAACACTGTCCAAAAGTACCTTTAACGCGGGCCAGGACTGAGCGCGCGGGCATTTTGGCGTGCTTACATTTCGTTACTCCAAATAGACCTTTGGGTAATCTCGTTACCTGCAGATGTCAGGCATGATGAATGTGTCGATTAGATGACGCGAACTGAATATCGGACGATATTTGTTGTATCCGATAAATATCGAGTTGCTGATTTCAGTTATATATCCTTGTGGCCTTTAGTGTATAAAAATAATGGCTTCGTTGTCTGGCCCTTGAATAATAACAGTTGATAAAAGTGGCCTGACCCTCATTGAATATCGTGATTATCGCGATCAGGGAGTAACGTCATGGGAATTCTGATTGTTTATCTTGTAGTGACAGCACTGGCCGTCCTTGCCGTTTTCTCCGCCATGGGCGTTTCGGCCAATAGTGGTCATTTCATGGAAAGCGCTCCTGTCGCCGAGGATGAGCCCCGGCCGCAGCACTCGTAGTCATCTACAGTTGCGTGGCGCTTTACAGGCGCTTTCAACACCCGGCCACGTGCCGGGTGTTGTGCTATTCGGCCAATGTATCCGACCCGTGTGCCGGGGAGCTCAGGCGTTTGCCGAGGCGTGAGTCGGCAGCCACTTGAGCACGCGCTGAATCTGGCGGTCCCAGTAGCGCCACTGATGATCGCCGGGGCCGTCATGCCACTCCAGCGCAAGCGCGCTCTGCTGTGCGGCTTCCTTGAAGCGAAGATTGTCTTCGTAGAGAAAGTCTTCCCGCCCACACCACTGAAACAGCGCCGGCTGACAGGGCTGCGGCGTGCGATAGCGTGTCAGCAGGGCAAAAAGATCATCGTCGGTGCCGGCCGGATTCCGGTCAAAGATCAGCGGATACTCCGGCGGCGGCGTGTCGCGCTGGCCTACCGCCACGATATCCAGCGACCCGGAAAGGCTGGCCGCTGCGGCAAAGCGCTCGGGCTCGCGCAATGCCCACTTGAAGGCGCCATAGCCGCCCATCGATAGCCCCGCGACAAACGTCTCCTCCCGGCGTGTCGAGATGGGAAAGAGCCGCTCGCTGATCACCGGCAGCTCCTCGCTCAGAAAACGATACCAGGCCGGGCCAAAGGCCATGTCGGTGTAATAGCTTCGTCCCACCTGCGGCATGATCACGGCAATGCCGTAACTCTCGGCGTAGCGCTCGATGGCACTAAAGCGCTGCCAGGCGCTATCATCTTCTGACAGCCCATGCAGCAGATAAAGCACCGGCGACGGCGCTTTGGCATGCTCGGGAACAATGGCGTTGAGAGAGAGCGTCACGTCGAGTATCTGCGAGGCGAAGCGGCAGGTCAGCTGTGCCATGATGGGCTCCGGCGGTCATGTCATGTGAACGTATAAAGGTGGCGAGCAGCGCCCTGTCGGCAGACGTTATCCCTTGATCAGCGTGCGATATTCGCTGGTGCCTGTCACGTCGGTGCGCTTTCTTTCATGAGTAGAACGAGTCCCCATGGCCGCCAGCAGAAAAGTCACCATTGCCGACATTGCCCGTCATGTCGGGATGACCAATATCACGGTCTCGCGTGCGCTCAACAAGCCCGAGCTGGTCAGGCCGGCCACGCGCGAGCGCATCGAGCAGGCCGCCCTTGAACTGGGCTACGTGCCCAACGCCTTTGCCCGCGGTCTCAAGCGCAGCGACAGCCGCCTGATCGGCGTGGTCACGGCAAGCCTGGATAACCCCTTCTACGCCGAGATGATCAAGGCGATCTCGCGTCACGCCAAGCAGCATGACTACGCCATCATGCTCTTTGATACCGACAGCGACCCGCGTCTCGAGTCCACCGCCATCGACACGCTGTTGAGCTATCAGGCCGCCGGGCTGATTCTCTCCCCGGTCTCCGATGAGCCCGACTATCAGCCCGACTATCTGGTCCGACTCAAGGCCAGCGATATCGCCGTGGTTCAGCTCGATCGAACCCTCCATGACAGCGGCTTCAGCGCCGTGGTGCTGGACAATCTCTGGGCCGGCGAGCGCGTGGCGCACTATCTGCTGGAGGAGGCACTGATAGCCCAGCGTCGCACCGAGCGGGATCGCCTGCTGGTGGTGGCCGGCCCCGAGCGCTCGCGCATCACGTGTGAGCGCCTCGAGGGCGTGCGGGAAGCCTTGAGCGCTCAGGCCGGCGAGGTCACCATCGATGTGCTGTGGGGCGACTACACCCTGGCACCGGCCGTAACGCAGGTACGCGACTATCTCGGCCGCCACGGCGTACCGCGGGCCATTTTCGGGCTCAATCAACTGATCACCCTGGGCGCGCTCAAGGCGCTGCGGGAAGCCGGTATCGGTCGCGATCAGACCTGCGTGGTCGGCATTGACCGGCTGCCCTATCTGGAAATTTTCGATATCACCGTGCCGTGCGTGGTGCACGACGGCTACCGCGCCGGTGCTCAGGCCCTCGAGCAGCTGCTGGTACAGATGCGCGACCCGCAGGCAGAGGTGTGTACGCTGACCGTGCGTGGTGAACTGGTGACGTAAAATGCATCCGCCTGCTGATGATGGAGCTATCGACCGCGCACCGGCATGTCGTTGGAGATTCGGTTTTCAAAACGGATGAAAGTGCCATCATTGTGAATATCGCAATGTGGAAAATTCATCTTCCAACGAGCACTGCCATGATCATTTCCGCGTCTACCGACTATCGCCGCGCTGCAAAGCGCCGGCTGCCGCCCTTTCTCTTTCACTACGCCGATGGTGGCTCCTACGCCGAGCACACGCTTGAGCGCAATGTCAGCGATCTGGCCGATATCGCCCTGCGCCAGCGGGTGTTGACTGACATGTCGGAGCTGTCGCTTGAGACCGAGCTGTTCGGTCAGACGCTGCCCATGCCGGTCGCGCTGGGCCCGGTGGGGTTGACGGGGATGTATGCCAGAAGAGGCGAGGTGCAGGCCGCGCGCGCTGCCGAGTCGAAGGGCGTGCCCTTTACCCTGTCGACGGTCTCGGTTTGTCCGATCGAGGAGGTGGCCCGCGCGACCGACCAGGCCATGTGGTTTCAGCTCTACGTGTTGAAGGACCGCGGCTTCATGCAACATGTGTTGGAGAAAGCATGGGCGGCAGGCGTTCGCACGCTGGTCTTCACGGTGGACATGCCCACCCCCGGCGCGCGCTATCGCGACGCTCACTCCGGCATGAGCGGACCCTTTGCCGCGCAAAGGCGCATGTTTCAGGCGGTGACGCACCCGCAGTGGAGCTGGGATGTCGGTATTAACGGTCGCCCGCACGATCTGGGCAACATCTCCGAATACCGCGGTCAGGTGACGGGGCTTGAGGACTACATCGGCTGGTTAAGCAAGAATTTCGACCCGGCGATCTCGTGGAAGGATCTGGAGTGGATCCGCGATTTCTGGAAGGGAAGCATGATCATCAAGGGCATTCTCGACCCGGAGGATGCCCGCGATGCGGTGCGCTTCGGCGCCGACGGCATCGTGGTGTCCAACCATGGCGGGCGCCAGCTCGATGGCGTGCTCTCGAGCGCCCGGGCGCTGCCGCCGATCGCTGATGCCGTCAGCGGCGATCTCAAGGTGCTGGCGGATTCCGGCGTGCGTAACGGGCTGGACGTCGTGCGCATGATTGCCCTGGGGGCGGACGCCGTGCTGCTCGGACGCTCATGGATCTTTGCCCTGGCCGCCGCAGGCGAGGCGGGTGTGACCAATCTGCTTGAGCTGTTCGAAAAGGAGATGCGGGTGGCAATGACCCTGACCAGCAAGCGCTCGATCGAGGAGATCGACGAAAACGCCCTGGCCAGCGCACTGGAGACGCTCAGGCAGTAGGGCGTCTCAATGCATACAGCCGGCTAGTCCCTGCTGGGGCTCGAGCGTTGGGGCTTTTTTTGCGGGTCTTGTGCATCACGCTCACCGTCGCACCTTTCATCGTCGTTTTGATCACCCTCGTCCTTTTCAGGGTCTTTGGGGTCCTCGTTGTCATTGTTGCTGTCGCGCTGTTCCTGAAGGCGTTTCTGGCGAAGCTGCTGGCGATAGCCATAGGTGGCGTTTCGCACGGTGTCGTCACTTTCAAGCCCGGACCCCAGCGCACCGCCGACGGTTGCCAGCGAGGCGGCGAGCCATCCGAGCGCGGCAAACTCAAGTGCGCCGACTTCATGGCCAAGCGTTTGCCCCATGACCGCCGATGGCACAAAAAGAAAGGCCGTGGCAAAGAACAATAGCGTCAGCAGAAGGTAATAAAACAGCACCCCGATACTCAGCGTGCTGACCGTGGCGATATTGTAAAGATTGGCGTTGGAAAACGCGTCCTTGTGGCGCACCGGCTCCCACAGGCCGTGATCGATCATGATCCATATCACCATGGCGAACATGGAAAGCAGCATCAGGATCAAAAAACGCCATGGCTCGTAGCTGTCGGCCAGTCGCCACATCGAGTTAAAAATCATCCCGTAGGCGCCGGTCGCGAAGGCGGCGGCACCGATGCGGCGAAAGGCCGGGAAAATCGACCATGGACGATTGGCCCGGACCATGCCGCCGATCAGCTTGAAATAGCCGGGCACTTTGAAGCGGGCGATGAAGCGCACGTCGAGGTCGCTGTTTTTCTGACAGATGTCGCATCTAACAAAGGGTGCCACCCATTCAGACAGCCGCCGTTTGACCAGCCGCTCGGCTTCCTTGCGCTGGCCCCGCCGAGTTTTATCGTGGTACTGGCAGTAGGTGCTTCGCCCTTCCGGAGAGCTACCGAAGTGCAGCTCGCTGACCAGCTGAATAATTGCCTCTTCCACGCGTCGGGCGATCGGTGACGCCCCCAGTGCCGGTTGAGACAGAATTGCTACCCCGCGGTTGCCGCTGGCACTGGCCGCCAATGGCTTGCCACTGTGAAACAGGGGCAGGTCCGTCAAACACACCACGTAGGTCCAGCCGTGCTCACGCTTGAAGCGTTCGGCTTCATTCAGGATGTCATCAGCGTCCTCGTCGGTGCCAACCATCGGGTCGGTAACGGTCTCGATACGCCAGTCGTTATCGCTGGCGACCTGGCGTGAGAGTCGCTCGTTCAGGCGCTCCCGAATTTTTTCGACGATACGCGTGGGCAGTTCCGGTGCGGGTAAAATGCCCAGTACCCAGCAGGAGCGCTCTTGTTCCCGGGTGGTCTCATGCCTGGCTGTCATGTGTAGAGTAATCTTCGCTGAGGTGATGACACGGTGATGGTAATCGCTGGACGAATGAATGAGTGTGGCTGCTGGTGTCTCAAGGGGGTGATGCGTGCGACATGGCCGCAGGCGCACGGCGCTTGATGGGTATTTGCGATGCGTTGGCCATCATCGACAAAACGCCGCGCAAGGGCGCAGCGTCGAGACGAAAAGGGCACATTCGGCGTTGGCAGGCAAGTGGCTGGAATCGGTGCTCATCGTAGACAGTCGTGATGCCTGACAACATAACTTGAGTAAACACTCACCCCTGAGTCGGCATTTTTCGCTGGCACGTGGCGGGAAAGCCCCACGGGAGAGGCGTGCAGTCCACTGACCGCTGATAGCACGGCCCTATGCCCCCGTTACCCTGACCTCATCCGTGCACGGCGCTATACTTGAGATCTGAATCGTTTTTCATCGCCTCAAGGAGAGCCCATGCCGGCCCAGTTTCCCCAGGCCCGTCTTCGTCGCCTGCGCTCAAGCAGCGCCCTTCGCGACATCGTGCGTGAAACCTCGCTGAAAGCCGAACACCTGGTCTATCCGATCTTCGTTGAAGAAGACACCGACGAATTCACGCCGATCGAGGGCATGCCGGGGCAGTCCCGCATCCCGGAAAGCAGACTGGCTGATGAAGCCCGACGCCTGAGCGCGCTGGGGCTGAGAAGTATCATGCCGTTCGGCATTTCCCATCACAAGGATGAGACTGGCAGCGACGCCCTGAAGGAAGACGGCATGGTGGCGCGCATGGTGCGCATCATCAAGGAAGCCGCGCCGGAGCTGGTGGTGATTCCGGACATCTGCTTTTGCGAGTACACCAGCCACGGTCACTGCGGCATCCTGAAGGGCAACACGGTCGACAACGACCTGACCATCAAGAACCTCGGCATTCAGGCGGTGCAGGCTGCCAAAGCCGGCGCCGACATTATCGCGCCGTCGTCCGCGCAGGACGGTCAGGTCGCGGCGATCCGCGAAGCGCTCGATGAGGCGGGCTTTGAAGACATCCCCATCATGGCGTATTCCACCAAGCTTGCCTCCGCGCTGTACGGCCCGTTCCGCGAAGCTGCCGGCACTGAGCTCAAGGGCGATCGCAAGACCTACCAGATGGACCCGATGAACCGCCGCGAAGCGCTCAGGGAATCGCTTGCCGATGAGGCCGAAGGCGCGGATTTTTTGATGGTCAAACCGGCACTGGCGTATCTGGACATCATGGCCGACATCCGCCGCAACAGCCTGCTGCCGCTGGTGGCGTATCAGGTCAGCGGCGAGTACGCGATGATCAAGTTCGCCGCCGCCCAGGGCGTGATTGATGAATCCGCCGTGGTGCGTGAAACGCTGGGTTCCATGCGCCGCGCCGGCGCCGATCTGATCATGACCTACTTCGCCCCGCAGCTGCTGGAGGAAGGGTTGTAAGCACTGCCCGCTGCCAGAGTTTGAAATGAAAACCGCGCCTCGGCGCGGTTTTTGGTGGCGTTTTTTTCTGGTAGCGCCGAGCCTTTCCCGGAAACTGACGAAGGGATCCATCATGGAAAAGTTGAGAATTGACCTGGTATCCGATGTCGCCTGCCCGTGGTGCGCGATCGGTTATCGTCGCCTGGAGCAGGCACTGGAAACGCTTGATGGCGAGATCGACGTGGAGCTCGTCTGGCAGCCCTTCGAGCTCAACCGGGATATGCCGCCCGAGGGTGAGCCGATTCTGGAACACCTATGTCGCAAGTACGGCAAGGACGCGGCCACCATGGAGCAGTCCCAGCGTGAGATCATGGCGGTGGCTGAAGAACTTGGATTGAATTTCCGTGGCGCCGTTGAACGTCGAGCGAACAATACGTTCGATACCCATCGCGTGCTGGCGTGGGCCGCAACCCAGAATCGAGCGACACCCCTGCAGCTGGCACTGTTTGAGGCCTACTTCGGTGAGGCGAAAAACCCGTCAGACCCGGAGGTTCTGCGCGAGAAGGCGATCGCGGTTGGACTTGACGGTGACGCTGCCGAGGCCATCGCACGCTCTGATCAGTACGCGGACGAGGTTCGAGCGGCACAGCAGCAATTTATGGATGCAGGCGTGAGCGCCGTGCCGGGCTTCATCCTCGATGGCCGCTACCTGATTTCCGGCGCCCAGCCCGCCGATGTGCTGGTCGATGCGCTTCGTCAGGTGGCGGAAGAAAACGCTAATCGCCAATGATCCAGAAGCGCTGACCCTCTCCCAAGACACACCCTCCTCAAATCCGGATAATGGCGGGTAATTCGCCCCGCGCGTCACCCGTCACCAATCCGGTTCTGCCTCATGGAAATCAAGGTCAACTATCTCGACAACCTCCGTCAGGAGGCGAAGTTCGATGACTTCACCGTCCTCACCGACCAGCCGATTCGCTACAAGGGCGATGGCTCCGCGCCCGGCCCGTTCGATTACTTTCTGGCCTCCACGGTGCTGTGTGCGGGGCACTTCGTGCGCGTGTACTGCAACGCCCGCGAGATCCCGACCGAGAACATCCGGCTCTCCCAGAACAACATCGTCGACCCGGACAATCGCTATAACCAGATCTTTCGCATTCAGGTCGAGCTGCCGGACGACATCTCCGAGAAGGACCGCACCGGCATTCTGCGCTCGATCGAGCGCTGCTCGGTCAAGCGGGTGATCCAGAACAACCCCGAGTTCCAGATCGAGGTGGTCGATAACATCGATGAGGATGCCCAGGCGCTGCTGATGGGCGGCACGGCTGGAGAGGATGGCGAAGGGGAGAGCACCTGGATCGAGGGCAAGGACCTGCCGCTGGAGCAGACCATTGCCAACATGACCGGCATTCTCGAGCGCCTGGGGATGAAGATCGAGATCGCTTCCTGGCGCAACATCGTGCCCAACGTCTGGTCGCTGCACATCCGCGATGCGGCATCGCCGATGTGCTTCACCAACGGCAAGGGCTCGACCAAGGAAGCCGCGCTGTGCTCGGCGCTGGGCGAGTTCATCGAGCGCCTGTCCTGCAACTTCTTCTACAACGATCAGTTCTTTGGCACCGAGATCGCCAACAGCGATTTCGTCCATTACCCCAGCGAGCGCTGGTTCCAGCCGGGCGAAGATGACGCCTTGCCGGAAGGCGTGCTGGATGACCACTGCCGGGCGATCTTCGATCCGGACGGTGAGCTGCGCGCCTCGCACCTGATCGACACCAACTCCGGGCGTCGTGATCGCGGCATCGTTGCGCTGCCGTTCACCCGCCACTCGGACGGTGAAACGGTCTGGTTCCCCTCGAACCTGATCGAGAATCTGTATCTCAGCAACGGCATGAGCGCGGGCAACACGCTGGCGGAAGCCCAGGTGCAGTGCCTGTCGGAAATCTTTGAGCGGGCGGTAAAGCGTCAGATCATCGAGCAGGAAATCGCCCTGCCGGACGTGCCCGAGGAGGTGCTGGCGCGCTACCCCGGCATCAAGGCCGGCATCGATGCACTCGAAGCCCAGGGTTTTCCGGTACTGGTGAAGGATGCCTCGCTTGGCGGGCGCTACCCGGTCGCGTGCGTGACGCTGATGAACCCGCGCACCGGCGGCGTGTTCGCTTCCTTCGGCGCGCATCCGAGCCTGCAGGTCGCGATCGAGCGCAGCCTCACCGAGCTGCTGCAGGGCCGCAGCTTTGAAGGCATGGACGATCTGCCCCAGCCGACCTTCAACTCCCAGGCAGTGACGGAGCCGAACAACTTCGTCGAGCACTTCATCGACTCCTCCGGCGTGGTCTCCTGGCGCTTTTTCAGCGCCCGCGCGGATGTTGCGTTCTGCGACTGGGACTTCTCCGGCGCGACGAACGAGGAGGCCGAGCGGCTGTTCGGGATTCTCGCGGAAGACGGCCATGAGGCCTACGTGACCCACCATGAGGACCTGGGCGCGCCGGTGTGCCGCATTCTGGTGCCGGGCTACTCCGAGGTCTATCCGGTGGATGATCTGGTGTGGGACAACACCAACATGGCGCTCAACTACCGCGAGGACATCCTCAACCTGCACGCGCTGGAAGATGAGCAGCTTGCGGACCTTCTCGAGCGGCTGGAGGAGAGCGAGCTCGACGAGCAGATGAAGATCGTCACGCTGATCGGCATCGAGTTTGACGACAATACCGTCTGGTCGGAGCTGACGATCGCCGAGCTGAAGCTTCTGATCAGCCTCGCGCTGGGGCAGTACGAGGAAGCGCTCGACCGCACGCAGATGTTCTTGCAGTTCAACGACAACACCCGCGACCGCGGCCTGTTCTATCAGGCGCTCACCGCGGTGCTCGAGATCGCCATCGATGACGAGCTTGAGTTCGAGGACTACCACAAGAACCTCTCGCGCATGTTCGGCGAGGAGAAGATTCTCGCCGCGGTCGGCTCGATCAACGGCGACGTGCGCTTTTACGGTCTCACCGAAACCAACATGAATCTGGCAGGCATTGACCGGCATCAGCGTTTGATCACGAGCTACAAGAAGCTGCACGCCTGGCGGGCGGCGAACGCTAAACGCTGATGACAGGTCATCATGTTGTGCATGGCGCCCACTTTCGAGTGGGCGTTTTTGTTTTGGCTGTCGCTATACGCCGGTCCCATTATCGATCTCGCTATAACTCTATCAGCAATAACTGCCAACACACGGCAGTAGAAAAGTCACCTCAGACTTTGGTTAGCGTTGCTCTCGGTATAATAGGTAGTTACATTAAGTAGATGCTACTAGAGATGGCTTGGATTAATAGAGCTTACGCAAGGACTAACGTATGAAGGCAGCCGGCAAATTTCGATAATCCGTAGCTCCGAGCCATGTAGTAAGGTTGCTATCTACTATATCAGGTTTGATAGCCGATCCAGAGTACACATTGCCTCGTTTTTAAGCGCATATGCACTCTCAAATCAATAAGCGAGCCTACCAAAAAGAGGAAATTATGAGTCTTTTGAAAGAGTACGAGGATGAAGCTCGAGTTGAAAAGAAAGATGGATCTGTAATCGGTCCATATAAGGCCGCGTTTCCTGGCAAGACTATTTTTATTCTCGATGAGAAAGCAGATGTAGAAGAGGGCGACATAATTCTTCGTAAACTGCCCAGTGATAAAGACGAGCGTTGCATAGTCACTGAAGTTACCTTCTATAAGCGTGGTGTAACTGGCATGGGCGCACATTATCAAGTCAAGTATCGCAAAGGCGGACAATCTGAAATACAAAAACCTGCGCACACGATCAATATTCATGGAGCCCAATCGGTTCAGGTCGGCGACTACAATACCCAGAATATTGTGAATTCCTTTGAAGCCTTGGTTAAAAAAATCGAGTCTGCAGATCTTTCATCCGAGCAGAAAGAGGAAGCTAAAGGGATGCTACGTAAATTATTAGAGCATCCCGCTGTTGTATCGGTTATTGGCGCTGCGACTGGCGCTGTTTTTTAGGGGTATAGATTATCGTAAGCTATCACTTACAATACCTGCCGCAACTGAAATAATTAAACATGATCAAAAATAAAATCTGGAATTGATATGGCTTCAAAAATGCCTGCTGCTATAGATAGCAAAAGTAAAGAGGTTACTATATCTATAGCTGAAAGATTAGATTATACCTCTCCTCTTGAATGCGAGTTCTGTAATGCCAAAGTTAGTTTCGTAAATGGTTTTACACGTGAGGTGGGTGACAATATTGTTTTTGTGAATCCATACTTTAGGTTAAAAACAGGCAACGCTCATGGGCCAGAATGCAGATACAATATTAAAGGTCAGGTAAAGATAATTGCTAGAGAGTCTGATGAAAACTTTTTAGCTCAAACAGAGTCAGGTAAATTCGAGTTGCGGCTTTTAGCCGTAAAAAAAGCTATTAAAGAGCTACAAAATTTGGCAAGAGAAAAAAGAAAAAGAGGCCCATATAATCAAAAGGAAAACGAAGATAAAGAATACGTAAAGTCGGGAAAAAAGCTCGGGTCTTATATTAATAGTGCTGTAAAGGTGTTGAGGGTTCGGTCACTTTGCGAAGAAGATAAAGATATAGAAAATCTGCTAGAACTAGTTTTTGATGGTACTCGTCTTCCATGGAAAGACTTTTATTATGAAGATAAGGATTTTTTTAGATGTTACTCAAATGTACGTGAAGCAACCGTTTCTGTTCCTGTCGCAATTGTTGGAACTGTTAAGTCTGTAAAAATTATCGATGGAAAAAACGGTCAGTTTTTAGTTATAAATTTAATTGGCCCGTATAAGAAAAATGAGGAAGGAATATTGGATGCGGTTAATGTGTCTATATGGTCTTCTGATGTGGAATTGTTTAATAGCTATAAAGCTGATGATATGTTATTGGCTTTTGGTATCTTTGAGGCCAAAGAGATAAGTGAAAAAGAAATCAATTCTTCTGTATCATCTGTCAAAAAATTTCGTAATCATGACTTAAGGCTATGGCTTGTAAGCAAGTCACAGCTGTGTAAAGTGAATGGTTAAATCGACTTTTTTTATTGCATTTAATTTGTGAAAAGCAGACTGCGCAGTTGGGGGTGATTAGATTAAAATTCTTTTATTAGATGTTTCTCCGTGATTTTCGACGTTAAGTTTTTTAAAAAATGATGATGTGATTGTTGATGTTGCACTTTTTGTCACGTAATAAGTTCTATGGCGTAAAGTGGAGTGCTTATGAAAGAAAAGAGTATAAGTGTTTTAGAGTTAACGATGTTTAAGAATGGTGCATCATCCTTTCTTCATGCTTTAGACGAGGCCGGCATCGCTCACAGTCGAGTTGTTATGTTTTCTACGGCCCCCCAAGGCTCTGGGTTCAAGGAAATAGTCAGCGCTGTTTCTGACGCCATGCCTTGGAATGCAATCGCAAAGGTAATTGTTACTTGGATCGAGTCCAGAAATAGCAGAGAGGTAATTATTACCACCAAAGAGGGGGAGACATTCCATGCGAAAGGTTATTCAGTTGCGGAGGTAAAAGAACTCCTTCCACAGTCTTATAGCGTGATGGTGGTCGATGCTAAGCCTGACGAAAAATCACAATAGAGCGCGCCTCAAGGCCGTCGGTGTGCCGTTGTATCGAGACATACAAGAGAACTGGTACGACGAGGGCGAAATCCTGTCGGGCCAGCGCGAGCCTTGTTCAGGATTCGGATGGTTATCTGCTGGGCTTTACCTGGTACTTGGGCGAGAGAAGCAAGTAAGTCCTTTTTTCCTATCCTCTTGCTTCACAGTGTTACTCCCACTCGCCCAATTCTATTTGCTTTGAGGCATCTGCCCCAAAGCACCAGCCCAACCCCCTACCTCGCCGTATACCCCCCATCGATCGGCAAGCACACCCCACTGATCATGCCCGCGCCGTCGCTGAGCAGAAACAGAATCGGTTCGACCACATCGGCAAGCTCCGCAAAGCGGTGCAGCGGTATGGCCGCCAGCATCGGGTCGCGCTTTTCAGGCTCCGACCACACCTTCTGCGCCATGGGCGTGAGCGTGACGGTCGGGTTGACGCTGTTGACCCGAATCTCATTGGTGCCCCATTCCAGACACAGCGCCCGGGTGATGGCGTCCATCGCCGCCTTGGAGGCGCTGTAGGCCAAATGATCATCCAGCCCCACCAGGGAGGCCTGACTTGAGACGTTGACGATGCTGCCGCTACGACCGTCGTCGATCATGCCGCGCGCCACGCAGCGCGCCGCCATGGCGGCGGCGCGGGCGTTGGTGTGAAAGACGTGGTCGATGGCTTCCGGCGGCAGGGTCAGGGCCGGTTCCACGTGGGTGATGCCGGCGCTGTTGACCAGCCCGTCAAAGGGGCCGTGCTCGGTGATGGCATGCTCAAGCGCGTCGGTGTCGGTCAGCTCGAGAGTGCAGGTGGTGCAGCCGGCCTCTTGCAGTGCGGCCAGCGCCTCGGGGTTGCGCCCCAGCGCGACGACCTCGGCGTGCTGCTCGCGCAGAGCCAGCGCCACGGCCTGGCCGATGCCGCTGGTCGCGCCGGTGACCAGATAGCGCCGGCCCCTGAGGCCGGCGTATTGGGTGGTGGTGAGGGTCTCGCTCATCGTGTCCTCGCTTACGGTACCAGCAGTACCTTGATGGATTCAGCGGCGGTCGCCATGCGAAAGCCTTCCTCGAACTCTGCCAGCGGCAGCTCGTGGGTGACAATACCGTCGGTGGTCACCAGTCCGCGCGCCATCAGATCGATCGCCACCGGGAAAGTGTGCGGAGAGAGGTGCGCGCCGCGCACGTCGAGCTCCTTGCGATCGCCGATGATCGACCAGTCCACCGTGGTCTCCTTGCCGAACACACTGAACTCCACAAAGCGCCCCAGCTTGCGGATGATCTCGAGGCCCTGACGCACGCCGCTGGGCGCGCCGGTGGCTTCGATGTAGACGTCGCAGCCGTAGCCGCCGGTGAGTTCCTTCACGCGGGCGTTGACGTCATCCCTTGAGGGGTTGAGCACCACGTCGGCACCAAACCGCTTGGCCAGTGCCAGGCGCTCATCGATCATGTCGACCACGATCAGCTGCTTCGGCGTCTTGAGCCGGGCGACCTGCACCATGGCCAGGCCGATCGGGCCGGCACCGGCGATCACCACGGTGTCATCAAGCTGAATGTCTCCGCGGTTGACGGCGTGAATGCCGCACGCGAGCGGTTCGATAAAGGCGGACTGGGCCAGGTTAAGGCTCTCCGGAATGCGGTGCAGACGCGCCTTCGCCGGGATGCGCATGTACTCGGCCATGCCGCCCTCGGCGACTTCATGCTGAAAGCCCAGAATGTTGTGCACTTCGCACATCCAGTAGTGGCCGCCGTCGCAGTAGCGGCACTTGCCACACGGTACGATCTGCTCGGCGATCGCCTGGTCGCCCACGCGCACGTCAAAGTGTTCCTCCGCGCCCGGGCCCATCTCGATGACTTCACCGAAGAACTCGTGACCGGCCACCACCGGCGCCTTCACCCAGGCAGGCTGGCCGTTGCCACCCCAGAACATCTCGGCGCCGCCGCGACACTTCACGTCGCTGGCGCAGATGCCGCAGGCGCCGATTTTCAGAATCACTTCTCCCGGCCCGGCGGTCGGTCGGGGCACCGACTCCAGTCGGTAGTCGTTGGGGGCGTGGCACACCACCGCCTGCATGGTGTTGGGGGTAGCCGTGGTATCGCTCATGGTCGGACTCCGGTGGCAACGAGGTTTAAAAACAGGTGGCAGGGCTCAGGCATTGCGGCCGCGCCCGATATAGATGGCCAGCAAAATGATGGTCCCCTTGGCGACATCCTGAAGGTAGGGCGACACGCCCATCAGGTTGAGGCCGTTGTTCAAAATCGCCAGCAGCATGGCGCCGACCAGAGTGCCGAGAATCGCGCCGCGCCCGCCGGCGATCGCCGCGCCGCCGAGCACCACCGCGGCAATGGCATCGAGTTCAAAGCCGGTGCCGGCGTTGGGCTGGCCGCTCATCAGGCGGGAAGTGATCACCAGGCCTGCAATCGCCGCGGTCAGGCCGCTGATGGTGTAGACCAGCAGCTTGTAGCGCGGCACGCGAATGCCGGTCAGGCGGGTGGCTTCCTCGTTGCCGCCAATGGCGTAGACGTAGCGGCCAAAGGAGGTGTGGTGCAGCACCACATAGGCGACCAGATAGACCAGCAGCATGATCAGGATCGGCACCTGAATGCCCACCACCTCGCCGCGGCCAAAGAACGAAAAGCCGGCCGGCAGCCCGGAGATCGGGTAGCCGCCGGTGTAGATCAGCCCCAGCCCGCGGGCGATGCCCATGGTGGCCAGCGTGACGATAATTGGCGGCATGCGGGCAAAGGCCACGCAGGCGCCGTTGAAGGCGCCAAAGACCATGCCCAGCAACAGCCCCATGATGACCGCCACGGTGGGCGGCCAGCCGGCGGCCATCAGTCCCGCCATGATGGTGCCGGACAGCGCCATCACCGGTCCCACTGACAGATCGATGCCGCCGGTGAAGATCGCAAAGCTCATGCCCACCGCAATGATGGCGATGATCGCCCCCTGGCGGGCGACGTTGGTGAGGTTGTTGGGCAGCAGAAAGTTGTCATTGGCCAGCGCCATGACGATGAACACGGCGATAAACCCGACCAGCGGGAAGAAGACCGGCGAGTGCAGCAGGCGCGAGGCGCGCGAGCGGCGCTGGCGTCGGGGCTGGGGATTGGCGTCGGATGTTGGTGTGCTCATGAGGCGCGCTCCAGGGTGGCCACCGATTCATCCGTGGACCCCGTGGGGTTGTCGAGAGAAATCTGGCGGGTGGCGTGGGTCATGATGGTGCCGGCCTCGATCTCGTCGCCTGACAGTGCCGCCACCACGTGGCCGTGGTTGAACACCAGCACCCGGTCGCACAGGCCGGTAATCTCGGGCAGCTCCGAGGAGATCATGACAATCGAGATGCCCTGGGCGGTAAGCGTTTTCATCAGCGCATAGATCTCGGACTTGGCGCCGACATCGATGCCGCGGGTGGGCTCGTCAAAGATCAGCACCCGACAGCCGCGTTCCAGCCAGCGGGCGATCACCACCTTTTGCTGGTTGCCGCCGGAGAGCGTACCCACCACGGTGTCACTGCCGGGCGCCTTGACCCGCACCCGGTCCATCAATGCCTCGACCGCCTCGCGCTCGCGGCGCCGGCTGATAAAGGGCGGTCGTGTCTGAAAATGTTTGAGATGGTTGAGGGTGATGTTGTCCGCGCAGGTGAAGGGCAGGATCAGTCCCTGCTGCTTGCGGTTTTCCGGCAACAGGCCGATACCGCGCTTAAGGGCATCGGCCGGTGATTTGAGCGTTACCTTGTGACCCTCAAGCTGCATTTGCCGTTCGGTGACCGGCTGGGCGCCAATCATGGCGAGTGCCATTTCAGTGCGTCCAGAACCAACCAGACCCGCGAAGCCCAGAATCTCGCCGCGGGCCAGCTGGATATAGTCGGTATGCTTGCGCCCGGCCATGCGGATGCGGGCCTCGAGCACGATGTCGTCCGAATCGGCGTGGGAGTGGTGGTCGGGAAAGATGTTGTCGACCCGTCGGCCGACCATCAGCTCGACCAGCGCGCCGGCGTCGGTGTCCGCCACTTCGAGTGTGGTGACGTATTCGCCGTCGCGCAGCACGGTGACGCGGTCGCAGATCTCGAAAATCTCTTCCATGTGATGAGAGATGAACACCATCGCCACGCCCTGTTCGCGCAGCTGGCGCATGATGGTAAACAGCCGCTCGACCTCGGTGGGGGTGAGCGGGGCGGTGGGCTCATCGAGGACCAGCACGCGGGCGTTGAGTGACAGCGCCTTGGCGATTTCGACAAACTGCTGATCGGCCACGCTCAGATGGTGCACGTGAATCTGCGGGTCGATGTCGATATCCAGGCGCTCAAACAGCGCGTTGGCCTGTTTGAGCATCACGCCGTGGCGAATCAGCCCGAGGCGATTGCGCGGTTCGCGGCCCAGAAAGATGTTGTCCACCACGGAAAGCCCCGGGATCAGGCTGAACTCCTGAAAGACGATGCCGACCCCGGCGGCGCAGGCGCGGCGGTAGCTCGAGAAGTGCTGTGGCGTGCCATCGATCAGAATCTCGCCGCTATCCGGCTGGTGGATGCCGCAGAGAATCTTCATCAGCGTCGACTTGCCGGCGCCGTTTTCGCCCAGCAGAGCGTGAATCTCGCCGGCCTCGACCTGCAGGCTCACCTCATTGAGCGCACGCACGCCGGGGAACCGTTTGCTGACCTTCTCCAGTGCAAGCAGGGCCATGGGAGCCTCCAGGCCGCGCCGGGGCGCGGCCGGTCAGGGTTGCCGGTGAGCACGAATTACCAGGTGAATTCCTTGGCGTTGTCGGCGGTGACCAGGGTCACGTCGATCGGCACCTCACTGGGAGACTCTTCACCGCGGTACTTTTTCACGGCCAGCTCAAGAGCCTGGACAACCATGGTGGCGGGGTGCTGGGCGGCGATCGCGATCAGCGGCGAATTGGGCTGGGCCAGCACCTTGACCGCTTCCGGGTTGCCATCAACGCTTGCGAGTTTTACATCCATGCCGGAGGACTGGATGGCGACCAGCGCGCCGAGCGAGCCCACGTCGTTGACGCTGAAGATGCCGGCCAGATCCGGATGGGCCTGCAGCATGTTCTCGGTGACGTTCATGGCGGTGGAGCGCTCCTGATGGCCGTTCTGCTTGTCGACCACTTCGATGCTTTCGAACTCGCCCAATGCCTTCTGACAGCCCTCGACCCGCTCCAGAATGGGGATGACCGGGATGCCATCAAGAATGGCGACCTTGCCTTCACCGCCGAGCTGCTCGCCCATGTAGTGGCAGGCCTTGTAGCCGGCATCGAAGTTTTTCGAGCCCACGAAGCCGTCGATCGGGCCTTCGGCCTGGGCATCCACCGCGACCACCGGCACGCCGGCGTCATGGGCCGACATGACCGCGGACTGAATGCCCACCGAGTCGGTCGGATTGAGCAGCAGGATATCGACCCCACGCTGAAGCATGTCCTCGACGTCGTTGATCTGCTTGGCGATGTCGTGGCGGGCGTCGGTGAACACGAGGCTGGCGCCCATCTCGTTGACCGCTTCCTGCAGCGCACGCTGCATGGTCACGAAGTAGACGTTGTTGAGCTCCTGAAAGGACATGCCGATGACAAGCTCATCGTCGGCCTTGTCGCCGGTTTCGGCGGCCTGAGCGGCAGGTATGGCAAGCAGGGCGCTGACAAGTGCGGCGCCCAGAAGGCCTTTGGCGTGCGGAATCGTGATAGGCATGGCATCTTCCCCGGCAGATCATGACGGCATGGCGCGTGCCATGCGCAGTGGATAACGCGCGCGGGCCCTGTTGTCATGCAGCCGTGGGCTAACGCGCCAATGTTAACGTTGTCATTGGCCATTTAGCTGTGTTTTGCACACACTGGCAATTCACCTTTGGGTGATTGGACCAAGGTCGGCAGGGCAGGTCATTCACACTGTGGCAGGGTAGCGCCACGCCATTATCAGGAGCCGTCATGAGCGCCTATTACCTGGGAATCGATGTGGGGTCGGCCAGCGTCAGGGCCGGCGTGTTTGACGAGGGCGGGCGCTGTCTGGCGCAGGCGGCTTGCGAGATCGCGCAGTACCGCCCGCGTTCCGGCTTCGTCGAGCAGTCCAGCGACAATATCTGGTCGCAGTGCGTGGCGGCGGTGCGAGCGGCCGTCAGTGAGGCCGGCATCGACGGGAAATCGGTGCGGGCGATCGGCTTTGACGCCACCTGTTCGCTGGTGGCGCTGAATGATCAGGGCGCGCCGGTGTCGGTGTCTCCGGGCTCGGAATCAACAGACAGTGACGATGATCACAACATCGTCATGTGGATGGACCATCGCGCCATCGAGGAAGCTGACGAGATCGCCGCCACCGGGCATCCGGCGCTGGACTACATCGGCGGTCAGGTCAGCCCGGAGCTGGAGCTGCCCAAGCTGTTGTGGCTCAACCGCCATCGGCCGGATCAGTTCGAGCGGGCCGCGCTCTTTCTCGACCTGGCCGATTTCATGGTGGCGCGCGCCATCGGCGATCTGGACGGCGCCCATGAGCCGGAGCGCAGCGTGTGTACCCAGGTCTGCAAGTGGCTTTATCTCGCCCATGAAGGCCGCTGGCCGGAGGACCTGCTCGAGCGTCTGGGGCTGGATGAGCTGATGTCGCGCCCGGCGATGCAGGGCGCCATTCGCGCGCCCGGTTCCCGGGCCGGCACGCTCTCCCCTGAAGCCGCCGAGGCGATGGGGTTGTCAGAGGAAACAGTGGTGGCCACCGGGCTGATCGACGCCCACGCCGGGGCCCTCGGCATGCTGGGGGAAGACCCGGAGGGTAGTCTGGCAGTGATCGCAGGCACCTCGGCCTGTCATATCGCCTTCTCTCATGAGCCCTGTTTCGTGCCGGGCGTCTGGGGACCCTACTGGGGCGCGGTGCTGCCGGATGGCTGGATCAACGAGGGCGGGCAGAGCGCGGTGGGGGCGCTGATCGATCACGTCATTGCCGATAGCGGCGCGGGTGAGGCGCTGATGAAGGAGGCCGAGCGCGCCGACATCAGCCATTTCGAACTGCTCAATCGCCGCCTGGCCGCACTGGAGGAAGACAGCCGCGACGAGCTGACCCGGCATCTGCACCTGCTGGACTATCACCACGGCAACCGCTCGCCGCTGGCGGATGCCTCGCTCAAGGGCATGATCAGCGGGCTGGATCTGGGCCGGGACATCGATGGGCTGGCGGTGCGCTATCTGGCCACGCTGCAGGCAGTGAGCCTGGGCACGCGTCATATTGTCGAGACGCTCAACGCCCACGGCCATGCCATCAAGCGGCTGCGCCTGTGCGGCGGGGCGCTCAAGAACGTGCGCTGGCTGAAGGAGTTAAGCGATGCCACCGGGCTTGTGATCGAGCTGCCCGAGGAGCGCGAGACGGTGCTGCTGGGCAGCGCCATGCTGGCGGCCACCGCCTGCGGTGATCATGCCGGGCTGCGCGAGGCGGCGGCGGCCATGAGCGCCACGGCGCAAACCATCTCGCCGGATGCCACGCGCGCCGGGTTTTTTGACGCCAAGTACCGCGTCTATCGCCGGATGCATGAAGATCAGCTGCGCTATCGCGAACTCATGGACGCGCCTGCGGATTGATACGGCACGCTGTCAGGTGGCGGCCGGTGCGTTGCCGGAGAGCACCTTGCGCAGGAAGCTGCGGGTGCGCTCGTCCTTCGGATTGGTGAAAAGCTCGGACGGCGGCGCCTGTTCGACGATGCGCCCGCCATCCATGAACACCACCTGATCGGCGACTTCGCGGGCAAACTGCATCTCGTGGGTGACCACGATCATGGTCTGCTGCTCGGCGGCGAGCTGCTTCATCAGCGCCAGCACTTCTTCGACCCACTCCGGGTCCAGCGCCGAGGTCGGCTCGTCAAAGAGAATAACCTCGGCTTTTGCGGCCATGGCGCGGCCGATGCCGATACGCTGCTGCTGTCCGCCGGACAGCGCCGCCGGGTAGGCATCGGCCTTGTCGGCAAGGCCGATGCGCTCGAGAATCTCGCGGGCGCGAGCGTGCGCCTCGTTTTTTGACAGCCCTTCGACCACGATCATGCGCTCGGCGATGTTCTCCAGCGCCGTCTTGTGGGCAAAGAGGGCATAGTTCTGAAACACGAACGCCGTGCGCCGGCGCAGGCCCAGGATGTCGTCCTTGCCGGGGCGGGCGGCGTCCACGTGCAGATCGCCCACCGTGAGCTCTCCGGCGTCGGGGTGTTCAAGGAAGTTGATGCAGCGCAGCAGTGTGGACTTGCCGGTACCCGACGGGCCGATCACCACGATGATTTCGCCGCGCTCCAGTGACAGGTCGATCCCGTCGAGCACGGTGTGTTCGCCGAAGCGCTTGGTAATACCCTTGAGTGCAATCATCGCTGGTAGGCCCGGTTGAGACGTTTTTCCAGCCGCTTCTGACACCAGGACAGCGCCTCGACCACGATCCAGTAGATCACCGCGACCACCAGAAAGGCTTCGAAGTAGAGAAAGCTGCTGGCGGCTTCCTTCTGAGTCGCGCCCATCAGCTCGGTCACGCCCAGCGTAAAGGCCAGCGAGGTCGACTTGATCATGTCGATGAAGTAGTTCATCAGCGTGGGCGTGGCCACCCGTGTGGCCTGAGGCAGGATGATGCGACGCATGGTCTGGGCATTGGTCATGCCGATCGACTGGGCCGCCTCGGTCTGGCTGCGATCAATGCCCGTGATCGCGGCGCGAATCGATTCGGCCATGTAGGCCGAAAAGTGCAGCGTCAGCCCCATGATGGTGGCGGTCACGCCGTTAATGGAGACCAGAAAGGCGAGAAACTGCGGCAGCCCGTAATAGAACAAAAAAAGCTGCACCAGAAGCGGGGTGCCACGGAAAAACGAGATGAAAAGCTTCGCGGCCTGATCCAGCACCGGCAGACGCGAGACGCGAATGACGGCCAGACCGCAGGCCAGTATCAGGGCGCAGACCATGCCGGCGGCGGCCATGCCCAGCGTCAGCGGGAGATAGCCCAGAAGGACGGGCACCAGCCCGGCCATGTAATCAAGGTTGAGTGCTTGCATGGCGATGCGCTTTAAAACGAGCGGCCCGCGTCAAAGTCCACGAGACACCTGAAGGGTGGAAAACAAAACGCCCCGGACATGCCGGGGCCATATGGGCAGAGCATAGCGCTGATCAGGCGTCGTCGCTGTTCTTTTCAGCGCCTTCGGTCTGCGGTGCTTCGGTGATATCACCACCGAACCATTTCTCGGAAATCGCCTTGAGTTCGCCGTTGTCACGCAGGGTCTCGAGCGCCTGGTTGACGCGATCGCGCTGGGCACGACCTTCCTCGTTGTCACGAAACGGCAGGGCGTTTTCGATTCTCGAGAAGGGCTGGCCGGCGAGCTGCAGCGGCAGCGGCTTGTCCTTGATGACCTGACTGGCGCTGGTGCGGTCCATCACAAACGCATCGGCCCGGCCCAGCGCCACATCCTGCTCGATGTTGGACTCATAGGTCTTCAGGTTGATCTCATCGGCGTAGGGAAGCTCCTTGAGCAGCGTTTCATAGTTCGAGCCCAGGTTCATGATGACCGTCTTGCCCTTGAGATCCTCGACGCCGTGAATGTCGTCGTTGCCCTTTCTGACTACCACCTGCGCGCCGTCGTAGACATAGGGCGCGGAGAAGGCGTACTTGGCCTGACGTTCCGGCGTGATGGTGATCTGGTTGGCGATGGTGTCGATACGACCGGAGTCCAGCATGCCGGCCAGACCCGAGAAGCTGGCGGTCACAAACTGGATGTCGTCACCGGTCTGTTCGCCGATGGCGTTCATGACATCGACCTCAAAGCCCTGCAGCTTGTCACGCTCGACAAAGGTGAAGGGATAGTAGCCACCGGACATGCCGACCCGCAGGGTGTCGGCCTGAGCCGCCATTGCGGTACCCAGCAGGGTGGTCAGTCCCAGTGAGGTGATGGCCAGCGTGCGGGCCAGTGTCCTGAAAGCCGTCATGTGTTGACTCCTGATTAACAAGGCTGCGCCTACGGGCGCCGAATACGCCCAGCGTACCGCAACCTTTCTTAAAGGAATAAGAAAAAGTTTTTATATGCAAAGAGGTTTTCAACTATCGGCACAAAACGGCGCCATGGCCGGGAGCACCATGTTTCCGGGTGTTTTCTCGGGGAGGGGTAAAAACGCCTCGGAAACTGGCGGTGACAGAAGAGGAAGGGTCAGAATGAAGCCAGACTGGGATCGGCCTCGTTGTCGAGCTGGTTGGCCAGTACCATCTCGATGAAGTCCGCGATGATGTCCTGCACCTTGTCCTGAGTGAGATCACCGCAGGAGATCCAGGATTCCCCCTGTTCTTCATGACGGTGATGTCTCATGTAGCTTCGATCGATGCGCAGGCCGTCATGATCGGGGTCATGGCTGATGCGCAGATGATTGAAGTTGGTGAAGCCTTTTTTCATGGTGACGTGCTGAACCGGCAGCAGGTGAAACTCGACCGCTTCGATGTCGCGCGTGTTCGATTCGTCCTGGCAGTGTACGTGAATCTCGCTGGCGTAATGATTGCCACTGGCGATATCGCGTGCCCACTCCATCGCAGGAATCAGAACCCGCTGGGCGATTTCGTCAAAGCCTGCCGGCTCGTCAGGATCGGCCTCATAACCCTGCTCCTGAGCGGGATGAGGGTGCAGGGGATTCCTGCCACCGACCTGCTGCTGATAGTGTTTGAATACACGATTCAGGTCTTTCATGTGCCTCTGCCTTCTGTGCACCGCAAGCGGTTCGAATGTCTGATAAAGAAGTGAGGGGAGATGCCGGGGTCAAACGATTCAAAAGCGCATGGAAAGGGTGCCGAAGGCCCCTTCAATGGCGCAGGGAGACGCTCAGGCATTGATATCACGCTTTAAAGCGTGAGGCTACCGTCAATGATCCCTGCTATTCCTTAACCCAGGTTATCAAACTGTGCAGCCTTTTAGAGCAATAAAGCGTTGCGAACCAGAGAGATGGGGCGTCAGGGCCTTTTTTCAATTCGTGGGCGTTGATGCCATGAAAAAGCGCGATACGGCATACCTTTTTCAGCTATCAAAAAAGAGGGTGATGACATCCTCCAGGTGCACGGCCATGGGACGACTCAGATGATCAATGACGGCTGGTCCAGCTGATCGCCGCCACATGCTGTATTACTTCACCAGGGAGAACTGCATGAAACTATTGCGTTTCGGACCGAAGGGTGCCGAGAAGCCAGGGATAGTGGCCAATGATGGCAGTCTGCGTGACCTGTCCGGCCATGTGGATGACATTGCCGGCGATATCCTCCTGCCGGAGCAGCTCGCCCTACTGTCACGACTGGATGTGGCAAGCCTGCCGAAGGTGGACGATGACGCTCGCATCGGCCCCTGCGTAGGGCGGGTGGGCAAGTTCATCTGCATCGGTTTGAACTACGCCGATCATGCTGCCGAAACCGGGTCTGAGCTGCCCGCCGAGCCTGTGGTGTTCAACAAGTGGACCAGTGCCATCTGCGGCCCCAACGATGATATCGAAATTCCCCGCGACTCCCTCAGCACCGACTGGGAGGTCGAGCTGGGCGTGGTGATCGGCAAACCCGGGCGCTACATCGATGAAGCCGATGCCATGCGTCATGTGGCCGGCTACTGTGTCGTCAACGATGTCTCCGAGCGGGAATTTCAGCTCTCCCGCGGTGGCACCTGGGACAAGGGCAAGGGCTGCGATACCTTCGGCCCGCTCGGCCCCTGGCTGGTCACGGCCGATGAGATTCCGGACCCCGGTAATCTTGGCATGTGGCTGGAAGTGGATGGCCACCGCTACCAGAACGGCTCGACCAGCACCATGGTGTTCGGCGTGGCCCATCTGGTGGCGTATCTCAGCCGCTTCATGAGTCTGCAGGCCGGCGATGTGATCTCGACCGGGACCCCGCCCGGTGTGGGCATGGGGCAGAATCCAAAGGTGTATCTGCGCCCCGGGCAGACCATGCGTCTGGGCATCGACGGGCTGGGTGAACAGATCCAGCGCACCATACAGGCCTGACGCCCTGACGGGTCAATGGCAGCGCTCCCGTGACGGGGAGCGCTTTTTTAATGCCTTGCTGCGACACCCCGAGTGGGTTGATTCGTGCGTGCGCCTGTCAGCCTGCCTGTTGCGGCCAGTCATGATCGAGCCAGTGCTGAAGCTGCTCATCAAACGAACCGCTTTCCTTGAGCTGGCGCAGCCATTGATCGACGAAGAACTTGAGGTCCATGTCTTTCGGGAGCAGAACGGCCTTTTCGGAAAAATTGAACGGCTGATCGGGGTGGACGGCGCACAGTTCGGGATGCAGATTGGCCTGCAGGCGCGTCTCGATGGCATCGGTCATCATTAGATCCGCCTTGCCCTGAACGATCTGATCGAAAATGGTGACGTTATCGTCATAATCGACAATCGTGGCCTTTTGCAGATTGCCGCGCGCAAAGCGCTCGTTGGTACCGCCGGGGTTGACGATGACGCGAACGCCGGGCTGATCGATCTGCTCAAGGGTCTGATAGTCCGCCTGACGCTCACACAAAGTGATGGGCGTTTTGCCATCGCGCTGGTAGGGCCTGGAAAACCAGGCGGTTTTCTGGCGATCAAGATTGACCGAGATACCGCTCATGGCGATATCGAAGCGCTGGTCGTGAAAGTCCTGCATCAGGGTGGGCCAGCTGGTCGGCACCAGCTCAAGCTCGACGCCCAGAGCCTCGGCAAGGTCTGCGGCCATGTCAGGGTCAAGGCCGATGAAGCGATCATCGCTGGTGTGATAGCTGAAGGGTTTGTAGTCCCCGGTGGTACCCACCCGGAGCGTACCACGCTCGATAATCTGATCGAGTGCCGACGATTCGGATACGCCGGCGGCTTCGGCATGCGGAGACAGACACACGGTCAGCATCATGGCCAGGGACGTGATCCAGAGCAGGGCCGCCACCAGAGCAGAAGTAAGGCGGCGACCCGGCAGGGTGCGGACATGTGTGCGCAGCAGTCGAACCATGAGATGTTCCATCGCAGGTGAATCCGGTGACCTTGCCCGGCCAGAAGGTGTGTTGCCAGAGAGTATCGCCGCGGGAGGGTACGCTGATTGCGTCTTGTTGGCGACCCTGTTCAGTCCAATGGACGGGGGGATGTCATTGCAAGAGTTCGAGAAGATAAGGGGATGACGCCAGGCGTGGCCACGCGCGTGTTTGCTGTCGGTTTACCCACAGGCATTCATCTACACAAGGAGAGGCGGCATACCGGTTGTTGATATCCTGCAATATCTGCTCGGGGCAGCAGCAATATCGAACGGGCTGGATGAGAACTGACATTTGAGCCTGCCGAGTCCTCATGACATCGTCAAACCCAAAAGGCCGCCCGGCACTATTGCCGGGCGGCCTTTTCGATGTCGAGAAGCCGTCACGCCACGCTAAACTCGATCTCCTCACCGCTTTGCGAACAGCGGCCGATCTGCACCCGGAACAGCCCCGGTTCCTGCACACTTTCCAGTTCGGCGTTTAGAAAGTGGCGCATGTCGGGCGTGATTCGGAAGGTGACGAGCTCGCAGGCACCCGGCGCCAGTGTAAGACGCTGGAAGTCCTTGAGCTCGCGAATCGGGCGCACGACGCTGGCACTCACGTCCTGCAGGTAGAGCTGTACCACTTCGATGCCTTCGCGCTCGCCGGTGTTGGTGACGGTGAGACTCACCTCAAGCGTGTCCTCCAGGGCGATCTCCGTGGCCTCTGTTTCGATCGGGCCGTACTCAAAGCTGGTGTAGGAGAGTCCGAAGCCGAAGGGGTAGAGCGGGGCGTTGGGAATATCCAGATACTGCGAGGCGTATTTGGGATCGACGCCCTTGGGCCGGCCGGTGTTGAAGGCGTTGTAGTAGATCGGCACCTGGCCGACGCTGATCGGAAAGGTCATCGGTAGCCTGCCGGAGGGATTCACGTCGCCAAAAAGAACGTCGGTGACCGCATTGCCCGCCTCGGTGCCCGGCCACCAGGCCTCCAGAATGGCCGGCGCCATGGTATCCAGCTCGGTCAGGTCCATGGGGCGGCCGTTGAAGAGCACCGTGGCGACGGGCGTGTCGCCGGCTTCTGCCAGCACGCGGCGGGCCAGTTCGAGCTGGGCGCCCGGCAGGCCGATATCGGCGCGGCTGGCGGCTTCATCGGCATAATCTTCATCCTCACCCAGCGCCAGCACCACGGCATCGGCCTGTCGAACCAGCTCCAGCGCGTCCTCGATGCCGTCGGTATCGTTCTCACCGATCTGGTTGGAGGCGCCCTGGGCGCAGAGGATGACCGCGTCTTCCCCCAGCCGGTTGGCGATGCCTTCGCGCAGCGTGATGGTGTCGTCGTGATCGCCGTTGCCGCGCCAGGAGCCCAGCAGGCGCGGCGTGTTGCCCAGCGGTCCGATAAGCGCCACCTTGCGGTGCTGATCGGATAGCGGCAGCACGTGGCCGTCGTTTTTCAGCAGCACCATCGACTCACGCGCCTGTTCGCGGGCGGCGCGGCGGTGGGCATCATTCATAAGGCACCGGGTTTCGCGCTCGTTGTCGGCATAGCGATACGGGTCGTCGAACAGCCCGAGGGCGGCCTTGAGCCACAGAATCCGCCGCACCGCCTCGTCGATGCGCGCTTCATCGACCTGACCGCCCTGGACCAGTTCACTCAGCGTCTCCACGAAGTAGCCGGACTGCATGTCCATATCGACGCCGGCGTTGACCGACTTGCGTGATGCCTCACTTGCGTCTTCGGCCACGCCGTGGCATTCAAGCTCCATCACGGCGGTGTAGTCGGTGACCACCATGCCCTCAAAGTCCCACTCACGGCGCAGGATCTGATCGAGCAGCAGCGGGTGGCAGGTCGCCGGGATGGCGTTGAGGGTGTTGAACGCCGTCATGATGCTGGCGCAACCCTCCTCAAGCGCGGCCAGAAAGGGCGGCAGGTAGTGCTCGCGCAGGCGCCACTCGGACAGGTCGACGGTGTTGTACTCGCGCCCGGCCTCGGCGGCGCCATAGGCGGCGTAGTGCTTGACGCAGGCGGCCAGGGTGTCGGTGGCGCCCGGGTCGCTGCCCTGAATGCCGCGCACTTGGGCGCGGGCGATCCGCGAGGTCAGAAGGACGTCTTCCCCGGCGCCCTCCATCACCCGGCCCCAGCGCGGGTCACGGGAGATATCCACCATCGGCGCAAACGTCCAGTGTACGCCGGCGGCCGCGCCTTCCTCGGCCATGATACGGGTGGCGTGTTCGATGCCCTCAAGATGCCAGCTGGCGGCCTGGCCCAGCGGGATCGGGAAGATGGTGCGAAAGCCGTGGATGATGTCATAGCCAAACAGCAGCGGGATGCCAAGGCGCGAGTGCTCGATCGCCTGTTGTTGCAGCTCGCGAGTGAACTCGACCCCGAAGGCGTTAAATACCGAGCCGACCCGGCCGGCGCGCACATCCGCCTCGATATCGGTATTGGCCGGCGCCCCGGTGGTGTCGCGGCTGCCGGCCACCTGGTTCATCTGGCCGATCTTCTCTTCCGGCGTCATCTGCGAAAGCAGCGCCTCGACCTGCTCACACAGCGCCTGATCACGCTCACGATCTACCCCGAAGGGCAGACCCGCTTTCCGGTCTGACAACATCAACGACATTTCTTCCCCCTTCAGGCCGGACGTTCGAAGTAGTGCACGTCAAAGAGCTGCGCGTCGTCACACCAGTGATCGCGCCGGGTAAATCCGGCATGGCCTGCCAGTTTTTCAAAACCTTCGCGACTGTACTTCCACGAGTTTTCGGTGTGAATGTGCTCTCCGGCCGCCAAAGTGATGATCTGGTCGTCCAGGCTGAAACTCTGATCGCGCTGGCTGATGAGATGCATCTCGATGCGCGAGGCGGCCTCGTTGTAAAAGGCCAGATGCTCGAAGTCCTCTGGCGACACGCCGGCGCCCAGCTCATCGCGCAGGCGATGGATCAAATTGAGATTGAACTCGCGCGTCACGCCCGCGGCGTCGTTGTAGGCAGCCTCCAGCCGGTCACGGCCCTTGATGCGATCCACCCCGATCAGAAGGCCGCCGCCGGGTGGCAGCTGGTCATGCACGCGCGTAAGCAGCTCGCCGGCCTCCCGGGGTGTGAAGTTGCCGATCGAGGAGCCGGGGAAAAACACCACCGGGCGGGCGTCGCCTTCAAGCTCGGGCAGGGTGAACGGCGCGGTGAAATCGGCGCACAGGGCGTGGACCGCCAGCCAGGGGTAGTCATCGGCCAGCCGTCGGGTGCTTTCCAGCAGGAAATCGCGTGAGATATCCACACCCACATAGTGGTGCGGGCGCAGGGCATCAAGCAGCAGCCGGATCTTGTGGGAGGCGCCGCTGCCCAGTTCGATCAGATCGATATCCCCGCCCACGCGATCGGCGATGGCGTCCACCGACTGCTCGAGGATGCTCTCCTCGGTGCGGGTGGGGTAGTACTCCGGCTGCTGACAGATGCGGTCGAACAGCTCGGAACCGCGGTGATCGTAAAAGTGCTTGGGCGAGATCCAGCGCGGCGAATCCGTCAGCCCGATCGTGAGCGCCTCCAGCAGGCTCTGCTCGCCGCCATCTTCGGTAAGCTGGTCGTGAAACTGCACCCGGTGACGGTTGCTCGGGGAGGAAAACGCAGTGGAAAGTGCCTGTGACATGACGGCCGGTCCTTTTTCAGGAGTTCCAGTTTCAGGAATTCCAGTGATCAGGGCATCCAGATCGGGCCGCCCTCCAGAGGGCGGCCCGTACGGGGTCAGACATCGCGGGCGAGCCGGATGCCGGAGTGGGCCCAGCGCGCCTGGGGCGGGAAGAAGTTGCGATAGCTGGCGCGGATGTGATCGCCGGGCGTGGCGCAACAGCCGCCGCGCAGTACCATCTGGCCGGACATGAACTTGCCGTTGTACTCGCCAAGGCTGCCTTCCAGCGGCGTAAAGCCCGGGTAGGGCAGAAAGGCGCTGCCGGTCCACTCCCACACATCGCCATAGAGCTGCTGCGGGCCACTGCCTGACGTCTGCGAGGGGGCCTGCGGCTGCAGCACCTCATCTTCCACGAAGTGACCGTCCAGGGGCTGATCCTCGGCCGCGGTCTCCCACTCGGCCTCGGTGGGCAGGCGGGCGCCGGCCCAGCGGGCGTAGGCATCGGCTTCATAAAAGCTGACATGACAGACCGGGGCATCGGGGTCGACCGGGACCAGCCCGCCCAGGCTCATGGTGTGCCAGCGCCCGTCGACCTTCTCCCAGTACTCGGGCGCCTGCCAGCCGGTCCTGTGGATCGTGCTCCAGCCGTCCGAGAGCCACAGCTCGGTGCGCGAGTAGCCGCCATCCTCGATAAATCTGATGAACTCGGCGTTGGTCACCGGGCGGTCGGCCAGTTCGAACTCGGCCACGTACTGGCGGTGGCGCGGCGTTTCGCTGTCAAAGACAAAGCCGTCGCCGTCGTGTTCGCGTGCAGGCTGGGTCGGATAATCCACCCCGATCTGGCGCACGCCCGCGGCATAGCGGTGCCAGCGCGGCTCGCTGGGCGTCGGCGTCCGGTCGGCCTGCGAGAGCAACCGGTCGCGAATGTCCTGGCGATACACCGGATGCAGCGGGTTGCAGGAGAGGATGTGCTTGATGTCCATCACCAGCAGCTCCTGGTGCTGCTGCTCGTGATGCAGGCCGATCTCGAGGCGGTCGATGATCTCATCGAGATGCTCCGCCGGCGGCGCGCTCAGAAGCCTCTCCATCTCCCGGTCGATATGGGCACGGAACTGATAGACCTGAGCCACCGTCGGGCGCGAGATCGTGCCGCGCAGATGCCGAGGGAACGGTTTGCCGTGGGTCTCGTAATAGGAGTTGAAGAGGAAGTCATACGCCGGGTCGGGCGTTTGATAATCATCAAGGTAGGGCGAGAGGATAAAGGCTTCGAAAAACCAGCTGACATGGGCCAGATGCCACTTGGGCGGGCTGACGTCCGCCATGCTCTGCACCATGTAGTCCTCGGTTTCCAGCGGCGCACAAAGCATTTCACTGGCGCTGCGCACGCGCTGAAAGCGGCGCATCCATTCGCGGGTATGCGCGCTTTCGGCGCGCTCGACCGGCGCTCGGGTCGTCTGGGTCATGACGTGTCCTCTGATGAGTTCGCATCAAACATTTGACGGGTAGCGGTCCGGCGCTGATGCAGGCGCCGCACCATACTTTCCTTCAGCGTAGCAACGCCTTCCCGGCATGTGCGCGCCGAGGCGTGGAAATTTGTGACGGTGGGTAAGGCAGGCCGCAAGGTGAGCGGGCGTCACGGTGCTAGACTGCGCCTTTCGTGATTCTTCCTGCCGGTGTTCAAGCGCTCATGTTTCGCACTCCCCGTCTGTCCGTTTCCCTTTTGTGGCTGCTGGCCTTTGGCCTGGCCGCGATCAACCTGCGCGCGCCCATCGTGGTCATCGGCCCGGTGCTGGAGCCGATCATGGCGTCCCTTGAGATCGGCGCCGGTGCGGCGAGTCTTCTCACCACCGGCATGATTCTCTGCTTCGGGCTGCTGTCACCGTTTGCCCCGGCACTGGCGGGCCGGCTGGGGCTGGACCGGGCCATTGCGCTGGCGCTGGCGGCCGTCGCGCTGGGCAGCGTGCTGCGTGGCATCGAACTCTTCCCCGTCATGCTGATCGGGACGCTCCTTGCAGGGCTGGGCATCGCCTTTGGCAACGTCTTCATGCCGAGTCTGGCCAAGCGCGACCGCCCCGACCGGCTGGGTCAGACCATGGGGCTCTATACGGTGGTGATGGGGATCGGCGCGACGCTGGCGGCGGGCACGGCGGTGCCGCTGTTGCAGGCCACCGGCCACTGGTCGACGCCGATACGGCTGTGGGCGGGGCTTGCCGTGATCGCGGCGCTGTATTGGCTGTGGCGGGCCTTTCGACGCGCCGCGCAGCCGCAGACGGGCGGGCCGGTGCGCATGGCGGCGCTGTTTAAAAGCCCGGTCGCCTGGGCGCTAACGATCTTCATGGGCATGCAGTCGCTGGGCTTTTACACCCTGCAGACCTGGATGCCGTCGGTGGCCATCAGTACGGGCGTATCGACCACCATGGCCGGCAACATGGTGTCGCTGCTCAACCTGGTGAGCATTCCGGCCAGCTACGTGATCGCCCGCATCGCGGCGCGCATGCACCATCACAGCCTGCTGGTGCTGGGGTTGTGTCTGCTGATTGCCAGCGGCCTTCTCGGACTGTTGCTGGCGCCGACGCTGTCCCCCGCGCTGTGGGCCATCCTGCTGGGCGCCGGGCAGGGCGGCTGTTTCAGCTTTGCGCTGACCATGATCGTGCTGCGCACGCGCCAGTCGCAGCACGCTGCGATGCTCTCGGGCATGTCACAGAGCGTGGGCTATCTGCTGGCCGCCAGCGGGCCGCTGCTGTTTGGCGCGCTCAAGGGCGTCACCGGTGGATGGGGCGTGTCGCTGGGGCTTTTGCTGGTGCTGCTGGGCGTTCAGACCGTGACCGGCCTTCTGATCGGCCGGCCGCGGATGGTCACGCTGCGTGAGGAGGCTCAGTGAGCGTCCGGCGGTGACGCGCGACCAAAGGCCAGGCGCCATGGTGCGCGGAATTGATCACGATCAAGATGAGCCGGCCGGCGTTGCGTCATGCTGACCGGATCCGATGGCGCATTCCGGCGCCATCGCGGTCACTGGAGGATGCGCCATGTTCACTTCCCTGCTGGTCCCCGTGGATGGGTCGGTCCATTCCCTCAAGGCCCTGAGTATTGCTGCGCAGCTGGCCGGCCCGAACGCCACCCTGCACCTTTTGCACGTGCGCGAGCTGCTGCCGCATCTGCACTACGGCAGCCTGCTCAGTCTTCAGGAGGCCATCCAGGCGTCCTCGCCGGAGGCCGCCGAGACGGAAATTCAGGAGATACTCGAGCGGGCGCAGGTGCATCTTCGCAGCCGCTTTGACGGGCGAATCGAGACCCACGGCCGCCATGGCGACCCGGCGCGGGTCATCGCCCATGAGGCCGAGACGTTCGAGGTGCAGGTCATTGTGATCGGCAGCCGGGGCTTAAGCGACTGGAGCGGCATGCTCATGGGCAGCGTCTCCCACAAGGTCAGCCATATCGCCAGCTGCATGGTCATCAGCGTGCACGATGATGACTCGCCCGTGTCAGCGGAGGAGACCGCTGACAACCCGTATGCCGGGCTGTAGACCGGGAATACAGCGCCCGGCGGGGGCGGCAGGTCACTCGTGGCGCGGGTGCACCTCACGCAGGATCATGCCGCTGTCGGGCAGGGCCGGGATCTCGCTTAAATCGATGGCGAGATCCTGCTCGGGGACCGTCCAGTGCATGGCGTCCAGCCGCCGGATCGTCTCTTCCATCAGGCGGATGGTGATCCACTCGCCGGGGCAGCGGTGATTGACGTGATGATCGCCGCCGCCCTGCGGGATCAGCTGCCAGGCATCCACCTCACGATGACGAAAGCGCTCGGGATCAAAGGTCTCGGGCGCCTCCCAGCCGTCGGGATCATGATTGGTGCCGTACAGATCCAGCAGCAGCCGCGTGCCGCCGGGCAGGGTGTAGCCCTGCCACTCCACGTCATGACGCAGCCGGGCCGCCGCGACCGGGAAGAAGGGATAGTAGCGGCGCACCTCCTGCACGAAGCGGTGGATGGCGTCATCATCGTCGACGTCCGGGCGGGTCTCGGGCCAGCAGTGCAGCGCGTGGGCGATAAAAACCATGTAGCGGGACACGGCCAGCGTCGGGCGCAGCACGTTGAGGATCTCCACGGCGACCACGCGAATCGGCAGCAGCTCGCCGTGCTCATCGCGGTGCAGTGAAAAGCGGATCAGCGCGCTCTGTTCGCGGCTCTCCTCGTAATCCTCGGGGGTGCGGCGAACCTTCTCCACCAGCTTGCCGATCCAGTTCTCGGCATCATCGCGGCTGCGGCGCGCCTGCCAGTGGCGCGGCCCGACCGCGCCGGCGCCGTCGATCATCGCGGCCAGCTGATGGGTGCGCCGTTCGAGATCGGCCTCCGGCAGCGGCACGCCGGCCCAGGCGCACACGGCGCGACAGAGAATGAACTGACACTCCTTGAACAGATGGACCTCTGCCATCGTCTCCCACCGCGTCAGCGCGCGCTGCCACTCGGTGTTGACCCGATTGACCAGCGCATCAATACCCTCCGGCGACATCAGGTCCATGAACATCGCCTTGCGGTGGCGATGCGCCTCGTCATCGAGGCCCTGCACGCCGCCGACGCCAAAGAGCGTTTTCTGCAGCCGCATGGGTGCGGCGCCGGCGCGCCGGCAGGTCTCGGTGTTGTAGAACAGCTTCGCGGCTTCCGCCCCGCGCAGGCACAGCGTGTTTTCAAACAGGATGCGCGCCCTGAAGATGGGGCTTGCGTGCGTCTGGCAGCGGTTGCCGATGTAAAGATAGCCCTCGCCCATCAGATCCAGCGTGCTGTCCAGGCGGTGTTCGGCAGGAAGGTCGGTCATGGCGTGTCCCCGTGGCAACAGGATGAGGGGTCAACAGGGCGGCAATCGACAAATGCCCCGGGCTGGCTTTTAGCATAGGAAAGCCAGCCTGGCGGGGCTTTAATAAAAGCAGATTTCTGCCCGGGGTGGGGCGTTATACGAGATGTGACAGCCCCAGCGCGTCCAGACAGGCGGTGAGCGAGCGCTCGCTGCGGCGCTCGTAGAGCGCGAACTCGTCTTCCACCGCCACGCCGAGGGCGGCTTCAAAATCACTGTGGCTGTCGGTGGCGGCGTAGTGCTGCGCGCTGCTCTCGCCCAGGTTGGATTGAAAGATGCCCGCGGCGCTGACCGGCAGAAAATCCTCGTAGGTGATGGGGCGCGCTCGGATGGCGTTTCGCTCGATCAGCGCCTCGACCAGCGCGTCACGCTCGACGGGCAGAGCCTCGGGATCATCGATCCGTGCGCCCTCGAGCGGCTGATAGTCAAACCAGGCCAGCCCCTCGCGGCGCAGGGTCGCCTCGTCATCGGGGAAGGCGTGAAAGGCATCGTGCAGGGCGCGCTGGTGGCTTTCTCCTTCCAGGCCGTGGGTCGTGTCACGCGAGGCGGCCAGCAGCTCGTCGTAGCGCTCGCGGCCGCGCCGGGTGAGCGCGGCGCCGCGCTGTTCGATCTCGCCAAAGCGCGCCGTGTGGGTGCCGGCCTCCTCGCTATCACCGGAGGGGAAGAGGATCGGCTCCTCCAGCGCCTTGAAGCTGGTCTGGCGCAGCAGGATCGGGCAGTTGCGCCGCGGCGGGCCTTCGATGGTCGCCTTCGGCGTGATGCCCCACTCGGGCATGGCCTGCTGGGTGGCATCGATGTCCAGCGTGCGCGGCGTGAGGTGGTTGATATGCGGGCCGTGAAAGCACACCACATCGGCGATCAGGCGGTGGGCCTGGTGAAAGGCGTGGTAGGTCTTCGCATCGACCGTGGCATGGCGGTGCCAGCGAAAGGTCTCCAGCGCCTCGATCACAAAGGCGGTGGCGTCCTCATCGTTGAGCCCGCCGTCCGCATCAAATTGATCCAGCAGGGTCATCAATCGATCGGTGAAGATCTGCCGGCGCTCCAGAATGGCCGCGGCGCGCGCGCGCAGATCCTCATCCTCGATCAGCTCGAGACGCAGCAGCGAGGTAAACACTCGAAACGGATTGAGGGCGAGCGCCTCGTCCTCCACCGGGCGAAAGGCGGTGGCGTGCACCGGCATGCCGGCTGGCGCCAGATCGTAATAGCCCACCGGGAACATGCCCATCACCGCAAACACCCGCCGCATGGTGTGAAGCTCGCCGGCCGTGCCCAGCCGGATCGCGCCGTGGCGCTCGATCTCGATGCGCGCCATCTCGCTGCCGCCCTGGTTGGTCAGGGCGTTGTCACCGGGGGCGTGATAGAGCGTCTGTGCGTTGATGTCGGCGACCAGCTTCAACAGCGTGCCGTACTGGGGCACCTCGGCGCGGTACATGTCGGACATGGCGAGGGAAAAGCGGGTGCGAATATCATCGGAACTGACGTGCCGGGCCATGAGGGTGCTCCGTGGCAACAATGAACGTGTCTCGATTTAACGCCCGAGGGCGGCCGGCGTTCAAGCGCCGTGATGGTGGTCACGGCCGTTGATCCGCCTCATCGGTTACGCTGTTGCCTCGAAGGTCGCCAATACTGAACAAGGAGTGCCCATGACAAGCATTGAATATTACCTGCTGGATGTGTTTACCGATGCGCCGTTTTCCGGCAATCAGCTGGCGGTATTCATGAATGCCGACGGGCTTGAAACCGCCACCATGCAGTCGGTAGCCCGCGAGCTCAACCTGGCCGAAACGGTATTTCTGGGGGCTGCCAGTGCCCCGAATCACTACCCGATGCGGATCTTTACGGCGACTCATGAGCTGCCATTCGCCGGGCACCCCACCGTGGGCACCGCCCAGCTGCTCGCCGAGCTGGGTCTGGTAAGCCGTGAGCAGACGCTGATCCTTCAGCCGCCGGTAGGGGAGCTGTCCATTGATTACGTGGGCGAGAAAGCCACGTTCACCACCGCCCGGCCTGCCAGTATTACCCCCAGCGCGCTGGACCAGACCACCGCTGCCGCGCTGCTCGGCCTGCAGGGCCATCAGGTTGTCGGCGCACCCGTGGTCTCTTCCTGCGGACTGGCGTTTCACCTGATCGAACTCAGCGATACCCGGGCCCTGCAACACCTGCAGATCTCCGAAGCTGTGTGGGCAAACGCAGTGGCGCCGAGCGGCACCGAGCAGGTGTACCTGTATGTGACCGGCGTGTCGGCGGGCGAAGAGACCGTGATTTGCAGCCGGATGTTCTCCAGAGAGCACGGCCTGTGTGAAGACCCCGCTACCGGCAGTGCTGCGGCCGCGCTGAGCGGCTATCTGGCAACGGTAGAGGACGCCAGGCGCTGGGTGATTCACCAGGGCGTGGAAATGGGCCGGCGCAGCGTGATTGAAACCGCCATGCATCACGACCGGGTTCAGGTTGGTGGCAACGCTGTGCTGGTGGGGAAGGGGGAACTTTATCTGCGCGAGTGATACCGCCTTGCCTGCCCGCCGGGGCGTTGGCCCGGTTTTTTCAGACGACAGGTGAAAGGCGCCCGCCCGTCGATGGCCGGCGTTCTGCCTGGTCATGATTCAGGGCAAAAGCGCCCTGAGGTGGGCGAGCAGTTCGCCGTGATAGAGCACGCTGACCATTAAGCTCAGCCCCACCAGCGCGACGGTCAGCGCCGTCACCCGCATGGCCCAGGTGGCCGATACGGTCACGGGGGCACTGCTGATCGTAATGACGCGCAGGCGCACGCCCGCCCAGGCGTACGTCGCCCCGGTGGTCACCAGCAGGACCACGCCCGCCCAGGTCAGCCAGTACTCGTGATGGGCAAACCCGCCACGCAGCAGCAGCGCCGAGAGCAGCAGCATCACAAAGGCGGTGCGCGACCAGGCAAGCCCGGTGCGTTCGGGCTGCAGGCCGGGGTCGCGCTGAGCAGCCGGTTCAGGCTTGAGCATGGATCAGCCCCACACCAGCAGCAGACCCAGCACCAGCGCCACCAGGGTGACAAACAGCGCCAGAATCAACAACAGCCGCGTATAGGGCAGGGCGGCATCACTGCGCATGGCGCGTTCGTTGCTCGCCCAGCGGCGATAGGCCGCCAGCGACAGCAGGGCACCGGCCAGCGAGAGCAATACCGCGACGGCCTCGCGCGCCCAGGGCGTGGCGACATCCGGGGCGAACTGATAGATGCCCACGGCGCCGGCCATGAACGCCAGCGCGGTGCGAATCCAGGCGAGGAAGGTGCGCTCGTTGGCCAGCGAGAAGCGATAGTCCGGATGGTGGCCCTGGCGCTGCCAGCGGGGGCGGAAGGCGCGGCGGCGGTTGGGGTCTGGAGACGGTGTGGTCATGGTCGAGACTGCGTGATCGGTGGCGTAAAATGGGCGCATGACACGCACCCGGCGCTGACAGGGCCGCGGTGCGCCTCACACGATAATGATTCATGGTAGCAGGAGACAGGCATGACCCTTCTCACACGAAGCTGCGCCCTCGGCGCGCTGATGCTGCTGGCGGGCTATCTGTTTGGTGCCGCGCTGCAAAGCGACTGGGCCTTTATGCACTGGCCGCTGCCGGTACGGCTGACGGTCATCGTGTTTGCCCTCGCCGCCGTGGTGGTGTGGGCCGGCGTGCATCTGTTCGTCCGCGATCAGGACTGAGACTGATATCCCACCATGATGACCAGCGTCCCGGCCAGCGCCAGCCCACCGCCGAGATAATCGCTCATCTGCAGCGGCTGACCATCCACCAAGCGCAGCCACGCAAGCGCGGTGATGAGATAGACCCCGGCATAGGCGGCATAGATGCGCCCGCTGGCGGCGGGGTGCAGCGTGAGAAGCCACGCAAACAGCGCCAGTGCCACCGCCGCCGGCACCAGCCACCAGGCGCTATTGCTCAGCACCCACCAGCGATAGACCAGATAGCAGCCGACGATCTCGGCCAGCGCCGTGACGATAAAGAGCAGGGTGGTAATGACAGGGGCCATGGCCGCTCCGAAGACGAACAAAGGGCGCCCTACTCTGACACAGGGGCTGGGCAAGGCAAAAAGGGATGTCGTAGAATGTGGATCGGGTTCGCCGGTATAGCTCAGCTGGCAGAGCAACGCATTCGTAATGCGTAGGTCGGTGGTTCGAGTCCACTTACCGGCACCATATATATCAGGGAGTTAGCGCCAATAAGCGCTGACTCCCTTTTTATTTGC
>NZ_QRDJ01000008.1 GCF_003385845.1 Kushneria indalinina DSM 14324 | reverse complement strand
AAGTCAACCTCTTTTTTTCGATGCGGAAGTCAGCGGCTGGATCTGAAATCCTGATTGAGCGACCAAAACCCTAGTCAAAACAATCACCTGCTTGCTTCCCCCGCTGCCTCGTCGCCGTGTGCTCCGTGGCAGCGGATGCGTACTTTATAGATCACACCGGCACCGCGCAACCCCTTTCGCCAAAAAGATTTCATCTTTCTATCATGACGGTGCAGGCATCGATTAACAGGCGGCACTTCATGTAGACGGTGTACGCCCTGACAGCGCCTTTCTACTCCCCTTTGGCAGCTCTCGATCTTCATCCAGAGACATCGCATAGCGTTCGGCCACTGTCTGCCTTGCTGCAATCACATGTCGACGCATCAGCTGCTCGGCCAGCTCTTCATCGCCGGAGGCAATGGCATCCACAATCCGGTGATGCTCGATAAAGGCACGCTGGGGGCGCCCTCCCCTTGCACTGTATTGAGTGCGATACAGTCGCACCAGATAGTAGAGGTCATCACACAACGTGGTCATCAGCATTCGATTGTGGCTGCCTCGCACAATCAGATAGTGAAAATCGAGATCACCCTCACGCTGATAATAGGCTTCGGCCTGATCGAGATCGCCCTGTTCTTCATGGGCGATCAGCACATCACGCAGTGCCTGAACTTCCTCAACCGTCATGTGACGCGCCGCGAGCCTGGCCGCCATGCTTTCCAGCGCCTCGCGCATATCGAAGAGCTCAAGCAGTTCCCGCATCGACAGCTTGACGACTCTGGCTCCCACATGGGGTTCTCGTTCGATAAGTCGATGCGCCTCCAGTCGGCGCATGGCTTCTCGCAGCGGTCCACGTGAAATGCCGTAGGTCTGGGCAAGCCCCGGCTCAGTGATCTTGCTGCCGGCCGGCAGCTCTCCACGCACGATGGCATCCTGAAGCTGTTGAAAGACTCGCTCAGCAAGCGTTCGCGCCTCGAGAGGGATCTCGCCGGAAAAAGTCGTTGAAGTCATGGGTATTGTCAACAATCAGGGAAATGCCATCACAGTACGACATAGTGCCGGCAAAGACCAAAGTTCCAGCCATAGGCCCTCAGTTTTCCGGCGCAAACAGGTAGCGCCCGTTTTTGCCCGGGACTGTTAAACTTCCCACCCCGTTAAAGCCTGCGATACGTAATCATGTCTTCCAATCAATTGCTGCTTCATTCCCTCCCCTACCAGGCGGACCCGGCCGGCTGGTTTGAAAGACTGCGTCATCGACCCGAGGCGATGTTGCTGGATAGTGGCCGCCCTTATACGCAAACCGGGCGCTTTGACATCATGAGCAGCGACCCGATGGCCGTGCTTGAAGTGGATCCTCTGGGCCGGTGTCACTGCACCCGAGCGCTTTCGGCCATCGAGCCACTGGCAGCGCAGCGTGAACTTTTGCAGCAGCTCGAGACGACGCCCCCGGAAACAACCGAGAATGTTCCCTTTACCGGGGGACTCATGGGCTACTGGAGCTATGACTTCGGCCGCCTGCTTGAAAGACTTGAAAGCCGCGCTGCGGCAGACATTGATCTACCACTGGCCAGGCTTGGTCTTTATGACTGGGCGCTGATTCAGGATCACCAACAACAGTGCAGCTATCTTGTCGCGACTACCGAGCGCCGCGATCAGGTGCTGACATGGCTTGAAGCCTCACACGAGCATGAAGACATTCCCTTTGCCCTGACCTCCCCTTTTGCTGCCGACATTGATCGCGCCACTTATGGCCACCGCTTTCAACGGGTCAGTGACTATCTACATGCCGGTGACTGCTATCAGGTCAATCTGGCCCAGCGCTTTCAGGCCCGATGCCGAGGCGACAGCTGGGAAGCCTATTGCAGGCTGCGTCACGCAACGCCTGCGCCCTTTGGGGCCTGGCTTTCGTGGCAGGAAAGCGACGGTCGCGAGCGCAGCATCCTGTCCCTCTCCCCCGAGCGCTTTCTGCACCTGCAGGATCGCCAACTGACGACCAGCCCCATCAAGGGCACGCGTCCGCGCGGCCGGACAGCCGAAGAAGATCAGCAACTGGCCGACGAACTGGTCGGCAGTCTCAAGGATCGCACCGAAAACGTCATGATCGTGGATCTGCTGCGCAACGACCTCGGCCGCGTCTGCCGTGCTGGCACGGTCCGCGTACCGGCACTGGCCGCCCTTGAAAGCTATCGCAACGTTCACCATCTGGTCAGCACCATTACCGGTAAGCTGGCCCCGGACCTTGATGCCATCGACGCTTTGGCAGCCGCTTTTCCCGGGGGCTCCATCACGGGCGCCCCACGCATTCGGGCCATGGATATCATTGACGAGCTGGAGGGCACGCGCCGCGGCCCCTATTGCGGCAGCGTCGGCTATATCGATCAACGCGGAGCCATGCATACCTCCATCACCATCCGCACGCTCTACCGGGAAGATGACACGCTTTACGTCTGGGGCGGCGGCGGGCTGGTCGCCGATTCCGATGAAGAAAGCGAGTACATCGAGACACTGGACAAGATTCGCCACCTGATGCGAGCACTGGCATAAACACGCCTGTACGCTCAGGCGGGCGATGTTTATGATTGATAACCATTCCAATCACCACGGGCACTGCTGCCCGCCGCAAGAGAATGCCGATGAGCGCTGGTAGCCCTACATGACAGTCACTGCCCCTACTACAGACACCAGTATCGACAAATATCTTCAGCGGCGGCGGCGACACTACTGGCTACTGGCCATCACGGCGGTGCTGACGCTGTGCTCTTTGATCGCTGACGTTGCCACCGGCCCGGGCCAGTACGGGCTCGGTGATATCCTGCACGCCATCATGTCACCGGACGACGCCCCTCGCGCTATCGCGGTCATCGTCTGGGAGATACGTCTGCCGGTGGCGCTGATGGCCATCATGGTCGGCATGTCACTGGCCTGTGCCGGCGCCGAGATGCAGACCATTCTCAACAATCCGCTGGCCGACCCCTTCACGCTGGGCATTTCAGCGGCAGCAAGCTTCGGGGCGGCGCTGGCCATCGTACTGGGCGTGTCGCTTTTCCCGGCCGCCAGCGAACTGCTGACCACACTCAACGCCTTTATCATGGCCATGATCGCCTCGCTTTTGATCTGGCTGGTCAGTCGCCTGCGCGGCGTCAGCGTGCAGACCATGGTGCTGATGGGCATCGCCCTGATGTTCTTTTTCAACGCCACCCTGGGCATTTTGCAGTACGTGGCCTCGGCAGAATCCCTGCAGCAGCTGGTCTTCTGGTCGCTGGGGTCACTGTCGCGTGCCAGCTGGTCAAAGATCGGCATCGTCACCGCCGCCCTTTTGATCACCCTGCCCATCTTCTTTGTTGCCGGCTGGCGCCTGACGGCACTTCGCATGGGCGATCTGCAGGCACGGGCGCTGGGCGTCAACGTAGGCCGTCTGCGCCTGACCGTTTTGCTCTGCAGTTCGCTGCTGGCTGCCACGGCCGTGGCCTTTGTCGGCATCATCGGCTTTATTGGCCTTGTCGGGCCGCACATTGCCCGCATGCTGGTCGGGGAAGATCAGCGCGTTTTCCTGCCCATGTCAGCGCTTACCGGCGCCCTTTTAATGTCACTGACCTCCATTGTGTCCAAGACGCTGATTCCAGGTGTGCTATTGCCCGTGGGCATCATTACGGCGCTGATCGGTCTGCCGTTTTTTGTCTCCCTGATTCTTAAAAGCCGTCGCGAGGTGTGGGGATGAGTCTCAGGGTCGAATCACTGTCGGTACATTTCGGGCGTACGCAGATTCTGGATGATGTCAGCGACCTGGAAGCGCGACCGGGCGAGCTGACGGCCCTGATCGGGCCCAACGGGGCAGGCAAGTCCACGCTTTTGAAAGCCATTGCCGGTATCGAAAAATCGACCGGCCATATCAGCCTTGATGATACGGCGCTGGATACGCTCGATATTGCCCAGCGGGCCGGGCGGATCTATTACCTGCCTCAGGACATCACCTCCCGGGCCGCGCTCAGCGTATTCGAAGCCGTGCTGCTGGCGCGACGCACGACCCACCAGTCCGATCGTCAACAGGATCTGAAACGCGTCCAGCACACCCTGCAGACCCTGGAGCTCGAACAGTATGCCGAGCGCGACCTCGGCCAGCTCTCCGGTGGCCAGCGCCAGCGTGTCGCCATCGCCCAGGCCGTGGTCAGGGAACCCAGGGTGCTAATGCTTGATGAGCCGACAAGTGCGCTCGATCTGCACCATCAGCTACAGGTGCTTGAGTGGCTGGTTGCTCTGGCGCGCGAGCAACAGATGATCATCGTCATCGCCATCCATGATCTGAGTCTGGCGGCACGTTTTTCGCGTCACATGTGGCTCATGGGCGCAGGCGGTATCGTACGTGCCGTTGGCGCACCTGAAGCGGTACTCACCGAAGAGCGCCTGCGAGAGGTCTATGCCATCAAAGCGCATGTGGAATGGCCCGACGGCGAGCCACCACGTGTTACGCCGCTGGCGGCCACACGCCAGCTTGGCGCACAGGGCACGGGGCAGGACTTCTAAACTTCAAACCAAATGGTATTGGGGAGGGGCTCGAGTGGTTTGCTATCGTGCCTGCCAAACGGCCTTTAAAGGCCATCTGCCATTGAAAATGGAGACATCGAATGTCGCTGAATGTTGATGAAATCAATGAAAGATTGGGCCATGATCCTCAGGCCCTGGTGGCGTGGGCCCTGTCGCTAGATAAACGTCCCATCTGCACCACGAATTTTCGTCCTTTCGAAGCCGTCATTTTGCATATGGTGTCGCAGGTTCGTCCCGACATTCCCATTGTCTGGATGGACTCCGGTTACAACACCCCCGCGACCTATCAGTTTGCCGATGAGGTGAGCCAGAAGCTCGGGCTCAATCGCATCATCTACGTCCCGCTGCGCTCACGTGCGCATCGTGAAGCCGTCGACGGGCCGACACCCGCCCTGGATGATCCTCACCACGAGGCGTTTACAAAAGAGGTCAAGCTCGAGCCCTTTGAGCGCGCCCTGCGCGAGACCAGCCCGGGCGTCTGGTTTACAGCGCTGCGCGCCTCCGACACCGCTACCCGTGCACAGATGCAGCCGGTCAGCATCAATCAGGATGGTCTGATCAAGGTCGCCCCCGTACTGCACTGGAGCAGCAAGGACATGCACGACTATCTGGTCAGGCATGACCTGCCCAACAACTTTGATTACTTTGACCCGACCAAGGGTGAAGAAACCCGCGAATGCGGACTGCACCTGCAGCACTGATGCGCCGTTTTTGAAACGCACCGTATCGGCATCAATAAAAAAGGCTCGCCATATCCGCTGGCGAGCCTTTTTCATGAAGATTTATGCCGAAATATCCCCCGACTATCTGACGGGCAACTCCGTGTTATCAAACAGTGCATTTTCAGCGTGCGGACTCGACTCCAGCGCAGCTTCGACCGTGTCGCGATCGAGGTGGGCAGCAAACTCATGGATAAAATCAAACATGTAGTTGCGCATGAAAGTGCCGCGGCGAATACCGATACGAGTCACGGAGCTTTCAAACAGATGGCTGGCATCGATCGCGACCAGATCATGATCCGCCACCGGATCGACCGCCATATGGGCGACAATACCGACGCCCAGGCCCAGTCGTACATAGGTCTTGATAACGTCAGAGTCTGCGGCCGTCAGCACCACATTGGGCGTGATACCGTGCGATTTGAAAGCATCATCAAGCTGGGAACGACCTGTAAATCCGTAGGTGTAGGTCACCAGCGGATGCTGGCCAAGCGCCTCGAGTGTCAGATCGCTGACACCGGCCAGTGGGTGCCCCTTTGGCACCAGCACACAGCGATTCCAGCGATAGCAGGGCAGCAGGACCAGATCATTGAACAGATCCAGTGACTCGGTGCAGATGGCAAAGTCGGCCATGCCCTCACAGACCATCTGGGCGATCTGACGCGGCGTGCCCTGTTGCATATGCAACGCAACGTCCGGGTAGCGCTGGGTAAACCCGCTGATGACAGCAGGCAGCGCATAACGCGCCTGGGTATGAGTGGTGGCAATCGACAGACTGCCACGCCGATCATCACTGAACTCCTGGGCCACATGGCGGATGTCGTCCACCTTGCGCAGCACCTCGCCGGCAAGTTCCACAATGGGTCTTCCGGCCGGTGTGATTCTCGTCAAATGTTTGCCGCTTCGCGCAAATATCTCGACCCCAAGCTCGTCTTCCAGCAATCGTATCTGTTTGGAAATGCCGGGCTGGGAGGTAAAAAGACTCTGTGCCGTGGCAGACACATTCAGATTATGCCGGGAAACCTCCCAGATATAGCGAAGCTGCTGAAGTTTCAAGGCATTAACCTCCTGCAGGACGGGCCCGACAACCGGGCAGGAAAGGACGCAAAATCGGCTGCTAATGCTATCAGGGTCTAAAATAATGAACAATCATTCCTTTTCAGAATAAAAGATTATCCCTAGATTCCTGCAGCGCAATGCTCTTGCCAATGCCACGGGATTTAGCATGTCTCTTATCGATTTTCTGCTTTATGTACTTGCCGGCGCGGGTGTCGGTATCGCAGTAGGCCTGTCTGGCATCGGCGGCGGCTCACTGATGACCCCTATCCTGCTGACCTTTGGATTTCCCCCACATGTCGCCGTGGGCACGGATCTTTTATACGCCGCCTTTACCAAAATCAGCGGTATCGCCAGTCATCAAAGGCAGGGCCATATCGACTGGAAGGTCATGCTCCGTCTGTCTGCCGGTAGTGTGCCGGCAGCGATCGTGACCGTTTTTCTGCTTAACCGCTTTTTTACCGGTGCTCACGACTACAGCGGGCTGATCACCACGACTCTGGGCATCATGCTGATCCTGACGGCCGCGGTGTTGATCTTCAAGACGCCGCTGCAGCGCTGGACCGGTCAGGGAGATCGCTGGGTCAACCGACACGTTGCTCCCCTGACCCTGGTCGCGGGTATCGTGCTGGGTGTCTGTGTCACGCTGTCATCGGTAGGTGCCGGTGTTTTTGGTACTGCCGTACTGATGCTGCTCTACCCCTTCTTTACCTCGGGCCGCATTGTGGGCACCGATATCGCCCACGCCGTGCCTCTGACACTGGTGGCCGGTGGCGGACACCTGCTGCTGGGTAACGTTGATTTCGCCCTTTTGCTGGCTCTGCTGGTCGGCTCTGTCCCGGCCATCCATCTGGGCGCCTGGCTTTCGAAGTATCTACCGGACAATCTACTGCGCGTCATGCTGACGCTTTTGCTGCTGAGCATGGGCATTCGATATGCATTTTTTTGAACAGGAATGTGGCGTCCATCGCTTTACTCAATGGATACCATCGCAGAGACACATTTGCCTCGCCCCCCGGTACCCGCTACCATCCCTTGTATACAGCCTGTACATGTAATCACTGGAGTAAATCATGGCTAACAATGTTGACGTTACCAGCGCCAATTTCGACCAGGAAGTCATGCAGGCTGACAAGCCTGTACTGTTGAAGTTCTGGGCCCCGTGGTGCGGCCCCTGCAAGATGATGGCCCCGGTGGTCGACGAAGTCGCAGAAGAGAAGTCGGGCGAACTCAAGGTCGTCAGCATCAACGTTGATGATGCTCAGGATATTGCCGCCGAACAGGGTGTTCGTGGTGTCCCGACCGTCATGATGTTCAAGGATGGCGCCAAGGTAGCTTCCCTGGTCGGCGCCCAGTCCAAGACACAGCTGGTGCAGTTCATCGATCAGAACGCCTGATCCTGCCCCGCTGTATTCGCTAAAACGCTCCCCATCGGGGAGCGTTTTTTATGCCTGCCATTGTACGTTCGAGTCTACCAGTAGCCCCCTAGTCTTCCCTGGGCATTCCTTCCCTGGCGCGCCGCCGCCGCTCCCGATTGGGCCCGAGCAGTATCGACAGCCAGCGCGTATCGGGATGGCTGTCGAGCAGAATCTTGAGGGACATGGTCAGGGGCACCGACAGGAACAGCCCCACTGGGCCGAAAAGCCAGCCCCAGAACACCAGTGACATGAAGGCCGCCAGAGTGGACATTCCCAGCGTCTGTCCCATGATGCGGGGCTCAATGAGATTTCCCAGCACAAAATTGATCATCATATAGGCACCGCTGAGAATCGCGGCCTTCACCACGCCACCGTCCGGCATGATCAGGGTCAGAAGCACCGCCGGCACCGCGGCAATGATCGACCCGATATTGGGGATGAAGTTGAGGAAAAAGCCCAGCACCCCCCATAGCAGTGCAAACTCGACCTGCAGGACCAGACAGCAGGCCGCAATGAGCGCACCGGTAATGGCACTGATCACCGTCTTGACCAGCAGATAGCGCTGTAGCGTTCTGGAAAATTGCGTAAAGCGCGCCAGACTGCCGTGGGGCTGTTGAATGGCCTGTGAAAGCTTATAGGGAAAATCCAGCGTTTCGTACAGGATGAAAATGATCAAAATGATAATAATGCCCAGCTGGGTAATGAAATTACCGATACCGCCCAGAAGCGACGGCAGGGAATCCATGAGAATGCCGGGATCCAGATTATCCTGCAGCGCTTGTGCATCAAACGGCAGTCCGAGTGCATCGAACCACTGCAAAAGACCCGCGTAGTGATCACTCAGTGACTGCTCAAGCGCCGGTAGCTGATTGACAAGGTCTCCCAAGCGTGCCGTGACCAGCCAGATCAACAAAGCGCTTGTCAGCGCCGCGACCGACAACACACAAAGAATGGACAAATTGACGCTGAAACCCCGGCCATGGAGCCATTTAACCGGGCGAGAACACAAAATGGCAATAAACAGCGACAAAAGTACCGGGATGAACAGGCCGGCCCCCAGCTTCAGCCCTGTCACGATGATGACCAGCGACGCAAAGGTCAGTATCAGATGATAGGGGAAATGGTGCTGGTCCTGTTCGGGGTCGTTTTCCATGGCAGCCTCTTGAATACCGATATCAAACATTGCGACCGTCTGCACCCGTTGTGCAACACTCGTTTCACAATGCTTTTTCCCTTGCATGAACAGACGGTGTCAGTACACGCAAAAGCGTATTGGCGCAAAGGCTTGCGCCGACCATACCCAATACCATCGGCCAGACACTTTCCATCTGAAGTCCGCTGACCAGCGCGCCTGCCAATCCACCTGCCGTAAACTGCAAACTCCCCAGTACGGCGTTGGCCGTGGCGCTCATGTTGGGAAAGTGATCCAGCATGGAGGAGACGGCGTTGGGTGAAATGAGACCGTTAACGCCAACAAAAAACATGACCAGTACTACCATCCACCATAGCGTATCCAGACCCGCAAGCACCGACAGTACGATCAGCACGCCGGCCCCCAGCTGAATGCCGAGTCCCAGCCTGAGCAGCTGCTGAGGAGAATAGCGCGCCAGAAGCCGTATGTTGAGCCGATTGGAAAGCGCCATGACAATGATATTGGCACCAAAAACGAACGGATAAAGCTGACTGGATGCGCCGTAATACTCCATATAGACATATGGAGAACTGGTAATAAAGCAGAACATGCCGGCAAAGGAAAAGGATACGGCGGCAATGTAGCCCATCGCTTCGCGATGCTTGAGCACGAGCGCATAATTGCGGATGACCTGCCCTGCCCCACGAGGCGCCTGGCGATCCGGCATGCGGGTTTCAGGCAGATAAGTCGTGATCAGATACAGCAGTGCGGCGCCATAAAGGGCCAGAAACAGGAAAATGGCCCACCAGTCGACAAGCGTCAGCAGCATGCTGCCCACCGTCGGCGCCACTAGCGGGGCCAGCATTAAAATCATGACCATGGTGGAAAGCACCCGCGCCGCTTCCCGCCCCGAGAAGCAGTCACGCACGATGGCCGGCGAATTAACCACGCAGGCACCACCGCCCAGCGCCTGCAAAAATCGCAGCATCATGAGCGCCCAGAAGGTATCTACCTGCGTGAGCAGCAGACTGGATAGGGTGAAGACCGTGATCCCCCCCAGCAGCACCGGTTTACGCCCGATTCGATCCGACAGGGGGCCAAAAATCAGCTGGCCCAGTGCCATGCCCAGCAAAAAGATACTGATCGAAAGCTCGGTCAGATGAATGTTGGCATCGATATGCAAGGCAAGGGCAGGAATGGCGGGCAGGTAGGCATCAATGGCGAAGGGTGCCAGCGCCGTATTGGCGGCCACCAGCAAAGCCAGGCGTCTGGCCCCGATAATAGGCAAGTCATTCTCCAGATCAGATCATGGGTATCGTGTTGTCCCCTGCCGGAGACACGCCCACCACGATCAGTGTTCTCGCTGGGACTCCAGCAGATCGATGAGCGGCTGAAACTCGATTCGGTTCTGCTCGCTCATCGCCGCCAGCGTACGGTGCGCTTCGATGATCCGTGAGCGCAGCTCTTCTTCGCTGGTTTCCATGGCAGGGAGATCGCTGAAGCTGGCAGGCTCCGACCACGGCATGTCGATAATGGTGACATAGCTCTGAAAGCCCATGACATCGAGCATGCGCCGGACATCGGAATGATCGACGGCTACCAGCGGCTGACCAGCGATACGATGACGCACGGCCAGCGCAATCTTGGCCAGAAAGCCCAGCGCCGTGGAATCCATGTTGACCACCTGACGCAGATCGATGATGACGCGCTCAAGTCCCGGCAGCTCTGCCAGCGGCTGTACCTGCTGGTCCAGGGTAGCACACAGTGTCAGGCGCACATCTCCGGTCAGTCGGAGCACGAAGGTGCCCTTTTCGAAAGCCGCCTGAAGTCGTCCTTCATCCATCGTTAAAACCGCTCAGGGTAAGAAAGGTAATGTCATCCGGTAATGCATCGGACAGGGCCAGTGATGATTTCAGATCACTGATGCTCTCTGCATTGCCGATATGCTCGCACAGCGCAGAAAGTCGTTCCTCAAGATTGTCTCCTGCCAGACAGTCAAAGACACCATCCGAGCAGAGCCAGAGCCTGAAATGTTCCGGCAGTTCACAGTGATAGGTCGGATATTCAACATCCGGGAACAGCCCGACGGCAGGCCCCTCCCCCTCAAGCTGGCGCACGCTGTCCCTGGTGGCCAGAATCGGCATGGGCATCTGAGCGCCCAGAGAATAGTGCAGCATGCGTGTATGGCAATCGATAACCCCCACCACGATGGCCGCATGCTTGCCGATACCGGTATCGAGCAGCTCCCGATTGAGACGGGCAAGCCACCGGGCCGGCAGGTTTTCCGGCAGGCGAGCGTTCCAGCGCGACAGCCAGCGCTGAAAGAGCGCCTTGAGAAGCACCGTGACGAAGGCAGACGAGGCGCCATGGCCTGCCACATCAGCAAAACAGAACAGAACGTGACGCTCACCATGGGCCTGATAGTCGAGAAAATCCCCCGACAGATAGAGCGAGGGCGCCATCCAGTAATCGCCCTCGATACCGTTGAGCCGGGTACAGGGCATGGGTTGCAACCGTCGCTGAATCTGCCCCCCGGCCTGAAGATCGGTACGCAGCGTGCTCAGATGCGTCTGAAGCTGCTCGTTGAGCTGTTCCAGACGATCCCTGTCGCGCAGCGTCGAGGCCTGTTGACGTCGACAATCCAGCGCCCTGAGCATGAGATGCGTCAAGAGCTCGCCCTGCCCCACGGGATCAACCACATAATCGAGAATGCCGGCATCCACGGCCGCCAGCAGCTCCTGACTATCGCGGCTCTGGCTGATGACTACCGTGGGCAGGCGTCGCGCCATCGCCCCCCAGTGGGCAGCCGGCACGATATCCACGTGAACGATCAGGCCATCAAGCCCCTCGGGCAGCGCCTCGATATTCTCGGCAACCAGCAACATGAACCGGTCACACGCTGATAACGCCTGATAGAGCGCGTCGCGACGCGCTCCAGCCTGATCGACAAGCGCGATCCTATCCGTAGTGACAGGCATGAACGCTTTTCCGCCATGGTCGTTCGAAGAATTTATTCTGCAAAGTCACTGTCATCGAACTCAAGATCGTCGCTGGCGAAGGGATCTTCTCCGGAGCGGCCATCGTTGATCAAGAACTCCCGGCGCTGCAGGTAGGCATCGCGAATGAACGAGTAGCGATCGCCTCGAATCAGCTGCTCCTGATCCAGCAGTGACGCCCGCGTCTGCACCAGATCGATAAACCGCACGCTCCAGCGGGTAGCGTCATCATCGATATAGGTGACCGGATCGGTATACCAGTCGACCGGCAGACCGGCCGTATCACGCACGGTGCTTGGCCCCAGGAAAGGCAGAACCAGATAAGGCCCGGAACCCACGCCCCAGACCGCCAGTGTCTGGCCAAAGTCTTCATCATGCTGCTCGATCCCCATGCGAGATGCCGGATCAAGAAAGCCCCCCAGCCCCAGAGTGGTATTGATCAAGAGCCGTCCCAGCGAGGTACCCGAATTGGTCAGCTTCCACTGCAGCAGACTGTTGAAGGAGTTGCTGATCTCACCGAGGTTGGAGAAGAAATTGCCTACCCCTTGCTGCACGGGTGTCGGCGTAATGTAGTCATACCCCTGCGCGACCGGCTTGAGCGCATAGCGATCCAGCGTATCGTTGAAGGAATAAACGCCCCGGTTAAAGCCCTCCCAGGGATCCTGGGGATTGCTGTCCTGCGTTTGCGCACCGGCACATCCCGCCAGCGTGACACAGGTAAAGGTCGCCGCGGCAATGTTCGTCCATGTTTTCATTCGTTCACCCTGTCCCTTGTTGTCTGCAGCGCTCAAGGCAACTGCATCATCTTCTACGTCTACTGCGGCAACCGCCTGCATCCTGCATCCATCCAACGCCCACGATTTCGATAGCGCGCAAAGGACCAAACGCCGCATTGTCAGCCGATTTCAGGCCACTGTACAGCCCACCGGCCATCAGTCATGAGTCAGGAAGCCGTGAGCTCCTGCCACTGACGCTCCAGGCGCTTGTTGGAAACCGGCGCCAGCGTTCCCAGCTGCTGAGCAAAAAGCGACACCCGCAACTCTTCAAGCCACCATCCAAACGTTTCCAGCGCCTGGTCCTGCAGGGAGGAAGCACCGTTTCTGCTGCGCCGTTCCTCAAGCCGCCGCTGGAAGTCATTGACTTCCTCCATCGACAGCTGATCGCGGCGCACCTCGCGCGGGGCCTTTTCAAGCCGGATCTGCGCTGCTTCCAGATAACGCGGATACTGCGCCAGCCACTCTCCTGCCGCACTGATAAAGCCCGGATAGACCAGCCGCTGCATCTGGGCGCGAATATCACTCCAGCTCAGGGCCAGATTGAAGGCAACCTTGCCCTTGAGGGCCTTGCTGACCTCAAGATGGCGCTTGAGGATGCGCTCCAGCAGTGAGACCAGTGCCTCGGCCGTTTCATGCAGTCGCGAGCGCTCGCTCTCAAGACGCGCCTCGAAGGCCGCCTGATCACGCGGCAACGGATCAAAAGCGAATACTCTCAGGAACACGGCTTCGATGAAATCATCCACCAGATCCCGCCGCGTACCGACGTTGGCATAAAGCAGTACGCAACGCTCAAGCCCGGGTAGATCACGCGCCAGAAAGCGAACCTGGTCCGGCAGGCGACGCATGGCCAGCCGCTTGATGCCATGACGATGCTGCTCATACGCCTTGTCGGGATGGTCAAAGAGTGTCACGCCCAGCGTATCGCCTTCATCCACCAGTGCCGGCCAGGCCTCGACACGAATGCCGGCCTGATCACGCACGTGAGACTGCGGCAGCTCCCCGGCCGGAAACTGCGTCAACCCCTGCTGCGACAGCGCGTCACCCGCCATGGCTTTTGTGCCCGCCTCGGCTTCCCGCTCGAAGCGCTCGATCAGCGCATTCAGATCACGCCCTTCCCCCAGCACATGGCCGTCATGATTCACCACCCGGATGTTCATGATCAGATGCACCGGCAGCTGCTCCGGCCGCCATTCATCAGCCGCCAGACGGATGCCCGTTTTCTGGCGCAGAAATTCTGCCAGCGCCGAAGTCAAGGACACATTGCCGGGCGTGAGCGCCGACAGCGCGGCATCTGCCCAGTCAGGAATCGGCACGACCTGGCGGCGGTACTGCTTGGGCAGCGACTTCATCAGCGCAATCACCTTGTCCCGACGCAGGCCCGGCACCAGCCACTCCAAGCGCTCACCCGGCAGGGTCGACAGCATCGAGGCCGGTACCGTCACGGTGACCCCGTCATCCGGCTCGCCCGGTGCAAAGTGATAGGAAAGCGGATAGCGAATCCCGCCGCCCTGATAGCTCAGCTCAAGCGTATCGGGATACTGCTCGACAGTGACCTCGCTGGCCTCGCGTGCCAGCAGGGTTTCCATGTCGAGAAACAGCACGTTTCCATCGTTCTGCTCGGCGTGACGCCGCCAGCGCTCGAAACTCTTGCCGTTGTAGATATCGGCAGGAATGCGCGCATCATAAAATTCAAACAGCGTTTGTTCGTCGACCATGATGTCGCGACGCCGGGCGCGGTCCTCGAGGTCCTCGACCTCCTCAATCAGCGCCCGGTTGTGCTCGAAAAACGCCCCCTGAGTCTGAAACTGCCCTTCCACCAGTGCATGGCGGATAAACAGCTCGCGGGACTCCTCGGGGGCAATGGGGCCGTAATGCACCTTGCGTCGGGCCACGATCGGCAAACCAAACAGCGTGACCTGCTCATACGCCACCACCTGGGCACGCTTCATTTCCCAGTGTGGCTCGCTGTAGCTGCGTTTGGTCAGATGCGTCGCCAGTGGCTCGATCCACTCCGGGCGGATGCCGGCCACCTGTCGGGCGAACAATCGCGTGGTTTCCACCATTTCGCCGGCCATGATCCATTTGGGCCTGCGTTTGGCAAGCCCGGACCCCGGGTGGATCATGAACTTGCGATTGCGGGCGCCCAGATATTCTCGTGGCTCCTTGTCCGAGGCGGCGTGCATGCCCAGATTGGACAGGAGTCCGGTCAAAAGCGCCTGATGCAGGCGGGCAATGTCGGGCTCGCCCTCGTTTTCGACCAGTGACAGCTCTCGGGTCAGCTGCTTGAGCTGGCGATAGGTGTCGTGCCATTCGCGCAGACGCAGATAGCTCAGATAGTTGTCGCGACACCAGCGCCGCAGCTGATTGGCCGAAAGCTCCGCCCGACTGGCCTCAAAGCCCTGCCACAGATTGATCCAGGCCGTGAAATCGGAGTCCTTGTCCAGCCACTGACGATGTTTCTGATCGGCCGCTTCACGCTTGTCGGCCGGGCGCTCCCGCGGGTCCTGAATGGACAGCGCACTGACCACGATCAGCGTCTCACGCAGGCTGCCGAACTCGCTGGCCGCCAGCACCATGCGCGCCAGTCGCGGGTCGATCGGCAGTCGCGCCAGCTGGCGCCCCGTCTTGGTCAAATGCTGGCGCTCATCCACGGCGCCCAGCTCAAAGAGCAGGCGAAAGCCATCCTTGATAAAGCGGCTGTCCGGTACATCCACAAAGGGAAATTTTCCGATATCCCCCAGCCCCAGCGACAGCATGGAGAGAATGACCGAGGCCAGATTGGTGCGCTGGATTTCGGGCTCGGTATAGGCCGGGCGCGACAGGTAATCCTCTTCGCTGTAGAGACGAATACACACGCCTTCGGCGATACGCCCGCAGCGACCGCGGCGCTGGTCGGCACTGGCCTGGCTGATCGGCTCGATCGGCAGGCGCTGCACCTTGGCGCGATAGCTGTAGCGGCTGATACGCACCAGCCCCGGGTCGATCACGTAGCGAATACCGGGCACCGTCAGCGAGGTTTCCGCCACGTTGGTGGACAATACGATGCGTCGCCCCGTATGCGGGGCAAACACTCGGTTCTGTTCGCTGTTGGAAAGACGCGCATACAGCGGCAGCACCTCGGTATCCCTTAGCTCGAGGCGGCGCAGCGTATCGGCCGTCTCACGGATCTCGCGCTCGCCGGGCAAAAAGATCAAAATATCGCGCGGACCGGTATACCAGCGCTTTTCGCGCTCGATACGCCCGATCTCCTCGACAGCCGTCACAATGCCTTCCTGCAGCGTCTGATCCTCTTCCTCGCGCTCATCACGCACCAACGGACGATAGTGCGTTTCCACGGGGTACGTCCGTCCGGAGACCTCGATCACCGGCGCCGGCGTGACGGTACCATCGTCATGGTGCTGACCGAAGTGACGCGAAAAGCGGTCCACATCGATGGTGGCCGAGGTGATGATGACCTTGAGGTCGGGGCGATCCGCCAGCAGTCGCTTGAGATAGCCCATCAAAAAATCGATGTTGAGACTGCGCTCGTGCGCCTCATCGATGATGATCGCGTCATAGCGCAAAAGCTGCGGATCATGCTGGGTTTCGGCCAGCAGGATCCCGTCGGTCATCAGCTTGACCCGAGTAGTCGGGTCGGTCTGGTCGGTAAAGCGCACCTGATAACCGATAACACCACCCAGCGAGGTACTGGTCTCCTGAGCCAGACGCTGCGCCACGCTGCGCGCGGCCAGACGGCGCGGCTGGGTGTGGCCGATCAGACCGCGCAGCCCGAGCCCCAGCTCCAGACACATCTTGGGCAGCTGGGTCGTCTTGCCGGAGCCGGTCTCGCCGGCCACCACCACGACCTGATGATCGCGAATGGCCTCGAGTATGTCGTCGCGGCGCTCGGCGACCGGCAGCTCAGGCGGGTATTCCAGCGTCACCGGCTGGTCGCGACGCCGCTGCACAAACCCCTCTGAACGCGTCAGGCGGGCCTCGATATCGTTCAGGGCCTTGTCCACGGGCTGGCCGCGTCGAATGCGCCCGGTCAGACGTTCCAGTCGCTGCCCCTGCGCCGTGGCGTCGCTGATCAGCACGTCATCAAGGCGGCGACGCAGTGATGCAAGCGCCTGCTGCGCCGACTCACCGGAGTCAGTCACGTTATCGCTCAAGGTACCCTCTGGACTATTGAAACCGCCAAGGCGGTAGTGACAACGGCCATGGCACTGCCATGACCGTCTGGGAGAAAGGTGTTTCGGATACTGGTAACAGGGCCATTATTGTAGCGCCAATCAGGGCCTGGCGGCCAATCGGTCGACGCCCTGACGAGTGTTCTAACGAGCGGTATCTGCCAGCTCATCGCGCAGGGCCCGACGCAGCACCTTGCCGACATTGCTGCGCGGCAGCTGATCACGAAATTCGAAGCGCCGTGGCACCTTGTAGCCTGTCAGCTCCTGTCGACACCATTTTTTCAGAGTCTCGGGGTCAAGACTTGCCCCGTTGCGCGGCACGATGAACGCCACCACGCTTTCACCGCTGTCCTCATCCGGCACGCCGATCACGGCGGCCTCATGGATGTCTTCGTGGCGCAGGAGAATGTCTTCTACCTCATTGGGGTAGATATTGAAGCCCGAGCTGACGATCATGTCCTTTTTGCGATCCACGATACGCACAAACCCGTCACGCTGCAGCACGGCGATATCACCTGATCTGACCCAGCCATCATCGAAAAGCGCTTTGGCGGTTTCCTCGGGCAGGTTCCAGTACCCCTTCATGACCTGCGGCCCCTGCACACACAGCTCCCCGGGCGTGTCATAGCCCAGCGGCTGATCGTTGTCATCCAGCACCTGCAGCCGGGTACCGGCCACCGGTCGGCCGATCGCCCCCGGCTGAATCCTGTCCGGCGGATTGACACATACCACCGGCGAGGTCTCGGTCATGCCATAGCCTTCCAGCACGGCAGAGCCGGTAATCTCGTGCCAGCGATTGGCCGTGGTGGTATTGAGCGCCATGCCGCCGGAGACACTGAGCTTTAGATGGCTGAAATCCAGTTTTTTGAAGTCCTCGCGCCGGCACAGGGCGGCAAACAGCGTATTGAGGCCGATAAAGGCAGAAAAGGGCTGTTTGGCAAGCGTTTTGACGAAGCCGTCAAGATCCTTCGGGTTGGGGATCAGGATGCTGTGATTGCCGGTTTCACAGCCGAACATGCAGTTCACGGTAAAGGTGTAGATATGATAGACCGGCAGCGGCGCGATAATGGTCTCATATCCGCGCGAGATGGCACTGCCCAGCACCTCTCCGGTCTGGCGCATGTTGGCCACCAGATTGGCATGAGAAAGCATGGCCCCCTTGGGCGTGCCGGTCGTGCCACCGGTGTATTGCAAAATGGCCAGATCATCGTCACGCCCCTGGCGGCTCTCATCGACCTGCCCTTTCTGCTTCAGGGCCTGACGCATCGTGACGGCATCGGACAGATGGTAGCGCGGCACCTGGCGGGCAATATAGCGCGCCCCAAGGTTGTATTTAAAACGCGATGGCCAGGGGTGAAGATCCGCCACTTCGGTGACAATCACATGGGCAATCGCCATGCGCTTGAGCACGGCTTCCAGCTTGTGGGCCATGTGTGCAAACACCACCACCCCGGTCACGCCGGCATCTTTAAACTGATGGTACATCTCGTCGGCAGTATAGAGCGGATTGGTATTGACGATGACCAGGCCAGCCTTCAGGGCCCCGAACACGGCCACCGGATACTGCAACAGATTGGGCAGCACAATGGCCAGGCGATCACCGGGCGACATATCGGTCCGCGTGATAATCCAGTGTGCAAACCGATCCACCAGATCCTGCATGCCCGCGTAGGTCAGCGTGCTCCCCATGCAGGTAAAGGCAGGGCGGTCAGCATATTGCGTACAGGCCCTTTCGAACACATCGAGAATCGATCGGTAGTCGTCATCCTTCTCGAGCGCAGGCCCTTCAAGCAGTGCCGGTGCCGTCTTCATCTCGCTCATGCCTTCTCCCGATCATCATGCCGCTTGCGGCCAAATACCGTTTCATGGAAAGACTCTAAAATAGCATGAAAGCCCGTGACCCAGGCGGATGCTTCAGGACTCGACGACGGTCACGGCCCCCGACACAATGAGACATCCCTTGCACTGCCCTGTCGGGCAGTCGAATGACACGGAGCACGCAATGAGCAGGATTCTGGAAGACAACTCTCAGGCAATTGGACAAACGCCGCTGGTCCGGATCAGACACCTGACCGATCACCCTCGAGTGTATGCCAAGCTTGAATCACGCAATCCGGCACTGTCTGTCAAATGCCGGATCGGTGCCAACATGATCTGGGACGCCGAAAAGCGCGGCGCCCTGAAACCGGGCATGGAGATCATCGAACCCACCTCCGGCAATACCGGCATTGCACTCGCTTTTGTGGGCGCCGCGCGCGGCTACCGGGTCAAGCTGACCATGCCGGCCTCAATGAGCATCGAGCGACGCAAGGTCCTCAAGGCCCTGGGCGCCGAGCTGGTGCTGACCGAGCCCGCGCGCGGCATGAAGGGCGCAGTTGAGCGCGCCACCGAACTGCGTGATGCCGAGCCGGAGCGCTATTTCATGCCGGCCCAGTTCGAAAACCCTGCCAACCCCGAGATTCATGAAAAAACGACCGGCCCCGAACTCTGGGACGCCACCGACGGCGATCTCGATGTCCTGGTCGCCGGCGTCGGCACCGGCGGCACCATCACCGGCATTTCACGTTATTTCGAAAAAACGAAAGACAAGGCGCTTCACAGCGTGGCCGTCGAGCCGCTTGAATCGCCCATTATCGGTCAGCGCATGCGCGGTGAAGAGTTAACGCCTGCCGGCCACAAGATCCAGGGCATTGGTGCCAATTTTATCCCTACCAATCTTGATCTGGCCTATATCGATCAGGTCGAAGCGGTCAGCAGTGAAGAGGCCATGGCCATGGCGCGCCGCCTGATGCGCGAGGAAGGCATGCTGGTCGGTATTTCCTGCGGCGCCGCCATGGTCGCCGCCCTGCGCCTGGCCGAAGACTCGGCGTACAGGGACAAGGCCATTGCCGTCATCCTCCCCGATAGCGGCGAGCGCTATCTCTCAACCGCGCTGTTTGAAGGCATGTTTAGCGAAGAAGAGCTGAGCTAGAAAGCGTTGAGCTGAACGCTGAAAAAAGGCGCCGCAGACACCTGTCGTGTCTGCGGCGCCTTTTGGGGTCCGCCAATGCTGCTTCATCCCCGGGCCGGGTCAGGCCAGCACGGCTTCCGGTGTATTGATGTCACATCGCTCGCCATTGCAAAAGGCCATCGCCTCGCCCGGATGCATGTCCTGCCAGCCTGATTCGCTGGTCAGGGGCGCCGTCGCCAGCAGGGTATAGACCGTGGCGCTGTCACAGCGTGTGGCAAGGTCAATATGTTCCCCACTGTCCAACGAAGTGACGGTACCGAAGGGCGCACGCCGCGTCAGCCAGCACATTTTCTTGCTGCAGTAGGTATAAAGTACCCGTCCATCGCTGAGCATCATGTTGAAAACGCCCATCTGCGCCAACCGGTCACCACACTCACGCAGCAGCTCACAGACAGCAGAGGGATCATCGCAATTTTCTTCTGACAGCTGATCCAGCAGCCAGCAGAAGACATGTTCACCATCCGTCGTACCTAATGGCGTAAACCGGCCGGAAAGCGTCAGCGCTTCAAAGCCCTCCAACTGACCCTGCATGGTATAGCACCATTGCCGCCCTTTCGCTTCCCGCGTAAACGGGTAGGTATTCTGGATCTCAATGCTGCCTTCATTGGCATGACGAAGATGGCCCAGCATGATCAGAGCCGGAATATCGTCACTACCCAGCAGATCCGCCAGCGGTGAATCCATTGCCGCGCGCACATCATGAAAGTCGTGATAGCCGTCACGACGATAAAAACCGATACCGAATCCGTCGCAATGGGGGCCATCATCTCCCCCTCGATGCTTGAACCCACGCCAGCTGAAACCGGTATTCACCGGCTGGTTGGCGCTCATGCCCAATAGCTCACACACTCGGGTCTCTCCTGTGTCGGGGACGCTGACGTCGCAAACGACGTCGTCTGAAGGCAAGCAATAGACAGAGTAATATCAACCCGGCAGCCACCCACCACGCGCGCGGGTCCTGCATCCACTGCATGGCCTGTGCCCTGGCCGCAGGCCAGTTGCCCTGCGCCAGATGCCATAAACGCTGCAGTGACCATCCCTGATCTTCCTCATCATCAGGGGAAGCCATCTGTTCACCGCTGATCGCCTCGCGGTCAAGGCGGGCAGCAGACAGACTGGTAGCCGCCTCGCGATTGAGCACTACCGGGGGCAGCGGGATATCGAGTATTCGGTTATCCAGTGCCACGGTTGCGGCAAGCTCTACCGGGACGGATTCATCAGGCAACGTGTCAGGTAGCGTGACCCGCCAGCGATCATCTGCCACAGGCTCAACGTCGAGCGTTTCTCCCAGCAGCTCCGCATGGATACGGGTATTGTCCCGCGTCAAGCGCGACCAGGCCGCGGTCAGCGCAATATGGGACTGATGATCAACCAGTGCGGCATCGATAACCGGAACCACGTTGACGCTATGAGTCAGCAGTCGTGCAAACCCCTCGCTGCGCGCCTCAAGCGCCAGCTCGGCATTACCCGTCCGGTCGATGCGATCAAGACGCCCACGGTAACGTCCGTCCGCTTCACGCTGCAAACGAGTCCGGGTAATTTCGCCCTCCGCACCCTGTAGCGCTGCATCAACGGACACAGTCGGCGACGATGTATCGCCCTGCTCGTCGTGGCCTTCCAGCCAGACCTCGAGAGGCTGATCGATATGCGCGTAGAGCGTGGCCGGTATTTCGGCGCTTCGCAGCCTGAGTGATGAGTCGATCAGGATACGCGAGCCGGCACCTACCGGCCCTTCAATCTGCCACTTTCCGGCCGTCGGCTCGGGCACGGTGATCAGCTCATAGCGATCATCATGACGCCAGCGGCTCGCCATACCGGGGGAGTCAATGCTCAGGTGCTCGCCATCGGGGGTGATCAGCGTCACCGGGCCTTCATCGCGATCATGAAAGATCAGCGCCGTAAACTCACGCACCTGATCGTCGACCTGAAACCGACCGTCTTCCAGCGGCAGCTGCTGGCGCGGTGCCACCTGGTTCAGAACATCCAGAAAGGAGCGCAACAGCGCCCGGGAATCCTCTGCCACCGAGGCCAGCCCGCCGGTCTGCTGGGAAATGGTGCGCATCAGATCGATATCGGCGTTGCGGGACAGGGCAATGGTATGAATGACCACATCACGTTCGCCCAGATCCGGGGCCAGCGTCTCGATAATACGCTCGCGCGAGGCGCGATCCCGGGCAGGCTTGTCGTTGATGGCGGGGACATCCACCATGCCATCGGTCAGCACGATCAGATGCGTACGGCCATCACCTGTCACCCCCTGCGTGGCAAGATCAAGCGCCGACTCGAGATCGGTAAACTGCTCGTAGCGGGTCATTTGCGGCAATACGGAGAGCGCACGCTGGCGCCACTGATCGTTGACGGTGCCCATGGCCAGTGGATTGGCGACCTGCTGGCCAAAGGTCCAGAGCCCGGCGCGAACATTGTCCGGCAGCAGATCCACCAGCAGGCGAAGGCCGCTGGCACGCAGGTTGTCGGGGTCGTTGCCTTTCATGCTGCCGGAGACGTCGATCGCCAGACGAACATCGTCCTGTTCAGGCAAGCCCTGTGGCGCCGCCTGAGCCGGCAGTGCCATCAGGCTCAGCAACAACCATGCACCTGTCATCAGCCACCGATACAGCATAGGGCCTATCTCCCGAGCGAAGGCTCTCGACGCGCTGGCGCACTTTCCTGACGTCGACGAGAGTGATCACGCTCAGCACCCTTGCCACCTGTCCGGGAATCGCCCGAGCGGTCATCATCATTGTTGTCCTGCCGGCCGCGGCGGCCGATAAAGAAGGCTGCCAGCACGCCCAGCAATGCGCCGATAGTCATCAGAACGCCGCCCAGAAAGATCTGGCCACCGTTGTGCTGCAGAAAGCCGACCGCCGTGACCACCAGCGACGGCGCCCACCCCGAATAGCCAAGCTCCGACTCGGGACCGGGGACCGAAAAGAAGGCCGGCATCCAGAGCATGCCCGCCACCCCGCCTGCAATCAGCCAGCGAGGCAGGCGCGGCAGAAATGAAATGGCAAAATAGCCAAACACCAGCACCGCAACGGATAATACGAACCAGCATAGCCACAATAGTGGGATCGAGTCAGAAATCAGCACGCCCTTGGTACCTCCGGGTTAAATACAGCGATCAATGTTACACTGCACATTATGAAAGAACACCCATCCCCCGCGCCGGTTGCGCGCTTCAGGAAAGTCGACGACCCCCACTGGCACTGGCTTGAAAACCGGGACACACCAGAGGTGGCACAATTTCTTGAAGCCGTGAATCTGGCAAGTGATCAGTGGTTTGAACCGCTTGAATCACTCACCCAGACCCTGTTTGACAGCCATCTTGCTCGCCGCGAGCTCTCTGTCACGGGTCTGGCCACACCCTTTGATCATTTCGTGTACTGGAGCGAGACGGCCGCCGATGCCGACTATCCGGTCTTCTGGCGTCATCCGATCGGTGAGTGTTTCGATCACCTCGATGTCGAGCGTCACGGCCATGAGTGCCTGATCGATCTTCAGGAGCTCTCCACGCACAGCAGCTTTCTCGAGCTGGGCGATCTCGCCCTGTCTGAAGACGAGCAGTGGATGGCCTGGACGCTGGACACCCAGGGCAACGAATATTTCGACCTCTATCTGCGGCATCTGCCCAATGGCGAGACGATCCGCCTAGAACGCGGTATCGGGCCGGACCTGTGCTGGGCAGAAGATAACGCCACGATCCTCTTTACCCGCTATGACACCACCCAGCGCCCGGCCACGGTCTGGCGGCGCCATCGCGACCATGATGACGCCGTCTGTCTCTTTGAAGAAAGCGACGTCGAGTTCTGGGTCGGTCTGGACAAGACCCGCTCACGCGAATGGCTGGTCATTCATACCGCCTCCAAGGACACCAGCGAGACCCATCTGGTTCCCGCTACCGCCCCGGAGACAACGCCCAGATGCTTCCACCCGCGCGAAACCGGCGTGGAGTATGGCATCGATCACCGCCCGGGCATGTTCTATGTGCTCCACAACAGAGGCGCCGTCCACTTTTGCCTTGAGCGCGCAGAAGAGCATGCGCTCGAGCACTGGCTGCCAATGATCGAACATCGCGCCAGTACCACGCTGGAGGATGTCGATGCCTTCTCGTGGGGATTGGTGCTGACCGAACGGGATCATGACAGCGCTCAGGTGCATCTGCGTCTGATGCAGCTCGATGAGCACCATGAGGTGACGCGTGATGAGTGGCTGCCCATCGCCGAAACGCCCTGCAGCCTCGCCCTTGCAGACACCCCACATTTCAGGACGCGCCAGCTTCGCCTGCACGAAGAGTCCTTTATTACGCCGCCACGCTGGATCGAGTTCGACATCGACAGCGGCGAGCGTCGTCTGCTGCGTCAGCAGCCCATTTATGGCGATCTTCAGCCCGGGCAGCTGGCCTGTCGACGCGTCTGGGCCACCTCCTTTGATGGCGAGCGGGTTCCGGTATCCGTGGTGGCACGGGCCGATCTGATCGATCGCGGGCCGTTGCCGACACTGCTCTATGGTTATGGTGCCTACGGCCAGACGCTTGACCCATGGTTTTCGATCTCGCGCCTTGAGCTTCTGACGCGCGGCGCGGCCTTTGCCGTGGCCCACGTTCGAGGCGGCGGCGACCGGGGCGAGCCCTGGTATCTGGCAGGCAAGCTGGAACACAAGGAAAACAGCTTTCGCGACTTTTTGGCCGCACGCAACGTGCTGGTGGAGCACGGCCTGGCCGATGAGCGCCACATTGCCGCCTATGGCGCCAGCGCCGGCGGGCTGCTGGTGGCGGCAAGCGTCAACCTTGACCCGCACGCCTTCTGTGCGGCCGTCCTGGATGTGCCCTTTGTCGATGTGCTGCGCACCATGGAGAACCCGGACCTGCCGCTGACCACCGCGGAATATACCGAATGGGGCAATCCGGAGGAGCCTGAAGCCCATCGCCGCATCAAGGGCTATTCGCCGCTGAACAATCTGCTGCCTGCGCCCTGGCCGGCCGTTTATCTACAGGGTAGCTGGCATGATTCGCGCGTGCCCTACTGGGAGCCGGCCAAGCTCTACGCGCGTCTGATCGAACTCGACAGTGCCCGCGGTCCGGTACTGCTGCGCACCGACATGAGTGCCGGCCACGGCGGGGCTTCCGGTCGTTTTCATGCCTGGCATGATGTCGCCCGTCAGGACGCCTTTATCCTGTGGGCACTGGGGCTCTCCCACGTCATGACAACGTCACAAGCATCCTCGCAGGACGCCTGATAGCGGCTGATGTCCAGGCCGGACTGAACGCAAAGGGGGCACGCTTCATGTCTGAAGCGTGCCCCTTTTTTGAACACCACATGCCGACTACCGGTTTCCCTGAAACCATCAGGACTGGCAGGGCATCACGGCGATGATGTAGTCCTCATAATCCCTCTCGGGGACAACCGCTTCACTGACGGCCATGCCGTGCATGCTGACACTGGCCTTGCGCGCGCCGGCTGCGTCTCCACTGCGCAACGGATGCCATTTGGGCAACGGTTTTGACTGCGCAAGGCGCCGATAGCCACAGGTCTCCGGCAACCAGTGAAACGCGCGCACCCGCTCCGGCGTCAGCTGCAGACAGTCCGGCACCTTGTCGAAGCGGTGCTCGTAATCGCTGCAGCGGCAGGCATGCGTATCAAACAGTCGACAGGCGACCGACAGCGTCACGATCTCCTGGCTTTCTTCATCTTCGAGTCTGACCAGGCAGCACTGTCCGCAGCCATCGCAGACGGCTTCCCATTCGCTGGGCGTCAGTTCCTCAAGCGAAAATCTTTCCCAAAAACGCTCACGCATACTGCTCTCCCACCCCCCCTGTCAGGTCTGCCAGAACGCCCGTCAGGACACCGGCCCGTGATCGTCGGCGCTGGCGCTGACATCAAAGGCAAGGTCACGCGTTCGTGCATCACCTCCCGGCGGCATCTGCAGGTAATACCCCTTCTCCTTCAGGGCCTCGATGACCCGAGTGGTCTCCACCCGCGCCAGCGTTCGCTCCGGCGTCATGACCATTATCATGATCGACTGCGGGGTGCCAAAGCCTGCCAGCAGCTCCTGAGGCACCACTTCCAGCCCGCGGGTACGGTCCACATAGAGAAACATCTCTTCATGGCGCGCACTCTTGTAGATCTGACACAAAAGCGGTGTCGGGGTCATGATGTTCTCCGCAAACGCATGGGCGTTTCAATGCTCATCAGAAGTAGAAGCAGGCGTACGACTCTTGCCTGAAAGGGCCGATATCAGGGCATCGTTGAGCACCTCCCCACGCCAGCCGCCCAGACAGGGCCAGTCGGTACGCTGAAGATCCGCGCTGATCCAGCGCTCCAGCTCTCGACGTGTCACCAGCACTTCTCCCGGCAGTGACAGTGCGCCGGCACGCTCGTTGACCGCAGTTTTTAGCGCCTTCATGCGCTTTTTATAGGCATCACTGATGGGAGAAGGCAAGGCAGTGGGCAGCACGGACTCATCCAGCAGGGCGGCTTCCTGAACCAGGGCCAGCAGCGTATCGCCTTCCCGCTTGATCAGGGTGGGCTTGATGCCATCCACCCGGGAAATCTCATAGCGATTGGCCGGCAGCGCCGCAGCGATTTCCATCAGGATCGCGTCGCTGGCCAGCCAGTTGCGCGGCAGATTGCGCTCGCGCACGGCACGTTCACGCCAGACACACAGCCGCTGGAAAGCGGCCAGCTGACGAGGCTCCAGCCGCCAGGCGTTACGATGGCGCAGGTACCAGCGCTCATCATCGCGCACCCCTCGCGCCGCCTCGACCAGCGCATGGCAATCCTCGAGCAGCCACTCAAGGCGGTTCTGCTCGCGAAGACGATCCTGCTGGCGCTGCCAGATCAGAGGCAGCCAGACCACATCCAGCGCGGCATAGCGACACTGCTCCTCGCTCAGCGGGCGCTGCAGCCAGTTGGAGCGGGTCTCCCCCTTGGGGACATGCTGCTCTACCCAGTAATCCACCAGGCGCTGATAGCTGATGGAGCTCTCCTCGCCGACCAGGGCGTGGGCCAGTTGGGTATCCACGACCGGAGCGGGAACGTCCCCTGCCCAGAGCGTGAAGATCTCCATGTCTTCACTGCAGGCGTGCAGTATCTTCAGCGGCCCGGCATCACCCAGCAGTGCGCGCAGTGAGGCCGTGGGTGCCACCACGGTCGGGTCGATCAGATAGACCACATCGGCATCCCCCAGCTGAATCAGCGCAGGCACCGGATAAAAAGTGGTTTCACGCATAAATTCGGTATCTACACCGATGACCTCGCGGGTGGCGAGATCGGCACAGGCGCGCTCGAGTGCCTCTTCGGTTTCGATAAAGTGCCAGGTTACGTCAGTGGGCATGGTCATTCCGTCTACAGCTGCCCGCCGGCACATTGGCCAACAGGTAATAAAGTAAAACAAGCCGCACAGCGGCTTGTCGCATCCATGATGTTCGTGCCTGCAGGGGTGAGCGTCATCACATCGGTTGCTAGCCCTGCTCGCCAAAGGGCTGGCGCCCCATGAAAGCACGCGACAGCGTCCCGCCGTCCACGTATTCGAGCTCGCCCCCCATGGGGACACCGTAGGCCAGCCGCGAACAGCGCACGCCCAGTGCGCGAAGCTGCTCGGCGATATAGTGCGCGGTGGCCTCACCTTCCACAGTCGGGTTGGTGGCAAGAATCAGCTCTTCGATCTGTCGCTGGTGCACCAGCGCTTCAAGCTGATCCAGTCCCAGATCGCCCGGGCCAATGCCGTCGATGGGCGAGAGATGCCCATGCAGCACGAAATAGCGGCCGTGAAAGCCGCCGGCCTCCTCGATGGCCAGAAGGTCTGCCGGAGACTCCACCACACACAGGGCGCGATCATCACGGCGCGCATCGTCGCAGATACTGCACTGCTGGCTTTCTGTCAGGTTACGACAGCGCTCGCAGTAGCCCACTTTCTCAAGCGCCTCGCCCAGCACCTCCGCCAGCCGGCGTCCGCCCTCGCGGTCACGCTCCAGCAGATGAAAGGCCATGCGCTGCGCGGTGCGTGGGCCGACGCCCGGCAGCACCCGCAGCGTTTCGAGCAAACGATCGATCAGCGGTGAAAATGTCGCCATGAATGATATCTATCCTAGAACGGCATCTTGAAGCCGGGCGGCAGGTTCATGCCTTCCGTGACTTCTTCCATCCGGGTGCGCGAGTTGACTTCCACCTTGCGCACCGCATCGTTGACTGCCGCTGCCAGCAGGTCTTCAAGAAATTCCTTCTCTTCCTGCATGATGGCCGGATCGAGCTCGATCGATGTGACATCATGGCGACCGTTCATGGTCACCTTGACCATGCCGGCACCGGACTCACCATGCACTTCGGTGTCAGCAATTTCTTCCTGCACCTTTTGCATCTTGTCCTGCATTTCCTGAGCCTGCTTCATCAGGTTACCCATGCCACCTTTCATCATGATTGCCTCCCTCGAGAGCCGTTGAGTCAAACCGTTATCGATAGGTACGTTCAGTTGCCGCCGCCAGCATTATCCTGCTCGAACGAGGTGACGCTGCGCTCCAGCAACCGGGCACCGAAAACGTCCTGCAGGGACTGAATATGCGGGTCATCACGCAAGGCTTCAATGGCGCGCTGCAATCGCGCCTGTTCGAGGCGGGCACGGCGGCGTGCCGGGGTTTCGATCTGTTCATCGATCTCCCCTACCTCGATGGACACCCGGCGTGACAGGCCACGCGCCGCCAGTGCCTTTTCAAGACGCTCGCGATGCACTTCTGCATTCATGGCACTCTGGGAATGATGCAGCCACATGCCAAGCTGTTCCCCGTCATCATGGCGGACAACGCAGTTGGCCACCAGGTTGCCCGTCATGCCGGAAAGCCCCAGCCCGGGAAAGAGTTCGAGCCAGCGAGCGTTGTCGATCGGCGTGTGATCCGCCTCGACCGGCAGAGCGCGAGCACCCTCGGATGCCGTCTCATTATCCGGCGCCGGCATTTCTGGTGCCTCCAGCGTCTCCGGCGATGACTCGCCCGAAAGGCCATCAACCATCGCCTCCAGCGCACTGGCCTGCCCGGCGGCATTATCGCCAACCGCTTCGTTCATGTACTCATCAAGCGCATCGTCCTGCTCATCATCGGCGGCAGGCGCGGCACCAAAGAGCGCCTGACGCGTATCCGCCACCTCCGGCTCGTCCGGGACGACCGTTGGCTGAACGGTATCGGCAGGGGCAGTTTCACCTGCTTCTGCCTGCAACGCTTCACCATAGGCAGCACTCTCGGCAGCATCTGCCAGCGAGACAGCGGCATCATCATCATTCCAGGGCGGCGCCGGTGCAGGGGCAACCGGAGGTTCAACCGGGTCTGACGGTTCGGCAGGTGCCGCCGAGGCCGATGGCTCTGCCTCGGCCGGCTCGCTCCGTTCCGGGGCCTGCGCCTGCGCGCTATCCGACACGGCAGCATCATCGGCAGGCGCCGCCTGCGAAGATGCGCTTTCTTCGTGACTGGTCGGTGGCGTCGACGACGCAGCGCCCTGGATCGGCAGCGGCTTGTGTTCCGGGGCAGGCGCCCCCTGGGGTCGGAAGGCCAGCATGCGCAGCAGCGTCATCTCCAGCGCCGTTCGCTGCTCCGGTGCGTTGTCCATGTCGCCCCGGCCGTTGAGCGCAATCTGATAGTAGAGCTGCACATCCTCGGGCGTGAAATGGGCGGCAAGCGCGACCAGCGCCTCGCGATCGCCCTGGGCGTTGTCCAGCGCGGCCGGCACCATCTGTGCAATCGCCAGACGGTGAAAGACACCGCACAGGGCATCCAGCACCCCGGCAAAGTCCGGGCCCTGCTCGGCCAGATGGGCCACGCGCGCCAGCACATCGGCGGCGTCACCGCCTGCCAGCGACTCGGCCAGCGCCAGAATCTGGCGATGATCGAGGGTGCCGAGCATCGCGATGACATCGTTTTCGCGCACCTCACCGTGGCCAAAGGCAATGGCCTGATCGGTCAGCGACATGGCATCGCGCATGGAGCCATCAGCCGCGCGTCCCAGCAACCAGAGGGCCGCAGCATCAAAGGCGGTCTGCTCCTGGGTGAGCACGTGGTCGAGATGATCGACGATGCGCTCAGGGGTCATGCGCTTGAGGGCAAACTGCAGACAGCGCGACAGCACCGTGATGGGCAGCTTTTGCGGGTCGGTGGTCGCCAGCAGAAAACGTACGTGCGGAGGCGGCTCTTCCAGCGTTTTCAACAGCGCATTGAAGCTGTGCGTCGACAGCATGTGCACCTCGTCAATGAGGTACACCTTGTAGCGCCCCTGAGTGGGCGCATACTGGACGTTATCGAGCAGTTCGCGGGTATCTTCAACGCGGGTACGTGAGGCGGCATCCACCTCGATCAGATCCACAAAACGTCCCTGATCGATGTCCTGACAGGTCCGGCACTGGCCGCACGGCAGTGACGTCACGCCGGTTTCACAGTTCAGGCATTTGGCCAGAATGCGGGCCAGCGTGGTCTTGCCCACCCCGCGCGTGCCGGTAAACAGATAGGCATGATGCAATCGCCCCTGGTCAAGCGCGTTGACCAGCGCACGGCTGACATGCTCCTGCCCTATCAGCTCGTGAAATGTGCGCGGCCGCCATTTGCGGGCCAGTACCTGATAGCTCATGCAGCGCTATAGCCTGTAATCAAAGCGGTGGAGTGTCGACGCATGGAAAGGGTCGTCGATTGGATGGATAGGCTGCCCATTCTATCGACTGAGCGCACACGCGCCAATCAATCCCTGCCATCGGTCACGACGTCAGCCCTGCGGGACCGCATTGCCAGGCAAGGGGAAACACACGACACAGCACAGGATTGCCGACCAGGAGTCGTCATCGGAAAGGGTAATACGAGGAGGATCACTTTCAGGAAAGGGTGGCGACCCTCAACAGCCACATCCCGGCACACGCATCCATCACTACCGTTGCTCCCTTCCGGGCCTGGCGGGGTTCGCGATATCGCGTTGCGAGAGGACCATCGAGGGTCACCATCACCGGATGTCAGGGCATGTTATCTGCCGGCCGCTGGCCAGCCCCCGATCAACCGAGCGCGCATGGTAGCAGCATGACTTCCCTCATCGCAAGCGATGCCGCTACATGATCAGGACAGTCGTGATGGGTGGGTCGTCCAGGGTAGACTGACGCCCTTTCCGTTTTGTTGCTGCGGAGCCTTCATGGCGCTACTGCTCATCGAGGATGACGTGCTGCTGGCACAGACTCTTGAAACCCTGCTGCGTGACCATGACGATCAGCTGGAGGTCATCACACGCGGTGATCACGCCTGCGATCACCTCGCCACACCCCGAAAGCTCGATCTGGTGATTCTGGATCTGAACCTGCCCTGGCGCAGCGGCCTTGATGTGCTGACCACGCTGCGCCGGCACGATACCCGCACCCCCGTGCTGATTCTGACGGCGCGCGCCTCGGTGGAGGATCGTGTGGCGGGGCTGGATCTGGGCGCCGATGATTATCTGACCAAGCCCTTCTCGCTCAGCGAATTCGAGGCCCGGGTACGTGCGCTTCTTCGCCGCGCACGACCGGCTGCCCCTGACACACTGGCGCTGGGACAGCTGGTGCTGCATGTGCCCACCCAGCGCCTTGAGCTGAACCGCACGGCACTGGAACTTCCCACCCGCGAGCAGCGCCTGCTGGCCTGTCTGCTGCGCCACGCCGAGCAGATCATCAGCCGCGCCGATCTGATGTCCGAGGCCTTTGGTGGTGACGACACCCTGCGTGACAACGCCTTGGAGGTTTATGTACACCGCCTGCGCCGGCGTCTTGAAGGCAGCGACCTTCACATTCGTACCGTGCGTGGCATGGGCTATCGTCTGGAACTGCGCTGAGCCATGACGTCCGCACCCAGCCTTCATCGGCGCCTTTTGGGCGGGCTCGCCCTGCTGTTGCTGCTCACCTGCATCCTGCTGCTGCTTCAGTCCTGGTACAGCGCACAGCGCAGCGCCGACCGCGCCCATGATCGTCTGCTGGCGTCGGCGGCCCAGGTCATGAGCGACCACGTGGGCTGGCGCGATGATCGCCTCTGGTTTGATGTGCCCGCCTCGGCGTTGAACATGCTGGCACCACACGGCGACGAACGCGTCTTTTATGCGCTCGTCGATCACGAGGGCAACCCCGTCAGTGGCAATGCCGATCTCGCAGCACTGATGGCACCCTTGCCCGCACCGGGTGCCTTTCAGGCCGGCCCGGCGACTCTCAACGGCCGATCGCTGCGCGTCGGCGCACTGGGCGCCCGCCTGACCGGCTGGCACCACCGCGAACCCTATACCCTGCTGGTGGCCCATACGCTGGAGGCGCGACGCGCCATGACCTGGCAGCTTTTTCGCGACAGCAGCCTGCGTCTGGCCGGCATCGTGGTGCTGGCCCTGGCAGGGCTGGTGATGACCCTGCGCCTGGCCCTGCGTCCGCTGAAAGACCTGCGTACACGGCTCAAGGCCCGCACGGCACACGATCTCTCCCCGATTGATGTGACCGTACCGCGCGAACTGGAAGAACTTCTCGCCGCCCTCAACGCCCTGCTGGCCCGCCAGCGTCAGGTACGCGTTCACGAACAGCGCTTCATTGGCGACGCCTCTCATCAGCTGCGCACGCCGCTGGCCGGTATCGCGGCCAGCGCCGAGCTGGCCCTTAGAAGTGATGACACGAATCGCTGGCAGCAGGCCCTGCACGAGATCCAGACCGGCACGCGTCGGGCCACCCGTCTGGCCGAGCAGCTTTTATCGCTGACACGCCTTTACTCCCCGCAGGCACCCCTTGCGCGGGCACCGGTGGCGCTGGACACGCTGGCCCGCGAATCGCTGATCCGCTTTCTGCCCACCGCTGACAGCCGCGGTATCGATCTGGGACTGGCCGAACACTGCCCGCCCCTGTCAGTCGATGCCGACCGCTGGCAGGTTGAAGAGGCCCTGAGCAATCTGATCGACAACGCCCTGCGCCACGCCCGCAGCCGTGTCACCGTGGGCATCGATGCCGCCGGCCGAGTGCTGTATGTCGAGGATGATGGCCCGGGTATCAGCGACTCGGCTCAGGCCGATGCCCTGCGCCCCTTTCACAGCGATCAGGCACAGGGCGGCGGTAGCGGCCTGGGGCTTGCTATTGCCGATGGTGTGGCGCAAGCCCACGGCGGCCACATGATCATGCATCGCCGGCCGGAAGGTGGCTTCATGATCGGTCTGCATCTGCCCGGAGAAACCTCCTGATGCCGAGGCTTTTCAGGACCCTGCAGCGCATCGTGGTCATCGGGATAGTGCTGGCCCTCGCGACGACGGCCGGCGCCGAGGAACCTCCCGTCTCATCGCCGGGCCAGCGTCACTTCCCCGGCAGCGGCAGCGAGCGCCTCAACATTCAGGGTGTGGTGGAAGCCGATGTCCTGCATCCGGTGCTCGAGGCCTTCCATCAGCGCTATCCGCAGATCACGCTGAACTATCGCGACGCCTCGCGCGGCGCTCGCCAGCCGTCTGCCGGGATACCGGCCGACGTCGATCTTTTGATGTCCTCGGCCATGGCGCAGCAGTATCAACTGGCCAACGGCGGTAACGCCCAGCCGCTGGGCCGCGGCGTCATCAACCCTGCCTGGCCGGAGAGCGCTCGCTGGCGTGATGAGCTGATCGGGCTGACCCATGAACCACTGGTGATGGTCTATCGCCGCGAGCTTGCCGATATTGCACCGCCGCCCGTGGACCACGCAGGCCTGCTGGCGCTTTTGAATCAGGAAAGCGCGGCGTTGGCAGGGCGCGTGGCCACCTACGATCCGGCGCGAAGCCCGACCGGCTTCATGGCGGTGGCTCAGGACATGGCGCGCTCACAGGAGGCCTGGGGGCTGTTCGAGGCCATGGGGGCAGCCGATACGCAGCTGCTTGATTCAACGACAGCCATGCTCGAAGGGCTGATCGAGGGGCGCTATCTGATCGGCTACAACCTGATCGGCTCCTACGCCCGTCGCGTCGTACGCGAACATTCTGAACTGGTGCTGCAGGTGCCCACCGATTACGCACTGGCGCTGCAGAGACTGGCCCTGATTCCAACCACGGCCCCGCACCCCGAAACGGCCCGACGCTTTCTGAGCTTTATTACGTCAAGACAGGGCCAGCAGATCATGACCTCCCGGACGCCATTGGGCAGCCCGCTGCTGGCCCACAAGGACCCCGCGAAGACCAACGAATCGCTGGAGCCCATTCAACTGACGCCGGGCCTACTGGCCCTGATCGACCCGCTCAAGCGCGAAGCGCTGCTTCATCGCTGGCAGACGATCTTCACCCTTGGTGACGCTGTCGTCCCGCAGGCCGTTGAAGGCGAGGTAGAATAGGCTGTCTGAAGGGCCGTGCCGCTCGGCACGGCCACCACCTCTTGTATTGCAGGACAGAAACATGAGCAGGATGTTACGTGTCGATCAGCTGCTGGTCGCCCAGGCGCTGGTCCGTTCACGCACGCGCGCCCAGCGTCTGATTCGCCACGGCCGGGTACAGTTGATCGGCGATAGCCAGCCGCGCACCCTGACCCGGCCCAGCGAGAAACTGCCGGAAGAGAGTCGCTTTCATGTGGTGGAGGATCCCGAGGAGCGCTACGTCTCACGCGCAGGGCTCAAGCTCGAGGCGCTTCTCAACGCCACCAGCCTATCGCCTCAGGGGCTGACCCTGCTGGATGTAGGCCAGTCGACGGGCGGATTTACCGACTGCCTGCTCCAGCATGGCGCCGCGCGCGTGATCGGCATCGAGGTCGGCCATGATCAGCTGGATCCGCTGCTGCGCGAGGATGAGCGGGTGCACTGTCTGGAGGGCATCAACGCCCGCAACCTGCCGGATGACCGAATTCTGGCGCTGGCGCCCGAGGGGCTGGCTGGCGCCGTCATGGACGTATCGTTCATCTCCCAGACGCTGATCCTGCCCGAGCTGGCCCGACTGTTATCCAAAGGCGCGCACCTGCTCAGCCTGGTCAAGCCACAGTTCGAGCTTTCCCCCGAGCAGATTGGCAGCGGCGGCATCGTGCGCGATGCGCGCCACTTTGATCAGGTCGAGACGCGCCTGCGCACATGCTGCGCGCAGAACGGGTTCAGCCTGCACTACTGGGGCGACAGCCCGATCACCGGCGGTGACGGTAATCGGGAGTTTTTGATGCACGCCACACGCGCTTCTTGCTGAGGTCAATCAGGGCAGCTCGCCGGGCGTGGCATCGCCCGGCGAAGCGTCGCCCGGATCGCCATCGTGAGCGCTGCTGGCATGCGGTGACGGGCGACCGTCCCGCGTCGCCTTCTGCTGCACCAGACGCTTCTCGCCCTCTTCGTTGTGCAGCCAGACATCCATCTGCTGGAACGCCACGCGCAGGCCGTTGGACCGGAACTCGGCATCGACCCGGCGGTTGATCTCATCGGTCACCACAAGCCGGTCGATCAGCTCGTTGACGAACACCCGCAGCTCGAAGTTGAAGGCGTCCTGACTGTAGGCCATGCAGAACACCTGCGGCTCGGGATCGACCAGCACCTTGGGATGCTCATCGGCAATGCGCCGCAGGATGCGGTGGGCAAGGTCGAGATCGGTGCCATGGGCCACCCCGAAGGTCAGCACCACGCGCGTGATGTTGTCGGTCAGTGACCAGTTGATCAGCTGATCGGTGACGAAGGTCTTGTTGGGGATAATGATCTCCTTGCGATCAAAATCCGTCACCGTGGTGGCCCGGATACGAATCCGGCTGACCGTGCCATGCAGGTTGCCCAGCGTAATGGTGTCGCCAATCCGGATCGGCCGCTCGAACAAGATGATCAGACCCGAGATGAAGTTGGCAAAGATTTCCTGCAGACCGAAACCCAGACCCACCGAAAGCGCCGCCACCAGCCACTGCAGCTTGTCCCAGGTCACGCCCAGCGTGCCCAGAGCGGCCACGATACCGCCGCCGACAATGGTATAGGACAGCAGTGAGGTGACGGCATAGGCACTGCCCTGCTTGAGATTGAGCCGGGAGAGCACCATGACCTCCAGAAGCCCCGGCAGATTACGCGCCATGATCACCATTAGCCCGACGATAATCAGGGCGGTCATCACATCCGCCAGCGTGACCACATTGACAGCACCACCTGCCGCATCGCCCTCCTCGATCTGGCCGATGCTGACGTTATCGAGATAGGAGAGCACACCCAGCAGGTCGGCCCAGACCAGATACAGCACGCTGATGAAGATCAAAAACAGGATCAGCTTGGACAGGCGCAGCGACTGCTGATTGACCTGCTCCATGTCCAGCGGCGGCTCCTCGACAAGCTCCACACCGCTTTCGGCAGCACCGTCACGCCCCTGAGCGCGACGGCGCGTGACGGCGCGACGATAGGCCAGGCGCCGGGCGGCCACCGCCAGCCCCCGCACCACACTGGCCTCGACCAGAAGCCACAGCGCCAGAATATAGAGCGTCAGAATAAAGCGACCACACAGACGCAGCGCCGTGTATTCGTAGCCAAAGAGGATCATGCCGATCAGCGCCAGCGGCACCATGGCAAGCGTAATCCCCAGCAGCAGACGGAAAAGACGCACGCCCATCCATGGTACGTGGGCAAGAATCAGGCGCAGCATGAAAACGCTCATGCCCATCAGTCCCGCCAGCATGACCAGAAGCGCCAATGGCTGCTCGGCCAGCCGGCTATCGGCCTGTTCGGCGATACTGGCCACGACCACGACCGGCGCCACGCTGCAGCCCAGCCAGAAGATATTGCGCCGCAGTCGATCGACATAGGGCGCAGGCCAGTGAAAATGGCGCATTGCCACCCCGTCAGGCACCAGAAGCCGTCGGATGAGACCAAAGACCTGCAGGGCGAGCGCCAGCTGCAGCAGCGCCCGTCCCAGCGAGATGGCAAACCCTTCCCCGCCCAGCCACAGGGCAATACCCGCCGCCAGCAGGATCAGAGGCAGGGTTGATGAAAGAACGAGGTTGAGCGCGATCGCCCGGGGCGTATGAAGCTGCGTATCCCGCTTGAGGCGGCCGATCTGATTGTGCAGCTCCAATAGATAGGCCTTGATGCGGCGGCGAAAAAAGGCCATCAGCCCGGCCACAATCAATAAGGGGGCTGCCAGCAGTGCTTGTGGCGAGGGCAGTGCCCATAGCGATCGCAGGGTCTGTAGCCACTCCCCGCCCAGCAGCTGTTCCCCAAGGCGTTCCGGCAGGTCACCAAGCCACGACAGTCCCAGAGGCTGCCCGTTGGCGACCCAGAACAGCTGCTCTTCGATGGTGTCGCGCACCGAACGACTGATATCCAGAAGCTGCTGCTGATTGAGCTGCACATCAATGGCCCGGCTCAGCAGGTTGCCATATTCCCTGTCGAGCTGATCAAGCAGGTCCCGACGCATCTCCAGGGTCTGTAACAGTGCCTGGCGAGCCCGGGGTGGCAGGGGTTTTTCGACGTCAGAATGCTCCTCGATATAGCGCGCCGGATTGGTCAGTGCCTGGCGCGACTGGCCGACATCAAACTGACGCAGGCGCAGATCCCCGATCTCTTCCTGCAGGCTGCGCTGATTCTCGACATCCGGCAGCGAACCACGCTGCTGGCGCAGCACGCGTGACAGCAAAAGGCTGCCCCGCAGGGCCTGGATCTGTTCATTGAGCGTGCGCTCCACCTGACGCACCTGCTCGAGCCGGGCACGGGTATTGATGCCATCGCGAATCATCGTATTGGCGCGATCCGTGGTGCGCAAAAGCTCCTGGGCCAGCGCCTGATTCTGCGCTCGCGCCTCGTCCACCACCGGATTACTGACCCGATCACTTTCCCCCACGTGGGCCGCCTCGGCGATGGCCTGCTCGGAGGCGTCCCGACGCTTTTGATTGATCGCTTCCTGCAGCACCAGCAGCGCGTTCTGGTTGATATCGATCTGGCGCGCCAGGAGCTCTCGATGCACCTGGTTAACGTCACGCAATATCGTGCTGTTGGCCAGCTGACGCTGGCCCAGCTCGATGCTGGCCTCCAGCAGCGCCATGCGGGTATTGACCAGCTGTCGCCGCTCACTGCTCGGCGCATTGCCATCGCCTGAATCGAGTGAGTCGCCCAGCTGCTGCTGCTCGCGACGCGCATCGCTGATGGTGGCCTGTACCCGCTCCGGCAGGGTCTGGGCGCTGATCAGAGCACGCGTGACCTCACTGAGCTGTTCCTGCTGGCGCTGGAGATCCTCGACGGTGCTGCCCAGTCGCTGCTCGATCTGCTCAAGCGAGCTTCTTCCCAGTGCCTCGCTGTCCAGCGCCCGATCGCTTTCCAGTCCCTGCAGCTGATTCTGATACTGACGCCGCTGCCGATCGGCCTGATTGACCCGATCTTCAAGCGCTGCCTGTTCCTTTTGCGTCTTTTCCAGCGCCTCAAGGGCTTCACGCGTTTGGTTCAGCGTTTCCAGCGCCTGCTGATCGGCTGCGCTTTGAGGGTCATTGCCTTCGATCTGACCGATCTGCTCATCGATGGATTGGCGAGACGGTATGTCCTGCTCACCGGCCATCGCCCAAGGCGTCATCAGCCACAGCATCAATACCATTAAAAACAGCATGCCTCGGTGCACCGAGTCCGTGACGGGGGCTACCACGCTGGCCATACCTCACATGAATGAAGATCTCTGGATTAGAACTTCTCGCGTAGACATAATATCGATCCACGAGGAAATAACTAAAACGCTACCCGAGACTGCCGATAATGACGGTCATCTCGGCAGGGCCTGCCCCATCATGGGGCATGCCGAATTCAGGGCGCCATGATAAGCTCATCATGACGTCTGTCACCTCTGGAATGGATCTCTATGACTCATTGTGTTCAACGTCTGTTGCTGGCCCTGCTGCCATGCACGCTGATGTTCACTCCCCTGGCACATGCTGATACCGACGGCGATGACACGCTCAGCAGAGAACGCGATCGTCAGGCGCTGGAGCGTCAGGCCATGATGAATCCCGTGGCCATTACGGTGTACAAGCGCAACTATCTGATGCCCTACACCTACAACAGCCGTCCCAATGCCGAAAACTTCAATGAGATCGACGAGGCCGGCGTTGATCGGGGTGAAGTGAAATTCCAGTTCAGCGTCAAGGTGGGTATTCTGGACAACATCTTTGGCGACAACGGTGATCTCTATTTCGCCTATACCCAGCGCTCGTGGTGGCAGGCCTATAACGCTGACGCCTCGTCTCCCTTTCGTGAGACCAATTATGAGCCGGAAGTCTTTATAAGCTTTGACAACGATTATGACCTGGCCGGCTGGAACAATACGGCCAACCGGGTCGGGTTGCTGCATCAATCCAATGGTCGTTCCGACCCGCTGTCGCGCAGCTGGAACCGAATCTATCTGGACAGCATCTGGCAAAAGGGCAACCTGACACTGTCCGTAGCGCCCTTCTGGCGTATTCCTGAATCCAGCAGCAACGATGACAACCCTGATATCGAAGACTATGTCGGATACGCCGATGTTACGGTGGGCTATCTGTTCGACAATCAGCACGAAATCACGCTGCTGACCCGCGGCAATCCCGCCAAGGGCCATTTCGGCAATCAGCTGGATTACTCCTTTCCGCTCCATGGCAAGATCAGGGGTCTGGTGCAGTATTATGAGGGCTACGGTGAAAGCATGATTGATTACAATCACTACAATCGCCGGATCGGTATTGGCTTTTCACTTAACACGTCGTTTCTGGGTATACCGGACACCATTTGAAGCGTTAATCAAAACATAATGTCTTTACGTTGATGCCAACGCCCAGGCTGCTATGATAAAAATGCAATCTTATTGTCAACGGAGGGACGTAGCATGGCCATGAAGCCTATCAGGGATAATGACACCGACAGTCAGGAGCAACTGCGCGAGGATCTGCGTCAACTTTCGGGCACGATCGAGGAGTTGATGCACGCTACTGCCGATGACTCTCGCGAAAATGTTGCCCGCCTTCGTGAACGCGCAGAAGCCAAACTTGTAGAGACCCGGGAACGCCTGTCGGCCAGCGGCGAGCGTGTTCGCCATCAGGCGCAGGACAGCATGGAGTGTGCTGACCAGTATGTACGCAGCAACCCTTGGAAAAGTGTCGGCTACGGCGCAGCGATGGGTGTCGTGGTAGGCCTGATTCTCGGTCGCAGCTAATGTCTTCCGGTAGCGGCCCAGCCGAACGCGTTATCCTGGCCGCGCGGCGTCTTCTACAAAACCTTCTGGATACCGGCGAGACGCGCTTGCGTCTTGCTGTTATCGAGCTTCAGGAAGAACGCGCAAGGCTTTTTTCGCTGCTTCTGCTGGCAGGCATTGCCCTGCTGCTGTTTGCCTTTGGCATCGGCATGCTGATGCTGCTGATCATCGTGGCCTTCTGGCAGGATCACCGCCTGATGGCGATCGGCATCGCAGCTGCAGTACTGATTCTGTCAGGACTTCTGGTATCGCTACGTGTACGCGCCATCTCGCGTGAACCAAGTCTGCTGCGTTCAACGCTTGCACGCTTTAGTGAAGACAAGGAACTGCTGGATCAAACGCGTATCGACCACACCCGTGTGGGAGAACGGCATGAAGAAAAATGAACTGGCAGCCCGGCGCCATCGCTTTGAACAGCGCATCATACAGGAGCGCCTTCAGATAGCCGGCGCCGTGCGTGACTGGCGTGAATCAACGGCGCCGATCGATCAGGGATGGCAGCAGCTTGCCCGTTACAAGGGCCCGATCCTGCTGGGCTCAGGGCTTCTCGTGACCATGCTGTCACGTAACAAGGGTCGCGTGGGCCGACTTTTCAAGCGCTCCGTTGTTGTTTATACGATGGCGCGACGTGCCAAAAAGATGATCGGCCGCTAGCCATGATCATGTTGTTTCAGGGTTGGCGTTTTCCTGTGTGCAGGCCTTAAAGAGCCTGCGCACAGGCATACCCCGAAGCCCACGCCCACTGAAAGTTGAATCCTCCCAACTGCCCCGTCACATCAAGGGCCTCCCCAATAAAGTGCAGTCTTGGTCGGTTTTGCACGGCAAAACTCTTTGACGAGATGGCGCGGGTGTCAATGCCCCCGATGGTGACCTCTGCCGTACGCCATCCCTCGGTTCCTGCCGGCTTGATCGTAAAGTCCGTGATCTGTCTGGACAGTGTTTCAAGCTTCTGGTTGCTGTAATCCGCCATGATGCCGGAAAGTCCCAGCCACTCTTCCAGTGCCTGCGCCAGCCTTTTGGGCAGATGCTCGCCCAGCCAGCCGCCCAGCGTTCTTTTGGGAGCATCCTGTCGCACTCCCTTGAGCGTGGCAGACAGATCATCCACCTCAGGCAACCAGTTGATGTGGATCTCTTTACCGCCCTGCCAGTGACTCGATGCCTGCAAAATGGCAGGCCCCGAGAGGCCGCGATGCGTCAATAACGTCGCGTCACGATAGTGAGCTTCACCACATCGCACGATGGTCGATGCCGAAACACCTGATAGCGCTGCCATGCGCTCCTTCCACGGCATATCCAGTGTCAATGGCACCAGCGCCGGACGAGGTGTAATGACGTCAAGGCCATACTGACGTGCAATGTCATAGGCAAATCCGGTGGCACCCAGTGTCGGAATGGAAAGACCGCCGGTCGCCACGACCAGCCGGTCAGCAAGGATCTGACCTGTTGATGTCACGAGCTCGACGCCCTCTTCCGCGACGTCGACATGCTCGACGGATGTCGACAGTCTGAGCTCCACCCCGGCCCACTGACACTCGGTCAAAAGCATATCCACGATGGGCTGACTGGAGTCGGCACAAAATAGCTGACCCGGTGCCTTTTCGATTGGCTCGATGCCGTGACGTTCCACCATTTCCACGAAATCGGCCGGCGTATAGCGCTTTAACGCAGAAATGGTGAAATGCGGATTACGGGAGAAAAAATGACCCGGGGCGGTGGCCATGTTGGTGAAATTGCATCGCCCGCCCCCTGACATCAGTATTTTCTTGCCGGGGCGCTTGACGTGATCGAGCAACAGCACGCGCCTGCCGCGATAACCGGCCTGCAGGGCGCACATCATGCCTGCTGCACCAGCACCGATGATCACTACATCCCAGTGATTCATTCGCTTTTCATATCCTCATGAAGGGCCGCACGGGCATGTTTCAAAAGAGAAAGGGGCCGCAAAAGCGGCCCCTGTTCATTAAATGACGCCAAAATCTTATTCGTCAGGCGACATGGGCTTTTCCACATGGCCACCAAACTGCTGGCGCATGGCAGAGAGCAGCTTTTCGCCGTAAGTATTATCACTGCGCGAGCGAAACCGCGTAAAGAGTGCGCTGGTCAGCACGTTGGCAGGCACGGCCTCTTCAATGGCCGCCTCGATTGTCCAGCGCCCTTCACCGGAGTCGTTGACCTGGCCACTATACTGTTCCAGCTCGTGATCTTCAGACAGAGCAATCGAGGTAAGGTCCAGAAGCCATGAAGAGATAACACTGCCGCGACGCCACAGCTCGGCAATATCCGCCAGATCAAGATCATACCGCTCGCCTTCAGGTAGAGTCTCAAGGTTGCGGTTCTTGAGGATATCAAAGCCTTCCGCATAGGCCTGCATCATGCCGTATTCAATACCGTTGTGAACCATCTTGACGAAGTGACCCGAACCCACCGGACCGCAGTGCAGGTAACCTTCTTCGGCACGAGGATCAAACCGCTCTTTCTTGCGACCGGGCGTTTTGTCGATATCACCGGTACCGGGCGCCAGCGTGTTGAAAATGGGATCGAGGTTTTCAACGATATCCTTTTCACCGCCAATCATCAGGCAGTAGCCACGCTCTCGTCCCCACACGCCACCGGAAACCCCGACATCAACGTAGTGAAGGTCTTTTTCAGCAAGCTCGCGAGCGCGACGGACATCATCCTTGAAAAAGGCATTGCCGCCCTCGATCAAGGTGTCCCCCGGATCGAGCAAATCAGAGAGCTGACTGATGGTTGATTCGGTGATCTCGCCTGCAGGCAGCATCAACCAGATGCTACGCGGCGCGGGCAGTTTTTCCACCAGCGCCTGCAGGGAATCCGCGCTATCGGCACCATCCTTTTGAAGCGCCTCTCTTGCCTCGTCGCTGGTATCGAATACGGCGCATTCGTGACCGGCGTCCATCAGACGGCGAGTAATATTGCCGCCCATTCTGCCAAGACCAACAATTCCTAGTTTCACTGTCGCGCTCCCGTTTCGTTGCGAGTCAGACCGCCAGGCCCGACCACGTCGATATCGTGATAACGAGTCTAACAAAGGAGCCTGTTTCCTGCCTCTTGCCACGACTTGCATTACCCGAATACTGATAGTCCAGGACTATAGACACCTCTCTCAACTATGCCAATGTGTTCGGGCTTTTATATGAGCCTTAATGCGAACACGCGGGCGCGCAACATGGCACAGAGCGAGCATTCATAAAGCGCAAGCTATCAGTTAACGTACACCCTCAAGTTACGTTTTATAACTTAAAAATGCATTAAGTAACATTTTGACTGACATACCCGTCACCACAATCCCAACAGGGAGTGTTAGCTCTATGCACCGGGAAAAATTTATTGCTCTTGACTGGTTGCGTTTTGCACTGGCTATTTATCTGGTGCTATTCCATACCCTAAAGGAGTATGGCGACATCAGGGCCATACAGTGGATATACAGCAGCATGAGCCTGGGCTTTTATTCCACCAGTACCTTCTTTGTACTGTCCGGCTTTCTGTTGGCACATGTTTATATTGGCAGAAACCAGGGATGCAACCTCGATTACAAGCGCTTCTGGATCAAGCGATTCGCCTCGCTTTACCCCATTCACATTCTGGCGTTGATCATTGTGTTGCCGTTGGTCGTTATCAATGCCGGTGGTGTAACGCAGATTACCGTGACCCCCAACACCAATGACTGGGCCGAAGGCGGCAGCATTGCCTCGCACATGCTTGGTATGGGCGGCTTTCTAAGCAATCTTCTGCTGCATGTCAGCCTTTTGCATGCCTGGAGCCCGTTTTACACTACTTTCAATTTTGCGACCTGGTCACTTTCGGCCCTGTTTTTCTTCTATCTGGTCTTTCCCTTTATCGGGCCGGCCCTGGCACGCATTCACCGCCCGCTGCTGGCGCTGGTTGTTATCGGCCTCATTTACGCACTGCCGGCACTTTACATGTTCCTTGCCGGTATCAACGACAATGTCATCGCACATGGTCTCATGCACCGTAATCCCTTAATCCGACTTCCAGAGTTTCTGGCAGGCGTAGTGCTGCATCAGATCTATCTGCGTCACAAACTGCTGTTGGCCTCGCTTTTCAGTGCCAGGGGCACGCTGCTCTCGCTGGCCTTCATCCTGGGCTGCTTTGCACTGAGTGCCTGGATACATGCCGAAGTCAGGGGTGGCTGGTACTACCTGTTGCACAACGGCCTGCTCCTGCCCTCACAGCTGCTGCTGGTATTGATGTGCGCCTGGTTTCAACCCGACAGCAATACGGCTCAGGCAAGAGTGGCCACGCGGCTGGGGGTGGCATCGCTGTCCATCTTCGCATTGCACACCCCACTCAACATGATGTCTTCGAAGATCGAAAAGCTGATACTCGGGACCATCGAGATGCTTACCACCCAGGCGCCTGTCTCCGTATCATCAATGCTGAGCCTGGCAGGTGAACAAACACGGGAACTCTGGATGTATCCGTTCTTTCTGGCAGGCGTCGTAGTGGTTTGTGTGCTCTTCCAGGAACAGCTGGTTAACCGAATGCGCATGGCCATCCAGGAAAGAATCCTGGACAAGAAAAAGCGCAGCCGCCCCGGAATGTCTCATGGGCATGCCTGATACGGTCAGATTTGGGGAAAAGTGAAAAACGATCAGGTGCACATGAGAGGCATCTTCCAAGCTAAAATATTGTTACCAAAACAAACACATTGTGTAACAATATGAATACGTTGTTGGTGAACAACCACGACGGGATTTCAGGCCGGTAACGCACCCTCGCAGCCGGCCTTTTTTTATGTCTGAAATAAATTGAATGTCTTCCCTGCCCCTTCCAGACCGTGTGAACAGTTGCAAAAGCAAGCACATCCTTGTGCAGAAGGTTTTCCGTGACCATCCAGGCTTCCTGCCCACGCGCAGTGTCCGATATTTTCTTTAGCGATATTTGATGCACGTCAAGGCCCTACAAAGCGTTACCTTTGACAGGCATCGTTCAACTCATGAGGTCTGGCATCGATGGTCGCGATCTGATGGCATGCCATGGTCAGGCCATCGGATGAAGTGACGTTCGGCGCGCGATGATACGCTCCAGGGGTTACCCGGAAACGAGCACGTTTCTCGATGTCCATGTTTCGGCCATTCAGATCAAAACGTCCGTGCCGGTTCGTGTCCCTGATGAAGGGTTCGTGTCCCTGATAAAGGAGAGTGCCATGTTTCGTGCCATTTTGATCCGCCAGGCAGAAGATCAATCCACTGATGCAGCGGTAACCGAACTGTCCCCTGAGGCGCTTCCCGAAGGTGATGTGCAGGTGCATATCGACTGGAGCACGCTCAACTACAAGGATGCGCTTGCCATCACAGGCAAGGGAGCGATCGTTCGCCATTTTCCGATGGTACCGGGCATCGACCTTGCCGGCGTGGTAGAACACAGCGACAGCGCAGACTGGTCACCCGGCGATCGCGTGCTGGTCAATGGCTGGGGCATTGGCGAAAGTCACTGGGGCGGGCTGGCGCAAAAGGCGCGACTGCCATCGAAGTGGTTGACGCGCCTTCCCGAAAGCCTGAACGCAAGAGAAGCCATGTCGATCGGCACAGCGGGATATACGGCCATGCTGAGCCTTATGGCGCTCGAGCATCATGGGCTGACGCCTGATGGCGGTGATGTTCTTGTCACGGGCGCCAGCGGCGGCGTGGGCACGTTTGCCGTCATGTTGCTGGCAAGGCGGGGCTATCGCGTGATTGCCGCCACCGGCCGCACCGAAGAACAGGATTATCTCAAAACGCTGGGCGCCTCGGACATCATTCACCGTGATGAACTGACCTCTCAGGGCCGACCTCTGGGCAAGGCGCGCTGGGCAGGCGTCATTGACTCCGTAGGCAGCCATACGCTGGCCAATGCCTGTGCCCATACTTGTGAAGACGGACTGGTCGCGGCCTGCGGTCTGGCTCAGGGTATGGACTTTCCGGCCACCGTGGCGCCATTCATCCTGAGGGGAGTGACGCTTCTGGGCATCAACAGTGTGACAAGGCCACAGGCGCAGCGTCAGAAAGCCTGGTCAAGACTTGCCAACGAGATCGACACCGGCGCGCTTGATACCACAACCGGGGAGATCGGCCTTTTGGAGACCATCAGCGCCGCTGACGATCTTCTGGCCGGCAGGGTCCGCGGTCGCCTGGTGGTCAACGTCAACGGCTGAGCCCTGCTCCCTGCGACGGCGCGAAGCCAAATAAAAAAGGCGCTCGGCAAGTGACCGAGCGCCCTGAAACTTCAGAAAATATTATTCCCTTATCAGCTTGCCCCAGTCCTCATCGGTTTCTTCAACCACGATATTGACCAGACACTGATGAAGATCCGGTTCATCATCACTTACCAGATATTTGAAGAGACGACTCTTCACTTTGCCGGTGAGGCCCTCACCCTCTCCCCCAACATAACTGATTTGCACATAATCGCCTACGGCAGGAAGGGTCGGTGGTTTCGCCGTCTGCTCATCGGTGATATTAACGGCATCCCCTGTCTCCACGGGCTGCTCGGCACCCCTGGGAAGATACTGGTAATTGAAGTAGTAGCGCATGGTCTCTCCTGCGTTGGTGTCTGCGTCAAGCATGGACCGGAAATGCTCTGCAAGAAAGCTGGCTTTCGTGCGTCATTAACTTCGTGTCACAGCACTGATCTTCCTGCCTCATCACATTTCTCGCTCATATGAGAAAGAAACGAAAAAGGGGAAGCAGGCACTGGCCTGCTTCCCCTTCAATATTGCGCGGCGCTGTGAGAGGGATTGGCAGCTCACCGCACATGAATGCTGTCGGCGCCCTCTTCCTGCATCGAACCATTTTTCAGACATGAAAAAGCCGGCTACGGGAGCCGGCTGATTCTTAACTCGTGGCGGAGGGGGAGGGATTCGAACCCTCGAAGCCTTGCGACTTACACACTTTCCAGGCGTGCTCCTTCGACCACTCGGACACCCCTCCGCATTGTTATCCGCGCAGGATTACCTGCGAGAACGGCGCACATCCTGCCATGATGGGTTGGTGATTGCAAGCACGGATAATGTTAACCCTCGATTCGCTCGACAAAATCAGCGGGTTCAAGCGGCTTCAGATCACGATCACCACGAGCGCAATGGCCCAGATAGAGAAAGCCCACGAGTTCATGGTCCTGACCAAGATCCATCGACTGGCGCACATGCCGATGATGGGCAAGGCCCCCCGTTCGCCACATGGCGCCGAGACCCTGTGCGTGCGCGGCATAGAGCATCGCATGCGCTGCACAACCGGCCGAAATGACCTGTTCAACGCGCGGCACCTTGTGATTGGCCTTTACGGCCGCGATGACGGCAATCACGACAGGCGCACGAAGGGGTTTGCTGCGCGCCTTCTCAAGCGTTTTGTCGCTAACGTCAGGGTTATCCTCAAGCTCGGCGCGAGCGAATATCTCTCCCAGCGTCTCTCGCCCTCGCCCGCGGTATTCGATAAAACGCCACGGACGCAGCTCGCCGTGATCCGGCGCCCTCAGCGCGGCGCGATAGAGCATTTCCATCTGCTCGGCCGTCGGATCAGGTCCTTCCAGACTGGCGTGAGACTGACGATCCAGCAGCAGTGCCATGGCATCCATAACCGTCTCCTGACTCACTGACGCATCAGACGCAGTGTCTTGATCGGTGTCTCGCCGGGCAATGACCGCCAGGGGCTGATATCAAGCCCGCCCCGGCGCACATAGCGCGCCATGACCAGCAGCTGATCCGGCTCGGCCTCACGCAGAATGTCCATGAACATGCGCTCCACGCAGTGCTCATGAAACTCCTGATGCTCACGAAAGGAGATGATATAGGCCAGCAGCGCATGATGATCGAGTGCCGGACCTCGATAGCGGATCAGCACGCTGCCCCAGTCGGGCTGGCCGGTGACCGGACAGTTGGACTTGAGCAGGTGCGAGTGCACGGTCTCTTCGACGATCTCGTTGTCGGTGATGATCAGCTCGGGGTCGGGCTGATAGGTATCGACCTCGACCTCGAGATCATCCAGGCAGAGCCCGGGCAGCCGCCCAGGGGCCAGTGCCATGTCATCTACCCCAAACAGCGTGACCTCTACTTCGGCATCCACCACCCGCGACAGGTCCTGCCTGAGCACCCGGCGCACCTCAACGGAAGAGGCAAACCGGGTCTGGTTGAAGCTGTTGAGATAGAGCTTCCAGGACTTGGATTCGATCAGCCAGGTCGAGTCGGCAGGCACCCGAAAACGTGCAATGGCCACTACGGGCTTGCCGGTGGGCGTCAGCCAGGAGAGCTCAAAGGCCTGCCACTCATCCTCGCCCTCAAAGGGCAGATCGTCCTCGTCAAGATCCAGCGACGCCCGATTGGCACTGCGCGCGATGGGATACAGCAGTGACGGGTCGTACTCGGTGATGTAGGCACTGGTGTGTCCCAGTGGCGCATCCTTCAGGTCGTCGCTCATGATCAGCTACGCAGCCCCTTGCCACGGCGCAGCAGCCATATGGCCGCGGAGAAGAAAATCACGATAAACACCGCGATGGCTCCGACAGCTGCGCCAACATTGATATCGGAAACGCCAAGAATACCGTATCGGAACGTGTTGACCATATACAGGATCGGATTGATCAAGGAAACGTTCTGCCAGAATTCGGGCAGCGTGTGGATCGAGTAGAATACGCCGCCCAGATAGGTCAGCGGTGTGAGCACGAAAATGGGCACGATCGAGATGTCGTCAAACTTCTTGCCCAGCAGCGCATTGATAAAGCCACCGATGGAAAAAAGCACTGCGGTCATGATCACGACCAGGATGGTCAGAATCGGGTGCTGAATCTGCAGATCGGTAAAAAAGAGCGAGACGGCGGTCACGATAATGCCCACGGCCAGGCCGCGCGCGGCCCCGCCGATCACGAAGCCCGACAGCACCAGCCAGTTGGGCATCGGCGAGATGATCATCTCTTCGACGCTGCGCTGAAACTTGCTGCCAAAAAACGAGGACGCCACGTTGGAGTAGCTGTTGGTGATGACCGACATCATGATCAGACCGGGCACGATATAGTCCATGTAATCCACGCCATCCATCTGACCGATACGTGAACCGATCAGATTGCCGAAGATGATGAAATACATCGTCATCGTGATGGAAGGCGGCAGCAGCGTCTGGGGCCAGATACGCATGAAGCGGCGAATCTCGCTGCGCACGATGGTCCATAGCGCCACCAGCTTTTGTCGAGCGTTCATCAGCGAATGCCCCCCTGCTGACCTTGTGTTCCATTACTGCCTTCCACCATGCGCACAAAAAGCTCCTCGAGCCGATTGGCACGATTACGCATCGATACGACTTCGATATTTTGCTCGCTCAACCGGGCAAAGGCGTCGTTGATTCGCTGCCCCTTGTCGACCGACAGTGTCAGCTGGCTGTCATCAAGGCGTTCAACATCGAAGCCCTCGATGACCGGACACTGCGCCACCGGCGAGGCCAGATCCAGCACGAAGGTCTCGCGGCTAAGCTGGCCCAGAAGCTCTCGCATGCTGGTGTTATGCACGATTTCGCCATGATTGATGATGGCGATATTGCGACACAGACTTTCCGCCTCTTCCAGATAGTGCGTGGTCAGGATAATGGTGGTGCCCTCCTGCTCATTGATGCGCTTCATGTACTCCCACATGCTGCGGCGCAGCTCAATATCCACGCCCGCGGTGGGCTCATCGAGAATCAGCAGTTTCGGTCGATGAATCAGGGCACGCGCAATCATCAGGCGTCGCTTCATGCCGCCTGAAAGCATTCGCGCTGCGTCGTGACGCTTGTCCCAAAGACCGAGATCCTCCAGCAGCTGGTGGGCGCGCTCCTCGGCCTGACGACGCGGGATGCCGTAGTATCCCGCCTGGGTCAGCACGATATCTTCAACCTTTTCAAACTGGTTGAAGTTGAACTCCTGGGGCACGACGCCGAGATAATAACGCGCTCGAGCAAAATCCCGATCGACATCAATGCCGTAAATCGAGACCTCGCCTGCCGTCTTGCGCACCAGCGAGCTGACCACACCAAGCGTTGTGGACTTGCCGGCCCCATTGGGCCCAAGCAGCGCGAAGAAATCACCCTGGGGCACTTCCAGATCGATGCCCTTGAGGGCGTGAAAACTATTGTCGTAAACCTTGGTCAGGCCTCTTATGGAGAGGGCAGCATGCACAATCAAGACTCCATGACGATCGAAAATATCGCCGCAAATGCACGCACCAGAAGGTGAGATACCTCAGCCTGTGAAGACAGGACAGAAAAAGGCGGCGATAGAGAAACACCCGGAAAGGGGCGTTGAAATGAAAGCATCCTTCGTCTCAACGTCATCAATCGACGCTGACAGGGATGCGTATTGCCAGGCAGCAATGATAGCCGAACACAGGATAGTCAGCACTGTTCAGCCACAAAAAAGCAGACGTCAGGCCCCTGTCCTGCACAACCCTAAAGGATCGATACAGCAAGGCGACATACAGGGAGAAATTCAAAGCCTGGAAGTGGCGTCCCGTAGGGGGTTCGAACCCCTGTTACCGCCGTGAAAGGGCGGTGTCCTGGACCACTAGACGAACGGGACGTATCAATGCAGACAGGAAAACCGAGGGGATCGGTGTATCGAACCACAACACGGTATGTCTGAGAGTATTGCTGAAACTGGAGCGGGAAAGGAGATCGACCGGGCTGGCGTTCCATTGGACCGGCACACCGGCTCACGACCCATGCTGCCTGATTTGCACTACCAGAATTGGAGCGGGAAAGGAGATTCGAACTCCCGACCCTCGCCTTGGCAAGGCGATGCTCTACCACTGAGCTATTCCCGCATACAACAAGAAGTGGCGTCCCGTAGGGGGTTCGAACCCCTGTTACCGCCGTGAAAGGGCGGTGTCCTGGACCACTAGACGAACGGGACGCATTTGGCGCGAAAAAAAGATCGATCGGAATGACGTTCTATTGAACCGGCACACCGGCTTACGACCCTGCTGCTTTACGCTACCAAAAAATGGAGCGGGAAAGGAGATTCGAACTCCCGACCCTCGCCTTGGCAAGGCGATGCTCTACCACTGAGCTATTCCCGCACCGGTCATCGATGAAAGCGAAGTGGCGTCCCGTAGGGGGTTCGAACCCCTGTTACCGCCGTGAAAGGGCGGTGTCCTGGACCACTAGACGAACGGGACGTGCCTGCCTCGTCTCAACGAGTGGCGCGCATATTACCCACGCAGCCCAGAGGTGTCAAGCATGTAACAACACATCAAAATCAATTTTTTCGACTTGCCCTCGGCATGACGGGAGATTGACCGCTAGAGCATGACACTGCCCTACCAGACTGATATCTGGCGCGTTTTTTGCATCCAGTGAGATTCACTCACGAAACACAGGTGCCTGATGTCCTTTACGCGTCGCAGATTCCTAAGCGCTACAGCCGCATCTACCACAGCAGGCCTGACCATGGGGTTTCCCCGAATGAGCAATGCCCAGGCCCCGGACGAACAACAGATGCCGGCTACCACCGACTTCCAGCCTGATGCGGCCTTCAATACCCAGCGAAGCTACGGGGGCGGCAGCTGTGTCGCACCGCACCATCTGGCAGCCAATGCCGGGCGCGACGTGCTCAAACAAGGTGGCAACGCTATCGAGGCCATGGTAGCGGCGGCGTCTGCCATCGCGGTGGCCTACCCGCACATGAACGCACTCGGCGGCGACGGCTTCTGGCTGATCAATGAACCCGGCAAGACGCCCGTGGCCATCGATGCCTGCGGCAACGCGGCCGGGCTTGCCAGTACCGACTTTTACGCCGGTGACTCAAGCATTCCGGAACGCGGGCCCAAAGCCGCGCTGACCATGGCCGGCACCATCAGCGGCTGGCAAAAAGCGCTCGATATTGGTGCAGACTGGGGAACCCCCCTGCCATTAAGCACCATCATGGGGGATGCCATTCGTTACGCCGAACAGGGCATCGCCGTGTCCAGGAGTCAGGAAGCGCTGGCCCGCAAGCATTTCGAGCGTCTGTCACAGAGCCCCGGCTTCAACGAGGCCTTTTTAATCGACGGCGATATCCCTCGCGAAGGTCAGCGCCTGCGTCAGCCGCGCCTGGCCGCCACGTTGCGACGCCTCGCCGATGCCGGGCTCGATGATTTTTATCGCGGCGAGCTGGCCCACAGCATGGCAAAAGACCTTGAATCGCTTGGCAGCCCGCTTCGCCTGCAGGACTTTCACGACTACCAGGCACAGGTGGTCACCCCGCTGGAAGTCGAGCTCAACAATGCCACGCTCTACAACCTGCCTGCACCGACCCAGGGCATGGCCTCGCTGATGATTCTGGGCCTCTACGAGCGTCTCAACATCGACAGCGGTGAAGGTTTCGCCCATCTGCACGGCCTGGTCGAGGCCACCAAGCGCGCCTTTTTGCTGCGGGATCAATACATCACCGATCCCACCAGCATGACAATGGATCTCCAGAGCCTTCTGAGCAGTGAACGCCTAGATCGCGAAGCGGCCATGATCGATCCGCAAAAGGCCCTGGCCTGGCCACACACGCCCGAACCCGGGGACACTATCTGGATGGGTACGGTCGACAGCGAAGGCCGCTCGGTCAGCTTTATCCAGAGCCTTTACTGGGAGTTCGGCAGCGGCGTGGTGCTGCCCGAAAGCGGCGTGTTGTGGCAAAACCGGGGCGTCAGTTTCTCGCTGGACCCGGATGACCTGCGGGCTTTGGCCCCCGGGCGCAAACCGTTTCATACCCTTAACCCGGCACTGGCACGCTTCAAGGACGGGCGCACCATGGTCTATGGCACCATGGGGGGTGAAGGCCAGCCGCAGACCCAGGCGGCCATTTTTTCGCGCTATGCCATGCACGGCATGCCCCTGCAACAGGCGATTGCAGCACCGCGCTGGCTTCTGGGGCGCACCTGGGGCGAAAACAGTACCAACCTGAAGCTGGAGTCACGCGTCTACACACCTCTGGTCAACGAGCTCAGACAGGCCGGTCATGACGTAGAGGTCCTGCCCGAGACCTTTACCGATACCATGGGGCATGCCGGTGCCATCGTGCACCACCCTGACGGTCTGCTGGAAAGTGCTCACGACCCGCGAAGCGATGGCGGCGCCGCCAGCGTATAGGCTGCCCCCTGTCGCTCAGGACCGCGATGGGTGACGCAGCCTGATTCATGTCACTGCACGGGCAGGCACACACCGTTCTATCCTGTTAGGATGCCGGCCTGTCCGGGCAGCCGTCTGGCTGGCATGACTGACGTGCATGAACAGGGACCGAGGAGGATTTCATGGACAAGGTACACAAAAGCGACAGCGAATGGCGCGAGGCGCTCACCGACGAGCAGTATCGCGTAACCCGTCAGGCGGGCACCGAGCGCCCCTATACCGGCGACTATCAGGTCGAGCCCGTCCAGGGCATCTATCACTGCGTCTGCTGCAATGCGCCGCTGTTTGAAAATGAGCACAAGTTCGAGTCGCACTGCGGCTGGCCAAGCTTTGATCGGCCGCTGGCTGATGCCGCGCTGGAAGAGCATACCGATGACACCATGGGCATGCGCCGCATCGAGGTCACCTGCCGGCGCTGTGATGCGCACCTGGGCCACGTCTTCCCTGACGGCCCGCGTGACACGACCGGGCTGCGCTACTGCATCAACTCGGTGGCCATGACGTTCCATCAGGGCGAATAGCCTTCCACCACCGCTACCCCGCCCGGCGCTTCGGCATCGATGCCTGCCAGGGTACACTGCGCGGCCGCCATTGCGGGCGCGCAGTGTGCCCGCCCAACCGTAAAGCAACAGGAGAGACCTATGCTGGGCTGGTTCCCGGGGCATATGAACAAGGCCAGACGCCAGATCAGCGAAGCCCTGCCCGAAATTGATGTGGTTATCGAGGTGCTGGATGCACGCCTGCCCTACTCCAGCGCCAACCCCATGCTGGGGGATCTGATTCGCCACAAACCGTCACTGAAGCTGCTGTCACGCGCCGACCTGGCCGACCCTGACAGAACAAGGGAATGGATCGAGCACTTTGACGCCCAGCCCGATGTACGCGCCATGGCGGTGGTCACCACCGACACGCGAGCGCTCAAGCCGCTCTACAAGCTCTGCCATGAACTCGCCGGTCATGTTCGTGAAGATCGCGACGTGCGCGTGATGGTGATGGGCATCCCCAACGTGGGCAAATCCACGCTGATCAATACGCTTGCCGGCAAGAAAATTGCCAAGGTGGGTAACGAGCCTGCCGTCACCAAGCGTCAGCAGAAGATCCGCATCGGTCAGGGCATTGCCCTGACCGACACCCCCGGCGTGCTCTGGCCGCGCATCGAGGATCAAAACAGTGCCTACCGGCTGGCCGCCAGTGGCGCCATCCGTGATACCGCACTCGAATATGTCGATGTGGCCTCGGTATCCGCCCTGGCGCTGGCCGAGCATTACCCCGACGCCCTCAAATCGCGCTACAAGCTGGAGACTCTCGGCGATACCGGCGAGTCCATCGTGCGCGAGATTGCCATGCGCCGCGGCGGCCTGCGTGCCGGCGGTGAGGTCGACATGCATCGCGGTGCCGAGGTGTTGCTGATGGATCTGCGCGGCGGCAAGCTCGGGCGCATCACGCTTGAAACCCCGCAGGACATCGCCGATGAAGCGGCGCTCGAGGCCATGCGCGCCGAACGCGAGCGCTTCAATCGCGGCGAAACCTTTCTCGACGATGACACCCCTTCCGAGCCGTAATATCAGCACCGTGATACAGCGATGGCATCACGGGCAGACAGCGCGGTATGCTGGAATGACAGGCACTCTTTTCAGGCCTGTCATTTTTCATGGTTATGGCAGAGATGCCGGACGCCGCCCTGCCGGCCGATGGCTGCCCCCTTTCATTTCAGCGGACCCCTTGAGCAGCATGACCACGCCGATCAAAAAATCCCACAAGCTAGACCACGTTTCCTATGACATTCGCGGTCCGGTACTTGAGCACGCCAAACGGCTCGAGGATGAGGGGCATCGCATCCTGAAGCTCAATATCGGTAACCCCGCACCCTTTGGCTTCGAAGCCCCCGAAGAGATCCTGCAGGATGTCATGCGCAACCTGCCCACCGCGCAGGGCTATTGTGACTCCAAGGGGCTTTATTCGGCCCGCAAGGCGATCATGCAGGAGTGCCAGCGCAACCGCGTGGAAGGCGTAGGCATCGAGGATATCTATGTCGGCAACGGCGTTTCCGAGCTGATCGTCATGGCCATGCAGGCCCTGCTCGATGACAGCGATGAAGTACTGGTGCCCGCACCCGACTATCCGCTCTGGACGGCGGCCACCAATCTCGCCGGCGGTCAGGCCGTTCACTATCTCTGCGACGAGAATCAGGGTTGGCAGCCGGATATCGAGGATATTCGACAAAAGATCACGGCCCGCACCAAAGCGATCGTGCTGATCAACCCCAATAACCCAACCGGCGCCGTTTACTCAAGACAGGTGATCGAAAACGTGCTTCAGGTGGCGCGTGAGCACGGTCTGATCGTGTTTTCTGATGAGATCTACGACAAGATTCTTTACGACGGTGCCTTCCATACCCCGACAGCGTCGCTGGCCAGCGATCTCCTGATCATCACCATGAACGGGCTCTCCAAGAGCTATCGCTGTGCCGGCTTTCGCTCCGGCTGGATGATCGTTTCCGGCGAAAAGCGCCATGCCCGGGATTACATCCAGGGTCTGGACATGCTCGCCTCCATGCGCCTGTGTGCCAATGTGCCGGCACAGCACGCCATTCAGACAGCCCTTGGCGGCTATCAGTCGATCAACGACCTGGTGCTGCCCGGTGGCCGCCTGCTTGCCCAGCGCGATGCTGCCTGGGAGAAGCTCAACGAGATTCCCGGCGTCAGCTGCGTTAAGCCGCATGGTGCGCTTTACATGTTCCCGCGGCTCGACCCGGCCATGTATGACATCAGAGACGACCAGCAGCTGGTGCTCGATCTGCTGCTCGAAGAAAAAATGTTATTGGTACAGGGCACGGCGTTCAACTGGCCCACCCCCGATCATCTTCGCATCGTGACGCTGCCCTGGGCCGATCAGCTTGAAGACGCCATCGACCGGCTGGGACGGTTTCTGGCCCGCCGCCGTCAGGCGTGATCACCTAAACGATGCTTAAGGCGTGATTGAAACTCCCGGCGACAGAACTTATCTAAGGGCTGTCGCTGGAGACCCCTGCGGTCCCGATGGACGGGCCACCGTTTGATGTATTACCCAATGGAGACCACCGGTCATGATGAGGATTGTCCTCTTTCTTGCCACCAACCTGGCAGTAGTGCTGGTGGCAAGCATTACGCTGCGCCTTCTGGGTGTAGAGAGTTACCTTGCCGGCAGCGGACTCAACCTGACCTCGCTGCTGATATTCTGCTTTGTGTTCGGCATGGCCGGCTCGCTGGTGTCGCTGTTGCTGTCCAAGAAGATGGCGAAGATGAGCACGAAGGCGCAGATCATCGACCGCCCGAGCAATGCCAACGAACAGTGGCTTTATGACACCGTGGCCGAGCTGTCCCGCGATGCCGGCATCAAGATGCCCGAAGTGGGCGTCTTCCCGGCACAGCAGGCCAATGCCTTTGCCACCGGCTGGAACAAGAACGACGCGCTGGTGTGCGTCTCGGCCGGACTGCTCAATCAGATGCGTCCCGAAGAGGTGCGTGCCGTTCTGGGCCACGAGATCGGCCACGTGGCCAACGGCGATATGGTCACCCTGTCCTTGATCCAGGGTGTCTTGAACACCTTCGTGATGTTCTTCGCCCGCGTCGCCGCTCAGCTGATCGACAGCTTCCTGCGCCGCGACGATGAAGGCGGCGGCCTGGGGTTCATGGGCTATTTTGCCGTGGTCATGGTGCTGGAGATCGTGTTCGGTCTGGCGGCCTCCGTGATCGTTGCCTGGTTCTCGCGCTACCGTGAATATCGCGCCGATGAAGCCGGCGCAAGGCTTGCCGGCAGCGGCGCCATGATCAATGCCCTGGCACGTCTCAAGGCGCAGCAGAACATGCCCGATCAGATGCCGGATTCACTGACCGCCTTTGCCATCACTACCGGTCAGACCCGCAAGATCATGGAAAAGCTCTTTGCCAGCCACCCGCCGCTGGATGATCGCATCGCTGCGTTGAAAAAGGCGGCCTACCAGCAGTAACCGGAAGGTCATACGCTGCAGCTGACATAAAAAGGCCCGCCCTCTGGCGGGCCTTTTTTATGGTCGTTTCATGACGCTTTCGTTGTCCCGTTCGTCGTATCACCACACATTCATGGGGCATTGGATCTCTTTGGTCGATACCCATGGATAACGCTTTGACAGAGGCTGTGCCTCGAATTTATATAGACCGGTCTATATAAGGCGACGCCGCCCATGCCTGCTTCCAAACGTGATCATTTACTGACTACAGCCGAACAGCTTTTTCATGAGCAGGGATTTCACGCCACCGGGATTGATCGCATCGTGTCAGCGGCCGGCGTGGTCCGCATGACACTCTACAATCACTTCAGCTCCAAGGAAGCGTTGATCCTTGCGGTGCTGGAAGCACGCCACAAGCGTTTCATGGACAGCCTCGACATGGCTGTGGCCAAAGCCCCTGCCGGCCAGGCAACACGCCACCTGGCCGAAGCGCATGGCTATTGGCTGGAAGCCTACAGTCAGCATGGCTGCATCATGCTCAAGGCCATGGGGGAATTCGCCGAGCACAGCGCGGCCATTCATGCACTCGCCACCGGCGCCAAAAATGATTTTTTACAGCGCATCGAGGCAACGGTAGTCCGTGATGGACTGGGACACTGTCCGGGGCTTGCAAGACGACTGCTCACGGTGCTTGAAGGTAGTAACACCACAGTGGCACTTCTGGGCGTGGCAACGGCCCTTGCCGACACACGGGAGATGATTGACCTTGTGCTCGATTCGGCAATGAGGGATGGGGCATGAGGCCCTTGACCTCGGTCAGCATGGCCATTCTCGGCAGCGGCATCATCGCCATTACGTATGGTCTGGCGCGCTTCGTGTTCGGGCTTTTTCTGCCGTCCATACGCGATGAGATGACCATTTTGCCCACCATGGCGGGGGTGATCGGCGCCCTGCCGTTTCTGAGCTTTGTCATCGCCATCGTGGCCGCGCCTGGCATCACACGATTTCTGGGGGTGAGACGAACCGCAGTAGCTGCGACAATTCTGGCCACGGCCGGGCTGGTCATGATTGCGCTGGCGCCTTCGTCATCGGTGTTGGCAGCAGGCGTGCTGACCTGTGGCATCAGTACCGGGCTCTCCTCACCGGTCATGGCCGAAGCCGTCTATCGCATCGTCCCTGCCAGCCTGAGAGGCCGTGTCAATGCCATTACCAATGCAGGCACCAGCGTGGGCATTGCCTTTGCCATGCCGGCCGTCTTGATCTGGGCCGAAGCCTGGCGCAGCGCCTATATCGGCTTTGCCGCGCTGGCAGCCCTTGGCGCTCTGGGGGCGCTGTACTACCTGCCGGGAGAGGTGCGCGACGTCGACCTGCCACAGCGACGGGCAGTGCTGTCATCCGTGGCCAAAAAGCAGTGGTGGAGTATTGCGCGCCTGAGTGGGCTGGCGGCCCTGATGGGCATTGCCAGCGCAGCCTACTGGGTATTTGCACCTGACGCTGTCATGACCGGCGGTGGCATGGCGTCCAGTCAGGCAGCATGGATGTGGCTTGCCGTTGGGCTGGGTGGGCTGGCCGGCGGCAGCGCCGGCGACCTCATCGCCCGCTTTGGGGCAGTCGTGACGCATGCGGCCGGACTTGTCGTCATTGCCGTGGCGCTTGGTCTGCTGGCACTGGACCCGAGCAATTTCCCTCGGGCCCTGCTGTCAGCGGCCCTGTTCGGTGCCGGCTACATGACCCTGACCGGCTTCTATCTGGTCAGGGGCACACAGATCATGCTGGACACCCCTTCCCTTGGCCCCATTCCGCCGCTGCTGGCCACCTCGATCGGTCAGGTCGTTGGCTCACCACTGGCCGGCTGGCTTGTGGGGTCTCAAGGCTACACGACCACCTTCACGATGTTTGCGGCCTTGAGCCTTGGCGTCAGTGCTCTGGGCATCTGGCTGCTGCATCGATACAAATAGTGTCTGCCGACCCGGGCGACGCCTCGATGGCATTGTCCGGGCGTTCCGGCCGATACGGGGCGCATGCAAGACGGTACTGAACAGGGCGTTACTTTCGCGGCGCGCGTATGGCAAAGCCGGCGCTTTCCAGCACCTCCCGGACCGCGCCGGCACTGTGCTTGAGCTCCACGCGCAGGGTCGAAAACTCGCGGCGCGACGGGTATTCACGACGCATCAGATCAAAGCCCCTGGCCATGCCGTACTGGCGTCGATAGCGCTCGAACAACAGCGCGTCGCGGCGCACGTCATAGCAGGTACGCGCACACAGCAGCAGCGCTTCCTGCGGTGGCGCGCGCCGGGAGATGGCAATGCGGCGCAGCCAGTTTTCAGGCTTGAGCTGCCCCAGTCGCTTGCGCACCGGTAGACCGAAATGACGGCTCATGGCCTGATAAAGCATCTCGGTCCCCCGCAGCTTGCCATCCAGGCTGTAGCCGGCAATGTGAGGCGTGGCGATAACGGCCTTGCGATACAGCGCCTCATCGATATCCGGCTCCTGCTCCCAGACATCAATCACCACGCGCAGATCGGGGTCGCGCTCAAGGCGCGCCTTCAGTGCCTGACCATCCACACAGTCCCCCCGCCCGGCGCTGAGCAGGATCTGTTCGGTGCGCAGCGCCTCGATCTGCTGCTCGCCGATAAGGTGGTGGGTGGGATGCTCGCCGTCACGGATCAGCGGCGTATGCACGGACACCACATCGGCCTGCTCGATCAGCGTCTCAAGGCTAACGAAGCCGTCACTGCCCTCCTGCTCGGCCCGCGGCGGGTCACAGATCAGGCAGCGAATGCCCAGCGCGCGAAGGCGCTCAACCAGGCGTGCGCCCACGTTGCCGGCGCCCACGACACCGACCACGCGATCGGTGAGGGCCACGCCGTCCTGCTCGCCGAGCAGCAATAGTGTCGAGATCACATAATCGCCCACCGAATCGGCATTGCAGCCCGGCGCACTGGCAAAGCCGATACCCTGCTCCGCCAGCCAGTCCTGGTCCACGTGATCCCGCCCGATGGTCGCCGTGCCCACGAATTTCACGCGAGAGCCTTCGAGCAGCTCGGCATTGACGCGGGTGACCGAACGCACCAGCAGGATGTCAGCGTCACGCACCTGCTCTCGGGTCATCTCGCGTCCGGGCAGCCGTATCAGCTCGCCGTGATCCGCGAAAAAGGCCTCGGCCAGCGGAATGTTCTCATCTGCCACAATACGCATGATTCAATCGATACCTGGACTGCCGTGAATGAAGGGCACACCGGCCTGCGCACGGCGGCCGGTGTGCTCTGCTTTGTCGAAACGCCCGCGACCGTTACAATCTGCGCCCTGTCGGCGTCAACGCCCGCACTGTTCCGGCCATCTTCGCATTCAATACTACACAGGAGCGCTGCCTTGATCATCCGCTGGGAAAGCGAGCATGACTATGTGCTGGTACACGTCCATCAGGACATGTTTGGTGACTGGATCTTTGTCCGCGCCTGGGGGCAGACCGGCACCGCCTACGGGGGTATCCAGCACGCGCTGGCCGAGGACTATACCCAGGCCATGACCTGGGTCAGTGACGTGGATCATATTCAGCGCCTGCGCGGTTTTGAAAAGGTGCTGGAAACCAGCGACGACGCCCCCGAGGCCCGGGACGCCGTGCGCCAGCTCTCCCTGCTGGACGCCCATTGATCAGCTCTGGTGGCGAATCTGGTAGACGTGATGAATGTCCGGGCGCCGCTCGAAATCCGGGTCCAGCATCTGTTTTGACAGCGATTTCACCTCAAAACGGGCATTGACGCTCTCATCCATCTGGAAACGACGCAGGTTATTGGAAAACAGCAGTGTCCCGCCCGGTGCCAGATGCGCCATGGCGCGTTCGATCATGTGGCCGTGGTCGCGCTGGATATCCAGTACGTTGTCCATCTTCTTGGAGTTGGAAAACGTCGGCGGGTCCATGAAGATGAGATCAAACTGCGGCCCCGTTCTCTCAAGCCAAGCCATGCAGTCTTCCCGGGCCAGTCGATGGCGTGACATGTCGAGCCGATTGAGCCGGAAGTTGTCCTCGGCCCAGCCCAGATAGGTGTTGGACATGTCGATGCTCAGACTCTCGCTTGCCCCACCCAGGGCTGCCTGAACGCTGGCCGAGGCGGTATAGCAGAATAGATTGAGCACCCGCTTGCCTGCGGCGTTTTCGAACAGCCAGCGCCGCACGGGGCGATGATCCAGAAAAAGCCCGGTATCGAGATAATCCCGCAGATTGACCCACAGTTTCGCACTGCCTTCCCCCACCTGAAAGCGCTGCCCGGAGCTGTCCCGGCGCTCGTATTGCGCCCGGCCCGACTGCCGCTCGCGGCGCTTCAAAAAGATGTAATCCGCCGGGACATCCAGCACTTCCGGCAACACACCGATCGCTTCCAGCAGGCGCCGCTCGGCCTGACCGGCATCGATCGAGCGCGGCGCGGCATACTCCTGCACGTGCACCCAGGCGCCATAGATATCGATGGCGAGCGCGTATTCGGGCATGTCCGCATCATAAAGCCGGTAGCATTCCACCCCGGAGCGCTTGAGCCATTTCGACAAGCGCTTCTGATTTTTCCTGAGCCGGTTGGCAAACATCTGCGCCCCGGCCGAATGGGTCACGGCCCCGGCATCCTCATCGCTTTTTGGGGTGCCCTGCGCCTGTTCGCTCTTTTCCGGACGCGCACGCTCACGAACATCAATAAGCAGAAGTTTGGTATCCAGGCTGCCGTTCTTGAAGGCGTACTGGCGATGAGCCTTCATGCCCAGCCGGTGACCAAGCTTCGGATCACCGGTCAAAAGCGCCACCGACCAGCCGGCAAAGTGCTCGCGCAACAGCGCCCCCAGGCCCTGATAAAGGCTGATCAGCGCCGGCAGTTCCCCCAGGCGTTCGCCATAGGGCGGGTTGGTGATCACAAGGCCGGACGCCATTGTTGGAGGCGCTGACAGTGCATCGCCGTGCTCAATGTGCAACAGAGCCTCGACACCGGCGCGGCCGGCATTGGACCGTGCTGCCTCCACCGCACGCAGATTGTGATCACGCCCACAGAGCGTGAGCTGACACTCGCGACGGCCGACGCGCGCCCGATGGGCCGCCTCACCGTGGATTTCCTGCCAGAGCGTTTCATCGTGTGCGGCCCAGCCGTGAAAGCCAAAACGGGAGCGCTTTAGGTTGGGCGCCACATCGCAGGCCATCAGCGCAGCCTCGATCAAAAGCGTCCCCGAACCACACATCGGGTCAAACAGGCCTTCTCCCCGACCCGCGCGCGCCGGCCAGTCGGCGCGTACCAGCAGCGCCGCGGCCAGGTTCTCCTTGAGCGGGGCGCTGGCGCCCTCCAGGCGATAGCCGCGCAAATGCAGGCTGTCGCCGGAGAGATCGATGCCCAGCACCAGCCGGCCACGATGCAGATGCGCGTAAAGACGCAGATCAGCCGCCCCCGGATCAATGGTCGGTCGCGCCAGACCGTGATCCTGAAAACGATCCACCACGCCATCCTTGACGCACTGCGCCCCGAAGCGGGTGTGGCGAATCTGGGCGCTTTCACCGTGAAAATCGACGCGCAGGCTGGCACCAGGCGCGATCAGGGTTTGCCACTCGATGCTGTGGGAGGCCGCCACCAGCGACGGGCCATCTTCCACGTCCTCGAAACGACCGGCCACCAGGATGATGCGGTTGGCCAGTCGTGACCACAGACACAGGCGGTAAAGCACATCGCGGGTGGCGCTGCCATGGACGCTTGAGACACTGGTTCGCGCCACGCTGGCGCCAAGACCGGACAATTCATCGGCCAGCAGGGTTTCCATGCTGCGCGGACAGGTGGCCAGAAAGGAGAGCTCCTCATGAGCCGTATCCGGTAAATGTTCAGTGCTGGAAGGCATCATGCGGTGTCATATTCCTGAAAAGATTAATAAGCGATTTACTTAGATGAAAACGATTTTCGACAGCATCCTGCAGCTGCTGTAAAGGTATAGGGGTAGCTACGAAAGATCGCACGATCGCTGTCAACCTACGACCCCCGGAGTTGTGGCACTGCCACCATTACGGGACGAAACACTTTTTGTGTGAAGCGAGGTTATCCAATGAAAAGACAGAAACGTGATCCCTTCCAGAAAGCCTATGTCAGTGGTTACAAGGCCGGTGTGACCGGACGCTCCAGAGACGACTGTCCCAGTCAGGGTATCGAAATGCGCGAGTCCTGGATGAGCGGCTGGCGTGAAGGCCGTGAAGCACAATGGTCCGGCATGACAGGGGTCTCGGGTCTGCACGTCAATCCGATGGCGTCGAGCTGATCGACCATCGCCACCGTTGAACCCATCACATGACATCCGGGTGCGTGGCCAGCGTGCCCGGTTTTTTACTGCGCTCTCTGCCTGCCAACGCTGCCCGGCTGATTATCCTTCAATGCCCTGGCGCACTGCTCGACCAGCGCAGGACCTTCATAGATCAGCCCGCTATAAAGCTGTACCAGATCAGCGCCGGCCCGATGCTTTTCTAGTGCCGCCTCGCCACTGTCGATACCACCCACGCCGATAATGGTGATGTCCGCAAGCTTCTCGCGCAAGCGCCGGACAATCGTTGTGGCAGCGTGTTTCACCGGACGCCCTGACAGCCCCCCCGCCTCGTTGGCATGAAGGCTGCCCGCGACGTCATCACGGCTGATGGTGGTATTGGTCCCGATCACCGCATCGATATGGCAGGCCTTGAGACACTCTGCGACCAGATCCGTTTCCGGCTCGCTCATGTCCGGGGCAATCTTGACCGCCAGCGGTACCTGCCGGCCATGATGCTGGTTGAGCGTCCGATTCTCCTGCTGCAGTGCCGACAGCAGGCCATTGAGCTGCTCGCCGAACTGCAGGCTGCGAAGCCCCGGCGTGTTGGGCGAGGAGATATTGACGGTCACGTAGTGGGCGTGACCATGCACCGCCTGCAGGCAGGTCACATAATCATCCACCGCCTGTTCGACCGGTGTGGTCAGATTCTTGCCGATGTTGATCCCGATCACACCGTCGTAACGGCTACGGGCCACATTGGTGACCAGCTGATCGACCCCCTGATTGTTGAACCCCATGCGATTGATGATCGCGCCGTGCTCGGGCAGGCGAAAGACTCTGGGCCTCGGATTGCCCGACTGGGCACGTGGCGTGACCGTACCGACTTCTACGAAGCCAAACCCCAGCGCCCCCAGCGCGTCGAGGTGCTCGGCGTTCTTGTCCAGTCCGGCAGCAAGCCCCACCCGATTGGCAAAGCGAAGCCCCATCAGTGTGACAGGGTCATCAACGGGGGGCGCTGCCAGCGCACGCTGCAGGTGAAGACGATGCGCCAGATCCAGCGATGACAGCGTCAGGCCATGAGCCGTTTCAGGGTCGAGACGAAACAGCAGCGCACGAGCGGCCTTGTACATGAAGGGCATGTCCTTGAAAGCAGATGGATCAGGCCCGGGGTATCCCCCGGACCATGCAGGAAGGGTCAGTTGCCGGGCTGCTCGATACGCAGCGTGAAGTTGTTGGCGCCGCCGCGCACACCGCCGAACTTCTGACCGCGCACACGCACGCTGTAGATGCCGGGCTCAAGGGTTTCGCGCAGATGGAAGTCGCCCTGGAAGCCGCTGCCGCTGTCGCTGGCCACCACGTTGCCGTTACTGTCGACAAGTTCACCGGAGATGCGGTAGTTGCCGCTGGAATCCATCGTGAAGCTGTCAACGGTCACGGTACCGGCAGAGACCACTTCAAACTTGAGCACTTCGCCGTTGGTGCGCATGGGTACATCGCGCAGGATGCGCTCACGAATGGGAGAGGCGTTTTCATCCGCCTGCGTGGACTGTGCCGGGCGCGCGTCACCGGCCCCGCTCGTTGCCACCTGCTCGCTGTCGCGGGCGGTATTGACGTCGCCCTGCCCCGCCGTCAGACCTTCACCCTCTTCGGCAGTGGCCGACTGTGTGGCGTCCTCCAGCGCTCGACCGGAAGGACCGGGGTCGGGACGCGTCTCACCGGGGCCTGTCATCACGCTGGCGCTGCGCTGCGAAGCGCCGGTGCCTGCAGCGGTAACATCCCCCTGAACGGCGCCCTCACGCCCCAGGCGCGCCGGTGCGTTCGCCCTGTTTTCGGCGGCAGTCGCCTCGCTGGAGCTTCCCAGCCGTTCGATGCGGTTGGCATCGGCCAGCCCCTCCCCGCGCACATCGGCATCGGAGCGCTGCACGGATACGGTCACGGACTGGGTCTGGTCACGCGCCGGACTGCGGTTCTGACCGGTAATCACGACATGATAGGTGCCCGGCTCGAGCTGATGGCGAATCATCAAGCCGTTGGTCTGATTGTTGCCGCTGGCCGTGGCAAGCGTCTGGCCGCCATCATCGCGCAGCTCGGCATTGACCTCATAAAGCCCGGATGTGCCATGAAAGGCGCGCGCTTCGATAATGTAGTCACCGCCCTGAGTGACATCGAAATCATGCGAGACCGGTTTCGAGCCCAGATACATTGATCGGCTCATGGAATCCGTATCGCGCTGCAGGGCACCGGAAATATCGACCTGGCTTGCGGCCTGCTCGGCCTGCTGAAGTGCCGGGCTCTTGGCGGCCAACACCTGCCCCGAGAGAGTGCCAAGCCCTACGCCCATTCCCAGTGCCAGATACAGGATTGTATTTTTCATGATGTCTCTCGTTGGAATGATCCATTGATGCCGATGCAGACAGCAGGTGGCATATCAGCCGGTCGGCAAAACGGCCACAGCATAACAAAGCCTGTGTGTTTGGCGATGCTTTTGACTAGCGCATCCATATCGGCATACCCGTATGCAGCCACTGGCCAATCCCCTGCATGACGACCGCATTTTCGCCAAAAAAGGCCCCGGCCTGCGCGCCATGATCCATCATCGTCAGCGTTTTAAGGGGTTCGCCGGGCACGGCAATCTCGCCACTGCACTGATTGATGGTGGTAATACGACAGCGCTCGCAGGGTTTGCACAGCCACAGCGACAGATCCTCGCCGGCAAGGGTGGTGCTGTCATGCTCGGCAAAGGCCGCGGTGCCCTCCACGACAATATTGGGTCGAAAGCGTGACATGGGCAGCGCGGGCAGTGAGCGTGCCTCCAGACGCGCATTGAGCGCTGCCAGCGACGACGTGGCAGCTACCAGCAGTGGATAGCCGTCGGCAAAGCCGGTGTGGGCCACATGATCGCCAAGCCGCTCCGGGCTGACGCGACGCTGATTGTCAAAAGGCACGCGCTTGAGTCTCACGGGCCGCTCGAAAAAATCACTCAGCCACCGGGCTGCCTCATCGCCTTCATCAAGACCCTGACACTCGCTACCAAAGATGCGTACACGCGAGGGCGCCACTTCAGGCGGTGTGAGCGCAACGAACAGATGACGTCGGTCGGGTGCCTGAAGGATCAGGTGGTGCTCGTCGATGGCAGGCATCAGGGTCGCCATGCGCGCGCAGCTTCGCTGGGTCATGAACTCCCCCTGCTCGTCAGTGATGACCCAGCGCCGATCATGCATCAAACCCTCAGCAGTCAGTAACGAGCGGGATACATTGATACCGGCCAGCGATTTGACCGGATAGATATGCAGTGAGCTGATGCAGGACGTCATGGGCGGTCATCCAGTGTCTCAAGTGGATGAAGACCAATGTACCATAAAAAAAACGCCGCCCCGTGGGGCGGCGTTGGGTGGTACCGGGATTGAAAAACGGGCACTTGCAGCCCTGACTATGCGACGGAAGGGGGCCGCTCGGAGAGCTCCCCGAGCGCGCGTACCGCCACCGTGAAGAGCGCATAGCCAAGCTCGTCGGTCGAGTGAACCTCTTTTAGCAGTGCACACCAGCGCTCAACGGGCGCCTTGTGCTGCTTCATCCACTGCTCGACGCAGCTATCGACATCCTGACACTCCTCACTGCGCAGCACGCTGGCGGTCAGGGTCAGCTGCTGACGATCAAGGTCGTCACGAAGCGCCTCACGCGCGATCGTCTGCCAGCTGTCGTTCACCTCCAGGCGATTGACCTGCTCCAGCATCCAGGGCAACGAGAGGCGCTCGCCGATGAGGTAGTAGGTATCGGCCACCCGCTCCAGTGACACCTCGGTCAGCCGCGCCGTATCGATGATGCCAAGGCCCGCATAAAGGCTTTCGGTCGCCGCCACACGTTCGGCAAGCGACTCGGGCACGCCAGTCTCGATATAGCGGTCCCGCAGCGCCAGGCACTGACGCTGCGCTTCACCGCGAAGCCTTTCACCGATATTGTCCCGCAGACGTTCGAGATCCGGGGCGTACTGATCGACCACTTCGTCGGCATTGCTCTGCATGTGATAGCGCAGGAAGTAGCGCGTCGCGCGTCGCAGCAGACGTACCAGCGAGAGCATCATGTCGTACTGAACGGCGGTCTCGACCTTCGCATCCAGCGCTTCGATCTGCTGCCAAAGTGACGCCAGCCCAAAACTGTCACGCGCCATGACATAGGCCCTGACCACCTCACCGGCGCTGGTGCCGGTGATATCCATCAGCCGGCGCACGAACGGAATGCCCATGTGGTCGATCACATCCCCGGCAATCTTGGTCGCCACGATCTGGTGACGCAGCCGGTGATTGGTAATCTCCTCCCCGTAACGCTTGACCAGGGTGGCCGGGAAGGCGCGCTCGGCGTGATTGACGATGCCCGGTTCATTGGGCACGTCGGACTCCACCAGCAGGCCCTTGAGATCGATCTTGGCATGCGAGATCAGTGACGAGAGTTCAGGATGGGTCAACCCTTCACCGCGCTCGGCGCGCACGGCAAGCGTGGCGTCGTCCGGCAGGGCTTCCAGTTCCCGATCAAGCTGGCCGGTCTCTTCCAGATCGCGAATGAAGCGACGGTAGGGGCCCAGGTTTTCTGCCGACAGTAGTTGTGACAGGGAGAGCGCCTGGGTCTGGCGGTAGTTGTCATCCACCACCAGATCCGCCACCTCGTCGGTCATCTGCGCCAGCAGATCGTTGCGCTGCTTGCCGGTCATGTCGCCACGCGCGACCACCTCATCCAGCAGGATCTTGATGTTGACCTCATGATCCGAGCAGTTCACGCCGCCGGCGTTATCGATGAAGTCGGTATTGAGACGTACGCCATGCTGGGCCGCCTCACGACGCCCGAGCTGGGTCACACCCAGATTGCCGCCCTCACCGACCACGCGACAGCCCAGTTCACTGCCGTTGACCCGCAGCGTGTCGTTGGCCTTGTCACCCACATCGGCGTGGCTCTCTTCGCTCGACTTGATGTAGGTGCCGATACCGCCGTTCCAGAGCAGATCCACCTGCGCCTTCAAAAGCGCATTGATCAACTCGGCAGGGGCCATGCGCGAGGCCGTGAGACCGAAGCGTGACTTCATGGCCTCGCTGATCTCGATCGACTTGGCATCGCGTGAAAACACCCCGCCGCCTTCGCTGATCAGGGAGGTGTCATAGTCCCCCCAGCTTGAGGTGGCAAGCTCGAACAGGCGCTGGCGCTCCTTGAAGGAGGCCGCGCAGTCAGGATCAGGGTCGATGAAGATATGACGATGGTTAAAGGCCGCCACCAGCTGAATCTTCTCGGAGAGCAGCATGCCGTTACCGAACACATCGCCGGCCATGTCGCCGACGCCGAGTACGGTAAAGGGATCTTCCTGGGTGTTGAGCCCCAGCTCACGAAAGTGGCGCTTGACGGCTTCCCAGGCACCGCGGGCCGTGATCGCCATGGCCTTGTGGTCGTAGCCGTTCTTGCCGCCGGAGGCAAAAGCATCGCCCAGCCAGAAGTTGTACTCCCGGGCCAGGGCGTTGGCGATGTCGGAGAAGGTCGCCGTGCCCTTGTCGGCGGCCACGACCAGATAGGGATCATCCCCGTCATGACGCACAACGTGCTCGGGCGGCACAACCTCCTTGTCGATCAGGTTATCGGTGATATCCAGCATGCCGCGAATCAGGATCTGATAGCAGGCGATGCCCTCTTTCTGGATTTCCTCGCGACTGTCGCCTGCCGGGGCCTGCTTGCAGATAAAGCCCCCCTTGGCACCGCTGGGCACAATGACCGAGTTCTTGACGTGCTGAGCCTTGACCAGTCCGAGGATTTCGGTACGAAAATCCTCGAAGCGATCCGACCAGCGCATGCCGCCGCGGGCAATGTTGCTGGTGCGCAGATGCACCCCTTCCATGCGCGGGGAGTAGACAAAGATTTCATACAGCGGACGCGGACGCGGCACATCGTTGATCTGGCGCGGCGCCAGCTTGAAGGAGATATAGGATTTCGGCTCGCCGTCATCCCCCGGCTGGAAGTAGTTGGTACGCAGCGTGGCGTCAATCAGCTCCATGTAGAGGCGGATCAGACGGTCATCGTTGAGGCTGGTGACCTCCTCCAGATAGGCCTCGATGCGCTCACGAACCGCCTCGAGCTCGTCATCATCGCGCCTGGCCTGCGGATCAAAGCGGGCCCGGAACAGGGCGACCAGTTCACGGCTGATATCGGCATGCTGGGTCAGGGCCGTGGCGATATAGTCCTGCGACAGGCCAAAGCGGATCTGCTTGAGATAGCGCGCATAGGCCCGCAGCATTGCCACTTCCCGCCAGTCGAGCTTCGCGGAAATGATCAAACGGTTGAAGCTGTCACTCTCGGCGGCGCCCGACCAGATGCGGGTAAAGGCGTCAATGAAGTTGTGGCGCATGCCGTGCAGATCGACCTGTTCGCGGCCCGAGGATTCCAGATTGAAATCATGAATCCAGACCACGTTATCCGAGCGCTCGATCTCGTAGGGGCGCTCACTGATCACCCGCAGGCCCATGTGTTCCAGCATGGGCAGCACATCGGAGAGCGGTACCGGCTGATTGCCATGGAAGAGCTTCAGATTAACGTCGTTCTCATGCTCGAGCTGACGATAGAGACTCAGGCCAATCGAGCCCTCTCGATCAAGGCCTTCCATATGGCCAATATCGTAGATGGCGGCGCGCGACGTAAAGTCTTCCCGATAGCTGCTCGGGAAGGCGTCACGGTAGCGCTCCATCAGGCGATTGGCCGGCTCCTCGCCGTAGCCTTCCACCAGCGCCTCGTGCAGATCATCACGCCAGCCACGGGCGATGGCGATGACCTTTTGCTCCAGCGCACGATTGTCGTACTCAACCGGCTCGTCGTTGTTGAAACGCAGGATCAGCTGAATGCGGGCCAGTACCGACTCGGAGAGGTAGGTATTGAAATCGCCAAAGCTGGCATCGAGCTCTTCGCAGAGCATGTTCTGAATGCGCAGGCGCAGATCGGTCGAGAACACGTCACGCGGCACATACACCAGGCAGGAGTAAAAGCGCCCGGAGCGATCCTCGCGAATAAAGAGCCGCACGCGGCGACGTTCGCGGATGCTCAGAATGCCCATGGCCGTACGGCAAAGGGCTTCCGTGTCCATCTGGAACAGCTCATCGCGGGGATAGACTTCCAGAATCTGCTGAAGCTGCTTGCCGTTGTGTCCGGTTGGATCGATACCCGATGCGCTGAGCACGGTATCGATCTTGCGGCGCAGCACGGGAATATTGACCGGGCGCTCGTTGTAGACCGACAGCGTATAGAGGCCGAGAAAGTGCCGCTCGCCGATGACATCGCCCTGCTCATTGTGACGCTCGACAATGATGTAGTCCGGATAGCTCGGGCGGTGAATGCGTGACGGCCAGGCGCTCTTGGCAAAGGAGATCAGCTCGGGGATCAGGACATACTCCCCCTGCTCGGCTTCGTTGTCGCTGAACTGCTGGGGCTCCTCGCTGTAGCGCGGACTGTCCAGCGTCAGCACCCCCAGTTCGCTGCCGCTGGTGCGTACCAGCTGCGAATGACCCTCCCGGTTTTGAAGCTCGTAATCCTCAAAGCCCAGAAAGGTAAAGTGATCATCCAGCAGCCATGCCAGGAAGTCGCGCGCCTCGTCGATATCACGCTTTTCAACGACCCGGGGCGGATGCGTGTCCATCTCCTTGAGTGCGGCACGCGCCTGGTCACGCATGGCGTCAAAATCGGAGACGGCAGCCCGAACATCGGTCAGCACATCCTGAATGTTGTCCCTGAGCTCATTGAGCATGGCCGTATCGGAGTGACGATCGATCTCGATATAAATGATCGATTCGCGTGTCGAGGGCGCATCAGACGCCCGAGGAGGCGTAAAGCGCACCAGCCGCTGCTGCTCGTCACGCTCGCTGGCAATGACCGTGTTCAGGATGGCATGGACGGTAAAGCCGCAACGGTTGAGCTCGATACGCACCGAATCGACCAGAAAGGACATGTCCGGGCTAACGACTTCCACTACCGTATGGGTCGACTGCCAGCCATGCTCTTCGTATTCGGGGTTGAAAACGCGCACCTTTGGACGTCCGTTCTGCTCTCGCTGCTGCAGAAAAAACCAGGTCGAGAGCGTGGCGCCGTAGAGGTCCTCGAAATGACGCTCTCGCAGATCCTCGTGGCTGGCACCAGCGTAATAGTGGCGTGCAAAGGCGCTGATGTTGCGCGCCTGCTCGGGCGCCAGACGCTCATCAAGCAGCGTCTCGAGCGCTTTGAAAAAGTCTTCCTTGTTGTCCGGCACTGTACTCTGCATCGATTCTCCTCGCGTACCGCAAATGCCTACGCATCCTGATGGGATGACCACCGTGACATCCTAGTTCAGCAAACGCTTTATCCCTACTGTATACCCATTTTTATCATGCCCCATGACCAACCGGCATGGGGCTGGCGCCGGCAATGACCCGATCAGCATGGCTGACCCGGAAACGCATCGGCCCCGCCATGGCGGGGCAGGACAGTCGCCCCTGTGAGTGGCGGTCAGCGCCGCCTGAGCAGGACCCCACATTCGCAGTGGTCGGTGTAGGGAAACTGATCAAAGAGCGCAAAGCGATGAATGTCGTGGGTACGCCCGAGCTGCTCCAGATTGGTTTCCAGGGTATCGGGATTGCAGGAGATATAGACGATGTCATCAAAGCGGGCGATCTGTTCACAGCTGTCGGTATCAAGACCTGCCCGCGGCGGATCCACCAGCACGGTCGAGAAATCATGGCTTTCAAGCGCCATCTCGCTGACCCGTCGTCCCGTTTTTTCACCTGACAGCGCCTGGGCGAACTCCTCGCTCGACATGCGCGCCACATGGGCATTGTCGATGCCATTCAGGGCCAGATTATGCTGGGCCGAGGCCACCGACGTGCGTGAAATTTCGGTAGCCACCACGCGGCGGAAATTGTCTGCCAGGGCAATCGTGAAATTGCCATTGCCGCAGTAAAGCTCGACCAGATCGGTCTCGCGGCGCTGGCCCTCATCACCCTGTGTGACCTCTCGAGCCCAGTTAAGCATGCTTTCGGCGATGTCGGCGTTGGGCTGGGTAAAGCTGTTTTCGACCTGCTGGTAGCTGAACACGCGCCCGGCCACGGTGAGATGCTCGGTAACCGATTCACGCGTCAGTACAAGGCGCTGCTTGCGCGCCCGGCCGATAATGGCGGCGTCCAGCGTCGTTTCGAGCTCGCGGGCGGCCTGTTCCCACTCGTCATCAAGCTTTCGATGGTACACCAGCGTCACCAGCGTCTCGCCCTGACGGGTCGTCAGGTACTCCACCTGAAAAAGACGATGACGCAGTACCGGCCTGTCACGAATGGCGTCTACCAGCTGCGTCATCAGGGTGTTGATGCGCCGGCTTGCCACGTCATACTGATCCATACGCACGGTTTGTTTAACACCGTCTGTATCGGCCTCAAACATGGCATGAAAGAGATCATCGCCTTCATGCCAGATGCGAAATTCACAGCGCATGCGGTAATGGCTGGCCGGGGAGGCAAATACCTCAAGCGGCGGCGCCTTGAAGCGGGCAAACTGATCGATAATGCGCTGGCGCTTGGCGTCAAGCAGCGCAGAGTACTGGTCGGGGGCAACGACGGGTACGCTCAATGTGAAATACCTGATCCGGCCGTCATGATAACGGTCATGATGAAAGAGGCCGCCAGTGTAGCGTCTGCCGATCGCAGCTCAAGTACTGACGCCGCCCATGGCCCGTCGGTGACCTGTGATACGGCGTCACCCTGACAAATGCTGTAGACTCCCGCCGCCTTATTGGCTATATCTCGATCGTTGCCCATCAGGGGAACATCTTGTCACGATAACCATCACTTCTTTCGCTTTCAGGGACTCGACATGCTGACTCTTCTCAAGCGGTACTGGATGCTGGCGGCACTGGTATTTGCAGCCGTACTCATGGTGATTTTCGCCGCAGTCATTCCACGCAAGCCGGCAGCGGGTATCGACCACGCACTTTATCCGGCCATCGAGAAATTTGGCGGCATTGCCGAGCGTCATGACACGGTGGATGTGCCTGACCCCAACAAGCATTATAAAGTCATTTTTGATGTGGTCAGTGACAGTGATGACCCGCGTACCATCAACCCCGGTCTGATGCGCGTGGCACGCGCCGTCAACGTCTTTGCCGAGGCAGGCGTTCCGCTGGAAAACCTGGACTTTGTAGCGATCATCCATGGGGATGCGACCCGCAGCGTCGTGAACTCCGATGTCTATAACAAGTGGTTCGGGTTCGACAATCCCAACGTCCCCCTGGTCAGCGCCCTGACACAAGCAGGCGTTCATGTACGCGTGTGTGGACAGGTGCTCAACCACTGGAAGATTGCCGATGACCAGGTCAATGACGAGATTGACATCACCCCTTCAGCACTCAGCACGCTGGCCATCTACGGCAATGAAGGTTACGCCTACGAGCGGTTATAACCGCCGTTCGATACCGGCATTAAACAACGCGGGGCGGCATGTGAATGCCGCCCCGCTCATGTTTGTGCTACTGCCGACTGTACGACTGTCTGCTCGGGATCACGGGCTTGCACCCGGGAAATCGGCACTCAGGCCACCGCCGGTCGGATTTCGCGAAACTCGGCGTAGAGGTCGGGATACTCCTGCTGGAGACGCGCCAGCTGCGTGCGGGCCTGAAGCGGCAGCGTATCGCGCAGCTCAACGTACTCTTTCTCATCCAGGCTGGCATCGAGCAGCGGGAAGAGATGTTCACGTTCCATGCGCAGCACATGACGATGCGCGTCCAGATAGGCCTTGAGACGCTCGCCAAAAAGCGTCATCGGCATGATGGCATCCATCAGGATATTATCGAGATCTTCTCCCAGATGCTTCAGACGCTGTTTGAGTTCGCGATACTCACCGGCCAGCTCACAGATTTCCTGCCCGGTATGCGCACCGCGCTCGGTCAGGCGATTACCGCAGAGCGTTTCCAGCGGCACGATATAGTCATCCATGTAGTCCATGATGTAATCACAGGCCTCACGCATGAGACGAAAGCTGGGGCGCTCTCCGGTCACAAGATAACGATGCTGCAGCGTGAGCACATGAAGCAGTCGAGCCATATGTGCATGATCCTGACGAAGCTGAGTCAACTTGAGCATGGCGGCGTCTCCGGCAAATTTGACCAGATACCAGTCTTGTGCTTTTTGAAGGCGATCGCCACTTACTTTGGTCGCATACCCGGCTCATTAAATTTAATACCCGCTACAGCAGACAACCCCGCCCCGGCACCTGTTCCAACCTCGATCCCGCCATGGCGGGCATAAGGCACACGGGCTCCGGACTCATCCTTTTTCATGACGATTCATCGCTGCGTCGATGCGTCGCAGCCTGATCCAGCCCCTCCAGCCACTCAAGCTTTTCGCCTATGCGCTTTTCAAGACCGCGTTCGACCGGTTGATAGTAGCGGGTTCCCACCAGCGCCTCGGGAAAATAGGTTTCACCCGCCGCGTAGGCATGCGGTTCATCATGGGCATAACGGTATTCGTGACCATGTCCCAGTGACTTCATCAGGGACGTCGGCGCATTGCGCAGATGTACCGGCACATCATGTCCGGGCGTGGACGCCACATGCGCCCGTGCCTGGTTATAGGCGACATAGGCGGCATTACTTTTCGGGGCGCTGGCGATATAGAGAATGGCCTGAGCCACGGCAAGCTCGCCTTCCGGACTGCCCAGACGCTCCTGCACCTCCCAGCCATCGAGCGCCAGGCGCAGTGCTCTGGGGTCTGCGTTGCCAATCTCTTCACTTGCCATGCGCACCACACGACGGGCGATGTAGAGCGGGTCTGCCCCGCCATCGAGCATGCGGCAGTACCAGTAGAGCGCGGCATCGGGGGCACTGCCGCGCACTGACTTGTGCAGGGCCGAAATCTGGTCATAAAAGAGATCGCCACCCCGATCGAGTCGGCGCGTACTCTCCCCCAGAACCTCCTCGATGACTGCCTGCGATAGTGTTGGCGCCTCACCCTTGCGCCCTGCCTCGGCCATGTCAGCGGCAATTTCAAGCAGATTGAGCGCACGACGCGCATCACCGTCAGCCGCCTGCGCCAGAAGATCGCGCACGCTGCTTGATGCCTCGATACCGGCTTCGCCCAGTCCGGCAGGCTCGATCAGCGCCCTGTCGATGACCTGACGCAGCTCTTCAACGCTCAGTGACTTGAGCACGTGAACGCGCGCGCGAGAGAGCAATGCGTTGTTGAGCTCAAAGGAGGGGTTTTCGGTCGTGGCGCCGACAAACGTAAATACGCCCTCTTCGACCCAGGGCAGGAAGGCATCCTGCTGCGCCTTGTTGAAGCGATGCACCTCATCAACGAACAGTAGCGTGCGCTGTCCGCTCTGACCGCGCTGCTGCGCCTCAAAGGCCGCGGCGCGGATCTCCTTGACGCCTGCCGACACGGCCGAGAGCGTGGCAAAATGCGACCGTGTGTAGCCGGCGATCAGGCGCGCCAGAGTGGTCTTGCCGACCCCGGGCGGCCCCCACAGGATCATTGAATAGAGCTGATCGCGCGCCAAAGCTCGCGTCAATGGGCGGTCCGGTCCCAGCAGATGGGACTGCCCGATATAGTCTTCCAGCCGGGCCGGACGCAGACGCGCCGCCAGGGGTTGCCCAGGCGGCGCGTCACGATCAAACAGGTCACTCATGAGGAAGGCACCCTTGTGCGAATCATGCCTCCATCATGGCAGATAACGCGGTATCAATCAGTTGCCTTCGCGCATCACATCAGCCCCCTCGGGAATCTCGAACTGAAACTGCGATTCGCTGATATCGGGGTTGACCTCAATATTGCGAAACGAGATTTCCGTGCGCTGGCCGGTGCCATCGGTCAGATCGATTCCCGAAAGACGCTCGTTGTTGAACACTAGCTCCAGGGACTCGAACAGCGTGTCGTTGGAGCGCGGCGAGAGCGCGAAAAACTCGGTGGTTCCCTGCTGGCGACGCGACACATTGTAGTTCTCGGTCAGCTCGTTGGCCTGACCGGAGAGCAGCAGTGCCGGCGTATGGGTCACGCGCTGATCCAGCGGGCGAATGCTGACCTGTTCAAGATCGGGGTCGTAGAGATACACCTTCTGCCCGTCGGAGACCACGGTCTGACGATAGGGGTCAGAAACTTCCCATTTAAAGCGCCCGGGACGCGAGAGCCACATGTGTCCGCTGGCATCCTGCAGGCTGCCGCCGCCGCTGGCGACCTGCTGGTTGAAGTCGGCAGAGTAGGTTTTAAGAGGTTCAAGCAGCGAGGTCAGTCGCTCGGCATCATTGGAGGCCGCCTGCGCCGGCAGTGTCATGCAGGCCGTCATGAGGGTGGCACCCGCCAGACCCAGCTTACGAGCAAGGCCACTGCGGCCGTGAGTCATTAGTGTCATTGAAACATCCTGTCCTTATTGGCAGTGCATGCCGTGGTGTCCCTTTGACCTGCCACCAGGTGACAGGTTCGATGCAAGCCCCTTCTGAAACTTAAGATTATCGAGGCTTATCAAGGTGTTGTCCTGGCAGCGTGGTCAGTGTGCCGGCGGTGACGCCAGCACCTCTCTTGCCCCGTTGCTGCCCATGGATGACACGACGCCTGCCATCTCCATCGCTTCAACCAGACGGGCCGCACGGTTGTAGCCAATCTTGAAACGACGCTGGACCGAGGAGATCGACGCCCGGCGCGATTCGGTCACATAGGCCACGGCCTCATCGTACAGCGCGTCCTGCTCCGGATCGTCACTGCCTTCGCCTTCGGCTTCAAGCCCTGTCAGGGCATCAGCAGAGACGCCGCCGGAGAGAATCTCATCGATATACTCGGGCTCGCCGCGGCGCTTCCAGTCATCGACGACGCGGTGCACCTCGTCATCGTCCACAAAGGCACCATGCACGCGCATGGGAATACCAGCACCGGCCGGCAGATACAGCATGTCACCGTGGCCAAGCAGATGCTCGGCGCCGCCCTGATCCAGAATCGTGCGTGAGTCGATCCGCGAGGAGACCTGGAAGGCCATGCGCGTGGGAATATTGGCCTTGATCAGACCGGTGACGACATCCACTGACGGACGCTGCGTGGCCAGAATCAGGTGAATGCCGGCGGCACGCGCCTTCTGGGCGATACGTGCAATCAGCTCTTCGACCTTTTTGCCCACGATCATGAACATGTCGGCGAACTCGTCGATCACCACCACGATGTAGGGCAGCTTTTCGAGCACCGGCGGCTGCTCATGCATCTCCCAGGGCTGCGGCTCCCACAGCGGGTCGGCAATCTGGGCGCCGGCGGCGGAGGCCTCATCAATACGCGCATTGAAACCAGCCAGGTTACGCACGCCCATGGCCGCCATCAGCTTGTAGCGACGTTCCATTTCGGCCACGCACCAGCGTAGCGCGTTGGCGGCCTCCTTCATGTCGGTCACGACCGGCGCCAGCAGATGCGGGATGCCGTCATACACCGACAGCTCCAGCATCTTGGGGTCGACCATGATCATGCGCACTTCATCGGGCGTGGCCTTCAAAAGCATCGAGATCAGCATGGCATTGACGCCTACCGACTTGCCCGAGCCCGTGGTACCGGCCACCAGCAGGTGTGGCATCTTGTTCAGGTTGGCCACGACCGGATTGCCGCCAATGTCCTGGCCCAGTGCCACCGTGACCGGAGAACTGGCATCCTGATAGACGTCGGAGTCAAAGACCTCCCGCAGCCGGATCATGGCCCGGTTGGGGTTGGGGATCTCGATGCCGACCGTCGGGCGTCCCGGAATGATCTCGACCACGCGTACGCTTTTCACCATCAGCGAGCGCGCCAGATCCTTGGCCAGGTTGCTGATCTTGGAGACCTTCACGCCGGGTGCCGGCTTGATCTCAAAGCGCGTGATGACAGGGCCGGGCCAGGTATCGACGACCTCGGCCTTGACGCCATATTCACGCAGGCGCACTTCCAGCAGCTCTGCCATGTCGTGAAGCTGTTCGGCCGTGTAGGTCGGCTCGTGAGACGACGGCGGCGTCAGAAGCGACAGGGACGGCAGCTCGCCCAGCGGCTCACCGTCAGACTCATGCACGGGGCGCTGGGTCTGCATCTGCTGCACCGTCCAGACTGTGGGGCTGCTGCTGTCCTCGGCATCCACCTCGGGCTCCGGCGCCGGCGTTTCGACAGGCGCTGTCGGGGTCTGGCCGGAGGTATTGTCCGGTCGAGGCCGGGCCTGCTCGTCACTCCGATTCGATGGCGTGGCCGGTGCTGACGTCTCCTGATACGGCTGCGTTGATGAAACCGGCTCGGGCGCTTGCGGCGCAGGAGCCTCTGGTGCCGTATATCGAATATCGTCCTCCTCCTCAAACGTCAGCGTTGAAGCGGACGATCCCCCTGTCGGCGACGCCGCCTCTTCACGTTCACGCGCACTCAGGGACGTCGAGAACTCGGGCTCATCGTCTTCCCAGCTCAGTACCGGTCGATCATCATCCTGCAGGTCATCCACAAGCGGTGTCGCACGCTCATGAGAAGGCTTTTCCATCTCGGGCAGACTCATGTCGTCCGAGGCCTGATCCATGTTCGAGGTCGAGTCTATATTCGAGGTCGAGTCCATAGAGGCAGCCGGTGTCGGCGACGGCGCACTGTATTCGCGAGCCCTGTCCGATGGCGTTGTATGGCTTGTCGATTCGGGCTGTTCAAACGATGCGGCACCCGGAGCATCGAGGCTTTCCTCATCATCCTCGGCCAGACGCGGCTCGGGGATGACTTCCGGAATCCGCCGGCGCGTCACATCGCTTGACGAGGCATCGGCGGCCTGAGGCGTTGCCATCGGCTGCTGTGGTGCTGGCGCGGGCGCCGGTGTCTCTTCTTCACGGACTTCGTCATCGTCGCGTTCTGGCGCCGCGAAAACATCACGGGAATCCTCCGGGGCGCGTACCAGCGGCTCATCGACCGCCGATGCCCGGGTGGCGGTCATGGCCTCCTCGAAGGCTTCCGGAGGCGTGGGCGTCGCATCCATCCGCGGCTCATGGCGCTCGGTATCGGCCGCCGGGTATTCAGACTCGGCCACCGGGGAATGGGCATCGCGAGTGCTCGCGGCCTGAGAGCGATCCATCGCGGGTGGCGCCGTATCGACGGGTGAGCGGGCATCCTGCGTCTCACGCGCCGAAGGCGTTTCCTCGTAGGGCTGCTCCCAGGGGATATCATCATCGCCGGTACGCATACCGGACACCGGTGTGTGGATATCGTCAGCATCACTGTCATGGCGCTGTCGCGCCGTGGCTACCAACTCATCATGATCTTCAGGGAACTCCTCTTCATCATGAACTTGCGTGCGACGCCCGGGCACCAGCCGCGCAAAAAGGCCGGTACGCTCACGGCGTGGCCGTGCATCCTCGGCATCCGCTCTCAGCCCGGTATCGGTGTCATCGTCGTCGTGACCGAAATCGAACTCATCTTCTGATTGGGCGGCAAGGTAGGCCTCACGACGCTCCTGCGCCATTTCACGACGGCGCTCCTGAAGCCTTGAGCCGGCACTGCCGATCTGCGCACCGGCCATCCCCAGCCGACGCGCACCCCAGCGCACGCCACGCCAGATGCCATTGCCCATTTCATCAATGATGGAAAACCAGGACATGCCGGTCAGCAGCGGCATGCCACACAAAAAGGCCGCCAGCGACAGCAGCGTGGTGCCATGCCTGCCCACCAGCGATGCAAGCGCTGCCGACACACCCTCGCCCACGATGCCGCCCGAGCCATAGGGCAGGTCGTTGCTGGCATCCTGAAAATGCAGCGCGCCCACGGTGCAGGTGGCCACCATGACCAGCAGCAGCCCGCCGCCACGAACGGCCAGCGCCATGGGATCCCAGACGACATGGGCCTCCCGGGCACGTATCAGCCGCCAGGCCCCCAGTCCCAGCATGCCGGGTGCCCAGAGCGCGCTGGCGCCGAACAGGGAATAGAGAACATCGGAAAGCCATGCCCCGACAGGTCCCATCCAGTTGGTGACCTGCTGATCCGGACCGCTGTGCGACCAGCTGGGATCGGCCGGCATGTAACTGAAAAGGGCCAGCAGCAGAAAGGCGCAAAGCGCCAGCATGATGATGGCAACCCCTTCCTTGGCAGCGCCCTGAAGTCTGGCGCTGAAGTGGCGGGCGTTATCCCGGGCTTTTGTCACACGCTGTCGAGAGCGCTGCATGGTGGCGCTTTTACGCGTTGTTCGCGGGCTGGCGCCGCTTTTGCTGCGACGTGCCTTTGCCTGTGACTGCGATTGTCTGGTCTTGCTGGCGCTCAACGGCCATCCCCCCTGCACTCATGCGAGTGTTATGGCTGTACTCTGATGAAGCATTCGAAGGCCTGATAAAGGCATATTGGCAGGGTAATGACATCGGGTCACACCCTGCCAGAGGCAGGTATCATACCTGGAGATGATGGTACGGCACAGACCCGGCAATTGCAGCCGGGAAATTGGGGAAATATCAGGCCGGCAAATGGAAGACCCGCACGACCTCACTGAGCTTGCGAGCCTGCTCGTCCAGATGTCCGGACGCGGCGGCCGACTGCTCGACCAGGGCGGCATTGTGCTGTGTGGTTTCATCCAGCGATGCCAGTGCACTGCTGACCTGCTCGATGCCTGCCAGCTGCTCTTCACTGGCGCGACTGATCTCGTTGACGATGACACCCAGGTTTTCCATCCGCGCCGTGATCTCCTCGATCTGTTCGCCGCTTTGCTGGATATGAGCGTTGCCGGTGGTGACCTCCTCGATGGTATGTCGAATCAGTTGACCGATATCGGCAGACGCCTCGCTGCAGCGCACTGCCAGGCGCCGAACCTCATCGGCCACCACGGTAAAGCCACGACCGTGGGCACCGGCACGAGCGGCCTCGACCGAGGCGTTGAGCGCCAGAAGGTTGGTCTGAAAGGCGATGCCATCGATAGTGGCGATGATATCGGACATTTTCGAAGCCGTGGCATCCAGATCCTTGAGCGTGGTCATGGCACGCCCCAGACGCTGCTGGCCCTCTCGGGCCGAGGCAACCACCTCCCCTGCCATGCTGTCTCCCTGACGGGCACGCTCGGTATTCTGACGTACGGTGGCGGTCAGCTCTTCGATACTGGCCGCCGTTTGCTCAAGGCTTGCGGCCTGGCTTTCGGTCCGGCGTGACAGGTCCATGTTGCCACTGGCAATTTCACCGGAGGCATGACCGATGCTTTCCACCGACTGACGAACGCGACCGACAATGTCTCGCAGACCGTCACTGATACCGTTCATGGCGCCCACCAGCGAGCCGATTTCATCCTTGCGATGGCTGTCAAGACGCTGCCTGAGATCGCCGTTGGCCAGATGGCCGGCCAACCCCTGCACGCTGGCCAGAGGATTACTGAGGCTGCGACGCATCATGAAATAAACGCCCAGGGCCGCCGCCAGCGCCAGCCCCAGCGCAATCAGCAAAAACCGATTACGCGTTGCAGCAATCTGATCATCGATATCAGCATTGACGGCCGTAGCGGCCACCACCCAATGCCAGTCAGGGTACTGCATGAAATAGGTTGTTTGACGGGCGTGTTCGCTGTCGGACAGCTGATATTCAAAAAGCCCCTGCTGCTTCTGAAAGATCGGTGCAAAGGCAGGACTGCCATCGACATCAGGCACCTCTTTCAGTGACGCACCCTCGTGGTCACCACCGGCCAGCACGCTCCCATCGTTGGCATCAACAATCATGAAGTAGCCGTTGTCACCGATACTCAGCGAACGCACGCGTGCCTTGAAGTTTTCCAGATCGGCGGTAATGTCCACCCCGATAAAGCTGGCACCGATAACGCGGCCCCGGGCGTCATGAATGGGCTCATAGCGGGTGATGTAGGGGGTACCAAAAAGCGTGGCAATGCCGGAATAAACACGATCTTCCATCAGAGCACGGTAGCTTGCGCCATTGCGGTCAAGCAAAGTGCCGACGGCGCGCTCCCCCTGAGCATCCTTGAGCGACGTATTGACGCGAACAAAGTCGTCGCCGGTACGAGCAAAAAGCGTGACGGGTGTACCGGTACGCCGAGTGAAATCATCCACCCGCTGAGTATCCATGTTGAGCGCGCCACGCTGGTCCATCAGCAGCGGTGTCTCTCTGGACTTGATGTCCATGGTCTGATCAGAATCAAGCACAAAGGGTGGGGCCAGGCCTTCGGTCTGAAACAGCTTTAAAAAACGCGCACTCTGCTGCTGTAGACTCTGATCGAAAAGCGTGACCGAATCGGTGAACTGTTGCGTCTGCTGCTTCATGCTGTGCGTGGCATGTGTGCGAAGGGTGCGGGCGCTGGAAGACGACAGCCCCCAGCTTAAGGCGACAAACCCCGCGATGGCCACCAATCCGATTACCAGTGCCAGACGTGAACCAATGCTCATGCGTCGAAAATAGTCCGCCATAAAAGATATCCAATAATAATGGTCAATGTTTTTTGGCAGCCAGCATCCGTTCCGACAAACCTTCCTGCGATCCAATGTCGGCCATCATGTTTGAAACTTGAGAGATATCGAATGTTTTATCAGGCATCTGGAAATGAAATGTCATGCCATCCAGCCTCTGGATACCGCCATGATTGACTGGCTTGCCCCCTGTCCCGTTGGATTCCCTGCGCTGGATAACGCGCTTGAAACGCCCAATGGCCTGCTGGCGGCGGGTGGCGATCTCACGCCGGAGTGGCTATTGGCGGCCTATCGGCGCGGCATTTTCCCGTGGTTCAATGAAGACGATCCCATTCTCTGGTGGTCGCCCGACCCCAGGATGGTGCTGTTTCCCGACGAACTTCGCGTACGTCGAAGCCTGGCCAAACGGCTTCGCAATTCGGGCATGACAGCGACCTTCGATCAGGCATTCGAGGCGGTGATGACGCAGTGCGCCGCTCAGCGGGAGGCGCAGGAAGGCACCTGGATTTCATCTGATATCATTCAGGCCTACGTGGCCCTGCATCAGCTGGGCCATGGTCATAGTGTCGAGATATGGGAGGGAGATACGCTGGTGGGCGGCCTGTACGGCATCCTGATGGGGCGGGTATTTTTCGGCGAATCGATGTTCTCCATACGCCCTGATAGCTCCAAGATCGCCCTGGTGCGGCTGGTAGAGTGGCTGTCCGCGCATCACGATCTGGCGCTGGTGGATTGCCAGATGCACACGGCACATCTGGCCAGCATGGGGGCTCGTGATATATCACGTGATCAGTTCAATGCCCTGCTTGAGCGCCATATCCCGCCCTACTTTCAAGAACCCTCGACACTGCGCCGATAACCATTATCAAATCATTGATGTCGCGAGCCCCAGACCACCTTTTTGGACGTTGCGCCCGTTGAACAACTCAAGCATGCATTCACCCCTTCAGGAGTTGCGGTTTTTCCTGACAGAGCCTCATGACTGCAGTTATCTGGGAGCCCATGAGGCCACAACGCTGTTCATGGATCCACATACGCCCGTGGATCACGAGATGTACAGCGCGCTGACCCTGATGGGCTTCAGGCGCAGTGGTACCCATCTCTATCGACCGCATTGCCAGGAGTGCAATGCCTGTGTCTCCGTGCGTGTACCGGTCAATGACTTTGCGCCTGACCGTTCTCTCAGGCGTACCGAACGCGACAATCAGGATCTGGTCGCCATCGAGCGCCCGGCCTGCTTTGATGAAGAGCACTATGCGCTTTATGAGCGCTACATCAGAACGCGCCACAGTGATGGTGAGATGTATCCACCGGCCATCGAACAGTACCGCGCCTTTTTGAATACCTCACACGACTTTTCACGGCTGGTCGAGTTTCGACTCGACGGACGTCTTCTGGCCGTGGCGGCCGTGGATTTTCTCACCCACGGGCTCTCTGCCATCTATACCTTCTTCGATCCTGATGATGCCTTCCGGTCAAGATCTCTGGGAAGCTGGGCAGTGATCTGGCAGATCCGCAGGGCGCAGTCGCTGGGGCTTGAGCACGTGTATCTGGGCTACTGGATCAATGAAAGTCAGAAAATGGATTACAAGCAGCGCTTCAAACCGCTGGAGTATCTGCAGGGGCATCGCTGGCGCCGGAGCATTCCGGTCACCCAGACGCATCATTAAAGCGGTATAAGCTTTTAGCGGCTTTGCGCTTCAGGCAGGTATCAGGCAAAATATCGCACGTTCAGTCCGCCATCATTCAACATTGTCTGACCATTCGGCCAGCAAGACTGCCCTGATGGCGTGCTCATATTACGATTATCGGGGAATACATCATATGGCAAGAGAAGATCATATTGAAATGGAAGGCGTGATCGTCGATACGCTTCCCAACACCATGTTTCGCGTCGAGCTCGAAAACGGCCATGTTGTCACGGCACACATTTCCGGCAAGATGCGCAAGAACTACATCCGCATTCTGACCGGCGACAAGGTCAAGGTAGAACTGACGCCCTATGATCTGTCCAAGGGCCGTATCGTCTATCGCTCTCGCTAAGGACGCCATGCGTCCTTATCCTGCACGCCCCCTCCTCACGTCTTTCGCTGCGTCACGGCGCGCTGGTGGCGCCGAGCCAACCGACAGCTCGCCATCCGACGAATAGATAGCCTCCGGTTCGCCAGCCGTTTCCGCGCATAAAAAACGCCCCGTCCGAAGACAGGGCGTCAGTGACGACTGGCATGGCGTACCGATCAGGCGACCTGCTCGGTAGCTGCTGAAAGCTGCAGCTCTCCATCTTCCAGCGTGACATGGACCGTTCCACCGTGGTCGGCCAGATCGCCGAACAGAATCATTTCGGCCAGAGGCTTCTTGAGCTTCTCCTGGATCAGGCGTGCCATGGGACGCGCGCCCATCTGCGGATCATAGCCATGCTCGGCAAGCCAGCCACGTGCCTCATCATCGACTTCAAGCTGGACACGCTTTTCGTCCAGCTGCGCCTGCAGTTCGACCAGGAACTTGTCGACCACACTGCGCACTACGTCAGTGTCGAGATGGCTGAACTGGATGATGCTGTCCAGACGGTTACGGAACTCCGGTGAAAAGGTGCGGCGAATCACTTCCATGGCGTCCGTCGAATGGTCCTGAGTCTGGAAACCGATCGAGCGACGCGAGGCCAGCTCGGCGCCGGCATTGGACGTCATGACCAGAATCACGTTGCGGAAATCTGCTTCGCGACCATTGTTGTCAGTCAACTTGCCGTGATCCATCACCTGCAGCAGCAGGTTGAAGACATCCGGATGCGCCTTTTCGATTTCATCGAGCAACAGCACGCAGTGCGGGTTCTTGGTCACTGCCTCGGTGAGCAGACCGCCCTGGTCGTAGCCTACATAGCCCGGAGGCGCACCAATCAGTCGCGATACGGTGTGCCGCTCCATGTACTCGGACATGTCAAAGCGCACCAGCTCAATCCCCATGATCTGGGCCAGCTGACGAGCCACTTCGGTCTTGCCCACCCCGGTCGGACCGGCAAACAGGAAGTTGCCCACCGGCTTGTCGGGCGAGCCCAGTCCGGCACGCGACAGCTTGATGGCCGACGACAGGCTGTCGATGGCTTCGTTCTGCCCAAAGACCAGCATCTTGAGATTGCGATCCAGATCCGCCAGCAGTTTGCGATCCGAACTGGACACACTTTTGGGCGGAATACGGGCAATGGACGCCACGATCGCTTCGATCTGCTCGACATCGATCTGGGAGAGTCGTGCCTCGGCCGGCAACAGCCGCTGGTGCGCCCCGGCTTCATCGATGACATCGATGGCCTTGTCAGGCAGATAACGATCATTGATGTAGCGTGACGCCAGCCGCACGGCAGCTTCCATGGCCGCATCGGTATACTTGAGCTGGTGATGCTCCTCGAAGCGACCCCGCAGCCCTTTCAGAATGCGAATGGCATCCTCGACCGTCGGCTCCATAACGTCCACTTTCTGGAAGCGACGCGCCAGCGCGCGGTCCTTTTCAAAGATGCCGCGGAACTCCTGGAAGGTCGTCGACCCGATACAGCGCAGCTCACCCGAAGACAACATGGGCTTGAGCAGGTTGGAGGCATCCATGACGCCGCCAGAGGCCGCACCGGCACCGATGATGGTATGGATCTCGTCGATGAACAGAATCGAGTTGGGCTCTTTCTTGAGCTCGGCGAGAAGCCCCTTCAGGCGTTTTTCAAAATCGCCCCGATACTTGGTCCCGGCCAGCAGGGCACCCATATCGAGGGAGTACACCACGGCGTCGCTGATGACGTCCGGCACGTCCTCTTCCACGATGCGCTTGGCAAGCCCTTCGGCGATGGCGGTCTTGCCGACACCGGCCTCACCCACCAGCAGGGGGTTGTTCTTGCGACGACGCGCCAGAATCTGCACCACACGTTCCAGCTCATGATCGCGGCCGACCAGCGGATCGATCCGACCGATGCGCGCCTGTTCATTGAGGTTGGTCGCATAACCGGTTAACGGATGCGATGACGCATCGCCGGAGGCTTCTTCACTGTCCTCGGGCTCGCCGCCACTATTGTGCTGGCCCTGCTGGTTGTGCCCGGCCACCTTGGCGATGCCATGTGCGATGTAGTTGACTGCATCGACACGTGCCACGTTCTGCTGCTTGAGGAAGTAGACCGCCTGACTTTCCTGCTCGGAGAAGATGGCGACCAGCACGTTGGCACCGGTCACTTCCGATTTGCCGGAAGACTGAACGTGGAAGACAGCGCGCTGAAGCACACGCTGAAAGCCTAGGGTTGGCTGGGTTTCACGGTCGTCCTGATCCTCGGGGATCAGCGGCGTGGTGGTATTGATAAAGTCCTGAAGATCGGTGCGGAGCTTGTCGAGATTGGCGCCGCAGGCACGCAGGACATCTGCCGCTGATGCATTGTCCAGCAATGCCAGCAGAAGATGTTCAACGGTCATGAACTCGTGGCGCTTTGACCGCGCCACGGTAAATGCGGTGTTCAGGGTCAATTCAAGTTCTTTGCTCAACATGGCAGTCCCCTCTTGGCCGCTGCAGACAGCTCAGTCTGCCCGGTCGATATCGCACAGCAGTGGATGCTGGCATTCTCGAGCGTATTGATTGACCTGTTGGCTCCTGGTTTCCGCGATATCACGGGTGTAGATGCCACAGGTCGCTTTACCCTGAGTATGAACGGCCAGCATGATCTGTACCGCCTTCTCGTGATCCATGGCGAAAAAGGTTTGAAGTACTTCGACGACAAACTCCATGGGCGTGTAGTCGTCATTGTGAAGCACCACCTTGTAAAGCGGCGGTTCTTCAAGCTCTGGGTCGCTCGACTGCTCGGCGACATCGCCCTGCTCCTTGTGATCAGGGTCGGAATCGGGAGGTGTCATGCCTGAACGAGTGACCGTATTACGAAAATCGCAGTGAAGTGCCTCACTATCTATCTTGAACATATGTGCCCGGATCGATGAAAACAAGCGGAAAGATGATTGAATGCACTCATCGAGCTAACAGTTTGAGCGCTAACAAGCCTCAGTGTTCCCCTTAAAGATGGTGCTGCCCTGCCGACGATGCAAGCGCGCGGCAACAAAAACAGTATCTCATGCCGGCACGGTGCAACGAGAGTCGAAAACGGCGCTCCCCGTTATATACATTTTGCTAACGGGCAGCGGCGCTGGTCTGTAACAGTACTTGTCAGGCGGGCATGTTACGCACCACGGCATCAGCAAAGGCCGAGGTGCCCAATAGGGTCGCCTGCGACATGACCTGGTGAAAGTCTCCCGTCACCTCACCACGCGCGATCGTTGCTTCCATGCCACTGATGATACGTGCCGCAGCCTCATCCCAGCCGAGATAGCGCAGCATCATTTCAGCGGAAAGCAGCAGGGAGCCCGGGTTGGCGCTGTCCTTGCCGGCCAGTTTCGGCGCCGTGCCATGAGTGGCCTCGAACATGGCGACGGCGTCACCGCGATTGGCGCCGGGCGCAATACCAATACCGCCCACCTGGGCTGCCAGTGCATCAGACAAAAAATCACCGTTAAGATTCAGTGTGGCGATGACATCGAACTGCTCGGGATGGATCAGCACCTCCTGCAGCATGGCATCAGCGATCACATCCTTGATGACGATGGTGCTGCCATCGCGAGGATTTTCCATGGAAAGCCAGGGCCCGCCATCCAGCAGTTCTGCACCGAATTCGTCACGCGCGACCTCATAGCCCCACTGTTTGAAGGCGCCCTCGGTGAACTTCATGATGTTGCCCTTGTGCACCAGGGTCACGGACTCCCGACCGTTGTCGATGGCGTAGTGTAGCGCCTTGCGTACCAGCCGCTTGCTGCCTTCCTCGGAGACCGGCTTGATACCGATGCCGCACTGCTCGGGGAAACGGATGCTGTCGACCTGCATCTCTTCCTGCAGAAACTGGATCAGTTTCTGATTTTCCGCTGACCCTGCCTGCCATTCGATGCCGGCATAGATGTCTTCAGTGTTTTCCCTGAAGATCACCATGTCGATATTCTGCGGCTGACGCACCGGACTGGGCACCCCCTTGAACCAGCGCACCGGACGCTCACAGACATAGAGATCCAGCGTCTGGCGCAGCGTCACATTCAGTGAGCGGATACCGCCACCAACCGGTGTGGTCAACGGTCCCTTGATGGACACGACATGATCCCTGACCGCCTCAAGCGTCTCCTGCGGCAACCAGCTGTCTTCGCCGTAGACACGCGTCGCCTTTTCACCGGCATAGACCTCCATCCACTGGATTTCGCGACGCCCGCCATAGGCCCCCGCCACGGCAGCATCGACCACTTTCTGCATGGCAGGGGTGATGTCTGCCCCTATACCGTCGCCTTCAATGAAGGGAATGATGGGTCGATCCGGTACCGAAAGCGTGAAGTCGTCATTGATCGTAATCATCTGACCGTTATCGGGAACGCTGATGTTGGCACTGGGCATGGCAATACTCCGACGTAATGGGAACGAAAGATTCTGTCCTGAAATGATGGGCCTAATGTAGCATCAAGACCCGGTTACTGCGTAGAGGTTGTCGACAATCAGGTCGTGCTTATGAGTACACTTTATCTCTTTCACAAGCCTTTCCAGGTGCTTACACAATTCACGGACACACAGGGCCGTGACACCCTTGCCGGTTGGCTGAACATCCCTGACATCTATCCTGCCGGGCGGCTGGATTACGATAGCGAAGGCCTGCTGCTGCTGACCGATGATGGCATGCTGGCCCACCGGATTACGCATCCTGATCACAAGCAGTCCAAGACTTATCTTGTCCTGGTAGAAGGTCAGCCTGATGACAATGCTCTCAGGGCACTGGCCAAAGGGATCACTCTCAAGGACGGCCCAACCCGCCCCGCCAGAATCAGACGGATCGACTCGCCGACGGTTTCCCGACGCGAACCACCAGTACGTCATCGCGCCAACATTGTTGACACATGGATTGAAATCTCGATTACCGAAGGACGCAATCGGCAGGTGCGCCGAATGACTGCCCATGTGGGACATCCCACCCTGAGACTGATTCGCACGGCCATCGGCCAGTGGACGCTGGGAGCGTTATCCCCGGGTGAATGGCGACGCGAAACCATCCACATGCCCCGCACCTCACAGCCGAGCGGCGCTCGGCCACAACGCAGCAGAACACGCAGGAAAGAACGATGAGCCGATTTTTGCCCCACGTGACGGTCGCCGCCGTCGTGGTCGATCGTGAACGATTTTTGCTGATCGAAGAGCGTGACCGCCTGGGCGCAGCGGGCGCGCCAACGGTATTCAATCAGCCAGCCGGACATCTGGAATCCGGGGAATCCCTGATCGAGGCCGTACACCGGGAGACTCGGGAAGAGAGCGGCTGGGAGATCATTCTGGACGGCTATCTGGGGCTTTACATCAACACGGCCCCCAACGGCGTGGTCTATCACAGCCATACCTTTCTGGCTCGCCCGGTACAGCGTGTTACCGAAACGCTTGATGAAGGTATCTTCGGCATCGACTGGTACCGCCCGGCGCAGATCGAAACCCTTGAGCACGCCGGCCGACTCAGAAGTCCGCTGGTGGCAAAACGCATTCACGACGCCCTTGAAGGCCGCGCCTACCCGCTCGACCTGATCCGCGATCTGAATCACCCCCAGAGAGCGTCATGAACCATCGGAGCAGCCATCCGACCACGATCCGTCCTCCCCGCCTGTCAAGGCAGGGGGCGGCTGGCGTATAATGTTGGCCAAATGATATCTGACGACGGGTACGCCATGACTTCCCCTGTCAACAATGCAGTCTCCTCTTCCACGCCATCAAAGGTCATCGTCGGCATGTCCGGCGGTGTGGACTCTTCCGTGACGGCCCTTTTGCTGCTTGAGCAGGGCTATCACGTGGAAGGCCTTTTCATGAAAAACTGGGACGAGGACGACGGCACCGAATACTGCACGGCAAAGGCCGACCTGGCCGATGCCCAGGCCGTCTGCGACCGGCTGGGTATCCGTCTGCACACGGCCAACTTTGCCGCCGAGTACTGGGATAACGTCTTTGAGCACTTTCTTGAAGAGTATCGGGCCGGGCGAACGCCCAACCCGGACATCCTTTGCAACCGCGAAATCAAGTTCAAGGTCTTCCTTGATTACGCGGAAATGCTGGGCGCCGAGCTGATTGCCACCGGCCACTATGTCCGCCGTGAAGATCGTGACGGGCGCACCCTGCTGTGCAAGGGCATTGATGCCAACAAGGACCAAAGCTATTTCCTGCATGCCGTCAGCGAACAGGCCCTGAGCCGCACCCTGTTTCCCATCGGGGAGATGGAGAAATCCGAAGTGCGCGCGCTGGCCGAACAGCACGGTCTGGCCACGGCGCGCAAGAAGGACTCCACCGGTATCTGCTTTATCGGCGAGCGCCGCTTTGCCGACTTTCTGCGTCAGTATCTGCCGGCGCAGTCCGGCCGCATTCAGACGCCGGAAGGTGAAGATATCGGTGAGCACATGGGGTTGATGTACTACACCCTGGGCCAGCGCCAGGGGTTGGGCATTGGCGGCATCAACGGCTATCCCGAGGCGCCCTGGTATGTGGCGGACAAGGACCTTGAACGCAACGTTCTGATCGCGGTCCAGGGCAAGCATCACGATCTTCTCTATCGGCAGTCGCTGACCACTGAAGCCATGCACTGGATTGGCGAGCCGCCGACAGTGAGTGAATTTCGTGCCAGCGCCAAGATCCGCTATCGCCAGAGCGATCAGCCCTGTCGGGTCATTATCAATAACGATCACAGCGTCACGCTGATCTTTGACGAGCCCCAGCGCGCCGTCACGCCTGGTCAGTCCGCCGTCCTTTACGAGGGCAATGTCTGTCTGGGCGGCGCGGTGATTGCCACGACGTTTCGCCAAGCGCTGGAGAGTGCAGCATGAACAGTGAGGCGCGTCAGGCACTGGCGCTGGCCGGAGTTTTTCAGGCCGCAACCGTTGTCGATGAGCTCGCCCGTACAGGCCATACCAATGAACGCGCCTGGTCGACGTTGATCAAGGCCACACTGGAGACCAGCCCGGCCACCTTCGAGGATGTCTACGGCGGCCAGATCAACAACCTGCGCCCGGGCATCGAGACACTGGATGGCGTTCTGACACGCCAACAGGTCTCGCCCAATGTCATGCGTTACGGCTTTTCACTGATTCTGCTCATGCATCGTCTGCGCAAGAACACCGAGATGATGGATACGCTGGGGCAGCGGCTGGGCCGGGTTCAGGCTCAGGCTGAACATTTCGGCGAACTGCATGAAAATGTGATCGCAAGCCTGGGTGAAATCTATCAAGACACCCTGTCCACCTTTCGCTATCGCATTGTGGTACAGGGTGACCCTTCCCTGCTGCAGAGTCGGCAAATGCCCGAACGCGTCAGGGCCATCCTGCTGTCCGGCGTGCGCTTTGCCCTGCTCTGGCACCAACAGGGCGGGCGACGCTGGAAGCTGGTCGCCGGTCGCAGCGGCATCCGGCGTGCCCTCAAGTCACTCGACGAATAACGACGTCTCGGGCAGCTCCTCCCCGGGCTGCCCCCTTCAATTTCACAACGATTGGGCACCGACCCGGGAATCACGATGGAACTTTCTGCACTGACCGCTCTTTCTCCTGTCGACGGCCGCTACGGCAGCAAGACAATGGCCCTGCGCGAACACTTCAGTGAATACGGCCTGATTCGCGCCCGTGTCATTGTCGAGGTGCGCTGGCTGGAACGTCTGGCCGAACACGAGCAGATCGAGGAAGTCCCGCCGCTGTCGAGTGCGGCACGACAGTTTCTGGATCAGCTGATCAACGACTTTTCCGTTGAAGAGGCCGAGCGGGTCAAGACCATCGAGCGCACCACCAATCACGACGTCAAGGCCATCGAATACTTCCTCAAGGAGAAATTTGAAGGTCATGACGAGCTGGAAGCGGTCAGCGAGTTTGTGCACTTTGCCTGCACCAGTGAAGACATCAACAACCTGTCCCACGCCCTGATGCTGCGTGCCGGGCTCGATAACGTTTTGCTGCCCGCCATGCGCGAGATCGTTGAGGCCGTCACCAGGCTGTCGCAGGAACACGCCGAGCAGCCCATGCTCTCGCGCACCCATGGTCAGACCGCCAGCCCCACCACGCTGGGCAAGGAGATGGCCAACGTGGTGTATCGCCTGCGTCGCCAGCTCAAGCAGATCGAATCCATCGACATGCTGGGCAAGATCAACGGTGCGGTCGGCAACTATAACGCGCACCTGGCGGCCTATCCGGAGATCGACTGGGCAGAGAACGCACGCGTGTTCATCGAACGTCTGGGACTGACGTTCAATCCCTATACCACCCAGATCGAGCCGCACGACTATATTGCCGAGTTCTTTGACAGCGTCTGCCGCTTCAACACGATCCTGATCGATTTTGACCGTGACATCTGGGGTTACATCTCACTGGGCTATTTCAAGCAGCGCACCGTGGAGGGTGAAATCGGCTCTTCCACCATGCCGCACAAGGTCAACCCGATCGATTTTGAAAACTCCGAAGGCAATCTGGGGCTGGCCAATGCCATTCTGGGTCATCTGGCCCAGAAGCTGCCGATTTCGCGCTGGCAGCGTGATCTCACCGACTCGACCGTGCTGCGCAATCTGGGCGTGGGTCTGGCGCATGGTCTGATTGCCTATCAGGCCACGCTCAAGGGCATCAGCAAGCTGGAGAGCAACCCGGCCCGGCTGGACGGCGATCTTGATCAAAGCTGGGAAGTGCTGGCCGAACCGGTACAGACCGTCATGCGCCGCTACGGTATCGAAAAGCCCTACGAAAAGCTCAAGGCGCTGACCCGCGGCCGTCAGATCGACCAGAAAGGCTTTGCCGAATTTATCGACACGCTGGAACTGCCCGAAGATGTGAAAGCACGTCTTAAAACCATGACACCGGCCAGCTATACCGGTAACGCCGCCGAGCAGGCCCACGACATCACGCGTACCTGAGGCGTGTCCAAAAGCAGGAAGCAATCATGACAGATCATACGCACCTCCCGCTGGGAGGCATGTCGGCCGAAACATTCTTGCACGACTACTGGCAGAAGAAACCGCTGCTGATTCGGGGCGCCTTTCCCGATTTTGAGTCGCCGCTTGACCCCGACGAGCTGGCAGGCCTGGCCTGTGAAGACAACGTCGAGGCGCGCCTGGTCGAACAGCAAGGTCCGGACAAGCCGTGGCAGGTGTCTCATGGTCCCTTTGATGACGAGACCTTTGCACGCCTGGGGCGCAAGGACTGGTCCCTGCTGGTTCAGGCCGTGGACCACTACGTCCCGGACGTGGCCGAGCTGCTGGAACATTTCACCTTTATTCCGCGCTGGCGCCTTGATGACATCATGGTCAGCTTCGCGCCACCTGGCGGCAATGTCGGCGCGCACGTCGATAACTACGACGTGTTTCTGCTGCAGGCCAGCGGCCAGCGCCGCTGGCAACTGGGCGATGTCATGTCAGAGGACGCGCCCATTATCGATGGTATTGACCTGCGCATTCTTGCCGACTTTCAGGTCACCAACGATCAGGACTGGGTGCTGGAACCCGGTGACATGCTGTATCTGCCGCCACGCGTGGCACACCACGGCATCAGCCAGAGCGAAGACTGCATGACCTTTTCGGTCGGCTTTCGCGCACCCTCCGTGGATGAAATGGTGACCTCCTGGGCCGACTACCTGGGTGAGCAGCTTGATGAATCCTCGCGCTATCACGACCCGGACCTCGAGGCAGCCCATGACAGCGCTCTGATCGATGACACCACGCTTGCCCGCGTGCGCGAGCAGATGCTGACGGCCCTGGACAACCCCGAACAGATGGCCCAGTGGTTCGGGCGCACCATGACGCAGGTGAAATATCCTGACCAGCTGATGCCGCCCATGACACCGGCCAGTGAAGAAACGCTGCTCAGCGGCCTGTCAGAAGGTGATCAGCTGGAGCCGGCACCGGGCTCGCGTCTGGCATGGCACCCGCATGGCGAACAGGCCACACTCTTTGTCGATGGCGACGGCTACCCCTGCAGCACGGCACTGGCACAACGCCTCTCCAGTGCCCGGGCCATCGATCAGGAGGTACTGGCGCTTGAAGGTGCGGGCGCGCTGCTCGCAACGCTGATCAATCGCGGCAGTCTGCGCTGGGTAGAAGAAGGTGAGGATTTCGATGATGACGATGACATCACGGACGACTGAGCATGCAAAACGATGACATCACCATCGAAACAGGCGACTGGGCGACGCTGAAGGAAGCCTGCAGTCATATTCGACGTGTCGTCTTCATCAACGAGCAGGGTGTGGACGAAAGCGAGGAGCTGGATGCGCTTGATCCTGAGTGCACCCACTTTCTAATGCAGGACGGCCATACCCCCTGTGGTACTGCAAGGCTGCTGCCCGATGGGCATATCGGTCGTGTGGCCATTCTCGCCTCTCATCGTGGCCTTGGACTGGGCGCACGGCTGATGCGCCATGTGATTGGCTGCGCCCGAGCGCAGCAGTTTACGCAGTGCGAACTCAGTGCACAGACCCATGCTCTGGAGTTTTATGCGCAGCTGGGCTTTGTAGCACGGGGAGAGGTTTACATGGATGCGGGCATTCCCCATCGCGACATGACCCTGAGCCTGGTCTGAGCCAGTGGGGTTGTCGCTGGCAGTCGATGTGCTGGCAGGCTACAGTGGTGCACAATGGCTTCTGACAGTCAGCCTGGTCGTCATCAGGACCATCCTGATAGAGTGGTTGAAACCTGTCCGGTTTTTAATTGTCAAACAGTGTTCCAGAACAACAGCCCGTCGGTGCGCCATACCGGCGCAGGAGTTACCCATGAAGCGTTATCTTGTCGTTGTAGCCCTTGGTGCCCTGACCCTTGGTGGGTGCGCCAATAGCGATATCTATTCCGGTAATACCTACAGTGGCAACCAGGCCAAAACCGCACGCAATGTCACTTATGGCACGGTCACCGGCGTACGTCCTGTTACCATTCAGGCCGGCAACGAGAACGACTCGGGGCTCGGTGGTATCGGTGGCGCCGTACTCGGCGGTTTGCTGGGCAATCAGTTCGGTGGCGGTTCCGGTCGCGTACTGACTACCGCCGTAGGCGGCATTGGTGGTGCCGTAGCCGGCAGCAAGGTCGAGGATCGTGCCAACCAGGTCAGCGCCTACGAGATTCAGGTGCGCACTGACAGTGGTCAGGACCTGGTGGTCGTGCAAAAAGCCGATACACCCTATCAGCCCGGCCAGCGCGTCAGGCTCATCGGCTCTGGTAACAGCATGAGCATCGCGCCTGAATAAGACACTTGCGGCCGTAGCTTTACTGTTGCTCTGAAAACCGCCCTCGTGGCGGTTTTTTTATGCGTTAAACATTGTAAGCATTATCCCTTATGATCGTCTAAAGTAAGCCCGTTAACGAAAATAGCGTCATTAAAACGGGAACCTTATTCATGATCTGTCGCGCGATCCTCATAAGCACTGGCCTGCTCCTTTCCGCTACTGCCATGGCAGATGGCGTTTTGACCTTCAAGCTTTCCAACGACTTCTTTACGGCTCGAAGCGATGATGGCCACTATACCAATGGGGTTGAGGGAAGCTGGAGCTTTGAACCCGAAGGCGACCACTGGACACGTTCGGTCGCCGACTGGATGCCGGGCTGGGCCTCCGGGGACGTTGACGTTGCCTCCTATCGTTTCGGCCAGCAGATGTATACACCGGAAGATACCGATCGTCGCGACCTGATCACCGATGACCGCCCCTATGCGGGCTATCTCTATGGCGGACTGTCGCTGTACCGCCATAACCTCACACCGCAATGGCGCGTTGACGATGCCTTCTCGCTGGACATCGGTCTGATCGGTCCGGGCTCCGGCGCGAAAAAAGTGCAAAAGAACTTTCACCACCTGGTCGACAGCGATGATCCCAGGGGGTGGCATAACCAGCTGCATAACGAACCTACCGTGACACTCGCCATGCAGCGCAACTGGTGGTACCGCGACACTCTGGGCAGCCTGGCCATGGAGTACGGCCCAAATGCAGGTTTTGCCCTGGGCAATCTTTATGATTACGCCTCCGCCGGGCTGGGAATTCGTCTGGGCCGAAGGCTGGACAATCAATACACCACGCCCGGCATGGCGCCCTACTCGTCCTCGGACATGATGTTCTCTCGCGACCGAAGCTTTAACTGGTACATCTTTGGCAACGCTCAGGGGCGTTTCATGGCACGTAACATGCTGCTGGATGGCAATACCTTCAGAAACAGTCACAGCGTTGACAAACGTCAGTGGGTAGGTGATCTGGAACTGGGAGGCGCGATCTCATGGGATCGCTACAATTTGAGTCTGACGACTCTGAAGCGCAGCCGCGAATTCGAAGACCAGGATAACAGTGATTACTTCGGTGTGGTGACACTGTCCAGCTGGCTATAGGTTTTGTTACGCGGGCGGTTAACACATGGTCTTTTTCCTGTATACCGCCACATGTTTCATAGCTTTTAATTATTAAAAAGATAAGAAACACTGTAAAAAAATAACGTGACAAACAAAACAGTGTTCTCTATAGTTGAGACCAAGCATTAGGAAACAGCGTTTCCCAACTATAACCCCATCGATATGAACAACTTCATTTCGAGCAAGGAGAAGATCATGACTCTGAACAAGATTTTCGCAGCTTCTGTACTGGTTGGTACCAGCGTTTTCGCCGCTCAGTCTGCCATGGCTTACGGCCAGGGTGATGTCTATGCCCGCGCCGATGTCGTCAAGTCAGACATTACCGCCAGCGGAAAATTCAACGACGAAAATAGCTGGAATGGCGCGATCGGTGTCATGCCGTTCGACAAGCTGGGCGTTGAACTCAGCGGTAGCAACAGCAATGACTATGATGGCAGCAATGGTGACAGCTTCAAGATGAAGCAGTACAACATCATGGCGCAGTACTACCCGATGGGCGGCACTGATTCACGCGTTCAGCCCTATGCCGGTCTGGGTGCCAGCTATGTCACCTTCAATGACTCGAGCCTCAATGGCGGCACCGACAGCTTTGAAAAGCGTCAGTGGGCACCGACGGCTCAGGTAGGTACTGATCTTTTGATCACCGACAACTGGGCGCTTAACGGCTTTGTCCAGTACACCGATCTGAAGGCCGATTACACCGACGGCGGCGATCGTGATATCGATCCGCTGACTGTAGGCGGCGGCGTTTCCTTCCGCTTCTAAACAGTTAGCTGGCATCTGATCGCTCTCTTCGGAAAGCGATCAGCAAAAGGCCACCCTTATGGGTGGCCTTTTTCGTATCTGTACTGCCTGGTCTGAACACCTAGCCCGGTGTGGTTCGTGAAATTCCCAGTGATAACAGCGCCTCATCTTCAAGACTATCGATGCAGTGTTGGGTGCTCAATCGCTCAAGATAGGCATGACTGAGAAAGTCTCTGCCCGCCAGAAGATGTCCCAGATATTCGCGTGCCGGCAGTCGCCCCGAACCCGTTTTTCCAGGCAGGGCCACATAAACCCAGGCCGCCAGAGGACCGTCGGCAGTATCGACCATGGCCACCTGGCGACAGTATTCACAAGGGTGACCTTCAAAGGGGTCCATGTCACGGATCTGCGCTGGATGCGTCAACTCATACAGCACGCCCTCGACCAGCCCGCCCTCTTCCATCCTGACATTGGCATGGGCCACGCCATCCACCCGGGAAGCCTTGTCAAAGTACAGCCGCCAGTTCCTGAGCGTTGCCGAGAGCATGCGCCGGGTCTTCCCGACGCGTGCCTGCATCCTGTCAACATTCATGTTGCTGCCGTAGGCAAAGTAGTAATGCACCTCAATGTCGTTTTCGCAGGGAGCACCCTTGCTCATTGCCCCTCCTGTGGACGCAGTTCTCCATTGACCAGCACGTTATCCACATCGCGCAGTGCTTCCAGAATGGGCAAGCGAACGCTGGAGCGATTTTCCTGAAAATAGACTTCAGCGGCTGGCGCAATGTTGGCGTTGTCCGGCAACGGATGCTCCCCTTCCATTAGACTGCGCAGCCGCGGAATCAGCACATAGCGCAGCCATTGGCCCATCGACATCGTATCGGCATTAAAGGGCTGTTCGCTGTCAAAGGCAGACGGTTCCGGCTGGGTCTGGCTCTGCCAGAGGTTGCCTGCACGCATGGCAGCTTCAAGTCGTGTCAGTGCAACATTCAGCGATTCATATTGCGTCATGGGGATTCCTGCTCAAGAAGATATGATGTCAGTCATTATGCGTGCCCTGAACAGTGAATAAAATGATGGAAGCCTGATGCGGCGCTGTCACCGACCGACAATCATGTTTTGCACAGATCGACTGAACGAACGTGTGGATAAGGTCGGGATAGTTTTGTCTGCCCCTGCGGAGTCGCCGACTCCAGAGAATTGTTTATTTTTTGAACAACTTTGAGCTGGCGCGCCGGCCATCAACACGATACATTGCGCGGCCGCGCCGATATGAACCCTTCTGGAAATGCCCTGATGTTAACGCCCACACTTGTCGATCTTTTTGCCCATGCCGACATTACGCCCCGAATCTATCATCTCGGGCGTCGGGTAGTGCCCTGCGCCATTGAACATTTCAGGGCCTTTGAACAACAGCAGGTGGCATGGTCGCAGCCCTGGCAATCGCAGGCGCAGGTGGCGCTGGTATTCCCCCCCACTCCGCAGAGTGATCCCATCATCTGGTGTCTGGGGCTACCGCTGGATGAGCAGTCCATGCTGGTTCCGGCACTGCGTGACAATTTTCTTGAACAGCTGATAAGCACCTTCCAGCGTGCGCCTGATGGTACTCTGGCGCTCGACAGCGCCGCAGAAACCCTCAAGGATGTGCCAATTGCGCTTCAGCCAGGAGATCTCACCAAAGCGCTTTTGCACGCGCGCATTTCTCATGATCTTGAGATGCCTGCCAGTCAGTATCATGATGCCGCGCGAGGGTATTATCTCAGCGATGACAGTACGCAGGCGTGGCAACAGCTGGGGCTGCAGGGCATTGCCGACCTTGTTGTCCGCAAAACAAACGAGGACGAAACCTTCTTGTCGAAACGGCTGGATAAGCTGCCCGATCCGGCCTTTGTTGCCCTGTGTGAGTGCCTTGCCCATGCACCCATACAGCAGGAAACGCTGCTCGATGCCATGGTGGCACAACGTGCGACCGTGGAAAGCGATTACCCTCGTTATCAGGCAGCTCTGAGCGCCATACTGGCCAGCCCACTCGAACATGCTGGCACATGGCTGGAGACCCGCCTTCATCACTCCCCGAATGCTGAAGAACTGGCCACCATCGCCGCTCGTGGCTGGCATCATCTTGAGCATGAGCGCCGCTCCAGCGACTATCTTGTCAGTATCTCACGGCTTGCAGCACACGATTTCAGGGTCCTGGTTCGCGACCTGACCCGAATCCCGCGTCTTCGTCTGCCCATGATCATGGCGATGAAACAGGCAAGTCCCGGCTCCACCCTGTGGCATCAGATCGACGCGATACAGAGAGAACAGCATGGATGAGCTACCCTATAAACCAAGAGCCATCGTGGGTCGTCGAGAGATGGTGGCCCTGCCTGAACTCGATCTGCGCCTTGCCTGCAAGATCGATACCGGTGCCAGAACCTCTGCCCTGCATGCCGACAACATTCATGCTTTCGAGCAGCATGGCCAGTGGTGGATCAGCTTCGGCACCTGGAGTGGTGAAGGCACCCGGGGAACAAGCCGGTTTACCCTACCGCTCAGCGACCGTCGCAAGGTCAGAAGCTCCAATGGCCATGCCAGCTGGCGATACGTTATTCGTACGACCATGCAACTGGGAGAACTGACCCAGGAACTGGACCTGACCCTGGTCGATCGCGCTGCCATGAAACACCCCATGCTGCTGGGACGTCGTGCCATGAGAAGGGTGCTGGTGGCCCCGGGTACCGCTTTCCTGCATGGCACACCCTAAGCCCTGCTCAAAAAGGACTTCTCATGCATATCGCCCTGTTGTCGCGCAATCGTAATCTTTACTCTACACGGCGACTGATCGAGGCCGCCGAGCAACGCGGGCATTCGGTGCGGGTGATCGACACCCTGCGCTGCTACATGAACATCGCCTCTCATCACCCCACGATCCACTATCGCGGTGAACAGCTTGAGCCCTTTGACGCCGTTATTCCGCGGATCGGTGCCTCGGTAACCTTTTATGGCACCGCCGTACTGCGCCAGTTCGAGATGATGGGTACCTATGTCCTCAACGATTCGGTCGGCATCACCCGTTCGCGTGACAAACTGCGCTCACTGCAGCTGCTGTCGCGCAAGGGACTGGGGCTGCCGATCACCGGCTTTGCCCATTCACCCGACGATATCCCTGACCTGATCAAGATGGTCAAGGGCGCACCTCTGGTCATCAAGCTGCTGGAAGGCACCCAGGGCATCGGTGTCGTACTGGCAGAAACCCAGCAGGCAGCGGAGAGCGTTATTCAGGCCTTCATGGGCCTCAATGCCAATATCATGGTGCAGGAGTACATCAAGGAAGCGCGCGGTGCGGATCTGCGTTGCTTCGTGGTCGGCGACAAGGTGGTCGCTGCCATGAAGCGCCAGGCGGCCGAGGGGGAGTTTCGCTCCAACCTGCACCGCGGGGGCAGTGCCAGCAGTATTCGTATTACGCCCGAGGAGCGCTCCACCGCCATTCGCGCTGCCAAGGCCATGGGACTGCAGGTGGCAGGCGTCGATCTTCTACGCTCCAATCACGGGCCGGTGATCATGGAAGTGAACTCATCCCCCGGCCTTCAGGGGATTGAAACCAGCACAGGCAAGGACGTAGCAGGCCTGATCATCGAACACATTGCCCGCAATGCGGCCCCGGTCAAAAAAGCCCCGCCACGACCGAAGGGCTGACAGGCCTCGCAGGTACTGATTCGACGTCGGCAAAGTACGACATTAACAGCAGGGATTTTCTTTGATAAATCCCTGCTGATGGATGTTACTAACTTTCCGGGCGCGTTAGAATTTCAGCTCCTTCCTCAATTCTTCTGGCATCAGTGGAGATAGTCCCTCATGTTTCTCGACAATCGCCAGGCGGCGATGGATGGCCTGCTCGAGGCTTTGGCCGATAGTCTTGACTACTATCAGGATAATGCCGCCCGCCTGCGTAATGACATGCGTGAGGCATTGACCCCCTGCTTTGAAGAGCGGCGCCAGGATATGCGTTTGCTGCAGCAACAGGCCCGCCGCCATCTTGATCTTCTCCCTCGCGATGCCGACGTCGAGCGCGATGATTACCTCTGGCTGTGGAGCCGGCTCAAGAGTTTTGTGGTCAACAACGAGCACGTGTTGATCAATGAGCTGCTCGAGCAGGAGCGCATCATCATGCAGGCGCTTTCCACCATGATGACCCATGCCCTTCCCGAAGAGATCGAGCCCGTCATGGAGCGGTTATGGAAAAACTGCCGCGCCATTATTCGCGTATTGCATCAGTATCAGCATCAGAAAAAGCGCTGACGATCGACTAAAAGACGTGCCAGCTCTGCTTCAGGTCTTGATCGTTATCCGGTTTACGTAGAGCGCGCAGATCCTCAAGGGCATGCTCCACGGGAGCCGGCATGGGTACGCGCCGGTAGACGGGAATGATATTTCCGGGCGTTTCTGCATCGGTGGGCAGCACAATGCTCGGGCCCAGAAAATAGGGATGGCGATCAAAGAGGTAAAGGTCGGCCAGAAGCTGTACGCGGGCGAGTATCTCTCTTGCCCACATCCAGCGATCATTGAAGACCGAGCGCTTACGTGTTGCGCACCCCCGGGCCTCAAGGCCGAGATACTGGGCAATGAACAGTGCCCGCGGCAGGTGCCAGCGCTGTGAAATGAGTGTCACTCTTGAAACGCCGAAGACATCCCGGCTGCGCGCCAGCGTATCAAAGGTACTGAAACCGGCGTAATCCAGCGTCATGGCCGCATCCGGTATCTGCTGACGTCTTAGATCGCGCCACATGCGGATGGGCTCGTTGTAGTAGCGCGTATGGTTATCGCCCGACACCAGCAGGTGATCCACCTGCCCTGACTTCCAGAGACTGGCGGCAAGATCCAGCCTGGCCCGGTACCAGGGGTTCTCCCCGCCGCCACGCAAGCCATAGGATGTGCCAAAAACCAGGCCCACTGGTTCATGGACACACTGACTACTTTCAAGCGTGATGCTGGCATGGGTCTTTCGCCATACCCAATAGTTGGCGCTCACCGTCACCACAACGATGAGCACCAATGCCATGGCACCCACGATTGCCATGCCCTTGAGCAATCCTGCCATGTATCTATTCATTTGCCAGGGAATCACCGAAACAGACCGCCTGCCAGCTTAAGCGACCGCCTCCAACCGGGCAATACCCCTACAAAAACGCCCCGAAAGCCTTGGCTTCGGGGCGTTTGTGTCAATCCTTTCGGCGCCTCAAAACATGTTGAGCGCAAGCCTTGCTTCATCACTCATCATGTCCCGTGACCAGGGCGGATCAAAAATCAGCTCAACGTTGACACGGTCGATCTGCTCGGCGCCCAGAATCTTGTGCTTGGCGTCTTCGGCGATGACTTCACCCATGCCGCAGCCGGGTGCCGTCAGCGTCATCTTGATCTGGGCCATTTTCTGGCCGTCAATCAGCGTCGTGATTTTACAGCCATAGACCAGCCCCAGTTCGACGATATCGACCGGAATCTCTGGATCAAAACAGGTGTGAAGCTGCGCCCAGACAAAGGCTTCAAGCTCTTCATCAGTGGCACCGTCAGGCAAATGGGGCCTTTCCATGGACTCCATCCCGAAGGCATCCAGATTGAAGCCTTCGATCAGATACATGTTGCCCTTGTACAGTACCGACACCGACGTCCCGAGTGCCTGCATGACCTGAACCGTCTCGTCCTCGTCCAGCCAGACCGGCTTTCCAAAAGGGATCGAGATGGCCTCGACATTACGCTGCAGGGGTAGCTGGTGCCCCTTTTGCAGGGATGTGATCGCGCTCATCAATAGCCCTCTCTGATCATGCTCAATCCCGCACCATGGTCACGACACGCTGCAGGGCATCGACGAAATAATCCACCTCTTCCAGCGTGTTGTACGCTGCAAACGACGCTCGACAGGTGGCATCCAACCCATAGTGATGCATCAGCGGCTGCGCGCAGTGGTGCCCGGTGCGTATGGCCACGCCGAATTGATCGACCAGCAGGCCGATATCCTGCGAGTGGGCCCCATCAACCACAAAGGAGATCACGGCCGCCTTGTGCGGTGCCTCACCGATAATGCGCATGCCATCGATCTCTTTCATGCGTTCGGTGGCATGCTTCAACAGACGCTGTTCCCAGCTCTCCAGCAGCTCAAAGTGAAGATTGGTGACCCAGCGAATGGCCCGCTCCAGCGCAATCACCTCGGCAATGGCAGGCGTGCCCGCCTCGAAACGATGAGGCGGCTCGGCAAAGCGGGTACCGTCCTCGAGACTGACGGTCTTGATCATCTCGCCGCCACCCTGCCAGGGCGGCATCTCTTCCAGCAGGGAGAGACGGCCATAAAGCACGCCGACACCGGTCGGACCATAAAGCTTGTGCCCCGAAAAGGCGTAGAAGTCGGCATCCAGTGACTGTACATCGACGCGCGTGTGCGCCACCGCCTGCGCCCCATCCACCAGAATCCGGGCATCGTGCTCATGCGCGATACGCGCCATTTCGGCCACGGGATTGACCGTTCCCAGCGCATTGGAGACGTGTGAGACACAGACCAGACGAGTTCGCTGTGTAAAGAGTTCCCGATAGGCGGCCATGTCCAGCTCACCGCGCTCATCCACCGGAATGATCCGGATGGTAAGCCCCTTCTCCTGCGCCAGCATCTGCCAGGGCACGATATTGGAGTGATGCTCCAGCCGTGAAATCAGGATCTCGTCACCCTCGACGAGCTGGCTACGACCCCAGCTCTGGGCGACCAGATTGATGGCCTCTGTGGTGCCACGGGTGAAAATGATCTCACGAACATCTTCAGCATTGACGAACTCACGCACGGTGTCACGGCTATGCTCATAGGCCTGCGTGGCTTCATCGGCAAGCCGATGCAGCCCGCGGTGGATATTGGCGTTGTAACGCTCAAAATAATCCACCCAGGTATCCAGCACAGCCTTTGGGGTCTGGGTCGTGGCCGCGTTGTCAAAATAGACCAGCGCCTTGTCCCCATGGACCTTGCGGCTCAGCACGGGAAATTCCGCGCGCAGGGCCTGTACATCCAGCGTGAGTTCGTCGGTCATGCTCATAGCGACGTATCTTCTACCAGGCTTTCGAGATTGAAGCGGTCAGGCAGCTTGCCCGCTACCGCACGTTCGACACGATCCGTCAGCACCCTGTGGTGAATGCGCTCCATGACCTCATTGGCGAAGGCCAGCGTCAGCAATCCGCGCGCCATCTGCTCATCGATGCCACGGGCACGCAGAGCGAAGATGGCGTTCTCGTCCAGCTGACCAGTGGTGGTGCCGTGAGAGCACTGCACATCGTCAGCATAGATTTCAAGCTCGGGCTTGGTATCGATTTCGGCGCGATCGGACAACAACAGGTTGGCGTTGTTCTGATAACCCAGCACCTGCTGCGCATCACGCTTGATATACACCCGGCCATTGAACACCCCGCGGGCACGGCCATCGAGAATACCCTTGTAGTTCTCGTTGGAGTACGTGCGCGGCGCGTTGTGGTTGACCTTGGTGTGGTTATCGATGTGCTGACGATCCTGACCGAAAAAGAGCCCCAGCAGATCCACCGTGGCGTTCTCGTCATTGAGATCGCTGACCAGATCATTGCGCACCACGGCACCACCGAGATTCAGGTTATGCGAGATGAAGTTCGTATCGCGCTTTTGATCCACCTGAATGCTGGCCACGTGATACTCACTCTGGCTCGCTTCCTGCAGCTTGTAGTGCGAAAGCCTTGAGGCCGGCGCCATCTCGATTTCGGTGACGACATTGGTCAGGTTGGCCGCGCCCTGCTCACCTGCATAGTGCTCGATCAGGGTGGCTTCACTTTCGGTGTCACAGTTCACCAGAATGCGCGGATGGCTCATGACCGGCGCGGCGTTGTTGCGCGAGATGAACAGCAGATAGATCGGCTTCTCGACCGCCTGACGCTTGCCGATCGTCACGATGGCGCCTTCCCCGGTCAACGCCGTATTCAACGCGCTGAAGGCCGAAAAATCGATACCGGTGAGATGGCCCAGCTGTTCGCTGACCGCCGGCTGATCGCTTTTCAGCGCCTGAGACAGCGGCGTAATGGCCACGCCTTCGGGCATCGAATCAAGATCGGACAGCTCGGCATTGAAAAGGCCATCGACGAATACCAGCCGGCAGGCATCGATATCGAGCTTGAGTGCGTCATAGCTCGCCTGATCAAGCTCGGCATTGTCAGCCTGACCGAATTCAAGATCGGAAAACCGTGACATGTCGGTATATTTCCACGCCTCATCGCGACGCGTGGGGAAACCGACCGTTTCAAAATAAGAAGCCCCGGCACGGCGCTTTTCAGTGAGCCACTCGGGCTCACCGGCAGGCGCTGCATGCAGACGCTTCATGAGTGTTTCAGGCAGGCTCATGCAGCAGGCTCCTCGACAACCCATTCATAACCGCGCGCTTCAAGCTCTTCGGCCAGGTGACGATCGCCTGACTTGGCGATACGCCCGTCAATCAGCACATGCACCTGATCAGGGGTAATGTGATCAAGAAGACGCTGATAGTGGGTCACCATCAAAATGGCGCGGTTCTCGTCACGCAGCGAATTGACACCGTCGGCCACGACCTTCATGGCATCGATATCCAGGCCGGAGTCGATCTCATCGAGCAGAGCCAGTTTCGGCTGTAGCACCAGCATCTGCAGGATTTCGTTACGCTTTTTCTCACCGCCTGAAAACCCTTCGTTGACGGCGCGATGCAGGAAGCTGGAATCCATCTTCATGAAGCCGATCTTTTCCTTGATCAGTTTCATGAACTCGGGCGCCGGCATTTCCTCAAGCCCCTGCGCCGCACGCTGAGCATTGAGCGCCGACTTGAGCAGATAGATGTTCTTGACCCCCGGAATCTCCACCGGATACTGGAAGCCCATCAGAAGGCCTGCCTGTGCACGCTCTTCGACTTCCATCTCCATGAGATCCTTGCCGTCAAACGTGATGGTGCCCTGAGTGACCTCATAACCATCGCGACCGGCCAGCACGGCTGACAGAGTCGACTTGCCTGCGCCGTTGGGGCCCATGATGGCGTGTACTTCACCGGGATTGATGGTCAGCGTGATTCCCTTGAGAATTTCGCTGCCTTCTACCGTCGCGTGAAGATCCTTGATCTCGAGCATGTTGTAACCCTGATTCTGTAATGATGCGCCGCCGGGCGGCTACACGAAAATTGCCAGTACGGGCGGCCATCGACGCCGCCCGCATCAACTGTTATTAGCCAACCGAACCTTCAAGCGTCACGCTGAGCAGCGCCTCGGCTTCTACCGCAAACTCCATCGGCAGCTCCTGGAAGACATCCTTGCAAAAGCCGTTGACGATCATGCTGACCGCGTCTTCTTCCGAAATACCACGGCTCTTGCAGTAAAAGAGCTGATCATCACCGATCTTGGAGGTGGTTGCCTCGTGCTCGATGGTCGAGCGGCTGTTACCGATCTCCTGATAGGGGAAGGTATGGGCACCGCACTTGTCACCGATCAGCAGCGAATCGCACTGGGTGAAGTTACGGCTGCCGGTCGCGCGCGGCGAGACCTTGACCAGTCCACGATAGGACTGATTGCTTTTGCCGGCAGCAATCCCCTTGGAGACGATGGTTGACGAGGTGTTCTTGCCGATATGGATCATCTTGGTGCCGGTATCGGCCTGCTGACGCCCGTTGGTCACGGCCACCGAGTAGAACTCGCCTTTGCTCTCGTTGCCACGCAGCAGGCACGACGGATACTTCCAGGTGATGGCAGAACCGGTCTCTACCTGTGTCCAGCTGATGCGCGAGCGATCGCCACGGCAGTCACCACGCTTGGTCACAAAGTTGTAAATACCGCCCTTGCCGTCCTCGTCGCCGGGATACCAGTTCTGAACGGTGGAGTATTTAATGTAGGCATCTTCCAGTGCCACCAGCTCGACCACGGCCGCGTGCAGCTGGTTTTCATCACGCTGCGGCGCCGTGCAGCCTTCCAGATAGGAGACCTGGGCACGCTTGTCGCACACGATCAGCGTACGTTCGAACTGACCGGTATTGGCGGCATTGATACGGAAGTAGGTCGACAGCTCCATCGGGCAGGTCACGCCTTCGGGGATATAGACAAACGAACCGTCAGTGAAAACCGCTGAGTTGAGCGCGGCGAAGTAGTTATCTCCCTGCGGCACGACCGTGCCCAGATACTGGCGTACCAGCTCGGGATATTCACGGATGGCTTCCGAGATCGAGCAGAAGATGACACCGGCCTCGGCAAGCTTTTCCCGGAAGGTCGTGGTCACGGAGACCGAGTCAAAGACAGCGTCCACGGCGACACCGGCAAGCGCTGCACGCTCATGCAGCGGAATCCCCAGCTTCTCATAGGTTTCCAGCAGCTTCGGATCGACTTCGTCCAGACTCTGGGGACGGTCTTCCGGCTTTTTGGGCGCGCTGAAATACGAGATGGCCTGGTAATCGATCGGCGGGTAGTCCAGATGCGCCCAGGAAGGCGACGTCATCTTGAGCCACTGATGATAGGCCTCGAGACGCCAGTCCAGCATCCACTGCGGCTCGCCCTTTTTCTGCGAGATAAAGGCGATAACACTCTCATCGAGCCCGGGCGGCACCGTATCGCTTTCGATATCGGTCACAAATCCCTGCTTGTACTCGCGACGAGCAAGCTGCTCCATTGCTTCGGTTGCCATGATCCTCTCCCCTCAAACGGGTACTGTTCGTCTCATCGGTCGTTGGTCAGAACCGTCGTGTTATATCGTCTGCGGTCCGTCAGATGCCCCGTGCCTCACTGAGTGCCACACTCTGTATGGGCAGCTGTACGGGCAATTTAATCGGCGCATCGTGCGCCAGATCGGCCAGTGTGACACTGTCAAGCAACTGACGTACGGCCAGCGACACGCGCTGCCAGTTGCTGGCCACGCCACAGCTGGACATCAGATCGCAGTCACCGTGGCCATGGCTGCACTCGGTCATGGCCACCGGCCCCTCGATGGCGGTGATGATGTCGCGCACCGTAATGGCACTGGCACTGCGTGACAGCCGATAACCGCCGTTGACGCCGCGCTGCGACGTCAAAAGCCCGGCACGCAGTAAAAGCTTGAGTGTCTTGCTGACGGTGGGTCGAGGCAGTCCGACGCGATCGGCAATATCGGCAGCAGCATGCGAGCAGTCGGGATGACGCGATATCTGCGCCATCACCACCGCTCCGTAATCGCTCATTTTCGACAGCTTCAGCATGTCGGCCTCTTGCCTGACTGATTGCGTACTATTTTAGTCCTCATTACAGGCGGTGTGAACCCACTTCCTTGCCAATCAGTATGATAGCTTAAGGCTTTGATGCCTCTGACACGGTGACCCGACACTAAAAATCCCTGATGAATCATCAGGGATCGGAAGGCAGTCACGTCACGGCTCAGCTGTCGAAAGGGTTGCGCAGAACAATGGTTTCAACGCGATCCGGACCCGTCGAGATGATATCGATGGGCGTACCGATCTGTTCTTCAAGGAAGCTGATATAGGCGCGCGCATTGGCGGGCAGTTCGTCGAGCGTGCGAGCCCCGACGGTGGATTCACGCCAGCCCGGCAGATCACGATATTCAGGATTGATCGCCTCGTAGCCTTCGCTGTCCACCAGGTTATCGATCAGTTCGCCATCCTTGGTGCGATAGCCGACACAGACACGGATGTTTTCGAGCCCATCAAGCACGTCGAGCTTGGTCAGACACAGCCCGGAAATCGAGTTGATCTGCACGGCATGACGCAGTGCCACGGCATCGAACCAGCCGCAGCGGCGGGCACGACCGGTGTTGGAGCCAAACTCGTGGCCATGCTCGGCCAAGTGGCGTCCGAACTCGTCGAAAAGCTCGGTAGGAAACGGGCCGGAGCCGACACGGGTGGTATAGGCCTTGGTAATCCCCAGCACGTAATCCAGATAGAGCGGTCCCACGCCGGAACCGGTGGCCGTGCCGCCGGCCGTGGTATTGGAGCTGGTCACGTACGGATAGGTACCGTGGTCAATATCCAGAAGCGATCCCTGAGCGCCTTCGAACATGATGTTCCTGTTCTGCTTTCGCAGGTCATGCACGAAGGAGACCGTGTCGCAGATCATCGGGCGCAGCTCTTCGGCCATGGCCATGGCCTGGTCCAGCACTTCCTGGAAGTCCACGGCGGGCTCGCCGTGATAGCGGGTCAGGACGAAGTTGTGATAGTCGAGCACTTCTCCGAGCTTGCTGGCAAAACGCTCGCGATGCAGGATATCGCCAAGGCGCAGGCCACGCCTCGCCACCTTGTCTTCATAGGCCGGCCCGATACCCCGACCGGTGGTGCCGATCTTGGCCACGCCGCGAGCCTTTTCACGCGCGACATCGAGCGCCACGTGATAGGGCAAAATCAGCGGACAGGCCGGCGACAGCCGCAGCCTTTCACGCACAGGCACACCACTGTCTTCCAGCTCGGCCATTTCGCTGAGCAGAGCTTCCGGTGACAGCACCACGCCGTTACCAATGACACAGGTCACGTCGGGACGCAGGATGCCCGAAGGAATCAGGCGCAGGATCGTTTTTTTGCCATCGATGACCAGCGTATGCCCGGCGTTATGCCCGCCCTGAAAGCGAACCACGGCGGACGCCGATTCTGTCAGCAGATCGACGACCTTGCCCTTGCCTTCATCGCCCCACTGCGTGCCCAGTACTACGACATTCTTGCCCATTGTTTCATCTCTGATTCAAAGGCCTGCCCGGAACGGGCAGACACCGGGTGTCAAATTCAGTTGGCGAGCGGCTCAACCTGCCAGGCGCCATCACGATGGATAAGCTGACGATCGCAGAAATGGGCCAGCGCATCGGTGGACTGTCCCGGTAACTGCTGAACAACCCGCTCGCCAGCATCGCGCAGCGCATGAATACGCTGGCTCAGGCCATTATCATCATCCGTGGGCGCCCAGATACCATCATGGGAAGGCGCGCGCTGGCAAAGGGTCGCCAGCTGCTTGAGGTCCATGGAACAACCGGTCGCCGGGCGGGGCCGACCGAATGCGCGACCGGTGTCGTCATAGCGACCACCCTTGACCAGCGCCTGACCATAGCCTGGCACGTAAGCGGCAAAGACCAGCCCCGTGTGGTACTGATAACCGCGCAGCTCAGCCAGATCAAAATAGAGCGTGACATCGTCATGAGCGGCGCTCAGAACATTTTGCAGTGACGTCAGCTGATCAAGCGCCTCAATGATGGCCGGCGAGCCATTGGCAAAGACCTTTCGGGCCCGCTCGAGCACTTCAACGCTGCCGTGCAGGCGCGGCAGCTGCTTGAACATGGCGGCAAGCGACACATCCTCGATGTATTGCTCGATCAGCGCATCGACTTCTGATACTGCCTTGCGCTCCAGCGCCTCAAAAATCAGTGACTCGACGTCGTCTTCAAGCCGCGCCTCTTCCGCAAGCGCCCGGTAGATACCGATATGTCCGATGGCCAGATGGACATCATTGGCACCGGCAAAGGACAGGCTCGCCAGGGCCAGTTTCACGATCTCGATATCGGCCTCGATGCCGGCATGGCCGAAAAGCTCAAGTCCTGCCTGCACCGGGCTGCGTCCGCCCTGATGCTCATCGGCTCTGGCTCGCAGCACATGGGCGCAGTAACACAATCGCACCGGCCCCTGACGGCGCAGGGAGTGAGCATCCATTCTGGCCACCTGGGGCGTCACATCAGCACTGGCGCCCATCAGACGACCGGTCAGCTGATCGGTCAGCTTGAATGTCTGTAAATCAAGGTCGGTACCGGCGCCGGTAAGAAGAGAGTCCAGAAACTCCACCGGCGGCGGCATGACCAGGTCGTAACCCCAGCGATAGTAGAGATCCATCAGGCCGCGACGCAGCGACTCCATGCGCAGCGCCTGAGGTGGCAGCACTTCATCCATACCGTCCGGCAGCAGCCAGCGATCAGCAATGGTCATCGAACACGCCCTGACAGAAGTAAAAAAAAGGTGGCCCGGGTAGCCCCGAAACAGGCACCACATCACGGCCATCGACAAACGACAGCCACAAAAAAACCGGGGGAAGCCCCCGGTTGAAGGATACTATCACAACTCGTCAGCGGAGAAATCCCGCCCGGGCATCTTCCCGGAATTCAGGGGGCCGCTGGCGAAGATGTCTCACCGTTGCCCTGCTTGAACAGCTGCAGGAACTGGTTGCTTGCCGGGCTCAACACCATCAGGTCGTCATTACCCTTGAAGCTTTCACGATAGGCCTGAAGTGTGCGATAGAAATCGAAGAAACCGGCATTTTGCTGATAGGCCGCCGAATAGATGGCCGCCGCTGCCGCATCGCCTTCACCGCGCGTGGTTTCAGCAATCTGACGCCCGCTGGCCAGAAGCTCCTGGCGCTGGCGATCGGCATCCGCCATGATCTCTTCGGCCTGACGCGTCCCTTCGGCGCGATAGCCGCGGGCGGCCTGCTCACGCTGCGAGTTCATGCGCTCATAAACCGCCTGGGTGACTTCGCTGGGCAGCTCGATACGCTTGACGCGAATATCGAGAATGCGCACCCCGAGCTCCTGACGCATTGCCTGATCAAGCTGGGAAATTGGATCTACCATGAGCTCATCACGCTCGGTGGCAACATCGCTGTTTTCCTCTCGCACCTTTTTGACGACGTCCTGATTGTCGCTTTGCGTTGCGGGACGCTCACGAACAATCTGCGTCAGTGTCGTCTGGCCGAACTTGTTACGCAGTGCCTCGTCGGTACGCGGCGCAATCAGACGCTCGGCCGCCTGCTCGTTGCCTCGCGTGGCCTCATAGTAAAGTCCCGGATCGATGATCTGCCACTTCACGAACGAATCCACGATAACGGCCTTGGAGTCGCTGGTCAGATAGCGCGTAGCGCTGGCATCCACTGACAGCACACGCGTATCGAAGATCCTGACCGTGTTGAGGATGGGCCATTTGAAGTGCAGGCCGGGTTGAATGTCGTTTTCCACAATCTCACCGAAGCGCAGCTTGATGCCACGCTCGGTTTCATTGATCGTATAAAGGCTGGCGCTGCCAACCCAGGCAAGAATGCCCAGTACGATCACGATGACAAGGGCGCGATTGTTGAACATTAGCGTCCCTCCCGCAGGCTGCTGCGACCGTTGTTTTGCTGCTGATTGCTTCTCATGTGCTCGACGACCTGCTGAGAGAGCTGCTCAAGCTGACGCGCATCCACGTTATTCTGGTTGCTGTCGCTGTTGCGATTGCCGCTGTTATCGCCACGGCCCATCTGGTTGAGTGGCAGAACCGTCACTGCATCATTGCCTTCACCCAGATCCACCAGTGCCTTGGGCGTATTCCCCAGAATCTCGGTCATGGTGTCCAGATACAGACGCTGACGCGTCACGTCGGGTGCCTTCTCATATTCGCCCAGCAGCGATATGAACCGGTTGGTTTCACCCTGGGCATCGGCCACTACCGCTGCCTTGTAGCCCTGCGCTTCCTCGATCATGCGCTGACGCCGACCTTCGGCTTCAGGCAGGATGGCATCACGATAGGCATTGGCACGGTTGATGGTGCGCTGCTGCTCTTCACGGGCGCGGATAACGTCATCAAAGGCATCCTGCACCTGATCCGGCGGTGCCGTGGACTCCATGTTGACCGTCTGGAGCCGGATACCGGTGCCATAGGCTTCAAGATATGACGCCAGCCGATCATAGATATCCCCGGCCAGTTCTTCACGACCGGTGGTCAGGATCTGCTGCAGATCCATGTTGCCCACTTCCTGACGAAGGGCGCTGTCCATGGCGTTTTGCAACGTCATTTCCGGGCCGCGAACGTTGACCAGAAACGCGTGCGAGTCCGAGACCACATACTGGGAAGAGATACTGACACGCACGATGTTTTCATCACGCGTCAGCATGGAATCCGTCTGACTGGCAGAGCGGATACGGGTCACATTGACGCTTTCCACCCGATCAACCAGCGGCGGGTTCCAGTGCAGGCCCGGACCGAGGGTATTGGTATATTTACCAAAACGGAAAACAACACCGCGCTCGGACTGATCGATCAGGTGAAAACCCGATCCCGCCCAGACAACGATACCCACAATCAATACAACGATCGGCAGCAACAGGGCACTACGGCCGCTGCCACCGCCCTGGTTGCCACCGTTGTTGTCATCACCGCCGTTGACCGAGCGAAGCTGACGACGGCCCAGCAGCCCGTTGAGCTTGTTGCGCAGTTTCCTGATGACTTCATCAAGATCAGGAGGTCCACCACCCTGGTTATTATTGCCACCGCCGCTACCACCGCGGCGATCACCACCACTCCAGGGGTCCTGCTGGTTATTGTTGCCGCCACCACCAGGCTCATTCCAGGCCATACATCTTCTCCACTGGGCAAGAGTTGCGAAACGCCAGTCTCATAACATCATTACGCGCCATTCTTACAGTAGCGCTTTGAATATCCGATCATCCTGATAATGCCGGAAGCGTCCCTATTTGTAACATGTCGTCATGCCAAAGACCTGAAATTCTTCCTGGCATGACGCGGTGGCATTTTATTCCTGCCACTGCTCCCGGCCCTGCTCTGCCTGAGAGAGGTAATCATCCGGGTTTTCATCGGCATGAGAAAGAAGGCGTAACAGATCACGACGCGGCAGTCGAATCTTCAGATGCGTTCTGCCTTCGTCATCGAAGCTTTCTTCCTGAACGGCGTCGTGGGAAAAGAGCTGAGCGCGCAGCCAGCCCTGGGAGGGCTCCAGCATCACCGAGGTTTCCACCAGATCCGTGGCCAGGCGTTCGGAAAGGGCCTGCTCCAGCAGATCGAAGCCTGTACTCTCACGTGCCGAGAGCCAGACGGTGTTCACCTCTTCGCTGGCACTGCGCTCCAGACGGGGTGACATCCCCAGCAGATCGGTCTTGTTCATGACGAGAAGTCTTGGCACTTCACCAGCACCAATCTCGTCAAGCACGGCATTGACCTGTTCGATATGCGCTTCGCGCTGCGGATCGGCAGCGTCGATAACGTGCACCAACAGGCTTGCCTCGGCGGCCTCCTGCAGCGTGGCACGAAAGGCCTCGACCAGCTTGTGGGGCAGGTGACGAATGAATCCTACCGTATCAGCCATGACGATGGGCCCGACATCACTGATCTCAAGACGTCTGAGCGTGGGGTCAAGCGTGGCAAAGAGCTGATCGGCGGCATAGACATCGGCATTGGTCAATGCATTGAACAGCGTCGACTTGCCGGCGTTGGTGTAGCCCACCAGCGAGACCGAGGGAATCTCTGCCCGCGTACGCGAACGGCGATTCTGATCGCGCTGGCTACGAACCCGATCGAGGCGCTTGTGGATCGCCTTGATGCGCCCGCGCAGCAGGCGTCGGTCGGTTTCCAGCTGGGTCTCGCCCGGGCCACGCAGACCGATACCGCCCTTTTGACGCTCAAGGTGCGTCCAGCCGCGCACCAGACGGGTCGACATATATTCAAGCTGAGCAAGCTCTACCTGCAGCTTGCCCTCATGCGTTCTGGCGCGTTGCGCAAAGATATCGAGAATCAGACCGGTACGGTCCAGCACACGACATTGAAGGATCCGCTCAAGATTGCGTTCCTGAGAGGGCGAAAGAGAATGATTGAAGATGGCAAGCTCGGCGTGATGCGTACTCAGCATTTCGCGCAGCTCTTCGAGCTTGCCTTCACCGATCATGGTCTTGGGGCTGGGGGAGCGCCGACTGCCTGTCAGCAGAGCCGCTGGTACGGCACCGGCGCTACGGACCAGCTCCATGAACTCTGAAGCGTCTTCGCGCTCGGTACTGTCCTGGAAATCGATATGTACCAGGACAGCCGTTTCTCCCGAATCGGGACGTTCAAAAAACAATCAGCGCCTCTCTATCAGCTTTCCTGACCGGGCACAGCAGTATCCTGCGCCGGTAAACGGACGTTACGCGCAGGCACTACCGTCGAGATGGCATGCTTGTAGACCATCTGACTGACGGTGTTGCGCAGCAAAATGACAAATTGATCGAAGGACTCGATCTGGCCCTGAAGCTTGATGCCATTGACCAGAAAGATGGAGACGGGGATACGCTCCTTACGCAGGATATTCAGATACGGATCCTGAAGGGATTGTCCTTTGGACATGTGGCTCTCCCAAAATATTAATTGCTGTATGTTTATCGGTTTTTAACTTGCTTTAAGCGCAAGAAAGATCCACGTCCCGGAGGCTCATGTGAGGCTCACTGGTAACCGATCATATTACGCTAAGTGCCGATGTCGCGCACGATTTTCAGTAATCGTGGCACAATCCCGGTCTCCTGCGGGTCAAGCTGTAAAGCGCCCGGCCAGCGCCGCAACCAGGTCATCTGACGCTTGGCCAGCTGCCGGGTAGCGGTTAGCGCCCTGAACGCCATTTGGGGGCAATCATCGCCGCGATCAAGTCCCTCCCACACCTGACGATAGCCCACGCTTTTCATCGAAGGTAAATCCGGACTTAAATCGCCCCGTGCACGAAGTGCTTTCACCTCTTCAACGAAGCCAGCGGCAAACATTTTGTCAAGGCGCTGCTGGATGCGCTCATGCAAAAGCGACCGATTGTTGGGCAATAGCGCAATCGGGTGCGGCGTAAACGGCAGCGTCACGGGCGACTGGCGCGCCCAGTGCGCGCTGAGGGTTTCCCCGCTGGCCCGGTAGACTTCCAGCGCGCGCATCAGACGCTGCGGATCGTTGGGATGAAGGCGCGCCGCGGCTTCAGGATCCACCCGGGCAAGCTCGGCATGCAGCGCTCCGGCCCCCCCCTGCTCTAGCAGCTCGCCCAGTGCCTGACGGATTTCGGGATCTGCCTGAGGCATGTCAGCCGCCCCTTCCGTCAGCAAACGAAAATAGAGCATGGTCCCGCCCACCAGCAGCGGTACCCGGCCCCGAGCGGTAATCTCCTCGATGCATTCAAGGGCATCGTCGCGAAAGGCCACGCCCGAATAGGGCTCGGACGGATCGCGAATATCGATCAGCCGATGCGGTGCACGGGCCAGCTCCTGTGCCGAGGGCTTGGCGGTACCGATATCCATGCCCTTGTAGACCAGCGCCGAATCAACGCTGACAAGCTCGACCCCCAGCTGCTCATGCAGCTCGATGGCAAGGTCGGTCTTGCCGACCGCCGTGGGCCCCATCAGCATGATGACCGGCGGGTGTGAGGCAGCAACGTTCATGAGGTTGTCATCCTACTGTCCGCGCAGAAAAAGACGATCAAGGTCGCGCATCGACATCTCCGTCCAGGTGGGACGCCCATGATTGCACTGCCCGCTGCGCTCGGTGCGCTCCATGTCCCGCAGCAGCGCATTCATCTCCTCGATCTCGAGACGCCGATTGGCACGCACGCTGCCGTGACAGGCCATGGTCGAGAGCAGATCGAAAAGATGATCCCTGACGACCTGACTGCGGCCGTAGCGCTCAAGCTCTTCAAGCATTTCACGTACCAGTGCCTCGACGCTGCCGCCCCGCAACAGCGCCGGCACCTCCCGGACCAATAGCGTTTCAGGGCCTGCCGCCTCAAGGGTCACGCCCATTGCCGCAATCGTTGCCTGCTCGCGCTCGGCAAGCTCGACCTGCGCCTCGCTGACCGACATCGACACCGGCACCAGCAGCGGCTGCGTATCGATGCCCTCGCCCAGATACTGCGCCTTCATGCGTTCATAGGTGATGCGCTCGTGCGCGGCGTGCATGTCCACAACGACCATACCGCGCTCGGTCTGCGACAGTATGTAGACGCCGTGCAGCTGTGCCACGGCGTACCCCAGCGGCGGGGCCCGAGTCGCATCGACCGGCGCCGTCACTGGCGACGCCATGGGATGATCCGAACGGGTCCTTGGCGATGGCACAGCAGGTGTTTCCTGCGCATCGCTGCTGCCCGCCGGCGCATGGGGCGCCAGCAGGCGCTCCTCGTGGTCCGGATGCAGGGCGCGATAACCGGCCATGAACTCGCGAATCTGCTGCTCCCCCGGTCGGCTGCTGCGATACTGCGCACCTTCCGGCCTGCCGTCATTCGAGCTGCTGGAGGCCTGCTCACCAGGCGTTTCATTGAGGGCCATGCGCTGCTGATCGAATCGGGGGGCCGCCTGCGCTGAAGATGTGTCAGAGCCTGAGGGCGCCTCGGGGGCCGGGGCGCTCTGCCCCTGGGGTCTGACCTCCGCCAGCGCCCGATGCAGGCTCGAAAACAGAAAGTCATGTACCAGCCGCCCATCGCGAAAGCGCACTTCGTGCTTGGTCGGATGCACGTTGACATCTACCCCGTGGGCGTCAAGGTCCAGATAGAGCACGAAGACCGGGTGGCGACCGTGAAAGAGCACGTCGCGATAGGCCTGACGCACGGCGTGCGCCACCAGCCGATCACGAATGACCCGACCGTTGACGAAAAAATACTGCTGATCGGCCTGGCTGCGGGTGTGAGACGGCAGCCCCACCCATCCCTTCAGCGCCAGGCCGGTCGCGGCCATGTCGATATGAATGGCATTGTCCAGAAAGCTGCGACCCAGCAGCTGGGCAATGCGCTTTTCCATCACGGCCTGACTGCTGCCGCCCATCAGCTGATGCACGGTTTTCTGATTGTGGCGCAGCACCAGATCGACGTCCTGGCGCGACAGGGCCAGCCGACGAAAGGCCTCCTCCACGTGATTGAATTCGGTCTTTTCGGTGCGCAGAAACTTGCGCCGCGCCGGCGTATTGAAAAAGAGATCGCGCACTGCCACGGTCGTTCCGCGCGGATGGGGCGCCGGTGACAGACGTGGCGTCATCTCGCGGCCTTCTGCCACCACGCGCCAGCCGTTGACCGGATCATCACTGGTATTGGAATACAGCTCGAGTCTCGACACGGCACTGGTCGCCGCCAGCGCCTCGCCACGAAACCCGAGACTGGCCACACCCTCGAGATCGTCCAGCGAGGTAATCTTGCTGGTGGCGTGGCGCGACAGCGCCAGTCCCAGATCATCGTGTTCGATGCCGCTGCCGTTATCGCGCACCCGGATCAACCGACTGCCGCCGGACTCCAGCTCGATCTCGATGCGCGAGCTGCCTGCATCGATGGCATTTTCCACCAGCTCCTTGACGACCGACGACGGGCGCTCGACCACCTCGCCGGCCGCAATCTGGTTGGCCAGACGCGGCGCCAGCGCCTGAATGCGACGGCCGCCGGGGGTTGTGATCTCACTCATTTTCGCCCTTCCGTGTCATGACCGTAGTGATATGGCTCATCGGGGAATCGTCAGCACCTGGCCCAGACGCAGGACATCGGTATCGAGTCCGTTGACCTGACGAAGCGCGGCCAGCGACACATTCTGGCGCGCGGCGATCCCCGAAAGCGTATCACCGGGCTGCACACGATACTCGTTGGATGCCCCTCCGCGATTCTGGTCACGCTGCCAGGCCAGCAGGCTGTCAGGCGGCGGACTGCGCGAGAAGTGCTGTCGAATGCCCTGGGCGATGGCATCGGCCAGCTTCTCCTGATGCGCCGGGGTCTTGAGCAGACGCTCCTCGGAGGGGTTGGTCAGAAAACCGGTCTCGACCAGCAGCGAGGGAATATCCGGCGACTTGAGCACCACAAACCCGGCCTGCTCAACGCGTGAATGAAACAGCTTGTTGAAGTTGGAGACGCGACCCAGCACGTCCGTGCCGGCGGACAGCGAATCGTTGACGGTGGCGGTCATGCTCAGATCCAGCAGCACGCCCCGCAGCACCTGATCCTTGTCATCAAGGTTCAGATCACCATCCACCCCACCAATCAGGTCGGCGCGATTTTCACTCTGTGCCAGCCAGCGGGCGCGCTCGGACGTTGCACCGTGCTGGGAGAGCGCGTAGACGGAGGTGCCGCGGGGCGAGCTGGAACCGCCGGCGTCAGCGTGCACCGAGACAAAGAAATCGGCGTGACGCTCACGGGCAATGCGCGTGCGGCCTCGAAGCGGAATGAAGGTATCGTCACTGCGGGTCATATAGGCCTTGAACCCGGACATGGCATTGAGTTTGGTCTGCACGCGCCGCCCGATCTGGAGAACCACGTTCTTTTCATGGGTGCCACCGGGGCCGGAAGCGCCGGGGTCCTTGCCGCCATGACCGGGGTCCACCACCACGATAATGTCACGCCGCGGATGAGGCTTGGCCTTCTGACGCGATTCAGCGGTCGGCTCATTGCTGACCTGCTCTGCCACCTGCGGGTTCTCTGTCGGTCGACTGCTGGCCAGTTTGCTGCGGGCCGCCTGCTCCTGCTGCTGAATCATGGCCGTAATGGGGTCATCGCCGCCGGAAGAACCCGCTGAACCACCACCGCCCTTCCCGGGCGCCAGATCGACCACCAGCCGATAGCCGTGCCCCCCCCCGGGGGGCAGCTTGAAGGCGTTGGGCGTGGCCTGGCGCTCCAGCTCCACGACCACGCGAAGATCCGTGCCATCGCGCACGCCGGAGCGAACGTCCCTGACCATGCCGCGGCCGTCAACGGCGCTGCCAAGATTCGCGTTCAGGGTAGTGTTGGCCAGGTCGATCACCAGTCGTGACGGGTTATCCAGGGTAAACACATCGGCCTTTGCCTCGCTTGAGAGATCAAAGACCAGACGCGTCCCGTCACTGTCGGTCCATTGCCGAAGCCCCTCAAGCTGTGCGGCCTGAGCGGCGGTGGCCATGACACTCAACATGATCATGGCAAAAAGGGTCAAAAGGGCTGCCGGAAACTTCATCACTGCCTTATCACTGTATTGGTGTTCATGGCGGGTACCTCGGGCAGGCCCGGTAAAAGCCCCGAAGCCATCATGGAATCTCCCGGGAAGACACCGCCAATCGTTGCAGGGCCTGCACCCCGTGATCGCTGCCGGCCTCCAGCACCAGACGTCGCCCCGGCTGGATCAGCGACAGCGTAATGACAACATCGGCAGCCGGCAGCCAGCCTTCACCACGCACCGGCCACTCCACCAGCATCAGCGCCTCATCGGCAAACATGTCGCGCGCCCCAAGAAACTCGAGCTCCTCCGGGTCTCCCAGACGATAAAGATCAAAGTGATACACCCGGCCCCTATCGAAATCATAGGGCTCCACCAGCGTATAGGTCGGACTCTTGACCGCGCCATCATGCCCCAGAGCCCGCAGAACGCCACGCGCCAGAGTGGTCTTGCCGGCGCCCAGTTCTCCGTTGAGATAGACGATGCCACGATACTCAAGCGCCTCGGCCAGCTGGCAGCCAATGGCGACCTGGGCGGTTTCATCGCCGGGTTCAAGGGTAATGGTTGTCTTGCTCACGTTGTCCCACTCTATAACCTGATAAGTGACCTGCGCCGATATCGGCAGGTCGTCATGCCGATGACATCCTATCGCCTGTCGGGATTAGCTCGACGGCGCGCGTAGCATGCCAGATCGCTTGCCAGCAGGCCACGCTCACCATGGTCACTCGCGGCATCATCGGCGGCCAGACCATGAATCAAAACACCACTGGCCGCAGCTTCCAGGGGCGAAAGGCCCTGCACCAGCAGCGAGGCGATCATGCCACCCAGCACATCGCCCATGCCGCCGGAGGCCATGCCCGGGTTACCGAAGGGGCTGATAAAGCAGTTATCGGAGCCTTCACCGCCGACCACCAGCGTCCCGGCGCCCTTGAGCACGATGACACCGCCGTAGCGACGGTGCAGGGCCAGCGCGGCCTGATAGCGATCCTTCTGCACCTCGGCGACACCGCAGTCCAGCAGCATGGCCGCCTCGCCCGGGTGTGGGGTCAGAATCCAGCCATCACGTCGCTCACCGGCGTAGCCTGCCGCCAGCAGGTGAAGGCCGTCGGCATCCACAAGCCGGGGGCCTGCAGCGTTCATGACGGTCTGCATCAGCCCCTGCCCCCAGGCACCCTGCCCCAGCCCCGGGCCGATCAACACGGCAGTCGCCTTGTCGACCAGCGCCTCGATATCCAGACCGTTGCGGGCCTCGCGCACCATCATTTCCGGGCAGCGGGTCAGCGCCGGCGGGATATGGACAGCGGCCGTGGCCAGACTGACCAGCCCGGCGCCCAGCCGCGCGGCGGTTTCGGCGCTCATGATGGTTGAACCGCCAAAGCCGGGCTGGCCGCCGACGACCAGCAGATGCCCGCAGTCGCCCTTGTGGGTGGTTGGACGACGCCGGGTCAGCGTGTCATGAAGCCGCTCGGCCACAAGCAGCTCCCCCGTATACTCACTGGCCGCCAGCGTTGCCTCGGAGACGCTCAAGGGCGCCAGCACGATCTCGCCGGTAACATCGCTCGCCTGCCCGGTATACAGGCCGAACTTGCGCGCGATAAACGTGACCGTCAGATCGGCCTCGACCGTCTCGCCCAGCAGCGCCCCGGTATCGGCGTTCAGCCCCGAGGGGATATCCAGTGACACCACCGGTTGTGAGGCTGAATTAATGCGCGCGATGGCCTCATCAAACGGAGAACGTATCTCGCCCCGGCTTCCGGTCCCGAGCAACGCATCGACAATCACGTCCGTTTCGGGTGCGATCTCATGCCCCTGATGCCAGTCGTCGATATTGACGCCGCTTTCGCGGGCCAGATGTACGGCATCGGCGGCTTCACCCTGGAGTTCATCCGGCGCTCGCAGGGCCACAAGCTGCACATCAAGTCCCTTTTGAAGCGCCAGCGCCGCCACGACATAGCCGTCCCCGCCGTTGTTGCCGCTGCCACAAAACACGCACAGATGTCGTGCCCGCGGCCAGCGTTCAACGATTGCTTCAAGGGCGGCCTGCCCGGCCTGCATCATCAGGGCAAACCCGGGCACACCCTGTGTCACGGTGCGTTGATCCAGTGTTTGTACCTGCTCTGCGCTGTAGAGTCGTGCGTTCGCCATCGTGGCTTTCTCCTTGCGGACCATCCATGTCATTGATTCTTGTCGGACAGGCAGTGTTGTGACCCCGCACACCCGGACGGGTTCCGGGCGCGCACGTCCTGTCATGGCAAAAGAGGCGCTTGCCCCTTTGGTCTGCGGGCCCCTGCGCTGTCATACTAACCCGCTATATACCGTGCCCTTTCTGCCCGGCATCCATCACGTCCCCGTCACACCGAGCCTCGAGGCTCGAATGCCATGACCACTTCAAAGACTGCCAGAGCCGAAAACGCCAGCGCCTCCGCAAGCTCCGACGCCGCCCGGGCGCTTGATCCCGCCGAGATGGCAGACAAACTGCGCATCTGGGCGCGTGAGCTGGGCTTTCAGCAGCTGGGCATCACCGATACCGATCTCGACGCGCACGAGGCCTATCTGAATCGATGGCTCGAGGCGGGCTATCACGGCGAGATGGATTACATGGCACGTCACGGTACCAAGCGTACCCGGCCGGCCGAACTGGAGCCCGGCACGCTGCGTATTATCAGCGTGCGCATGGACTACCTGCCGCCCGAAATCGAGAGTACGCGCGTGCTGGGTCAGCCGGAGCGCGCCTATGTGGCACGTTACGCGCTCGGGCGCGACTATCACAAGCTGATCCGCAAGCGTCTGACCCAGCTGGCCCAGAAGCTGCAACAGGAGATCGGTGACTTCGGCTTTCGCGCCTTTGTGGATTCCGCCCCCGTCATGGAACGCGCGCTGGCGCAAAAGGCCGGCATCGGCTGGTTTGGCAAGAATGCGATGATTCTCAACCCGCAGGCCGGATCACTGTTCTTTCTCGGCGAGCTGTATACCGACCTGCCCCTGCCGGTGGATCAACCCTTCGAGCGCGACCACTGCGGCAAATGCACCCGCTGTCAGACCTGGTGTCCGACCGGCGCCATCGTGGATGACAAGGTGATCGATGCCCGTCGCTGCATCTCCTATCTCACCATCGAAAAGCACGGTCCCATTCCGCTGGAATATCGACGCGCCATGGGCAACCGCGTTTTTGGCTGTGACGACTGTCAGCTCGTCTGTCCCTTCACACGCTTTACGCGCGCCACCCGCGAGCCGGACTTTGCCCCGCGCCACGCACTGGACCGCGCCCGGCTGGTCGATCTGTTCAACTGGAGCGAGCCGGAATTTCTCGAGCATACCCAGGGCAGTGCCATCCGCCGACTGGGCTATGAGCGCTGGCTGCGCAACCTGTCCGTGGGCCTGGGCAACGCGCCCTTTAGTGAAGAGATTGTCGCAGCACTTCGCGCGCGGCTGGCCTGGCCCAGCGATCTGGTACGCGAGCACGTGCGCTGGGCACTGTCAGAGCAGTATCTAAAGCGGGACGAAGGCCGGGAGGTTTCCGAGCCACCGCTGATTGAGGCGGGCTACAGCGATATCATCGCGCGAGCGCCCGCCTGATTAAGGAAGGCTTACAGCGCCAGCAGATGCGTTCGGTAATGGCGCAGCTCCTCGATGGAGTCGCGAATGTCGTCGAGTGCCAGATGGGTGCCCTTTTTGGTGAGGCCCTCAAGCGCCGCCGGCTTCCAGCGCCGTGCCAGTTCCTTGAGCGTGGACACATCCAGATTGCGGTAGTGGAAAAAGGCTTCCAGCGCCTGCATCTCGTGCTGCATGAACCGCCGGTCCTGATGGACACTGTTGCCGCACATCGGTGAGGCGCCCTTCTCGATGTGCTGTTCCAGAAAGCGCAGGGTCGCCGCCTCGGCTTCCTGCGTGGAGACCGGGCTCTGACGTACCCTCTCCGTTAGCCCCGTACCGCCATGGGTGCGGGTGTTCCAGTCATCCATGAGCGCGAGCTGCTCATCGCTCTGGTGAATGGCCATCACCGGCCCTTCGGCGATGATGTTGAGCTGGCTGTCGGTGACGATGGTGGCGATCTCGATAATGCGGTCGCGCACTGGATCCAGACCGGTCATTTCGAGATCGATCCAGATCAGACGTTCGTTTTGAGTACTCATGACACTTTCCGGATAGACTTGAAGGGAGATTCCTCCCGATGCCCCTGAACGGGCCGGGATGAAACACGAATGCCCTCAAGCGTACAATTGCGCGACGCTTTCCACCAGCCGGGATCGGCGCCGGTGCGCAAGCCCACGATAGCCCAGGAGTTTCATGAGTCAACGCAAGCTATCCCGCCAGCAGCGCTGGCGTGTCGAGAAGGTCCAGGCCGAGCGTGCCAAACGCGCCGAAAAGCGCGAGCAGATCGATCAGCGCCAGCTGGCTGAAGGGGAATACGGCAGCGAACAGCTCGGCCGCGTGGTGGCCCACTTCGGGCGCAACATGGAAGTGGAAGGCACCGACGGCGTGCGCCACCTGTGCCATCTTAGGGCCAATCTCGATACCCTGGTCACCGGTGACCGGGTCAGCTGGCGCGAGGCAAGCGATGGCACCGGCGTGGTCGAGGCACGCCTGGAGCGTTACTCGACGCTGGAGCGCCCTGACGCCCGCGGCCGGCTCAAGAGTGTGGCGGCCAACATCGATCGCATCATGATCGTGTTTGCCGTGGAGCCCGAGCCTCACCCCTTTCTGATCGACCGCTATCTGGTCGCCGCCGAGGCCACCGGCATCGCCCCGGCGCTGGTGCTCAACAAGATCGACCTGCTCGATGAGCATCACGCGCTGCACGCGCTTGCCAGCCGTTACCGCGCGCTGGGCTACCCGGTCATCGGCGCCTCGACCCGGCGTGACGACGGTCTTGAGGATCTGATCGCCGCCATGGATGACACCACGGCCGTCTTTGTTGGCCAGAGCGGGGTGGGCAAGTCCTCCCTGATCGATGCGCTGTTGCCCGACGAGTCACTGGCGGTGGGCGAGCTCTCGGTGGACAGTCGCAAGGGCCGTCACACCACCACCACGGCCCGGCTTTACCACTTCAGCCAGGGCAGCGGCGCACTGATCGACTCCCCCGGTATCCGCGAGTTCGGTCTGGGCCATCTTGATGAACAGCAGGTCGAAAACGGCTTTATCGAGTTTCGCCCCTATCTGGGCCACTGCCGCTTTCGCGACTGCCGCCACCGCCTTGAACCCGGCTGCGCCATTCTCGAGGCGGCAGAAACCGGCGAGATCCTTCCCGAGCGACTGGAGAGCTTTCGCCGCATCGTGCATGAGCTCAACGCCCCACCGCGCTGATCGCCTGACCCCGTGCCGCCGACACAAAAAGGGCCGCCCTCGGGCGGCCCTTTTCAGGCGTGATGCCGGAATTTCCCTGAAGCGCCCTACTCCTGAAACAGCAACAGCAGCGACAGCGCGGCCAGAATCCACATGGTCGGGCGAATCTCGTGACGCTTGCCAACGCCTGCCTTGACCACCACAAACGCCAGAAAGCCGAAGACCACGCCATGGGTGATCGAGTAGGTCAGCGGGATCAGGATCATGGCGATAAAGGCCGGAATGGCGTCATCAAACTCATACCAGTTGATGTGGCGAATCGGGTCGAGCATGAACACGCCCACCATGATCAGCGCCGGCGCCGTGGCGATCGAGGGCACCAGCGACAAGAGCGGCGACAAAAAGAGAAACGGCAGAAAGAGCAGCGCCGCCGTCACCGCCACCAGGCCCGAGCGTCCGCCCTGGCTGATGCCCGCCGCCGACTCCACATAGGCGTTGGCCGGACTGGTGCCCAGCGGCGCCGAAATGACCGCCGACATGGCATCCACCATCATGGACTGGCGAATGTTGCGCGGCTCGCCGTTGCGATCGAGCAGCTTGCCGGCCTGGCACACGCCCATAAACGTCGATAGGGCGTCAAAAAACGTGGTGAACAGCACCACAAAAATAAACGGCCAGTAAATGACATTGAGCGCCCCGATCAGATCCAGCTGTCCCACGGCGCTGAAATCCGGCAGCGCAAAGATGCCTTCGAAATTGACCAGTGTCGCACTGCCCGTGGGAGAGAACGCGCTGGCATCGCCCCAGAGCCGCCCGATGGCCGTGGCCATTACCGTGGTTGCAACAATCCCGATGATCAGCGCGCCCGGCATGTTGCGCGCCACCAGAACCGCTGTAATGGCGAGCCCGATCAGAAAGGTCACAAGCGTCGGCGACATCTCGCCCAGTCCCACCACGGTGGCCGGATTGCTGACCAGAAAGCCCGCATTGACCAGGCCAATGACCGTAATGAAAAGCCCGATGCCACAGGAGATCGCATAGCGTAGCTGTGCCGGGATGGCATCGATGATATAGCGGCGCACGTTGAACACCGCCAGCACGGCAAACAGAATCCCCGCCCAGAACACGCAGCCCAGCGCCGTCTGCCAGGGAATGCCCGCCCCGATGACCATCGTGTAGGTAAACAGCGCATTGATGCCCATGCCCGGTGCGACCAGGATCGGGTTGCGCGCATAAAGCCCCATCATCAGGCTGCCAAAGAAACTGACCAGCACGGTGGCGGTCAGAGCACTGGCAAAGGGAATCCCCGCAGCACTCATGATGGTCGGGTTGACCACAATGATGTACATGGCCGCCAGGAAGGTGGCGATCCCGGCCAGGATATCGCGACGTACGCTGCTGCCCTGACTTGTTATTTTAAAAAATGATTCGAGCACGCTGACTCTCCACTTGCACTGTTGTCCGTTCTGATACCTGATTTATGGTCGAGTCATTGCAGGTGATGTTGTCAAAACACCGCTGTTCCTGAAGACCGGCATTGCCACCGTTCGCGAGGTGCCATCGAGTATGCAATGCTTGGGGCCCATGTTAACCCGCTCGCGTCGCTAAAAGGAGAGTGAGGATGTCACAGGATGAGGCAAGGTTCCCCCGAATTATCGAGGCCCAGGCGCTATCCGCGCATCTTGAGGCACCCGATCTTTTGATCATTGATGTTCCCGCCAATGCCCAGAGCTATCGTGACGGCCACGTGCCGGGGGCGATCTTTCTCGATTATCGCCGCCTGCTGTCGGGCCAGCCGCCGGTCGCCAACGACGTCCCCGACGAAGCGGCTTTATCGACGCTTTTTTCCGAGCTTGGCCTGACGCCGAAGACGCATGTGATCGTCTATGACGATGAAGGTGGCGGCTGGGCCGGTCGGCTGGCCTGGACGCTGACCCTGCTGGGTCACGATCAGTGGTCCTATCTCAACGGCGGCATTCACGCCTGGAAGGGAGAAAACCTGCCCGTCGCGACCGACGAGACAGCCCCCACGCCATCGCATTATGACGCCCGCATCGAACGCCCGGCGCTGATCATTCGACGCGAGGAGCTGATCGAACGGCTTGAAGACCCCACTCTTGCCATCTGGGATGCGCGCAGCCCCGACGAATATGACGGCCTCAAGGGCAACAATCAGCGGTTGGGTCATATCCCGGGTGCGGTCAATCTGGACTGGATCAAAACCATGGATCAAGGCCGTCAGCTGCGCCTGCGCGATCTATCGGAACTGATGGGGGATCTGGTCGCCATGGGGATCGACGCGGAAAGCGAAATTGCCACTCATTGCCAGAGCCACCATCGCAGCGGCCTGACCTGGATGATCGGTCACACGCTGGGCTACAACATTCGCGCCTATCCCGGCTCGTGGCAGGAGTGGGGCAACCGGGACGACACACCCATCGAGACCTGATGATCCGCCCCTGCCGGCCATGGGCTTGAGCCTCCGGCAGGGGTATGCAACATTGCCCTCACTCATCACTGCCTTCTGGTGCCCCTTTTGAATCGTGATCGTCTGTTTGCCCTGCTGCAATATCCGCTGCCCCAGCACGCCATCTCCCGACTGGCGGGACAGTTTGCCGATTCGCGCACGCCCTGGATTCGCGATACGTTCATCCAGCGCTTTGCCCGTCACTATGACGTTGACATGAGCGAGGCCCTCAATCCCGATCTGAGCAGCTACAAGAGCTTCAACGAGTTCTTCACCCGGCCGCTGCGCCCCGATGCCCGCCCGATCGACTCAGGGATCGTCTCCCCGGCCGACGGCGTGCTCTCCCAGTTCGGGCGCATCGATTACGGCACGCTCATGCAGGCCAAGGGCCACGCCTACTCGCTGACCGCCCTGCTCGGCGGTGACGAAGCCGCCGCGACCGAGCTGCGCGACGGCAGTTTCGCCACGGTCTATCTCTCCCCGAGGGATTATCACCGCGTGCACATGCCGCTTGAAGGGCGTTTGATCCGCACCATCTACGTGCCCGGCCGGCTCTTTTCGGTCAATCAGGCCACCGCCCGCGAAGTGCCGAACCTGTTTGCCCGCAACGAGCGGCTGGTATGTCTGTTCGAGACCGAGCTGGGACCCATGGCGCTGGTGCTGGTGGGGGCGATGATCGTCGCCGGAATCGAGACCATCTGGGCCGGCCAGGTCACACCGCAGTCCCGCCAGCCCCAGGGCACCGCCTGGAACAACGCCGATGTCACACTGGGCAAGGGCGATGAGATGGGCCGCTTTCATCTGGGGTCCTCTGTCGTCATGTGTCTGCCAAAGGCCTATACCTTCAACGACACACTCACGCCCGGCATGAAGATTCGTCTGGGCCAGCAGCTGGCGCCTGACCCCACCATCCCGGCCGATACGCTCACCCCCGAAGAGCTGTCCTGAGCCCTGAATCAATTCGTCGAACAAGGGGGCCTTGCCTTGCCCTGATCAGCACGGGCCGTCTTTTTTAAACGCATCGGGCAGCGCATTGATCCATTCGCTGGCGGCCGCTTCATAAGCGCTCGCCAGTGCCAGCATGGCGCGCTCGGCCCGATGACGCCCGATCAGTTGAATCCCCATTGGCAGCCCCATCGGGCCAAACCCTGCCGGCAGACTGATCACCGGACAGCCGGAAAGCGAGCCGGGAATCACCACTTCCATCCAGCGGTGATAGGTATCCATCGACCGTCCATCAATCTCGGTGGGCCAGCGCTGCGCCACCGGAAAGGGAAAGACCTGCGCCGATGGCAGGGCCAGATAATCAAAGTACTCAAAAAGCTTGATCAGACAGGCGTACCAGCGACTGCGAATTCGATTGGCCTCCAGCACCTGCATGGCCGAAAGCGCCACGCCTCGCTCGATCTCCCAGCACGCCTCCGGCTTGAGCGCATCTCGACGGCTGTCGTCCTGCCAGATGGACGCCAGATTGCCGGCCACGGACCACTGTCGCAGCACCTGCCAGCTTGACCAGAGCGAGTCCGGATCCATCTCCGGTGTGACATGTTCTACCTCGCAGCCCAGCGCCTGAAAGACACCCAGTGCTTTTTCACACAGGGGCACAATGCCCTCTTCCATCGCCAGATATCCCTGCCAGTCACCGATCCAGCCGATGCGGGCACCGGCGGGCGGTGCATCAAACGGCGGCAGCAAAAGCCCGGGGTCTTCGGCAATGGAGAGCGGCACGCTCGGATGGGGGCCGGCCTGAAGGGAGAGCAGTCGAGCCAGATCCGCGACGCTGCGCGCCATCGGCCCGGCCGTTGAAAGCTGCTGACCGAAATTATCGCCGGTTGAAAGCACCGGCACACGACCAAAGGATGGGCGCAGGCCAAACACGTTATTGAATGCTGCCGGATTGCGCAGCGATCCCATCATGTCGCTGCCGTCAGCGACGGGCAGCATGCGACAGGCCAGCGCCGCGGCCGCGCCGCCGCTGGAGCCACCGGCACTCAGCGCTGGCTGCCAGGGATTGCAGGTCACGCCGAACACCTCGTTGAAAGTGTGCGAGCCCAATCCAAACTCGGGCGTATTGGTCTTGCCGATAAAAAGCGCCCCGGCCTGTCGCATTCGACCTGCCATCAGGCTGTCGCGCTCGGCGATCTGTCCGGCAAGAAGCGGCGAGCCCATGCTGGTGGGCAGCCCCTTCGCATCGGTCAGGTCCTTGATCGCCTGAGGGATGCCGTGCAGCCAGCCACGGCTTTTGCCCTGCTGCAGTTCAAGATCGCACTGGTCGGCTTCCCTGAGCAGCACATCATCGTCACGGCGTGACACGATGGCATTGACCCGCGGGTTGCAGCGATCGATATGCCCCAGATAGGCGCGCATGACCTCGCGACACGAGACCTCGCGCGCATGAATCGCCTCTGACAGTCGGGAGGCGTCCCAGCCAACGATCTCGCCTGGAAGATCAGCGCCCGCGCCGTGGTGAATCATGGAATACTCCCTCTGAATTGAACACTCGCACTAAAAAGTGATCGAGCCGTTAGAGGGCTTTCCCGCCCAGGCGCCGCTCGGCAATGCGTGCCAGAAGGCTCGCGCCAACCGGCAAAATGCCGTCATCAAGCGTGAAGGCCGGGTTATGCACCGGCACATTGCCGGCATGCCCCACCCAGCAGTAGGCGCCTGGTACCACCCTGAGCATGTCGGCGAAATCCTCGCTGCCCATCATCGGACGCGACAGCTGTGTCACCCCCGTGTCACCCACGATGTCCCGTGCCGCCAGTGCCAGCGACGCCGTCTGCTCGGAATGGTTTTCCAGCACCGAGAAGATATTGCGAATATCGACCTCGATCTCTACCGAGTAGGCACTGGCGATCCCGGCTGCCAGCTCCCGGATACGTTGATGTATCAGCGCTGCCACGTTGTCATCAAGACTTCGGATCGTACCGGACAGCGTGGCCGACTGCGGAATGACGTTATAGGCCGCGCCCGAATGAATCTGGGTAATGGAGAGCACTGCGGCATCCAGTGGATGGGTGTTGCGGCTGACGATGCTCTGCATGGCCTGGGTCAGTTGAGTGGCCACCACGATGGGATCACGGGCATTGTTGGGCTGCGCGCCATGACTGCCGCAGCCGTGGATATGAATATCGAAAAACTCGGCGCCTGCCATCGCCTTGCCGCTGAGTATCCCGACCTGCCCCTGGGCCAGATGAGGCGCGTTGTGCAGGGCGTAGATTTCATCGCAGGGGAAACGCTCGAAAAGTCGGTCGGCCAGCATTGCTCGTGCCCCACCCAATCCCTCTTCGGCAGGCTGAAAGATCAATACCACCCGACCGGCAAAATCAGAGTGCGCGGCGAGATAGCGGGCAGCGCCGAGCAGCATGGTGATGTGACCATCATGGCCGCAGCCGTGAAAGCGCCCGGCATGACGCGACGCAAAGGCAAGCCCGGTCTCTTCTTCCATGGGCAGAGCGTCCATGTCCGCGCGCAGGCCAATCGAAAGGCCCGGCCCCTGTCGCCCTTCGATGATCCCGACCACCCCGGTCTGACCGATACCGGTATGCACCTCGACACCCAGCGCCCGCAGGTAATCCGCGACGATACCGGAGGTGCGCTGTTCCTCGAACCCAATTTCTGGATGAGCGTGAATATCCTGACGAATACGGGTCATCTCGTCTGAAAACGCTTTAATGTCTGCCATGATCGCCATGATCGGCTCCTGTTATTGATGTTGTTGGCATTAAAGGCCCGGGACCCGGACGATGCGGTTCAGGGCGTAAAGGGCACGCCCAGCGGGGAGGTTCTGATACCCGGGCGCAGCCGCTGCCAGGGCAGTGTCGCCGGATCCACTGCCATGGGCCCGGGCGCGGCACAGACCAGAATCGCCCGAGCAATCGGGGCGAAATCGGCGCGAAAATGCACCGAGCTCTTGTTGACCAGAATATGCTGCGTCCGGGGCTCGACCCCGACCGAGCGATACATGGCCTGATCGGCCATCTGCGCCTTGCGACTGACCACGACCACCCGCACATCATCGATGCGAAGACAGGCCGATGGCCCCATGTCCAGACGCGCGCCGCCATAGTAGGGGCCGGCTGCGACAAATCGCCCGTCAGAGAGTGCCTCGACCACAAACGAGGCCCTGAACGGGGCATCGCCCTCAACGCCCGAGCGTCCACCCAGCGACAGATCAATCATTGCCCCGACCCCGGCCTTGTGCGCGGCGCGCGCGGCCTGTGGATCAAAGATATTGCCAATGGCCGCACCACCGGCACCGCAAGCGATCAACGCTCTGAGCATGCCCATGGTGTCGGAATTGCCCCCCGCCCCAGGGTTATCCTGCGTATCAGCAATCACTATGGGTGCCGATGACTCACCGGCCAAGCGCATCGCCTCGCGCACGCCCTCCTCGGGTGTCAGGACGCGACCGGCAAAGGCGGCTTCCTGCGCATTGATGTCGGCTACCAGCGCGTCAGCGATACGGTCCACCCTGGCCTGATCCTCGCCATAAACCAGCACGCTCGGGCCACAGTCGGGAATGTCGGCGGCCGGAAACCCGGTCAGAAATGACGCGGACAACAGGGGTGGTTTATCCAGCCTCTCAATATCGGCGTAGAGCGCGCGACACGGCAGTTCATCGGTGCACTGCCAGGCGATCGGCATCAGAAAATCAAGCTGGCGAAATGCCTTTTTCGGTCGCCCTTTCTGCCCGAGCAGCACCGCCATGGCGGCCGCACAGCGCCGGCCGGTTTCGGCCATGTCAATGTGTGGGTAGGTGCGATAGGCGATCAGCATGTCGGCTTCATTCACCATTAAAGGTGTGACATTGCCGTGCAGATCCAGTGACGCCACGATCGGCATCTGCGGCCCGACCAGCGCCCGAACCCGTCGCAGAATCTCGCCTTCGCCGTCATCCAGATGAGTCGTCACCATGGCGCCGTGCAGATCGAGATAGACACCCGCCAGCGGCATGGCATGCTCAAGATCGATGAGCAGACGAACAACGATATGTTCGAAAGCCTCTTCGGTAACATGGGCCGACGGGCTGGCAGCGGTCCAGAGGGTCGGCAGCAGCGTCCAGCCCTGCTCGCGCGCGGCATCCATGAACCCGCACAGCCCGACGTTGCCGCCGGCCAGAGCTGAAAAAAGCGCCTCACCCCGTGTCAGCGGTGCCATGCCGCCGCCTTCCAGAAAATCGTCCAGCGTGGCCGGACTGGGCGCGAAGGTGTTGGTTTCGTGCAAAAACCCGCCCATGGCAATACGAGGTGACGCCATGTTCTCTGCCTGTCTCATGCCTTTTGTGCTCCTGAGATCAGTCCTGTCGAGAAGGCATCGGATGAGCGCGACTCCGACACGTCATCAAACGGTTGAAAGGCCGCAAAGTCCCACTGCCGGCCCGGCGCGGCGGCCATCAGTGACCGGGTATAGGCATGTTCCGGCGCCCCCAGCACCCGCGACGTCGGCCCATACTCGACCACACGGCCCTTTTGCATGACCATGACGTCATCGCAGACCTGGGCGGCCACCCGCAGGTCGTGGGTGATAAACAACACGGCCACGCCCATGCGCGTCTGAATGTCTTCCAGAAGGGTCAGCACCTGTGCCTGCACCGACACATCGAGTGCTGACACCGCCTCATCGGCCACCAGCACATCGGGTTCCATCGCCAGTGCCCGGGCGATGGCGATGCGCTGACGCTGACCGCCGGAAAACTGATGTGGGTAGCGCGTCATCGCCTCTCCCGACAGGCCGACCATGATCAGAAGCGCCTCGGCCTGCTTTAGCGCCTGCGCGCGGGAAGTGCCGTAGTTGACCGGCCCCTCGATCAGGCTATCGCCGATGGTCAACCGCGGATTGAGGGAGCGAAACGGGTCCTGAAAGATCATCTGAATCCGCTTTCGATGCGGCTTCAATGCCGCGCGCCCAAGCGTTGAGATATCGCGCCCCATAACCCGCACACCGCCGCCCGTGGGCTCGATCATGCGCATCACGCAGCGTGCCACCGTGGACTTGCCGGATCCGCTTTCACCGACAATGCCCAGGGTGCGCCCCCGGGTCAGGGCGAAGCTGACATCGCTGGCCGCCGCCGTGCGCGTGTCCTGTTGGCCCCTCAACCGTGCCCAGCGCGAGTGCCGGCCATAGCATTTCTCCAGCTCGATGGCCTCCAGCACGATTTCGCGCTCGGTGACCGGCCGGGACGGACGGGGCTGCAGACCGGGCACGGCCATTAACAGGGAGCGGGTGTAGTCCGTCAGCGGGTGTCGTAACAACGCCTGTACCGGCTGCGTCTCGACCACCTCCCCATGGCGCATGACACAGACGCGGTCAGCGATATCGGCCACCACGCCCATGTCATGGGTAATGAACAGCACCGAGGTGCCGTGACGCTCCTGAAGCTGTCGAATCAGCCAGAGGATCTGCTTTTGAGTGGTGACATCCAGCGCCGTGGTCGGCTCATCGGCGATCAGCAATCTGGGTTCGAGCACCAGTGCCATGGCAATCATGATGCGCTGGCGCTGCCCGCCGGAGAGCTGATGCGGCCAGCTGGCATACATTCGCTCGATATCCGGCAGCTGTACCTGCTCCAGCATATCGAGAACGCGCGTACGACGTTCACCGGCCGTGGTCCCCTTGCGATGCATGACCAGCACTTCCTCGATCTGCTCGCCAACCCGCATCAAGGGGTTGAGCGCCGTCATCGGCTCCTGGAAGATCATGGCAATGCGACTGGCGCGCAGCTCGCGCAGTCGGGCAGACGACAGCGTTAAAAGCGGGGTCTCCTCCAGATAAATGTCACCGCCACGGTGTTCGAGCACGCCCCTGGGTAAAAGCCCCATGATGCTCAGCGACGTTACCGACTTGCCCGAGCCCGACTCCCCCACCAGACACAGGGTTTCGCCGGCGGCGATATCGAAACTCACGCCCTTGAGAATGTGCCGGTCAGGCTGGGTGTGACTCGACACGACCAGGTCCTGGACCCTGAGTACCCTATCGGACGACATCGCATGAGCGTCTTTCGAAGGAGCGGCTTTCGAAGCAGTCATTGGCCACCTCCACGCTTTTGCAGTCGGGGATCAAGATGATCACGGGCCGCATCGCCCAGCAGATTGATGGACAAAATGCACAGCGACAGCATCAGACCGGGCCAGAAGATCAGACCGGGCTTGATCTGAAAGTAGGTACGCCCCTCCGACATGATGTTGCCCCAGGTGGGCGTTTCCGTTCCCAGCCCCGCCCCCAGAAAGGAGAGAATGGCTTCGGTCAGAATGGCCGAGGCGCAGATATAGGTGCTCATGACGATCAGCGGCGCCAGGGTGTTGGGCATCAGGTGTCGCCACATGATGACCGGCAGACTGCTGCCCAGCGACACCGCAGCCTCGACGTAGGGTTCCTCTCTTGCCGAGAGCACCACCGAGCGCACCAGCCTGACCACCCGGGGGATTTCAGGCACGGTAATGGCAGCCATCACTGTCCATAGACTGGCACTGGTGAGCGAGACAATCGCGATGGCCAGCAACACGCTGGGTATCGCCATCAACCCGTCCATGATGCGCATGATCAGGGTATCCAGCGCGCGAAAGAAGCCAGCCAGAAGCCCCAGCGGCAGACCGATCACCACGCTGATCAGGGCGCTGCCGATACCCACGATCAGCGAAATGCGCGCGCCGTAGAGAATGCGTGAGAGCAGATCGCGCCCGTAGGCATCACTGCCCAGCCAGTAGTCATCACCGGCTGGCTTGAGACGCTCGGCAGGCGACATGGCCAGCGGGTCGTGCGGGGCAATCCACGGGGCCAGCACGGCCACAAGCACGATAAGTGCAAGGCACAGGGTGGCGGTCGTGACCATCCAGCCGGGGCGATGGGTCGGCCAGAGCCGCCAGCGACGCTCGGGCACCGGACCGGCGACAGCCGCAGGAGAAGGTGTATTCATCGGTAGCGAATCCTCGGGTCGAGCAGCGCATAGGAGAGATCGATCAGTAGATTGATCACGACATACACCCCGCTGGTGACCAGGATCAGTCCCTGAATAACGGGATAGTCCCGGGAGAGAATGGCATCCACGGTCAGGCGGCCAAGCCCTGGAATGTTGAACACGCTTTCAGTGACCACAACGCCTGTGATCATTAACGCAAACCCCGTCCCGATCACCTCGAGAATCGGTACCCCTGCGTTACGCAGGGCGTGTCGAAACAGCACGCGTCGCTCGCTGGCGCCCTTGGCATGCGCCGTGCGGATATAGTCTTCGCCCAGCACATCCAGCATGCTGGCCCGCGTCATGCGGGCAATCAGGGCGATATAGATGGTCGAGAGCATCATGGCCGGCAGCAGGGCGTGCTCGAGAAAGGCCCAGAGCCCGTCTTCGCTGAGGCGGCGAAAACCCTGCACCGGCAGCCAGCCCAGATCGATGGCCAGCAGCTTGATCAGCAGATAGCCGATCACAAACACCGGCACCGAAAACCCCACGACCGACAGCGCCATGATGACCCGATCAATCAGGCTGCCGTGTTTCCAGGCGGCCAGCACACCCATCGGCACCGCCACCAGCACCGAGAGCAGCATGCTGAACACGGCCAAGCTGACGGTGGGCTCAAGACGCTGGGCCATCAGCGTCGTGACCGGCAGACCGGACATTAGCGACGTGCCGAAATCACCCTGCAAAAGCTCTCCCACCCACCGGAAAAACTGGATATGCATGGGCTCGTTGAGTCCCAGCGCCTCGCGAATGCGCGCCAGCTGTGCAGGCGTTGCCATGTCACCGGCGATGATGGCCGCCGGGTCGCCGGGCGACAGACGCAGCAGTAGAAAAACAAACAGGGCGACAATGACCATGACAGGCACGGCCGCCAGGGTCCGCTTCAGACAGTAACCGAGCATGGGAACACCTCTGCAGACATGGGAAACACCAATACCGGGTCAGCCGCGCCATCTACCCCTCGCGCGACAGGTTCCAGAACACCGGCATCGGCGCATGCAGCACCCCAGTTAGATCACTGCGCCAGGCAGAAGGCGTGGCGTACTCTCCCAGCGGTATGTAGGTCACCTGCTCAAAGGCATGCGCCTGAAGACGCTCGGCAATCTCCTGGCGCGCCTCATCGGTCTCGGCTTTGGCAAACGCCTCGCGCAGGTCCTCAAGCGTCTCGTCCTCGGGCCAGCCAAACCAGCCGCCGTCGCGTCCCCGACCGTTGAGCATGGGGTTGACCAGGGGGTTCCAGACTTCCGGCAGAGCCCAGTTGGTAAAGAAGATGTTCCACCCGCCCTGATCCGGCGGCTGCTGGCTGGCACGACGGGTTACCAGGGTCTGCCAGTCCATCGGCTGCAGATCAACCATGAAACCGGCGCGTCGCAAAAGCTGTGCGGCGATAACCGGCTGCGGGCTGACCGTCGGGGAGTCCGTGGGCTGCAGCATGACCACGGGTGTGCCGTCATAGCCGGCCTCTTCCAGCAGCGTCTGCGCCGCCTGAGCATCGCCCTTGTCGGTCAGCGATGCCGGCGCCCCGGCCTCCGTATCCAGCGGTGTCGAGCAGCCGTACAGGGAAGGACAGGTCGAGTAATACTCGGGATTGCCCACCAGCGAGGCCAATACATCGGTCTGGTTCAGGGCCATTAGCGCTGCGCGCCGGATATCGGGGTTATCAAAGGGGGGATAGAGGAAATTGAGCCGGCCCATGGTCTGGCTGCCCAGCTCGTTGAGATTTTCCACCACGATATCGGCATTGGCCTGCAGGATGGGCAGCAGGTCAACGGAAGGTGCCTCGAGAAAATCGATTTCGCCGGTATTGAGCGCATTGAGCGCGGTCTGGGCATCGCTCATGTTGATCCACTCGACGCGGTCGACATTCACGACCTTGCCACCGGCCAGCCAGCTGGCCGGCTCATCGCGCGGGACATAGTCCTCGAATTTTTCATAAACCACGCGATTGCCCGGATCATAGTCCCCGGCCACGAAGCGAAACGGCCCGGACCCGACCTGGTCCTCGACGCTCAACATCTCATCGGGTGAGGTTTCGGCTACCCGGGTGGGCATGACAAAAAGCGGTATCGAGGAGGGCTTGGCCATCAGCTCGAGGACGTAGGCAAAGTCGGAGGACAGCGTCAGGGTCACGGTTTGAGCATCGGTGGCCTCGATACTGTCGACATGATCCATCAGCATCTGACCACCGCCATCGCGTGCGGCCCAGCGCTGGATGGAGGCCACCACATCGCCGGGTGTCACGTCGCTGCCGTCATGCCATTTGAGACCGTCCCGCAGTGTGAAGGTGTAGACCATGCCGTCATCGGAGACCGACCAGTCCGCCATCTGCGGCTGCGGCTGAAACGCCTCGTCCATGCCCAGCAGGGTATCGAAGATCATGTAGCCATGATCGCGGGTGATGTGGGCCGTGGTCGCCACCGGGTCAAGCACACGCAGTCCCGAGTGCATTACGGCGCGGATGGTTTCTGCCTGTACCGGCGTGGCCAGCAGCGGCATGGCACTGATCGCGGCGGAGGCCATCAGGCCATACGCGGCGCCTTGAGCGCCTTTCTGGAGCTCTTTGAGCGGTATCATGGTGCGTCCCTCGTTGAATATTGTTATGTCGTGACATGTTCCGGGTCATCGCTTGTTGTTGTTGGATGCGATGAGCCATGGCATGCGACCACGGGGATCAACCCGGCAGCGACACCGCACTGCACAGGTCACTTTCAGCATAACGAGGGCGCAGGGGGAAGCAATGCCATCGGCAGGAAGGCAGTGTTGCTCCAAAGGCAACACTAATGGATAGTAGACAAAGCGTTTTCATGATCGCGCCTGAAAGCCCAGCACAATAAAAAGGCCGTCTGCCCCGGTGCAGACCATCGCAGGAAAATGCCCATGTCTATCGTTCAGGAACAGCTGTTCAGTCAGCTCAGTCCGCGCAGCATTCATTACTTCAATGAAGCGATTGCGGCGGGCTCCATCCGCAGTGCCTCCGACCGACTGGATATCGAGCCTTCCGTCATCAGCCGACAGATCCGCCAGCTGGAACAGTGTCTTGGCATGTCGCTCATGGAGCGTCACGGTCGCGGGGTCAGGCCGACCGAAGCGGGAGAGCTGCTGTCCGACTTTCATCGGGAACGTCAGGCCTCCGAGCAGAGCCTGCTGGGGAGGCTGGCCGCGCTGGATGGTCTGGAGCGCGGCCAGATCCGACTGTCCATCAGCGAAGGCTATAACGACATTCTTGCCGGTGGCGTGCTGGGTAGTTTCAGTACCCGCCATCCTGCCCTGCAGATCACCCTGATGCTGGCCAGCGTCAATGAAGTGGTACGACAGGTCTTTGAAGGTCAGGCGCATCTGGGCGTGGCCTACTCGCCTCGCCTGATGCCGGGCATACATGCCGTGGCGTCTGTACGCCAGCCCGTGCATCTGCTGGTCAGACCCGGCCACCCTCTGACCCGAAAAGGAACCCCCCTGTCAGTAACAGACATTCTGAGCTGGCCGCTGGCGCTGATCGACCATGGCTTCGGACTGCGCCAGCTGATCGATACGGTCGAGGTCATCGAAAAGTGCCACTTCCAGGCCACCCTGATCAGCAATTCGCTGGCCACCCTCAAGCACTATGTCGCCAATGGCGACGGCGTGACCTTCATGGCCGAGGTCGCAGCCCACAAGGAGATCCGGCAGAAACAGCTGATCGCCTTGCCCATCGACCATCCGGTTTTCATGAACGCCGAAACGCATGTGCTCGCGCGTAGCGGGCGCCCTCTTTCCCCGGGGGCTCTGGAGCTTTTGCATCATATTCTGCACACGCCGCCCTTTTGCGAGGGCCATATCGACACCAGCGGGCTGCCGGCGATGAAAGGCCAGCCGGCAGACCCTGTTTGACGAGGCCTTCGGCACTGGTCATGTTGGCCCCTTCAACACTCGCATTGTGACGATCGGATGTCGCATGCAGGACACCACCGGGGCGCCCCGCCCCTTTCATCTGATTTTTTCGACAAGGAGCAAGACATGACGCAGTTTACCCTGCTGGCCTGGGACTACACGGATGAAGGCGCGCTCGAGCGTCGCATGGGCTGTCGCGAGGCGCATCTGGCAGCCCTGCGTGAGCTTTATCATCAGGGGCACTTCATCAGCGGCGGGGTCATTGTCGATGACAACGGCAAAATGATCGGCTCGAACGCCCACTTTCAGTTTCAGGACCGGGCAGCCATGGACGCCTGGCTCGAGACCGAGCCCTACGTAACGCAAAGGGTGTGGGAGCATATCGACATTCGCGAGATCAAGCTGCTCGACCCGCACGCCTGATACGCCCCCTCTGCAAGGCTCCGAGCCTGCACCTCCTTCAGGGCCGGGCTCGGGGCATCCTCATCACTGCGATATCGAAACCAGACGGCGTGCTGATTGCCCGATCAGCATCTGGCGGTGCCAAACGCCATGACACTGTCGATATCTGTCTGCCCAAAGGCGAGCATGATCAGGCGATCAACGCCCAGCGCCACGCCACAGCCCTGTGGCATACCGGCTCGCAGCGCTGCGAGAAGCCTTTGATCGGCATCCACCGGCGGTTTGCCCAGAGACTGGCGCTGGCGGTTATCCGCCTCAAAACGTGCCTGCTGTTCATCGGCATCGGTCAGCTCATCAAAGCCGTTGGCAAGTTCGATGCCCTCCAGATAGACCTCGAATCGCGAGGCCACCAGCGCGCCATCCTTGTCGGGTCGCCGTCGCGCCAGTGCCGCCTGCGAGGCCGGATAGTCCACCACCACATCAAGGCCGCCCCGCCCCAGTTGTGGCTCGATGACCAGCGACATCAAAAGATCGCAACAGTCATCGCGCGACCAGGCGGTGGTGTCGGTTCCTGCGTAGCGGGCGGCACTGTCACGCAGGGCCGCCTGCGTCTCCGGCGTGTCGCTCAAGGGGTCGATCGAGAGATATTCCCGGAACAGGTCACGATAGGCGCGCTGTCGAAGCGCCGTCAGCGGCGCCCCCAGTACGGTCTCGATCAGCCCGGCGACTTCGCGTATCAGATCCTCGAGCGAAAACCCGGGGCGATACCACTCCAGCATGGTGAACTCGATGTTATGACGCCGGCCTGTTTCACCATCGCGAAACGCGCGCGCGAGCTGAAAGATGGGACCGCTGCCGGCCGCCAGCAGACGCTTCATGTGGTATTCGGGCGAGGTCTGCAGCCACAGCCGAGTGGGCCCCTCCGGCGTTGTCGCCTGCAGGGAAAGGGAATCCAGATGCACGTCGCTGCTGCCGGCGTGCCCCAGTACGGGGGTTTCCACCTCGAGCACGTCGCGGGCTTCAAAGAAGCCGCGGATGCGGCGCATCAGACCTGCACGCGCGCGCAATACTTCCATGGTAGCGCCGGGGCGCCAGTCATCAGCACTCATGCAGGATCATCCATTGATGAAACAGGATAAAACGCAATCGCCGGGCCATGGGGCCCGGCGATTGCCGTCGTTCAAACAAGCGTCTTACGCGCGGCTGACGTACTCGCCGCTGCGGGTATCAATCTTGAGCGTTTCACCCTGATTGATGAACAGCGGGACGCGTACCATGGCACCGGTGGTCAGAGTGGCCGGCTTGGAGCCGCCCTGGGCGGTGTCGCCCTTGAGACCCGGGTCGGTTTCGATGACTTCCAGCTCGATGAAGTTGGGCGGGGTCACCGAAATGGGGTTATCGTTCCAGAGCGTAATGGTGTAGACCACCTGCTCCTTGAGCCACTTGGCGGTATCCCCGACGGCCTTTTTATCGGCGGCGAACTGCTCAAAGGAGCCGTCGGTTCTCATGAAGTGCCACATCTCGCCATCGTTGTAGAGATACTCCATGTCGATATCGAGCACATCGGCGCCTTCCAGCGATTCGCCGGACTTGAAGGTGCGCTCCCAGGTACGCCCGGTCATCAGATTGCGCAGCTTGACGCGGTTGAAGGCCTGGCCCTTGCCGGGTTTGACGAGCTCGTTTTCGACGATGTTGCAGGGGTCGCCGTCGAGCATCACTTTCAGACCGCCCTTGAATTCGTTGGTAGAATAGCTTGCCATAACGCCTCGTTGTTGTTCGCAGCCGCCCGTAGCATCGGGGCCTGCGGGGACAGTGAATGACCATAAGGCTCCGGGTCGTCGCCCATGAAGGCGCGCCGACTTCGAAGCCTCGGAATATGTGCGATGATAACGCGAACCATGCAGCCTGTGCAGACTATCTCTTTTTCCGCCGACTGCGACAACAGCGCCCCCCGAGGCAGCTGGCAGTCGCAGCTTTCCGGCGCCATTCGCGACCCGGAGGCGCTTCTGGCCGCCGCAGGGCTGGACAAACGCTGGCTGTCGGGCGCTGAAGGCGGTCATCAGGCCTTTGAGGTGCGGGTGCCGCAGGCCTATCTATCACGCATCAAAAAGGGCGACCCGAATGATCCGCTGCTGCGTCAGGTGCTGCCACTCGAGCATGAAACGCACGCGGTCGCAGGCTATGTGACCGACCCACTCGAAGAAGCCGATCATACCCCGGCAGCCGGGCTGATTCACAAGTACGCCGCCCGCGTGCTCATGATTACCAGTGGCGCCTGCGCCATCAACTGTCGCTACTGTTTTCGTCGCCATTTTCCCTATGAGGATCACGCCGCCTCCCGCGCGCAGTGGGGCAGGACACTGGATTATCTGCGTGAGGATGACTCGCTGATCGAGGCGATTCTCTCCGGCGGTGACCCGCTGGTCTCAAGCGATGCCCGACTGGCCTGGCTGGTCGGTGAGCTTGACGCCATCCCCCATCTCAAGCGATTACGCCTGCATACCCGCCTGCCGGTAGTGATTCCCGACCGGGTCGATGATGCGATGCTTGAATGGCTTTCGAACACGCGGCTTCAAAAGGTGATGGTGCTGCACATCAATCACGCCAATGAAATTGACGACAGCGTCATGAAAGCCTGTGAAAGGCTCAGGGGGGTAGGCGTGACGCTGCTCAACCAGAGCGTGCTTCTGCGTGACGTCAATGATGATGTCGAAGTACTCAGGGCACTGTCCGAGCGGCTTTTTGAGGCCGGTATTCTGCCCTACTACCTTCACGTGCTGGATCCCGTGGCAGGTGCGGCGCATTTTGATGTGCCGGACAGTGAGGCCGGGGCGCTGCACGACAGGCTCAGAGAACAGCTGCCGGGCTTTTTGCTGCCGCGACTGGTGCGCGAGGTGCCGGGAGAACGGGCCAAGACCCCGATTCAGGCCTGAAATGACGCATTGAAGCCGAGTGATCGAGCAGCCCGTCAGTCGTTGGGCCCGCTCTCCCACAGCGACACCAGCGCTTCCGGTGCCCGACGCTCGGGCACATGCAGGGTAATCACATCGCTGTCGTTGCCCACCGGCATGATGACAATGCGGAAATAGCGCTGGTCCCCCTGCCCGGCCTGATCACCGGGACACTTCAGGCCTTCGACTTCATCCAGCAGCCTGCAGACCTTCTTGCGCTGCGACAGCGAGCATTCGTGAAAGGTGATCTCGCGAGGGCGGGCCAGCGCCGGCATATAGGCGACGCCGCCTTCGCGTGCCAGACGAACGCGCGCCCGCTCGCCCAGGGTATGCTGATAGCTCACACGTTGACTCCTACACCCTGCCAGCCGTCCCGCACGGCCTCGCGTACTTCATCACCTTCAAAAAGGCGCTCGGCGTTGTCCAGCGTCAGGCGGGCAAAATCCTCGAATTCGGCATCATTGGCCAGCCGGTCATCCGTGAGCGTGGCGTACCAGACGCGCCCGGCGCGCTCCCAGCTGTAGCCCCCCAGTGCCATGGCGGTCAGATAGAAGGCACGATTGGGAATCCCCGAGTTGATATGGACACCGCCGCTGTCCTCGTTGGTTTCCACAAAATCGCGCATGTGCGCCGGCTGCGGATCGCGGCCCAGTAGCGGATCATCGTAGGCCGTGCCCGGATCGGACATCGAACGAAGCCCGGTGCCATTGATCCCCGGCGCCAGCAGTGCCCCGCCGATCGACCAGTCGGCCTCTTCCACCGTCTGGTTGGCATCATACTGGGCCACCATGACGCCGAAGACATCCGACACGGATTCGTTCAGGGCCCCGGACTGGTTGTAGTACACAAGCCCGGCTTCACGCTCGGTAATGCCGTGGGTCAGCTCATGCGCCACCACATCAAGCGCGCGGGTAAAGGAGAGAAAGATCTCGCCATCACCATCGCCAAAGACCATCTGATAGCCATTCCAGAAGGCATTCTGGTAATCCTCACCGTAATGGACGGTGCCCAGCAGCGCGCCACCTTCATCATCGATGGCGTTACGCTCAAAGATTTCCCAGAAAAAGCGATAGGTAGCGCCAAGATCGCGGTAGGCCTCATCCACGGCCTCATCACCGGTGCTGCCCTGCCCTTCACGCCGCACCTGGCGTCCCGGCAGCTCCATGGTATTGCCGGCATCAAAGATATAGCGCAGTGGTTCCCCCTGCCGGCCACGGCGAGCATCGGTAGGTGCCGTATGGCGCTCGGTGCGGGCCCTGAAACGTGAATCCAGCGACAGGGTGTTCAGCGCGCAACGGCGTTGGCGATCATCACCGTTTTCGATCAGGTAATTCAGTAGATGAGGAGGAATGACCCCGTACGGGTTGTTGCGCGTCGCCTTCATGATGATTCTCCGGCTGTGCGTGGCAGCGACAGCAAAACACTGTCGTCTAACAGCCAACGCTTATAAGTGACTCCCTTCATCAATAAGCCTAGTCGATCACGGGCAGGGGGTACTTGAAGGTGTGATGAATCGTCACATCGACTTTTGTCTAACCCTGCCCGATTTTTTTCACGGCTGGCGCAGTGCCTCCAGCACGCTGCTGCTGGGAAAACCATCCGGCGTTTTGCCCACACTGCGCTGCCATGTCCGCAGCCCTTCCCGGGTATTGGGTCCCATGATGCCGTCCGGCGTGCCGGTACCAAATCCCTTGTGATTCAGAAGGCTCTGCATCTCCCTTGTCTGGGAACGCGTCAGAGGTTTGACATCGCGCGGCCAGTCGCCCTGAACGCCCGGCCCGCCATCGATACGCTGGGAAAGATACGCTACGGCAAGAGCGTAGCTGGTGGCATTGTTGTAGCGCATGATGACGCGAAAGTTGGGACCGACCAGAAATGCCGGCCCCTGAGCACCGGCAGGGGTAATGACGGAGGCCTGGTCGAAGTTCGGCAGCGACTGGCCCTCAACGGCGCGAACGCCCTGTCCCTGCCACGCCTGGGTGGACTGACGTGTGGACAGCTCGGTTCGGGTGTAGTCAAAGCCTTCTGGCAGGGTAACCTCAACGCCCCACGGCTGACCGCGCTGCCAGCCGTTTTTGGCCAGATAGTTGGCGGTAGAGGCCATCACGTCAGTGATGCTGCCCCAGATGTCGCGCCGACCGTCACCGTCGCCATCCACGGCATAGGCCAGAAAGCTGGTGGGGATGAACTGGGTGTGGCCCATCGCGCCGGCCCACGACCCCAGCATGTGTTCGCGATCGATATCGCCTTCCTGAATGATGCGAAGGGCCGCGAGCAGCTGCTCCTGGGCAAAGGCGTGACGCCGACCCTCATAGCCCAGCGTGGCAAAGGCATCGATGGCCGAGAAACTGCCGAAGTTGCTGCCGTAGTTGCTCTCGATGCCCCAGATGGCCGTAATGACCGACCCCGGCACGCCGTAGCGCGACTGCGCCTGATCGGCGGCGCTGCGATGCTCGGCCAGCTTCTGACGACCGTTGTCTATTCGAGTCGAGGAGACCGCGCTGTCCAGATACTCCCAGATGCCCCGGGTAAACTCGGGCTGTGAGCGATCCAGCTCGATAATACGGGGCTGGTAGCGCACGTTGGCCAGCGCCTCATTCAGCGTGGTCTGCGAAATGCCTTCCGAACGCGCCTTCTGGCGAAAATCGCTGACCCACTGATCGAAGGATTCACGCTCGGCCGGCGTTTGATCATCGCTTTCCCTTGATGCCGTCTCGGCAGTCGCCGTGCTCGCCTGTGGGTCGCTGTCACCTGCCCTATCAGGCTTCTCTGCCGCGGCCTGCTCTGACGGTGAAGACGACGACGGCGAGGTGGCGCCGGCCTGGCAGCCCTGCATGGCGCCGCTGCCCAGCAGCAGTGCCAGCATCAGCGTGCGTGCTCGCGTCACCGAGACTCCGGCGTATCGATGTGACAAGCTTTTTCTCTGGAATCGTAATGGCATTACCGCTTTCCTGTCTGATGAGCTGAACTATCATGGCTGATAACGCATGACATTGACCACTGCCGGGCACGCGGCGTGCTCTGGTATTTCAGCATGACTTCATGGATGAGTTGCCGGGCAATACCGATGGATGAAAGGACAAACGCATGAGCAAGTCAAAAGAGGCCCTGCCCGGTCAGCCACAGCAGGAGGAGGGCGACAAGCCGGACTGCCGAAAGCACCCCGGGCACTACCGCGTGGGCCGCGGCGAACAGGGCGTGCTCACCGTTGAACCCTACAAGAGCGAGCTGCTGCCCCACTGGCGATTCAAGACACCCGATGACGCCCGGGCCTCGTCGCAAAAGCTTCTGGAGATGTTTGAAGACTATCGCGCCCGCGATGACTTTGTCGGCATGGACATGGCGCGCAAGTTCATTCAGATGGGCCATACCCGCGCCCGGCGCTACGCCAACTATCCCGGCGGGCGCAAATACGATAAAAATGGCGAGATTCGCGAGCGCCAGATTGACGAGGAGAAAGCCGAGTCGGCGGCCATCTTCGAAAAGGTCTGGATCCAGGTACGCGAAGACGAAGACTATCTAAAACGCAAGAAGGCCCATCAGCGCGACCATGGTTGAAAACACCATGGCGCTGAAAGACCTTCATCACGGGACATCGGTATGCCCACACTGCTTTTGCACCATCCCCGCGACATCGGCGATGACACGCTCGAACCGCTGGTAGACGCCCTGCACCGCTGCGCGCTGGATTCCGGCCTTTTCGAGGCCCGCGCGATCAAGGTGGCCACACTTGCCCTGTCCCATCCCCGCCAGGGCGGCGAGCAAAGGCCCTTTGCCTCGCTGCAGGTGCGGCTGTTTGCTGGACGGTCGCAGGAACAGCGCCTTGCGCTTTCCAATGCCCTGCTGGCCACCGTCAACGACCATCTGGGCGAGCGCATGAGTGCTACCGTCGAGATGGTAGAAACCGACAAGGCAACCTTCTCGCGCTGACGCCTCACCAGGGCGTCATGGTGCTGTCGTGACGCCCCACACCGCCCTCAAGTGTGCCGAGCTGTACCAGATCTGCACCCTCAAGCACCTGGTTCATGCTGTTGTTGTGGGTCAATTCACGCACCACCCGGACCCGCGACGGCAGCCCCCTGGCATCAAGACGCATGACCCAGGCCTGAAAACCGCTTGAAAATGCCACCAGCGAGCCGATCGGCGTGAAGCCGTAGCGCTTGACGTATCGATTGACGCAGGCGGTATCGAACTGACTGCCGGCATTGAAGATGTGGCGATAGATGTCCAGCGCCAGCCACGCCGGACGGTCACCGCGAGGCCGACCCATGGCATCAATGACATCCACGACGGCGGCCATGCGCGCCAGTCGATTCAGCGAGTGCCCGTCCAACCCGCGCGGGTAGCCGCTGCCGTCAAGCCGCTCATTGATACTCAACAGCACGTCGCGGCGCATGTCGGCGGAGAACCCGTCACGCTCGATGCGAAAGCGCAGAAGTTCCACGTGGGCATGTAGGTGGGAAAGCGTCGAGGCATCCATGGCTCCCTGATGCAGCCGCACGTGCTCGGGCAGCAGGATCTTGCCAAAGTCATGCACCATCGCGCAGGCCATCATCTGCACGATCTGCTCCGTGGTGCGATCACCACTTTCCATATCCGCCAGTCGTGTGGCGACCAGCAGACCGTGACAGACCAGCGGCGTGGAGTGACGTTCAACACAGGCCAGCGCATACAGCAGCGCCTGACGATCCTCCTGCAGCAGTGACAGCAGCAGTCGCGCCTGCTCACACAGCACCGATGTTTCAAGACTCAGGCCGGCCTGCAGGTTGATCAGCTGAACGCCCAGGGCGCGGGCAATATTTTTGACGTTATCAAAAAGGGGCAGCGCCGCCAGCGCTTCTTCCTGAGGTGTCGACACGGCGTCCATCTCAAGGGCAGCACTGCCTTCGTTAAAAAGCCGCGAAGGCGCCACGACACGTTCGGGTGGCGCTTCCAGACGCACGGCCTCACGCTCGATCTCGCGCACGTAGAACCACACCTGGCGTTCAAAATCGGCAAGGCTTGCGTCAAAGACCACCCCGACCAGCACATCGTTGCTGTTATCGCTACAACGCATGTGACGTACGCAGCCGGCCGCATCAAAGGCCTCCGAACTGGGAAAGACCGCTCGCAGGCGATGCAGTGACATGCCGATCTGAAAATTGATGGCATCGTTGACCGACACCGCAATCAGACAGCCACCGATGGAGAGATCCACCAGCCGCCCTTCGACCTCGCTGCCGCCGCGCTGCGCGGTCATGAGCATGTTGACCTTCATGCCGCGCTCGAGCGTGGCCCGAAACAGATTGCGCTGGCGGGTCAGCTTGAGCGAGACGGGCAGCGCCGAGCGAATATCGATCCGGTCCGCCTGCCCGTCGACCTTGAGCGGGCGCATCATGGCGCTGGTCATCGACATCGAGGTGTGCTGGATGTCCAGATAGAAGGGAAGGCGCTGGGTCAGCAGTGACTCGAGATCCTCGAGGTTGTTGGCCCTGAGCACACACTGATGCAGGTCGCGATCCAGCAGGGCCAGTGTGACGGGATATTGAACATCAAGGCCTTCGAAGCGTATCGACAGCCGGGCATCATTACCGGTCAGGTCGGCGAAGGTCTCGACGATTTGATCAGGCGCGCTGATGTCCAGATGGCGCGCCTTGCTTGCATTGAGATTGGAATCCGGAAACATGAGATCATCCACCGAGCAGGCCTGAGTGCCTAAATGCCCCGGATATCGGCATGTTACCGGCTTTCTTGAGTGCAAGACCCGGCGAGCGGGCGTTATCCCTGCTGCAGCGTGCGGTCGTCGTGACCCAGCAGATACAAAATGGCATCCAGCCCCAGAGTAGAGACCGAGATGCGCGCCTTCTCACGCACCAGTGGCTTGGCATGAAAGGCAATGCCCAGCCCGGCGCCTGCCAGCATTTTCAGGTCGTTGGCACCATCACCCACGGCCACGGTCTGCTCGGGGGCAATACCGTGGCGCTCGGCGATCTCTTTCAAAAGTACGGCCTTGCGCTCGGCATCCACGATTGGCAGCTGGACCTCTCCGGTGACCACGCCTTCGTCAATCACCAGCTCGTTGGCATGGACCTCATCAAAGCCGAGGCGCTTTTGCAGATAGCGGGCAAAGTAGGTAAAGCCGCCCGACAAAATGGCCGTGCGATAACCCAGTCGCTTGAGGTTGGTCATCAGGCGCTCCAGACCGTCCATCAGCGCAAGTCCTTCGGCGACCTCTTCGAGCACTGATTCGCTGAGCCCGTTGAGCATGCTCATGCGCTGGCGAAAGCTCTGCTGGAAGTCGATCTCCCCGCGCATCGCCCGTTCGGTAATCGCCGCGACCGCATCAAAAACGCCGTGGCGACGCGCCAGCTCATCGATGACCTCGGCCTTGATCAGGGTGGAGTCCATGTCAAAGCAGATCAGACGGCGCTGATGGCGCCAGAGGTTCTCTTCCTGCAGGGCAATATCGACCCCCTGCCCTGTCGCAAGGGTCAACAGCGCCTGCCTGAGCCCACCGGTATCCACCGCCTCGCCACGCAAATGATACTCGAAGCAGACCCCTTCAGCGGGTGCTGCCTCAACCAGCGACGATGGCCCGGACAGGCGCTGAATTCGCTCGATTCCAAGGTTCCACCGGCTTATCAATTGATCGACCTGCGCCAGTAGATCCACCGAAAAATGCGTGGCCATGAGAGTCATGACCAGAACCGGGGCCTGGTTCAACGACTGCCAGCGTTGTTGTGCCTGCTGATCGATCTCAAGCAGCGACAGCTCAAGTCCCGTTTCTTTCTCGACGGCCGGCCAGGCCGCCTGAAGACGCTGCGTCAGCGTCGAGGCATCCTCATCACCGTCCACCAGCACCTCAAACACGGTCTGACCCAGCGTGACCCGCTGATCGATATCCAGCAGCCGAACACCGCTGTCATCAAGCATCCGGCTCACAGTGGCCAACTGCCCCGGTTCAACCCGACCGGTGGCACGTACCAGCAGCCTTTGCGTCATGTTGTTCACTCACACACCCAAGGGGAAAAGCTCAAGGCCGGGGGCTGCCCCACCGGCCTTTGAAATGACATTTATCTGCCGGCGTAAAGGCTATTCGGCCTCCAGCCGATCCACCTTCTGGAAGCCCTGTGGCAGCTTCATGCCGCGCTTGCCGGCACTGCTCACGTACCCGGCCAGCTCATCGCCTGCCAGGCGTTTCTTGCGCTTGCCGGCATGCACCACCAGCGCCCGGCCTGCGTCCAGCACGATCCAGTCACGCACGAACTCTTCCCGGTTGGCCGCGCGCGCGCCGGTGATGTCCATCATGCGCGAGCCCTTGCCCTTGCTCAGCGCCGGCAGCTCACCGACGTCAAACACCAGCAGACGGCCCTCGTTGGAGACCACGGCGACCCTTTGCGCCTCACCCGAGATCGGCAGCGGCATCAGGATGTCGCACCCCTTTGGAATACTGACCACCGCCTTGCCGGACTTGCTGCGCCCGATCATCTCTTCGAGCGCCACGCTAAAGGCGTAGCCGCCGTCGCTGCCCAGCAGATAGCGCTGCGCGGGGGCGCCGATCATGGCCGCACGCAGTTTCGATCCGGCCGCCAGATTGACCCGGCCGGAGACCGGTTCCCCCTGCCCGCGGGCCGACGGCAGCTGATGGGCGGCGAGCGTATAGGCCCGCCCGCTGTCCTCCAGCAGCACCAGCGGCTGATTGGTCTTGCCGTGGGCGGCAAAGGCGAAGCTGTCGCCGGACTTGTAGGAGAGACTCTTCGGGTCGATATCGTGACCCTTGGCCGCTCGAATCCAGCCCTTCTCGGACACCACCACGGTAATCGGATCGGCACCGAGCAGGTCGACCTCGGACAGCGCCCGCGCTTCCTGACGCACGACCAGCGGGCTGCGGCGTTCGTCACCATAGGCCTTTGCGTCGGCGCGCAGTTCGCGCTCGATCAGATTGGTCATGGCCTTCTCGCTGCCCAGCAGCTTCTCAAGCTGCTTGCGCTCGCGCTCGAGCTCATCGCGCTCGCCCTTGAGCTTCATCTCCTCAAGCTTGGCCAGATGACGCAGGCGCAGCTCGAGAATGGCATCGGCCTGGCGCTCGCTGAGGCCGAAATGGGCAATCAGGGCGGGCTTTGGCTCATCCTCTTCCCGGATGATGCGGATGACTTCATCAAGATCGAGATAGGCGATCAGCAGGCCTTCAAGAATGTGAAGACGATCCTCGACCTTGCCCAGACGATGCTCCAGACGCCGGCGCACGGTATTGCGCCGAAACGTCAGCCACTCATCAAGCAGATGATCCAGCGACATGACCTGCGGGCGACCATCCAGCCCGATCAGGTTCATGTTGACCCGCGTACTCTTTTCGAGATCGGTGGTGGCAAAGAGATGATCCATCAGCGCCTCGACATCGACGCGATTGGAGCGCGGCACGATCACCAGCCGCGTGGGCTCTTCATGGGTCGACTCATCGCGCAGATCCGCCACCATCGGCAGCTTTTTGGCCTGCATCTGGGCGGCCATCTGCTCCAGCACGCGCGCGCCGCTGACCTGCCAGGGCAGCGCGCTGATGATGATGTCGCTGCCATCCTGGTAATAGCGCGCCCGCATGCGTACCGACCCGCGCCCGGTGGTATAGAGCTTTTGCAGATCGGCTTTCGGCGTCACGATCTCGGGGGCGGTGGGGAAGTCCGGCGCCGGCAGCAGTTCACACAGGGTGTCGAGGCTGCAGTCCGGGTGGCGCAGACGGTGCACGGTGGCCTCGACCACTTCCGTGACGTTGTGCGGCGGAATGTCGGTGGCCATGCCAACGGCAATGCCGGAGCCGCCGTTGAGCAGCACATGCGGCAGGCGCGACGGCAGTACCGCCGGCTCGTTCATGGTGCCGTCGAAGTTGGGAATCCAGTCCACGGTGCCCTGCCCCAGCTCGGAGAGCAGCACCTCGGAAAAGCGCGTCAGACGGGACTCGGTATAGCGCATTGCCGCAAACGACTTGGGGTCATCGGGACTGCCCCAGTTGCCCTGGCCATCCACCAGCGGATAGCGATAGCTGAAGGGCTGCGCCATCAGCACCATGGCTTCATAGCAGGCACTGTCGCCGTGCGGGTGAAACTTGCCCAGCACATCGCCGACGGTACGCGCCGACTTCTTGTACTTGGCGCTGGCCGTCAGGGACAGCTCGCGCATGGCATAGACGATGCGGCGCTGCACCGGCTTCAGTCCATCGCCGATGTTGGGCAGGGCGCGATCAAGGATGACGTACATCGAATAGTCGAGATACGCCTTTTCGGTGTAGCTACGAAGCGCCAGACGCTCGACGTCGCCCTCGCGCACGTGAATATCCATGGTCATGTCAGACGTCTACCTCAGCCATATTGCCATAACGCTCCAGCCAGCCGCGCCGATCACCGGCGCGCTTTTTGGCCAGCAGCATGTCCATCAGCTCCAGAGTGTCGTCGCCGGCTTCGCGGGTCAGCTGCACCAGCCGGCGCGTATCCGGCGCCATGGTGGTCTCGCGAAGCTGTACCGGGCTCATCTCCCCCAGCCCCTTGAAGCGCTGCACATTGGGCGTGCCTCGACGGCTGGCAAGCTTTTTGAGAATGGCCGCCTTCTCGCTCTCGTCCAGGGCGTACTGCACCTCCTTGCCCAGATCGATGCGATACAGCGGCGGCATGGCCACAAACACGTGGCCGGCATCGACCAGCGACGGGAAGTGACGCACAAAGAGGGCACACAGCAGCGTGGCGATGTGCAGCCCGTCGGAGTCGGCATCGGCCAGAATGCAGATCTTGTGGTAGCGCAGGCGCTCCAGATTATCGCTGCCCGGGTCCATTCCGAGCGCCACCGCGATATCGTGAATCTCCTGAGAGCCCAGCACCTCCTGGGAGTCGACCTCCCAGGTGTTCATGATCTTGCCCTTGAGCGGCAGGATCGCTTGGGTTTCGCGGTTGCGCGCCTGCTTGGCACTGCCGCCGGCCGAGTCGCCCTCGACCAGAAACAGCTCACCGACCGTGGGGTCCTGGCTGGAACAGTCCGCCAGCTTTCCCGGCAGCGCCGGCCCCTGCGTCACCTTCTTGCGCGCGACCTTTTTCGAGGAGCGCTGACGACGCTGGGCGGCGCTGATGACAAGCTCCGCCAGCTGTTCGGCCTGGGCGGTGTGCTCGTTGAGCCACAGCGAAAAGGCATCCTTGACGACGGCAGACACAAAACCGGCCACCGCACGCGAGGAGAGACGCTCCTTGGTCTGGCCGGCAAACTGCGGCTCGAACATCTTGATCGAGAGCACAAAGGCCACGCGCTCCCAGAGGTCCTCCCCCGAAATCTTGACGTTACGCGGCAGCAGACTGCGGTAGTCACAGAACTCTCGCAGCGCGTCCAGAAGGCCGGTGCGAAACCCGTTGACGTGGGTGCCGCCCAGGGTGGTGGGAATCAGGTTGACATAGGACTCGACCAGCGCTTCGCCGCCTTCGGGCAGCCACTGGATCGCCCAGTCGACGCTGTGCTCGTCGTCTTCAAAGGCGCCCACAAAGGGTGAGGCCGGCAGCGGCTCGAAACCGTCAGTGGACTGGGCAAGGTAGTCGCGCAGCCCGTCCTCGTAATACCAGGTGCTGACGTTGCCGCTGCTTTCCACCAGCCTGACCTCAAGCCCCGGGCAAAGCACCGCCTTGGCGCGCAGCAGGTGCGACAGCCGCGCCACGGAGACGTTGGGGCTGTCAAAATAGGCCACTTCCGGCCAGAAGCGCACCGTCGTGCCACTGGCCTTTTTCGGACAGTCGCCGATGACGGCCAGCTCTTCGATCTTTTCGCCGAAGGCAAAGGCGGTGCGATATCGCTTGCCGCCCTTGCAGACCTCTACTTCCAGGCGCTCGGAGAGGGCGTTGACGACCGACACCCCCACACCGTGCAGCCCGCCCGAGAAGCGATAGCTGGACTGGGAGAACTTGCCGCCGGCGTGCAGGCGGGTCAGGATCAGCTCGATCCCGGACACCCCGTGTTCTGGGTGGATATCGATGGGCATGCCGCGGCCGTCATCGACCACTTCAATGGCGCCATCCTCGCGAAGATGCACGCTGATCTTTTTTGCGTGACCGGCCAGCGCTTCATCAACGCTGTTGTCCACCACCTCCTGTACGAGGTGGTTGGGCCGGGTGGTATCGGTATACATACCGGGGCGCTTTCGAACCGGTTCAAGACCGGAAAGCACCTCGATGGAACTGGCACTGTACTGAGTCATACATGAAATCGCGTCAGAAATGAACGAGAAGCGCTCATCGTCAAGCGCCGAAGGGGCTCTCTGGAACAATCAGCGCTGGCGCAACGGGTCGGATGGGAGATCCGACCCATTACGCCAATGCCACGGTGCCGCTGGCGCCTAGGGTACGGGGTTGAAATCTTCCGGCAGCGTCAGGCCGCCATGGGCCAGCACTGTCGATAGCAGCTCAGGATACCGGCTCAGGCCGTGATCATCACCTTCATTGACCACAAACCGGCTGCCTTCCAGCATCTCCAGCGCCTGACGGTAATCAAGGATTTCATCCTCGCTGCCCAGCAGCACCAGAAAACGGTCGGTGTTGACCACCTCGGCCTGCTGCTCGCGCAGGGCATCAGCGTAGCTTTCATCGATCACAAACATCTCACCGGTCTCGACGTGCTCGATCTCGGCGCCCATGCGCTCCAGCGCGATACGCAGTGGATCAACGGCCGGATTGATGAGTACCACCCGCGCCACATCATGGGTACGGGCAAGCCCCATGGCGAGGAAGCCGCCCATGGAGCTGCCGATCACCATGGTGCGCCCGGTCAGCGTGCTCATGACCTCGCGCGCCGTCTGCCAGGCAGGGCCGGGATGGTGTGACAGCGCCGGGGCGATAAAGCGCGGTCGCGGCCGGGCCTGCTCGCAGGCCCGACGTGTCAGCTCGGCCTTGGCCGAACCGGGGTGGCTGTTAAAACCGTGCAGATAGAGCACGTTGTCGACGGCATTGGCGTGATCATTCATGACATCAGCATAACGCAATTACTGTATAAATAAACAGCCATTTTTAAGCACTGCCACGCTGGCCAAGCACGGTCTCGATCAGATGACGGCTCGAGTCGTCCAGCCTGTCGGCACCCTGCCCGCTTTCCAGAATATCGGCCGTTTCATTGGCGATCTTCTTGCCAAGTTCCACGCCCCACTGATCGAACGAGTCGATATCCCAGATGGCGCCCTGCACATAAACCTTGTGCTCATAAAGGGCGACCAACGCGCCCAGCGATTCCGGCGACAGCGACTCGAACAACAGGGTCGACGAAGGCTGATTGCCGGCATAGCGCTTGTGCGCCGGCGGCGTCTCAGAGCTCTCAATGGCGTCATCACCCAGCATCAGAACGCGGGACTGGGCAAAGCAGTTGGCCAGTGACAAACGATGCTGACGCTCGAGACTTTCACGCACCGGCGCACTTTCGATGTGATCATAGCGCTTGATGGGCGCAATGAAATCACAGGCCACCGAACGGGTGCCCTGATGAAGCAGCTGATAGAAGGCGTGCTGACCGTTGGGACCGATCTCACCCCACAGAATCGGACAGGTGTTGTAGTCGACCTTTTCGCCCTCGTTGGTCGAGGACTTGCCGTTGGACTCCATCTCGAGCTGCTGAAGATAGCCCGGCAGATGCTTGAGACGGCCGTCGTAGGGCAGCACCGCCAGCGATTCGATGTCGAGGAAGTTGGTGTTCCAGATGCCCAGCAGCGCAAACAGCACCGGCAGATTCTCTTCCAGCGGTGCCGAGGCAAAGTGCTCATCCATGGCATGGCCCCCGGCGAGCAGGCGGCGGAAATTGTCCATGCCCAGACGAATGGCAATCGGCAGACCGATGGCGCTCCAGAAGGAGTAGCGTCCGCCGACCCAGTCCCAGAACAGCAGCTGGTGATCCGGCGCGATGCCCCACTCGGTCATTTTCTCGGGTTTGGTGGACACCCCGATGAAGTGATGGCGCTTGAGGCGCTCGATATCGCCACCGGTCTGCTCGGCAAGCCAGGCCAGCGCCGTATAGGCATTGGCCGACGTATCGATGGTGCCAAACGACTTGGAGGAGTAGATGAACAGCGTCTCGTCGGCGTCCAGCGTCGGCAAAAGCTCGGCCAGCTGGGAACCGTCAATGGTGGAGGCAAAGTGAACATCCAGCGCATTGGGAGATACAAAGGCGTCTTCCAGCCCCTTGACGACCATCAGCGGGCCGAGGTCGGAACCGCCGACGCCCAGGTTAATGACCTGCTTGATGGCACGGCCGTTGACGCCACGCCACTGACCGGCCTGAAGCTTGTCGACCATCTGCTGCATGCGATCCAGGCTGTCATGGACGCCGGCCTGAACGTCTTCACCCTCGACATGGAACTCGCCGCCCTGCGGCAGACGCAGCGCCGTATGCAGCGCCGGGCGATCTTCCGTCAGGTTGACGCGACGCCCGGAGAGCAGGCGCTCAACGGCGTCTTCCACCTTCGCTTCACGAGCCAGGTCCAGCAGCAGATCCAGCGTTTCGCGGCGAATGCGCTGCTTGGAGAAATCAAGGGTCAGCCCGGCTGCCTGACGGGAGAAGGCGTCAAAACGCCCATCCTGCTCAAACAGGGTCGAGAGATGCACATCGCGCATCGCATCGCGATGACTTTCCAGCGCCTTCCAGGCCTTGTTGTGACGAATCGACATCCTTGCTCTTCCTCCGTGATAGGTGCAGCTTTAATGCTCAAAGCGTAACATGGTCGGCCATGAAGACCGCCCCTGTTCGATGTTCATTCTGGCAGATGGCGTGTCCGACACGCAGCGGGTCTCTATCAGACCACTGTCTGCATGACCGAACAACCTCCTTCAGAGCCTGATAGATCGTGGGTACCCCGATGACCGACGCCTCCCGACGCGACGCCCTTTTTTCGACACCGCTGGATCAGGTCGCTGACTTCTCCTTTGACGAGCGCGTGGTCGACTGCTTTCCCGACATGATTCGCCGCTCGGTACCAGGCTATGCCCAGATTACCAGCATGGCCGGTGTCATTGCCGCACGCCACCTGAGCCCCGACGCCCATATCCTGGATCTGGGCTGCTCACTGGGGGCCTCAACACTGTCCATCTGCCAGCGTCTGGTTCCCGATGCCTTCACCCTGCAGGCCATTGATCTCTCACAACCCATGGTGGAGAAGGCCCGCGGCCTGCTCACACAGCAGGCCCCCGAACACCACATCGAGGTCCTTCAGGGCGATATTCGTGACTGCCCGCTGCCTGCGGCCGGCATGATCATGGTCAATTTTACGTTACAGTTTCTTGACCCGAGCGAGCGTGACCATGTCATCAAACGATTGTATGACGCGCTCACCCCGGGCGGGGTGCTGCTGCTGTCGGAAAAGATTCTGGGCGAACCGGGGCAGGAACAGCTCTTGATCGATCTGCATCATGACTTCAAGCGTGCCAACGGCTACTCGGATCTCGAGATCAGCCAGAAGCGTACGGCGTTGGAGGAGGTCATGATTCCGGACCGGCTGTCCACGCATCACGAGCGCCTGAGGCGCACCGGCTTCACGCAGCATGACACCTGGTTTCAGTATCTCAACTTTGCCTCGATACTGGCCTTCAAGTAGTTTCTCTCCACTTCCCTGCACAGCCGGACCCCTGCATGTCGATTGATGAGCGCCACCTTCCCCTCTATCACGCCTTTCTCGAGCAGGGCCTGGAAAGCTGGCTTGCCCGCCTGCCCGAGCAGCTCGCCCGCGGTCTTGACCGTCAGCGCTTTGGCGATTTGCCTGCATGGGAGCGCGCCGTCAGACGTCTGCCCGCCCTTGAGGTGCAGGACGTGCATCTGACGCAGGACACCGTAAGCGTAGAGGTGGCGATGGATGATGCCAGCCGCCGGCAGTGTGACAATCTTTTGAAGATTCTGGCCCCCTGGCGCAAGGGCCCCTATCGCATCGGTGATATCACCATCGATACCGAATGGCGCTCTGACTGGAAGTGGCAGCGCATCGCGCCTCACTTGAGTAATCTTACCGGTCGGCGCGTGCTCGATGTCGGCGGCGGCAACGGCTATCACGGCTGGCGCATGGCGGGCGCCGGCGCCGGCTTTGTGCTGGTGATCGACCCCTCACCGCGCTTTTACTGGCAGTTTCACGCCATGCGTCACTTCATTGGTGACGCCGGGGCCAACGTGCACTTTCTGCCGGTCGGTATCGAGGAAGTGCCGCCCAATCTTGCTGCCTTCGACACGGTCTTTTCCATGGGCGTACTCTATCACCGCCGCTCGCCCATCGATCATCTGCGCGAGCTGTATGACACGCTGCGCCCGGGCGGTGAGCTGGTGCTCGAAACCCTGGTGGTGGAAGGCGACGAGCATCAGGTGCTGGTGCCGGGTGAGCGCTATGCCCAAATGCCTAACGTCTGGTTTCTGCCCTCCTCAAAGGCCCTCATGCACTGGCTGTCGCGTGTGGGCTTTGACAGCCCGCGCGTGGTCGATGAGGCCGATACCACACTCGACGAGCAGCGCGCGACCGAATGGATGACCTTTCAATCACTGGCCGATTTTCTCGACCCCGAGGACCCGAGCCGTACGATCGAAGGCTATCCGGCGCCTCGACGCGCCGTGGTGATCGCCCAAAAACCCTGAGATCCCTCGGGATTTTTCAAACGTCGACACACGGCCCCGCCATTCGTTAAAGGTCGGGGCATTTTTGTGCTTGATGCCTTGATGTAAATGGTTATCATTAACAATACATGTTACATTGATCCGTCACGCTGCGAGGGCTGTCCCATGTGCCAGGCCAACGTCCTGTTTGAAGCCTTTGAAGAAACCCGCCAGCGTGCGCCGCACATGGAGTGTCGCACGCTGGCCGCCCTGCTCGACTGCAGTGAAGGGGAGATTCAGGCCTCACGTCTGGGCCGGGGCGTGCATTCGCTGGCACTGACCCCCTGTGATCTGGTCATGATGCTGCCGCAGCTGGGTCAGGTGCAGATGGTCACCCGGACCTCGCATGCCGCGCTGTCGAGCCGTCTTGAGGGCTGTCGCATTGACGCCGATCAGCACCATGCCAGCATCCGCGATCAAAAGTCGCTGGCCATGCAGCTGTTACTGCCCTCATGGTACTGGGTCTGCCTGTCGCAGGAGCGACCCACACCTGCGGCTCAGAAGGTGCCCTGCCTGCAGGTGTTCGACCGTTTCGGTCATGTGCTGCACCAGCTTTACGGCCTGACGCCCGAGGCCCCAGGCTGGAAACTGCTTGAGCACTTCGCCGCACTGAAAAGCCCCCGCTTTACCCACCGTATCGATATCGCCAACGTCTGTACCAGGGGCCACCGCCCGGCACTGCTCAAGGCATGGGAAGAGATGCGTGGGGGTGAGGATTTCTCGCGGCTGCTGTCGCGCCATCACCTGCGGCGCGTGGAAGCCAATCGCGCCGTCGCGGGGCATTTCAGCACGTCCATGGCACCCGAGCGCTTCATCATGACCCTGGCGGGCACCTGTCGAAGCACACAGCCCAGCCAGGTCAGTCTGGTCCACGGCGGCGGCGCCCATCACCATCACGCCTGTTTCAGGCATTTCCACCAGGGACGTCGCGGCGTTTTGATCCTTGAAAGCGATCAACTGACCATCTCCTTCGACAGTAGCGCCCTGCATGAGGTCTGGCAGGTCACTCGGCCCGGCGTTGAAGGCCCGGGCACTTCACTGGAAGCCTTCGACACCAGGGGTGAGATGATGCTTGCCCTCGACCTGGCGGAGACCGGCTGACCCTTCCGGGCGGCCCTCCAGTGCCAGCAGGTGGGCCTTGCGCTCAAGCCCGCCGGCATAGCCGTTGAGCGTACCATTGCCGGCCAGTACGCGATGACAGGGCACGATGATCGATACCGGATTGCGCCCGACCGCACTGCCCACCGCACGCGCATGCCCCCGCGACAGACCGAGCGAGTGCGCCAGCGCGCCGTAGGTCAGCACCTCGCCAAATTCGATCTCATCAAGGCGCTGCCAGACGCGTTGCTGAAAGGGGCTGCCCGGCAGCGACAGCGGCAGATCAAAGCGCTGGCGCGCCCCGGCAAGATACGCCTTGAGCGCCTCGCAGGTCTGACGAATCACCCTCGAACGGCTTTCTTCTGCCGTCGCCATGGGCCCGCGTGCCGACGGCGGGAAATGCTTCTGATCGTGAAAGAAAACCCCGGTCAGGTGATCCGATTCGGCGCGCAGCACGATATCGCCCAGCGCGGAGGGCATGACGGCATGTTCAATCATCACGTTGGCTCCTCGTTTAACGGGGCAGGCACTGCTTCATCCCCCTTCCCCTTTTGAATGGCGCCCGATGACGCCGACTGCCAGAGGCGAATGGCGCCATAGGCGCGCCACGGTGACCAGCCCTCCGCACACTTTGCCGCTTCACCGGCACTGCTACATCCAAGTGCTCTCTTGAGCACCAGATCGCCTGCCGGAAAGGCATCCGGCCAGGCCAGCGCTCGCATGGCGATATATTGCGCCGTCCAGTCGCCGATGCCACGAATGTCTCGCAGGCTTTTCATGTTCGCCGCCACCGGCGCGCCCGGGGACAGCTGCAGCGTATTGTCCAGCAGCGCCCAGGCGACAGCGATGATCGCCTCGGCGCGGATGCGCAAAAGCCCCAGTGCGATCAGGGCATCAAACGGCTGCGCGGCGAGCATTGCCGGTGAAGGGAAAAGGTAGACGCCCGGCGAACCGGCGAGCGGCTCGCCGAACTGCGCCACCAGTGCGGCCAGTACCCGACGCGCCCGTTGGGTCGTGATCTGCTGGCCGACGATGGCGCGCACCGCCATTTCAAACCCGGTCACCGCCCCGGGCACCCGAATACCGGCCCCTGTCGGGCCCAGTGCCTTCAGGTGCGCCTCGATCAGTGGCATGGGCGCATCCAGATCAAACAGGTGACGCACGGTGCGCAGCACCTCAGCCATGACCGGCACCAGCGTGACCGGCAGGGTCAGCGCCAGCTGCCCCGGTGCGGTGTGCGTAACCGATATCCAGCCGGCATGACGCACCATGCCGGCACTGCCTGCCTTCTCGATCAGAATACTGCGCTGCCAGCACCCGGCCTCAATCCGCTCAAGCCCCTCAATCTGGCGGGCGGCCAGAAAGTCGAGCATCGCCGTCCAGTCCAGCGGCGGCTGATAGGCCAGCGCCAGCGTGATCGGCGCGGCCTGCGCACCCGTCGACCCGGCGCGACGCAGGCGACTCGGCGACAGGCGATAAAAGGTTTGAAACAGCGCGTTCAGGCGGCGCTGACTGCCAAAACCGGCCGCGAGAGCGACTTCGCCGACGGGCAGGTCGGTATCGCTCAGCAGTCGCTTGGCCAGCAGCAGACGCCGGGTTCTGGCTACCTCCGGCATGGTGACGCCGAACGAGGCCCTGAACAGGCGCCGCAGATGGCGCTCGCTGACGCCGATTCGACCCGCCAGTGCGGCGCTGCTGTCGTGATCCAGGAAACCGTTGGCGATCATGACCATCGCCGCCTGCGCGAGCTGGTCGGTGGCGTCCATCATCGAAAGCCTTGGTGCCAGCTCCGGCCGGCAGCGCAGACACGGGCGAAATCCGGCCTGCTCGGCGGCGGCCGGGTGGGTAAAGAAGCGGCAGTTGTCAGGCTTCGGGCAGCGCACGCGACAGATCGGCCGGCAGTAGATGCCGGTCGAGGTCACGCCGACAACAAACTGACCGTCAAAGCGACGATCGCGCGAGGCCAGGGCCTGATAGCAGACATCGGGAGCAAGGTTCATGCCCCCAATATATCTGGTATGGCTGCACACGACTCGCCGTTTGCGGACATGTGGCTGGCGCTACGCATGGCCGTAATCAGAAGTCGTAGCGAAGTCTGGCCAGCACCGAGTCGGGCTCGCTGTCCGAGGTATTGGCAAATATTCGCTCAAGATCGAGGCGAAAGCCGTGGTTGAACTGGGTGGTCACCCCCAGCACCTGATGGTTGGTCTGGGAGTCGGCGCTGCCCATGCGCTTCAAGCGGTCGCCGGCGAGAAAGGGCTTGATGCTCTGCACCCAGTCGTTATCGAGCTGGAAGCTGTAGCGGGCGATGTACTCCACCCCGTAGGCATCGCTGGCAAAATAGTCATCGAACCCGCCCGTGGGGTCCGGCACGAAATTATCGTAGTAGCCGGCGCCCACGGCGAGATACCAGTTGCCGCCCGTCCAGGTCAGGGAGCTGCCGGTCAGCTGCTGTCGAAAGGATTGCTGGTCGCCCTCGCCCTTGAGCTCGGCCGACGTATTGGCGTAGGCCGCGCCCATCGTCAGATCATCGGTCAGATGCCACCGAAAGCCGATTGACGCCCCGGTACGGCGGCGGTAGTCATACGGATCATTGTTCAGATGAAGATCGTCGTCGGGAAACAGCCAGCCGGCAAAGACCGTGAAATCCTCGGTGCCGTTGGAGTAGCGAAGGCTCTTGCGGGCACGATAGGAGCCGTCATGGCTGCCATCTATCCCGACCCCTGATGCCTGGGCAAACATGTTGTAATCCCAGACGTCCGTGCTCACGCCGACGGTGTCGTAGTAGACGCTGTTCTGCTTGCCGGCGGTCAGTCGACCATAACGGTCGCTTTCAAAGCCGAAATAGACCTGTCGGCGGGTGGTCGCGCTGTCCGGGCTGCTGCGGTCATAGTGATCATGCCAGCCCATGACCTTGGGCGTATTCACGCCCAGCTCGCCATAGCTTAGAAGCGTCAGGTCATCACTTAAGTGGTAGTCGACGTGCAGGCGAAAGCGCGTGCCGCCATCGTAACCGCGGTGCTTGTAGCTGCCGTCATCCGTACCGCCCGTTTCATTGAAATACTGCGCCCTGATGCTGCCGCCGACCTGGACCTCTACCCGATCAAGTGGGCCCCGGGGCTGATCGTCAGGCGATAACAGCGTGACTTCTGCCCGGGCAGCACCTGCCTGCGCCAGCGCCAGGCTCCCTGTCATCACCCAAAGTGCGCGCTGCCCCTTCCCGATATTCATGTCAAGTCCTGGTCAATACGATAAAAAACGCCGCGCAGAACAGGGCGCACGCTGTCTGACGGCATGAAAGGCAATGGAAGTATAATGAGATAACGCTACTGTTTGAAAAATAACTTAAGACAATGTGCTTTGAGCCGATGCGCTCTGCCGTTCACGCTGATGCCCCGGTCAGTGCCCTGCCCTGTCGGTGGAATAATCACCATAAAAAACGTCTCGCGGATGGCGCGAGACGTTTTTATATCGACGTACCTGTCGGCTACTAGCCCATGAAAAACTCCGTGGACGGCATCTGATCGCTTAGCCCGGTCAGCATCGGCTGGCCGGCTTCCATGGCGGACATCATGTCCGGCATGACCATTGGTGCCTCGATCGTGGCGTCGTTACCGCCCGACAGGGCCGCCAGCATGTCATCCTGTGCGGAAAATGCCAGAGCGGTGTCATTGCCGAACGGGGAGACATTGCTGAACGGGGAGACATCGCTGAACGGTGAGACATCGCTGTGCCAGACATCATGTGACTGCTGGCCATCCGACCGGCCGAACACGTCCCGCGCGGTGGCAAACGAACTCTGCTCGAACATCTGACCGAAGGTTCCAGCGCTATAGTCAGCATTCTGGCTGGAGAAGGCCTCGCTCATGGCATCGCGGTGATACTGCTCGTCGCTGAAGCTGATGGCCTGGTGCTGGGGACCCGAGCTCCATTCAAGACTGGTATGCTGAGAATGGACATTGCCCGCCCCCGGCGTGCCCAGCTGCGCCACAAGCTGACCGATGCCGGCAGTCACATCCTGGAAGAGATCCTCGAGCCCGCCAATCAGCGACAGATCGCTGCCCTGGTCATGCCCGGGCATCGGCGTGGCGTCAGAATTGTCTGCCTCGGCTGACCAGTCATTGACCCGCCCATACTCCATCCCCAGCAGATCGCCCATTTCCAGGGTGATGGCATCATCCGCCTGATAGCTGCCATCGATGGGCGTGAGGGTAATCTCGCCCTGATTGTAATGGGTGCCTTCGGACCACGCGTTATCGGTATTGACGGGCGCGTCGATCTCATAGCGATAGCCGCCTTCACCGTTGTCCACGATGTGGCGCTGACCGTCATTGGCGGCATCCGGCAGGGTAAAGGCAAAATCAGCCGAATTGGCATCAAGGGGCACATTGATGCTGAGCCCTTCGCCCTGCGGCAGCAGCTGGCTGCCGTTGCCTGCCTGAGTGGCCTGCAGATCACCGATGACGTTCACCAGAAAATCGGCGCTGGTGTCATACAGCCCGTCCGGCACGTCGCCGCTGTCATCGGTGCCCGCCGAGACGGCAATCGCCGGAATATCGTAGTTGAATACCGAGGCCACGGCGGCTCCCAGCGTTCCCGAACTGCTGGCCTGGAGGCCAACACTGGCGCCGTCATCCACGCCGGAGACGATCAGATCCGGCTGATCGGCACCCGTCAGCAGGGCATCCAGGCCGGTATAGACCGTGGTACTGGGGGTGGCGTCCACGTGATAGCCGGCCTCGTACTCGGTGACCTCGAAACTGCCCAGCGTCAGCGCACTGCCGGTCGCCTGCTGGCTGTCGGTCGGTGCCACCACCGTGACATCATAGCCGGCGTCCTGCAGCGCCTCGCGCGTGGTGGTCAGTCCCTGCGCCTCGTAACCGCCATCGTTGACCAGCATGATGTTGAGCGGCGCATGATCACCGGCAGGCGCCACGCCATCGGAGAGCAATTCTTCCAGACGTGTTTCCAGCGCGCTGCGTGCCTGCTCGTTGGCACCCCAATTGCCATCGATGGCGGAAACGGTAATGTTGCCGTCCAGGAACTGATCGCCTTCGTTGAACAGTCCGCCCGAGCTCTGCTGCTCAATGGCCTGCGAGCCGTAGGTGCCGTCCTCGTTTTCGGTAATGGGAAATTCGGTGCTCGATTTGCGGGTAATTTCGGTGAGTACGGCGCCATCAATATCGCCTTCCGGCACATTGACGGAAAGCCCCGTGCCCTCCGGCAGCAGCGGCTGCCCGTCCTGCTGCTGATCTTCAAGGCGCTGCAGCAGATCAACGGTATAGGCCGCTGCGTTGACGAACCCGGCATCACCGGCCTCGTCGGCGGCAGCCGACACGGCGATCGCCGGCAGGCCATGTTTGAGACCGGCCATGGCGCCATTGACGGTGCCAGAGATGTTCTCGCTGGTACCGATGTTCTCGCCCTTGTTGGTACCCGACACGACCAGATCGAAATGCTGATCGGCAAGCAGTGCATCGAGTGCCGTATCCACGGCCACGGCGGGGCGCCCATCAATCCAGTAGTTGCCGGCGTCATCGTACTGCGTCACAGCGATATCGGATGACAGCGCCTCTTCGCCGCCCAGTGAACTGCCCTGTGCGCTCTGATTTACCCTGGGGGCAGCGACCGTCACGTTGTGACCGGCAGCGCTCAGGGCTTCATGCAACGACTGGATACCGGGGGCTTCGTAACCGTCGTCATTGGTCAACAAAATATCGAGTGCCATTTCCTGTCTTCCTCACTGATCCGAACAGGGCCCATTGCCCGATCTCTTATTTTTGGCTTAACAGATGGCGTTTGGATGTCAGAAAGGTCAAACCGGGTAAAGTAATGCAACAAATTGAAAACGGCGCGCCATCAGAATGCAGGCATACAAAAACGCCCGGCACAGGGCCGGGCGTGGATCGATCACTGACAGCGGACTCAGCGCTTGAAGATGTCGCGGACGTCCTTCGCTTCCCAGTGCGGGAAGTGGCGACGGATCAGGTCGTTGAGCTCGACCTCAAAGGCCTGCCAATCGACGCTACCGCTGCCTTCGGTGCTGTCGGTCGCCTTGCGGATCATGCCGGCACCTACCGTCAGATTGGTCAGCCGGTCAATCACGATGAAGCTGCCGGTACCGGGGCTGGTGTCATAGGCATCCACCGGCACGGACTGGGTCAGCGTGACCTGACAGCGACCGATCTCGTTGAGGGCCAGCTGCTCGGCGTCATGATGCTCCAGCGTGTTCACATCGATGCCGTAGTCGATGGCACTGATCTGGCCGCTGACATCGCGGGTGGCCAGCTTGAAATCGTAGCCGCGACCGGGAGTCATTTCCCGCTCGTTCATCCAGACAATGTCGGCGACAAAGGCATTGGACATCGGCAGTTCGGTATCGGCCGCCACCAGCCAGTCACCGCGTGAGATATCCACCTCATCGGTGAGCGTCACGGTGATGGCCTGACCGGGCCATGCCTCGTCGAGATCACCATCAAAGGTCACGAGTCGTTCGACCGTGGACAGCTTGCCGGAAGGCATCACTTTCACCTGCTGGCCCGGGCGCAGGACACCGGCCGCCAGGGTGCCGGCATAGCCGCGAAAGTCCAGATTGGGCCGGTTGACGTACTGCACCGGAAAGCGCAGATCCGTCAGGTTCTGGTCGCGCGAGATTTCGACGTTTTCAAGCTGCTCCAGCAGGGGCACGCCCTCGTGCCAGGGCATGTTGGCGCTCGGGTTGACGACGTTGTCGCCTTCCAGCGCCGACATGGGCACAAAGGTTATATCAGGCGCCTTGAGGTTCTCGGCAAAGCTCAGGTAGTCGCGCTTGATCTCTTCAAAACGCTCCTGCGAGTACTCGACCAGGTCCATCTTGTTGACCGCGATCACCAGATGCTGAATACCCACCAGATCGGCGATAAAGCTATGGCGGCGCGTCTGCACCTGCACGCCGTAGCGCGCATCGATCAAAATGACCGCCAGGCTTGCGGTGGAAGCACCGGTGGCCATGTTGCGGGTGTACTGCTCGTGGCCGGGCGTATCGGCAATGATGAACTTGCGCTTGTCGGTCGAGAAGAAGCGATAGGCCACATCGATGGTGATGCCCTGCTCGCGTTCGGACTGAAGACCGTCGACCAGCAGCGCCAGATCCACGCGCTCGCCGGTGGTGCCGCGGGTTTTTGAATCCCGCGTCAGGGCCGCCAGCTGATCCTCATAGATCATTTTCGAGTCGTGCAGCAGTCGCCCGATCAGGGTCGACTTGCCGTCATCGACGCTCCCGCAGGTAATGAAGCGCAGCAGATCCTTGGCTTCATGCTCCTTGAGATACGCCTCGATGTTTTCGGCTATCAGGGATGATTGGTGTGCCATATGCGCCTCAGAAGTAACCTTCGCGTTTCTTGCGTTCCATGGAGCCGGCCTGATCGTGATCGATGGCGCGCCCGGAGCGTTCACTGGTACGGGTCAGGAGCATTTCCTGAATGATGTCGGGCAGCGTTGCCGCCTCGGACTCCACGGCCCCGGTCAGGGGATAGCAGCCCAGCGTTCTAAACCGCACGGACTTCATGTCGGGCACTTCACCCTCATTAAGCGGCATGCGCTCGTCATCAACCATGATCAGTGTGCCGTCGCGTTCGACGACCGGACGCTTGGCGGAGTAGTACAGCGGCACGATCGGAATCGATTCCAGATAGATGTACTGCCAGATGTCCAGCTCGGTCCAGTTGGACAGCGGGAAGACGCGAATCGACTCACCCTTGTTGATGTGGCCGTTGTACAGGCTCCACAGCTCCGGGCGCTGATTTTTCGGATCCCAGCGATGGTACTGATCGCGGAAGGAGTACACGCGCTCCTTGGCACGCGAGGCCTCTTCATCACGACGGGCCCCGCCGAAGGCGGCATCGAAACCATACTTGTCCAGCGCCTGCTTAAGCGACTGGGTCTTCATGATATCGGTGTACTTGGAGCTGCCGTGATCAAACGGGTTGATGCCCGCTTCACGCCCTTCCTCGTTGATGTGCTCGATCAGCTCCATGCCGGTTTCGGCCGCCATGCGATCACGAAACTCGATCATCTCGCGGAACTTCCACGTGGTATTGACGTGCATCAGCGGGAACGGCGGCGTGCCGGGATAGAACGCCTTGCGCGCCAGATGCAGCATGACCGAGGAGTCCTTGCCGATCGAATAGAGCATGACGGGGTTACGAAATTCGGCCGCCACCTCGCGAATGATATGAATCGACTCGGCTTCGAGCTGTTTCAGATGGGTTTGCCGCTCGGGAGAAAGCATGCGTGTCACAACCTCTCATGACCAAACGCCATCACCGCACGGCAATGACGCTATAAACAGGGTGTCTCGCGATAGGACAGCGTCACGAGCAAATAATGATGGCACTCACGTTAGCGAGCCCTCTTCATAACGTCAAAGAATCAACGTTTCTTCCTTTAGACATTTAAGCTATAAAAAGTGGCTCGCAAGCACCCCCACCGTGTCCTCGATCAGTCCGGAACGTATTCGACACGACTCGATAACAGAGGCCCCGGTGTCTCATTGCTGGACAGGCGTATCAGGCGAAAGCCGGCCGGCGCGCGCTCATCGACGGCAAAATCGGGACTATCAGGCACGAACTGCGCCGCAACAGCCGGCACCGACATGATCGGCACCCCGTCCTGCAGGCAGGTCCGCTCATGATGAATGTGACCACACAATACGGCGTGTACATGATCGTATCGGCCAAGTATGGCCCGGAAGGCGTCACGGTCTTCAAGACCGATCTCGTTCATCCAGGCCGCTTCCACGATGACGGGGGGGTGATGCAGCACAATCAGCGTCGGCGTGGTGTCACCTGCCAGCTGCGCCTCAAGACGCGCCAGCTGATCAACGCCCAGCCGGCCGCCCTCCTCCCCCTCGATCCAGCTATCGAGCAGAACGATCTGCCAGCCGTCAAGGTGAATGACCGTCTCCAGGGGCCGCACCTCGGCCATGGTGGCGGGATGATCATGATTGCCGGGCAGCCATGTCCAGCGACAGCCGAGCGCATCGAGCTGCTCGGCGGCGCGCTGATAAGAGGCGATCGAGCCGTCATCGCTGACATCACCGCTTAAGATGACCAGATCCGGCTGGCAAGCGGCAACGCGTGCCATCATCGAGCTCAGGCGCGCCTGAACATCAACGCCGCGATAGCGCTGCGCGGGATCGGCGCACAGATGGCTGTCCGAGAGCTGAACGATCAGCATGACAGGCTCCTTGAAACAGGATCACCGGCACGGGGCGGCCGGGATAAAGCGGCATGATAAACAGGGAAGGCACGAGCCGGGATGAATGACTGCAGGGCAATGAGCACCGCGCGATTCAGGGCGTTTCAAAGATGCGCGTGTCATGGCCGTGGGCCAGGCCATGCTCGAGCCACTCGCCCAGAAAGCGGTTGAGCTGCAGCTTCTCATCGGGCTGGTGCATATGGGCGTTGGGGTAGCGATAGCGACCTTCAAAGTGACGCTTGCGCTGAAAGTCGGTCACTTCCGCCATCTGCACATCGTGATACAGATGCACCACCATGCGCGGCGCGTCGATCATGTCATCGAGTACGCCACTCTGGAACACGCGTACGACGGTCGTATAGGGCGCACGCTCGACGACCTCGAGATGCAGTGTCCCGAAACGCGCGGTATGGCTGGCCAGCGGCAGCTCCACTCTTTCACCGGCCACGGTGTCGCCCAGCAGCCGATCCAGACGCACGAAGTTGGCCGTACACTCGGCCTGTAGCGTTCTTAGATCGGTAACGTAAGCGTTTCGTCTACTCAAATGACTATCTCCTTGCTCTGAGGGCCGGGCGCTCACGGGCCAGCCAGTACAGCGCAATCAGTAACATGGCATTGTTGATGGTACCGTCTTCCAGCAATCCCCAGGCATCACGAAAGGGTAGCACACGCACCATGATGTCCTCGTGCTCCTCTTCAAGCCCATGTATGCCGCCCAGATCACCTGAATCCACCAGCGCACAGTACAGCGTGATGTACTCATCACAGGCACCGGGGCTGGGGAAATAGCGATGAATCTCCAGCAGGTTCTGAGCGTGACACCCGGTCTCCTCAAGGACTTCACGACGGGCGACGTCTTCCGACGACTCCTCGGAATCGATCAAACCGGCGGCCGGCTCCAGCAGCCAGGGGCTGAACGCGCGCCCCATGGCGCCGGCGCGAAACTGTTCGACCAGCACCACCGCATCGCGTTCCACGTCATACAACAGCACGCCCACGGCGTCATGATGGCGGAACACCTCACGCGAGACGGTCTCGCTCCAGCCACCCTGGTACTGGCGATAGCGCACATCGACACGATCAAGATTGAAGAACCCGCGATGCAGCGGCGTGTCCTTGAGATGCTCGACATCGGTTTCGTTAAAACGCGGCACAGGCGTCGTGTCTTTCGTCGTCATCGGCTTTTCCCTGGAATGGATGAGGCTGCTGGCGCCAGACAGGCAGGGCGAACGGCAGTAACGCAGAGACGGCATGCGCCAGACAAGAGAAGTGTGGGCATGGTTATGGATGCTGCGCCAGAGACTTTCAAGATCACGCCGAGCGATGGCCTTGGCAGCACAATACGAGGCGATTATGGTAATCGCCCCATCATCATACGGACACTGTCTGCATGAAAGGACGCAACATGACCCGCTGGCGCGATCCGGCCAAGGACCCGCGCCAGGAGAAAAAGACCGATCTGATCACGCCCGAAGGGTTTGAGTCGATGCGAAGCCTGCTCGATCACCTGGTGCGCGTGCGCCGCCCCGAGCAGTCACGCAAGACCGGCGAGGCCGCCGCCCAGGGGGATCGCAGTGAAAACGCCGACTACACCTATAACAAGAAGGCGCTCAACGGCACCATCGCCCGGATCGCTTATCTGCAAAAGCGCCTCGACGCCCTGACCGTGGTCGATCGCCTGCCCGAGGACCGCAACAAGGTCTTTTTCAGCGCCTGGGTGACGCTGGAAGATGACGACGGCGAGGAGATGCGCATTCGTATTGTCGGCCCCGACGAGACCGACAACAAGAAGCACTGGATCAGCGTGGATGCGCCGCTGGCCCGCGCCCTGCTCGGCAAGGCGCTGGACGCCGAGGTGACGGTGGACGCCCCGGGCGGCGCGACCACATACATCATTACCGAGATCGATTACGCCGAGCGCTAGCGTGGCCGGCGAATCTCAACGCCGGCTGGCGCGATAAACCCGGAAGCGGCTGGTTTCCCTGAGCACCTCGACACGGCCAAAGTGCTTTTTCATCAGATCCATATAGGGCAGAAAGCTGTTGGCGACCAGATAGAGCGCGCCCTTGGGCGTGAGCTTCTTGCTGGCCTGCTCGATCAGCTTGCGGGCCGGGTCGATCGACACGCTGCGTTCCTGATGAAAGGCCGGATTGCTGACGATGGCGTCAAAGGGGCCTTCGACGGCCGCCAGCATGTCACTGGGAAGCACCTCGCCTTTCAGGTCGTTGGCCGACAGCGTGCGCCGGGTGGCTTCCAGCGCCAGGTGGTTGATATCCACCGCGGTCACTTCGGCACCCTGGCGCGCCAGCCAGGCGCTGATCACACCATCACCGCAGCCGGCATCCAGCACCTGCCCTTCCAGCGTCGGCAGCACCTCCAGCAGCATGCCTGTCCCGTCATCCAGTCGCCCATGCCCGAAGATGCCCGGGTGACTGACCAGGGTGAGATCCAGCGCCTCGAAGCGTGACCAGTGATCGCCGGCGTCTTCTGCCACGGTAGTGGCCTGATACAGCGAACAGCGCCGCGCATTGTCCAGTCGCTGATGCGACATGCCCCGCGCTTTAAGCTCGCCCGGTACCCGCTTGCCGCCGCCGTGATGCTCGCCGACGATGCGCAGCGTACTGCTCGGGGCACAGCAGGCATTGAGCTGATCCAGCCACCAGCGGCCCAGATCCATGGTCTTGGGCCAGAACAGCAGCGCGTCATTCATGCCTTCCGGCGGCGCCAGGCCTTCGACCACCTCATGGCCGTGCTTGCGCCAGACCTCAGAAATCAGATGATCCAGACTCCAGATGCGCCGTTTTGCGCCGTTCAAAAGCCCTTCATCCAGTGGCGGCGCGATCAGCCACTCCTCTTCCCTGATCGCGGGTGACTGTCGATCCAGCAATTGCCCCATGGGCGTGGAAAAACTCATGAATCCCCTGCTCTATTCAAATGGTGATCGGCCTGTTCTGTAACAGGACCATAAAGATAACGGTATATGTCCGAGCGTTTTCGAACACATCTCTCGAATGGCATGAAGAATATCAGCTCGGGCGGTAAACGCTGTAATGGAGATAGCGCCCCAGGCGCCAGTAGGGTTCGCGCTGGCAATAGCGGTGCTCCAGCTCGAAAAGCCTCTCAAGCGTGGCTTCATCCGGGTCGCGCTCGCGCAGATAATCATGAAACACGCGGATGCCCGTCACCGATCTGACCTCGAGCCCGGCATCCTCGAGCCAGCGCACGACATCCTCATGGCGCAGCGGCGAGATCGGCGTCAGGCGCTTGCGCTTGCCAAAGCCCGCCAGCTGATCATCCAGCACCTTCTGCAGGTTGCCCTTCACCACGTTGGAAAAGCGCAGCGCATCCTCGTTGAATACCATCAGCGACAGCCAGCCGCCGGGGGCGAGCTGCCCGGCCAGCAGATGGATCGCCGCCTGCGGGTCGATCAGCCACTCCAGCACGGCGTGACAGAACATCAGCGGCCAGGGCCCTGGCGCCACCTCAGGCAGACTCTGCAGATCATGCTGGTGAAAACGGGCATCGCTACCCGTCAGCCGCTCACGCGCGGCATCAAGCATATCCTCGGCCGGCTCCAGCAGGGTGACCGGGTGGCCGCGCTCGTTCGCCCAGTGCGACATCTGCCCCAGGCCCGCCCCGACATCCACCAGCGGCTGGCCCTGCATCGGGATGGAAGACTCGATGGCGCGCGTCAACAGCGCCAGACGCAGCCGACCGCGGGAGTGGTTATACAGGGAGGTTTCAAACTTCTCGGCCATGCCATTGAAGTGGCGGTCCGTGGTGATGCGTTCTCTCATGCGGGCTCGATTGGCAGCGTTGATGCGTCAGGGTTTCACTATACGCATGAAATCCCTATAATGGCGCCCGCTTCGCCCCCGTAGCTCAGCTGGATAGAGCGTCCCCCTCCTAAGGGGAAGGTCTCAGGTTCGAATCCTGACGGGGGCGCCATCGATTACCCTTCCGAATTATCTTCTCCCCCCGTTTTTGATGTTGCTTTTTGAGATGCGTCAGCACTCAGCACCATGCTGACGAGCCCTGGCGCTCTATCCGGCTACGTCTGCTGCTGACACTTCAACAAGAGCAAGGGCCTGCCCTGCAATTCACTATCAGGATGCAGGGCAGGCCCTTTATCGTTCAAACGATTGACCTTGACCGAACAGGCTTCATGACGGATACAGCATCATGTTCTGTCAGCACGCCGCGCTTTCACGGCCGTTCTGAAGGCCATCGCCACGGCCAGTGCCAGAATACCAAACGAGAGCGCGAGAAAAGCGCCGCTGATGGGACTGGTCATAAAGACACTCCAGTCACCTCGCGACAGCAGCAGCGCCCGGCGGAAATTTTCCTCCAGCATCGGGCTCAGGATGAAGCCCAGAATCAACGGTGCCGGGGGAAAGCCCAGACGCAGCAGACCATAACCGATCAGGCCAAAGATCATGACCACGAAGATATCGAACGTGGCGCTGTTGATGCTGTACACCCCGATGCAGATCAGTGTGAGTATGGCCGGGTAAAGCACCGAATAAGGGATCTGAAGCAGCCGGGTCCAGAGACCGATCAGCGGGATATTGAGCACCAGCAACATCATATTGCCGATCAAAAAGCTGACGACCAGCCCCCAGAAGAGATCAGGATGATCGGCAATCAGCCCGGGGCCGGGATCGATACCGTGGATCATCAGTGCACCAAGCATGACCGCCATCACGGCGTCACCGGGTACCCCGAGCGTCAGTGAAGGAATAAAGGCCGCCTGGGCTGCGGCATTGTTGGCCGACTCCGGCGCCGTCAGCCCCTCTACCGCCCCCTTGCCGAAACGCTCCGGGGTTTTGGTCAGACGTCGCTCCAGCGCATAGGCCAGAAAAGAAGCCATCGCGGCACCCGCCCCCGGCAGTACACCGCAACCGGCTCCCAGCGCAGAGCCTCGCCCGGTGGAAGGCAGAGATCGCCGAATATCGTCACGGCTGGGCAACATGCTGCGAAGTCCGAAGCTCTCCTTTTGAGTACTGCGATGACGATGCGCTGTCGCCATGACCTCGGAGACGCCAAAAAGGCCCATGGCCACAGACACGATATTGAGACCGTCAGCCATATAGGGGATGCCCAGGGTATACCGGAACTGTCCGGAGTTGACGTCCTGCCCCACGATGCCCAGAAACAGACCGAGTACGACCATGAACAACGAGCGCAGAAAGGTCCCGCCGCCAATCGCTGCCGCGCCAATAAGTGCCAGCAGCAACAGCGAGAAATACTCTGCTGCCCCGAACTCCAGCGCAAAGGACGCCAATAACGGCGCAAATCCGCCTACCAGAACAACGCCGAAGATGCCGCCCACGAAAGAGGCGATCGCGGTCAAAAAAAGCGCAATACCGGCACGCCCCTGCTGGGCCATGGGATAGCCTTCCAGCGCCGTGACCGCCGCCGCCGGCGTACCGGGCAGATTGAGAAGAATGGAGGCCGTCGAGCCACCGTACTGACCACCGTAATAGATCCCCGCCAGCATGATGATGGCTTCGGTCTGGGGGATGTAAAACGTGATGGGCAGCAGCATGGCGATCGCCGGCAGCGGGCCGACGCCCGGCAGCACGCCCACCACCATGCCCAGAAACACGCCGAGAAAGCAGTACATCAATGCCGACCAGGTCAGCGCCACCGACGCTCCCTGCGCGAGGTTGGCAAACAGTTCCATTACCACACTCCCCGAATGAGCGTGAAGGGCAGGCCGAGCCCGACCACAAAGATCAGCACCACCAACAGCGGCACCCCGATACACAGCGCCACAAGCCGTTTGATACTAAAGGTTGGCGCCGCCAGCGTACTCACGATGACCAGCGCCAGACAGGCCGGAATCAGTCCTGCCGGTTGAAGCAACAGCCCGAAAAGGGCGATCGACAGCGGCACGCAGATAAGAGAACGCCGGCTGTTTGCGGCCTCTTCCCGGGCGTCGTCGGCAGCCTTGTCTTCGGACGTAGAATCAGCGGCTTTCCCGAAAAGCGCCCTGAGGGCAACGCCCATCCCCAGAAGCACCATGAGGCCCCCCAGCAGCATGGGATAGAACCCCGGCCCCATTCGACCTGCCGTCCCGAGGCGGTAATCCAGCGCCCCCACGACGACGGCAAGACCCAATACGATCATGACCAGCGCTGAAATCCAGTCGACCGGCGCCAGTGCCTTCAAGGACCGCATTTTCATGGCACGCTCCTACCAGGATCCAACGGGTTTGGACGGGTCGGTCCGAGGCGGCTCTGGATAGTGAAGCCCGCGCTGCCCTGAAAGACCCCGGTTATGATGAGGCTGATGCGCCGGCGCTTCGGTGCCGACCAGTTGACCATCACGAATCCATTCCAGGTCTTCACCGTAAAGGTGTTCGAGAAGCGACCCCTTCAGACGTTCCACGATATCGACATGATCGGGATCGTCGATTCGGTCGACCTCCTCCAGCGGATCTTCCTGCAGATCGAACAGCTGGAAATGGTTGCCTGCGGGGTACCAGATCAACTTGTAGCGCTCATCGCGAATCATTCTGGTAGCCCGCACCCCGGCAGACGCCTCCCCGTAGAAGGTATGACGCCGTTCGCCGTTCACCGCACTCCTGCCGTCGCCGCCCTCGGGCATGGGGAGACCAGCCAGTTCCAGAAGGCTTGGCATGATGTCCTGAAGCCCCATGAGACGGTCATCGGTCGCCCCGGGCGTCACGCGCCCGCCATCGCGCTTGTCGATGAGCATGAACGGCACGCGCGCCGAGCCTTCATACATCAGTCGTTTGGCATAAAACCCATGATCGCCCAGCATGTCGCCGTGATCGCCGGTAAAACAGATGATGGTGTTATCGAGCAGCCCTTCTTCCCTCAACGTCCCGATCAGTACGCGAATCTGATGGTCGATATGCGTACACAGGGCGTAGAACGCTCGCAGCATGTTGGCATGCTGCACCGGGGCCAGATCGCGCCAGTACTCCTGCACGGCACGTAGCACATAGGGCAGGTTTTCCGTATCCCGGGACCATTCCGACCCGGTCGGCACCGGCATGTCGCGGTCGCGATAGCGCTCCAGATAGGAGGCAAGCGGGACCAGCGGCGGATGCGGCGCCGTATAGGAGACATACCAGAACCCGGGCCGAGTAGGGTCGCGACGCTTGATCATGCGTGCCGCGGTAGTGGTCGTCCAGGAGGTAACATGGGTGTGCTCCGGCAGGTGCCAGGGTCGCCATTCATATTCATTGTTGCTCATGCCGTGCAAAAACTGCTGCCCGACACATCCTGAATCCGCCAGATATATCTCGTAGTCATCCGGACCATCGATCTGCCCGCGCCCTTCCTCGGCAAGCCATGCCTCTTCAAAACCGATGCGATCACGCGTTGGATAGACGTGCAGCTTGCCCGTCATGGCGGTCTGGTAACCGTTGTCCTTGAAGCACTGCGGCAGCGTGGGCAGATCCTTTGGCATGGGCAATGAAGGCTGAAATTCCCGATCACCGTGCAACCGGGAGCTGGCACCGGTCATGATCGACCGCCGTGAAGGAATGCAGATCGGCGTCTCGGCATAGCACCGGGTATAGCGTGTGCCCAGCTCCGCCAGCCGATCCAGCGTGGGCGTCTCGATGACGGGATGGCCGGCACAGCCCAGCAGATCGGCCGGCCATTGATCCACGCAGATGAATAAAACGTTGGGCCTTGAGTCAGACATCGATGACCTTCCATGAAAGAGTGAGCGCCGCCGCAGATCGATGTTGAGACCGATCCGCGACAGATTCGACGTGATCTGTTCCGGAACTAGTGCGTTGACACATCAGCCATCTCGACCAGCTCGCCAAGTGTCTCGGACTGCGTGTCAACAAAGGTGGCGAACTCATCCGCGGTACCACCGATCACTTCAATGCTGACCGCTTCCAGCCGCTGACGAACAGCCGGCTCATCAAGCACCTTGTTCATGGCTTCGTTGAGTCGCTCGGCAATCGCGGGATCGATGTCCGCCGGTGCAAACAGGCCATGCCAGGACGTGAACACCATGTCGACCCCCAGCTCGGAGAGTGTGGGGACATCCGGCAGCGCCTGTGCCCGTTCTGCGCTGGTCACCGCCAGCGCCTTGATCGAGCCTTCCCGAACGGCGGGCACCATCGTGCCATCGATGAAGGCGCCGACTTCACCGCCAATCAGGGCCGTACGGGCAGGAGAAGACCCCTGATAGGGAATGTGCAGCCCTTCAAAACCAAGCAGCGATTCAAGATATTCAAACGACAGGTGCTGAGGCGTCCCGATCCCTGCCGAAGCGTAATCGATGTCCTCCGGACGAGACTCCGCAAGCTCCCTGAACTCTTCGAAGGTGGATACGTCGAGCCGGGGGCCAACCCCCAGTACCAGTGGCACGGAGGTAATCTGAACGATGGGCGTAAAATCAGCGACCGGGTCGTAGGCAAGGTCGTCGTAGACATGCGGGTTGATACCATGCGTCGCGATGTCACCAAGCAACAGCGTATAGCCGTCAGCGTTGGCGCGTGACACCTCGCCACTGCCGATGGTGCCACCGGCGCCGGCCCGATTTTCCACGACCACCGGCTGGCCCAGCTCCTTGCTGAGCGGCTCACTCAATGTTCGGCCGATGAGATCAACGTTACCGCCGGGCGAATAGGGCACGATCAGATGAATCGGCTTTTGCGGCCAGTCTCCCTGGCCTGCCTGCGCACCTGAAAACGCCAGCGAACCCAGGAGTATGCCCACCAGAGGCAAGGCAATGCGTTTGAACATGATGTTGTCCCTTTTGGTCATGTAGAGTGACGCGCCTTTTCCAGAACCCGTTATCGGTTTTATAAGCGCTGCTGATGAGAACTTCTCTTTTGAATCAGCCTGGAAAGGCATCCGGCAACGTTATCGTTCCATTCAAGGGTCAAACGGGACGGAACCTGACGTGCGAGGATGACTTTTGATCCACAATAACCAATAGAATTTGATAATCTAATAAGAATCACTTATTTGAGACTCAAGTCTAACGCCGTGAATTTAAACTACCTTTTATCGATCGCCGTACTGGCGGAAGAGCGTCACTTTGTCAGGGCGGCTGCCAGGCTGGGCATCAGCCAGTCGGCGCTGACACAGCAGGTACAGAGAATCGAGCGCGAGCTGGGGCTGACCCTGTTTTCACGTACCCAGCGTCAGGTCGTGATTACCGAAGCGGGCAAGGCCTTTGTGGAGGAGGCTCGACGTGTCCTGACGCAATACGACATTGCCATCGATGCAGCACGCCGGGCATCAAAGGGAGAGATCGGGAAACTTAGACTGGGGTTCGTGGAAAATGCCGCGCTTCACCTGCTCCCCCGAACGGTATCGCGCTTTCGGCGTCATCATCCCCATGTGCGACTGGAGTTGAACGAGCTGATCTCTGCCCAGCTTGTTCAGGCGCTGCAGGAAGAGACGCTCGATGCCGCCCTGATGAGGCCCATTGCAGGCCTTGATGCCCTGAAGACCATGACGCTGCTGCGCGAGCCGTATCAGGTCGCGCTGCCTGCCGATCATCCGCTGGCGCAGAAAACCGCAATCGCCTTCGCGGATATCGTGACCGACGGCATGATCATTGCGCCGGCCAAAAAATCGACCTACCTGCTCTCGGTCTTCCGGCCACTCTGTGAGCGCCACAATGTGGAATTCACCATCGCCCAGGAAGTTGAACAACTGCATGCGATCATTGGCCTGGTCGGCGCAGGCCTTGGGTATACGCTGCTGCCCCGCTCGGCGGCTGCCCTGTCGATAGAAGGTGTGGTGTACCGCCCACTGGCCGACCCTGAAGCCCCACAGGCCGAACTGGTTCTGGCCTGGTCGGCAAATGCCACCAATCCAGTGCTGAACAACTTTCTGGCCGTCGCCAGAGACGCTTCTCGGCAATAGGCCCGACATGTTCAAGGGGCAGGACCACACTGAACCTTGCCGGACCTCGGCAACGGGTGTCAGAAGCCAATGAAATGAGCGACCGTCAACCTGACCGCACCACGTTATTACCGGCTTCCCCTGCAGCGACAAAAAAGCCCCGCCGAAGCGGGGCTTTTTCGTTTATCGAGGCACATCTGGCAACTGATCAGGCAAACAGAAAGTCTTCCGACCCCATTGCGTAGTGCAGCTCCCCCATCGGTGCGCCCGGGTCATACTTGGGGATGCCGATCAGCGTGACCGTATTGGTGCCTGCTCCGTCGTCGATCATCAGGTCAATACCGCTGCCGTTATACATCGAATGGATATCGTCGAAGGCCAGCGCTTCACCATCCGTGCCGGTCAGCCCGGACACATCGATGCGATCGATACCCAGTTCAAAGTCAGTGATGACACTACCCCACCAGGCATCATCGTCGCCCAGCACAAAACTGTCGGGCGCATTTTCGGTACCGCTGACCGTGCCCTCGACCATGACATCCGTAAAGGGGCCCTCGGGCGCCGGCGCCATTTTGGAAATCATGTCACGACGATCCGACAGGGTATTGGGCCCGCCGGCCAGGTCGCTCAGACGCAGGGCAAAATCGTTGTCATCCAGCCCGGACGGGCCGCTGTCGCGATAGAGATAGAAGTCGTCTTCAAAAAACACGGGAATCACGGCATCGCCACTGTCCATTTCGCCTGCCATGGTGAACGCCTCTTCGAGCGAGCCGGCATCCCAGGCGGTCACGGCATAATCAAAATCGATGGTCTCAAAGGAGGCCATGATCTCATCGTTCACAAACAGCGTGTCCTGCATGCCATCAAAGCCGATCAGCGTATCGATGCCATCGCCATCCTGACCGTATCGTGATGCATCCTCGGGAAAATACAGCACATCCGCACCATTGCCGCTCCCGCCCAGCACGATGGTCTCCTGCACTGCGGCAGAGGCCGTGTACTCAAGCCCGCCTTCCAGCGCGCTGGCATCGGTATAGGTGACCGCCGTGCTCTCGATGGCGCTGTTGTCCCATTCAATGCGGCCATTGCCACTGAGCATCAGCGTTTCAAGCGTCTCGCCCTGAGCGGTGGCCGAAAGCGTCTCGCCGGATCTGGCACGGCTCTCGTTGAACTGTGCGTTCAACGCCAGCGTGTCGACGTCTTCCGGCAATACAAACGTTTGGTCACCGCCTTTGTTAAAGGCGAAGGATTGGGTCCTGGTTGGCTGCGGCATGTGTTCAACTCCCTTGAACGTATTCTTGTTAAACAGCAGGATCTTTAATGTAGTCCGCTACCAAAAAAGAACTACAACTTTCCCCAATCTTTTGGTATGCCTCCGATCAATTAAGTTTGAAAACAGGATCACCCCGTCTCCGGCTCGGGATTTACCTGCCCATCAATCATCCTCGATCAGCCGTTTTCCCATCGTGACGACCTCATTTTCCTCAAAGCCCAGCGCGCGATAGTAGTCTTCCAGTCCTGACTGACCACGACGCACCATCAGCATAAGCTTCGGACAGCCCCGCTCGATCAGAAGCCGCTCAGCCTGCTCGATCAGCGCCCGGCCATACCCCTGCCGCTGATGCTCGGGATCAACCGTCAGATAGTAGAGCCACCCGCGGTGGCCATCGAAGCCCACCATGGCGGATGCCATCACGCCGCCATCCTGATCGGTACCGACCAGAAACAGCGTCGGGTCCTCACTGCATTTACGCTCGATATCCCGCACGGGATCGTTCCAGGGGCGCGTCAGGCCGCAGCGCTGCCAGAGCGCGATGACCGCTGCCTGATCCTCAAGCTTGAACGTTCGAATCTTCAAAAGGCTCTCCTTATAGGTCTACGTGTTTTGGTCAATAACGTGCCACACCCTGTTGCTCGCCAAAGCAGGAAGGCTGGAAAAGGGTGGATCGGGGCGCAACCGTTACATCAGGACAAGTGGGTTGGGTTATTGGCGCTACTCTTCAGTAAGCAGGCGCACATATCTCGAAGGGAGGCCGCGATGATATTCGAAGGGTTTCAGCTTGAAATGATCAAATTATCCGAGGCCACCCTGCGTGTCAGACACGGCGGCTCCGGTCCGCCGGTACTGTTGCTACACGGCCACCCACGTACACATGCCACCTGGCACCGGGTCGCATCGCTACTGGCCCCCTACTACACCGTGGTTTGCCCTGATTTGAGAGGTTTCGGTCAATCCTCCCAGCCAGCGGACACGCCGGATCATGCCGGTTCTTCCAAACGTGCCAAGGCGCGCGACTGTGTCGAGCTGATGCAGCACCTTGGCTTTGATCACTTCACGATCGTGGGGCACGACCGGGGCAGCTATACCGCCTTTCGCACTGCCATGGACTACCCCAACGTCATCGAACGCGCCGCCATACTGGATGGCGTCCCGATTCTGGAAGCCCTGGAGCAGTGCGATGCCCGCTTTGCCACGGCGTGGTGGCACTGGTTTTTCTTCGCCCAGCCAGAGAAACCGGAACGCGCCATTCTTGCTGATCCTGATGCGTGGTATGGCACTGATCCACACATCATGGGGCCGGAAGCGTATGCCGATTTCCAACAGGCCATTCATGACCCGGAGGTTGTGCACGGCATGATTGAAGATTACCGCGCAGGCCTGGGCATTGATTATCTGCATGACAGAGAAGACCGCGATCAGGACCGGCGCCTTCAGTGCCCTACCCTGGTGCTGTGGTCACTGCGTGATGATCTGGAGCGACTTTATGGCGATGTACTGGAAGTGTGGCGGCCATGGACCACCACACTCTCAGGTCACGGTATCGACTGCGGTCACCATATGGCCGAAGAAGCGCCAGAAGCATTGGCCAACGCCCTGCTCAGGTTTTTCAGGCAATAGACATTAACCCTGCCCCTCCCTTCCCTATCCCATGAATCAAACGCCTCGGTGACGAAGCCACCAGTCCGAATAGCGCAGCGGCCGGAACAGGCTAAAGCGAGGCGTGATCATTTCATTCTGGCGAGCGAAAGAGCTCGTGATGAGTACTGCTTTTGTCTCACCTTCCTGTTACACAACTTTACTTAATCAGCGCGCTCGAATATTGTGCTGAAAAGACTTTTAGAGCTTGCCGAGGATCGCAAGAGACAACCGCTTTCAGGTCAGCGCGGCAACGTGTATCACAGAGTCGGCTTTTGACCCCACACCACTCGGTGTGGCCGGTGTGGAATGGCAAGGAAACGCAAGGTTTTTTGGGACCGTCGAATCGCTACGAGGCCCAGTGCTGGCGCGGATCGGCGCCTCTTGCAGGGGTGACCCATTTAACGCAGGCGGGGCGGGGAGTCGACAGCGCGTAGAGAGCATCATCCGAATTGGAAGCCTCAACCTTACAAAAATATTTTTCGCATTGCTTACAACTATATAGGTGCACCTTGGAATTGATCGAAAAAAAATACAGAGATACGCCGAAAAAAAACAAAAAATACATTAAAAGGTTGAGAGATTTAATAAATGCCTTGCTTGCTAAAGAAAGATATATTGAGGCCAACTATTTTTTTAAAGAGCTTTATACATTAAAACCCGATCACGCTTACACTTTAAAAACAGGATATAAGCTATCAATAAGAACTTTTAACAAAAAAGAAGCAGCTATATACGAAGAAAAACTAACATCTCTCAACCACCCCGAACTCGAAATAATTTGGTACAGATTGCAGTTATTTTTTGCACTCAATTATAAAAAGGGGGCCGAATCATGTTGCGAATACATCTTATCTAACGAAGTAGAAAATGAGCGCCTTTCATTTATTTTAGAATCTTGCATCAAATTCAAAAGCGAACTAATAGCTTTTTATTTTTCCAAATACCTCCAAGAAAATAAATTAAGTTTAAAATCAGCTAATCAAAAAACCGAAATTAAAAAACTTCTTATTCCACGACTTATCAAAGCCCTTCCTTATCAAAATGACCAACTTCTTAATTATTAAATTGCTTGATAAATATAGTATTTCAGTATCAGAAACATCTGTCTATGGCACTGTTGAAATTAGACCTCATGGAAATGATTTTCCCTTTGAAATTGATACTTTTAAAAAATCTGCGAACAGTCATGGCTTAGATTACGAACAATACATGTTTAGCGCCAGAGTTGCCACGTGTTTAACATCTAAAAATATTCAAGAAGCACTCAATAGCGCCGAAAACACATTTAACGAGATCCTAGATCTAAAAGCAGTTGAAACATCTATATCGAAATTAAAAATTTCCAGCATTGGACTTATAAAAAACATGGACACTGGGGAAACATTCCCACTTGAAAAAGTGGGGTTCGAGGGAGCAATGGGTTTTTTAATTCAAAGAAACAGTATACGAAGCTATGACTGGATAAACTATTTACTATCTTTAGATAACGATCTTAGCCAGAGGTATTCCCGATCACTACACTGGTCGAGAAAAAGCAACTATGAGAGCAACAAACAACTCAGAATATTATTTAACTGGTTTGCTCTTGAAGCGCTTCTTAAAGAATCCGTTAATGATAACATCGTTGGCATGGTCAGGTGGTTCTTAGGCTTCCCAAATGGAAAGCATAGAAAAGATGTAACAGCAAACACGATTCAGAAGCTTGAAACCCATAAAGATTATTCTTTTTGGGCGAAAAAGTTAGTCAAAGATATCGACAGTATTAGAAACTTCCGGAATGACTCAGTACATTCAGGCTTTAGAATTATGGATTTTGAAAAGAACACCTTAGAACTATATGAAAATATAACAAAATTTAGTGTTTCAAGATGTCAAGGATTGGCCAATACAGCGTTACTGGATGGTTTGAAAAACGTAGAAGAATTTAAAGAAAATGTAGGGATCTTGTTTGAAAAAACACCGAACGCAGTAAACGATGTGCACAATACAATAATTTATTCTTTAAACAATCCAGACTTAACTTAATTTAGGTAAGACCGCTATGGAATATTGCAAAACTTTTCTGAAATGGCTGCTTTGTTTAAAAGAAAGAGAAAGAACCGTAAAAACAGCGGCTGAAAAGCTACAAATGAGTATGAGGGTTACGGCCAAATGCAGATATAACGCCGCAGTTCGTCTTCAAAGACAAGGGGCTTTTGCCTTTTTTACAACTACTTCTTTGTCTTTAGGCTTAATATTTATTCCTTTAATCCAAAGTGCAGGCGTATCGTTATCGTTCACCCCAGACGTTTTAAATATGATGCAGGTATTCTTAGCTGTATCAGTACTGGTTTATTCTGTAGTAATAGGAACATCTCGATTTGAAGTAAGAGCAGAGACGCTTACTGAATGCGGTGACAAACTTAAAGAATTAATCAGATCGATTGACAAAGACAAAGAAACTAAAATTGTTTTTTCAAACGACGATCTGGCTGCATATCAAGAACGTTATTCAGACATCGTAACTGACACAGAGAATCATATTAGAAGTGACTACGGGCTTGCTATTCTAGAAATGAATAGAGATTACTTTTTTTGCGGCCTGCCTAAATTTAAAATTTTTTTGCAGGCAAATATTCAAAGAGGTTTCCCGTTTATAGTTCCGATTTTTCTTCTATCGATAGAAGTTATTTTCATCACAGATATGATAGGAATCACAAAGGTGCTAACTGAATACTTATAAGATGACTTACACCAAAAAAATATAAATAACTTGCAGATCAGAAACAGCTACCGATCTTTTGAAATACGCATGCTATAAAATATTGTTGTAGCATATCTCTGTAGTTAACCGACGATATAGATACTACCTATAGGTAGCTCATTGAAACATCAGGCGAGCCAGTAGCTCAAGTGATATCAATAACCCAACAGTACAAAACTTTGTAATTTACAGAGGTTGTGGTATACATAGTGGCATACCAACCTTCCAATAAATTTAAAAATTCATAAAAAACAATTTATTCAGACTTAAAAAGAATCCTGACGGGGAGCGCCGTTAAAAAGCACTTTCCAACACTATATTCCCTTTTATATACCTCCCTCTTTTCGCTGCTCTGTTCGATGCGCTCCATCATCAGCAGCAACTGCCCTCTCTACTACGAGCCGGATATAGAACGATCAACAAAAGGCACCGCCGCCTTTCATGAAAAAGAGAGCACTGAAAGCGCTGAATCGAGGAGTCACTGTTTCGCTTAGGCAGGTGATCGCAACGAGTCGATAGCAGGATCCTGACAGCGCTGACCGCACCGACAGCCCGCCTCCAATCGCCAGGTAATATCAGACAGCCACACCACGCCGGTCCATTTTGACTACCGCCCGTTGTCGGGGAGCTGACATCCACCCACGGCACTCTGGTTGTCTTCTGCCGTCTTCTCCTCGCGCCATGGCGTTTGACAGGTGATGCAGGAATTGAGAATCAGATACAGAGCAGGCCGATAAATCCCAGACTTGCGATCAGGAGTTGCCACCAGCGACCGGCGCCCACGGCTCTGGAGGCTGAAGGCGTTAACGCTGCTGGCGCCCGGCGCGATTCGACCGGGGCGGCAAGAGAGATAAAGTGCCCGCCACAGTCCTGACAGGGTTGGGAAGTATGGACCCGTGCGTGGGCGCCACACTCTTCACAAAACACGGTATTGATGCCAAGCAGGGTGCTCATGGGTCTGCCCTCTCCTGTTACGCCATTCGTGTGAACCATCGAGCCCCTTATATCGGCGGAATTGGACGCCGGTTTACTGCGGCGCCAATACCGGAGCTTGTCGCTCACAATAAGCCACTTTATGTAACAAAAAATTTACATAGGTGTGGTGTTATTCGCCCCTGGGTATTACTGCGTCGAATAAAAAAGGGCTAAACCATGTTCAGGCTGACACTTCGCACCGGTCTCTTTGGGGTGCTGGGGCTTTTTCTGGCAATGATGCTGCTACTGGGACTGGGAAGCGCGGCCGCTCTGCAACAGGGACGCACGGCCTTTAATACGCTCTACACGCTCAACATTCAGCAGCTGGGCACGGCCAATACGGTGTACAGCGATCTCATGCGTACCCGGGTGCTGCTGGATACCTATCAGACACAATACAACCGCCTGAAGGTCAAACAGGCGCGCCTCTCCTGGGAAAGTGCAGAAAAAAGCCTTGAGCAGGCGCGCACGGGCTTTGCTCAATGGCCGGCACAGGCACTGCCCTCCCCCCAGCAGGCGCTGGTGGATCAGGTGCGTGCCGATATTACCGCCCTGACCGAGGAGGCGATTACCCCCGCCTTCGAAGCGCTGGCGCAGTGGGATATCTCGCGTTATCAGCAGCTTTCCGAGCAGGCCAACGCGCTCACTGCCGAGCTGGACCAGTCGATGCAACAGCTTGCAGAGGCGGGCAATGCCGGCGTGCTGGCCGCCTCGCAGGGCATGGCACGCAATCTTCAGTGGGTTCAGTGGGGCGGTCCCCTGGCGGCGCTGGTCATGTTCGCCTTGGTCGGGGGCATCGTGATGCTCTCACGCCGATACGTCCTGCGGCCGCTGGATCATATACGCCATACCTTTCAGCGCATCAGCCAGGGCCATCTGGATACCCCCGAACCCATGCGCTGTCGATTGCGTGATATTCGTGATCTCGTCGAGGGAATGATGGGCATGCAGCATGCCCTGCGTGACCTGGCCCGGCAGCTGCAAAAGGACAGCCACGCCCAGCAGGAGGATGCCAGCGCTCTGGCGCGCAACAGTCATGTGCTGGCCGACCAGTGCCAGCAGCAGGAAGGTGCGGTCGAGAAGACCACGGCCGGCATGGCCGCCATCATGGCCAGCGTGGCGCAGACGGCTGACCATGCGCGCCAGTGCCGTGAGCTGGCCGGCGCGACGACAGCCCAGCTGGAAACCGCCAATGGTCAGACGCTCAGGGCCACCGACATGATCGATACGGCGCTGGCCCGATCACGTGAGTCGCTGGACATCATCACCCTGATCGACGCCATCGCCTTTCAGACCAATCTGCTGGCGCTCAATGCCTCGGTCGAGGCCGCCCGGGCCGGAGAGCAGGGGCGCGGGTTTTCCGTGGTGGCCAGCGAGGTTCGTGCCCTGTCCAACCGCTCGGCCGAAGCCGCCCGCAATATCCGTGAACTGATCACCACCACGCATGACACGGTGTCGCAGAGCGCTACCCTGATCAAACAGTCCGAGGAGACGCTTGATCAGGTCGGCGGGCATGCGAAAGCACTGACCGAGCTGCTTGAAGGGATTGCCCACACCAGTCATCAACAGCGCGACAGCGTGCAGCAGATGGAGCACGCCATTCAAAACATTGCCTCCGCTACCCGGCGCAATGCCGCGCTCTCGACGCAGACCCTGGAAGCGACCCGAACGCTTGATGCGCGTGCCCGACAACAGGCGCAAAGTGCCGGTCACTTTCATGTGGCCGACACCCTGGAAGCCGAACACGAGCAGCCCTGCCTGGTAGAGACCACCGATCAGGAGATAACCCGGGACACCCTGCCATCGTCAGATGATCACCAGCGTCATGCTAATGTGCCTGCCCCGCTACCGGCCTGACGTCCGTGCTCCGAGTGGCTTCCCCGGACAGCCCGGCCGCCGGGTTTGGCAAGGGCCCTGTCACGATCGTGCGGGCTTCGTGACGGGGCTTTCCGGACCGGGTCAGCATCAGCGACCACGGCCCTGCTATTGTCGCTTGATCGGTTTAGCCATCCTTCCCGTCGGCGCCATCGCGACCATTCTGTCCATCAGGGCCGCTAACGCCATCGCCGCCCCTGCCACCGTCACCGCCCTTGCCGCCAGCGCCCCCTTTTCCTCCATCACCACCCTTGCCTCCGGCACCGCCGTCGCCCCCATCACCACCCCTGCCACCGTTTTCCCCGTCCACACCCGCCCCGCCATGGCCACCCCGTGGACAGGCCGCCGTGCCGGTTTTGCCGTCTTCTCCCGGTGCGCCATTTAACTGACTGCAATCCGCGGTGTTGTCAGCCGCCAGTACCGGCCCGGCCGCTGCTGTCAGCATTACGGCGCTTGTCACGAGGACTGCTTTTGCAATGTTCATGGAAAGCTCCTTTCGCGTGGCAGGGGTTGTCTCAAGGTTGATCCAACTCTCGACTTTCTCTCTACCTGAAGAAATCTGCAAGACAGGCCCTGCCAACGTCGCTCCGGCGTGCCACCATGACAGTCTCTCCCTGACCATGGGTGTCTCATGACCATCGCTTCTCTCAACGACTGCCGGCACTGGGTGTTCGATATGGATGGCACGCTGACCGTGGGCGTGCATGATTTTCAGCTCATCCGGCGCGAACTGGAAATCCCCGATGACAGCGACATCCTCGAGCATCTTGAGGCGTTGCCTGAGGAAAAACGCCGCGCCAGTCATGCCTGGCTGATGGATCACGAGCGCGAGCTGGCCGGCCGCTCGACGCCGGCCGAGGGCGCGATAGCGCTGATACGGGAACTCTGCGCACGCGATTACCGACTCGGCATTCTGACCCGCAACGCGCGCGAACTGGCCCATATCACGCTGGAGGTGATTGGCCTGACCGACTGCTTTGATCGTAAAGATGTGCTGGGCCGGGAAGATGCGCCGCCCAAGCCGCACCCGGGCGGGCTTGAGCACTTCATCAGGCACTGGGGCGTGGCGCCTTCCGAGCTGGTGATGGTGGGCGACAGCCCGCTGGATATGCAGTGCGGACGCGCGGCAGGCACCCGTACGGTCATGGTCAATGTGCCGGATAACGCCTGCCCCGAGCATACCGATTACCATTTAAAGGACTGCCTTGCCCTGCGGGCGGCACTGCGCCATGCCTGAATCGTCAGAATCACGGCCATTCCCCGGGAATGCCCCGACCCTCGGCTGAGCCAGAGTCAGAGCCACACAGAGAGTCACACAGAGAGTCACACAGAGAGTCACACAGAGAGTCACACAGGAGGTGACGACAACCTGCTCATCGGCGACCCCCGAGGGTGCGGCCGCTATCCTGATGCGACATTCTGCCCCAGAATGGGGCACTTTTTTGTCCAATCAGGAATGTCGTTGCATGTCATCGGTAAGCTTCACGAAAAAGGGGTATCAGGGGGCGCTGGCGCTGGTGGGGCTGTTGCTGGTGGCCATCAACCTGCGACCGGCGCTGACCAGCGTGTCCCCGGTGCTGAAAAATATCGCCGAGGGGCTGTCGCTGTCGCCGGCCGCCCAGGGCGTTTTGACCACGCTGCCGGTCATCTGCCTGGGGCTTGCGGCGCCGCTGGCGCCCAGACTGTCGCGACGCATCGGGCCTGAGCGCACCATCTTTGTCATTCTCATCCTGCTGGCGATCACGCTGCTGGCGCGCCCTCTAAGCGGCACGCTGGGGCTTTTCGTGTTCACGGCGCTGGCCGGTGCCTGTATCGGCATCATGAACGTGCTGCTGCCGGGCATCGTCAAACGTGACTTCCCGACCCGGGTCAGCCTCATGACCGGGCTGTATACCGTGGCGCTCAATCTAGGCGCCTCGCTGGCCGCCGGGGCCACCGAGCCGCTGCGTCAGGCGTTTGGTGAGCAGTGGGAGCCGTCGCTCGCCTTCTGGCTGCTCCCCGCCGTGATTGCCGCACTGGTGTGGATCCCGCAGCTTCGTGTTACCCATACCGCTCGCGTGCGTCCCCCGAGTAGCCACCCTCTGTATCGCAACGCCCTGGCCTGGCAGGTGACGCTTTTTATGGGGCTGCAGTCGTCGCTGGCCTATACGGTGTTCGGCTGGCTGCCGACCATTTTGCAGGACCGCGGCGTGTCCCCGGTCACGGCCGGCCTGGCACTGTCGATCTCGATTCTGTGTCAGGTCATTACCGCCATCCTGGCGCCCTTGATCGGTGGCCGCATGAAGGATCAGCGCGCCGTGCTGATCAGCGTGATGCTGCTCACCCTGTGTGGTCTGGCAGGCTGTCTATATGCCCCGACACAGAGCCTGTGGCTGTGGGTCGTGATTCTGGGTCTGGGCCAGGGCGGCACGTTCAGCATGGCGCTGACGCTGCTGGCGCTGCGCGCGCCGGATGCCGATACGGCCGCCGAGCTTTCCGGCATGGCACAGGGGTTTGGCTACGTGCTGGCTGCCTTCGGCCCGTTGCTGGTCGGCCTTCTGCATGACTGGTCCGGCGGCTGGGACGTCGTGGGCATTCTGCTGGGGCTGATCGGTCTGGGGGCGATGGTCGTGGCGCTGGGCGCGGGGCGTGATCGTCTGGTCAGGCAGCACGACTGATTCAGTGCTGATGCTCCCGGGGCACTTCACACCCCCCGGGGGCTCGACCAGACGGTACTCCCACGCTCAATGCATGAAGTCAGCTCATCGGCAAAGCACACATCGGCACAATGTCTGGCTTCGCATCAAAAAAACTGTTCTACACTCCGCGTGCCCTTATCGATAAAACAACGACCCTCAGAGGATCCCTTGCGCTCAGTCTCCTGGCGACAAGCACTGACCCGATGTGTCATGGCGCGTCTTTCCGATCGTCATTTCACCATGCTGCGCCACCGGCGCGCTTTCGGCGTGCTGCCCGACCTTTCAAACCCCAAAACCTTTAGCGAGAAGATCGGCTATCGCAAGCTCCATCCGACGCCGTCGATGTCGGTACTGAGCGACAAGATCGCCGTGCGGGACTACGTGCGCGAGCGTATCGGCGAGCAGTACCTGATCCCCTGCTACGCCACCGCCGATGAGCTGACGCCCGAACTCCTGAAGGCACTGCCCGACCGCTTTGTCATGAAGGGCAACCACGGCAGCGGCTACAACCTGCTGGTCGAGGACAAGTCCGATTGGACGTTTCCCGAGCTCTACGACATCTCCCGGAACTGGCTGGATGACGACTTCTCGCGCGTCAATCGCGAAACCCAGTATCGCGCCATCAAGCCTCGGCTTTTGTTCGAGGAGCGCCTGGGCAGTGACCCCGTGATCCCCCCCAGCGACTACAAGTTTCACTGCTTTCGCCGCAACGGCGAACTGACCGTCATTGTTCAGATCATGGTGGGGCGCTTTCAGGAAGGCGGCCATCAGCGCGTGTGCCTCACGCCGGACTGGCAGCCTGTACGCGTTGAAACCCGGGAGATCGAGGACGTCTCGACCGTTGAGAAACCGGCAGGCTTTGACCGGGCGCTGGCACTGTCCGAGCAGCTGTCGGAAGGCTTTGATTACGTCCGGGTGGATTTCTACATCCTTGATGACGAGATCTATTTCGGGGAGCTGACCTTCACCCCCGGCGGCGGTTTCATGGAGCTGATCGACCGTCAGGTGGATCACTATCTGGGCAGTCTTTTCAGTATCGATCGCGAAATGGCACGAGCCCGTCAGGTCGCGCTGTAACGTGCCAGCAGGGTCGTGTCTTCAAGCACTTTTTAAAACACTTTTTCAAAAACATTCAGGGAACGCTCATGACTTTCGGCAAAACGCTTCGCATGCTGGCGCTGGCCGGCGCCGCCGCTTTTCCTCTCATCTCTCAGGCCGCGCAGGCCGAGCCGGCATCAAAAACGCTTCGTGCCGCCTCCGATGTCGGCTACCCCCCGTTTGCAACGGTAAACCCGGACGGCGGCTATCGCGGCTTTTCGATCGACCTGGTCAACGAGCTGGCAAAGCGTCTGGGCTATGACGATGTCGATGTCATGGATGTGCAGTTCAGCGGCATCTTTGGCGGCCTTTATGCCGACCGCTACGACATGATTCTGGCCCCCACCGACATCACCCGTGAACGCGCCGAAAAGATGCTCTTTACCGAAGGCTACATGGACAATCAGCTCGGGTTTCTGACCACAGAAGATACCAGCATCGAGGGTCCCGAAGGGCTTGAGGGCATGACGATTGCCGTCAACAGCGGCTCGGTAGCAGAAAACTGGGCCAGCGAGCATCAGGAGGAGTACGGCTTTGACGTTCAGCGCTACGACAAGAATACCGACGCCGTGCAGGCGGTCATGAGCGGTCAGGCAGACGCCAACATCGCAGGTGGCCCGACGGCCAGCCATATTGCCGAGCAGCAACCGCGCCTGTCCGTGGCGTTTGATGTCGGCACCGGCACCACGGTGGGACTGGTCTTTTCAAGGGAAAATCGCGAACTGCGTAACCGCGCGGATCGTGCGATCGAACAGATGAAGGCCGATGGCACCCTGGTAGAACTCTACGAGAACTGGTTTGGCAGCAAGCCGCGCCCGGGCAGCGCGATGACCATGATCTCGGTGGGTCACGGCCAACCCGGTATGCCCGGCTATGAGCTGACCTTTGATCAGAAGGACCAGACGCCCTGAGGCGTCGTGACGCTCTGATGGACAAACACATGGAGAACCGTATGGATACGACCCCATGACTCCGATACTGAGTGCTCAGGGCATCAGTCGACACTTTGGCAGCATCACGGCGCTATCGCCCTCCGATCTCGACGTGGCACCGGGGGAAGTCGTGGTCCTGATCGGCCCGTCGGGGTCGGGCAAGTCCACACTACTACGCTGCCTGAACCTGCTGGAGCCCCCCGATAGCGGCGAAATCCGGTTCCGGGATCAGTGCATTACCGAGCAGGGCGTCAACCTGGATCAGGTGCGTCGCTCGATCGGCATGGTCTTTCAGCAGTTCAATCTTTACCCGCACATGACAGCGCTGGGCAACGTCACGCTGGCGCTGCGCCGGGTCCATCGCCTGAGCAGGGAAGATGCCCGGACACGCGGCATGGCCGCACTCGAGGAAGTCGGGCTGGCCAAACAGCATGATGCTCATCCGGGGAATCTGTCCGGCGGTCAGCAGCAGCGTGTCGGTATCGCCCGTGCGCTGGCGCTCGATCCCGACATCATGCTCTTTGATGAGCCGACCTCGGCGCTGGACCCGGAACTTGTCGGCGAAGTGCTTTCGGTGATGCGTCGGCTGCGCGACAGGAAGATGACCATGGTAATCGTCACCCATGAAATGGGATTTGCCCGTGATGTGGCCGATCGCGTGGTCTTCATGAACGAGGGGGCCATCATCGAACAGGGGCCACCCGAGACGCTGTTTACGGCACCCACCCAGCCGCGTACCCGTGAGTTCCTGAGTCGCCTGATGGAGCATCGCTAATGGATCAGGTGCTCGATCTTTATTTCGATTTCGACACCATGCAGCGCTTTTTCCCGATGCTGTGGGAAGGGTTTGTGCTGACGCTGCAGATGACGCTGCTGGTGGTCAGTATTGGCATCGGTACCGGACTGTTGCTGGCGCTGTTGCGTGCGTTCGGTGTGCGCCTGATCAACTGGCCCATGCAGTTTCTGGTGGATTTTCTGCGCGCCGTGCCACCGCTGGTGGTGATCATGTGTGCCTATTTTGCCCTGCCCTACGCCGGCCTGAGCCTCTCGCCCTTTGTCGCAACAGTGGCCAGTCTGGCGCTGATCCTGGCGGCTTTCGCCGAAGAGATCTTCTGGTCCGGCATTACCTCGGTCAACCGCGGGCAGTGGGAGGCCGGGCGCGCCACCGGTCTGAACTTTTTCCAGACTCTGGTACATATTGTGCTGCCCCAGGGCGTACGACTGGCCGTGCCGCTTTTGACCAACCGGACCATCGAGATCAGCAAGTCGACCTCGCTGGGCAGTGCCATCTCGGTCTCCGAGATTCTCAATCAGGCGACCAATGCGCAGTCCATTGTCGCCAACCCGTCGCCACTGACCCTGGCAGCGCTGATGTATGTGGTGCTTTTCGTGCCGCTGGTGGCCATGAGCCGCTGGGTCGAACGCCACTATCGCTGGCAGCATTAAAGGAGCCGGTCGATGGGGTCTTTTACAGAAATGTTTTTCAATCTGCAGACACTGATCGAGTACTGGCCGATCATGCTGCGCGGGCTGGGCTGGACACTACTGCTGGCCGTCATCATTGTGCCCATGGGCCTGGCCGCCGGCATGCTGATCGCCACGCTCAATTTTCTGCGTCGGCGATGGCTAACGCCCTTCCTGATCGCCTATGTGGATTTTTTCCGTGCCTTCCCGCCGCTGGTGCTGCTGATCTTTATCTACAACGGGGCACCGTTTCTGGGCGTGACACTTTCGCCCTTCACGGCAGTGGTGGTTGCCCTGACGCTCAACAGCGCCGGTTACTATGGCGAGATACTGCGGGCGGGCCTGGCTTCCATCGGCCGCGGGCAGATGGAAGCCGCACGCTCCACCGGGCTTTCCCGACTGCAGGCGCTGCGATTCATCATCGCTCCGCAGGCCCTTCGCAACGTGCTGCCGGAACTGGTCAGCAACACGCTTGAGCTGGTGAAGGCCACATCGCTGGCCTCGGTGGTCACCCTGCCGGAACTGCTGCGCTCGGCGCGCATCGTGCAGGGCATGGCCTATAACCCGACGCCACTGATTGCGGCCGCCCTGATCTACTTCCTCATGCTCTGGCCACTGGTGCGGCTGCTGTCACGTCTCGAACGGCGCGTGGCCAGTCGCTGACAACGAGCCGCAACAGAGACGACACAAAAAACGCCCCGCGGATGCGGGGCGTTTGGGATAGCACGTTACTGTTGCGGCTAACGCCTCAAATACCTGCCACCCCTGCCTCAATGAGTACCCGGCTTCCCGAGCGCCGCGCGCGCAGCCGCTCAACATAGTCCTTCAATCGCGGCGTTTCAGTTATCAGTGCCCCCATGGCAGGCAGCCTAAAGAGGTAATCGAGCATGGGCACTGCAATGGCATCGGCAAGGGTAAAGCGATCCGTCACCAGGTATTCCCGGTCACCCAGCTGCGTTTCCAGAAGCGCCAGCGTGCGCTTCACTTCCGGCTCGGCTTCCCTGACCCTGTCCATTCGCACCGTGCCGTCTTCGCCCTTCGGGATGGCAAACTCCAACAGATAATCACGTACCAGGGTCTGGTCGATATACAGCGACAGGATGGCTGCCCACTGGTCGACCTGTGCACGCATCCATGGATCGTCGGGCTGAAGGGCCGGGCCATCAAACACAGCATCAAGATAGCGACAGATGCTGACGGTCTCAATCAGGTGACGATCACCGTGGAGCAGAACCGGCACCTTGCCGAAGGGGTGCCAGTCAAGGTGCTGAGCACCCTTGAACTCGATGTCCTCACCGTCCACGCGAGTCCCGACCGTGTAGGGAATACCCTTCTCCTCGCAGCATAGCTGTACGCTACGCACGAAAGTACTGAACTGCGGACCGAAAATATGGATCTGGTTGTTCATGCTTTCTTACTCGCAAGGCTGGTGGCGAAGCCAGGAGCGTATCAGAAATGGTTCATATGTCATGAGTGACGCGAGTCAATCGCTCAAGCACCATAAAAAACGCCCCGCAGATGCGGGGCGTTGGGTATGGCCATGACCGCCGGCTGATCAGCTCAGGCGCTGCATGTAGTCGACATAGCCAAAGGTTCTGACCGTTCGGATCTCGCGGCTTTTTTCATCGATCCGGCAGATCGAGGGCAGACGAATGCCGTTGAAGGTGGTGGTCTTGACCATGGTGTAGTGCGCCATGTCGGTAAAGACCAACCGATCGCCGATCTCAAGCGGTGCGTCAAAGGCGTAGTCGCCGATGACATCGCCGGCCAGACAGGTCATGCCGCCCAGACGATAGGTGTGCGCCTTCTCGCCCGAATGGCCAGCGCCGATGATTTCGGGACGATACGGCATCTCCAGCACGTCCGGCATATGCGCCGTGGCGGAGGTGTCGAGAATGGCGATCGGCCCGTTGTTGTCGACGATGTCCAGCACGGTCGCGACCAGATAGCCGGTATTGAGCGCGATCGCCTCGCCCGGCTCCAGATAGACCTCCAGGTGCGGATAGCGCGCGCGAAAGTCACGAATCACGCGCACCAGCCGCGCCACATCGTAGTCATCACGGGTAATGTGATGGCCACCACCGAAGTTGACCCAGCGCATATCCTTCAGATACTGGCCGAACTTCTGCTCGAACGCCGCCAGTGTCTCTTCCAGCGCGTCGCTGTTCTGCTCACACAGGGTGTGAAAGTGAAGCCCTTCCAGCCCGTCGAGATCACCAGGGGCTATATCGCCCGCGCGAGTGCCCAATCGGGAGCCCGCCGCGCAGGGATCATAAAGCGCGACGGCCCCGGTGGAATGCTCGGGATTGACTCGCAGCCCACAGGAGGGACGACGCGGCGACGACGCGACCGTGTCGCGATGACGCCGCCACTGCCCCGGCGAGTTGAAGCTCAGATGATCCGCGTAGCGCAGCACTTCCGCCATTTCGGCCTCGGTAAAGGCCGGCGAGTAGACATGCACTTCGCCGCCGAAGGTCTCGGCCCCCAGGCGCGCCTCATCCTGCCCACTGGCGGTGGTGCCGACCAGATACTGGCGTACCAGCGGAAAGCTGTCCCACAGGGCAAAGCCCTTGAGCGCCAGCAGGATTTTTGCCCCGCTGTCCTTTTGCACCTGGCCAAGCCGTTCGAGATTGCGCCTGAGCAGCGCGTCATCGACCACATAGGCCGGAGACGGGCAGGTGTGGATGTCAAAGTCGATGCGTTCGTCGATCATCAGCCCAGCGGGTCCTGATCGGGGTCGAGCTCGACCATCTGCCAGGGCAGACCCATATCACCGATGCGCTCCATGAAGGGGTTCGGATCAAGCTGCTCGACGTTGAACACGCCCTCACCCTTCCAGATGCCTTCCAGCATCAGCATGGCGCCGGTCACCGCTGGGACACCGGTGGTAAACGAGATCGCCTGGGACTGCACTTCCTCATAGCACTTCTCGTGATCGCAGATGTTGTAGATATACACCTTGCGACGCTTGCCATCCTTGATGCCGTCGAGAATAACGCCGATGTTGGTCTTGCCCTTTGTACGCGGCCCGAGCGATGCCGGGTCCGGCAAAACGGACTTCAAAAACTGCAGCGGCGAGATCTCGCAGCCGTTGACGCTGATCGGCTCGATGCTGGTCATGCCGACGTTTTCCAGCACCTTCAGATGCGTCAGGTATTTCTCGGAAAAGGTCATCCAGAAGCGAATGCGCTCGATGCCCTTGATGTTCTGCGAAAGCGATTCCAGCTCTTCGTGATAGAGCAGGTACAGATCCTTTTCGCCGATACCGTCGAAATCGAAGGTGCGCTTTTCGGCCAGCGGCGCGGTCTCGACCCACTCGCCCTTCTCCCAGTAGCGACCGTTCGCGGTGATCTCGCGAATGTTGATCTCGGGATTGAAGTTGGTGGCAAACGGATAGCCGTGATCGCCACCGTTGGCATCGAGAATGTCGATGCGGTGGATCTCGTCAAACAGGTTTTTCTGGCCATAGGCGCAGTAGATGTTGGTCATGCCCGGGTCGAAACCGCAGCCGAGCGTGGCCATGTTGCCTGCTTTCGCGTAGCGATCCTGAAAGGCCCACTGCTCCTTGTACTCGAACTTCGCCTCGTCGGGATGTTCGTAGTTGGCCGTGTCCAGATAGGGCACGCTGGTGCGCAGGCAGGCTTCCATGATGGTCAGATCCTGATAGGGCAAGGCCACATGAATCAGGACATCCGGCTTGAACGATTCAATCAGCGCGACCAGTGCTTCGACATCATCGGCATCGACCTGCGCAGTCTGAATAGGGCGCGAAAGCTGGTCGGCGATTGCCTTGCACTTGGCTTCGTTGCGGCTGGCAAGGCAGATCTCGCCAAACACTTCAGGATGCTGCGCACACTTGTGGGTAACAACGCCACCGACGCCACCGGCGCCAATAATCAGAACCTTGTTCATGGAGTCAATTCCAGATCGGGAAAGTCAACAGTGGTAAGGGTCTTATCGGTAGTGGGCAACCAACTTTTCATCAGAAAGATTCAGCACACCCCGACCCGATGCCACCCCGGTCGTGGTCTCGCCGACCCGTTGGGCATTGTGGCGAGAAGGCCGCCGATGATGGCCTTGCCGGCCGCCGGTCTCAAGTGTTTTTACATTAATATATGACCGTTGATGCGCGTGACAGGAGATCTTCCGGCGTCAATGGGGAAACCTTGAGCCCCGACCATCGAGGGGATGCATCCGTATCAAAATGTCTTTACCATACTGGGGTATAGTATCTAGAGACGTTGTCATGCCGCATTCACCTGCTGCCAAAAAGCGTGTTCTTACCCGGGTGCGTCGCATTCGAGGCCAGTGCGAGGCGCTGGAACGTCAGCTGGAAGCCGGCGCCGAGTGCGCCCCGATTCTTCAACAGATCGCGGCCATGCGCGGTGCCATCAACGGTCTGATGTCAGAGATGATGGAAACGCATATTCGTGAGACCTTCGGTGATGCCGCCGCCAGCGACGAAGAGCGTACCGCTCGCGCTGATGAGATGGCCTCACTGATCCGTTCCTATCTGAAATAGCCTGTGGTCTGGTCATCAGACCCTTCGCAACCTCAAGGAGAGTCACTTGAAATCACGTGCTGCTGTCGCCTTCGGGCCGGGCAAACCGCTCGAAATCGTCGAAATTGATGTTGAACCGCCCCGCAAGGGTGAAGTGCTGGTGCGCATTACGCATACCGGTGTCTGCCATACGGATGCCTTCACGCTCTCCGGCGATGATCCGGAAGGTATCTTCCCGGCCGTGCTGGGCCATGAAGGTGGCGGTATCGTCGAGGCCGTCGGCGAAGGCGTGACCAGCGTCCAGCCGGGCGATCACGTCATTCCGCTCTATACCGCCGAGTGCGGTGAGTGCAAGTTCTGCCGCTCCGGCAAGACCAACCTGTGCTCGGCCGTGCGTACCACGCAGGGCAAGGGCCTGATGCCGGATGGCACCACGCGCTTTTCCTACAACGGTGAGCCCATCTATCACTACATGGGCACCAGCACCTTCAGTGAGTACACCGTGGTGGCCGAGGTGTCGCTGGCAGTGATCAACGAGGAAGCGCCGCTGGAAAAGGCCTGCCTGCTGGGCTGTGGTGTCACCACCGGCATCGGGGCGGTCCACAACACCGCCAAGGTCAAGGAAGGCGATACGGTCGCCATCTTCGGTCTCGGCGGTATCGGCCTTGCCGCCATTCAGGGCGCGGTTCAGGCGAAGGCCTCGCGCATCATTGCCATCGACACCAACCCGGACAAGTTCGAGCTGGCACGCTCCATGGGTGCCACCGACTTCGTCAACCCGAAGGATCATGATCGCCCGATCCAGGAAGTGATCGTCGAAATGACCGACGGCGGCGTGGAGTTCAGTTTTGAGTGCATCGGCAATGTCGATGTCATGCGCTCGGCGCTGGAGTGCTGCCATAAGGGCTGGGGCGAGAGCATCATCATTGGTGTGGCCGGCGCCGGTCAGGAGATCAGCACCCGTCCCTTCCAGCTGGTGACCGGTCGCGTCTGGAAAGGCTCCGCCTTTGGTGGCGTCAAGGGCCGCTCGCAGCTGCCGGGCATGGTCAACGACTATCTGGGCGGCAAGATCGATCTGGATCCGTTCGTGACGCATACCATGCCGCTGGAACAGATCAATGAAGCCTTTGAGCTGATGCATGAAGGCAAGTCGATCCGGACCGTTATCCACTACTGATCGCCTTGATCGATCGATGGGATACGTTTTTATCGATCGGTAATATAAAGGGCAGGACAGCGCATGCTGTCCTGCCCTTTTTGTGCGTGACACACAGACAATAAAAAACGGCCGCCAGCGCTGACAGTGACTGTCAGCGCCAGCGGCCGTTGTCCCATATCAGGCACAACCGCTCGGGTCAGGATCGGCTGCCGACCAGGGCGTCAACAAAGGCAGCGCCGAACGCGCCCCGGAGGGAGCTCCTTCGCGTTTTGAGATCAGGCGCGCGATCTGCTCGGGGGTCATGGGCCGAGAGAGAAAATAGCCCTGCGCCAGAGGGCACCCAAGGCTTTGCAACATTTCCAGCTGCTCCAGCGTTTCCACGCCCTCAGCCACGATATCCAGCTCAAGGGTTCTGCCCAGCCATAAAAGGCTCTGCATGATCGCCATGGAGCGCTGATGCAGCACCATGCGCAGCACAAAGGCGCGATCCACCTTGATGGCATCAATCTCGTACTGATCGATATAGCTCAGCGCCGAATAACCGGTACCGAAGTCATCCAGCACGATGCTCACGCCCAGCGCGCGAATGTCATGCAGTATCTGACCGATAACCTCGGGATGATAGCGAAACACCCCTTCGTTGATCTCGAGCTGCAGGAGATTCGCTGGCACACCACTGCTTTCCAGCGCCGAGATGAGATCACTCCTGAAACTGTGATGCTTGAGCTCCTGGGCCGACACATTGATGCTCAGTGTCAGATGCTCACTGGCCTGCGGATACGCTTGACGCCACACCGCCAGCTGGTGACAGGCCTCATGCATGACCCACTGGCCGATATCACGCAGGATGCCCAGCTCCTCGGCCATGTCGATAAAGACTTCCGGCGCCACGCTGCCCCGCTCGGGGTGCTGCCAGGTCAACAGCGCCTCGATGCCTCTGATCACACGCGAGTGCGGCTCATGAATGGGCTGATAGCACAGCGTAAACTCTTCGCGTGCCATGGCATGACGCAGGTCGTTTTGCAGCGCCAGCGTCTCTACCACGCTGTCACGCATGGAGGGCGTAAAGAAAACGTAGCGCCCGATGCCCTCCTCCTTGGCCACATACATGGCGGTATCGGCATCACGCAGCAGCTCTTCGGGCATGTGGTAATGCGCCTCCAGCAGCACGATACCGATGCTGCTGGAAGAGAAGATATTCTGACCCTGAATTCTAAAGGGCTTTTGCAGCGCCTGTGCAATGCGATGGGCCACCTCACCGGCGGCCTGTCCCGGAGAGATATCCTCGATCAGCACCACGAACTCGTCGCCACCCACCCGGGCCAGGGTATCGGTACTGCGCAGACAGGATTCAAGCCGTCGGGCCATGTCGGATAGCAGCTGGTCGCCGGCGCGATGGCCGAGACTGTCGTTGACGAGCTTGAAGCGATCCAGATCCATGAACAGCACGGCCGCTTCGGGGTGCAATGACGGGGCCATGGAGAGCAGCTCACGCAGTCGGCCCATGATCCAGGCGCGGTTATAAAGCTCGGTCAGGTTGTCATGGGTCGCCGCCCAGGAGAGCTCCCGCTCGATACGCTGACGCTCCAGCAGCCGTGCTTCCAGCGCCATGTTTTCTGCCTGCGCCTGACGGGCCTGCTGCTCGATCTCCTCGGCGCGCTTGCGCTCGCTGATATCGCGCTGCACCGAAATCCAGTGCGTAAACCAGCCGCGCTCGTTGGCTACCGGCACGATGCTGACCTCAACCCAGAACTCGGTGCCATCACGACGGGTGTTCAAAAGCTCGACTTCGATGGGCTGCCACTTTTCCAGTGACGCCCTCAAACGGTCCAGCACCTGTCGATCGGTGCGCCCGTTTTGCAGAATACGGGGGGTTTTACCCAATACCTCGGCCTCGCTGTAGCCGGTGGTACGGGTAAAGGCGGCGTTACAGTAGACAATGCGCGGTCCGGGCAGACCCACCGGCTCGGCTTCGGTAATCAGAATGGCATCATTGGCGTGAACCACGACCGACTCCAGCAGCCGAAGGCGCTCGCCACTGTCGGTATTGGCGATAGTGATCGGTTCACGCACCTGCTGACAATCGTGGTGATAGCCAATCTGAGCGGCGTGGGTACGCAGCACATAGCGCTGGGCTGTGCTCAACTCCCGGCGCGATCGAACATCGCAGACCACGAGAATGCCCAGAAATTCGTCGGCCCCCGATCGCACCAGGGTCAACGCCGCGAAGGCGGTGTTTTCCGGCCAGGGGAAGTCAGCCAGAAGCGCCTCGGCCCGAACATCCTCGAGGCATAGATGACCATCATTGCCGATCAAATCGCGGAGCATGGCGATCCTGTCGCGCGACATGGCCGGCATCAAGGCGCTGCCGTAATCCGCCATGACCTTACCGCAGACGCCGTACAGGATGCTGCACGCACAGTCAGTGGCATGCGCTGCACTGCGCAGCAACTGCTGTAACACGGGGGCACCCTTGCGGTCGTAGCGTACGGTCATGGTGGGTCAATTATCTCTTTTGAACCTTCTTCGTTGATAACGGCCTCGATGCGCTTTTCTGTAGTGTATTTCACCCCTCTTTACATGACACGCGCCCTGTCTCCTTCAGATCTGCCGGGAGTGGCCGATAACACGGCATCATCAGATAATCCCCAGAGTTTAAAAAAGGGTGCAGAGCGAACATGAAGCTGATCGATGACATGACCGTCAAAACGAGCTGGACACTGGTGATTGCCGTATTTCTGGCCCTGATCATGGGCGTCAGTGCGCTCGGGTTTTACGGCCTTCATTATAGTGAAGGTATTTTTTTACAGCTGATTTCCGATGATGGCAGTCAGGCCGGTCAGCTCCAGGCCCGTTTCGAAACGACCGCCTCGGTGCTGCGCACGGTCATGGTGATGGCCGTGGTGGCCGCCATCATTGTCAGCGCCGTGGTGATGTGGGGGGTCACGGTCAATGTCATTAACCCGCTCAGGCGACTGGTCACCCATTTTGAGCGCATGGCGAAGGGCGATCTATCGCAGAGCGCCGAACAGCGCGGTGACAACGAGATTGGTCGACTCTTCAATGCATTGTCAAAAACCCAGCAGAGCCTGTCGCATACGGTCAGCACCGTGCGCCAGGGCAGTCATCGCATCAATGACGACTCGCGCCTGATTGCCCGCGACAACATGGATCTTTCTGCCCGAACGGAACAGCAGGCCGCCTCGCTCGAGCAGACGGCAGCCAGCATGGAAGAGCTGACGGCAACGGTATCGCAAAATGCCGAGAACTCGCGTCAGGCCAGCCAGCTTGCCCAGGAGGCGTCACGCCAGGCACAGCGCGGCGGCGAGGTGATTGTTGAAGTACAACAGACCATGCAGGGCATCAGCCAGAGCTCACAGCAGATGGGCGATATCATTGCCCTGATCGACTCCATCGCCTTTCAGACCAATATCCTGGCGCTTAACGCTTCGGTTGAGGCGGCACGTGCCGGCGAACAGGGCAAGGGCTTTGCCGTGGTGGCCGGTGAGGTCCGCGCGCTTGCCGGACGCTCCGCCAGCGCTGCCGGCGACATTCGCGAGCTGATCGATAATTCGCTCAAGCGGGTGGACGACGGCTCGACCCTGGTCGAACAGGCCAGCAGCACGATGCAGGTCATTGTCGACTCCGTCCAGCGGGCCACCGAAATCATCGCCGAGATCGCCTCGGCCTCACAGGAGCAGAGCAGCGGCATCGGTCAGGTCAATCAGGCCATCTCGCAGATCGACCAGGTCACACAGCAAAATGCCGAGCTGGTACAAAATGCTGCGCGGGCTGCCGGCGAGCTGGAGCGCCAGGCCCATGCCCTGCGTGATTCGGTTGATCTGTTTATTCTGCCCGATGACTCCGCCCCGCAGACGACGCCGGAAGTCTCAACGGCCGATGCTCCGGCCCCGGTCAGCAGGGCACCACAGGCCACCAGAACCTCCGAGGCTGCCAGGGCTGCCCAGCCTGAAGCCCAAAAATCCAAACAGCCCGCCTCTTCCCCGGCAAAAACGCCTGCCCAAGCACCCGAGGCATCGAAAGGCAGCGCACGCGTTACCAGCGATGAAGAGGAGTGGGAAACCTTCTAGTCTGCCCCATTGGCGCAGAACCGGCATGAGCCGCCTGTACCCAAAAGGACCGCACAAGCGGTCCTTTTTGATGTTGCGACCTGCTCTATACGAGCACGGTCATGATCTGTCGACATTGGCCTCAAGAGCCAACAGCGCCTGCTCGATGGCCTCGACATGGTCATCGTCATGGCCCATGTCCCGTATCGAATCGGCCAGCATCAGCAGGTAATCGCGATTGGGTCCGCTGGGGCCGGCCGCCGTCGAAATCTGTTGGGCAATCTCCAGCGCCGAGGCCTCGCCCAGCCAGGCTTCGTTGCCTTCGGTCGCCATATAGACGAGCGCCTCATCCTGGGAACCGTCATCAAAATAAAGATCGGTCATTACGCGCAGGTAACCGTTCTTTTCCCGGACATCGAGGCCGGCAAGCACATCGGGTGCGATCAGATAGGCCATGCCGTGACAGACGGCGCCCTCCTGTGGCACGAGCGTTGCTACCCGGCCCGGCGATTCAAGCGTGCCGCGATGGTCGTGCGAACCCTGCCAGAAACGGCGCGTCCAGCCCTTGATGCTGGCAGGCCGACACGCCTTGAAGGCAAAGCCGGTCTTGTAGATCAGGGAGCCGTAACCAAACAGCCAGAGAGGTTGATCGGACTCGCTGGGGCGAGTCCTGGAGATCGGGGTGTCGGACATGGAACACATCACGGTATTGGCAGTGAACAGTATGAGATGGGAAACGGCGTGTGCCCCGCAGTCAGCCGGTGCTCTCCGCCTCATCCTCGTCGTTGTCTGCCACCAGCGCATCGGCGCGCGCCAGAAGCTGCTCTACCTCCGGGCTACCCGGCGTGTCAGTGCCATCGTCGGGTGGCAGAAGGGTATCAACATCATCAATGGTACACAGCATGTCATCAACGACCACAAAGGGGACACTGCCGCGCCTTTGTACCTGGCGCACCAGTTTCATGGAGGCCGGCGCACATTTCAGCAAGGGGCTTGCCTGCCATGCGTGGGGAACGCTGGCCATGGCCTCGCTCTCACTGCAGCCGGCGGCCACGATATGCTCTCCTTCAAGCACAACGACGCCTGCAACAACTGCGCCTGTCGTAGAAAGGTCGTCCATGGATTCTTTTCCTCAAGTGCCCGATAAGAATGGCTATTCTAAACGGCCGCAACCAAATCATCACCTTTCAATCATGTTTTAAGGCACCTTTGCGACTGCCCCGCTACTCTGACGGGCTCCATTCGCCTCCCACCGTCCATTCGTCGGTCTCGCCAGGCCTCACCATGTGTTTTTCAGCTTCAGCAAGCTTTACCGGCAGCGCCGTGATTGCCGGCGTGGGTATCGCCACCCTGTTTCAGGTGCGCCATCAAGGCGCATGGTTCCTTGCGGCCATTCCGATGCTTTTTGCGCTACATCAGCTGCTGGAAGGCATTGTCTGGCTGGGTATCGACGGCAGGCTCGAATCGCCCTGGCCGCAGCTGGCCGGCCAGCTCTATGTCTTCTATGCCCAGGGATTGCTGCCCCTGGTCATGCCGGTGGCGGTATGGCGCTTCCTGCCCGCCGGTGAGCGGCGACGCGTTCTGCCCTTTGTGCTGACGGGTCTGGCCCTGTCGCTGTATAACCTCTGGTTTCTCACAACCCTGCCAACCGACATCGGTCAGTGCGGACACAGCATCACCTATCACAACCCGCGCACCCGCGAGATGCTTGTGGCCCTCCTTTACATTATTGCCACCTGCGGCGCCCTTGTGGCCTCGCGCCGGCGCTGGCTGGTCATCATGGGCCTTGCCAATCTGGCAGGGCTGAGCGTGGTCGCCCTGTTTCGGATGTGGGCCTTCACCTCGGTGTGGTGTTTTTATGCCGCCCTGATCAGCGTCATGGTGTACTGGCACTTTCGCCGCGCCCGGATGGCACAAGGCGTTGAAGAATACAAACAGGGCCATCACATCCATCAGGGGTAACGGCCCGTAATGTTCTAGACTCAGGGCAACGGATGTTCATCATCCCCTGATAACGATGGAGTGTACTCATGGACGAGGAAAAGAAGGGTCCCAGCGATCACCGTCCGGCACGCGACGGCCGTGATGTTACTGCCGCTACGCCGGAAACGGATGCCTGGACCGATGATCTGGAAGATATCAATGATGGCACGGGTTCCACGGAGGACGCCGCTGTCCTGCCCGATGAAAACGATGAATATGCCGATCTGGTAGAAACCGGCGCACTGGATGAAGACGAACGCCTCATTGACAAAAAGGAAGCCGAGCTTGAAAACGAGCTTGAAGTGACCGAAGCCGATGAGGAAGGGATCGAGGCCAACATCAAGGCGCTCGATTTCGAAGAGTCCGAGGGCGGCGATCACGTCGACCCGCAGCGCACTCGCCCGGATATGGAAAGCCGTGACCCGGATGATCTCTAGGCGCTGACATTGCCGGATTGAAATCGCCGGCGCAGAAAATACAAAAGGGGCCGATCATGATCGGCCCCTTTTCATGGACGGTTGTCGTGACCGCTCAGGCGTCCTTTAGCGGGTTTTCCCCCTTGCTCCAGCGCCATTCGGTAATGTCCGGCATGTCCTCGAAATGCTCGCGAATCCAGGCGTGGTGCTGCTCCAGCAATCCTTCAAGCTTATCGATGATACCCACGGCATTTTTGAGATGCCCCGGCGCATAGCGCAGGGCATCAAGCGCCAGATGGATACGGCTCATGCGATTGAGCACCACCATGTCGAAGGGCGTGGTGGTCGTCCCCTCCTCCTGATAGCCGCGCACATGGAAACGCTCGCTGCTGGAGCGGCCGTGCAGCAGCTGATGCACCACCCCCGGATAGCCGTGAAAGGCAAACAGCACGGGCTTGCCGACCGTAAAGAGCTCCACGAAACGCTGCTGACTCATGCCATGGGAATGGGCCTCGCGCGGTGGCAGGCTCATCAGGTCCACCACATTGACCATCCGCACGCTGAGTTCGGGCATGTAGTGTCGCAGCAGATCAACGGCGGCCAGGGTCTCCTGGGTGGCAATGTCGCCGGCACAGGCCATGACAATGTCGGGATCCTCCTGGTCGTCGCGCTCGTTGCAGGCCCAGTGCCAGGTACTGGCGCCCTGGGCGCAGTGCTCGCGCGCCTCCTCGACGCTCAGATACTGCAGCTGTGGATGCTTGTCGATGACAATCGCATTGAGGTAGTCGGTACTGCGAAAGCAGTGATCGGCCACCGAGAGCAGGCAGTTGGCATCCGGCGGCATATAGATGCGCACCACTTCCGGCTGCTTGTTCAAAAGATTGTCGATAAAGCCCGGCCCCTGATGGCTGAAACCGTTGTGATCGTTGCGCCAGCAGGTTGAGGTCAGCAGATAGTTCATGGAGGGAATCGGCTCGCGCCAGGAGACTTCGCGCGCATGCTCGAGCCATTTGGCGTGCTGCATGGCCATCGAATCCACGATGGTGGCAAACGCCTCATAGCTGGCAAAAAGTCCGTGTCGTCCGGTCAACACGTAGCCTTCCAGCCAGCCGTGGCAGTTGTGCTCGCTGAGCACTTCCATGACCCGGCCATCGGGGGAGATGTCTTCATCCTCCTCGTTGACCGGACTCATCATGCAGCGATCTGATACCTCAAAGACCGCGCCAAGCTTGTTGGAGTTGGTCTCATCGGGGCAGAAAAGGCGAAAGCTGTGCGGATTATCCTGATAGATATCGCGCATGAACTGCCCGAGCCGCTCGGTGGAGCTGGTCATCTCGCGTCCGCGATTGCTGTCATCGACGGAGACACCGTAATCGCTCCAGTCGCGCAGCGTCAGGGGCTGGCGCAGCCGCCCGCCGTTGGCATGCGGGTTGGACCCCATGCGCCGTTCGCCTTCTGGCGCCTGATCGGTGATGTCAGACCGCGGGCGCCCCTGGTCGTCGAACAGCTCCTCGGGCCGATAGCTCTTGAACCACTCCTCCAGCAGCTTCAGATGCTCGGGGTTGTCCCTGAGCCCGCCCAGCGGCACCTGATGAGAGTGGTAGCTGCCGGCAATCGGGACACCATCGACCCGATCCGGGCCGGTCCAGCCCTTGGGCGTACGCATGACGATCACGGGCCACTCGGGCATCTCCTGACTGCCCTGTTCACGCGCCTGACGCTGGATCTCGCGGATATCTTCCAGCGCCTTTGACAGCGTGTCATGCATGTCACGATGCACCTGCATCGGATCGTCGCCTTCGACAAAACGCGGCGAGTAGCCGTGCCCCTTGAAATAGTGCGTCAGGGTCTCGTCACTCTGTCGCGCCATGACCGAGGCACTGGCAATCTTGTAGCCATTGAGGTGAAAGATCGGCAGCACGGCGCCGTCGCGCTTCGGGTTGAGAAAACGGATGCCTTTCCACGAGCCTTCCAGCGGGCCGGTTTCCGCTTCCCCGTCGCCTACCACGGCGGCAGCGATCAGATCGGGGTTATCAAATACCGCCCCAAAGGCGTGGGTCAGCACGTAACCCAGCTCGCCGCCTTCGTGAATGGAGCCCGGCGTGGGAACGCTGACGTGGCTTGGGATGCCCCCGGGAGTTGAAAATCGACGAAACAGTGCCCGCATGCCGGCTTCATCCCGGCTCACTTGCGGAAAGTGTTCGCTGTAACTGCCTTCAAGCCAGACGTTGGCCAGCACGGCCGGGCCACCATGCCCGGGGCCGGCCAGATAGATCATGTTGAGATCGCGCGTTTTGATCTGATGATTCAGGTGGGTATAGATCAGATTGAGCCCGGGCGAGGTGCCCCAGTGCCCCAGCAGGCGCGGCTTGATGTGCTCGATCCTGAGCGGTTCGCGCATCAGGGGATTGTCCTTGAGATAGATCTGCCCGACGGCGAGATAGTTGGCGGCGCGCCACCAGGCATCCAGATGTTCCAGCGTCTGTGTGTCCACGGTGCTTTCCTCTGTCTTCGCCTGCGTGGTGGCTGACATGATCTCCTCCCTGAAATAAATGTCTGGCGTTCAAGCGGCTGAGTGGCTGAGCGGCCTATGCGTCCTGATCGGCGTGTCTGCGCAGAAGGCTGACGGTATGGCGCGCCAGCATGCCCTCTTCATCGGTGGGAATCACCCTGACGGTAATGGCACTGTCCTCTGTCGAGATGATATCGGGGTCCTCCGCCCCGTTGGCGTCATGATCCAGCGCAACCGGGAAAAGTGCCTTGAGTCTGTCCACGATCATTTGGCGAATGGGCGCGGCGTGTTCACCGATGCCGCCGGTAAACACAAGACCATCAAAGCCGCCCACGGCCACGGCCATGCGCCCGATCTCCTGGGCGGTGCGATAGACAAAAAAATCGATGGCACGCCGCGCTTGCGGCGAGTCGTCATCCAGCAGGGTCTGCATATTGCTGCTGATGCCCGAGATGCCCTTGAGCCCGGACTCCTTGTAGAGCATGTCCTGCAGGGCGTCGTTATCGAGCCCGTGTTGCTGCTGAAGATAAAGCACGGTGCCCGGGTCCAGCGCGCCACAGCGGGTGCCCATGGGCAGGCCGTCCAGGGCCGTAAAGCTCATGGTGGTCTCCATGCTCCGGCAGTCCGTCATGGCACACAGGCTGGCGCCGTTGCCCAGATGGGCCACGATGACATGCCCCTTCGCCAGCGCCGGATCCAGCTCGGGCAGACGATGGGCAATATATTCATAGGAGAGGCCGTGAAAGCCATAGCGCTGAAGCCCCTTTTCAAACCATGACCACGGCAGCCCGGTCATCATGGAGAGTTCGGGGCGCTGATGGTGAAAGGCGGTGTCAAAACAGGCCACCTGCAACACCTCGGGGGCGTAGCGCGAGACAGCATCGATCCCGGTCAGATTGTGCGGCTGATGCAGAGGGGCCAGCGGGATCAGTTCATCAAGACGCTGGCGAACCTGCTCGTCGATGACCACCGGGGCGCTGAAATCGCGCCCGCCGTGCAGAACGCGATGGCCGACCGCCATCGGCTGGACATCCTCCAGAGCGCGGGTCATCCGCTCGCGCAGCACCTGATAGGCAGCGCCGTGATCCTTCACCTGCTGTTGTGACAGGGGTTCATCGGCAATGTCACTGCCATCGGCCATGGCGGCCTGTAAATGGGGCTCATCGGCACCAATCTCTTCAATGGCACCATGCGCCGCCAGGCGCAGTGCATCGCCATCTTCCAGAAAGTACACCGAAAGCTTGAGACTGGAAGAGCCTGCATTGACCACGATAATGACTGGCGCTGCCTCTTGTGCCATAGCGTTTTGCCCTGTCTGGATGCGGTAATTCTCGACCCTGTCAAAAAGCGGCCTTCAAGGGGCCTCATAAAGGATTAGTGCACACAGGCAACGGGGTCAAAGCCGTGAGCGCGAGAACCGCGCGGACGCTAACACACATTAAAAAAGGCGATGCACATCTGTGCACCGCCTGAATATTTCCCGAGCACCATAAGGGTTATGACGGCGGCTGCAACACGCCCTCAATATCGCGTTGGTCACGGCTGCTGCTCATCCGCGCAAAGCGATGCAGCGTGATATCCAGACGCTTGATCATGCCCTCGACCAGCTCGATCTGCTCTTCTTCCATTTCGCCGGCTCCGCGCAGTTGCTTTAAAAGCGCCTGACTGGCATCGGTAAAGCGTTCATCAAAATCGCCCCAGGCACAGGCCTGATAGGCGTGGGCCAGCGCCGTTTGCCACTGTTTCAGGGCGGCCCGGGTCGGTGGGGTATCGTCCAGGCTGGTGACCCGACGGTAGTTGGCCAGAATCACATGACCCAGATTCAGACCGGTCATGCCCAGATCCAGAAGATAGCGGTCCTCTTCCGGCAGCTGGCTGTCAAAGTTGGCCAGGCGCTGCACACGTTCCACCATGCGGCCATTGAACCAGTCCGCGGCCCTCTCCCGCGAGTTGTTGCAGGAACGCTCCCACAGCTGATCCATATCATCGGTAATGGCCCGAATGACGCGTCGGCGCAGCACCAGCGCATTGGGCGAGGGTACGATCCGGAAGACGGTATAGAGGATGGTCAGGCCCAGTGCGATGGCCAGCGTGCGGTCCATGAAGCTGCTGATATCAAAGGCCATGCTGTTACTGGGCATGGTCAAAATGGTGTAGATGATACAAAAGCCCAGCCCGTGGGCCAGTACCGGAAGGTTGTTGAGCGCCATCAGCCCCAGAAACAGCGGCGCCCCGAAGATCATGACCAGCATGAGGTATTCATGCGGGGCCTGGGCCAGCAGGATATTACCGAACACAAAGGCGGCAATGGCCCCGACAGCCCCACCCTTCATGACATTTTTCAGCATGGTCGTGGGCGAGGGAAAGGAGGCAAACATGGTGCCGAAGATAACGGGCATCACCATCATCAAAACGCCGGAGCCCCACTGGGTCGAGACATAGATGATCGCGCCAATGGCAAACAGCAGGCTGGAGCGGATACCGATGGTCAGGGCCGGCATGTAGTCACGATGGCGCGACAGTCGCGGCGCCTTGAGCTGAGTATTCTCGGCATCATTGATGGCGTGGTGCGCCTCGACCATGACGCTGGCATAGCCCAGCAGCATCATCAGCCCCTGCGCCATGCGCCGCGCCAGCGGTGTGCCATGGCGCTGTAGTTCGGCCTTCTGAATGCGCCGTCGAAGGCTGTTGATCTCCCGCTTGCGCTCACTGTAGGTCTGCCGCGATCGGACTCGCTCCATGGTATCGCGAATGTCCTTGAGCGCTTCCTCGAACGCCTCACTGGCCAATGCCGGGCGTTCGCGCACCAGACGCCCATAAGTCTGCATTTCCGCCATCATGGACAGCGCCCGCTGGGACAAAAGATAGGCCGCCCGGGCACGCCCGGGCCCATGTGGGCCTTCATAAATCACGGCGCTGCTGTCATTGTTGAGCGTCAACGCCTGCCCCAGCGCGGACATGATCTGCTGGCGCGCGTCGTGCATCGAAACGCTGGTATCAAGATGCATGACAAGCGCCTGAAAGGTCTGGTCGATCACCGTATTGGCGTGGTTATAGATGATATTTCTGACCCGATCGGGCCAGAGCAGCATGCTGATCAGCGTGGCACAGGCAGCACCCAGCACGATCTCGCTGACGCGCGCCACGGCAATATCAAACACGCCCTGGCTCGAGTTGTCGTTGACGATGGTCAATACCACGACAAGGATGGCCGTGGCGGCCCCCATCGCAAAACCATAGGTCAGATTGAAGTTACGGGTCAGGGCCGATGATGTGGCGCAGATAAAGATCCAGACCATCAACAGCATCAGCGCCATGGCCGGCATCTGCATGCTCAACGCCATGATCAGAATGCCGACCCCGCCACCGATCACGGTGCCGCCGATCTGGCAGAAGCCCTTTTCGATTACCAGTCCGCTTTGAGGGCGGATCTGTAGAAATACGGCCGAGATCACCGCCCAATAGGGTCGATCCAGCTGCATCTCCATGGCCAGATAAAGCGACAGGGTCATGGCGACCAGACCCTTGGTCGCAAACTTGAGCGTGTTGATATCCGGCGTTAGATAGACACGCGCCCAGGGGCCAAGAGCCATGGTCAGGGATCCTGCCGCTCGACGTCACCGGTGGCTGCCGGCGGAATGTCGGGATCACGGGCCTGCTCGCCGGCATTGCCCATGCCCTGCGGGCGCACGCCGTCTATGCCTTCGTCCTTTCGGTGCTGATCATCGATGCGCACGCTGGCGGTCATGCCCGAACTCAGATACACCCCGTCGGGGATGTGATCGATGGCGATGTCCACGGGGATACGCTGAGACAGGCGCACCCAGGTAAAGGTCTGCTGGACCTGAGGCAGAAGTTGCCCGTCGGGCGTGGTATTGGTATTGGCAATCCCGCGGCCGATGCTGACCACATGCCCCTGCATCTGCTGGTCGCCGCCCATCAGCCAGATGCTGGCCTCATCATGGATATCGATCGAGGGGATCTTGGTCTCCTCGAAATAGGCCGTAATGTAGAAGGAGCCGTCGCGCACGATCGACATCTGGGCGTTGCCCTGGCTGACATAGTTGCCCCGGCGCAGCTGCAGGTTGATCACCGAGCCATCCACCGGTGCTTTCACCACACTGCGATCCAGGTCGATTCGCGCGCTGTCGAGCTGCGCCTGGGCAAGATCGCGCTGGGCCCTGGCGATCTGCGCATTGAGTTTTGCGGTCTGGCGATCCTCGCTGCTGATGGCGTTGCTGCCCAGGTTGCGGCGGCGCTCATACTCATTCTCGCTGAGCTGGTATGAGTACTCGCGATTGGCAAGCGTCGCCTCGGCCTGCCGCACGGCGGCCTCATAGCGCTCGTGATTGACGGTAAAGAGTATGTCCCCGGCCTTGACCTGCTGGTTGTCATGGGCATCAAGATCCATGACCCAGCCCGAGACATCGGGGGCGATGGTGACGATATCGGCACGAACGCGGGCATCACGCGTCCAGGGCGTATACATGTAGTACTGCCACAGCCAGACACCCAGTGCGATGGCAATGGCGGCCAGCACCAGCGTAATGAAGACTCTAATAATCGTGCGCATTCAGGTTTCGCTTCTACAACACATGACTTGAAAGGTAGGTCACCACGGCCAGCACAATCACGAACAGACTTACATCGAACCACGCCTCCTGCCATACCCAGCGTGTCAGACCTGCCTTGTGCATCATGGTTCGCAGCAACGCCGAAATCACCAGGGACACCAGCGCAAACAGCAGCATCGGACTGATGAAGACACCGCCAATGGTAAGTTCACGCAGCAACACGCCCTTCTCCTGTCTCTACTTCGTCAAACGCATCAGTCATGAAGACGTACTCATGATGGCGGGCTCATCGAAAATGAAGTGCCTGAAGCATAGTGCAGCGCCGCTGACTCAGCGCTTTTGGCACCCCGGGCAATGGTCGCTGCATTGTACGCGCCATGCCATGGGAAGGCATCGCAGAATAAGGGCGCTTTCTTGACTTGTGACCTGATGAACCCTGTTGTGAGACACACCGAGAATAGCGGCCACAAAAAACCGACCCCATGGGGTCGGTTTCCTGTGTGTCATGAAAGTCACGAAGACTTCAGGACAGGCGCTTAGAAGCTGTAGGCGATACCGGTGCCGATACCATCGCCCTGATCGTTTTCACGATCGAACTTGCCACCTTCCAGCCAGACATACATCTGGCTGCTCAGGTTATAGGTCGCGCCCAGGATGAATTCGTTATAGTTCTCTTTGCTCTGGTTGCCATCTTCGCTACGTGAGCGCCACAGCGGTGCTTCAACGCTACGTACGCCGTTTTCTTCAGCGCGAACGTACTGATAGGCACCATACAGATCACCGTTACCATAGCTGTAACGAGCGCCGATACCGTAACGGTCAACATTAGCATCGCTGGCCCAGCGCGCAGACATCCGCTCGGCCTTGGCAGCGATGCGCAGATCATCGCTCATCTGCCAGGTGGCGTTCAGGCCGTACAGTTCACCGTAATCTTTCTGGTCGCCGGCACTGTTGATGTACTGGAAGTTTTTCAGGTTGTCGTAGACGGCCGCGAAGGTCCAGTCAGCCACCATGTAACGCAGGCCACCGAACAGTGACGCGCTGCTGTCATCATCGATAACGTAGGAATTTTCGCCGGTCGGAGCGTCATAATTAAAGCGACCGAGAGCATCATCATTGTCACCGCTGTACTGGGTACCAACGGCAAACTGCAGCCCGCTCAGAATCGGCGACGTATAGGTAATCTTGTTACCTTCATATTCTGTCCCACCCACATCATTTTGTGCACGAGTCAGATCAAAGTATTCATTGTTGGACACCGGATCATCGACCCAGTCATCGATCAGTGCATCCCAGGAACCAACACGAACATCACCAAAGTCACCGGTCAGACCCAGATAAGCCTGGTCACCCTTGGACAGACCGGAAGCATCAGAATTAGAGCCGCCGTCAGCGTAATACCCTTTCTGCTGATCGGAGCTAAACTCGAACTCAGCCCGGAAATAGCCGGTCAGATCAGGGCTAATGATGTGCTCACCGCGGAACCCAATGGTTGAACCGTTATCAAAGAGATCGTCGGTTGCACTGGTAGCCGTACTCGTAGAGTCGGCATCGCTATTGTCATAGTTTTTCTGACTACGCAGACCCAGCTGAACGTTACCGTAAACGTCCAGTTTGGAGCCGTCCTGATTGTAAACCGTGGCCGCCTGGGCACCAGCCGCCATCGTGCCGAGCGCACCGGCAATCGCAGTCGCTAAGAGCGTCTTTTTCATCGTGATTGTTCCTTAACTGGCTAACTGTTCGATTGTCTGCCGTGGCAGATGCCCGACGCCGGTGGCGTTCGAGCTTTTATTGTTTGTTGCTCGCCGGGCTACCTTATAACGGCGTTTTAACTAACGCAACAAGAAAAAAACAGCGTTTTCGATCTTTTTACTATTGGACTAGAAAGCCGCTGTCAGGCCGTTATTCTGGTACAAAAACGTTACTTTTATGTGACAGAGCTTTTATCGGAATCAAAAAAAAGAGCGCCCTTAAAGGGCGCTCTTTTGGGTAAAAACAAAAGGCATCAAAGCGTTACATCATACAAATATTCCCTGGCAAAACACGTGCCATTTCGTTTGCAGCATAACGATTAATTCTCGAACTTCCTTGCCTTTTATCGCTGATGTCGGTGCGCAAGCTCGGACATCTTCTGTGCCAATCTGCGCTTTTGCTTTTCTGCCTCTCGCTCCTGCTGGCGATCCTGCAGGCGCTTGAGCTGTTCCTGGGCGTGCCTGGCATCCTCTTCTTCGACTCTGCCGGCTTCCTGCCCTTCCAGATCAATACGCGCAGCATTGACCCGCACCGACTTGAGATAGCGCGGCAGATTGACATAGCCCGCCAGCGCACGACGAATCAGCTTTTCGCTATAGGGCTCACGCGCCGCCAGCGCCTCGTGGATACCGATGGCCAGCGGACGCGTATGCCGCTCGAAAAAGGTTTTGGGATAGCGACGATACCACTGTTTGAGAAGCGCCTGAGGAGAGATGTCCTCCTGGGCAGGGTCAATCGGTGCTGCTTCAACAACTTCGGACATGTTCTGCTCTGTAGGCGTGGAAGACTCATCTGGTGTCGGCGGCAAGGCGTCGGGTTCTGCCGGCACCTCGGAGACGGGCAACCGGGAGGCGTCGTTGTTATCAGTGGATTCCATATTGCCGGCCTCTGCGCCGTCGAAAGCCATGGAAACGCTCTCTGAAGGGATATCCGCTGGCGCAGGCTGCACGGGCGAGCGCTCACCCTCGGCACCCGACATCTGTTGAATGCGCGTCAGGCGCGCCGTCAGCTGCCGATTGGTGGCTTCAAGCTCCCGAATGCGGGTTCTTGCACTTTCCAGACGTGCTGTCAGATCGCTCGCCTGCTTCTCCAGCGCTCTGAACACTTCATCAAAACGGTCGCTCACGCCCATCTCCCAAGGCTTTTCCTGATGGCGCCTGCCGCGACACCATCGAACTATAAATTATTTTATGGGGCCTGCTGCCATCCCCTGGCAAGGAAAACACTCAACTTTCTGCCGTGCCTTCTCTTTCATAACGTACAAAGTCGTAGCCGGGATGCCCCTCGGCGGGAGAACCTGCCACCCGCTCCATCTCCTGCCAGCCCTCTTCCAGCGCGGGGAAGAAGGTATCCCCTTTAACCTCGACATCGATTTCTGTCAGATAAAGCCGGGAAGCGCAAGACAGCGTCTGTCGGTAAATCTCGCCGCCCCCGATGACCATGATCTCCTCCACGCCTTCGATCATGGCCTGGTCGTCTGCCAGTGCAAGGGCGCTTTCCAGATCATGGCATACCCGCACGCCGGGGTGCTCAAAGCTTTCGTCACGAGTCACCACGATATTGAGCCGGTTGGGCAGTGCCTTGCCAATGGAGGCAAAGGTAGCGCGTCCCATGATCAGGGGCTTGTGCAATGTGACTGCCTTGAAGAACTTCAGATCTTCCGGCAGATGCCAAGGCAGTTTGCCCTCCACGCCGATGACACGATTGCGTGACATGGCCGCGATCATGGCAACGGGGACCAGTGTTTCCTGCATTGTATCGCTCTCCGGTCGCATTACACGGCCACGCTGGCACGAATATGCGGGTGAGGGTCATAGTCGTCGATGGCGATGTCTTCAAAGCGGAAGGCGAAAATATCCATCACCTCAGGATTGAGCCTGAGCGTCGGTCTTTGCCTCGGTGTACGCGTTAACTGAAGACGCGCCTGCTCCAGATGATTGCTGTAGAGATGCGCATCGCCCAGCGTATGGATGAATTCTCCCGGGGCCAGACCACAGACCTGCGCCACCATATGGGTCAACAGCGCATAGCTTGCAATGTTGAAGGGCACGCCCAGAAAGATATCGCCACTGCGCTGATAGAGCTGGCAGGAGAGCTTCCCGTCAGCGACAAAAAACTGAAAAAGGGCATGACAGGGCGGCAACGCCATCTCATCGACCAGTGCCGGGTTCCAGGCCGAGACGATCAGGCGCCGGGAATCCGGGTTGGTCCTGATCTGCTCGATGACCCGGCTGATCTGATCGACCTGGCCGCCACCCGGTGCCGGCCAGCTGCGCCACTGATACCCGTAGACAGGGCCCAGCTCGCCCTCTTCGTCTGCCCAGGAATCCCAGATGGACACGCCGTGGTCCTTGAGATAACCAATATTGGTATCGCCGCTCAAGAACCAGAGAAGCTCGTGAATGATCGAGCGCAGATGCAGCTTTTTGGTGGTCAGCAGCGGAAAGCCCTGTGAGAGATCAAAACGCATTTGATGGCCAAAGATGGCGCGCGTCCCCACGCCCGTACGATCATGTTTTTCCACGCCATGATCGAGCACCTGCTGCATGAGTTCGAGATAGGGCTGCATGTACTTGAACCGTTTATACCTGTGAAGAAGAACGCGCGTCGTCAACGTTTTGGCGACGCGACCAGACCACCAGCACCGCCCCTAAAAGCAGCATGGGAATGCACAGAAGCTGCCCCATGGTCAGCCAGTCAAAGGCGATAAAGCCAAGCTGCGGGTCCGGACGACGAAAGAATTCGATGAAAAAGCGAAAGGCGCCGTAGCAGATCAGAAACAGCCCCGAGACCAGGCCACGCCGACGCGGCTTGAGCGAGACCGTCCAGAGAATGACAAAGAGCACCACGCCCTCAAGGGCAAACTCATAAAGCTCGGAAGGGTGGCGCGTTTCGGGACCATAGAGGGGATACACCATGCCCCAGGCCACATCCGTCACGCGTCCGGGCAGTTCCTGATTGATGAAGTTGCCCAGCCGACCGGCCCCGAGCCCGATGGGCACCATGGGCGCGATAAAGTCGGTAAGCTGAAAAAAGGTCAACCGGTGGCGCCGCGCATAGAGCAGTGAGGCGATAAGCACGCCGATCAGGCCACCGTGAAAGCTCATGCCGCCTTCCCAGACCTTGAAAATCCACAGCGGGTTGGCCAGCACCTGCTCCCAGCCGTAAAAAAGCGCGTAGCCGATACGCCCACCCAGCACGACGCCAAGCGCGCCATAAAAGATGATGTCGCCGACCTGATCCTTCGTCAGCCCAAGGCGGTCAGCGCGCACGCGGGACAGCCACCAGGCGCCGACAAACCCCACAACATACATCAGGCCATACCAGTGGATGGCCAGCGGCCCAAGCGAGACCGCTACCGGATCAAACTGCGGATGATGAAACATGCAACCTTCCCTGCAGAAGAGCCCTATCAGACCCGATCACATCTCCCCTTGCCGGGCGATGCCAATGACAGCGGCGAGTCTAGCATGAAGCCATCGGACCTCGCGCCTTTGCAGCAGTGCTCGTGTGCTTTCGCGCGTCGCGTTAAGGTAGCCCATGATCACGGAACAAGGCCGCCATGAGACTGCGCACGACCATACTGCTGACCATTATCTGCCCCCTGCTGTTAACCCTGGTGGGTTTCAGCGCCGTGGCGCTCTGGGTGCTGGAAGACAACATGCAGCAGCGTCAGCAGGAAGAGGTCCGCCTCATTGCCCATGGCATACGCTTGCCCCTGACACAGGCACTGGCTCATCAGGATGCCCAGGCCCTGCAGGAAGGGTTGAGCACCACCTTTTCCCTCTCGCGGCTCTATGGCGCCTTTATCCTGTCGCCGTCAGGCCAGCAGATGGCCGGCGTCGGCCTGGCCGGGGGGCTGCAGGACGACGCGCTGTTGCAAAAGGCGATCAGCACGGCCCGGGAGGCCGGAGGCTACTCGCAACAGGGCGGGCAGAACTTTTATACCTATCTGCTGCCGATGACGGATGCACAGGGTGCGGTGCTGGGCGTTTTACAGATCAACCGGCTGGCCACCGGCATCGAGCGCTACATGAGTCTGATGACCACCGTGGCACTGCTGCTGGCCGCACTGGTCGGGGTGCTCGTGGTACTGATGGTGTGGTGGGGCTTTCGGCGCTATGTGGACCGCCCGGTCAACCGGCTCTATCGCAGCATGAAGGCCGTACAGGGCGGCAATCGCCTGCACCGCATGACGCCCGGTGGCGCCCGGGAATTTCGCGAACTCGGCGAGGCCTTCAATGCCATGCTCGATGCCGTGGCCCACAAGGAACAGGAGGTTCGCGAGCAGCAACAGCAGCAGCTCGCACTGGAGCGCAGCCTGAAAAAATCCCGACGGCTGGCCGAAATTGGCGTACTGGCGGCAGGCGTTGCCCACGAACTCGGCTCGCCGCTGACGGTTATTGATGGACAGGTACAGCGTTTGCAGCGCCGCGATGACCTGCCCGATGATGCCCGCCAGCGCCTGACAAGAATTCGTCACGAAACCCGGCGCATGGAGGATACCGTCCGCCAGCTGCTGGATATGGGCCGGCGTCATACGCTGCATCCAGGACAGCACTCGCTGGGGCACATGATCATCGAAGCGGAGCGTCTGGCACGCGACGCGCTGCATTTTGAACCAACGCATCCCCGGCTGGTGACCCACCTGCCGATACAGGACGTGATCACCGTGGATCGACAGCGCTTTCAGCAGCTGCTCGACAATCTGGTCAAGAATGCCTTCCAGGCCGGCAGCCAGCAGGTCACCCTTTCAGCGGATTACTCGGCGAAAGGTGTGACCCTGCGCATCGAGGACGACGGGCCCGGCATCAATGCTGACCACCGCGGTCAGATCTTTGACCCCTTCTACACCACCCGAGGCGCCGGCAAGGGTAGCGGGCTGGGACTGACCATTGTCCACCGTGTGGTCGAGGACCACGGCGGGCATATCACGCTGGAAGAGAGCGCCCTCGGCGGCGCCGCCTTTGTGATCACCCTGCCCCCCGAGACGCTGCTGCCTCCTGAAGCCACCGCGAACGCCGATACAACGCCTGACAGCGAGGGAGAGACATTCCCGGGAAACGGAGAAGAGGCCATGCCACGGAATCCCGACCATGACTGATCGTATTCTGATCATTGAAGACGACGCGGCCATTCTTGAGCTTTTAACCGAAGAGCTCGAGGAAGCCGGCCATATCGTCACCGGCGTCGACAGCGCCGAGCAGGCACTGGCCCTGTATGACAGTGCCATTGACGTCATCATCAGCGATATTCGCCTGCCTGGCATGGATGGCATGACGCTGCTGGAATCGCTAAGGCAGCAGCCCGACCGCCCGGCCATCATCATCATTACGGCCTTTGGCAGCATCGAACAGGCCGTGGATGCCCTGCAGCGCGGCGCGGACGACTTCCTGACCAAGCCGCTGGACCTTGATCAGGTGCGCGCCAGCGTTGAGCGTCTGACCCAACGGCGCGTGCTCAGGACGCGTCAGCAGGCAGGTGGAACGCGCGAGACCTTTCATCTGGACGCCCTTTCAAGCGGCACCCCGGCCATGGCACAGCTTTTTGATCAGGCGCGACGACTTGCCACGCAGCAGGCCGCCGTGCTGATTCAGGGAGAGAGCGGCACCGGCAAGGAGCTTCTGGCACACGCCCTGCATCGGGAAGGCCCCCGCCGGGAAGGCCCCTTTATTGCCGTCAACTGTGCCAGCATTGCCCCTGACGTGCTGGAAAGCGAGTGTTTCGGTCACGTAAAAGGCGCCTTTACGGGCGCCATTTCAAACCGTCGCGGCCTGTTCCAGCAGGCCCATGGCGGCACACTCTTTCTCGATGAGATCGGCGACATGCCGCTCGCCCTGCAGGCCAAGCTGCTGCGCGTGCTGCAGACACACCGCATCAGGCCCGTGGGCAGTGAAGAGGAACAGCAGGTGGACATTCGCATCGTGGCGGCGACCAACCGCCCTCTTGGCGAGCTCATTGAGGCAGGCCTTTTTCGCGAGGACCTGTTTTATCGGCTGGAAACCTTCAGCCTGACCCTGCCCCCTCTGCGCGACCGCCCCGCCGACATTGCCCTGCTGGCGGCGCATTTCATCGAGCGTTACAGCCGGGAACAGGGACGCAGTAACATGACCCTGTCCCCTTCAGCGCTGTCACTGCTGTGGGCCTACTCCTTTCCCGGCAATGTCAGGGAGCTGGACAACGCCATGCTGCGGGCCGTCACGCTTGCCCGGACTGACGTACTGGAACCCGATGACTTTCCCGAGCGCTTTCGATGTGCGGCCACCGCCAGCGACACGCTTGATGCCCGGACACAGGAGTGGCTCAGCCTTGAGCAGATGGAGCAGCGCTATATTCAGCGTGTGCTGGATGCCGTTGACGGCAACAAGCGTCGCGCCGCCGATATTCTGGGTATCGGCCGCAAGACGCTTTATCGCCGCCTCGAGGAGCGGAACTCGCCCTGAGCAATCACTCCAACCAGGCCGCGTCCCCCCGGTACTAGCTGGAGGCCAGCGCATACCCTTTTTGACGCCGCGCATCCCGGCGCGCGCGGCGTTCGGACAGCACAGTGGGGTCGCCCAGACACAGCAACCGTGACCAGGCGTTTTGACGTATCAGCAGATACAACAGGACCGGCAGCCCCATCATCAACAGCCAGCGCGGGGCCAGTGCTTCTACCATGCCATGATGATCGAGCGTGACCTGGATACTCATGTGCAAAAACATGATCACCATGGAGGCGTCACCCACCAGACCCACTGCTTTAGAGACAACCGGCACCCGCGCCAGCTGGCGAGAAAGCGCCATCATGACAAGCGTTATGGCAAACGCAGCCAGAAGACTCAATACCGGCATGCCGTAGTCGGCATACTTCATGTCCATCTTGAAGCCCGGGTATTTCTGCACCATCCACATGGAGAACAGCCCGACCAGGATCGCCGGCAGCAGCACACGCGGCTTTTCGATCTCGAGTTGATAGTGCGCCACCAGATAGCCCAGATAAAAACAGGGCGCGGCCATCAGGACCACGTTGAGATTGCCAATCAACCAGAGCTCTCTGAAAAACCACTGGTTCACCGCGGCAAGCCCGAGCATCATCACCATGATGCCCCCCGTAGTACGCACTGACAGGCGTGTCAGCAGCACATTGACCAGCTGCTGTGTGGCCCAGAAGCAGGTGACGAACCAGAAGGCTGCCAGCCCCGAGATCAGGGCGCGCCCCCCCAGCGTCATATCAAGCAATGCACCGGAGAGACTCTGGTCATCGCCCAGCGCCTGATGAAGTGTCGGCGCGTACAAAAGGGCCATGAAAAACCCATACGGCACCAGCAGGTGCAGGCTTTTACGCCCGAGGTAGGCCTTGAGATCGGCATTGGGTCTGAAGAGATAGCCGGCAATAATGAAAAAAAGCGGCATGTGAAACAAAAAGAGGAAGTTCCGCCAGAACCCGGACGTCATGTGGGCATAGACCACCATCATGATGCCGAGCCCTTTGAGAATGTTGATCCATTCGAGTTTTTTAGCCATGGGCAGCCACTATTGCGTTGACGTCATTGCCCCCGACAGGAGCAACGTTCATGCCAACATGGCGCATTACGGCGATAAAACCCCAGCCTTCTGTTTTTTAACGAATTTTCCGCAAGGCAATGGTGAAGATGTCGCTGAAAAAACTTGCGGCCCATGTGTCATGACGACACATGGGCCGTCATGACACACGTTCCGAAGCGTCAAGGCGACTCACCTCGCAGGAGTTCTCAGTCCCGCGGAGGCAGTAGATGGGCCAGTTCCCACTCCTGCATGCGTTGATAGACCAGCTCTCGTGTCTCGGTCAGCGAATGCAGCGCCAGCACATCGCTGACCAGATTCTGCGCCCCTTCCAGCGACACACGACGTATCGCGGCACGCACCCGCGAGAGATTGGGGGCGTTCATCGACAGCACCCGATAGCCCATGCCGATCAACAGCAGGGCGCCGATCGGATCACCGGCCAGCTCGCCACACACCGAGGCAGACACGTTCAGGCGGCGGCTTTCGCGTGCGATCTGATCCAGCGCCCTGAGCACTGCCGGCTGGCAGGCATCATAAAGACCCGAGACACGCGCATTGTTGCGGTCTACCGCCAGCAGATACTGGATCAGATCGTTGCTGCCCACCGAGAAGAAATCAACGCGTGAGGCAAGCGCCTCCAGCTGATAGATCACGGCGGGCACTTCCAGCATCACGCCCAGCAGTGGGCGCTCCACCCGGACACCGTCGTCACGCAGTTCCAGAATGGCACGATCCAGCAGGCGACAGACCGTATCCACCTCCTCGACGCTGGTGACCATCGGCAGCAGGATACGAAGATTATCCAGCCCCTCGGCAGCCTTGAGCATGGCGCGCAGTTGCACCATCAGTACTTCAGGGTGATCCAGCGTCACCCGGATGCCGCGCCAGCCCAGAAAGGGGTTTTCTTCCTCAATGGGAAAATAGGGCAATGACTTGTCACCGCCGATATCGAGCGTGCGCATGACCACCGGCAGCGGTGCAAACCCCTGGAGCTGCTCGCGATAGATCCGCGTCTGCTCTTTCTCGCTGGGAAAGCGCTGGTGCATCATGAAGGGCACTTCGGTGCGATAAAGCCCTACGCCATCGATTCGCGCAGCAGGCGAGCCACTCATCTCCACGGCCAGCCCGGTATTGATCATTAACCGGATACGAAACCCGTCACTGGTTTCGCTGGGCAGGGACTGCTCGCTCTCAAGCATCGAGGTAAGCGCTTTCTCCTCCTCGATCATGCTTTCGTAGCGCACCATAAGATCCGGCTGCGGGCGCAGGATCAGGCGTCCACGGTAGCCATCCACGATCATGGGCGTGCCGGCCAGCCGCGAGATGGGCAGATCATTCATGCCCATCACGGCCGGAATGCCCATGGCCCGTGCCAGTATCGCCACATGGGATGTGCTCGAGCCACGCAGCGCGACCAGACCTGCCAGTTTTTCACGCGGGATTTCACCGAGCTGCGCGGCGCTGATTTCATCACCGACCAGAATGGTGTGATCCGGATAGACCGGCTGGCGGGCGCTGCTGTCCTTTTGCAGGTGTGCCAGAACACGACGTCCCAGATCGCGAATGTCCGCGGCACGCTCGCGCAGATAGTTGTCGTCCACCCGCTCGAGGTAGTTGACGTGACGCTGCACAACCCGTGAGAGCGCATAGGGCGCCCACTGCCCGTCACGAATGCGCTTTTCGACCTCGTTACCCAGCGCGGCGTCCCCCAGCATCTGCTGATAGACGTCAAACAGCGCCTGCTCCTGCGCCGAGATACGACTGGCCAGCCGCTCGGCCGCCTGCCGGATATCGTGACGCACGCAGTCGATGGCCTCGCGCAGGCGCGTGATCTCGGCGTCGATATCCTCGGGCACGCGCTCGGGGACCGCCTCGAGGTTGGCCGAAGGCACCACCACAAAGGCCTCACCGATGGCCATGCCGGGGGCGGCGGCAATGCCGTTAAGCAGTGCCTGGGTGCTGGGGTCACTCAGCCGCGCCAGCGCTCCGGTCGACAGGGCATGCACCAGTACACCGGCCAGCTGGGCGGCCATGGTGATCAGAAAGGCTTCTTCACCCTCACCGAACTGGCGTTTTTCACGCTGCTGTACGACCAGCACGCCCAGCACGCGGCGCTGATGAATGATGGGAACGCCAAGAAAGCTGGAGTAGCGCTCCTCGCCGGTTTCGGCGAAGTAGCGAAAATGGGAGTGTGACGGGGCCTCCTCGATATTGAGAGGCTCTTCGCGCTGACCGACAAGCCCTACCAGACCCTCACCGGGCTTCAGGGTGACCTGACCAATGGCCGAGGCATTCAGGCCGATGGTATCCATCAAAATGAAGCAGTCACGCTCGTCATCGCGCAGATACACCGAGCAGACATCGGTCTGCATTGCCTTGCGTATGCGCCGCACGATGATCGACAACGCCGCATCCAGACTGCGGGCGCCGTTAACCTCCTGAACAATGCGGCGAAGAATTTCGAGCATGGCGTTATATTTTCATCCCTGTACATCTGCCATATGCGAGCGCCCGAGCATGGCAGGCGCCTGAACATGTCAATGGCCGCTATTGGCCGGCTGCATCCACCGAATCCTCTCCCGGCAAACGCGGTGCCAGCTCTCGCAGGGCGCGCCGATAAACGTCACGCTTGAAAGACACCACCTGACCCAGAGGATACCAGTAACTGACCCATCGCCAGCCGTCAAACTCGGGCTTGGGCGTGGTATCCACACTAATGCTTGATTCCTGACATCGCATGCGCAGCAGGAACCACTTCTGCTTCTGGCCGATGCAAAGCGGGCGCGAATGGGTGCGAATCAGTCCCTTTGGCAATCGATATCTGAGCCAGCCACGCGTGCAGGCCAGTATATCGACGTCATCGGGATGCAGGCCGATCTCCTCTTTCAGTTCTCGATACAAGGCGTCATGAGGCGTCTCATCTTCCTTGATCCCACCCTGTGGAAATTGCCATGCATTCTGTCCTACCCGTCGTGCCCACAGCACCTGGCCGCCGCAGTTGGCAATAATGATGCCAACGTTGGGCCGGAAACCGTCGGGATCGATCACGACTTGCCACCTTTTGAAAGTAGATTACAGGCATTCTTCCACAAAGCGCGAAAGCGCATCAATACGCGGCGCAAAGGCAGGCGCGTGTTGTGGCGCATATTAAAGCGTTGTCATCTTTGTAATAATGAAACCAGGACAATCGACACCTTGCCTTTGATGGGAGCTTCCCCCTTGACGCTGGCCATATTCGATCTCGACAACACGCTGCTTGGCGGCGACAGCGATCACGCCTGGAACGATTTTCTGGTCGAACAGGGCATTGTCGACCGAGAACATTTCCGCCGGGAAAATGATCGATTCCATCGCGCCTACGATGCCGGCACGCTGGATATCCATGAATACCTGGCCTTTGCCCTCGACCCGCTGACCCGCCATACCAGACAGGAGCTTGACGAGCTGCATCAAGGGTTCATGATGGACCGTATCGAGCCCATTATCCTGCCCCAGGGAGAGGCACTGCTGGGAAAGCACCGTGCCCGCGGCGACCTGCTCCTGATCATTACGGCCACCAACCGCTTCGTCACGGGGCCCATTGCGCAAAGACTCGGCGTCGAGCACCTGATCGCCGTGGAGCCTGAAATGGCAGAAAATCGCTACACCGGGCGCGTCACCGGGACGCCCAGTTTCCGCGAAGGCAAGATTACTCGTCTGGAAGAATGGCTTGAGGAGCACGACGTCTCACTTGAAGGCGCCTTTTTCTACAGCGACTCTCAAAATGACCTGCCGCTGCTTGAGCGGGTCGACAATCCTGTCGCCGTCGACCCGGATCCGATTCTGGCCGACGTTGCCAGACAGCGCGGCTGGCAAATCATTACCCTGCGGGATCGCGACGAACGGCGTGATTCCCTATAATCGACATATCCATCGCGGAGTGTGTCACTTTGACACCATTGGCTGAACCGGCAGGGCAACCCATGGGGCTTCCCGATCGAGACCCGGTCTCCGGTCAGACAATGGAAATGCCGTTTGACCCAGCGTGTCCTGTTTGTCATCCACCCATCTGCGACGATGACCCTCCGGTGTGTAAAGACCCCGTGTCATGTCGGGCTGATAGAACAGGACGCAAATCTCGCATCAAACCGAGCGTGAGAAGCCATGGCAGCAACGACGTATGATGTCCTTATCGTGGGTGGCGGCGTATCAGGCACTGCCCTTTTGTATGAACTGGCCCGGTATACCGATCTAAACGCCATTGGGCTGGTCGAGAAGTATGACAAGGTTGCCATCGTCAACTCGCATGGTCGCAACAACAGCCAGACCATTCACTGTGGCGATATCGAAACCAATTACACGCTGGAAAAGGCGCGCACGACCAAGCGTACTGCCGGCATGGTGGTCAACTTCGGTACCAAGCTTTCCACCGAAGAGCGCGACAACATCATCTATCGCTATCCCAAGATGGTGCTTGGTGTCGGCGACAAGCAGTGCGACTTCCTGCGCAAGCGCTTTGACACCTTTCGTGAACTCTTCCCGGAAATGCGCCTTCTGGAACGCGATGATATCGCCGCCCAGGAACCCAGGGTCGTGGAAGGACGTGACCCGGCAGAGAAGATTCTGGCACTGGGCTCGCCCAACGAATATACGGCCGTTAATTACACCACGCTGTCAGAGGCGTTCGTTAAATACGCCGGTCAGGATGCCGAGAAAAAGGGCATGACCTGCGATCTGCACCTCTCGACGCCGGTGCACAAGATCGAGAAGGAAGGCGATCTCTTCAAGGTCACTACCCCCAACAAGGGTACCCTGCAGGCCCGCTATGTGGTGGTGGCAGCCGGTGGTCATTCTCTGCTGTTTGCCCATCAGATGGGCTATGGTCTGGACAAGTCCTGCCTCCCGATGGCCGGTTCGTTTTATTTCACGCCCAAGGTTCTCAACGGCAAGGTCTACACCATCCAGAACGAGAACCTGCCCTTTGCCGCCGTTCACGGCGACCCGGACGTTCTGGTCGACGGCAAGACCCGCTTCGGACCGACGGCGCTGATGCTGCCGCTGCTTGAGCGCTACAACAGCAAGACCTTCACGGAATTTCTGCGCGTATTCCGCTTTGACAGCAGCGTGGCAAAGGTCTTCTGGGACCTGCTCAAGGTGCGCGACATTCGCAACTACGTGTTCAAGAACTTCATGTATGAAGTGCCGGTCCTGCGTGAAAAGCTCTTCTATCAGAGCATCAAGAGCATCGTGCCGAGCCTTCGTCCCCAGGATGTCGAGTTTGCCAAGGGCTTTGGTGGCGTACGTCCCCAGTTGATCGACAAGACGGCCAAAAAGCTGGTCATGGGTGAGGCCAAGATCGATCCCGGTACCGGTATCGTGTTCAACATGACCCCCTCGCCCGGTGGCACCAGCTGCCTGGGCAATGCCGAAAAGGATCTGTATCTGGCACAGCAGTTTCTGGGCTTCAACATCGACAAGGAGGCTTTCGAAAAAGATCTCCTGATGGGCGAAGTCGAGCTTCGAGGCCTTGATGAAGCACCGCAGATGTCACCCGAACAGTCATCCCATGGTGAAGATCTCGATGCTGAGCAGGAAAAGGAAAAAGAGGGCAAAAGCGTCGGCCCCGAGGCCTGAGCCGACCGCCAGACGACCGCCACAAAAAAGGCACCCTTCGGGGTGCCTTTTTTATAGCAGCAGGCGTTGATATCGCCTGCGTCTTTTCAAACCAGAATTTTTTCAGGCCGCGCTTTTCAACTGCTGTCGCTTGATGGCGCCTACCGTCAGAGCGAGCGTCATCAGGGCCAGGACAACAAAACCCACCAGTGTCCATCCGGGCAGGGAGATGCCCAGAAAGCTGCCTTCAACCTCGGCGCACTCGCCGGAAGCACTCAGCACCGTGGCAATCACGCTCTGCAGGGGCAGAACTTCCATCATGTAATCCAGCCCCGGCCCGCAGCTGGGGACCTGGTCGGCGGGAAGACTCTGCAACCAGACATGTCGACCGGCCAGAAAGATACCGGCTCCGGCACCGATCAACGCCAACACCCCATAGACACTGCCGCCCCACCCCCGGGGATTGTGCAGCGCACCAATAATCAGGGGCACCAGCGCCGCCAGCACGGCAACGCGCTGAAAGGTGCATAGCGGACAGGGTTCAAGCCCGAAGCCATACTGCAGTACCAGCGCGAACGCCAGCATGAAAATACAAAAGGCACTGCCAGCAAGGCACCATTGACGTGCTGACCGGTTCAACAGTTTCGACATGCGTTGCTCCACCCGTTTATGTGGTTACTTCGTTATGAGGCGCCATTATTGACCTTCAATTGACGCGCATGTTCGAAATAACGCTGCATAAAGGTTGAGAAATCAACGTCGTCGCTGTCTTCCGTTTCCTGCTGCTGCTGATGGGAGGTGTCCACCAGCTGATCCAGCAGCGTATGACGCGCCGGATCCATTTCCGTATTCGCAAACCACTGGGCATGTTCACGCGCACGCGCCAATGACCAGGTCACAAAATCGCTGCCGCTTTGCTGCATCTGCTGATGCATGCGCCCGGCCGGTGTCTTCTCGGGATGATGAACCCTCTCACGCAGTTCGGTCAGTGCCCTTTGATGGGGAGCGGACTCGTCAGCGCTGTCCATCAGCTCGGCAATGGGCACCATGGCTTCAAAAATCTCTTCCAGGCACTCATGCAGCGGGCGGTCGCCACTGGCGAAGGAGAGCATCAGCGAGGCATCTCGGCCGCTACGCACCACCTGTGCCCGGTTGTCATCAAGGCGATCGCACTCCTCGTCACTGATCCAGGGGCTGGGCGAGAGCAGGCACCAGACCAGGAACGTGTCGATAAAGTGGATCTGCTGCTCATCGATACCCAGCGGCGTGAACGGATTGAGATCCAGACAGCGCACTTCGATATATTCCACACCGCGCGATTCCATGGCCTGGGTTGGCGTCTCATCGTGGCGCGCTACACGCTTGGGGCGAATATCGCTGTAATACTCGTTTTCGATCTGCAGCATGTTGGCATTGAGCTGGCGCCATTCGCCCTCCTTCTCAACGCCCTCACGCTCATAGTCAGGCCACGGAGTAACGATGGCATGGCGCAGGGTACCGATATAATTTTCAAGCGTGTTGAAACAGATCCGTAGCTGCGACTGCACCTTGTTCTGGTAGCCCAGATCACTCATGCGAAGCGTCGAGGCCGTGTCCGAGAGCAGCGTTTGCTCACCATGGGGAAGCAGCCCGGCATCGCGCCCCTCAAGGAAACTGCGATCCACGCCGGGTGAGGCGCCGAACAGGTACATCAGTACCCAGCTGTTACGGCGAAAGTTTCGAATAAGATCGAAATAGGCCCGCGACCGAAACGCCTGGGCCGAGACGGCCTGCTGACCGTCAATCTCCTGGAGATGCGTCCAGAGCTCATCAGGCAATGAAAAGTTGTAATGGATACCGGCGATCGACTGCATGATACGCCCGTAACGCATATCCAGCCCATTGCGATAGACTCGCTTCATGGTACCCACGTTGGAGTTGCCGTAATCGGCAATCGGCACGCTGTCGTTGCCATCGAGTTCGGCGGGCATGCTGGAGGGCCAGATCAGCTCCTGACCCAGATAGCGATAGCTGTAGCGATGAAGATCGCCCAGAAACGCGAGCGCATCCGACGGTCGGGAGAAGACCGGTGTGATGTACTCCAGCAGCGACTCTGAATAATCGGTCGTGATGTAGGGGTGGGTCAGCTTCGAGCCCAGAGCATGCGGATGAGGCGTTGAAACGATGCGCCCCTGAGAATCCACGCGCAGCCCTTCCTTTTCAATGCCCCGGCGAATGCGGCCAAAAAGGCCCTGCTGCGCCGGTGCGCTCAATCCATCGATGCGGCGAGTGAATTGCTCGGACAAGGTTGAACACCTTCTCTTGCGGGAGCCCGCGCGCATTGGGCTGATCGCGCGCCTGTCGGCCTGTTGCCGAGACGGGGCTCCGGAACTGTTTTCGTCGACCAGCCCCCGCTGACACTACATCAGTCAGGCGCCGGTATCTGCCAATAGTGTGCTCATTATGAAGCGCGACTCGGCCCTTTCAAGCACCAAAGTGCGCATGCTAACGAGTTTATCATGTCAACGCTTTCGATCGCGTGGCTTGCCCGCGCCTGCCTTGAGCAGCGCTGCGCCCAGCGCCCCGACCGGCTCCTGTGAAGGCGCCTTCTCCTTGCCGCGTGCCTGGGACCTGCCGCCATCGCGGCGCCCGGCTCCCCTGGCATGGCTGTCCTGCTCGGCATCCGGGGTGTCATCAAGACGCATGGACAGCGCAATACGCTGGCGCGCCTGATCCACGCTCATCACCTTGACTTTAACCACGTCACCAGCCTTGACCACTGTACGCGGGTCCTGCACGAACTGATGCGACAGCGCCGAGATATGCACCAGCCCATCCTGATGAACGCCGACATCCACAAAGGCGCCAAAATGGGTCACGTTGGTGATCACCCCTTCCAGCACCATGCCGGCGGTCAGGTCGCTGACCTTCTCGACCCCTTCCTGAAACTGTGCAGCGCGAAATTCAGGCCGCGGGTCGCGCCCCGGCTTTTGCAGCTCCTTTAAAAGATCGCTCACCGTCGGCAGCCCGAAGCGCTCATCGACATACTCTGCGGCGCGAACACTACGCAGAAAATCGCTGTCGCCGATCAGGGTCTTCAGGTTCCGGCGGCTGGCCTGAGCAATACGCTCTGCCAGCGGATAGGCCTCGGGATGAACCGCCGAGGCGTCCAGCGGGTTGCTGCCACCATTGATGCGCAAAAAGCCCGCGCACTGCTCAAAGGTCTTGGGCCCCAGACGCGTCACCTCGAGAATCTGGCGACGATTATCAAAGGCACCATGATTGTCACGCCAGGCCACGATATTGTCGGCAAGCGTACTATTGAGACCGGACACACGGGCCAGCAGCGCCGAAGAAGCCGTATTGAGATCTACCCCCACGGCATTGACGCAATCCTCCACTACGGCGTCCAGCGAGCGCGCCAGCATCAGCTGTGAAACATCATGCTGGTACTGCCCCACCCCGATGGATTTGGGATCGATCTTGACCAGCTCGGCCAGCGGGTCCTGCAGGCGGCGCGCAATCGACACGGCGCCACGAATGGTGACATCAAGCTCCGGCAGTTCACGCGAGGCAAACTCGGAGGCTGAATAGACCGAGGCGCCAGCCTCACTCACCATGACCCTGGCAATGTCCTGGCCCTTGAGCCGATCCAGCAGATCGGCAGCCAGCCGGTCGGTTTCGCGACTGGCGGTGCCGTTACCGATGGCCACCAGGCCGACATCGTGTTTCCTGCACAACTCTGTCAGTGTGACCAGCGAAGCGTCCCACTGGTTCCGCGGCGCATGTGGGTAAATGGCGGTGTGATCCACCACTTTCCCCGTTGAATCCACCACCGCCACCTTGACCCCAGTCCTGAGCCCCGGATCAAGACCCAGCGTGGCACGGGCCCCGGCCGGCGCTGCCAGCAGCAAATCCTTCAGGTTATCGGCAAAGACGCTGATGGCTGTAGCTTCTGCCTGCTCACGCAGCTGGCCCAGCAACTCGGTTTCCAGATGCGTATAGAGCTTGACCCGCCAGGTCCAGCGCACCACTTCCTTCAACCAGCGGTCGGCGGGACGCGCGTGATCGCTGATGCCAAACTCCCGTGCAATCTCGACTTCACAGGGATGCACGCTCGCCTCATCTTCATCGGGCAGCTTGAGCGCCAGCCCCAGCACGCCCTCCTGACGGCCACGGAACATGGCCAGCGCCCGATGTGACGGCGCCTTCGACAGTCTTTCACGATGATCAAAATAGTCTGAAAACTTGGCCCCACTGCTCTCCTGACCGGCAAGCATGGTGGAAACCAGCTCGGCCTCCTGCCACAGGCGATCACGCAGCCGACCGACCAGTGCCGGCGACTCGGCAAAACGCTCCATCAGAATCTGTCTGGCACCATCCAGCGCAGTACGGGCATCGGTAATGCCATGTTCCTCACTGAGATAATCGGCCGCCAGCTGTTCAGGCACCAGAGAGGGATCGTTCAGAAGGGCGTCGGCCAGCGGCTCGAGACCCGCCTCGCGCGCAATCTGCGCCTTGGTACGGCGCTTCTTGCGATAGGGCAGATAAAGGTCTTCCAGCCGCTGCTTGGTATCGGCGGCCAGAATGCTGGCCCGCAGGGCATCGTCGAGCTTGCCCTGCTCCTCGATCGATGCCAGCACCGTCTCACGACGCTCATCGAGCTCGCGCAGATAGCGCAGGCGAGTTTCCAGCAGACGCAGCTGGCTATCATCCAGTCCGCCGGTGGCTTCCTTGCGGTAGCGAGAGATGAACGGCACGGTGGCCCCTTCATCCAGCAGGGCGATGGTAGCCTCGATCTGGGCAGGACGAACGGCAGTCGCACCGGCAGCCTCGGAAAGCTCGGTCGCCAGCCGCGCTGCCATCGAAGAAATCTGTGTCATGAAAACGCATTCCCTTCCAAACAGGGCGCCAGGGTATCACAAACCATGCGTTGACGGGACAACCCCGATATAGAGCCATCGACTGTAAAAAAATGGCGACAGCTCAAAAGCTGTCGCCACGATCATCTGCATTCTGGCGCAGGCGTTACCGGACCGGGCAGGCTCTACTTCTGAATCGGACTCGGCCCGGCACCGGTAATGGCGTCATCGACACCGTCGAAACGGCTGAAGTTATCGATGAATTTATCAATCAGGGCACGGGCCTGCTCATTAAAGGCCGCTTCATCCTGCCAGGCCTTGCGTGGGTCAAGCAGCGTCGAATCCACGCCCTTGACGGCTACCGGTACCGACAGGTTGAGCCCCGGGACCGTCACCGTCTCGGCATTTTTGAGATCGCCACTCTGGATGGCACTGATGATGGCCCGGGTCGTGGGAATACTGAAACGCTTGCCGCCCTGCCCGTAGGCCCCGCCGGCCCAGCCTGTATTGACCAGATAGACATGCGAGTCGAAAGCTTCAATGCGCTTGATCAGAAGCTCGGCATACTCATGGGCCGGGCGCGGGAAAAACGGCGCGCCAAAGCAGGTCGAGAAGGTCGCTTCCAGTGCACTGCCGGCACCGATCTCGGTGGACCCGACCCGCGCGGTATAGCCGGAAAGAAAGTGATAGGCCGCCGCTTCACGTGACAGGATCGACACCGGCGGCAGCACACCGCTCATGTCGCAGGTCAGAAAGACAATGGCACTGGGCTCGCCGGCACGATTGTCCACCGTTCGCTTGTCGACGTGCTCCAGCGGGTAGGCTGCGCGGGCATTCTGCGTTAATGAGGCGTCATCGTAGACAGGCTGTCGCGACGCATCGAGCACCACGTTTTCAAGTACCGCCGGAAAGCGAATGGCCCGATAGATGATGGGCTCGTTCTTTTCGCTCAGGTCGACGGTCTTGGCGTAGCAGCCCCCTTCGAGATTGAAGACGGTGCCCTCGCCCCAGCCGTGCTCGTCATCGCCGATCAGATAGCGCGACGGGTCAGCGGAAAGCGTGGTCTTGCCGGTACCGGAAAGGCCGAAAAAGAGCGTCGTCTCACCATTGTCGCCAACGTTGGCGCTGCAGTGCATGGGCAGCACATCCTTTTCCGGCAGCAGAAAATTCTGCACCGTGAACATCGCCTTTTTCATCTCTCCGGCGTAATGCATGCCCGCGATCAGCACCCGACGACGGGCAAAATTGATGATGACCGTGCCATCGGAGTGGGTGTGATCACGCTCGGGCTGACAGACAAACTCTGGCGCACTCATGACCTGCCATTCGCGCTTGTCACGCGGGTTGAACGGCTGCGCTCGTACAAAAAGGTTGCGTGCGAACAGCGTGTGCCAGGCATACTGGGCCATGACACGAATCGGCAGGTAGTGCTCGGGATCAGCCCCCACGTGCAGCTCGGTCTCAAAGGCGCCCTTGTCGGCCAGAAACTCTTCGACCCGCTCCCACAGCGCGTCAAAATGCTCGACGGCAAAAGGGCGATTGACGTTGCCCCAGTCGATTTCGTGACTGGTGGAGGGCTCATCGACAATGTAGCGGTCAACAGGGGAACGTCCGGTACGCCGCCCCGTTTCCGCCACCAGCGCCCCGTTGGCCGCAAGTCTTGCTTCACCACGCGAGATGGCATGCTCCACCAGCTCGGCGGCACTTGCATTGATACGGGGAGTGCTCATATTCGTTGTCATGTTTATCCCGGGCATAAGCCATTCTCTCTCGTTAAGCGCATGGACACTTATCATGTGCCTCTGGCGTTATATTCCCGCACCGGCAAGCGCCACGCGAGACAGCGCCCGTCGGCCGGAAAAGCGTATTATGACCAAATCGCTTCAAACGGAGAATGTATCACGGCAGCATTAACCGAAAAGGCACAACGTGCCGGCCCACAAGAAAAGACATGGCACGCTGGCCCGGGAGAAGGATCCATCAGTGCAGCGTTGGGGAAGGGGCATCGGGTGATTCAATCAACGCCTCGATATCGGCAGCGCTGAAGGTGTAATCCGTGTTGCAGAAATGACAGGTCGTGCTCAGCTCGCCCTGCTCTTCTACCACCGAACGCAACTCATCCGGACCCAGCTGGTGCAGCGCACTGGCAAAGCGCTCGCGCGAACAGGTGCAGCCAAAACCGATCGGGTCCGGCTCGAACACCCGGATCTGCTCTTCGTGGAACAGACGCACCAGAATATCGCGCGCCGGCAGCTCCAGCAGCTCCTCGGACTTGAGGGTATCGGCCAGCATGTTGAGCCGCGGCCAGGCATCGGTGTCCTTGAGACTGTCATCTTCAGGCAGGGTCTGAAGCATCAGCCCGGCTGCATGGGATTTCGAGGCAGACAACCACAGGCGGCTGGGCAGCTGCTCGGAACGCTCAAAATAACCCTCGAGACACTGCGCCAGCGTCTCCGCTTCCAGCGCGACAATGCCCTGGTAGCGCTGGCCCTCATGCGGATCCAGCGTCATCACGATGTGCCCCTCGCCCATCAGCGCCTGAAGCGTCGCGCCCTCTTCGGGCAGCGGCTGATCCTCGGCCAGCCGTGCAATCGCTCGCAAACGCTGGCCATTGTCATCATGGCCGGGGTTGGACTCCGCCATCAAAAGGCTGACCGGGCCGTTGCCCTTGACCTCAAGAGTCAATACACCATCCAGCTTGATGGTCGCCGTCAGCAGCGCGACGGCCGCCAGCATCTCGCTGAGCTGGCGATTGACCACCTCGGGGTAGCCGTGACGATTGATGATGTCCAGACAGGTGTCATCCGCCTTGACCAGCTCGCCGCGAACATTGGTGTCGTCAAAGATAAAGCGTTGAATATGATCCATGGGTCATCCGATAAGGAGAAGGAGTAATCGGCGCGGCAGGCAGGATGACAAGAAAGCCGGTCATCGAGGCACTGCATCAGGGTCAGGAGTCGTCGTGCTTGTGACGCTGGAAATTCTGGATATCGCGACGGGCCCGGCGATCCGGACGCCCCTTTGGCGGCTGCATGCTCTTGTCCATGCGGCGAATTTCGGCTTCACGAGTGCGACGCTCAACGCTGGCCTGTGTTTCACGATAGAGCGCCTGAGCCTCGGAAGCACCGCGCCGCTTGTCGCTGACGTCGATGATTTCGACCTCGATGCGATCCCAGCCCTGAGGCAACATCAGCAGTGCACCGGGCTCTACAATCTTGCTGACCTTGCTACGCGCACCGTTGTAGTGAACCTTGCCACCATCGATGGCCTTTTGCGCAAGCCCCCGGGTTTTGAAAAACCGGGCGGCCCAGAGCCATTTGTCGAGTCGAACCTGTTCGCTCATGCCATCTCTCCACACCGTTTCTGAGTGCCAATATGGGGGCAAAAGCCCTGCTCTCAAGCCCCAGGCATTGCAGGGCCGGGCAGATGCTGCCAACACTACAATGCGATAATCTGTACGGCATCCATCGAGACCGCGTCGTATCCGCCATCCCCGTTTCTTAAAGCCTTTGGAGGTAAAGACATGTCCCCATCAGGAAAGCCCGAAATCGGGCGGCGGCGCTGTATCGCCCAGAGCCGGCTGTTTGCGATCGAAGCACTGGAGCTTGAATTTTCCAACGGCGAGCAGCGCACCTTCGAGCGCCTGATCAGCAATGGACAGGGCGCCGGCGCCGTCATGATCGTGGCGATGCCGGACCCCGATCATGTCCTGTTGATTCAGGAGTACGCGGTCGGCATCGAGGACTATGCTCTGACGCTGCCAAAGGGTGTCATCGACCCGGGCGAAGACATCATCACGGCCGCCAATCGTGAGCTTCGCGAAGAGTGCGGCTATGGTGCCCACGTCATCGAACCCCTGACTGAACTGACGCTGGCTCCCAATTACATGACCCACCGCATTCATGTGGTCATGGCGACGCAGCTTTATGAAGAAAGCCTGCCGGGCGATGAGCCCGAACCGCTGATTGTCGAAAAGCATGCCATCGAGGACATTGGCGCATTACTGGCGCGCGGCGATTTTCATGAGGGACGTGCCATCGCAGCACTCTTTATCGCCAGAGAGCGGCTTCGTGAACGACAGGAAAAGCCTGACCCCATGTTCTGGTAAACCGATACTCGGGAAGAGGCAGAGCTTCTCATCAGCAGCGCCACTCACGCAAAAGGCCCGACAGCCAATGCTGTCGGGCCCCTCACGAAGCACCATCAATCCTGAGTGGGATCAGTTACTGGACGGGCTGGCGCCGTGCTCAGTGCTGTCGCCATCTTCAATGGGATCCGTGGACTGCATCTGGGCAGAGTGTCCCTGCCGCCCGGTCATGGTCTCATCAGCATTCTGGGCCCCGGGGCTATCCACCGAGCTGCTGCTGGACTCGCTCATGCCGTCCATATCGTTCATTTGAGCCGAGCCACCGTTACCTCCCTGACCGGTAGGTGTGGCGTCAGCACTGGTCGCGCTGTTATCCATGGTGCTGGAAGCTTCAGTGGCTGCCGTACCGGTCATTTCCTGACCTTCGCTGGCAGCGCCATTTTGAGTGGCCTCAGTCGAGGCCACAGCAGACATGGCAGGCAGCACGAAAGCGGCACAAAAAACAGTAGCGATCATTTTCTTCATGGGTATTTCCTCCAAGACTCTGATTTTCATTACCGGTGCGCGGGGCACATTCGGGCCTCGCCGCCGGGTATACAGATACTTCCTGCAATGAACACCAGACTTCATTGCAGTCTGCCTTTCAGGGCAAGCAAGGCAGTTACGATGTCCTGCAGGACATCAATGGGCAAGTGACCATAAAATTAGGGCACTAAATGCAAGCTGTCAAAGGAATGTACAACAACGGGTAAAGCTTAAAACAAGAAATGTTACTGGTGACTACCGGCTACGGCCTATAATATGTGTAGTGAAAACTCCATTAAATCGAAAGGTTATTTTTCATCCCGTGCAAATCGAGCCTTTGAACTAAGTTTCATTTTTTATTCAAATTTAGAATGAGCCGTATGTATGCATAGATATATTAACAGAAAGCTATTCAAGCTAAGTGCATTTTATTTAAAATGCTATTTTTTTATTTTAAACAGGTTTAACTCCAAGTCTTTGGAATCTAAAAACCAAGAAATTGTAGTTTCTTTAACTACACACACTGCGCGTATCAACGATGTTTACCTTACATTGGAGTCACTATTCCACCAGACGACAGATGGATACAGCGTTTATCTATATATATCTCAAGAAGACAGAAAAAAGATTGGTCATCTTCCTCAAACCCTGAAGCGGCTACAATCGAGAGGATTAAACATTATATTTATTGAAAATGATTATCGATCTTACAATAAATTGATTCATGCTCTCGAGCAGCATCGCGAAAAACTGATCGTCACTGCTGACGATGACACCATGTATCCCCAAAACTGGTTAGATCGATTAATCGAAGGGCACCAAAAACACCCCAACTGTATCATATGCCATAGAGGGCACATATGGAGCGAAAGCACCCCGGGCGCCCAAGAAATAAATTACAATTTAATCAAAAACAAAAACTCTCACATAGCTAATCAACCTAGCTACAAGCTTATGCCTACAGGAAATAGCGGCGTTTTATATCCTCCCGGATCTCTTGATGACATCGTTTTTAACGCAAAGCTGTTTACAGAACTTGCTCCTACTGCAGATGATATCTGGTTCAAGATATGCTCACTTAAAAAAGGAACCCCGTGCATAAGGATCAACAATAAAAACATGGAATTTGCACCAACTGAAGCTTCGGCCAAATCTGCTCTTCACGAAGAAAACATTAAAAAGAATGGCAACGACAGGCAATTAAAGGCCTGCCTTGAACACTTTCCCGAGGTAAAAAAACTGCTTTTTGATTGAGATCCAATGAAAATCAACATGAAACAGCGCGTTTTACTGATCGTTCGCAAACTCAATATCGGTGGCATTCAACGCGTCACCATCAATCTTGCCAACGTCCTCCACAGAGCCGGTCATGAGGTGCATGTGCTTGTGCTCAAGGGCGGAGACGAGCTACTGCCGGACCCCGGCGTCAAACTTCATTACGAAGATTTTGACAAGGCCTTTCGCCGCACCGGCACCGGGCTGGCGTATGATCTGGTGACCCGCACCCTGCTTAAACCACTATTGCCCGGCTCCGGTGTTATCTGGCGAGGCTATTACGGTGGCCGCTATCTGAGGCAATTCGTTGAACGACTTGAGCGCGACCATGGGCCGGTCGATCGTATTATCGCGCGGGGCCAGGGGGCCTTTGAAACGATCTGGTCCTGGCAGGACCCCCGCTTCTGGCAGGTAACCGTTTCATGGCCCGGGGAGCATGGCAGCAGACTCAAGGGCTTCTATCTACGGCGTCTTTATAACGGCAAACGCGTGATCTGCAATACCCCCAATGTCCGTGAACAGCTGGAAAGGCAGCTAGGGCATTATCATATTTCGCCCTCGCATTGGGCCACGATCGGTAATCCCTGTGATATAGAAGCCATCAGGGCCATGGCAGATGAGACGCCTGATGATCTGCCCACCAGACCCTACGTGGTACATGTCTGCAGACTGTCCAGGGTCAAGCGCCAGGACTTTTTGATCCACGCCTATCTACGCTCGGGTATCGAGGAAGATCTGGTGATTGTGGGCGATGGCCCCATGCGGGAGAGCGTTGAGCAACTGGTCGATGAACTGGACGTACATGATCGTGTGCACATCGTCGGCAGTCGCACCAATCCGTACCCCTGGATGAAGCATGCCCGCCTTTTCGTGCTGAGTTCCATGAGCGAGGCCTTTGGCATCGTGCTGGCAGAGAGCATGATCTGCGGCACCCCCTGCGTTGCCGTGGATGCCCCCGGCGGCATTCGCAATGTACTGATCAATGATCAACGTCGTCTGGTGGTCGAGAATACGATCGACGGGCTGGCCGAAGGCATTCGCCAGGGGCTCAGGTCCCCCCCGGCACTGGAGCAGGACCCGGAGCTGATCGAGCGCTATCGTGACACCCGCATCATGCAGCAGTTCCTCGAACTGCCCACGACATAAAAGACGAGCGCTCTGAATGGCCATGTCTGCACTGCCCGTGGTGCGCGGGCCTGATAAACTTCCCTTCGCTACTGGCAGCGCCCTTTAATACAAGTCACTGGTCTGGCTCATGCTTTCAAGGTCTTCCCAAAACGTCTCTGCGCCTTGCGATGACAAGGCGTTTGCCGATCTGGGCAGCGAACATCTTCGCTGGGCAATGCGTCGCGTGCAGTTCCAGGAAGGGCTCAAGACCGGATTCCAGGATCGGGTGGGTACCCCCATCGAGGAGTTTCTGTTTCAGCGCTGGCTGAAGGGTGCCCCTGGCGCCGATCGCATTGAAAGAATGGGCTTGCCAAGACGCTCAATCGAAAAACGCCTGGGAGATCGCCTGACCCTTCATATTCACCCACGCAGCATGATTCGGGATGTGAACTTCAAGGGCGTCGGCGGCAAACGCCCCTCCTCTTCTGCCTTTCTCTGGGATGGCGAGTGGGACAACAGCCGTGGCGATCTTCGCCACGGCTCACGCTATGAGTTCATCAGCGATCTGGATGAAAACCGCGCAGACCTTACCCGCACCGAACGCTTCAGAGAGCTTCACAAGCACCTGGTCAGAGGCAAGCCGTGGCGCTCGGCCCACGAAGGCATCCTGCTCGACAGTGACCACAAGATTCTGACTTATCTCGGTATTTACCTGCGTTTTCTGGACGACATGGCACAAAATGGCTTCGATACCGGGCGCGGCAAGGATACGCTGGGCGTAGTCGTCACGCGCGACGGCCATCTGCTCAAGATCAATCGTGGACTGCATCGTCTGGCGATGGCGCAGCGGCTGGGTCTGCCCTCCGTTCCGGTCACGGTGCGCGCCGTCCATCGCCTGTGGTGGGAGGAAGTGACGGCAGGCACGACCGGCCAGCCCGCGCTGGAGCGACTGGCAGGGGCACTGGCGCACTGCCGCCCCGAAATGCATCCGGGAACGCTGGACCCGGGCGGCGAGCAGCCCCCCATCGTCTGGCCAACGCCACGCTTTCCCGAACCGGCAGCAGAATCGGCCGGATCCTGAAACGAATAGCGTCTCACGACGAATAACGCCTTCCTGTTTCCACCCGGAACCCTCTACGCTGAAAGCGCCCTCTCAAAGGAGCCTTTTATGCATCATTTTTATAACCGTCCGGACAATCTGGTCAGCGAACTGCTTGAAGGGCTGGCCATGTCAGCCGCCGTCACCCTTTCCGATCATCGGGATGCGCGCATCGTCATGCGCTCGGACTGGCACCCCGATCGCGACGGCCGCCAGCAGGTGGCCCTGATATCAGGCGGTGGCTCGGGGCATGAGCCGGCGCACGCGGGGTTCGTGGGCCCAGGCATGCTGACGGCGGCCGTGGCCGGAGACATCTTCGCCTCGCCGGGCGTGGAGGCCATCCTGGCCGGTATCCGCGCCTGCTGTGGGGAAGCAGGGTGTCTGTTGATCATCAAGAACTATACCGGTGACCGACTCAATTTCGGCCTGGCCGCCGAACGCGCCCGGGAAGAAGGCTTTCAGGTTGACACAGTGATCGTGGCCGATGATGTGGCCCTGCCGGAGGCACCCCAGCCACGCGGGCTGGCCGGCACCCTGCTGGTCCACAAGATGGCCGGCTACTGCGCCGAGCGGGGCGATGATCTGCAGGCGATCAGCAAGGCGGCCGGTGACATGGCCGCAAGTGTGCGCTCCATGGGCATGGCGCTTTCAAGCGCCACTCTTCCCGGCCAGGAAGCATCTTCTCGCAGGACGCCGGAACTGGGGCTGGGCATCCACAACGAGCCCGGTGTCCGTCAGACCACGCCTGAGAATGCTGATGATGCCGTCGCCCAAGTGCTAGAAGCACTGGGTCGCCCGGATGATGGCCCATGGGTGGTGGTGCTCAACAATCTGGGCGGCTGTTCACCGCAGGAGATGCAGGTGCTCAAGCGCGCCTGCCTTGAGCAGCTTGGGCGCGACAACGTGGCGCTGATGCTGGGGCCGGCGCCGCTGATGACCTCGCTGGACATGCACGGCTTTTCCATCACCCTGGCGCCCGCGGATGACGCCACTCTTGACGCATTGAGCGCCCCTGTCCAGGCGCCGGCCTGGCCGACACCAGAGAAGGTGCACGATATCGAGACTTTCTCGCCACGTTTCAGCCAGCGCCCACCGGCAGGCGAAGGCCAAAAAAATGAGACACGGGCCCAACTGATCAAACGGCTTGCCACCACCCTGCGCAACAGTGAGAAGGCGCTGGATGAGCTGGATGCCAAAGTCGGCGATGGTGACGCCGGCGCTACCTTTGCCGCAGGCGCCAACGCCGTACTGAAGGCACTGGATGAGGACCAGCTCTCTACCGGTGAAGATACGCGCCTGGCCAGCGAGCTGGGCCATCTTTTTGCCACCGCCATGGGCGGCTCCAGCGGCGTGCTGCTGTCGATTCTGATGACCAGTGCTGCGCAGCAGCTCGAAAAAGAAAGTGACTGGCCCAAAGCCCTGCAGGCGGGCGTGGAACGGATGCAGCATTACGGCGGCGCCAGTCAGGGGGACCGCACCATGCTGGACGCGCTGATCCCGGCCATCGAGACCCTGGCTGACGGCGAAGACCTTTCAGCGGCGGCGCGCTCGGCCCGCTCGGGCGCAGATGAAACCGCCAGTATGCGCAAGGCCGGCGCCGGGCGCTCCTCGCTGGTGCCGGAGCAGGCGCTTGACGGCGTGGTTGATCCGGGTGCCGAAGCCGTGGCCCGGCTTTTTGAGGCCATGGCCGGCGACGACACCCCACGCTGACACACAGGCGATGCCAAAAAAAGCCGCCCAACCGGGCGGCTTTTGCTTTCAGACGGCCAGTCAGTCAAACACGACCTTGGCCACATCCTGATAGGTGCGGGCAAAGTTCACGGTCATGCCCTCCTTGAGATAGTCCGGCAGCTCGTCAAAGTCGCGCTGGTTGGCCTGCGGCAGAATCAGCTCGAAAATGGCGCTGCGCCGGGCGGCAATCACCTTCTCGCGAATGCCACCCACCGGCAGCACCTGACCGGTCAGGGTGATTTCCCCCGTCATGGCCAGCGGACGATTGATGTCCTGCCCGCGGGCCAGCGACAGCAGCGCGGTGGTCATGGTCACCCCCGCTGACGGGCCATCCTTGGGCGTGGCGCCTTCCGGTACGTGCAGGTGGATAAAGGCCTGATCGAAGTAGCCCGGCTGGGCGCCGAACTCCTGCAGATGACCGAGCACGAAGCTGTAGGCCAGGTTGGCGGACTCCTGCATGACATCGCCCAGCTTGCCGGTCAGCTTGATGCCGCGCTGCAGACCGTGCACCCGGGTCGCCTCGATGGGCAGGGTTGCCCCGCCCATGGCCGTCCATGCAAGGCCCGTGACCACACCCACGCCCTTGAGCACCTTCTCCTTGCGGAAAATCGGCGCGCCCAGGAACTCTTCCAGGTTGTTGACCGACACCTTGACCGTTTCGAGATCCTCTTCCAGCAGTTTGACCGCGGCCTTGCGCACGATCCGGTGCAGCTGCTTTTCCAGCTGGCGCACGCCGGATTCCCGTGCATAACCCTCGATGACATGCTTGAGGGCGGCATCAGTGAGATTGATGCGCTTTTTGGGAATGCGATCGCGTTCCAGCAGCCTCGGCCACAGGTGGTGTTTGGCAATCGCCACCTTCTCCTCGGCGATGTAGCCGGCCAGTCGAATCTGCTCCATGCGGTCCTGCAGCGGTCCGGGAATAGTGTCGAGCTGGTTGGCCGTACACACGAACAGCACCTTGGACAGGTCCATGCGCACGTCGAGGTAGTGATCAAGGAAATCGACGTTCTGCTCCGGGTCAAGCACCTCCAGCAGCGCCGAGGCCGGATCACCCTGGAAGGACTGGCCCAGCTTGTCGATCTCATCGAGCATGATAACCGGGTTTTCGACATCGACCTCCTTCATCGCCTGCACCAGCTTGCCGGGCATGGCACCGATATAGGTCCGGCGGTGGCCCTTGATCTCGGCCTCGTCGCGCATGCCGCCCACCGAGAAGCGATAGAACTTGCGCCCCAGCGCTTCGGCGATCGAGCGACCGACAGACGTCTTGCCCACCCCGGGCGGGCCCACCAGCAGCAGAATCGAGCCGCCAACGTCGCCCTTGAAGGCACCTTCAGCGAGAAACTCGATGATGCGATCCTTGACATCCTGCAGGCCGTCGTGATCGCGATCCAGCACGTGACGCGCATGGGGGAGATCGAGCTGATCCTCGGAGGTGATGCCCCAGGGCAGCGCCGTCAGCCAGTCAAGATAGTTGCGCGTGGTGCCGTATTCGGGCGAGCCGGTCTCCAGTACGGACAGCTTGCCCAGCTCGTCATCAATGCGGGCCTGGACATGCTCGGGAACGACCTTGCCTTCCAGACGCTCGCGGAAGGTATCGACGTCGTTTTCCCGATCATCCTTGGAAATGCCGAGCTCCTTCTGGATGACCTTGAGCTGCTCGCGCAGGAAGAACTCGCGCTGACGCTCCTGCATCTGCGCGTTGACCTGCTCGGAGATCTCGCTTTGCAGCTGGGCGACCTCGATCTCCTTGCGCAGCAGCGGCAGCACCACCTGCATGCGCTCCAGGACAGGCAGGGTCTCCAGCACCGACTGAAGCTCAGGGCCCCGCGCCGAGGTAATGGCGGCGGCAAAGTCGGTCAGCGGCCCGGGCTCGTTGGGGCTGAAGCGATTGAGATAGTGCTTGAGCTCCTCCCCATAGAGCGGGTTGATGGGCAAAAGCTCCTTGATGCCATTGATGATGGCCATCGCATAGGCGCGCGTCTCGTCACCTTCCTTCTCGACCGGCTCGCGTGGATAGTGAACCTCGACGAGATAGGGAGGCTCCTGAGACAGCCAGCGGGTAATCTTGAAACGACGCAGCCCCTGAGCGATGAACTGCAGCTGCTCTTCGTTGTTTTCGGCGCGGTGCACCCGCACGGCAGTGCCGTAGACCGGGAACTCGTCCGGCGACGGGTCGGCCCCGGTATCGCCGATAAAGGTCAGTCCCACGATATGGTGCGATGTATTGCCGACCTGTTCGAGCGTGTCACTCCAGCGCTTTTTATTGAGTACCAGCGGCTGGACCTGCGCTGGGAAAAAAGGGCGATTGTGTACCGGCAGTAGATAGAGCCGTTCGGGCAGATATTCACTGGCCGGTACCACGGCCTGTGTCATGGCGCTGCCGTTGTCGTCACCGGGCTCGATGGTGTAGTCGGACTGGTCTTCTTCACTCATGGGCTATCCTGCTCTCCCGTATCGAAACCGTTCGCCGGATGTGCCACCCGACGTTACCTGTTGTTGCTGGCAATGCGGGCACCGGACAGCGTTATCAAGTCCGACGCACGAAAACCACTGACCGATCAAAACGACAGCGGCTGCCCCTGGCAGCCGCGCAATACATTCCTGATGCATCCCTATCCTTCTCAGAAGCCTAGTTCAATAAAAACCAGGGCTCATCGTTGATCAGAAAGACCCCCTTGCGGATGGTCAGCTCGAGCGTGCCCTGATCGGGCGCCTGTCCGGCGATCAGGGCCAGCAGCGGTGGCGTATTGTGTAGAGTGAACTGACCATCAAGCCGGCGCTTGAAGGCTGCTCGCCCCCAGGACGTTCTCAACCGTTCGATGCGAGTCGAGGTAATATTCGTGCCATCCAGGGTCAGCTCGCCATCCAGATGCATCTGTTGATCCAGCATCGGGCTTTCCAGCTGCAGGTTCCTGACCACCAGCTGAGGCGAGTCGGTCAGCACGGCAAAAAACGCTTCCTGCCAGGGCGCGATCAGCGCACCAATATCCTGCACGTCAGCGGCGTCATCCGCCGGGACGGGAGCCTGGGATTCTGCCTGCTCGTGCCTGCCCTGCCAGCGCTGCTCGATATCCTGGCCGACGGTCTGCAGCAGTGCGCGGGCGGCCTGTTCGTTGATGCGCCTGATGACAGCGTCAAGCGAGGCACTGCCCAGCTGCTGTTCGGAAAACGCGGCATTGCCCAGCTGCGCCGTCAACAGATAGCTGAGCTCCTGCTGGTCATGACGGGTGCTGCCCTCGATATGCAGATCGCTCAGCGTCAGGGGCAGCCCGCCCTGTCGCTGCAGTCGGGCACTTTCAATATCCACGGTATCGAGTCGACCGGGCCTGTCACCGTCGGCGGCCGACGCGTCGTCGTCATGAGCCGGGAAGCGCATCGACCAGTGCGTCTCGCCCAGACGCACACGACGCAGGGGGCTTTCCTGCTCCAGCGCGGACCACTGCCCCTCAAGACGCAGTCCCTGTTCATCGTCGACCACGCTGATACGAGCGCCGGCCAGACGAAACGTCATGCCCTGGTCCTGATAGTGCAGGCTTTCGGGGAATATGGCATTGAGCGTCAGATCATGGCTCAGATGTTTGATCCGGGCATCGAAATCGACTCGATCACCATCGGATAACTCATCGGCCAGCAGTGCCGTGCCGGGGCGGATTTCAATATCGCCACGGCCTGAAAAGCGGGTGCTCAGGACGCCATAGGCGACGCGCCAGTCAATGACGGCGGCGGGCGTGTTCGCCTCACGGTCGGTCGTAATGACCCTGAGCGTTCCGCGAGAGGAAAAAAAGCCGTCATCCTCAACAGCATTGATGGCACGAACCCCCGACAGCGCATTGATGTCAGCGACCTGCTCGGCCATGCGGGACTGTACCTCATGGCGGCTCCAGGCCAGTGCCCCCAGCCAGAGCACCAGTGCCAGTACGGCAAGGGCCATCAATGACGTTGCCACTTTCCTTTTCATCAACACTCCCTGGAGATCGACGCGCCAGGCCGGGCCAGTACGAGCTTTACTCGTGCAGGCGGCCTCGACAGTGGTAATACTCGTGCTTCGCTAACATTAATGTAGCCAAAGCCACACGTGCATTACACTCCAGGCGTAGATACCGGCCAGAACGTCATCAGCCATGATCCCAAAGCCGCCCGCCACACGGCGATCCACCGTCCGCACCGGCCATGGCTTGATGACATCAAAGACCCGGAAAATGACAAACCCCCACAGGGCGGACTGCCAGGAAAAGGGTACGGCGGCCATGGTCAACCAGTAGCCGACAAACTCGTCCCACACGATCCCCGAGTGATCATGCACCCCCAGATCCTTCGAGGTGCGATCGCACAGATAGATACCGATGATGGTGGCCACACCCAGTACCGCCAGGTAAATCCCCAGCGGCAGTGTCGACATCAGCCAGTAAAAGGGAATGGCTGCCAGGGTGCCGAAGGTGCCCGGAGCAAAGGGGGCGGCGCCGCTGCCAAGCCCGAAGGCCAGAAAGTGGACGGGACGACGCCAGACGCTTGCAGGTGCACGGTTCATGGTGAGGCTCCCGTGCCGTGATCTGCTGCATGGAAGTGCTGCCAGCCCCGCCCGGTGGACGCGACCCCTGAAATCCCGGGCTCGCTTGTCACCCGACCAATCACGTGCAGCGCGCCGCCCAGCGTCTCAAGCGCCTGACGAACCGCGTCTTCCTGCTCCGGGTCCAGCGCCAGCAGGAGCTCGTAGTCGTCACCGCCGTTGAGCGCCGCTTCAAGTGCTTCATGCTCCCCCAGCGAGGCTACCAGTGCCTGATCAAGCGGAAGGGCCGTGGCGTCAAGACAGGCGCCGACGCCCGAGCGCGCACAGAGATGGCCCAGATCGGCCAGCAGCCCATCGGAGATATCAAGGCCCGCCGAGACCCTCTGCTGAATCGACATGGCCTCCTTGATACGCGGTGCGGGTCGCAGATAGGCCGCTACCAGCGGGTGACGCTCGTCGCGCTGTCCGTTAAACCAGGCGCGCAGACCGCCATGAGCGCTGCCCAGCGTCCCGGTGACGGCCAGAAGATCACCGGGACGGGCGCCGTGACGGGTAATGGCGCTGTCATCGTCTACTTCCCCATGTACGGTAATCGTAATGGAGAGTTCCTGTCCGCGGGTAATGTCTCCCCCGACCAGGGCGATATCATGCTCGCGCGCCAGGCCATAGAGACCGCGCGCGAAGCCCTCCAGCCACTGCTCGTCAACGTCGGGCAGCGTCAGTGCCAGCACAAACCAGCGCGGTCTGGCGCCCATGGCGGCCAGATCACTTAAATTGACCGCCAGCGCACGATGACCGATCGCCTCTGCAGAGGCATCACGCGGAAAATGCACATCAGCCAGCGACGTGTCCACACTGACCGCCAGACGGCGGCCGGGGGACGGCGACAGCAGTGCACAGTCATCGCCCTGCCCCAGTACGATACCGGCGCGTGCCTGAGACGGCGACACATGATCCGAGCTGCAGGCGTGCTCAACATCCTGCATGAAATAACGCCTGATGAGTTCAAACTCGCCAGGAGTGGCTGCATCGCTCATCGCCCGGGCATCTCCCTGACAGGTGAAGGAAAGCGCTGATCAATGTTGATCGGTGTGCACAGGCCATGATCCTGACAGACCATGATCAGTCACGGCGCCTGCGTGCCTGAACCTCAACCTCACGCAGCTGCCTGGCCAGTCGATCAAGAATGGAATTGATGTATTTGTGCCCTTCGGTAGCGCCAAACGATCGTGCCAGCTCAATCCCTTCATTGATGACCGAGATGTAGGGCACTTCCGGGCGGTGCGCCAGCTCATAGGCCCCCAGACGCAGGATGGAAAGCTCAATGCGATCCAGCTCATCCAGCTTGCGATCCAGGGCCGGGGCGATCAGATTGTCCATCTCGCCGCAGTGTCCGGCCACGCCGTGCAGAAGCTGATGAAACAGTCCCAGATCGGCGATCTTCATGACCTGAACCCAGTTTTCATGCGGCTCCAGATCATCATCGGCGGTCTGGGCGCGAAACTCGGTCTCAACCTGGGAAATCGAGGTCCCCGTGATTTCCCACTGATACAGCGCCTGTACCGTCAGCTCGCGTGCTGCCCTTCGGGCCTGCTGCTGCTTTGAAGGGGCCCGTTTCTGCTGGGTCACGCCACACCCCCGTGATCGGCATCATCGGAGGCGTCATTGCCGCCCAGCTGACGCAGCAAAGAGACCATTTCCATGGCCGCCATGGCCGCTTCAAAGCCCTTGTTGCCGGCCTTGGTCCCGGCACGCTCAATGGCCTGCTCGATCGAATTGACCGTCAGGACACCGTTGGCGATGGGGGTATCAAAATCAAGCTGCAGCCGATTGAGGGCCGCATTGCACTGCCCTGCCACATGCTCGAAATGCGGTGTCCCGCCGCGAATGACCGCACCCAGAGCAATAATGGCATCCGGCTGAATGCGGGTCAGCGCGCGCTTGACGGCCAGCGGCAGCTCCCAGGCGCCGGGAACATGAAGAATGTCGATATTGGCATCATCAACGCCGTGACGAACCAGCGCGTCCACGGCGCCCTCTACCAGAGAGTCGACCACGTGATGGTTGAAGCGCCCGACCACGATGACGTAGCGGCCATCGATCTCGTTGAAACGCCCTTCCAGTTGTGCAATCGGTTGCATGTCATGAATTCCTGTTATCTCTGATAAAACGCATCAGCGTGTAATGTAAGCCATCGAGCCCGTCACTTTCGGGCCCTTCCGGAAACCTGTCGTTGCCATTGGTTGCTATTGTCAGTGCCGCGCCGTGCGGCTGTCATCAACGCTGCTGATCTGTTCGATGACTTCAAGACCAAACCCTGCCAGCGCCGAGAACCGCCAGGGCGAGCTTAAAAGACGCATTCGACCGACCCCCAGGCTGCGCAGGATCTGCGCCCCGGTGCCGATACTCAAATAGTTGCCGGCACCATCGGTCTGCGGGTCCTGAGCCCGCGGACGCCGTGCCAGAAAAAGATCCAGCTGATCGCGAAAGTCCGTCATGCCCCGCTGATCGCCAAGCAGTACCAGCACGCCGGTCTCGCTGGCCGCGATCTCTTCCAGTGCATCGCGCGATGACCAGCTCTGATGGCCATTGCCGCGCAGCCCCAGCAGGTCGCGCATGGCATCAGCGACATGAACGCGCACGGTCGTGGCCTGATCGCTCTCGGGCGAGCCCTTGACCAGGGCCAGGTGATGAGAGCCCTGAATCCGGTCACGAAAGCAGTGCAGCTGAAAGGGGCCGGCATCCGTTTCTACCGGATGTGACTCCACGTGTTCAACGGTCTGCTCATTGTGAATGCGATAGTGGATCAGATCGGAAATGGTGCCGATCTTGATGTCGTGGCTGGCCGCAAAGCGCTCAAGCTCCGGGCGCCGCGCCATGGTGCCATCCTCGTTCATGATCTCGCAGATCACCCCGGTCGGCTCGAAACCTGCCATGGCGGCCAGATCACAGGCCGCCTCGGTATGGCCGGCCCGGCGCAGCACGCCGCCGGCTTCCGCCATCAGCGGAAAGATATGGCCGGGCTGGACAACGTCGCCGGGCCTGGCGTCACGAGCGGCGGCCGCACGTACCGTGCGCGCCCGATCAGCGGCTGAAATACCGGTGCTGACGCCGGTGGCCGCCTCGATGGACACCGTAAAGCGGGTACCAAAGCCGGAGCCATTATCATTGACCATCAGCGACAGGCCAAGCTGCTCGCAGCGCGCGCGCAGCATGGGCTGACAGATCAGACCACAGGCATAACGGGCCATGAAATTGATGTGCGAGGATTCCACACACTCGGCGGCCATGATCAGGTCGCCTTCATTTTCACGGTCCTCGTCATCCATGAGAATGACCATACTGCCCTGACGGATATCTTCAATCAGCGCTTCCACGGAAGCGAAGTTGCCCGTTGACTGACTCATAACGCTTGCCGGCTAAGCCGCTCCTTTCGATGCAGGGTAGCTGGGATGGAAATCAACATTCGCGACCGGGGCGGCGAACATGCACGGATCAGGGCGCCTCGTGATCGTTCACGGGGCGCGCGATAATACGCCAGTCAGGGCCGAAGGCGCGAACATCGACAATGGAAAGCTGCCGACGCTGCGACAGTTTCTGAAGGCCCGGCAGGGTCAAAAGCCCGCGGGCTTCATCACCCATCAGTATCGGTGCCATGTAGATCACCAGCTCGTTGACCAGGCCGGCATCCAGCATGGCGCCGCTCAGGCGCGAGCCGCTCTCGAGCAGTACCTCGTTGCACTGCTCGACATCGGCCAGATACTGCATCAGGGCTTCCAGATCGACCTGCCCGCCCGAACTGGCGGCCAGCGTGACCACTTCAGCGCCGGCCGCCACCAGCGTTTCCCGCCTTCGAAAATGGTCCCGATTATCCAGCGCCCCGGGCCCGGTCGGCGAGACCGTGGCGACCAGCGTGCGGCCCGGCTCCGTCAGACAGCGCGCCGTGGCCGGCAGTGACAGCGTCGAATCGACAATGACTCTCAGCGGCTGACGCACGCCCCGTTCATGCGAGACCTGTACGGCCTGGGAGTCCGGCCGGCTGCCCAGCTGCTCGGCGCGCACGGTCAATCGACTGTCATCGCGGATGACCGAGGCCACGCCGCTGAGGATCGCGCTTGAACGCGCGCGCAGGTGCTGCACGTCGCGCCGCGCGCGCTCACCGGTAATCCATTTGGATTCGCCGCTGGCCATGGCCGTACGACCGTCCAGACTCATTGCCATCTTGAGTCGAACATGGGGCAGCGAGCGCGACATGCGGGAGATAAACCCCACGTTGAGCTCACGCGCATCCGCCTCCAGCATGCCGACACGGGTGCCTACGCCGGCGGCTTCCAGCATCGCAATGCCGCGGCCGGAGACCTGAGGATTGGGGTCGAGCATGGCGGCCACGACCACATCCACCCCCGCCTCCGCCAGTGCCTTGGCACAGGGCCCGGTGCGACCGTAGTGTGAACATGGTTCCAGCGTGACATAGGCCGTGGCACCGCGCGCCGCCTCACCGGCCGCGCGCAGGGCGTGAATTTCGGCATGGGGCTCACCGGTCAGCTCGTGCCACCCTTCTCCGACGATCTGATTGCCGCGCACCAGCACACAGCCCACACGCGGATTGGGGTCGGTCGTATAAAGACCGCGACGCGCCAGATGCAACGCGCGAGCCATGTAATCCTCGGGTTGCCGTGTCACGTCCGACCTTCCCTCTATGCTGCCAAAGGGTACGACCGCGCCTTCTGCGGTGTCCTCAATGCTCATGAGACTCCTGATCCCTGCCCGTGGTGCCAGCAGCCGATGACGGTGCGGGCTCACTGGAAAGGCGTTCGATTTCGGCACGAAACTCATCGATGTCCTGAAAGCGCCGATACACTGAAGCAAAGCGGATATAGGCGATCTGGTCCAGCGCTCTAAGCTGACCCATGACTTCCTCACCGATCGCCAGCGCATTGATTTCACGCTCACCGCGGGCTCGAAGACGCTGTCGGATACGCTCGATGGCCGCCTCGATATGCTCGCTGGAGACCGGACGCTTTTCCAGTGCCCGCAGCATGCCGGCACGCAATTTGGCAGGATCAAAGCTTTCGCGCGAACCGTCGGCCTTGACGACTCGCGGCATGACCAGTTCGGCGGCTTCATGCGTGGTAAAACGCTCACCGCAGGCCAGACACTGGCGGCGGCGACGGACCTGATCGCCATCGGCCACCAGCCGGGAGTCAGTAACTCGCGTATCCTGCGCACCGCAAAAGGGGCAATGCATGAGTGTTCTCTGTCCCGTCGATGAAAGACCCGGCAACCGGTGCCCCGAGAGCCTTTAATACCCCGTGGCCATGAAAACGTGATACGTCAGTCGCAAGGCAGCGGCCTCCATCGTCATGACGCGATCCGTTTTGCAGGCGTCTGTTGCGACATGTCGACGCATACACGGGCCCAATATTGTAACGTTTTACCCTGTGTTCGGAAACGTATCCCCGCGCCCAGGGCGCGAACGTGCATGTTTATTCCCGAAAAGAACACTCAACGCCTTTTCCTTTCAGTCTCATTTCCCTGCCTCCTGGCCTCATGCCCACACCTCGACAGTCGCTGTGCAGTTGAGAGCGGCCGCCCACAGCGCTATGTTGGAGTCGTTGATGCCTACCGACAGAGAAAGCACATGAACATTATCTCCTGGATTTTCGCCAGCATCGCCGTGGGCATGCTGGTCAACCTGATCATTCCCCGGCGTCTGAGTGTCGGCTTTCTCGGCACTGCCGGCATGGGCGTTTTGGGTGGCGTGGTGCTGGCCTTTATGGTGACGGTGGCTGGATTTGCCGCCGAACTTGAATTCGATGTTCGAAGCCTTGCTGCCGCCGTGGCCGGCGCGCTGGGCGCCATCGCCGTCATGACGCTCTGGATGATGCGCTACAACAAACGATAAATAGCGATTTTAGTTTGCAATCAGTGACATACTGCAATACTGCCAGCTTGCCAGTTTTCCACACCCAATCTAGTCTTAAGCTCAGCCAAGGATAGCGTTCAAAAAATATCGCGACCTTCAGGCCTTTCAGTATCCGAAAGTGCAGAACACGAAAACGGCAAGGAGCAGTTGAGTATGGGTATTATCGCGTGGATCATCTTTGGCCTGATTGCAGGCGCCATCGCCAAACTCTTGATGCCCGGCAAGGATCCCGGTGGCATTATCGTGACCATCATCATCGGTATTCTGGGCGCTCTGGTCGGCGGATGGATCGGTACTGCACTGGGCTTTGGCAGTGTCGATGGTTTCAATATCGGCAGTTTTGCCGTGGCCGTCATCGGCGCTCTGGTTCTGCTGTTCCTTTATCGTGTGGTTAAAAAGTAGCGCCTGCCCGACAGCGGCTGCCTCGGGGCAGCCGCTCGGAGCTTTCCCACCATGGCCCTGCCCCCCTTTTCAACCTCTGCGGTTTCCCTTTCGCCACCCGCGCGACATATCGCCTTTTTACTGATCGAGCGTTTTTCGATGATGGCATTCTTTTCCGCCGTCGAGCCGCTTCGAATTGCCAATCGCATCGCCGAACACTCTCTTTATCGCTGGACAGTGCTCAGCGTTGACGGCCACCCCGTCACTGCCTCCAACGACATGCGTTTAATGGCTGATGGCACGCCCGAGGATATCGACACACCTCATGCGCTGGCGATCTGTGCAGGCTTTACCCCGTTGAATTTGCCCACCCGCGCCCTGTATCGAAGGCTGCATCATTTTGATCAGCAGGGCTGTCGTCTGGGCGGCATCGATACGGGAGCCTTTGTACTGGCCACGGCAGGGCTCATTGACCCGAAGGATCGAGTCACCCTGCACTGGGAAAGCCTGCCGGATTTCAGGGAGCGATGGCCACACCTGCAGACCAGTGAAGCGCTGTTCGAACTGGGCCGGAACCGCTTTTTTTGTGCCGGAGGCGCCGCGGCCATGGACATGAGCTTGGCCGCCATTGCGCAACATCACGGTCAGGACCTGGCCAATGCCGTGGCCGAACAGCTGATTCACGATCGGGTGCGCGGCCGTGAAGATCACCAGCGCCTGTCGATCGCACGACGCCTGAATCTGCACCAGCGACCTCTGATCGAGACCCTCCACCTGATGGAACAGCATCTCGAGAAACCAATACCGATCGAGACGCTGGCACAAAAGGCGAGCGTTTCACGTCGGCAGCTGCAGCGGCTCTTCTCGGAACAGCTCGGCAGCACGCCGGCGGCCTGGTATCTGTCTCTTCGGCTGCATCGGGCGCGCGCGCTGCTTGAAGAGAGTGAGATGAGCATCACCGCCATTGCGCTGGCCTGCGGCTTCACCTCGGCCTCGGGTCTGGGCCACGCCTTTCAGCGTCACTACGGCCATGCCCCCGGGCATTATCGCCGGTCGAACACAGATGCGGACACACCGTAGGTCACTTTCGGCGACGGATCTCGATACGCCGCCCGGCCTGATCAGGCCAGTCCCCCGGCTCGGCGTCCGGCAGCCATGCGACCCGGGCCGCGATTTCGCCAGGAAAGGCCGCAGGTCGCTCGGTGCGGATATCGATGCCCATCAGCAACTGCTCACTGGTGGCCAGTCGCGCGCCCTTGTCATCTGTCAGGGTAAAAAAGACGTGCAGTCGTTTGGCATCACTTGCCAGCAACTGCATGTCGCAGTTCACCAGCACGTCTTCCTGCACCTGTTGCAGATAGCAAAGATGGGTCTCGAGGGTAAAGATCGTGTATTCGTGAATACCACGACCACGCTCGTCCAGCCCGAGATGCGCCATCAGCGCCTCGACCCCGTGCGAAAAGAGCAGTGCGTAGGCTGCATCGTTCATGTGGCCGTTGTAATCGACCCATGCCGGCAGCACGGGCCGTGTCAAAAGCGACAGCGCCATCAGATCCGCCCTCCCAGGCCTTCCTGCTCGGGCCAGTAGCGCTCCACCACCTCGAGAAGCTCGCCAAGAAAACGGTCGCGTCGGGCTTCCAGCTCGGCAACCGACCGACCGCCGGCCTGGAACTCGCTGCCGCTGGCGACCCGCTCGACCAGCTCGGGCGTCAGCTCGGGCGCTTCCAGCCGCGTCCAGGGCAGCTTCAGCGCCGGGCCGAACTGCTCGAGCATATGGCGCATGCCGCCCTCGCCGCCGGCCAGATGAAAGGTCAGAAAGGTGCCCATCAGCGCCCAGCGCAGGCCGGCACCGTAGACGATGGCGGCATCGACCTCCTCGGTGGTGGCCACGCCGTCGTTGACCAGATGCAGTGCCTCGCGCCATAGCGCTTCCATCAGCCGATCAGCAATGTGACCTTCGATCTCGCGGCGCACGATCAGAGGCCGCATGCCCAGCCGCTCATAGTGCGTGCCGGCCGCTGCCAGTTGCGCCGGTTCGGTATGCTCGCCGCCCACCAGCTCGACCAGCGGCAGCAGATAGACCGGATTGAACGGATGCGCCACGATGACCCGCCCGGGGACGTGACGACACTGTGCCTGAAGCTCGCTGGGCTTGATGCCCGAGGTCGATGATCCTATCAGTACCTGCTCCGGCACGCGGGCATCGATATCCGCCAGCAGGGACTGCTTGAGCGACAGACGCTCGGGCGCGTTTTCCTGGACCAGATCCGCCCCTGCCAGCGCCTGGTCAAGATCGGTGGTGAAGTGAAGATTGTCGCGGGAAGCACCTTCTGCCAGCCCGCGGCGGCTCAGCGCCGGCCAGGCGGTATCGATCTGGTTCTGAAGTATCGTGACCGCCTCGGGATTCGGATCCCACGCCTGCACCGTCATGCCGGCCGCCAGCGCCCGCGCGGCCCAGCCGCTGCCGATCACGCCGCAGCCGATCACCGCCATGGTGTCTTTCGGGGTCTGTGCCTGGCTCATGCCTCACCTCCCGGCGAGCGCAGCCCCAGATGCCGACGCGTGTCGCTCGGGCTCATGACCCGCCCGCCGAGGGCTTCGATAATGCCGCCGGCCTTCTCCACCAGGCCGGCGTTGTCGGCCTTGACGCCTCTGGAGAGATACAGATTGTCTTCAAGCCCGACGCGCACATGGCCGCCCAGCAGCATGGCCTGCGCCACCATCGGCATCTGCATTCGACCGATGCCAAAGGCCGCCCAGTGGGCATTATGCGGCAGCAGATCGCGCATGGTCAGCATGGTCTGCGCCTGCGCCTCGGCGCCCCAGGGAATGCCCAGACACAGCTGAAACAGCGGCGCGCCCTCGATCAACCCCTCGTCGATCAGCTGGCGGGCAAAACGGATGTGACCGGTATCAAAGCACTCAAGCTCGGGCTTGACGCCGGCCGCCTGAACCAGCGCCGCCTGTTCGCGCAGCCACCCGGCACTGTTGAGATAGACCATATCGCCGAAGTTGATGCTGCCGCAGTCCAGCGTGCAGATTTCGGGCAGCAGCGCCTTGATTGGCGCGTGGCGCTCGGCCGGCGTTTGCAGGTCGCTGCCCGAACCGGCACGCAGTACGCCGTTGCCGAGCTCAGGTGAAAGATCCCCACCGCCACCGGCGGTCAGGTTGAGGACGATATCGGTATCGGCGGCGCGTACGCGTTCCACGACCTCACGGAAATAGTCACTGTCGTGACTCACACCGCCGGTGGCCGGGTCACGTACGTGGATATGCGCGATGCTGGCACCGGCCCTTGCAGCCTCGATGGCCGCATCGGCAATCTCTTTCGGCGTGACGGGGACGGCGGGATTGCGTGATGGCGTGTCACCTGCCCCCGTAACGGCGCAGGTCAAAATGACATCCTGATTCATGACAGATCCTTCGATGGCTGGAGAGGACCTCCAGTATCCGGTGTTCGAAGGACAGTGATTTGACGTCAGGTGACGCCCTGATGACGCAGTGCGACATCAGGGCGTTCGGCCGGTAGGGCTACAACGTCAGTGGACGGCGTCGGAAGCGGTTTTACCGGCGGCGCGACTCTTGAGCAGGCTGGCCACGGTCGTCACCACCAGAATGCCGATAATGACGGACAGGGACAGCACTGTCGAAATGTGCGGCACCCATTCAAGCGGCTGACCATCGTTGATAAAGGGCAGCGTATTTTCGACCATGGCATGCATGACCAGCTTCACCCCGATAAAGCCCAGAATCAGCGACAGCCCGAAGCCCAGATACACCAGCCGGTCCAGCAGCCCGCCCAGCAGGAAATAGAGCTGTAAAAGCCCCAGCAGCGCAAAGGCGTTGGCGGTGAAGACGATATAGGGTTCCTGGGTCAGGCCGTAAATGGCCGGAATGGAGTCCAGCGCAAATAACAGATCGGTGACGCCCAGCGTCAGCACCACCAGAAACAGCGGAGTCAGGACACGCTTGCCGTTTTCGCGGGCCAGCAGACGCTGCTCGTGGAATTGATCGGTCACCGGCAAATGGCGCTGGGCAAACTTCACCAGCGCGTTGGGCTCAAAATCATCGGCACCCTGCTTTTTGTGCTGCGCACTTTCGATCGCCAGCTTGAAGGCGGTATAGAGCAGAAACGCGCCAAAAAGATAAAAGACCCAGCTGAACCGGTTGATGGCCGCCGCGCCCACGGCAATAAAGATACCGCGCATGACCAGCGCCATGATGATGCCGATCAAAAGCGCCTTTTGCTGATAGATTCGGGGAACGGCAAATTTCGCCATGATGATGGCAAAGACAAACAGATTGTCGACCGACAGGCTCTTTTCGGTGATAAAGCCGGCGAAGTACTCCACCCCATGATCGTGGCCCCACACCATCCAGAGCCCGACGCCGAAAATGGCGGCCAGGCTGATGTAGAAGACCGACCAGAGTGCGGATTCCCGCAGGGTGGGCGCATGCGGCTTGCGCACATGCGAGAAGAAATCAAACAAAAAGATGGCAGCGAAGCTCGCAACGGTAGCTCCCCAGACCCAGGCTGGAACGTTCATGCACGGTTCTCCGGCAAAGAAGATTTACCGGAGGTCTCTTCCGCCCGGGGTTGCCCCATTCCTGCATGGCAACACCACGGACCAGCGGCACCGGGCAACTGTCTGATAACAACAGACTACCGTGATGACGACACCGCTATAGAAAAAACGCAGGCCTGATAACGAGCGCTGCGCCCTGCAGGGAATACTCCCCTCCTTCAACAGCGGCAAGTGTCAGTCAGGTTTTACATCAGCGCAAGCTGATAATTAAGCCTTAAGGTTTTTTCAAACCCGATACAGTTTGAATTCCTGTCCGCCAAGGGCTTTGATAAGAAGACGACAATAATAGAAGCCGGAGTCCTGCCATGTCTGCCGCCCCCCTGGTTGCCGCCCTCTCCCGCGATGATTTTCACGCCCGCGCCCGTGCCGAACTTGCCTTCGTCTATGGCGAGCACGCCCCCGACATCCTGCAGCGTCTGGAGGCGCTGATTGACCAGCATCAGGCCGGCACCGCCCGCGAGCCACGCCCCCTGTGGAGCGAGCAGACCCAGATGATGATCACCTATGGCGACAGCATCATCGAAGCCGAGGACAGCGTTCCTTTGGAAGTGCTGGAGCGCTTTTTGCGCGAGCATCTTGAAGAGACCTTCAGTGCCGTCCATATCCTGCCCTTTTTCACCTGGAGCAGCGATGACGGCTTTTCGGTCATCCACTACCGCAGGGTCAGCCCCACCGTGGGGGACTGGCCGCAGGTGCGCCACCTGGCCGGGCGCTTCAATCTGATGTTTGATCTGGTCATCAACCACGTCTCGCGGGAATCGCTGTGGTTTATCGACTATCTCTCCGACACGCCGCCGGGGCGTGACTACTTCATCGAGCTGCCCGAGCAGACCGACGTTACAAGCGTCACCCGACCACGCAACACCAAACTTCTGGCGCCGGTCTCGACGCGGCGCGGCATGCAGCACGTCTGGGCCACCTTCTCCGAGGACCAGATCGATCTCAATTTTGCCAACCCTGATGTCCTGATCGAGATGGTTGGCGTGCTGCTGTACTACCTGGACCAGGGCGCACGCCTGATTCGACTCGATGCCATCGCCTATCTGTGGAAGGAGCTGGGCACGAGCTGCATCCACCTGCCCCAGACCCATGCCATTGTACGGCTGCTGCGCGCCGTCATGGAGCGTGTTGCCCCGGGGGCACTGCTGCTGACCGAGACCAACGTCCCGCACCTGGAAAATTTGAGCTATTTCGGCAACGGCGATGAGGCGCACATCGTCTATCAGTTCACTCTGCCGCCGCTGCTGCTGCACACCCTCACCACCAATGATGCCCGGGCATTGACCGAATGGGCGGCCACCCTGCCGCCACTGCCCAGCGGCTGCACCTATCTGAACTTTACCGCCAGCCATGACGGTGTCGGCGTCAGAGCGCTTGAGGGCCTGCTGGCGCCTCATGACATCGAGACCCTGCTGGAGCTGATGCAGCGCTTTGGCGGTTTCATCAGCATGAAGACCGGCCCTGACGGGCAGGACTCACCCTACGAGATCAACATCACCTATTTTGACGCCCTCAAGGGCACGCGACGCGGGGCCGACCCGTGGCAGATCGCCCGCTTCATCTGCTCCCAGACCATCATGCTGGGCCTTCAGGGCATTCCGGCAGTCTATGTTCACAGCCTGCTGGCCACACTCAACGACCACGAAGGCGTCACCCGCACCGGCCGGCTGCGGGCGATCAACCGCAAGCGCTGGCAGCGTGAGGCGCTGGAACCGCTGCTGGAGGCCTACAGCACGCCGACGCATATCGTGTTCGAGGCGCTGACAGAGCGCCTGAAGACCCGTCGCCAGGAGCCCTGCTTCCATCCCGATGCACCGCAGAAGATCATTGACCTGGGTCCGCACTTTTTTGCCTTCCTGCGCGGCCCGCTGCCTGACGGCCGACGCTTGCTGGCCGTGCACAATGTGACCGACCGGTCCCATCCCCTGAATTTGCCGGAAGCGTATGCCCGACATCACTGGCGTGATCTGCTGGGGCGCATCGACCCGGAGAGCGACGCCCCCGTGCTCAAGCCCTACCGCAGCTGCTGGCTGATCAGCTGGGACTAGTTCTAAAGTTGGGGCTGCAATGTCCGCTTCACGGGGCTGCAACAAGAATGTTTCAGGATGCAGAATGCCCGGCGCTGTCCGTAACAGTCCTGTTCATGCCAACGCCGAGCCATGACAACCGACAACATTTTGCAAGGATGCCCCCATGTCATTGTTCTCCCGTCTCCCCGCCCCCTGGAGTTTTCATCAGGACGCCCAGCAGCTTAACCATGGCCTTGAGCTCATCACGAACTGGACCGAGCAGTGGCGCTCGCCCTTCGAATCACTGCGCGCGCGTCTCGACAGTCTGATTGAGCGCATCGGCGACAAGCTTTTCCCCGAGACGCCTGCACAACCTGCACCTCCGGAGAACAACCCGGGAGCGCCAGCGACGCCCGTGATCACGGTGGACACCGAACGCTCGGAAGGTCTGACCTTCGATGACGCCGGGGCCAGTATCCGCGGCGTGATGGGCGACCCGACCGACCCGGCCTCGACACGCGGCATCGCGTTCGCCTTTACCGATGACGACACCCCGCGCGAGCAGCTCACGGTCTCCATCGACAGCAGCGACCCGAGCGTGGCCCGCGCCGCGCTCGACGATCAGGACGTGCTGCGCATCGCCCCGGTCAATGCCGGCAATGCCACCATCACCGTGACGGTCAGCGATGGCGAGCGCGACAGCCAGTACACCATCGACTACGCCGCCGCCGACGGCCGCGATACCAACCAGCAGGCGCGCTTTCACACCGGTGCCTCGGACACCTCGGCTGCCATTGCCATCGGCGACAACTTCTTTCTGGCCGGTGACGACGAGGATCAGACCCTGCGCCTTTACGATCGGGACCAGTCCGGCGCGGCGCTGAAATCGTTCGATCTCAATGACGCCCTGGGCCTGGAAGACGGCGACGAGGTCGACATCGAATCGGTAGTTGATGCCGGTAATGGGCACTACTACTGGCTGGGCTCGCTGGAAAACAGCGAACGCTCGATGATTTTTGCCACCCGCATTACCGGTGACAGCGCCGAGGATCTCGAGGTAGCGGTCACCGGCCGTTTCAGCGGGCTCCATGATGCCGTCATGCGCTGGTCGGCCAGCGAGGCCCCCGAACTCAACCTGGCCGACGGCTTTCAGGTCGAAGGCGCCCTCTATCGCGACGGCACACTCCATCTCGGAATGCGAGAGCCCATCGGCGATGATGGCCGGGCCAGCGTGGTCACCGTGACCAACGTGGAAGCGCTGATGGCCGCCGGCAGCGCCGACGGTGCCGAATTCGGCGCGCCCCTGCGCCTTGATCTGGACGGTCGCACGATTCGCGACATTGTCCCCATCGGTGACGGCACCCACCTGATCAGCGCCGGCCCCGCCGAGGAGGACGACGGCGACGACACCAACAACGACTTTCAGCTCTACCGCTGGGACGGCGCCCACAAGGCCGTTCAGGTCGAGGGGGTCGATCTCAACACCAACGTTGAGGCCACCGGCGGCACCGCCGAAACCCTGAGCAACATTCGCGTCAATGAAGACGGCTCGGTCAGCCTGGACGTCGCCTACGACAACGGCACCAGCGACTGGTCCGACGACGGCACCCGCTCCAAGGATCTCGACGATGACCTGCAGACCTTCACCTCCAGCACGCTGACGTTCGACGCCCTGCCGAGCCTGGCGCTGGAACGCGGCGATATTGCCCTGACCGCGATCGACACCGAGGCCGATACCTTCAGCCTGGTCGCCCTCTCCCCCGTAACGCCCGGCGCTACCCTGACATTTGAAAGCGGTGGCGAGCCGATCACCTGGACGGCCCCCGAGGATGGCGTGCCGGCCGGCGCGCTCATCGACAGCGAGCAGTTCGACGCTCGCCTACCGCTGTCCCTTGATGCCGGCCTGACGGTGCGCGATGGCGAAGGCACCCCCCTGTATCGTCTGGGCCGCGACGACGGCGCCGATCTCTCCCTGCCCGCAGGCGAGACTCAGTGGCACTACGCCGGTGACCGGCAAGGCAGCCTTGAGGACCTGCGCGAAGCGCTGAACGACAGCGATGCCTGGCAGAGCGGCGACAGTCAGGAGGGCGATTTCACCGTCAATACCGGCCACATCCCGCTGCCGCCGCCCGAGCCGCAGGATCTGGGCATCGCGGTCACCGAAATCTGGCCCGGCCAGAACGGCAGCAACCTCTCCGAGGACTGGTTTGAAATCGTCAATACCGGCAGCGACACCCTCGATTTCACCACCACGCCGTTGTACTACGATGATGACAGCGCCGACCCCAATGACGCCGTCATGATTGAAGGCCTTACCACGCTGGCGCCGGGCGCCACGGCCCTGGTGGTGGCCAACGGTGACGCGGCGGATGTCGCCGAGTTCCGCAACGCCTGGCAGAGCACCCTTGAGGGCAGCTCGGTCGAAATCGGCCATACCGGCAGCGCCGCGGGTCTGGGCCAGGGCGGCGATGAGGTCACGCTGTGGCTGGGCGAGCCCGGCCGCGAGACCCTGGCCGCCCGCGAAGCCTATCCGGATACGACCGGCTTTGACGGCGCCTCCTGGGATGTCATTCATCAGCGCTTCACCACGCGCGATAACGGCGGCGTGGTCAGCGACACCTTCGGCGGTGACGACGGCGACATGCCGGCCGTGGCCGCGCCCGGCCGCCAGCCGGGCAGTGACAGCGGGGATAACATGCCAGCAAGTCTTTTGATCAGCGAATACGTTGAAGGCAGCGGCTACAACAAGGCGATCGAGCTGACCAACCGCGGCGGCAGCGATCTGTCGCTGGCAGGCTTCACGCTGTCGCTCTACTCCAACGGCAACACCGAGGCCAACGCCACGCAGGCACTGGGTGAGTATGGCAGCCTGGCGCCCGGTGATACGCTGGTGCTGGCCAACAGTCAGGCCGAACCGGCCCTGCTGGATCGCAGCGATGACACCAGCGGCGTGACCAGCTACAACGGCAACGATGCCCTTGTGTTGACCGACGGCGCGGGGGAGATTCAGGACATAGTCGGCACCGTCGGCGATGACGCGTACTTTGGTCGCGATGTCACCCTGCGCCGTGACGAGGCCATCACCGAGGGCAGTGACCGCTTCGACGCCGACCAGTGGCAGGAGTATCCGCAGGACACCTTCAACGGCCTGGGCGGTGACGGCGCCAACGATGACGCCCCGGGCGATGACGCCAACAACGAAGCGCCGGGCAATGACCTCCCGGACAGTAACGGAGACCCTATGGACCTTCCCCCCGTGGAACTGATTTCCACCATTCAGGGCAGCACCATGAGCAGCGAGCGCGTGGGCGATGAGGTCAGCCTCGAGGCGATCGTGACGCTGGACGCCCGCGACGGCCTGGACGGCTTTTTCCTGCAGGAGGAAGACGCCGACCGTGACGGTGACGAGACCACCTCCGAGGGGATCTTTGTCTACCTGCCCGATGACAGCAACGTCGCCGACTTCACCGTGGGTGATCGGGTCCGTCTGACCGGCACGGTCGAGCAGTACCAGGGCAAGACCGAGCTGACCGATGTGAGATCACTGGACGTCACTGCTCGGGATCAGCCGCTGCCCACGATCACCGAGCTGGACCTGCCCATCGACGACAAGTCGTCGCTGGCCGCTCGCGAAAGCATGCGGGTGAGCTTTCAGGGCGCCGACGGCGAACCGCTGACGGTCACCGACACTTATGAGCTGGGCCGCTACGGTACGGTCACGCTCTCGAGCGGCGGGCGTCTGGAGCAGTTCACCGAAGTCAACGCCCCGGACCAGGCCGGCAACCAGCAGTGGCTGGACCAGCTCGAAAGTCGCTCGATCCTCCTCGATGACGCCAGCAACGTGCAGAATCCGGAGGAGATCCTGTTCGGCCGCGGCGGCGAGCCGCTGTCGGCGGACAACACCCTGCGCGGCGGCGACACGCTGGACCAGGCCACCGGCGTGCTCGATTTCGCCTACCAGCAGTGGCGCCTCCAGAGCGACGAAGGGCTCGACTTCCAGCCCGCCAATGCGCGCCCTGAGCAGCCCGATGACCGGGCGCTGGGTGATGCCCCGCTCAAGGTCGCCTCCTTCAACGTGCTGAACTATTTCGAAACACTCGATCAGTCAGGCAATCAGATCACCACGCCGGAAGGCACCGAGCACAGCCCGCGCGGCGCCAACAGTGAGCAGGAGCTGACCCGCCAGCAGGACAAGCTGGTCAACGCCATTGTCGATAGCGATGCCGATATCGCCGGTCTCATGGAAGTGGCCAACGACGGCTATGGCGAAGACAGCTCGATTGCCGGACTGGTCGAGGCGCTCAACGCCCGGGATGACGCGCAGTGGGACTTCATCACGCCCCGGGATGACAGCGGCAGCGTGGTCTCCCCCGGCAGCGACGCCATTGCCGTCGGCCTGATCTATCAAAGCGACAGCGTCACGCCCGCCGGTGACGCCGCCATCAACACCAGCGGCGCCTTTGCCACCGGCAACCGGGCGCCCATGCTGCAGACCTTTCAGGACAACGACAGCGGCGAGACCCTTTCGATCGCGGTCAACCACTTCAAGTCCAAGGGCAGCGTGATCAACGGTGAAGAGGCGATCGGTGACGGTCAGGGCAACAACAACCCGACCCGGGTCGAGGCCGCCGAGCAGCTCGCCGCCTGGGTCGAGACCGACCCGACCGACAGCGGCGAAAGCGATGTCCTGATCATCGGCGATCTCAACAGCTACGCCATGGAAGACCCCATCACCACGCTGACCGGCGAAGGCTATACGCTGCTGGATGACGACTACTCCTACAGCTATGACGGCCAGTGGGGCTCGCTGGATCACGCCCTGGCCAGCCCCTCGATGAGTGAACAGGTCACCGGCACCACCACCTGGCACATCAACGCCGATGAGCCGACGGTGCTCGACTACAACACCGAGTACAAGAGTGACGCGCAGGTCGACGCCCTCTACGGTGACGGCCCCTTCCGCGCCTCGGACCACGACCCGATCATCATCGGCATCGACCCGGGGGCGGATGCCCAGCCGGCTACCGGCTTCTGAGACCGGCCGGGAAACACCAATAAAAAGGGCGCCGTCGAGGCGCCCTTTCTGATGCTGTTTTTCTTGTTATCGAAAGTATTGCGTTGTTGTTGTTCTGACCGGGTTATTTTGATCAAGCTGTTTTGATCGTTCGACACCGGCGCCCCGGGCGGGGCCGCCGGCTCGTTGATCGATGATCAGGCGACCGCCATCTCATTGGCCTGGAGCTGGTTGTCCACCCCCATCACCTCGGCGCTGCCCGCGTCCGCAAACTCGAGTCCCATCGCCGTGGCCAGCCCCTGACCCACTTCGGTGTTGTCCAGAAGACCGGAAAAGATGTCTGACCCCGGGCCTGAGGCATACAGCGGCACATTCTCGGCCGTGTGATTGCCGGAGCTGAAGCTGATACCGCCATATTCATTCAGCGTCTGCGTCAGGGCCGCAAGTCCTGCATCTGAATCTTCAGCCGACAGGACCGTGGACAGCTCGTCATCGGTGAGCAGCACGTCACCGCCGGTCATCTCGGCCACGGCACCCTGCATGATCCAGGCAGCACCGTCGTCGTCCATGCTCATGCCGGCCGCTTCAATACGCTCGCTGGCCTCAACGTACATCTGCTCGTAGGTGGCGGTGAAGTTCTGATAGGTCGAGGCGTTGTTGTCCTGCGTGGACTGTGCCGACATGCCGCCGGTTTCGTGGTCCGGGGCAATCACGATCAGCGTATCCGGGTTGTCCTCGGAGAACTGCTGGGCCGTCTTCACGGCATCTTCAAAGGCCAGCGAATCGTTCATGGCCCAGCCGGCATCGTTGGCGTGGCCGGCCCAGTCGATCTGGCTGCCCTCGACCATCATGAAAAAGCCGTCTTCGTTCTGTGACAGCGTGTCCAGCGCGGTCTGCGTCATCTGCGCAAGTGTCGGCTGGTCATCACCGCTTTCGCCGTAGCTGGTGTCCAGCGCGTCATCGGCAAACAGGCCCAGCAGGCGATCGCCTTCCACGCTTTCCAGATCGCTGGCGCTGTCGAGCAGGGTATAGCCCTGCGACTCGGCCTGGCTCAGCAGGTCGGCAACGCCGGCCCCGCCGTCCTCTTCGGCGACAAAGTAGTCGCGGCCGCCGCCGAGCATGACATCCAGCTTGTTGTCGTCGATGTACTGCTGGGCAATCAGGTGCTGATCGTCGCGATCGTCCACGTTGGCGCCAAAGACGGCCGGCGTGGCATGAGTGATGGTCGAGGTGGCCACCACGCCGGTGGACTTGCCGGCCGCGTTGGCCAGGTCAACCAGGGTGGTCAGATCGGAGCCGTCCGGCGCCGTGGAGATCCGGCCGTTGTCGGTTTTCTGACCCGTGGCAAAGGCCGTGCCCGCCGCCGCCGAATCGGTGATCAGCGAGTTGGCGGATTCCGTCTTGATGGCCCCGGTCAGCATGTCCTCGGCTTCCCAGGCCGGCAGCTCCTCACCGCCCTTGAAGGTCCGAAAGGCCGTGGAATAGTCCGTACCGAAGCCGTCGGGCACCATGAAGATGACGTTTTGCGCCATGTCGTCATTGGCCGGCACTTCCGGCTCGGGTACCCCGGGGGACTGACCGGGCATTTCAGGCGACTGGCCGGGCATCTCCGGGGACTGACCCGGCGTGCCGTTCTGGCCGGCCAGCACATCGCTGAAGGCGCTGCTCAGCTGGCCCAGCGCCTGGCTGTAGCCATCCAGAATGGATTTCGTGGCATCCAGAAAGGCCGGCACCAGCGCCGGCTCGGACGCCCAGGGCGAATCATTGCCTGACCACAGGCCTGATAGCGGTGACAGGGACTGAAAGGGAGAGAACATGGCGGACGACGCACTGTTCATGGTCATCGCATTGCTGCCATACAGTGAACCGTTGCTGCCAAACATGCCGTTGCTGTAGCCGAACATCGTCATTCTCCTGAGTCGTTATGTGCCCGCCATCGGGCCATGCGCGATTTAATGAGAGTGACCTTCTCCATGACAGGGTCCGGATGACGTAGTCAGAATGACGCAGTCCGGATAACAGGGTCTGGAGTTCAAGGCCCGGGCGCTGATCCACCCGCCCGATCATGTTCGCCCGCCACTCATGACGATTTGCCTGCATCCAGATGACCACGGCGTTTAAAGGCGCAATGATTGGCAACAGTATGTAAGTATTTTTTACGAGGACGCCTCAACCCCGCTCGGCAACGGCGTATCGTCGTGTGGCGGGCCGATAATGCGCCCGATCATGGTCATGGCGTCGGTCATGTCGTCACTGGCCAGCGGCCCGGCCGCGGCCTGGAGATTGAGTCGATCCAGCAGCAGCTGACGAAAGGCATCCACATACTGAATGCGCTGATCATAAAGATCGGCGCGGGCGTCCAGCACATCGACGAGATCGCGCAGCCCCAGCGCCGCACCGCGATCAGCCGCCTCCAGATAGAGCTCGCTGGAACGGATCGACTGGGACAGCGCCTTCAAACGCGAGAGATCACCGCCGATGCTGCGATGGCGGCGTCGGATCTCCTCCAGCGCCAGGCGCTTTTGCTGCTGCACATCGGCACTCTGGGACTGACGGCGCAGATCCGCCTGGCGAATCTCGGCGCTGGTCGCCCCGCCCTGATACAGGTTCATGCGCGCCTGGATCACGGCCGAGCGGTCCTCGCTTTCGCGATAGGGATCGTCACTGTTGCGGTCCATCCATGACAGGTTCAGCGACACCTCGGGGTAATAACCGGCCTGACGAACGGACTGCACGGCATCGGCCACGGCCAGCTGTTGTGCGGCCAGACGGACCCGAACGTTGTCACTGATAGTGGCCTGGGAGTACTCCATCGCCTCGGGCACCGGCCACTGGGCCTCGGACAGCTCCTCGAGGGCGAACCGGGTAAAGTCCGGCGTCTGGCCGGTCAGACGCTCCAGCCGCGCCACGGCATCGGCATACTGATTGTCGGCCACGGCGATTTCGGCCCCGGCCTGATCCAGCCGGGAACGCGCCGCCAGCAGATCGATACGATCGCCGATTCCCAGCTCATAGGCGCGCTGCGCCTGTTTCACCTGCAGCTCCAGTGAGCGCTGCTTGCCGGCCAGCAGACGCTTTTGCTGAGCGTTGTAAAAGCCGTCCATGTAGGCCTCGGCCGTCTCCAGCGCCAGCTGCTGCTCGGCGACCGCCAGCTGCAGCTGCGCGGCCTGCACCTGCTCACGCGACTGGGCAAGCGCTCGCCAGCGCTCCATGGAAAACAGCGGCTGGGTCAGCTGCACCTGTGCGGTGGTATCGGTGGAATGGCCGCGACAGCGCGCTTCAAAATCATCGCCGCCGAGCAGCTCGCCGGTGCGAGGGTTCTCCTCGCAGGAGTCGGCGCCATCGGAGTAGTAGTTATCGCTGTCGGTATAGCCCACGGAGTACGTCAGATCGATCGAGGGCAACAGCCCCGCCCGCGCCCGGCTCGTCTCGAGCCCGGTCGCCTCGGCCTCCAGCATCTGGCGGCGCAGCTCGGCATCATGATCGCGCGCATGGGCATAGAGCGCCGGCAGGGATGGAATGATGGCCCGGGCCGAATCAATCCCGTCACCGGGCGCCCGGTCATCGTCGGCCGGCGCCGCGCCATACATCGTCAGCGGCTCGAGGGCGGTTTCTGTACTCGTCTGTGGCTCGGCCAGTGCCACTGCCGGCAGCCATGTCGTACCAAAAAACAACACGCTGACCAGCAGGGCACGCAGGGTCTGATGAGAAGCTCTGTCTTTCATGATCATTCATCAGTCCTGTCGTACGGCGCGTGCCAGCATGTCGGTCACCGGCTGCATGACGTAGCCCATCAGGGTCTTCTCGCCGGTGCGCAGCATGACCTCGGCCGGCATGCCGGAAAGCAGCTGCATCTCTTCGTCGCTCATGCTCTCCTGCCCGGTCTCCGAAACCCGTACCCGGCCGCGGTAATAGGATTCACCGGTAGACTCATCCTGAAAGCTGTCGGCGGAGACATTGACCAGCTCCCCTTCCACCACGCTGGAGCGGCGCTGGTTGAAGGCGCTGAAACGAATCTCGGCAGGCTGGCCCACGTAGATATTGTCGATGTCCTGGGCGGCGATGCGGGTGTCGATCAGAAAGCCTTCTGCATTGGGCACGATGCTCATCACCGGCTTGCCCGGCTCGATCACTGCCCCCAGGGTGTGCGTCTCGAGGCCGACCACGGTGCCGGCGACCGGGGCCCGCAGCTCGGTGCGACGCATCTGATCGGACAGCGCCGTCATGCGTTCGGACGTATCGCCGATTTCGGACTGCGCCTGACGCAGCCCCTCGCCCACTTCCTGCTGCCAGGACTGTCGCCGCGTCTCCATCTGGACGCGGTTTTCACTGATCCGGGAGCGCAGCTGAGCGATCTGGGCCTTCGATGAGGCACTGTCGGAGTCAAGCTGCATTCTCTGACGCTCGAGCTCGCGCACGCGCTGGTTGTTGCCCAGCCCCTCGCGAAACAGCGCCCGATAGTCATCGGCCTCATCGCTGAGCGAGGCGATACGTTGCGAGTTGATACGCATGGTCTGCTCAAGACCGGCAATCTGTTCACGCAGCTGCTGATTCTGTTCATCCAGTCCCTCCAGCTCCCCCTGCAGGGCCTGGCGGCGCGAGAAAAAGAGGCTGCGCTGTACGTTGAGCACCTGCTGCAGGCGCTCCTCTTTTTGGGCCATCTCCAGCAGCGCCGGAGGAAACTCGAGCTGTTCGAGCTGCTGCTGCTCGGCCATCAGCCGCGCCTCCTGGGCGCTCGCGATGAACCAGCCGGTGCGGGCGATGGCGTACTGGGAGCGCGCCTGGGTGGCATCCAGCACCATCAGCACGTCACCGGCTTCGACGTGATCGCCATCGTCGACGTTGATCTGCGAGACGATCCCGCCTTCCAGGTGCTGCACGGTCTTTTTGAACGACTCCACCGAGACGGTGCCGGTGGCCACGACCGCCACCGCCAGGTTGGCCAGCATCGCCCAGCCGCCGAAGATGCCAAAGGCCACCAGCACGATCACGATGCCGGTACGCCGCGCGCCGCGATCGCTGATCGGCAGTGAGGGGGTATTTTGTGAAGTGGTATTTTGTGAGGAAGAGGCCGTCGTGCTGAATGAGGTGCTCATTGGTTGCCTGCCGCAGCTGTCTGGGTATCGGAGGGTGCCGTCGTATTTGATGTCATGGGACGCACGGTGCTCGATTTTTGCGACTGAAGATGGGCCACGACCTGATCACGGGGGCCGAAGGCGCTGACCTGCCCCTCCTTCATGACCAGCAGCCGATCGACGGCCTTGAGCGTGGCGGGACGATGGGAGATGACAAAGACGGTCGTTTTCATCTGCTTAAGCCGCGCCAGCGCCTGGATCAGCGCGCGCTCGCCGCTGTCATCCAGGTTGGCATTGGGCTCATCCAGCACCACCATGACCGGGCGGCCATAGAGCGCCCGCGCCAGACCGATGCGTTGACGCTGACCGCCGGACAGGGCGCCACCGCCGGACGAGATGGGAGTGTCATAGCCCTGCGGCTGCTGCAGGATCATGTCATGCACGCCCGCCATGCGAGCGGCTTCGACCACCTTTTCGGCATCGACCTCGCCCAGACGCGCAATGTTGTCACTGATGGTGCCGTCGAAGAGCTCGATATCCTGCGGCAGATAGCCGATATGCGGCCCCAGCTCTTCGCGCGGCCACTGGGACACATCCACGCCATCAAGACGCACGGTCCCCACCTGGGTAGGCCAGATGCCCAGCAGCACCCGCGCCAGGGTCGATTTTCCCGAGGCACTGGGGCCTATAATCCCCACCTGTTCGCCCCGCGCCAGGGTGAAATTGATGCCACGCAGGGTCGGTAGCCGCACCCCCGGCGGCGCCGCCGAGACGCCTTCCACGCGGATATCGCCCTGGGGCGCCGGCAGCGACATGCGCTCACTATCGGCAGGCACTTCCTCCAGCAGTCCGGTGAGGCGCTGATGCGCCGAACGGGCGCTGACAAAGCCCTTCCACGCGCCGATCATCTGGTCGATGGGGGCCAGCGCTCGCCCCATCAAAATGGAGCCCGCGATCATCATGCCGGGGGTGATGCTGCCCTGCAGGACCAGCCAGGCGCCCAGTCCCAGAATCAGGGACTGAAAGGCCAGCCGCAGCACCTTGGACAGATTGGCCAGTGTCCCCGACCGGTCACTGGCCTGCGACTGGCGAACCAGATAGTCATGATGGCGCTGCCCCCAGCGCGCCTGGATGCCGGACACCATGCCCATGGCATGCAGGACCTCGGCGTTGCGCAGGTTGGCATTGGCCAGCTCCTGGGCCTGAATCTGTTCATTGCCGGCCTCGGCCAGAAGCCGGCGCGTGGCGCGCTCGTTGGCCACGGCCAGCGCCAGCAGCACCAGCCCGGCAACGATGGCGAACACCCCAAACCAGACGTTGAAGAGAAAGAGCACGCCGATGTAGATCGGTATCCAGGGCGCGTCGAAAAAGGCAAAAAGCCCGTTGCCGGTCAAAAACTGACGAAGTGTGGTGAGATCGTTGAGCGGTTGCGCCGTCTGCTGCCCCGAGCGCAGCAGGCTGCGGCGAAACATGGCGCGATAGATGCGCGTGTTCGTCAGCGTTTCCAGCCGGTTACCGGTACGCACCAGAATGCGCGAGCGCACCAGTTCAAGCCCGCCCATGACCATGAATAGAAACATCACGATCAGGGTCAGCATGATCAGGGTATCGACACTGCGGGTGGTGATGACCCGGTCATAGACCTGCAACATGTAAAGCGGCGGCACCAGCATCAAAAGATTGATGCACATGCTGAAACCACCCACCGACATGAACGAGCTTCGACACGCTTTCAGAGCCAGTGCCAGATCATTGGACTTTTTTGCTGCTGCCATGAGGGACCTCTAATGCCCGGGCGGTTGACCTGGGTATCGTGGGCAGCAGATATGACAGAACCATGACAGCCTCCGGATGACCCTGACACTATCGCGTTTTAAAATGTAACTCTTGTGGGTATGCCTTGTAGCGCCGGCCCCTGACAGCAAGAGTACCGGCTCTTGAGCGCCCTGGACTTACACGTCACCGGCATTGTCGGCTTCCACGGCGTCATACATCCGCTCGAGCATATCCGGGAAGGCGGACTGCACGCGGCTCCAGCTGGGGATGAAAGGCTTGTCGCGGGGGCTTTCGAGAAAGGCGACGCCGGCTTCCATGATGCTCTGGGCAAACAGCTCCACGGCCTGCTCCTCGCTGTGACGATCGACCTTGAGGCCGTTCATCATCGCATCGTGGTAATAGTTCTCGATGATATCGAGCGCGGTGCGGTAGTAGGTGGCCTTGAGCGTTCGAAAGTGGGCCTCGTTCATGGTCACCCCCAGCGTTGCCAGCTTGCGATAGAGCGCCTTGGCGATGTCGGTGCTCATGCGATAAAGCCCGGTGGAGGCGTCTTCCGGCGACAGCGGCTGATGCTTGTGATCGTAGTTGTCGGCGATATCGACCTGACACAGCCGCTTGGTGGAGTAGTTACGGTGCACTTCCGAGAGCACGCCGATCTCGAGCCCCCAGTCGCTGGGGATACGAATGTCGTTCAACACGTCAGCGCGCATGGCGAACTCGCCCGACAGCGGATAGCGATAGCTGTCGAGATAGTTCAGATAATCCAGCGGCCCGTGGATCTTTTTCAGCGCGCGCAACAGCGGGGTGACCATCAGGCGTCCGACGCGCCCGTTGAGCTTGCCGTCGGCGATGCGGGCGTAATAGCCCTTGCAGAATTCGTAGTTAAAGTGCGGGTTGGCGACCGGATAGAGCAGCCGCGCCAGCATCGAGCGATCATAGGTGGTGATGTCACAGTCATGCAGCGCGATCGCCTCGGCGCGGCCTGACGAGATGGCATACCCGGAACAGAACCAGACGTTGCGCCCCTTGCCCGGCGCCTGCGGCGACAGGGACTCGGCGGCAAGCTCGGCATCCAGCGCCTTCAGGCGCGGACCGTCGTTCCAGAGAATGCGATGGCGCTGCGGCAGGCGGGAGAAGAACTCCCGGGCGTGAAGAAACTGGTCCCGATCGGCGCGATCCAGCCCGATGATGATCTCGCCCAGGTACTCGACCTGCGAAAGCTGATCGATGATGCGGGTGAGCGCCGGGCCTTCAAGCTCGGAATAAAGCGAGGGCAGGATCAGCCCCATCGGACGTCGCTTCGAAAACCCCACCAGATCACTTTCCAGCGCTTCAAGCGGGCGCCGCGTGAGGTTATGGAAGTTGGTGATGATGCCGTTCTGGTAAAAATCGCTCATGGCGTCTCTCTCCCGTCGCTGTCAGCCCAGCCAGTGATCAAGACCCTCCGACCATCCCGCCGGACCCTTTTGTGTTGTTGTATAGAGCTGGACAGTATCAACGATACTGACCGGCAGGTCATGCTCGCCGCAAATCAGCACCGCACGGTCGACACTCTCCAGCATCGGCACATCGTTGGGGCCATCCCCCAGCCCGACGGTCAGCGGCCGCTGCCCCTTGAGCAGATGATAGCGATCGACCAGCCAGGCAATGGCGCGTCCCTTGCCGCTGTTATCGCCCAGCACATGATAAAAGCGCCCGCCCCGGGTCAGTGACAGTCCGGCGCCGATCAGCAGCAGCCGAAAGCGCTCGAGTGCTTCTTCGCTGTCTTCCCAGATCAGGGGTTCGGAAGCCTCGCGAAGATGGGCAAGCTCGGCGCCCTGGCTATCCAGGCCGGTATGCTCGGCCACCTCCTCGATGCTGAAATCGCCAAAGCCCCGAAAGCGAAATCTTTCGGTGGACCGGATGGCCTCCAGCACACTGCGAATTCGACGATAGGACTCGCCCAGCACGATGTCCGCCCAGCCCCGCTCATCAGGCGTTTCATCAAGACACCAGGAGGCCGGCAGATGAATGGAAGCGCCGTTTTCGGTGATAAACGGTGAGCCGAGCCCCAGTCTTTGGTGGAGTACCATGACCTCAGCCGCCGTCTTGCTGGTATTAATGATCAGCGGCACGGCGTCCTTTTTGAGGCGCGCAAGCCAGTCCATGGCCGGCGTGTAATCATAGGTGGCATGGTCCAGCAGGGACCCATCCAAATCCGTAAACACCAGCAGCGCTTGTTGTGACGTTGTTGTCATGGTGTCAGCTCTATAAGAAAAGGCCGTTATTGGCAACAGGGGAATGAGAATAGCCCCTTTGGCCCCAAACACACCATACGCTGGCCTGGCAGGCCGAGCCGACCGTCTGTGTCAGCCAACGCGGCGGTAACATGCGCAGTATCAAAATATAACGACACCTCATACGCAAAAGGCCCATCGCAGTGCGATGGGCCTTTTACTGCCACTGATGCCATGGTGGCGACAACCGCATCAATGACGATTGAATTCTGTCGGAGGTTACCCGATCAGGAGCACTGCTGCGGGTCGGGGAAGTGGATACCGCCACCGCCGCTGCCGCCACCGTGACCATGATCCTGATGATAGCCGGAGTGGCCGCCATGGCTGCCACTGTCATGCCGATTGCCATTCCACCAGGCAACCGTGCCGCCCAGGAACAAGATGATAAGAAGTGCGATAGTTGCCTGACTCATTTTCCCCGTCTCCACCGTCTGATGCGGTAAATGTGAACAAGCGAAAGATGGAGCAACATGAGGTAACAAGATGTGCAGATTTGCGGCCTAATCACCAAAATAGGCCGGCAGTATCAAGGCGGTTATCAGGGGCTTTAACCGGTCTGTGCCAAAAAATATCCGGCCGCCCCATACGCTATACTGAACAAAAGAATGGGCATTATTTGATCAATGCCATACCAACGACCGGGAAGAGCATTAAATTAATGAGCCTCCTGGAATATGAAGAATTAGCCATCCGGCTAACCTATTGATAAAAAAAGACTGTTTACGGGCGACATGATGGCCCGTTTTCGAGGCATTCAGACTGTGGTACTTCATCAAACAGCTTCTACCGGCATCGGAAGGTCGGCCGCCTCAAAATGCGGCCGAGAAGCGTTTTTTCAGCACAATGATTCACCAAAACGTCATTTATCTGACGCCGTGACGTCATGTCATATCGCCACCATGAGCACCAATATCCCACGCAGGAGAACGCTCATGACTTCCTTGTTGATGACAATGGCAGTAGCCATGGTGGTGTGGTGCGGTATCAGCCTGTGGCTTGCCAACAGCTTTGGGCGCGCCGCTCAGACACGAAAGCGCCCAATGGGTGATGAACACGCCCTGATTATCATCGGTGCTGCGAAACCGCGTTCGAATGGCGACAGTGCCAACGATGACGAATATGACGCCGCAGCAGTACGCAGCGCCAGGCACGAATGGACAGCCATTTGATCCGTGACGCCCTTTTAAAGACACGCTTATTGTCTGCTTATCCTCTAACAATCCGCCGCTAAAAAAGCGCCCTCCGGCGTATCAAAACAACATCTTTCGAATCCGCCTTCTGCGGATTTTTTCTTTCCTAAATACATACTTGCCTCAGCCTTCCCGGCGTTTCTCAGCCTGTCTCCCGCTCTCTTCCTTTTTGAATTAAACAAATGCGACAGGCGCTTTTTATAAATCCATAACCGTCTTGATAAGCAAAGCTGCGTTAAAGTGCCGCACTTCATTTTGCGCACCAACTTTGCCCATCGCCTTGTTTTCAGATCGTGATGGGTAGCTCGCCGCTGATGGCGGGCCTCACTCTGCAAGTCGAGACAACATTTCATGAAAAAGAAACTGACAGCGGCGCTGTGCCTGAATCTCTGTGTATTTTCAGGCTACGCGATGGCCACCGAGGAGGGCGAGACCATCGATGTCGCCCTGATCGGCGGCGGCATCATGAGTGCCACCCTGGGCACCTATCTGGAAGCGCTTCAGCCCGACTGGAAGGTCAACCTGTACGAGCGCCTGGACCATGTGGCCGAGGAAAGCTCCAACGGCTGGAACAACGCCGGTACCGGTCACTCCGCCTTTGCGGAAATGAACTACACCCCGCAGCGTGACGATGGCAGCGTTGATGTGTCCCGTCCGCCCAAAATCACCGAAGCCTTTGAGATCACCCGACAGTTCCTGTCGTATCAGGTACTCAACGGCGTCATGCATGACCCGGGCTCGTTTCTCAACAACACGCCGCACATGAGCTTTGTCTGGGGCGATGACCACATCGACTTTTTGCGCAAGCGCTATGAAGGCATGCAGCAAAGCAGCCTGTACAAGGCCATGGAGTACTCGGAAGACCCCGAGGTCATCCGTGAGTGGGCGCCGCTGATGATGGAAGGCCGTGATCCTTCCCAGAAAGTCGCCGCCACCCGTATGGAAGCCGGCACCGATGCCGAATGGGGCGAAGTTACCCGCCAGCTCATCAGCGCCCTGTCAGACAAGCATGACAACTTCAGTCTGAGCACCGGCAGTGAAGTGCGTGATCTTGAGCGCAACGATGACGGCAGCTGGAAAGTCACGTGGGCGGATCTGAACGACAACAATGAGGAGCACAGCATCAACGCCCGCCATGTCTTCATTGGTGCCGGCGGTGCTGCCCTGCCCCTGCTGCAGAAATCCGGCATCCCCGAAGGGAATATCTACGCCGGCTTTCCGGTCGGTGGCCAGTTCCTGGTGACCAGCAACCCCGAGATTGCCCACCGTCACCATGCCAAGGCCTATGGTCTGGCCGCGAGCGGTTCGCCCCCGATGTCCGTACCGCACCTGGACAGCCGCAAGCTGGACGGCCAGCAGCGCATCCTGTTTGGTCCGTTTGCCAACTTCTCGACGAAGTTTTTGAAGGACGGTTCGTGGACGGACCTGTTCGGTTCCATGACCACCAGCAACACCCTGCCGATGATGAAGGTCGGTCTGGACAACTTCAGCCTGGTCAAATACCTGGTGGGCCAGGTGATGCTGTCAGAAGATGACCGCTTCGAAGCGCTCAAGGCGTACTACCCCGAGGCCAAGCGCGAAGACTGGACGCTGATCAACGCCGGCCAGCGCGTCCAGATCATCAAGAAGGACCCGGAAAAGGGCTCCGTTTTGCAGTTCGGCACTGAAGTCGTGACATCACAGGATGGCACCATGTCGGCCCTGCTGGGTGCGTCACCCGGTGCCTCCACTGCCCCAACCATCATGCTGGGCCTGATGGAACGGGTCTTCCCCGAGCAGCTGGCCTCCGATCAGTGGCAGGGCACACTCAAGCGCATGATTCCCTCCTACGGTCAGAAGCTGGATGGCAACGAGCAGCTCACCAACGAGATCCGGGCTTATACCAGCAGCGTTCTGGAACTGGGCGACACCCAGCCTACTGCCGAAAATGCCGAGCGTATCGAAGCACTCAAGGCCCGTGCCCGTGGTCAGGAGCAAGGCGATGAGCAGGTTGATGACGCAGACAGCGAGCAAGCCACAGAGACGGTGGAGAATGTCTGAGCGGTTTTCGAGTTGAGCTCGGAAAGAAGTAAAAAACGGCACCCGAATGGGTGCCGTTTTTCGTAAGACTATTGTTGGCTAAAGGCGTCAGCTCGCAAAACCTAATCAGGTATTAACCGGGCATGTCACGCAGTTTACCGAGTACATGGGCAACCTGCTCTTGCGCTTTTTTCTCGCTTCCTGATTCGGCGTAACAGCGCAATTCAGGCGCGTTACCCGACGGGCGTAGATGGATAATATCGCCATTTTCCAGAGTCACACGCAGGCCATCCGTCACATCGGTTGCACTGATACCTTCCTTTAGGCCCAGCGTATGACACATTGCCTGCGGATGGGATTCCCAGTAAGTGATCAGCGATCGACTGCGTTCAACGGGAAACGCCTTTAACCGATCACTGGCGGTATAGCGCTCTGGCAAACCAGCTACGAGTGCTGATAGCGGTTGCTGACGGTGTGACGCGGCAACCATCAAGGTCAGCGCGGGTAATAGCGCATCGCGAGTCGGTAGTGCGGCCATTCGACGATGGCCATTTTCAAGGGCCGTGTTCAGCAGGAAACCACCATTGGCTTCAAAACCGGCTACTCGCTCATATCGATCAGACAACAAGGCCATGCCTTCAAGGACATACGGAGAGCCAATACGGGTACGCGTTACCTCGTCAAAGGCAGCGCAGACCTCGATAGCAGTGTTGCAGCTTACCGGTACGACCAGCGCCTGTATCTGCAACTCACGAGCGCAAAGCAGCCCCAGAATATCGCCACGCAGCCACTCTCCTCGTTCATCGGCCAATAGCGGCCGATCGCCATCACCATCCGTGGTCAGCAGCGCGTCCAGGTTGTGATCCCGAGCCCACTGGCGCGCCTGTATACGGTCCTCTTCACTGACGGCTTCCGTATCCACCGGCACAAACTGCTCGCTACGGCCGAGTACGATGACATCAGCGCCCAGCGCTTCGAGTACCTGCACATTGAGATCACGCCCGGCAGCCGAGTGCTGATAAAGCCCCACCCGCTTGCCAGTCATAGGTTTTCCTTCAAACCACTCAACATACCGCGCGATATAGCGGGTGCGTGCCTCATCGCTTTCCGGTGCTCTGATAATGCCATCCAGCTCGGGAAGTTCCGCTGTTACTTCGAGAATGGCCTGCTCATCCTGCTTGGTAATTTCCCCCTGGGGCCGGTAAAACTTGATGCCGTTGCGGTCAAAAGGAATATGGCTGCCGGTGATCATGATAGCGGGCACGCCATCAGCCATAGCCTGTAGCGCCAGGGCCGGCGTCGGCAAAACGCCGTAATCGGTAACTTCGAATCCCATACTACGAGCCGCCGCGGTACAGGTCGCCGCCATGGCGGGGCTACTCGGACGATGGTCAAATCCGATGGCTACTTTAGAAGCACCTTCCTGTGCACGCATTAGGGTCAGGAAAGCCACAGTGAACGCGGCACAAACTTTATCGGTAAACTGTTCGACAAGACCACGAGCACCACTGGTGCCGAAGGCAACGTTCGAATTTTCTAAGATCACATTGACTTGCATTCAATCGGGCCCCACTCCCAGAAGTTGGGGCTGACCATTTTATGCCCAGCACCGCTAAATTGACTAATAAGCATTCTTGCCGACAAAGCCTTTGACAAACGTTAAAAATATGATTTTTAGATCGAGTATTACTGACCAATTATCGATATACCAGAGATCATGCTGAACGCGCTTTTGCATTTTCTCCAGAGTGTCAGTTTCGCCACGCAAACCGCTGACTTGTGCCCACCCCGTAATACCAGGCTTTACCTTGTGACGCTGCATATAGGATTGAACCAGCTCCTTGTAATGCTCGTTGTGTGCCAAAGCATGCGGCCTTGGGCCGACGATCGACATACGTCCCTGTAAGACGTTGTAAAACTGCGGTAGCTCATCCAGAGAAGTACGGCGCAAAAAGGATCCTATCGGAGTAAGACGACTGTCCCGCTTTCTCGCCTGCGTCACCTGCCCATCATTTTCCTTGTGGACTTTCATCGAGCGGAACTTGTAAACCTTGAAACGCTTTCCGTTGAACCCGGTACGATGCTGTTTGAACAGTATGGGGCCTGGCGACGAGCATTTAATTGCAATGGCAATAATGATGCATATCGGTAATGCCAGAACGGACAGGATCGCTCCGAGAACGACATCTTCCAGCCGCTTGATCAGGCGCGCGCCACCCGCCATGGGGCTAACACTCAAATCAATGCTATACAGACCCACTATTTCACTGACACGGTGATTGAGCAGTGGCAGGTCAGAAAGCTCGGGAAAGAAACGTATTTCTACCGTCTGATGGCGCAAAGCATACATCAGACTCTGCACGACACTTCCCATGCTTAATGGCATACAGATCCAGACCTCACTGCAGCCAGAGTGCGCGACGCGACGCGATACGCAAGCCAGATCTTTTGAGTCGATGGCATTATTTAAACGGTGCACACCAGCAACGGAATAACCGGCCACTTGCTGGGCACGTATATGGCGCGTAATGCTTAATAAAGTAGCCCCGGGACCAATCATGAACACGTGGCGCCGATGGCGTCCACGCAATCGATAGCGGGCCAGAATAGTTCTGGCCACCCAGCGTACGCAGACCGCAATGGCAAAAGAAAGCGCCATCGTCATCACAAGCCATAGCCGCGAATAACGCTCTGCCACATGAATGAAATAGATCATGGAAGTAGCAAAAACAGTGACGCCGCCCCATACCAGCATTAGCTTGAACAGAATTTCGTAAAATCGGCGGGCACGCCATCGCCGGTAGGCGTCAGCTGAACTATTGAGCATCAACAACAGCAAGGTAATGACGGTCAGCGCCCAGAAATAACGCTCTTCAACATCCCAGTGACCAAATCGATAGAAATAAGCGGCCATACCGCCAGTGAGGATAGCGATAGCATCCAGCACCATTGCGAGCAGTGGCAATGGTGCTCGTTCAATTAATAACGCGCCTTTGTTAGCCACAACCCTGGTTACCTCACAAAGCTACTGACGTCCATATATATCCTCAAAGCGCACAATATCATCTTCTCCCAGGTAGGCGCCTGACTGGACTTCGATCAGTTCCAGAGGGATCTTGCCCGGGTTCGCCATAAAATGGGTCGCCCCTAACGGAATGTAAACGGACTGATTTTCAGCAACCAGCTGTTCTTCGCCGTTTATCCCTACCAATGCGGTGCCAGAAACGACCACCCAGTGCTCTGAACGGTGATGATGCATTTGCACCGACAGTCTTTGGCCCGGGTTAACCGTAATACGCTTGACCTGATAACGGGGTTCGCAATCGATCGCGTCATATTTTCCCCACGGCCTGTACACTTCACGGTGTTGCGATACTTCCTTGCGCTGCTCAGCCTTGAGTCTTTCTACCAGCGTCTTGACCTCCTGAGCATTGTCACGGCTTGCCACCAGTACAGCATCCTTGGTTTCCACCACCATGATGTTATCCAGCCCGATAAGGCTCACAAGACGGCTTTGCGAATACGCCAGACAGTTGCTGCTTTGATGGATGGCCACATCGCCATGGCTGACATTACCGACGTCATCCTTGTCATTGACCTCCCAAACAGCTGACCAGCTTCCGACATCACTCCAGCCAGCCTCCATGGGAACCACGACCGCACTATCAGTATGCTCCATGACGGCATAATCAATAGACTCTGATGGGCAGGCTTCAAAAGCGACGGTATCAATGCGAAGGAAGTCCATATCAGCCCTGACATGAGCCATGCTGCGCTGACAGGCTTCGAGAATATCAGGCCGGTATTTGCCCAGCTCTTCGAGGTAACGGCTGGCCTTGAACATGAACATGCCGCTGTTCCAGTAGTAGCCACCTTCAGCAAGGTAGCGCTGTGCTGTCACAGCATCCGGTTTTTCCACAAAAGAGTACACTGATGCATAATCCTGCGGTCCGTGCTGACCGGCTTTCACATATCCGTAGCCAGTCTCCGCGTGCGTCGGCTTTATCCCAAAAGTGACTAGATATCCTTTTTCAGCAGCAGCTTGGGCTTGGAGCGCTGCTTTCTGGAATGCATTTACATCGTCCATGTAATGATCCGCTGCCAGCACCAATAAAACAGGATCATCGCCCTTAGCCATACTCTTTATGGCGGCAAGTGCAATGGCCGGCGCCGTATTACGACCGAAGGGTTCAAGCAAAATACCGCTGTGTTGCGCACCCATCACACGCAGCTGCTCAGCTGCTAGAAAACGGTGCTCTTCGTTGCAAATCAGCAAAGGCGCTAGATGCTCCAAACCATCAAGGCGTTTAATGGTCTGTTGGAGCATCGACTCACCTTCATCGGTGAGCGCGATAAACTGCTTTGGGTAATGAGGACGCGATAATGGCCACAAACGTGTGCCAGAGCCACCGGCCATTATAACAGGAAACAATCTCATTATTTCCTCTTTAACCGGTAAACGGTGTAATCAAAAAACATTAAAAAAAGAGACATCGGATATATGAAAAAATATCTTATAAACAGCCTTGGCTCATCATATATCCTATATACCCATCTCAAGCTTAGCTTGTCGATAAACTTTGGGTAATATGCACCAGAAGCTGATGCTGTTTGATGTAAAAAACCGCCACAGCTAAAACCACAGGCATCAAGCTTATTTGATTTATATTTCTGCAACATTTCTTCCTGCAGCCCTCTACCCATGCCGACCAAAAGATAATCAGCCCTTGCCAAACAGACATCTTTAATAAATAATTTTTTTTCTTCTTCAGAAGAAAAAAAACCGTCTCTTATCAACACCACTTCTGCATTAGGATATTCTCGCGCTAAAAATTCTTCAAAACGACTTATAGACCCCTTATCCGAACCCACTATAGCAATGGTTTTTTTATCATCTTCGGCCATTTTGAAAAACAAACCAGCTATTGACGTGAAATCAAAAGAAACCCTGGAAATCTTTCTCCCAAGAAGGAATGAGAAAACACTGCACAAAACAAAACCATCACAATATATGTAATCCAGATCATCATAGATGTCAGGATTTTTCCTTGCATACAAGTAAGTGTAAGGATTTAAAAAAGTAGCCACACCATCCCATCTAATTTCTTGAGAAAGAAGCTTCTTTTCGAGGACATCAAATATCATATTAGCGCCTCTACATAGCCTTCTACCATTTTTCTGATATCGTATTCTTTCGACCTGGACGTAGACTTTAAAGACATTTTTTCCCGACATTGAGAAGATTGCATTATTTTATTCATTTCTGAGGCCCAAGTGCCAGCATCATTTTCATCCAATAAAATCCCTGCATTACCGACAATTTCATGCATTGCAGGTATAGCACTACAAACAACAGGCAGCCCAGCCGCCATTGCTTCAACCACAGAAAACCCAAAAGCTTCATAAACAGAAGGAAACAAAAAAACATCTCCTAAGCCTAAAAGAAAAGCCATCCTCTCAGGAGAAATTTCACCCATTAAAAAAACTCTATTCTGCAAATCATTTTCTTTTAAAAAAACTTCAAATGATTCTTTTAATTCCCCGTCCCCAGCGATTATCAAAACTGCATTTTCATTTACATTCTCCATTGCCTTTAAGAGAAGCAACTGATTTTTCTGAGGATGAAGCCTGCCTGACGTAATAAACCTAAAGCTTTCTTTTGGAATACCATGACTTTCTAAAAAACCGACAGCTCCATTCACTTCTTTTGTTTCATAGGAACTAACATCGATCCCATTTTTCACCACTTTCATTTTTTTCTTGTACCTTTCAGGGTACTTTTTAAAAGAGCGATAAACAGTATCCGATACAGCAATCATTCTATGATAAACACCAAAGACCCCAAAACACCAATCAACATAACGACATAACTTAGGATAAGTCTCTACAGGGTTACGATGTGAGATAACTATATTTTTTGTGTTTGCAATTTTTGCTGCGAAGGCGCCAATTATATTTGCATAATGCGTATAACACACCACATTATCTGGTTTATTTTTTCGTATAAAAAAAACTAAAGCCATCACTAGCTTAATGTAATCAAAAAAACCCGAGATTGGTTTTTTAAACAAGCTAAAGATATCATCACCAAAATAACACTCTCTTTTAATATAAAGAAAGCATACAGACGAGTCGATACCTTCTTTTTTCATCTCTCTGGATAACCTAACTGCAGCTCCTTGAGCTCCTCCAGCTTCCATTTGAGTAACGATATGCAGTACTTTCAATTTTACCAATCCTATGTATTAAATCTAAGTTTCAGAAACATCTTGCTTATACAGCCTCTTTAAAGAGGCTGCAAAAAGCAAAGCAAGCATAATAAAATAATACGGGTTTTTGGGGTAAAAAATATCACTACTAGTCATGCCAGCAACTAACAGAGAAACAAACAAAGAGAACTCTTTTTTATCAGAACCAATAGAAATAAAGTAAAACAAAACCATCAGCCCTCCCACCCCTAAAGCGCCCGCATTAAAAAACATATTAATATATGAGTTGTGTGGGTTTTCAGTAGTACCCTCACCCCATCTTATTGGTACTACAGCATAATCTGGGCCACCAAAAAAATAATTGGAAACACCATAATTATTCGCAATTGAATCTATCTGCTTGGTCCAAATCTCAACCCTTCCGTTAGTACCTTCTCTAAGGTGCTTTTCTATCCAAATCTGGCTTTCAGTGAGCTGAGACTTAGGCACTTCATTGTCTACCCAATTTGGGATACTTCCATACAAAACTATAGAAAAGCAAAAAATTAAAAAGCCTGCCACAATCATTGAAAACTTATACCCTTTGGTCAAGGGCAACAAAAAAATCAACACACTGAAAAAAATTGCCACCCAAGGAGTATCAGTTGCTGTCCAAAAAATTATAATTGATGAAATAAAAACGCCCAAAAACCTAACCACCCCTTTTGAATAAAAAATAGACACCAAAAAAACCATCGGGGTTAACCCGCCAAGATTGGCGGTACTTCCCTCAAAACCATAAATAGATTTAATGCCCCACCCAAAAAAATCTATTTCCGTATAATTAAGACTACGAACCCCGGACACTCCTCCAAAAAAATAATTAAAAACCGACAAAAAAACTATTAAAAAATAACTAAAAACCAAGCAAGAAGAATAATCCTTTAAATCAAAATCTGAAGTTGAGAAAACAAAAGCCATGCATGAAAAACATATAAAATACGCTATGGCCCAGTTACTTCCTGAAGTCAGATACACTGGAGAAAGAAGTAAGATTATGCACAAACCTATTATTCCAACTTGCAGCCCTCCTCTGATATTTTGCTTGCTGTATAAAAATACAAAAACCAGGAAAGATAATAGCGAAAAAATTGTGTTTGAATAAAATACAGCTGTATGCTTATCCGTATACTGATTTGCTAGCGATGTAGAAGCGCAATATAATGCAATGTAAAAAAATACAATCAGTTGCCTTAATTTATTATTGAAGATCAACATCATTTGACCCTTTATGGTTTAATAAAAAAACCTTATCAAAACAAAAACTGGGTTCAAGCCTATAGAAAAATCTGTCTGAACAATCTGTTTCATTCACGATGTCCTTTAGTATGCTTGCCACCAAACAACCCTCTTTATCTTGCCATGAAGTTTTATAACTTTCGCTATACTTTCTTATGGCTGTCTCTCTTTTTCCTTTTTCATCATTTTTTGATATTTCTATCGTTTTTAAATCCTTGGGAAGATAATTAGAAACTCCATTACGTACAAAGCCATAGTAATCGGTTTTCTCTCCTCCCATATTATAATAATACGTTTCAATTCCAGCTAATGCCGCTTCTAAATGCAGGCTGGTATCTGCTGCAATCAGCACAGAACAAAATCCAAAAAAATCGCTTAAGGAAATGTCCCTTGGATTTATTATTTCGACGCTTTCGTTATTCCTAAAGCGGTTTGAGATACTATTTAAAAACTCTTTTCCCTGATAGGGATGAACTCGAACATAGACTTTGCAATCCAGCCTATTCAACCGCTCAATCAAAGATATAACCTTTTTAACATCATCCAGTTTATTCACACCAATTCCAACTCCTCTTTTTTTTATAGAAGAGTTATTTTTTAAAACTTTTTTCTGTTGCCCGCACAGATAAACCCGACTTTTAGACTTTCTTATTCTCTTGGCTTTATTTTGGCATTCTACATATTCATTAAGGCTAATAACACCATCTAGAAAAGCATAGTCAAATTCAAGAGGAGGAAATAAATTAGAAACCGAGGCATGTTGCATGTATGCAGTTTTAATTTTTAAAACTTCTGCGGCCAGCTTTAAAGATCTATTGGTAGGGTTGTGATCGTTTGAAACTACAACAACTCTAGGCTGAGCATTTTTTAAAAAACTTAAAAAAAATAGCAAGTACGGATATGGTACATAAAATTTATCCAAGTTATACTTGATTTCTTTACTGAGGTTTTTTTCATTTAACTCTTTATCCAATTTTGAATGACGTGCAAGCATAAGGTACAAGGACCCTATGAGATGCTTCATATCGAAGCCAAGCTTATAACTATTACAAACTTTACTTTTTTTGCCAGCGGCTTCTTTATCGAGAATAAAGCTACATTTTTCTATTTTCGAAATTTCATTGTATGAAGGAATCAATGAATTAAACTGATTACTGGTTTCAGCATAGTATACAACATCCACTCTTTTTACTTTCTTCTGTAATAAAGAAAACCTCCTCAAGGCAATCCAGAAGAAAATTATTATTCGCTGCAATTTCCCGGTATACATTTTCTTTTTTTTGTTCAGAAACGATAATTCGTGCGTTTTATTGCCGAACAGGTATGCAATATAAACCTCGGGCTCTTGAGAAAGAGCTTTTAGCGCCAAACTTAGCATATTCTTGATCTTCATTAAAAATCATCTTCTTTAAACAAATCTCTACGCACAGGAGTATTCTTTTCAACATTTTCTTTTAGCGTTTTATTTATGATTTGTTTTTTAAACTTCGGAGGCAAGCCATACCCGGGACGAATACTTTTTATTGAGTCTTCTGTAACAACATCGCCAACTTTAAGGTCCTTAATAAAGTATAAAGAGCGCCGAAATTTTTCGTTAGACTGTTCACTCGATTTTTGTCCATAGTCGATCTTGCCCAGAGCCGCCCATGCGGTTTTGGTGTCTCTACAAAGGGCCGTTAGATCTTCAGGCTCAAGTGAGAAGCTGTCATCGGGGCCGCCACCACTTCTGTCGAGCGTCACGTGCTTTTCAATAAGCGATGCGCCAAGGGCCACACTGGTAACCGCTGTTGTATTATCCAGGGTATGGTCTGAGAGGCCGGTCACACAGCCAAAACGATTGATCATGTCCGGGATCGTGCGCAGGTTGTAATCTTCTGCAGGCGCGGGATAACCACTGACGCAGTGCAAAATGGCAAGCTCCTTGCAGCCAGCGCCTCGGGCTGCATCGACGGCTTCCTGAATCTCTTCATCATTGGCCATGCCGGTGGAAATAATCATCGGCTTGCCCTTTGACGCCACATACTCGATCAGAGGGAGATCAATGGCTTCAAACGAGGCGATCTTGTAGGCGGGGGCCCCAAGCTCTTCCAGCAGGTCGACGGCGGTCGTGTCAAAGGGAGAACTGAACAGGGTGATGCCAAGTGAACGGGCATATTCAAACAGCCTGGCATGCCACTCCCACGGCGTATGTGCCCACTCGTACAGCTCATAAAGAGTTCGCCCTTTCCAGAGACCATCATTGATCTGAAAGTCTGGCTTATCACTTTTAAGTGTAATGGTATCCGGGCGATAGGTTTGAATTTTAACTGCGTCAGCACCGCACTCTTTTGCGGTTTTTATAATTTCCAACGCTTTCGAAATATCACCATTATGATTGGCAGACAGCTCCGCAATCACATAAGGCGCATGATTTTCACCGATATCCCTACCATCTATTCTTATATTTTGCACAAATCACTCCTTAACCAACTTTATTGAATATTTAAATCCGTTCATATAAAAGAAAGCGGGATATCGCTTCCAATCCATCAACCTGATTTTATTAAAAGACGTTCGCAAACTATCTTCCGGATCTATTTCGCTATCGGCTGGCGTTCTTCTCCGATAGTAAGTTGCTTTTGATTCATCTTGTTTTTCAGGTGTATGTTGCGAACCAAAAAGCAACAGCGCTTCGCTCATGAGCATGAGCTCCGTCTCAAAAAGCTCAGAATTAATCTCATCGATCAACTGATGATTTTTCACTTCAAACGTCCGCTTTGCCCATATGGCACCCGTATCGACACCATCCTCTGCTTCCAAGAGACTTACAGTAATGCAGTCAGCGCCCTCCAAAAGATCCCAGATATAAGGGCTCCAACCACGGCCTTTTGGAAGATCACTGGCATGGACAACCAGCGTGCTTGAGTATTTAGATCTATGACTTGAGTTAACGATTTGATGGCAGGAAATCAAAAAAAGAAGGTCGCCACCCCTAAGCTCCTCGACATCTCTGACCAAATCTATTTCACATCTTCCGCGATTATCACCGATCCATCTATTAACCCAAGGATTTATAGGATGATCTTTATCAGAACAGAGTATTGAAATTTTCATGGGCAACCATAGTTTAATATAGTAGAGCTAACTTTATCCGTGCCCAGACCATCAACTAAACGAAAACAACTTTCAGCCATATGACCAAGTTTAGTCGATGGTCTTTGGATATTGCTTATCGAATTTGAAATTTCAAATTTCAGGCCCGAGCTGTAAGCGTTTCCTGCACATATCACTGCACCATGCTCTGCAAGATACCTCGCTATCATCTTCTGGTTCTCGGCGATGACAATCATAATTGCAGGAAGACCTAGAGCACAGCGCTCCCAGGACGTACTTCCAGCCGCGCCGATCGCCAGATCAGCATTCGCCATCCGACGCGCCATATCATCGACGTTGACTACGACCTCGGTGGACCAGGGCAGTTTGGCCGCCTGCTCCCTGACAGTACCCAACCACGGCGCTGTTGCCCCCATGACCACCGTGACATGACACTTGGCGGGCAAGTCGCTTTGCTGCAATGCATCCAGCACAATGCCGGTAACATTATCCTTGTCAACGCCGCCAAGGCTGATCAACAGCTCCTGACATTCCCGACGGTGCTCACGGCGCTCAAGGCTGTAGGGCCGCCACTGCGCAAACTCCGGCCTGAGCAGCGCATACTGTGGCCCGATCATCAGGTCGCAGTGACCGGGCACCAGATGTTCATAGTCCTCGGCCTGTCGCCCCAGGTTCTGATCAAGCAGCGCATCGGCAGCGTGCGGTCGATCCGCCAGATCATCAATGACCAGAAGCCGAGTCGCGTCGGGTAGAGCCGCGTTCTCCCAACGCGCGTCAAGGGCGTAGTGATCGACCACCAGCCAGTCCGGGCCAATGTCCTGAATGATCGATCGAGACTGCTCGGCGTCCTGCTGCCAACTGGCCCCCAACCAATGCGCATGCGCTGGCGCCTTGGTGCTTTGAGGTGCAGCGTCATTCGAGTCGGCGTTTGACAGAGCGTGTATCGAGAAACCATTCGTCTCGATCGCATTCATCAGATGCCCTGTGTGATCACGGCACAGAAAATGACATGTCGCTCCCTGCTTTGAGAGGGCGCGCGCAAGCGTCAGGCAGCGCATCACGTGCCCCGTGCCCATCTCCAGCGAGGCATCAACTCGAAAGGCGACAACGCGCGGGCTGTTATCACGCTGTGCGCTCATGAACTCGCCCCATGTTCGCGTTCTGCCTGCATCGCCTTGAAAAGCCATTCGGCGCGCACCCAATCGTCCGGGGTATCGATATCCTGCACTCGGTGACGCGGAAGCCTTACCGGGCAAGAGCGCGGACTGAACAAAGGCCGCTGCTCGAGCCAGGCCTCTGCCCTGCCCCAGTAGAACTGACCGGCATCGTGCCATGCCTCTTCCAGATCCTGAGAGCGGGTCGAGAAATGTTCCGGGTTGAACATTTGGACACGACCATCGTCGGTCGTTTTCAGGGCGCGCTGGATGGGAAAGGCGTAATCGGTGACTGAAAACGCGAAATCAACGTCGTCACTGCCCTGAAGTTGAGCCAGCCCGCGTTCTAAATACTCCGATGAAAGAAAGGGCGCTGTTGCATAGATGCAGCAGACAAACTCGGGCAGGGTTTCATGATCCTTGAGCCACTGCGCGGCATGAGCCATCACCGGTATCGTTCCCGTGAAGTCATCGGAAAGCGCGTCAGGCCGCATGAAGGGGGTTTCTGCCCCGTACTGACGAGCGGTCTCGGCAATATCATGATCGTCGGTCGATACCACGACACGCTCGATGCTCGGACATGCAAGCGCAGCACGGATCGAGTGCGCGATCATCGGTGCACCACAAAAGACCTTGATGTTCTTTCGCGGAATACGTTTGCTGCCTCCGCGGGCGGGAATGATCGCCACCCCTGTCATGGCGCGAGTGCCTGCGTCAGAACGCGGATAACCTCATCCTGATCACTTTCGGTAAGCCCCGGGTACAGCGGCAGGCTGATGGCTTCCCGGTAATAGGCTTCGGATGCCGGAAAATCGCCCCGGACAAATCCCATGTCTTCATAGTAAGGCTGCAGATGCACCGGGATATAATGAAGATTGACCCCGATGCCCTGCTTGCGCAAATACTCAAAAACGGTTCGGTGGTCTGTGGCGATACGTGTGAGATTCAGCCGAACGATATAGAGATGAAATGCCGAATAGCCAGTGTCGGTCTGGTAAGGCGTCTTGAGCGGCAACCCGGCCAGTTTTTCATTATAGCGACGCGCCAGTGAGTGACGACGTTCGACATACTCATCCAGCCGTTCGAGCTGTGAAAGCCCCAGAGCGGCCTGCAGTTCGGTCATCCGGTAGTTATACCCGAGGGCAATCTGTTCGTAGTACCAGGGTCCATGGGACGCCGAGCGCATGGAAGCGTCATCCCGCGTGATCCCATGGCTTCTCAACAGCGCCATCTTTTCGAAAAGAACGCTGTCATTGGTGACCGCCATGCCCCCTTCTGCAGAGGTTATGATCTTGACCGGGTGAAAACTGAATACCGTAATTTCGCTGTAGAGACCGTTGCCGATGTACTCATCCAGATACTTGCCCCCGATCGCATGGGAGGCATCTTCGATGATGCGAAACCCGTAGCGCTGCCCCAGCGCATGGATGGCCTGCATGTCACAGGGCTGGCCACTCAGGTGTACCGCCACTACGACGCTCGGAAGCCGCCCCTGTTGCTCTGCCTCTATCAGCTTTTTCTCGAGCGCATCCGGACTGATATTGTACGTCTCGGGGTCGATATCAACGAAATCGACACGGGCGCCGCAGTAAAGCCCACAGTTGGCAGAGGCAACGAAGGTCACAGGTGAGGTCCATAGCCAATCCTCTGCTTCAAGATCAAGTGCAAGGCAGGCCAGGTGAAGCGCTGAAGTGGCGCTGTTCATGGCCAGTGCATGTTTGGCACCGACCTTATCCCCAAGCGCTTTTTCAAAAGCAGGTACCGTCGGCCCCTGAGTCAGGTAGTCTGATTTCAATACCTGAACAACAGCATCGATATCGGCGTCGGTAATGTCCTGGCGACCATATGGAATCATCAGATGCTCCCAATCTTTTCCCAGTTTTCAGCGATCCAGGCCTTGAGCGTCTCATCGCTCATCCATTCGCTATTATTGTCGCTGGCGTAGACAAACCCTTCGGGAACCTTTTTACCGTCCTTGATGCGGTTGGCATCCTTGTCCCAGCTGTTGATGGCCGGAAGGATCTTGAAGTGCTCGGGATACTCATAGGTATAGTGCGCATCTTCCGAGCCAATCATCTGCTCATGCAGTTTTTCGCCGGGGCGAATCCCAACCACTTCCTGCTTTGCTTCAGGCGCAATCACACGGGCCAGATCCGTCACGTTCATGGAGGGAATCTTTTTGACGTAGATCTCTCCGCCTTCCATGTCTTCAAAGGCGTGCCAGACCAGCTCCACGCCTTCTTCAAGGGAAATCATGAACCGGGTCATGCGATCGTCGGTAATGGGGAGCACGCCCTTGTCACGGATCGACATGAAAAAGGGAATGACCGAACCCCGCGAGCCCATCACGTTGCCGTAGCGCACTACTGAAAATCGGGTCTCGTGGCCGCCGGCATAAGAGTTGCCCGCGACAAAGAGCTTGTCCGAGGTCAGCTTGGTGGCGCCGTAAAGATTGATGGGGCTGCTGGCCTTATCTGTTGAAAGCGCGACTACTTTTTTGACGCCCTTATCAATACAGGCATCAATAAGGTTCATGGCACCAGTGACATTGGTTTTGACACATTCGAACGGATTGTATTCGGCGGTCGGCACGATTTTGGTTGCCGCCGCGTGCACAACATAATCCACACCATCCAGCGCTCTATATACACGCTCGCGATCGCGTACATCACCGATAAAAAAGCGCACACGTTCATCGCCTACAAATTTTTTGGCCATTTCCCATTGTTTCATTTCATCGCGGGAAAAGATAATGACCCTCTTGGGGTTATATTTTTCCAGCAGCATGGGAATAAAGGTATGACCAAATGAGCCCGTGCCGCCGGTAACCATAATAGATGCGTTAGTAAACACCTCGCCTCCTTGTTAGCAAGTTATCACTTATAGTTCATTACAACTACAATTCGCTCCCCCTCAGAAGATTGTGGAAAGCCTCTATGCACACCGCCTTGATCAGAGATAATTAAAGACCCTTTGGGCGCCAGCACAGGCATTACATCTTCATACGGGACGATAGGAGCCTCGGTCTCGTTTTCGTACTGCTCTGAAATTAATTTATTGATTTTTCTGTACAGGTTTTTTTTATGGCTTTTCTTCACATATGTATAAGGACCATCCTCAAGCCTTAAAACGTCAGTAAGGTAGACAAATCCCTTTATTTGCTCTCCATAGGAATCCACATGAAAACCGCGAGTTTTCTCGACTCCTCTATTTATATAGATATTTAAATTTTTAGCCTCCATGCCTTTTTTGCCTAGCGCTTTTTTAACATCCTCTTGCTCAAAAATATTTCTAATATTTTTTTCTATACTTGGAACAAGTTTGTCTGCATTAAATATATCGACCATGCCTTGATCAGCACCCTGCCTGATTTGAATGACAGGCTTCCCATAACTTGCCAAAGCAGCATAGCCGGACACTTTAGCCCCTCCTTTTTGCATTAGATAACTTTCTTCCTCTACAAAATCTTTATCTGACAAATCGAACTTGACACATTTACTAACAATATCTTTAATGGCCAAATTAACGTCATCCACGACATTTTCGTTTATAAAATCTCTCGCTATGCAAATACCAGTATCTTTTAGACAACTCTTCGCTTTTTTCTCATCAAACTTATCCATAAACACTTCATCACATCTAGCTGTCAAGCGAACATCAGTTTCGCTTCGCAAGCGTCTTGTTATCTCGCCATTCAATCCTTCCAAGTCTTCTTTACTTATTTTATTTTCTGCATTTTTGATCTTTTTAACATTGACAAAAAAACCAGCGAATTTAAATCTCATAACCCACCTTCTTATCTGGACTTATTTAATTTTTTTAAATATGGAAAACCAAGGCATAGGAAAGCTAGATTGCGCCAAGTGCCACACCCAACATATTCTTAAAAACATGGTAATAGGAAAAGAGGCTGCGGCACCTAATACGCCATAATACTTAATCAAAATGATAGCCAAGCAAATATTTAGGGACCCACATACAATAGTAGAAAAAGCCAGTCTTCCTGTTTTTTTAGCATAGAAAATATAGGTAGACATCATATGATACATACCTTGAAAGGATTGGCCCAAGGCTAAAAAACCAACAACTTGAGACGCTTTACTATACTTTTCTCCAGCCAAAAAATTTACAGCGGAAGGGGCCACTAAAAATGCCAGCCCGGCCATACACAAGGCAATCAGACAGTAAATATATGTCCACTTGACGATTGTTCGCTTTTCATTTTCTCTATTTCTTTTAAGACGCTCGTATAACCAAGGCACATAAGCTTTGTTGAAAGCATCAAATATTATTCCCATTGTCATTGCGAGCTGAGAGGCAACCATATACACACCAGCCTCTTTCAATCCTAAATACTTGTTTACTAAAAATCTATCCGCGATAGTCAGCAAAAACATCCCACCAATATGAGGAATAAGTGGCACACCAAATTTCAAAGCATCTTTTATCAGTTTTGGTTTATAAGAAACAGATACAAGTTGACTAGAAAGAAGAGAGAAGAGTGCTATTATCGCCACAAGGATAGGAGCTGAGGTCTGACCAACCACTCTACCCAAAGGTCCCCACTCTAAAAAAACTACGAATCCGACAGTCAAGGCTGCATTAGCAAGCCCTACTGAAACCTGCATGAGCGCATATCTTTTTGCTTTCTTTCTAACTTGCCATTGACCTAAACGAAGGTTAATCACCTGAACAGAGAAGGCATTGACTATTGCCAGAAAAACCCAAAAAACGGAAATATTTAAAATATTGGACAAACTCTCGCCCAAGAAAGTAAAAAAAACAGCAATAGCCAAAGTACTCGTTAAAATTATTTGTAGGCACGCACCGAGATAGTCCGCAAGATCTGTGGCACTTTCTTCATCATAATACTTTCTATTTGCTGCCCCAACAGTATTCAAACCAACAAACGCTGACAATCCAGACACCAGCGTTTGAAACATGGCTATTTGCCCGTACTCCTCAACTGTAAACAAACGTGTAAGCAAAGGTAGAAATAAAAATGGTATCGATGACACCATGATATTAGAAATAAGATAAATGGATGCATTGGAAAAAAAACTTCTTGACATGACAGCATCGCTCTAACCTGGAGAAACATTAAACATTCAAAAATGTATCTCTAAAAAGTATTTTAGCTGCATACGATACTCAACCCTAAACTTGCCAAATGAATTATTTTCAAATGCCACGCTACTTATTGATACCATCACGCGCCATAATTTTTAAATCGGAGAAATCAAGTGGCATTCCAAACAAAAGACCATGCTTGAAAGCATGGTCTTAAGAAATTAATGCTCAAGTTTCAAGAATAGACAGGCAGCCTTTCACAAACCTTGGCGACCTGGTTCTTCACCGTCTCTTCTGCATTAGCGCTGCCACCCTTTTGCATGGCATCAAGGATATCGCAGATCCAGCCAGCAAGCTCGCGACATTCGTCTTCCTTGAAGCCACGCGTTGTGACGGCAGGTGTGCCGATGCGCAGGCCGGAGGTAACAAACGGGCTTTGCGGATCCCCCGGTACGGCGTTCTTGTTAACTGTGATGTGGGCACGGCCGAGGGCGGCGTCGGCATCCTTGCCGGTCAGGCCCTGCTTGACCAATGAGAGCAGAAACAGGTGATCTTCTGTACCGCCGGAGACCACGTCAAACCCGCGCTCCATGAACACACCGGCCATGACCTTGGCGTTTTTGACAACCTGCTGCTGGTAGGCCTTGAACTCGGGCTCCAGTGCTTCCTTGAAGCAGACGGCCTTGCCGGCGATGGCATGCATCAAGGGGCCGCCCTGCCCGCCCGGGAACACGGCGGAGTTGAGCTTTTTATAGAGATCGGCGTCGCCAAAGGCCGAGAGAATCAGGCCGCTGCGCGGACCACGCAGGGTCTTGTGGGTCGTGGTGGTCACCACGTGAGCATGCTTGAGCGGACTGGGGTAGACGCCTGCCGCGACCAGACCCGCAATATGAGCCATGTCAACGAAGAACCAGGCGCCAACTTCGTCGGCGATCTCGCGGAAACGTGCCCAGTCGATGATCTGTGAGTAGGCCGAGAAACCGGCGATGATCATTTTCGGCTGATGCTCACGGGCCAGGCGTGCCACTTCGTCGTAGTCGATCAGGCCTTGCTCGTTGAGCCCGTACTGGACGGCGTTGTAGTGCTTGCCGGAGAAGTTGGGCTTGGCACCGTGGGTCAGGTGGCCGCCGGCATCCAGGCTCATGCCCAGAATGGTCTCACCCGGCTTGACCAGTGCCTGAAACACGGCACTGTTGGCCTGGGAGCCGGCATGCGGCTGTACGTTGGCATAGTCGCAGTCAAACAGTTCGCAGGCACGAGCAATAGCCAGCTCTTCAACCTTGTCAACAAACTCGCAGCCACCGTAGTAGCGCTTGCCCGGGTAGCCTTCGGCGTACTTGTTGGTCAGCTGTGAACCCTGGGCGATCAGTACACGCGGGCTGGTGTAGTTTTCTGAGGCGATCAGCTCGATGTGATCTTCCTGACGATCGTTTTCCTGCTGCATGGCCTGCCAGAGCACATCATCATAGCCGGCAATGGTCATATCGCGTGTGAACATGAACTTCCTCGATACCAGAAGGTGGAGAACGCACCGGACGGACTGAACAGGTGCGCGGGGGAAATACGTTGCCATCATGATACACAACGCCCTTTTGGCTTTCACTTGAAACGCGGCCATGTTGGTCTTGAGGGCGACATGACTTGGCAAGTTTTTTCAGAAAATCCTTTTATAAAATTCTGTGAAAAGCTTAAGCATTTCGTTACATTGCGCCGGCCATCATTAAAACCATCCACAACCAGGGCGTAGCATGGTTAATACTGCTTCCTTTCCCGTCTGGTCACACAGCACGACCACTCGTTGGTGTCACCGCATTGGCATTGCCGCGCTGTTGCTTTACATGTTTACCTGGGTATTGAGCCTGGATGTCTCGCGCTCCCTCGAGCCCCTTTTAATGCTCACCTATCTGATTGCCCTATTGGTTCAGCCACAGCGTCTACAATCTTTCCGTGATCCGTTGTGGTTGCTGTTCGGGCTTTGGCTAGCACTGCAGTTGATTACCCTACCCCCAGCCATGGCCATGTTCCCTGATTATGCCGAGGATCAGATCAAGAGCATGCGCGGGCTGAGCAAGGTATTTTTGATTTTACCCATTGCTTGGCTGATGGCCGGAAGCACCCGGATTGCACTTTGGACATTAAGCGCTCTGATAGTGGGCATGATGGTGGGGTCAATGTTGACAGGCGAGTCACCAGCGACGCTTGCCCACTATATCGAGGCAGGCACCCGCCCTACGCTGGGATTCAAGAATTGGCAGCATGCCGGCGTGTGTGCAGGCGTTATTCTGATTGCCCAGGCCTGTTTTGGCTGGCGTTTTTTCATTCAAACCGATGACTGGTCGCCATGGCAGCGATGGCTGACAAGAGCCCTGTTTGTGCTTGTGGCTTTCTGGGCGCTGACTGCCTGGGCGATTACCATGACACGCTCGGCATGGCTGGGTATCGGCGTAGTGAGTCTGGTAGCACTTGCGGGCTTGCTGGTATTGCTGGCCAAGGGGCATCTGAATTCGGCAACGGCCAAAAAACGTATTGCCTGGGCACTGACTTTAAGCGTTCTTGCCATACTATTGATGGGACTACTTTTTGGTTCTCAGGTCGTTTCGCGCATATTGGTAGAGCACAATGTCCTGCTTGAGATACTTGATGGCGATCTTTCAAATGTTCCGCCTTCCAGCATCGGCTTTCGCATCCATGCCTGGCACTATGCGCTTCAACTGATTGCCGAACAGCCCTGGTTTGGCTGGGGACCCAAGAGCCATATCCCGTTACTGCTACAGAGCACCAATCCAGTTGAAAGCACCACACTGGGCGCCATTTCGGCACGGCATAATTTGACGCATTTCCATAGCAGTTATTTCACAGTACTGGTTGCCAACGGCATAACCGGGTTTACGGTGTTTCTGGCAACCGTTGTGACTATCGGAGTATCCGCCTATCGCAGCTGGCGGCGCGGGGATATGCCCAGTGATGTGATGATCTTTCTGTCACTGTTTTTTATTTTCTGGGCCATCGTCAATCTGTTTGAAAGCTATATGGCCTACCGCACTGGCGTGTATGTCATTGGCGCCGTGGGCGGCATGGCCTATACCTATAGCATGCGGCGGCGTCTTGGCCATCACATACAGTGGCAAAACCAGCATTAACGCTGATGTACCGACCATAAAAAACGGCAGCCCGTGGGCTGCCGTTTTTGTTTCCTGAAATGTGGTGCTTACGCCGAAACGCTTTCAGCGGTGGGCGCCGTGGCCTTGATCGATTGCCTGGGCGGTTTCGTCAGGTCGATGTTTTCCGGAAAACCGATCTTACTGCCCAGCTCGACATCTGCGCTGACCGGGTCAAGCACGAACTCCCCTGCCACGGGCGTAAAGGTCAGTTCGCCCACATAGCAGCGCTCACCGACCACAAAGAAATCCACGCGACAGAAACTGAACGGTTCGGAAAGCGCCCTGGCGACCTGGACCATTTCATCAAGACAGCCAGGCGCCTTGAGATCGTCTCCCTGCAGGGGCTTGTAGCCGCGGCGGTTGAACGGTGCAATCTGCCAGTCTTCGGTAAAGAACTGACAGCGAATATCGGTAAAACGCCCGGCAATCAGCTGAATATAAACTTCCTGTTCATCACCGTTATTGAGCACCAGCACCTTGTAATCCGCCGGAACTTCGCCATCGACCAGTAACGCCTTTTCGATCACCAGCTGCGGTTTGATATCACGGTAATGTTTTTCACGATGCAGACCGGCATAGTCATGGCTCAGCCACTGATTGGCCTCGCAGGCCAGCTTGAACATGTCCGTATGCCAGGGTTTTTTAACCACTTTTACCTGACCGGCGCTGTGGTTGGCCTTGATGACAAACGGCTCCTTGATCCGGCTCAGCTGACGTTCCGTGATCGTGTCATAAACACCAACGAAGGGGACCAGATACTGTTCGCCGGCTCGCTCGCTAATGTAGTTGCGCACCGCGACCTTGTCGGCCAGGGTCGAAAAGCACGGATGCGGATAGCGCATGCGATGAAATATTTTCTCGCTGACCCTTTTCGGGGCGCTGAAATTACAAAATCGACCATGAAGACGCAGGTAATTCAGATTGAAATAAATGGCGTCCGGCGTTTTCTTGAATAGTTGATACATCAAGCTTCGCAGCTTTCTCATGCTTCATGTCCCCCTGGTGATATCAACGCTAATAACGACTATCCGTCTGGATGTCATGTCAGATCGTCGTTCCTGCCTTTATTGACCGGCTTGAACGATCTGCCGATGTAGCGACTCGACAGATTTTCAGTGCCTTGCTTGTTGAAAAGCTGAAATTTGACGAGGGAAGCGTGCTAAGCGAGGGGAATGTATCCATGCGTGCCTGCATCGACTATGCAGAAGCGTCTTTTTAGCGCTAAAAAGACGCAGATACGCACTAAAGTAGGGAACTTTGCATCTCTATCAGCTTTTTCCATTACTGGTGATGACAGGAAATTCGCATGTAGCTAAAACGATATTACTAACCTGCATCATTTTTTTGATTGACGATAAAAACAATGAATCAGTAAAAATTGAAATACTGGAAGCACGGGGATGACAGCCCTTCCAGCACAAATGCCGGGGCACCCAATGATTACCCCGTTGAAAGCGCATTGAGGCGAGAAGCTTCCGGCCATCGCTGACCGGAAGCCTGGAAATGAGGGCGGTGTTTAAAAGCGCTTTGCCTGCTAGCCCTCCCCCAGCAATCGCAGGCTTTCCATTGGCGCCTGACGTCGCAGCGGCGTGCTGAGCAGATAGCCAATGGCTCCAATCAAAAGCGCGCCGCCCAGCGGCATCAAAAGCCATACGCTCAGGTGCACGCGCACATCGAGGTCAAGCCAGACGCCATACAGCAGCGCACTGACCCCTTCCGCCAGCATCGCGCCAAGCAGGCCGCTTGCAAAGCCGAGCCAGCCGAACTCCGCCAGCTGGGTGCGCACCAGCCGTTTGTCCCCGGCACCAAATACCCGCAGCAGCGCCCATTCATGAGCACGCGCCGGTCGTGAGGCCGTCAGCGCGGCATACAGCACGGCAACGCCCGCCAGCAGTACGAACAGCAGCACCAGCTCCACGGCTCTGGAGACCTGGCTCAGCAGGTCACGTACCTGCTGCAGGATGGCGTCGATATCAAGCAGCGAGACCGACGGATATTGCTGGACCAGCGGCCCCAGCGCCTGCTGCTCATCGGTGGGAAGATGAAAGGCAGTAATGAAGCTGTGGCTGAAGCGCTCCAGCACGCCGGGCGGGAAGATCACGAAGAAATTGGGCTGGAACGACTCCCAGTCCACCTGGCGCAGGCTGGTAATTTCAGCCGTGACCTCACGCCCGCCGATGTCGAAGGTCAGTCTGTCGCCGATGCCGAGTGACAGATCCTGCGCCATGCTTTCCGCCACCGAAACACCCACCGGCTCGCTCGGGGTGGCCGCCTGCCCTGCCCGCTCGTCGCCATCGGCAAACCAGGTGCCCTCGGTGATGGTATTGTTGTCGGGCATGGTGTCCGCCCAGGTCAGGTTGATCTCGCGGCGCAGGTTGCCATCGTTGCGGGCCTCCTCAGGGACCGCATCCCGCGCGGTGACGTCGTTAATCTCGACCAGCCGCCCGCGAACAAGGGGATAGACCGCCGAACGGCTCTCGGTAATGTTATCCAGCGCGCTGATAAAGCCGTCGCGCTGGCTGGGCTGAATATTGATGGCGAACTGATTGGGCGCATCGGCCGGCAGCTTTGACTGCCAGTCATCGATCAGGTCGGTACGCACCAGTGCAATCAGGGCCATCAGCGCAAAGGTGACGGCAAAGGCCAGAATCTGGCCAATGCTGGACTGCCGCCGCCGCGCCAGCTGTCGACTGCCCATGCGCCAGTGCTGCGGCAAAAGCCTTGCCCCCCACAGCAGCAGTGACAGCATTCCCTGCGCCACGACCCACAGCACGACCAGCGTGATGAGCCCGCCGACCAGCAACCCGGCTGACAGCACAGGATCACCGCTATAGAGCCACAGCAACGCGCCGAACATGAGACTGGCACAGGCAATGATCACCCAGGCGGCGGCCGGCAGCGGTGCCAGCTCCCGACGCAGCACCTTGAGCGCGCTGACCTGTTTGAGACGCAATAGCGTCGGCCCGGCAAACCCGATCAGAATCGCCACGGCCGTCAGCATGCCCAGCAGCAGCGGCAAAACGCCCGGCGGCGGCAGCTCCAGCGGCAGGAACTGCACCAGCAGTTTCAACAGCGCCCACTGGCCGACCAGTCCCAGCACGGCCCCGGCCGCCGCGGCCGTCAGGGCCAGCATGGCCAGCTGGGCGGCGAAGATGCGTGCAAGCTGCTGCTGACTGGCGCCGAAGCAGCGCATCAGCGCCGCCGTATCCAGATGCCGCTCGACATAGCGCCGGGTCGCCATCGCCACTGCCACACCGGCCAGCAGCACGGCGGCAAGCCCTGAAAGGCTCAGATACTGCTGGGAGCGCTCCAGCGCCCGACCAATGCGCGGACTGTCCTTGCGCACGTCGATCACGCGGATACCGCGGTCCTGCCAGGTTTCCAGTTGATCATCCAGCGAACTCACCGCCTCCGGCGGGCCGGCGGCCAGCAAACGCCAGGTCAGGCGCGCACCGGGCGCAATCAGCCCCGAGTGTTCCAGATCCGGCAGATTGATCATGACGCGCGGATTGAAGCTGGCCAGCCCCACATCCTGATCCGGCTCCTCGAGAATCCAGCCACTGACCCGAAACGACTCATCCCCCAGCGTCAAGGAGTCTCCCAGCGACAGCCCCAGCGCAGTGCCCAGCCTTGGCTCGACCCAGAGGGTGTGTCGCTCGGGCAATCGGGTGGTGGTTTCGGCCCCCTCGCCGAAATCGACCTGAAAGCTGCCATACAGCGGATAGGCGGGTGCCACGCCCTTGAGACTTGCCAGCTGGAACTGGTCATTGAAGCCGGCCATCGAGACCGTATTGACCTGGCGCGCCGTGGTCATCCCGGCGTCTTCCAGCGTGTCGAGTATCTCGGTGTCGAAGGGATTGCCCTGCACCAGCACCAGATCACCGCCCAGCAGCTGCCCGGACTGACGCTCCAGCGCGCTACCGATACGATCCAGAAAGAAACCGATCATGGTGGTGGCCGCCACCGCCAGCACCAGAGCCAGAAAGAGCGCGCGTACATCCGCGGCGCGCAGGTCACGCCGCAGCCCGGCCCATCCCAGACGCAGCGTATGAACAAGACCGGCCAGCGGTCGGCGTGAGACGGATTGTGCAGGGATCGATCGGGCACTCATCGGCGATCGGCTCCGTCAGGTGCATGACTTGAGCCGTGGGGATTGATGCGCTCGTGCAGCCGGCCTTCATCAAGCGTCAGGGTCCGGTCACAGCGCGCCGCCAGCTGCGGATCGTGCGTGACCACCACCAGCGTGGTGCCCGACTCACGATTGAGCGTAAAGAGCAGATCCGCGACCCGATCCCCGGTGGCACGGTCAAGGTTGCCGGTCGGCTCATCGGCAAAGACCAGCGCCGGATGGGTCACAAAGGCGCGCGCGATCGCCACGCGCTGCTGCTCACCGCCGGACAGCTGTTTGGGCAGGTGCTGCACGCGCGCTTCAAGGCCCACGCGCGCCAGCCACTGGCTTGCCTGTTGGGTATCGACGTCGCTATCACTGAGCTCCAGCGGCAGCAGCACGTTCTCCAGCGCCGTCAGGGTCGGCAGCAGCTGGAAGTTCTGGAACACGAAGCCGACCTGCCCCGAGCGCAGCCGGGCGCGGCCGTCTTCATCCAGCGATGACAGGGATGTGCCAAACAGCGCAAGCTCGCCGCGGGTGAGCGTATCCAGCCCCGCCAGCAGTGCCAGCAGCGTGGACTTCCCCGCCCCCGAACTGCCCACGATCGCCACGCTTTCACCGGCATGAATCTCCAGATCCAGGGCATTGAGGATGGTGATCCTGCCCGAGCCGCTGTCGACCGTCTTTTCAAGCTGGCGCGCCATCAGTATCGGTGTTCTATTCTGTTGGCGAGCGCTTCGTGCGTGGCCGGCCTCAGGGCTGCCGTCCTGTCCGGGGTGCTCAACGTCATCTTTCCTGGCTTCTGGAGTCGACATCTTGCGCTACCTGAATTGGATGAATGTGTCATGCCGCATCGGCTCAAGTGCCCGACGCACGCTGGGGATGCTGCTGGTTGTGCTGGCGACGGCCGTGGCGCCGGTGCATGCCGAAACACTGATGGTTCTGGGCGACAGCCTCAGCGCTGCCCGCGGCATCGATCGCGATGAGGGCTGGGTCAACCTGCTGCGTCAGCGGCTGGAATCCGAGGCGCCCGACCAGTATACGGTCATCAACGCCAGTATCAGCGGTGACACCACGGCAGGCGGCCTTGAGCGGCTGCCCGAAGCCCTTGAGACGCACCATCCCGATATTGTGCTGCTGGAACTGGGTGGCAACGATGGCCTGCAGGGGCTGCCACCGGGTCGCATGCACAATAACCTGGCGCAGATGATCGAGAAGAGCCAGGCCAGCGGTGCCCGGGTTGCGCTGCTGGGCATTCTGATCCCGCCCAATTACGGTCAGGCCTACACGAAAGCCTTTGCCGACGTTTTCCCGACGCTTGCCAGTGAGTACGATGTGCCGCTGGTGCCCTTTATTCTTGAAGGGGTGGCGTTGAACGATGATCTGATGCAGGACGATCAAATTCATCCCAACGCTCAGGGTCAGCCCATCATTCTCGATAATATCTGGCCGACCGTGGCTTCCATGCTCGATGAAGTATCATCAGGTGACATGGCCCCTGCCAGCCGCCATTAAGTACTGGTTCAAGCACGGCGGCCGGCCGCCGTGTCTTTTGTTTCTTACCCCGACTCATGGTGGAAAACCTGTCATGTCCTCTGCTTCTCTCTCCTCCTTTGTGGTGGCCTATCGTCTGGATGGCCAGGGCAGCGGTATGCCCCTGGATCCCGAGGAGCTTGCGCGCGTCTGGCATCACGACGAGGCGCAGCTCTGGATGCATCTGGACTTTACCCACAAGGATGTTGACCACTTTCTCGCCACCATCGCCGAACTCAGCGAAGACGTCATCGAGGCGCTGACGGAAGAAGACACGCGTCCGCGCGTGGCCGTTTTCAAGGGCGGGAGAATCACCACCCTGCGCGGTATCAACCTGAACCCGGGAGCCGATCCGGACGATCTGATTTCGCTGCGTGTCTGGCTGGCCGACAACCGCTTGATCACCGTGCGCCGACGACCACTGCAGTCGATTACGCGAGTGCGCGCCTATCTTGAGGCCGGCGAAGGCGCCCGCAACGTGGGCGAGCTGCTGGCCGGCATGGCCGACACCCTGGTGGATCGCGTCGGCGACCTGACCCATCAGCTCGATGAATCGCTGGGCGAACTGGAAGAGCGCCAGACCCTCAAAAATGCCGCTGCCATTACCAGCGAGGACCTGACCGAGATCCGCCAACCCCTGATCACGCTGCGCCGTTTCATGGAGCCGCAGTATCACTGCCTGGCACGGCTGGCAGAAGATGACATCTTCGATGAGACCGCGCGCCTGTGGCTGCGTGAAGCCTCCAATCAGCTTTACCGCTATGTTGAGGACTTTCGCGCCATGCAGGAGCGCGCCCTGATCCTGCAGGAGCAGATCTGGAACTCGCACAACGAGCGGCTCAACGAACGCATGTACCTGATGGCCATCATGACCGCCGTATTTCTGCCCCTGACCTTTCTGACCGGGCTTTTGGGGATCAACGTTGGCGGTATTCCCGGCGCCGAAAGCCCGGCCGGCTTTGCGGTGGTCGTGCTGCTTTCCATGCTGGTCGGCGCCGGTGTCATGGCGCTTTTGAAAAAGTGGCGCTGGTGGTAGTCACTCGAGTGGCCCCGATCCACTGGCTCAGCGGTCGATATGGCCCAGATCGCGCTCGGGATCGAGCCGGTCACGCACCCGGCGCTTGAGCTCCTTGATGTCGGGGAAGCCGCCATCGCGCTTGCGTTCCCAGATCACTTCCGGCGCACTCTGCTCGTCTGCGGTGATCACGACCTCGAAATGCCCCCCGTGGCCAGGCGCGAGCGCCACCTGCTCAAGGCTCTCGCCAAAGGTGGACAACAACTCCTGCGCGTACCATCCGGCCCGCAGGAGCCACTGACACTGAGTGCAGTAATGGATGACAACCTTCATGAATCACTCCTTTATTGCTGGCACCGCCTTGATGCCGAGCGTCTGTTACGCATAACCAGGGTTATATCGAGCAACAGGTGACCTTAAAAACCCCTGCTCCTCATTAGTTCAACTAATAGAGGGGCACGGATAATCCGTTTTTACTACTCATTATGCTGGCATCACGCTGGTCTGACTTCATATCATGCAAGCCTATCCTTCATGACCGAAAAGCCGCTACCTGCGCGTCAGGGCAGCATTTTTATTTGAGGAAGCACCGATCATGCAAACACAGCGGATGATCAGCCCCGAGCTGCTCGAACGTGTCGTCAATGCCTCGGGTGACGGTATTGTCGTGGCAGAACAGGAAGGCAACGAGAACATTCTGATCTACGTCAACGGCGGATTCGAGGCACTGACCGGTTACAGCGCCGACGAAATCCTCTATCGGGACTGCCGCTTTCTGCAAAACGGCGACAACCAGCAGCCCGGCCTTGACCGCATTCGTGACGCCCTCAAGGAAGGACAGGCCTGCCGCGAAGTCATTCGCAATTACAAAAAGGATGGCGCCCTGTTCTGGAACGAGCTCTCCATCACGCCCGTACACGATGAAGAAGACCAGCTGCTTTACTTTATCGGTGTCCAGAAGGACGTGACCAGCCTGGTCGAGGCACAGCAGGAGCTCGAGCGCCTGCGTGCTCGCGTTGAAGAGATATCCTGATCCCGCGTCTGCCATCGTGTACCAGCGACACGCTTCGGGGCCCGCCATGTGCGGGCCCCTTTGATTTTCGCCCTTGCCCCCGGCCATCGACAATCGATGGCCGGGGTCGAACAAAACCGCTTGCCCGGGGCCACAAACGGCGCTATATAGCCTTTTTTACAGCGAAGGGCAGCCCCATGAGTACCGAGCTGTTTGAAGAAGCACCCGATGAGCAGGACGCGGTCAACGATGACACCTGGACGCCCAATGCACGTCCCAAAAAGGGCGGAATCTGTGCCCGCAGGCGGCTTGAAACGCTGCTGGAAGCGCGTCGACTCGAGCGCGATCTGATCGATGGCTGGGAGGCGTGGGACGAGGAGGAGTAGTTTTTCCACCGCCCATTGCCTCCTCTTACAGGGCGCCCGTGTGGCGCCCTGTCTGTCTCTGAAGATGACATTCCCCGCCGCCTGGCACTGGCCGTGACCTCCCCTGATCTCTATCATCACGGTACTGGCAGACAACTGCCTCTGATACCCTGCCTATCACCATTGACTACGAGGCTGAATCCACTCCATGGCGCAATACGTATATACCATGAATCGGGTGGGCAAGACCGTGCCCCCCAAGCGTGACATCCTCAAGGATATTTCCCTGTCGTTCTTCCCCGGCGCCAAGATCGGTGTCCTCGGACTTAACGGTTCAGGCAAGTCCTCACTGCTGAGAATCATGGCGGGCGTCGATCAGGATTATCACGGCGAAGCCCGGGCCATGCCCAATCTCAACGTGGGCTACCTGCCGCAGGAACCGGAGCTCGACGACAGCAAGACGGTTCGCGAGACCGTCGAGGAAGCGCTGGCCGAGATTACCGAGGCCCAGACGAAGCTGGATGCCGTCTACGCGGCCTACGCCGAGCCGGATGCCGACTTTGATGCGCTGGCCGCCGAACAGGCACGCCTTGAAAACATGATCGAGGCCAGCGACGCCCACAATCTGGAGCGCAAGCTGGAAGTGGCCGCTGAAGCGCTGCGTTTGCCGCCCTGGGATGCCCAAATCGAGCATCTCTCCGGCGGCGAGCGCCGCCGCGTGGCCCTGTGCCGGCTGCTGCTGTCAGGCCCCGACATGCTGCTGCTCGATGAGCCGACCAACCACCTGGACGCCGAGTCGGTCGGCTGGCTGGAACGCTTTTTGACCGAGTTCGACGGCACGGTCGTGGCGGTCACCCACGACCGCTACTTCCTCGACAACGCCGCCGGCTGGATCCTCGAGCTGGACCGCGGTCAGGGCATCCCCTGGGAAGGCAACTACTCCACCTGGCTTGAGGGCAAGGAGAAGCGTCTGGAGCAGGAAGCCAAGCAGGAGGCGTCCCGCCAGAAGGCCATCAAGCAGGAGCTCGAGTGGGTTCGCCAGAATCCCAAGGGGCGCCAGGCCAAGAACAAGGCGCGTCTCAACCGCTTCGACGAGCTGCAGTCCGGCGACTTCCAGAAGCGCAACGAGACCAACGAGATCTATATTCCGCCGGGACCGCGTCTGGGCGACAAGGTCATCGAGCTGCACAACGTCACCAAGCGCTTTGGCGACAGGATGCTGATCGAGGATCTGTCGATGTCCGTACCGCCGGGTGCGATCGTGGGCATTGTGGGCGGCAACGGCGCCGGCAAGTCGACCCTGTTTCGCATGATCACCGGTCAGGAGCAGCCCGACAGTGGTGACGTGGTGGTCGGCGAGACCGTCGATATCGCCTACGTCGAGCAACTGCGCGATGCCATGGATGATCGCCAGACCGTCTGGGAAGCCGTTTCCGGCGGCCAGGACATGCTCAGCATCAACGGCTACGAGGTCTCCTCGCGTGCCTACGTGGGTCGTTTCAACTTCAAGGGCAACGATCAGCAAAAGTACCTGAAGGATCTCTCCGGCGGGGAACGTGGTCGCCTGCAGCTGGCCCAGACCCTCAAGCAGGGCGCCAACGTGCTGCTGCTCGATGAGCCCTCCAACGATCTGGACATCGAGACCCTGCGCGCGCTGGAAGAGGCGCTGCTGGCCTTCCCGGGCTGCGCCATGGTCATCAGCCACGACCGCTGGTTCCTGGACCGTGTGGCCACTCATATTCTGGCCTACGAAGGCGACTCCCACGTGGAGTTCTTCGAGGGCAACTACACCGAATATGAAGCGGATTACCACAAGCGCGTGGGCAGCGACACGCCCAAACGCATGAAGTACAAGCGCATCGACGCCTGATCTTCATCGGCGCCTGCAGCCATCAAAAGGGCCACCCCATCGGGGTGGCCCTTTTTCATTCTGTTGCTCGACAGGCTAGTTGTAGAAGGAGGCTTCCCCTTCCGGGCGGGTCTTGAAGCGTCGATGCAGCCAGAGATACTGCTCGGGATGCTTGCGAATGGCCGCCTCGATAAAGGCATTGACCTGAGTGGCATCGGCCACTTCATCGCCGCTGGGGAAGTTTTCCAACGCCGGCAGGTACTCGAGCGTGTAGGTGCGGTTGTCCGGATTGCGGTGAAACATCAGCGGCATCACCGGGGCGCCGGTCATGCGCGCGATCTTGGAGGTCAACCGGATCGAGGCGGCATCAATGCCGAAAAACGGCGCGAAGACGCTCGCATCGCGACCGAAATCCTGATCCGGCGAGTACCAGACCGCATGACCACCCTTGATGCGCCGGACCACGCCGCGTAGATCATGACGATCAATGGCCGCACCGAAGATGCCACGCCGCGCCTTCGTCATGAAGCGCTCGAACAGCGGGTTGTTGTGTGGGCGATACACCACGTCGGCATCAAAGAAGAGTGAATGCAGCGCCCCGCCCAGATCCAGCGTCGAGAAGTGGATACCGATGATCAGCACCCCCTTGCCCTGGGCCTTCGCTGCTTCCATGTGCTCGGTGCCCTTGAAGCTGACCCGATGGCGCAGGTGCTCGGGATCGCGACACCAACCGGTGGCGGTTTCCAGAATGCCGATGCCATTGGCGTGAAAGGTGCGGCGCACCAGCCTGGCGAGCTCGCGCTCATCCAGCTCCGGAAAGCACAGCCGCAGATTGGTCTCGGTGATGTGACGACGGCGCTTGACGAAGCGCCAGACCAGCTCGCCGATGGCGGTGCCGATCCACAGCTTGAGCCGCCAGGGCAGAAAGGCCCCCACGCGCATCATGCCGATCGCACACCAGGTCGGCCAGTAGCGCGGGTGCGCGAAGGACTCGGGATATTCGTGACGTTTGCGTTTACTCATCAATCGGCCTGTGTAACTTCCTGCGTGCAGACGCAACAAGGGATCAAGGGTGACGAGGCGCCTGCGATGGGGAACGAGCCTCGCTCAGGACGGCGTGCCGGTAGCACCGGCATCCGGCAATGGATCATCTGACAATGCATCAGGGGCGCCAACCTGATGATACTGGCGCGGCACCCGCGGCAGTATACCGGTCAACAGCGTATAGGCGATGGTATCGCACCACTGCGCCACTTCACTGACGTTGAGCACCGCCCCGCTGACGTCGCGCCCCCACAGGGTCACCCGTGAGCCGATATCGGCGTCAGGTATGCCGGTGATATCCACGGTCAGCATGTCCATCGAGACACGCCCGGCAATGGCGGCACGCTGGCCGTCGACCAGGATCGGGGTGCCTTCTCGGGCATGGCGATCATAGCCATCGCCATAGCCACAGGCCACCACACCGACCCGGGTGGGATGTCGGGTCACATGGCGCGCACCGTAGCCGATGGGCTCGCCGGCCGCCAGTTCGCGTACGGCGATGATTCGGCTTTCCAGCGTCATGACAGGCTTTAACGCCTGATCGATCTCGCCATGCAGCGCATGGTCGGGCTCGAGCGGATTGACGCCATAGAGCATGACGCCCGGGCGTACCCAGTCATGGCGGGACGCGGGCACGCTCAGGGTCGCAGGAGAATTGGCAAAACAGCCGGGCAGATCGAGCTGGCGTTGCAGGGTAGTGATCGTGTCCAGCTGCGACGTCAAAAGCGGGCTGTCAGGCGTGTCGGCGGTCGCAAAATGGGTCATCAGCAGCGTCTGCTCGACTCCGGGATGCGAGCGCAGAAGACGACAGATCTCGCCAACCTCTTCGGGGGCAAAACCCAGCCGGTGCATGCCGCTGTCGCATTTGACCAGCACGGTGACCCGGTGCTGCGGCCAGCGCTCGAGCCGGTCCAGCAGTGCCTCTACCTGCCAGCGCGTATGCAGCACGCTCCAGTAGCCGTCGGTGATGACGGTATCGAGCTCGCCGAGCTCAAAGAAGCCTTCCAGCAGCACGATCGGGCATTGAATGCCGCTGTTACGCAGCGCCTGCCCCTCCTCAAGACAGGCCACCGCCATGGCCGAGGCCCGGTCTGCCAGCGCATGGGCGCAGGCGAGGCTGCCATGCCCATAGGCGTTGGCCTTGAGCACGGCCATGGCGCGAGCATCAGGCGCATAGCGGCGCGCCTGACGGTAGTTGTGACGCAGCGCATCCAGATCAATATGCGCCGTCAGCGGCCTCATGTAATCATGCCCCGTGCAAAGGAATGGAGATCAGTAGCCGGTATTGCCGCCGGGCATGCCGCCACCCATGCCGCCACGACCCAGTCCGTTGAGATCGTTGTTGTCCGGCATGGCGGTGCGATTGGGCGGCGGCAGCTCACGCTGGCCGCTGCGTCCCTGACTGCCCTCCAGCGGGCTGGGACCGTTCATGCCGGGATCCGGCTGGTCGTCGCCGATGCCCAGGCCGGTCGTGCTCTGGGACTGGAAGTTCAGCGATACGGCCTGCTCGGCACGCAGCCAGCTGTTGAGGACTTCCAGCGTGTCGACATCCAGAATACCGGCCTCCTGGCGCAGGCTCAGCATGTTGAGCACATAATCATAACGCGCATCGGCGTAGTTGGAGATGGCAGTAAAGAGATTCTGCTGAGCCTGCAGGACATCGACGATGTTACGCGTCCCGACTTCATAGCCGTTGCGCGTGGCTTCCAGTGCGCTGCGGTTGGACTCGATGGAGCGCTGCTGCGCCTGTACGCTCAAGACGTTGTTAAGCGCCTGGGCGTAGTAGGAGCGTACCTGCTGAACGGCCGTACGCAGCTGGGACTCCTGCTGGTACTGGGTCTGTTCCAGCGAGAAGGTGCTCTGGCGTACCTGGGCGCTGGTCGAACCACCGGTATAGATGGGAATGGTCGCTTCCAGCCCGAGCTGATTCTGCTCGTTGTGCCCGCGCAGATTGTCCCGACTGCTGTCGCCGTACTGATAGTTGGCGAAGGCAGACAGTACCGGCAAATGGCCGGCACGCGAGGTGTCGAGGTTGGCGCGTGCCACATCAACACCAGCGCGAGCGGCCAGCAGATCCAGATTCTGGCTGGAGGCCATCTCCACCCACGCCTGCTGACTGGCAGGCGTCGGACGCTCGATGGGCATATCGTCGGCCAGACCATCGATACTGGGATACTGCTTGCCGGTCAGCTGCTCGAGCGCTTCGAAATTGACCTGCAGCGTGCTTTCCTGGGAAATACGCTGCGAGCGGGTCAGGTCATAGGAGGCCTGAGCTTCATAGACATCGGTGGCGGCCACGATGCCGACATCAAACTGCTGGCGAACCTGCTCGAGCTGGCGGTCAACGGCCTGTTCTTCGGCGCGCAGGGTATCGAGCTGCTCCTTGGCGCGCAGCACATCGAAATAGGCCTGAGCCACGTTATAGAGAAGCTGCTGGCGATCCGCGCGCAGGTTCAGGGCTTCCTGAGCGGTCTGGCGCTTCGAGGCTTCCAGCTGATACCAGTTGGTGGCATCAAACAGGGCCTGGGTGGCCTGCACCTGCACTGAAGTATCGGTGTAGTGATTGTCGCCGCCCGGGCCACCGCCTTCGGCCCCATTACCTCCCGCGACTCCCCCTCCGGAGGTAATATTGTTGCGCGTGACGGTGCCGTTGGCGCTGACCTGAGGCAACAGATCGCCCCGCTCGATATCCTCACCCGCCTGCACGCTGCTGTAGCCGGCCCTTGAGGCGGCAAGATCGGCATTATTGACCAGCGCATCGCGCGCGATGGTCATCAGGTCAGCGGCCTGAGCCTGGCCCGCGAGCGAGACGGCAAGCACCAGTGGCAGTACTCTGAACTTACGCATCAAATGATTCCCTGTCTAAAACGGTTATGGCCGTCTCTGGTCAGCCTCTTGCGACCGGCTGGCAACCTTGTGGCACTATCAAGCGCACTGTCAGGATAACAATGCAGCTGTCTCATCGGGTGGCGAGCTTAGCATATTGCAGGATTTTACATACATCCCTGAATGTTTAAAGGCGGGAAGTGCCCGCTGATCTACCATGACAGAGTATTTGATTAAAAAAACAGCGCCAGAGTTGGCGCCGTTTTGATCATCCTCTGCGCAGGTCAGAGGACAGGTTGCCTGACAGCATCAGGCCTTTTGTGGCTTACTCAAAGATGGCATCCAGCGACAGGCCCTGCTTTTCCAGCATGCGTCGCAGTTTCTTGAGCGCTTCGACCTGAATCTGGCGAACGCGCTCGCGCGTCAGGCCGATCTCTTCGCCCACCTCTTCCAGCGTGGCCGCCTCATGACCACGCAGACCGAAGCGACGTACCACCACTTCCATCTGCTTTTCGGTCAGCTCGCCGAGCCACTCATCGACATGCGCCTTGACGTCAAAGTCGACCAGCTCGGACTCCGGACCGGCCTCGTTTTCATCGGCCAGCGTGTCGAGCAGCGGCTTGTCATTCTCGCTGCCGACCGGGTAGTCCACCGAGGAAACGCGCTCATTGAGCCCCATCATCCGCTTGACCGACTCGACCGGGCGGTCCAGATGGGACGCGATATCATCGGCCGTGGGCTCATGATCAAGCTTTTGCGTCAGCTCGCGCGAAGCACGCAGATAGACGTTGAGCTCCTTGACCACATGAATGGGCAGACGAATGGTCCGGGTCTGATTCATCAGCGCCCGTTCAATGGTCTGGCGAATCCACCAGGTGGCGTAGGTCGAGAAGCGAAAGCCGCGCTCGGGATCGAACTTCTCCACCGCACGAATCAGACCCAGGTTGCCCTCCTCGATCAGATCCAGCAGGGTCAGGCCACGATTGAGATAGCGCCGCGCAATCTTGACGACCAGGCGCAGGTTGGATTCGATCATGCGCTGACGCCCGGCAGGATCACCCTGGCGTGCCAGACGGCCGTAATGGACTTCCTCTTCCGGTGTCAGAAGCGGCGAAAATCCAATTTCATTGAGATAAATCTGGGTGGCATCAAGACTTTGATGCTGTTGCTGGCGTTCTTCCCTGTTCAGGGCCTTTTCGAACGCGTCTTCGTTGGCCACTTCCTTGTCATTATTATCATCAAGCGAGAGTTCGTTTTCGCTCTCTTCCACTTCAACGTCGTCGTGCAATCCCTGTTCAACCACGCTCATATCGATAGGGATGAGCGGTCTCCCTGGTGCCTCAGCGATCCGGTAGATACTGCATCGGATCCTTCGGTTGGCCATCCTGGCGTATTTCAAAATGCAGCTTGACGCTGTCGGCGTCCGTCGACCCCATGGTCGCAATCGTCTCTCCCTGACGGACAACATCGTTTTCCTTGACGTTCAGGGCGTCATTATGCGCGTAAGCGCTGAGGAAGTGATCGTTGTGCTTGAGGATGATGAGATTGCCATAGCCGCGAACGCCATCACCGGCGTAGACGACAATACCGGGGCCGGCTGACTTGACAGGTTGCCCCTTTTGACCAGCAATATCAATCCCGGCCGTCAGATTTGTCTTGTCGCCGAAATTGCCGACAACATCGCCCTGTGTCGGCCACTGCCACTGGATATTGCTGGCAGGCGTGTAGGTGCGATCAGAGCGGTCTTCGCTGGTGGTCTTGCCGGCCACGGCCGTGCCGCCATTGTCCGACGTCCCGGTATTGCCGGTAGATGATGAATCGCTGCCCTGTGACGGCGCCGAGCCGCTGCCGGAACTCTGGCCGCCTCCCGAGCTCTGACCACCTCCGGAACTACCGCTGCCACCGGCGCTGCCGGCCGCGGCACCCACGCCCGTTGCTGCCCCGATCGCGCTCTGGGAAACCTGCTGCTGCGTACCGCCACCTGTACCGGCACCGCTCGTGCGGTTGCGATTAATGGTGTCCTCATCCGGTGACAGCCAGCTGTCATCATTCCCGCTGCTGTCGCTGCCCTGAGCACCGCTGAGCGCGGTGGCATGCGTACCACTGCCACCCGAGGACGATGCCGGCGAAGATGCCGGGCCCGAGGGCGCACTAACGCCGTCGTTAAGCCGCAGCGCCTGGCCGGGCTCGAGGCCATAGGGCGGCTCGAGATTGTTCAGTGACGCCAGCCGACGAAAATCAATGCCCGTTTTCCAGCCGATCGAGTAGATCGTATCGCCACGCTGGACGTGATAGATCCCGTTGGCCATCGAGCTCTGATTGAACGAGGCATCCTCCACGGCAGGAGGATTGTTGATCTGGGCACAGCCTCCCAGAACCGCCATGAGTACAACGCTGCTGCCCAGCGTGACCTGGCGCATGCGCGGATGAAATCGAATCATGTCCTGTCGTGCTCCTTTGACATTGATTGACTGTCTGTCGATATCCGTGATGAGGCCGCACCGGAGCGCTCTCCCACGGCCACTACCATCACAAATCCAATCAGCGCCAGTGCCAGCGCCATCCACAGGTGCGAGGGCTCACCGGTCACGGCCGTATAGGCTTCCGGCGACAGCAGCTGGTACTGCAGCGGCACCACTTCGCCATCCGGCGACATCGTGTAGCTCTCCAGCGAACGCCAGGGCCACAGCACCGGCAGCGAGCCCAGAATAAAGCCGATCAGAAGATACAGCGTGGTGGAGTAGTGATGCCTGAAAAGCCACGACAGCACGCGTGAAAAGGTGAAAAGCCCCAGTAGACAGCCCAGCGCAAACTGCGCCATGGTCACAAGATCAAACGCTTTGATGGCGTCGATCACGGTGTGATACATGCCCATGGTCAACAGCAGAAAGCTGCCGGAGACGCCGGGCAGCAGCATGGCGCTGATCGCGATGGCGCCTGCCACGAACAGCATCAGCGCGCCGCCGCCGCTGGGCAGCAGCGCCGGTAGAAAGTGGGCCAGCAGCGCGCCCAGTGCCAGCGGCACCAGAAACACCAGTCGCCAGCGATCCAGCCGCCGTGCTACCACGATCGCCGAGGCGACCACCAGCCCGAAAAAGAAGGCATTGAGCAGCAGGGTCTGGTGTTCCAGCAAATAGCTCACTACATGCGCCAGACTCAGTACGCTGGCGGCCACACCGGCCAGCAGCGGGATCAGAAAGCCCAGATTGAGATGGACGATCAGCCCTTTCAGACCGTTTTCGCGCAGCGCGCCGATGGCACTCGGACCAAACCGGCGAATGGTTTCGATCAGCTCTTCATAGATGCCCGTCACAAACGCGATGGTACCGCCGGACACACCGGGCACGGAATCCGCAGCCCCCATGCCCATGCCTTTCAGAAAAAGCGTTACATGCCTTTTCACTTGTTCTACTCCAGATAAATGGGCGGTACAAAGACCGACGCGGGATGCTTGCAGGGAAACGGCACTGACCCGGAGTCGGTGCCTGTCATATCCCTGTCAATTCGAGGGGCGCGAGTATCGCATCGCCCCTTGCAGCTGTCTGCCCCGGGGTGTTCACCAGGGGTGGATCAGAGCAGGTCCCCGGACTGGTGGCGCTGACTGGTCAGCGCCTCAAGCCAGCCGTGGACATCGCTGATCGAGGCGTGACGGGTAAGATCCGTCTGCAACGGTGTAATCGACACATAACCGGCCTCGATGGCGGCGAAATCGGTGTCCTCGCCCATATCGGCGCTGGCACCGGAGGCCGCAATCCAGTAGCGGGTACGCCCCCGCGGATCCTGCAGACGCAGCGGCTGGCTGCCCTGGCCACGCTGGCCCTGTCGGGTCACCCGAAACCCCTTGAGTTCTTCCCAGGGCACATCCGGCACGTTGACGTTCAAAAGGCTGCGAGGCGGCAGGGCCAGCTGCTCGACCGCACTGACAAGCGTTGCGGCCACGCGGCCGGCTGTCTCAAAATACTGATGACCCGCCAGCGACATGGCAATGGCGGAAAGCCCCAGCGAGCGGCCTTCCATCGCGGCGGCAACGGTGCCGGAATAGAGCACATCGTCGCCCAGATTGGCGCCGTGATTGATACCGGAAATCACCATATCCACCGTCTCATCGAAGATATCGCTCACCCCGAGATAGACACAGTCCGCCGGTGTGCCATCCACGCTGTAAAACCCGCTGTCCAGCGGCGTCAGCGACAGCGGATAGGACAGCGTCAGCGAGTTGCTCGCTCCGCTGCGGTCGCGGTCCGGAGCAATGACCCGCAGTCTGGCCTGATCCACCAGCGCGTCATGCAGCGCCCTGAGCCCCGGCGCATGAACGCCGTCATCGTTGGATAGAAGCAGTCTGCGCATTGGACGTCCCTGTTCATGTCAGTAAGAAAATGGATGAAATGACCCCGATCCAGGCCATTGTCCCGACGCGCTAGAGCGCCGGGTGTTGAAACAGCTCGCGCAGCACGGCCGTGGCAAATCCACCGCGCGCCAGAGAGAAATGCAGCCAGATACCCTCGCCCTCACGCTCAAGCGCCGGTGCCTGAAGGCAAAGCCGCAGGGCGCGGCGCATGGGCGCAGCGCCCGCCTTTTCGATGCCCTCGACCAGTACTGGCTCGTGCTCGGCGATGGCCTGCTCAAGAGCGCAGGCTTCACCGCTGACATCGCTTTCGCCACGCCCCCATAGCGGGCCGGTGGGATGAATATCCAGTGCCGTCAGTCGCGCTCGCAGCTGCTCATCCAGCGCCTGCCCGGCAAACTGGCTGGCGCTGCCCTCGAGATTGAACACATCACCGGCCAGTCCGCTGGCCCAGTTGTCCTGCTCGATGCGCTCGCTCAGCACCTGATTGAACAGGAAACTGCGCGCGCTCGACAGCAGGAAACCGTCACGGTCCTGCTTCTTTTTCCAGCCACGTGCCATCAGCGCTCGGGCACGCGTGAGATTGCTGCCCTGATGACCAAAGCGCTGCGGGCCGAAATAGTTCGGCACCCCGTGCGTGACCAGCGCGTTCCAGCGCGTCTCGAGCGAGCCCTGGGTGACGGCCTCGCCGGTGACATACAGGGCAAAGCGATTGGCGCGATGCACGCCGCGACGCAGCTTGCGCGGATGCCGGCCGAAGCTCAAAAGTCGCACCCCCTCCATCTCGATCTGCTCGGCCAGGCCCAACGGTGTGGGGCGGCCTGCCAGAGCAATTGACACCCACTGACGCGTCAGCGCGGTGTGGTCCTTGAGGCCGCTGACCCCGATATCGCGCGGCGCAACCTCAAGGCTGTGAGATAGATGGCGAATCAGCTGCGCCGTGGACAGATTGCGCTTTTCACAGTGCAGCCAGAGATGCTCGCCCTCCCCCTCCGGGGTAAAGGCCATCTGCTCTTCGACCCGAAAGGCTTCGGGAAATTCACGAAACCGCCCTGAGTGAGGCGGCGTCCCCAGGCTTCTGGCCCAGTCAGGCAGCGGTGAGCCAGATGTCTCGCTCATGTCCTGTGTCATGCCGCCTCGTCATGGCGCATCAACAGCGCCACGGCTTCCACGGCAATGCCCTCACCGCGGCCGGTAAAGCCGAGCTTCTCGGTGGTCGTGGCCTTGACGTTGACACACGACAGCGCCAGTCCGATGTCCTCGGCGATCACGTCTCGCATGGCGCCAATGTGCGGCGCCATTTTGGGGGCCTGGGCCAGAATGGTGATATCCACGTTGATCAGGGCAAAGCCTTCGCGCTGGATCAGCGACACCACATGACGCAGCAGCGCGCGACTGTCGGCGCCGCGCCACTGCTCATCGGTATCCGGGAAGTGCTGGCCGATGTCGCCCAGCGCCGCCGCGCCCAGCAGGGCATCGCTCAGGGCATGCAGCACCACATCGCCATCGGAGTGCGCCACAAAGCCATGATCGAAATCCACGCGCACGCCGCCCAGCATCAGATGATCGCCCTCGCCGAAGCGGTGAACGTCAAAGCCGTGACCGATACGCAGCCGAGCCAGGGTAGAAGGATCAGATAGGCTCATGGCCGGGTTCCTTGTCCGAAAGATATAACCGGGAGGTGTCCTGCTGGGCACGCAGAATCTGCGCGACCAGCGCCAGATCCTCGGGATGGGTGATTTTCAGATTGTCGCTGCGCCCGGTGACCAGCAGCGGCGCATGACCGAGCTGCTCGACGCCCGAGGCCTCGTCAGTCATCAAAAAGTGTTCGCTTGCGGCCTGTTCAAAGGCCTCGCGCAGAACGCCGTAACGAAAGCCCTGCGGCGTCATCGCCCGCCAGAGCCCCTGACGTGCCACGGTCGCCTCGACGCGCTGATGGGTGTCCTGACGCTTCAGGGTGTCGGTGACCGGCGCGGCCAGCAGCCCGCCCACCGGGTCATGGCGGATGGTTTCCAGCAGATGGTGCAGATCCGCCACGGTGACACAGGGGCGCGCCACGTCGTGGATCAGCACCCAGTCATCGCTGTGGGCATGCGCGGCCAGCCAGTCGATGCCGGCACGCACCGAATCCACCCGCTCATCGCCGCCATCGAGACGCTGCCAGCGCGCAAAGGGCACCATGGACTCATGAAACCACTGATCCTCGGCGTCCAGACACAGCAGCAGGGTCGCCTCGGGAAAGGCCTCATGCAGCCGCGCCAGCGTACAGGCGAGCACCGCCCGATCATCGAGCAGCAGGTACTGCTTGGGGCAGGCCGCGCGCATGCGGGTACCGCGTCCGGCCGCCGGCACGATCAACCACTGCGGGGCGCTCATGGCTCTCTCCCGGCAAGTTCATCACGGGCTTCATCGGCGCTCTGGTCGGCACCCGGCGGGGCCACCCGGGTGGGGTTGCGGCTGGCCTTTTCACTGGGGACCCAGAAAAACTGTTCGTCGTTGCGGACCATGCCCAGATCGTTGCGCCCGCGCTCCTCGATCGCATCCAGACCGTTTTTCAGATCCACAACCTCGGCGGCAAGACGGTCATTGCGATCGGTCAGCAGCTCGTTGCTTTCCTGCAGCTCATCGGCCCGCACCTTGACGCGGCTGTGCTCCAGAAGGCCGCCCTCTCCCAGCCAGAGCTGATACTGCAGCGCCGCCAGCACTACCACCAGCGCGATTGAAATCCATTTGAGCATCGTGATCTATACCGTTGTCGGCCGAACCGGCCCTCGGGAAAGCCACAATTATGCCATTACCAGGCAGTGGATCGTCCAGCAGACACGGCGCGAGCAAATGGAGCGCCCCTGCCCCGTAAAGGCCACGGAGCGCCCCGCGCTTCTCTCGCCCCGTGCTACCAGCGGCGGATCACATCAGAGTGCAGTGAATAGAGATCCAGGGTCTGCACGTCGCGTGCTTCCCTTTCAAGACGCGCACGATCGCGAAAATAGCATTCAAGGGTTTTCGTGATGGTCGAGAAGGCAAGTTCTGACCAGGGGATGTCCTCTTCCCGGAAAAGGCGCACTTCAAGGCTTTCGGGTCCTGCCGAAAAGGCCGGCGCCACATCATCGCGAAGGCGCGCCAGATAGATCATGTAGACCTGATTGATATGGGGCAGGTCGACCATGGTATAGAGCCCGCCCAGCTCGATCTCGGCACAGGCTTCCTCGCGGGTTTCGCGGATGGCCGCCTCGGGCGTGGTTTCTCCGTTTTCCATGAACCCGGCCGGCAGGGTCCAGCACCCTTCACGCGGGACGATGGCACGGCGGCACAGCAATACCCGATCGCCAAGAATCGGTAGACTGCCGGCCACGATACGTGGATTCTGATAGTGGATGGTGCCGCAGTTATCACACAGATAGCGCGGACGATCATCGTCCGATGGAATGGCAAAGCGCACCGGCGCGCCGCAATGGCTGCAAAAATTCATGCTTTCCTCGTCGCTTACGGCGAGTGACCGAACGCTTTACACTACGTCTGATCACCTCATGTGTCGATTGGCGATTTCGCCATGATACCTGGTCTTTCTGCTGGAACGTGCTCCTTATGCTGCTAAAGGCACAACATCGACTCAAGGATTACCGGCCGGCACAGCTTGGCGGCAGCCATCCGCGCGCGGCCGTGCTGATGCCGATCATCAATCATGAGGCGCCGACGCTCTTGCTGACACGCCGCAATGCCCGTCTGAGCTCCCACGCCGGCCAGGTCGCCTTTCCCGGCGGCAAGCTGGACCCCGATGATGCAAGTCTTGAAGCCTGCGCCCTGCGTGAAAGCCTGGAGGAGATCGGCCTGCCGCCTGCGCAGGTCAGTCTGCTGGGTCGGCTGTCCGATCGTTTTTCTGCCAACGGCATGATCGTGACGCCCTTTGTGGGACTGATCGAACCCGACACGCCCTTCACCCCCAACCCCGACGAGATCGATACCATTTTCGAGGTCGAGCTGGCCCGTCTGATGACCGACCCACGCCAGCACACCGATGTGATCCAGGATGACGACGAGCGCTGGTACGTGCCCAGCTATACGATTCTGGAGCACACGCTCTGGGGCCTGTCGGCAATGATGGTCGTCGAGCTCCTCAATGTGGCCTTTCAGGTGGATATCGGACTGGATCGTTACCCTGAAACCTCAACCCTTCGCCATTTGCCCCCTCGACCGTCACGAAGGCGCCCGTCATGAACTCTGTCACTGCTGATTTCGATCGCGAGGCCCGTGCCCTGCTGGCTGCCTCTCCGCTCGCGCCCGAACGCATCGACGCCCTGATTGAGGATCTGATCCATCAGGGCTTCAGCTACCAGCGCGACTTCTTTTCATCGGCGCTGATTGATGCCTTATTGGCCGACCTTGAACGCCTTGAGGCCTGTGACGCCCTGGCCAGCGCCGGCATCGGCCGACTCAATGAGCATCAGCTGGCCACCAGCATTAGGGGGGATGCCATTCGCTGGCTGAACCGGGAGAGTCCGGCACAGCAGGTCTACCTTCAGCGTCTGGAGGAGCTGCGTGAACAGATCAACCGGGCGCTTTTTATCGGCCTTTTCGAGTTCGAGGCCCACTTTGCCCGCTACCCACCGGGCGCCTTTTACAAGCGTCACGTGGACAGCTTTCAGGGTCGCGCCAACCGCATCATCTCGACGGTGACCTATCTCAATCGCGACTGGCCCGTCGATGGTGGCGGCGAGATGGTGCTGTTTGAGAGCCAGCAGCAGGGCCCGGACGGGTTTAATCCCGATGCCTCCATTCGCGAAATGGCCAGGGTACTGCCCGAGGCCGGCACCCTGGCCTGCTTTTTGTCGGACAGCGTGCCCCATGAAGTACTGCCGACCCGCCTGCCGCGTGCCAGTATCGCCGGCTGGTTTCGACGCAACGCCTCCATCAACGGCGTGGTCGACCCGGCCCGCTGAGCCATCACTCCCTTCGGCCGCGGCGCTCAGTCCGCGGCCCCGGCGTCGTATTACCCCTGCCCGCTTCTCCCTGTCATTAAAGTCTCGCGCCGCGCGGCCGACATCATGAGGTGATCGCAACCCAAAAGCACTGTGGTGCCCAATGGATTGCCCGACCTCCTTTACCCCGCGAGATCGCCTCCTGATGAAATCCCTGCCCATTCTGCTCATGGCACTCCTGTTGGCGTGCAGTGCCGGTGCACAGGCGCAGACCCGCCTTCTGGATGACCGGGTGACGCTCAGCGGTTTCGGCACGCTGGGGCTGATCCACAGCGATCAGGATAGAGCCGATTTTGTGCGCGATACCGGCCAGCCGAAGGGCGCCGAAAAGGGATGGAGTGCTCGAACCGATACGCGCCTGGGCCTGCAGGCCAGTGTACGCCTGACCGACGAACTCGACACCGTGGTACAGGGCATGAGCCAGTATCACAGCTCGGGGGACTTCAGCCCCGAACTGATGCTGGCCTTTGTGCGCTACGCCCCCGATCCGGGCTTTCAGCTACGTGTCGGGCGTCTGGGCTGGGATGTCGATCTGATCTCGGAGTCACGCTACGTCGGCTTCGCCTATCCCTGGATTCGCCCACCGGTGGACCACTTTGGCGTGCTGCAGCTGACCTATATCGATGGCGCCGATGTGACCTTTACCCGGCCGGTCGGCGATGATCTGGTCTGGGCCCGATTGGTTGCCGGTCGCTCCGACAGCCGGTTTTTCATGTCGGATGCGCTGGAGGCCGACTTTGATGCCCACAATGTGCTTGGCGGGCACCTTAACTATGAGACCGGCCCCTGGCGGTTTCGCGCCGGCTATACCCGAGTTCGCTCAGAGGTCAGTTTCAGCGGCGGCGATGCTGACCTGATCGACCAGATGTTTAACATCGATGCCAATCGTTATCTGAACTATCTGACCGGTTTCGACGAGCTGCAGGTCTACTCGCTGGGGGCGGCCTACAGCTCGGGTCCGCTGCAGCTGCAGGCGATCTGGAATCGCGACATCCTTGCCGATGGCGACACCTGGCTGGATACCGGATTCGTCTCTGCGGCATGGCGCATGGATCGCTGGACGCCCTATGCCATGGCATCAGGCACAAGAACGCATGACAGTCGCGAGGACCCGATAGGTTCCAATATCGAGCAGAATACCTGGTCGCTGGGCCTTCGCTACGACGTCACCACTCACCTGGCCCTCAAGGCCCAGTTTGACCGTATCCACACGCGCTCACCGGGACTGTTGTGGCGCGGTATCGATGACGGCTGGAAGGACGATCAATCAAACCTTGTCAGCCTCGGGCTGGATTTCATCTTTTAAGGATATGTCCATGACCCGCTTCACGCGTTGGATACGCGTCACCACGATAGCTCTGCTATTCATCGGCACCACGGCCCGGGCCGATATTGCCATTGTCATCAACGATGCCAGTACGGTGCGCCAGATCAGCCACAGCGAGGCCGTCAATATCTTCATGGGGCGCTATCGCCGGCTGCCCAACGACAGCGTCGCCCTGCCGATCGACCAGGCGCCTATCAAGGCCCGCTTTTACAGGGCACTGGTGCAAAAGGACATGGCCGAGATCAACTCCTACTGGGCAAGACTAGTCTTCTCCGGCCGCGCCTCGCCGCCGCAGCAGGCCGGGAACTCTGAGGATTTCCTCGACATCATGACGCACAACAACAATGCGCTCGGCTACGTGGACGCCGCCCGGACGCCGCCGCACATGCGTGTTCTCCTGACGCTGAGCGAATAGCCATGGCAAGCCTTATGACGCGCTTTCGCAGTCGTCTGGCCCTGCGGGCGGCCGCCAGCATCGTGGCCATCGTGGGTGTACTGGGCATCGCCTTTCTGCTCACGGCCGTACACCTGCGCGCCGAATCCGAAAAGAGCGTCCAGCAGATGCGCCTTGAAGGCCTGATTGCCACGGTCGAGCGCACGGCACAGATCGCCTGTTTTCTGGATGACGCTCAGCTGGCCGGCGAGGTCACCCAAGGGCTTTTGAGCAATCGCATTGTCCGTGAGGCGCGTCTGATTCGCCACGATGGCAGCGCGCTGGCCGACCGGGTGACGGCCATCGATCATGACAGCGGCGCCCCACTGACCCGGGCGATCGAGTCCCCCTTCGAGCCCGGCCAGCAGGTCTGTGAGCTGACGCTGGTGCCGGATCAGGACTGGATTGACAGCATGGTCAATGACGCTACACGGTTTTTGTCCGTCGCCCTTGTCCTGCAGCTTTTGGGGCTGGGGGTGAGCGTCATTCTGGTGGTGTTCTATTTCGTCACCCGCCCCATCAGCGATATCTCCCAAAAGCTCCATGCCCTGGAGGCGGAAACGGGACAGAAGCTGTCATCGCCCAGCGGGCACTACAAGGATGAGATCGGCCGCCTGGTGCTGAGCGTCAATGCCATGATCGATCGGCTGGTCAGCAGCCTGAGCGAAGAGCGCCGACAGCGGCTGGCGCGGGAAATCGAGGAGCGGCGCTACCGCACTCTCTTTGATAACGTCGAGGCCGGCATTTTTGAACTTGACGACCAGGGGCAGCTGCTATCGGCCAACCCGGCTTTTTGTCGCCTGTTTTTGGGAGGCAGACCGCTGGACCCTGCCGGGCCACCCATTGCCTTTACAGCGCTTTCGGGTGAAGGCGGCCCCACGATGCAGGAGCTGACCAGTCGTCGGGCACGCCGGGACAGTCCTCGCCAGTGGGAGATGGCCGTGGGCGACGGGAAGTACCGTCGCTGGGTCAGTGTCATGGTCAGCCGGCTGGAAGAGGGCCGCCTGCAGGGCGTGGCGCATGATATTACCGAGCGTCGCCGCGCCGCCGAGGCAGCTGAAAAACTTGCCGTCACCGATCCCCTGACGGGGCTGGGCAACCGGCTGGGGTTCGAGCGACGCCTTGACGTGATCCAGCGCTATCAGCGCCTGCACCCTGATCGTCAGCATGCGCTGATGGTGCTCGACTTCGATCACTTCAAGCAGGTCAATGACGTGTATGGCCACCATGCCGGTGACGAAGTGCTCAGACAGATTGCCGGCATGCTGCTTGCGACCTCACGCCAGCATGACTATCCGGCCCGCCTGGGCGGCGACGAGTTCGTGCTGCTGCTTGATCATCGAACGCCTCTGACGGATCTGACCGAGCTGGCGCAGCGGTTGATCGACAGCATCAACCGTCCCCTGATACTGGCAAGCGGCCAGCAGGTGCGCCTGGGCGTTAGTATCGGCATCGCGGTGCTGGGCCGCGACACCCGCGATGTTCAGACCCTGATCCAGCTGGCCGATCAGGCGATGTACCGGGCCAAGCGCGAGGGCCGTAACACCTGGCGCTGTCATGACCCGAACATCACGCTCGAGAGCTGATCACCGCACGCGTCAGGACGACGGGCGCGCCTCATCCCCGCCCTGCGCGGCGCTGTCAAAGCGCGCGTTGTCCTGATGTGCGGCCTCCTCGGCTTCCTCCTTTTCTGCCTGAGTCTCGGCACCTGCGACCATCTCTTCGGTCACTTCAAGCTCGGCACCGACCACGGACTGCACCGGGTGCGCGGCGAAGGGGGCCAGCGGTTGTGGTGCCGGGCGCACGCTGCGGCGCCACATGAAGAAAAGCGCCATGACTGCTGAAATAATCGCAAAGCCATAGAAAAGGCCATTCTCGCCGGTCTGGCCCATGACACCGGTGAGCATCGGCGCGCTGAGCGTGCAGCCCACGGCATTGATCAGCAACAGCCCCTGGCTCATGCCCACCAGCGCCTGAGGCGGTGCCCGGTCGGCGGCGTGACTCATGGCGACCGGATAAAGTGAAAACGCCACCCCACCGAACACGAAGAGAACGCCACCCAGCGCCAGTTCACTGATGGCCGCCGCCATCGGCAGTGCCAGTGCCAGCGCAATCAGGGCCATGCCCAGCGCAATCAGCACGATCTGGCGATCGTTGCGATCCGACCAGCGTCCCATGGGGTATTGCAATGCCATGCCGCCGACAATGACCACCGCCATGAACTGTCCCAGTCGCTCGACCGACAGTCCCGACTGCTGCAGATACAGCGGCAGCAGCGAATAGAGCGCCGCCACGATCAGTCCCGAACCGAACACGCCCATCACCCCGGTCGGTGTCACCCGCACCAGCCGCCAGGGCGACAGCGGCACGGCATGTTCCAGCAGCGGCGTCACGCGGGGAATGATGCAAAGCGGCAGTACCGACAGCGTGGCCAGCATGCCGATCACCACATAGGGCGTGGCATCAAAGGGCGCCTCGAAAAGCCCCAGCAACAGCTGCCCCAGCGCCAGGGCGGCATAGAGCGAGATCATGTAGAAGGCCAGTATCTGACCGCGGCGGGTCGAATCGCTGCTGGTCAACAGCCAGCTCTCGATCACCAGATAGACACCCACCGTGGCCCAGCCACCGATCAGACGCATGGCAAACCACCAGCCGGCGTCGAGCCACAGCGCCTGCGCCAGTGCGGCCGCCGCCACCAGTGAGGCAAAGCAGGCATAGGCCCGGATGTGGCCGATACGCAGCAGCAGACGGTCATTGAGCACCGCCCCCAGCGCCAGCCCCACATAGTAGGCCGACGACACCCAGCCGATGGTTTCCACCGACGCACCGGCGTTATCCAGCCGCAGCGTGACCAGTGTGGAGAGAAACCCGTTGCCCAGGGCCAGAATGAAAAGCCCCAGCAGCGGTGGGAACACCAGGGCCAGCAGTTGACGTGCCATACCTTCCTCACGAATCGATCAACGTCAAAGGACGGGGTACCCTGCAGGTAACCTCGCTTTCTCATAACGTTGAGCATAAAAAATGCAGCGACAGACTCAAGTACCGATGATGCCAGCGGTGCGGACTATACGCCCGCCCGTCACCAAAGACATCCATCACGAGGCTGAAATACCGGTCCTTGGGAAGGCGCAGTCAGTGCTGACCATGAAGCCATCGGTGCATCCGGGTATACTCCCCGTCGATCTTGCCATTACTAAAGCGCAGCAATGACGATGAAAGACAACTGGCAGGCGCGAGCCATCGCGCGCCTCTGGAAAGTGCTCTCACGCCGCCAGCCGGCCTCGCTCTGGCATCTGGCCTCACGCCTTGAGCCCTTCTACACCCTGATCGGGATGCGCGAACGCCGTGTGACGCGCATGAATCTGCGGCAGGCCTTTCCGGAGGTCAGCGACGAGGCGCGCCGAGCGCAGATTCATGACAGCCTGCGCCACTCGATCGCCACCATGATGGAGCTGGGGTTTGCCTGGCAGGGCGACCCCGAGGCGGTAGAGCATTCAATTGTTGAGGTGCACGGCCGCGAGCTGCTCGATGAGGCGCGGGCCAATGGTCGCGGCGTGATTGTGCTGGCGCCCCACTTTGGCAACTGGGAGATCCTCAACTTCTGGCTCTCCAGCCACTTTCCGTTCACCGCCATGTATGAGCCGCCCAAGATCAGCGCGCTGGACCCGATCATTCGAAACGGCCGCGAGCGCATGGGCGCGCAGCTGGTGCCCACCACCTCCCGCGGCGTGGCGGCGCTTTTGAAGGCGCTCAAGCGCAGCGAAGCGATCGGCATCCTGCCGGACCAGGTACCTGGCTGGGGCAGCGGCGAGTTTGCCGATTTTTTCGGCTACCCGGCCTATACCGCCACCCTGCTGCCGCGGCTGGTATCGCGCACCGACGCCCGCGTGGTCACGGGGGTGGCCAAACGCCGTGAGGATCGCACGGGCTTTGACATCCACTTTCTGCAGGCCGATGAGCGGGTCTATGCCCAGGAAGATGAGGCCCTGTCTGCACGCGGCGTCAATGCAAGCGTTGAAGCCGCCATCGCGCTGGACCCCATGCAGTATCAGTGGGAATACAAGCGCTACCGGCGCACCCCCGGACAGCTTGAAAACGTGCCCGGCTGGCGCGAACGGCGGTTTTACAAGCAGGGCCGCAGCGGTCGCAAGCTCTGAGTACCAAACGCCGGGTCAGTCGCGGAAATTGTCATACTGCAGCGGCAGGTCCGGCCCCTCTTCACTTTTCAAAAGAGCGATGGCCTGCTGAAGGTCATCGCGCTTTTTGCCGGTGACCCGCACCTTGTCGCCCTGAATGGCGCTTTGCACCTTGAGCTTTGACTCCTTGAGCTGCTTGACGATTGCCTTGCAGTCGGGCTGCTCCAGACCCTGCTTGAGCTGCACTTCCTGACGCGCCTTGACGCCGGACAGCACGGGTTCCTGCTCGTCCATGCAGCGCGCATCGATGCCCCGGGCAATCAGTTTGGCCCGCAGGATGTCGAGCATCTGCTTGAGCTGAAAATCGGCGTCGGCTTCCAGCGATACCTTCTCGCCTTCCAGAGTGAAGCTGGCGTCCACGCCGCGAAAGTCAAAGCGTGTCTGCACCTCGCGGTTGGCCTGATCCACGGCGTTGGTCGCTTCATGCTTGTCGAATTCGGACACGATATCGAAAGAGGGCATGGCATGATCTCCTGAATGCACCAAAAGGGCTGATTCTAGCCGAGTCCGGGGGCAAGGCCCATGCATCCGGCGCGGCTTTCGTACTCAAGGGGCATCACAGTGCGATTATCAGACACAGCGCAGCGATATCCATTGATCAAGCGCCGCTTTTCTCTACAGTGTAATGACCTGCTTACCCTGACGTTGCCGACCCTCACAAATAAAAAGTGGCACACGTCAGGCCCAGGAAGCCGATAACAACGCCGGTTCAAGACGGCACACAATAATACGTTACTCGGGAGTCTCCACCATGGTGGCCACCACGCAATCCCCGAAGGCATCTCCGCGTCGTTCGGCACGTCTCCTCAATGCCATCGAGCGCATCGGCAATCGCCTGCCCGACCCTTTCATGCTGTTCGTCATGCTCGCCGTCGTGGTCCTGATCGCCTCAACCCTCTTTGCCGCCAGCGGCGCCAGCGTCGTGCTGCCCGCCACCGGTGAAGCGCAGCCGATCCGCAGTCTGGTCTCCGGTGACGGTATCCGCTTCATTCTCGAATCCATGCTGACCAACTTCACCGGTTTTGCACCGCTGGGGCTGGTACTGTCGATGATGCTGGGCATCGGCCTTGCCGAAAAGATCGGCCTGCTGGATGTGTTGATCCGGCGCACGGTGATGTCGGCCCCGCGGCAGCTGGTGACCTATACGGTCGCCTTTACCGGCATCATGATGAACGTGGCCTCCGATGCCTCGCTGATTCTGCTGCCACCGCTGGCCGCGATGGTTTATCACACGCTGGGGCGTCATCCGGTGGCAGGTCTGGCGCTCGGGTTTGCCAGCGCCGGTGCCGGCTTTACCGCCAATCTGCTGATCGTGGGCACCGATGCGCTGCTGTCCGGCATTTCCACGGAAGCCGCCCGCCTGATCGATCCCACCATGGTGGTGACCCCGGTCGACAACTGGTACTTCAACTGCCTTTCCGTGGTGGTGCTGACCATTCTTGCCGCCCAGATCAGCGAGCGCCTTACCGAGCCCCGCCTGGGCACCTATGAAGGGGATGTCGAACAGGTCGAGCATGACGAGCCGGCCAACGCCGGGCGTGGCCTGCGCAATGCCGGCATTGCCGCACTTCTGTATGTGGGTGGGCTCGCCACGCTGGTCTTCTGGCCCGATTCACCGCTGAAAAATGACGACGGCGGCCTGATCCCCTCGCCATTTCTGTCCGGCATCATCCCCATCATCCTGTTTTTCTTCATTACGGTCAGCGTGGCCTACGGCGTGACCACCGGCAAAATCAAAAGCTCGCGGGACATCTCGGAGAAGATGGCCGATGCCATGCGCGATCTGGGCGGCTATATCGTGCTGATCTTTGCCGCCTCGCAGTTCATTGCCTGGTTTGGCTGGACCCATATCGGCAGCTGGCTGGCGGTCAACGGCGCCGAGATGCTGACCTCGATCAACTTCACCGGGCTGCCGGTGATCATCTGCTATATCGTCTTTACCGGGTTCATGAACCTTTTGATCTTCTCGGGCTCGGCCAAATGGGCCCTTGAAGCGCCCATTTTCGTGCCGCTGTTCATGCAGCTGGGCTACCACCCGGGTTTCATCCAGATGGCCTATCGCGTGGCGGACTCCTCGACCAACATCATTTCACCGCTCAATCCCTACATGGTGGTGGTGCTGACCTTCATTCGAAAATATGACCGCGAGGCGGGTCTGGGCACGCTGATCTCGCTGATGCTGCCCTACTCGCTGGCCTTTCTGACCGTCTGGATCATCATGCTGGTGAGCTTCTACCTGCTGGGACTGCCTTTCGGCCCGGGTGTTCACGGCCTGATGTAATCGATTAATTTATCGGTGGCAGCTCGTGATCTGCCCCGTCATGAAAGGAGTGTTGTCATGTCACAGATGCCTGCCCACACGCTTGAGAGCCATCTTGAAGAACTCCAGCCACAGCTGACGGTCTGGCGGCGCGACTTCCATCGTCATGCCGAATCGGGCTGGGTCGAGTTTCGCACCGCCTCGATCGTGGCCGAGGAGCTCGACCGGCTGGGCTATCAGGTCACCCTGGGGCGCGACGTCGTCGACGAGGCTGCCCGCATGGGCGTACCGGACGCCGACACCCTGACGCGCGAAGAGGCGCGCGCCCGAACCCAGGGGGCCATCGAGCGCTGGCTGCCGCAGCTTTCCGGCGGTTTTACCGGCGTGGTGGGCGTGCTCGATACCGGCCGCCCCGGGCCGACCATCGGCTATCGCATCGACCTGGATGCGCTGGATCTCGAGGAGTCCAATGAACAGACGCATCGCCCCGCTCAGGAAGGATTTGGCTCACAAAATGCCGGCATGATGCACGCCTGCGGCCACGACGGGCACACCACCATCGGGCTGGGGCTGGCCCGACTGTTCAAGGCGCTCGAGGCCGACCTCTCCGGTCGCATCAAGCTGATCTTCCAGCCCGCCGAGGAAGGCGTGCGTGGCGCGCGCTCCATGGTGGATGCCGGCGTGCTTGATGACGTCGATGTCTTTATTGCCACCCACATCGGCATGGACATCCCCTGCGGCGAAGTCGTCTGCGCCCAGGATGGCTACCTGGCCACCACCAAACTCGACGTGCGCTACACCGGCGTGCCGGCCCACGCCGGCGGCCGTCCCGAAGAGGGCCGCAACGCGTTGCTGGCCGCCGCTCAGGCCGCCGTGGGGCTGCACGCCATCCCCCGTCACAGCGGCGGTGCCTCACGCATCAATGTGGGTGTACTCAACGCCGGCAGCGGCCGCAATGTGGTGCCCGCCAGTGCCAGCATGAAAATCGAAACCCGCGGCGAGAACACGACCATCAACGAGGAGATGCGCCGGCGTGCCATCGAGGTCATCGAAGGTGCCGCACAGATGCACGGCGTCAGCGTCGAATACAGTCTGGCCGGCGAGGCGGACACCTGCACCGCAAGCCCGGCGCTGGTCGACTACATTCAGCGCCGCATTGAAGGGCTGCCGGGCATTGACGTGGTCACGCCAAGCATCAGCGAGCCATCGGGGTCGGAGGATGCCACCTGCATGATGCGTCGGGTTCAGGAGCGCGGCGGCCTGGCCACCTACATGATCTTCGGCACGGAGCTTGCCGCCGGCCACCACCACCAGTGCTTTGACTTCAACGAGGCCGTACTGCCGCTGGCGGTGCGCACCCTCGCTCTTCTCGCCTTCGACATGGATAGCCTTTGACATGGATAGCACCGGCGCACGCCATGACCGCCGATGAGCTGGCGTGCGATATCGGCCGGGGCATCCTCGCGCCACGGATTGCCCGAGCCGAACCGGCGCGGACAGCCCCTTCCCTGTCGGGTTATGATGAGACCATCCCACTATCCCGAGGAGCACTGAGTGACCGACAGGGACCCGATAGTTCATGAAGACCCGGCCCCCGATGACGATCCGATGATGGTGCGCATCGGCTATGCCCTTTATCTGGGCAGCATTCTGACCGGTATTACGGCGCTGGCCGGACTGGTCATTGCCTATATCTACCGCCGCCGCTCGCCGGCATGGCTGGCCGATCACTACACCTTTTTGATTCGCACCTTCTGGATTGGCCTGCTCTACATGGTGCTGGCGACGATGCTGTCGGTGCTGGGCGTCGGCGTGCTGCTGTTTCCGTTAATTACGGTGTGGCTCATCGTACGCTGCGTGCGCGGCTGGCGAGAACTGGAGCGCCAGCGCACGCCCTCGCCACTGATGAACTGGGCCTGGTAGTGCCCTGACCATTTGTCAGTGCTCTGGTCGTTTGTCGTTGCCTTCAGGCCATAAAAACGCCCGCAGCCATGGCTGCGGGCGTTTTTACGAGCGCTCGGGATTTAGCGCATCAGTTGGCGGCAAGCCCGCCAAACCGGCCGTTCTGGTAGTCGCTGACGGCCTGATCGATCTCTTCGCGCGTATTCATCACGAAGGGACCATGGGAGACCATGGGTTCCTTCAGCCGCGGCGAATGGCCGAAAATCAGCGTGGCGTCACCCGAGCCGCGAATCTCGACGTAGTCGCCTTTGGTGTCGAACTCGATCAGGTGACAAGGGCGAATCGCCTGCTCCGAAATCATGATATTACCGCGTACCACGTAGCAAAATATCTCGTGATCCTCGGGTACCGGCAGCTGGATTAGTGACCCTTCCTTGATGGTGATGATCGACATGAAGCTGGTCGTCGGCGTCTCGATGGGGCCGCGGAAGGTGCTGTCCTGCTGGTCAAACTCGCCGGCAATCAGGGTCAGGTGACCGCGCCCTTCATCGAGTTCGACCTGCACCAGATCATCGGCCTGAAGCCCAGTATAGCGGGGCTCGGTCATCTTGAGTTCGGCAGGCAGATTGATCCAGAGCTGGAGAATCTCCATGCGCCCACCGTCACGGCGGAAGGCCTCGGGGGAGACTTCCGAGTGCACCAGTCCACGTCCAGCGGTCATCCACTGCACGCCGCCGGTGTTGATAATGCTCTTGTGATCATCACTGTCGGCGTGGGCCAGCGAGCCATCAAGAATGAAGGTCACGGTTTCAAAACCACGGTGCGGATGCGGTCCGAACGGCAGGCCCTTGTTATCACGCTCATAGACCTGCGGCCCATGGTGATTGAGAAACAGATAAGGGTCGAGATAATCGATGGAAGGACCAGGCAACGGGCGATGCGTAATCAGATCGCCGATGTCATCGCGAATGGCGGTGTGCAAGTGCCGTACTTTTCGAGCTGTCATCGGTGCCTTGTCCTGTATGCAAATGAAACACTGATACGAACAAGTATAAGACACATCCCTGCAGCGTGCCGTGAACATATTATAAGAACGCCCGCTCTGATCTCACGAGGGCTGAGCGGTCAGCCGGCGCAGTCGCAGTCCCACCAGTAGCGCCAGTACCAGCAGCGCAGCGATAAAGGCCGCCACGCCGTTCCAGCCCCCCAGTGCCCAGAAGGCGCCGCCCAGCGTACCGGCCAGACTCGAGCCGAGATAGTAGCTGAACAGATACAGCGACGAGGCCTGCCCCCGCGCCTGGGTGGCGCGCTGTCCGACCCAGCCGCTGGCAATCGAATGCGCGGCAAAAAAGCCAAAGGTAAAGATCAGCATGCCGGCCAGAATCAGCGCCACCGGCGAGGCCAGCGTCAAGGCAAGCCCTGCAAGCATGACGACGATGAACACCCAGAAGACGCGCGGCCGCCCCAGCCGGTCGGCAAGCCCACCCGCCCAGGCCGAGCTGTAGATGCCGGAGAGATAGACAATCGACAACAGCCCGATCACCGTCTGGCTGAAGTGATACGGGGCCTCCAGCAGCCGATAGACGATGTAGTTGAACAGCGTCACAAAGCTGCCCATCAGCAAAAAGGCTTCCAGGAAAAGCCAGGGGAGTCCGGCATCGCGAAAGTGCAGCCGAAAGGCGCCCACCAGATTGGCCACACTGAGCTTGCGCGGTTCGAAATGACGTGAGGCCGGCAGCATCTTCATAAAGGCGATCGCCGTGATCAACGAGATGATCCCCATGGTGGCCAGCGTCACCCGCCAGTGGACGAAATCCACCATCACGCCGCTGATCAAACGCCCGCTCATGCCGCCGATGGCGTTGCCACCGATATAGAGCCCCATCGAGACGCCGATAAAGCTCGGGTGAATCTCCTCGTTGAGATAGGCCATCGCCACGCCGCACAGCCCGGCCATCGAAAGCCCGGCCAGCGCGCGCATGACCAGAATGGCGCCCCAGTGCTGCATGAACGCCGCACCGATGGTCAGCGCAGAGGCGCTCAAAAGCGCCAGTGACATCATCTTCTTGCGCCCAACGGCATCGGAAATGGGGCCGGTCATCAAAAGCCCCACCGCCAGCATGCCGGTCGAGACCGACAGCACCAGGCTGGTGCTGGCAGGGTCAATCCCGAAGGCCTCGGACAGGATCGGCAGCATCGGCTGCACGCAGTAGAGCAGTGCAAAAGTGGAAAAGGCGCCCAGAAACAGCGCCAGCATGGTCGGGCGGTAATCGCGGCCCCCGCGCTCGATGAACGGAACCTCTTCACCGGGTGTGGCTGATGCGTCACTGCCCGGATGACTTGTGCGGGACATGATGTCTCCCTGTGGACTCTGGCGCCGATCGATGGCGTCAGAACGTGAATCGTTATCGCCCATATTATAAGACGACTCGCCAGATCCTACGTATCCCTGCCTGACTGCTGATGTCGGACACACCCATCGATGGTTTATCCTGGAGATACCCGACCAGCCCCTATGGAGACTTCGACATGGCTCAGAATTTCGACAGCCTCAAACAGGCCTGCCGTGATCAATGGCAGGCCTACATCCAGCACCCCTTCGTGGCCGGCGTCAGCGAGGCGACGCTGCCCGCAGCGGCCTTTCGCCACTACCTGCAGCAGGATTATCTGTTTCTGGTGCATTTTGCCCGCGCCTGGGGCCTGGCGGTCTATAAAAGCCGCGACATGAGTGAACTTCGCCACTCGCTGGACAATCTCAAGACCATCGTGGACACCGAGATGGACCTGCACGTGGACTACTGCCGGGCATGGGGCATCGATCAAGAGGAGCTTCAGAATCTGCCTGAAGCGCAGGAAACGCTGGCCTACACCCGCTTCGTGCTGGACTGCGGCCACCGGGGCGAGCTTCTGGATCTGCACGTGGCGCTGGCCCCGTGTCTGATCGGCTACGCCGAGATTGCCGATTGGATTAGCACGCGGTCGCAGACCGTTAGCGTGGATAACCCCTACCAGGCGTGGATCGACATGTATCGCGACGAGGAGTACCAACAGGCCGCCCACCGCGAGCACCTGTGGCTGGACGAACGCCTCGCCGAGCTCTCCCCGCAGCGCTTTGCCCAGCTGACCACGACCTTTCGTGATGCCACGCGCCTTGAAGCGGCCTTCTGGCAGATGGGGCTTGATGCGGCGCGCTGAGGATTTGACGGGGTGACGATGGCACCAGCCGAGATCACCCTGTATCGCCAAGCGGGATCACGATAGGTCCCGATGGAGTTGATGAGCAGCGTCAAGGCTACCTTACGAGCGAGGCGCTATTACTCGATAAAGCACTTGGCGATGCAAGCTGGAGTAGATCAGATACGATATCTTGCGGGAATTTTTGAATCTTGCCACCAAACATGGAACTGATAGCCAAAACCACTTTGTACAATATCAAAACTGCAAAAGATAGGATTGTTAACATATCCATTACCATAGGCAATACCTCCACTAACTTTGTGACCATTAAAGCCTTAACCCCGCATCAGTCCGTAGACAAGCATATGGTCGTTAGTTTCTAGAGCCCCATGGGTGACAAAACCGCGGGATTAAAACTTATCACCAATACTCAATTTGCGCAATATGCTCTGAATATATGACAGAGTGTAAAACTCCCTTGTCACTAACCCTTCTACCTCTGAAAGAGCTTTAATTAAAAAGTCGGCATCAAACTCCTCAACCAACACCTTTAATGCTAAAGCGTTAATTTTCCCCTTTTTCCTGTGCAAGACTGAGGAACGCCGAATATAATCGTGAGATCTTAATTGTTCGACTCTCTGGACAAGAGCATCAGAAAAAATTTTTTCATTCGAGTAGAAGTTTAATATTTCTGTATGCTCAAAATTTTCCTCGGGAACAGTTTGGAAAATTTTAGGCGAACCAATAATCTTGCAATTTACGAACTTACAGCTTTCTAATTTCGTTCCATTAAATATATTCTCCTCCATCAGACAGTTAGTGAATGTAGCCATTTGAAAATTGCACTTTCTGAACAATGTACCACGTATCAAACAGTCCTTGAAATCTGCTTTATAAAAGCTACAGAATTTAAACTTCACCCCAACAAAAGATGATCCCACGAAACTTGAACTTGAGAAATTAGAACGATAACTTGATGACCTGTTGAAATTTTTGTAGATAAACCTCCTCTCCCGAACGTCGTGATTCACATAACTGAAAGCATATCTATTTCTATCGTTTGCCGACATAGAAAATCCGATTTCATAAATTCAAAGAACAGTGATCACATACCCAGATTAAAATCGCGATAAACATGCGATTCAAGGCTACATCACTGGCAAAGCGCTACAACCTACACATCGAGAAAGTTTGCTGCCCTTGAATTCGATTCTTTCTTCGTACTCATATCATGCATAACCCCGCCATTATGCGAGGTAGAGGTGTAGCAGTTTCTGGAGCATCCGGCGATAAAAGCACGCGCCAGCAACCACGTAGATTCAGCCATTGAACGTGATCATTTTTTCTCTATCGCCATTTATTAGAGGAAACTTTAGGGAAGATTGACATTTTTAGTTGAACCAAACGCCCGCAGCGCTTACTTGGGGAGCTTTTCCATCAAGAGATCATGGGCATTTTCAGACATCTTTCACACTCGATGCCCCTTTTGCGAGGCAAGGCGCCGGACAGGGCTTGACCGTCTGGCGCCGAACAGAACAGACTGAACCCGCGATGGCCTGGCCATCGCTTGCTTGACGGGGTGCCGGTGGAACCGGCTGAGATCACCTTGTATCGCTGTGCGATACCACGGTGGATCCCGATGAACCTGATCCGGCTAATACCGGCGTAGGGATTCAAGCGAAGGGTCCGCGCTGCCGTTCCGGCGCCCTGCAACACCTCCCCTTCCTGCCTACGCTGTGCGCCGGCTGACTGACGTCACGCTCTGGAGCACAACACATGACCGAAAGCACGATCTCTCAGGAATCGCACGCCCCGCGTCGCGGCAGTAAGCAACCCACCTTTCTGGCCGACAGTGCCCGCGTCGACAGCGCCTCCGTGTCGCCACTGCCCGCGTCTCGCAAGGTCTTCATTGAAGGCTCGCGCCCGGACATCCGCGTGCCGATGCGCGAAATCAGCCTTTCCCCCACCACGACCCGTGATGGCATCGAAGAGAACCCGCCGCTGCTGGTCTATGACACTTCCGGCCCCTACACCGACCCGGGCGCCGATATCGACATCCGCCGCGGTCTGGCGGATTTGCGCCGGGCCTGGATCGATGAGCGCGGTGACACCGAGTGGCTGGACGGCCCCACCTCTGAATACGGCAAGCGCCGCTCCGAGGACCCGCGTCTGGCGACCCTGCGTTTTGATTTGAAACGCACCCCGCGGCGCGCGAAGCCGGGACGCAACGTGACCCAGATGCACTACGCCCGACAGGGGATCATCACCCCGGAAATGGAATTCATCGCCCTGCGCGAGAACCAGCGCCGACAGCAGATCGGCAATGAGGAAGTCGAGCGCATTCTGGGTCATCAGCACCCGGGCGAATCCTTTGGCGCCCGCCTGCCGGAGGAGATCACGGCCGAATTCGTGCGCGAGGAAGTGGCCCGCGGGCGGGCGATCATTCCCAACAACATCAACCACCCCGAAAGCGAGCCGATGATCATCGGGCGCAATTTCCTGGTGAAGATCAACGGCAACCTGGGCAACTCGGCGGTGACCTCCTCGATCGAGGAAGAGGTCGACAAGATGACCTGGGGCATCCGCTGGGGCGCCGATACCATCATGGATCTCTCCACCGGTCAGAACATTCACGAGACCCGCGAGTGGATACTGCGCAACTCGCCGGTGCCGATCGGCACGGTGCCGCTCTATCAGGCGCTGGAAAAGGTGGGTGGCGTGGCCGAAAACCTCACCTGGGAGATCTTTCGCGATACGCTCATCGAGCAGGCCGAACAGGGCGTGGACTACTTCACCATCCACGCCGGCGTCAGGCTGCACCATGTGCCGATGACCGCTGAACGCACCACCGGCATTGTCTCGCGTGGCGGCTCGATCATGGCCAAGTGGTGTCTGGCTCATCATGAGGAAAGCTTTCTCTACACCCGCTTTGAAGAGATCTGCGAGATCATGACGGCCTATGACGTCGCCTTCTCGCTGGGCGACGGCCTGCGCCCGGGATCGATTGCCGATGCCAACGACGCCGCCCAGTTTGCCGAGCTCGAAACCCTGGGCGAGCTGACGCAAATCGCATGGCGTCACGACGTGCAGGTGATGATCGAAGGGCCCGGCCACGTGCCGATGCACCTGATCAAGGAGAACATGGACAAGCAGCTCGAGTGCTGTGACGAGGCGCCCTTCTACACCCTCGGGCCGCTGACCACCGACATCGCGCCGGGCTATGACCACATCACCTCCGGCATCGGCGCGGCGATGATCGGCTGGTACGGCTGCGCGATGCTCTGCTACGTCACGCCCAAGGAGCATCTGGGCCTGCCCAACCGCGACGATGTGAAGACCGGCATCATCACCTACAAGATCGCCGCCCACGCCGCCGATCTCGCCAAGGGCCACCCCGCCTCGCAGCGACGCGACAACGCGTTGTCCAAGGCGCGCTTCGAGTTTCGCTGGGAGGATCAGTTCAACCTGGGGCTCGACCCGGACACCGCGCGGGAATACCACGACGAAACCCTGCCCAAGGACTCGGCCAAGGTGGCGCACTTTTGCTCCATGTGCGGGCCGAAGTTCTGCTCGATGAAAATCAGTCAGGAAGTCCGTGAATACGCGCGCGACCGTGGGCTTCAGGGCGATGAAGACGCCATGCGACGCGGTATGGCCGAGCAGGCGGAGAAGTTTCGCGACAGCGGCAGCGAACTCTACAAGGAAGTTTGACCCGCCAACGCAAAAGGCCCCGGCAAACCGGGGCCTTTCATGGGCCTGCCGTAGCGTCTCCCGCCACCGGTGACAAGGGCCCACCCCTGCGCGACCAATGTCTATAGGCCGATGGTCAGGCAGCCGTTGAGCTAAATATCAGACATTATTATATTTATATCTGATATTTGGAGACATGCCTGTGACCGAGCTCGAGCATCTACCTCATGCTGCTGCCGACGCTGATGCCGATACGCTTGCCTTGGTGCTGGCACATACCATTTTGTCGGGCCAGTGGGCCAGCGGTGACATCTTCCCCCGAGAGCTGGATCTATGTCGTCACTTTGACGCCAGCCGCAACCGGATACGCAATGCCCTGGCGACCCTGAGCAGCTGCGGGCTCATAGAGCGCACTGCCGGGCGTGGCACCATCGTGCGCGATATTGCCGACTGGCATCTGCTTGACCCGAACATGAGCCTCTGGCTTGCCGGACTGGACACACCACACCCCCAGCTGGTGCATGAGGTGTTTGCCTTTCGACTGGCCGCCGAACCCTATGTCAGCGAGCTGGCAGCACTGGCCGCCACGGCCCAGGATCTGGCAAAGATCGAAAGCGCCTTTAACGGCATGTGTGAGACGGCGGATGATCCGGAACAGCGCAACGCTCACATTGATTACGACATCGCCTTCCATGAAGCCATCTACAGTGCCGGTCATAACCTGGTGTGGCGCCAGATGGGGCTTTTGCTTCGCCCCTCGATTGTAGCGCTGATCCAGCGCTCTCATCATCGTGTTGACCGACTCGACGACAGCCTGGAGCGCCACCGCCGGGTCCTGGAGGCCATCCGGATGCGACAACCGGCAGCGGCCCGCGAAGCCACCGAGCATGTTCTGGCCCGTACGGCAGCCGACCTTGAGCTCTCCGGCAGACCGACCGCGCTGCGCCCCGGCCCGCTAACGCCCCTGTGAATGAATCCCGTGAGGTGACCCCCGAACGGATTTTGTGCCGACAAGGCACTGCCGCCTCGTCACCTACTGCTCCTCATGGCGATACATGATGAGCACGCCCTGCCCTCGACACCCACACCCCAGGAGCAAGCCATGCAATTAGGTGTCTGTTATTACCCGGAACACTGGCCCCGAGAGCGCTGGGCCGACGACGCGCGAGCCATGGTCGAGGCCGGCATCAGCGTTGTGCGTATCGGTGAATTTGCCTGGAGTCGGCTGGAGCCGCGCCCGGGGGAGCTGCAGTTTGATTGGCTTGATGAGGCCGTGGCAACACTGGCCGAGGCCGGCCTTTCCATCGTGATGGGTACCCCCACCGCGACCCCGCCCAAGTGGCTGGTCGATACACATCCGGAGATTCTCGCCGTGGACGAACATGGTCGACCACGAGGTTTTGGGTCGCGCCGCCACTACTGCTTTGCCTCGCCGGTCTATCGCACGCAAAGCGAGCGCATCATCCGGCTGATGGCCGAGCGCTACGCGGGCCACCCCGCCATCATCGCCTGGCAGACCGACAACGAATACGGCTGTCACGACACCATTCTCAGCTACTCGCCGGCGGCGCGCGCCGGCTTCGGCGACTGGCTCCAGCAGCGCTACGGCGATGTTGAGGCGCTCAACAACGCCTGGGGCAGCGTGTTCTGGAGCATGGAGGTCACCGAGTTTGACCAGGTGGAAGCACCGGTTGGCACCGTGACCGAGCCCCACCCGGCCATCGTGCTCGATTACCGCCGCTACTGTTCGGATCTGGTGGTGACCTACAACCGCCTGCAGGTCGATACCCTGCGCACCGCCGGAGTATCCGTGGATATCGTTCACAACTTCATGGGGCTTTTTACCGAGTTCGATCATTTCGATGTTGCCCGTGATCTCGATATCGCCAGCTGGGACAGCTATCCGCTGGGCTTTCTGGAACGCGGCGCCCATGATGAGGCCACTCGTGATCACTACCGCCGGCAGGGCCATCCGGATTTTGCCGGTTTTCACCACGATCTCTACCGCGCCATGTGCCGCGGTCGCTGGTGGGTGATGGAACAGCAGCCCGGGCCGGTCAACTGGGCGATCAGCAACGCCGCCCCGCTGCCCGGCATGGTGCGCCTATGGAGCCATGAAGCCTTCGCCCACGGCGCCGAGGTAGTGTCCTATTTCCGCTGGCGTCAGGCACCCTTCGCCCAGGAGCAGATGCACGCGGGCCTGTTGCGCCCCGACGGCAGTGAATCAAACGCCTGGCCGGAGCTGCTGGCCGTGCGTGACGAGCTTCCTGACCTGGCCCGGGAAAACATCACCACGGCCTCGGCATCGGTCGCGCTGATGTTTGACTACAGCGCCATCTGGGCCTGTCAGATTCAGCCCCATGCCGCCGATTTCGATGCGCTGGAGCTGCACCTGAGCTGGTACAGCGCCCTGCGCCGGCTGGGCCTTGATGTCGACATCGTCTCCCCGACCACCGAGCTCGACGGCTACGCCCTGGTCGTGCTCCCCTGCCAGGTCATTGCCGACGACGCCCTTGCGACAAGGCTTGAGGCCGCCCGCGACTCGGGCACCCCATTGATCATCGGCGCGCGCTCCGGCTCACGCACCCCCGATTTTCAGATTCCTGCCAACCTGGCACCGGGGCCTCTGGCCACGCTGACCGGCGTGACGGTGGACCAGATCGACGGCATGCGCCCGGGCACCCATCCGCGCCTGAGCCTGCCCGGCAGCCCGCAGGGTCATGCCCTGCGCTGGCGCGAACAGCTGGATGAAAAGCGCCAAAAGGCCCGGGTTGTGCACCGCTTCGAGGACGGCATGCCGGCAGTGACCGACCATCAGGGCGTGGCCTATCTCACCGCCTGGCTGGATGAGGACAGCATGATGGCGATATTCGCCGAGGCGTGTCGCGCAGCCGATATCGCCACCACCGCGCTTCCCGAAGGGGTCAGGCTGCGCCGTCGCGGCGCGCTCTGCTTTGCCTTCAACTATGCCCCTGAACCCCGTCACCTGCCGGACAACCTGATTCCGTCATCAGGCTATCTGATCGGTGACACGACACTGCCTCCTGCCGGGGTCAGTGTCTGGTCGATGATGCACTAGCTTCGACAACCGGATAACGCACTGTCCCCGCTTCGGTTTCCCGAGCGGGGACAGTGCGTTATGGGCAGCGATTTTATGAACAGGACGTCATGGACAGCGGGTTAGCGCCTGCGATCCACAGGCGCGGCACCGGCAAGGGCTAGATAAAGGCCAGATAGATGGCAACGACCAGTACCAGCAGTGCAATGCTGGCCGGCCATGCCTTGCTCCAGGGCGTCATGTCGATGGCCCCGGCATCCTGCTGCACCCAGGGTTCGGCACGCGGCATCATTTTACCGATGGCCAGCATCATCAACACCAGAAGCACCATGACAATCGCAATGAAGTGGAAATTGGACACGGCATCAACGACACCGGCCAGCGGCGGTACGAAATAAAATGCGGCAATCACCACACAGCCCAGCACCAGCGCCAGATTGGCGGCAAGCGCCGGCACACGCCGGGTCAAAAAGCCGACCAGAATGACCGACAGCAGGGGGACGTAATACAGCGAGTTGACCTTCTGGACATAGACAAAGAGGCTCTCCTGACTGGCCATCAGGGGCGCAATGGTCATGGCCGCGATCGCCATCAGCCAGCCCGACCACTTGGAAGCTCGCACCACCTGAGCTTCCGTGGCATTCGGCTTCAGTCGCGCCTTATAGACATCCAGACTGAACAGCGTTGCCGTTGAATTCAGCGCCGAGTTGAAAGACGACAGGATGGCCCCGACCATCGCCGCGGCGAAAAAGCCTGTCAGCGGCGCCGGCAAAACGTCATGGACCAGCTGTCCATAGGCCGCATCGGCCTTGACGCCTTCGCCAACATACATATGAAAGGCAATAATGCCCGGCAGCACCAGATAAAGCGGTCCAAGCAGCTTGAGCAGCCCGGTCAAAAGCACCCCTTTTTGCCCTTCGGCCAGGGTTTTAGCGGCAAAGGTACGCTGAATGATCTGCTGGTTGGTGCACCAGTAGAACATGTTCAAAAGCAGAACGCCGGTAAAGATGGTGGAGAAAGGCACCGACTGATCTTCGGTCCCCCAGGAGCGCATTTTCTCCGGATGGCTGGTCTTGAGCGTGTCCCAACCGGCCAGGATGCCCTGGCCATCACTGATGGCGTTGAGTCCGAAATAGACGATCATCAACCCGCCGATCAAAAGTCCTACGCCGTTGATGGTGTCGGAAATGGCAATCGAGCGCAGCCCGCCAAACAGGGCGTAGATGGACCCGCCGACGCCGACGGCCACAATGGTCAGCACCAGCAGTACCGCATTGGATTCGATACCCGTCAGCGTCTGAAGATCCAGCAGTCCCATCAGCCCGAGCGCACCGGAATAAAGAATGCTGGGAAGAAGAATGGCCGCATAAGCCACCATGAAAATAATATTGGCCAATAGCCGGGTGGTGCGATCAAACCGCAGCGCCAGCAGCTCCGGCACCGTCGTGACACCACTTTTAAGAAAGCGCGGTAGAAAGAACATGGCCATGGTGACCAGGGTGACGACCGCGATCACCTCCCAGGCCATGACCGATAGCCCGTCGGTAAATGCCGCACCGTTGAGCCCGACCATCTGCTCGGTCGACAGGTTGGTCATCATCAAAGAGCCCGCAATGATCGGGAAGGTCAGACTGCGCCCTGCCAGAAAATAACCGTTCGAATGGCGATGATCATCGTGACGCGTTATGCGCCAGGTAACGAACGCTACCAGTGCGGTAAAAAAGACAAACGAGGCCAGGGTCAACGCATTCATGGGGTTGCCTTATGGAAACACGGAGAGGTCTTGCGCGAAGCCACCGAGTCTATCGCCATGAACGATAGAGACCATTCGCAATTTGTCTTACCTATTTATATAAAATGTCTAACAATTCCGGACATTTTAGGTATCGCTAACGTTCTATCCTGCTGAACTCAGACTCCTGAGCCGTGCAACGCTCCAGAAATCTCGAAGCAGAAAAGGTCAAAACGCATGAAGGGTAATATTTCCCGTGTCCCTCAAACACAAAAGGCCCCGGCAAGCCGGGGCCTTTCATGCGAAATGTTTCATCCATTCATACGGTCGCGGTATCAGGCTCGAAGCGCTTTTGCAGGTAGGCCTTGATGGCGTCGGACTCATACATCCATTCGGTCCCGCCATTTTCCTCAATGGCAAGACACGGCACCTTGACGCGGCCACCGCCAGCCTTCAATGCCTGCCGGGCAGCATCGTCGTGCTGGGTATCGCGCAGGGCAATCGGCAGGGCCAGACGATGCATTTCATGGCGGACCTTCACGCAGAAGGGACAGGTGCGAAACTGATACAGCGTCAGCGACTGGCAGGCGCGGTCGACTTCCGCCTGCGCCCTTTGGGTGCGCGTGACCGGTTCGGGCCGACCGAAGCGGTCGCGGGCGATCATGACAGGCGCCAGCACCAGGCGAACGCCCTTGAAGAAATAACGAACCAGTATTTTCATGACGACACCGTGGGGAAGTAAAACGAAAGGACAGTGCCCATGATATCAGCCCCGGGCGCCGCGGTTGACCCCCGGGGGGTTACTGGATCATTTGTAAAAGCGTCCAGGGGGCCTCGCAGGCATACTTCTGCTCGCGCTCCGGGTCATGATCGCCCAGCGCCAGCTCCCGATCATTGTCGTAGGCGACGAACAGGCGCTCGTGATCCAGCACGGCCAGCCCCTCGGCCTTGTGGGTGAACACCAGCGGTGCCCCGGCTTCGTTTTCCACCAGCGCGGGTGCCCTGCCGCGTTCAAAATCGGCCATGTTGATCACCCAGAGATAGCCGCCGATACTGTCGATGCCGCCCTGCTCGTTTTCAAAGCTGGTCATCAGATAAAGCCGGTGGTTATACGGATCATATTCAAGGCTCGACAGGCCACAGAGGTGCTCAACGGCCTCAAACCGACCCGGATCAAAGGCGTAGTGCTCGCGCATCTCATCGAGAAACACCAGTTGCCCCTGTTCGTTGATCCGGTAGTGGGCGCCGACCACGCGGCAGACATAGTTGAAGTCATCAAAATGCTGCCCCTGTTCCCGCACGCCAAACAGCAGCAGACCATCGCCTTCATCGCTCGGAATGGCCGCCAGGCCTTCGATCTTGTAATAGGGCATGCCGATGGCCGCCGTCAGCCGCTGGCGCAGCTCCAGTGAACCTTCCACACCGTCACGCGGGTCCGGGTCAACGACCTGCACCCGGTCCGGGTCGCCCAGCGGCCAGATCAGCAGATGGTTGTAATCGTTGAGGGAGTGATCCTCGGAGTGAATGCGATCAAAGCCAGTGGTGGCCAATACATGGCGACCATCCACGGTCAGCGCAAAATCCTCGTATTTGATCGCCTGACGAATCAGTGGCTGGGTATAGTAGGCCAGCGTGTCTTCCTGCGGATGGCCCTGATCATCGATATCAACGGCAAAGACCGAGGAACGTTCGGCGCCGGGAATCGGCTTGTCGCTACCGAGGATTAACCTCTGACCGTCATACACCACAGCGGAGACTTCGGCATGAACCGTCTGCTGCCGGTCATCGGCCAGTCCGGCCGGAAAACAGTGCAGTGTGCCGTGATGGATGGAATGTGCGCGCATGGCAAACCTCCTTTAGACAATGGATGGCGCTGATTTGACGCCGTCACCCGTTCGATACAACCTTTCAACGCCCCGACAGCCGCTCACGGATCAACGTGAACGTCCCACAACCCGGGGTCAAACGCTTGCCCTGGAGTCAGGTTCTTGAATGTACTGAGCATTACTGCCCCGATCTTCATGCTGATCGCTCTCGGATACGCTGCCGTCATGTGGGGCGTGGTCTCAAGGGAGCATATCCAGGGGCTGGGGCGTCTGGTGGTCAATTTTGCCCTGCCGGCACTGATTATCCGCGCCCTCAGCGAAAACGCACTGGCCGATGTGTTCGATGCCCACTATCTGCTGGCCTATGGGCTTGGGTCACTGCTGACGTTTTCAGCAGGGCTTTTTCTGGCCTGGCGCGTGCAGCGTCATCGTCTGGATTACGCCGCCATCTCGGCGATGGGCATGGCGACCGCCAACAGCGGTTTTATCGGCTATCCCATTGCGGTGATGGTGATCGGCCCCACTGCGGGCGTGGCGCTGGCCCTGTGCATGCTGATCGAGAACATGATGATGATCCCGCTGGGACTGGCGCTGGCGGAAGCGGGCAGCCAGCAGGGCATCTCCATTCGAAAAACAATCATGACGACCGCAAGGCGTCTGGTGCGTAATCCGATCATTATCGCCATCGTCAGCGGCGCCCTGATTTCCCTGTCGGGGCTGTCGATCCCGGCGCCGTTCTACAAGGCACTGGACATGCTCGCCGATGCTTCGGCGCCGGTCGCCCTGTTCGTCATCGGGGGGACGCTTTATGGCCTGAAGGTTCAGGGCATGTACCGCGATATCGGTCAGATCACGCTGGCCAAGCTGGTCTGTCACCCTCTGCTGGTGTTGGCGTGCTTTCAGATATTTCCCATCGACAACACTGAGCTGATGGCGGGCGCACTCCTGATTGCCAGTGCGCCCATGCTGAGCGTTTACCCCATCTTCGGTGTGCGCTTTTCGATGGACAAGCTCTGCGCGGCGGCACTATTGGCCGCCACGGTCACCTCCTTTATCACCATCAGCGCGACCATCTGGATGATTCACCAGAGCGGGGCGTAATCAGCAGTCCGCCAGCGCCTGCAGCAGCGTTTCGCGACGATTTTCGTCCATGAAGGCGGCTTCAATGGCGTTGCGGGCCAGCACTCTGAAGGCGTCTTCATCCCAGCCAAAGGCGTCATGGCAGGCCATGAAGTTGTTGAGCATGCCGCCGCCAAAATAGGCCGGATCGTCAGAATTGAGCGTCACGCACAGCCCCTGATCCAGAAGCGCCGGCAGGGTGTGGTCCTCAAGGCGTTCGAACACCTTGAGATAGACATTGGACAGCGGGCAGACCGTCAGCGGAATCTGTTCGTTGGCAAGCCTTGCCGTCAGCGCCTCGTCTTCCAGACAGCGCACGCCGTGGTCGATACGACACACGTCCAGCGCGTCCAGTGCCCCACTGATATAGGCCGCCGGGCCCTCTTCACCAGCGTGAGCAAGCCTTGCGATGCCCAGCATCCGGGCCTGCTCGAATACGGCAGTAAACTTTTCCGGCGGGTTGCCCAGCTCGGCGCTGTCCAGGCCGATGGCGTCAATCTGGTCATACCAGGGGGCGGCCTGCTCCAGCACGTCCATGGCATCATCAGCGCTGCGATCGCGCAGGAAACTCATGATCAGGGCCGTCGACATTCCGAAGCGGCGCGAGGCCTCTTCACGCGCCTGCCCCAGACCTGCAAACAGCGTGCGCATCGCTACGCCGCGCGACAGGTGCGGTTGCGGATCAAAGGAGAGCTCAACGTGGACCACGCCGTCCTGGTGAGCCCGCTCGAAATAGGCCATCGCCAGGTCAAAGAAATCCTGCTCGGTATGCAGGACGTTCATGCCCTGATAGTAGAGATCGAGAAAGGATTGCAGGTTGGCGAAATTATAGGCCGCGCGGACCTCTTCAATGGAATCATAGGGGAGCGCAACATCGTTTCTGGCGGCCAGCTCGAACATGAGCTCGGGTTCCAGCGTGCCCTCGATGTGCAGATGCAGTTCCGCCTTGGGCAGCGTTTGTAGCCAGTCTTTCATGAGCACTTCCTCACAGTCCTGCAGTCAATCAGCACCAGAGTGCCGGATGATTCATCAAATAATACGACCAGTGTCGTTTCGCTCCAGCAGGATAAACCAGCGGGGGCGTAGTGTCGCCCGATCGGCAAGCCCCTTGTGCGTCGGACATGAAAAAGGGCTGCCATGACAGGCAGCCCTGATGTGACCGTCATGCACCGCTCAGCTGCGGCTGGTCACTTCCAGCAGATGGTAGCCAAACTGGGTCTTGACCGGGCCATGCACCTTGTTGAGATCGCCGGTAAAGACGACTTCATCAAATTCACGCACCATCTGGCCGCGGCCGAAGGTACCCAGATCACCACCCTGACGACCGCTGGGGCACTTTGAATGTTCGCGTGCGACGTCGGCAAAATCCCTGCCCTGCTCGATGTCACTTTTGAGTGCTTCGCACTCGGCTTCGCTGTTGACCAGAATATGTCGTGCACTTGCCTGGGCCATGATCGGCTCTCCTGAGTAAAACCGTGATTGTACGATGGGGCCGGAGCAGGCCATAGCGTCGTCAGCACATTGAATACCAAAAACTGACCACACACAGAAAGGACCGCTTAAAAGCGGCCCTTTCATTAACTCTTGACGGTGCAAGCGTTACTTCTTGGCAGCGTCCTTGACGTTGCCCTTGGCGCTCTCGGCATGCCCTTTCGACTGCTGGGCCTTGCCTTCTGCTTCAGTGCCAGGCTTGTCGGTTGCCTTGCCTACGGCTTCCTTGACCTTGCCCTTTGCCTTGTCGAGTGCGCCTTCAGCCTTGTCAGACTTGGAATCTGTAGCCATGACAGTTACCTCCATGTAGAAAATATGATATCTGCCTGTTCGGGCAATATCTGCGTATCCAGGATACGCATGCATTAGTGTAGACGATTATGCCATCTTGCCAATGTCATCGCTGTATCGGCACAGAAGACATGGCAAACGCTTGTCAGTCCTTGCTTTTGCTGTCGGAGTTGGCCTTTCGTTCGCCCTTGGCCAGATCCTTTTCACCCTTTTCGATCTGGTCCTTGTCGCCTGCAGCCTTGCCGGTCTCCTTCTGGATCTTGCCGCCAAGCTTGTCGATCATGCCTTCTGCCTTGCCGCCCTTTGACTCTGACATGCCAACCTCCTGTTCTGCATGATGGTCCGACCTGTTCTGCATGATGGTCCGACGTGTACCGATGCTGTCTGACTCGTTTATCGGTACCTTATCTACAGCATAGCCACTACCTGCCAGCCGTCAGCCATCATTTTGTGAACGATTGTGAATAACGTTTTCATCACAGGTTATCGTTATCGCTAACGGTATATCAGCCAAACTGCTGGCGCAGCCAGGCCACGATATCGGCAGACTCATACATCCAGTGCGTTTCGCCTGTCTCCTGAGTGATACGCAGACAGGGCACCATGGTGCGGCCGCCGCCCTCGAGCAGCTCCTCGCGAGCACTCGGGTCCTCACGCGTGTTGCGAAGCTCGATATTGAGCGACAACCGCTCGATTTCATGCAGTACGCGACGGCAAAAGGGGCAGCTTTCAAACTCGTAAAGCGCCAGAGATCGGCACTGTTGATCCACTTGTGCCTGCTCCTCGGGCGTTCGGGCCATCTGATCGGTATCGTCCTGCATCGAGTTCTCCTTATCGGGGTTGCGTGTCAGCGTCAGGGCGTGGACTCTTCGATGTCCACGATCCCCGAGCGGCTCATGTTGATTTTCCAGCGCTGGACGGTCGTTTTCTGGGAGCCGCGGATACCGCGCGCCACCAGGTTGAGCTGATAGCGCCGCTCGACCACCTCACGCTCCACGTCATCATCGTTGAGCTGATAGACATGATGATGGCTGTCCTCGAGCAGATTCGCGATCATGGAAAGATCGAGCATCATGATCTCGCGGGTCTCTTCATAGCCGCTGAGAAACCGGGTCGGCAACATTTTCGAGCGGCTTCGATACTGCAAAATGACCTCTTCACGCTGGGTGACGCCGCCCCCCCGGGTCACACGAATATCGTCGTCCAGCCGCTTGAAGCGGACATAGTCGAGCCACTCGCGCTGCTGGCCGACCATCTCATTGCTGTGCACATCAAAATACTGGCGCATCCATTTGGCCCGACCGCGGCGCAGCCAGCGCCACAGCGTGTTGCGCAGATCCTCCTTGAAAACCTCGCGCATGGCGTACAAAAGCGCCAGTATCAACACAAAGCGCAGGGTCAGATCCCCCACCAGATTGCGTGCTTCCAGCATCATCACCGAAATCACCAGCATCACCACCCCGGTCGCCAGTGCCTTGACGCCACGCTCCTCCCAGGCGCCCAGCTCGCGTGTTTTCTGCTTGAGGGTAACGGGATATTCGATCAGGCGCCGCAGCAGGCGCATCTTGTTGGAAATGCGCGACGGACTCTGGGCGGCGCGAGTCGAGTTGTACTGATGCTCATCGCGGTAGCGGTTTTCAAACCGGCAGATCTCCAGCAGCGAGGCGCGCGCGAAGGCCTGTGAGTCATCGAGCTCGGGCAGTGCAGCCACCAGCTTCAAAAGCCGCTGCTCGGTAATCCAGGAGAGATAGTTGTCGATATTGATGAAGTACTTGAGCTGGCTGTCATCAGCGGGACGATTGCGACGCATGCGCCTGGGGACGCTGCGCGCCAGCTCGACGACCTCTTCAAGTGACTCTACGGTGACCCGGTCACGATTCCCTTCCAGCGGGGCGATCAGACGCTCGAGTGCGACCACATACTGATAGGCATAAAGACTCAGGCTCAGGCGATAACGCTCGGGCGACTGACGATCGCGACGCGCCAGCCGGCTGTGGGCCAGCGGCAGATGGCGCTGGTTACTGTAGTAGGTGCGCTTTAAATGTATGGCGTTGTGATAAAAGCTCCCCTCGGAGACGACATTGCGATGCAGATCGATCTCTGCGGGCACAAACAGATACAGATCCAGCCCATGCTCGGTAGCCTCCCTGAGCACGCGCGAGATCTTGATGTTGAAACCTTCCCTGCGCTCTACACTGACCAAGAACGTGACCCTTGAAGCATGACATGACGGAGGCACCGGCACTTCTGACGCATGTATTTTTCACACATCGCGACCTGGTTCGAATCTCAATGATGGCATTATTGCCACTACACTGGGAGACGCCCCCCACAGGGTATTTCATTTATACATCAGGCACCCGAAAGCATTAAGCGCCTGTCTGAATCGTTCAACCGGGGTAATCACATCATGCAGGACACCACCGACAAGCCTCACGGCAAGGACCGTGGACACGACTCCGGTTCGCCGCTTGCCATGCCGGGGCGCGGCTGGAAGGACACGCTCTTTCGCGTCAAACGCCAGGTAGAAGCCAATCACGCCACCCTGATCGCGGCCAGCATCGCCTTTTACGCCTTTCTGGGAATCTTTCCGGCCATCGCTGCCTTCATTTCAATCTGGGGTCTGGCCTTTGATCCCCAGCAGGTGCAGGGCCAGATCGAAATGCTCAGCAGCGTGCTCCCCGAAGACGCCGCCAGCATCATTCGACAGCAGGCACTGTCGGTGAACAACAGCGCCGGGGCCGGCATGAGCATTACGGCCGTGGCAGGCCTTGCCTTTACGGTCTACAGCGCCTCCAAGGGCATGCGCGGGCTGATGGCCGGGCTCAACATCATCTATGGCGAAAAGGAAGAGCGTGGCCTGATCAAGCTCACCCTGATGACCTGGTTTCTGACCGGCGCCATGATGGTGATGACCATTCTGACGCTGGGCACCATTGCCATACTGCCGCCGCTGATCGCCTGGCTGCCGTTTGGTGACACCCTGGCCACCCTTTTAACCTATATTCGCTGGCCGATCCTGCTGCTGCTGGTCATCAGCGCCATCACCATCCTTTACCGCTACGGGCCCGACCGGGCCCCTTCCCGAGTGGGCTGGCTAAGCGTCGGCTCCATTACGGCCACGCTGCTCTGGGCGCTGGGCTCGATCGGCTTTTCCATTTACGTGCGCAACTTCGGCAACTATAACCAGACCTACGGCACCATCGGCGCGGTCATGGTACTGCTGCTGTGGTTCTGGCTGTCGGCCTTTATCGTGCTGCTGGGCGCGGCGCTCAACTGCGAACTCGAGCGCCAGACCAAAAAGGACACGACCACCGGCAAACCACGGCCAATGGGCAAGCGCGGCGCCTGGGCGGCCGACACCGTGGCACGCGACGACAAGGATATCGGCCAGAATGCCTTTACCGATGCCAGCAGCGTGGAAAGCGACAGTCGCAGCGACCGCACCGACTAGTCCCCTTGAGCCTTCCCCCTGCCCGAGCCAGAGACAGGCAGGGCAGCGTTTCAAGAGTGTGTGAATGGACACACCGCAATGATTCAACAGGGAGCGTTTTCATGGGCGAACACTACCGTCAGCGCCAGCGTGTGAAATGGAAATGGGGCGACAACTGGACCGAAGGCAAGGTCACCCGCAAATACACCGACAGGGTGACCCGGCGCATCAAGGGCAGCGACGTGAACCGCAACGCCACCGAGGACGAGCCGGCCTACATGATCAAGCAGGATGACGGTGACCGCGTGCTCAAGCTGCACAAGGAACTGCGCAAGGCCTGAGCCTTGCCAGAGACGACGATACATTATCAGGGTCAGGGAGCACCCCATGAGTGACGACAGGGAAGCCATCTACCAGGATTTCAGGGAAAGCGTCAATATGGCGCCAAAAGAGCTTGAAGAGTGGCTGGAAAGCGACGAGTCAAAATCGGTGGGTGACAGCAGCGAGGGAGAATCCACCGGCCATCAGTCCGGCCGGCGCATCGTCGAGATCAAGAGAAAGCGCAAGGCCGAGCTTGATGACGAGGACTACAGCCACATGAAAAAGGTCAATCAGTACGTGGCCCGTCACCTCAAGCAGCCGCCGCAGAAAGAGGACAAAAAGACCTCGCGCTGGCGCTATTCGCTGATGAACTGGGGGCACGATCCGCTTAAATCGTCGTAGCGGCTTAAAAGAAGCTGACAACCTGTAGGGACATCAGGCAGGCCCGCCCTCCGGATGCCATGATCCTGACGCAAACATGACAAAAGGATGACCCCCATGCTTAAACGTTCTCTTCTCGCCGGCGCTGTTATGATGAGCGCCGCCGCGATCGCCCAGGCCGACGACCAGCCCGCCACCCAAGGGCTCTACTCTGCCGACAGACTGATGGATGCCCAGGTACACCTTCAGGGTGACACAGAGAGCATAGGTGAAGTGGAAGATCTGCTGTTTGGCGATGACATGACCCTGCAGGCCATTGTGATCGAAGCCGATGACGAGGGCTCTGCGACGCAGGACCATGGCTATGTCATCCAGCGCGGTGATTTTACGGTCGATACCAGCAGCGATACCGATCTCGACGAGATCGAGTACAGCGTTATCGTCAATCTCGATCGTGAAGCGCTTGAGCAACAGCCCACATGGAGCAATGACTGGTGGCAGGATGCGCGTCAGCAGGCCTCACAGACCTGGCAACAGACCAGCGACGCCGCCAGCAGCGCCTGGCAGGATACCCGCCAGGCCACTTCCAATCTGCTGCAGCGTGCCGGTGACGCACTCGAGAACTGATCTCACCGGAAAACCCGGGCGTACCGGCTAGCCATCAAGGCTGCGCGCCGGGTCGCCTGAAACGCCGGGACAATGCCCGTCATGGTGCTCGCACCAGGCGGGCATACTACTGCCTCGATCAGGCGTCAGAGTATCTCCGGCCATCAATACGAAGAAGGCAAGCAGGATCACCAGGATGAAGATGGCAATCTCACCAAGGGGATAATGTCGATGATGGTGCATGGCGACCTCCCGTCTCATTGACCGGACACAGCCACCAGCGGCTGACGTTACAAGGCGGCTGCCCCTGTCTTCATAAGCTTGCCCCTATATTAAAGAAGTTTTAAAACTCGGCCGCGATGCACGTTTTGTCGCATATGGCGTAGCAGCACTACGCCATATGCACCGTTTTGAAACTACTTCAGCGCTACATTCCCGGGTTTCAGGATAGTGGCGCCCAGCGGCGGCAGATGCAGGGACAGGGTAAACGGATGACCATGGCTTTCACGCGCCTCGGCCTCGCGTCCGCCATCGTTGCCGGTGCCGGTACCGCCATACAGCTGCGCATTGCTGTTGAAACACTCCTGCCAGTGGCCCGCCGTGGGCACGCCGACGCCATAGCCTGAAATCTCCTGCGGAGTGAGATTGATCACCACCAGCACGGGCTGACCGTCGCGGCTCCATCGCAGCCACGCCAGCACGCTGTTGTGGGCATCATCACCGACCACCCACTCAAACCCTTCAGGCACACAGTCCTGCTCATGCAGGGCCGGTTCACGGGTATAGATGCCGTTGAGATCACGGACCAGATCCGAGATGCCCTGATGCTCACTGTGGCCCAGCAGGAACCAGTCCAGCTCGCGGTCATGACTCCACTCGCGAAACTGTGCCAGCTCACAGCCCATGAACAGCAGCTTCTTGCCGGGGTGGGTCCACATCAGCGACAGACAGGCGCGCAGGTTGGCGAACTGCTGCCAGCGATCACCGGGCATCTTGTTGATCAGTGATCCCTTGCCGTGTACCACCTCATCGTGCGAGATCGGCAGCATGAAGTGCTCGGAGAAGGCATACACCAGCGAGAAGGTCAGCTCGCCGTGATGATAGCTGCGATACAGCGGGTCCTCGCTCATGTAGTTGAGGGTGTCGTGCATCCAGCCCATGTTCCACTTGTAGGCAAAGCCGAGCCCGCCTTCTGACACCGGGCGACTGACGCCGGGCCACGCCGTGGACTCCTCGGCAATCATGATGGCGCCGGGCGCCTCTTCATGAACCACGTCATTGAGATGGGTCAGAAAGTCGATCGTCTCCAGATTTTCCTGGCCGCCGTGGCGGTTGGGGATCCACTCGCCTTCCTCGCGTGAGTAGTTGCGATAGAGCATCGAGGCCACCGCATCCACACGCAGGGCATCCACGTGGAAGTGCTTGAGCCAGTAAAGGGCCGAGGCCAGCATGAAGCCATGCACCTCGTGGCGCCCCAGGTTGTAGATATAGGTGTTCCAGTCCTGATGGAAGCCTTCACGGGGGTCCTGGTACTCGTAGAGCGCCGTGCCGTCAAAGCGCGCCAGCCCGTGCGGGTCGGTCGGGAAATGCGCCGGTACCCAGTCGAGGATGACGCCAATGCCGGCCTGGTGACAGGCATCCACAAAGGCAGCGAAATCCTGTGGCTTGCCGAATCGGCCGCTGGGCGCGAACTGCGACAGCGGCTGATAGCCCCACGAACCGCCAAAGGGGTGCTCCATGATCGGCAGCAGCTCGATATGGGTAAAGCCCATCTCCTTGACGTAGGGGATCAGCCACTGCGCCATATCATCCCAGCTGTAGAGCTCGCCCTCGTCGCCCCCGTGACGCCGCCAGGACGCCGCGTGCACCTCATAGACCGAAATGGGCGCATCGGCCGCGTGACGCTCGGCGCGCTCGGCCATCCATGTCTGGTCCTGCCAGTCATGGGCCAGCGGTGCGGCCACGACCGAGCCGGTTTCGGGTGGCGCCTGGGTGGCACGCGCCACCGGGTCGGCCTTGAGCGGCAGAAGGCCGTCCTGCCCCAGAATCTCGTACTTGTAGACGGCGCCTTCGGGCAGCCCGGGAATGAAGATCTCCCAGACCCCGGTGGGCTGGCGCTGGCGCATCGGATAGCGCCGCCCGTCCCACTGGCAGAACTCGCCGACCACCGAGACGCGGCGGGCATTGGGCGCCCAGACGGCAAAACGCACACCTTTCACGCCATCCACCGTCATCATCTGCGCGCCGAGACAGGTGCCCAGCTCGCGATGATTGCCCTCGCCGATCAGATAGAGATCCAGCTCGCCCAGCAGCGGCCCGAAGGCATAGGGGTCCTCGACGATTTCTTCGCCGTGCGGCCAGCGAATACGCAGCCGGTAAGGGGCCAGCCGGTCAAGGCGGCCGACGAAAAGATCCGGCACCTGCCCCGGCTGCAGCCGGGTCAGGACGCGATCACTGTCGCGCTCAAGCAGTTCCACCCCGATGGCGCGTGGCAGAAAGGCCCGCACAACCATGGCATGATCCTCCTCGTGTGGCCCGAGCACGGCAAAGGGGTCGCCATGCGAACCCTCGACCAGCGCCTGCGCGGCGTCAGGGTTCAGCAAAGTGATGTCGGTTGACGCGCCGAGAACGTCCTGTTTATTGCGAGTCGTCATGGTGACCCTCCCCTGATTGGGACATGTCATTGCCCGAGCGTGTGCTCAGTTCGTCAAAGAGTGCGACCAGACCACGCATGGGAACGCTCAGCCAGGCCGGTCGATTGGCTGCTTCGTAGGCAATCTCGTAGACCGCCTTTTCCAGCGTGAAGAGCGACAGCGCCGCACTGGCACCATCCTCGAACTGCCACTGATGCCCCACCTGATGCGTGGCCTGGCGATAGGCCAGCAAAAACGACTGGGTGACCCGGTGGCGATAGTCGACGATCACTTCCTGGCTGACCGCCTCATGATCATGGGCCACATCGGCCCGGTGAGCGTTGTCCAGTGCCATGGCCGAGGCATAGTCAAAGGAGCGCACCACGCCTGCCACATCGCGCAGGGGGCTGCTCTTCATGCGACGCTCGGCAAGCGGCCGGGCAGGTTCGCCTTCAAAGTCGATGATGTAGGCATCGTCATGCGATACCAGGATCTGACCGAGGTGCAGATCCCCATGGGTACGCGTGCAGAGGCTGCCCTGGGCGTGATGGGCAAACGAATCCGCCATCTCCGAAAGTGCCTCGCGGCGCTCGAGAAGCCAGTCGGCCAGCCGCTGGTCCTCTTCGCTGGCGCTGCCCTTGTGACTTTCAAGGACCTCCATGGCCCGGCCAATCTGGGCGCGCACGCCGTCGGCCCATTCACGCGTTCGGGCCTCATCGGCGATCTCCGGGGCGAAATCGGACTCCGGCGTGTCCATGGCCAGCAGGGTGTGCATTTCACCCAGCCGCTGCCCCAGCAGACCGGCAAAACCAGTGATGGTGGCCAGCGGGTCGTAGACGTCATTCTGATCGGCCTGCACCATTTCGCTGACATCGCGAATGGCACGTTCGAGCGTATTGAGCGTCCACTCCCAGGCATCGCCCTGGTTGTCGATATAGCCCTGCAGCACCATCAGCACGTGCGGCACGCCCTGATCATCGATGCGGGTGACTTCCCCCAGCATGGGTGCGATATGGGTAAAGCCGCGCTCGGTCAGATACCGTCCCATCTCCGCTTCGGGATGGACGCCGCTTTCGATGCGACGAATCAGCTTGAGCACCATGCGATCGTCGATGATCACGGAGCTGTTGGACTGCTCGGCGCTCAGATAGCGCATCTCGGCTTCGTGCGGGGCCATCTCCAGCTCGCTTAAAAGCGAGGTAGAGCGGAAATGCAGCTCGCCGGGGCGCGCAGCCTCGGCATCCGTTTCCACCGCGTTGCGGGTCAGATCCAGCACCACGCCCATGCGCAGCGCCTGTACCACCGCCAGGGGGAAGCCCGGCATCGCAAAGGCATCGGTCAAAAGCCCGACGTCCCGGCCGCGACGAATGCGGGCCATGGCCAGCTGCTGGGGCAACAGTGCGCCTTCGTCCTCGCCAATCAGCCCCATGGGCAGCACATAACGCTCGGGAGAGGTCGGTTCTGCGCCCTCCTGGCGAGCCTGCACCTCGATTTCACCGAGCAGGATCGTCGGCGAGCTTGAAGCGCGCTCATCGACAGCAGCGCTGTCCAGGCCCACCGCCCAGGCCAGCCTGACCTGATCGATGGTGCTGTTCTTGGCGGCAAACCAGCGCCTGCGCGGCAGATATTGCGGCAGGCTCTCGTTTTCAAGCGAGCGACGTGTCCGGCCGGTGCCGATCTCATCCAGGCGCTGCTTGATCACCAGGGTCAAAAGCTCCGGCATCATCTCCTGGGCCGGTGCATGCCAGTGCGGCATGGTGGTTTCCGGTGCCAGCAGGAACCAGTAAAAGCCATAGGGCGGCAGGGTCAGCAGATAGCTGAGCTGCCCGATGGGCGGGAAGGTGCTCCCCCCGAGCATTTCCACCGGCACATGGCCTTCCCAGTTCGACAGGTCCAGCTCCACCGCCTGCGCCGAACGCGACACGTTGGCCACGCAGAGAATGGTATCCACTTCCCCACTCTCTTCATGGGTATATTCGCGGACGTAGGCCAGAATGCGACGATTGGCGGGGTACAAAAGCTTCATCACGCCGCGGCCGAAGGCCTTTTGCTGGCTGCGTACGGCCAGCATGCGCCGCATCCAGTTGAGCAGCGAGTGCGGGTCGCGGGTCTGCGCCTCGACGTTGATGGTCTGAAAGCCGTACAGCGCGTCCATGATCGGCGGCAGCACCATGCTGGCCGGATCGGCGCGCGAGAAGCCGCCGTTGCGGTCCATGGTCCACTGCATGGGCGTGCGCACGCCGTCGCGATCGCCCAAGTGGATGTTGTCCCCCATGCCGATCTCGTCGCCGTAATAGACCGTGGGCGTGCCCGGCATCGACAGCAACAGACTGTTGAGCAGCTCGATGCGACGGCGGTCGCGCTCCAGCAGCGGCGCCAGTCGGCGTCGAATGCCCAGATTGATGCGCGCGCGCCGGTCGGAGGCGTAGTGGTTCCAGAGATAATCGCGTTCGCGATCGGTGACCATTTCGAGCGTCAGCTCGTCATGGTTGCGCAAAAAGACCGCCCACTGACAGTTTTCGGGAATCTCCGGGGTCTGGCGCAGGATATCGGTGATCGGAAAGCGATCTTCCTGGGCCAGCGACATGTACATGCGCGGCATCAGCGGGAAGTGAAACGCCATGTGGCATTCATCCCCCTCGCCGAAATAGGGGCGCGTGTCCTCGGGCCACTGATTGGCCTCGGCCAGCAGCATGCGGTCGGGGAAATGCTCATCAATCACCGCCCGGATGCGCTTGAGCACCTCATGGGTCTCGGGCAGATTCTCGTTGTTGGTGCCTTCCCGTTCGACCAGATAGGGGATGGCGTCCAGGCGCAGGCCATCCACGCCCATCTCCAGCCAGTAGTGCATGACCTTCATGACCTCGTCGAAGACGACGGGGTTATCGAAGTTCAGATCGGGCTGGTGCGAGTAGAAGCGGTGCCAGAAGTACTGCCCGGCCACCGGGTCCCAGGTCCAGTTGGAGGTCTCGGTGTCCAGAAAGATGATGCGGGTGTCGCTGTAGTGCGTGTCGCTGTCCGACCAGACGTAGAACTCGCGCTCCGGCGAGCCCTTGGGCGCATGGCGGGCGCGCTGAAACCAGGGGTGCTGGTCGGAGGTATGGTTGATGACCAGCTCGGTGATCACGCGCAGCCCGCGGGCATGCGCCTCCTTGATAAACTCCTGCGCCTGCTCCAGCGTGCCGTAATCCGGGCTCACCGCGCAGTACTCGGAGATGTCATAGCCGTCATCGCGGCGCGGCGATGGGTAGAACGGCAGTATCCAGATGGTATTGACGCCCAGACCCGCGATGTAATCAAGCCGCTCGATCAGGCCCTGAAAATCACCGATACCGTCGTTGTTGGCGTCATAAAAGGATTTGACGTGTACCTGATAAATGACCGCGTCCTTGTACCACAGCGGGTCATTGATAAAGGCGGGTTCGCCCTCGCCGGCCGCCATGACCTGCTGGGACGAACCGGATACATTGTTGGCATTCATCATGAGACATTTTCCTCCTCGCCCCGACCGGTGGTCGCAGGCGATCGTGTTGCGTCATGCCTGAAGAAAGAAGCGACACCGGCTATCCCGTGTTGATCCCGGAAGTACCGATCACCGGTGTGCGCTCCATCGCGTCTCCTGCTGACTTACTGCGCCGGGCGAAGGCGCCAGATGCCGAAGGGCATTTGCGGCGTCAGGTGCGTGCTCTGCCACTTGCCGTGCCAGGTCCATCGATGACCGGTCATCAAATCCTCGCCATGCACATCGGCATGATCCTCAAGGCCGAGCTCCCACAGCGGCAGTTCGAAATGGCCGGACTGCTCGTGGAAGGGATCAAGGCTTATGGCCACCAGCACCACATTGCTCATGTCCGGCGTCGACTTGACGAAATAAAGAATGCGGTCGTTGTCGATGGTGTAAAACCGGATGCCCAGATGGGTCTGCAGCGCCGGATTCTGGCGCCGGATCCAGTTGAGCCGGGCGATCTCGGCACTGATGTTGCCGGGGGCAAAGTAGTCTCGCGTTTTCAGCTGATACTTCTCGGAATCGAGATACTCCTCCTTGCCCGGCACCGGCGCCGCCTCACAGAGCTCAAAGCCTGAATACATGCCCCAGAGCCCCGACCCCATGGTCGCCAGCGCCGCCCGAATCAGAAAGCCCGGGCGCCCCGAGCCCTGCAGGAAGGTCGGGTTGATGTCCGGCGTATTGACGAAGAAGTTGGGCCGATAACACTCGCGCAGCGGCGACTCGTTGAGCTGGGTCAGATATTCGGTCAGCTCCGGCTTGGTATTGCGCCAGGTAAAGTAGGTGTAGCTCATGGTGAAGCCGATCTTGCCCAGCCGCGCCATGATGGCCGGGCGGGTAAAGGCCTCGGCAAAAAAGATCACATCCGGGTCGCGGCCGCGAATATCGGCGATCAGCCACTCCCAGAACGGGAAGGGCTTGGTGTGCGGATTGTCCACGCGAAAGATCTTCACGCCTTCATCCACCCAGCCCTGTACCACATCGCGCAGCGCCAGCCACAGCCCGGGGATGGCGTCCTCGGCGTAGAAGTCGACGTTGACGATGTCTTCATACTTCTTGGGCGGGTTTTCGGCGTAGCGGATCGTGCCGTCCGGGCGCCAGGCAAACCAGCCGGGGTGTTCGGCAAGCCAGGGGTGGTCCGGCGAGCACTGAATGGCAAAATCCAGCGCAATCTCGAGATCATGCTCACGGGCGGCGGCCACCAGAGCGCGAAAGTCCTCGACCGCGCCGAGCTGTGGATGGATCGCCTCGTGACCGCCGTCCTCATTGCCGATGGCATAGGGGCTGCCCGGATCATCGGGGCCGGGGGTCAACGTGTTGTTGGGGCCCTTGCGATGGGTGTGACCGATGGGATGAATGGGCGGAAAATAGAGCACATCAAAGCCCATATCACGGATCATCGGCAACCGAGCGTGCACATCGTTGAACGTGCCATGGCGACCGGGTTCCGGGCTTTCCGAGCGGGGAAAGAGCTCATACCAGCTGGCAAAGCCTGCCAGCTCGCGATCAACTTCCAGCGGCATGGCCGCACTGCGACTCAGGTGATGCTGCGGATCACACTGCTGCATGAGCGACAGCGTATCCCGCGACAGCAACAGCGCGACCTGCTCACTCTCATCGACAGCGCCCTTGAGCTGCGCCAGCAGTGCTTCAAGCGCACTGGCCTGTTCGCTGCCGGGGGCCACACGCTCCAGCGCCCGGGAAACATGGTCGTGGCCTTCGCGCAGCTCCAGCGCGATCGAGATGCCGGCGGTGTGCTTCCTGCTCAGCTCGTAGTGATAGGTGCCGTAGAGATCCCACCACGCTTCAATCACGAACTCGTGGGCGCCGGTCGCGGTGGGCGTAAAGGTACCCTCCCACAGATCGTTGCCCAGCGGTCTGACCAGCGTCAGTGTTTCGCTGTGCCAGTCATCTTCCGCGGCCGTGTGTGGCGCATTGCCCTGCGTGCAGCGCCAGCGCACGCGCGCGGCCAGCACATCATGGCCATCGGCAAAGATGACCGCGGTGACGGTGACCGGCTGCCCGGCGATGGCCTTGGCGGCAAAACGCCCCTGCTCGACGTCCGGGTAAATATCCTCGATGGCAATACGATCGCCCATGGCGGCCTGCATCACCGGTGTCTCCTGCGTATCCGTGTTCTGTTGGGATGTGCTGCGTTGCACCATTGACATTGCTGCTCGCTCCTTTCCCTGGGCGCAGCCCTTCATCCTTGACGCTCATGGACAGGACTGGCGGCAATCTGCCGATGGCCTCGGGCCATCGGCAGCATGGTTGGACTACCCGTTGCGGCCTGCACCGCTGTCGTCACGTACCAGCTCCAGCAGCACCATCGAGCGGCTTTCGACCTCGTAGGTGCTGTTGAAATCGTAGTGGCCGCCTTCCCTGCTGTCAGGTTCGGCCGTATTGAGCCGGAAGATCCAGTGCCTGCCGGAGGAGACTTCCGGCAGCGTCCAGGTCACCGGCTCATGATGGGCGTTGACGATCATCAACAGCGTACTGTGCGAGCCGGCACGACGAATGCCGGTCGGCTGGGCGCGACCATCCAGCAGTACCCCGATGGAGCGAGAGTGTTCCGACTCCCAGTTGCCGACATCCATCTCTTCGGTTTCCGGCGTCAGCCAGGTGACATCGCGCACTTCCAGCTCATCGTTCCATTCACCGGTCAGAAAGCGGCTGCGATGCAGCATCGGATAGCGCCGCCGCAGGGCGATGATATGGCGGGTGAAGTTGAGCAGATCACGCCCTTCCTGGGAAAACTCCCAGTCGATCCAGCCGATCTCGCTGTCCTGGCAGTAGGCGTTGTTGTTGCCACCCTGGGTGCGTCCGAACTCGTCGCCGGCCAGCAGCATCGGGGTGCCCTGGGAGAACATCAGGGTCGCGAGCATGTTGCGCATCTGGCGCAGGCGCAGCTCACGAATCTCCGGATCGTCGGTCTCGCCTTCTACCCCATGGTTCCAGGAATAGTTGTCGTCGCTACCGTCGTTGTTGTCCTCGCCGTTGGCCTCGTTGTGCTTGTCGTTGTAGGTCACCAGATCGCGCAGGGTGAACCCGTCGTGCGCGGTGATGAAGTTGATCGACGAGTACGGCTTGCGTCCGCGGTGGTTAAAGAGATCCGCAGAGCCTGTCAGGCGCGTGGCAAACTCGGCCAGCTGGCCTTCATCCCCCTTCCAGAAGGCGCGCATGTTGTCGCGGAACTTGTCGTTCCACTCTGCCCAGCCCGGCGGGAAGCCGCCCACCTGATAGCCGCCGGGGCCGCAGTCCCAGGGTTCGGCAATCAGCTTGCACTGCGACAACAGCGGGTCCTGACGACAGGAGTCGAGAAAACCGCCGCCCTCGTCAAAGCCGTGCGGCTCACGCCCGAGGATGGTGGCCAGGTCAAAACGGAAACCGTCCACCCGCATCTCGTCGGCCCAGTAGCGCAGCGAGTCGGTGACCATCTGCAGGACACGCGGATGCGACAGGTTCAACGTGTTACCGGTGCCGGTATCGTTGATGTAGTAGCGCTTCTCTTCCGGCATCAGACGGTAATAGCTGAAGTTGTCGATGCCCTTCCAGGAGAGCGTCGGCCCCATCTCGTTGCCTTCGGCGGTGTGGTTGTAGACCACATCCAGAATGACCTCGACACCGACCGCGTGGTAGCAGGCCACCATCTGCTTGAACTCGCTGATGGTGTTGGTCGCCATGTAGGACGGGTGTGGTGCAAAAAACGACAGGGTGTTGTAACCCCAGTAGTTGTGCAGCCCCTTCTCCTGCAGATGCCGGTCATCGGCAAAGGCATGGATCGGCATCAGCTCCAGCGAACTCACGCCCAGCGTACGCAGGTGATCGAGTACCGCCGGGTCACTCAGGCCCGAGAAGGTCCCGCGCACCGACTCGTTGACCTTCGGATTCATCATGGTCATGCCGCGCACGTGGGCTTCATAGAAGATGGTGCGATCCCAGGGCACGTGGATCTCGCGCGAGCGACCCCAGGTAAAGGCCGGATCGATGACGCGGCACTTGGGGATAAACGGCGCACTGTCACGCTCGTCAAAGCTCAGATCGCCATCTTCATGACCGATGGTGTAGCCATACAGGGCATCATCCCACTGCAGCTCGCCCACCAGCTGGCGCGCACACGGATCGATCAACAGCTTGTTATGGTTGAAACGGTGACCGTTTTCCGGCTCGTAGGGGCCGTGAACCCGGTAACCATACAGCTGTCCCGGACGGGCGTCGGGCAGATAGCCGTGCCAGACCTCATCGGTGAACTCGGGCAGCTCGATGCGCTCAACCTCTTCCAGGCCATCGTCGCTGAAAAGGCACAGCTCCACTTTGGTGGCGTGTGCTGAAAAGAGGGCAAAATTGACCCCCAGTCCGTCCCAGGTGGACCCCAGCGGATAGGGCAGACCTTCACGAACCCTGCTGCTTTGCTGTCCGGTCGACGAGCTGATCGGGGCTTCACGCCCACCCGAGGTAATGCCGGGCGTTGGTGCGCCGGGATGAATCGGTGTTGTCGTCATATATCACTCCCAAAAGGGAAATAAAAAGCGCTGGCCGTGCAAAACACGACTACTGACTCGAGGTATCGTCGTTGCTGCTGTCACTTTTCTTGCGTCTGGTCGTCGTCTCTGTCGAGGCAGTACCCTGTTTTTTGGCGGCTGTCGTGCGGGTGCCTGTTGTCTTGCCGGCCGTCGTTTTGGAGGCTGTCGTTTTGGAGGCCGTGGCTTTGGAAGCCGTCGCCTTTTTGTCAGCGCTCGCGGCAGTGCTGCGCCGTTTGGCCGTACTGGTGCGTTTGGCGGGGGCCTTTTTGGCCGCCGGCTTGTCTGTCGCCTCGGACGCTGCCCCGGTGCTGTCCTCAGCGACCGGCGCATCCGTTGCCTCAGACGCTGTCGGCGCAGCGGCCTCGACGACCGGCGCATCCTTTGTGTCGGACGCTACGCTGGTGCTGGCATCAGCGGCCGGCTCGGCAGCCCTGGTACTGCGCGTCGCTGCTCGCGGCTGCGCATCCTGGGGCACATCGGTAATACGCTCGGCCGCGACCAGGCGACACGCCATGTGCCAGTGCCGATCGGCCTGACCGTCAGGGCAGTCCTCGGCTTCCCAGATCCGGTAGGCCAGCAAGCGAATACGAAGCTGATCGTCTGCCATATATTCCATCCTCCTTGCGTGGGCCATGCCCCTGTTGCCCGGCAGACCCGTATTATCTGAAAGGCCCCGGTGTACCCCGGGGCCTGTAGTGATGGTTATACCGACGGCATCCGATCGCCGGGGCTCGCCCCGGCCTGTGTCATGTCGGCTTCCAGTGCCTGATGTTCGTCTGCGGTCGCGGTGGAGACGTCACGAAACAGCACGCAAAACGGCAGTGAGGCCATGAGCTCAGCTACCGGCGCCTGCGGGTCGACGGCCTGTCCGGTGGTCAGCGACTGCCAGCCCCGGGCGTCATCTTTTGAGCCTTTCACGCGGGTATTGCCCCAGCGTCCCGGGGCGATCTGCAGCGTGTCACCGTCGAGCAGCGAGCCTGCGTGGCGCACGGCAATGACCATGACCGCCTGACCTTCATGCTCACGGGTGAATCCGATCAGCTGCCCGGCACGCTCGCCTTCAAAGTCGAGCGCCTGATAGTCGCCCTGCAGGAAGGCAGCCGGCAGACGCTGTCTCAGCCCCAGCACCTGGGTGATCAGCGCCTGTTTGATGCGCCCGTCACGCCAGTGTTCGATCAGCTCGGTGAGCGGCAGATCGTCGGCCAGCTGCGCGCGACGCTCGTCGAAGTCAACCGGGCGGCGGTTGTCAGGATCGACCAGCGAAAGATCCCAGCGCTCGGTGCCCTGATAGCAGTCCGGCACGCCCGGCACCGTCATGCGCAGCAGGGTCTGTACCAGACCATTGAGGGCACCCGCCGGGCTGACAGTGGTCACGACGTTGTAGATCGACTGACGCAGGGCCGCGCCGCGGCTATCGGTGAGCAGCGTCATCACGAAGTCACGACACTGGGTCTCGTATTCCTCGTCGGTATAGAGCCAGTGCGTATTGAGCTTGGCCTCGCGCAGGGCCTTCTCCTGCCAGTCGGCGATGCGGTTGGCAAACTGCTCAAGCCCCTGGGTGTCATCAGGGGAGAGCGTCAGCGGCCAGGCCCCCAGGATGATCTGATAGAGAATCATCTCTTCGGCCGTGGAAGGGCCGGCAAGCGTGCCGTCCTCGCGGGCAGGCTGGCGCAGTGATGAGGAAGTCGTCAGCCACTCGCGCACCTGCTCCGCCCAGCGATCGCCCCATTCCGACAGGGCCGCCAGCCGCGCACGAACGTCTTCACCGCGCTTGTGATCGTGGCTCGCCGTGGTCACCAGCGTGCCGGGGAAGTGACGCGCCTGCCAGGCGTTGAAGCGGTGGAAGTCCTCGCTGGAAGCGGCAAAATGCGCGCCGTCAAAGCCGACATCGTTGCGCGAAATCAGCACGGCGCTGCGGTACCCGGCCGTATCCTCCACGGCCTTGGCCGCCAGCGGCGAGGTCAGCTGGGCAAAGCGGATGATGGCGTTACGGCGCAGCCGACAGCCCAGGTCGTCATCATTGGCGGGCGCGTCACCGCCCAGCCAGTCATAGACCTGATCCAGCACCGCCTGATCCGGCGGCGTGAGCTCGGCGCGTGCCGCCACCACGGCGTGCGCAAAGAAGTTCTCATCCCGCGGTGCCAGCCCCTGATCATCGGCATAAGTCCGATAGATGGGGAACTGCACCGCCAGCGCGCGCAGTACCCGGCGAATCATTTCAGGCGTCGTGTCCCGGGTCATGGGGTCATGACGTGCCACATCGCAGAGCGCCCGCACGGCACGCTCAAACTCGGTGACCAGGGCGGTATCCGCTATCTCGCGCCGGGCGCGGGTCACCTCCTTTTCAAAGCTGTCCTCGCGACCCGACAGTGACTGCCACAACGCCTTGAGCGGCGCCTCGCCGGCCGGGTCATGCTGAAGCTTCGAGACCGCGTTCATGAACTCGTAGCCGGTGGTGCCGGTGACGCCCCAGTCCAGCGGCAGCGACTCGTTGCCCTCCAGAATCTTCTCCACGAAGATCGGCATTGGCGTTTCGGGCGCGCCGCCGGGACGGCGGGTGGCCGCCTCATCAACACGAGCGCGCAGCAGGCGGCAGTAGCCGGCCGGGTCGGCCAGTCCATCGACGTGATCAAGGCGTACGCCATCCACCAGCCCACGCTCGATCAGCTCCAGCAGATAGACGTGGGTCTGGGCAAATACCGCCGGGTCATCCACGCGCAGGGCGCCGAGTTCGGTGATATCAAAAAAGCGCCGCCAGTTGAGACTGTCATTGGCCGTGCGCCACCAGGCCAGCCGATAGTGCTGTCGCTCCAGCAGGACGTGCAGGCGCTCGGCGCCTTCCGGTTCTTCCGGGTTGTAACGCTCCAGCAGGGTGTTGAGCGCGGCGCGACCTTCATCGGTGCGCACGTGCTCGGCCAGCGCCAGCCCCGCCCGTTCGGCGCCCTCTTCCAGTGATACGGCGTCTTCGATCTGCTCGAACAGCCGGGCCTGTTCGCCCATGCCGTTTTCCAGCAGCATCAGCGCGTGGCAGCGCGGGTCGATGGGAAAGCAGTGCTCGAAATAATCCACATGAAACAGCCCGGTGGTCTCATCCAGCGCCAGCGTCATGTCGCCCGACACCAGCGCCTGCCCGTAGGGCTCGCCCAGAAACGGCACCAGCAGACGACCTTCGAGGGTCGGGTCGCCGTTGTCACGCCAGTTGATGTCGAACATGTCAGCAAAGCGACCGGACGGCCCCCAGCGCAGCACGTCCTGCCAGTAGGGGTTTTCCCGTCCGCCCACGGCCAGGTGGTTGGGCACGAAATCAACGATCAGCCCCATGCCAAAGGACCGGAGCTTCCCGACCAGCCGGGTCAGCGCCGCTTCATCACCGATCTCCGGGTTGAGCCGGGTGGGGTCGACGCCGTCATAGCCGTGCGTCGAGCCACTGCGTGCCGCCCACAGCGGTGAGGCGTAGAGATGGGTAACGCCCAGCCCCGCGAAATACTCGACCAGTGCCTCGGCATCATCGAGTGTGAAATCCTGGTGAAACTGCAGGCGCAGACATGACAACAGCGGCTGCTGACCCGGCACGTTCGATGGTGCATCCATGGATAGTTCACTCATGCAGCCCTGCTCCTGCGCGTGCGGTGGTCATGGCCCGGAGTCTTGCCAGAACACCGGGTGTTTCAAACATCTCGTCGACACTCAGCGGCAGACGACGGCGCCAGTTGGGATGCTCATCCAGCGTCCCCGGCAGATTGGGCTGCTCTTCAAGGCCCAGCAGATCCTCAAGCTGCAGCAGCACCAGCGGCGAGGGCGTGGCGCCGATATGGCGTGCCGCGGCCTCAAGCCAGGTGTCGCGGTCAGCATCCGGCGCGATTGCGAAGGTGTCGGCCAGCGCGGCAATATCCTGCTGGCGCATTTTGCGCTGCTGCTCCGGCGTCTCTCCCTCACCGAGCATGTCGAGCTCGATACGCCAGTCCAGATCACGCCCGACCCGCCAGCCGGCAACCGTGGGCAGATCATGGGTGCTGGTCATCGCCACGGCCCGTGCCGGATAGTCCCGGGCCGGTGTGAAGTCCTCTTCCTCGCGCTCGAACCACAAAACGCCCATGCCCAGAATGCCGCTTTTATCCAGGCGCTCACGGAACGCGGGCTCCACCGTCCCCAGATCTTCACCGATGATCAGGGCGCGATGGCGCCAGGACTCGAGTGCGATCAGGCGCATCAGCGACTGCTCGGGGTAGCGCACATAAGCGCCTTCGGTCGGTGAGGCACCTTCCGGAATCAGCCACAGCCGGGAAAGCCCCATGATGTGGTCAATGCGAAGGCCGCCGGCGCCGTGCAGGCAGGCCCTGAGCGTGGCGATAAAGCCGTCAAAGCCATACTCGATCAGCCCCTGCGGCGAGAAGCCGGTCACACCCCACTCCTGGCCGTTGGCATTGAAATCATCCGGCGGCGAGCCGATGCGAAGCTTGCCCAGCATCTCCTCCGGGCGGCTCCAGGCCTGGCTGCCGTGCGGGTCAACACCGACGGCGATATCGGCAATCAGACCGATACGCTGGCCGGCGCCGGTAGCGCGCTGCTGCACGGAGGCCAGTTCAAGGGCAATCTGCCACTGCGCAAAGGCATAAAAAGCCACGCGGTCGCCATGTTCCTGACTGAAATCCGCGACCGCCTCGCTTTTGACATCCTGCATGTCGCTCGGCCACGTATGCATGGGTCCCAGCGCTTCGCTGATGGCCTCGAAACGGCAATGGTTTTCCAGCGTCTCGCCGCTTTCCCTGCGAAAGGCGTTCAGCGCCTGGCGACCGGCCTCGGACAGTGCCGCGAAATCGCGCTCGAGCGCCTGCCAGCGCATCCGGCTGACGTGCTCATAATCCACCAGCGAGGTGGCGTCATCGCCGCTCGCCGTACTGCCCGATACGCTGTTATCCGGGGCGCTGTCACCCGAGGCGCTATAGAGCGGATTGAAGGCCAGCCGCGTCGAGGGCGAATAGGGGGAAAAGCGCTCGGGCTGATGCGGAAACAGCGCATGCACCGGGCTGATGGCCATGGCGTCCAGCCCGTTTTGGCCGGCGCGCTCGGCAAGACGCCCCAGCGCCTCACAGTCACCGATCCCGCCGTCATTGTCACGGCGCAGACTGTAGAGCTGCACGCCAAGCCCTGACATCGACTGTGGACCGTCTCCAGCCAGGGTTGCCACGTCCATGCAGCGATGCGGCGCGACCGCCAGACGTCGCCTTTTTCCCTCGATCTGCAGCTGGTAATAGCCGGGCTCGGCCACGGCTTCCAGCCGGCCTTTGGTATCGACACGCCCTTCAAGAGTGCGCCCGCTTTCATCGGTCAGGGTGTAGTCGGTGCCTTCGTCCACGGGGCCCGGCAGTTCGATGCCCTGTTCGATCTCGCCGACGATCAGCGGTGGCCAGTCGGCCACGCTCTCGGGGGCCTGCAGACGCTCGATGGCGGCCAGACTCTCCCTGATGTCTTTTGAGGTGTCGCAGCGATAGCCGAGTCCTTCCAGCACGCCCTTGATGGTGGCCTCGTCCAGCTGGCGCGGACGGTCCTGGCTGTCCTGCCAGTCGATAACGACGCCGGCGGCTTCGGCCAGCGATTTCAGAGTCTGGTTCATAGATGGCTGCTCAGACAGGCGCGAATCGCTCCCGGTGCCAGCGTGTTGGCATCGTCCGATTCGCCGAGTTCATAAAGTCGTTGCCCTTCCGGGGCGTCGATACTGACACGCTGCGTGCCCAGGTTGACGGCAATGCCCAGCACGGTGCCATCGCCCATGCGCCAGTGCGCCAGCACCGCGCCTTCCCCCAGGGGCACGGCACCCATGGGCCTTGTGCCCGGCAGGCGCGGAATGATTTCGGCGTGGCGGATATCGAGCAGCGTCATGTAGCGGGTATGCCACATGGCGGCTTCCGACTCGTCATCCGTGCCGGTACTCAAACGCGACTGCTCAAGGGTGGACGGTGCATTGGGATCGGGAATCTGTGCGCGTGTCTTCTCATCCTTGAAATGAGAAAAGTCGGCAAACTCGCTGCGACGCCCTTCACGCACGGCGTCGGCCAGCTCGTCGCGGTGATCGGTAAAGAAGAGAAACGGATTGCGCTCACCACGCTCTTCACCCATGAAGAGCATCGGGATCATCGGGCACAGCAGCAACAGCGCTGTTGCCGCCTCGAGACGCTCCTGATCAACCAGCGAAATGAGCCGCTCGCCCATCGCCCGATTGCCGACCTGATCATGGTTCTGTAAAAAGGCGATAAAGGCCGTTGTGGGCAGATGGCCGCTGGGCTCGCCGCGCGAATGGCCGCGACGGTCATTCTGCCCCTGAAAGATAAAGCCGCCATGCAGGGCGCTGGCGAGCTTGTCGGTGGCGTGGTCACAGTAATCGGCGTAATACCCTTCATGCTCACCGGTCAGCAGCGCATGCAGCACGTTGTGGATATCGTCATTCCACTGCGCGGTATAGGCCTTTTCCAGCAGCGAGGCGCTATTGCGCTCGTTTTCAAGCATCAGGTGGACATGGCGCGTGTCATTGACCTGCGTCTTGATCCGCTCGCTCATCTCCAGCAGAAAGGCGTCGTTGTTGATGGCATGTACGGCGTCAAAGCGCAGACCATCAAAGCGATACTCCTCGATCCACATCTGGGCGTTATCGATGAAGAAATCCTTCACCTGAGACCGATCGAAATCGATCGCGTCCCCCCAGGGCGTGTTCGTGCCGGTAAAGAAATCGCCCGCGTAGTGCGGCAGATAGTTGCCGTCCGGACCGAAGTGGTTGTACACCACGTCCAGAAAGACCATCAGGCCCAGTCCATGGGCCTGATCAATCATGGCCTTGAGCTGATCCGGCGTGCCGTAGGAGGCTTCGACGGCGTAGGGCAGCACGCCGTCATAGCCCCAGTTGCGCGCACCGGGAAACTCGTTGACGGGCATCAGCTCGATGGCGGTAATGCCCATGGAGGCCCAGTCCTGCAGGCGCTCACGAATGGCCTCAAAACCACCCAGCGTGCCGACATGGATTTCCAGAATGACGGTTTCATGCCAGGGCCGGCCCTGCCAGTGCGCGTTGTCCCAGACATACGCGGTCGGATCAATCACCACGCTGGGCCCGGTCACGTCCTCATGCTGAGCGCGCGCCGCCGGGTCAGGCACGGACAGCTCATCGCTGATGCGATAGCGGTAATGCGCGCCCGGCGGGCACTCGATTTCAAGGGTGAAATCGCCGTCGCTGCTTTTCTCCATGACAAGCCTTTCGGGCTCATCACCGGGAGTACGCGACAGTTCAAGCGTGACCGTCTCGACGCCGGGCGCCCAGAAGGTGAAACGGGTGCGCCGCTCATCCAGTACGGTCGCACCGTAATGGCAATGGTGAGAAAACCGATCACTGATGGAGTCGGATGTGGAAGCACTCATGTCGGCCAGTCTCCCTGACGCAGGTAAAGCGTACTTAATGGTGGAAGCGTCAACAGCAGTGACGCCGGATGGCCATGGCTGGGGTCGGGATGCGCGTGCAAGGCGCTGCCGTTGCCCTGGTTGCTTCCAGCGTAGAAGACACTGTCACTATTGAATATCTCGCGCCAGACACTCATGACCGGCACACCGATACGATAGTGATGACGAGCCACCGGCGTCAGATTGCAGACCACCAGCAGCGGCGCCTGGCCGGTTTCAGCATGGCGCAGAAAGGCAACGACGCTATTGTCGCTGTCATCACCGACCACCCATGAAAAGCCGTTGGGCTCCCCGTCGCAGACGTGCATCGCCGGGTCCTCGACATAGATCCGGTTGAGATCGGCAATGGCGCGCGACAGCCCGCGAGGGCCGGACTCGTCCAGACGCTCCCAGTCGAGCTCACGGTCGTGATGCCATTCGCGCCACTGACCCAGCTCGGTGCCCATGAACAGAAGCTTCTTGCCCGGATGCGCCCACATGAAGGCCAGATAGGCGCGCAGCCCGGCCAGCTTTTGCGCTTCGTCACCGGGCATTCTTGACAGCAGCGAGCCCTTGCCGTGGACCACCTCGTCATGAGAAAGCGGCAGCACAAAATGCTCGGAGAAGGCGTACTGCAGGCCGAAGGTCAGATCGCCGTGGTGCCAGGCGCGATACAGCGGGTCGCGCGACATGTAGGACAGCGTGTCGTGCATCCAGCCCATGTTCCACTTGAAGGTGAATCCAAGCCCGCCGGTAGCAGTCGGTGCGGTAACACCCGGCCAGGAAGTGGACTCTTCGGCGATCATCATGACGCCCGGGCAGCGCTCGGCGATGGTGGCGTTGAGCTCACGCAGGAAATCAACGACTTCGAGGTTTTCGCGCCCGCCATGGATATTGGGCAGCCAGGCATCATCGCTGCGGCTGTAATCCCGATAGAGCATCGAGGCGACGGCGTCCACACGAAGCCCATCGATATGAAAGTGCTCGAGCCACTCAAGGGCGCTGGCGATCAGAAAGCCTCTGACCTCATTGCGCCCCAGGTTATAGATCAGTGTGTTCCATTCGGGATGAAACCCTTCCCGCGGGTCGTCATGCTCATAAAGCGCGGTGCCGTCAAAGCGCACCAGCCCGTGCTCATCGGCCGGGAAGTGCGCCGGCACCCAGTCCAGAATGACGCCAATGCCGGCGGCGTGGCAGGCGTTGATGAAACGGGCAAAGGCCTCGGGCGTGCCCATGCGTGCCGTGGGGGCAAACATGCCAATGGGCTGATACCCCCAGGAGCCGACAAAGGGATGCTCGCTGATGGGCATCAGTTCGATATGGGTAAAGCCCATATCGGCCACCCAGGGAATCAGCCGGGACGCCAGGGCGTCCCACTCCAGCGTATTGCCATCGTGATCGTGCTGCCAGGAGAGTACATGCAGCTCATAGATGGATAGCGGCGCCGTGCGCATATTGCTGGCATCGCGTCGTCTGAGCCAGGCATGGTCATGCCAGCTGAAGGCGCGATTGCTGGCCACGACGGAGACGTCCAGCGCCGCCGCTTCCGTTCGGCGCGCCAGCGGATCCACCTTGTGGCGCAGCTGACCGTCATGGTCGAGAAGCTCGAAGCGATAGCGTTCGCCGGCCTTGAGATGTGGCACAAAGATGGCCCATATCCCGCTGCCTTCATGGCGCTGCATGGCATGTCGACGCCCGTCCCAGACGTTGAAATCGCCCACGACCGAGACACGCTGAGCATTGGGTGCCCAGAGGGTAAATCGCACGCCATCGACCCCGTCGAGCGCCGTCGGGCAGGCCCCGAACACGCGCGCCAGTTCGCGATGACGGCCCTCACTGAAAAGATGAAGGTCCAGCTCGCCCGGCATCGGCGCAAACCGGTAGGGATCATCGGTAATCTGTACCACCTCATCCGGCCAGGTGATACGCAGGCGATAGCGCGCACCCGTCGGGATACGCGCACAGTGAATGCCACTCTCCCCCGGTTCGGCCACGGCCAGCACCTGATGCACGACATCAATCAGTTCCACCCTGTCAGCACCCGGCAACAGCAGCCGTACCAGCGTTTGGTCCTCCTGCTCATGTGGTCCCAGCCAGCGAAACGGATCGTCGTGTCGCGCCTGCGCAAGGCGTGACAGGGCATCACGCTCGCCCTGGGAAGCGCTGGAAAGTGCTGTCACCATTATATGCTCACATGTCTTAACGAATGGGTCGTTACCCCTGCAGGTACCATCAGCTGATGATAGAGGCGTCGATACGGTGTAACTGACAGTCGCCACTGGTAGTGGATGGCCATGGCGGCACGACGCATGGCATAGAAAAGCTCGGTGCAGCCGAAGATGCGAAAGGCGCGATCGATGGCCTTCTGAAAATCCTGCTGCGAGAGCTCATCAAAGAGAAAGCCGGTCACACCGTCCTCGATGGTGTCCGCCAGCCCGCCGGTGCGATGGGCGATCGGCAGGGACCCGAAGCGCTGGGCATACATCTGCGACAGGCCACAGGGTTCAAAGCGTGACGGCATCAAAAGATAGTCGCTGCCGGCAAAGATGCAGCGCGCCTCGCGCTCGCTGAAGCCGATGTGCACGCCAATCGCACCCGGAAAGCGTGCTTCCAGATTGCGCAGGGCATTTTCGATGGCGGGCTCACCGCAGCCGATCACGACCAGCTGACCGCCGGCCCGCACGATCGATTCGGCCGCCGCGATGGTGAGATCCAGCCCCTTTTGATGCACCAGTCGGGAGACCACGGCAAACAGCGGCCCGTGGCTCACCGCCAGACGGAACATGCGCCGGACATGAGCGGTATTGGCGCGCTTGCCGGCCCAGTCATTGGTGGCAAAGGCGCAGGCCAGATAGGCGTCCGTCTGCGGGTCCCAGCTGTCATCGATACCGTTGGCGATCCCGCTGAGGCGCTTTTTCCCGGCGCAGTCCGACAAAAGCCCTTCCAGCCCACAGCCAAAGGCCGGCGTGGTGATTTCGCGGGCGTAGGTCTCACTGACCGTGGTGATGTGGTTGCTGTAGACAATGCCGGCCTTCATGAAGGAAAGCCGGTCATAAAACTCGAGCCCCTTCGTATTGAAGGCGCTGTCGGGAATGCCCAGTCGGCTCAGGTATTCAGGGCCGTAGAGCCCCTGATAGGCCAGATTGTGAATGGTATAGACGCAGGGCGTGTCATCATTGTTCCAGCGCAGATAGCCCGCGGCCAGACCGGTCTGCCAGTCATGCAGATGCAAAAGATCCGGGTGCCAGCCCTGATCGTCAAAACGCACTTCGGGCGTCACCATCGCCATCTGTGCCGCGGCCAGTGACAGGCGCGCGAAGCGAATGGCGTTGTCCTCCCACTCCTGCCCCTGCTCGTCAAGATAGGGACTGCCGGGGCGATCATAGAGCTCCGGACAGATCAGGACATAGACGGTCAGCCCTTCGGGCAGTTCGATACGCCCCAGATCGCAGGCAGGAATATCGGCAAGCCCGGGCAGTCGGGCAATGACGTGAACCGGCCAGATGCTTTCAAGGACCTCACGGTAGGCCGGCATCAGGACACGCATGTCGTAATGATTGAGCAGGGCACGTGGCAGGGCTGCCGAAACATCGCCCAGACCACCGACCTTGACGAAATCGGCCAGCTCCGAGGTCACAAACAGGATGGGGTCGGCAGGCTCACTCTGACCAGCGGATACGCCGTGGTGCGCGAGGGAGGCAGATACCGGTGAAACGGATGTTGTCGCTTTTGTAGCGTGAGTGGCGTGTGCCAAAGTGGCATCAACGGCTGATTGAGACATGCGCGACCTCCTCGCGAAGTGCGCTGACGCCGAAGTGTCTCGAGCCATCAAGCGGTACAGCTGACAGACCTGTAAGGCGCCGACCCTGCAGGCGGCACCCCTATGGACGCTGTACGAACATCGTTTCTATCGACATTCCTTATCGATAAACGATCGCTCATGGTCGGCTGTGCATCCGGCACCACCGCTAACTGATAAATCCATCAGAAAAAATGGCGCCGGAGCATCAAGACCATTCCGGACCATGAGCCAGATATAGCGTGAACGGCAAGCAGCGTCAAAGCACTTTCATGGACTCGCCCACCAATTTTGTAACTTCTGTAAACAAGATAATCTGGATTAAAATTTCTGATAACGAAAACGCTGTTTACCGTCCATTGATGAACAATTGCCCGGTCTGTTGAAACAATCATGCCTCCGGCTTCAGGCGACCCTACAACGACTCAACACCGTCGATATCCCCCAGGCGACCGAGCTCTTCGGCGGTAAAACCGGCATGCTCGAGAAAGGATTTCACCGCACCCAGGTCGGGGACATAGCTCATCAGTACCTCGGCGCGTCCTTCAAGCGTCGCTTCCCCCAGCGCCGCCGGCAGCAGCACGGATTCACCGCGCTCAAGGGTCACTGCCTCACCATTGGCGTGAAGGGTAAAGGGCGCCCCCAGGTTGGACACCAGCGTGGCGCGCTCGATTGTGCGGGTATAGGTGGTGTCGATCGCGACGCGCTCCAGCGCAAAGAAGGGCCCCACGCAGCAAAAGCGTCGCTCCACGCCCGGCGCCTCGTGCACGCTCAAGGGCGTCGAGGGGGCGGTCTGCAGCGACAGATCGATCTCCTCGAGCAGAGCGTCGATATTGGTTTCGCGCTGCTCATGGCTGATCTCGCTGCCATCCTCCATCTGCCAGGCCATGGCGTGCTGCTGATGGTCCGCCTGCTGCTGCACTTCATACAGCAGTGTGTCCGGGCCAAAGCTGTGCAAAAGCCCTGCCTGTACGTAAAGCGTATCGCCGGGGCGAATCTCGATACGGTGCATCACCTCATCAAAGCGCTCTTCCCAGAGCGCGGTGCGCAGCGTGTCGTGATCCACGCCGTCCCTGACGCCGGCCAGCAGCGTGGCACCGGGCGCGGCGTGCAGGATATGCCAGGCCTCGGTCTTGCCATGGGACCAGGTCTGCTTGCGCCGGGCCGTGGGGCCGTTGGCGTGCAGATGGACGGGCAGCATGCCGGTAGCATCAATGAACTTGGCCAGCACCGGGAAATGCGGCCCGTCAAAGCCCTCACCTACCAGCGCCTCGGGGTACTGCTCGACCAGCGCATGCAGGGATTGGCCTGCCAGCTCACCGTTGGTGACCCTGGCGCCCTTGCCTTCGATATCGCTGCTCTCCCAGCTTTCGGCCACCCGGCCTTTTGGTAGATCACGACGTCCCAGGACCTGTTCTATCTGCCGCCCGCCAAACACGTGCGGGGCATAAAAGGAGGTCAGTTTCAGAGGATACCAGCGCATGCCACTCTCCCTGTACAGCGCAGAACATGTGGAGTGACAGTCTAGACACGATGCCGGCGATACACCTCCTCTTGCTCCTGCGCCGCCTCCCGGTCGGCGCGAATGGCGCGCCGAACACGCACCTTCTGGAACACTACCCCGCGGCCGGGGGCAAACAGGAAGGCCAGCAAAAAGAGAAATGCCTGGATGAGCACGATCACGCCGCCAGTCTCGATATCCACGTGAAAGCTCACCATGACGCCCGAGAGCACTGAAAGCCAGGTGCTGGCCGAGGCCACCATCATCATTGACGCGAGCCGTCGGGTCAGCAAAAAGGCCGTGCAACCCGGTGTGACCAGCATGGCGATCACCAGCACGACACCGACGGCCTGAAGCGCCATCACGGTGGTCAACGTCAGAAGGATCGTCAGCAAAAGCTGCAGCCGACGGGTATTGAGCCCCACCACCTGCGCCTGCTGTGGATCAAAGCAGTAAAGCCTGAGATCGCTGAATTTCAGCGCCACAGCGCCCAGCACGACAATGCCGGTCATGATGAGCTGATAGCGCGTTGAGGCCTCGATCCCCAGCAGATTGCCCAGCAGGATATGCATGAAGTGCACATCCGAGGGCACCATGGCCACCAGTACCATGCCCAGTGCCAGAAAGCCGGTAAAGGCGATGCCCAGCACCGCATCGGGGCGAATGCGACAGTTTCGCTCGATCAGCCCGGCTCCCAGCAGGCAGCACAGGGCACTGACCAGCGCGCCGATCACCATGGGAATGCCGGCAAGCCAGGCCAGCACGATGCCGGGCACCACGGCATGCGAGGCGGCATCCCCCACCAGCGACCAGCCCTTCAGCACGATCAGACAGGACAGGACGGCGCAGACCGTGCCGACCAGCAGACCCATCCACAGCGCCTGGCGCATGAAATCCAGCGTCAGCGGCAGCCAGAGCACGGCAAGCCATTCGTCGAGTGCGCTCATGCCCCCTCCTCACCGGCGACATCCGCTGTTGGACGTCGCCGCCGGGCCAGCACGCCGTGGCGCGGTGCCAGCACGAAAATGACCAGAAAGCACAGGGTCTGCAGCAGCACGATGGTGCCGCCCACCGAGCTGTCCATGAAGTAGCTCGCCCAGCTGCCCATAAAGGCGCACACCCCGCCGATCAGCGGCGCCAGCCACAGCATGTGGCCGAAGCGGTCGGTGAGCAGCCAGGCGCAGGCGCCGGGCGTGATCAGCATCGCCACCACCAGCAGCGCCCCGACAGCCTGCAGCGCCCCCACGGTCATCAACGAAAGCATCGACAGCAGCAGCGCGTTAAGCCAGACAGTGTTAAGCCCCATGACCCGGGCGTGCCCCTCATCGAAGCAGTACAGCATCAGATCCTTCCAGCGCAGCGACAGCGCCACGAGACAGACCAGCGAGATGATGACCAGTTGCACGGTTTCGGCACTACCGATGCCCAGCAGGTTGCCAAAAAGAATCGTGCTGAGCTGCACACCGCTCGGGTTGAGCGAGATCAGCACCAGCCCCAGCGCGAGAAAGGCAGAGAAGACCACGCCAATGGCGGCATCGTTTTTCAGGGCGCCCTGCCCCTTGATCAAGCCGATGCCGCCGACGGCCAGCAATGCGCTGATAAAGGCGGCCGGCGCGAACGGCAGGCCGAGCGCGTAGGCGATCGCAATACCCGGCACCACGGCGTGGGAGAGCGCATCGCCCAAAAGCGACCAGCCCTTGAGCACCACATAGCAGGAGAGCCAGCCACACACGGCGCCGATCAGCGTGCCGACCAGAATGCCGCGCGTCATGAACTCGTAATCAAACGGCGCCAGCAACAGCGCGATCGGATCACCACTCATGACAGGCTCCATGCCGAGGCGCGCTCAGGCGTCGCAGTCTCGGCGCCCGACAGGACCGTGTCGGCCATGACATCGCCGAAGGTGGCCGCCAGATGGCGCTGGGTAAAGGTGGTGGCCACCGGCCCGAAGGCCACAAGCTGCTGTGAGACCATGGCGACGTGATCACAGTACTGCGGCACGTTAGACAACGCATGGGTGACGATCAACACGGTCACGCCCTCGTCGCGAAGCCCGCGAATCAGCCCCATGATGCCCTGCTCGGTATGGGCATCCACGCCTGTAAAGGGCTCGTCGAGCACCAGAACACGGCTGCCCTGCGCCAGCGCGCGAGCCAGAAACACCCGTTTTTTCTGACCACCGGAGAGCATGCCGATCTGGCGGCGGGCCAGGTCAGTGATCTCCATGCGGGCCATGGCCTCTTCCACACAGCGCCGGTCGGTCGCCGAGGGGATGCGCAGCCAGTTCATCTGCCCCTGACGCCCCATCATCACCACATCCCACACCGAGACCGGGAACTGCCAGTCCACGTCCTCGGCCTGGGGCACATAGGCGACGAGATTGCGCTTCTGGGCCTGGCGCACCGTCATGCCCATAAGCCGCACCCGGCCACTGGTGGGACGCGTAAACCCCAATATGGTTTTGCACAGGGTGGACTTGCCGCTGCCGTTGGGGCCGATCAGGGCACAGACGCTGCCAGCGGGCAGCGTCAGCGAAATATCCCGAATGCCCAGATGGCCATCGGGGTAGCGCACGCTGGTGCGCGACACGTCGACGACCGGGTCGTCGTATTGATGAGAGTTACTCAAGGTCAAACCCCTTTTGTATCTGCAGGGCGTTGTAACGCAAAAGTGTTTCGTAATCGGGCACCACACCGTCGCTGCGGGTGAGCGAATCGACATACAACGTGCCGCCATAGCGCGCGCCGGTCTCGGCAGTCACCTGCTTCATGGCTCGGTCGTTGACCGTGCTTTCACAGAAGGTCACCGGGATATCATCGGCGTTGAGGTGATCGATAAGGCGGCGCACCTGCTGCGGCGTGCCTTCCTGCTCGGCGTTGACCGCCCAGAGATAGCGCTCGCGGAAATCATATGCCCGGGTCAGATAGGAAAAGGCGCCTTCACAGGTGGCCAGCGTTCGCTGCTCGTCAGGAATGCGGGCAAAGGTGTCCCCGAGTTCACGATCCAGAGTTTCGAGACGCTCGCTGTAGGCTTTGGCATTGCGGTTATAGGTTTCCGCCTGCCCGGGGTCCAGCGACACCAGCGCCTGGCGAATGTTTTCGACATAGATCAGGCCATTGCCAGGGGTCATCCAGGCGTGCGGATTGGGGCGCCCCTGGTAGGGCCCCTCGCTCAGTCCGATGGGCTCGATGCCTTCGGTCAGAACGGCCGTGGGGACATTGTCCATGCCCTGATAGAACCGCTGAAACCAGCGCTCCAGTCCCATGCCGTTGTACAGGATGAGATCCGCCCGGCGGGCCTTGAGGATATCGCGCGGGGTGGGGGCATACTCATGAATCTCGGCCCCCGGCGGCACAATGGACACCACGTCCAGCGCCTCTCCCGCCACTTGGCGCGCCATGTCCGCCATGATCGTGAAGCTTGCCACCACGGTCTTGCGCTCCTGCGCCTGGACAGTGCCCGGCATCGAAAGCAGCGCCAGAAGAGCCCAGACCGGTACTGCCCGAGCGCTCGACATGCGATAGCGAAAACGCGAGATAATGGTTGTAGCAACCCCTGATCTCATGGCGAATCTTCCCCTGGTGGTATCATCATGAAATCCTATTTAACCACGGTTAAAAAAGAAACCCCGAGTTGCTTAATTCATGCTGATGAATCATGCGCCCTTTTGATGGGCACCTCTCGCAACCCCTGCAGGGCTGGGGCAACATGCCATGTCGATCACTGGATGAGGCAATCGCGTGTCCGTATATTCTCCACATTTGAGACGTGGTCTGGCCCTGCTGGCAGGGCTTGTCATGTCATGGGTCGCGCTACCGGCCATGGCGCATCCCCATGGCTGGATCGATTACCGTGTTGCCGTCATGGTCGATGACCAGCAACGGGTCACGGCGCTTGAACAGTCATGGAAGATGGACCCGTTTCAGAGCCTGACCATGGTGGAGGGTCTGGAAAGCGTGACGGGTGAGGAGAGCATGGCGCAGCGCCTGGATGCGCTGGGCCACGAAATCGCGGCCAATCTGGCGACCCAGCATTATCTGACCCACGTGTATGACGGCGAAGAGGAACTGACCTTGGGGGGCATCGAGGACTACACCACCCGCCTGGATGACAACCGGGTCGAGTTCTCCTTTATCGTGACGCTGGCCGAGCCACAGCCGCTCAGCGAGTCGCTGCGCTGGCAGGTCTATGATGGCACCTATTTCATCGAGTTTTTGTATGACGATCAGATCGAGCGCCCCGTTGAGCTGGTCAATGCACCACCGCAGTGCCACGGCGAGGTAGTGCACGCCGACCCCGACCCGGCGGTCGTGGCCAGAGTCTCGGCCATCGACATTACCGGCGAGACGCCCGAGGGCATCGGCCGTCTCTTCTCGGACACCGGAGTGATCAAGTGTCAGGACGCCTAAAACCGCTACTGCTCGCCCTCGCCCTGCTGTTGCTGGCGGCAGTGCTGCTCTCCCCTGTCGGCCAGGGGCTCTGGCACTCGCTGGTGACCGGGATTATCCAGCAGCAGCGCACGCTGCATCGGGGTCTGGCCGGCGCCATGATGGCGCTGTCCCGGCGCGAAGGGGTCGGTGACTGGCTGGATCTGATGCTGTTGAGCATGGGCTACGGCGTCTTTCATGCCCTCGGCCCCGGCCATGGCAAGGCCGTGGTCGCCACCTATCTGCTCACCCACCGCGCCGCCCTGACCCGCGGGCTGATCATGACCGCCAGCGCTGCACTTTTGCAGGGTGTGGTGGCCATTGCCATGGTGACGATACTGGTACTGGGACTGGGCTGGCTGACCCGGGAGGCGATGGCCGGCACCGCCTGGGTCGAGAAGGCAAGCTTTGCCGCCGTCACGGCGCTGGGGATCTGGCTCATGGTTCGCGCCGGGCAAGGTCTGCGCAGACTCCGGGTCGAGACGGCTCCGTCGCCCTCACCTGCCAATAGCGTATCACCCGGCGCCCTGCGGCTGACCCCGGCACCCTCCACGGGTGCCAGTGTTGTGACGCCGCTCGATCATGTCGCCAGCGGCCCCTGTCACTGCGGCCGGACGCATCATATCGACCCCATGACCAGCGGAAGGCACTGGCGCGAGATGACAGCGGCCATCTTCTCGATCGGGCTGCGCCCGTGCAGCGGCGCGGTCATGGTGCTGGGCGTGGCGGCCATGCTGGGGTTCTGGTGGGCCGGGGTTCTGGCAGTGCTGGCCATGTCAGTGGGCACGGCGCTCTCCACTTCCCTGCTGGCCGCACTAACCGTACTGGCCCGTGTTCGAATGGCGCATCTTTTCCAGCGAGCCGACGCCCGCCGCCCTCTGGGGCTGGGGTATTTTCTTGCCCTGCTGGGCGGTGCGCTGATCACGCTTTTGGGCATTGCCCTTTTGATCAACACCCCTGGTACAGCGCTGTCACCGCTGATGCAGGGGCCACTGGGCTAGAGATGCCGGGTCTCAGGAATCCGGCCGCAAACCGGTGGCATCCCAGGGAATCAGCACGCCTTCGATGGGGTGAATAATGCCGTTTTTCGCCCGAGTTTCCTGGCGGTCGACCGCAATGTCGTTGACCCGGTACTGACCGTTGTCCACGTGCAGACTGAGCTGCCCTACCAGTGCCTGGGGGCGCCCCAGCGCCTTGAACTCGCTGGCCGGCACAATACCCGGCAGCAGATGATATTTGAGTACCTTTCTCAGCCACTCTTCATGTTCACCGCCGAGCAGCGCCTGGCGTTCGCTGTCCGGCAGTCGGGCAAAGGCCTCATCGGTCGGTGCAAAAAGGGTGTAGGGACCGCCGTCGCTGAGCATATCGCTCATGTCGGCATCCTCGATGGCCTGTACCAGGGTGTTGAAATCACCGCTGGTCTTGAGCGTTTCCAGAAGCGTCTGCTCTTCGTGATCGGTACGGTCGCCCGGCTGCTGCTGAGGCGCACTCTGCGACTGCGACTGTGATTGCGCCTGCGCCATCGACGTCATGCCACCGGCCGCCAGAGCCAGACAGGCCGCCATCCACATACTGCGATACAAGGTTTTCATCATCTCTCCATGACATGGATACAGGAAATCGGTCGCCACCCGGGGATCAGCTGTCGTGTCGGAAGGGCAGCATGGTCGCCGCCTCAAGACGCATCTGCGCCATGACCGTCTCCTCGCGCACCAGAAAGTCCGCCACGGCCTCGCGAAACCCGTCGTGAGCCAGCCAGTGCAGTGAGCGCGTGGCCGTCGGTTCAAAGCCCCGGGCGATCTTGTGCTCGCCCTGGGTGCCCGGATCAAAACGGGACAGACCCGATGCCAGGCAGTGCTCGATGCCCTGATAGTAACAGGCTTCAAAATGCAGACAGCTGGCCTCGACCTCACTGCCCCAGTAGCGTCCATAGAGCGTAGTCGACCCACGCAGACACAGCGCTGCGGCCACGGGTCGCGATGTCTCATCCAGCGCCTGAACCAGCACCAGTGATTCGGGCATGTCCTGAAGCAACTGGTAGAAGAAATCGATCTCCAGATAACCGCGCTGGCCGTGCTCCATATAGGTGATCTGATAGCAGCGATAAAAGTGCTCGATCGCCGTCCGGTCGATCTCGCCTCCGGTCAGGCGGCGCATCACCAGCCCCTGCTCGGCCACGCGGCGTCGTTCACGACGCACTTCCTTGCGCCGCTTTGAGGTCATGGCGGCCAGAAAGCCCTCGAAATCACCATAGCCGCGATCAAACCAGTGATACTGCATACCGCTGCGCTGGAGCAGTTCGGGCCAGCGTTCACACCATTGACGCGCCAGCCCCGCCTCGGGAAACAGCAGATGCCATGACACCAGACCGGCACTTTCAAGGTGCTCGGCCATGGCCGTCAGCGCCTCATCGGCATCAATCTCGCTTGATAGCAACAGGCGTGGGCCGGTCGCGGGCGTAAAGGGGATGGCGCTGAGCTGCTTGGGATAATACTCCCCACCGGCACGCTCCCAGGCATCGGCCCACTGAAAGTCAAAGACATACTCGCCCCAGGAGTGATCCTTGAGATAGCGCGGCATGGCGCCTACCAGCTGGTCTCCCTGCCAGAGGGTCAGGTGATGCGGCGTCCAGCCGGTGTGCGAAGAGACCGCGCCGGTCACTTCCAGAGCGTTGAGAAATTCGTGACGGATAAAGGGGTAGTCCGAGCCTGCCAGCGCATTCCATTGCTGCGCATCGATATCGGCCATCGCACCGATATCGCGAATATCGAGACTCATGGCGCTTCTCCAGCCAGGTGCATGATAAGGGTACAGGATAGAAGGTACTGACGTGCCGGGGCAGGCCTGATGGTGTCTACGCTTCGGGATGGAGTCAGCGTAGCTGCTGCGCTATGCTGTCAGGCTATTATTTAAATGGCCATCAACAGAGATGCCGACTCGCTCAATGCTGCATTCGATCCTTGATAATGACTTCTACAAGTTCACCATGCAAAACGCCGTGGTGAAACTGTTCCCCAACGCTTATGCGCGCTACAGCTTTATCAATCGCGGAGAGCACGCCTTCCCGCCCGGCTTCGGTGAACGGCTCAGGGAGCAGGTAGACGCCATGGCCGCGCTGCGGCTGACGGGTGAGGAGCGTCATTTCCTGGAGGTCACCTGCCCCTATCTCGACCCGACCTATCACGACTTCCTGGAAGGCTTTCGCTACAAGCCCCAGGAGGTCACCATCGAGCAGCACGGCGAGACGTTAAGCGTCACCATCGAGGGTCTGTGGTATCGCACCATCCTCTGGGAAGTGCCCCTAATGACGCTGATCAGCCAGATCTGGTACGAGATGCTCGAAGAGCAGCGCGACAGCGACGAGATGGTCACTCAGCGCACGCGTGAAAAGATCGAGCACTACGGCGAGCTGGGTGTGCGCATTGCCGAGTTCGGCACCCGCAGGCGCCACTCCTATGAGGTGCATGACCTGGTCGTGAGCACCCTCAAGCGCTATGGCGGCAGCACCTTTACCGGCACCAGCAACGTGCACATGGCCCATCGTCACGGGGTCAAGCCGCTGGGTACGCATGCCCACGAGTGGTTCATGTTCCATGCCGCCCGCTTCGGCTTCAAGATGGCCAACACGCTGGCACTCGAGAACTGGGTGGAGGTCTACCGCGGTGATCTGGGCATTGCCCTGTCGGATACCTTTACCACCCAGGTCTTTTTTGAAAGCTTCGACAAGATGTTTGCCAAGCTGTTTGACGGCATTCGTCACGACAGTGGTGATCCCATCGAATTCGCCAAGGCCACCATCGACCACTACGAGCACTATGGTATCGACCCGCGCAGCAAGACCATCATCTTTTCCGATGCGCTGGACACCCACAAGGTCGAAAAGATCACGCGCTTTTGTGAAGGCCGCATCGGCATGTCGTTCGGCATCGGTACCAACTTCACCAACGATGTCGGCCTCAAGCCGATGAACATGGTGGTCAAGATGACCGAAACCCGCCCCGAGGGGGATCAGTGGCTGCCGGTCGTCAAGCTCTCCGACATTCGGGCCAAGAACACCGGTGACCCGGGCATGATTCATCTGGCGCGGCGCATTCTGTCCCTGCCTCAGTAAGGGACATGGCCGAAAGCAAAGGGGCCGATGCGGTAAACACCGCATCGGCCCCCTTTTCCTGAGGCATTGCCCTATTTCGCGGCGGCCGGAGCCGCGGCAAAGACCTTGTTGAACACGTTGAGCATCACCTGCCAACTGGCGGCATCGGCCGCTGCGTTGTAGGCCAGCGGCAGATCGAATTCGCTGGCCTTCGCGTCAACATAGGGGTTGGTAAAGGCGTGCATGGCATCGGGATACTGGATCAGCGTGGCATTGGTCTCCACACTCTGATAAGTATCCAGCAGAGCCTTGAGCGCTGACTGCTCTACCATCTGATCGCTCAGGCCGTTCTGGATAATGACACGTCCATCAAAGTGCTCGGGCGTTTCGACCACCTGCCCGGGACTGCCGTGAAAGCTCACCGCCGCCTTGAACGGCATCCCGGCAAGCGCGGCATTGAGCGCCACACCACCCCCGAAGCAGTAGCCGATAATCGCCATGCGCGACTCATCCACCCCCGGAGTGCCCCTGAGCGCCTCGATGGCGGTCTCGAGATTGTGCTGAGCGCCAGGCCAGTCACTCATCACGGCCTTTGAAAAGCTGCCGGCCTCATCGGGATGCGTGGCCGTTTTTCCGCTGCCATACATGTCTACGGCAAAGGCCACATAGCCCAGCGCGGCCAGCTGCTCGGTGCGCTGGCGAATGTAGTCGCTCAGCCCCCACCACTCGTGGACCACCAGCACCAGCGGGCGCTTGCCGTCCGTTTTCGTGTCGCGCGCCAGGTAACCGGTGTACTGCTCACCGTCCACACTGTAGGTCAGGGTCCGCGTTTCAACCCTTGGGCCCATCTGCCCCGGTGTGCCCTCTTCCCCCCAGGTATTGACGCTGGCCAGCATCAATCCCATGCCGAGTCCCAGAAACATGGTTCTCATGAAAGCTCCCTGTGCTGTTGTTTGTTCGTTATGTCGGTGGCGCCATGCTTATCGCCAGTATAAGAAGACCTGCCACAATTCGATATTATTGCGTCCAGGCATATCATGCGAAAAGGGGGCCCGCCAGCCATGGCGGAGCCCCCTTTCACGAACAGAAAACGGCGGGATGACTCAGGCGCGACGCTGCTCGGCGAGGAGCACCGGGCTTTCATCCTGCGTCTGCTCCTGTGAGTCGTCAGTCGATGCCGTCTTTTGCGTCTGCGCTGCCGCACGCGCAAGACTTGCCCGGACCAGATCACGAAGCTGGTCGCAGGTAATGATGATGCGTTCTGCGCGGGGTTGCCCCTGCCAGATCACATCAATGACCGGATGCTCTCGCGTCTGATCGATGCCGACAATACGCCCCTGCCGCTCCCGACGTGCATCCTTCAGTGTTGATCCCAGAAGCTGATGCACACCGCTGACACATTGTTTTCTGGATACATATGGCATGGCTGGCTGACCTGTTGCTGCCATTGAACGGCAGTCATTTCGGGTGCATTGCTGCACGCAAAAGGATAAATCAAGGTTGACAAATCATTCGTTTTAAAGCGCAACCTTAACATAACGAACTGATCAGAACACTGGATATTTGTCAATTAAATTGTCGCCATAATGCGACACCAGCGCCCCTTTCAGGCCAGTCAAACCGGGAAAATCAGGCATGATAAACACCCTGATCGTTACCCGATATCAGGCCCCTTTGGCCAGCTTCTGCGCCAGCTCGTCAAGTCTTTCAACTTCAATATCGGGCGCAAGCGAGGGGTCTTCTATCAGTGCAGTCTTGTCTCGATGAATCCAGGCCGCCTTCAAACCCGCATGGCGAGCCCCCTGAATATCCCAGTTATTGCTTGAGACCAGCCAGGCATTGTCATGGGCCACATTCATGCGCCGCGCCAGATGGTGATAGACCACCGGGTCAGGCTTGAAGCGTTTAATGTCGTCAACGCTGACCAGCGCCTCGAAGTGATGTGCAAGCCCTGCATTGCCCAGCACCTCCTGCATGGCGTTTTCAGTGCCATTGGAAAAGGCCACACAGCGATAGCCGGAGGCCACCAGTGAGGCCAATGCAGCGTCAACTTCCTCAAAGGCGGGCAGTCGGGAATAGGCCGCCAGCCACTCATCCCGGGTGCTGGCATCCACCTCGACATCCTGCGCTGCGATGGCAACGTCGAGCGCGTCGCGCGTACAGACCGAGAACTCGACATAGCGTCCCATCAGGCCGCGGCGAAAGGCCAGCTGCAGCTGACTGGCACGCCACTGGGCGGCAACGCTCTCTGCCTGCTCATTCAGCGTCGGGCGCAGCACCTCGGCCATGGCGCTCGGGTTGATCAGTGTGCCGTAGACATCAAAGGCCAGTAGGGTCTGTGTCATTTCTCCTCCCTGAGAAAGCTGTAGCAAAAAAATGCGTCAAAAAAGGACGCCCGAAGGCGTCCCTTTATCATCGCAATAATATTACGAAGTGAGACCTAGAGCGTTTTGCCCATGGCCAGTGCCGTATCCAGCATACGGTTGGAGAAGCCCCATTCATTGTCGTACCAGGACATCACCTTGACCAGCTTGCCGTTGACACGCGTATGGTTGGTGTCAAAGGTCGAGGAGCTGGGATTGTGGTTGAAATCAATCGAGACCAGCGGCTTCTCGTTGATGTTCAACACGCCCGACTTCTCGGCGGCATCGCGCATGATCTGGTTGATCTCGTCACGGCTGGTCTCGCGCGAGGCCGTAAAGGTCAGATCCACGACAGAGACGTTGATCACGGGCACGCGAATGGCAAAGCCGTCCAGCTTGCCGTCAAGCTCCGGCAGCACCTTGGCCACGGCCGAGGCGGCACCCGTCTTGGTCGGAATCATCGACTGGGTCGCACTGCGCGCACGGAACGGGTCGGAATGATAGACGTCAGACAGGTTCTGATCGTTGGTATAGGCGTGGATGGTGTTCATCAGGCCGGTCTCGATACCTACGGTATCGTTAAGGGCCTTGGCCACCGGCGCCAGGCAGTTGGTGGTGCACGACGCATTGGAAACCACGGTGTGGCCGGCTTCCAGCACGTTTTCGTTGACGCCAAAGACGATGGTGGCGTCGGCATCACCGCTCGGGCCGGAAATCAACACCCGCTTGGCGCCGGCTTCAATATGCTTGGCCGCAGCGTCACGCTTGGTGAAGATACCCGTGCATTCCATGACCAGATCAACGTTCAGGTCACCCCACGGAAGATTGGCCGGATCCTTTTCGGAGAGGATACGCACGCGGTCGCCGTTGACGGTAAAGCTCTCATCGTCATGAGTAATGTCGGCATTGAAATGGCCGTGCGTGGTGTCATTTTCCAGCAGCAGCGCGTTCAGCGCCGGGTCGCCCAGATCGTTGATGGCAACGACCTCGATACGGTCACGATAACCCCCTTCATAAAGTGCGCGAAAGGTGTTACGTCCGATACGTCCGAACCCGTTGATTGCGACACGAAGCGTCATGTTTTCTCCTCCTGCAACATTGGATGAAGCTCATCACCGACAGGTTAATGAGCCGCAATTCTCTCGGTTTTCGGCCCCTGACCTTCTAACGTGGGGTCATTTTCCCTGACCTCAATGGCCTGTTGTAAAGCACTGCCTGTATTGATGTCACCGATCGACCAAATGTGCATCAATATCGCTTGTCTGGTGTTACCTGATACCCGAACCAGTCTGGCCAGGGACGGACAATTACGCCAGAACCTATCCTCATTGGGTGACCATACCCTGACCTGACAGCGCAGACCATGCCAAAAGCCCGGCCGGCATTGTTTCCGCAAAACAGGTGAATCGTGTCAAACCAGGCGCAACCCGGTAAAGTCCTGCCTATATGACATGCTTTACCCTGTGTGAACACCTCGCATCAGCGTGCCGCTACAATGACTGATATTCTGTCGGTATCAATGTGAAGGCCATGTTTCAAAGACTTATAGAACTTCAGGAGTATCATTCGCCATGACACGCCCCGCCCTGGTCGGCGATATCGGTGGCACCAATGCCCGCTTCGCCCTGGTGACCCCCGGCGCCTTCGATCTGCATGATATTCAGACGCTGGCCTGTGCCGATCACGCCAACCTTGATGATGCGGTCAACGCCTATCTTGCCAGTGTCGATGGTGAGCGGCCGGTCGAAGCCTGTCTGGCCTTCGCCTGCCCGGTACACGATGACGAAATCAAGATGACCAACAATCCATGGCGTTTTTCGAAAACCGCCATGAAAGCGCGTCTCGGGCTGGATAATTTCAAGCTCATCAATGACTTTACCGCCATGGCGTTGGGGCTGCCGCACATCCCCGATGAGGATCTGGTCAATCTGGGCAACGGCCACAGCGAAGCCGGTCGCGCCCGCCTGGTCATTGGGCCGGGTACCGGCCTCGGGCTGGCCGGGCTGGCGCCGAGCCAGCGCTTCTGGATTCCCCTGTCGGCCGAAGGCGGTCATGCCAGCTTCGCGCCGGTCGATGATTTCGAGATTCGTCTGCTGCAGTGGTTTCGAGGCCGCTACGGCCGCGTCTCGATCGAGCGCGTTCTGTGCGGCCAGGGACTTCTGGACATCTATACGGCCATGTGTGAATTCGAAGGCCATCACTGCACCCTCACCACACCGGCGTGCGTCACCGAAGCTGCCCGCGGTGAGCAGGACCCCGTCGCCTATCAGGCCGTTCTGCGCTTTTGCAAGATCCTCGGGGATGCCACCGGCGATGCGGCCCTGACCCTGGGCGCCCGCGGCGGCGTTTATCTGTGTGGAGGCATCCTGCCACGCATCCTCGATATTCTTCGGATCAGTGATTTTCGCAAGGCCTTTGCCGACAAGGGACGCATGAGCCCCTACAATGCCGATATTGCGACCTGGGTAGTGACCGCCAAATGGACCGGACTGCTGGGCGCTGCCGAAGCACTGCACAATGAGGAAGTCACATGATCCCGGATGCATTGAGCGAGCTTTTGTCGTCCACTCAGGGCCAGCGTGATGCGACCTGGGAGGGCCGCTCGCTGCTGGTCATCAATGATGACTGGGGTGAGCTGATTCTTTCCCGTCATGGCGGCCATCTGCTCCATTACGCGCCGGCCGGTGATCGCGGCTGGCTCTGGACCACCTCGACGCCCAAGGCACCGCCGGAGGCCCTGCGCGGCGGTGTCCCGCTGTGCTGGCCCTGGTTTGCTGAGCCCGACGACGGCAATGGTCCCATGCACGGTGTCGCTCGTACGGCCGACTGGCGCATCGACGCCGTGGATGAAGACGTGGAAGGCGGGGTGGAAATCCATCTTTCCCCCGAAACGCGGTTGCATAACATGCTGGCACCTCGCCTGGTCATTCATGCCAATGCGCAGCGCCTGGCCATGGAGCTTGTCACCGAGCACACCGGTGAAACGCCGATACGTCTGACCCAGGCACTACATGCCTATTTTGCCGTGCCGGATACCCACCAGTGCCGGATAGAAGGTCTGGGCGGGGCACGCTATCTCGACAAGCTGGCCGACTACGCCGAGGCAGAACAGACCGGCGCATTGGGTGTTCGCGGGGCGCTGGATCGCATTCATCACTCCAGCCGACCGCTGGTGCTCGATGATGGCCACAGGCGCCTGCGAATCGCCAAGCAGGGCAGCGACTCTAGCGTGGTCTGGCACCCGGGAGACAAGCTTCCGGGCGACATTCCCGATCGTGAACGCCTGAACTTCATCTGCATCGAACCGGCATGTACACGTCTGGATCCGGTCTGGCTCGCCCCCGGGGCGCAGCATGTCCTGTCGATGCACGTAAGCCTTGACACCTCTGCTCAGGAATAACCCTGATGAGCATGACAGCTTCGCCCTTCGTTATCGGGCTGCGTCAGCTACCGTATTATGACAGCCTGCAAACGCCCGAGGCCCTGGCGAGCTGGTTTCAGCAGCGCCTGGCAGAAGGACTTTGCGAATTTGACCACAGCGATCTCGAGAAGGGTCAGGAAACCCTTCTGGGGCAGGCCATCGACCAGCTGCCGAATGATCGTGTACGACAGCTGCAGTTCGACATGCGGGTCGGCGTGGTTCCGGCACAGCACAATGATGACCGTTTCGGGGCCAAGTATTACGACACCCGGCCGGAGTATCTTGATGCGGTCGTGGATCGCGCGCTCAGTCAGCTGGGCCTGACGCAGCTCAACACCCTCATGCTCATGCGTCCCGACCCGCTGATGGATGTCGAGGCCACCGGGCGGACGCTGGATGCCATTATCGACAGCGGTCGGGCGCGCCGGATTGGCGTGGCCAATTTTCTGCCGGCCCAGTGGCGGCATCTGCAGGGGGCCATGCAGACCCCGCTGGCCTGTCAGCAGATGGAAATGTCGATCGCCCGCAGCCAGATGCTTTTTGACGGTATGTGGGACAGCCTGCTGCAGGACAACATGGCAGGCCTTGCCGGCTCACCGCTGTGGGGCGGGCGCATCTTTGAAAATCAGCTGGGCCAGGTGCTCAAGGCGATGGCCGACACGCACCAGGTCAGCCCTGCCGGTATCGCTCTGGCCTGGCTCAACACCATCCCGGGACAGCCTAGAGCGGTCGTGGGGACACTGCGCTCCGAACGGCTACAGTCACTGGCACACGATGCCGGCCTGACACTGAGCCGGCCGGAATGGTTTGCGCTACTGGAAGCGGTACGCGCCTGTCGCGTGCCCTGACCCTGTCCTTCATGGATACCCCCGAGGCTGCCCGTTTCATGATGGGCAGCCTTTTTTACGCGCCAACAACCCTTTTAGTCTCCAGGTTGGCCCAGGGCGGCCAGGGCCAGCAAATCCCATCCCTGCCCTGCTGAGCGCCGCCCTCCGACGGCCCATCAATCACATGAGGCGGTTTCTCGACCCACAGGCAAAAAAAAGCCCGCCTCAAAACGAGACGGGCAAAACAACAGCCGAGGCTGCCGAGAGAGCTGGTAGCGGCAGGGTCATTCATGCCCTGCCGTCTGATAACTCGGTGAACGCATCACTTAATGCTTGATGGTGGCCACGGTCTCGCGAGCGATGGCGCGGATACCGTCCCAGTCCTCATTGTCGATCAGTTCCTTTGGCGCCACCCAGGTACCACCCACGCACATGACGTTGCGAAGCCGCAGATAGTTTTCCGCATTGTCGGGTGTGATGCCACCGGTGGGGCAGAACTGGACATCACCCAGCGGGCCCGCCAGCGCCTTGAGCGCAGACACGCCGCCACTGGCTTCGGCCGGGAAAAACTTGAAACGACGATAGCCGTACTGCCAGCCGGTCAGAAGCTCGGTCGCGGTTGCGATACCGGGCAGCAGCGGCACCGGGCTCTGGATACCGTACTCGTACAGGCGATCGGTCGTGCCGGGGGTGACCACGAAATCCACGCCGGCGTCTTCTGCGCGACGATACTGGGCCGGCGTCAGAACCGTACCGGCACCAATACTGGCCTCGGGCAGTTCATCACGCAGCCGATACAACGCTTCCATGGCGCAGTCCGTTCGCAGGGTGATCTCCAGTACGGTCAGGCCACCCTCATAAAGCGCGCGGCACAGCGGCACGGCATCTTCAATGCGATGGATGGTCAGCACCGGGATTACCGTGGTCCGCTGACAGATACTGTCAATTTCGGTCGTACGTGTGGACGGTAGCTGCTTGTCCGATGCCATGAAACCTCCTGATCATCACCCCGGCGGTATGCGCCGCACCAAGCGGGCCGAAAACAGGCATCCTCGACCCGCCCCTTGTTATTTGCCCGGCGCATTCCGACGCGCCGGGACATACTTTATCGTGTCATGGCGCCCAGTAAAGTGCCAGCGGCGCATCAAGAAAAGCCCGAATCGGCAGTTCATGACGATCATTGCCTGCCATGGCCCGGGCCAGCACGGTCTTTTTATCCGCCCCATTGAGATGCAGATAGCGACGGCGGGAGCGCATGAGGCGATCGCGCGTCAGGGAAATGCGCGGTTGTCCAACGCTCGGCGCACGGGCAGCAATGACCAGCGCCCCGCTTTCAAGCCCGTCATCAAGCTGATCACTGTCCGGGAACAGCGACGCCGTATGACCATCGCCGCCCATGCCCAGTACCACGACACTGGCAGGCCAGGCAAGCGCGGTCAGGCGCTGCTCCACCTCTTCGGCCCCTTCCTCGGGAGTTTTCCCGTCATTGACGAGCGGATGAAAACGGGCTTCGGCCGCGGCATTGATCAGCATGTTGGAACGCACGAAGCGATCGTTGCTGTCGTCGTGATCGGTGGACACCCACCGCTCATCGGCCAGCGTAATATCCACGCGTGACCACGGCAGTTCAAGCTGACTCAGCGCCTGCATGAACGGTTTCGGCGTGCTGCCACCGGAAAGCACCAGCGTCACCCGCTCCTGCTGCTCCAGATCCTCTCTGAGCGCACCGGCCACACTGACGGCCAGATCCTGGGCCAGACGTGTGCGCGCATCACCTGCTTCAGTAGTCTTCATACCAGCTGCGTCCGTCCTGAGTGATCATGCCGATGGAGGATACCGGTCCCCACGAGCCAGCCGGGTAGCGCTTGGGCAGGATATCGCGTGCTTCCCATCCCTGGATCAGGCGGTCAATCCAGCGCCAGGAGTACTCAATCTCGTCACGACGCACGAACAGATACTGCTGCCCCTTCATGACCTCGAGCAGCAGGCGTTCGTAGGCATCGGGAATACGCGCCGAGGGGAAGGCCTGATGGAAGTCCAGATGCAGCGGACCGGTACGCAGGCGCATACCCTTGTCCAGTCCGCTGTCCTTGGTCAGGACCTGCAGGGCGATCCCTTCATCGGGCTGCAGCCGGATGATCAGCTTGTTGGCCGCCATGCTGCGCTGGTCATTATCAAAGATATAGTGCGACTGTGGGCGGAAGTGAATCACGATCTGCGAGAGCTTTTCCGGCATGCGCTTGCCGGTACGCAGATAGAAGGGTACGCCCGCCCAGCGCCAGTTCTGGATCTCGGTCTTGAAGGCCACGAAGGTTTCAGTACGCGAATCGACATTGGCGCCCTCTTCCTCGAGATAGCCCGGTACCGACTTGCCGCCAATGGTGCCAGCGATGTACTGGCCTCTCACCACATCGGTATCCAGACGTTCGCCTTCAAACGGACGCAGCGCCTTGAGCACCTTGACCTTTTCATCGCGAATGCTGTCGGCATCAAGGTTGGAAGGCGGGTCCATGGCGATCATGCACAGAAGCTGCATCAGATGGTTCTGGACCATGTCGCGCAGCTGACCGGCCTGATCGAAATACCCCCAGCGCCCCTCGATGCCGACCGTTTCTGCCACGGTAATCTCGACGTGCGAGATATGACTCTGGTTCCACTGACTGCCAAACAGCGGATTGGCAAAACGCAGGGCCAGCAGGTTCTGCACCGTCTCCTTGCCCAGATAGTGGTCGATGCGATAGATCCGGCTTTCATCAAAAACGGCACCTATGGCGTCGTTGATCTCCTCGGACGTCTGCAGCGAATAGCCGATCGGCTTTTCGACCACCACGCGGGATTCGTCGTCCAGGCAACCGCTTGTTGACAGGTTGGCGCAGATGTCGCCGTACAAACGGGCTGGCACCGACAGATAAATGGTCAGCGGCCGCGGGCTGTTGCCGTGCCACTGAGCAATCTGGTTGTAGCTTTCCGGGGCAGCAAAATCGATTTCGATATAGTCCAGCCGCGCCAGAAACCGATTCATGCTCTCCTCGGTACGCTCATCGGGGCGCACACGGGTTTCCAGTGCGTCACGCACGCGCGCACGGAAGGCATCATTGTCGTATTCCTGACGGGCCAGACCCAGAATACGGGTTTCCGGCGCCATCAACGCTTCACGATCCAGATGGTAAAGCGCGACATAGAGCTTGCGCAGGGCCAGATCGCCCAGCGCACCGAAAAGCGCCAGATCGACAGCAGTATTGTTGTCGTCATTCACACTCATGCCGTGCTCCCTTCCCGGTTTGGTAGATTTCCGACAACGTTAGACATCAGGACATCATCCTCGCAACACATTGCTTCGCTTCCATCAGGGCAGCAGGTAGCAGCCCCATTGTCTGCCCTTGCGGGTATAAACACTGTCGAACCAATACATCTGACATGTCGGGCAGACCGTTGCACAGGCATGGCTGCGCGCAACCCTGATCATGCGTCATTTGACAGGATAGTTCGGCGGCATCGAGGCTGCATGAAGACTCAATGATATCAGCACTCTGTTGCCTTGGGGATGAGATTTTCAGAACGCCTGGATGATAAAACGCCTTACGCCACACCCCGGACATAGGCCTTTGGTCTAACAAGACGTGACATTTGCTGGCCTTACCCTACCTTAACAATTTTATTATGGTGCGCATGATTCATGACGCAACCAATCATCGCTTCGTGACCATATCTCCCGGGTTCATGACAACGAATCATGTTCATCGAGCCCCGCCCTCTGCACATGGCGACAAAAGCTCATAATGGCGCAGTACACCGACAGGGGCACTGGTAGTTTATGGCTGACACGATTAAGCAACCCCCTTTTATCATGGCTGTATTAAGGAAATGACATGGCAGGTTACTCAGGGAGCAGCTCAGGCGCTGCACAGTACACTCAGGCGAAACCGGACGCCGTCAAAAATGCCGATATTGTGCCCATGGTATGGCTGAGCTGTGGCTTGGCCGCACTGGCCGGCCTGCTGTTCGGCATGGACATCGGCGTCATCTCGGGTGCCCTGCCCTTTATCGTCAACGAATTTCAGATTTCCACCCTGATGGAAGGCTGGATCGTCAGTTCCATGATGGTCGGTGCGGCTCTGGGTGCCATGGGCGCCGGCGCCGTGTCACAGCGCTTTGGCCGCAAGAAGGCGCTGATGTACAGCTCGATGCTGTTTTTTGTCGGTGCTCTGGTGGCCGTCATGTCGACCAGCCCGCACATGCTGGTCGCTGCCCGTATCCTGCTGGGCCTGGCCGTGGGCGTGGCCTCCTTCACCGCGCCGCTATATCTCTCTGAAGTGGCGCCCGAGCGTATTCGTGGCACCACCATCTCCTTTTATCAGCTGATGGTGACCATCGGTATTCTGGCGGCCTTCATGTCGAACCTGGCCTTTAGCTATATCGAAAGCTGGCGCTGGATGTTCGGCGTTCTGATGATTCCGGCCGCCATGCTGTTCATCGGGGTACTCATGGTGCCCAACAGCCCTCGCTGGCTGGCCTCGCGCGATCGCTTCGATGAAGCCCGCCAGGTGCTCACCAAACTGCGCAGCAGCAAGACCGAAATCGACTACGAGATGGGCGAAATCGAGGAGAGCATCAACGCTGAGCAGCAAAGTCGCGGCTTTCAAATGTTCAAGGAGAACCCCAATTTCCGCCGCTCGGTGATGCTGGGCATCTGCCTGCAGCTGGTACAGCAGTTCACCGGCATGAATGCCATCATGTACTTCGCCCCGCAGATCTTTCAGATGTCGGGCTTTGAAGGCACCGCCGCCCAGCTCTGGAGCACGGTCGCGACCGGTCTGGTCAACGTTCTGGCGACCTTCATTGCCATCGGCTTTGTGGACCGTCTGGGCCGCAAACCCATCCTCTATGCCGGCTTTACCGTCATGGCCGTCAGCATGGCTGTCCTGTCCTCGATTCTGATCATCGGACCGACCACGACCTTCCTGCAGTATACCGGCATGGCCTCGCTGCTGATCTTTGTGGCCGGTTTTGCCATGTCTGCAGGCCCGCTGATCTGGACCCTGTGCGCCGAGATCCAGCCGCTCAACGGCCGTGACTTCGGTCTGAGCTGCTCAACGGTCGCCAACTGGGTGGGTAACTTCGCCATCGGCCAGTTCTTCCCGGTCATGATCGCCGCCATCGGGGGCGCCATGACGTTTGGCATCCTCTCGGTACTCAACGTGGTCTTTATCATCTTCACCCTGCTCCTGATTCCCGAAACCAAGGGTGTCTCGCTTGAGAAGATCGAAAAGAACCTGATGAGTGGCAAGTCGCTCAAGGACATTGGCGCCTGATCGGCCCCATTCGTTGGAACAGGACCCCTCTCCCGTGAGAGGGGTTTTTCATGTGCCCCAACCCATCAGGGCATCGAACGAGAAACATAAAAATATCAGCAGTGACGTATATAGGTTCTCGGGCGTGCTAGCATGCGCGTTCAACCCTACTCGACGCTTCTGAGGAGTTTCCCCGATGCGCAGGCTCGTTGCCCTTTCCCTTGTGCTGTTCAGCACCACCACCCTTGCCGACACCTTCCGGTTTACGGCCATTCCCGATGAAGACGAAGCAAGGCTGGTCGAGCGTTTTGACAAGGTCGCTGATTACCTTTCCGAGCAGACAGGTCTGGAGGTCGAGTATGTCCCGGTCAAATCCTATGCCGCTGCAGTCAGTGCCTTTCGCAACGATCAGGTCCAGCTGGCCTGGTTTGGCGGATTGACCGGCGTTCAGGCGCGCCAGATCGTGCCGGGCTCCCGGGCGATTGCCCAGGGCAAGGAAGACGCCGAGTTCGAGACGTACTTCATTGCCAATGCCGATACGGGGCTTGAAGCGGATCAGTCTGAACTGCCGGAGGCCCTGGAAGGCAGGACCTTTACCTTCGGCGCCAAGACCTCGACCTCCGGACGATTGATGCCCGACTACTATCTGCGCGAGCGTTTCAACGAAGCGCCCGAAGAGGTGTTCTCCCGGGTGGGCTATTCAGGAGATCACACCCGCACCATGGCGCTGGTCGAGTCCGGCGCCTTTGATGTCGGCGCACTCAATTACACCGTCTGGGAAGCCGCCGTGGCCGATGGCCGCGTGGATACCGACAAGGTACACGTGATCTGGTCAACGCCGGCCTATCCGGACTACCAGTGGACCATTCGCGGTGATGTTGATGCCCATTATGGCGATAACACCACGGAACGCGTTCAGAAGGCACTGCTGAACATGACCGCCCCCGACCTGCTGGCCAGTTTCCCGCGTGAAGGCTTTATCCCGGCCTCCAACGAGGACTATGCGCCCATCGAGAAGGTCGGTCAGGAGCTGGGGCTGCTGCGATAAGGCCATGCTGGACACTGCCACTGTCGACCCGGGCGCCTCTGGCGTGATCGCAGGATTTGATCACGCCTGCCTGAGCCATGACGACCATATTGTCTTCCCCGAATTGACACTGCGCATCCAGCAGGGCGATCGCATCGCCCTGCTGGGACGCAGTGGTGTGGGCAAATCGACCCTGCTGGAGGCCCTGCGTCTTCGACTCGATGACCAGAGCGCCTGGTGCCCGCAGGCCAATGCGCTGGTGCCCACGCTTTCGGCCTATCACAACATCTACATGGGGCGGCTCGCCCATTTTTCACGCTGGCAGAATCTGATCAATCTGCTGCGACCCGACCCAACCTGCTGGCAGGAGATCAGTGAGCTTGCCGATACGCTGGGCCTTGACGGACTACTGCGGCGTCAGGTTGACCAGCTCTCCGGCGGCCAGCAGCAGCGTGTCGCCATTGCCCGCGCCCTGTATCAAAAACGCCCGGTCTTTATCGGCGATGAGCCGGTCGCCAGCGTTGATCCGCGCCAGGGCGTGCGTCTTCTTGACCTGATCAACGCTCGCCACCAGACCTGCGTAGTGGCCCTGCATCAACGTGAGCTGGCACTGGCGCACTTTGATCGCATCATCGGTCTGGATGACGGGCGCATCATTATCGACGCCCCTGCCAATGAGCTGAGCGCCAGCGATCTTGACGTGCTTTATGTCACGGACTGAGGCACCCGCCGGCTGGTTCAGCTGGCTTCGAGGCGACAATGTCGGCGCCAGGCTTTTGCGCCTGACACTGGCGATGATCGCCATCACGCTGCTGCTGTTGCCCTGGGCAGATCTGTCGATCACCACCCACGATCCGTGGGGCGAACTGGGACGTATGCTCAAGGGCATGCTCCTGCCCGACATCACGGCCACCGAATCACCGCTGCGGGCGTTGCTGCTGACGATCGCCTTTGCCCTGTGGGGCGTGGTGCTGGGTATCGTGCTCGGATTTCCGCTGGCCCTGATATTCATGCGCTCACGTCTGGTGCGCACGCTGTGCGCCTTTGTACGCGCCATCCACGAGCTCTTCTGGGCGCTGCTGTTTCTGCAGGTTTTCGGGCTCTCCGCCATTACGGCACTGGCCGCCATCGCCCTGCCCTATGCCGCGACGTTTGCCAAGGTTTATGCCGAAATCCTGGCCCAGATCGATCGCCGCCCGGCGCGCATGCTCTCATCCAGAACCGACCGGCTGTCACGCTTTGTCTATACCGAACTGCCGCTCGCCTGGCAGAGGCTATCAGGCTACACGCGCTATCGCTTTGAATGTGCCCTGCGCGCCAGCGTGCTGCTGGGGTTTGTCGGACTGCCGACGCTTGGTTATTACCTGGAAAGCGCCTTTCGTCAGGGGCGTTATCACGAGGGCGGCGCCCTGCTGTGGGCCTTTTACCTGCTGATTGCACTGCTGCCCTGGTGGGCACACCGCCGCCTGCTCGTGCCCTGGCTGCTGGGGACGGCGTTTTTGCTCGGGCCCTGGCCCAGCGTCAACCCGACACTTTTGTGGCAGTTTTTAAGTCATGACATCTGGCCCCAGCCGCTGCTGAGTGGCGATATCGCTGCGCTTCCGGGGTGGTTTTCCGGGCTGCCGGATCTGCTGCCTGCCATCGGCAACACCCTGCTGCTGGGACTGATGAGCACCGTCGGCTCACTGCTGGTGGCCCTGCTGGCATGGCCACTGGTCAGCCGCCATTTCGGCAACCGTGCCACGCGCACCCTGGGGCGCAGCACGCTGATTGTCATGCGCTCGACGCCGGAGCTGTTGCTGGCCTTTATCCTGCTGCTGCTGACCGGCCCGTCGCTGCTGCCGGCATGGATTGCGCTGTCGCTGCACAACGGCGCCCTGATCGCCTTTCTGGCCGCCCGCCATGCCGATGAGATAAGGCCGGGACTGCCCGACATTCGAGGGATCAATCTGTACAGCCACGAACTGCTGCCGCGCATCTACCCCGGCATTCTGGCGCTTTTGTTCTATCGGGCCGAGGTCATCATGCGCGAGACGGCGCTTCTGGGGATGCTGGGCGTGGTTACGCTGGGCTTTCACATTGACTCAAGCTTTGAGTATCTGATGTTTGATCAGGCCGTCGCCCTTTTGATGATAACGGCCCTGATCAACATGGGCGTGGATGTGCTCTCACGCCGCCTGCGCCCGGACGCCCTGCCTGAGCGTCGTCATCAGCCCCGCCCGGCACCGGTTGGCGACAGTGTGTAAGGGCGCTGCCGGACGGGCCGGGCCTCAGCCCGGATGGAAGATCGACAGGCTGAAGCTCTCGGGCAGCGCTGGTTTGCCGCTCTGGCGCTCGACAAAGCGGACCCGAAACCCCTTCCAGGCCTGATATTTGGACGACCCGGAATAGGCCGACAGGTACTCGATGCCGTCATGGACGATGCCGGCATCCTCCACCGTGACCGTAATGATCGGGTCACGCAGTTCCACCTCGCCGTCGGGGAAGGAAAACTCGACCTTCCCGTCATCGACCGCCTCGCAGCGACTGAAAAAGTCACAGCCGGGGCCGCCGCCCTTGCGCCATTTGACAAACTGCGGGATGCCGGTCAGGGCATGACGCACCTCTCCCTTCTTGTCCACCAGCGACGTTTTACCGACCATGCCCGGGCGACCACGATTAACGCGGTAATCGTCATACAACAGTTTGTCGTCGCCATCGAGCTGGGAGGCAAAGCGCAGGGCACCGTCCCATACGCCCTTGTTTTTGGTCTCCGTGTCGGTATCAAACACCACATTGCCCTCGGGGCCGCTGTGGCGCAGGACAATCGGGTTGGTCTGACGGGTTTTGGCGGAGTGGCTCGACTGAATCACCAGCGGCGTAGCCGGCTTCCACTCATCCGCCTCGGCGCGCAGCGAATCCGGCGATAGCCGCAGGGCGTTGCCGGTCGAGTTGCGAATCACCACCTCACCGCCATCCAGCGACACCCCGCCCATGCTGCCGCTGTGCTTGCCGTCCTTGAAGACGTTGGTCCAGCCGTAAACGCAGGTGTTGGACGAGGCGAAGCAGTTCATGAACTGCTGGCTTTCGGTGATCCGCACACAGGGCCAGGGCGATTCACCGCCGTTGCGGCCTTCCCACCAGTTGCCGATAAAGCTGGAGCGATAGATCAGCCGGGCGCGAATGGCATCCCCTTTCAGGGCCTCGAAGATATTGTCCTGAAAGGTCGCCCCATAGACATTTTTCTTGAAAATGATGCCATTATCGGAATAGTTGAACTCGTTGCCGACAAAGCGTGCCGTGGTGGAATTTTCACCCTTTTCGTCGTCTACCTGCACGCCAACACTCACACCAATGAAGGTACAGCGCAGCAGGTTGTAGTTGACCATGATCTCCCTGACCCGAATGGCCGTCTCGGCGGAAGTGAAATGGACGTTCTCGATGACAGTGTTGTAGCCGCTGCTGTCGATAAAGGTACCTTTCCAGCGCCCCTCTCGATTATTGGAAAAGTTGAGATCACGCACCACCGGGCCATGGTTGGTGAACATGACGCCGTCGCCCAGCGAGTGAAACGGCATCAGCCTGGCGTGATCGCTGTGCTTGAAACGCCGCCTGCCGGGGCCGACGAGATTCTTGCCCTTGAGATCGACCGTCTGGCCGATCGCGTAGCTTCCCGGCGGCACGTACAGGCTGTTGACGATGCTGGAGCGCGCGGCATGGATAAAGGCCGCCGAGCTGTCACGCTTGCCGGTCGGGTCGGCGCCCCAGTAAAGAATGTTATTGCGGGCGGTCATGTCGAGCGCTTCGGATCGCTCGCGTGACTCACTGGCCTGGGCCCGCTCCGGGGTCGTCAGTACACTCGCCATGCCGGCAACAGGCAGCAGGGTCAGAGCTCGACGCATGAAGCGTCGGCGATTGCGATCGTCTGTGGAAAGCGCCATTCAAAACTCCGTATAAAGCCTTACAAGGCCTGAATCAGGGTGTATCACACCTGTTTTGGACAGACACTGCCATGCCATTGTGGCGATCAGCGCCCGGGCAGCATTACCATGACCGTCTGTCATGTTTGTCATACTCCCGGTTTATGAAACCACGCCTGCCGCTTACAATCAGATGTCACTTTCCGGGAGGCTCGCATGGACTGCTTACCCCATGCTGATACCGCACTACCCACGCTCTATCTCAACCGCTGGCGCGCTTGGCTTCCCGAGCGCGCCGGCGAGGACGTGCCGGCGTGTGTCATCACCGATGAGAAGCCGCCAGCCCCCAGCGTGCCGGCCCTGCTGCGACGGCGCCTGACTCCGCTGGGACGCGCGGTCTGCACGCTGCTGGGCGAGATGAGTGCCCATGAGCGCACCACCATGCCGATACTGCACGCCTCGCGCCACGGCGACGGCCACCGCCCACTGGACATGCTCGACACGCTGTTCGAGGGCGAGCCGCTCTCGCCGGCCCGGTTCGGACTGTCGGTGCACAACGCCGTGCTGGGCGTCTACTCGATCGCCTTTGACAATCACGCCTCGATGGCCGCGCTGGCCGCCGCCGGTGAGGAGTTCGAGGCGCTTTTAAGCGAGGCCCGAGGCTATCTGGCGGAGGGATGCGACAGCGTCATGCTGATTTTGACCGACTCGCCGGTGCCCGAGCGCTATCGCATCCAGACGCAGGCGCCACAACACCCCTCCGCCATACTGATGGAGCTGTCGCTGTCCCCCGCCCCCGATGCCGTGTGTCTACAGGCCCGCGCTGCCGACACGACCGACGAACCGGCGCAGACCATCACACCGCCGCTGCTCACGGACTGGCTGATGGGCGGGAGCGATCTGATCGCGCGCACGCCCGTCCTTCGCTGGCAAGCTTTTGAGGTGATGGACACGACGCCGGCTGGATAGCGCCCCAAAGAACGTCCGGTTCTGGCATCATATGCCGCCCGAACCTGCGGGGCAGACGAGGATTCAGCCGCGTACTCGTCTGCCCGGGCACGACAACAAGGATCCTGGAGAACGCCACATGGCCGATACCCCATTGACCGAACTTGAACGCGATGTCGCCAACATGATTATCGAAGCGCTGGAGCTTGAAGATATTACAGCTGACGATATCGAGCCTGAAGCTCCCCTGTTTGGCGAAGGACTCGGGCTCGACTCCATCGATGCGCTGGAACTGGGGCTGGCGCTGCAAAAGCGTTACGGCATCCGCCTGGACAGCGATGCCGAAGAAAACCGCGAGCATTTTGCCAGTCTGCGACAGCTCAGCGCACTGGTTGCCGAGCGTCGCAGCGACTGAGGTCCATGATGGGAGCCACGCCAGCCGCACGCCCCGGCCCACGTCACTGGTCATCGACGCTGTCGATGGTGCTGTTTCCGGCCGCCCTGTGGATTGTGTTGCCCCTCTGGGGCACCCACGCCCTTTTAATCACATTTGTGATACTGGCAGGCGCCCAGTGGCTGGCCGGCGAGCATCGTTGGCGCTGGGCGCTGGTAGTGCTGACGCTGCTGGCGCTGCTGGCCGGCGGACAGGCAGAACTGGGCGTGCGCCTTTACCCGGTCATGATCAACCTGTCGCTGGCGCTGCTCTTTCTGGGCAGCCTGCGCACCACCCCCCTCATCGAGCGTCTGGCACGCCTGTCGGAACCCGACCTGCCCCTCGAAGGCGTGCGTTATACCCGCCGGGTGACCTGGATGTGGGGCATTTTCATGAGTTTCAATACCGTGGTAGCACTGGTACTGGCGCTCCATGCGCCACTACACGCCTGGCAGACCTGGACCGGCGCCCTCAGCTACGCCCTGGCGGCCCTTTTGATGTCGGGTGAGTGGCTGGTGCGCCAGCGGGTCCGGCGCCGGGCGGTGAACGCATGAGCGCTCACCCTCTCTCTGCGCCCTCGCTGACGCGCTGCCCGTGGCTGTCGGGCGAGGCCACGGACATCGTGGCCCGTTCCGGCCAGCAAAGACGCACCCGCGGCGAGCTGTGTGACGCCATCAGGGCCTGGGCCAATCTGCCCCTGCCACCGGATCGGGAAGTGGCGCTGTATGACAGCGACCCCTGGCGCTTTACCGCGGCCCTGCTGGGGCTCTGGCACGCCGGACGCCGGGTCTGGCTGCCCGGCGACGCCCTGTCCGAGACCGTGGCCCAGCTACGCCGACGCCATCTGGTTCTGCTCGGCGAGCTGCCGGGCGCTCGGCCGACACCGCCGCCTGACGCGCACGTCACCCTGGCCCCCGAACTCTCCCCCGAGCAGGACGCCGTGGTGCTGTTCACCTCCGGTTCCAGCGGCGAACCCACCCCCATCCATCGCACTCTGGGCCAGCTGGAGGCGGAAGTTGCCGCCTTTGAGCGCCACTGGCCGCTGGCCGAGGGCGTCGTCATCAGCCAGGTCAGCCATCAGCACACCTGGGGACTGACCGCCGGGCTTTTGAGAGCGCTGGCGACCTCGCACCCCTTTGGTCTGGAGATCGTCACCTGGCCCGAGACGCTCGCCGAGTGGCTTTCGAACGTGCCGGTCAGTGCCCTGATCAGCTCACCGCCGCAGCTCTCACGCCTGCCCGGCAGCACCATCGGCATGCCCAGCCGCGGCCCGGGGCGAATCTTCAGTGCCGCCGCACCACTTGATGAGAAAGCCGCCGCCCAGGCCGAGACCGTGCTGGGCAGTGAACTCATCGAGATCTACGGCAGCTCGGAAAGTGGTGCCATCGCCTGGCGCCGGACCGGTCAGGATACGATCTGGCAGGCGCTTGATGACGTAAGACTTCGTAGTGATGGCGCGCGCACGCTGCTGCAGTCAGAGCGGCTGCCCAGGCCCGAACAGTGGCATGAGCAGGCCGACCACATCCAGCTGCTCAGCGAGCACCCGGTGCGCTTCACCCTCCACGGGCGCGCCGATCGCATCGTCAAGGTGGCCGGCAAGCGCGTGTCGCTGGAAGGGCTGGCCCATCACATTGAAGCCTTCCCCGGCGTACTGGCGGCCCGCTGCCTGACCATTGACCACTCGGGCGGGCGTATTGGCGCGGTCATCGCCATGGCGCACGACGCCATTGCCCATGATCACGACACGCGCCGCCGGCTCATCAGTGACCTGCGCGCCCATCTGGCCGGCGCCTTTGAACCCGTGGTGCTGCCGCGTTTCTGGCGCTTTGTAGACCGGCTGCCGGTCAACGCCCAGGGCAAGCTGACCCGGGCCATGGCACGCCATCTCTTTGATGATCTCGATGATCGCCGCCAGCCGCGCTGGCTGGACATCGAGTCACCGGACCCCGATCAGCGCCGGATCACGCTGGAAATCCCCGAGCGTCTGGCAGCGCTGGAGGGCCACTTTCCGGGACGGCCGATCGTGCCCGGCATCGCGCTCATCCACTGGGCCCGTCAGCAGGCCGAACGCCTGTTCGACGCGCCGGATCGATGGCGCGACATGCGACGAGTGCGCTTTCCCGCGCCGCTTTTACCCGGTGATCGCGCCGTCATGACGCTGAGTCGCCAGCATGACGCCCTGACCGTGAGCGTCAGATCTCATCGCGGTCAGCATCTGCAGCTGCGTCTGCTCGGTGTCGACCCGGCAACCGAACCCCGGGAGTCTTCATGAATCATGCCCGCGACGGCGCTGCGTTTTCCCCCTGCGTGCTGGTGCCGGTGTACAACCATGAACATGCCATTGTGGCGACCTGCGAAGGGCTGGCCTCGCTGGATCTGCCCATCGTGCTCATCGATGATGGCAGTCATGCCGCCTGCGCCGCGGTGCTTGATCAACTGGCGCAGGCGAGTGACGTACATCTGTTGCGCATTGGGCGTAACCGGGGCAAGGGCCATGCCGTGCGCAGCGGACTTGCCCATGCCCAGTCGCTTGGCTTTACCCACGCCCTGCAGGTGGATGCCGACGGCCAACATGATCGCCGGAGTCTGCCGCCCTTCATCGAGGCGGCCCGGCAGCAGCCCGAGCGGCTTTTCATTGGCTATCCGCGCTTTGATCACAGCGTGCCGCTGCACCGCTTTATCAGTCGCTATATCACCCATGTGTGGGTGTGGTGCAATACGCTCTCCACGGCGCTACGCGACACCATGTGTGGCGTGCGCCTTTACCCGCTGGCCCCGGTTAATACCCTGCTGGCACGCCACGGCTGTGGCGATCGCATGGAGTTTGATACCGAGGTGCTGGTGCGCTGGTTCTGGACCGGCCAGCCGGTCGACAATCTGCCGGTGCGGGTCACCTATCCCACGGATGGCGTGTCCCATTTCCGAATGTTTCGCGACAACGTCCTGATGGCACGCATGCATCTGCGCCTGACGCTGGGGATGTTGATACGACTGCCGACGCTGCTGCTCAGACGCTGGCGGCATCCGCACAACGTGCAAGACAAGAGTTCCTCATGACATCACTGCAACGCAGACGCGCCAAACGCCACTGGTCGGCCATCAGCGAATCCGGCTCGCTCAGGGGTATTCGTCTGATGCTGGCCATTTACGACCGCTTCGGCGCGCGCGCCTATCAGGGGGTCCTGTTTCTGGTCGGGCTCTACTATTGGCTGCGCCGACCGATCGCGCGGCACGCCTCCAGGGAGTACCAGCAGCGCCTGAAGGCCTTCTGCCCGTCGGTGGCGCTGCCGCGCCTGACCACCGTGCGCCACTTCACGACCTTCGGTACGGCCATTCTGGACAAGGTGCTGGCGCTCTACGGGCGCATTACGCCCGAATCCATCCATATCGAACAGCGCGAGACACTCAGAGCCGCCATCGATGCCGGCCGGGGCGGCATTATCGTGGTCACGCATCTGGGCAGCCACGAGGTCTGTCAGGCGCTGGGCCGCCTGCGCCGCGACCTGAAGATGAGCGTGGTCATGCATACGCAGCATGCGCAACGCTTTAATTCCCTGTTTGCCGGGATTGACCGTCCCATGCCGGTGGAGATGATCGAGGTCAGCGACATGGGCCCCGCCACGGCCCAGCGGCTTCAGGCCCGCGTGGCCGAAGGCGGCTTTGTGGTCATCGCCGCCGACCGCGAACCCGTTGAAGCAGGTGCCAGGCGCCGCTGGATCGACTTTCTCGGACAAAAGGCGCCCTTCCCCGAGGGGGCCTTCTGGCTTGCCATGCTATTGCGCTGCCCGCTCTATCTGCTGGTCTGCGCGCGTGAGGGGCAGACCCATCACGTGCACTTCGAATCGCTGGGGGACGCCGGGGCGCTGTCGCGCCGGGAGCGCGATGCCTGGATGCAGGAAACCATGGCGCACTTTGTCAGCCGCCTTGAGCATTTCTGCTGTCGTTATCCGCTACAGTGGTTCAACTTTTACCCGTTCTGGCAGTCCGAGAAACCAGACGCACGCCCACCCCGTTAACCCCCGGACACCCGCTGTCCTGTCGGCTCAGGAGCTTGAGTTACATGTCTTGTCGCAAGCGCTTACGATCACTGTCCCTTGTCCTTGCCACGCTTCCATTGTGGCTTGCGGCCCTGCCGGCCCACGCCATGAGCCTTGAGTCGCTGGCAGACCATCTGGCCGCCCAGGGCGACGTGGCCGGTCGCTTCGAGCAGACCCGTTATCTGGCCGATCTGGATACGCAGATTGATGGCCGCGGTCGCTACCGCTTCGAGCAGGGCAATCGCGTGACCTGGTCGCTGGAATCACCGGTGGAAGAGACCATGGAGCTTTCCGAAGCCGGCATCCGTCGCAACGGCGAGCGCCTCGACGATGATCCGGCGGGCGTGGCCACCCTGATCATGCAGCTGCTCAATGGTCAGCTCTCGACGCTGGCAGATCGTTTCGAGGTCACGCTTGAAGGTAACCAGCAGGCATGGCACGCCACCCTGGTGCCGCGTCAGCAGGGCCTGGCAGAGTATCTCGACAGTATCGACATGCGCGGCGATAACCGCCTCGAGCAGATCAACATGGCCATGGCTGACGGGGATCGGCTCAACATCCATCTGCTGCCCCCCGAGGAAGACCCCGGCACCGCTGATACCTCCTCACGACAGGCGCCATAACCATGATGCGCGCCACGCGCCTGCCAGCCCTTTTGTGGCTGATGGTCCTGACGGCCTGTCTGGCCTTCAGCAGCGTTCAACTGCTGCGTGGGGCAAGCCTTGATACCCGCATTACAGCGCTGTTGCCCGAGACCCACCAGTCTCCCGGGGTCGATCGCGCCAACGATCAGCTCAGCGCCCCTTTCACCCATCGCTTCGTGCTGCTGCTGGAGGCCGAGCAGCCGAACGAGGCATCGGGTGCGCTGGCACAGACGCTCGAAGACGCCGACGTAGTCAGTGAACTGCGCTATCGCCCCGGCGATTATCAGCTCGACAATCTGCTGGAGGTGCTGGGCCCGTCGCGCTATCGCCTGCTGGGCGAGAATCTGCGCGCCACCATCGACAGTGGTGACACCGACGATCTGCGCCGTCAGGCGCTGGCCTCACTGATCATGCCCACCGGGCTTGATCAGCATCCGGTACGCGACCCCTTCGGGCTGCTGGATCGCTGGCTCGACAGTCAGCTCTCCACCCGTTTCGATACCCGGGGCGATCTGGTCACGCTCGAGGTGGACGGCCGGTCGCTGGTGGTCATGACCGCAACGCTTTCAGGCAATGCCTGGGACACCGGCCTGCAGGATCGCCTGACCGACGCCATCAACGACTTCCAGGGGGCGCACCCCGACGCGCAGCTATGGCGCTCCGGCATGGTCTTTCACGCCGCCGATGGCGCCCATCAGGCCAAAAGCGAGATCAGCACCATCGGGCTGGGCTCGCTGATCGGCGTGCTGTTGATTTTGCTGGTGGTCTTTCGCTCGCCGGTCACGATCGCCACCCTGCTGCTGCCGCTGGTCGCCGGCGGCGTGTTTGCCCTGGCGATCACGCTGTGGTGGTTTCAGGGCATTCATCTGTTGACCATTGCCTTTGGCAGCAGTCTGATCGGGGTGGCGATCGATTATGCGCTGCACCTGCAGTGCGCCCGCACGCTGGCAGGCCGAGAGTTCCGGCTGCGCCGCATGCTGCCGGGGCTGGCACTCGGGCTGGTGACCAGCGTCATGGCCTACGTGGTGCAGGCCTTCACGCCCATGCCGGGGCTGCGTCAGATGGCCATATTTGCCGGCTGCGGTCTGGTGGGCGCCTGGCTGACGGTGGTGCTGTGGCTGCCGCTGACGCGCGTGCATACCACGCCGGGTACGCGAGCGCTGGCCGAAAGGCTCTGGGGGGTACTCGACCGGCTACGCGGCCGGCTCGGGCCGCGGCTGGCGCTGGTACTGGCACTGGTGGCCATCAGTATTGCCGGCGTGCGCCTGCAGGGCGATGACAGCCTGCGCTTGATCAACACCTCCTCACAGCAGCTGCTGGGCGATGAGGCACTGGTTCAACGCGAGCTGGGCCGCGATACCGGCACCGTCTATCTGCTGGTCATGGCCCACGACACCGAAGGCTTTCTCGGCCGCGTCGAATCGCTCAATCCCCTGCTGGAGTCGCTGATGCAGGAGGGCCATCTGGGCGGCTACACCAGTCTGGCCGAGCGCGTGCCCTCCCGGTCACGTCAGAGTACCAACCTTGAGCGCACCCGCACGCTCTATCAGCAGCAGCTCGATCAGGTCTATGCCTCGGCCGGGCTGCCGCCGGCCCTGTACGAGCGCGCCCTGGAAGCCCTGGAGCAGTCCCCCCCGCTGACGCTGGATCACTGGCTGGCAAGCCCGCTGGGCGAGAGCGACCAGCGCCTGTGGCTTGGCGAGATCGACCGGGGCCAGGTGGGTGGCATGATCACGCTCAACGGCGGCATCGATGATCGTGCGCGCCAGCAGCTGGCAAGCCTTGCGCGCAGTGATGAAAACATCGAGCTGGTCGACCGGGTCGAGCAGATCAGCGCGGTGCTGGGCGAGCTGCGCCGTCAGATCGCGCAGTGGGTCGCCGGCGCCCTTGTTGCGCTGACCCTGTTGCTGGCGCTGCGCTATCGGTGGCGCACCTGGCGGGTCATCGCCCCGGCCGGCGGCGCCATCCTGACCGTGCTCACGCTCTACGCCCTGCTGGGGGTGCCGCTCAATCTGTTCCATCAGCTGGCGCTTTTGCTGGTGCTGGGCATCGGGCTGGACGCCGGCATCTTCATGCAGGAACATCCCAGAGCGCATCACGCCTGGCTTGCGATCACGCTGTCAATCATTTCGAGTCTGCTGGCCTTTGGCCTGCTGGCCTTCAGTGCCACGCCGGTACTGCACCACATCGGCATGACCACCCTGATCGGGCTGGCCAGCGTCTGGCTGCTCACGGCGCTGGTGCAGCACCGCCTGCCGCCGGATCAGACCACACCTCATGACAATGCCCATGACCATGGATAACGCCATGACAACTTCTGCATCACGCCTGACCGAGACCATGATGTCTGAAACAGGGACCCCCGAGCAGGACACCGATGTGGCCGTGATCGGCGCCGGGCCGGCCGGTGCCGTCGCAGCGGCCATGCTGGCCGACGCCGGCTATCGCGTCCTTGTGATCGAGGCGGCGCACTTTCCGCGCTTTTCCATCGGCGAAAGCCTGTTGCCACAGTGCCTGATGGATCTTGAGCGCGCCGGCCTTGCCGACATGATCACCGATGCCGGCTATCAGATGAAAAACGGCGCCCGCTTTGTGCGCGGCGACCAGCGAGTGGATATCGATTTCGAGGACAAATCGAGCGAGGGCACCGGGCAGGCCTGGCAGGTCGAGCGCGCCGACTTTGATCAGCGCCTGATCGAGGCGGCGTGTGCGCGTGGCGCCGAGGTGCGCTTCGGCCAGCGGGTCATGGCCTTTGACAGCGACCGGCACGCGCCGGCGCTGACCATTTGCGATGAACAGGGCCAGCAATGGCGGCTGAAGGCGCGCTTCGTGCTGGATGCCAGCGGTCTGGCCCAGGTGCTGGCGCGCCTTGAGGGCACGCTGGAAGAGACGCATCTGACGCAGCGACAAGCCCTTTTTACCCATCTGCCGCTCAAGCCGGAGGCCTGCGAGACGTACGCGTTTGACCGCACCAAGATCCAGATCGGACTGCACGCCCGTGCCAACGTCTGGTACTGGGTCATTCCCTTTGCCAACGGCCGCGCCTCAACCGGCTTTGTCGGCGCGCCTGACGAACTGGCACACCTGACCGGGCCTGATACGGATGAAGCGCCGGGCTTTCAGGCCTGCTTTGATGCCTTTAGTGAACTTGATGGCTGGCTTGATGTTGAAAGGCCCCATCGTCCCGTCGCCTCGCTGGGCGGTTACAGCCGCAACGTTACCAGCCTCACCGGCCCGGGCTATGCCATTCTCGGCAACGCCGGCGAGTTTCTCGACCCCATCTTCTCCTCCGGCGTCACCGTTGCGGTGCGCTCGGCCTACCTGGCTACGCCGCTGGTCAGGGCGCAGCTTGAAGGCGGTGACGCGGACTGGCAGGGGGATTTCGAGCGCCCGCTGCGCCACGGTATCGATACCTTCCGCGCCTTCGTGGAGGCCTGGTATGACGGCCGCCTGCCGGCCATCATTTTCCATCCCGAGCCGCCGGCCTACCTGCGACGCATGATCAGCGCCGTACTGGCAGGCTACGCATGGGATGACGACAACCCCTTCGTCAGCCAGCCGCGTCGCCATCTCGACACCCTGGCCCAACTGTGTGGACACGCCGCATGACAGCACTGCCCTTTCTGCCACACTCGCTTTCAGCGCGCCGCCTGTGGCCCTGCGCGCTCCTGCTGATCCTAGCCCTGCTGGCCGGCTGCAGCGCCCCGGCCATGGCGCCCCGGACCGCGCCCGGCTGGGAGGGCGAGGCGCAAACCCTCAAGCGCAAACTGACCATCACGCCCTTTGACGATGCGCGCGATGCGCAGACGCTGCTGTCGGTCATTCGTCTCTCCCCGGAAGGCCTGCGCGTGGTGATCGCCACGCCCACCGGCCAGCGTCTTGTCACCCTGATCCGTGATGACGAGGGCGCGCGCTACACCCAGTCAATCATGGACAAGCCGCCCTTCCCGGCGAAGTGGTTTGTCCAGCGCCTGGAGTGGAGCCTGCGCTCGGAGGCTGAGCTACAGGACGCCTTTCAGGGCAGTGCCTGGCAGGTGCGCGACCAGCGCTTCGAGCATGGCCGGGTGCGCGAAATTCTCGATGGCGACACGCTTATCGCCCGTATCGATACCATCAACACACCCGTGGATCAGACCCATGACGTGCTGACCGATTTTCAGATCGGCTATCGCATGGTCATCACGCCCTTTGGCGATGACAACAACGCCGGAGAGACCCCATGACATCCGCGCACTGTCGACTCTCATCCCCTGCCGTGATCTGCAGCCTCGGCGGTGATCACGACACCATTATCGACGCGCTGACCACCGGGCGGCGCGGGCTGACGGTCAGCGAACGCTACACGCCCGGCCGCATGCTGGCGCTGGGCGATGTCACGGCGGCGCTGGTTTCGGGTGACGCCTGGCCTGTCGAGCACGCCAGCCGCAACAACCGGCTGATCGCCACGGCGCTGAAGGCGCTCGGGCCACAGCTTGACGAGGCCCTGGCGCGTCATGCACCGCACCGTATCGCGGTGGTCATGGGCACCAGTACCTCAGGCATCTCGGAAACCGAGGCCGCCATTGCCCGCACCGGACCGGGCAACGACTTTGACGAGCGCTATCGCTATGCCCATCAGGAGCTCGGTGCGCCGGCGCATTTCATTCGCGCCCATCTGGGGCTGTCGGGGCCGGCCTGGACCATCTCCACGGCCTGCAGCTCCGGTGCCCGGGCGCTGAGTGCGGCGCGCCGACTGCTGCTGTCCGGGCAGGCGGACGCCGTGATTGCCGGCGGCGCCGACACCCTGTGCAACCTGACCGTTCACGGCTTTGACGCCCTGGGAGCGATCAGCGATGCGCCGTGTCAGCCGTTTACCCGGGATCGGTGCGGCATCAATATCGGCGAGGCCGCGGCACTGTTCATCGTCACCCGCGAGGCCGGCGGCGTTCAGCTCACCGGCTACGGCGAAAGCTCGGACGCCCACCACATCTCGGCACCGGCACCGGACGGCCAGGGCGCCATTACCGCCATCCGTCAGGCACTCAACATGGCCGGTCGCAGCCCTGGCGAAATCGACTATCTCAACCTGCATGGCACGGCCACCACGCACAACGACGCCATGGAAGCGCTGGCTTTGCATGATGTGTTCGGTGAGCACCCGCCGCCGGCCAGTTCGACCAAGGCGCTGACCGGCCATACCCTGGGCGCCGCCGGTGCACTTGAAGCTGCCTTTTGCTGGCTGGCGCTGGAACACGGCTTCCTGCCGCGCCACGTTCATGATCAAGCGCTTGATGAGACGCTGATGCCGCTGTCGCTGGTAGATGCCGATACCACCGGACAGCCGCGCGTGGCGCTCTCCAACGCCTTTGCCTTTGGCGGCAACAACGCCGCCCTGGTACTGGAGCGCAGCGATGGGTGAGTCCCGTACTGAGCAGCCCGGCTGGCCGCCCATGGCATCGCTGGTGCCGCATCAGGGGCCGATGTGTCTGCTCGATCACGTGGTGGACGCTGATGCCGAGCGCATCGTGGTGGCCGTCACGCCCTCATCAGGGGATCTTTTTGCCGAACCGCGTGGCATCCCGGTGCAGGTGGCGCTGGAGTGGATGGCCCAGGCCTCGGCCGCCTGGTCGACCCTGCAGCCCCGGGAGGGCGGCACACCCCGCCAGGGCATGCTGCTGGGCGCGCGCCGGTTCGAGGCCCGGGTTGATCATCTCCCTCTTGATCAGCCATTGGCGATCAGCTTAAGCGTGGACACCCTCGCCGACAGCGGCCTGGGCACCTTCAACGGCGTGCTCTATCGGCCCGGCGAGAACCCCGAGTATCACTGGTTGGCACGGGCCAATCTGAGCGTGCTGCAAACGGCTGCCGTGTAACGCTCGCCATCCCCCGGGCACTGCCTTTCATTTCCACACCCTTTATCGGAACGTGACATGTCACAGACCATCCTGATTACTGGCGCCAGTCGCGGCATTGGCCGGGCCACCGCCCTGCGTCTGGCCCGCGACGGCTTCGATATCGTCGTCCATTATCGCCACAGCGAGGCGCAGGCGCGCACGGTTGCCGATGAGATTATCGCCATGGGGCGCCAGGCGCGCCTTCTGCAGTTTGACGTGGGCGCGCGCGACGAGGCCCGCGCCTGCCTGGAAGCCGATATCGCCGAGCACGGCGCCTACTACGGCGTGGTGCTCAATGCCGGCTTTCATCAGGATGCGCCCTTCCCGGGCATGACGGACACACAGTGGGACAGCGTGCTCAATGTCGACCTGGGCGGGTTCTATAATGTGCTCAGGCCGCTGGTCATGCCCATGATCCAGCGCCGAACGTCCGGGCGCATCGTGGTGCTCTCCTCGGCGGCCGGCGTGATCGGCAATCGCGGCCAGGTCAACTACGGCGCGGCCAAGGGCGGGCTGATCGCGGCCAGCAAGTCACTGGCGCTGGAGCTGGCAAAACGAAAGATCACGGTGAACTGTATCGCACCCGGCTGGGTCAATACCGACATGACCGACAGTGTCGATATCGACATCAAGCAGATCGTGCCGATGCAGCGCATGGGGGAAGCCGAGGAGGTCGCCGGCGTCATCAGCTTTTTGTGCTCCGGCGACAGCAGCTACGTGACCCGTCAGGTGATTGCCGTCAACGGCGGGCTTTTCTGAAAAAATTGTTCTGATTGTGCTTTTTCAGACCGGCGTCAGGCAGGGCACGGCCTTCGCGTGTTTCGTATGATATCACGACAATAATCAGAGAGACGCCGCATGACATTCAAGGCAGCGCTGTATGACTGGACGGCCACGACCCTGCGTACGCTGGATCACCACGGTGTACGACTGCGCTATCCCTATCGTGACCGCATCATGCTTGAAAACAGCATCCTGCCGGCCATTGCACGCGATGAGAGCATCCAGCGTGTCCTGATGGTGGGCTGTGGCTGGTATACCCATCACTACCCGGCGCTGCTGGGCGAGGCCGAAGTCACGACCATCGACCTGGACGCGGCCAAGCGCTCCTTTGGCGGCGACAGCCATATCGTGGGCAACCTGACGTCGCTGAGTGAGCACATTGCTCATGAAGCGCTCGACGCCGTGCTGTGCAACGGCGTGCTGGGCTGGGGACTCAATGAGCAGGCCGATGTCGAGCGCGCCTTTGGCGCCTGCGTGGACTGCCTGCGACCGGGCGGCCTTTTGCTGCTGGGCTGGAACGACCAACCACCTTATAACCGGGTCGGCCCCAGGGATATTCCAGCCATCAATCGACTCGAGCCTGTCAGTGTCCCGGGTCTGGACGCGCATCGGGTGGTCGCCCTGCCGCGCAACCAGCACTGTTTTCAGGCCTTTCGCAAACCACTTTCAGACTGATCATCAAAGGTGCGCCGGTGGCGCGGTCTTTCGCAAACGTGTGTGACAGGCTACATTGTGCACCCTGCCTTTTTGATACCTCTCGGAGGATGTTCGATGACCTTCCACCTGCCCTTTAAAGTCTCCATGGCCGCGGCCATGACGGGCGCCCTGATCATGCTGGCCACGGCAGGCCCTGCACAGGCACGCAACACCTTTCTGATGCAGCCGCTGGCCGAGGTCATGACCCAGCCTGAAGCGCAGGAAAAGCTCGATCCCTCGATCCGGCTCTACTTTGCCGATCAGCAGCATCCGGCCATCCAGACCCGCCGTGGCGGCTTCTACAGCTCCAACAAGGTGCGGGCGGCGCTGCGTACCGATGCGGAGTCCTGCCGTCTGGCCGCCCTTCAGTCGCTGCTGGCCCTGCAGGATCGCGCCCGCCAGGTGGGGGCCGATGCCATCGTCAATATCACCAGCTACTACGAACAGCGCGCCAATCCGGACAGTCAGCGCTATGAGTGCCGTGCCGGCAACGTGGTCACGGAAGTGGCCTTCAAGGGCGACATGGTCACGCTCGGCCAGTAAGCCCTTAAGCACGTGTCAACGCTTTTCGGCCTGAAAAAGGGAGCCCAGGCAGGGCTCCCTTTTTGCATTCTTCCCTATCCCGCTGACTCAGCCGGATAACCCGCGTCGCCGGGCCAGCGTGCTTCAGATGTGTCGCATCAGGAGCACGGCCCCCGGCATGGCTTCCAGCAGCGTGTGGGTCTTGCTGCCCATCAGAAAACGACGCAGCGAGCTGTGCCCGTAGGCGCCCATGGCCACAAGATCGACCTCCTGCTCGCGGGCATAGGCCGGCAGCTTGCGCCCGGCATCCCCTTCAAGGGTCACCGCCCGGGCATTGAGCCCTGCGGCGTTGAGCAGTTCAGCGCCGCGCTCGGCCGGGCCTGTATCGGCCGGCTCGCTGACATGCACCACATGGGTTTCCAGACCTTCGAGCCAGCCCCACTGCACCAGGCGCGAGAGCTGCTCGAGCCCGCGCTCACTGCCATCCAGGGCGACCATGGCGCGTGCCGGTACCTGAAAGCGTTCCGGCGCAATCAGCATGGGCACATCCAGGTGCTGCGCCAGATCCTCCAGATGCGCCCCCAGTGAGGTGCTGCCCTCACCATGGTTGTGCTGGTGACCACAGCGTCCCAGTACCAGCAGATCCTCATTGGTGCACTGCTCGCGCAGGGTGGGGGCCAGGGCGCCGTGACGCTGCTGCAGCTGCGGGGTCAGGGTGTCATCCGTCAGCCGCGCCTTGAGTGCCTCGAGCATCCGGCGCCCTTCTTCGCGGGCCTGTCTGGCGACCCGCCCCTCCTCTTCGGTCCGCTCCTCCAGCATGCGTTCCCGGGTCCCCAGTCCGATCTGGCCGGAATAGTCCTCGTGAGTGAGGGTCTTCTGTTCCAGCACATGGAGAAGACACAGGGGCGCGCCGAGCTGGCGCGCCGCCCAGGCCGCATAGTCACCGATGGCGCTGTCGGCACGTGCCTGATCATCGAAGCAGGCAATGATGGTTCTGCTCATGAGAGTCTCCCGAAACGCGTGTCGTTGTTCGATTGTGGCTCATCCCGGGCGTCAGTGCCGCCGCCCGGGCTCGTAAACATACCGCTCAGTGACCACCCGGCTCGATAATGCCATCGGTCTTGTCATGCACGCCGAAGCGATCAACCATGGTCTGGCTGGCCTCGTTGAGCCCCACGACTTCGACATCGATGCCTTCGCGGCGGAATTTCATGACGATCCGGTCGAGCACCTCGACGGCCGTGACATCCCAGAAATGGGCATGGGTGACGTTGATATGTACCCGGTCCACGCCTTCCTTGACGTCAAAGGCATCGGCAAAGCGGGTGGTCGAGGCAAAAAAGACCTGACCGCGCACGTGATAGTCACGCTGCTGCACCCCGCCCTGCTCGGCAAGCGTGCTGTCGATCTGCAGGATACGGCTGATCTTGTTGGCAAAGAACAGCGCCGCCAGCAGCACGCCCACCAGCACCCCCATGGCCAGGTTATGGGTTGCCACGGTCACGGCGACGGTAGCGAGCATGACGATGTTGGTCGTCAGCGGCTTTTTGGGCAGGTCGCGAATCGAGCCCCAGTCAAAGGTGCCGATCGAGACCATGATCATGACGGCGACCAGCGCGGCCATCGGGATTTGCGCCACCAGCGGCCCCAGAAAGACCACCATGATCAAAAGCCCGACGCCGGCGGTCATGGTGGACAGCCTGGTCCGACCGCCGGATTTCACATTGATGACGGTCTGGCCAATCATGGCACAACCGGCCATGCCGCCCAGAAAGCCGGTCGCCACGTTGGCAATCCCCTGCCCGCGGCACTCGCGGTTCTTGTCGCTGGGCGTGTCGGTCAGATCGTCCACGATCGTGGCAGTCATCATCGACTCCAGAAGCCCCACCATGGAAAGCGTCAGGGCATAAGGGAAGATGATCATGAGCGTGTCGAGGTTGAGCGGAATATCAGGAATCAGAAACACCGGCAGGCTGTCGGGCAGGCTGCCCATATCGCCTACGGTACGCACATCAAGCCCCATGAGCATGGCCACGGTCGTCATCAGCACGATACAGACCATCGGCGAGGGAATGACCTTGCCCACCTTTGGCACGTAAGGAAAGAGATAGATGATGGCAAGCCCGCCCAGCATGATGGCGTAGACCGTCAGCGTGGCGTTGGCGCCGGTAATCTCCGGCAGCTGGGCCATGAAGATCAAAATGGCGAGCGCGTTGACAAAGCCTACCACCACCGAGCGAGAGACGAACCGCATCAGGTTGGCCAGCTTTAAATAGCCCCAGAGAATCTGTAAAAGGCCGGTCAGAATGGTCGCGGCCAGCAGATACTCAAGGCCGTGATCACGTACCAGCGTGACCATCAAAAGTGCCATGGCGCCGGTCGCGGCCGAGATCATCGCCGGGCGGCCGCCGGTAATCGAGATCACCACCGCCATCGAAAACGAGGCATAAAGCCCGACCTGGGGGTCGACACCTGCAATGATCGAAAAGGCGATCGCCTCGGGGATCAGTGCCAGTGCGACCACCAGCCCTGATAGAACGTCAGGACGCACGTTGGAAAACCAGTTCTGTTTTATTGAGCCTGTCATGCTCATCTTTCCCTTTTGCGGTTGAAAATTCATGGCGCCTGCGCAAGGCGCACGCTATTGCGATCGAAGCCCCGAGATCATGCATTCGAGCTCCGAAGGTAGATGGCCTGTCATGTCGCGGTGCCTGTTACACAGGCCATAAGCGGCATGAACGGCGGGTCTCGACAACGCCCCGCGATGTTTAAAACGTCATTGTCCTGTCGATGTCATGACAGGAACATGGAGCCGAGTGGCAGCACCCGGCGAGATGACGACATTGATTTCAAAAAATACGGAGATTTGACGCCGGAGACGTCACGACAAAAGCACTCGTGCGAGTGCGCCGCTCGGGTGAGCGGTAATCCCTGAAAGGCTCAGGGTGGCGTAAGGCGCCAGAGGGTCGTGACAGGCATCGAGATCATTGCTTCAACTCATTGTTGAGGTCATCAATTGCGGCGCAGTCTAACAGCAGGACATGCATTGTGCATCCCGAAATGGCCTGACTCCCTGCTGACACCTGGCCGAAAAAAGAGCCGTGATCGGTCAGGATCACGACCCTTGAAGCCGGGGCACAGCACGCGTTACGCCCCGTTGATACAGCGGTTACTGATCCTGCTCGGGCACGAATTCGGCCTCGATGCGCAGCGTGACCTCATCGCTGATGCCCTGCTCGTCGTCGGTGGGCATCAGGTAATCGATCGCGTAGTCACTGCGTTTGATCGTGGTTTCACCGCTGAAACCGATGTGATATTTCTCATCGAAGGGGTAGACCGCACCACGATTGAACTCGGCATCGATCTCGACCGGATGGGTTTGACCGTTGAGCGCCAGATCGCCAGTGATCGTGGCTTCATCGTCACCATCGATTTCGATGCTGGTCGAGGTAAAGGTGGCCGTGCCGTATTCTTCGCTGTTGAAGAAATCCTCACCCTGCAGGTGCTCGGTCAGACCGCTACCGGTCAGTACCTTGTCCAGCGGAATCTCGATGTTCAGGTTGCTGTCGGCGGCGTCTTCACCAAGTCTCAAGGAGCCGGACAGATCCACGAACTGGCCTTCATAGCGTGTAAAGCCATAGTGATCCACGCCCCAGGTGATCTTGGAGTGCAGCGGATCAATCATGTAATTGCCGGCCGGCACATCGTTGATATCGTCGGTTTCCGGCCTTTGCTGATCGGCCATGACCGGTGCGGCACTCAGCATGCCTGCCAGCACGGCAGCACTCAATACGGTCGTTTTTTGCACGTAACTCTCTCCCTCGATGATTCTTGATATAGCATTTTTAGCATAGATTAAATTAACGATGTTTGCGCCATGACTGTCGCATCAGCATCGTGATTCAGTCTTTACTGGCGCCACGCATCTGCTCAAAGATTTTGGTAATTTCCAGCGGCAGCGGGAACACGATGGTCGAGGCATTCTTGTTGCTCATGTCGCTCATGGTCTGCAGATAGCGAAGCTGCAGGGCGGCCGGATTTCGCGACATGATATCAGCGGCTTCCACCAGCTTCTCGGAGGCCTGCATTTCCCCTTCAGCAGCGATGATCTTGGCGCGACGTTCACGTTCGGCCTCGGCCTGACGGGCAATCGCGCGCACCATGTCCTCACTGATATCGACCTGCTTGATCTCGACGTTGGACACCTTGATGCCCCAGGCCTCGGTCTGCTGATCAAGAATGGTCTGAATGTCGTCATTGAGACGGTCGCGCTCGGAAAGCATCTCATCAAGATCATGCTTGCCCAGCACCGAGCGCAGCGTGGTCTGGGCAATCTGGCTGGTGGCCATGCCGTAGTTTTCGATCTGAATGATGGCACGCTCGGGGTCGACCACCTTGAAATAGACCACCGCGTTGACCCGCACGGTGACGTTGTCGCGGGAGATCACGTCCTGTCCCGGCACATCCAGCGTGACGGTACGCAGGTCCACGGTCTCCATCTTCTGGATCACGGGCACGATGAAAAAGAGCCCCGGCCCCTTCACCCCCTGAAAGCGCCCCAGAAAGAACACCACCCCGCGCTTGTACTCGGGCAGCACCTTCACCGAAGCGGCAAGAATGAAAACAAGGACAACAACGGGAATCAGATAGGTCAGCATGCGACGTCTCCCTGAAAGGGCCTGGTAGGATTACTCGGGCGTGGATGTGATTTGATCCGCGGAGGATATTGCGTCGTGCTCCAGCAGCAGCACCAGGCCGTGCACATCGCTGACCCGGCGCTGCTCCCCTTCTGCCACGGGGGTGGTGCTGCGCGCCTGCCACCGCTCGCCCTGAACGCGGACGTAGCCGTGATAGTCGCCCTGGTGATGCTCGGTAAAGTGACGGGTGGCTTCGGCCACGGCGCCGATCACCTCCTCGCGCCCGCCCATCGGTGTAATGCGCCGAAAGCGCAGAAAGCGCATCACGACCCACAGCAAAAAGCCGCCGAGCAGCAGTGCGGCTGCAATGACCAGTCCCATACCCAAAGCGCTATCTCCACCGGGCAACAGCCCCGCATTGACCATCATTGAAGCGCCGGCCACAAAGACCAGTAGCCCCAGCAGCCCCACCACACCAAAGGTCGGTGTAATGGCCTCGATACCGATCAGCAAAAGGCCCAGCAGCAGGATCAGAACACCGTCCTGGGCAGCCAGCGGCGTGGCTGCCCAGGCAGGCAGCGCCACCAGCGAGAGGAGGAGAAGGATCAGTATGCGGGGTGCAGGTTTCATTAGACCTCCCGGCAGGCGCACTGCATCAGTTATCCATGATCAACAGGGTACACCTGCCGACTGCGTTGTGTCTGAACGAATCGCCGGAAAGGATGAGCCCCCGTGATCGTCCTGTGGCAGGCCGGGGCCGGTAACGCGTATTGACCGGCATGCCCTTGATCTTTCTGGGCGCGACCTCCCAGAGCGCGCGAAACGGCCTAATGAGCTTACCTTGATATACGTTAGCTTCAGGACGCTTTCATCAACATCAATTTATGGAGTCCTTATGCGATCCCGGATAGAGGTGCTGTGGACAGGCGGCTGGGACTCGACCTATCGGGTCCTCTGGGCCGCAATGGTCGAGCAAACAACGGTGGTGCCGCACTACATCGTCGATCTGGGCCGGGGCTCCAGCCTGCGCGAGCTTCAGGCCATTTCCGAGGTGCGCGCGACGCTGGCCGGGATCGATCCCGAGGCCGCCGCCCGAATCGAGCCGCTGCGGATTACGCCGGTCACGGAAATTCCGGAGGATCCCGAGCTGAGCGCGGCCTACCACCGGCTGACGCAGCAGGCGCATCTGGGCAGCCAGTACGACTGGCTGGCCCGCTATGCCAAAAGTGAAGGGATCAAGCACCTGGAGCTGAGCGTCCATGTGGACGACAAGGCCTATTACTTTTTAAAGGGCAAGGTGGTGGCCACCGAGGAGGGCAGCTGGACATTCGATGATCGGATCGAGACCGACGAGGCCATTTTCCGCTTTTTCGACTTTCCCCTGCTGGAGGTCTCCAAGACGCAGATGAAGATTGAGGCCGAGCGTCATGGCTTCATCGACGCACTGGAGAAATCCTGGTTCTGCTACAGCCCCATCGACAGCGCCCCCTGTGGGCTCTGCAACCCCTGCCGATACACCATCGAGGAAGGCATGAGCTATCGCCTGCCGGCAAAGGCGTTGCGCCGTCACCGCACCCGCCATTTACGCCGGGCCGCCAGAGCGCCGCGCGCCCTGTGGCGACGCACGGTACGCATGCTCTCCTCCTGACCCCGAACGCCCCGGCCGTCATGCGGCCGGCTAAACGAGTGCCTGCACGGCGCACTCCACGCCACGAAGCTCGGCCAGCCCCTTTAAACGGCCGATCAGCGGATAGCCCGGGTTGGTCTGGCGCGTTTTGTCGTCGCAGAGCTTATGACCGTGATCGGGTCGCATCGGCAGGCGGGCACCACCACTTTCCCTGCGGCGTCGCTCCTCTCTGACCAGCTCGCCGATCACGCCGACCATGTCGACATCGCCGTCCAGATGGCCCGCCTCGATGAAACTCAAGGGGTCATCGACGTCGCGCCGCGTGGCGCGCAGATGCACGAAATGAATGTGCGGGGCGAACTCGCGGGCCATTGCCACCAGATCATTGTCCTCGCGCACGCCATAGGAGCCGGTACAAAACGTCAGGCCGTTGGCCGGACTTTTGACCTGATCGAGCACCCAGCGCGCGTCCTCGGCGGTCGAGACAATGCGCGGCAGGCCCAGCAGCGGGCGCGGCGGGTCATCCGGGTGTACCGCCAGACGCAGCCCGAGGCGCTCGGCCACCGGCACCACGGCCTGCAGGAAATGACGATAGTTGGCGCGTAGCTGATCCTCGTCGATGGCCTCATACGCCCCCAGGTGCTCAAGAAACTGCGCCAGGGTGTAGTGCTGATCGGCGCCCGGCAGCCCGGCGATCAGAGTGGTGACCAGCCGCTCGCGCGCGGTGTCCTCCATGCCCTCGAAACGCTGTCGCGCCGCCTCGATTTCAGCCTCGCTGTACAGTGCCCGGGCGCCGGGGCGCTCGAGAATGAACAGTTCAAAGGCGGCAAAACTTGTCTGGTCAAAACGCAGGGCCAGCCCGCCCGCTTCCAGCGGCCATTCAAGCTCGGTGCGCGTCCAGTCCAGAATCGGCATAAAGTTGTAGCACACCGTATCGATGCCGCAGGCCGCCAGGTTTTCCAGCGTTGCGCAGAATACCTCGATGGCGCGGTCGCGAGCCTCGGCATCCAGCGCCTGCTTGATCGCCTCCGGTACCGGTACACTTTCTACCACCGACCATGACAGCCCGGCGTTTTCAATCAGCTGCTGTCGCGCCCGGATGGCCTCGACCGACCAGGGGGTATCCGGGGCGTGACCGTGCAGGGCGGTGACGATGCCCGTCGCACCGGCCTGACGAATTTCTGAAAGCGTTACCGGGTCTTCAGGGCCGAACCAGCGCCAGGTATGTTCCATGCCCTTTATCTCCCTCTGCTGTAAATCCTGAAGTTATACGCAGTCCTTTGAAAACGACTCAAAGGCCGGCCAGATGCTGCTCGAGCGCCGCGCGCATGCCGAGGCGCTCGATGGACTCCAGCGCCTGCCGCACCTGATCATTAAAGCGCGGCGCGCTGACCAGCGTGGGGGCAAAGATCGCCTCGATTGCCATGGCGGCAGCCGCCCGATCCGCGCTGCGCTCATGGCCATGGCACTGCGCCAGTTGATCCGCCATCGGATCGCTGACCGGGTAGGCATGGCCCTGCTCGTCCACGCCGCGGGTATAGCGAATCCACGCCGCCACGCCGAATACGGTGGCGGCCAGCGCCTGCTCGTCCTGACTGTCGGCCAGGCGTTGCTCACCGCCGCGCAGCCAGCGCTGGGGCAGCTTCTGCGAGCCGTCCATGGCGATCTGATGCAGACGGTGGCGCAGACTGTCGTTGCCAAAGCGCGTCATCAGCGCGTCGGCGTAGCCTTCCAGCGACACGCTTGCCGGCATCGATAGCGTTGGTGCGGCTTCCTCGAGCATGTAGCGACGCAAAAGCTTTTGCAGCAGCGGATCGGCGACCGCCTGCGCGACCGTTTCCAGCCCCATCAGGGGGCCGGTATAGGCCAAAAGCGAGTGCGCACCGTTGAGCATGCGAAGCTTCATGGTCTCGAACGGCGCCACATCCTCGACCATTTCGACACCGGCCTGCCCCCAGTCGGGCCGGCCCTGGGGAAAGTGATCCTCGATCACCCACTGCAGGAAGGCCTCGCTGACCACGGCCGCGGGGTCGTCACAGCCCAGCACCTGAAGGCGCTCGAAGGCCTCGTCGTCCATGGCCGGCACGATGCGATCCACCATGCTGGAAGGAAAGGCCACCTGCGTGTCGATCCACTCGGCAAGTTCGGTATCCCGCCTTTCGGCCAGGGCCACCACGGCCCGACGGGTGCGCTCGCCGTTGTCCGGCATGTTGTCACAGCAGAGCACCGTAAACGGCGGGATGCCGGCCTGTCGGCGACGCGCCAGCGCCTCGACCAGAATGCCCGGCGCCGTACGCGGGGCCTCGGGGTGGGCGATATCGGCGGCAATGGCTGGCTCCTCGCTCAGCAGTGCCCCCTCACTGGGGCTCAGGTAATAGCCCTTCTCGGTCACCGTGAGCGTGACGATGCGGGTATCACTGTTGCTCAAGCGATCCAGCAGCGCGGGGAGGTCTTCCCCCTGCTGCCCCTGTTGATCGATGCCGGTAAACAGCGTCTCGCTGATGGCACGAATCTCGCGCAGAGCGACATGGGCGCGGTCGGTATACTCGGCCAGATGGTAGCGAAACCCCTGGTCACGCAGGGTCTCCACCAGCACGCGATTGCCGCGGATGTTGACGCTGCAGATGCCCCACTCACGCTCGCCGCGGGCGATACACTGCTCCACCACCTGCGCCTGATGGGCCCGATGGAAGGCGCCGAGTCCCAGATGCACAATCCCGATGCGCTCGGGCGCGTGCCCGGAGGGAATGCGCACCACTTCGGGAGCGTCGTGGCTGTCGGATGAACTCATCAATCTCTCCTTGTCTGTGGCGTCCGCGCGGGTCCGGGCACCACGTTATCCCGCCGGTCCCATGACCAGATTGGGCAGCCACAGCGAAATGGCCGGGATGTACATCACCAGCAACAGGACCGCCAGGTTGCACAGCAGAAACGGGATAATGGCGCGGGCCACTTCACTCATGCGGATCTCGCCGATCCCTGCCACCACGAACAGGCAGATGCCCACCGGCGGCGTGGTCAGACCGATCATCAGATTCAGTACCGCCATGATGCCAAAGTGCACAGGATCCACGCCGACGCCGGTCGCCACGCCCAGCAGCGCCAGAAACAGGATGATCAGCGCTGCGATGGTCTCCATGAAGGTGCCGACAAACAGCAAAATCAGGTTAAGAATCAAAATCACCATCAGCGGGTTCTCGCTGATGCCCAGGATGCCATCGGCAATCATCTGCGGAATGCGCTCACTGGTCAGGATCCAGCCAAACAGATTGGCCAGCCCCACCAGCATCATCAGCGCGGCGGAGGTCAGCGCAGCATCCACGAACAGCTTTGGCAGATTGCGCCAGTTCAACCCCTTGTAGACGAACATGCCCACCACCATCGCGTAGATACAGGCCACGATCGAGGCCTCCGTCGGCGTAAAGAAGCCGCCGATGATCCCGTAGAGAATGATGAAGGTCATCAACAGCGCCCAGAACGCGCTCTTGCCCTCAATCAGAATCTCCTTGAGCGTGGCGCGCTTCTCCTTCGGATAGCCCCGTTTGACCGCCAGCACATACACCGTAATCATCATGCCCAGCGCCAGCAGAATGCCCGGCACCACGCCCGCCATGAACATGCGACCGACCGAGATACCCGACAGCGACCCCACAATAATCATCGGCACGCTGGGCGGAATGATCGGGCCGATTGTCGAGGAAGCCGCCGTCACGGCTGCGGCAAAGGGCTTGTCATAGCCGGCTTTCGACATGCCGGGGATCATGACCGAGCCGACGCTTGCGGCATCGGCCACGGCGGTGCCGGAAATGCCGCCAAAGATCATCGAACCGCCCACGTTGGCCAGCCCCAGGCCGCCGCGGATGTGACCGACCACGGCGTTGGAAAAGCGCACGATGTGTTCGGTGATGTTGCCCACGTTCATCAGATTGCCGGCCAGAATGAAGCCCGGAATACACAGCAGAACAAACGAGTCCATGCCGGCAAACATGCGCTGGGGCACGATAGTCAGCGGAATACCGGCAAAGAACAGATAGGCCGCCGAGGAGATCCCGAGCGCAAAGGCGATCGGAATGCCGGCAAACAGCAGCGCAAAAAATACGGCAAACAGCATCAATACTTCCATGGTGCTACCTCTGCCCGGTGCCGGGCGTTGCCTTGTTGTCGCGGGACAGGCCCAAAAGCCCGGCCACGGCTTCTATGGCACCGATCACGCCATACAAAATGACCATGGCAAACAGCACCACGGTGGCGCCAAAGACCCACTGCATCGATACCTTGAGCGCCGGCGAGGTCTGGAAGGCGCCGATGCTGGCGTACTGCCATGCATAGGGCACGATCAGCCAGGCAAAGCCGACCAGCACAACGCTCATCAACAACTGATAGAGACAGGCGCCCCTGACGCCGAAACGATGATGAAAGAGCTCCAGACTGATGTGCTTGCCACGGCGCATGACCAGCCCGGCACTCACGGCAATCATCATGATAAAGAGATAGCGCGACAGTTCTTCGGTCCAGACCGGTGCCGATGGCAGTATCAGACGCCCCAGGATCTGTACGATCACCACGCCGGCAATGGCCACCAGTATCAGCCCGGCGACCGTTGCGAGTATTCGATCCATGACGTTGACCAGAGTGCCGAATACCCCGCCCAGACGTGGCACCCGCCCCAGAACATCGAGCGCCTCCAGCGCCTCGCTGGCCCGCTTTTCAGTGTCACTCACGTTGTCTCTCCCTGCTGGCACGCCCTCCGAACACGATGTCCGGAAGGCGTGAGGATCAGCGATTTGACCATGGCTCGACGACGAGCCGGCAGCGATCAGAGCTGTTCGATGCGCTCGAGAAGCTCGGTCTGCTCGGGATCAAGCGCCTTTTTGATGGCCGGCATGGCCTTGTCGGCAAAGGCCTGGGTGTCGACCTCGACAAAGGTCATGCCCTTGTCCTTGAGCGCCTGCTCAAGGCGTGTCTGGTCTTCGGCAAAGAGCTCACGCTCATAGCTCTGCATGTCGCCGGCGGCCTCGCGCACCACCTGCTGCAGATCATCGGGCATGCCTTCAAGCTGACGCTTGCCGATCACGACATAGATCCAGCTTCTGACGTGGTTGGTCATGTTCACGACGTCCTGCACCTCGGACAGACTCGCGCTCTCGATCAGCGACAGCGGGTTTTCCTGACCATCGATGGTGCCCTGCTGCAGCGAGGTGAACACTTCACTGAAGGCCATGGGCGTAGGCCGTGCCCCCAGCGCCTGCCAGGTGTCCACAAACAGCGGCACGTTGGGCACGCGCAGACGCAGGCCCTTCAGGTCATCCGGTGTCTTGATCTCGCGATTGGCGGTCAGCTGACGGGCGCCGCGCTCGAACCAGGTCAGCGGGACCAGTCCGGTGCGCTCGGTGATCTGGGCCTCGATCTCGCTGCCGATGTCGCCGTCGACCGCCCTTTCCAGCTGGTCACTGTCATGAAAGGCGTAGGGGACAGCCATCATGGCGGCCTTGGGCGCCCAGTTCTGCAGGCTTTCACCGGTAATGGTGATATCGGCGGTGCCCAGCTGGATGGAGTTGATCATGTCCATCTCGTTGCCCAGCTGCTCGTTGGGATAGACCTGCACTTCGATACGGCCGTCGGAGTTCTCCTCGACCTGCTCCTTGAAGTGCATGGCGGCCTTGTTCCAGATGTTCTGCTCGTTGGCCAGATGGCCGAACTTCAGCGTGTAGTCGGCGGCCTGTACCGGCATGGCCATGGCCATGACACCGGCGGCCAGCACGCCGGCACTGATGAGCTGCGACAGACGCAGACGAGACAATTGATGCATCGACATACCTTGCTCCTGCAGGGCCCGGGCCCTGATCAAAATCCAGCGGTGGGATCATCGGCTGCTCGGCAGCCCGTATCTATCACCCTGCTCGTTTCCAGGCAGGACGCCATCGGCCTACCAGTGCCAGAGCGTGCCATCCTCGAGCCGGTTGACCGGCAGGCTGGCGCGCTTGTAGGGGTACTTCGCCGCCAGTGCCTCGTCGATATCCACGCCGTGGCCGGGGGCTTCGCCCGGCGTAAAGTGGCCATCCTCGAAGCGGTAGGCGTGCGGGAAGACTTCCTCGATCTCCTCGCTGTGCGGCATGTGCTCCTGAATGCCGAAGTTGGGCACCCAGGTATCGAAATGCAGCGCCGCGCCCATGCAGACCGGCGACAGGTCGGTCGGGCCATGAAAGCCGGTACGCACGTGATACAGCTCGGCCAGTGCCGCGATGCGACGCACGTGCGTGATACCGCCGGCGTGGGTCAGCGTGGCGCGGATGTAGTCGATCGACTGCGACTCGATCAGCTCGCGGCAGTCATGGATGGAGTTGAAGACCTCCCCTACCGCCAGCGGCGTGGTGGTGTGCTGACGAATCAGGCCAAAGGCGCTCTGATTTTCGGCCGGCACGCAGTCCTCGAGCCAGAACAGATGATAGGGCTCGACCTCCTTGCCCAGTCGCGCCGCCTCGATGGGCGTCAGGCGGTGGTGGACGTCATGCAGGATGTGCAGGTCGTCACCGAAGCGCTCGCGAACGGCCTGGAACAGCTTGGGCACGTGGTTGAGATACTTCGAGGTACTCCAGACGTTTTCGCTGGGCAGGCTCGAATCGGCCGGCTCATAGCGCTCGCCGGCCTTTTTGGCAACGCCATAGGTCGAGGCAATGCCCGGAATGCCGCACTGCACGCGCACGGCGCGATAGCCCAGATCAACGTGGCGCTGGACCTCTTCCAGACAGCCTTCGATGTCATGGCCGGTCGCGTGGCCGTAGACCATGACCCGCTCGCGGCTCTTGCCACCCAGCAGCTTGTAGAGCGGCATGCCGGCGGCCTTGCCCATGATGTCCCACAGCGCCATGTCCACGGCACCGATCGCCGACATGGTGACCGGCCCGCGGCGCCAATAGGCTCCGCGGTAGAAGAACTGCCAGATGTCCTCGATGCTTGACGGGTCGCGTCCGATCAGCGCCGGCGCCACATGCTCTTCGAGATAGGCCACTACCGCCAGCTCACGACCGTTGAGCGTGGCATCACCGATGCCGTAGATCCCTTCATCGGTTTCAATCTTTAGTGTGACCAGATTTCGACCCGGACAGGTCACGATGACGCGTGCATCCACAATCTTCATAAGGGTTCTCTACCTGTGTACATCAATGACGCCAGGCTACCTGTATTATGATTGGCATACCAAATAGACATTGGTATACATCAGCGTCGCAAAGCTTCACAGCGCGCTTTAAAGTGTTGTCAGGTAGGCTGTATCAGCACATCGTGGTGAAACTGGCATGCCACATCAGGCCGACGATCATCGAATGGATCGCGGCGTTCAGGGGCTTGAGCCATCAGGGAGGTCGGGATGCGCCGACAGTATCAGATCATTGGCGAGCAGATCGGTCAGCAGATCGACCGTGACGGCTATCGCCCCGGCGACCGTCTACCCACGGAGCGCGAATACGCCGAGCGCTTTGACGTGAGTCGCACGGTGGTGCGCGAGGCTTTTATCATGCTCGAACTGGCCGGGCGCGTGGCGGTACGCAAGGGGTCGGGGACCTATGTCTGCGCGCCCGCCGACAACCGCGAGCCGGCCCTTTCCCCAGCACAGTCGCCCCCCTCACCGGTCGAGGATATCGGTCCCTTTGAGCTGTTGAAGGCGCGTCAGGTGGTAGAAAGCGCCGTGGCCGCCGCCGCGGCCGAACTGGTGACGCCGGGCGACATTCGCGCCCTGTCGACGCTGCTGGCCGAGGAGCGTCAGGCGCTGGAGACCTCCATCGGCGGGCAGGAGCTGACCAATGCGCCTGATCAGGCTGACCGGGCCTTTCATCTGCTGATCGCGCGGGCCAGTCAGAACACCCTGCTGGAAGACGCCGTCAACCGCCTATGGGAGCAGCGTGACCGCAGCCCCATGTGGCGACGGCTGCACGGACGCATCATGGATTTCTCCTATCGTCGCAGCTGGCTGGATGATCATGACCGTATTCTTGCCTGTCTTAAAAAACGCGACCGCGGCGGCGCTCATGACGCGATGTGGGCCCATATTGACCACGTCATGCATACGCTGTTTACCCACTCCGATACCGATGACCCGGGGTTTGACGGCTATCTCTTCACCCGTGGTATCGAGTCTTCCTCCTCCTGACGTCCCTGTTTTCCCATGGATTACGGCCCATGTCCGGGTCGCCAGCCCCATGCATCTGACCTAATGTAGATAGCGGCAGCACGGCAAACAACAATACGGATCAACGGCAGCGCACCCGTGCTGACCGTGACGGGAGGGCGACATGGTCTGGCTGGATTATGCGGTGATTGCGGCGTATCTGGGCGGCTTTTTGCTGCTGGGGCAGGTGTTCAGGCACCAGCACTCCGGTGAGGATTACTTTCTGGGCAGCCGCGGTTTTGGCTGGTTTCCGCTGTCGCTGTCGGCGGCAGCCACACAGCTGTCGGCCGTCAGTTTCATCTCGGCGCCCGCCTTTGTCGGCATGAAGGAAGGGGGCGGCCTGATCTGGCTGACCTATGAATTCGCCGTACCGCTGGCGATGATTGCCCTGATCGTGCTCTTTTTCCCAACCCTCTACGCGGCCGGCGTGGTCAGCATCTACGGCTATCTGGAAAAGCGCTTCGGGCGCAGCACCCGTATCCTGCTAAGCCTTGTCTTTCAGCTCTCGCGCGCCTTTGCCACCAGCGTCATGGTCTACGCCATCGCACTGATCCTCACCCATGCCATCGGCCTGCCGCTATGGGCCACCATCGTGGTGATCGGCGTCGTCACGCTGGTGTATTCCTATCAGGGCGGCATGAAGGCCGTGGTCTACGGCGATGTGATTCAGATGGTGCTGCTGGTGATCGGGCTGGTGGTCTGTCTGGTGTTTGCCCTGTCGCTGATCGGTGGCTGGGACGTGTTCATGGCCAACGTGGATCCGGCACGTCTTGAAACCGTGCGCTTTGATGACTTCGGCATCGGCAGTGGCAACAACGGCTTCGGCTTCTGGCCCATGGTGATTGGCGGGCTGTTTCTCTACGCCGCCTACTACGGCGCCGATCAAAGCCAGGCCCAGCGGCTGTTGTCCGCCCGCGACGCGCGCACCGTGCGTCATACCCTGCTGGCCAACGGACTGCTGCGCTTCCCGGTCACGCTGTGCTACTGCCTGCTCGGGCTGGTGCTGGGGACGCTGGCCGTCACGCATCCGGAATTTCGCGCCCTGGTGCCCGCCGATGAGCCGGATCTGATGGTGCCGCTGTTCATGCGCGACTATCTGCCCGCCGGGCTGACCGGCATTTTGATCGTGGCGATCTTTTCAGCGGCCATGTCCTCGGTCAGCTCGGCAATCAATTCACTGTCGGCGGCCAGCGTCGAGGATCTTTTCGTGCGCGGGCGCGACATCGACGACAAGCGCTACATGCGCCTCTCCCGCCTTACCTCCATCTTCTGGGGCGTGGTCTGCATCACGCTGGCCTTTTTTACCGGCAACATCGCCTCGACCATCATTGAGGCGATCAACAAGGTGGGCTCGCTCTTTTTCGGGCCGATGCTGGCTACGTTTCTGGCCGCCATTTTGATCCGGCGCATCAACGGTATCGGGGCCAACTGCGGGCTGATCGCAGGCGTCGGCCTCAACGCCTTTTTGTGGCTTTATGTGCCGCAGCTTTTCTGGTTCTGGTGGAACGTGACCGGGGCCGTAGCCATGCTCGTCGTCGCCCTGATCGTCAGCGCCGTGACACAGCGCCGCACACACAGCGAGGTCATGCCCCGACCCGTTCTGGATCTTCATGTGCCCACAATCGCGATACTGGGCGCGTTTTTTATAATCATCGTGGGATTTAGTGTCTGGCTGCCGAGCCTTTTTGGGTAATTCAATCGCCTCGATAGCTGAACTCAGCCTTGATATCGGGGCAGGACATACCAAAATTGCTTATAAGCAGATTGCGATGGCGTGCCATGACAACACGCCACCCAGCCCGGCAACAGCGGGCCGTTTTCACTGGTCTCGACAAAAGGATGTGACTCATGAGCAGTGCCAGCACGCGCAACATCAAGGATGCCAACCAGAAGAGCGCAACGACGCTTTATCCGACGCGCAACGATATCCCCGAAGGCGAGCGCGAAAAGATCGTGGCGGTCATGAATGCTCGACTGGCCGAGCTGATCGACCTGGCGCTGGTGATCAAGCAGGCCCACTGGAACCTCAAGGGCCCGCAGTTCATCGCCGTCCACGAGATGCTTGACGGTTTCAGAAGCGGCATCGATGCCCACGTCGATGAAGTCGCCGAGCGTCTGGTCCAGCTGGGTGGCACGGCACTGGGCACGGTGCAACAGGTTTCGAAGAACACCAGCCTGGAAAGCTATCCGGCCAACATTCACCGCATCGAGGATCATCTCAAGGCGCTGGCCGATCACTACGCCGGGGTGGGTGCCACGGTGCGCAAGTCCATTAATGAGGCCGACGAGCTCGGCGATGCCGACTCTTCCGACCTGTTGACCGGTGTCTCGCGCACGCTCGACAGCAACCTGTGGTTCATCGAGGCCCACATGCAGGAAGGCGCCTGAGTCAAAGGCACCTGACCCGGGCACATTTCGGGTCCTGAAAATGACAACGGGAGCGCCCCATGGGGCGCTCCCGTTTTTTATGCCGTATCGACAGCCGCCTCAGGGCATGTCGGGCATGTGCTCGACATCGATGATGGCGCCGCGATGGCCGATGACAGTGGCCGCCAGCCGATGGCCCCAGCGCGCGGCCTGCTCGACATCGCCACCGGTCAGGCGACAGGCCAGATAGCCGGCGCTGAAGGAGTCCCCCGCCGCCGTAGTGTCTACCACCTTCTCGACCCGCTCGCCGGCCACTTCATGACGCACGCCCTCACACTCGATCAGACAGCTTTCGGCGCCGCGCTTGATCACGATCTCGCCCACGCCCTGGTCGCGATAAAACGCAAACAGGGCCTCGGGGGTCTCAAGGCCAAACAGCGCCTGATCATCTTCAAAGGTGACAATGGCCAGATCCACCTGGGCCAGCAGCGCCTGATGGGCCTGACGGGCACTCTCGGCGTTCGGCCAGAGCCGGGGGCGATAGTTGTTGTCAAACACCACCGTCACACCGCGCTCGCGCAGCGCCGGCAGTCGTGCCAGCAGCCGCTCACGCCCTTCTGCGGTCAGGATGGCCAGACTAATGCCGCTGAGATAAAGCGTCTTGTGGTGGGCCAGCCCTTCTAGCAGCTGCTCACCCTCCTCGCCATCAAACATGAAGCGCGCTGCGGCCTCGCTTCGCCAGTAGTGAAAGCGCCGTTCGCCGGTCTCATCGGTTTCGATGAAATAAAGCCCTGGCAGGCGCGTCTCAAGGGTTCGCACGTTATTGGTACCGACCCCTTCCTGCGTAAAGCGCTCGCGCATGGCCTGGCTGAAGCCGTCACTGCCCAGCGCCGTCACGTACTCAACGTTGAGCGCCTTGCCTGCCAGGCGGGCCAGATAGGCCGCCGTATTAAAGCTGTCGCCGCCGAAGGTCTGATGAATGGACTGGCCCGGCCGACCATGCATTTCGATCATGCACTCGCCCATAAGTGCGATGGTTGATGACAAGATGGTTCTCCCTTTCCGGCATTGTGTTTTGCGACGATGCACCCGAAGCTGGTATGACTCAAGCGATACCGATATTCCCCAAATTTCATGATATTCCCGAGAGAACAGCTTCAGGAGCCCCCATGGCACGCATCAAATGTCTGATTTTTGACTGCGACGGCACGCTGGTCGACAGTGAACCCCTGCTGGCCGACGTTCTGGCACAGTCTCTGCCCGAAGCCGGTCTGCCCTTTACCGCCAGCGATTACATGAATGAATTTCGCGGCGTGGTCTATGCCCACATCGTGGCGGCACTCGAGCAGCGCCATGGCGTCGTGGACGAAACGGTAAAAAAAGAAACCGAAACGCGCATGCGCGCACGTCTGATGGCCGGTCTCAAGGATAACCTGCAGATCATTGCCGGTATCGAGGCGGCCATGGAAGTCCTGGCACCGGACTATCTGTGCTGTGTGGCCTCCAACGGGCCGCTGAACAAGATTCGCCAGTCCATGGAAGTCTCCGGACTGGGGCGCTTTTTCGGTGATCACCTCTTTTCAGCCTACGAAGTGGGTCACTTCAAGCCTGATCCGGGGCTTTTCCTGCATGCAGCCCGCGCCATGGGCGTGGCCCCCGAGGCGTGTCTGGTCATCGATGACGCGCCCGTGGGCGTGACGGCCGCGCTGGACGCCGGCATGCAGGTGGCCCATATCAATCACTTCCCCGAGGAAGAACAGACGCCTGAACGGGCGCATGAACTCCTTCACATGAAGGATCTACCGGCGCTGGTGCAAACGCTGAATCAGGCCTGATTCAGGCACCATGGCGCCTGGCGGTGGTCAAAGCCATTATTGACCCCATGTATTGTCAGACTCATGTATTGCCGGAACAGGGAGAAAACCCATGGCACGCAGCGAACAGGAAATGATCGACGGTCTGTTTTCCCGTCTCAAGGAAGCCGAGGCGCAGACCGGCGAGCGTGACGAACAGGCGCAAAAGCGCATTGACGACCACGTTAATGAGCAGCCCGGCGCGCCCTACTACATGGCGCAGACCATCCTGGTACAGGAAGCCGCCATCAAGCGTCTCAACGCCCGCGTCGAGGCGCTGGAGAAGCAGAAAAGCGAGAAGCGCAGCAGCGGTGGCTTTCTGGCCGGTATCTTCGGTGCCGGTCAGGAGGATGAAAAACCCGCCGAGCAAGGCCGCCCCTCGGGCGCGTCAGGCCGCACGGCCGCTGCTGGCCCGGGACAGAACTGGCAGACCAACGGCCCGGCATCAAACGCCCCCGGCAATGCCATGCAAGGCGGTGCCACGCGCGGCGGCGGCTTTTTGGGCGGGGCCCTGCAAACGGCGGCCGGCGTGGCCGGCGGGGTCATGCTGGGCAACATGCTGATGGGCATGTTCAACGGTCACGACGGCGATCAGATGGGTGATGCCATCAACGACCCGGTCGGCACTGACGGTCAGAATGATCAGGGCGATCAAATGGCCAGCGATGATACCGGCGGTGATCAGGGCAGCTTCGAGCCGGCCGGTTACGATGCTCCGGCCGATGGGCCTCATGACGACGGCGGCTTTCAGGATGACAGCTCATTTTTCGGCGGTGATGCCGGCGGCTTTGACGACTTCGATGAACTCTGATTACCGCAGGACCTGAGTCAGTGCCAACCGGGGCCTTCCTCCCCTTCTCCTCACGGCGGGATGGACAAACTGCCACGATGTGCGTACCATATGCGGCCTTCGGAGAGGTGGTCGAGTGGTCGAAGGCGCCGGTCTCGAAAACCGGAGTGGGTTTACGCCCACCGAGGGTTCGAATCCCTCCCTCTCCGCCAGACATGAAAAACCGGCCCTTGTGGCCGGTTTTTTTGTGCGCGATGTTCAGCCCCTTTCGAACCGCCTACCCCTGATACGGCATGGACTGCGCCGACGTCCCCGAGGCGGGCTGTACCGGCTCGGCCACATGGCGCAACTCGGTATTTTGCGTGGTATCGATGGGCTGGCCGTTGCAGTTCAACCGGCGCAGGCGGTCGTTGCCGATGACCTGAAAGCTCATGCAGCGCTCGTCACTTTCGGGATCGAGTCGATAGATCACGGCCTGCGGATCGACCTGATTGCCACGTGTCACGACCCAGTCGCCCGTACGCGTCTGAACATCGCGCTCGTTATCACGACCCAGATAGCGCTGCTTGAGCGTATAGGTCGCGCCAAAGCCGGTCATGCCGGAAGATACCAGCGTCAGCTCGGTATCGATGCCCTCGCAGTCGGCACAGGGCAGCACGCCCTGCCAGCTTTCGGCCACGGACATGACCTGCGGTGCCGACGACACCTGCGGCTGCTGGCTGCAGCCCGCCAGCGCCAGACCTGCTGCCGCCAGCATGATGCCTCTGGAAAAAGCTTTTTTCATGACGCGCCCCCGTTTGCCTTTGACTACCCCAACTCTTGTCGAGTCCTGACCACACATGACTACAGGCAAACGTAGTCGAGTCGCGCCAGACTGTCGTGGCGTTCAGGTGACAATTCGGTCGCGCCCACGCCCCTTGGCCTGATAAAGCTTCTGATCCATGCCTTCTACCAGATCATTGCTGTTCATGCCGCGCGCATTGACGATCCCGGCCGAGAAGGTGATCTGCAGCCCACGCGGGCTGAGATACTCCATCGACAGGCTCTGGCGCAGACGCTCGAGCGCCTGGAGCGCACCGCCCGGGTCGATCCCCGGTAAAATCAGCATGAACTCCTCCCCGCCCCAGCGCACCAGGATATCGCCAGCACGCAGCTGACGCGACAGCACCTCGGCAAACTGCTGAAGAACCTGGTCACCGACGGTGTGTCCGTAGTCATCGTTGACGCGCTTGAAATGGTCGATATCGAGCAGGGCCACGCTGATATCCATCCCCTGACGCTCGGCCTGCTCGAGTGCGGCTTCGAGACTGCTGACGCCAAACCGGCGATTGCGAATACCGGTCAGCTCATCATGCGTGGCAAGATACTCAAGACGCACATTCTTTTCTTCCAGCGCCGTCTCGAGCGTCTTGCGCTCGCTGATATCGACCAGAAAGACCACATCACGCGGCCGGCCATCTTCGCCCTCGATGCGTACGCTCTCGACAATGACCGTATGGCGCTCGCCGCTGCGGGCCACCAGCTCGCACTCGCCAAACTGTCGGGTGTGCCCATGTCGGCTGTCCAGCGCGCCGGGCTGCTGACGGCGCAGATACTGATGACTGCTGTAGGGCACCACTACAGAGAAGGGCCGACCGATCAGCTCATGCTCCTCATAGCCATGAAAGCGACAGTAGGCCGGATTGACCATCTCGAAGCGGCCATCCTCGGTCAGCACGCAGATGCCCATGGGCGTGGCATTGATGATGCTTGAGATGCGCTCCTGGCTGCGCCGGAGCTCTTCATGCTGAACGATCTGCTGAGTACAGTCCTGCAGCACCATCATGACCCGACGTGTCTTCCCGTCGTCCTTCAATCGACAGCCGGTCAGACCCAGCGCCATGCGCCGCCCGCTGTCATTGAAGCGAAGCCAGCGTACGCGGGGCGCCTGCCCCTGTCCGGAGGCCTCCTCATCAAGGTGCCAGTAATGAGCAGGGTGGTGCCCTTCTTCATCGGGACACCATTGCCAGGGCTCCTCTTCCTCGAAAGGCGCAAAATGATTCAGCAGGGTTCTGGCAGAGTGATTGGCGCCTTCAAGCGTAATGCGCTCGCCACACCGGTAGACCAGTGCTGCGATGTTCAGCTTATCGAGTGCCTCAATGGACGGGCAATCTTCGGTGGGCGGCAGACTATGGCTCATCGCGCAATAATTACCTTTTTTCACATAAACATTACTCATGGTCACATTATGAACACCGCGCCCCCGTACTTCCTGTCTGATTAATGCATTAATCATTTTTAACGTGAAAATTCAGTGCAAAGGGTGCAAATGGCACAAGTCATATGGCCGAGTGGCGTACCGGGGCATTAAACAAGGGGGCTAGAAACAGAGAGAGGGAATGACAAAAACCAGTACCATTTACCAGTCGAAAGAATGACCAGGCAGGCTTCAGGACAGCGTCTGCCAGCCCGGGCTACAGACGTGAGGAAACACGCTCGGTCTGCTGCTGATTGAAGATATAATCCTGGCGACCATCCGTTTTGCATACCTTGACACTGCCATGGCTCGCCAGGGCCCTTTTTTCAGCCCATTGGACAGCAGTACGCTTGGTATAAAAGCGTTTTATGATCTGGTCTCTGTCATCACACACCAGCCATCGACCATTTTGTTTTCTTACCAGATAGTTGAAAGACATTATGACTTCTCCCCGGCAGCATCATGTCCGTTATTGTCAGGCAGGTTCCTTATTTGCAAGGATGACTATAAGTCACGAGTCACGTTTCGCCAGACGCTTTTGTATCAGAAACCCAATATTTGCACCGTTTAATCATCTGATTTAATTCCCGTATCGGGCAATGATATTTCTTGATCATGGATTTGATCAGCGATTAAGTACAGCTGGCTTCCAATCATCAGGAGCCTCGAGGAGCATGCGATGCCGCCTTCGGGTGCACACCGGTACTGAAGGCGTACAATGAAACAAGCCAACAGCTTCATATCATCATTCCCGTGAGGTAAACCATGACGTTCAGGGTATTTGTGGATGGCCAGGAAGGCACGACCGGCCTGAGGATTTTTGACTATCTGCAGGCACGCGAGGATATCGAACTGCTGCGTATCGACAGCGACCGCCGCAAGGACCGTGACGAGCGCGCGCGTCTGATCAATCAGGCCGATGTCGTCTTTCTCTGTCTGCCGGATGAGGCCTCGCGGGAGGCAGCCACCATGGTCGACAATCCCGACACTTGCCTGATCGATGCCAGCACTGCCTTTCGTACCGATCCCGAGTGGACCTACGGACTGCCGGAGCTGACGCCGGGCCAGCGCGAGCGCATCCGCGCCAGCAAGCGCATTGCCAACGTGGGCTGTCATGCCAGCGCCTTCATCATGCTGGTCCGCCCGCTGATCGATGCCGGCCTGCTGCCGACTGACTACCCCTTCTCGGCATTTTCATTGACCGGCTACAGCGGCGGCGGCAAGAAGATGATCGCCGAGTTTGAGGCCGCAACGGACGGCTCGCTGGCTGCGCCACGCCCCTATGCCCTGACACTCTCCCACAAGCACCTGCCGGAAATGCACATTCATGGCGGCCTCGACCGGTCGCCGGTATTCACCCCGATCGTCGGCAATTTCCTGAAGGGGCTGTCGGTCAACATTCCGCTTCAGGGCTCGCACCTGCCCGAGGGAACCAGCATTGAGCGCATTACTCGCGCATGGCAGGCCCACTACGACGGTGCCCCCTTCGTGCACGTGATGTCGGCCCGCGACAGTGACGCGCTCGATGGCGGCTTTTTTGACGTCACGGCCTGCAATGACACCAACCGCGTCGATCTGTGTGTCTTTGGCAACGAGGAAAGATTTGCGCTGGTTGCCCGCATGGACAACCTGGGCAAGGGTGCGGCCGGGGCTGCCGTGCAGAACATGAATATCCATCTGGGGCTGGAGGAAACTACCGGCCTGTCTCGCCGCCTCGGATAATGCCCTGCCTCCCGTGGTGCAGCAGGCGCCTCGGGAGGACATTCGCGGTTCAGGCATGACGGAAACCCCTGATGAAAGAGCGCGTCACCCCCTTCCAGCTGTTCATTCTGGTGCTGTCGATCTATGTCATCACCGCCATGGCCGTCAACCTGCTGCTGACGCTGCCACCAGAGCTTTCCCGCCTGCTGCAGTACATGGACTACATTGTCTGCCTGTTCTTTTTCATCGATTTCTGTCAGCGCTTCATTCGCGCCGAGAGCAAGCTGGCCTACATGCGCTGGGGCTGGATCGATCTGCTGGCCTGTATCCCGGCCGGTTTTTTTCAGGGTGCCCGCATGTTTCGTGTGGTGCAGGTGCTGCGCGTACTGCGGGCCATCAAGTCGATGGAGATGATCTGGCGGCTGTTGTTTCGCAACCGCGCCGAAGGTGTATTCGCCTCGGTCGCCACCGCCACGGTCCTGCTGGTGGCCTTTGGCGCCATCACCATGCTGATGGTGGAAAGCCCCCACCCTGAAAGCCCGATCAATACGGCCGAGGAAGCCCTGTGGTGGGCGATCGTAACCATCACCACCGTGGGCTATGGCGATTACTATCCCGTCACGGCTCTGGGCCGGGTGGTAGCGGTCATGCTGATGATCGGCGGCGTGGGGCTTTTTGGCAGCTTTGCCGCCTATATCAGCTCGATCTTCATCGCCGACGACAGCGAACGCGAATCCCGCGAGGCGCGTGCTCAGCGCGACATGACCCGCGCTCTGCATGAACAGATTCGCGAACTGACCGGCGAGGTACGCGAGCTGCGTGAGCGCCTGGATCGACTGCATGACGCCCCCGAGCCCCCTGCCCGGCGCCCGCCTGATGACCCGAAACGCCCCGACGACGATTCATGACCCGGGCCTTTACTGATCCATGAGGCATAACGTCGCATTTGCATTACGCTTTATAGAAGGGGAGTGACGCGTTGCCCCCGGTCCACATGCACCCAAGCACAAGGCGATGACATGACCCAGACCGACCATCAGCATCAAGAGGACGGGCAGCACCAGAAGGCGGCCCCACCGGCCGACGACACCACCATGTTCATCTTTGGCGCCAGCGGCGATCTGGTAAAACGACTGCTGGTGCCCTCACTTTACAACCTGGACCGCGACGGCCTGCTTGACCGCGGCATGAACATTGTCGGCGTCGACATTGCCGAGCACGATGACGACAGCTTTCGCGGCCATCTCAAGGATTTCATCGCCGACAAGGCCGCCGACAAGCATGCCGAAGGCGGCGGCCAGGAGATTGATGAAGCGCACTGGCAGGATTTTGCCGAGCGTATTCACTATCTTCAGGGCGATTTCACCGAGTCGGACATCTACGCGCAGATCAGGACCCAGCTTGAGGAAGCCACCAGCGATAACGCCATCTTCTACTGCGCCACCGCACCGCGCTTTTTCGGCGAGATCGCAGGTCAGCTGGGCCAGGCCGATCTGATGAAAGAGGGAAATAACCGCTACCGCCGCATGGTGGTGGAAAAACCCTTTGGCCATGATCTCGAGTCGGCCCAGGCGCTCAACGCTCAGCTGCTGGAGGTCATGAAGGAAGAGCAGATCTATCGAATCGACCACTTTCTGGGCAAGGAGACCGTGCAGAACATCCTGGTCGCCCGTTTTGCCAACGTGCTGTTCGAGCCCTTCTGGAACAATCACTACATCGATCATATCCAGATCACCGCCGCCGAGACCGTGGGCGTTGAAACGCGCGGCAGCTTTTATGAAAAAAGCGGTGCCATGCGGGACATGGTGCCCAATCACCTCTTTCAGCTGCTGGCCATGGTGGCCATTGAGCCGCCGGCGGCCTTCGGCGCCGATGCCCTGCGCAGCGAAAAGGCCAAGGTCCTGGGCGCCCTGCGTCCCTGGCCCAGAGAGGAGGTGCGCGAAAATTCGGTGCGCGGGCAGTATCACGCCGGCCACCTTAACGAGGAGGATGTCCCCGACTATCGGGACGAGCCCGATGTCGAGGAGGACAGCAACACCGAAACCTATGTCGCCATGAAGATGATGGTCGACAACTGGCGCTGGGTGAACGTGCCCTTTTATCTGCGCACCGGCAAGCGTCTGAGCGCGCGCGATACCGAGATCGCCATCTGTTTCAAGCCGGCCCCCTACGCCCAGTTCCGCGGCACCGACGTGGACCGGCTGACCTCCAACTGGCTGATCATTCAGCTGCAGCCCAACGAGGGCATGTGGTTCGACTTCCAGGCCAAGCGCCCCGGGCCGGAGCTGGAGATGGATACCGTCAAGATGGGGTTTGCCTACAAGGACTTCTTCGACCTGCCCGCCGCCACCGGCTATGAAACCCTGATCTATGACTGCCTGACCGGCGATCAGATGCTGTTTCAGCGTGTGGACACGATCGAAAACAGCTGGCGCGCCGTTCAGCCCTTTCTGGACGCCTGGGCCGAGGACGACAGCGTCGAAGGCTATGAGGCCGGCTCCGAGGGCCCGCAGAGCGCCGACGAGCTGCTCGAGCGTGATGGCCGGACCTGGCACAAGATCGGCGAAGTGACGGGGCCGGGCGTGGCACCGGTACCGGGCAGTTCAAGACGGCAATAGCATCAGATGAAATAATCGCGCCCTTTTGATCGGGCAGAAAAAAGGGAGCGTGCGGCTCAACCGCACGCTCCCTTTTTATTGATGCCAAAAGCCGCGATGACCCATCAAAGGCGTCCGGCAGATTTTTCTACTGCCCCAGCTCGTCCCTCCAGGAGTGCTTCGGCGTGAAACCCACCAGACGATGCGCCTTCTCGTTGCTGTAGAAGGTCTCGAACTCGCCCATCTCGCGCTTGAGCGGCACCTCCGGGTAGAAACGCTCGATCACCTCACGGCTTGTCAGACTCACCGATAGATCATCATTGGCTACATTGAACACCTCGTAACCCAGACCATCCGTTTTCAGACAGCAATCAACCATCTGGCCGAGATCGCGGGCATCGATGTAGGCAAAGATGTTGCGGCGGCGCAGGGCGGGATTCTCCATGAAGGCCGGAAACTTCTCGCGATACTCATGCGGCTCGATCACGTTGTTGATGCGCAGGCCGTAGATGTCGATTCCCGAGCGCGCCTGGAAAGAGCGCGCGGTGACCTCGTTGACCACCTTGCTCATGGCGTAGCTGTCCTGCGGCACGGTGGGGTGTTCCTCGTCCACGGGCAGATACGCCGGCTTTACCTCGCCATCGGCAAAGCAGACCCCATAGGTGGTTTCGCTGGAGGCGAAAATCACCTTGGGGATACCCAGTTTGGTGGCGGCATCCAGCACGTTGTAGGTGCTCAGGGTATTGATGCGATACGTCTCATTGTCCGGCCGATGCAGAATGGCCGGTATGGCCGCGAAGTGGACGATGGCGTCGTAATGCGGCACGCCGGTGCCCGGCTCCAGTTCGTCGGGGCTGGCGTAGGCCCGGCAGGCATTGAAGACCTGGCCTGCGTCGGTCAGATCGGTCGTCAGGTGCGCGATGCCGGGCGTATCGGACGTCGCCCAGTCCAGATTGGTGACCCGGTGGCCCTGGTCGCGAAGATAAGCGGTCGCATGTCGGCCGGCCTTGCCGCTACCACCCGTAAACAGAATGCGCATGGGTTCTCCCGGTTAATGAAGCAGTCATGACACCCTGGCAAGGCGCGGTTCGATGTGCCAGTAAGCAACACCTTTTGTCCCTTTCTTATCCGGCATTAATACCTTCCCCTGTTCTTTGCCTTGTGCCCCCTGGCGTACTGGACCAGATTGGAAAGGTACCCTTTTCCTGCCCCGCGGCGCCGTCATGACGGCGCTGATTCTTCGGCTCGTTTTGACAGGGAGGCCACGCCATGAAGGCGCTTTGCTGGCACGGCAAGAACGACGTTCGCTACGACACGGTACCCGACCCCACCATCGAGGATGCGCGCGACGCCATCGTCAACGTCAGTAGCTGCGCCATCTGTGGCTCCGACATGCACCTTTATGACCACTTCATTCCGGCCATGAAATCCGGCGATGTACTGGGCCATGAGTTCATGGGCGAGGTCATGGAAGTCGGCAGCGAGACGCGCAATCTCAAGGTTGGCGATCGTATCGTGGTGCCCTTTACCATCACCTGCGGTGAGTGTGAGCAGTGTCGTCGCGGCAACTTCTCGGTCTGCGAACGCTCCAACCGCAATCGCGCCCTGGCCGACGCAGCCTTCGGTCATGCCGGTGCCGGACTTTTTGGCTACTCGCACCTCACCGGCGGCTACGCCGGCGGCCAGGCCGAGTACGTGCGCGTGCCCTTTGCCGATCATACCCATATCAAGGTGCCGGACACGCTCACCGATGAGCAGGTGCTGTTTCTGGGCGATATCTTTCCCACCGGCTGGCAGGCCGTGGTGCAGTGCGACATCCAGCCCACCGATACCGTGGCCATCTGGGGCGCCGGCCCGGTCGGTCAGTTCTGCGTACGCAGCGCCATCATGCTCGGCGCCGAGCAGATCATCATGATCGACAACGTGCCCGAGCGCCTGGCCATGGCCCGTGCCGGCGGCGCCATCACGATCAACTTTGATGATGAAAGCGTACTGGAGCGGCTCAATGAGCTGACCCGCGGCAAGGGCCCGGAGAAGTGCATCGATGCGGTCGGTCTTGAAGCTCATGCCACCCGCTCGCTGGACAGCGTCTATGACCGGGTCAAGCAGGCCGTGATGCTGGAAAGTGATCGCGCCCACGTGCTGCGCGAGATGATCTACGTCTGCCGTCCGGCCGGGGTCATCTCGATTCCCGGCGTCTACGGCGGGCTGGTCGACAAGATGCCCATCGGCGCGCTGATGAACAAGGGGCTGACGGTGCGCACCGGCCAGACCCATGTCAAGCGCTGGGCCGATGACCTGCTGGCCCGTATCGATGACGGCCAGATCGACCCGTCGTTTGTCATCACCCATAGCATGGGACTCGACCAGGGGCCGGACATGTATAAAACCTTCCGGGAAAAACAGGACGGCTGCATCAAGGTGGTCCTCAAGCCATGAGCCCTGGTTCTCCTTTAGAACCTGTTCCCCTTTCAAAAGGCACGCTCGTCAAAAAACACGTCAAAAGGCAAAGGGAGACGCTTCAATGACGACATCGCATCACCTGTCTGCCAACCCGGGCGATCATGGCGGCCCACGCTCGATGGATGGCAACGACCGGCTGGCCCGCGTGCTCGGCTGGGCCGGCGTAGGTCTGGGACTGGCGGAGCTGTTCATGCCGGGGCGCGTGACGCGCGCGCTGGGTGTCGAAGGCCATGAGAACTGGGTACGTGCCTGTGGCGTGCGACAGATCGTGACCGGACTGGGCGCTCTGAGTGACAACCCGGCACCGGCGCTCAAGCTCCGCCTCGCCGGTGACGCGCTGGATCTGGCGGCGCTGGCCTGGGTGCGCCGCGAGCCGCACGTGCATCGAAGCACTATTGATAACACCATGCTGGCACTGGGCGCCGTCACGGCGCTGGAAGGCTGGTGTGCCGCGAAACTGCACCGACGCCATGCGTACATGGGCGGCATCACGCCCGACTACAGCCGCCGCTCGGGTTTCCCCAAACCGGTCGCACAGATGCGCGGTATCGCGAAGGATTTCGAGACGCCCGCGGACATGCGCGACGCGCTGCCCATGCCCCGCTATCAGCCCGGTGAGCCGCGCATCGCCGACTGATCCGACCGTCATTTGCCCCATGGTCTCCCCATGACGCCAGGGGGCGGTTTGCCGTCCCCCTTTCCTTCAGACCATGCCACCATTGGCACGCAGCGTCTGACCGTTGATCCACCCGCCCTCCGGGCCGACCAGAAACGAGACCGTACTGGCGATGTCCTCGGGCCGGCCCAGCCGCTCAAGCGGATTGCCCTTCGCAAGCGTCTCGACCTGCTCGTTGGTCTTGCCCTTCAGAAACAGATCCGTTGCCGTGGGCCCCGGCGCCACCGAATTGACGGTGATATTTCTCCCTCGAAGCTCTTTGGACAGCACATCGCCCATGACCTCGATCGCGGCCTTGGTTGCGCTATAGACGCCATAGGTCGGGAGCTTCGCCCCTACCACGGAGGAGGAGAGATTGACGATTCGCCCACCATCGGCCATTCGCCGCGACGCCTCGCGCATCGTCAGAAAGGAGCCTTTCAGATTGATGGCTACGGTCCGGTCGAACAGGACATCGTCGCTGTCGGCATGCGGTGCCAGCTGCATGACGCCAGCCGAGTTCACCAGCACGCTCGGCACGCCAAAGGCCGCTTCGCTCTCGTCAAAAAGTCGTGCCACCTGTTGCGGATCGGACACGTCGGCTTTCGCAGCCACGGCTCGTCCACCGGCCGCCTCAATGGCCGACACGACCTCGACAGCGGCCTGCTCGCTGCCCGAGTAGTTGACCACCACATTGAAACCGTCGGCGGCCAGACGTTTGGCAATGGCGGCACCGATACCGCGAGAGGCGCCAGTCACCAGGGCGATTTTCAGGATTTGCTCGGTCATGGGATGATCTCCTTTTTTCTGTCGGACGTGCTCGCTGGTTCTCTGACCCAAGAATGGCACGCGGTCTGGAGCGTATAAATGCCGACCTGCCGGCAGGAGCATTCGGAGAAACCGGACAATGGATCGCTTTGACGAGATGCGCGTCTTCATTCGCGTGGCGGAAACGTGCAGCTTTCGGCGGACAGCCGAAAGCCTTGGCATGCCGGCCTCGACGATTTCCGACGCCGTCAGGCGCATGGAAACGCGACTTGGCGTGCGTCTCCTGGATCGTACCACCCGGGTGGTCGCCCCAACCCTGGACGGAGAGGCCTGGTATCAACGCTGCCTTGCCATCGTTGGCGAGGTCGAGGATGCCGAGGGCGCTTTCACCGGCGGCGACGTGAAGGGCCGGCTTCGAGTGGATGTTCACGGCACGCTGGCTCGCCACTTTCTGCTGCCGGCCCTGCCGGACTTTCTTCGTGCCCACCCGCAGCTCGAGCTCGTCATGTCGGAAGGCGACCGTCTGGTCGATCTGATTCGCGAGGGCGTCGACTGCGTCGTGCGTGTCACCGAGCCGGCCGACAGCGATCTCATCGCCCGGCGCCTGGGGGTGCTGCCGGAGACCATCGTTGCCGCACCGGAGTATCTGGAACGCCACGGTTCGCCCTCGACTCCTGATGAGCTGGAAGGTCACCGCGTGGTGGCCTTCCTGTCATCGAAGACCGGGGCCCCCATGGATCTTGAGCTGACAATCGATGACCGAACCGTGACACGGCGTTTGCCCGCCGCGCTCATTACGACCGGTGCTGAAACAATGGTCAGCGCTGCGCGTCTGGGACTTGGCCTCATTCAGGTGCCGCGCTATCACGTGGCTGACGATATCGCCGCCGGACGGCTTGTCGAAGTGCTTTCAGAGTATGCCTCGGCTCCCTCCCCGGTCGTCGCCCTATATCCACGAGACCGCCAGCTCTCGCCGCGCCTGCGCGTCTTTCTTGACTGGCTCGCAGCGCGCTCCTTGACGGACTGATCCGCCAGACATCGAATCCGGGATGACAGCCCTTACATCAGCCGTGTCAGTGCAAAACCGGCAATGGCGGTGTCCTGTACGCCGGTGCCGGTCAGATCGCACACTGTGATCTGATCACGCGTCGTGCGCGGTGACTGTCCGGAAGCAATCACCTGCCCCAGCTCCCGCACCTCAAAGGGTGGCGTACGGCCGGCCCAGGCCTTGAGCTCGCCGTTGGTCTCGCTCTGGGCGCGGGTATCGGCCACGAACACGTCGGCGCGGGTCATTACGGATTCGTCCAGTTCGCGCTTGTCCGGGCTGTCCGAGCCCATGGCGGTGACATGCACGCCCGTGGGCAGGTGCGAGGCGTTCAGCAGCGGCGATTTCGACGGTGTGGTGGTAATGATCACGTCCGCCTCACGGCAGGCGCTTTCGATGTCGCCATGGACGTTGACGGTCAGGTCGTCAAAGCGCTCGCGCATGCGCGCCGCGTACGCTTCGGCGCGGTCGGTATCGCGCGCCCAGACATCGACGGTGTCGATATCGCGCACCAGCCTGAGCGCCGCCACCTGCAGCTCGGCCTGAACGCCCGCGCCGAGCACGGCCGCACGTCGGCTGTCGCTGCGCGCCAGATGCTTCGCGGCAATGGCCCCGGCCAGCGCGGTGCGGATGTCGGTGAGATAGCCCTCGTCAAACAGCACCGCCTCGACCAGCCCGGTCTTGGCCGAGAAGACGATCATCAGCCCGTTGAGACTCGGCAGGCCAATGAAGGGGTTATCAAAGAAGCCGGGGCTGACCTTGATGGCGAAGCGGTCGTTGCCGCGAATGTGGGCGGTCTTGACGTCGACCTCGCCGTTGGACTCCTCGATCGCCATGGACAGAATCGGCGGCTGCACCACCTCCCCCTGTCCCAGCGCCCGAAAGCCGGTTTCAACGGCGTCGAGTGCGGCGTGATCAAGCGTGACGACGTCCTGAATCTGCGTGCGGTTGTAAAGCTCCATGCCCGCTCCCGTGTCCTGTCTGTTGGTTCAAGTGTCGACCATGTGCTTCTCGACCATGGCTTTTGCCCGCTGCCAGGTGGCCATGTCCACGCCGCTGCCGGAAACAATCAGCGCGACCTTCTCACCGCGAATATCGATGGCGTGCTCCTCGAGCGCGGCCAGACCCACCACGGCCGCCCCTTCCACCAGCATCTTCTCGGTTTCCAGAAAGTGCACCATGGCGCGGGCGATGGCGGGCTCACTGACCTGACAGTGATCGCTCATCACCTCGCGCACCAGCGACCAGGTGCAGCGATTGTCCAGACCGATACCGCCGCCGAGCGAGTCCGCCAGCGTTTCGACCTCCTCGACCGCGACCGGGTGGCCGGCCGTCAGGCTCTCGATCATCGCCGCCCCGTTCATCATGCTCACGCCGGTCACCTGCACCTGCGGGTTGATCGCCCGCACGGCGCGGCCGATACCGCCCAGCAGGCCGCCGCCGGAAAGGCCGACCAGCACCCGATCAAGCCCGGGGACATCTTCCATCAGCTCCAGGCCGATGGTGCCCTGCCCGGCCACGATCAGCGGATCATCGAAAGGCTCGATCAGCGTCATGCCGTCGTCTTTCACCAGCCGGCGCGCTTCCACGAAGGCATCATCCTGACTACGCCCGACCGTACGCACCTCGGCGCCCAGCGCCTCGATGGCGGCGACCTTGTTGGCCGGCACCAGCTCCGAGACACAGATGATGGCGCGCGCCCCCAGCCGGGACGCCGCCCAGGCCACCGCCCGACCGTGGTTGCCGGTCGAGGCCGTGGTCACACCGCGTGCCAGCGTGGTCTCATCCAGTGCGGCGATAGCGTTGAGCGCGCCCCTGAGCTTGAAGGCCCCACTGGGCTGCAGGGTCTCGAGCTTGAGATAGACCTCGGCGTCAAAGCGATGGGACAGCGCCACGGATTTTACCAGCGGTGTACGGGCCGCCTGGCCCGCAAGGCGGGCGCGGGCCAGATAGATATCGTGCAGGGTGACGGGATGGCAGTTCATGAGGCTCTCGGTCAATGACAGGCGAATGCGCCACGGTGTTCCACTCTGGAATCGTTCACCCTGGCGCATGGGCCGGAACGCTTCAAGGCGGTCCGATTCAGCCATACCGGCTCAGCTACCGGACGGGCCCGGCATGTTGCCCAGACAGAAGTATTTGGTGTCCAGATATTCTTCTAGGCCCTGGGCGCCGCCCTCGCGGCCCAGCCCCGACTGCTTGACCCCGCCGAAGGGAATCGGCGCACCGGTCATCTTCAGTGTGTTAACGCTGACCATGCCGTACTCGAGCCCGCGCATCATCTTCCAGATGCGTTTGACGTCGTTGCTGTAGACATAGGCCGCCAGACCGTATTCGGTATCGTTGGCCGCCGCCACGACCGCCTCGTCGTCATCAAAGGCGCACACGCCTGCCACCGGCGAGAAGGTCTCTTCGCGAAAGACGCGCATCCCCGGGGTGATATCGGCCAGCAGCGTGGGCATGAAGAAGTTGGCGCCCGGTGCCATCGACTGGTTGCCCGCCACCAGCCGGGCGCCCTGATTCACGGCGTCCTCGACAATGGCATGCGCTGCCTTCACGGCCCGGCGATGGATCAGCGGGCCGATATCGACCGCCATCATGCCGCTGCCCACCTTCAGTGCTTTCATGTGCACGGCAAAACGCTCCAGAAAGCGATCATAAATGCGCCGATGCACGAAGATGCGATTGGCCGCCAGGCAGTCCTGGCCGGCGGTCTGGAATTTTGCCGCCACCGCGTCCCGGGCCGCTTCATCGACGTCCACATCCTCGCAGACGATAAAGGGCGCATTGCCTCCGAGCTCGAGCGACATGCGCTTGACAGTGCCGGCGCTCTGGCGAATCAACAGCTTGCCGACCCGCGTGGAGCCGGTAAACGACACCGAGCGCACCCGATCGTCGGTGCACAGCACCTCGGAAACAGTGGCAGGCTCACCGGTCACCACGTTGAAGACGCCCGGCGGGATGCCGGCACGCTCGGCAAGCTCGGCCAGCGCCAGCGCCGTAAACGGCGTTTCGTTGGCCGGCTTGACGATCACCGGACAGCCGGCGGCCAGTGCCGCACCCGCCTTGCGGGTAATCATCGCCAGCGGGAAATTCCAGGGGGTGAGCATCACCGACACCCCTACCGGTTCCTTGAGCGTGCCCAGCATCGCATTGGGAATATGACTCGGGATTGTCACGCCATAGGCGCGGCGCGCTTCTTCGGCAAACCACTGGATGAAGCTGGCGCCGTAATCCACCTCGCCGCGGGCATCGCTCAGCGGCTTGCCCTGCTCCAGCGTCATCAGATAGGCGAGATCCTCGCGGTGCTCATGCAGCAGCTGATACCAGCGATGGAGATGTCGGCCGCGTTCATCCACCGACAGCGCCCGCCAGCCGGCAAAGGCGCGCTCGGCCGCGGTGACGGCATGGGTAATCTGTTCGGCATCCAGCAGCGCACAAAACCCCAGGGTTTCACCGTTGGCCGGGTCCAGTACGGCCTCATCATGGTTGCTGGCGCCGGCCGTCCACTGTCCATCGATATAGGCGAGCTGGCGAAAAAGGCGTGGGTCGTTGAGCTGCATGTCACCTCCTGGACGCAGGCGCGTCATGGATGCACGTCTAAAGGGCGGGTGATAACAGGCCATGAAGAGCCCTGCCGCCACCGGCCTTCCAGCGTGACAGATTCAGCGATGGTCTTTTTTCTGTCCCGCCGCCTGCTGCCGTGAATTTTTTTCCTTGTGCGTGGTGCAACCTGGTGTTTTTTTGGCCGATGCCGGTGCAGACCCGGGATCCATGCAAGCGTGCAGACACAAAAACGCCGCCCAGAAGGGCGGCGCGATCAGCCACGGTAGAGTAGAGCCCGCGTTTAGTTCGCAGTCTGGCTGTCGTTGTCCATGTGCTCATCGACCCACTGACTGGCCACCTCGGCCGGGTCGTCCTTGTCGATCTCGACGCGATGGTTCATGGCCTGCAGGTCCTGCGTCGACAGTGCCGCGGAGACGCGATTGAGGCTGTCGCGCATCTCATCGGTCAGCGCCTCGCTACGCCCGATCGGCACGATGTTCTGGGCCGGCTCCAGATCCTTGTCATCACGCAGTGCCACCCAGTCGTTCTCGGCAATCGCCCCCTGGGAGGAGAACATGCGTGCCACGTCGATATCGCCATTGGCCAGCGCGCCACGGGTCAGCGGCCCGCCGGCATCGAGTGAGCGGAACCCGGCAAACTCGATGTCATAGACCCGCTTGAGCCCGGGAATACCGACATCACGGGTGCGCGTTTCCGGCGGCCCGCCCAGCGTCAGCTCTCCGGAGACCGGGGCCAGGTCGGAAAAGGTTTCAAGGCCGTACTGATCGGCGGTGTCACGCGTGACCACCAGCGCATCACGATCCTCGGCCGGTGAAGCGTCCAGCGCCTCGATGCCATCGGGCAGTACCTCACGCAGTGCCGACATCACGTCTTCCGGACTGCGGGAGTTTACGTGCGCCTCGTCCTGATCGAGATAGGTCATCAGCGCGCCGGTATACTCCGGCAGTAGATCGATCTCGCCGTTGGTCAGCGCCGGAAAGACCACCTCGCGCGAGCCCAGATTGAGACGCGTGGTCACATTGACGCCGTCACCTCGAAGCACATCGGCGTAGATGTTGGCCAGAATCAGCTGCTCGGGGAAGTTGGTCGAGCCGATGGTCAGGCTGGCCTGATCATTGCCGCCGGTCTGTGCGGTATTCTCCTCGGCATTGTCATCATCGCCGCCCGAGCACCCGGCCAGCGCCGCCAGTGCCAGCGCTCCGAGGCCCAGCTTCCAGCCGCTGCCCATGTTCATGGTCCCTTTGGTCATGTCATTCATTCCCTTGTGTTCATCCCTTGTGTTCATCCCTTGTGTTCATCATCGGCCCTGTCGATTCTGGCCCAGACCGGCGCCTTGTGCACCCTTATTGCACGTACCCCGTTATTGCAGCCCTTTGGCCGTGATCAGCCTCTGGACGCCCGCCAGCAGCAGTTCGGTGACGATGGCCAGCACGGCCACCAGTATCGCGCCGACCAGCACCTGGGAGAGATCGCGCACCGCAAGACCGTCAATCAGATAGCGCCCGAGCCCGCCCAGGCCCACGTAGGCGGCGAGCGTGGCCGTCGACATGACCTGTACGGCAGACGTTCGCACCCCGGCCATGATCAGCGGCATGGCGATCGGCAGCTCGACCTGCCACAGCCGCTGCCAGCCGGTCATGCCCAGCGCCACGGCCGCCTGACGCACGGCCGGGTCCACCTCGCGCATGCCCACGAAACTATTGGTCACCATCGGCGGGATCGCCAGTGCGACCAGCGCCACGATCACCGGGATCACGCCGAAGCCTGCCAGCAGAAAGACCAGAATAATGACGCCAAAGGCAGGAATGGCGCGGCCGATATTGGAGATATTGATCGCCATCAGCCCACCGCGCCCGCTGTGCCCCAGGCCGATGCCGATCGGCAGCGCAATGGCCGCCCCGATCAACGTCGAGATCACCACATAGGTGACGTGTTCAAGAACGTGCTCCGGAATGCTGCCGGGCCCCTGCCAGTTCATGGGCTGAGAGAACCAGTCGATGACGCCGGCGATCAGCGTCATGAAATCACTATTCATCAGCGCACTCCCCGCTGCCATGGCGTCAGCCAGTACAAGATGCCCACCAGCGCCAGATCCACCGCCACTGCCAGGACCACCGACAAAACGAAGCCGATGACCAGGGGCGTGGCAAAGCTCAGGGTAAAGCCGGTGATGAACAGCTGCCCCAGCCCGCCCTGGCCGATCAGCGCCGTGACCGTCACCATGCCGATGATGGTCACCGCCGCAATGCGAATGCCGGCCACGATCACCGGCAGCGCGATCGGCAGCTCCACGGCAAACAGCCGCCGCGCCGGCGTATAACCCAGCGCCCGCGCGGCCTCCCGCACGCTGGGTGACACACCGCGCAGGCCCTGAACGATATTGCGAAACAAAATCAACAGCGTATAGAGCGTCAACCCGATCAGCGAGGTCGCCATCGACAGTCCCGTAAAGGGCATCAGCAAAATGAACAGCGCCAGCGACGGAATGGTGAACATGACGCCGGTGACGGCCAGCGACGGGCCGTAGAGCCGCGGCCAGCGCACCGCCAGCAGCGCCAGCGGGAAAGCGATCAGAAAACCGAACAGCAGGGCCAGCCCGACCAGCTGAATGTGCTGCAAAAGCGCCGCCATGATCTGATGACTGTTGGAGGCCACCCAGCCCCAGTTCATGACAGCCGCCTTGTCAGCTGCAGCTGATCGATTACTCCCACGTAGCGCCCCTGGGCATTGAGCACCGGCATGACCTCGCCGGGCGAGCTGATCAGGGCATTGAGCGCGCTTCGCAGGTTGTCATGCAGATAAAGGCGGTGACGCCAGGCCTTCAGGGGCAGTGAATCGATGCGTGCCCGGTCATCGGCCTGCTTGAGGGTCTCCCAGTCCAGCCAGCCCAGCGGGGCGCGCTGCTCATCGAGCACCACGATGCCGCCGCTGCCGGCCTGCTGCAGATAGCTGCGCGCCCTGGCCACGATCTCGTCTCTCGGTGCCGTCAGCCCGGCATCCAGTTCCATGCTATCCAGACGCTCCAGCGCCAGGCGGCGCAGCTCGCGATCGGCCCCGATGAAATCAACGACAAACTCGCTTGCCGGGGCCGAAAGCAGTCGGGCGGGGGTGTCGAACTGGGCCAGTTTTCCCCCCTGGGAAAATATGGCGACCCGATCGCCAAGCTTCATCGCCTCGTCAATGTCGTGAGTCACCATCACGATGGTCTTTTGCACCCGGCGCTGCAGGTTCAAAAACTCTTCCTGCAGATGGGTGCGCACGATCGGGTCGACCGCGGCAAAGGGCTCGTCCATCAGAAGAATCGGCGGGTCGGCGGCCAGCGCCCGTGCCAGACCCACACGCTGCTGCTGCCCGCCGGAGAGCTGATGCGGATAGCGCCTGGCGAGCGTTTCATCAAGGCCGACCAGCTCGACCAGCGCCGCCACCCGCTCGCGAATACGCGTTTTGTCCCAGCCCAGAAGGCGTGGCACGACAGCAATGTTGTCGGCAATCGTCTTGTGGGGAAAGAGCCCCGAATGCTGCATCACATAGCCGATCTGGCGGCGCAGCCGGGTGGCGTCCACCGAGGTCACGTCACGATCGCCGATCAGAAGCCGGCCTTCACTCAATGTTTCCAGCTGATTGATCATGCGAAGCGTGGTGGTCTTGCCACAGCCCGAGGGGCCGACCAGCACGGTCAGCTCCCCGGCCGGCAGGGTCAGATCCAGCGTCTCGACCGCCACCGTGCCATCGCTGTAGCGTTTGGTGACCCCTTCAAACACGATGGCACTGCTGTCGTGCGTATCCCGATCTTCCGCGCTGGCGCGTTGGCGAGACTCGTTCGTCAACGGCGTATCCTCTTGAAATGAACGGACGCTGCCCTGAACGGACAGCGTGCTATCGATCCGGGTCAGACCCAGTCGCTGGCCACACCGCCGGCGTCGCCGGCCACCGGATCAAGCGCCGGCCGTGAGAGGAGCTCGATGCGCTCTCGTACGGCGGGCGTATTGTCACCACTGCGACAGATGTCCCAGTCCCCCTGTCCGCGCGGGTACCCTGCCGTCAGGGCAAAGTCGTTGCTGGCACTGATACGACAGTGCCCGGTGCCGGCCGGCAGCACGATCACGTCCCCGGCGCTGACCTCGATGTCCTCGCCCTGCTCGCCACCCAGCCGCAGGGTGGCGGCGCCGTCATGGACGCCCAGCACCTCATGGGCCGTACTGTGAAAGTGGTGATAATCAAATACGCCCCCACGCCACTGAACGGGCCAGTCGTTGTGCTCGAACAGGGCCTCGAGGGTCTCCACCAGCGATTGTCCGTTTTCTGCCGTCATGCCGCGATAGAGCAGCGTGGGGTAACCGCTATTGGGAATATCGCCATCATCCTGAAAAAAAAGGGTTTGCGGCTTTTTCATGCATACTCCAGGGGTCAGGTATCAATGGCCATGGTTGGCAAGTACAGCAGGAAATCGATCGGCATGCGATAAATATGCACCAGTTCTAACGTGTGCGCTCGGTGCGGTTATGGGCATGCACAGCGCGCTGGAGCCGCCCCAGATAGACGTCCTCTATCCCCAGATCCTTGAGCCCTGCCACCGTATTGTCCAGATACTCAAGACAGCTCCCCAGTACGCCACGGGCCGCGGCCAGCCGGCCGACAATATCGGCATCGGAAAGTCCGGGTAGATAGCGCGAATGCTCGGGGTTGGCGATAAAGGCAATCCCTGGCAGCTCGCCCACCTCGGTGGCCAGCGTCACCCAGCGCGGCATGTAGGCGCCGGTGATCATCTCACGACGCCAGACCAGCAACAGCTCGTGCGCCAGATGCTGCTCGCTGACCCGCAGCGCCATGCCTTCGCTGTCACCGCCGGGCACCAGCGCCAGCATCAGCCCCGGGCACTCGGGCGTGCCGCGACCGTGCTCCAGATTCAGGCAGAAGTCACGATGATAGCCCTCAAGGCGCACACGCTGGCGTTCCTCGATCTCGATGCACGGATTCCACACCAGCGAGCCATAGGCGAACAGATAGACGCCATCGATCTGCTCACTGCCGGGCGGGCGGTGGGAGAGCATGTCGTTGATCGAATCGCGAAAGGCCTCGTTGGAGACCAGTGCCTCCTGCGGATGATGCTTTTCATAGTGGGCGCGAAGACGGTCGGCCTCGAGCACTTCGCGCGTCATGGCCAGCGGTCTTTCATCGTCCGGCTGTTCATTCATAAAGCGCCCTCGTTCATGACAGTCATCTCATCAAGCCTAACGCGACCGGGGCCTGAAAACGAAAGCACATGTCATGACAACGCCCCGAGCCTGCCCACGCCGATGGCATGACAGCCCCGGGGCATCGGGTATCAGACCCGGTTCAGTGATCGCCTTCCAGCGTCTTGCGCGCCGTACCGCGACGCAGAATGGCATGCAGAATCACCGCGCCAAAGGTGGCCGTGCCGATGCCATCGAGCGTGAACTGCCCAAGGCTCAACGAAAAGTTACCGGCACCGAGCACCAGCGTCACCGCGACCACGATCAGATTGGCGTTATCGCCCAGGTCCACATTGTTTTCGATCCAGATGCGCGCACCGGCCACGGCGATCAGACCAAAGACCACGATCGAGGTACCGGCCAGCACCGGCTCGGGAATGGTCTGAATGACGGCCCCGAAGCGCGGCGAGAAGCCCAGCAAAATCGCAAAGCCGGCGGCGGCGACGAAAATCAGCGTCGAGTAGACCCGGGTAACCGCCATCACACCGATGTTCTCGGCATAGGTGGTCACGCCGGTACCGCCGGCCGACCCGGAGAGCATGGTCGCCAGGCCATCGCCCAGAAAGGCGCGACCGATATACGGGTCCAGATTGCGCTGCGTCATGGCCCCGACCGCCTTGATATGCCCCAGGTTCTCGGCCACCAGAATCACTGCGACCGGCGCGATCAGCACGATCGCGTGGGTGCTGAACTCAGGCGTGGAAAATGTCGGCAGGCCGAACCAGGCGGCGCTCGAGATCACCGAAAAGTCGATCGGCGTGCCCAGGCCCAGCCCGTTGGTGACCACGGCGTAGAGAATATAGGCCGCCACCAGCCCGACCAGAATCAAAAGCCGCTGCAGCATGCCGTGGGTGAATACCGCCGCCAGCCCGACGCAGAGCACCGTGACCAGCGCCATGATGCTGTCAAAGCTGGAATCCACCACGCTTGAAACGGCCACCGGCGCCAGATTGAGCCCGATTGTCATGACGATCGCCCCGGTCACCACCGGCGGCAGCAGCACCTCGATCCAGCGCGTGCCCAGCCCCATTACAATCAGCCCGACCAGGGCATAGATCGCCCCGCAGGCAATGATGCCGCCCAGCGCCAGGCCGATATTGGGGTTGCCGCCGCTGCCGGCGTAACCGGTGGCGGCAATCACCACGCCGATAAAGGCAAAGCTCGAGCCCAGATAGCTCGGCACGCGCCCCCCCACGATCAGAAAAAACAGCAACGTGCCGATACCGGACATCAAAATGGCCAGATTGGGATCAAACCCCATCAAAAGCGGCGCCAGCACGGTTGAGCCGAACATCGCCACCGCATGCTGAATACCCATGACCAGCGTCTGGCCGGCGCTGAGGCGCTCATCGGGCGCGACCAGCCCATCCTTGCTGGCGTCAGCCAGGTGCCAGCGCGGAAACCAGGATTGTGCCATTACTTGTCTACTCCAGCCGTGTCATCAAATGCCATTCGGCGCGCATTCTACCGCCCCGGGCGTCGGGATGCTCCCCTGCGGTTCGAGACAGGACCAGGCACCGGCCATCCTGGCGAACGACACTGCCGGGCGGCTGACCGGTCGACACGACCCGCCAGGCTGACAGGGGCGCCATGGCGAAGCAAGTGCTTCACAATGTCCGCCACACCGATAAACAACGGTATAAAAAGAACAGACAGCCATTGAATCGGGCGCTCTTGTCGGCCACGCCTGCCATCAGGAGCAACGACAGAGCGGGCGCGGATGCCACTCCGGCCTCCCTGATATCGATGGGGTTGATGCCCGACAGACCCACCCGTCCTGAACTACGCTTGAGCTATCGGCATGACCGGCGGGACGCCGGGAGAACACTCAAGCATCTGACGACAGGGAGTCGATATGCAACGTCATGATTATTTGATTATCGGAGGCGGCATGGTGGCCGCCAACGCCGTTAACGGTATCCGCGAGCACGACGACCGGGGCAGCATTGCCATTCTGGGCGCCGAGCCCGACGGCCCCGTCACGCGCCCCGCCCTTTCCAAGAAGCTCTGGACCGACCCCGAGTTCACTTATGACAGGATCTGGATGTCGCCGGAGCAGGACGAGCACACCACGCTCTACACCGACACCCGCGTGGAAAGCATCAACCGTGACGAAAAGACCGTGACCACGGCCTCGGGAGAAGTGCACGGCTATGGCAGGCTGTTGCTGGCCACCGGCGGCACGGTTGTGACGCTGGATGACCTGCCGGCGGGCGATCGCGTGCTCTATTTTCGCACCGTGCGCGATTACGACCGCCTGCGCGAACTTTCAGGCGGGCAACGCCATATCGTGGTCGTCGGCGGCAGCTATATCGGCACCGAGATCGCCGCGGCACTGGTGCAAAACGACACCCGAGTCACACTGATCTATCCCGAAGAGGTGCTGGGCAGCAAAATGTTTCCGAAGTCGCTCGCCAGCCGCTTTCACCAGACCTATCTGGACCAGGGCGTCAGGCTGCTCGGCGGCCGCAGCGTCGATAACGGCCAGGTCCATGGTGACAGCATCACCCTGGCGCTGGATGACGGCAGCACGCTGGAAGCCGAAGCCGTGGTATTTGGGCTGGGTGTGACGCCCAATGTAGCGCTTGCCGAGCAGGCCGGCCTTGAGGTCGACGACGGCGTGGTCGTCAACGAACGGCTGCAGACCCGTGACGAGGCCATCTTCGCCGCCGGTGACATTGCCCGCTACCCGGACCGGATTCTGGGCCGTCAGCGCATCGAGCACGTGGATCACGCCAACCAGTCCGGCACCACCGTGGGCCATATCATGGCCGGCAGTCAGGAGCGCTACGATCATACCCCGTACTTCTACTCCACCGTCTTTGACATGGCCTACAAGGCCGTCGGTGCGCTCGACAGTTCGCTGGAAACCGTCGAGGACTGGGCCACCCCGCAGCAGCAGGGCGTGGTGTATTACCTGAAAGACGGCAGGGTAAAAGGCGTTTTGCAGCTCAACATGGACCCGGACAAGCTCGATAAGGCCCGTGCGGTGCTGGCCGACACGTCACCCCAGAGCGAAGAGACGCTCAAGGGGCGCATCGGGATCGCCTGAGCCCCTGGAACGTAAAACGGGCGCCCTGTTCTCAGGGCGCCCGTTGATTTACGGCCCGGTACAACGTTTAGAGGCTCAGGCGGCTGTCTTCGAGCTTTGAAATCACAAGCTTCGAGCGGCGCTCGATTTCCTCGAGCATGCCGGCGCACTCATCGGACATGCCGCTGTCACGGATCTCGGCCAGTGCCAGCAGTGCCTTGAGCTGGCTGCTGGTGTCCAGCGCCTTGTTCTGATCACCGTCATTGTTGCCCATGACATGATCTTCCAGTTCACGCATATGGTTATTGGCCTGATCCAGAATATTGCGTTCCAGCCTGATCATGTTCTTTACCCTTGTTCGTTCATTGCAGTGTGTCGCGAGGGCGCCACTGTATAGATTTGGCGGCGCACATACCACCGACGCGAGCGCCAACACACCCCGATTCAGAACAAAAAAGGGCGCCGGCACAATGGCCGACGCCCTCGCGTACTGCGCGGTCCTGATCAGACCTGCAGATAGTCCAGCATGCCTTCCGCGGCCTGGCGACCTTCAAACACGGCGGTCACCACCAGATCCGAACCGCGCACCATGTCACCGCCGGCAAAGATCTTCTCGTTGCTGGTCTGATAGGCAAAGCGCTTCATCTCCATGTCGCCCTGTTCCGGGGCCAGAACGCGACCGCGATCGTCGATGTCGACGCGGTGGTCGCTGTACCAGTCCACCTCGTGGGGCTGGAAACCAAAGGCCACCACGACCGCCTCGCACTCGATGATCTCTTCGGAGTCCGGCACCACCTCGGCGCGCTGACGGCCGTTCTCGTCCGGATCGCCCATGCGGGTGCGCACGACCTTGATGCCTTCGACCTTACCGTTCTCGCCGATCACGGCGATCGGCTGACGGTTGAAGAGAAACTCGACGCCCTCCTCGCGAGCATTTTTCACCTCACGACGCGAACCGGGCATATTGGCCTCGTCGCGACGGTAGACGCAGGTCACCTCGTCGGCGCCCTGACGCAGGGCAGTCCGGTTACAGTCCATCGCCGTATCGCCGCCCCCGAGCACCACGACCCGCTTGCCCTTGAGGGACACGAAGTCGGTGGCCGAGTTCGAAAAGCCCAGATTGTGGTTCACGTTGCCGATCAGATAGTCCAGCGCCTTGTAGACGCCTTCAAGCTGCTCGCCGGGGAAGCCGCCCTCCATGTACTTGTAGGTGCCCATGCCCATGAACACGGCATCGAATTCACCCAGAAGATCGGTAATGGCAACGTCGGTGCCAATATTGACGCCGAGGCGGAACTCGACGCCCATCTCCTCGAACACCTTGCGACGGCGCTGCATGACGTTTTTTTCGAGCTTGAATTCGGGGATGCCGAAGGTCAAAAGCCCGCCGATTTCCGGATAGCGGTCATAAACCACCGGCTTGACCCCGTTGCGCACCAGCACATCGGCGCAGCCCAGGCCGGCCGGGCCTGCGCCGATGACCGCCACGCGCTTGTCGGTCCATTCCACGCCGGTCATGTCCGGGCGCCAGCCCATCGCAAAGGCGGTATCGGTGATGTATTTCTCGATCGAGCCGATGGTGACCGCCCCAAAGCCGTCGTTGAGCGTGCAGTCGCCTTCACACAGGCGATCCTGCGGGCAGACGCGACCGCACACTTCCGGCAGCGAATTGGTGCGGTGGGAAAGCTCGGCGGCCTCCAGAATGTTCCCTTCGGTGACCAGCTTCAGCCAGTTGGGAATATAGTTGTGGACCGGGCATTTCCATTCGCAGTACGGATTGCCGCAGTGCAGGCAGCGATGCGCCTGGCTTGCGGCGTCGCGCGGGCGATACTCTTCATAGATCTCGCCGAATTCCTGCACGCGCAGGTGCGCTTCCTTTTTCTTCGGGTCCTGGCGACCCACATCGATAAACTGAAAATCGTTGGAGAGCTGTTCTGCCATGTGACGTCACTCCTTATTCGGGCCGGCGGCGGGATTCAGCCAGAAGGGTTCCAAGGCTTGCGGCCTTGGGCTTCACCAGCCAGAAATAGCGAACAAATTCGGTGAAATCCTCGAGAATCTCCTGACCCCAGGCGGATCCGGTTTCAGCGACATACGCCTCGAGCGTTTCACGCAGATAGCGCCGATAGGCTTCCATGTACTCGGTGTTGACGCGCTGGATCTCGACCAGCTCGTGGTTGTAGCTGTCCACGAACTCGCGATCCAGATCGAGCACGAAGGCAAAGCCGCCGGTCATGCCGGCCCCGAAGTTGAGCCCGGTTCTGCCCAGCACCGTGATGACCCCACCGGTCATGTACTCACAGCAGTGATCGCCCGCGCCTTCGATGACCGCAAAGGCCCCGGAGTTGCGCACGCCAAAGCGCTCGCCGGCCGTGCCCGCGGCATACAGCGTGCCGCCGGTCGCGCCATACAGACAGGTGTTGCCGATGATCGCCGTGTGACGGCTTTCAAACCGACTGTCCTTCGGCGGCGTGATGATCAGCGTGCCGCCGTTCATGCCCTTGCCGACGTAGTCGTTGGCATCGCCTTCGAGATACATGTTGAGCCCGCGAGCGTTCCACACCCCGAAGCTCTGGCCGGCCACGCCCGTCAGACGCAGCGTGATCGGGGCGTCTTCAAGGCCCGCCTCGCCGTAGCGCTTGGCGATGGCGCCGGACAGCGTGGCACCAATCGAGCGGTCGCAGTTGGTGGTGGTGAGATGGAACTCGCCGCCACTTTTCTCTTCGAGCGCCTCACGCGTCAGATCCATGATCTCGAGGTTTTTCTCGCCGCCGTCGTGGGGCACGTTGCGCTCCACCTGGCAGAACTGCGGCGCGTCGTCGGGCACGAAGTCGTTATGCAGCAGTGATTCGAACTCGAGTGCGCGCTGGGAGCGGGTCTCGCCCTCGATCTTCTCGAGCAGATCCACCCGCCCGATCAGGTCGGTGAGCCGGCGCACGCCCAGCATGGCCATCAGCTCGCGCACTTCCTCGGCGATAAAGCGGAAGTAGTTCTTGACCATGTCCACCGTGCCGCGGAAATGCTCGTCACGCAGCCCCTGGTGCTGGGTGGCGACACCGGTGGCGCAGTTGTTGAGGTGACAGATCCGCAGGTACTTGCAGCCCAGCGCGACCATCGGCGCGGTGCCAAAGCCAAAGCTTTCGGCGCCCAGAATCGCCGCCTTGACCACATCCAGCCCGGTTTTGAGGCCACCGTCGGTCTGCAGACGAATCCGACCGCGCATGCCGTTGATCCGCAGCGCCTGATGCACCTCGGGCAGCCCCAGCTCCCACGGCGAGCCGGCATGCTTGATCGAGGTCAGCGGACTGGCCGCGGTGCCGCCGTCATAGCCCGACACCGTGATCAGATCGGCGTAGGCCTTGGCAACGCCGGTGGCGATGGTGCCGATGCCGGGCTCGGAGACCAGCTTGACCGACACCTGACCGTCCGGATTGACCTGCTTCAAATCAAAGATCAGCTGAGCCAGATCCTCGATGGAGTAGATGTCATGGTGCGGCGGCGGCGAGATCAGCGTCACGCCGGGTACCGCGTAGCGCAGCTTGGCAATCAGCGCATTGACCTTGCCACCCGGCAGCTGACCACCCTCGCCGGGCTTGGCGCCCTGGGCGACCTTGATCTGCATGACCTCGGCGTTGACCAGATAAGCCGGCGTCACGCCAAAGCGCCCGGAGGCGATCTGCTTGATCTTGGAGGAGCGGATCGTGCCGTAGCGCGCCGGGTCTTCACCGCCCTCACCGGAGTTGGAGCGACCGCCCGACTCGTTCATCGCCTGGGCCAGCGACTCGTGCGCCTCGGGCGAGAGTGCCCCGAGCGACATGCCGGCGCTGTCAAAGCGCGGCAGCAGGTTTTCGACCGGCTCGACCTCGCTCAGATCGATCGGCTCGGCGCCGGCCTTGAGCCTGAGCATGTCGCGGATGGTGGCCACCGGACGCTCGTTAACCAGCGCCGCAAACACCTTCCACTTCTCGAAGCTGCTCTCCTGCACGGCCTCTTGAAGCTTTTTGACCACGTCCGGGTTGTAGGCGTGGTACTCGTGGCCGTGCACGTAGCGGTAGATGCCGCCCTGACGGATCGGCTTGCGCGCCGTCCAGGCATCCCGGGCCAGCAGCTCCTGCTGCAGCTGCAGTTCGGCAAAGCCGGTGCCTTCGATGCGCGAGGCCATGCCGTGAAAGCATAGATCCATGATCTCGGAGGACAGCCCTACCGCCTCGAACTGCTGCGAGCCGCGGTAGGAGGCGATGTGCGAGATGCCCATCTTGGAGAGGATCTTGAAAAGCCCCTTTTGCAGACCGCGACGATAGTTTTCGCGCCCGTCTGCCGGATTGCCGGTCAGCTCGCCGCTGCGATACATGTCCGCCATGGTCTGATAGGCCAGCCACGGATAGACCGCCGTGGCCCCCACGCCGAAAAGCACCGCCATCTGATGAGCGTCGCGGGCAAAACCGGTCTCGACCACGATATTGATGCGCGGGCGCAGCGCCAGTCGACCCAGATGCTGATGCACCGCGCCCACGGCCAGTGCCGGATGAATCGGCAGCTGGCCCTTTTCCAGGCCACTGTCGGAGAGCACCAGCACCACACAGCCGGCGCGCGCCTTCTCTTCGGCCTGCTGGCGCAGCTGGACGATGGCCTCTTTGAGGCTCATCGCCTCGCCGTCATACATCATCGGCAGACGACAGCTGGCAAAGGCCGGATCGTCATGCTCGGTCAGCGCGGTGAACTTGCGCGGGGACAGCACCGGCGTGGTCAGAATCAGGCGGTGGGCGTGATCGGGCGTGGCCTCGAACACGCTGCGCTCGGCGCCCAGGCAGGTCTCCAGCGACATGACGATCGCTTCACGCAGCGGGTCGATCGGCGGGTTGGTGACCTGAGCAAACTTCTGGCGGAAAAAGTCGCTCAGAAGCCGCGGCTGACGCGACAGTACGGCCATGGGGGTATCGTCACCCATCGAGCCGACCGCTTCCTGACCGGTTTCGGCCAGCGGCCTCAGTACCTGATCGCGCTCCTCGTTGGTCACCAGGAACATCTTCTCCATCGCCAGCAGCTGACGCTCGTCCACCGGCTGGAATTCTGCCAGCTCGGTCAGTGCCGATTCCAGATAGTGGGCGTTTTCCTTGAGCCAGCGCTTGTACGGGTAGGCACGCTTGAGGCGGTCATCGACATCGGCGGTGTGAAGGACCTCACCGGTGTGGGTATCCACCGACAGGATCTGCCCCGGTCCGACGCGGCCCTTGGCCACGACCGTCCCGGTGGGGTAGTTCCACACGCCGATCTCCGAGGCCAGCGTGATGTAGCCGTTGTCGGTGATCACCCAGCGCGCCGGGCGCAGACCGTTGCGATCCAGCATGCACACGGCGTGACGGCCATCGGTCAAAACGATGCCGGCCGGGCCGTCCCAGGCTTCCATGTGCATAGAGTTGTATTCGTAAAACGAGCGCAGCTCGCTGTCCATGGTCTCGACGTTCTGCCATGCCGGCGGCACCATCAAACGCACGGCGCGGTAGAGCTCCATACCGCCGGTCAGCAAAAGCTCGAGCATGTTGTCCATGCTCGAGGAGTCGGACCCGGTGGTGTTGACGATCTCCTCGAGCCCTTCAATCTCCTTGAGCCGCTCGGTCGCAAAGTTCTCCTTGCGCGAATTGGCCCAGCTGCGGTTGGCCTCGATGGTGTTGATCTCACCGTTGTGGGCCAGAAAACGAAACGGCTGGGCCAGCGGCCAGCGCGGCGCGGTATTGGTCGAAAAGCGCTGGTGGAAAACGCAGATCGAGGTTTCCAGGCGCTCATCGCCCAGGTCCTGATAAAACGTCGGCAGATCCGCCGGCATCATCAGACCCTTGTAGGAGACCACTTTCGAGGAGAGCGAGCAGACGTAGAACTCCTCCTCGCCCTTGAGCTTTTGCTCGGCAAAGCGGCGCGCCATGTACAGATCGACGTTGAAGTCGAGATCGCTGTCACGGCCTTTGGCCGGGGAGACGAACATCTGTCGAATGCGCGGCTGGCAGGACTGTGCCAGCGGTCCGCAGACGCTGTCGTCCACGGGCACGTCGCGCCAGCCATGGAAGGCCAGGCCACGGGCGGCGAGTTCTTCCTCGACAACGCCTCGCGCCTTCCTTTCACGCTCGTCGTCGTCGGGGAAGAACACCACGCCCACGGCGAAGTTGTCCCCCAGCTCTGCCTGCAGGGACTCTCGGGCGATATCGCGCATGAAGCCCGTGGGCATGCCCAGCAGCAGGCCACAGCCATCGCCGGTCTTGCCGTCGGCGTTGATGCCGCCACGGTGGGTCATGCAGGTCAGGGATTCGATGGCAGTGGCCAGCAGATCATGGCTTGACTGCCCTTCCATATGGGCGATCAGGCCGAAACCGCAGTTGTCACGGAACTCGTCGGGCCGATGAAGACCTCTTGTCATGAACATGCCTCTCCGTAAACGCTAGAAAGCGAAGCATCAAGAAATTGACACGGTTGTAATGGGTCTAAAAGAAGGATACTCTGCCCGGTTATTTTTATTTCAGACAGCGCCTCATGAGCGCCCGAGGTGGGAAAAGAGCTGGTTCGAGCATACGATAGACGGCTCGCGAGGCAAACCCCCTGCCGCCCTTCTGATTTTGAAAAAAACGACTCAATTTCGAAGAGTTACAGCACTTTCCTGCCAAAAAAGACAACCCTGTCAAGACGTTAGGTCTGCACCGCAATGGCGCCGGAATGCCTTCGCCGCCCTGTAAAAGTGCGCCTCACCCCATGCCGTTTATGCATGACCCATGCCTTTTTTGGCTTGCCTTCGGATCGCATGCCTGTGCCATTGATGGCAAAAGGCCCGGAAGTCACTTCCGGGCCAGACATCGACAGGAATCAAAGCGGTCTGATGCGTCGACTCAATACAGGCCGAACAGGTAGCCGAATACCATCATGATGAGACTGAATCCCCACAGGTAGAGGAAGGCGTAGCGGATATAGCGCCCCATCTCGAGGCCGGCCAGCCCGAGGGCCAGCCACAACGCCGGGGAAAACGGACTGATGAAGGTGCCCACGATGCTGCCGATCGACATGGCATGCGCCACCGAGACCGGATCCACCCCGGCACTGCCCGTAATCTGCTGAATGACCGGCAAAAGCGCGAAGTAGTAGGCATCGGTGCTGGTCAGAAGCTCCAGCGGCACGCCCATGATGCCGACCAGAATGTGCAAAAGACCCACGGCCTGACCGGGCAGGATGCGCGTTACATCCAGAGCGATGGCTTCCAGCATGCCGGTGCCGTTGAGAATGCCCAGAAAGGCGCCGGCGGCGGCAATGATGGCGCCCATGTTGAAGGCCTGCGGGGCGTATTGCGTGATCACGCGCGACTGCGCCGACAGGCTCGGATAGTTGAGCAGTAGTGCCACGGAGAGCGACAGCATGAAGATATAGGCCGGGGCCATCAGCCCCAGCGCCAGCGATACGACCGTCACCAGCGTCAGCGCGGCGTTGATCCAGTAAAACCGCGGCATGCCCTCATGCGCCCCGGAAGTCCGTCCACTGGGATCGGCATCATGCGCAGACGCGTCGGTGGCCGTACCGCTGGAGGCAATATCCATGCTGCTGCCCGGCGGATAGTTGTGCGCAATGGCCGCCTCCATCCCGCCGAGGGCTTCGATGCGCCGCTTTTCCCGCAGCCCCAGCAGAAGCGCCCCGATCACGGCCAGTACGATGCCCACCAGCTGCACCGGAATCAGCCCGTGCCAGAGCTTATCGGGAGAAATATCGGTCACGGCTGCGGCACGCCCGATCGGCCCGCCCCAGGGCACCATGTTCAAAAGGCCCATGCTGGTCGCCATCAGGGTCAGCATCAGATAGGGGCTCATGCCCAGCCGGCGATAGAGGGGAATCAACGCCGGCATCACGATCAGAAAGGTGGCCGCTCCGGCACCGTCCAGGTGCACGCAGGCCGATACCAGCGCGGTCATGACCGCCACGGCCACCACGTTGCCGCGCGTCAGCTTCACCATGCCGGTAATCAGGGGGTCAAAGAGCCCGCGTTCCTTCATGATGGAGAAAAACAGGATAGCGAACATGAACATGAAGGCGACGCCCGCCACCTTGTTCACACCCTGCTGAAAGAATTCCGAGATCTCATTGATACCAAAACCGGCCAGCAGCGCACCGACAAAGGGGATGGCGCTAAGGGCGATAATCGGGATGACCTTTTCAAACAGCAAAAGGGTCACGATGGTAATGATGATGGCAAGGCCTATGAGGGTCAGCACCTTTCCTCTCCCGCGGTTGTTGTCTTGATGGGAAGCTGCCGGCATCGGGCCGGCTGGAGAACAATCGAGCGAGACTAGAGGGCCGGGCACCGGCAAGGCAAAGCTTACACAATTGAAAGAAAAGGGTTTTTGGGAGCGGTCGCGACGACACAATAAGACCTTGGTCTCAGGGGTTGCCGGCCCGATGATAACCATTGTTATTCACGGCGGCTTTCAAGCCTCAAACCTGTCAGAAATGAAAGCCTCGATCGATGTAGCAACACTACTAAAGTCGAAATAAAAAAATGGCCGATGCGCTGTCGCATCGGCCACTGTGACAGGGCAACGCCCTGGATCAGAAAAGGCGCATCAAACTACTGCCTTTCCCAGTTCTCCAGAAGCTCTCGGACTGTCGTCTCGTTGACCTCATCGGTAATACAGGCCTTACCCAGCGCCTTCAAAAGCACCAGTCGCAGGCGCGCATCGGTGACCTTCTTGTCCAGATGCATCAGCTCCAGAAAACGCTCGGCGCTGACCTCGGTCGGCGCATGACGCGGCAGCCCGGCGGCGTTGAGCAGGGACGCCACGCGCTCGAGGGTCGCCTCGTCCAGCCAGCCGAGACGCTGTGACAGGCCCGTGGCCATCATCATGCCGGCACCGACCGCCTCACCGTGCAACCAGTTCCCATAGCCCATGGCGGTCTCGATGGCGTGACCAAAGGTGTGGCCCAGGTTGAGATGGGCCCGTACGCCCTGCTCGGTCTCGTCTTCCACCACAATCTCGGCCTTGATGGCACAGCTTTTGAGGATCGCCTCGGTCAGAAGCGGCGCCTCCAGCGAGCGCAGGCCGGCCATGTTGTCTTCAAGCCAGGTCATGAAGTCCACATCGCGGATCAGACCGTATTTGATGACCTCGGCAAGCCCGGCGGTCAGCTCACGCGCCGGCAGCGTGTTAAGCGTATCGGTATCCACGATCACCGCACGCGGCTGATGAAAGGCACCGATCATGTTCTTGCCGCGGGGATGATTGACCCCGGTCTTGCCACCTACCGAGGAGTCCACCTGCGCCAGCAGCGTGGTCGGCACCTGGATAAAGGCGATGCCGCGCTGATAGCTGGCCGCCGCGAAACCGGTCATGTCGCCGGTCACGCCGCCACCCAGCGCGATCAGGGTGGCACGCCGGTTGAAGCCGGCCGCCAGCAGGGCGTCCCAGATGCGCTCGACGTGCTCGAGATTCTTGGTCGCCTCACCGTCGGGCAGGATCACCTCATGGACATCGTAATCGGCCAGCGTCGTCTTCAGTCGCTCGAGATAGAGCGGCGCCACCGTCTCGTTGGTCACGATCATGACCTGACGCCCGGTAAAATGCGGGGTCAGAAGCGAGGCGTCATCCAGAAGGCCGGGACCGACATGAATGGGATAGTGACGATCCGGCAATTCCACCGTGAGGGTCTGCATCTGCGACATCCGTTGATCAGTAAGGAATAGATGGCGGCGCCTCATGCCGGCGCCAACAGTCATCGGCTAAAGCGAATAGCCCGGCAGGTCGGAGTGACAGCCACGCGAGGTGCTGGTCGCATAGCGCCGGGTACGCCGTCGGATCTCGGCGACCACCGAGCGCGGGCTGCGCCGGTCGGTGCTGACAATCAACGTCGCGGTATCGCGATAAAGCGGGTCACGCAGCTCCAGAAGCTCGCGCAGGCGCTGCTCCGGGTCGGCGCACTGTAAAAGCGGGCGATTGCGATCGCGCGCCGTGCGCCGGAGCTGCTGCTCAACGGTAGTGGAGAGATAGATGACCACGCCCCGCTCACGCAACAGGCGCCGGTTGGTAGGATGCATGACTGCGCCACCGCCGGTGGCCATCACGATCCCCTGATAGCGGGTAATTTCATCAATGACCTGGGCTTCGCGAATGCGAAACCCGGCCTCGCCCTCGACATCAAATATCCAGGGAATATTGCAGCCACAGCGCTTCTCGATAACGTGATCGCTATCGAAAAAGTCACGATGCAGCTCGGCCGCCAGCGTGCGGCCGATGGTACTTTTGCCGGTCCCCATCGGACCGACCAGAAACAGATTGGGTAAAGCCTGCATTAGCGCACCGTCAGGGTGTCCTCAAGGATCCTTGGCGTAATGAACACCAGCAATTCTACCTTTTCATTGGACTGTTCGGTATAGCGAAACAGTCGACCAAGGCCCGGCAGGTCCCCCAGAAACGGGGTCTTGTACAGATTATTGACCTGCTCGGTAGAGAGGATACCGCCAAGTACGACCGTTTCACCATCGTTGACCAGCACCTGGGTCTGAATTTGATTGGTATCAATGGCCGGTACACCGTTGTACTGACTGCTGGAGACGTCGTCGTTATTGACGATCAGATCCATGATGATGCGATTGTCCGGCGTGATCTGGGGCGTGACCTCCAGTGACAGCACGGCCTCCTTGAACTGGACGGTGGTACCGGTCAGGGTGTTGTCCCCGCCCTGTTGATAGGGAATTTCCTGACCCTGCTTGATCAGGGCCGGATGCTGGTTGGCCGTGATCACCTTGGGCTGGGATATCGTTTGGCTCTTGCCTTCGGACTCCAGCGCATTGAGCTCCAGATCCAGCAGCACATCGCCGGAGAGATAGCCAAAGCTGAACCCGGTGGTCGGCGCCACCGCGTTGCCCAGATCCACGCTCAGCCCGCCGTTGGCCGCAATACCGCTGGACGCCCCGGACAGATTGATGCCGCTCGACGGCGTGCCCGGACGCGACAGCCCCCAGCGCACGCCCAGCTGATTGACCACCCGGTCACGGGCGATCACGATGCGTGCCTCGATCTGCACCTGCCGCACCGGCACATCCAGGTGGTCGATGGTGCGCCGGATCTGCTCGATACGCTCGCGGGTATCCTGCACCAGCAGCGTGTTGGTGCGCTCATCCACCGACACATGGCCGCGCTCGGACAAAAGCCCCAGCCCCTGATCACCGCGCAGAAGCGCTGCCATGTTGATCGCCTTGGCATAGCGCATCTGCAGATAGTCGGTGGTCAGCGCCTCATTGGCGGAAAGGCTCTGATCGGCCTGGGCGACGCGCTGCGCCATGCCGGCCAGCTCCTCACCGGGTGCCACCAGCAGCACATCACCGCTGCGCCGACTGGCAAGGCCACGGGTCTGCAAGATCAGATCGAGCGCCTGGTCCCACGGCACCTGGCGCAGGTTGATCGTCACGTTACCGCTGACGCTGTCGCTGACCACCAGGTTGAGCCCGACCTCATCGGCCAGAATCGACAGCACCGTGCGCACATCAATATCCTCGAAATTCAGCGAGATGCGCTTGCCGTCAAAGGGAAACTGCAACTGCTGACGATCAGCGGCCGCGGAATCCGCCGGCGAGACCCGAATGACCGCCTCGCTCCCGCGCTGGGTGGCCATCGCCACCGCACCCGGTTGCAGGGCCAGCGTCAGCACCACATCCTCGCCGGACTGTGAGGGCGTAATGCGCGACACGGGCGTGGCAAAGTCGCTGACATCCACGATGCGCTGCCACTGCGGGGTCAGACGCACGCCGCTCAAGCGCACGCGTGCCTGGCTGCCCTGCACATCCAGCTGCGGCGAGATGCCCTGACGGTCCAGGGTCACGATCAGCTCCCCGGCGCCCTGCCCGGCAGCGCGATAATCAATATCCTCGATCCGGGCGCGCGCGTCGCTCACCGCGGCGGTGCCGCTGTTATCGTAGCTACGACTGACCGCACCCCCTGCCTGCACGGCGGCAATGCGCTGCAAAAGATCACCGCCCTGGCCTGCGCTGCCGCCCTGCCCGCCTTCGCCGAGTCTGACCTCCAGCACGTTGCCCCGCGCAGAGAGCTGCCAGCCCACCGGGCGGGCCATGGCAAAAATGACGCGCAATTGATTCCCCGATACACGTGCCTCGGCCTCATCAACGCTCGTACCGGCCAGCGGCACTCGCGGTGCTGACAGGCGACTGCCGACGCCGTCGAAATCCAGCACCAGCCGCTGCGGCGCACTCAGCATGGTGGACTGCGGTACGTTGATGGCGCCGTCAAAGGTCAGTCGAACGACCTCCTGACCCTGACCGGCCGGCTGCCGCGAGATATCGGTTAATGATGCCGCACTGGCCAGCGAGGCGGTCAGAAACAGCAAAAGGCCCGATACCAGCGCTGTAACATGACGCCGGGATCGGCGGCACATCAGACCGGTGACAAGGCGCAGGCCGCTCGACAGCTGCCTGCGGTAAAGGTGGTGACCCTTGGGTGTCATGAGGTTGCTCCCAGCGTCAGCGTGCGGCTGACTTCGCTGAAACCGCCGCTGCCATCCGGCGCCAGCTCCGTAATCTCGATATGGTCACTGCCGATGCGCGTGACCCGTCCACTGTTCTCACCGATATGCTGCCGGTGCTGCAGGCGCACGACCCGGCCTTCCGGCGTGCGGATCAGCGCGATCGTGCGACCGTCCACGCTCAGGGTGCCCACCAGTCGCAGGGCGCTGAGCGCATAGCCTTCCAGCGGTTCGCGCACGCGACCGGGGTCCGGTCTGACGCTGCCCGACGGCGTCGCCTCAACAGGCGCGGCGGCGACCATGCCCGGGGCGGCGGCAAAGGGGCTGCGACGCTCGTGCGCGTCGTAGCGCAGCGGCTGATAGACCGGCTGCTCGGGCAGCGCGTCCAGATGTCCGACCGGGCGCTGACGCAGTGTCTCAAGCGCCGCATCCAGCTGCTCTGTCCTGTCCTGCTCGCAGCCCCACAGCCCCAGACACAGCGCCAGCACGATCAGGGGAGATGCCCTGTTCATGGCGTCACCGCCCCGGCCGACGCGACCTTGTTCTGTTCGGGCTCATAGCGATAGGTTTCGGCCTGCAGCGACAGCACCAGTGCCTCGCCCGCCTCGCCGTTGGCCGGTGCCAGGGTGAAATCGTGCAGGGTCACAATGCGCGGCAGCTCCGCCACCTGCGAAATAAAGGCGGCCAGGCGGTGGTAATCCCCGCGCACCTGAATATCCAGTGGCTGAGTGATATAGAAAGGATGTGCCTCGGGCGATGCCAGCCGGATGAAGTCGATCTCGAGCTGCTGCCCACGCGCGGCGTCGCTGATGTCGTCCAGCAGCGCCGGCACCTCACTGTCGGTGGGCAGCATGCTCAACAGCGTGCCCATGCGTACGTCCAGCTCCTGCATGCGTCGTTCCAGCAGCGGCAGATTGGCCGCCTGGAAAGCCCGCGTGGCGTACTGCGATTTCAGCGTTTCTACCTGCGCATGGGCCTCTTCCACCTCACGCGCCACGGGGGCGGCCAGAAACCACTGCGCCCCGAAGGCCACGATCAGCACCACCACCCCACAGACAAGCACGCGCAAAAGCCACGGCCAGCTGCCGCCCTCTTCGAAGCTCAGCTCGGAAAGGCGAATCTGGCGCAGGCGCTGCCATTCAAGACGCCAGTCGATGGGCTTCATGATGATGCCTCCGGCACAGGCGTCTGCCCATCATGCAGGGGATGCTCGGGCACCTGCAGGTTGAAACGCCGCTGGTTGGAGCGTTCGCTTTCGGCACGCACGTCCAGCAGCAGCGGCTCGCCCAACACCGCCGCAGTCGACAGCGCACGCATCTGATCGGACACCTGACGGTTGGTGGTGGCCAGCCCACTGATATCGAGCTGACCGTCATGACGCTCGACCCGGTCGTAGACCACCCCGTCGCCCAGGGTATCGGTCAGCGCCTGAAAGAGCGCCACCGTTTGAGAGCGGGAAAACTGCAGCTGGCGAATCAGCTCGATGCGGTCCTGCATCTGATGGCGCTTCTCCTCCAGCGCTTGCCCCTGGGTAATATCGTGCTCCAGCGCGTCCGTACGCTGCTGAATATGGGCAATATCGGCATCGATACGACTCAGCTGGTACTGATGATACTGCTGACACAAAAATCCGATGCCCAGTCCGAGAAGTGCGCTCAGCAACAGCCAGAGATGGAACCGGCGGGTCCGGCGCTCGCGCGCCTGCTCGCGCCAGGGCAGCAGGTTGATATCAATCTGAACGTCGCCCGGGGTTTCAATCACCGTGCTCATGACAACGATCTCATGGCCAGCCCGCAGGCGGTCATCATGGCGGGCGCGTCCAGGGCAAGGCTGGTATTGTCGATCCCGCTGCCGATGCGCATGGAGGCAAATGGGTTGGCCGGCACCACTTCAAGCCGGCTCTCCTCGGCCAGGCGTTCGGCCAGCCCCTCGATGACGCTGGAACCCCCGGCCAGAATCAGCCGCTCGATCTCACAGGCCCCGGCCGTGGTGTAGTAAAGCTTCAGCGAGCGCATGATCTGCTGCACCAGCGACTCCCGGAAGGGGTTCAGAATGCGCTGGCGATAGTCCGGCAGATCGTTGGTTTTCTTGGCACGCCCGGCCTCGTCAAAGGTCAGGCGATAGTGCTGGCGAATCTGATCGGTCAGCTGGCGCCCGCCCATGACGTTGTCGCGGGTATGGACGATGCGGCCGCGATGAAAGATGTGAAAGGCCGTCATGCTGGCACCGATGTCGATCAGGGCACTGCCCCGGTCGGGGTGATGGGTGATTCGGGAGAGCAGGTAGCGGGTCGCGCGCTCCATGGCGAACATCTCGACATCCACCACCGCGGGCTCGAGCCCCACCTGCTCCAGTACATCGGTGAGCAGCTGCATGTCCTGACGGCGGCAGGCCACCAGCAGGATATCCTGCTGATCGTCATAGCGGGCGTTGACGCCCAGACGCTGAAAGTCGAGCGTCACTTCATTGAACGGAAAAGGGATATGCTTGTCCGATTCCATGGCAATGCGCTGGGCAATATCGTTGTCGTTAAACGACACCGGCATGCTCAGCACCTTGGTGATCACGGCGCCGGTGGGCACGGCTACCACGGCACGACGCGCCCGTGGGCCGGCGTGATCAATGGCACGCGACAGCGCCATGACCACCTGATCCATGTCACGAATGCGCCGCTCCACCACGGCGCGATCCACCAGCGGGCGCACGGCCCAGGAGGCCACCCGCCAATGATCACCCGAGCGCTCAAGCTCAAGCAGCTTGACGGTGGCAGAGGTAATATCCACGCCGATCAAACCCTGTGTCGCACGTCCGAAACCCAGCACTCAAGTTCTCCGGCCAATGACCCGCTTCATGCGGACGTTGTTTATAACGTTTTGAAGACCACCATGAAGTCGCAAATAACGGGGTTTACGCACGCTTTAAACGGTTTTAAAAGCGATCACTCTGTGCTCGACTACCCATTAACGCTGGTCGCCCTGGCACCGGCTACTTATAATGCCCGGCTTGCTGGTTCCATATTCCCGCGCGGTCTTCGACGACGACGCCAGACGGTCACCGATGTCCTGCGGACCCAAGCCCGCCTCATTGACGGAACACGTGTTACATGACGTTCATCAAGCGCCTGGTTTTCCACCTCTTCTTCCTGCTGCTTGCCATAACGGCAGGCATTGCGCTTTCTGTAGCTGGCGCTGCGCTCTACTTTGCTCCCAGCCTGCCTGACGTTCACCAGCTGCAGGACTATCAGCTCGAGATGCCGCTGCGGGTCTATACCACCGATGACAAGCTCATCGGCGAGTTCGGTGCCCAGCGTCGCCAGATGGTCAAGGGTGACGAGATCCCGCAGGACTTCATCAATGCCCTGCTGGCGGCAGAAGATGCCGGTTTCTATCAGCACCCGGGCGTTGACCCGCGCGGTCTGGTGCGCGCCGCCCTCGAGCTGGGTACCAGCGGGCGTATCCGCTCCGGCGGCAGCACCATCACCATGCAGGTGGCCCGTAACTATCTGCTCACCCTGGATCAGACCTTTACCCGCAAGATCCGTGAAATCCTGCTGTCGCTGCAGATGGAACAGATTTTGTCCAAGCAGCAGATCCTCGAGCTCTACGTCAACAAGATCTACCTGGGCCAGGGCGCCTACGGCGTGGGCGCGGCAGCCGAGGCCTATTTCGACAAGCCGCTCGATGAACTGAGCCTGCCGGAACTGGCGACCATCGCCGGCCTGCCCAAGGCGCCCTCCAGCCTGAACCCGATCAGCAGCCCCCAGCGCTCGCTGATTCGCCGCAACTGGGTACTGCTGCGCATGCAGCAGCTGGGCCTGATCGACCAGAGCGCCTATCAGGACGCCGTTCAGGCGCCGATCGAAACCCGACGTCATCACACCCAGCCCGATGTCCAGGCGCCCTGGGTGGCCGAGATGGCCCGCCAGTACGCGCTGGAGCGCTTTGGCGAAGAGGCCTATACCGGCAACTACCGCATCGTCACGACGCTGGACAGCGAGATGCAGGAGGCGGCCCGCAACGCCCTGATCAATGGTCTGGTGGACTACGACACCCGCCACGGCTGGCGCGGTGCCGAAGAGAGCGATATCCCGGCCAGTCTGTCGGAGGCCCAGGACCGTACCGACCGCGCAGGGCTTGAAGAGGAGCTCTCCGAGTCGCCGGAAGTCGAAAGTACCGCCCGCGAGGCCGCGGCACGCAGCAAGACCACCGTGGCCGGCATCGACGGCGATGTCAGCAACTGGCAGCGCGTGCTGGACGCCACGCCGCGTCTGGGGCCGCTGCAGCCGGCCATCGTGATCGACACCGATGGCCGTACCATGCGTGTGCTTGATGACAACGATGAGGTCATCACCATCGAGTGGCCGGGCCTTGAATGGGCGGCACGCTATCTGAGCCCGCGCGGCCGGGCAGCGGCACCAGGCAGTGCCGGTCAGATCGCCGGTCGCGGCGATCTGGTGCGCATCATGGAGCGCACCCGCGGGGAGGGCTGGCGTCTGGCACAGATGCCGCAGGCCGAAGGTGCGCTGGTTTCTCTGGACCCGCAGACCGGTGCCCTGAGGGCACTGCAGGGCGGCTTCAGCTTTGCCAACAGCAAGTTCAATCGCGTTACCCAGGCGCGCCGCCAGCCCGGCTCCAACTTCAAGCCTTTTATCTATCTGGCAGCGCTTGAAAACGGCATGACGCCGGCCACCATCGTCAACGATGCGCCGATCGTGCAGGCCGGCATCGGTAATCAGGACACCTGGCGCCCGGAGAACTCCGAGCGCAGCTTTGGCGGTCCGACCCGCCTGCGAGTGGGTCTGTATCGCTCGCTCAACCTGGTGACCATCCGTACCCTGCAGTCGGTAGGCCTGGACAACACCATCGACTTTCTGGTCAACATGGGCTTTGAGCGCAACCGTCTGCCGCATGGCCTGTCGCTGGCGCTGGGCACGGCCGAGCTGACGCCGCTGGAGATTGCCCGTGGCTACGCCGAAATCGCCAACGGCGGTTTCCGCATCAAGCCGTGGTTCATCGAGAGTGTCACCAAAGGCGAGGATGGTCCCAACCTGCTGGAAGAGACCAATCCGCCGGCAGCGTGTCGCGAGTGCGACCCGATGGATGCCACCGTCACCATCGGTGATCGCACCTATCCGATCGCCGAGCGCGTGGCCTCGCCCGAGTCGGTCTATATGCTGCGCACCATGATGCGTGACGTGATTGAGCGCGGCACCGGTCGCGGTGCACTGTCGCTCAACCGCGGTGATATCGCCGGCAAGACCGGTACCACCAACGATCAGCGTGATGCCTGGTTCTCCGGCTTCAACAGCAACGTGGCCACCAGCGTCTGGGTCGGCAAGGATACCAACGAGACCATTGCCGAATACGGCGCGCAGGCGGCGCTGCCCATCTGGAAGGACTACATGGGGACGGTACTTCAGGGGACGCCGGAAGCGGCGCCGACCCCGCCCGATGATATCGTGACGGTGCGTATCGACCCCGACACCGGCAAGCGGCTGCACGATGAAGACGGTGGCGGCATTACCGAAATCTTCAGAAAGGACAACCTGCCGCCCTATCAGCAGCGCTCGATTCGTCCTGAACTTGAATCGGAAAGCGGCTCTCAGGGCACCGGCAGCTACGACGCCATTTTCTGATCGCGCCTACCTGCCTGTCCGGGCGCCCCGCCCGGACAGGTATCCACACCGCAGTGAAACTTCATGACCATGCGTTCACCCGTTCACGCCAACAACAGTGTCACGACGCCGGCTGCGCCGGTTGCCCTGTCCTGCCCGCCCCCGGCCCTGCGCCGGTGTCTCGGGCTTTTCGTGCTGACCGTACTGGCCTGCTGGCAAAACAGTGCCCAGGCAGCCGATTCGCTGTTTTATGCCCCGCCACCACCCAGCGATGACGCCGTGCCCTTTTCGGGCGCCATCGAGCTTGGCTATACGGCGCTGTCCGGCAATACCAATACCGAGACGCTGCTGGGCAAGGGCCGTATTACCTGGTACGACCAGGCCTGGACACACACCACCCGGGCCGAGGTCAAAAGCGTCAGCGACAGCGAAAACACCACCGCCGAGCAGTACCTGTTCAGCCAGCGCGAACGCTACTCGCTGGAGGATTCGCTCAACTATCTCTTCGGTCTGGCACGCTATGAAAAGGAGCGCTTCTCGGGTTATGACAATCAGTTCACGACCATTGTCGGCTACGGCCGCCAGCTCTTTGATACCGATCTTCAGGCCCTGTCGCTGGAGGCAGGCCCCGGCTATCGCTTTGATGACTACGAAAACGGCGGCAGCCGCCACATGATGCTGGGCTATCTGGCCGCGGACTATGCGCTGACGCTATCGGATACGGCCAGTTTCATTCAGCAGTTTTCGGTCGAAGGCGCCGAGGACAACGTGACGATTCGCTCCTACTCGGCCATTTCGGTAGCCATCAATTCAAGCCTGTCGCTGCGGGTGTCCCACGACATCAAAAGCAACTCCAGTCCGCCGCGCGAGGCGGATGCCCATACCGATCGCACCACGGCGGCCTCGGTGGTCTACAACTTCTAGCGTTTTCTGTCCGACATGAAAAAACCCCGCACCAGTGGTGCGGGGTTTCTGGTGTTGCCCGGGGCAATCCATCAGCCGCCGTAGACATCCTCGACGCTGGTCAGCGGATAGTGGGACGGATACGCCTTCGTCGCCACGCCTGAATCCACCGCAGCGCGGGCCACGGCCGAGGAGACCCGGTCCAGCAGGCGCGAGTCCATCGGCGTGGGAATGATGTAGCCGCGACCGAACTCGAGCGACTCAAGCTCGTAGGCCGTCAGCACTTCCGGCGTGACCGGCTCGCGGGCAAGGTCCTTGAGGGCGTGCACGGCCGCGACCTTCATCTCTTCATTGATTTCGCGTGCGCGCACATCCAGCGCCCCGCGGAAGATGAAGGGAAAGCCCAACACGTTGTTGACCTGGTTGGGGTAGTCCGAACGCCCGGTGGCCATGATCACATCATCCCGAGTGGCGTGCGCCGTATCAGGGTGAATTTCAGGATCGGGATTGGAGCAGGCAAACACCACGGGATTGGCCGCCATTTTCTCAAGCTGCTCGGGCGCAAACAGATCGGGGCCGGACAGGCCGATAAAGACATCGGCACCGTCAATGGCATCATCCAGACTGCGCTCGGAGGTAGTGGCCGCGTAGCGCGCCTTGAACTCGTTGAGATCATTACGACCGTCGTGGATGACGCCCTTGCTGTCGAGCATGCGGATGTTGTCACGCGCCGCGCCGCAGGCGATCAGCAGATCCATGCAGGCAATGGCGGCAGAGCCGGCGCCCAGACAGACGATGCGGGCATCTTTCAGCGTCTTGCCGGCAATATCCAGGGCGTTGAGCAGCCCCGCAGCGGTCACGATCGCCGTGCCATGCTGGTCATCATGAAAGACCGGAATATCGCAGCGCGCCTTGAGCTCGCGCTCGATCCGGAAACACTCGGGCGCCTTGATGTCTTCCAGATTGATGCCGCCCCAGGTCAGGGCAATGTGGGCCACGGTCTCGATAAAGACGGCGGGATCTGCCGTATCGACTTCGATGTCGATGGCATTAATGCCGGCAAAGCGCTTGAACAAGACGCCCTTGCCCTCCATGACCGGCTTGCTGGCCAGCGCCCCCAGATTACCCAGCCCGAGGATAGCGCTACCATTGGAGATCACGGCGACCAGGTTGCCCTTGCCGGTATAGCGATAGGCGTTTTCGGGGTCGCGGGCGATTTCACGTACCGGCTCGGCCACGCCCGGGCTGTAGGCCATGGCGAGATGTTTTGAGGAGCTGGTGGGTTTGGTGACTTCGATGCTCAGCTTTCCCGGAATGGGGTCGGCGTGATAATCCAGTGCTGCCTGTCTTTTATCCTGTGACATGTTTTTTATCCGATTGAAAATCAACGATCAATCCGGCGCAGCGTAACGAAAAAGCCTCATGCTCACAAGTTGACAACCCCGCCACACGCGTGGGTACACGGACACTACAAAAAGGTGTCACAGGATCGCCATCACGACCGATGCAGGGAACGTGCTACCCTGCCGCGGCCCGGAGGGTACCCCCTCAAAACGGGCCGGATTCACCCCTTTCATCTCTGGAGCAAGCCGACCGTGTCCACGTCCGGGCCTGAACGCGTGATTCTGGCAGTGGCCGTGCCCTCGCCGCTCAAGCGAGTGTTCGATTACCTGCCTACCCGTGAAACACCCGAGGAGGGCTGGGTGGCCGGCGTACGCGTGCGTGTCCCCTTCGGGCGGCGCTCGGTGGTCGGCGTGGTGGTCGAGATTCGATCTCACAGCGATGTCCCGCTCGATCGCCTGCGCCGCATCGAGACCCTGATCGACCGCAGCCCCCTGCCCGGCGACTGGCTGTGGCTGTGTCGCTTTGCCGCACGCTACTACCAGCACTCGCTGGGCGAGACCCTGAGCAGTGCCCTGCCGGCCCTGCTGCGCCAGGGTCGCCCGCTTCAGGCGCGCTCCCAGGCGCGCTGGTTTGTCACCGACGCCGGCCGGGCACCGAATGAGGCCCTGGCGCGCGCACCGCGCCAGGCCGAGCTGCTGGCCGCCATCGCCCAGCACCCGCGCGGGCTGGTGGCCTCGGCCATTACCGCGCTGGGGTTCAATCGAACGCAGCTTCACGCCCTGCGTGACAAGCAGTTGATCGACTGCCGCGAGGAAAGCCTGGCCGCCCCCGCCAGCGAGCGAGCCGCCACAACGCTTGCCGAACCCACGCTGCCGCTTAATCGGGAACAGTCGAGCGTGCTGGCCGAGCTTCATCAGGACATGGACCGGTTTGGAGTTTCGCTGCTGCACGGGGTGACCGGCAGCGGCAAGACCGAGGTCTATCTGCAACTGATCGAGGCGGTCATCGATCGCGGGCGCCAAGCGCTGGTGCTGGTGCCCGAAATCGGCCTGACACCGCAGACCCTGTCGCGCTTTCGCAAACGCTTCAACGCGCCGGTCATCACCCTGCACTCCGGGCTCAACGACAGCGAACGCCTGGACAGCTGGGAGGCGGCGCGTTCGGGACGCGCCGCCGTGCTGATCGGCACCCGCTCGGCGGTCTTTACCCCGCTGGCGCGCCCCGGCGTCATCATCGTGGATGAGGAGCATGACGGCTCCTTCAAGCAGCAGGACAGCCTGCGCTACCACGCCCGCGATCTGGCCATTGTCCGCGCCCAGCATCACGGCATCCCCATCGTGCTGGGCAGCGCTACGCCGTCGCTGGAAAGCCTCGCCCGCGCGCGTGACGGCCACTACCGCCACCTGCGACTGACCACCCGCGCCGGCAACGCCGCCCCGGCCGCACTGTCGCTGGTGGATCTGCGTGGCAAACCGCAGCGCGGCGGCCTCGGGCCGCAGGCGCTATCGGCCATCAAGGAGCATCTGCAGGCGGGGCGTCAGGTACTGGTGTTCGTCAATCGCCGCGGTTTTGCCCCGACGCTTGCCTGCCATCAGTGCGGCTGGCTGGCCGAATGCCCCCAGTGCGACGCCCGCATGACTCTGCACCGTGACCCGCACCGATTGATCTGCCATCACTGCGAGCAGCAGCGCGGCGTGCCGGACGCCTGCCCCAAATGCGCCAGCGCGGATCTCAGGCCCCAGGGTGCCGGCACCGAGCGCACCGAAGAAGCCCTGCAGGAGGCCTTCAGCGACACCCGTATTCTGCGCATCGACCGCGACAGCACCCGGCGGCGCGACGCGCTGGAACAGACGCTGACCGAGATCCGCCAGGGCAGCTCGTGTCTGCTGGTCGGTACCCAGATGCTGGCCAAGGGCCATCACTTTCCCCATGTCACGCTGGTGGTGGTGGTCAATGCCGACGGCGGGCTCTACAGCGCCGACTTTCGCGCGCTCGAGCACTCCGCCCAGCTGCTGACCCAGGTGGCCGGTCGCGCCGGACGCGCCCAGCATCCGGGACGCGTGCTGATCCAGACCCTGCATCCCGAGGACCCGAGCCTGAGACTACTGGTCGAGGAAGGCTATGACGCTTTGGCTGAATCGCTGCTGAGCGAGCGCCGCCTGGCCGGGCTGCCGCCCTTTCGCTTCATGGCGCTGATGCGCGGCGAAAGCGCACGCATGGAAGCCGTGATCGAGCTGTTCACCCAGGCCGGTGAGGCCATGCGAACGTGGCTAAAGGAGCGGGGGCTGGCCGTGCACTGTCTGGGGCCGGTCCCGGCGCCCATGGAGCGGCGTCAGAACCGCTATCACGCCCAGCTGCTGCTCAGCGCCGACCGACGCGGCGCCCTGCATGAGGCCAGCGCCTGGCTGGATGAATGGATGTCGCAGCAGGCCGATGCCCGACGCCTGCGCTACAGCATCGACATCGATCCGCAGGAGATGTGCTGAGCCATCGGGTGGTCGGCACACGCGCTCGATACACATCGGACACAATACCGGTTTTGACACTGTCCACGGTTGAACGATAATGGCGGGCCCAAAGCGACTGCCCCCGCTGACCCATCGACCGTGTCAATTCGGACGCCTGGTCACGGGGCGCGCAGTTTCAGACCTGGCCGAATGCGTCGGGCCAGCCATCCACGACCATAGATGCCAGCATGAAAGAGACGATCACCCTACTGCTTAACACGGCGCTTGATGTGCTCAGGGCCGAAGGCGCCCTGCCCGTTGGCATCCAGCCCGACATTCGTGTCGATGTGGCGCGCGACCGGGCCCACGGCGACTACGCCAGCAATCTGGCCATGATGCTGGCCAAGCCCGCCGACATGAAGCCGCGCGAGCTGGCCGAGCGCCTGATTGCCGCCATGCCTGCCTCCAGCGCCATCTCAAGCGTCGAGATTGCCGGCCCCGGCTTTATCAACTTCTTCGTCAACACCAGCGCCGCCGGCGAAGTGCTTTTCGATATCCTTGACGCCGGTGACGCGTTTGGTCGCAACAGCGACGGTCAGGGTCAGAAAGTGCAGGTCGAGTTTGTCTCGGCCAACCCGACCGGCCCGCTGCACGTGGGCCACGGTCGTGGTGCGGCGGTAGGCGACAGCCTGTGTCGCCTGCTCGAGGCCAACGGCTACAGCGTTACCCGCGAGTTCTACTACAACGATGCCGGCGCTCAGATCGACAATCTGGCCCTGTCGGTGGCGGCGCGCATCAAGGGCATCGAGCCCAACGACCCGGCCTGGCCGGCCGACGGCTATCGCGGCGAGTACATTCAGGACGTGGCGCGCGCCTATATGCAGGGCGACACCGTCACCGCCGACGACCGTCAGGTCACGGCCGCGGCCGATTCCGACGACATGGACGCCATTCGCGCCTTTGCGGTCGCCTGGCTGCGCCACGAACAGGATCTTGATTTAAAGGCCTTCGGTGTCGGCTTTGACGTCTTTTTCCTTGAGTCCGACCTTTATGAAAGCGGCAAGGTGGAGGCCACGGTCAAGCGTCTGATCGAGGGCGGTCATACCTACGAGTCCGACGGCGCCCTGTGGCTCAAGACCACCGACTTCGGCGATGACAAGGATCGCGTGATGCGAAAGCGCGAGGGCGGCTACACCTACTTCCTGCCCGACGTCGCCTATCATCTCGACAAGTGGGAGCGCGGCTTTACCACCGTCATCAACGAACAGGGCGCCGACCACCACTCCACGGTGACCCGCGTTCGCGCCGGTCTTCAGGCGCTGGATACCGGCATCCCGAAGAACTGGCCGGACTACGTCCTGCACCAGATGGTGCTGGTCACCCGCTCGGGTCAGGAGGTCAAGCTCTCCAAGCGGGCCGGCAGCTACGTCACCCTGCGCGATCTTATCGATGAGGTCGGCCGTGACGCCACGCGCTACTTCCTGGTGTCGCGCGCAGCCACCTCGCAGATGACCTTTGATATCGATCTGGCACGCTCCCAGTCCAGCGACAACCCGGTCTACTACGCCCAGTACGCCCACGCGCGCGTATGCAGCGTGGAGAAAAAGGCCGCTGATAACGGCTGGGCCTTTGACGCGGATCTGGCGCGGGCATCGCTGCATCTGCTCGAGGACGCACGCGAGCGCAATCTCATCAATCGGCTGGGCAGCTGGCCCGAAACCGTGCGCCGCGCCGCGCAGCAGCGTGAGCCCCAGCAGATCGCCCTGTATCTGCAGGAGCTCGCCAGCGAATTCCATACCTGTTACAACGCCGTCAAGGTCATGGTCGAGGACGCCGATCTGCGCAACGCGCGGCTGGCACTCGGTCTGGCCGTCCGCCAGGTCATGCGCAACGGGCTTGACCTGCTGGGCGTTTCCGCCCCCAGGGAGATGTAAATGGCACAGCGCCAGAGCAAGAAGGCACCCTCGGGCAAGGGCGCCACATCACGCAGCAAGACCAAACGCGGCGGCGGTGGTGACGGTTTCCATATTCCCGGCTGGCTGTGGGCGCTGGTAGGCATCATCGCGGGCTTTGCCATCGCCCAGTATTTCCAGAATGATGCGCCGCCCAAGCGCGATCAGGTGGCCGCCGTAGTCACCAAAAAGCGCGCCGATGGCGCAGAGCAGCCGCAGGACGGCGAGGCGTCACAGCAGACCAGTGAAGAGGGTCAGATGCCGACCTTCGAGTTCTATACCCTGCTGCCCGAATCGGAAGTGATCGCCCCGAACGTGGAAGACTACAGCTCGCCCCCGCGCCCTGGTACCGAAGGCGCCGTGCTCGAACAGCACGCCCGACGCATCGCGGGCAGTACCGGTGACTCGTCAGTGAGCAACCCCGGCGGCAATGCATCCTCGTCGTCACAGCAGAGTGCACCGACACGCAAACCCGAGCCTGCGCCCAGCGGCAATACCGACAATGATGATGCCATTCAGCAGCTGGCGTCTCGCCATGAGGCTTCCAGCTCCCGCCAGAGTGCCCCTGCCAGGCAGGAAAGCTCGAGCAGCAACAACAGCTCTGGCAACGGTCCCAGCTATATGCTGCAGGCGGCGTCGTTCAAGTCGCAAAGCGATGCCAATGCCATGGCCGGCAAGCTGCGCGACCTTGGGCTTGTCACGCAGGTCAGTCAGGTCCAGACGGCGGACGGTACTACCTGGCATCGCGTCCAGGCCGGCCCCTACCGGGACTCGGGTGAGCTTTCGCGCGCCAGAGGGCTGATGCAGACCCGCGGCATCGACCCAATGCAGATTCAGCAGCGTTGACACATCGCCTGCGTCTAGCAAGGGGCGCCCGTTGCATGGCAACGGGCGCCCTTTTTGCATGTGCCAAAGCGACTCTCTGATGGCTGAAAGGGGCTGAGGGCGGGCCATGCCGGGGTTGAATTGCGCACTTCAGCCAATTTCCCTGGGGAGCACGGCTTGATTTGAGCAGCGAGAGCCCGCACTTCAAGGGAAAGTTTCCAAAACGCAGACGACCTTACGCGCCCTGAGCGCTGTCTGCGTTCAAGTCACCAGGTGCATGTCACCAACGCATTGGAGTAGCGCCGATGACCACGATTGTATCCGTTCGCCGCGGCGAACAGGTCGCCCTGGCCGGCGACGGACAGGTGTCGCTGGGCGATACGGTCATGAAGGGTAACGCCAGCAAGGTCCGCCGTTTTCATCGCGGCCAGGTGCTGGCCGGCTTTGCCGGGGGTACGGCAGATGCCTTTACGCTGTTTGAGCGCTTTGAGGCGCAGCTTGAGAAGTATCAGGGCCACCTGACCAAGGCGGCCGTGGAGCTTGCCAAGGAGTGGCGCACCGATCGCGCCCTGCGCAAGCTCGAAGCGATGCTGGCCGTGGCCGATCGCAACGCCTCCCTGATCATCACCGGCACCGGCGATGTGCTGGAACCCGAACATGGCATCATCACCATCGGTTCGGGCGGTCAGTATGCCAACGCCGCAGCACGCGCCCTGCTGGACAATACCGACCTGTCAGCGCGTGAAATCACTGAAAAGAGCCTCGCGATTGCGGCAGATATCTGTGTGTACACCAACCACAACGTGACGCTCGAATCACTGGACTGATCATGACCGAGACTTCAATGTCCCCTCAAAACGCCAACAGCAATCACATGACCCCGCGCGAAATCGTGCACGCGCTGGATCAATACATCATTGGCCAGGCTGACGCCAAACGTGCCGTGGCGATTGCCCTGCGCAACCGCTGGCGTCGCATGCAGCTTGATGACGCGCTGCGCCCGGAGGTCACGCCCAAGAACATCCTGATGATCGGCCCGACCGGCGTGGGCAAGACCGAAATCGCCCGCCGCCTGGCCAAGCTTGCCAACGCGCCGTTTATCAAGATCGAGGCGACCAAGTTCACCGAGGTCGGCTATGTCGGTCGCGATGTCGAATCGATCATTCGTGATCTGGTGGAAGCTGCCATCAAGCTGGTCCGTGAACAGGCCAAGTCACAGGTGGGCACCAAGGCCGATGATGCCGCCGAAGAGCGCATCCTTGACGCTCTGCTGCCGCCCGCCCGCGGCAGTGAATATGACAGCGGCAAGAGCCGTGACAGCGCCACGCGCCAGACCTTTCGCAAGCAGCTGCGCGAAGGCACGCTCGATGACAAGGAGATCGACATCGAGCTGTCGCCGGCCGGTCAGGGCATGGACTTTCAGGCCCCTCCCGGCATGGAAGACATGGCCAACCAGCTCTCCAGCATGTTTTCGAACATGGGCAAGCAGAACAAGGAGACGCGTCGCCTCACCGTGAAGGAAGCGTACAAGCTGGTACGCGATGAGGAAGCCTCCAGGCTGGTCAACGATGACGATCTCAAGGCCCGGGCCATCGAAGCCGTGGAACAAAACGGTATCGTGTTCCTGGACGAGATCGACAAGGTGGCCAAGCGCGCCGAATCCGGCAGCGGTGGCGATGTCTCCCGCGAGGGCGTGCAGCGTGACCTGCTGCCGCTGATCGAGGGGTCAACGGTGTCGACCAAGCACGGCATGGTGCATACCGACCACATCCTCTTTATCGCCTCGGGTGCGTTCCACCTCTCCAAGCCCTCGGATCTGATTCCGGAGCTGCAGGGCCGCCTGCCGATCCGCGTGGAGCTCTCGGCACTGTCACCGAACGAGTTCAAGCGCATCCTGACCGAGCCGTCAGCGTCGCTGACACGCCAGTATGAAGCGCTGATGAAGACCGAAGGGCTGGACATCGAATTTACCGATGACGGCATTGAGCGCATTGCGCAGACGGCCTGGCAGGTCAACGAAGGCACCGAAAACATCGGCGCGCGGCGTCTGCATACGGTCATGGAACGCCTGCTGGAAGAAGCGCTCTTTGACGGCAGTGACATGCAGGGCCCGCTGGTGATCGACGGCGCCTATGTCGATGAGCGTCTGGGCGAGCTGGCCCGCGATGAGGATCTCTCTCGCTACATCCTCTGAGCGTCTTTATCGTTTGACGCCAACGGCGTATCCTGGAGGGCGGCCCGTTCATGGGCCGCCCGCTTTTTGACATGATGCCGGCCTCCTTACGGAGCGGGCATCATCGAGTACTATTCAACATCATGGAGACGTCCCATGAGTGCCCCCATGCCAACCGGCGTTCACTACCATCAGCGCAGTCGCGAGCTGGCGCTGACCTATGACATCAACGGTGAGCAGCAGAGCTTTCGCCTCAGCGCCGAAATGCTCCGGGTGTATTCACCATCGGCTGAAGTCCGTGGCCACAGCCCGGAGCAGGCCGTTTTGCAGACCGGCATGAAATACATCGGGCTGAAAAACATTACGCCAGTGGGCAACTATGCCCTCAAGCTGCACTTTGATGATGGCCATGACAGCGGCCTGTACACCTACGCCTATCTCTGGGAGATGATCGAAAACCGCGAGCTTTGGTGGGACGACTATCTTCACGAGCTCAAAAAGGCCAATGCCTCGCGCGAACCGCTGGGCATACCGCTGCAGAGCCAATAAGCGCAGCCTCTTGTCGCCGTCAGGACAAATGAAGTCCTGAAAGCTACAATGGCTCTCGACAGGCGCGCCCCTCCCGACCGGAGTGACAACGCACTGATGCCTGCGGGGCAGGCAGCGCCGCCGACAATGCCAGAACACATGAATTTGCAAACGCTGACAGGGGAACGCCATGGACAAGCAGACAACGCACTTCGGCTATGAGGAAGTCCCTGTCGAGGAGAAGGCCGGCCGCGTCGAGCAGGTCTTCGATAGCGTGGCACGCCGCTATGACATCATGAACGATCTGATGTCGATGGGCGTTCATCGCTTCTGGAAGCGTGTGGCGCTGGAGCGTTCGGGCGTACGCCGCGGCCATGCCGTACTGGACATTGCCGGCGGCACCGGTGATCTGACGGCCAAATTCGTGGAGCGTGTCGGCCCCACCGGTCGAGTGGTACTGGCCGATATCAACGCCGCCATGCTGCAGGTCGGACGTGACCGGCTGCTGGATCGCGGTATCGGTGCTCAGGTTGAAATCGTGCAGGCCGATGCTCAGGCCCTGCCCTTCCCCGACAACACCTTTGACTGCATCACCATTGCCTTCGGTCTTCGCAACGTCACCGACAAGGATGCCGCGCTGGCGTCCATGGCGCGCGTGCTCAAGCCGGGCGGACGACTGCTGATCCTGGAATTCTCAAAGCCTGTCAACACGGTCTTCGAGAAGGTCTATGACCAGTACTCCTTCCATGTCCTGCCCCGCATTGGCAAGTGGGTGGCCAACGATGCCGACTCCTATCGCTATCTGGCCGAATCGATCCGCATGCATCCCGATCAGCCGACCCTCAAGGCCATGATGGAAAATGCAGGGCTTGAGCGCGTCGAGTACACCAACATGACCGGCGGTGTTGTGGCACTGCACCGCGGTATCAAGTTCTGAACGACCTGCGCGGGTGGTGCCTTTTGTTCGGCAGCATCCGCCGGGCCGCTTCCCGACAGGGTTAATGGCATGACATACGCGTATTTCATGACTTCTCGTCATTGCATACAAGGGCAGTTCTGCTGATGTCCTTTATCACCCCCGTACTGCTGGCCGGTATCGAGAAAAGCATTAACCGCCTGCTCTCACGTGACCCGGCGGCGCCGCCTCGTCTGTCGGCCATGGCCGGTCAGCGCCTTTTGTTGAGACTTGAATCCCCCCGGATTGAAGTGCTGGTTATTTTTCACATTCATGGTCTCACGCTGGCATCCCTCCCCGATGGCGAGGACCGGGATGCGGACACGACCATCGAAATCGATGCCGATACGCTGGGTGCCCTGCTGGGCGGCACGCCGATACAGTCACTCATGACCAGCCATAGACTGGTGGTGCGTGGGCAGCTGGGTCTTTTAATGCAGGCGCGCGAGCTGCTGATGGATCTTGATATCGACTGGGAAGGCGCCTTTGCCGAGTGGTTCGGTGAGGCACCGGCCCACAGCCTGGCCACCGGTCTGCGACGTCTGGGGCACTTTGGCGTGCACTCATCAAGAAGTCTTGAGCAGGATCTGCGCGAGTACATCCTGGAAGAGGGTCAGTGGCTTGCCGGCCGCGCCCGCTTTGATGTCGCCCGCGACCATCTGACCGAACTCGAAATTGCGACGGACCGGCTGGAAGCCCGGCTTGAACGTCTCAACCGTCGTCTGCGAGGGCATCACTCTTGATGACGCTATGGCGCCTGATCCGTATTGCCTGGGTGGTTACCCGTTATCGGCTCGACAGCCTGATTCCCGGAGAACGCCTGCCGGGCTACGCCCGTTTCCTGATGGCCATTGCCCCCATCAGGCTGTTCCCGAAAGGGGACAAGACGCGCGGTGAGCGCCTGCGACTGGCCCTGGAAGATCTGGGGCCCATCTTTATCAAGTTCGGACAGATGCTTTCGACCCGGCGCGATCTGATGCCGCCGGACATCGCCGTCGAACTCAAGCGATTGCAGGATCAGGTGCCGCCCTTTCACAGCGACACGGCACGCACCATCATCGAGGAAGAGCTGGGTGCGCCGGTCGGTGAGCTTTTTGATCATTTCGAGCCCGACTCGATGGCCTCGGCCTCCATCGCTCAGGTCCATGCTGCGCGCTTGCATACCGGTGAAGAGGTGGTGGTCAAGGTCATTCGCCCCGGCATCGACAGCGTCATGCGCAACGACATGGCGCTTTTGTATACCTTTGCAAAGGTTCTTTTGAAGGTCTGGCCCGAGGCCCGGCGCCTGCGCCCAGTGGAAGTGGTCAAGGACTATGAATCCACGCTCTTTGATGAACTTGATCTGCAAAAGGAGGCCGCCAACACCTCCCAGCTCAAGCGTAACTTCCAGCACTCCCCGCTTTTACATGTCCCGACCATCTACTGGCCGCTGACGCGCAAGCGCGTCATGACCCAGGAGCGGGTCAACGGCGTTCCGGTGGCCGATACCGACGCGCTGGAATCACAGGGCGTCGACATGCGTCTGCTCGCCGAGCGCGGCGTGGAAATCTTTTTCACCCAGGTGTTTCGTGACAACTTCTTTCATGCCGACATGCACCCGGGCAACATCTTCGTTGACATCAGCAACCCGCTTGATCCGAGCTACATTGCCATCGACTGCGGGATCGTGGGCAGCCTGACCCGCGAGGATCAGGACTATCTGGCGCGTAACATCATCGCCTTTTTCCGCCAGGACTATTACGAAGTGGCCATGCTGCACATCGAGTCCGGCTGGGTGGGTGAAGATACCCGCGCCAACGAATTTGCCGCGGCCATCCGCTCAGTCTGTGAGCCCATTCTGGAAAAGCCGCTCAAGGACATCTCCTTTGGCCAGGTACTGATGGGGCTTTTCCAGACGGCCCAGCGCTTTCATATGGAAGTGCAGCCGCAGCTGGTTCTTTTGCAGAAAACGCTGCTCAATATTGAAGGATTGGGGCGCACCCTGTACCCAGACCTTGATCTTTGGCATACCGCCAAACCCTTTCTGGAGCGCTGGATGCACGAGCGCGCCGGTCCCAAGGGATTCTGGGAAGAGCTCAAGCGTCAGGCACCGGATCTTGCCCAGCGCATTCCCCAGCTGCCGGTACTGGCCCACCAGGCCCTCTCTCAGGTTGAAAACGAGCGCAAGCATCGCGAGCAGCAGACGGCTGCCTTCGTGACCCTGCAAAACTCCTTTTCGGGGATACGCAAGGGCGCGCGACGGATTCGGATCGGTCTGGTACTGATCGCCGGGGCACTGGCCTGGCAACCCGTTTCGCAGTGGGCACTGCAGCAGCACTGGAGCGTTCTGGCCGCCGCCGGTATCGGGCTGGCCCTGGTAATCTGGCGCTGAGCGATGCAGATAACATCGACAGATTGCGGACGGTGATGATATAAGCTCCCATCGTCCTGAACACGCTCTGGCATGAAACATCAGGAACCCATTTCAATGAGCACTATTCTCGATCAGCTCGATCAAAGCCTGGCCGACCGGCGCCATGGTGACGCTGATACGTCCTACGTTGCCGGTCTGCACCAGCGCGGTCTCAACAAGATTCTGGAAAAGGTGGGCGAAGAATCGGTCGAAACGATTCTTGCCGCTCGCGATGCCGAACATGGCGACGACCAGGCCCGACAGGCACTGATCAGTGAAACGGCCGATCTCTGGTTCCACTCGCTGGTCATGCTGTCCCATCTGGGACTGGACCATCGCAGCGTGCTTGAAGAACTGGCACGTCGCCAGGGCATTTCGGGGCTTGAGGAAAAGGCGTCACGTACTGACGGCTAACATTTGCCCCTTTTACCTGTCTTATCATTACAATGATGGATGCTGTTCAAGACAGCACCGGATTTATCAACGACCGTGTCCATCGGACACAATGGAGAAAAGCCATGTTGGGTGGTATCAGTATCTGGCAGCTTCTGATCGTTCTGGGCATCATCATCCTGATTTTCGGTACGAAGAAGCTTCGCAATCTGGGCGGCGATCTGGGTGGCGCCATCAAGGGCTTCAAGCAGGCCGTCAATGACGATGACGAGACGACCAGCAAACCTCAGCAGCGCGTCAAGCATGACGAGAGCCCGGGCAACGAGACCATCGATAGCCATACGGACACGCGCGAAAAAGAAGACACCCGGAAATAATCCTTCATGTTCGATATCAGTTTTCCCGAGCTGATCGTGGTCGGTGCCATTGCTCTGGTGGTGCTGGGCCCCGAACGTCTGCCAACGGCAGCACGTACGGCCGGTCTATGGCTGGGAAAGATCAAGCGTACGGTCTCCAGCGTGCAGCAGGAAATCACCTCTCAGCTCGAAACCGAAGAGCTGCAGCGCAAGATGAAAAGCCAGCAGGACCGCTTCGATCAGGGGCTGAAAAAGGCCCGGGACGATATCGAGAGTCTGGGAGATGATCCCTCTGCCAGCAGTCGGAAGCTCTCGGACAGGGCCCTTTCCGATGATCGCTCAGCGGACCGACAGAAAGAGACATCCGATGCCGAGTCGGCGTCGGACCGCCACGCGCATACCGCTGATCCCTCGACAGCGCCGGCGCCGGATCGTCATGCAAATACCGCTGACCCGGCAACCGCCCCGGCACCGGCCTCTGAAGCTGCGTCCGATGAGCAGAAACCATCCGATGCCGCCGCCTCTCGACCACCGGCATCGGACCGTCATGACAGGGATAACCACGATCGATGAGCCCACAGGACGATAATCAGTCGCAGACACCGCTGATCGATCACCTTATTGAGCTGCGTTCGCGACTGCTGCGCGCCATGATCATTATCGTGGTGGCGTTTGCCGCGCTGTACGCCTTTTCCAACCAGATCTATACCTTTGTGGCCGAGCCGCTCATGGCTCTGCTGCCGCCCGGCTCGCAGATGATCGCCACGGAAGTCGCTTCGCCCTTTCTGGCGCCGTTCAAGCTGACGCTGATCGTGTCGCTGTTTCTGGCCATTCCCTTTGTGCTCTATCAGGCTTGGGCCTTTATCGCCCCGGGCCTTTATGCCAACGAGAAGAAGCTGGCCCTGCCCATTCTGGGCTCGAGCGTCATGCTGTTTTATGGCGGGGCCGCCTTTGCCTACTACGTGGTGTTTCCGCTGCTGTTTCAGTTTTTCACCACCGCCGGGCCGGCAGATGTGCAAATCATGACCGACATCAATGCCTACCTCTCCTTCGTGCTCAAGCTTTTCATGGCGTTCGGGCTGGCCTTCGAGATTCCGGTGGCCACCTTTTTGCTGGTGTTGACCGGCGCCACCACGGTACAGGCACTCACGGCCAAGCGCCCCTATGTGGTCATTGCCTGCTTTATCGTGGGCATGGTGCTGACACCGCCCGACATCATCTCCCAGACGCTGCTGGCAGGCCCGATGTGGCTGCTGTTTGAAGTCGGCATCCTCTTTGCTCGTCTCATTCGGCGCCCGCGCGGCGGTCGCGACGATGTCGAGATGAATGACACCGGCAGCTGACAGACCGCGCCTCGGCGCGGCTCCATCCATCAGCGTGACTGTTCCATCAGGCTATTGACGCGCTCCACCAGCTTGAAAAGCCCCTGAGCGATGTCCGAGGGTCGCTTGCCCATGAGCCAGCCGGGCGTGGTGAGAACGCGGTGTTCGAGATCCACCACGATCTCGCCGACGCCGGCGCTTTTGTGCAGCCCCCCCATGGCACTGATGGTGCCGGAAAGCTCGGCACTCTGCCCCAGGGTCACCGGGATGGCCTGCTCAAAGAGTTTCGGGACCAGCAGCGCTGCCATGCCGACTAGCGCGATGGGCTTGTGCGCGTCATGAAACTCATGAAGCCGGGACACGAGCTGTTCGAGCACCTGCATGGAAGAGCCACTGACGGCAAAATCGCTCAGTTGATTGATGGCGCCATGCCCGCCGGGGATAATGATCGCGCCAAACTCTGCTGGCTGCAATCTGTCCAGCGGATAGACACGTTCATGCACCATACGACATGACTCCACCATGGCGTGGCGGCCTTCACTGTCCATGGATTCGCCGCTGGTATGGTCGATCACATGGTGCTGTGCCACATCCGGAGCAAAACAGCTCCACTCAAGGCCCAGCTGATCCAGGCGCAACAGCACCATCGTCAGCTCCTGCACATCGGTACCATCCAGCCATCCGCATCCGGAAATCACGACTGCTACACGCTTTTTCATGCTGCTGCTCCCATGAGATACATGACATCCGCCTTCCCGGGCAGACAGTGGCGACCGGCACCAGAAGGGCCTGATCGAGTGCGACGATAATCGTCACCGCTGCCGTACAGGCCAGCTATTATAGTTGTATTCGCACGCGCCATTTGCGCGTTTCAGAAGGCCAGTCGTGACCGCCACCCCCTCACGTACATTTCCCGGAATCCGACTGCGCCGCGTGCGTCATGATGACTTTTCGCGACGCATGACGCGTGAAAGCACGCTGACGGTTGATGATCTGATTCTGCCCGTGTTCGTCCAGGGAGAGGACAATCGCCGCGACGCCATTGCGTCAATGCCGGGCGTGGAGCGCCTCTGCGTCGACCAGCTGATGGAAGAAGCCGGTGAACTGTTCGCTCCGGGGATCCCGGTCATTGCCCTGTTTCCTGTCATTGATGCCGAGCATAAAAGCGAATTCGCCGAAGAGGCCTATAACGCCTCGGGCCTGAGTACACGAGCCATCAGGGCCCTCAAGGCCGCCTGGCCAACCCTTGGCCTCATGACCGACATTGCTCCGGATCCCTGGTCAGGACGGCATCCTTGATGAGCGGGGGCAGGTAATCAACGACCGGACCGTCGGGACATTGGTCAAGCAGGCCCTGAGTCATGCTGAAACCGGTGCTGACCATATCGTGCCCTCCAATATGATGGACGGTCGCATTGGCGCCATTCGCGAGGTTCTCGAAGCGGAAGGACTGATCAATACCCGCATCCTGGCCTGCTCGACCCACTATGCTTCACGCTATTACCGCCCCTTTCGTGACGCGGCAGACTCAAGCGCCAGCCCGGGACGCACCGACAGGTCGACCTGTCAGATGGCCCCGGCCAACAGCGACGAGGCGCTGCATGAGGCTGCCATGGACATCTCGGCAGGCGCTGATGCGATCATTATCCAACCGGGCATGCCCTGCCTGGACGTACTGTATCGCGTCAGCCACGAGCTGCGTGTCCCGACTTTCGTCTACCAGGTCAGCGGCGAATACGCCATGCACAAGGCAGCCTTTGAAAACGGCTGGCTGGATGAAAAGACGGTCATGCTGGAATCACTGCGCTGCTTTAAACGGGCCGGTGCCGACGGTATTCTGGCCTGGTTTGCCAGGCAGGCCGCGCAGGCGCTTAAGGCAGACTGACTGTCATCAAAGCGTCATGAGAGTTTCCCACACTGATGGATGCGGTCCTTTGAGGGCGCATGTCATTTCCCGGAGAGTTCTCGATGTCATCAATGCCCACTAACCCGGCTTCTGAAACACCCGCTTCACCCGAGAACGACCCTGCCTCGACGCTGAGGATCAACCACACGCACGCCGGTATCCGCGCCCGGGCCGCCGCCAATGCCGCACGTGATCTGGATGATGCCGGACTCTACTTCAACCGCGAACTGTCAACCCTGAGATTTCACGTTCGCGTACTGGAGCAGGCGCTCGATGAGACCCATCCCCTGCTGGAGCGACTCACGTTTTTGCTGATCTTTTCGTCCAATCTGGATGAGTTTTTCGAGATTCGTGTGGCAGGGCTCAAGCGACGTATTGCCTATGGCAACGAAGAACCCGGCATGGACGGTCACTCGACCTCGAGCATCTTTCACGAGATTGCCACCACTGCCCATGAGCAGGTAGAGCGTCAGTACCATATTCTCAATACCCAGCTGATTCCGGCACTGGCCGAGCGCGGCATCCATTTTCTGCGCCGCAACAACTGGAACAAGGCGCAGCGGGAATGGGTCAGTTCCTATTTCGATGACGAGATCATGCCGGTCATCAGCCCCATCGGGCTGGACCCGTCGCACCCCTTCCCGCGGCTGGTCAACAAGAGCCTCAACTTCATCGTCGAGCTGGAAGGTCGTGACGCCTTCGGGCGTGAAGGCGGCATGGCCATCATCCCGGCGCCGCGCTCCCTGCCCCGCCTGATAAGACTGCCAAAGGCGCTGGAGCGCGAGGAGTGTCAGGAGTATGTGTTTCTCTCCTCGATGATTCATGCCCATGCCGAACAGCTCTTCCCCGGCATGACCGTACGCGGCTGCTACCAGTTTCGCCTGACCCGTAACGCCGATCTTGCCATGGACACCGAAGATGTTGCGGACCTGGCCTCGGCGCTCAAGAGCGAACTGCTGGCCAGACGCTACGGCGACGGCGTCCGCCTTGAGGTGGCCAACAACTGTCCGTCACATCTGAGCGACTTTCTGCTCAAGCAGTTCCAGCTCGGCCATGAGGACCTGTATCTGGTTGACGGCCCAGTCAACCTGAGCCGGCTGATGGCCATGATCGGTGACAGCGAGCGCGCCGATCTGCGCTATAACCCCTTCGTGCCGGGCCTGCCGAAAGCCCTGCGCAAGGATGAGAGCCTGTTTGACCTGATCAGCCGACAGGATATTTTGCTGCTGCATCCCTGGGAGTCGTTCGGCGTGATCGAAAACTGGCTGGCCGAGGCCGCTCGTGATCCGGGGGTGCTGGCGATCAAGCAGACGCTCTATCGCACCGGCTCCGATTCCGGGGTAGTCAGTGCGCTGGTCGATGCGGCGCGCAGCGGCAAGGAAGTCACCGTGGTGATCGAGCTGCGCGCCCGTTTTGACGAGGCCGACAACATCGCGCTCGCCTCCCGGCTGCAGGAAGCCGGCGCCAACGTGATCTATGGCGTCATGGCCTACAAGACCCACGCCAAGATGCTGCATATCGTGCGCCGCGAAGCCGGGCGTATTCGCCACTACGCCCACATGGGCACCGGCAATTACCACTCCAAGACGGCGAAACTGTATACCGACTACAGCCTGCTCACGGCGCGCGAAACGCTGTGCGAGGACGTCCATCACGTCTTTCAGCAACTCTCGGGCATGGGGGAGCCGCGCCATACCGAGCACCTGCTGCACGCACCCTTTACGCTGCACCGTCGGCTGGTGGAGCTGATCGATCGCGAAACGGCGCACGCTCGCAAGGGACACAAGGCGATGCTGACCATCAAGTGCAACTCCCTGACGGAGCCCAAACTGATTCAGGCGCTGTACCGGGCCTCTCAGGCGGGTGCTATCTGTCAGTTGATCATTCGTGGCACTTGCTGTCTGCGCCCGGGCGTCCCCGGAGTGTCCGACAACATCACGGTGCGCTCGGTGGTGGGCCGTTTTCTGGAGCATACCCGCGTTTTTCACTTTCACAACGCCGGCAAGTCCGAGACCTGGTGCTCCAGCGCCGACTTCATGGAGCGCAACATGTTCCAGCGTGTGGAAACCTGCTTTCCCCTGCTGGACAAGAAGATCGCCCAACGGGTCAGAAAGGATCTGGATACCTACATGCTGGACAACTGCCAGAGCTGGACGCTGCAGCCGGACGGCCACTATGAAAAGCGCTGCCCGGGCAAGGATGAAGCCGCCATCAGTGCCCAGGAAACCCTGCTGTATGCCTATGCCGCGCGTCCTTGATCAGGCATTCCAGACCGCATGAAACAGCTCGTGCCGCATAGGCGGCCCGAGCTGTTGCTTCCCTTGATGACACCTTCGCTGTAACCCGTATCAGAAGGTTATACCCCGATTCTGCCGCCATCACGTTTCTGGATGACTACCGTCGAGGAACGCGGACGCACCTGCCCTTGCGCTGTTTGCGTGGCATTCTCGGTATTGGCTGCCGGCCAATTGGCCGGATGCTGAATATTGATGAACAGCGCAGTCCGGTCAGGCGTTGCAAAAATGCCGGTGACTTCCGCCTCATTGGGGCCGATGGCGAAACGCTTGAGCTGTGCCTGGTTTTGGGCGTTGATGGCAGGCTGGCCATCGTCACTCATGGCACCGGGGACCACGGCCAGCACCTGATCGTTGGTCATTTCGGCCACCGCATTCTCGCGCCCCTTGTCCAGACCGTTGTCGGTTTCGATCCAGAGAATCCCTTCGCCATCATCACGCTCGTCAAACCAGAGACCGTCAGGGCTTGCAAAGGCATTCACGTCGGTAAGCCCGGACAGATTGCTGTCGGCATCGCTGGCACTGCTGCCAAAGACGAAAGGCTCCCAGCGCATGCGGGTCGGATCATCATGGCGCTCCTGCCAGCGAATGACATGGCCGTAGGTATTATCCGGGCGTGGGTTGGCGGCATTGACCGGCGCGGTGGCGTAACCGCTGCCCACGGTGAAAACATCATCGCCCTCACCGGTGAAGCTTGCCGGACGCTCTGCCTCAGTGCGTTTTGAGTTATTGGTCAGCGTCATGTACACGATGCCCGAATGCGGATCGACCGTTCCCCATTCCGGGCGGTCCATGGGCGTGGCACCCATCAGATCGGCCGCGTCGCAGGTATTGATGATAATGCCGGCCTGATTTTCGAAAACTTCCCCCAGCCGACGCCCCTTATGCTCTCCCTGAGGGATGATGGCGTCCACCGTTAGAGGCAGCCACTCGCCTTCACCATCGGCATCAAACCGGGCCACATACAGTGTGCCCTCGTCCAGATAGCTGGTGCCGATCGCCTGTCGATCATAGGCTTCGCCCGGACGGTTGGCATCGCTTTGCTGCCAGATTTTGGTCGTCACGAACTTGTAGATGTATTCGTTGCGGCTGTCGTGACCGGTATAAAAGGTCAGTGGCATGCCCTCGACCACACGGCCGGGCCAGCAGCCCTCGTGACGAAAACGCCCCAGCGCCGTGCGCTTGTAAATGATACTGTCAGCATCGTAGGGATCAATCTCCACAATGTAGCCAAAGCCACGGGCCTCATTGCGGTAGTCCTTCGCGGGGTCGTCGCCGTGAGGGGTATTGTCGAAACGGCTGAACTCACCTTGCTCGCCATCTTCAGCACTTTCCCAGCTGTAGCGGCCGCGCTCACCGTTAATGCCCAGACGCGCCTGATCGGGAGTCAGCTTGCCCCGATTAATGAAGACCTCGGGCCAGTTTTCTTCACAGGTCAGATAGGTGCCCCAGGGAGTATAACCGCTGGCACAGTTGTTATTGGTGCCACGAACATGCGTTCCTTCCGGTGACCAGGCGGTTACCGCCCATGATGTCCCGCGAACGGGGCCAGCAAGCTCCATGGGCGTGGCCGACGTAACACGTCGATTGTGGGCATCATCGGCCACCGGCGCCCAGTGCCCCTGATCATCACGCCGCAGACGGACAACCGCCATGCCATGGGCATTGATCTCGGTACGCACCTCATCAGCCGGGCGCGCCCCCTCGTCATTGTTGGTCGGCCCACCCTGAGGCGCCCAGAGGGCGCTCTGATCGATATATTCATGATTGATCGCCAGCAGAAAATCGCGCGAGGCGTGCTGTGTGTCCAGCGGAAAGTGGTACATGCCGTCGTGGTGCATGCCCATGGCACGTGCCTGAAAGGCCGGTGTGAGGTGCATGTCCTGCTGCCAGTCGGCAGCACTACCATCCAGTGGTGTGCCCCAGGGAACCAGTATCTGAGCGGTATAGCCTTCAGGAACGACGATGGCATCCGTCATGCTGCCGGGCAGCGATTCAAATCCCAGGGTGAGCCGGCGCCGCGGCTCGGCACTGGCTTGGCGAAGGGCAGCACTCAAACCGAAATCGGTAAACAGCGTGGCGGCTGCCAGCCCCAGGCTGCCCTGCAACATGCGACGACGCGACAGATAGCGCGCCATCACGGATGAGAAAGGACGATTACCGCTATCATTGTGATTGTCATGATTTTCAATTTCTTGACTCATGTCATCGTCTCTCGGGAGCTTGATCAATGAGGCGAGATTACGACGATATCATGACAGATTTTTGACAATCTCCCGGCTCAGGGTGGCTGCAGCGCGGTCTTGGGCCACCCTCTGAATAACTCAAATATGCTGCTCGGACAGACGCTGCGCGGCAAGGCGCAGGTGATGTTCGCTGTCGGTCCAGCCCAGGCAGCCATCGGTCACGGAGACGCCGTAGCGCAGCGTTCCGCCCAGAGCCTGTTTACCCGCTTCCAGGTGGCTTTCAAGCATGACGCCGACCAGGGATGACGCGCCATCAAGACGCTGGCGAATGACCTCATCGAGCACCAGAGGTTGTCGAGCGGGGTCCTTGCCACTGTTGGCATGAGAGCAGTCCACCATGATGGCCGTTGAAACGCCGGCCGCCCTGAGGGCTCCGGTAGCCATTTCGACGCTTTGAGCGTCAAAGTTGGGACCCCAGTGGCCACCGCGCAGTACCAAATGGGTATGAGAATTGCCACTGGAGTGCAGAAGCGCCGGACAGCCGTTGTCATCAAAGCCCGGATAGCGATGGCCGTGGCGGCTGGCGCCCATGGCATCAATGGCGACCTGAATGCCGCCGTCGGTGCCATTCTTGAAGCCCGTGGGCATGGGCAGTGCACTGACCATTTCACGATGAATCTGTGACTCGGTGGTACGTGCCCCAACGGCCGCCCAGCTGATCAGATCCTCCATGTAGGCACTCAACATGGGCTGAAGCAGCTCACAGGCGATCGGCAGGCCCAGTTCGGTGATATCGCGCATGAGCCGGCGCGTACTGGCAAGCCCTTCTGCCATGTTGTCGCTGCCATCCAGATGCGGATCATACACCAGCCCCTTCCAGCCCACGGTCGTACGCGGTTTTTCGACGTAGACCCGCATGACCAGCACCATGCTGTCTGCCACCTCATCGGCAAGCCCTTTCAAGCGCCGGGCATAGTCGAGTGCGCTGTCGCGATCATGGATCGAACAGGGCCCCATCACGACCAGCAGGCGCGAATCCCGCCCATCCAGAATGTCACGAATGGTCTGGCGATGACCTGCGATCTGCACCTGTAGAGAAGGCGCAAGCGCAATGGCTTCCTTGAGCGCGCCCGGTGTGGGCAGAGGCTGGGCAGCTCCCGTCGCACCAGCCTTTTGGTCATGCTCGGCGGGTGCAGCACTGGCAGGTTCGGCGGTATGGCGTAAGGCGTTCATGGTGTCTCTTCTATCCTTTAACAGCGTAACAAGGGGGAAAGTGGAGCGCCCTGTGCCAGCACGCCGACGGCCAGCGCCCGAAGCGCCGCCAGCGTGGGCTTAAATCGCCAGTCAAGGGTCGAATCGTTGTGATAAGTCATGGTCATGCGGCTCTCCTGATGGCTACCGGGTCATTGACCCATGGCATGAAAACAAAAAACCCCCGGTGGCATGCTGCCGACCGGGGGTTTCATGGGTGGGCAGCACGGTAGACACCGGCACGCCCTGAACAATCAGGCGTGCCTGTCTCTAAACCAATAGCCCACTGGATAACCGACCGTGTTCTGAGCACACGACAACACCGCTGTCGCCCTGCGCGACAGCGGTGTCAGTGTGTCATTGAGCACGAGATGCGACATGCCGGGTTATCCTGATGAAAAATGTCTGATTCAGCTCACGGGGTCCAGCGACCCCGTGATCGATCATCCGAGACTAGCATGGCCGACTCAGATGAGAAACTCCTTCCAGATAAACAGTGCCGGCAACGCAGCCGCCAGCGATATCACCACTACACCGGCCACCATACCGACCAGCAATGCACGATCCTTCAGTAACGTCGACGGCGATGTCATGAGGGTCACCTGTCACGGTCGTTGGAACAACGTTGTTGTTGAACATCGTGGTTGTTGTCTGGCGAGGCAATCGCCGATATCAGTTCACTTCACATGACGCCCGCCGTCAACAGGCAAAGTGACGCCTGTGACGAAAGCATTATCGAGCAGGTAACGCACCCCCTGCCAGATCACCTTCGGCCCCGGCACGGCAGGCAGCGCTGATTTGGCGTTGAGATGTGCCACATAGTCATCGGTGTCACTGGCATTGAGCATGATGCCTGCCGGTGCGATGGCGTTGACCTTGATATCGGGGGCAAAGCGACCGGCCATCGACAGGGTCAGATTCTCGAGACCGGCCTTGGTGGCTGCATAGGCCATATGCTTTTTTGATCCATGCGTGGCGCTGTAATCCGTGATATGGATGATATCGCGCATCGGCTCGGGACAGGCCATCAAAAGATCGTGGGCGTGCAGATTGACGAGATAGGGCGCCTGCATGTGCACCTGAAACATCAGGGCAAAGTCCTCCCCGCACGAGGCGCTGTCCTCGTCACGCTGCCAGTGCGAGGCATTGTGGATAATGGCCCTGAGCACTCCGGTATGCGCCTTCAGCCGAGCAATGAAGTCCAGAATGTCGGCCTCATTGGAGAAATCAGCATACAGCGCGATGACACCGCGGGCACGCAGCGCCTCGATGGCCGGGCGTTCACGCCGATAGGTGATGATGACGGGATGGCCATCATCATGCAGGCGTTCGGCACAGTAGCGGCCCAGTCGCTGACCGCCGCCAGTGATCAGTATCGGCGCCTGGCTCATGACCCGCCATCCTCCCCCTGCACTCGGGGCGCATAGCTGAAGACATCGGAAAATATTCGTTTGGCCATGGGCTCGATCCGGGCCAGCGTATCCACTACGGCATAGACCATGCCGGGGGAGCCGGCGATAAAGATGCTGGCCTCGTCGGCACGCTGAATGCGGTCATGCAGGGCGTTATCGATACGCTCGACCACGCCGTCAAAATCCTCTTCACCGGGCAACTCCACCACCGGCGTAAAGCTGAACTGCTCGTGTTGTTCGGCCCAGTGGCGCGCCTGAAGCTCCATGTAAAGTTCGCTGCGCGCGCGCGCCGCCCACCACAGATGGATGGGGCGCTCGGGGTGAAGGGCCAGCGAGGCCTCGATGATGGATTTCATCTGCGCAAAGCCGGTACCGGCGGCGATCAACAGCAGCGGCCGCGGATCATCGAGTTCCAGCACGGACTCGCCACCGGCCAGCGACACTTCGAGATCAGCGCCCACGTGGAGCTGTTCAAACAGGGCCCGGGCGTTGTTGCTATCGGCCACATACTGAACATGCAGCTCCAGAATGCCCTCGCCGTTGGGCGCATTGGCAATCGAAAACGGCAGATGATTCCCCTGCACCACCAGCGTCAGATACTGACCCGGGGCAAACAGAATCTGTTGCGGATCGCCACGCAGAAAAAGGCGATAGACATCGGCCGATAGCGTTTCCATGGTCTCGACCCTACAGGTCAGCGTCCTGGCAGACATGGTGCTTCCTTCAATCGATAGAAATGCAGCAGTGCATTGTGTCGGTAACTCCCGAGCCATTAACGGCTCAGGTATTGATGCCGTAGTCGTCCCAGCGCTCGTCCACCCGGGCCTTGATCTCATCGCTCATCACAATCGGCGTGCCCCACTCGCGCTGGGTCTCGCCCGGCCACTTGGACGTCGCATCAAGGCCCATCTTGGAGCCCAGACCGCTGACCGGCGAGGCAAAGTCGAGATAGTCGATCGGTGTGTTGTCCACCATGACCGTATCGCGGGAAGGGTCCATGCGCGTCGTAATGGCCCAGATCACGTCCTTCCAGTCCCGGGTGTTGACGTCATCATCCACCACGATCACGAACTTGGTGTACATGAACTGACGCAAAAAGCTCCACACGCCCATCATCACCCGCTTGGCGTGTCCCTGATACTGCTTTTTCATCGACACCACGGCCAGGCGATAGGAGCACCCTTCGGGCGGCAGATAGAAGTCGACGATTTCGGGAAACTGGCGACGCAGAATGGGCACAAAGACCTCATTGAGCGCCACGCCCAGCACGGCCGGCTCATCCGGCGGACGGCCGGTATAGGTGGAATGATAGATGGGATCGCGCCGATGGGTGATGCGCTCGACGGTAAAGACCGGGAAGGTATCGACTTCGTTGTAATAGCCGGTGTGATCGCCAAAGGGGCCTTCCGGCGCCATGTCGTCGGGATAGATATGGCCTTCCAGCACGATCTCGGCGCTGGCCGGCACGCTGAGATCGGCGTGATGACACTTGACCAGCTCGGTCCTGGAGCCACGCAGCAGCCCGGCAAAGGCGTATTCGGACAGCGAGTCGGGTACCGGCGTCACGGCGCCCAGAATGGTGGCTGGATCAGCGCCCAGCGCCACCGCCACCGGAAAGGGCTCGTTTGGGTGCGTCTGCTGCCAGTCGCGAAAATCCAGCGCCCCGCCGCGATGGGACAGCCAGCGCATGATCAGGCGATTTTTCGACAGCTTCTGCTGGCGATAGATGCCCAGATTCTGGCGCTCCTTGTGCGGCCCTTTGGTAATGACCAGAGGCCAGGTCACCAGCGGCGCGGCGTCCCCCGGCCAGCAGTGCTGAATGGGGATGACATCCAGATCGACATCGCTTCCCTCGAGCACGACTTCCTGACACGGCGCCTTTTTGACGTGGCGCGGCCCCATGCTCATGACCTGCTTGAAAATCGGCACCTTCTGCCAGGCGTCACGAAAGCCCTTGGGCGGCTCGGGCTCCTTCAAAAAGGCCAGCAGCTCGCCAACTTCGCGCAGGGCGCCCACGCTGTCCTGTCCCATGCCCAGCGCCACCCGGCGCGGCGTGCCAAACAGATTGGCCAGCACCGGCATCGTGCTGCCACGCACGTTTTCAAACAGCAGGGCCGGCCCTTCATCGCGCAGCACGCGATCACATATCTCGGTCATTTCCAGATGAGGGTCGACTTCAGCGGTAACACGCTTGAGCTCCCCCATCCGCTCGAGCCCCTGGATAAACTCCCGCAGATCGCGATACTTCATGCCCGGTCCTGCTCCCGTAATAAAGCAAAGGGGCAGCATAGCATGCTGCCCCTCTCATGCAGGCGCCTTCCGACAACGCCCGTGACACCGCAGGACGCGCTAGCGGCGCTTCATGGCCTCGAAGAATTCCAGATTGGTCTTGGTATCCTTCAACCGGTCGATGAGAAACTCGGTGGCCGCCACATCTTCCATCGGATTGAGCAGCTTGCGCAGAATCCACATGCGCTGCATTTCGTCCTCTGAGGCGATCAGGTCTTCACGACGCGTGCCGGAGCGGCGGATATTGAGCGCCGGATAGACACGCTTCTCGGCCAGCTTGCGGTCCAGATGCGCCTCCATGTTACCGGTCCCCTTGAACTCCTCGAAGATGACTTCATCCATCTTGGAGCCGGTATCGACCAGCGCGGTCGCCAGAATGGTCAGGCTGCCGCCCTCTTCGATGTTACGAGCCGCACCGAAAAAGCGCTTGGGCTTTTCAAGCGCGTGGGCATCCACACCACCGGTCAGCACCTTGCCGGAGCTCGGAACGACGGTGTTGTAGGCACGGGCCAGACGGGTAATGGAATCCAGCAGGATCACCACGTCCTTTTTATGCTCGACCAGACGCTTGGCCTTTTCGATCACCATCTCGGCGACCTGCACGTGACGCGCCGGCGGCTCATCAAAGGTGGAAGCCACGACTTCGCCGCGTACGGTACGCGACATCTCGGTGACCTCCTCCGGCCGCTCATCGATCAGCAACACAATCATGTGACATTCAGGATTGTTGCGGGTGATCGAGTTGGCGATGTTCTGCAGCATCATCGTCTTGCCCGCCTTGGGCGGCGAGACGATCAGACCGCGCTGGCCCTTGCCGATCGGCGAGGTCAGGTCAATGACACGCGAGGTAATGTCTTCCGTGGAGCCGTTGCCGATCTCCATGACCAGACGCTCCTGGGGAAACAGCGGCGTCAGGTTTTCAAACAGGATCTTGTGCTTGGCGTTCTCGGGTCGATCAAAGTTGATCTGATTGACCTTGAGCAGCGCAAAGTAGCGCTCGCCTTCCTTGGGCGGACGAATCTTGCCGGCGATCGAGTCGCCCTTGCGAAGATTGAAGCGGCGAATCTGCGACGGGGAGACATAAATGTCATCAGGGCCGGCCAGATAGGAAGAGTCGGCGCTGCGCAGAAAACCAAAGCCATCCTGAAGGATTTCGAGTACGCCATCGCCATAAATGTCCTCGCCGCTTTTGGCGTGCTTTTTGAGGATGGCGAAGATGATGTCCTGCTTGCGCGAACGAGCCAGATTGTCGATGCCCATTTCCTGGGCAACTTCCAACAGCTCGGGAACAGTCTTTTGCTTGAGTTCGGTTAGATTCATCGGCTTGATTCGGAAATCGCTTTAGTCAGCATGGCTGTAAGAGATGCGGCCGGGACAGGAAACGGTATCTTGAATACCGCCTGATTGTAGTCAGAGCCCGCGGGGTCTCGACGCCTGATGGTTATTGAAACCCCGGCAATGGAGATGGACCCGAAAAGCGCCTCGTTCGAAGGAAAGAAGTAACATGACGGTAAAACCCGAGTTCAGCACCGATAGCATCAGGATCCATTCGTCTGCTTGAGAAATGGCGTGGCAGACTGGGAGAAAAGCGGTATGACCCTGGTGGCTCGCTCGGCGGCTGGTCAGCAGCTGAAATCAGGCGAACGCACCGATGTTAGACAACGCTGATCATCGACGCAAGCCCTTTTATTACCTCTGGAAGGGCCGGTTCAGGCACTCCAAACCAAAGTAGCATTTAAAGGTGCTCATCAAGCAGCTGCTCTAGCTGAACCCGGGAAAGGGCGCCCACACGCGTGGTCTCAAGCGTACCATCAATGAAAAGACACAGGGTCGGCACCCCCCGGGCCCCCAGCCGTGTGGCAAGCCCGGGCGAGGCGTTGATATCGACACGATAGACCTTCACACGCTCGGCGTAATCTCCGGCCACATCTTCAAGCACGGGCATCAGGGCCCGACAGGGGCGGCACCAGTCAGCCGTCAGCACCACCAGTGCCGGCTCATGTTTATCGGCGACGTCCTGCTCGAAGCGATTTTCATCCAGATCAATAATGGTGCTCATGCCTCTCCCCGTTGACGTTGTGTCATCGCCTGCCTTTTGGGGCGGCCCGCCCGTTTAAGTAATTGACATGATATCAGCCTGACACCACTCTTTGGCGAACCAACCCCTGACCGAATGGGCCTGATGTGCAGGGCCCGCAAGGGCAGCAACGCCATGGATACAGGCTCATGACGCATTTTCAGACACTACCCTCTTCCGGCCCACTGCGCCTGGCCGCCGTGGATCTGGGGTCCAACAGCTTCCACCTCTTGATCGTGGATTCCGACAACGGCCATTTCACCGAACTTGAAAAATGCAGCCGCAAGGTGCAGCTGGCTGCCGGTCTGGATGACCAGGGTCAGCTTGAAGAGAGCGTCATGATGCGGGCTCTCGAGTGTCTGGCAGAGTTTGGCACCATCATCGATGAACACCGGGTTGATCGGCTGCGGGTCGTGGGCACCAATGCCCTGCGCTTGGCCGCCAACAGCATCGACTTCGTGATTCGCGCCGAGCAGTGTCTGGGCCAGCGAATCGAGACCATTTCGGGCCGCGAAGAAGCGCGCCTGATCTATCAGGGCGCCTCCACCGCCTGGCAGGACGATCCCGCCAACTGCCTGGTGGCCGATATCGGCGGCGGCTCGACCGAGTTGATCGTCGGTGCCGGCACCCGGGCACTGGCGCTTGAAAGTCTGGAAATGGGCTGTGTGGCCTATACACGGCGCTTTTTCGACAGCGGCGAGCTCACCGAGGCGACCATGCAGGCCGCCGAGCAGGCCGCCCTGCTGGAGCTTGCCAACATCACCGCCCATTACCGACGACTGGGCTGGCAGCGTGCCATCGGCACCTCCGGCACCATCAAGGCCGCCGCCGCCACGCTCAGAGCGATCCACCCGCATCTCAAAAAGGGCGAGATCACGCGCACGGGGCTTGCCGAGCTGCGTCAGAAGCTGATCGATCTGGGCCATCTTGACCAGGTCAGCATGGTAGGGCTCAAGAGCAACCGTGCCCGGGTCTTTCCGGCCGGCGTTGCCATCCTGAGCGCCATTTTCCAGGCACTGAATCTGGAGCACATGCAGCATACCAGTGGCGCGCTGCGCGATGGCGTGCTGCTGGATCTGGTGGCACGCGATACCCGCCATGACGTGCGCTATACCACTTTGGGCGACATGCAGCGGCAATATCAGGTCGATGTTCAGCACGCCGAATACGTGGCCGCCACCGCCCTGACGCTGTTCGATCAGCTGTCGAGGTCGTGGACGCTGGATGACGAGGCCCGGCAGCTGCTGGAGCAGGCCGCCATGGTGCATGAAATCGGGCTGGGGGTTGCCCATAACCGCTACCATCAGCATGGCAGTTACCTGCTGGCCAACAGCGACATGGCGGGCTTTTCGCTGCCCGATCAGCTGGCGCTTGCCTGGCTGGTACAGGCACATCGTCGCCAGTTCCCCGAACCGCCGCCGGAACATCGTGCAGCGCTCTCCTCGGGCGAACTGGTTCGTCTGGCCCGCCTGCTGCGACTGGCCGTGGTCCTCTGTCGCACGCGCGAAGTGTCAAACGACTGGCAGCCCGAACTACATGCCGACGACAAAAGCCTGGTGCTGACCTTTGCACAATCGATACCCGACCTTTTGAGTCAGGATCTGGCCCTGGAGCGTCAGTGGCAGCAGCGAGCAGGACTAATGCTTGCGATCAACACGCCCTGAGTCATCAGGATCGACGCTTTTCCCCAGCGCCCAGTCATCGGCCGCCAGCATGAGCGGCCCCAGCACGCCCACCGGCATCTCGCCGTGCCATACGAGCATGATCCGGTGGCGCTGCCACGGCGGGACGGCGTGCTCCTGTAACAGCTTTTTGAGCGGGCGCCTCTGCCCGTTCAGCCGCAGCTTCTCTCCCCCGGCGCGGGACGTTATTATCAGCGTGGGATGCCCGCCTGCCAGCGGCTGCAGTTGATCCCGGATAGTGCCCAGCGGCGTCTCGATCGGCGTTATGCCATCCCACTCGAGCAACCATGCAGGCTCTGGTGTGGTCACTTCATCTTCGGCCAGCAAAAAAAGCGTTTCCCGCCAGAGTCTGGCCTGGCCGCCGGGCCACGCCACCTGCACCTGACGATCCATTCCGGCACGGGCCAGCTGATCCAGCAGGGTTTCCATCCGCCCGCGCGGCGGCGATGCCAGCCCCAGCCGCTGCAGGGCGGTATCGATGACCAGCCGCTGCCGGGCCCGACTCAGCTCGCACAGCGCGGCACGCGGCAACCGATCGACCGCCCCGCCCAAACCTGCCAGATCCATCTCCGCCAATTCTTGCAGAAGTTCATCCGCCTCGCGCAGATGGGCCGCGCTGCGTGCCATCTGCTCGGCGGCGGCCGGCCAGCGCCCGGCCAGGGGCGTCATGACGTGGTGTCTCAGGTAGTTGCGATCCTGAAGATCATCGCGATTGGTGGGATCGTCACACCATGGGATAGCTGTCTCGACCAGACAGGCATCGATCTCCTCTCGCGCGGCCTCCAGCAGTGGCCGCTCGAGCCAGCCCTCGCCCAGCGCTCGACGGGATGGGATCCCGGCAAGCCCGCGCACGCCGCTGCCCCGCATCAGGCGATACAACAGCGTTTCGGCCTGATCCTTCTGATGATGCGCCATCCACAGGGTATCGCCGGGCGATAGTAAAGCTTCGAACACGGCGTAGCGGGCGCGTCGGGCATCGGCTTCAAGACCACCACGCGTTTCAAGCGTCACCCGCTCGATATGCAGCGCGATACCCAGCTGGCGGCAGGCGCGCCGGGCCGTCTCAACAAAGGTATCGGCCGCCGGTTGCAGCCCGTGGTGGACATGGACGGCCCGCAGGGTGATATCGGGATAGTGTCGAACCGCGCGGGCAGCCAGCAGCAAAAGACAGGTGCTGTCACGCCCGCCCGACAGCGCCACCCAGAGCGTCGCGGCGGGCGAGCGCTCGTGCAGCGCTGCCATGGCGTTTTCGATGCGCGCTTCAAGTGACGATGTCATGACCGGACGCTCCCTGCTCGGAGGTGGTGACCATCAAAAACGGGAAGGCAGAGCCTTCCCGTTTTGCATGCCTCCCTGATCGCAGTCGCGATCAGTCGAGCGCACCATAGCTCATCAACCGCTCGTAGCGACGCTCCAGCAGTGACTGGGTGTCCATGGCCTGCAGCACATCCAGCTGATGCAACAGGGAGCCCTTGAGGCGGCGGCCCATTTCGGACATGTGACGATGTGCACCGCCAAGCGGTTCCTCGATCAACGTGTCGACAAACCCGAGCTCCTTGAGCCGGGTGGCCGTGATGCCCATCGCCTGGGCGGCGTCCGAGGCGCGGTCGGCGCTCTTCCACAGAATCGAGGCACACCCTTCCGGCGAGATGACCGAATAGGTGGAAAACTGCAGCATGGCGAGCGAGTCGCATACGCCGATCGCCAGTGCCCCGCCGGAGCCTCCCTCACCGATGACGGTCGAGATGATGGGCGTTTTCAGGCGCGACATGACCGCAAGATTGCGGGCGATGGCTTCACTCTGACCGCGCTCCTCGGCATCGATGCCCGGATAGGCGCCGGGCGTGTCGATAAACGTCAGAATGGGCATGTGAAACCGCTCGGCCATCTCCATCAGACGGCAGGCCTTGCGATAGCCTTCCGGACGCGGCATACCGAAGTTGCGGCGCACCTTGTCCTTGACCGTACGGCCCTTCTGATGGCCGATGACCATAACCGGGCGATCATCAAGACGCGCCACACCGCCGACCAGGGCAGCATCATCGGCAAAGTTGCGATCGCCGTGCAGCTCGTCAAATTCGGTAAAGATTTCGGCAAGATAGTCCAGCGTATAGGGGCGCTGGGGGTGACGGGACAGCTGAGAAACCTGCCAAGAAGTCAGATCACGAAAGATCTGCTCGGTCAGCTTGCGGCTCTTGTCCTCGAGCTTGGCAATCTCGTCACTGATGTTGATCTTGCTGTCGTTGCCCACCAGCCGCAGTTCTTCGATCTTGGCCTGCAGTTCGGCAATCGGCTGTTCAAAGTCGAGATAGTTCGGATTCATAGGGTACGTCACAGAGCTCTTTCATCAACGCGAGCAGCGCAGGGCGTGCACGACAGTATCGGTCTGGACCGTCGCAGCACAGGAAGGCAGCGCACGGCGTCGGTGAATCGGTGGGCCATTATCCCATTGTGGGCGTTGGGTGCAACCATGAGACGACATCCTTTGTTCAGTGATGCCGGGTCATCGGCGTCAGCGATAGCAGAGCCTGACCTCGGGATGGCCTTCAACGCCTTCCTGCAGGCCGCTGATCAGCTCGTCACAGGGCGATACCCGCCACTGCGGATCGAACTCGAGACAGCCGCCGGCCTGGCTGTTGCGATATTGAAGCCGGATGGGCAGCCCCTCCTGATCCAGATGCGGCGTCAGTCGATCCATGAGCGTGCGGCTGAAGCGGCCGTTAATGCGCTCGGCATCGATGCTGATCTCGAGCGCCTCGCCAAAGCGGGCACGGGCCTCGACCATGGGCGTGACCTCCTTCGCCCGCAGGCGCAGCCCGCCGGAGTAGTCATCCAGGCTGACCTCACCTTCCAGAATCACGACCCGGTCGGCCGCCAGATGCTGGCGCACCTGATCGTAGAGCTCGCCAAACAGGGACGCCTCGATCCGGCTGGTGCGATCGTCGAGCGTAACAAAGGCGATGGTGTCGCCGCGCTTTGACTTCATGGTCCGCATGGCAACGATCAGGCCGGCCACCCGCTGAGGCTCGCGCGCGGGCCTGAGGTCGACGATGCGGGTCGAGACAAAACGCTTGAGCTCGGCTTCATACTCATCGATCGGGTGGCCGGTCAGATAAAGCCCCAGCGTATCCTTCTCACCGGCCAGACGATCGCGATCGCTCCAGTTGCGCGCGCCGCGATGGTCGCTGTAGACATCGCTCCCGCCCTCGTCTTCACCGACAAACGCCTCACCGAACATGTCCACCATGCCGATGCTGGCGTTGTTCTGGCTCTGCGACGCCGCGCGCAGGGCGTCTTCCAGCGCCGAGAACAGCACCGCCCGTGACGGGCCCAGATGGTCCAGCGCCCCGGAGCGAATCAGCGCCTCCAGCGTGCGCTTGTTCATGCGCTTGCCATCAATGCGACGGCAGAAATCAAAGAGATCCTGGAAGGGACCGCCAGCATCGCGCGCCTCAACGATGGCACCGATCGGGCCTTCACCCACGCCGCGAATCGCCCCGAGGCCGTAGACGACCTGGCCCTGCTCGTTGACGCTGAAACGGTAGCTGCCGATGTTGACGTCCGGTGGCGTGACGGTGAGCCCCATGCGCCGGCACTCCTCGATCAACGGCACCACCTTGTCCAGGTTGTCCATTTCAGTCGAGAGCACCGCGGCCATGAAGGGGCCCGGGTAGTGGGCCTTGAGCCAGGCGGTCTGATAGGAGACCAGGCCGTAGGCCGCCGAGTGCGACTTGTTGAAGCCGTAGCCGGCGAATTTCTCGACCAGATCGAAAAGGTTGCCGGCCAGATCGGCATCAATGCCGTTGTTGGCGCACCCTTCCATGAAACCGGCGCGCTGCTTGGCCATCTCCTCGGGCTTTTTCTTGCCCATGGCACGACGCAGCATGTCGGCCTGGCCCAGGCTGTAGCCCGCCAGCACCTGGGCAATCTGCATTACCTGTTCCTGATAGAGGATGATGCCGTAGGTGGGTTCCAGAACGCTCTTGAGCAGCTCGTGCTGATAGTCGGGATGCGGATAGGCAAGCTCGGCGCGGCCGTGTTTGCGGTTGATGAAGTCATCCACCATGCCGGACTGCAGCGGCCCCGGGCGGAACAGGGCCACCAGGGCGATCATGTCTTCCAGCGAATCGGGCTGAAGGCGCTTGATCAGCTCCTTCATGCCGCGTGATTCCAGCTGGAACACCGCCGTGGTCTCGGCCTTTTTGAGCATGTCAAAGGTCGGCTTGTCATCAAGCGGAATGGTGGCGATATCCAGCGCCCCCTGCCCTTCCCGCGCCCGCACCGTATCGACCATCTCGAGCGCCCAGTCGATGATGGTCAGCGTACGAAGCCCCAGGAAGTCGAACTTGACCAGACCGGCCTCCTCAATGTCGTTCTTGTCGTACTGCACCATCAGCCCGCTGCCATCCTCATCGCACAGCAGCGGCGAGAAGTCGGTCAGGCTGGTGGGAGCGATCACCACGCCCCCGGCGTGCTTGCCGGTACCGCGGGTAATACCTTCCAGCCGACGCGCCATGTCCCAGATTTCCTGGGCATCCTCGTCGACCTCCAGAAATTCACGCAGCGCGCTTTCCTGCTCGTGCGCCTTGGCCAGCGTCATGCCCACTTCGAAGGGAATGAGCTTGGAGAGCTTGTCCCCCAGCGAGTAGGGCTTGCCCTGGGCACGCGCCACGTCGCGCACCACGGCCTTGGCCGCCATGGTGCCGAAGGTAACGATCTGCGACACGGCGTTGCGCCCGTAGCGGTCGGCCACGTAGTCGATGACTCGATCGCGCTTTTCCATGCAGAAATCGACGTCAAAGTCGGGCATCGAGACACGTTCCGGGTTCAGGAAACGCTCGAACAGCAGGTCGTATTCCAGTGGGTCGAGATCGGTGATCTCGAGCGCGTAGGCCACCAGTGAGCCGGCGCCCGAGCCACGCCCCGGCCCCACGGGCACATCGTTTTGCTTGGCCCAGCGGATGAAGTCCATCACGATCAGGAAGTAGCCGGGAAAGCCCATCTGATTGATGATGTTAAGCTCGAAATCCAGCCGCTCGCGATATGCCGGTTCGTGCTCTTCGCGCGAGCGGCCCGGATAGATGGGGCGTTCACCGCCAAAAAGCAGATCCAGACGCCGGGTCAGGCCATCATGAGAAAGCTCGCAGAAGAACTCTTCCATGGTCTGGCCTTCCGGCACCGGATATTCCGGCAGAAAGATTTCGCCAAGACGCATCTCGACGCTGCAGCGCGCGGCGATATGCACGCTGTTCTCCAGCGCCTCGGGGATATCGGAGAAAAGCTCGGCCATCTCCTCCGGCGTCTTGAAATACTGCTCCTCGGTGTAGCGCGTCTCACGACGCGGATCATCCAGTGCCTTGCCCTCGGCAATCGAGACCCTGGTCTCGTGCGCCCAGTAGTCTTCACGTGACAAAAAGCGGACATCATTGGTCGCCACGACCGGCGTGCCGGTCTCCATGGCGAGCTGCACGCAGAGATGCAGACACTCCTCGTCGTTTTCACGCGAGGTGCGCTGAAGCTCCAGATAGAACCGGTCGGGGAAAAACCGCTGCCACTCGGTGAGCAGCTCACGTGCGGTTTCGGCATGGCCGTGCAGCAGATAGCGACCGATCTCGCCTTCCCGGGCGCCGGAAAGGGCAATCAGCCCTTCGCTCTGCTCAAGAATCCACTCCTTGTGCAGATAGGCACGCCCCTGCTGTTGACCATGCTGCCAGGCCCGTGAAATCAGCTCGGTCAGGTTGAGATAGCCGGTCTGATTCATCGCCAGCAGGGTCAGGCGATAGGGGTGAGCCGGGTCCTGGGCGTTATAAAGCCAGACATCGCTGCCCACGATCGGCTTGAGCCCGGCGCCCTGCGCCTGTTTGTAAATCTTGACCAGCCCGAACAGATTGGTTTCATCGGTGACGGCCAGGGCAGGCTGGCCGATCTCAGCCGCCTTTTGCGTCAGCGCCTTGAGCCGAATCAGCCCATCGGTCAGCGAATATTCACTGTGCAGTCGCAAATGTACAAAGGGCGTGGTCATGGGTGCAGGCTCGCTCTAGTCAACTAATAACATCAGTCAACGAATGACTTCAGGGAACACCGGACTGGCAACGCCATGATACCGATGAGAACCGGTGCCGGACCAGTGGTCCGGCAGGAAGAGGCAGATACTTGCTACAGGACTCAGTCCTGCAGCAGTGCCCTGACGGGGCGAAAGGAGCGTCGATGCTCGGGCAGCGGACCCAGCCGTGCCAGCGCCTCCAGGTGCGCCCGGGTCGGGTAGCCCTTGTGGGCGGCAAAGCCGTATTCGGGGTGGCGAGCATCAAGCGCCTTCATCTGCGCATCGCGGGCCACCTTGGCCACGATCGAGGCCGCGGCAATGGCCGCAACCCGACCATCGCCCTTGACCACGGCCTGACCCGGCAAACGATGCCCGGGCAGGCGGTTGCCGTCGACGAGCAGATACTCCGGCGTAATCGACAGGCCATCAATGGCGCGGCACATGGCCAGATGCGTGGCGTGATGGATGTTGAGCGTGTCGATTTCGCCGGAAGTGGCTTCTCCCAGCGACACCGCCAGGGCCTGCTCGCGAATCTGGCGATCAAGACGTTCGCGACGCGCAGGCGTCATCTTCTTGGAGTCCATCAGGCCTTCAATGGGACGCTCGGGATCGAGCATCACGGCGCAGGCCACCACGGTACCGATCAGCGGACCGCGCCCGACCTCGTCCACCCCTGCCAGCCGCCAGCCCTGATAGGGGACGACCAGCGGTGGATGCTCGGCATTCGGGGTCATGATTTCGGGAATAAAGTTCATGGTTCTCCAGCGCTGCTGTCTTGATGTGGCCGGGCCATCAACTCAACAATGGCCTGGGCGGCGCGTGCGCTGGCACCCCGCTGAAGCGTTCGGTGCATATCGACAAATCGTTCGGTCAGCGCACGGGCCTCAGGTTCGTTTTCGAGCAGGGGCGTCAGTGCTGCAGCAATGGCCTCACCGGTGGCGTCATCCTGAATCAGCTCGGGGACCAGACTCTCCTGCGCGATCAGGTTGGGCAGGGAGATCCAGCGGGTCTTGACCATGCGTCGCGCAATCTGCCAGGTCACGGGTGCCATGCGGTAGGCCACCACCATGGGGCGATGACAGAGCATGGCTTCCAGTGCAGAAGTGCCCGAGGTCAAAAGCACCGCATCAGACGCCGTCATGACCTCCCACGCCCGGCCATCTACCACCGTAATGCCCTGCTCCGCCACGCCGTGGGCCAGTAACTCTTCGCGACGCTCGGGAGTGGCGGCGGGCATGACCACTTCAAGCGCCGGCAAACGCTGGCGCAGCAGTTGTACCGCCTTGAGAAATACGGGCGTCATGAAGCCGATTTCACTGCTGCGTGAGCCGGGCAGGACCGCCAGCATGCGGGCGTCATCGCTCAGCCCCAGGGCCTGTCGTGCCTGGTGGCGGTCATTTTCCAGCGGCAGCTCTTCGGCCAGCGGATGCCCCACGAACCGGACGGGCACATCATGGCGCTCGTAAAATTCGGCCTCAAAGGGCAGGAAGGTCAGCATCATGTCGACGGCACGACGAATCTTTTTGACCCGCCCCTGACGCCAGGCCCAGACCGACGGACTCACATAGTGCGCCGTGGTCATGCCGTTTGATCTGAGCTGCGCTTCCAGCCCCAGGTTGAAGTCCGGCGCATCGATACCAATCATGATATCGGCAGGCCATGCCTGCGCCTCACGCCTTAAATGTCGACGCACGCCCACCAGTCTTGGCAGGTGCTTGAGCACCTCGACCAGCCCCATGATGGACAGGGTTTCCAGCGGATAAAGACTATCCATCCCCTCTTCGATCATCCGGGGGCCGCCGATGCCGCGAAAGCTCACATCGCCGTGATGACGCTTGAGCTCACGCATCAGTGTCGCCCCCAGGATATCGCCCGAGAGCTCACCGGCTACCAGAAAAACGCGCATCGTGATTCTCTCCGGCGAGCGGCCTGCGCCATCAGCGCGTCAGGCCACGCGATGAGCTTCGCAGTGAGTCGATGAAAACATTGAGCCAGTCGCTGCGGTTTTCCTGCTGGTCGAGCTCTTCAAGGGCCTGAGCCAGCGTTTTCTGACTGCGAAACACCAGCTTGTAGGCACGGCGCAGCTCGCTGATCACTTCGCTTTCAAAGCCGCGGCGCTTGATGCCCTCGGCATTGAGTCCATGGGTCGCTGCCGGATTGCCGGTCACCATGACGAAGGCGGCGATATCCTTGGTAATGATGGAGCCGCCGCCGCACATGGCGTAGGTGCCCACATGGCAGAACTGGTGAACGGCGGACAGCCCGCCCAAAATCACATTGTCCCCAATATGGACATGACCGCCGAGCGTGGCCTGATTGGCCAGAATCACGTTGTCACCCAGAACGCAGTCATGCGCCACGTGGGCGTAGGCCATGAACAGCCCGCCATTGCCGATACGGGTGACCCCCTTGTCCTGAACGGTGCCCCGGTGAACGGTCACGCCTTCCCGGAAGATATTGTTGTCACCGATCTCGAGACGGGTAGGCTCCCCCTGATACTTCTTGTCCTGACAGTTTTCACCGATGGTCGCGAACTGATAGACGCGGTTGTTGCATCCCATCGTGGTGGGTCCTCTGACCACCACGTGCGGCCCGATGACACTCCCGGCGCCGATCTCGACATCGGCACCGATCACGCTGAACGGGCCGACCTCGATATCGTCAGCCAGGCGCGCAGCAGGATCGATGATGGCAGATGGATGAATCAAGAGACTTTCCTCTCGGCACAGATGATATCGGCTTCACAGACCACTTCACCACCGACGTGCGCACGGCAGGAAAACTTCCAGATGCCGCGGCGCGCTTTGAGCATGCGCGCTTCCAGCGTCAGCTGATCACCCGGAAAAACCGGACGCTTGAGGCGAACATTATCACTGCCGACATAGTAATAGATGTAGCCATCGGCCGGTCGCTTGTCGACCGTCTTGAAACCGAGAATACCGGCGGCCTGGGCCAGCGCTTCGATAATCAGGACCCCCGGCATGATCGGGTGACCCGGAAAATGCCCCTGAAAGAAGGGCTCGTTGTAGCTGACGTTCTTGCATGCCGTAATGCATTCGCCCAGCTCCAGCGCGGTAACGCGATCCACGAGCAAAAACGGGTAACGATGGGGGAGATATTCCTGGATCTCGTTGATATCCATGACCATGGGCTCACAACCTCTGACATAACGAAATGCCTGCCGAACCGGCAGGCATGTGACTGGCGGCCGCATGGCCAACCATTATGATGTTTGCCACCGCAGCGGCAATGGAAAACCATTTGCGCCAGGCAAACGAGGGCGCTTATTCACCCTCGTTGTGGCGTTCGAGACGAGTGATTCTTCTGGCCAGCTGATCAAGCTGCTTGAAGCGCACGGCGTTCTTGCGCCACAGCGCATTGGGCATCGAGCCAGTGCCGGACGAATAGATGCCGGGCTCATCAATGGAGTTGGTGACAAGACTCATACCGGTCACGTTGACCCCGTCACACAGGGTGAGGTGACCGGCAAGACCAACCCCGCCACCGAGCTGACAATGACGGCCCACATGCGTGGAGCCGGCAATACCCACACAGCCGGCCAGCGCACTGTGATCGCCAATATGCACGTTATGAGCAATCTGTACCTGGGAGTCGATCTTGACGTCGTTGCCGATGACCGTGTCATCCAGCGCGCCGCGATCAATGCTGGTGCAGCTGCCTACTTCCACGTCATCACCGAGGATGACGCCGCCGAGCTGCTCAATCTTGTGCCAGCGACTACCATCGTGGGCAAAGCCGAACCCGTCGCCACCAATGACGGCACCGCCATGAATGATGGCACGGGCACCTATGATAACGCCGTGATAGAGCGCCACGCCGGCGTGGATCAGAGTGCCTTCACCGACCGTGCAGTACTCCCCCACAACGCTATTGGCGCCTATGGTCACCCGATCACCCAGCGTGACACCCGCGCCGATCACCGCATGGGCGGCCACGGTGACATCATCACCCAGTCGGGCGCTGTCATCGATCACGGCCGTGGGATGGATACCCCCGCTCTGGCTGGGCAGAATCGGGGCGAAGCAGCGGGAAAGATGCGCATAGCCCAGATAGGGATTGTCGATGGCCAGCGCCGGCACCGGGCACTGGGAGACCAGATCCGGATGCAGCATGACGGCGGCAGCCCGGGTACTGGCCAGATCCTTCAGATAGGCGCGATTGGCCAGAAAGGCAATGTCAGTGGTGCCGGCATCCTGCAGGGTCGACAGCCCGTCGACACGCACGGTGCCATCGCCATGAAGGGTCGCACCCAGACGCTGGGCGAGATCGGCGAGTGTAAAATCTTGACTTGAATATCTTGTCATCTTGGCGGAGCGACGCGCGCCTTCAGTTGAGCGAGTTGAAGGTTTGGGTCACTTCCTGTGTCAGGTCCAGCGCATCACCTGCATAGATCACGCTGTTACGGTCGACCAGCACATCCACATTGTGACGCTTGACCACCTGCTCGATGGCGCGATCGAGTTTGGGGCGTGCCTGCTTCAGGAAGGCTTCCTCCTGCTCGGCACGCTTTTGCTCAAGCTGACCACGTTGCTGCTGGAACTGACCGCCCTTCTGACGCAGTTGTTGCATGACGTTTTGCCGCTCGCTGTCGGACATGACGTCACCATCGCTTTGCAGACGCTGCTGCAGACGCTGAACCTCTTCGCCAAGCGCCCTGACCTGCTGCTGCTGACTCCCCAGCTGATTCTTGAGCTGGTTCATCGACTGCTGCGCCGAACTGGTCTCCAGCAGCGCCTGCTGCCAGTCCAGTACCGCCACCTCATTGGCCTGCACAGCCCCCGCAGCCGTTCCAAGTGCTCCGGTCACCGCCAGAGCCAGCATCCACTTACGCATTACTCAACTCCTGAAATTCGTATCATTGTAACGCAATGGCCAATCATCAGAAGGTCTGGCCCAGCGAAAACTGGAAGAACTGGGTATCGTCGTCATCCTTTTTATTGATGGGACGCGCTACCGAGAAGGTCAGCGGCCCGACCGGCGTCAGCCAGGAAAGCCCCAGGCCGGCGCTGTAGCGAAGATCTCCCAGATCGATACCCGAACTGCACTGGGACGTACGATCCGACTCTACCGGATAGCAGTCGCTCAGGAAGGTATTACCAGCATCAATGAAAAACGAGGTCTGCACCTGACGATGGTCATCGATAAAGGGCGTCGGGAAGATCAGCTCGGCAGACCCTTCCACCAGAATATTGCCACCCAGCGTGTCATCATCACCGTCGTTGCGCTCGGTGGTGCGCTGACCCAGTGTATTGCTGCGGAAGCCACGCACGGAGCCCAGACCACCCGAATAGAAGTTCTCGTAAAACGGCATGTTGTCGGTGCCGCCAAAGCTGTCGGCATAGCCCAGCTCCGAGCGGAACTTGAGCGCCCACTCCTCGGTCTTGATCGGGAAGAGCTTCTGGCCCTGATAGCGCAGCTTGTAGAACTGCGCATCGCCACCGGCCGTTTCGACAGAAGCGTTCTGATAGCTGCCGGCCGTGGGCAGGATACCGCGGTTGAGGTTATTGCGCGTCCACCCGGCGGTCAGGCTGTAGGTATTGAAATCCTTGCCTTCGTCGTTGATGAACTGAACGATTTCAGAGGGGGAATCGTCGTAGTCGTCGACATGGAGGCTTTCAAGATTGATGCCGAAGTTCAAGCGCGACAGATCACTGATCGGATAGCCGAAATTCACCCCGCCGCCAAAGGCGTCGGTGGAATAGGTCGAAATATCGGAGTCCTCATAATCGGTGGCCCGATAATAGAGGTTGTAGCCGCGCGAAATGCCGTCCAGCGTCCAGTAGGGATCGGTATAGCTGAAACGCAGATTCTGGTAGTACTTGCTGGTCTGCGCACCGATATCCACGCGATTGCCCGTGCCCAGGAAGTTGCGCTGGGACAGCGAGGCGCCATAGATGATGCCCTCGGACTGGGCAAAACCAAGGCTTGCCGAAATGCTGCCCGAGGGCTGCTCTTCAACGTTATAGGTCACATCCAACTGATCGGGCGTATCGGCCACCGGCTGGGTATTGACCTCGACCTGACGAAAAAAGCCCAGCCGTTCAAGACGTGCCTGAGAGTCACTGATGGCGTCAGTGGACGCCGGCGCCCCCTCAAGCTGGGTCATCTCACGCCGCAGGACTTCATCGGCGGTAGTGGTATTGCCCCGGAAGTTGACGCGGCGGACATAGGCACGACGGCCCGGATCAACGTTGAAGGTCACGTCGACCCGATCGTCGTTTTCATGAATATTGGGCACGGCCTCGATGCGGGCGAAGGCGAAGCCCTGCGCACCAAGCGCCTTGCGAAGCGCCTCGGAAGAGGCCGTCAGGTCCGACTGGGAAAATATCTCGCCGCTTTTGGCCTGAACCAGGCCACGCGCCTCATCATCGGACATTTCGATGCTGCCGGCGAAGTTGATATCACCAAAGCGGTAGCGCTGGCCTTCATCGATATTGACCGTGACATAGATGGAGGACTTGTCAGGGCTGATCGAGACCTGGGTGGAGTCGATGGAGAAATTGACATAGCCGCGATCCAGATACCATGAACGCAAACGGTCCAGGTCGCCCTGAAGCTGCTCGCGGGAGTACTGATCGGACGAGAACCAGCCAAAGAACCAGCCCGGCCGGTCTTCCAGCTCAAACTGGCCCTGGAGAGTCTCGTCATCAAAATCCTGGTTGCCCACGATGTTGATCTGCTTGATACGCGCCACGTTGCCTTCGTTGATATCAATATCAACCTGCACGCGGTTTTGGTCGCGCTCGTGGACCGAGGTTGAAATGCTGGCGCTGTAACGTCCCTGCCCCTGATAGACCCGCTCGAGCTCGCGCTGCATCTCTTCAAGCGTTGAGCGCTGAAGCACCTGCCCCTCGGCAAGTCCTGCATCGCTCAGGCCCTGCCTGAGCTGGTCCTCAGGAATCTTGGAGTTGCCATTGATGTTGATGTTGGCAATGGAGGGGCGTTCATCGACATCGATGACCAGAACGTCACCATCCCGACCCAGCTGCACATCATCAAAAAGGCCCGTACGAAAAAGCGCCCTGCCGGCATTGGAGATGGATTCATCGTTGACCGTATCGTGAGCGGAAACGGGCAGCGCGTTGAACACGGTCCCCGCAGAAACACGCTGCAACCCTTCCACGCGAATATCGGAAACCTCGAAGGACACGGCAAACGCCGCCTGGGAGGCGCCCATTAACAACACCGCCCAACCTGTAGCTCTAATCTTCATGCCGTCATTTCGCTTGTTACAGAATTCCGCCCACTCGGGGCCCGCTTTTGCTCAAGATTCATGCCAATGCCCTGACAGGGTCCAACAAAAAGGAAACCGTTTCGTTTATCGACATCGATGCTCCGAGCGGGAAGGCCAGTATGACACTCCAGATACGCCAGCAGTAGCCATCAACCACCCTGACGGGAACAGGCACCTTATACACAACCCCACCACCCTGACAAGCGCCGACGTCATGGGCTCGGTACAGAATTTGTAATAATGGCGACGCCAGCCGCCCGGGCTGTCACGCCCGCAGCCATCGAAGCCGTCAAAGACGCATGATGTCAAAGTAAAAGGCCATCAGCATCAGCGAGGCGATCAGTGCCATGCCGATACGCAACCCGAATGCCTGCACACGCTCTGGCACCGGCCGCCCTCGAACAAGCTCAATGAGGTAATACACAAGATGGCCACCATCCAGTACCGGGACCGGCAACAGGTTTAGTACGCCAAGACTGATGGAGAGATAGGCCAGAAAACTGATGAAGGTTTCAAACCCTGACCGGGCCGAATCGCCTGCCACTCGGGCGATCGTGATCGGCCCGGAAAGATTGGACGGCGAAATCAGGCCCGTGATCATCTTGCCGATGGCACCCACGGTCAGGGAGGTCATTTCACCGGTTCGCGACAACGCCTGGCCCACAGCGCCCAGCGGCCCCCATGACAGGGCGCGCTGATACTCCGGCGGCCAGCTGACGCTGCCGGCACCGGCGCCCATGAAGCCGGCGGTCTCTCCGTTTTGCTCACGCGCCTCGGGCGTGACCGTCAGCATCATATCGCGGCCATCACGCTCTACCCGCATCTCGAGCGGCGTATTGGCAGATGCCTGTATCCGGGAGACCAGCGCCTCCCACTGTGATACCGGCTGACCATTCACTGATCTGATGCGATCTCCCGCCTGCAGACCGCCTTTCGCTGCCGGGCTGTCATCAAGCACCTGTCCGATCACGGGCGCAATGTCAGGACGCCAGGGCGTAAAGCCGAGCGTGCGCAGCGGTTCGGGCGGGTTCTGACGCGCCATGAAGCGCTCGACCGGCAGCCGGTGCTCTTCAAGGCGCCCCTGGTCATTGCGCGTTGAGACCTCGAGATGACCGCTGGCACCGATCTCGGCCACCAGCGCCAGATTGACCCCGTTCCAGTCCGGCGTCTGGCGTCCCTGAACCGCCACGATTTCCTGACCGTTTTGCAAACCACCGCGTGCGGCGGGCGAGTCCGGGCTGACCTCGCCTACCATGGGCACAATCGCGGTGGTACCGACCATGAACATGACCCAGTAGGCCACCACCGCCAGAATAAAGTTGGCCAACGGCCCTGCGATGACCACGGCAATGCGTTTAAGAACATGCTGGCGATTGAAGGCCAGATGCTGTTCACCGGGCTCTACCGGCCCCTCGCGCTCATCGAGCATCTTGACGTAGCCGCCCAGCGGAATGGCGGCCAGAGCGAACTCGGTGCCATGACGGTCAACACGCGAGATCAGCGGCTTGCCAAAACCAACCGAAAAACGCAGCACGCGAATGCCACAGCGCCGCGCCACCCAGAAATGGCCGAATTCGTGAATCGTGATCAAAAGCCCCAGAACAACAATGACCGCCACGATATTTTGCAGGATACCCATGGCTATCCTCCGGCAGCCGTTACGGCCAGCTCGTTAATCACATTTTGTGCCTCGCTCCGGGCCTGACGGTCGTGCGCCAGAATCACGTCAAGCTCGTCAGCGCTGCATCGCTCGATGCGGCCCATGACGGTTTCAACCACCACCGGAATATCGTTGAAGCCGATAGTGCCTGCCAGAAAGGCCTCCACCGCGATCTCGTTGGCCGCGTTGAGCACGGCCGGCGCTGTCCCACCGGTCACCATGGCCTCGCGAGCGAGCCGCAGACAGGGAAAGCACTCAAGATCGGGTGTTTGAAAATCAAGACGCGCCACCGTGAAAAGATCCAGTGGTTCAACGCCGGCATCGATACGCTCGGGCCAGGCCAGCGCATGCGCAATCGGCGTGCGCATATCGGGGTTGCCCAGCTGCGCCAGTACCGAGCCATCGCTGTAGGCTGCCATGGAATGAATCACGCTTTGCGGGTGCACGACCACCTCGATCTGATCAGGGGTGGCATCGAAAAGCCAGCAGGCCTCGATCAGCTCAAGCCCCTTGTTCATCAGCGTGGCGCTATCCACCGATATCTTGCGCCCCATGGACCAGTTGGGATGGGCGCATGCCTGCTCCGGCGTTACCTGCGCCAGTGTTTCCCGGCCATGGTCACGGAAAGGGCCACCAGACGCCGTCAGCAGCAAACGGGTAATGCCATGACGCTCAAGGCCACCGCGATGCTCACGCGGCAGACACTGAAAGATGGCGTTGTGTTCGGAGTCCAGCGGCAGCAGTACCGCACCGGATTGCGCCACCTCGCGCATGAACAGCGCACCGCTCATCACCAGCGCTTCCTTGTTGGCCAGCAGGATACGACGCCCGGCACGCACTGCCGCAAGCGTCGGCATCAGCCCTGCCGCCCCCACGATACCGGCCACTACCACCTCTGCATTGCCTGCCACCTCGCACAGTGCCTGCTCGCCCCAGCTGACCCGGGTTTTGATGTCATGGTCCTTCAGCGCCGAGCTCAGCCGATGGGCGCTGTCTTCACCGCCCAGAACGGCATGCTCGGGTTGATGCTTCAGACACAGCGCCAGCAGCTTTTCAACGCTTGAATGCGCGGTCAGCGCATGCAGATGATAGCGATCAGGATGGCGTTCGATGACATCAAGGGCACTGGTACCAATCGAGCCGGTGGCCCCCAGCAGGGTGACAGTCTGCATGAAAGAGATCCTGAAAGCTGAAGCGGATGGGAGGCACGAAAAGCGTGGCCCGGACGGATTCGATCACCTGCATCGACCATCGGTCGCGAGCCACAGGGTTCATACTGGCGGTAGTTAACCGATCCAGGGCGCCAGCAGGGCAAAAATGGGGATGGCGGCCGTCAGGCTGTCGATTCTGTCCAGTAGCCCGCCGTGGCCCGGCAGCAGGTTGCCGGAATCCTTGATGCCGCGATAGCGCTTGAGCATGCTCTCGTTGAGATCACCCAGCACCGAGGCCGCGGTCACGATGGCACTGATGATGATCAGCACCAGCGTCTGACCAATGCCCATGCCCTGCCACAGCGCCATGAGCAGTGCCAGAAGGGCCGTTCCACCCAGCGCCCCGTAAACACCCGCCCAGGATTTACCGGGGCTGACATTGGGCGCCAGCTTGCGGTTGCCATAGGCACGTCCGGCAAAATAGGCCGCGATATCCGCGCCCCAGACCAGCAACAGGACATAAAGCAGCCAGACAGGCGATTCGCGCAGCAGCAAAAGGCCCACCCAGCAGGGCAGCAGCGCCCACAGTCCCATGACATAGCGCACGCCACGACTCTGCCACTGATCAAGTCTTTCGGGATAGCTGACAACCCAGTACAGACACAGCAGCCAGCCCACCAGCGCAATCCATAGGGGCCAGGTATGCAGGGCAAGACCGGATGACCAGCCCAGCGCCATCAGGGCGATCACCGTGATCGTAAAGAGCGCACGATCCTTGAGAGCCTCGCCACCGGAAAGATTGGACCACTCCCACGCAGACGCCGCGACCAGAAGACCTACAAAAGTGGCAAACCAGCCGCCGCCCAGCACGAACAGCAGCACCAGTGACGTGGGCCCGATGGCCAGCGCTGTCAACACCCGTTGTTTAAGCACCCTGAACCTCGATTTGTTCGTCGGTCATGCCGAAACGTCGCTTGCGACCGGAATAAACGCCTAGCGCTTCATCAAAGGCCTCGGCACCAAAGTCAGGCCAGTAAAGCGGTGAAAAGTAAAATTCTGCATAGGCCATCTGCCACAGAATAAAGTTACTGATGCGCTGCTCACCGCTGGTGCGAATACACAGATCCACTTCCGGGATCCCGGTCGCTGACATTTCACGATCGAAAAGCGTTTCGTCGATATCATCAGCCGCAAGCTGGCCTTCTTCAACCTGACGGGCCAGACGCTGCGCGGCACCGGCAATATCCCAGCGACCGCCATAGTTGACCGCAATGATCAGCTTCAGCCCCTGATTGTGACGGGTCAGGTGCTCGGCGCGTTCGATGGCGCGATTCAGCGATGTCGAAAGCCTTGAACGGTCTCCAACGATGCACAGACGGATGCCGTTTTTATGCAGTCGGGACACCTCACGCTTGAGCGCCATGATGAAAAGCTCCATCAGGGCACTGACCTCCTGTGCCGGACGCTTCCAGTTTTCACTGGAAAAGGCAAACAGGGTGATGGCTTCAAGGTGATGCTCGGCCGCGCGCTTGATCACGGCCCTGACCGACTCTACCCCGGCATGGTGACCGCGTACGCCAGAAAGTCCGCGTGACTTTGCCCAGCGATTATTGCCGTCCATGATAATAGCCACATGCCGGGGCATGTTTGAAAACTTGTCAGGCGTCATGACTTCTCACTGCAGACGCGGCAGCACGCCGCGCCCTGAGTCGGATGGTTTCGGGCCCGGACATCAGACCTGCATCAGATCGCTTTCCTTTTGCTCAAGCGACTTGTCGATCTCGGCAATGAAGCGGTCGGTCAGCTTCTGGATACCGTCCTGCGCCTGACGCTCTTCATCTTCCGAAATGTCCTTCTGCTTGAGAAGGGATTTCAAATCACCATTGGCATCGCGACGAATATTGCGCACGGCCACCTTGGCATGCTCGGCTTCGGAGCGCGCCTGTTTGGTATAGCCCTTGCGGGTCTCTTCGGTCAGCGCCGGCATTGGCACGCGAATGACCGTTCCTGCCGTGGACGGATTCAGGCCCAGATCTGCTGTCATGATGGCCTTTTCCACCTTGGGTACCATGGTTCTTTCCCAGGGGACTACTGACAGCGTACGAGCATCCTCGACATTAACGTTGGCCACCTGAGACAGCGGCATCTCGGCACCATAGTATTCAACGCGAACGGCATCGAGAATGCTGGGATGGGCACGTCCGGTACGGATCTTGCCAAAGGCCGACTGCAGCGATTCAACGCTTTTCTGCATGCGGTTTTCGGCGTCTTTCTGGATCTCGTTGATCACTTTGTAAATCCTCTGCTCAGCCTTGTAATTACACCGGGCCGTTATCGACGATAGTGCCTTCACGACCACCCATGACAAGATTCAACAGTGCGCCATGACGCGTCATGTCGAAGACGCGAACCGGCATGTCATGGTCACGTACCAGGCAGATGGCGGTCAAATCCATGACCCCGAGCTTCTGGTCGAGTACATCATCGTAGCTGAGTCGCTCATACTTGGCGGCATCGGGATGCTTGACGGGGTCCTTGTCGTAAACACCGTCGACCTTGGTGGCCTTGATGACCACGTTGGCATCGATCTCGATACCGCGCAGGCAGGCAGCACTATCGGTGGTAAAGAAGGGATTACCGGTGCCTGCCGAGAAGATCACGACATCACCGGAGGTCAGGTAGCGTATGGCCGTACGGCGATCGTAATGCTCGACCACGCCGCTCATCGGAATGGCGGACATGACGCGCGAGCGAATGTTGGCGCGCTCCAGCGCATCACGCATGGCCAGCGCGTTCATGACCGTGGCCAGCATGCCCATGTGGTCACCGGTCACCCGGTCCATGCCGGCTTCGTGAAGTGCCGCGCCGCGAAACAGGTTGCCACCGCCGACCACGATACCCACCTGGACACCAATGCCCACCAGTTGGCCGATCTCCAGCGCCATGCGATCCAGAACCTTTGGATCAATACCGAAGTCCTGTTCGCCCGTCAGCGCCTCACCCGAGAGCTTGAGCAGAATACGCTTGTACTTGGCGCTACGTTCAGTATTGGGGGGCATGTGACATCCTCCTGATGGCCCGAGGGGAGAAAACGTGAGAAGTATCGCCGGCCATGACAATAAATGTCATGCCCGAGCAGATACGCGAAGGCGTGCGCGAACGCACGCCTTCAAAACGCCTGCAGCCAACCCTGGCTGCAGGCGGGAAGCGACACGCCCGATCAGCTACGGCGCGCCTGCTCCATGACTTCCTTGGCGAAGTCGACTTCTTCCTTCTCGATACCTTCGCCGACTTCAAAGCGCACAAAGCTAACAACTTCAGCGCCCGCCTGCTTGGCGTATTCGGCCACGGTCACGTTCTGATCCTTGACGAAAGGCTGATTGATCAGGCTGTTTTCGGCAAGATACTTCTTCAGGCGACCCTGCACCATCTTTTCAGCGATTTCGGCAGGCTTGCCGGCCATGTCGGGCTGCGCCAGGATGATCGCCTTCTCGCTGTCGAGCTCGGCCTGGGGCATCTTCTCGGGATGCGAGACCGACGGATTGATCGCTGCCACGTGCATGGCGATATCGCGTGCGACGTCCTGATTGCCGCCAGTGAGCACCACGACCGCACCAATGCGATCACCATGCACATAGGCACCGACGCTGCCGCCTTCGGGCGCATCGATCACGGCGGCACGACGTACGGTGATGTTCTCGCCGATCTTCTGCACCAGCTGCGCGCGGGCATCTTCCAGCTCGCCTTCCATCACCACGGCGATGTCTTCGTTACGAGTGTCGAGCACTTTGCTGACGACTTCATTGGCAAAGTTCTTGAAGTTGTCATCACGCGATACGAAGTCGGTCTCGGAGTTGACTTCCAGCATGACGGCAGTCGTGCCGCTGTCGTCAACGCGCGTCAGTACCGCGCCTTCAGCAGCCACACGGCCGGCCTTCTTGGCGGACTTGAGCCCTGCGTTCTTGCGCAGATTTTCAATCGCGGTATCGATGTCACCATCGGCTTCGGAGAGTGCCTTTTTGCACTCCATCATGCCAAGCCCGGTGCGCTCGCGTAGTTCCTTGACCAGAGATGCGCTGATAGCTGCCATGTCATGAACCTCTGTTGAATCATGTGTTCGGTTCCGGCCACGCCGGAACGAGAAGAAAAATCGGTAGCATTACTGAATGACACTATGGAGACAGACGAGCAGATACTGCTTCAATGCTGTTTGTCGCCTCAAAAAAGGGGGCCCGTAAGCCCCCTCTTGCACTGTCATTCACAGACACCGGCAGCGGACTCACCTGCCGGCGCTGGTGACATTACTCGGAAGCCGTTTCGGCTTCTTCGTTGACTTCAACGAACTCGTCACCGCGGCCTTCCTTCGCCTTGGCACAGGCATTGGCAATCGCCTGTACGTAGATCTGGATGGCACGAATGGAGTCGTCGTTGCCCGGGATGATGTAGTCAACACCGTCCGGATCGGAATTGGAATCCACCACACCGATAACCGGAATGCCCAGCTTGTTGGCTTCGTTGATCGCGATGCGCTCGTGATCAACGTCAACCACGAACATCACGTCCGGCAGGCCGCCCATGTCCTTGATACCGCCGATGGAGCGTTCGAGCTTGTCCTGCTCACGCGTGGCCATCAGGACTTCCTTCTTGGTCAGCTTCTCGAAGGTGCCGTCTTCATGCATGGCTTCGAGTTCGCGCAGGCGCTTGATGGACTGACGAATGGTCTTGAAGTTCGTCAGCATGCCACCCAGCCAGCGATGGTTCACGAAGGGCTGGCCTACGCGATTCGCTTCCTCGGCGATGATCTTGGCGGCAGCGCGCTTGGTACCAACAAACATGATCTTGTTGTTGTTGGCCGACAGGCGCTCGACCACGGAGACGGCTTCATTGAGTGCCGGCAGCGTATGTTCGAGGTTGATGATGTGAATCTTGTTACGAGCGCCGAAGATGTATTTGCTCATCTTCGGGTTCCAGTAACGGGTCTGGTGACCGAAGTGGGCACCTGCCTTGAGCAGGTCACGCATATTGACTGACATGATGACTCTCCTGAGTATCGGGTTAAGCCTCCACGTACCCCATGGGTCCGACCGTTTTCACGGCACCCGGGACCATGTGTCGGTACATGTGTGGTCTCTGTGGTAATGGTTCGAACGCTTTGTGCATCGTCCGTCCACGGGACAAGTCTGTCATACCGGGACATGGATTGCAGGAAAACGCGCGGCTTTATACCATATAATGCTGCCAGGATGAAGCCGAACCTTGCTGTCACTGCCCCGCTTGCGAGGAGGAATCGATCCTGTCTTCTCGCACGGCTTCCCATTTCGCTTATCACGAGTCGCCATGAACATCCCCATCCATAACGCCGAAGACATCGACAAGCTACGCATTGCAGGCCGACTGGCCGCCAGCGTGCTGGAGATGATCGAGGCCCACATTCGCCCGGGCATTTCCACCGGCGAAATCGACCGCCTGTGTCAGCACTATATCGAAAACGAGATCGACTCGATTTCGGCCACTATCGGCTATCACGGCTATCAGCACGCCACCTGCATTTCGCTCAATCACGTGGTCTGCCACGGTATTCCCGATTTCGGCAAAAAGCTCAAAAAGGGCGATATCTTCAATATCGATGTCACCATCATCAAGGACGGCTATTACGGCGATACCAGCCGCATGTTTATCGTCGGCGACAACATCAAGGGCGAACGCCTCTCTCGCGTGGCGCAGGAGTGCCTGTATGAGGCCATGAAGGTCATGCGTCCCGGCGTGTGGCTGTCCGATATCGGTCGTGTCATCGAATCCCATGCCAATGACAACGGCTATAGCGTGGTTCGGGATTTCTGTGGCCACGGTATCGGCCGCAGCTTTCATGAAGACCCGCAGGTGCTGCACTACGACGGCTACAATGAGCACAACGACGCCGAACTCAAGGAAGGCATGTGCCTCACCGTCGAGCCGATGATCAATGCCGGCGACTGGCAGACCCGGGTACTCAAGGATGGCTGGACCGCCGTCACGCGCGACAAGAGCCTCTCCGCCCAGTGGGAACACACCCTGATCGTCACCGCCGACGGCGTGGAAGCCACCACCGTACGCCATGACGAGGACCTCGGATTTCTGACAGACTGATCCGGTCTTTCTCATGCCCTCTCCGGCCTGCTCCGGCAGGCCCATGGCGAACGCTGCCTCTTACTGCTACCAGGGTAACGGCCCATGTTGCTGCACCACTACCGGTTCATCCCGGACACCACCCTGATCGACATCGAGGCCCTGAAGACCCGGCTTGACCGCGACGCGTCTCCCATCGGTGCCGTTCGGGAGGTACTCGCCGATATTCGCACTCGTTTGGACGAGCGCTTTAAAAACGGCGCGGACATTCGTGATCTGGTGCATGGCAGGGCCTGGTGTATCGATCAACTGCTGGCGCTCTTGTGGTCGCGTTTTGACTGGTCTGATGACGGCATCGCCCTGGTGGCCGTGGGCGGCTACGGTCGCGGCGAACTGCACCCCCACTCGGACATCGACCTGATGATCCTGCTGGAAGGCGAGGACGACACGCCCTGGCGTGAACCGCTGACCGGCTTTATTACGCTGCTCTGGGACATCGGCCTGGATATCGGCCACAGCGTGCGCTCGCTTTCAGACTGTGAGCGCGAAGCGCGCGATGATGTCACCGTGATCACCAATCTGCTGGAAACGCGTCGGATTGCCGGTGCCGAGTCGCTTCTGGAACAGATGCGCGAGCGGCTGGCTCGACTGGAGACCTGGAGCAGCGAAACCTTCTTCCAGGCCAAGCTTGCCGAACAGAAGACGCGCCACCAGCGTTTCAATAACTCCGAGCATCATCTTGAGCCCAACATCAAGGGTTCGCCCGGCGGCCTGCGCGACATTCAGACCGTTACCTGGATCGCCAAACGCCACTTCGGCACCAACATCATCGACGTCCTGATGCAGCGCGGCTTCATGACGGATGCTGATAGACGCATCGCCAGCCAGAGTCGGGCCTTTCTCTGGCAGGTGCGCTACGCCCTGCACATGATCAGTGAGCGCGCCGAAGATCGACTCCTGTTTGATCATCAGCGCACCATCGCGACCCTGTTCGGCTATCACGACACGCCGGAGCGGCTGGGAGTGGAAGAGTTCATGCGTCGTTACTATCGAGTGGTGACGGCGCTGGTCGAGCTCAACGACATGTTGATTCAGAACTTCGAGGAAAACATCCTTCAGCATGGCCAGGCGCCCGAGATCGTCCCGCTCAACAACCGCTTTGAGCTGCACGGGCGCTATCTTCGCATTCGACATCCACACGTCTTCAAGCGCCGCCCTTCTGCCCTGATCGAAATGTTTGTGCTACTGGCCCAGCACCCCGATATCGAAGGTGTGCGTGCCGCCACCATTCGTGCCATTCGGGACCATCGCCACCTGATCGACAACGGCTTTCGGGCCGATTTGCGCAACCGCAGCCTGTTTCTGGAACTGTTGCGCGGCGGCGGCATGGTGGCCCGCGAGCTGGGGCGCATGGCGCGCTATGGCATCCTGGGCAAGTATCTGCCCCGCTTTGGCCATATCATCGGCCTGATGCAGCATGATCTTTTTCATATCTACACGGTGGATGCCCATACCCTGCGCGTGCTGGACGTCATCCAGCGCTTTCGTACCCGCGAAGGGCGCGAGGAGTATCCCCTGTGTGCCGCGCTCATGGCGCGCGTGCCCAAGCTGGAGCTGCTGTGGATCGCGGGCCTTTATCACGACATTGCCAAGGGCCGTGGCGGTGATCACTCCCGGCTGGGCGCCCGGGACGTTCAGGGATTCTGCAGCCGCCATGGCGTACCGCGGCGCGACACGCACCTGGTCAGTTGGCTGATCGAGCACCATCTCCTGATGTCCACCACGGCGCAAAAGCGCGACATCAGTGACCCCGAAGTCATCCGCGAATTTGCCGCCATCGTTCACGATGAAGTGCATCTCGACTATCTCTATCTGCTGACGGTGGCCGACATCAACGCCACCAATCCTACGCTCTGGAACAGCTGGCGCGCGGCACTGCTGCGACAGCTGCACGGTGAGACGCGGCGTGTGCTGCGCCGCGGGCTTGAAAACCCGCTGGACCGTCAGGAGTGGATCGAGGAGACGCGCGAGGAAGCCCGCGCCCTGACCCAGTGCATGGGCGGCGAATGTCAGGCCGTGGATGCCCTCTGGGAAACACTGGGGGATGACTACTTCCTGCAGTACAGCGCCAGCGAAATCGTCTGGCACACCCAGGGCATCCTGCAGGCCGGCGTGGAGGTCATGCCGCTGATTCTGATCAGCGCACCGACCGAGGATATGACCGATGGCGGCACCAAGGTCTTTATCCACACCCGCTCGGTCAACAATCTGTTTGCCGCCACGGCCGCGGCCATCGATCAACTGGGGCTGTCCATTCACGACGCTCGTATCGCCACCTCCAGCAATGACTGGACGCTCAACACCTTCATTCTGCTCGATGGTGACGGGCAGGCCATTCGTGATCCCGACCGGCTCAGGGAGATCCAGGCGCATCTGATCGAGGAACTCGACGATCCCGATGACTATCCGCGCATCGTCAAGCGTCACACCTCGCGCCAGCTCAAGCACTTTCGTGTCCCCACCCGGGTTCTGATCGAGCAGGACGAAGCCAACCAGCGCACGGTACTGGAGCTGATCGCGGCCGACCGCCCGGGACTTCTGGCGCATGTTGGCCAGATCTTCATGAGCTTCGACATCGCCCTGTCCGGCGCCAAGATCGCCACCCTGGGCGAGCGGGTCGAGGACGTTTTCTTCATTACAGATACCCAGGGCGCTCCCCTGACAGATCCCGAGCTTCAAAAGGCGCTGAGCAAGCGTCTTTGTGACATCCTTAATGCCGAGGCCGGTATCGCCACGACCGGATAGTCCCTGTCTGTCGATAGCAACACTTTTCCCGATTTGAGCCCCGCCATATAGGGCGCCTATAATCGCCGCCCGATGCGCCACAAGAGATATTGTCATGCTGAAGCTTTATGGCCTTTCCAACTGCGACCGCTGTCGGCGCGCCCGCCGGCGGCTCGAGGCCAGTGATCAGGACGTCAAGATGATCGACCTGCGACATCTGGCCGATCAGGGCGAACTGGAGGAGACCCTTCAGCATTTTCTGGCGTACGTGGACTGGTCCACGCTGCTCAATCGGCGCAGCACCACCTGGCGCGGGCTGGATGATGCCGAACGCGGCGATCTGGATCAGACGCGCGCCATGGCGCTGTTCAAGGCATACCCGAGCCTGATCCAGCGTCCGGTGCTCGATACCGGCGCTCAGGTGCTGGTAGGCAGGGCCGTCGACGACTGGTCGGCCTGACCCCTCCCCCTTTCATTCAAGGAGTTTTTCATGCTGAGTTTTGCACTGGGTATCGGCACCCAGAACCGTCAGGGCGACTGGCTCGAAGTCTATTACCCCGCCCCGCTTCACACCCCGGACCGCACGCTTGTCGATACCGTGCGCAGCACACTGGGTGCTCCCGAAGGCAACGTGGCCGTGAGCTTTCTGCCCGAGCACTGTGAAAGTCTGGCGGAAGCTCTGGCGCATGCCGGCAATGATGAGCAGGCCGATATCGCCCGCGCCATGACCGATAGTCATCGCCCACTGGTCGCCGTCTTCCTTGAAGAAGATCGCGCCCCGGAGAGCGTGCCCGAGGTGTATCTCAAGCTGCACCTGCTGTCCCACCGCCTGGTCAGGCCCCACGGCCTCAAGCTTGATGGCATGTTTGGCCTCTTGAAGAACATTGCCTGGAGCAGTGACGGCGCCATCGATATCGAGGAGCTCAACGACCGCCGCCTGAAGGCGCGCCTTGAAGGCCGTGCCCTGTCGGTCGACTGTGTCGACAAGTTCCCGAAGATGACCGACTACGTGGTCCCGAAGGGCGTACGTATCGCCGACACGGCCCGCGTTCGCCTGGGCGCCTATCTGGGCGAAGGCACCACGGTCATGCATGAAGGCTTTTGCAACTTCAACGCCGGCACCGAAGGCCCGGGCATGGTGGAAGGTCGCATTGCGGCCGGCGTCATGCTGGGCAGCGGCTCTGACCTGGGCGGCGGCGCCTCGACCATGGGCACGCTTTCCGGCGGTGGCAACATCGTGATTGGCACCGGTGAAAACTGCCTGATCGGCGCCAATGCCGGCATCGGTATCCCGCTGGGTGATCGCTGCACGGTTGAAGCCGGTCTCTACATCACCGCCGGCGCCAAAGTGGCGGTGCTCGACGATCAGGGCGAACTGGTCGAGACCGTGGCGGCACGCCAGCTGGCCGGACAGAGCGATCTGCTGTTTCTGCGCCACTCCCAGACGGGCCGCCTTGAGTGCCGCACCAACAAGAGCGCCATCGCGCTCAACGACGCCCTGCACGCCCACAACTAAGGGGTCGTTCAGCGCTGTCCACCCATCCGGGCGCTCATGCGGGCGCCCGTTGAACGAAGAGCGTCATGTACAAGGTTTCCGACAACACTGCAGCGAACGGGCAGGCGCCGGGCGAGACACTGTCGCTGGCGCTTGAACTGCTCTCAAGAGCCTCTGTCACCCCGGAGGATGCTGGCTGTCAGACGCTGATCGGTGAGCGCCTGGCGCAGCTGGGCTTTCATCTGGAGTGGATGGATCAGGGCGAGGTGCGCAATCTCTGGGCCGTGCGCGGCCACGGCGGCCCCACGCTGGTGCTGGCAGGCCATACCGATGTCGTACCCACCGGTCCCGAACATCTGTGGCAGACACCACCCTTCTCCCCCTGCATCGATGACGACGGCTACCTGCGCGGACGAGGTGCGGCCGACATGAAGGGGTCACTGGCCGCGATGGTCACGGCCGTCGAGCGCTTCGTGACCGCGCATCCCGATCACCCGGGGCGCATTGCCTTTCTGTTGACCAGCGATGAAGAGGGCCCGGCCCGAGAGGGCACCCGCGCCGTGGTGGAGATCCTGCGCGCGCGACAGGAAGTTGTTGATTACTGCATCGTCGGCGAGCCCTCCTCCGAGGCGCAGTTTGGCGATGTGATCAAAAACGGCCGACGCGGCTCGCTCAACGGCGTGCTGCGTATCCAGGGCGTTCAGGGCCATGTGGCCTACCCACAGATGGCGCGCAATCCCATCCATCAGGCCCTGCCGGCGCTTGAGGCTCTGGTCGCCGAGCACTGGGACAGCGGCAATGACTTTTTCCCGCCGACCAGCTTTCAGATCTCCAACATCCAGGGCGGCACCGGGGCCAACAATGTCATTCCCGGTGAGCTGGAGGTGACCTTTAACCTGCGCTTTTCCACCGAGGTCACGGCGCAGGCGCTCAAGGCACGCATCGAGGCCCTGCTGGATGCGCACGAACTGGCGTGGCATATCGACTGGCAGCTCTCCGGTGAACCCTTCATGACCGTGCCGGGCGCGCTGACCGAGGCCGTCAGCGCGGCACTTGCCGACATTACCGGTCTGCGTCCTCGCCTCTCCACCGGCGGTGGTACCTCTGATGCTCGCTTTATTGCTACGCTGGGGCCGCAGACCATCGAGTTCGGGCCGCGCAATGCCACCATCCACCAGCGCGATGAGCGCATCCTTGCCACGGACCTTGATCTGATGAGCCAGGCCCTTGAATCCACCCTTGACCGGCTGCTGCGATAACCATGGAGCACTATCCAGATATCGAGGTTTACCTTGCCTGCAACGATGCCGAGCATATTTCGCAATGGCTCACTCAGGCCCTGAACATCCCTGTCACGCTCGAGCGCGCCGGTAAACAGCAGTGGCGAGCCGCCCCCATCTACCAGGGCCAGCGCCTGCCCGTTCTGCTGGTCGAAAACGCCGCCGACCGGCTGGCCAGTCTCTGGTTTGACAGCGAACTTACCCCCTGGCCCAGGGATGTCGACTGCGCCCGCGCAGCGAGTGTGGCGCTTGCGTGCGAGGTTCGCTGTTCGCTGGGCGGATGGCAGCCAGGCGATGACCCCGATCGCTTTTTTCAGGTGCTCGCCGATGGCAGCGAAGGCGTGATCCACTGGCCCGATGCCGGTCATCAGGGAAAAAAGAAGTGATGTACGGCGCTTCTGAAGCCATAAAAAACGCCCCGCGTTGCGGGGCGTTTTCGTGATGACTCCCACGGACCATGGGATAACAACCACTGTCAGGTAATGACAGTGACATCCTCGGCCTGCAGACCGCGCTCATTCTGGATGGAGTAATAACGTACCCGCTGCCCCTCGGCGAGCGTACGATGCCCCTTGCCACGAATGGCACGAAAATGAACGAAGACATCCTCGCCACCGTCGCGGGTAATAAAGCCATAGCCCTTGTTGACATTGAACCACTTGACCACGCCGATCTCACGATCATCCTTTTCAACTTCCACCACGTTGGACAGTGTCGGCGTCAGCACATGCATGGCAAGCGTTGCGATCTCGAGCGCCACAAAGGCTGACACGGCAGACAGCGCCCAGATGACGACAAGACCGGGATTGGCGGCCATGTTTTCGATAGCGACAGGGCTTGCAAGATAGACAAGAAAACCTGCAAGGACCGGCGTTAAAAGCGCCAGCAGCAGGCTGATAACGGTACAGCGCCAGATGGTTTTTGCACTCATGACGATACTCTGCTTCAAACGTTTATCGGATTGTTTACGTGCACCGTTCGCCTTCTGCGTGTTCCCGTAATGCCCTTTATTCACAGAAGGCGAACCCAGCCACCGGCCGTGAAGCCGGATGTTTACCGTACGGAGATCAACGACATGACAACACCTCCGCAACAAGCTGATTCTAACATGCACATTGACACTACGCTTAAGCAGGTGATAGAGCGCGTCGACGATATGGAGAGCCGCCTTGCCTGGCAGGAGGACTGGCTGGAGCGCCTGGATGAGACGCTGATTGCACAAAACGCCACCATTGAACGGCTGGAGCGTCTTTGTAACCTCATGGCCCAGCGTCTGGGAGAGCAGCGCGAAAGCCTGGAATCCATGCAGTCCGACAGCGCCGAGGAACGCCCGCCCCATTATTGAATGCATGAACACAACGAGGGGGAAGGCCCTGGCCTTCCCCCTTTTGAATCGCGATCATGACCGCTGCGTTTTACCAGGCCGAATGCGGCACGCTCGGATCAAGCCCGTCGAGATAGCGCTCGGCATCAAGGGCTGCCATACAGCCGCTGCCGGCCGAGGTGATCGCCTGGCGATAGATCTGATCGGCCACGTCACCGGCGGCAAAAACACCCTCGATGCTGGTGGCGGTGGCATTGCCATGAAGGCCTGATTTCACCGTGATGTAGCCATCCTTCATGTCGAGCTGGCCATTGAAGAGATCGGTATTGGGTCGATGGCCGATGGCCACGAACAGCCCCGGCGCTTCAAGCTCGCGCGTACTGCCATCCGTCATGGACTTGAGCCGCACGCCCGTCACGCCCGAGCCATCGCCGAGCACCTCATCGACCATGGTGTTCCATTCGATTGCCATGTTGCCGTTGTCGACCTTGTCGAACAGCTTCTTTTGCAGGATCTTCTCGGCGCGCAGGCTATCGCGACGATGGACCAGCGTTACCTTCGAAGCGATGTTGGAGAGATAGAGCGCTTCCTCGACGGCCGTGTTGCCGCCGCCGACCACCACGACCTCCTTGTTGCGATAGAAAAAACCATCGCAGGTCGCACAGGCCGACACGCCCTGCCCCTTGAAACGCTCCTCGGACTCGAGACCGAGATACAGGGCGCTGGCGCCGGTGGCCACGATCAGGGCGTCACAGGTATAGCTGCCCTGATCGCCCTTCAGCCGAAAGGGACGCTCGGTCAGCATGACCTCGTTGATGTGATCGATGCGGATATCGGTCTCAAAACGCTCGGCATGACGACGCATGCGCTCCATGAGTTCGGGACCCTGTACACCGCTGTCATCACCCGGCCAATTGTCGACATCCGTGGTGGTGGTCAACTGACCGCCCATCTCCATGCCGGTCAACAGCATCGGAGACAGATTGGCGCGGGCTGCATAGACCGCCGCGGAATAGCCGGCCGGGCCGGAGCCCAGAATAATCAGCGGATGATGGCTGGCATCACTCATGACTTACCTCGGTAGAAATCGACAGAAATTGTATGGTGCCCAGTGTAACACTGACCATCGCCTGCTTCAGTGCCCGGGCAAACATGGGGATAGGTCTCATTGTGAGCGGACAGGGGGCCTGCGGCCAATCGGTGATGGCAATGACGCTCATTGCCCGGGCCGACTCAGGCATCGTCATCGCGCCCGAGCGTGACCGACTCGAGGGTGTCATCGAAGGGGGATATCGTCACCGTAACGACCATTGGTGCGCAGCACCACTGGCAGTCAACCCAGGTCACGTGAGAGCCCTGGCTGGTGTCGATATCAATATCGTTCATGGCATCGCAATAGGGGCAATGGTCCTGCCATGATATTAGCCATTGGTCGTGCATGAGGGGCTTTCGCCTTGAAATACTTGAACGAAACAGGCGGTAAACTGTTATGCTAGCGCCACGAAGTTTGTCGACAATGTCGGCAAGCCGACACCAGGTAATATTGAAGGTATGCTTACTATACTCATCAGGGAACAATGGCACGTTGAAAAATGTTCCCTGATGCAGCGTACCGGCCATGCGTTATCGCCTCTCCTGACGGAGGTTACCAGGTCGCATGGTGCGGGTCCGGAATCCGATGATGAGGAGGCCTCATGAGCCCTGATAACACCAAAGGCACGCTCAGCGCGCTGACGGTCGGTGACAACACCTACCACTACTATAGCCTTGAAAAGGCAGCCGAACAGTACGGTGATTTTACGCGTCTGCCCTTCACCCTCAAGGTGCTGCTCGAAAATCAGCTGCGCTTTCAGGACGGCGTCACCGCTACTGAAGACGACATTCAGGCGCTGGTCGACTGGCAGAAGGAAGGTCGCTCCACGCGTGAGATCGGCTATCGCCCGGCCCGCGTTCTGATGCAGGATTTCACCGGCGTCCCCGGCGTTGTCGATCTTGCCGCCATGCGCGACGCGGTCGCCAAACTGGGTGAAAAGCCTTCCCGCATCAACCCGCTCTCGCCGGTGGATCTGGTCATCGACCACTCGGTCATGGTCGACGATTACGGCAATCCCCAGGCGTTTGAAGACAACGTCAAGATCGAGATGCAGCGTAACCTCGAGCGTTACGAGTTCCTGCGCTGGGGCCAGCAGGCCTTTGACAACTTCAGCGTTGTCCCGCCGGGTACCGGCATCTGCCACCAGGTCAATCTCGAGTACCTGGGCAAGTCGGTCTGGACCAAGGAAGAAGACGGCAAGACCTTCGCCTTCCCCGATACGCTGGTCGGCACCGACTCCCACACCACCATGATCAACGGTCTGGGTGTACTGGGCTGGGGCGTTGGCGGTATCGAGGCCGAAGCGGCCATGCTGGGCCAGCCGGTGTCCATGCTGATTCCCGAAGTCATCGGCTTCAAGCTCGAAGGCAAGCTCAGGGAAGGCATCACGGCGACCGACCTGGTACTGACCGTGACCCAGATGCTGCGCAAGAAGGGCGTCGTCGGCAAGTTTGTCGAGTTCTACGGCGACGGCCTCAAGGATCTGCCGCTGGCCGATCGTGCGACGATTGCCAACATGGCGCCCGAGTACGGTGCTACCTGTGGTTTCTTCCCGATCGATGATGAAACCCTGAACTACATGAAACTGACCGGACGCAGCCAGGAGCAGATCGAACTGGTGCAGGCCTATGCCCAGCAGCAGGGTCTGTGGCGCGAGCCGGGTCATGAGCCGATCTTCACCGACACCCTGTCGCTGGACATGGACGAAGTCGAGGCGAGCCTGGCCGGCCCCAAGCGCCCGCAGGACCGCGTCGCCCTGACCGACATGAGCGCCACCTTCGAGAAGCTGCTGTCCGATCAGGAAAAGGATGCCCCGGCGAAGGAAGAAGGGCGCTGGCAGAGCGAAGGTGGCAATACGGCGCCGTTTGTCGACAATAGTTTCAGCGAAGATCCCAACATCGAGCACCGCGGGCACAAGTTCCGGCTGCAGGACGGCGCGGTGGTTATCGCCGCCATCACCTCCTGCACTAACACTTCCAACCCGAGCGTTTTGATGGCCGCAGGCCTGGTGGCCAAAAAGGCCGTCGAAAAGGGTCTGACCAGCAAGCCATGGGTCAAGACCTCGCTGGCCCCCGGCTCCAAGGTCGTCACCGACTATCTGGCCACGGCCGGTTTCCAGGAGCCGCTCAACGAGCTGGGTTTCAACCTGGTCGGTTATGGCTGCACCACCTGTATCGGCAACTCCGGTCCGCTGCCCGAGCAGATCGACACCGCCATTCAGGACGACAACCTGACGGTCGCCTCGGTGCTGTCGGGCAACCGTAACTTCGAAGGCCGCATTCATCCGCTGGTCCAGACCAACTGGCTGGCGTCACCGCCCCTGGTGGTGGCCTATGCACTGGCCGGCAACGTGCGCCTGGACATCTCGAAGGAGTCGCTGGGCAACGACCGCGATGGCAACCCGGTCTATCTCAAGGACATCTGGCCTTCCCAGAAGGAGATTGCCGAAGCCGTCGAGCGTGTCCGCAGCGACATGTACCGCAAGGAGTACGCCGAGGTCTTTGACGGCGACGAGGCCTGGCAGTCCATCGACATCACCCCGGGTGAAGTCTACGAGTGGTCGAAGGACTCCACCTACATCCAGCATCCGCCCTTCTTTGAAGGCATGGGCCGCGAGCCGGCGCCGATTCAGGACGTGGAAAATGCCAGCGTGCTGGCCAAGCTTGGAGACTCGGTGACCACCGACCACATCTCCCCGGCCGGTGCCATCAAGCCCGACAGCCCGGCAGGTCGCTATCTGCAGGACAACGGTGTCGAGGTCAAGGACTTCAACTCCTACGGCTCGCGTCGCGGTAACCACGAAGTGATGATGCGCGGCACCTTCGCCAACGTGCGTATCCGCAACGAGATGCTCGACGGCGTCGAAGGCGGCATGACCCGCTACGTCCCGAATGGCGAGCAGATGGCGATTTATGACGCCGCCATGAAGTACGCCGAAGAAGGCACGCCGCTGGTCGTCATCGCAGGCAAGGAGTACGGCACCGGCTCCTCGCGTGACTGGGCCGCCAAGGGTACACGTCTGCTGGGCGTTCGCGCCGTTATCGCCGAATCCTACGAGCGTATCCACCGCTCCAATCTGATCGGCATGGGCGTTCTGCCGCTGCAGTTCCCGGAAGGTGAAGATCGCAACTCACTCGGTATGACCGGTGACGAGAGCATCAGCATCTCGGGCCTGAGTGATCTGACCCCGGGTGCCAGCGTGAAGGTCTCCATTACCTTTGCCGATGGCAATACCAAAGAGCTCGACGCGCTCTGCCGTATCGATACCGTCAACGAACTGGAGTACTACCGTCACGGCGGTATCCTCCACTACGTGCTACGCAGCATGCTGCCGAAGTAACAGCAGCCCCTGTCAGACCAAAAGGCCCCATCCTCGGATGGGGCCTTTTCCATGGTATCGGGTCACAAGGATGATCAGGCAGTGGATGCAATCTGCCGACGCGCCCAGAGCCACAGCTCAACGACGGCCAGCAGCATCAGTGCATAGCCCAGCGTCTCGATACCCTCTTCTACCGTGGACTTGATCTCGTAGATGTACTGCGCCTTCATGATGGCCTCCCAGAAAATGCCCCGGCCCATCAGGCGCGAGAAGACATAAAGCGTCAGCATGCCGCTCAGGAAAAGCCCGAAGGACATCTGCTGTATATAGCGGCAGCATTCATCCAGGACGTGATGGCGATGGCGTATCAGATACACCAGAGCCGGCACCAGCACCAGCGTCACCAGCCACTGCCATAGCCCATCAAACACACGATCGAACAGAAAATCCTGCTCACGAATCAGTGAGGCCAGCAAAAAGGCGAACATCAGCACGGTGCCGTGGCGATAGACGCCCATCGCGCGGACTTTCCACAGCAGCACCAGGCTGAGGATCAACATGACGCTTTGGGAAATCTCGGCGAAGGAGGCTTCGGTAAACTGATCATCCAGTGCTTTGGGCAGCGCGTCCCAGTACATGCACTGACAGATGAGGGCGATGAAGAAGAGATAGGCAACGTAGCGATAGATGCTGTTGAGCGTCTGCCGACGTTCAGCGGGCGTCGACAGGATGGGATCTGACATGGGGCTTCCAGAATTCGTAAGCGTGTTAACGAGTCATTGTAACGTCTTCGTCATCAGAAAAGGATGAAAAATTCATATGGCAGTCACATGAATAAACAAATCGATCGCCGACAGAGCAGCGGAGATGCCCTCGGGCATCTCCGCTGTCATCACTTTCCGGCAATGCCAGGGTCAGCAGCCGCTGACGGCCGGACGCGCCGGCTGATTGAAAAAGAAGGGACGCAGCTTCACGCCCACCAGGTTGCCGGCAAAGGCGAAGACCATCCAGACCCAGCCATGCAGGCTGCCGGAGGCGATGCCACTGAAATAGGCGCCAATGTTGCAGCCAAAGGCGATACGTGCACCATAGCCCAGCAGCAGCCCGCCGATGATACAGGCAGCCAGCGAGCGTGCCGGAATCCTGAGGCTGGGCCGAAACCGGCCGGCCAGCGCCGCGGCCAGCATCGCGCCCAGAATAATGCCGATGTTCATGACGCTGGTCACGTCACGCCAGATGCTCTCACCCAGCGCCTGCGCGTTGCCGGGCTGCTGCCAGTAGCTCCACTGCCCCGGGTCGACCCCCACGGCCTGGACGACCTTGGCGCCCCAAAGGGCAAAAGCCGACGTAATCCCCCAGGGGCGACCGGCCAGCGCCAGCGTTGCGAAATTAAGCAGCGCCAGCGCCACGGCGCCAAACAGCAGAGGCCAGGGCCCTCGCAGCCAGCGCGCCGTACCACGACGCTCGGCCGGCACGGCAGCTGCTTCCAGTGCGCCATGTCGACGGCGCTCCAGCAGCACGGTTACGGCGGCGATGATCGCGAAGAGCACCAGGCTTGTGGCGATCCCGCCACCGGCCCCCAGCTCGACCAGCGATACCGGCCTAAAGGCCGGCAGCGACGCCCACCAGTCAAAGTTGATGGTCGCCAGTACCGAGCCGACAATGAAAAAGAGCAGGGTCACCATCATGCGCGCGTTACCGCCACCGGCGGTAAACAGCGTGCCCGAAGCACAGCCGCCCCCCAGCTGCATGCCGACGCCGAACATGAAGGCCCCCACCATGACAGACACGCCTATGGGGGAGACAAAGCCGCGTACCGGCTGATCAAACAGCGTGCCGGCCGACAGCGCCGGGAAGAAAAGCACCACCGCTACGGCCAACAGCACCATCTGCGCGCGCAGCCCACGGCCTCGCCGTTCGGTAATGAACACCCGCCAGGCCGACGTGAAGCCGAAGGCGGCGTGATAGAGCACCATCCCCAGAGCACCACCTACCAGCATCAACGCGCCCTGCGTCACGCTGATGATGCTGCTCACCATCAGTATTGCGACCAGCAAAAGTGCGCCCGCCCCCCAGACAATCGGGGATTGATGCAGGGCCTTCTGCTGGCGCTGACCTGCTGCAGTCACCTGCGCCATACCTTTCCTCCAGAAATAAGAACGCTTTTTTCCATATTCTATCGGCATAAGCGCCCCGTCTGAAATAAAAGCTGGCTAATGGATTCATCATGCCCGGGAAACACACGTGCGTTATGCTGTCGAAATCAAAATGACACCGTAGACCGCTGCGGTCCCGGCTATTGGTACAAGGAGTTCATGATGCGCTGGATCAATGTCGCGCTGGCCGCCGTGCCGGCCAGCCAGACCCCCTCGGCAGGCGCCGGTCAGACAGACGATGTGGCGCTTCTTATCGAGCGTCAGCGCCTGTTCGGCAACCCCAGCCGTATTCAGGGCCGCCTGAGCCCCGACGGGCAGTGGCTCTCCTGGATCGCCCCCGTCAATGACGTGTTGAATCTGTGGGTCGCCCCGGTCGATCACCCCGACAGCGCCCGGGCCCTGACCCGGGAAGACACTCGCCCGATCCGCAGCTATTTCTGGTCGCCGGACAGCCAGCAGCTTCTTTACGTCAACGACCAGGGCGGCGATGAAAACTTTCGCCTGTACGGCGTCAACGTGGAAAGCGGCGAGCAGCGCACTCTCACCCCGCAGGAAGGCGTACGCGTTCAGGTACTGGGGGTAAGCCGCCATATCAAGGACCGCATCATGGTCGGCATCAACGACCGCGACCCGCGCTGGCACGACGTCTATCAGCTCAATCTCGACAGTGGCGAGCTGTCGCTGGTGCTGCAAAACGACGGCTACGGCGGTTTCCTGGTCGATGAAGATCTCAACATTCGTCTGGCCGAGCAGCCCCGCGCCGACGGCGGAGAGGATTTCTTTCGCGTCAACGACCTGACGGTCGAAGCCGAGCCGTTCGCCTCAATCAGCTTTGAAGACAGCGCCAACACCGGGCCGGCCGGCTTTACCCGTGACGGCCGCACCATGTACTGGATCGACAGTCGCGGACGCGATACGGCCGCCCTGACCGCCCAGGACTGGGACAGCGGCGAGTCGCGCGTGATTGCCGAGTCACCCAAGGCCGACATCACCGGCGTCATGGCCGACCGCGACAACCATGAGATTCAGGCCTTTGCGGTGGACTATCTGCGCACCGAATGGACTGCCATCGATCCGGACATCGGCGCAGCGCTGGCCTTTCTCGACGGCGAGCTCAAGGGCGATGTCAACGTCACCTCACGCACCGATGATGACCGGCGCTGGATCGTGGTCAACGATCCGGTCACGGCACCTGCCGAGACCTGGCTGTTTGATCGCGACACGCGCACTCTCACCTCGCTGTTTGTTGGTCGTCCGGAACTTGAAGGCGCACCGCTGGCCGGCATGACGCCGCTGGAGCTCACCTCGCGTGACGGCCTGACACTGGTTTCCTATCTGACTCTGCCTCACGGCAGCGAGGCCGATGGTTTCACAGCACCCCGTGATCCGTTACCGATGGTGCTGCTGGTCCATGGCGGCCCCTGGGCACGCGACAGCTACGGCAGCAACGGTTATCACAAGTGGCTGGCCAACCGCGGCTATGCGGTGCTGTCGGTCAACTATCGCGGCTCGACCGGTTTTGGCAAGTCCTTTACCGCCGCCGGCGATGGCGAATGGGGCACGAGCATGCATGATGATCTGATCGATGCCGTCGACTGGGCCATCGATCAGGGCATTGCCGACCCGAAAAGGGTCGCCATCATGGGCGGCTCCTACGGCGGCTATGCCACGCTGGCGGGGCTTACCATGACGCCCGAGGTGTTTGCCTGCGGTGTGGATATTGTCGGGCCGTCGAACCTGACCACGCTGCTGGAGAGCATCCCGCCCTACTGGGAGGCCGGCCGCCAGCAGATGTATCGCCGCATGGCCGACCCCAATACCGAGGAAGGTCGCGAGTGGCTGAAGGCGCGCTCGCCGCTGACCCATACCGATCGCATTCAGCGACCGCTGCTGATCGGTCAGGGCGCCAACGACCCGCGCGTCAAGCAGGCCGAAAGCGACCAGATCGTGGACGCCATGCGCGAGAAGTCGATTCCCGTCACCTACGTGCTTTTCCCCGACGAGGGCCACGGCTTCGCCCGTCCGGTCAACAACATTGCTTTTAACGCCGTGACCGAGGCCTTTCTTGCCGAAGCACTGGGTGGCCGATTCGAGCCGATCGGCGATGCCCTGCAGTCTTCCTCGATTACCGTGCCCCATGGCGCCGAATATGCTCACGGCTTGAGTGACGCCCTGAGCAGCTAACGCCCCCTCCCCGGACCCGGCTCAGGAGCCGGGTCCTGCCTCATGAGGCCAACGTATCACCTCGACCACCTGCCATCAGGTGCTCCCACCTATTCGCCGCGAACCCGGTGCGAGGCGCGCTCGTCTTCTTCATCAAGCGCGTCCAGCGCCGTGCTTTCGGGATAATCGTCATCCGGAGCGCCGGCCTGCCAGGTATCGGTCGGCGCCTGATGCACAGGCTCCAGCAGTGCCGTATCGAACGACTGCTCGAGCAACGTACTGTCGGGATTCATGTCAACCGTGCCCTGAAATTCAGCGCCCTCCTCGATCACCAGTCCGGGAGAGTGAATTTCCCCGCTGACATGCGCACCGGCCAACACCCGAACACTGTGTGAGGCGATCAGGCGTCCGCGAATGGTGCCGCCGATGGTCAGCGATTGAGCTACCACATCGCCCTCGACCGACCCATCGCTGCTGACGCTGACGGCATGGCGTCTGAACGTGACACTGCCGACGATATGCCCCTCGATATGCAGATCCTCTTCACCTGTCATATCACCCGTCACTCGGGTTTCCGAGCCGATCAGTGCCCGCTTGCTGATGCGCGTCGAGCGTTCACCCGCTTCAGCGGCCTGGGAAGGCGCCACGGTGTTCGAGGCGACATCACGCTCGCCGGTGTCATCCACGCCTTTCGTCCTCTGAAACATATCGATCTCCGCTGGCTATGCACTGCTACCCTCATCAGGGGCCTCTGGTACTGTAATCGAAAAATGTGATAATCCTCTAATATCGGTAGCACATCATCCACCCTTCACGTCGAAGGATAAAGAATGTCGACAGACCGCCGATAGAATCGGCTCTGATCATGTCCAGCAGACACTCGCCACAGGCCGCAGGCACCGATCCGCGAATGCGGCCTTCATAGTTTCGGGATGACGTCATGAATACACTGGGATGGCTGCTGATAGTGGGCATTGCAGCAATACTGCTGATTCTGTACGACGGTCAGCGACGTGCGCGCAGGGCTCGGCTCAGGGATCATCGGATCGACGTAGCGACTGCCGAACCCTTGGCACGTCCGTTGCCATCACCCGTCGTCGACAGGGCAGAAGACAGGATCGAGCCGGCACCGAGCCTTCCTTCACACGCCGGCACTGACGCTGCACAACAGAATCGGCATGGCCCTGCCGGCAATGAGACCGTGCATTCCGGCAGTTTCATCGGGCCGAGCATTCATGTTATCGGCCATGTTGAAGCTGCCCAGCCACTGACCGTGGCCGGACGCGTCGAGGGAGAGATTACGCTGCGCGATCATGGCCTCGCCATTCTTGGCAGCGGTGAGGCAGGCCCAAACGTACAGGTTTGCCATCTGGTGGTTGATGGACGCCTGAGCGGCGCCGTACATACCACGCAAAGCGCTACCTTTTATGCCAACGCCCGCTTCGAAGGCAAACTGAAGGCGGGACGTCTGCGCTGCGTGGAGGGCGCCACGCTCTCCGGACAATTCAGTATCGGATAAGATCCGCTCGGTATCGGATACAACCCTCCGGCTTCTGTTGCAACTGACACCGCTCCTGCCGCTTTTGCCGAATGATCGGGTGCAGGAACGGCATCAGTCGCACCGGGCTACCGGCGATGTCAGACAAAGCGACCCAGGCCCACGGCCGGACGCAGACGCTCCAGCAGCGCATTGGCTTCACCGCGCGCCCGCTCGGCGCCCTTTTGCAGCACGGACTCAATATGCCCCGGGTCCTGCATCAGCCGCTCATACTCGCCGCGCGGCCCTTCAAGTTGCGCGTTGAGGTGCTCAAACACCGCATTCTTGGCATCGCCCCAACCAATTCCTTCAGCGTAGCGTGTGCGCATGTCCTGCTCTTCACTCTCGCTGGCAAAGGCCGAGTAGATCTGAAAGAGCGTGCAGGTGTCAGGATCCTTGGGCTCACCCGGCTCCAGCGAGTTGGTCTTGATCTTGCGAATCAGCTTCAGAAGCTTCTTCTCGGAGGAGAACAGCGGAATGGTATTGTCATAGCTTTTGGACATCTTGCGTCCGTCCAGCCCGTTGAGGGTCTGCACCCGCTCATCCACTACCGCCTCGGGCAGGGTGAAGTAATTGCCCTTGTACAGGTGGTTGAAACGCCCGGCCATGTCACGGGCCATCTCGATGTGCTGTACCTGATCACGCCCTACCGGCACGCGATTGGCGTTGAACAGCAGAATGTCGGCCGCCATCAGTACCGGATAGCTGAAAAGCCCCATGGTGATGCCGCGGTCCGGATCCGGGCTGCCACTGTCTTCGTTTTCAGCAACGCCGGCCTTGTAGGCATGCGCCCGGTTCATCAGACCCTTGGCGCAGACGCAGGAGAGCAGCCAGGCCAGCTCGGTCGTCTCATGAATGTCCGACTGGCGATAAAAGATGGCGTTGTCCGTATCCAGCCCCAGCGCCAGCCAGGTGGCAGCAATCTCGAGGCGTGACTGCTGCACCCGTTTGGGATCGCTTGCCTTGATCAGCGCATGCAGGTCGGCCAGAAAATAGTAGGACTGAACGCTGTCATCCTGACTTGCGGCAATCGCGGGGCGAATGGCACCGACATAATTGCCCAGATGGGGGGTACCGGTCGTGGTAATGCCGGTCAGTACTCGTGTGCTGGTCATGAACGCAACGTCTGCTCGGTAATGGAAAACGGCGCGGATGAAGTCATCGCGTGTAAGGTGCGTACAGTGTAACGCGCGCGGGGCAGCCGGGCGACAGGCAGGCCGGTCAGCGCTGTGGAGCGGGCCGCTCCTGCCCGCACTGCCAGCAGGCATCAAAGTGCGCGTCGTGCCATTCGCCACAGGCCTGGCAGCGCCAGCCCCGTGACAACCGCGCACCGGGCGTCGACTCTTCTCGCGCATCATGGCGCCACTGCTCGACCACCGCCCGGGCGCGCGCCTCATCCTGCGGCGCTCCCCAGATCTCAGGCTCGCAGTCGATGGGGGCCAGATCGCCCATGCCGCCGGCCAGCGTCCAGTTGCGCAGATCACAGACCACGCCGGCCCCCTCGATCAGATTGCGCACATGCCCCACCAGCAGACTATTGGGATGCTGAAAGACACGAACCCAGCGCATCATGACCTCAGTCGCGAAAGATGCGTACGCCCATCGCCTTGAGATAGGCCGTTTCCGGGATGGACGGATGAATGGGGTGGTCACCGGCCTGGTGCCCCTGATAGATCAGCTGGGCATGACGGTCCTGGTGACGCGCCGCACCTCGCACGATATCCACCAGACGATCGCTGGCCAGATGCATCGAGCACGACGCCGACATCAGCAGGCCATCACGGCCCAGCAGACGAATCGCTTCCCGGTTGAGCCGCCCGTAGGCGCGCTCACCGGCGGCAATGTCCTTGCGCTTGCGAATGAACGCCGGCGGATCGAGCACGATCGCATCAAAGACTTCTCCCTGCGCCTTGAGCTGTGCCAGTGCTTTAAAGGCGTCGCCCTCAAGGGTTGAGACGCGGTCTTCCACGCCGTTGAGCGCGGCATTGTCCATGACACGCTCGAGCGCCGGCGTTGATTCATCCACGCAGACCACTTCCGAGGCGCCGCTGACCGCGGCCTGTACGCCCCAGCCGCCGACATAGCTGAACACATCCAGCACCCGCTTGCCGGCCACCTGGGTGTTGAACCAGGCACGGTTATCGCGATGGTCAAAGAACCAGCCGGTCTTCTGGCCACCCACCACGTCGGTTTCAAAGCGCACGCCGTTTTCTTCCAGCGCCACGGCGCCTTCCAGGCTGCCCTGAACGATCTCGACATGCTCGTCGAGCTGCTCCAGACGCCGTCCGGCGGTGTCGCCGCGCAGCACGATCACACGCGGCGAAAGCACCTTGTTGAGCGCATCGATGATCTCATCGCGCACCTTCTCCATGCCCAGCGTATTGAGCTGGACCACGACCACATCGTCAAAGCGGTCCACGACCAGCCCGGGCAGCAGATCGCCCTCGCCGTGCACCAGACGATAAAAGGGCCGCGCAAAGAGGCGCTCGCGCAGGGACAGTGCCTGCTTGAAGCGATGCACCAGCAGGGAGCGGCCCAGCATCACGTCGGTATCGCGCGAAACGACACGGGCGCAGATCAGGGAGTTGGGATTGACGTAAGCCACGCCCATGGCGCGCCCGCTGGCCGCTTCAATGATGGCCTGAGCGCCCGGCTCAAAGCTTTTGAGCGGCGTTTCGGTGATGTCGATCTCGTTGGAGTAGAGCCACAGATGGCCCGCCTTGAGACGACGATCGGCGTTTTTCTTGAGACGAAGACGTTGGGTCACGACAGCTTCCAGAATGGGGAATAAAAGGGGCACTAGCGTATTGCCCGCCATTCTATCAGCTGGGCACCGCCGCGGCAGCGTGTCGTATGCCCGGGCGACGACTAACGCTGGCAGTGGGGGCAGAACACGCTGGCGCGTTGGCCAATGGTCATCGAGCGAAGCTCGCGACCACAGACGCGACAAGGCTCGCCGCCGCGCCCGTAAACGTTGAGGCGCTGCACGAAATAGCCGGGCTCACCGCGGCCGCTGACAAAATCACGCAGCGTGGTGCCGCCCTGCTCGATCGAGGCCGCCAGCACCTGTTTGACGGCCTCCGACAGACGCTGATAACGGGCGCGCGAGACTTTCCCGGCCTCGACGCGCGGATCGATGCCGGCCATGAACAGCGCCTCGGCGGCGTAGATATTGCCCACACCCACCACCACGGCGCTGTCCATGATGAAGTTCTTGACCGCCAGGCGCTTGCCGCGCGAGCGCTGATAAAGATGCCCGCCGTTGAAGTCATCATCCAGCGGTTCGGGCCCGAGACTTGCCAGCCGCCGATCGCTGAGCGGGTCACCCTCGATGAAATCCACCAGCCCGAAGCGGCGCGGATCGTGATAGCGCAGCACCAGACTGGAGCTCATGACCAGATCGATGTGGTCATGTTTGCGCGGCTCGGTGCCGATCTCGACCAGGCGCAGGCTGCCGGACATGCCCAGATGCCAGAGCAGATGGCCTCCTGCGACCGGCAGCAGCAGATACTTGGCCCGGCGGGCAATGTCGCCGACGCGCTCGCCGGTCAGTCGTTCGGCCAGCCCTTGCGGTACGGGGATGCGCAGACGGTGGTGACGGATGATGACTTCATTGATCTCGAAACCCGCCACCCACGGCGCGATACCGCGGCGGGTCGTTTCGACTTCAGGCAGCTCGGGCATGGAAATCCGGCGTAGTGACGTTGAGCAGGCGGTCACGGCGCAGAGGATCAGGGCCTCATGGCCGACCATCAGATACAAAAAGACCCGGCCATGACCGGGTCCTTTCAGGCCACCCTGTCGGGCGGCACGTAAAGCCTTATCAATTACTTGATCTTGGCTTCACGGTACATGACATGCTTGCGTACGACGGGGTCGTACTTCTTGAATTCCAGCTTGTCAGGTGTGTTGCGCTTGTTCTTGTCGGTCGTATAGAAATGACCGGTACCCGCGCTTGAAACCAGCTTGATCTTGTCACGCATGTTCTTGCTCTCCGCATTCAAGCGCGCCAGGCGCTTGAGGTGTAATCACGAACCGTCGTCTCAGACGCTCAGGCCATTGGCACGCAGATCCTTGAGGACCACTTCGATGCCTTTCTTGTCGATAATGCGCATGCCCTTGGAGGACAGACGCAGGCTGACAAAGCGCTTTTCGGACTCGACCCAGAAACGATGCGTATGCAGGTTGGGAACGAAACGACGACGCGTCTTGCGCTGAGAGTGGGAAACGTTGTTACCAGTCACCGGACGCTTGCCGGTAACCTGACAGACTTGTGACATGGAAGCCTCCAGCCGTGAGCCCGAATGGGCCCCACATGAGTGTCTATTAAGTATTCGGGCAAACCGGTGAGAAGTGGCAGGCGATACGCCTCCCTGCCCCCTGTTCATAACCCGCAGAAAGTCAAAGGGCGTACTTTATACCAGAGAGCCCCCTGATCGGCAAGCACACCTTGAGATAATTGCCCGTAGCCTAGAGCCAGCCGCGTTCGGCAAAGGAGACGACGTCGCCATCACCGACCACGAAATGATCCAGCACCCGAATATCGAAAAGCCCCAGCGCCTCGACCAGACGCGTGGTGATGCGACGATCGGCGTCGCTGGGCTCGGCCACGCCGGAGGGATGATTGTGCGCAAAGATCACGGCACCAGCATTAAGCGCCAGCGCCCGCCGGGCCACCTCGCGCGGATAGACGGCGGCGGCGTCCAGCGTGCCGGTAAAGAGCTTTTCAAAGCGCAGCACCCGGTGCTGGCTGTCCAGAAACAGGGCGGCAAACACCTCATGGCCCAGATCACGCAGATGCGCGCTTAAAAAGCGACGCACCATGAGCGGTGAATTGAGCGCATCGCCGCGCATCAACAGCGTTTCCAGATGACGACGCGAAAGCTCAAGTGCTGCCTGCAGCTGCACGTACTTGGCATCACCCAGCCCGTGAGCCTGACAAAACGTGGCACGGTCGGCTTCCAGAAGCGGCCGCAACCCGCCGAATTCTCCCAGAAGATCACGCGCCAGATCCACCGCGGAACGCCCCTTGACGCCCACCCGCAGAAAGATCGCCAGCAGCTCGGCATCCGACAGCGCCTGCGCGCCCAGATTGATCAGCTTTTCCCGCGGTCGTTCGCCTTCCGGCCAGTGACTGATGCCCACACCTACCCCTTTCAACAAAACATTCTGATAAAAGGATAACGGCGCCAGCCACCGAAACTGAAACACGCTTCGACTTTTGCCACACCCTTGCACCCGCTACGCTTGATCTGTTACCCGGATAATTTTAAGGAGACTCATGATGCGGCTTTATACCCTGCCCAAAACCGACGCCATCAGCGATCTGACCCTTGGTGAACGTGATACCCCGCGCCCGGCACGCGGCCAGGTACTGGTCCGGATGCGCGCGGCGTCACTGAACTATCGCGACCTGATGATCGTGACGGGCAACTACAGCCGCGGCGGCGTGGCGCCCGATCGCGTTCCGCTGTCCGACGGCGCCGGCGAGGTGGTCGAGACCGGCGAGGACGTGACCCGGTTCAACGTTGGCGACCGTGTCGCCGGCATCTTCATGCAGAACTGGCTGGGCGGTGAGGTCAACGACAGCCACCCGGGCTCGGCGCTGGGCGGCGCCGTGGATGGCGTGCTCAGCGAATATGTGCTGTTCGATCAAGAAGGGCTGGTCACGCTGCCCGAACATCTCTCGTTTGAAGAGGGCGCCACCCTGCCCTGCGCCGCCGTCACGGCCTGGAACGCCCTGTATGCCGGCAAATCGCCGCTCAAGGCCGGTGACAGCGTGCTGCTGCTGGGGACCGGCGGCGTTTCCATGTTCGGCCTGCAGTTCGCCTGCGCCGCCGGTGCCCGCGCCATTCAGACCTCCTCCAGCGATGACAAGCTCGCCCGCGTGCGTGAGCTGGGCGCTGACGACACCATCAACTACCGCGAGACGCCCGAGTGGCAGGAAGAGGTCAAGCGCCTGACCAGTGGGCGCGGCGTGGATCACGTCGTGGAAGTCGGCGGCGCCGGCACCCTGCCGCGCTCGATCGAATCCTCGCGTCTGGGCGGTCAGGTCAATCTGATCGGCGTACTGACGGGGGGCGAGATCAACCCGACCGCCATCATGCGCAAGAGCGTGTTGATGCGAGGGATATTTGTGGGCTCACGTGAAATGTTCGAGCAGATGAACCGCGCCATTACCCAGCATCAGATCAAGCCGGTCATCGATCGCACCTTCGCCTTTGACGATGCCCGCGCCGCGTTCGAACACCTTGAAAGCCAGCAGCACCTGGGCAAGGTCGTCATCACCATCGACTGATCCTGTCCGGAGCAGGGATACCCACCAGAGGATTGCCGGGCGAACGCGCCCGGCAATGCCGGCCTCCGGTGCTTGCAGGTCCCTTCCTGGTATATTGGCGGATACCCAAACGCGCTGACATCGCCTAGCGTAGAACACGCGATGTTAGCGCTAACAACCATAAAGGGGACGCCGATGAACACACCTTCTCATTGCGATAGCGGTCTGCGCCGTCTGTTTCTTAAACAGTCGCTGGCCTGCAGCGCGGTGGCGCTCGCCGGTGTTTCTCTTGCCCGGCCTGCCGGCGCACAGCCCATCAATCAGCGCTACCCGGACCCTGCCGTACAGATTCTGGATGAGCGCTTTCTGGATCTGCGCCTTTTCAATGCCAGCGTCGAAAAGCTCGCCGACGGCCTGCGCTGGGCCGAGGGCCCCGTCTGGATCGGCGACGGCCACTACCTGCTGGTGAGCGACATCCCCAACAACCGGATCGTGCGCTGGGATGAAATCAGCCAGTCGCTGGGCGTCTACCGGGAAAACGCCAACTTCTCCAACGGCATGACCCGCGATCGTCAGGGTCGCCTGATCGTGTGTGAAGGCTCCACGACCCACGATCTTGGCCGGCGCATTACCCGCACCGAACCCAACGGACAGATCACGGTGCTGGCGGATAATTTCGAGGGCAAGCGCTTCAACTCGCCCAACGATATCGTGGTCAAGCGCGATGGCTCGATCTGGTTTACCGACCCGCCGTTTCAGGCCGGTGGCTACTACGAAGGCCATAAAATCGAGATCGAGCTGCCGCACGGGGTTTATCGCATCGACGGCGACACGCTGAACGTAACCCGCGTCATCGACGACATTGCCGGCCCCAACGGCCTTTGCTTTTCACCGGATGAGCAGCGCCTCTACGTCGTGGAAGGCCGCGCCAGACCGGACCGGCTGGTATGGGCCTATCAGGTCAATGACGACGGCACCCTGGGAGAGCGAGCGCAGCATATCGTGGCAAAGGACTTTGGCGGCCTTGATGGCATCAAGTGTGACGAGCTGGGCAATCTATGGTGCGGCTGGGGCAGCTCGGGCTCGCCCGATGCAGACCCGGCAGCGCTGGATGGCGTGCGCGTGTTCGACCCCGAGGGCAAGGCCATCGGCCATATCAGCCTGCCGGAGCGCTGCGCCAACCTCTGCTTCGGCGGCCCGCAGGGCAATCGGCTGTTCATGGCCGCCAGCCACGGCATCTACTCGATTTTCGTCAACGTGCGCGGCGCGCAGTACCTGAGCTGACAAGAGTCAATCACAGCGGCAATCAACAGGGGCACCCGGGGTGCCCCTGCTTTGTTCAAAACGCTCGAACTCGTCTCAGGGCGTTTCGTGTTCCGGCCCCGACCAGGTCCGCAGTGCCGCCCGGCGACGCTGATCCTTTTGCCGTGGTGACAGTGAGAAGTCGCCCTCGTAAAGCGCGGCCTCCCAGCCACCGTAGGTCGGGTTGGGCAACACGATATAGCGCTCCCCGAACTGCGCGCGATCCTGAATGACCTGCGCATTGCGCGTGGCCACATCGTCGGCATCGTAGCGACTGTCAAAATCGGCCAGGTGATCGCCGATCAATAGCGCCACGTCATGATCTGCCATGACGCGATCACGCCGCGCCTGCTTGTCGCTGGACTCGGTGCGCAGCATCATGTGCGCCTCATCGACCCACGGAAAATCAAGCGCTCTCAGATTCTCCATGGTGGCGTCAAGGCCGCTCTCCCGGCGGTTGGTGACATAGAAGACCTCCACCCCGCGGGCATGCGCGTAATTGAGAAACTCGCCCGCACCGGGCATCGCACGGGCCTGAGCATCCTCGACCCAGGCGTTCCAGCTGGCACTGGAGTACTGCTCATCGCGCCCGATCAGCCAGGCCTGAAAGGGTGTGTTGTCGATCACCGCCTCATCGCAGTCGACGATGACCGCCAGCGTACGATCGCCGGACGACCTTGCCTCAAGCGCCTGATCAAGGCGCAGACGAGCGACGTTGAAGGCCTGGTAAGAGAGCGCCCGGTATTCGGCCGCGCTCTGCATCCAGGCCGTGGCCATGACGAGCTGTTCGTTGAGATCGGCATTGCTGTAGGTCGCGGTCGTCGACGGCTCCTGGCTGGCGCAGCCGCTCAGGGCGACCCCGATGGCCAGCGCCGAGAGCGTCGGCGCCAGCCGGCGCCGGTACAGGGAAGCGCGTGCGGAAGTATTTCTCAAGGGCATGGCAGTGTCCTTTTCAAGCATTCATTGTGGTTGTTACGGGCTTGCCTGATGCTACGCACGTCAGGCGCGCAGTGGTAAGGTAGCATCCCCTTGATTTCCGTTATGCCAATGGAGCCCTGCATGTCACGACTGGCTGGTCAACGCATCGTTTTAGGCATCAGTGCCGGCATCGCGGCCTACAAGAGTGCGGTGCTGGCACGCCTTTTGAAAAAGGCCGGTGCCGAGGTTCGAGTGGTCATGACCGAGGGCGCCCAGGCCTTTATCACCCCGCTGACGCTGCAGGCCCTGACCGGCGAAGAGGTGCGCACCTCGCTGCTGGACCCGCAGGCCGAGGCCGGCATGGGCCACATCGAGCTGGCCAAATGGGCCGATATCGTGCTGATTGCCCCGGCCACCGCCGATCTGATGGCCCGTCTGGCCGCCGGCATGGCCGATGACCTGCTCACCACCCTGTGTCTGGCCACCCGGGCGCGCTGTCTGCTGGCACCGGCCATGAACCAGGCCATGTGGTCGCATCCTGCCAGCCTGCGCAACGCCGCCACGCTTGTCGACATGGGCTGGCAACAGCTGGGCCCGGATGCCGGCGAGCAGGCCTGCGGCGATGTCGGCGGCGGGCGCATGCTGGAACCGGAAGACATTGTCGCCGAACTTGAAGCGGCTCTTTCGGGGCAGGCGCCCGCTCCCGGCATGCTGCCGCTGGATACCACGCCCGAGCATGATGATCACGCCCCCGCGACCGATGCCTTCATGGCGGCCAGCAACGATGCGACTCCCGGCGCCCTCGCCGGACGCCACGTCGTGATCACGGCCGGTCCCACCCGCGAGGCGATCGACCCGGTGCGCTATCTCTCCAATCACAGCTCGGGAAAGATGGGCTTTGCGCTGGCCGAGGCGGCCCGTGATCTGGGGGCTCACGTGACCCTGATTGCCGGGCCGGTATCGCTTGCCACCCCCGAAGGCATCACGCGCACCGATGTGATCAGCGCCGTGGAGATGCTGGAGGCCGTGAACGCCACGCTGCCAAGCTGCGATATCTTCATCGGCTGTGCGGCGGTCGCGGACTATCGTCTGGCAGAGGTGGCCGAGCACAAGCTCAAGAAGGTGCCCGGCAGTCCCGACCTGACGCTGAATCTGGTCGAGAACCCGGACATTATTGCCGCCGTTACGCATCGTGAAGACCCGCCCTTCACGGTGGGCTTTGCCGCCGAAACCCGGGAGCTTGCCCGCCACGCCCACGACAAGCTCGTGCGCAAGCGCCTGGATCTGATCGTGGCCAATGACGTGGCCGCGCCCAACCTGGGCTTTGGCGCCGATGACAACGCCGCCGTGCTGTATCATCTCGTGCCCAACGGGCCGGAAGATCCGGTCGCCTCGTATACGCTGTCGCCGCGCCCCAAGCAGGATCTGGCGCGCGCCCTTTTTGAGTACCTGCTGCCCCTTTTTCAGGCGCATCAACCAACGCGGAGCCCTGTTGCCCCATGACTGCCCTTGCCGACCGGCCACGCCTGCAGGTCAGAATTCTTGATGAACGGGTACGCGAATACCCTCTACCCCATTACGCCACACGCGGCAGCGCCGGCATGGACCTGCGCGCCCTGCTGGATGAACCGCTGACGCTCGCCCCCGGCGACTGCGAGCTGGTCCGCACGGGGCTCGCTGTCCATATTGCCAATCCAGCCTGGGCCGGCATGATCCTGCCGCGCTCGGGGCTGGGTCACAAGCGCGGTATCGTGCTGGGCAATCTGGTTGGTCTGATCGACGCCGACTATCAGGGCGAGCTGATGATCTCGGTCTGGAACCGCGGCCAGGAGCGCGTCACCCTTGAGCCGTTCGAGCGCATCGCCCAGTACGTGCTGGTGCCGGTGATTCAGGCCGAGCTTGAGGTTGTGGATGAGTTCACGCCCGATGACGATGATAACGCCGAGAGTCGTGGTGCCGGCGGCTTCGGCCATTCGGGGCGACACTGACGCTGGCGCCTACAACAGGAATCTTTTCATGACACAGGTAAGTGCCGCCATCTTTCGCGCCTACGACATTCGCGGCGTGGTCGACGAACAGCTCACCCCCGACACCGTACGCCTGATTGGCCAGGCCATCGGCAGTGAAGCGCTCGCCCGCGGGGAAAAGGGCATCGCCGTGGGGCGTGACGGCCGACTCTCCGGCCCGACGCTGTCGGCGGCCCTGATCGAGGGGCTTTGCGCCGCCGGCTGTGAGGTGGTGGACATCGGCATGGTGCCCACGCCGGTGCTTTACTTTGCCACCCACGTGCTGGACGGCATCACTTCGGGCGTGGCGGTCACCGGCAGCCACAACCCGTCGAACTACAACGGCTTCAAGGTGGTGCTGGGCGGCCACGCCCTGTCGCGGGACGACATCACAAGCCTCTATCGGCGTATCGAGCAGGGCGATCTGACCTCCGGGGAAGGCAGCTGCCGCGAACACGATATCCGTGGCGCCTACCTGAATCGCATCCTTGACGATGTCGTACTCGAGCGACCGCTGCACGCCGTGGTGGACTGCGGCAACGGCGTGACCGGCGAGCTGGGGCCGGAACTGATCCGCCGCCTGGGGGCCAGGGTGACGCCGCTGTTTGAAGAGATCGACGGGCGCTTTCCGAATCACCATCCGGACCCGGGCAAGTTTGAAAACCTGACGGACCTGATTGAAAAGGTGAAAGAGACCGGCGCCGACATCGGGCTGGCCTTTGACGGTGACGGCGACCGGGTCGGTGTGGTGACCCCCTCTGGAGAGATCATCTACCCCGATCGTCTGCTGATGGGCTTTGCCCGGGACCTGCTGGAGCGCCAGCCCGGCGCGCGCATCATTTTCGACATCAAGAGCACCGGCAACCTGGTGTCGATCATCGAGGATGGCGGCGGCACCCCCGAGATGTGGTACACCGGTCACTCGCTGATCAAGGCACGCATGAAGGAAACCGGCGCGGCGCTGGCCGGTGAAATGAGCGGCCACATCTTCTTTCAGGAGCGCTGGTACGGTTTTGACGACGGTATTTACGCCGCCGCACGGCTGCTGGAGATCCTGTCGCGCCAGCCAGGCGATGCCGATCAGTACTTCAGCCAGTTTCCTCAGGATGCGAGCACCGCCGAGATCAACGTGCCCGTGACCGATGATAACAAGTTCGATATCGTCAAACGCTTTATTACCGAGACCGATTTCGGCGCACAGGCCACCCGAACGACACTGGACGGCATTCGCGTGGATTATCCGGACAGCTGGGGGCTGTGCCGCGCCTCCAACACCACGCCCATGCTGGTGTTTCGCTTTGAAGGCAAATCCCGGGAGGCGCTTGAGCGCATTCAGGACCGCTTTCGTCAGGCGCTGCTGGCCGTTGCCCCGGACATTACCCTGACCTTCTGATCTTCCAGGGGGCTGGTTCGCCCCGGGCCAATACGCATTGCGCCGGACCGGGGCTCCTCACAATCGCATTCGTGACAGGAAGGCCTGAACCTTCACCGGCCTTTCGTCCTCTTCTACAGGAGCGTTTTTCAATATGCATGACAGCGAGTACAACCCGCGTCAGGTCGTTGAAATCCTGTCCGAGGCGCTGCCCTACATCCAGCGCTTTTCGGGCAAGACCGTGGTGATCAAGTACGGCGGCAACGCCATGACCGAGGACAACCTGATTCACTCCTTCGCCCGCGATGTGGTGCTGCTCAAGGAGGTGGGTCTTAACCCGATCGTGGTCCACGGCGGCGGCCCGCAGATCGGTCAGCTGCTGGAGCGTCTCAACATTGAATCCCGCTTTGTGGACGGCATGCGGGTCACCGACGCCGAAACCATGGACGTGGTCGAGATGGTGCTGGGTGGACTCGTCAACAAGAGCATCGTCAATCTGATCAACGGCGCCGGCGGCAAGGCCATCGGCCTGACCGGCAAGGACAACGCCCAGATTCGCGCCCGCAAGCTCTCCGTGCAGCGCCAGAGCGCCGACATGACCGCCTCCGAGATCATCGATATCGGCCATGTCGGGGAAGTCGAGCACATCTCGACCGATCTGATCGAGATGCTCTCGGAAGCCGACTATATCCCGGTGATCGCGCCCATCGGTGTGGATGCCCAGGGGCACTCCTACAACATCAACGCCGATCTGGTCGCGGGCCGGGTGGCCGAGGCGCTGGGTGCCGAGAAGCTCATGCTGCTGACCAACGTGGCCGGGCTCATGAATCAGCAGGGCGAGGTCATGACGGGCCTGACCACCGAGCAGGTCGATCAGCTCATCGAGGACGGCGTCATCTACGGCGGCATGCTGCCCAAGATTCGCTGCGCGCTGGAAGCCGTCAAGAACGGCGTCACCAGCTCGGTGATCGTGGACGGTCGCGTGGAACACGCCATCCTGCTGGAGATCTTTACCCGCTCCGGCGTGGGCACCCTGATTACCGATCAGGGGAACACACCGTCGCAATAAGGCCACACGCAACGGGTGAGCATTCATTCATGGGTGCCAGAGGCCGCCCTGGCACCCCGGCAGGCGGATCAAAAAAGATGGCCATGACCAGGGAACAAAAACTCTCGCGACGCGACCAGATCCTTCAGGCGCTGGCGCGGATGCTGGAACAGGGGCGGGGTCAGCGCATCACGACCGCAGCGCTGGCACGTGAGGTAGGGGTCTCGGAAGCGGCCCTTTATCGCCACTTCCCCAGCAAGACGCGCATGTACGAGGCGTTGATCGAATATATCGAGCAGACGCTTTTCGAGCGTGTCACGCTGATTATCAGTGAACCGGGCGATGTCGATGAACGCTGTCAGCGTATCCTGACGCTGCTGCTGATCTTTGCCGACAAGAACCCCGGGCTGTGTCGCATTATGACCGGGGAGGCCCTGACCGGCGAACACGAGCGCCTGCAGAACCGCATGGGCCAGCTTTTCGAGCGCCTGGAAACGCAGCTCAAGCAGGTGCTTCGCACCGGTGAAATCGAACAGCACTACCGCCCCGCCATCGGCGTATCAGCCCTGGCCAATCTGCTCATGGCGACCGCCGAAGGACGTATCGGTCAATACGTCAGAAGCGGGTTTCGTCACTCGCCCCAGAAACACTGGGAAGATCAATGGCAGCTTTTGAGCGCCCATCTCATGGCAGAGGCTGGATCTTCGCAAACACCCCGTCACGGCGCAGATACCTGATGACCATATCAGCCTCGATCCCGGCACCAAACAGATAGCCCTGTAGAATCTCACACCCCAGCTCGTTGAGTAGATGCTGCTGTGGTCGTGTCTCTACCCCTTCTGCCACGACCGAGAGTCGCAAGGCGTGCGCCAGTCGCACGATGGCCTCGATCACATGATAGCCGTGGTGGGTACTGGTCAGTGCCGTCACGAAGCTTCTGTCCAGCTTGAGCCGATCCAGCGGCAGCAGCGCCAGCTTGTCCAGCGACGAGTAGCCGGTGCCAAAATCGTCCAGCGAGATTCGAATGCCCTGCCGGCGCAGTTTTGAGATGACATGCACGCACTCGTCAAAATTCTGCATCAGCCGACTTTCGGTGATCTCGAATTCCAGACAGGCCCCTTCCAGCCCGTATCTGTCCAGCACACCGGTAACATGGGTCAACAATGTTCCATCCAGCTGCAGCACGGACACATTGATCGCCACGGGCGGTACACGATAACCCTGCTTACGCCAGTGGCTGATCTGTCGGCAGGCCTCCTCGATGATCCAGTTGCCCAGCGTCGGCATGAGCCCCATCGATTCGGCCACGGGAATAAAGCACGACGGTGGAATATTGCCCCGGGTGGGGTGATGCCACCTCAAAAGGGCCTCAAGGCCGGCGAGGCGCTGATCATGACCATGCACCTGAGGCTGGTAGACCAGACGTAGCTGCCTGCCGGCCAGCGCCTGACGCAACGTCTCTGCAAAAGGAAACGGGTCGGCAAACGGCGTCTCTCCGAGACCGGACACCTCGCCGCAGGCGTCTTCGTTATCCGTCACAGGAACCGTGGCATCCGCCTCCATTTCCTTTTCGACATCTCCCGGGGCCGCGCCGACTTCCTCAAGCTGACTGATGTCCATCAAAAGGCCGTGGCATTCGGGCTTGCCGCCGCGACGCAGGACGATGCCCCGGTCCAGCACCCGCTGTACGGACGTGCCATGAATCAAACGGTAGGTATGTTCAAAATATCCCCGGTGCAGGGCAAGACGTCGAGCACGCTGCAGGGAGGCCCGATCCTCGGGATGCACCATGGCGTCAAAGGCCCTGATGGTCAGCTGGCAGGCCCGGTGCGAGAGTCCCTTGACCGAAGCGGACACGTTCGCTCGATAGCAATACTGCTGCTGTAGCGGGCAATAACAGTACACCACCCCGGAAAATCCACTGATCAGTTGATCGCCATCCACGGACGCCACGCATTGGCGTCCGGAGCGCTGACACCCATTCAACACCAGCTTCATTCCCTGCTGCAGACTCCAGAGCCAGAACAGCAGTCCCAGGGCCAGCCTGCCGGCATCCATGTGCTTTCCCCACCACAGTAGACAGGTGATGACCAGGGAAAGGCCTATCAGGCAGTGATGCAGGGTGACCAGGGATCGTGGCGCATGGGGCACCGTCTCTGGTGATTTGCAAAAGAAGGCAGGGCTAAACATCGATCAGCGCTCATGACAGCGACAGAGAATTATATCGATAAAAATGAATTAAAATAATCCATTTCATTCAACATCATTTTTTTTCATGATGCCCAACCATATAGCAAAAACCCCGGGCCTTGGGAGCCCGGGGTCATCTTTAGCGTCAAAAACCATCTTTAGTATGAGAACAGCAATGCCATTGCTCAGGCCGCCTCGGTGGATTCCCCGATCGCCTGTTTGAGTTTTTTCATGGCATTCTTTTCAAGCTGTCGAATACGTTCGGCAGACACCCCATAGGTATCGGCAAGCTCATGCAGGGTCGATTTCTGCTCGGCCAGCCAGCGGCGCTGCAGAATATCGCGTGAGCGATCATCGAGCCTTGCCAGCGCTTCGCGCAGCTGCTGCGAGGAGCGGTCCTGCCAGTCGGACTCTTCCAGCGACAGCGCCGGGTCGGAGCGGCCGTCTTCCAGATACTGCGACGGCGATTGATAGCTCTGCTCGTCATCCTCGCTGCCGGGCGCGGGATCAAAGCCGGCATCAAAGGCCGACAGGCGCCCTTCCATCTCGCGTACCGCTTCCGGCTTGACGTCCAGATCCTGCGCGATGGCATCCACTTCATCGTTGTTCAGCCATGACAGACGCTTTTTGGCGCTGCGCAGGTTAAAGAACAGCTTGCGCTGCGCCTTGGTGGTCGCCACCTTGACGATGCGCCAGTTGCGCAGCACGAACTCGTGAATCTCGGCCTTGATCCAGTGCACGGCAAAGGATACCAGTCGTACCCCCTGAGCCGGATCGAAGCGCTTGACGGCCTTCATCAGACCCACGTTGCCTTCCTGAATCAGATCCGCCTGCGGCAGACCGTAACCGGAATAGCTGCGTGCGATATGGACCACGAATCTCAGATGCGACATGACAAGGCGACGGGCGGCTTCAATGTCACTGTCAGCATGCAAGCGCGTGGCGAGATCCTTCTCCTCGTCCACGGTCAGTACGGGAATACGATTAACGGCCTGAATATAGCCGTTCAGGTCATTGCCCGGCGAAAGATGACCAATAGGTTGAAGACTGGTACTCATGTTCAAACGGTCTCCCCTGGCCTCTGATTGGTAATTATCAACCATTATAGACCATGGTAATGGTGCTTTGGTGCCCGTATGACGACTTTTCTCGGACACCTGCGTTAAACAATTTCAGCGCGGGCTGATTTCTGCCAGATGGCGGCTGACGGCCAGCCATGCCCCGACAAGACCCAGCATGGTACTACAGATCAAAAGCAAAGCCGATCCACCCAGACCGATGCCCGGTAGCGAAAAGTGGCTGCCAAATCCGGAGGCCAGCATATCGATGGGGGCCGACAGCCAGCGTCTTCCCAGCGTCAGCAACAGCAGCGCCAGTATGCCGCCGCCCAGTCCGTACCAGACCCCCACATAAAGAAAGGGACGGCGCACAAAGGCATGGGTCGCGCCGATCAGGGTCACGACCTCGATCTCCTGACGACGGCTTTCGACCGCCAGTCGAATGGTGTTGCCCACCACCAGCAGCACACCGAGCGCGAACAGCACGCCAAAGGCCAGCACCACACGACGCCCCAGCTCGCTGAGCTGGCGCAGTCGCTCCAGCCAGGCCATGTCCAGCCGCGCGTCGGTCACACCCTCGATCTGCCCGAGTCGTTCGGCCAGCGCCTGCGCAGCGTCCGGGTCACGCGAGCGCGGCTGTACCAGAATGGTCGCCGGCAGCGGATTGTCCTCCATCATGGCCAGGGCATCACTCATGCCCAGACGCTGCTGGAAGCTTTCCAGACCGGCCGCGGCCGTGATCAGCTCAGTGGAGGCAATGTCACTTTCACCGCGCACCTGGTCGGTAATGTCCATGGCCTGCGACTCGGAAAGCGCCGGGTCCAGATACAGCGTCATGCGGGCAGTGTCGTCCAGATTGCTGTCCAAAAGCTGCGCGCTGCCCAGGGCCAGCCAGAGACTGGCCGGCAGCACCATGGCAATCGCAATCGCCAGCATGGTCATGAGCGTCGACAGGGGTCGTCGACGCAGACGATAAAGACTGTCCACGGCCATCTGACCATGATGGCGCCGCCAGGCGCGGGTGCGGCTTTCAAAGGTAATCTGGTGGGAGCGCGCCCCTCGACGAGACTTTTCAGTGCCCTGAGACGGGCGATGTGGCTTCTCGGTGTCTTGTTGAGGATTACGACGCGGCTTCTGACTCATGCGGCCTCCTCATCGCCGATCAGACGACCATCGCGCAGCTTGAGCACCCGGTGTCTGAGGCGGGCGATCAGCGCCAGATCGTGACTGGCCAGCAGCACCGTGGTGCCGATGCGATTGAAGTCTTCGAAAAGGCGCATGATGTCGGCCGACAGCTGCGGGTCCAGGTTACCGGTGGGCTCGTCTGCCAGCAGCATGGCCGGCTTGGTCACAACGGCCCGCGCGATTCCCACCCGCTGCTGCTCACCGCCGGAAAGTTCGATAGGCAGCGCCCTTTCACGGTGCAGCAGTCCGATCTTGTCGAGGGCGGCATGCACGCGGCGCCGGGCATCCTGAGGGGTCGCCCCCTGGATGACCAGCGGCAGCGCCACGTTATCGAACACGCTGCGATCAAAGAGCAGCTGGTGGTTTTGATAGACCACCCCGATCTGGCGCCGATAAAAGGGAATGTGTGACACATGAAGGTTCGTGATGTCATGACCGGCCACAGCAATGCGGCCCCGGGAAGGTCGCTCCAGCGCCATGAGAAGGCGCAGCACCGAGCTCTTCCCGGCACCGGAGTGGCCGGTCAGAAAGACCATCTCACCGCGTTCCACGTTGAAATTGAGATCCGCCAGCGCCTCGAAACGACCGCCATAGCGCTTGCCGACATGCGCAAACTCGATCATGGCCATGAGAGATCAGCTGCCATCCCGGTCAAAGAGTGCCCCGACAAAATCCTCGGCCTCGAAGGGACGCAAATCGTCCAGCGTCTCCCCCACCCCGATATAGCGGATGGGTGTCCCCAGCTGCTTGGCGATGGCAAAGATGATGCCGCCCTTGGCAGTACCGTCCAGTTTGGTCAGGGTGATGCCGGTCACCGGCACCGCCTGATTGAAGGTCTCCGCCTGGGAAATCGCGTTCTGACCGGTGCCGGCATCGAGTACCAGCATGACCTCGTGTGGCGCCTGAGCGTCCAGGCGCGCCATGACGCGCTGCACCTTGCTGAGCTCATCCATGAGATGGCCCTTGTTGTGCAATCGCCCGGCCGTGTCGGCAATCAGGACATCGATGCCACGCGCCTTGGCCGCCGACACCGCGTCATAGATGACGGAGGCACTGTCGGCGCCGGTGTGCTGGGCAATCACCGGTACGTCATTGCGCTCGCCCCAGACCTGCAGCTGCTCGACGGCCGCGGCACGGAAGGTATCCCCCGCGGCCAGCATGACGCTGCGGCCCTGACGCTGAAAGCGCTGGGTCAGCTTGCCGATGGTCGTGGTCTTGCCCACACCGTTGACGCCCACCATCAGAATCACGAACGGGCCTTCACCCTTGGGCGGCAGACGCAGCGGTTTCGCCACCGGCTCGAGCATCGTGGAGAGCTCTTCCTGCAGCGCCTTGTAGAGCGCATCGACGTTCTTGAGCTCGCGTCTCGAGATGCGCCCTTCCAGATTTTCCATGATCTCGCTGGTCGCGGCGACGCCGACGTCGGCCATCAGGAGCTGCGTTTCGAGCTCTTCCAGCAGATCATCGTCGATCTCCTTGTGACCCAGCAGCAACGTCGCCAGACCATCGGTCAGGTTGGAGCGCGTCTTGCCCAGCCCCTGACGCATGCGCGAAAACCAGCCCTTTTTGGCACCGGCCGTTTCGCCCTGCTCGTCAGCGGTTTCCGGTCCCACTTCAACGGCCGTGTCGTAGCGCGCCCGACGCGGCTTGTCACGCCCACGGTTGCGCGCCGGCGTAGTGACCTCGGAGGCAACCCCGGGCGTTGTCTTGTCGTCTTTCGTATCAGGTGTTTTTTCGACCGGCGCCTCTTCCAGCGCCGTTTCATCGGAGACCACTGTCGAATCGTCCAGCGTCTCGATCGGGCGCTCTTCGACGGGCTCGGGATCCGGGTCGACTACCGGCTCTGGCTCAATGACGGGCTCCGGTTCCGGCTCGATCGGCGGTTCGGGCTCCGGCTCGAGCGGCGGTTCGGGCTCGAGCGGCGGTTCGGGCTCGAGCGGCGGTTCAGGTTCCACCACCGGCTCGGGCTCGATGACGGGCTCCGGTTCGGGCTCAACGACGAGCTCCGGCTCGGCGATCTGACGGGCGGTCTCGCTCTCCTCTTCACGCTCGGGAGCAGCCGGCGACGGCTCTGGCGTTTCGGACGGGCGTGGGGCCGCGTCTTCCCGCGCCTCGGGCGGCTGCTCCGGGGTATCCTTTTCGGTCTCGTCAGGTACCTGCGCCGGCGCCTGTTGTTCAGACTGCTGCTGTTCTTCGCGATCCTGTTGATCGCGGCGATGCTTCTTGCGCTTTAAAAAACCAAACATGGGCTATGTCGTCGCGATTGATCCATCGGGGAAAGGCGGCTGATACGCCATTTGATACCGCATCCTACCACTCAAGCGCTGCCCGCCGGTACAATCCGTGCAAGCCATCGACAAGGATGGCACAACCGGCTGCGGCTGCAGATCTCCCGGGCAAACGTACTGCCCGGCACCGGCAGCGTAGCTTCACCGCATATCTTCACCAAGAGGGGCTTGCAGGGCACATGAGGCGACAGCGTCACGGCACTCAAGGACATGACAACCGACAGGGCAGGGCCCGCTCGGGTGGTGGCCGCCTGCGGCTGATTGGCGGTCGATTCCGTCGTCGCCTGCTGCCCGTACCCGATCATCCGGGTCTGCGCCCCACGCCGGACCGCATGCGCGAGACGCTGTTCAACTGGCTGGCAAATGACATCGACAGCCGCACCCGCGCGCTCGATCTTTTTGCCGGCACCGGCGCGCTGGGACTCGAAGCGCTCTCACGCGGCGCCGGCGAGGTGCATTTTGTTGAAGCCGACCGCCAGGTCGCCCGCCAGATCGAACAGAACCTGGCAACGCTTGAGGTCACGATGCCGGTCCACCAGCAGGATGCGCATGCCTTTCTGGACACCCGCCCCGTGCAGCCGTTCCATCTGGTCTTTCTTGATCCGCCCTTTCGCCAGGACCTGATCACTGACTGCTGTCAGCGGCTTGACCAGGAGGGATGGCTGGCCGACGACGCGCTGATTCACGTCGAAACCGAGGCCGAACTGATCCCCCATCTGCCCGCCGGCTGGCGTCTGATCCGCGAGACCCGGGCAGGCGACAGCCACGCCCGGCTTTATCGGCGTGAAAGCGCGCAATAACCCGGCACCCCTCTTGCCGCCACGCGCCGGCGCGCGTAGTCTGGCCTGCGCGCGCGCCGGCACCCGACCCGGGCCCTGCAGGGCGGCATTTCGCCTTATTATCTGTATCAGGAGTACAGCATGAGCAATGAACTTTTCGAGCAGCTTGAACAGCGCGTCAACAGCGCCGTCGACACCATCGAGATGCAGCGCATGGAGCTTGATGAACTGCGCCAGGAAAACGAGCGTCTGAAAAATGAACGCCAGCAGTGGGAAAGCCGTCTGGGTAGCCTGCTGGAGCGCTTTCGTGAGCTCGACGCCAGCACGGCCTCTGCCCCTGACACCGGCGCAACCTCGGCGCCCGAAGCACCGACGGCCAGCCCCTCCTGGTAAGCGGGGTTTCGGCGCCCTGACTCAGCGCGTGAGAGGACGCGACATCAGTATCGCGTCCTCGCGCCTGCCCGGCGCCAGCGGGTAATACCCCGCCCGGCGCCCGTCCATCTCAAAGCCGTAGTGCCTGTAGAGTGACTGTGCCGCCTCGTTGCCGGCGCGCACCTCCAGCAGCACCCGCTCCAGCCCCGACGTCTTTCCGTCATCGATCATGGCCTCGATCAAATGACCGGCCAGCCCCTGACGTCGATGTCCCGGGTCCACCGCGATCATTTCAAGCTCAAGATCAAAGGGGCCGAGCGAGACCACGGCAAAGGCCAGCAGCGCCCTCGTGGCGGTGTCTGCGATCCCCGTCAGGCGATAGCCCTCGTCATTGGCCAGTGTTTCAAAGCGTGACACCGACCAGGCCTGCGCCCCTCTGACGCGAGCGTCCAGCGCTGCCAGAGCCTCGGCGTCACGGACACGTTCAATGATCATCGTTATCCTGCGCCTCGGCCTGCGCCTGCCACCACGTGCGCCACTCACTCATGGCGGCCCAGAGTTCTCGCCGTGATGTCGCCTCATTCAGTGACTCGAGCGCCGGCCCCTGCCAGAGCGGCAGATCAAGCACCCGGCTCTGCCCATCCTGCACATCCAGCACCTGCTCCAGCACCGGCAGCCGACCAAACAACAGGATGCGCTCGGGGTTCCAGCCTCGTGCCCGACGGCCGGCCAGAAAGGCCTTGAACCCCTGGCGCGCCTCATCGAGGGCATCATCGACCGGCAAACCCTCCATCATGGGCCAGCCAAAGCGCTGACAGGACAGCGACGCGGCAGGCTGAACCCCACCGGCCTGCAATATGGCATCAAGCAACCTCTCTTCCTGCTCGCTCAGCGCCTCATCGCGGGCCAGCAGCAGCAGCCAGCGGCCATCAAGCGTGCCGGCCTGCAGCGAGAAGCGCAGCGGCTCATGAGGCGCTCGCGTGACGCTCTCTTCAGCGCTCTGCTCCGTCGCGGTGGTTTTATCCTCGACGGCGGGCGCAGAGGCTGTCGGTGCCGGCGCAGTGCCGGCGCGGTCTTCGGCCTCATCCGTGCCGGTACCGAGCAGGGCGCGGATCGACCGTGCCGGCTGGGAGGTGTCATGTGGCGTTGCCCGGGGCGTTGATGCCGGCGGCTCGGGCTCGGGCGCGATCTCCGGAGCGTCGATATCATCGATCAGGGCATGCAGGCGCTGATGATGATCGAGCGACTGACCGGTACTTTCCGGTGCTTCTTCCAGCGCCGGCAGGGAAGACGCCATTGCATTGGGCAGCGGGTGCCGGGCCACCCAGAGGTTGATCCCCATGGCCTCGAGGTATTGTCGGCGCGCGCGCTCGGTCACCATGCATTACGTCCATTGAAGGGATACAGCGTAAAAGGCCTTCCCGCAGGGAAGGCCAGAGACCGGCATCGATGGCTCACGGTCTGAACAGCACTAGGCGCCACCGCCGCGGCAGTTCGGGGAATCCGGGCGGGCATTGCCGCGCGCTTCCCACTGCTCGGGCGTATACAGATGCAGCGCCAGCGCATGTACCGGACCTGCCAGCTCATCGGAAAGCGCGGCATAGATCTGCTGGTGGCGCTTGACCGGCATCATGCCCTCAAACTGCTCGGACACCAGGGTCACCTTGAAGTGCGTCTGTGAATCGGGGGGCACATTGTGCTTGTGGCTTTCGTTTTCGATGGTGAGCCACTGAGGCTCGAAAACGGCCAGTTTCTGCTCGATCAGCGCAGCAATATCCGCGCCTTCAAGCGTATCCACCGAAGAAATTGTCATGGGTTGTCACCTCCGGCACGTCAGATATTGTCAGTGGGCATGAACGACGGCGGCTGTCGATATGCCGTCGCCTACCCTGATTGATGCCGACTCAGCATGCGTATTCGCGAAGCCGAAAGCACCAGCGCCACAATGGCCGAGGCCATGCCCATCCAGAGGGCCAGGCTGACCGTCATGGCACTGTCCATCGTGGTATTCATTATTCCAGAAAGCACCAGTGCAACCAAGGCAGCACCAACAGACTGACCAAAGGTACGCACGCTGGCCAGTACGCCGGAGGCGCTGCCACTGCGCGCCTTGGGCAATGACCCCATCATTTCACGGTTGTTGGGCGCCTGATAGAGACCAAACCCCATCCCGCACAGGGCACTGCGCCACAGGATATCGATGGTCGAAGGCTGATCCCCCAGCAGGGCCAGCGCTGCAAGCCCCGCCATGAACAGCAAAAGCCCCATGGAGGAGATCACCGGCGGGCTGAAGCGGTCGGCCAGCCGTCCGCCCAGCGGTGCGCCGATCATCACGCCCAGCGGCCAGGGCGTGAATAAAAAGGCCGACTCCAGCGGCGTGTAGCCCTGCACGCTCTGAAACAGAAACGGCAGACTGATAAACGCCATGCTCTGGGCCAGAAAGGAGAAAAACGAGGTCATCACCGCCATGGTGAACCGCGCCTCCCGGAAGATCACCAGCGGCAGCAGCGGGTTTTCAAAATGGCGCTGGCGCCAGATGAAGCCGGTGAGTGCCACCAGACTCACGATCAGCAGGAGCGGCACGCTGCCCGGGCGCGACATGTCAGCGATGCTGTCGAGCATGATGACAAAGCTTCCCAGACCCACGGCGGACAACACGGCGCCGAGCACATCAAACCGGTAGCGGCTGCCCTGCTCTTTCGGCAGCGCCCGGATCGCCAGCCAGATGGCCGCCACGCCCAGCGGCACGTTGATCCAGAAAAGCCACGGCCAGCTGGCCACGGCCAGCACCAGGCCGCCCAGCGCCGGGCCGCCGGCCACCGCCAGTGAAATGGTCAGCGCGGTCAGCCCCATCGCCTGCCCCAACAGCCGCGTGGGGAAGATAACCCGATACATGGAAGGCCCAATGCTCATCATGGCCGCCGACCCCAGCCCCTGAATGGCACGAAAGGCGATCAGCCAGCCCAACGTGGGCGACAGCGCACAGGCCACCGAGGTCAGCACGAAAATGATCATGCCGCCGATATAGAGCCGATAGCGCCCGATGCGATAGCCCAGGGCGGCAAAGGTCAGCATCGAGGCGGCACCCACCAGCTGATAGATGTTGATGATCCAGACGGACGCCGCAGAAGAGACGCCCAGTTCACGGGCGGTGGTCGGCAGGGCGATGTTGACGCTATTGATGTTGAGCACCGCCATCAGCGACCCCGACATCAGGACCATCATGGCCAGAATACGCTGGCGGGGAGGCAGGCCATCATCACCTTCACGCCAGGACAGTAGTGCTTTCAAGAAGAGTTACCGGTCATGCGAGACAACGAACGCGTGAGCACAGGGGGCAGAAACACGGCGAGAAAAGCTCACACCGGCCAGCATGCCGGGCAAGCCCTGGGGTCATCTCACTGCTGAATGATCAGACCTCGTCGGTATCAAGCAGCAGGTCGTCCTCGAAATCGCTCTGCTCGAGGGCCGCTTCCTCGTCCAGATCCACACACAGATAGCTGTGCTCGACGCGAAGGAAGAATTCAAAGGTGACTTCGTTGATGTCCGGCCAGTGACGGGAATCCTCTTCCCAGGCGGACAGCTCGTTTTCAAGGATATCGGCAAAGCGTTCGTGCAGGCAGGCCTGCAGCGCGTCTTCCGTATCCATCTCGGGAATGAGGTAGATGGTGCTTTCGCGTTCGGCATCCTCAAGGGTGAGGTCGTCTTCACCCTCGGTCGCCTCCAGCGAATTGATCCAGTCTACAAAGGCCTGTCTGGGACGCACGCTAAGTGCAGAGCGGTTCACCAGTTTCATTGCGACTCTCCCGGTTCGGGGCTGGTGGAAATCCTGTTCAAGCGCCCCAGTATGGCCGCCCGGGGTCACCAATGCCATGACTCATCCGGGCATTGGCGCACATCGGGTGGCCGGGCGACCAAAGCCGCCGCGATTTACTCTGCTTCCGGACGCATGGCCGGAAACAGCAGCACATCGCGAATGGACGGCGCATCCGCCAGCAGCATCACCAGCCGGTCGATGCCGATGCCCTCGCCCGCCGTGGGCGGCAGGCCATACTCGAGCGCCCGCACGTAGTCGGCGTCATAGTACATCGCCTCGACATCACCGGCGTCCTTCTCGGCCACCTGGGCGGCAAAGCGCTCGGCCTGGTCCTCGGCGTCGTTGAGCTCGGAGAAGCCGTTGGCGATTTCACGTCCGCCCACAAAGAACTCGAAGCGGTCGGTCACGAACGGATTGTCATCGTTGCGACGCGCCAGCGGGCTGACCTCGGCCGGGTATTCGGTAATGAACGTTGGCCGCTCGAGACGATGCTCGGCCACGGTTTCAAAGATTTCGGTCTGCAGCTTGCCAAGACCCCAGCCCGGCTTGACGTCGATGCCCAGACGCCCGGCCAGCGCGGTGGCGCGCTCGAGATCGTCCAGCTCGCCGGATTCGATGTTCTGGCCATATTTCAGAATCGACTCGCGCAGGGTCAGGCGATCAAAGGGCTGAGAGAGATCAAACTCGGTGCCCTGATAGTGGATCAACGTGGTGCCCACCGCCTTTTCGGCCGCAAAGCGCACCAGCGACTCGGTCAGATCGATCAGATCGTGGTAGTCGGCATAGGCCCAGTAGAACTCGAGCATGGTGAACTCAGGGTTGTGCCGGGTCGACAGCCCCTCGTTGCGGAAGTTGCGGTTGATCTCAAAGACCCGCTCGAAACCACCGACCACCAGCCGCTTGAGATAAAGCTCCGGGGCGATGCGTAGATACATGTCGATATCCAGCGCATTGTGATGGGTCACAAACGGTCGCGCCGTGGCCCCGCCGGGGATCGGCTGGAGCATCGGCGTTTCGACTTCCATGAAGTCACGCTCGGTGAAGAACTGGCGAATGGCGCTGATCACGGCCGCGCGAATGCGGAAGGTGTCACGCACCTCCGGATTCATGATCAGATCCACGTAGCGCTGGCGGTAGCGCGCCTCCTGATCGGTCAGACCATGGAACTTGTCCGGCAGCGGGCGCAGGCTCTTGGTCAGAAGACGTGCGGTCTCCATCATCACATAGAGATCGCCCTTGCCGGACTTGTGCACCGGGCCCTGGCCGAAGACGATATCGCCGATATCCCAGCCCTTGATGTCTTCCAGCACCTCGGCGGGCAGACCCTTCTTGTCCACGTAGAGCTGGATCTGGCCGGAGGCGTCCTGAATGACGATAAAGGGGCCGCGCTTTCGCATGATGCGACCGGCCACTGCCGCCTGACGGCCCAGCGACTCCAGCGCTTCCTTGTCGTGCTCGCCAAGTTCTGCCTGAAGGTCCGCGGCCAGACTGTCACGACGCAGATCATTGGGAAAGGCGCTACCGCCCTGGGCGCTTGCCTGCTCGCGGCGAGCGGCAAGCTTTGCCCGCCGCTCGGCGATCAGATGGTTCTCTTCGTGTTCGCTGCCTGCCTGCTGATCCTGATTCGCCATTACCTTGCCTATTGAAAATAACCGTCAATGGCAGGCGCGTTACGGCCTGCGGTTCATGTCTGAAGCGGTTCATGTCTGAAACACGCGATGGCGGCCAACGAGCCTGCCGGTCGGAAGTCGTCCCTTTCAGGCGCTCCTTCCGATCAAAGTCCCTGCTTGAGACTGGCCTCGATGAACTGATCCAGGTCGCCGTCGAGCACACGCTCACAGTTGCTGGTCTGCACGCCGGTACGCAGATCCTTGATGCGCTGATCATCGAGCACGTAGGAGCGGATCTGGCTGCCCCAGCCGATATCGGACTTGGAGTCCTCGGCCTGCTGCTTCTCGGCGCTGCGGCGCTGCATCTCCAGCTCCCAGAGCTTGGCCTTGAGCTGCTTCATCGCGAAATCGCGGTTGGCATGCTGGCTGCGCTGGGTCTGACATGACACCACCACGCCGCTGGGCTCGTGGGTAATACGCACGGCCGAGTCGGTGGTGTTGACGTGCTGACCGCCGGCGCCGGAGGAGCGATAGGTGTCCACGCGCAGATCGGCCGGGTTGATGTCGACCTCGAAGCTGTCATCGATTTCCGGAGAGAGAAACACCGAGGCAAACGAGGTATGGCGCCGACCGCCGGAATCAAACGGGCTCTTTCTGACCAGACGATGCACGCCGGTTTCGGTGCGCAGCCAGCCAAAGGCGTACTCGCCCTGCACATGAATGGTAGCCGACTTGATGCCCGCCACGTCACCGGCCGAAATCTCGGAGATGTCTGCCTTGAAGCCGTGATGCTCGGCCCAGCGCAGATACATGCGCAGCAGGATATTGGCCCAGTCCTGCGCCTCGGTACCGCCGGAGCCGGCCTGGATATCCATGTAGGCGTTGTTGGGATCCATCTCGCCGGAGAACATACGACGAAACTCAAGCTTGGCCAGCTGCGCTTCAAAACGGTCGAGGTCGCGACGGATTTCCGTCATGGTCTCCTCGTCGTCTTCCATGTGCGCCAGCTCGTAGAGCTCGCCGTTGTCGCGAATGCCGCTTTGCAGCGTATCCAGCGTGGTGACGATGTCTTCAAGCTGCGCGCGCTCGCGGCCCAGCTTCTGCGCGTGGTCCGGATCGTTCCAGACGTTGGGATTTTCCAGCTCGCGCGTTACTTCCTCGAGACGATCCTTTCGCTCGGCATAGTCAAAGATACCCCCTCAGGACGTCTGTCCGTTCGGACAGGTCCTTGAGCAGGTGATGAATGGGCGTGAGTTCCTGCTGCATGATAGCTCGCTCGGCCAGGGCCACTGCGCCGGAAAGGGCCGCAGCACCTCATGTAAGAGTTGAAAAACAAGGGGCGTTATTGTAGCCAAACCACGCCCTGCCCGTCACCCGCCGCCCGCGCCTTTCCCGCCTGCAAAATAAAAATGGCAGAAATGATTATAAGTGCTGCTTTGACACCGTCTCGCCTTGCTGTGATCTTTCAGTCATGCCCGAGTGGGCGCATCGATAACAATTTCTGCCGGGGAACGTCATGAAAAGAAAACTACTGCTGTCGCTGATCGGTGCCGGACTGACGCTGGGCGCGCCGCTGACCCTTGCGGCCACGCTCAATGTCGGTATCAGCGGCGACCCCGCCTCGCTCGACCCGGCGCGGGTGACCGGCGGCGTCTGGGAAGAGGACGTGCTGCGCGATATCTTCGAAGGGCTGGTGGCCATCGACGCCCAGGGACAGATCATCCCGGGCGTGGCGACGAACTGGGAAACCAGCGAAGACGGTAAAACCTACACCTTCCACCTGCGCGAGGATGCCCGCTGGTCGGACGGAGAGCCGGTCACCGCCGAGGATTTCGTCTTTGCCCTGCGTTATCAGGTCGATCCCAAAACCGCGTCCAACTACGCCCACCGCCTCTACCCGGTGGTCAATGCGCAGAAGATCAACGCCGGCGAGGCCGAACTCGACAGCCTGGGCGTGGAGAGCCGTGACGACGGCCACACTCTGGTCATTCATCTGACCGAGCCGGCCGCCTACTTTCTCAAGACGCTGGTGCTGCCGTTTGGCTACCCGATCCCCGAACACGTCGTCAAGGACAAGGGGGAGCGCTGGAGCCGCCCGGACAATATCGTGGTCAACGGCGCCTTCAAGCCGGTGCGCTGGGTCTCCAACTCACAGCTGGATACGGTCAAAAACCCCGAGTTTCATGACGCCGACAGCGTCTCACTCGACGGAGTCAACTACTACCCCGTCGAAGACAAGAACGCCGGCATCTCGCGCTTTCGTGCCGGTGAGCTCGATATCCTGCGAGACTTCCCCGCCGCGCGCTATCAGTGGCTCGAAGAGCAGATCCCCGATGCCGTGCAGATCACGCCGTCGCTGGGCAGCTATTACTACGTCTTCAATCTGCGCGAGGGCTCCCCGGTGGCCGACAAACGCGTGCGCGAGGCGCTCTCACTGGCCATTCGTCGCGACGTCATCAGCGAAAAGCTGCTGGATGGCGCCGTCACGCCCTCACACTCGCTGGTCCCTGAAGGCGTCAACGACTACACACCGGCCGCCCAGCCGGGCCTTGAAGACGACATGGACACCCGCCTGAATCGGGCCCGCGAACTTCTGAAAGAGGCCGGGTTTGGTCCCGACAAGCCGCTTGATCTGACCCTGCGCTACAACTCCGGTGATGAGCATCAGCGCATTGCCGTGGCAGTCGCCGCCATGTGGAAGCCGCTGGGCGTCAACGTCGAGATGCGCAACAGTGAAGCCAACGTGCACTACTCGGAGCTGATGCAGGGCGACTTTCAGGTCGCCCGCGCCGCCTGGATCTCGAGCTATGACGATGCGCAGAACTTCCTGCAGCTGCTGTCGGCCGAAACCAACAACTACGGTGACTATCAAAACGCTGATTACAGCCAGTTGATCCAGCAGTCCGACCGCGAACTCGACAGTGACCAACGCCGCGACATGATGCAGCGCGCCGAAGCCATGGCGCTGGCCGACTACCCGCTGGCGCCGATCTATACCTACGCCGCGCGCAACCTGGTCAGCCCGGAGATCGAGGGCTGGGACAACAACGCGCTGGACATGCACGCCTCACGCTGGATCTCCGTTGACGGCGATCGCTGATCGCTTAAAAAGCCCCACCCGGGTGCCAGGCGCATGCTCGCGCCCGTCACCCTTTTATTACCATGCGGCCCTGCGACCTCGACATGGGCCGCATTTTTTAACGCTTTGTTAACTCTGGACACATCCCCCTGGCGCGGAGTAAGTTCACAAAATCGTCATAAGCGATATCTCAGCTCGCGCCGCTATCCCGGTCCGCGATAGCGATAACAACAACGCCAATATAGTCAGGAACACCCATGCCCTCGATTCGTCCGCTGGTCAGCGCCGTTGCGCTTGCGTCCTCCCTGTTTGCTGCCTCTCCTGCTCTTGCCGATACCCTTCGCATTGCCATCATGGGCGAACCCGCCTCGCTGGACCCACATCAGGTCAGTGGCGTATGGGAAAACGATGTTGTGGGGGATCTATTTGAAGGCCTGGTCACTGAAGATGCCCATATCAAAAGAATTCCCGGGGTGGCTGAATCCTGGGACATCAGCGAGGACGGCAGAACCTACACGTTCCACCTGCGAGAAGATGCGAAGTGGTCAGACGGTGAACCCCTGACGGCCGAGGATTTTGTCTTCTCCTGGCGCCGCCTGCTCGACCCCAATACGGCCGCCAACTACGCCTATCTGCTCTATCCCGTCAAAGGGGCGGAAGCGATCAACAAGGGAGAGGCCGAGGTCGACACCCTCGGCGTTCGCGCCATCGACGAACACACCCTTGAAGTCACGCTGACCCATTCAACCCCCTACTTTCTGGATCAGCTCTCTCACTACACGGCCTATCCCCTGCCCGAGCATGTGCTCAAGGAGTATGGCCGTGACTGGATCCGTCAGGGCCACCTGGTCTCCAACGGCGCCTTCAAACTGGATCAGTGGCGCTCGCAGAATCGCATCGAAGCGTCAAAAAACGAGTACTTCCACGACGCCGATAACGTCGCGCTCGATGAGATCATCTATTACCCGATCGAGGATCGTAACGCCGCGCTGAACCGCTTCCGGGGCGGTGAAGTGGATATCGCCCGCGAGTTCCCGACCCAGCAGTATCAGTGGCTCAAGGACAATCTGCCCGATGAGACCCATGTGGCCCCCTATCTGGGTATCTATTACATGGCGCTCAATTCGCGCGAAGGTCACCCCACCAGCGATGTTCGTGTCCGCGAGGCGCTGAATCTGGCCACACGCCGTGATGTCATCAGCAACAACATCCTGAAAATTGGCACCATTCCTGCCTGGAGCATCGTGCCCGAGGGCATCAATGACTATGAGCTGCAGGAAATGCCCGGTCACGACATGAGTGCAGATGAGCGCATGGCCCGCGCGAAAGAGCTTCTCGCCGAGGCAGGCTATGGCCCCGACAAGCCGCTCAATCTGGTCGCGACCTACAATACCGACGATGATCATCGCAAGGTCATGGTAGCGCTGGCCGCCATGTGGAAACCGTTGGGCATCAATCTCGACCTGCGCAATGCCGAAGTCGCGGTCCACTACCAAAACATGCGTCAGGGTGATTTTGATGTCGGCCGTGCCGGCTGGATCGGTGACTACAACGATCCGCAGAACTTCCTGAGCCTTTTCGAGACCGGCGTACCCAACAACTACGGCGCGTATTCCAACGACGAGTTTGATGCGCTCATGGATCAGGCGGCCGGCACGCTGGACATGACGCAGCGCGCTCATGTCATGGAAAGCGCCGAGCACGTCATGCTTGAGGACTTCGGCGCACTGCCTCTTTATTACTATGTGTCGCGCAATCTCGTCAGCACTCGCCTGACGGGCTGGGAAGACAACATCGAAGACATCCACCGCTCTCGCTGGATCAGCATCGAGCAGTAGCCTGTACTTTCAGGGCACCGCCTCCCTGGCGGTGCCATCATGCTGATGTTATTTATTTTTTGAACAGGCACACTCATGAAGCGTCTTGTTTCCGGCTGCATGGCAGCCGCCCTGGTCTGGTCATTGCCGCTAACCGTTCACGCCGCCACGCTGGATATCGGCATCTACGGTGAGCCCGCTTCGCTGGACGCTGCTCGCGTCACCGGCGCCGTTTATGACAACGATGTGCTGGGCGATCTGTTCGAAGGACTCGTCACACTGGCCCCGGACGGCGACTATCAGCCGGGCGTGGCCACCGACTGGTCGGTCTCCGATGATGGCCTGACCTGGACCTTCAACCTGCGTGAAGATGCCCGCTGGTCCGACGGTGAGCCGGTCACGGCCGAGGACTTCGTGCTCGCCTTTCAGCGCGCGCTCGATCCGAGCATCGCCTCCATCTACGCCAACCTGCTTTATCCGCTCGACAACGCCGCCGCCATCAACCGCGGCGAGGCCGAACTCGACACCCTGGGTGTCCACGCCGCGAACGATCACCGGCTGGAAGTGACCCTCGAGCAGCCCACGCCCTATCTGCCCACCCTGATGGCCCACATCATCGCCGCGCCCGTGCCGGCCCATCTGGTGCGCGAACATGGCAACGACTGGACGCAGCTTTCGAACATCGCCAGCAACGGCGCTTTCATGCCCAGCCGCTGGGTCTCGCATGACCATATCGAGGCAGTAAAGAACCCGCAGTTTCATGATGCCGACAGCGTCACCCTCGACGGCGTCAACTATCACCTCGTTGAAGACCTCAACACCGGCCTGTCCCGCTTTCGCAGCGGCAATCTGGACGTCATGCGCGACTTTGATGCCAGCCGCTATCAGTGGTTGAAAGACAACCTGAGCGACGCCGTCCACCTGCATAACCAGCTCTCGACCTATTATTACGCGCTCAATAACCGCGAGGGGCATCCGACCAGCGACGTGCGCGTGCGCGAGGCACTCAATCTGGCCCTGCGGCGCGACATCATCGTGGAAAAGGTCCTGCAGGGCGCGGCCAACGCGACCAGTTCACTGGTGCCTGACGGCACCGCCCACTATGAGATGCAGACCATGCCGGGCGTAGAAGGCGACATCGACGCGCGCATGGACCGGGCAAAAACGCTTTTGAAGGAGGCCGGCTACGGCCCCGAGCATCCGCTGGATCTGCGTCTGCGTTTCAACTCCCGCGATGATCACCGCCGCATTGCCGTGGCCGCGGCGGCCATGTGGAAGCCGCTGGGCATCAACATCGAGATGGTCAACGCCGAAGCCAACGTGCACTACGCCGAGATCGCCCGTGGCGATTTCGACATCGCTCGTGCCAGCTGGGTGGCGGACTTTGATGACGCCAGCAATTTTCTGGGCATTCTCGCCTCGGGCAATACCAAGAACTACAGCGGCTACAAAAGCGCCGAATTCGATGACCTTCTGGCGCAGGCCACGGCGGAAGCCGACCCGGACGAGCGCCGCGAGCTGCTCGAGCAGGCCGAACGGCAGGCACTGGGGGACTACGCCATGGCCCCCATCTATGCCGACGCGGCCCGCAATCTGGTCAATCCGGACATGAGCGGCTGGGAAGACAACGCCATCAATCGCCACCTGTCACGCTGGATCAGCATCAACCCGTAACCCTTTCATGTCGCGCGGGTGCACCGGCTCGCGCGACGTGATGACATGCCCCGGACAACAACAATGACCAACACGACCCCATTTCCGCGCCCTGTGAGACATCACTCCCTTTTCAAACGTGCCGCGCTCACGGCCTGCCTGCTGACCATCGCCCCACTGAGCATGGCGGCCACGCTGCGTATCGATAACGGCGCCGAACCCGGCACCCTGGATCCGCAGAAAACCAGCGGTGTCTGGGAGACGCGCATCGTGCGTGAGCTGTTTGAGACCCTGGTCAGCCAGGACGCTACCGGCGAGCTGGTAGCGGGACTGGCCAGCCGCTGGGATCTGAGCGATGACGGCCTGACCTGGACGTTTGAACTGCGTGACGATGCACAGTGGTCCGACGGCGAGCCCATTACCGCCGGTGACGCCGTTTTCAGCCTGCGCCGGCTGCTGCGCCCCGAAACAACGGCCCACAACGCCAACCTCTACTATCCAATCGAGAACGCCCGGGCCATCAATGCCGGCGAGGCCGCCCCGGAGACGCTGGGCGCGCGCGCTCTTGACGACCATCATCTGGAAATCCAGCTGGAGCGCCCCACCGCCTGGTTTTTGCAGGCCATCGCCATGCCCGAGGCCGCCCCGCTGCCCGAGCATGTGTTGAGAGAACAGGACGAGCGCTGGGTCATACCGGGCAGGACAGTGGTCAGCGGCGCTTTCACGTTGAGCGAGTGGTCCCCTCAGGATCACATCACGCTGGAGAAGAACCCGCAGTTTTATGCCGCCGATGACGTGGCCCTCGATGAGGCCATTTTCTATCCGCTGGAAGAGGCCAGCGCCGCGCTGAACCGTTTTCGCACCGGTGCGCTGGACATCAGCTATACCAGCGTCCCGGGTGGGCGCTTTGAGCAGCTGCGCCGGGAGCTGGGGGAGACTCTGCGGGTCAACCCGATGGTGGCCGAGTATTTCTACATGTTCAATCTGCGCCCCGAGAGCCCGCTCAGCGACATCCGCGTGCGGGAAGCGCTCAACCTGGCCACCCGGCGTGAGGTGATTACCGATCAGCTGCTGGGCATGGGACAGACGCCGTCGTACTGGCTGGTGCCCCGGGTAACGGCCGGTGGCGCCGAGGGTGCGCTGCCTACGGCGCAGATGGCAATGGATGAGCGCATGGCGCGTGCCCGTGAACTGATGCAGGCGGCAGGCTTTGGTCCGAACAATCCCCTGACGCTGACGCTGCGCTACAACACGCTGGAAGATCACAAGAAGATTGCGGTGGCGCTGGCCGCCATGTGGAAACCGCTGGGCGTTGACGTCGCGCTGATCAATACCGAGGCCGCCAGCCACTACGCCGCCATTCGTGAAGGCGATTTCCAGCTGGCCCGCTACGGCATGGTGGCGACCATCGATGACCCTTACGACTTCCTGGGCAGCTACACCACCGGCGGGTCATCGGCGCTGAGCAGCGGCTATCACAATGCCGACTATGACCGTCTGGTCGAGCAGAGCAGCGAAACCATCGACCCTTCAGCCCGCGCCGAGCTGTTGACCCGCGCCCAGCAGCACCTGCTGGACGACTACGCCCTGCTGCCGCTTTACGATTACGTCAACACTGCGCTGGTGTCAGAGCGCGTTCATGGCTGGGCACCCACCCCCATGGACGTCCATCCCCTGCGCTATATCAGCCTCGAGGAGTAACCCCGTGTCTTATATGTCCATCATGTGCCGAGGTCGACCGGCATGCTGAGCTATATCGCCAAGCGTCTGGCCATGGCCATTCCCACCCTGTTGATCGTGATTACGGCCTCGTTTTTCCTGATGCGGGTCGCCCCGGGCGGCCCCTTTGACGGTGAGCGCCAGCTGCCGCCGGAGATCGAGGCCAATCTGATGGCGGCCTATCATCTGGATGAGCCGTTGCCCATGCAGTATCTGCGCTACATGGGCAACCTCCTGCAGGGCGATTTTGGACCGTCGTTCAAGTACAAGGACTTCTCGGTCACCGACCTGATCGCCCAGGGGTTTCCGGTCAGTCTGGAGCTCGGGGGGCTGGCGATTCTGCTTGCCCTGCTTTTGGGCATTCCCATGGGGGTGATGGCCGCGCTCAAGCGCAACACGACCGTCGACTATCTGCTGATGGGCACGGCGCTGGGCGGCATTGCCGTGCCCAACTTCGTGATTGCCCCGCTGATGGCGCTCTTTTTCGGCGTCATTCTGGGCTGGCTGCCGGTGGGCGGCTGGAACGGCGGCGCCCTGCCCAATCTGGTGCTGCCGGTGGTGGCGCTGGCCATTCAGCAGATTGCCTACATTGCCCGCATGATGCGCGCCTCGATGATCGAGGTGCTGGGCAGCCATTTTATTCGCACCGCCCGCGCCAAGGGTCTCAACGAGCGGCAGGTGATCTGGCGCCACGCCCTGCGCCCGGCGATGCTGCCGGTGCTCTCCTATCTCGGTCCGGCCATTGCCGGCATCATCACGGGCTCGGTGGTCATCGAGCAGATCTTCGGGCTGCCGGGGATCGGGCGCTACTTTGTCCAGGGCGCGCTCAACCGCGACTACACGCTGGTGATGGGCACGGTGGTGTTCTACGGCATCCTGATCGTGCTGATGAACCTGATTGTCGATCTGCTCTATTCACTGTTCGACCCGCAAATTCGCTATGACGACTGACCGGAGCGCATCATGACCTCTTCTCACGGTGCTCATGACACCCACGCCGCGTCCGGCTCAGCGCCGGCCGACGACAATCATCTCCAGGGCGGCGGCGGCCCCAACCCGCCTCAGGCGCCGGTCGCCCAGCCCGGCGAGAGCCTGGCGCGTGAGGCCTGGCGGCGCCTGCGCCACAACCGGGCGGCCATGGCGAGTCTAATTTTGCTGGTGGCGATGGCCATCATCTGTATCGCCGGCCCCTGGCTGCTGCCCTGGGATCTGGCCGAGGTGGACTGGGAGAATTTCGGCACCGGCCCGACGCTTGCCAACCAGCACTGGCTGGGCACCGATGCCAACGGCCGGGATCTTCTGACCCGCACGCTCTACGGCGGACGTGTATCGCTCTCCGTGGCGCTGGTAGCCACGCTGGTGAGCCTGGTGATCGGCGTGCTTTATGGGGCCATTTCAGGCTATGTCGGCGGGCGTACCGATAATCTCATGATGCGCTTTGTCGACATCATGTACTCCCTGCCCTTCATGTTTCTGGTCATCCTGTTGATGGTGGTCTTTGGCCGCAACATTTTCCTGATTTACGCCGCCATCGGTGCGGTGGAGTGGCTCGACATGGCCCGCATCGTGCGCGGCCAGACGCTGTCGCTCAAACGGCGCGAATTCATCGAGGCTGCCCACGCCCTGGGCGTTCGGGATTCAAAGATCATTACCCGCCACCTGATTCCCAACTCGATCGGCCCGGTCATCATCTATGTGACGCTGACGGTGCCCAAGGTGATTTTGCTGGAGAGCTTCCTGTCGTTTCTGGGGCTGGGTGTACAGGAACCGCTGACCAGCTGGGGGGTTCTGATCAGCGAGGGCACCTCCAACATGCAGGGTGCGCCCTGGATGCTGATCGTGCCGGCCGCGTTTCTGGCCGTAACGCTTTTCTGTCTCAACTTCCTGGGCGACGGGCTGCGTGACGCCCTCGACCCGCGTACCCGCTAAGGAGTCCCCCATGTCGACACCCCTGCTTGAGATCGACAATCTGAAGGTGGACTTTGAGCTGCCCACCGGCACCGTCTCCGCCGTCAAGGGCGTCAGCTTCACCATTGATCAGGGTGAAACCGTGGCACTGGTGGGCGAGTCCGGCTCCGGCAAATCAGTGACCTCCACCGCGCTGATGCGCCTGCTGCCGGAGATGGCCAAAATCTCCGGCGCCATCCGGCTGGATGGCGAAGATCTGACACAGGTCAGCGCCTCACGCATGCGTCGGCTGCGCGGCAATGAGTTCTCGATGATCTTTCAGGAGCCGATGACCTCGCTCAATCCGCTGCATCGCATCGGTCGCCAGATTGCCGAAGTCCTTCATCGCCATCGCGGGCTCTCCGGCAGCAAGGCACGCGCTCGAGTGCTGGAACTGCTCCATCAGGTCGGCATTCCCGAGCCCGAACGGCGCATTTCAAGCTATCCGCATGAGCTGTCCGGCGGCCAGCGCCAGCGCGTGATGATCGCCATGGCGCTGGCCTGCGAGCCGCGCCTTCTGATCGCCGATGAGCCCACCACGGCACTTGATGTCACCGTGCAGGCCCAGATTCTTGAACTGCTCCGGGACCTGCAACAGCGCTACGGCATGGCGATCCTGTTCATCACCCACGACCTGAGTCTGGTACGCCGCTTTGCCGAGCGGGTCTGCGTGATGCGCTATGGCGAGCTGGTCGAGGCCGGTGAGACCGCGACGGTCTTCAACGATCCGCAGCACGACTACACCCGCATGCTGCTGGACGCCGAACCGCGCGGCAGCAAGGCAGCGGTGGCCGAGAATGCACCGGTGCTGCTCAGCGGCCAGGACGTTCGGGTACGCTTTACGACCAAAAAGCGCCTGTTCGGCAAGGACGATCATTTCGAAGCGGTACGCGGGATCGATCTGACCGTCCGACGTGGTCAGACCGTTGGCATTGTGGGCGAATCGGGCTCGGGCAAGTCAACGTTTGGGCGGGCCCTGCTGCGGCTTTTGAAAAGCCAGGGACAGCTGCGCTTTGAAGACACCGACATCACGGATTTCGACAAGTCTCATATGCGGCCGCTGCGCTCGCGCATGCAGGTGGTCTTTCAGGACCCGTTCGGCTCGCTATCGCCGCGCATGACCGTAGGGGAAATCATCAGTGAAGGGCTCAAGGTGCACTTTCCGGAACTCAACCGACGTGAACGCGAGGCGCGGGTCATCGAGTCACTGGAAGAAGTGGCGCTGGACCCGGCGATGCGCAAGCGCTACCCGCACGAATTTTCCGGTGGCCAGCGCCAGCGCATTGCCATCGCCCGTGCCCTGGTGCTCAAGCCCGATTTCCTGCTGCTCGATGAGCCCACCTCGGCGCTGGATCGTTCAGTGCAGATGACGGTGATCGAGCTTTTGCGGCATCTGCAGCAGAAATACAACCTGACCTATGTGTTCATCAGCCACGACCTCGCCGTGGTGCGGGCGCTGTCCGATACCGTGCTGGTCATGAAGGAGGGGCAGGTCGTCGAACAGGGATCGGCCGAGAGCATCTTCCAAACGCCGCGCGAGGAATATACAAAGGCGCTGTTAAAGGCCGCCTTTTTGCGTGAGATGGACAGCGCTGCCTGAAGCCTTTATGACCGAACAGGTCGGCCCTCATTCAGAGGGTCGATCCTTGAAAGCAATAGGACATGTCGAACATATAGCCCTGGAAAGCTGGATCGCATCTTCTGGCCATGCCCGACTTTACTCGACAAAAAAGAAGTATCCATTTGCCAGAAACAGATTTTCCTGCCTTCAACTCACGTCTATAAATTTTGGCAAAAGGCTGTGCAGAAGTAGTCATTTTAAAACCCGGCTATCGAGTTATTGAGATTTCTCACGCATTGGACCAATAGGTATTAAATTAAAGTTTATTTATCAACCCGGACTATGATACAAAAAAATTAAGGCTTGCTTGTCTCATGCATCGCTTGCGCCATGAGAGGCCATGCAGCCTGAAAGGGCCTCAGAGTCCTGAAAAAATGAACACCGCAATGTTCTAACGATAAAACCTCAATGGAACTCCATCATGACAATAAAAAAGCTTGTAGTGGTTGGTGCCCTTTCGGTGCTCGGCCTGTCAGCCTGCCAGAATTATGAGCCCTTTGGTGACGGTCGAGGCAGCTTTTCACGCGCCGAAACCGCCAGAAGCGATGTTGATACCAGCCAGATCCCGCCTGATGTTCTGCAGCGCTTTCGTCAGCTTGATTCACGCAATGAAGGTTACGTCGATGCGCAACAGATCGACGAAGACCCGGAGCTTTCCGCCATTTTGAGCAGCAGTGACGACAGTGCCAGCGGTCGCTTAACGCTTGAGGATCTGGCGCGCTTCTACCAGTAGGACAACGCTTTCAGGGTGCTCATGGCGAATCTCGCTATCGCTTCCCGGGCACGCTTGCGTTCAAAACTCCAATAAATACATGCAAGGAAACACACCATGGTCAGGCATCGTATTGCACCACTGTCTCTGGCTGTCACGCTGGCAGCGCTCTCCCATCAGGCCAGCGCCGTTACCGTTTATGAAACCGCCGATGATCTTTTCAGCATCGGTGGCCGTATTGCCAACCGAAGCGTCTGGGAAAACGGCGAAAGTTATCGCAACGTCAACGCCGGGTCGCGTATCAACCTCGTTTATCAGCACCGCTTTGCCGATGGCTGGACAGGTATTGCTCGCACCGAGTGGGGCTTTGATCCCTTTTTTATCGAAGGCGAGGACAATCATTCCAAACGCCTGCTGTTCGGCGGGTTTCAGCACGCGGACTACGGCTCGATCACCATCGGTAAACAGCTCGCACCCTGGACCGACATGGTCGCCTCCTGGACCGACCAGTTCTGGGTTTCGGGTGCCTCGGCCACGGCCTCCTATAACGGTCGCGAAGGCGATGGCGGCATTGAAGGCATGGCCCGCGCTGATAATTCGATCTACTACAAAAACAGTTGGGATGACCTGACGCTGGGCCTGATGTATCAGACCCGTGATGACAGTACTCACAGCGGCGGGCGCGCGCAGTTCGACGAAACCGGAGCCTTTGATGGGTTCAGTGATCCTTCCGGCTACAAGCGCAAATACACTACTCAGGCCGCACTCGAGTGGGCCGCCACGGATGAGGTAGCCTTCTCGGCGGCCTATACACATTCAGCCATCGATGATCAGGAAAGCGGTGAGAGTAACGCTACCAACGTCAACGCCTGGCTGGGCGGGGCACGCTGGACGCCGGGCAACTGGTATTTTGCCGTCACCGGCGGTCAGTACCGCAACATCATCAACGGCTCCAATCTGGGTAACGGTGAAGAACGCTTCTCTCCCAGTGCTCGTGGCTATGAGGCCGTTGCCGTCTACAGCTTTGAAAATCCCTTTGCCTATACCGACACCATTCAGGTCTACGGCGGCCAGAACCGGCTGTGGGAGAAGGACTCCAGTGCACGGCTGAGCTACTACACCATCGGCGCGGCGTGGTTCTATGACGACTGGATTGTGGCACTCGAGCAGCTGCTCGATGACAGCAAGAACGATTCGGGCCGCAGCCGCAGCAACAATTCCACCCAGCTGCTGGTGCGCTTTAACTACTGATGATCTCGTGATGCTCGCACATCCTTGACGATCGGCTAACGATCCTTCGGCCCTGCAGCGCTTGCTGCAGGGCCTTTTTTCTTCTCTCGCATCGATCTTTTTGACGGCCTTGACCGTGGGGCAACCCCAGGGTTTTATGCTGCAGACATGTCACTGCATCGATCCGAGGATGTCATGAAAATTGGTGAGCTGGCCCGGCACGGCGACGTCACCCATGAGGCGATCCGTCACTATGTCCATCAGGGGCTGATTCACGCCGGGCGCGACCCGAACAACGGCTATCAGTACTTTGACGAGGAGGCGCTGCGGCGGGTGCGGTTCATTCAGCGGGCCCGGACGCTGGGCTTCAGCCTCAGGGAAGTCGGCGAGATCTTCGCTCACACCGATCACGGCGACTCGCCCTGCCCCATGGTGCGCGATCTGCTCAGCGCCCGGCTGCCACAGATTCGGGCGCAGATACGCGAACTGGAGCAGCTCGCCGATCGCATGGAACACGCGCTTCAGGCCTGGTCCGACATGCCCGATGGCGCACCGGACGGCCATACGCTGTGTCAGCTGATCGAGCACTGGAACGAGCCGGACACCCCTGCCACTACTGCCGGGACCACCGCTACCGGGAGGCCTGATGAGTAAGTTACCGACCTGGCATCTGGCGCTTGAGGGACTGCACTGTGGGGGCTGCGTCAAGCGCACTCGCACCGCTCTGGAAACCCTTGACCCTGATGCCCGTATCGACATTGACGTGACGCGTCTTGCCATCACTACCGAGCGGGCTCGTGATGAAGTCATCAAGACGGTAGAAAGCGCCGGCTTTCAGGCCACGTCAGCCGAAGACAGCCGCGATCACCATCAGCTGACCCTCGAAGGTCTGCACTGCGGCGGCTGCGTCAAGCGCACCCGGGCCGAGCTGGAAGCGCTCGACCCGCAGGCGCAGATCGAGCTCGATACCGAGCGCCTGTCGATCACGACCCACAACTCGCTTGAGGAGATCATCAGCGCCGTCGAGGCGGCAGGCTATCGTGCCACGCCCGCCGGGGAGGCGCCCGGCTCGGCGCCAGAGCCTGACGCCACGATAAAGGCCGATACTGAGGATGCCGCCGCGCAGGTCGATGCCGACAGACCGATGAGCCCGGCCAAGCCGCGAGGGGAAGCCATTGAGCTACAGCTTTCCGGCATCACCTGTGCCGGCTGTGTGCGCACCATCCAGAACGCGCTGGATCACGTCGACGGCGTCAGGGACGCCCAGGTCAACTTTGCCACCCGCAGCGCCCGGGTGCAGGGCGATGTCGACACCGCCACTCTGATTGGCGCAGTGGAACGGGCCGGCTATGGCGCCGAAGTGATCGAAAGCATCGAACAGGGCGAGGCCCGCCGCAGCGAATTGGAGCAGCAGAGCTATCGCCGCAAGATTCGCGACACCTGGCTGGCACTGGTGCCGGGTGTGGCGCTGATGCTCTCCATGTTCTTTCACCACCCACAGCTGGAAGGCCTTGAGCGCTGGGTATGGGGGGCCATCGGCCTGGGTGTGCTGGGGGTCATGATGGCGGCCGGACGCGGCTTTTATGATGCTGCGCTCAAGGCCGTGCGCCATCGCATCGCCAACATGGATCTGCTGATTGCAATCGGCACGGCCACGGCCTGGCTTTATTCGATGGCGGTGGCGCTGGCGCCGTCGCTGGTCCCGGAAGCAGCGCGGGCGCTCTATCTGGAAGCGCCGCTGATGATCATCGGCCTGGTCAGTCTGGGCCAGGCCGTCGAGACCCGCTCACGCGGGCGCACCTCGAAGGCGCTGTCACAGCTGGTATCGCTGCGCGCCAGTACCGCGCGGGTGATTCGACACAATGAAGAGATCGATATCGACATCAATGAGGTGGTCCGCGGCGATCATCTGCGTCTGCGCCCCGGCGAGCGGGTCCCGGTGGATGGCGACGTGATCGAGGGGCGCAGCCATGTCGATGAATCCATGCTGACCGGTGAGCCGCTGCCGGTGGCGCGCGAAGTCGGCGATCCGGTGTCGGCCGGCACGCTCAACACCAAGGGAACGCTGACGCTGCGGGCCACCCAGGTGGGCAGCGAGACCAGCCTGTCGCGCATCATCGAGCAGGTGCGTCAGGCCCAGGGCTCGCGCCCGCCCATCAGCCGGCTGGCAGATCGGGTCTCCAGCATCTTTGTACCGGCGGTCATGATCGCCGCCGTCATCACGGCGCTGATCTGGTTCAACCTCGGCCCCGAGCCACGCATGACCCACATGCTGATCACCGCCACCTCGGTGCTGATCATCGCCTGCCCCTGCGCACTGGGGCTGGCCACACCCATTTCGACCATGATCGGCGTGGGCCGCGCCGCCAGCGCCGGCATTCTGATTCGCCACGGCGAGTCACTGCAGCGCATCGGCGAGCTGACCGCGCTGGTGGTCGACAAGACCGGGACGCTGACCGAGGGCAAGCCGCGCGTGACTGACGTTCATCAACTGCCCGGGGCCAACCATCACGCGCTGGCACTGCTGGCCGGCCTTGAACGCGGCTCGGAGCATCCGCTGGCGAGTGCCGTGCTGGACTACTGCCATGAGCAGCAGGCCGCGCCGGTTGAGGTTCAACACTTCGAGGCCCTCTCCGGGCGCGGCGTCACGGCCACCGGGTTGGGCGGCGAGCGTCTGGCGCTGGGCAATGCCGCGCTGATGCACGAGCACGGCGTGGCACTGGATGAGGTCAGCGATACCGTCAGCGCCTGGGAAGATCAGGCGCGCAGCGTGCTGCATTTCGCCATCGATGGCCGACTGGTGGACCTGCTGGCCGTGCAGGACCCGCTGCGCGAGGATGCGCTTGAGGCCATCAAACGTCTGCATGCTCGCGATCTGCGTGTGGTGATGCTGACCGGCGACGCCGAACCCACGGCACGCGCCATCGCCGCGCAGGCCGGCATTGATGAGGTGCACGCGGGCCTGCTGCCCGAGGACAAGCAGCGCCATATCGAGCGGCTGCGCCACGAGGGTCATGTGGTCGGCATGGCCGGCGACGGCATCAACGATGCCCCGGCGCTGGCCGCCGCGGATGTGGGCTTTGCCATGGGAGCCGGCAGTGACGTGGCGATCGAATCGGCTGGTGCTGCCCTGATGCGCGACTCGCTGCACGGCATTAGTGACGCCATAGACCTGAGTCGCGCCACGATCGGCAATATCAAACAGAACCTGTGGGGCGCGTTCGCCTACAACACCCTGGGCATCCCGATTGCCGCCGGCGTGCTCTATCCGCTGACCGGCACGCTGCTCTCGCCGATGGTGGCAGCGCTGGCCATGGCGGCGTCATCAGTAACGGTGGTGACCAACGCCAACCGGCTGCGCCACTTCACACCGGAACGCATCACGCCCACAAGCAGCGCCGAATCAGAACCGAACAAGGAGGCGACCTCATGAGTTTTTTGATTAATGCCCTGGGCGTCATTTTGATCGCGCTGACTGCCTGGTGGTTCTGGGGCGGCCGGAATGACACATGACACGCCAGCCCGGCTGACCCACACTGGCGTTTCAGGCCAACCCATCAAGGGAGCGTTCATCGATGTCCACCCAGCAGGCGCCCGCCATTCACGGCGTGATCGAAACCGTGCTCTATACCGCCGACATGACCCGGGCACGGGATTTTTTTGAAACCGTGCTGGGGCTGTCACCGCACAATGCCGACCAGCGCTTTACCGCCTACCCTACCGGGCACTCGATGCTGCTGGTCTTTCAGCAGGGGCAGACCGATGACACCGTGCAGCTGCCCGATGGCATGGGCACCATTCCGCCCCATGACGGCGGCGGCCGCCAGCATGTGGCACTGGCCATCGAGCGCGATGCCCTCGCTGACTGGGAGGCACACCTGGCGCGTCACGACGTCGCCATTGAAGGGCGCACGCACTGGCCGCCGGGTGGCGAAAGCCTCTACTTCCGCGACCCGGACGGCCATCTGCTGGAGCTGGTCACGCCGGGACTGTGGCCCAACTACTGAGATCTCATGACCCGGCGCCTGGTGGCTACTGGTGCCTAATTGCTGCTGGTGCCGGTGTAGCGCCCGGGCCGATGGTTAAGAGTCAGAATCACGCCGAGCACCGCTGCACCCAGGATCGAATAGCCCACGTTGGCCGGGGGCAGCACGAAAAAGGCCATGAGCATGACCAGAGCGTCCAGGGTAAGCTGCACCTTGCCGGCGCTCCAGCCGCGGCGGTCCTGCAGATACAGCGCCAGAATGTTGAAACCGCCGAGACTGCCGCGGTGGCGAAAGAGCGCCAGCGCCCCCAGCCCGATCAGACTGCCGCCCATGAGCGCGGCAAACAGCGGGGAAACCTCACCGATATCGATCCAGCGCGGCATCTGCCAGCTGATCCAGGACAGCAGCGCGATGGCGGCAAAGGTCTTGAGCGCGAACTGGTGGCCGACCCGCTGCCAGGCAAGCCAGTAAAACGGCAGGTTGACGACGAAAAAGACCGGGCCGAAGTTCCAGCCGGTAACGTAGGTAATCAAAAGCGCAATGCCGGCGGTGCTGCCGATCAGGATCTGGGCGTGTTCATAAAGCCCGATCCCCAGGGCGGCGCAGGCCGAGCCCAGCATGATGGCCATGATGTCTTCATGCAGGCGATGGCGGGTCGCGGGTACATCCATCGATAATATCCTTCTTGTTGTGTGGCGACCGGGTAGATCGCTCATTAAATCCTGCGCTTGTGGCGCCTGAAGGTATTATCAACAGCCCCGGCTCAGGCGTCGAGTAGCAGATCGGCCCTCACATCGTGATCTGCTCGGCGTGCTCGATCATCAGCTGCAGGCTTTCCCGACCGCGGTAGCGGTTACGTGACAGGCGAAAGGCACAGCGAATCTCCTCTCCCGCCGCCACCGGCATGTTCTCGCCCGGCGTGACGGCGCGAAACCAGATCGCACGGACCATCTGGTTCCCGGCATCCAGCGTCATCATCAGATGATTGCCCTCACTGCCTACCAGACGCGCCTGATCCACCACAAAATGTCCCTCAAAAAGCGGTGCCTCGAACTCGCGGCCATAGGGCGCCAGCGCCTCGAGCTCATCAAGAATCGGCAGCGCCAGCTGATCGGGCTCAAGCGTGCCGTCGCTGAGAATCAGGGGATAGAGCTCGCGACCGTCCAGCTGCTCGTCAATGGCCGTGGCCAGCGCGCGGCGAAACGCCTCGAGCTCGGCGTGCGGCACGCCCACCCCGGCCGCGCCACTGTGGCCGCCAAAGCGTGGCAGGGCGTCTGGCGCCAGCTCAAAGACGCGCTGGAGTGCATCGCGCAGATGCACACCTTCCACCGACCGCCCGGAGCCGGTCAGCATGGCCGGATCAGGCGCCTGGGTGAGTACCACCGTCGGGCGGCCAAAGGCCTGCACCAGCCGCGAGGCGACGATACCCTGCACGCCGGGGTGGCCATCAGGCAGATGCACCACCAGCACGCGCGCGCCCGACTCCAGCTGCGCATGGGCCATGGCGCGTGCCTGTTCGGCCATGTCGGCTTCAATGGCCTTGCGCGACTGGTTATCGTCATCGAGCACGTTGAGATAGCGTCGCGCGCTGGCGTCATCCGCGGCCAGCATGAAATGCAGCGCCGCGTAGGGGTCATCCAGCCGCGAGCGGGCGTTAATGCGCGGGCCCATCTGAAAGGCGAGCGTCTCGGCATCAAAGGGGGTGCTGTCCGGGCCCAGCCGCTCGGCCATCATCCGCCAGCAGGGCGCTTCCATGCGGTTGATCAGCTTGAGCCCGAGCGTGACCACCGCGCGGTTGATGGCACTGTCCCCCAGCGAGACGCAGTCGGCGACCGTGCCCAGCGCCACATAGGCAAGCCAGGGCGACAGCTTGGGCGTATCGCTTGCCAGCCGGCCGGCCTCGATCAGATGCGAGCGGGTCAGCGACATCAACAGCCAGCACACCATGCAGCCGGCAATGGTGGCATCCGGATAGTCGCAGTCGGCGCGTGACGGATTGACCACTGCAAAGGCCGAGGCCGGCGGCCCTTCCACGGGCAGGGCGTGGTGGTCGGTGACCACCACATCAATGCCGGCCGCTTTCAGCCTCGCCAGTCGCGGCTCATCGCTGGAGCCGCAGTCGGCACTGATAATCAGCGACGGCCGCGGCGTGAGCGCCAGTGTCTTGTCCACCAGCGCGCTGCTGATGCCGTAGCCGTCATTGATGCGATGGCCGATAAGGCTGTGAAGCTGGTCACGCGGCACGCCAAACAGCTCGTTGAGCGTTCGCAGAATCACCACGTGTGAGGTAATACCGTCCACGTCATAGTCGGTGATGATGCCGATGTGCTCCCCATCGATCACGGCGCGGGCGATGCGCTCGGCGCCGCGGGTCGCGTCACACAGCTTTTCGGGATGTTCGATATAGCGCAGGGCCGGTTCGACCAGCGCCGATATCGGCGCACGCGGGTCCTTCAGACGCCCGGCCAGAATGCGCGCCTGCAGTTCGGTCAGGCCGGCATCGATTGCCTCCTGGTAGAGCCCTTCATGACAGGGGCGCTGCAGGATGCGTTTATCCAGCAACGCTTTCAGGGAATCACGCGCGTTATCCAAGGTGGCTCCGGATACTCAAAGGCTGCGCCGGCATCGATCATGCCGGCGCAGCCTTGTGGATGGGTCGATCGACAGGGTCAGGTCAGGGGGATCATGACCTGACGGTAATCAAGCACTCAGCTGCTGGCCACCCGATGTTCAGCCACGAAGCGCTGGACATCCCCGGCATTGGCCGGCAACACATCGTAGCGTTCTTCACGTTCCATCAGATCGCTCATGGACTCCGGCAGCGCCGCACCTTCAAAACCTGCCTTGACCACGGCGTCCTCGAACTTGGCCGGATGCGCCGTGGCCAGCGTGATCATCGGCGTGGTGGCATCGCTGCGCGCTGCTTCTGCGCTGCGGTAACCAGTCGCGGTATGCGGGTCGAGCAGCTCACCGGTGCGCCAGAACGCGTCCCGGATGACCTCGATGATGGTGTCATCATCGACCCGGTGGCTGGCGAACCTCTCGCGCAGCGTCGCCAGCGGCGCGTCGGCCAGTGCGGTGGGCTCCTGCTGGAAGCACTCCAGCAGCGCACGGACCCGGTCGCCGTCGCGGTCGTAGGCATCAAAGAGCAGACGCTCGAAGTTGGATGACACCACAATATCCATCGACGGGGCGAGCGTGGCGGCCAGCTCGCGTTTGGAGAAGTCGTTGTCGGCCAGCGTTCGGTGCAGGATATCGTTGGCGTTGGTGGCGATCACGAACTGCTTCACCGGCAGCCCCATGCGGCTGGCGGTATAGCCGGCAAAGAGGTTGCCGAAGTTGGCCGACGGCACCGTGAAGCTCACTTCGCGATGCGGTGCGCCCAGCGCCACGCCCGAGGCGAAGTAGTAGACGATCTGCGCCATGATGCGCGCCCAGTTGATCGAGTTGACCGCGATCAGCCGGGTACCGTTGAGAAAACTCTGGTCGGCAAAGCTGGCCTTGACGATCGCCTGAGCGTCATCGAAGTTACCTTCGATAGCGACATTGTGGACGTTGTCGGCCAGCACCGTGGTCATCTGGCGACGCTGCACCCCGGAGACGCGCTGATAGGGATGCAAAATAAAGATATCGAGATTGTCGCAGTGGCGGCAGCCCTCGATGGCGGCCGAGCCGGTATCACCGGAGGTGGCGCCCATGATGACCGCCTTCTCGTCGCGCTTTTTGAGGAAGTGATCCAGCAGGCGCCCCAGCAGCTGCAGCGCCACATCCTTGAACGCCAGCGTCGGCCCATGAAAGAGCTCCATCAGCCAGTGGTTGTGCGAGAGCTGCTTGAGCGGCACCACGGCGTCATGCTTGAAGGTGGCATAGCTGTCATCAATGATGCCGCGCAGGGTGTCATCGTCGATCTCGCCGCCGACAAAGGGCTTCATGACGCGAAAGGCGACCTCGGTATAGGGCTGGCCGGCCATGGCCGCAATCTCGTCACGAGAGAACTGCGGCAGCGTTTCCGGCACGTAAAGCCCGCCGTCGGGGGCCAGCCCGGTCAGTACCGCTTCTTCAAAATTCAGCGCGGGAGCGTTCCCGCGCGTGCTGATGTAACGCATGGTCTGTGCGCCCCTGATCAGACGTTTTCGTCGAGGTGTTCGATACGAATGCGGGTCACCGGCCCGGCGATGTCGGCCAGCGCTTCAAGCTGTCGGATCGCTTCATTCATGTTGGCTTCACGGGTGCGATGCGTGGTGATGATGATCGGCACCAGCTCGCCTTCGGTGGCTTCCTTCTGGATCAGGGCCTCGATGCTCACGCCCTGCTCGGCCAGAATGGTCGCTACGCGGGCCAGCACGCCCGGACGGTCCACGGCCAGCAAACGCAGATAATAGGCCGTGACGATGTTTTCCATCGGCAGGATCGGCAGGCTCTCGTCGCCTTCCACGATCCCGCTGAAGGCCAGATAGGGCGTGCGATAGTCATGGTGCGTGGCCATGTCGCGCGCCACGTCCAGCAGATCGGCCACCACCGCCGAAGCCGTCGGTTCGGCACCGGCACCGGCGCCGTAATAGAGGGTCGGACCCACGGCGTCACCCATCACTTCGATGGCATTCTTGACGCCGTGCACATTGGCCAGCAGCTGCTCCTTGGGCACCAGCGCCGGATGCACACGCAGCTCAATGCCATCCTCGGTGCGCTTGGAAATGCCCAGATGCTTGATGATGTAGCCCAGCGCATCGGCCTGTTTCACGTCATCAAAAGTGATCCGCGAAATGCCTTCGGTATAGGCCCGCTCGAACTGCAGCGGCACGCCGTAGGCGATTGAGGCCAGAATGGTCAGCTTGTGGGCAGCATCGATGCCTTCGACATCAAAGGTCGGATCGGCTTCGGCATAGCCCAGCGCCTGCGCTTCGGCCAGCACGTCCTCGAACGCCCTACCCTCGTCGCGCATGTGGGTCAGGATGTAGTTGCCGGTGCCGTTGATGATGCCAGCGACCCACTGAATACGGTTGGCGCCCAGCCCTTCGCGCAGGGACTTGATCACCGGGATACCACCGGCCACGGCGGCCTCGAAGGCGACAATGACGCCCTGCTCGGCCGCAGCGCGAAAGATCTCGTTACCGTGCACGGCAATCAGGGCCTTGTTGGCCGTGACCACATGCTTGCCGTGGCGGATGGCCTCCAGTACGAGCTCCCGTGCCACATCGTAGCCACCGATCAATTCGACCATGACATCAATGTCGGGATTGCGCGCCACCTCGAAGACGTCGCGGGTGACGTTGATACCGGTCAGGTCCACCTGTGGCATATCACGCCGCGCGCCGATCTGCTCTACTACGATGGCGCGCCCGGCACGACGCTCAATATCCAGCGCATTGCGCACCAGTACATTGAACGTGCCGCTACCCACGGTCCCCAGTCCACAAATGCCTACCTTTACCGGTTTCACCGTCTTGCCCCCTGGTCTGCTGATCTCAACGCTGCATGACTGTCCTTTCCCGGCGCCGTCAAACGCCGGGGGAGAAGCAGTGTAACGCCCTGCGTGGCTTCCATGAATGCCCTTTGATCAATTCTCCAGACCCAGCATGTTGACCAGTCGATCCACCGGCACATAACCCGGAATCATGCGTCCATTGGGTAGAATCAGCGCGGGCGTGCCCTGAATGGCCATCTGCTTGCCCAGCGCAAACTGCGACTCGATGGGCGTGTCACAGCTGGCCGTGCCCTTGAGCTTTTTGCCCTGCTTGGCTCGGGTCATCGCTTCACTACGATTGTCGCTGCACCAGACTCGGCTGAGTTCACGCGCGCCCTCGCCTTCCATGCCTGCCCGCGGGAAGGCCAGGTAGCGCACTTCGATGCCGTGCTTGTTGAGCTCGGGGACCTCTTCATGAAACTTGCGGCAGTAGGGGCAGGTGGTATCGGTAAAGACGTTGATCACGGCCTTGACCTCACCGGCCGGGCGAAAGACGACCGTGTCCTCATCGGGCACCTGCTTGAGCAGATCAACACGATGCTGCTGCTGTTTCTGTTCGGTCAGATTGACCATCTGCCCGTCATCGTTGCGATAGAGATCACCGACCAGCAGGTATTTGCCTTCCCCGTTGCTGTACAGGGTCTGACCGCTTTCCAGCTGCACTTCATAGAGGCCCGGCAGGGGCGATTCTTCCACCGCGCGGACCGGCATCGACTGGCCGTTGACGACCAGGCGCTCGGTCAGGTTCTCTGGTACATCGGTGTCGTCGGCCTGGACGCCCTGGGCCAGTACGGCACCTGCCAGCAGTGCGCCGGTCAGCAGGGAACGAAGAGGAAAAGCAAGCGACATGGACATGGGTGATTCAGCCCCGTGGATGATGTTTGGCATGAATGGCCTCAAGACGGGCCTGAGCCACGCGTGTGTAAATCTGTGTGGTAGAGAGGTCACGATGGCCGAGAAGTTCCTGCAGCACGCGCAGATTGGCACCGTGATTGAGCAGATGCGTGGCAAAGGCGTGGCGCAGGGTATGCGGCGATAGCGGCGCGTCGATACCGGCCCGCGTGGCGTGGTGCTTGATGCGATACCAGAAGGTCTGGCGCATCATGAAGCCGTCGCGGCGCCCGGGAAAGAGCGGCGCCCGGGTGATATCAGCCATCAGCTCGCCGCGGCCTTCGCGCAGATAGCGCTCGAGCCACTCAACCGCCGGCTCTCCCATCGGTACCAGCCGTTCGGCGTCGCCCTTGCCCAGCACCCGCACCACACCCTGGCGCAGATTGATGCTATCCACGCGCAGTCCAACCAGCTCGGAGACACGCAGTCCGCAGCTGTAGAGCACCTCCAGCATGGCCCGGTCGCGAAGCCCCAGGGGCGTGGTAACATCCGGCGCACCGAGCAGACGTTCGACCTCCTCCTCCTCGAGCGTCCCGGGCAGCTCTGCATTGGCCCGGGGCGCCACGATATCGGCCAGAGGGTCGCTGTCGATCTGGCCGGTGACCAGCGCCCAGCGATAAAAGCGTCGCAGGCTGGAGGTCAGCCGGGCATCGGAGCGCGCCTGATAGCCATCGCGACGGCGCTCCTCGATGAGGCTTTGATAGGTCTGACTGTCCGGAGCCAGAAGGCCCATGTCATGGCGCGCCAGGTAACGATGCCAGTGCATCAGATCACATCGATAGGCATCCAGCGTATGCATGCTGGCACCACGCTCAAGCCATAGCGCATCAAGAAAGGCATCAATCAGCTTGCTGGACATGACAGTCTCTCATGAAAACACGACACCCCGGACGATCCGGGGCACCCTACACGAGCCTTCAACCCCGGCCCCGGACAGACAAAAACCCCGCCCATGATGCATGGCGCGGGGTCTTGAGGAAACTGCCCGATAATACCGGGCAGTACCGGAAAGGCTCAGGACTTCTTGGCGAGCTTTTCCTTGATGCGTGCGGACTTGCCGCTGCGCTCGCGCAGATAGTAAAGCTTGGCCTGACGAACGTCACCACGACGACGCACTTCAATGCTGTCGACCTGACGGCTGTAGGTCTGGAAGGTACGCTCAACGCCAACGCCGTGAGAAATCTTGCGCACGGTGAATGCGGAGTTCAGGCCGCGATTACGCTTGCCGATGACAACGCCTTCAAAGGCCTGGACACGCTCACGAGTGCCTTCCACAACCTTGACGTTGACCACGACAGTGTCGCCGGGGCCGAAATTAGGGATTTCCCTGTCCAGCTGCTCGTTTTCAAGCGCCTGGATAATCAGGTTTTTGCTGCTCATGACATTTCTCCAATGTGACTGGACCCGGTAGCAGTGTCTGCAACACCGGCGTCCTTGATCCCGGCGACATGCGCGGGGTCGATTCGTGGGTGACGCGGCATCATGAGGCCTCAGCCCCTCAATCCCGCACCGCCGCATCGGCATGGTCCGATGCGTATTCCTCGATGAACTCATCCAGCAGCTGACGCTGTTCCCGGTCGAGTGTCATCTCCTGCAGAAGCTCCGGCCGACGCTGCCAGGTTCGCCCCAGCGACTGCTTGAGCCGCCACCGGCGAATCTCGCCGTGGTGACCACCCAGCAGTACCTCCGGTACCCGTCGTCCATCCACTTCTTCCGGACGCGTGTAGTGCGGACAGTCCAGCAGGCCATCGCTGAAGGAGTCCTCTTCAGCAGAAGCCTGATGACCCAGTACGCCCGGCACCAGCCGCGCCATGGCGTCGCACAGTACCATGGCCGGCAGCTCGCCGCCGCTGAGCACATAGTCACCGATGGAGCACTCTTCATCGATATCAAGATCGATGACGCGCTCGTCGATGCCTTCGTACCGACCGGCTACCAGCACCAGCCGTTTGTACGAGGCCAGCTGCCTGACGCCTTCCTGATCCAGCCTTTTCCCCTGGGGAGAAAGGTAGATCACCCGAACCGGTTCACCGTCATCGCTTTCGCTTTGCTGCTCACCGTGGTGTCGGGCTTCGGCAATGGCACGCCGCAGCGTATCCACCTTCATCAGCATGCCGGGGCCACCCCCGTAGGGGCGATCGTCCACGCTGCGATGGCGATCGAGGGCGTAGTCGCGCGGATTCCAGCAGTCGATGCGCATCAAACCGCGCTCAACGGCGCGTCCGGTAACACCATAACGTGTTACGGCATCAAACATTTCCGGAAACAGCGATACCACTCCAATCCACACGATCCATTACTCGCCTGAAGGGAAAACAGCCATCAAAAGTCGGGATCCCAGTTGACGGTCATGATGCCGCCCTCAAGATCAACCCGTATGATGACGTCATCCGGCAGAAATGGAATCAGGCGCTCGCGGTCTTCACCGCTAACCACCAGAACGTCGTTGGCACCGGTCTCGAACAGATACTGAACGCGACCCAGTGCGACACCCTCGACCGTTTGTACGTTGAGTCCTTCCAGCTGATACCAGTAGTACTCATCGTCGGCGAGTGCCGGCAGCTCATCGGCCTTGAGCCAGATGGTAGCGCCCGCCATGCGCTCGGCGGCCTCTCGTGAATCAACACCATCAAGGCGAACCACCAGGCCCTTGCCGTGACGCTGACCGTTGAGCAGGGTCATGGGCGTTCGCTGCCCATTGTGCTCAACCAGCCATGTCTCGTAGCCGAGGATACCCTCCATGGGGCTGGTCCACGAATACACGCGAAGCCACCCTTTCACGCCATAGGGGCTGGTCAGCTTGCCCATGACGACGTAATGCTCAGGCGACTGCGTCATACCGATTCCAGAATCTATCAGGCGGAAGCGGTTTGCTGCTTGCGCGCAAAACGCACCAGCTCGGCGACGCGATCAGAGAGCTGCGCGCCCTGGGCCTGCCAGTGCTCGATGCGCTCGAGATCGATACGCAGACGCTCCTGCTGACCACGGGCGATCGGGTTGAAAAAGCCCACCTGCTCCAGATAGCGGCCGTCACGCTTGACGCGCGAATCAGTCACATGCAGGTGATAAAAGGGACGCTTCTTGGCGCCACCACGTGCCAGACGAATGGTAACCATTTAAAGTCCTTCAGTTGGAATAGCGTCGTACACAGCAGCACGACGAGGCCATAAACATGTTGCGCGCATCGCCCTGACCACCAGCGTTGCCGGAAAATTCATCCCGGGAAACGCCATGCGCAGGCGCGCCGCTTCTCGAAGACGCGGTATTCTACGGGAAATTTCAAGGCTTGGGAACTGCATGAATGCAGTTCCCAAGCAAGCGAAATCGGGCATTACTCAACGACGCGGGAAACCACCCGAGCCGCCCATACCACCGGATCCGCCCATGCCTCCCGGGCCGCCCATACCGCTGCCGGGGCCGCCCATGCCGCCACCCCCGCCCATCATGGAGCTCATGCCGCGCATCATCTTCTGCATGCCGCCCTTTTTGCCCATCTTTTTCATCATCTTCTGCATCTGCTTGTGCTGCTTGAGCAGACGATTCAGATCCGGCACGGTCGTACCGGAGCCGGCGCAGATACGACGCTTGCGCGAGCCGTTGATGAGATCGGGCTTGCGGCGCTCCTTCGGCGTCATGGAGTTGATCATCGACTCAAGCTTGCCGAACTCCTTTTCGCTGGCCTGCCCCTGGGCCATCTCGGCCATCTGCCCCATGCCGGGCAGCTTTTCGAGCAGACTGCCCATACCGCCCATGTTCTTGAGCTGCTGGAGCTGATCACGGAAGTCCTCGAGATCGAAGCTTTCGCCCTTCTTGATCTTCTTGGAGAGCTGATCGGCCTTGTCGCGATCGACCTTGCGCTCGGCCTCCTCGATCAGGCTGAGCACGTCCCCCATACCCAGGATGCGTGACGCCACACGGTCCGGATAGAAGGGCTCCAGGGCATCGGTTTTCTCCCCCATGCCCATGAACTTGATCGGCTTTCCGGTGATATGACGCACCGACAGCGCGGCGCCGCCACGAGAGTCACCGTCCGCCTTGGTCAGAATCACACCGGTCAGCGGCAGCGCCTCATGAAAGGCATGGGCCGTGTTGGCGGCGTCCTGACCCGTCATGGCATCAACGACGAACAGCGTCTCCTGCGGCGAAATGGCGCGATGAAGATCGCGGATCTCACCCATCATGGTGTCGTCGATATGCAGACGACCGGCCGTATCGACCAGCACGACGTCAAAGAACTGGATACGGGCGTGACGCATGGCCGCTTCGGCAATCGCTGTCGGCTGCTGTTCGCTGGTCGAGGGAAAGAACTCGACGCCCACTTCATGAGCCAGCGTTTCAAGCTGATCGATCGCGGCCGGACGATAAACGTCGGCCGAGACCACCAGTACTTTCTTCTTTTCACGCTCGCGCAAAAAGCGCGCCAGCTTGGCAACCGAGGTGGTCTTGCCCGCCCCCTGCAGACCGGCCATCAAAATGACGGACGGCGTCTGCTTGAGCTCGAGGGGCACATTGCCCTCGCCCATGGTGGCTTCCAGCTCCTGCTGGACGATCTTGACGAACTGCTGTCCGGGCGAGAGGCTTTTGGACACCTCCTGACCCACGGCGCGTGTACGAACACGCTCGACAAAGTCCTTGACCACCGCCAGAGAGACGTCGGCCTCTAAAAGCGCGCGACGAACCTCGCGCAGGGTGTCCTTGATGTTCTCCTCGGTCAGCCGTGCCTGTCCGGTCACGGATCTGAGCGTATGGGAGAGACGGTCTGTCAGGTTATCAAACATGAGCTTCTCCGATGGTGCAGCGGCGGCGGCAGAAACGTGAGGGGCGCCCATGCCGAGACCGGAAAATGTTGGTGCGCATTATAACGGTTCAGGGTGCTGCCATGCACCAGCCTGGCAAGGATTCGTGCCGAACCGGGACATGACACGTCAGTAGCGCATGATAAATACATCCCGACAACGCCCGGTTTCGATTGAGAGTGGCTCCCGGTATAGTGGTTAAATCCCGTGATCTGCATCACGACGCGCACGCCCGGTTCGCGATTTCCATACGGATTGTCACATAACGATGCTCACGCTTTTTTCTGCCCTTGTGGCAGTCGTGTTTTACTGCACCGCTGCCTGTCGCCAGATGCTGACCCTAACCCGGCGCCTGCCCGTACGCCAGGGGCTTGTCAGCGCTGCCAGCGCTCTGGCGGTAGTGGGCCATGGCATCGTGGTCTATACCACGCTGCGCGCGCATGAAGGCCTGCATCTGGGCATTTTTGAAACCGTCTCGCTGGTCTTTTTCCTGATTGCCGTTCTGCTGCTGCTGGCCAGTATCAGGAAACCGCTGATGCCGGCATCTGTGGGGCTCTATCCACTGGCCGCCCTGAGCGTGATGGGCGCCGTGGGGTTTCCGGAATCCAGCATCGAATATGGCTTCACCCCGGGCATGCTGATACATATTGCCACCTCGGTGCTGGCCTATGCCTTTTTGATCATGGCGGCAGGCCAGGCCGTATTGCTGGCCGTTCAGACCCATGCGCTCAAGCACAATCACCTTCGCGGTATCATCCAGGTTTTGCCGCCGCTGACGAGCATGGAGCGGCTGATGTTCGAGCTGATCATATGGGGCATGGTCTTTCTGACGGCTTCGATCATCAGCGGTTTCCTGTTCATCAACGATCTCTTTGCCCAGCATCTGGCGCACAAGACCGTTCTGTCACTGCTGGCCTGGGTGCTTTTCTCCATTCTCCTCTGGGGCCGTTATCAGCGCGGCTGGCGGGGGCAGTGGGCCATTCGCTGGACACTGGGCGCCGTCATCGTGTTGATACTGGCCTACTTCGGCACCAGGCTGATCATTCAGCTGCTGCATGGCTAGGCAGTGCCTCATGCCGGCATCCCCATGCCAATGCTGCCTTGACACCCGTGACACAAGTTCCTAAAAACGACCGATCACTGATTCCGAGGACCCACCGACCTTGAGCGATGACACTCCCCTGGGGCTGATGTTTGCCCTGCTCGTGCTGCTCATTATTCTGTCTGCTTTCTTCTCGAGCTCGGAAACCGGCATGATGTCCATCAACCGCTATCGGTTGAAGCATCAGGCCAATACGGGGCACAAGTCCGCCAAACGGGTGCTGCGCATGCTCTCGCGCCCCGATCGGTTGATTGGCGTCATCCTGATTGGCAACAATTTCGTCAACAATCTGGCAGCCTCGATCGCCACCATCATTGCGATCCATTTTTTTGGCGAGGTATCCGGCCCCGCCATTTCCACTGCCATCCTGACCATGGTTGTGCTGATCTTTGCCGAGGTCACGCCCAAGACAATGGCCGCCCTGCGCCCTGAAAGAATCGCCTTTCCGGCTTCACTGATTCTCGAACCTTTGCTGCGCGCGCTCTATCCGCTCGTCTGGCTGGTCAACGGCATTTCCAACGGTCTGCTGCGCCTGACCGGCATCCGCGAAATCGATGGCGGTGCTGCCCATCTGACCCGTGATGAGCTGCGCACGGTCGTTCACGAAGCGGGCACCATGATCCCGCGTCGTCACCAGACCATGCTGCTGTCGATCCTCGATCTGGAAAACGTCACGGTCAACGACATCATGGTGCCGCGCCACGAAGTCGTCGGACTCAATCTCGAGGATGATCTGGACGCGTTGCTCTCGGAGATTCGTACCAGTCAGCACACGCGAGTGCCCGTCTACAAGGGCGACATCAACAGCATCATCGGCATTCTGCACCTGCGTAACGCCGCACGCATCATGTCCCAGCCCAACGTCAGCAAGGCGTCTATCGTGCAGGAAGCGCGCGAACCCTATTTCGTGCCCGAGTCCACACCCCTGCATACCCAGCTGCTCAATTTTCAGCAGCAAAAGCGGCGCATCGGCATCGTGGTCGACGAGTACGGCGACGTGCAGGGACTGGTGACACTCGAGGATATTCTTGAAGAGATCGTCGGGGAGTTCACCACCGACATCGCCGACACGCATCAGGAGATTCATCAGCAGGACGATGGCAGCTACATCATTGATGGCACTGCCAATATTCGCGAGATCAACAAGGTACTGGGCTGGCAGCTACCCACCAGCGGGCCCAAAACGCTCAACGGATTGATCCTTGAGTATCTGGAATCCTTTCCCGACGCCCCCGCCAGTCTGGAGATCGGCTCCATCCGCCTCGAGATTCTCGAGATCAAGGAAAACCTGATTACGTCCACACGCTGCTGGCAGACGCAAAGGCGCACCGCACGCGCAGGCGATGTCCGCCAGTGAGCCGGTATCGGCATGGCGCGAAAGCTGCTTTTGAGATTGAATTAAGCCTGTTTTGTTAAGTTGCGCGATATCCATGATGGTCGCCTTGGGGGCGCATGATGCTATCGCTCAATTTTTCGCACGGCTTGCGTGCAACAGGTCAACATGATGTTCATGGATAGCCTTCGACTGCGCCTGCCGCTCCTTTACAGTCTGACCATCCTCTTGATGCTGACGGTGACAGCACAGGCCTGCCCCGTGGAAGGCCGGGATGTGTCTCAGGATGAAGTGTTGCAGATGACCGAAAATGGCCACATCGAGCCTTTCCCTGTCATCCTTGAGAAGGCCCGGGAATATCGCAGCGGCAAGCTGCTCGAAGCCAAGCTCGACTGTGTCAACCAACGTTATGTTTACGAAATCGACATGCTCGATCATGATGGACAGATCAGGGCACTTCGATTCGATGCCGTCACTGGCAGACATCTGGGCCTGGAAGAAGATTAGAGGGATAACCAACCATGCGGCTGCTACTGATTGAAGACAATGTCCCCCTTGCGGACGAACTGACGGCCCTGTTCACCCAGCACGGTTACGCCGTTGACTGGTGCACGGATGGTCGCGATGCCGCTGTCATGGCAACCAGCGAACCCTTTGACATCATCATCCTTGACCTGGGCCTGCCCGGCCGCCCGGGGCTGACGCTGCTGGAACAGTGGCGCGCCGACGGGCTGGATACGCCCATACTGATTCTGACGGCTCGCTCCAGCTGGAGCGAGCGCATCACCGGCCTGCGTGCCGGGGCCGATGATTATCTTCCCAAACCCTTTCATCCCGATGAGCTGATTCTGCGCCTTCAGGCGCTGGTACGCCGCCGCCACGGCCAGCGTCCGTCGCCGACCATCTCGGTGGCCGGTGTCGTACTGGACGAAAACGGCCAGAGCGCGTGGCGTACGTCCAACGACACGCCGGTCAATCTGACCCGGGCCGAATTTGCGATTCTGCGCTATCTGATGCTGCATCCCGAGCATGTCATCGCCAAGGACCGCCTGCTCGATCATCTTTATGACAGTGAACATGACCGCAATCCCAATGTGGTCGAGGTGCACATCAACCATCTGCGCCAGAAACTTGGCCGTGGCGTGATCATCACCCAGCGGGGCCAAGGCTATCGTTTCGGCGGTGACAGCGTCGTCGCCTGATGTCGCTGACCCGTCGTCTCGACCTGGGACTGCTGGCCTCGGTGCTGGTGGTCATGCTGCTGCTGGCCCACGGCAGCGTGGTGCTGTTTGACTATGTCCTGCGCGACTACCTGACGGAACGGCTGCGCGAGGATGCCGAAAGTCTGGCCACGCTGCCGGTGGATCGGGATGATCAGGTGCAGATCGATCCCTTGCGTCTGCGCGCCTCCTTCAATCAGGTCTATTCGGGCCAGTATTTTGTCATCGATATCGATGACACCGTTCATCTGCGTTCCCGCTCCCTGTGGGATCATCGCCTTAAGCCCGTGGCCGGCGATACTGCGCAGATTCGTCAGGGGCCCGAGAACCAGTCACTGCTGGTCTGGACCGGGCAGTATCATCGCGGCCGACACCACTTCACCATCACCACGGCGCTGGATTACAGCACCGTGACCCGGCGGCTGGACTGGCTGCGCCTGTGCATCTGGGGACTGGGCGGCATCATGGCCATTCTGCTGGTCTTCATTCAACGCCGCGTGATTCGTCTGGGTCTCATGCCGCTGGAGAAGCTGCAGCGCGAACTGGCCCAGCTGCATGAGGGCAAGCGCATGGCACTGGAAACCCGGGTCCCGGACGAAATTGCGCCATTTGTCGAAGAGCTCAATCATCAGCTGGAGCGGATCGAGCGCGTGCTCAATCGCTCCCGTGACGGCATTGCCAATCTGGGTCATGCCCTCAAGACGCCCCTGTCAGTCATGGAAACGCAGCTGGCACGCCGGGAACTCGAACAGTTTCCCGATCTGCGTCAATCCCTGCACGCGCGTCTGGATGACATTCACCGTCTGGTGGAGCGAGAACTGCAGCGTGCCCGCCTGGATACCGGAGAGGTGTCTGCCGCCGCCCGCTTCCAGCCCGACAGCGATATCCAGCCCCTGCTGGACACGCTTCGCGAGATTCACGCCAACGTGACGTTCATCAATGACACCGCGCTGCTGCCGCCCCTGCCCTGGGACCGCGATGAGCTGCTGGAAATTCTGGGCAACCTGCTGGATAACGCCGGCAAGTGGGCTCATGGCCTAGCCCGACTGACCATGTCCTGCCAGGAGCGTCGGTTCGTGATGCTGGTCGAGGACGATGGCCCGGGCATTCCGCCGGATCAGCGCAGCCGGGTGATGGGACGCGGCACGCGCCTGGACGAACAGGTCACCGGCCACGGTCTGGGGCTTGGCATCGTGGAACAGATTGTCCATCACCACGGCGGAGAGATTCATCTCGGCGAGAGTGATCTGGGCGGGCTGGCCGTCACCGTGGAACTGCCCGTCCCCCTGCCGGGCTGAGCCTTACCGCTCTACTGAGCCGGGTTCGGCCTGACGCTTCTCCTGCCCTGTCGCCGCATCAGGCTCGGTCAGTACGACCGGCTCTTTAAAGGGCTTGTTACTGGCACGGTGATCGATGTTGATCTTGAGGGCGGCAACGCTTGCCTGCAGCGATTTACGCGTGGCCGTTTCTGACGCCACCGGCGCCCCGAAACTCAGACAGACCCTGGCGCGAAAGCGTCTGGGCATCCCCTTGAAGGGCACGCCATCGTAGCGTGACGACCATGAGCCCCAGAGCCCCGACAGCGCTGCCGGCACCACCGGCACCGGATCACGCCTGAGAATCAGCTCGATACCACGACGAAACTCGTTCATGTGGCCATCGCGAGTCAGACGCCCTTCAGGAAACAGCATGACCACTTCCCCGTTCTGGAGCGCCTTGCTGACCAGATCCAGCGCCCGACGCATGCCCTTGGGATCACGACGTTCGGAGGCCACCGGAATGGCACCGGCCATGCGAAAGAACCAGTTGAGCCAGGGCGATTCGTAAATGGGTTTGTCCATCAGAAAACGCAGCGGCCGGGGGCTTGCACCGCCCATGACCAGCGCATCCATGAAGCTGACATGATTGCAGACCACAATCGCTGCGCCTTCATCGGGAATATTTTCAAGACCCTTGATACGCAGTCGATACCACATGTGCACCAGCACAAAAATGCTGATGCGCATCATGGGGCGGGCCTGCAACAGGGCGCAGACCAGCGCCGTCAGCAGGGAAATGGCCGCCAGCGAGGCAAAAAAGGTGTGCAGGGTAACGCCCATGACCCCGATCAGCACGGCACCAAAGGCCGCCGACAGCACCATGAACAGCGCATTGAGGATGTTGTTGGCGGCAATCATGCGCGCCCGATGTTCATCACTGCTGCGAAGCTGAACCAGCGTATACAGCGGGATGATATAAAGCCCCCCGCCAACCCCGATCAGTGTCAGGTCAAACAGCATCCACCAGAAGCGCGGCATGCCCACAAGATCTGCCAGCGTGTTGATACCCGTGCCCAGGGCCGGATGGGCGGCAAAATCAAAGCCGGCCAGTGCCAGCACGAAGGCGCCGATGGGCACCAGCCCCACCTCCAGTCGACCGGCCGACAGGCGGGCACAGATCAGCGACCCCAGCCCCACGCCCACGGCAAAGGCCGCCAGCAGCATGGTGACCGCCCCTGCCTGGCCGCGCACCACGTGACTCGTCCACAGTGGCAGCTGGGTCAGATAGCAGGCGCCCAGAAACCAGAACATGCTGATGCCGATCAAGGCACGAAAGATGCGGGGCGTGCGCCAGGCGTTCGAGAGCACCTGCCAGGAGCCCCGAAAGGGCTGCCACTTCAGCTGTCCACGTGACTGAGCCGGCGCCGGTGGCACCAGCAGTGCTGCGCCCAGCCCGCACAGGGACACCATGACCAGCGTCACACCAATCAACAGGTGCGCCTGGTTGCCACCCAGCGCCATCAGGATGCCGGCCCCGAGCGTGCCGAGCAAAATGGCCAGAAAGGTGCCCATCTCGACCCAGGCGTTGGCCTGTACCAGCTCCGTACGCTGCACGTGCTGGGGCAGAATGGCGTACTTGACCGGGCCGAAAAGTGCCGACTGGGTCCCCATCATGAACAGAAGTCCCAGCAGCAGGGCGTAGGCGTCCATCCAGATGGCCAGCGCCGCGCAGCTCATCGTGACAAGCTCGAGCCACTTGAGCGCGATGATCAGCTGACGCTTGTCCCGATAATCGGCAAGCTGGCCGCCCCATGCCGAAAACAGCAGATAGGGCAGGATGAACAGTGCCGCCGCCAGGTTATTGATCAGGCCTGCATCCCACCCCAGACGGGGCACAGCCACAAAGGTCACCAGCAGCAGCAGGACGTTCTTGAAAACGTTATCGTTGAAGGCGCCCAGCGCCTGGGTCCAGAAAAAGGGCGCAAAAAAGCGGCTGCGCATCAGATTCAGGGCATTTCTCAACGACCTGCCCCCCCGGCACGCAGACCTGCCAGAATGGTACGTAAAAGCTGATCCAGCAGCTCTGTGACCTCAAGGGCCTGGCCCTCGCCGTAGCCCAGACGCTCGTTGAGCCCCAGTTGCACAAGGCCATGCACGCTGCCCCACAGGGTGCGCGCCAGCCGACTGGCTTCAATATTCGCCATGCCGGGCTGTACTTCCTTGAGCGTGGCCTCGACCCGCAGAAACAGCGCCTCGATCATCCGCCCCTGTCGGGTATCAAGTTCTCCCTCCTCGGCCAGCGGGTAATCAAACAGCAGCTGCCAGCGATAGGGATAACTGCGGGCGAACTTCCAGTAAGCCCTCGCAAGCGCCTCCAGACGCTCATCGGGCGTGCCGGCCTGAAAGGTATCAATCTGGGCTTTCAGGCTATCAAGCGTTTCAAGGTTGACGTACTGAAGCAGATTGTTGAAGCTGCCGTAGAGCTTGAGCAGCGTGCTGGGCGCACAGCCGACGTCACGAGCAATGGAGCGCAGGGACAGGGCATGAATGGGGTGTTCCTTGAGCCAGCTGTCGCATGCCGCCATGACGCTGGCATGCAGCTCCTCCGGTGAATGCTGTCTTGGGCGCGCCATGAAAATTCCTGCCTGTTATATTTTGTGATCGAACACTGTTTTCATACAGCATATCCAGCCTGCCTTCAAAAGCAAGAGATATTGCGAAGTCAGGAATTACAAGGACTGTGGACAGTCTTTATACACGGATACATTACATTCCAAAGTTTTCCTTAATACGTTGCAGAATCGGCTTTTATCTTCATGCCCTCAGGAGGGAGTGCCATGGCAGGGCGTTTATATATTGAAGCGCTGAATCCCGCCCGGCTGCTGGACAACATCGTGATCGATAGTCCCGTCGTCGCCAGCCCCAACCTTGCACCGAGGCACTGGCTGTCGATGCTGCGCCTGGAACAGGGCGAGATTCACTTGGGTCGCGCCTTCTGGGGCATGACGCCCTCCTGGCTCAAGGTGCTTGACCATGCCCCTCACTGCGCGCGAGCAGAGTCCCTCGATGAAAGACGCATGTTTCGCGAAGCCTTCAGCGCCCGACGCTGTTTGATCCCGGTCTCCGGGGTCTATGTCTGGAAACAGCTGCCGCGCCAGAAGCAGCCCTTTTTGGTCACCCGAACCGATCGCGAGCCCTTCATGCTGGCAGGCATCTGGTGTCGTTACATGACTGATATCCGAACGGCCTTTGACTCCATGGCCCTGATCACGGTGAATGTGGACGCACCGCTGACGCCACTGACCGACCGCTTCCCTGCCGTCATCGGCGCAGATCAGGCCGCCACCTGGCTCTCTCCCGATACCCCATTGAGCCAGGCACGCGATCTGCTGACCCCCGCACCGCCTGCCCTGCTGGGTGCCTTCCCGGTCGAGCGACTGGTCAATGACCCCGCCAATCAAAACTGGCACTGTGCACGCCCCACCGGGCACATGCTGACCGCGACACGTGGCGCCATTCATGCCACCGGGCACTAGCCGGACCACAAGACACCTTCAGCGCCCAGGGCGGCTTGCAGTCCTGATCACGCGAGCGATAGTGATATCCATGACCATGACGACGAACGTTTCTTCCAGCAGCGGGCAGGACAACCGCATCATCCCGGGGCCGGGCGACAGCGCCGACTACCAGGCACTGACGCTCGATAATGGCCTGCAGGTACTGCTGGTGCATGACCCTGAAGCCGAACGTGCCGGCGCCGCGATGAACGTGGCCACCGGCAGCGCCTTCAATCCTGCACGCTTTCCGGGGCTGGCCCACTTCCTTGAACACATGCTGTTTCTGGGCACCGACCACTATCCCGACCCCAACGACTATCAGCAGTTTCTGGGCGAGCATGGCGGCCATCACAACGCCTTTACCGCGCCTCGTGATACCAACTACTTCTTTGACATTGCACCGGAGGCGTTTGCTCCGGCACTGGCACGTTTTAGTCGCTTTTTTATCGCCCCGACCCTGGATGATGCCTATGTCGAGCGCGAACGCCATGCCGTTAACGCCGAATATCAAGCTCGACTGCAGGATGATGGTCGACGCATCGAGGATGCCCTGAGTCAGGCCCTCAATCCCGAGCACCCCTACAACCACTTCAGTATCGGCAATCTCGACACGCTCAGGGACTATCCGCAGCAAAGCCTGCGTGACGCGCTCGTGGCCTTTCATGACGCGCACTACGATGCCAACACCATGTCGCTGGTACTGACCGGCCCCCAGTCGCTGGAAGCCCTGTCCACACTGGCCCGTGAATATTTCACCGAAGTCCCTGATCGGGGCCTGAGGCGTCGCACCATCGACCAGCCGTTGACGGTCGATGATCAGCTGCCCGCGGCCATGGCCGTGCAGTCGCTGAATCATCAGCATCAGGTCCGTTTTCTCTTTCCCATTCCCGACCCGGACCAGGACTATCGGATCAAGCCGGTTTCGTTTCTGTCACACATGATCGGCCACGAAGCGCCCGGCAGCCTGCTGGCCCTTTTGCGCCAGCGTGGCTGGGCGGACGGACTTTCGGCCGGCAGCGTTCGCGGCGACGGTCGGCGCGCCCTTTTAATGGTCAACATCGAGCTCACCCCACAGGGCAGCGAACATCTGGAGGAGATTCAGGCCGCACTCATGGCCTGGATCGAGCTGATTCGTGACCAGGGCGTGGTGCAGTGGCGCTATGACGAGCAGGTTCGCATGGTCGAACAGCAGTTTCGCTTTCAGCAGCGTCAGTCGCCTGCCCAGCAGGCCACCGCCCTGTCGATGGCAATGGCACGCTATCCCCTGCGGGATGTGCGCCGGGCCGGCTTTTTGATGGAGGGCTTTAACGGCCCTCGTATTCATGACTACCTGAACGTCCTGACGCCTGACAAACTGCTGCGTCTTTATACCGGCCCCGACGTCACCGGCGAGCAGCGCTCGCCCTGGTTCGCCACGCCCTGGCAATATAGCCCCGCCAGCCAGAGCGCGGCCGATCAGAGCGCGGCCGAAGGGCTGGCGCTGCCAAAGGCCAACGACTTCATTGCCCGTGACCTGGACATGGTCAACGATGAATCAGCCGATACCCGCCGTCTCATCGACACCCCCGGGCTGGATCTATGGCTGCACGCCACGGGAGAGTTTGGCGCACCGCGCGTGGAGTGGCGGATCAGCCTGCAGAGCCCGAAGGCAGGCAAGGACATTCAGCAATCGGTCATGACCGAGCTGCTGGCACGCTGGCTGGAGGACAGTCTGTCCGATGCGCTGTATCCAGCCCGGCTGGCCGGCCAGGGCATGAGCGCCCACGCCCATGCGCGCGGCATGACGCTCTCCTTTTCAGGCTGGCGCGACCGTCAGGCACTGGTGATGGAGCAGGTGCTCGAACAGCTCCTGCACGCCGACATGGACGATCATCACCTTCAGCGCGTCAGTCGCAGCCTCAAACGTCGCTGGCAGGATGAGCCCGGCTCGGCCCTGCATGAGCAGCTCAATCGTGCCATGGTGCAAAGCCTGATCACCCCCGGCTGGACCAGCGAGGCACGTCTGGCGGCGCTGGAAGAGATCACGCCCGAGGCGCTGCGGGACTTTCGTCATCAGTGGCTGACCGAGCTGCATGTGCAGGCGCTGGCCGCCGGCGACACCAGTGACACCCACGCCCGACAGCTGGCCGAGACCCTGCAGACGATGCTCGCACCCGAGGTCACGCTGGATGCCATCCCCGAGCTGGCCGTGCTGTCACCCAACGCCACGCCCCCGACACTGCGACCCAACAGCCGACGCCGGGACTCGGGGGTCTTGCTCTATCTGCAGGGCGAGGGCCGAAGCGTGGCAGATCAGGCCCGCATGGCCATTCTGGGCCAGATGATCAGCGCGCCCTTTTTCAATCAGCTTCGCACCGATCAGCAGCTGGGGTATATCGTCTCGGCGCGCTACCAGCCGCTGCTCGACACGCCCGGACTGGCACTGCTGGTTCAATCACCGGATCATGACACTGCCACCCTGCGCTCGCGTATTGATCAGTTCATGACAGGGTTTGACGAGACGGTCGCGGGCATGGATGACGCGGGGATCGACGCCTATCAGCAGGCCGTTGCCGAGCGTCTTGTCGAGCGCGAGCAGCGTCTGGGACAACGCACCTCACGCCTGTGGCAGGAGCTGGCGCACGGCTGGACCGACTTTGATCGCCGCGAGCAGCTGGCGGACGCCGTCAATGATCAGGGTGTCGAGAATATTCGCACCGTCTGGCAGGCGCTGCGGTCACGTCCGGTATTGGTGGCAGGATCCGACGATGGCGTTGCGGCCAATATTACCGACGCCCCCTGGCAGCCTTTCCTGACCGCCCCGCCATAGTACTCACCATACGGCGTCGCAGGCCTATTCAAAGGCCTGCGGCGGCATCATCGCCTCAACGTGCATCACCAGCTCCTCGATGCACTGACGCTCGCTGTCGCTCATGTGAGCGAGCTCGCCGTTGAGCCGCTCGATTTCACGGGCAAAGCCGGCCAGCGTCATCGCGGTCACCTTCGGATCGTTCAGGCGCTCCCAGCGATCGCTTTCCCAGCGCGTCTGCTCTTCCGAGGTCAGCACTTCGGGATAGTTACGCGCCTTGTAACGAAAGAACATCTCCTCCAGCCGGGCATCCTGAAACGAGGGGCGCAGCGCCTCGAGCGCCTCGACCGGCGTTTCCCGTATACGCGTCATTTCCCGCTTGTCGCTGTTGGAGAAAAAGCCGCCCGAATAGAGCATCAGATCGGGATCGGCCGGCGGTTCCGGCGGTGCACCGCTGAACGCCTGCGCCACGCGGGTGGCGATATCGGCACTGCCGGCAAGCTGCTGCCAGTGCCGCTCGGCGGCCTCACGGTCGATACCGAGACGTTCGGCCACGGTGTCGTCCACGGCCTTGATCGGCATCAGCACCGGGCTGCGGTTGAGATGAATCACCTTGAGCGGAATGCGCGACGTGCCCTCCGCCAGCTCATCGGCGCTGGCAAAGACACGCTCGGCAATGGCCTCGGGACTGAGCTCGAAAAGCGGCGCCGGGTCCATGGCCAGATCCACCACAATCACCCCGTTGGGATTGGTCGGGTGCATGGCCAGCGGGGCAATCAGGGCGCTGCAGCCGCGACTGGCCGGATAGCGCCGCGAGATATGCAGCATGGGCTTTCGGGTATTAATATCCAGAAGCGAGGCCACCCGACGCTTGTCGCGCAGCCCCAGCAGATAGTCAAAGAGCTTTTCATTGCGCGCGCGCAAAAGTTTTGCAAGCTCGATGGTCGCCCGCACGTCGGCCAGCGCATCGTGAGCGTCGCCGTGCTCGATACCGTTGGCAACGCTGAGCTTGTCCAGCTTGAAGCTGGGGCTGCCGTCCTCGCGCCGGGGCCACTCGATGCCTTCCGGGCGCAGCGCATAGAAGGCGCGCACGGCATCGATCAGATCCCAGCGCGAATTGCCGTTTTGCCACTCGCGCGCGTAGGGGTCGATGAAGTTGCGATAGAAGAGATGTCGCGTCACCTCATCATCAAAGCGCAGCGAGTTATACCCCAGCGTGCAGGTATTGCCCTGCTGCATCATCTCCAGAATGCGCCCGGCAAATTCGGTTTCCGGCACGCCACGGCGCGAGGCCTGCTGGGGCGTGATCCCGGTCAGCAGGCACGCCACCGGCTGAGGCAGATAGTCATCGCTCTGCCGGCAGTAGATGACTTCGGGCTCGCCGATCTCATTGAACTGCGCATCGGTTCGAATGGCGGCAAACTGGGAGGGACGATCGCGGCGCGGGTCGGCGCCGAAGGTCTCGTAGTCGTGAAAGAGAAAGCTGACCGACAAGGCAGTGGCTCCAGACAAGGATCACGGGGCAGGCAGGTATCAATGATAACGCCTCTGGCGACGACCGGAGCCATCGGCAGAGGCGCTCAAGAGCGGCGGTTCAATCGCGGTTGGGCAGGGTCACGTTGAGCTCCAGTACCGAACAGTCATCCTCGCTGTCCAGGCTGATATTGATGGCATCCTGCTCGACTTCGACATAGCGACGGATGACCTCCAGCAGCTCACGCTCCAGCATGGGCATGTAATCGGGCTGACCCCGCTGACCGCGCTGATGTGCCACGATAATCTGCAGTCGCTCCTTGGCGACCGAGGCAGACTTCTTGCGCTCACGCTTTAGAAACTCCAGTAATTTCACCGACGCCCCCCGCCGAAGATCCGACTCAGAAAACTTTTCTTTTGTAGCTGGTGGAAGCGTAGCGGCTTTTCATCTCCCAAAAGCCTGGCCACGGTATCACTATAGGCCTGACCGGCGTCGCTGTCCTGGTCATGCGTCACCGGCACCCCGGAGTTGGACGCGCGCAGCACGGCCTCGGATTCCGGAATCAGACCGATCAGCTTGATTGCCAGGATTTCCTGAATGTCTTCCAGATTCAGCATGTCACCGCTGTCGACCCGATTGGGGTCATAGCGGGTAATCAAAAGCCGCTCGATCACCGGATCCTGCGCCTGCTCGGCGCGCCGCGTCTTGGATGCCAGAAGCCCCAGGATGCGGTCGGAGTCACGCACCGAGGAGACTTCCGGGTTGGTGACCACAATCGCCTCGTCGGCAAAATACATCGCCAGCTGGGCGCCGCGCTCGATACCGGCGGGCGAATCGCAGACGATATAGTCGAAATCCTCCGACAGCTTTTCAAGTACCTGCTCGACGCCCTCGAGCGTCAGGGCGTCCTTGTCGCGGGTCTGTGAGGCCGGCAGGATATAGAGATTGTCGGAGCGCTTGTCACGGATCATGGCCTGATTAAGACCCGCTTCGCCCTGAATGACGTTGACCAGGTCGTAGACCACACGACGCTCGCAGCCCATGATCAGATCGAGATTTCGAAGGCCCACATCAAAATCGATAACGACGGTCTTGTTGCCTCTCAAGGCCAGACCGGTAGCGATGGCTGCCGCGCTGGTGGTCTTGCCGACCCCGCCCTTTCCTGATGTAACGACGATGATCCTGGCCAAAATGCGCTTCCTGTAACTGTTGCGTTGTAAGGGGCTTCGTGGTCAGACGAGTGCTTCTATGGATAACTGATCGTCTCTCAGTCTGACCTGAACTGTCGTATCGAGCAGCGACGGGTCGATATCCTCAAGGCGCTTATAGTTGCCGGCCACTGACAAAAGCTCGGCATGCAGCTCGTGACAGAAGATACCGCAGTCACGATCACCGTGGATGCCTGCCAGCGCGCGACCGCGCAGCGGTCCGTACACGTGGATGCTGCCGGCGGCCAGCACCTCGGCACCGGCGTTGACGGCACCCACGACGACCAGGTCACCCTCGGCGGCGCTGATCTGCTGGCCCGAGCGTACCGTACCACGAAAAATACGACCGCCATGGCCGACGTCCTGCGCCACGGAAGATGGCGAAGGTGGCGGCGTCACCGACGCCAGCGTACGCGACTCCCGCGACTCCTGAGGTGGAAACCAGCCCAGTCCAAGCGCCCATGCCGACTGTTTGATACCCTCGCTTCCACCCCTGACCGCAACCGGCAGCAGCTTGTGCGAACGACATACGGCGCAAAGACGCTCCAGCGCCAGTGAGGTATCATCGAGTTTTTCAACACTCAATACCACTGGCGTATGCTGAAAAAAGGCCGGTGACTGACTAAGCTTGCCTGCCAGTTGCGCACTGATACGTTCGGGGTCAGAGCTTGCAAGCTCCATGACCGTCATGGGCAGCATGCCGCCCTTGAACGTAAAGGCAGTGGCCGTCTGATCCACCTTGAGACTCATGCCCGGTTTCCTGTCGGATAATGAATGAACGCCCTGAGCGATGATAGTGTTTCCGGACCACGATCATACGGTGTGTGCCGGCGTCTGTCAGGTGTCGCCAGTTGCCGACGCCCCTGAAAGGGAACTCTGCCACACGCCCCCGGGCCTGTTATCATCCTCTGACATCAAATACGCCCGTATCGCCCGGTATTCAGCCACCGCCAGTTGCCTGGAAAGACATCGATCTCATGCCCGGATTTCTACAACGTCTGTTTGCGCCACGCTGGCGTCACAACGATCCCCGTATCCGTCAGGAAGCCATTGCCGGCCTGACCGTCGAGCGCGATCGCGAAAAACTCGAGACCCTGCTTCATGACGACAATGCCGAAGTACGTCATGCCGCCCTCGCCCGTCTGGCCACGCCGGAACGCTACCAGACACTGCTGACTACCGTTGAGGCGGGGTCGCCCCTGCATCGCACGTTACTTGACACGCTCACCGGCAGGGAACGCACCCTCCTGTCGCTGGCGCAGCGTCAGCAGGTCGTAAAGACGCTCGATGCCCCTGCCCTGCTGACGCACATGGCCACGCATGCCGATAACCAGCAGCTCAGGCTGGCCGCTCTTGAGCGTATCGAGGATGAGGGCGCCCTGATCGAACAGGCCTGCCAGAATTCGATCGCCAGCGTGCGTCAGGCCGCAGCCGGGCGCGTCGACAGCGACGAGGGGCTCGAGCGTCTTGCGCGTGAGGCCCGTCGTGACAAACAGATCATGCGCGGTGCCCGCGACAGGCTCAATCAGCGCCGTGACCAGCGCCGCGAACAGGATGCCCGCCAACAGCGTCGTGATGACCTGATCCAGGCCATGACACGTCTGTCAGATCAGCAGTGGGAGCCCATGCTGCCGGCGCGCTACCGTCACCTGGTGCGCGAATGGCGATCGCTGGCAGACGATGCCGATGACTCACAGCGTCAGAAGTTCCACCAGGTCGAACAGGCCACACACACGCGGGTGATTGAGCATGACAACGCCCAGCGTGAAGAGCAGGCGCGCGAACAGGCCATGGACATGGCCCGCCGCGACAGCCAGCGGATTATCGATTCGCTGAAGCAGGCCCTGAAGGACCTTGAGCATCGCGCCACGCTGGACGCTCAGGACGTGGCCCAGCTGCAGGCCCATTTCAGGCTGCAGGCCGAACAGTGGCGTGACCTCACCGACCGCATCGCCCCGAGTCAGGAAGATCAGCACTATTTTGAAGCGCTGCTGCAAAGGGCGAGCGAACTGACCTCAGCCTGGCAGCGCTTTGAAGAACACCAGCAGGCGTTGAGCAGTGCCATCGACAGCCGCGATTTCCAGACCCTTGAGCAGTTGAAGCGCACCATTGCCTGGCCGGAGGGGCTGCCCTGCCCGACCCTGCTCACGCACCTGCCCGAGCCCGTATCGCCTGCGGACAGCAGCCCATCGTCGCGCAACACGCTTGACCCGGATCAGTTCCAGCAATCCCTTGATCAGCTGGAAAACCAGCTTGATCGCGGCGAGCTCCAGGAAGCCACGCGGCTGCTGGACAGCCTGATGCAGCGCCGCCACCGCCTGCCGGTCGACAAGCGTGACAGCCTGCAGACCCGGCTCAATCAGCTCGGCCAGCGCACCCATGAGCTGCGCGACTGGCGCAACTTTGCCGCCGCGCCCAAGCGCGAGCAGCTGATCGAAGGAATGGAAGGACTTGCCGCTGCGGACATGGATGAGCCCGCCCGTGACCAGCAGCATCGCCGCCTGGTGCGCGACTGGAAGGCGCTGGGGGATGCCGCGGCCTCGCGCGAACGTTCCACACGCTTTCGTCAGGCCTCCGATCAGGTCCGCGAACAGCTGGCCGGCTTTTATCAGCGCCGCGACCAGCAGCGCGAACAGAACATGGCCGAACGGGAAAGACTCTGCGAACAGCTGGAAACGCTGGTCAACCATACGGCGGCCACCTCCGATCCCGACAGCCTGCGTACCATTCGCGATCGCGCCCGCGAGGCATGGCGTCAGTGGTCGCCCGTACCGCGCGACCGGGAAGGTGAACTGCGCCAGCGTTTCACGAAATCACTGCGGGCCCTGCAGACCCTGATCGATCAGCAGGCACGTGCCGTGGCCCAGGCCAAGCAGGAACTGGTCGACGAGATTCGCGAGCTGGAAGGCGCCGATATCGATGACGAGCGCCGGGCCGACAGGGCCAAGGCGCTGCAGACCCGCTGGCGTGAACTCGGTCGCGCTCCGAGAGGCGAAGAGCAGGCCCTGTGGCGCGCCTTTCGCCAGCACTGCGACACCATCTTCGAGCGCCGCAATGCCCAGCGCAATCAGCAGCGTCAACAGCGCGACAGCCGCCTTGATCAGATGCAGGCCCTGATCGATCGCCTTGACGGGTGGATACCTGAAAGTGCTGCCGAGCAGGTAACCCTCGATGAGGCCGAAAAGGAAGCCGACGCGCTGATGCCGCTGCCCAACGGGCCTCGCACCGCCGGCATGCTCAAGCGCTGGGAAGGCATCCTTCGCGATCGCCGGGAGCGGCTTGATCGCCTGGCACTGGGCACGCTGGCCGAGCGCTGGCAGCAGTGGCAGCCGCTGCTCGAGGCGCATGTGGCCGCCGACAGCCGGGCGCTGGCCGGCGAGCCCGCCGACAGCGTTGACACGCCACTTCCCCTCTCCTCGCAGGCGCTGGAGGCGCATCGCTTGCGCAACGAGCGTCGCGCAAGCGGTGAGCAGGCCAAGGCACGCGAGTGGCTTGAGCACCTTCGCGTGCATCTGTCCGTGCTGGTGGATGCCCCGCTGGGCAGCGAGGACTCCTCACGGCGGCTGGATGTCCAGGTGGCCCGACTCAATGATGCCATGGGCAACATGCCCGGCCCCATGGAAGAGCTCGAACAGCTGCAGAATCGGCTGCTGGCCAGCGGCCCGATCGATGCAGATGACTGGCAGCATATCGCCCCTCGCCTCGAGTCACTCATGGCAATGTTGCAGGAAGTTGACACCAACGATTGACACCGCAACAAAATCGCGTAAGATGCACAGCACGTCGATGCGGGGTGGAGCAGCCTGGTAGCTCGTCGGGCTCATAACCCGAAGGTCGTCGGTTCAAATCCGGCCCCCGCTACCATCGACAAACAGTTTATTAAGCCGACCTTCGGGTCGGCTTTTTTACGTCTGGTGTTTGAGGAACGCCCTATCCTCACTGTCCGAACGCAACGGTCGTCGGTTCCCTGTTGATTTCAACACCGGCGGCCCCCGCTACCAGCGACCAACCGTTGATCAAGCCGACCTCCGGGTCGGCTTTTTGACGTCTGTCGCTCGGGAGCGCATCAAACGCCGCTGATGGCCCGAGTCATCGGTTCCCTGCTGGTTTCAACATCGGTGCCTCGACGACTCCATGACCGGCTCCTAGGCCGGCGTTTGAATGCCCTGCCCGGTGTCCGGCTACGGCTTGCGTCGTGCATCATTCGTACTGCGACTGATACAGCGGTGCCGGCGCGATGCGGCCGATGCCGGGCAGCTTGATGGCCAGGTCCAGCGGATCGACTCCAAACACCAGCCCCAGCAGATTGAACTCGAGCCCCTCGTCACGCGCCACCATGATCCCGAGCAGTCCATACAGGGAGAGCTGATAGCCCGTGCCGCTGGGCGTCGGGCCGAAAAAATGTCCCAGCGCTCGCGTGTCATCGATCAGATAATCCTTGCCCAGTGCCAGCGAAGGCATCTCCACATCCAGCTCGGGCACCTGACGAATCAGCCAGGCAATAAACGTGTTGCTGTTGGGGCCGGGAAAGACGCGATAGCGCTGCGACCAGGGATAGTCATCGACGGCCTGTTCAATACCGGCGATGGCGCGCGCGGCCTGCTCGCCGCGCAGATCCGCCAGCAGATGCGGGCGCTGCCCGAACCATTCCCGATCGGGGGCGCCGTAGCGCGTACGAACGGTGGGCTGGCGCCAGCCCTGCACCTCATGGGTGGTATAGCCACGCTCGCCTTCCGGCTTGACGGCAATCCAGGTGTGCATGGCAAAGGCGCCGCGCCAGTTGTAGGCACGCGCCCCGTAAAGCTGGACCACGGCGCCCTCAAACGCCTCGGCCCGGGGCGCCAGGCCGGCGGATTCTCGTCCGGCATTGGCCCAGCCGGTGCGCGTATCGATTCCGCCCAGCCACCACACGATCGCAGGCCCCGCCAGTAGCAGCGCCACAAGCGCCACTACCCCGGCCAGCCATTTGACCAGCATCACGACGCGCTCCCTTCCAGAATCCCGATATTGTTCATTGCCACCTCCCAGCCTTCATGTCGTGTTTCGCTACCCTGTTTGGCAGGGCGGCTTGAATTCGCCCCCGGCCAGCGCCATAAACCCCTATATTCGAACGTATCGTGAATCCCCCTTAGCGAGAGTTTGCCATCATGCAGATCGTTGATCCCAAAACCGGTGAACCCATGGGCGCGCCGTCATCACAGCCCGGTCAGAGCGCCGGCGGCGATGTCGATGCCTCGCAGTTCATCCTTGACGTGGACATGTCCAACTTCCAGCAGGTAGTGCTGGAAGGCTCCATGCATATTCCGGTGATGCTGCAGAGCTGGTCGCCGCAAAGTGAGTCCTGCAAGACCCTGATGTCGACGCTGGAAAAGCTGGCCCATGAGTATCAGGGCACCTTTATCCTGGCAAAGCTCAACATCGATGAGCAGCAGCAGATTGCCGCTCAGCTGGGCATCCGCTCGGTGCCCGACGTCAAGCTGATCATTCAGGGCCAGCTCCATGATCAGCTCCATGAGGCACTGCCGGAACGCCAGCTTCGCGAATGGCTCGGCAAGCACATCACCGCCCCCGAAGGCGGCAGCCAGAGCCTCGAGGAACAGGCTCAGCAGGCGCTGGAGGCCGGCGATACCGCCACGGCCCGCGGCCTGTATGAGCAGCTGATCAGCGAAAACCCCAACGATCATGACTATCGCATCGACATGGCCGGCGTCATGACCCGCGAAGGCCACTTTGATGACGCGCTGAGCATCATCGACGCCCTGCCGCCGGAATACCGTGACGGCGTGAAGGCGCGCGGCGTGCGTGCCCGTGTTGATTTCGCCCGTGAGGCGCTGTCGCCGGAAGAGATCGAGGCGATGTCAGACCGCGATGACAGCGACGCGCAGTTTCAGCGTGCCCTGCGTGCCGTGGCCGACGGTGACTATGAGCGTGGTCTCGAGAGTCTGCTTGAGCTGATGAAGCGCGATCGCAGCTACGGTGAAGACGCCGCGCGCAAGACGCTGCTGCGTGTGTTCGATGCCCTGGGGGGTGATCATCCGCTGACGGTCACCTACCGTCGCCGCATGTTCACCCTGCTGTACTGATCATCAGCCGCCTCATCAAACGCTCGGCCTCCAGAGAGGCCGGGCGTTTTTACTTCTACTGTCCGCCGCCGTTACCCAAAAGCGCATCCATTCGCGTCAGGGCGTCTTCCAGCAGGGCACGTCCGGTGCCGAAATTGAGTCGGGCAAAGCCGGGCCAGCCAAAATCGGCGCCGTTATTAAGCGCCACCCGCGCACGCTTGAGCACTTCCTTCTGGGGCGCCTCGCCCAGGCCTGCCTCACGCAGGTCCAGCCACGCCAGAAAGGTCGCCTGAGGCACACTCATCTTCACGCCCGGCCAGCGCTCAACAAAGGATTCAATCAGCGCCAGATTGTCACGAAGCTGTGCCAGCAGCGCCTGACGCCATGGTTCGCCATCCGCGAAGGCGGCCCTGGCCGCCGTCTCGCCCATGATGTTTTCCGAGGGCATCAGCCCCAGGCAGCCCCGCTTGAACCGCGCGCGCAGATCATCATCACTGATCACGGCGCAGGCGCTGGTCAGCCCGGCCACGTTGAAGGTCTTGGACGCCGCCCACAGTGTGATGGTGCGCGCGGCCAGGCGCGGCTCGGCATGCGCCAGCGGTCGATGCGCACTGCCATCGAGAATCAGATCGCAGTGAAGCTCATCGGAGCAGACGATCAGATCATGGCGTTCGATGAAATCGGCCAGTCGGGACAGCTCTTCCTCATCAAAGACGCGCCCGGTCGGGTTGTGCGGATGACACCAAAGCAGCAGCCGGGTGCGGGGCGTGACGGCCGCTTCCATGGCGTCGAAATCCAGCCGCCACAGCGGGTCCTCGGAGGTTGGCGCGCGCATGGTTGCCGTCTGGGCAGTGCGCCCGGTGTTGTCCGCCACCTTCAGGAAGGGCGGATAAATGGGCGTGACGGTCAGCACCCCATCGCCGGGCTCGGTCAGCGCCAGACTGGCCACGTGCAGGGCCGGTACCACACCGGGCAGCCAGTGCTGCCAGTCGGCCTCGATCTCCCAGCCGTAACGCGCCAGGCTCCACTGACACAGCGCCTGTTTCAGGCCACGATCGGCGTGGGTATAGCCAAAGACCGGATGCGCCAGTCGCTCGGCAAGCGCATTTTGAATGGCCGGTGCCACGGCGAAATCCATGTCGGCCACCCACAGCGGCAGCACGTCCTCATCGTAGAGCTGCCATTTGGTGGTAGGGTACACACGCCGATCCAGCGGTGTCGTAAAATCAAAGGCGGCACTGTCGTGCGACATGCAGACTCCCCGAAATGCAGGTTCGGTCAGACCATGACCGAAGCGTGATTGAACACATGATGTCGTAATAAAAGCGGCATCGTTATCCTTGTCCGAGCTGACCCTATCCAGGTAGACACGTCATGACCGATAGCGACTTTTATACCAGCGCCATGGCCGGCCTGCCTTCCCTGATCGAACGCTGGCTCGAAATCGGCGATACCACGCCCGAGAAACTGGGCATCATTCTGGCCGATACGGCCCGGATCGCCAGTCTGGGTGACCCGGAACGCGACCCGGACGGCGACACGCTCAGACGCTGGGCCGCCCCGGACTCGAGTACGGATCGCCCGCCGGGCTGGGCGGCTCGCAGCGCGCTGTTTCTGCTGTCCCAGATGCCGGCCCACCCGATGCCACAGACGCCGTCGCAGTGTGACGGCTGGGCGTGGGCATGGGTACGCCTGCGCCGCTGGGAGAGCCTTGATCAGGCCCGCAGCGCCCTGCCGCACTGGCTTGCCCCGGCACTCGATGAGCGCCTTCCCAGAGCCTGGCAGGATCACAGCGCCCAGCGTCTTCTCTGACGCGCCGACCCGGATTCAGCGCTGGCGCTTGATCGGCGATTTGGGTTTGAAGCCGGCCGGCCGACTGGAAAGCCAGCGGGCGAACTCGGCAATCTCCGGCTGCGCCAGCAGCGCATCGCGCGTGTGGTAATGCTCGGCCATCTCGCGCTCGCTGAGCACACGATGAATATGACTGTGACAGGGCCGGCAGATCATCAGAATATCGCCTTTCATCTCTTCGCGGCTGAAACGTTTGCGAACCCGCTTGCGACCGTGCAGGGCACGCGGAATCAGATGGTGACGCGTCAGCGGCACGCCCTGACGAGCGCAGAGGGCGCAGCAGGCGGTTGCAGTGGTATCGCCTTGTGACATGGCGTCTCCGAAACGGGTAACAGGGACAAGGTCGCGACCGGACTGCCGGTCAGTATAAGATGGCCGCTCACGCCTTGCCGGTGACCAGGGGCATGTCTATGATGCATACCCGTTTTTACACGGACCGTGTCCTCTCCTTTTCCTTTCAGGATCGTGTGCCCTGCGCCCACGTCGAACCGCCTATCCGATCATGATCATTCGTACCGACCACGCCCCCAGCGACGCCCAGCTCGATATCATTACACAGCAGCTGGGCCGCGCACCGCGCGGTCTTCAGGCCGTCAGCGCCGAAGACAGCCGCGGCACGCCACTCGCCCTGCGTGTGGCCCCGCTGGTGGAAGGCAAGCCCTTTCCGACGCTCTACTGGCTCTGCAGTCGCGAGCTGACCGTGGCGCTGTCACATCTTGAAGCCGATGGCGTGATCAAGCGTCTCGAAGCCCACCTTCAGGACAACGAGGCGCTGCGCGAGGCCTACCGTCAAAGCCACGAGGCCTACGTGCAAAAGCGCTGGTCGTGGATCAGCGAGCACGAGCGCGCCGAGATCGAGCGGCTGGGCTTTACAAAAGCCCTGACCGAGCGCGGCGTGGGCGGCATTACCAACTGGCAGCAGGTGCGCTGCCTGCATACGCAGTACGCTCATCATGTCAGCGATCATAACGCCATCGGCGCCTGGATTGATGAGCACTACCCGCAAGTGGCCTCAAGCGTTGGCTGAGCGCCGGATCGCATCACCCCTCTGATCCACCAGCAGCAGGAATCGTCATGAACAGCCATACCCGGCCCCTTGAGGGCCGCAGCGTCTGTGTTTACATGGGCTCGCGCAGCGGCCGTGCCCCTCACTGGCAGCAGCTGGCCGAAGCCGTCGGCGAGGGCATTGCCCGGCGCGGCGGGCGCCTGGTCTACGGCGGCGGCAATACCGGTCTCATGGGGGCCTGTGCCAGCGCGGCCCTGGCCGCCGGCGGTGAGGTCATTGGTGTGATACCGGGTCATCTGGTCGAACGTGAGGTGGCGCATACGGGCCTGACAGAGCTGATCACGGTGCCGGACATGCATACCCGCAAGGCGCAGATGGCCGCCGCCAGTGACGCCTTTGTCACGCTGCCCGGCGGCATCGGTACCTTTGAAGAGTTCTTCGAGACCTGGACCTGGCGCTATCTGGATCTGCACCGCAAGCCCATTGGCCTGCTCAATCACGAACACTTCTTTGATCCCCTGCTACAGTTTCTGGATAACACGGTCGAGGCGGGCTTTCTCAACGCCGAGACGTGCGCCACGCTGATCAGTGCCGACACGCCGGATGATCTGCTGGATGCCCTTTTCGACTAAACCGCAACCTTTCGGGAGCAGCAACGTATGTATGCCATCGCCGTCAAGGATTCCCACCTTCAGTGGTGTGAGCACAAGGATCTGCCCTCTCCCGGCGGCAGCGAAATTCTGATCGATGTGGCCTGGGCGGGCATGAACCGCGCGGATGTCCTCCAGCGTGACGGGGGCTACCCACCGCCCAAAGGGGCCTCCGAAATTCTCGGTCTGGAAGTCAGTGGTGTGGTGGCAAGCGTGGGGCCGTCCGTCGAGCGCTTTCGCGTGGGCGATCAGGTCTGCGCGCTGCTCGCCGGCGGCGGCTATGCCGAACAGGTCGTTGTCAACGAAGCGCAGGTCCTGCGCATCCCCGAGGGCATGACGCTGCGCGACGCCGCCGCCCTGCCCGAGGTGTTCGCCACCGCCTGGCTCAATCTCTACATGGAAGCGGATCTGCGCGAAGGCGAACGGGTGCTGCTGCACGCCGGGGCCAGCGGTGTCGGTACGGCCGCCATTCAGCTGTGCCACGCCTTCAACAACCCCTGCTTTGTCACCGTGGGCAGCCAGGAAAAAATCGAGGCCTGCAAGGCGCTGGGTGCCCAGGCCGGCTGGAACCGCCACGACGGCAGCTTTGTCGAGGCCGTACAGAACTGGGGCGGGGTCGATGTCGTGCTGGACCCGGTGGCCGGTGAGTACATCGAATGGAACCAGCAGGTGCTCAACCTCGACGGGCGCATCATCCTGATCGGCTTCATGGGCGGTCGTGAAACCAATGTAGATCTGGCGCGCATGCTGATGAAACGTCAGCGCCTGATCGGCTCGACCCTGCGTTCACGCTCGCCGGCCGGCAAGGGCAGCGTCATGGACGCCCTGCATGCTCACGTCTGGCCGCTGCTGGAAGATGGTCGCATCAAGCCGCTGATCGATCGCACCTTCTCCATTCAGGAAGCTGACAACGCCATGCGCTTTCTGGAAGAGAACACCAGTACCGGCAAGGTGTTGATGGGCGTCTCCGGCGCCTGACCCGGCGGCCTGAACGTCAATCAGCCTGCGGCCACGAAAAAGCCCGAATCCACTGGATTCGGGCTTTTTCAATGTCTCGACCGGTGCAAGCACTGGCCTTACTGGAGCGCCGGCGCACTCCCGGGCATTGAGGTCATCTGCCGAGCGGCAATGGCGGTATCGTCATCTGCCAGCTGCCAGTGTCGTGAACGCTCAGGGTCCACCGGCAGGCCCAGCTCGCCGTGATCGAAGGCGCGAGCCAGTCGCTGGGCGGCACCGTCATGACCGGCTTCGGCCGCGCGAGCATACCAGGTCACCGCGCGGTCTTCCCGACGGGCAAACTGGGTGCAACCGTGTTCGTACATGTGTGCCACCTGATACTGCGCCTCGGGGTGGCCGGCCTCGGCCGCCTTGACGACACAGCGTACGCCCCGGGCCTTGTCACGCGCCGTGTGGCCACGACGAAACAGCATGACACCATAGGTGGACAGCGCATCAACGTGCCCGGCATTGGCACAGCGCCGAAACAGGTGCATGGTCAGGCGACGCTTGTGGGCGGAGCCTTCCAGCCATGGGGCCTGCATCAGACGCGATGCCAGACGATATTCAAACCGGGTGAATACTTGAGCAGACCGCAGCATAACAACCAACCTTGTAAGTTCCAGCATTCGATACATGCCCTGTCTGCACGTAGCGTGGCAGGGATCAGGCATTGATGCGAACCACTGTTGCCGTGAAGGTGACTCATCACCTGCAGAGTAAAAAACCAGAAGGGGCAGCCCCGTCATCACCGCGGCGAGGGTTGGCTCCCCCGCGTGGCGAGGCCGGCAATATACGCCTGTGCAGGAAGTGACTCAAGCCCCGTGTTTGCCCGCGCATCACCGCCCGTCTAACATGGGCATTCACCTGCTTTACAAGGCTCTGGAAACCCCATGGAAAGACGTCCTCTCGGTGACAGTGGCATAACGGTCAGCCGGCTTTGTCTTGGCACCATGACCTTTGGCGAACAAAACAGTGAAAGTCAGGCGCACGAGCAGCTCGATCGCGCCCTGGCCGCCGGTATCGACTTCATCGACACCGCTGAAATGTACCCGGTACCGCCGAACGGCGAGACACAGGGTCGTACCGAAGCCTATATTGGCAGCTGGCTGAAGGCTCGCGGCCGCCGCGACGACATCGTGCTGGCCAGCAAGGTAGCCGGTGCCGGCCGCGGCATGGAGTATCTGCGCGGCGGACCGAAGCTTTCGCGTCAGCAGATCCATCAGGCCCTCGATGACAGCCTCAAGCGTTTGAACACCGACTATCTCGATCTCTATCAGCTGCACTGGCCGGACCGCCCCGCCAACTATTTCGGCAAGCTGGACTACCAGCATGAAGAGGCCCCGGACGCTACGCCGCTGGAGGAGACCCTGTCGGCGCTCAAGGAAGCCGTGGATGCCGGCAAGATTCGCAGCATCGGCCTGTCCAACGAAACGCCCTGGGGCACGATGACCTGTCTGCGCCTGGCCGAGACCATGAACCTGCCGCGCGTGGTATCGGTTCAGAACCCCTATAACCTGCTCAACCGCAGCTATGAAGTCGGCATGGCCGAGATCAGCCATCGCGAGAGTGTGGGGCTTCTGGCCTATTCGCCGCTCGCCTTCGGGGTACTGACCGGCAAGTACCTGGGCGGGGTCAAACCGGATGGGGCGCGCCTTACCCTGTTTGAACGCTTTCAGCGCTACAATTCGACGCTGGCCGAAGAAGCCACCTGGGCCTATGTCGATATCGCCCGGCGCTTTGATCTCAATCCGGCCCAGATGGCGCTGGCCTGGGTCAACACCCGGCCCTTTGTGACCAGCAATATCATCGGCGCCACGACGCTTGAGCAGCTCGATCACAACATCGCAAGCGAGCCGCTGACGCTTTCCGATGAGGTTATTGAAGCCATTGAAGGCGTCCATAAGCGCCTGCCCAACCCCTGCCCCTGACCCATCTCCTTTCCGGGGCCCGGACACCATACGTCCTCCCTCTGGCCTGGCACTGGCTTAATGCAGTCTGATGCCGGGGCCGGAGGGGTTATAATCGTGACAACATGAGCGGAGAATCTGCATGCTGAGCGTGCTGTCCCCAGCCAAGACGCTGGATTTTGAAACGCCTTCCTCAACAACGATGGCCACGCAGCCGGATTATCTGGACCAGAGCCGTCAACTGATCGATATTCTGCGCGACTATTCACCGCAGGCCCTGTCACAGCTGATGGGGATCAGTGACAAGCTTGCAGGTCTCAACGTGGCGCGTTTCGAGCAGTGGCAGACACCGTTTGATACAAGTAACGCCAAACAGGCGATACTGGCCTTTCAGGGCGACGTCTACACCGGGCTTGAAGCGGCGCATTGGCAGGAAAATGACCTTGAGTGGGCGCAGTCGCATCTTCGCATCCTGTCGGGACTTTACGGCATGCTCCGCCCGCTGGATCTGATGCAGCCCTATCGCCTCGAGATGGGCACGAAGCTTGAAAACCCGGCCGGGCGTGATCTTTATGCCTTCTGGCGAGAGCGTCTGACACGCGATCTGGATCAGGCGGTGAAAGAAAGCAGCGGTGACCCGGTGCTGATCAATCTGGCCTCCAACGAATACTTCGGCGCCATTGACCGCAAGCATCTCGATTGCGATGTCATCACCCCGGTCTTCAAGGATGCCAAAAACGGGCAGTACAAGGTCATCAGCTTTTATGCCAAAAAGGCGCGCGGCATGATGAGCGCCTGGATGGTGCAGCAAAGACTCGAGAAACGTGACGATCTAAAGGCCTTCGACATGGGCGGCTATCGCTTTAATGCCGACCTGTCGGATCACAACAGCTGGGTATTTACCCGCGACGCGCAGTAATCGCAACGATGGTCAATTGACCACCACTCAATGATGCATTTATCGGGAGGATCTCTCATGCGTCATCTACTGATCACCCTGCTCATCGGTCTGATGAGCTTTGGCCTGGCCGTCGAGCATGCCGACGCCAAGCGCTTCGGCGGCGGCAAGAGCTTTGGCAGCTACTCCCGTTCGTCAAGCCCGAGCAGCAGCCAGGCCAGCACACCGCCGCGTCAGGCCCAGCAGGGCACACGCGCCGCCGGTGGTGGCATGTCCCGCTTCATGGGCCCGCTGGCCGGCATCATGGCAGGCGGTCTGTTGGCGTCGTTGTTCTTTGGCGGCGCTTTCGACGGCATCCGCTTCATGGATATCCTGCTGATCGCGCTGCTGGGCTTTGTGGCCTGGAAGGTGCTGGCGGCGCGGCGTCGAGCGACCAACACCGGCGCCCACGACGAGCAGCCTCAGCACCAGCAGCGTCAGGCGCATGACATTGGCGGCACGTCCAGTGGGACTGCCGGTGGTGCCATGGGTGGTGCGGCCATGGCCGGCAGCGAGCCCGACTGGTTCAACCGCGAGCAGTTTTTGTCCGGTGCCAAGGAGCACTTCATGAACCTGCAGCGCGCCTGGGACAACAACGACTTCGAGAAAATTCAGGAGTTTGTCACACCCGAGCTCTATAACCTGCTACGCAAGGAGCGCGCCGAGCAAAGCGCCAACAACCAGACCGAGGTCGTGCGGTTGTTTGCCGAGCTGGGTGATGTGCGCGAACACGGCAAGCAGGCCGAAGCCACGGTGCTGTTTCACGGCATCATGAAAGAGGACGGTCAGGACAACGAGTTCAACGAGACCTGGCATCTGGTTCGTGAAGTGCGCGACCAGTCCCCCTGGTACATTCAGGGCATCGAACAAAACAACGTCTGATCCCGATCGCCTCTCAAGACAATGCCCCGCTCATGCGGGGCATTTTTTTGTCCGACCGAGGGCGTCGCCGACGCAGGCCTTGAAAAGCGATCAGGTTTCCACCGCACGAACGATGTACTCGACGAGAGTTGTTATCAGGCGCCTCGATCGTTGCGGCTGTACCGGGGACGCGAACCGGCGCTCTGGGCGCACTTTCCTGAAAAAATTATCGCATCCGCGCTGCCCATTTTTTCACCCCTGCCTGATCAAGGAGACGACGATAACCAATGACGCCGGAGCGGATGGATGGAACAAGGCGTTTCAGGCACATCCTGGTGTGTGGCACGCCAGCGCCCTTTCAAGGGCGCCCGCCGGCATCGACCATTCGATACTGTGCGGCCTGTCGCGATCCACGTAGCATGATGTTTCGACTCGACTCACCCAAGGGGAGAGTATGCGCCACCCAGGAGGCACCGACCCGGTCGTGGCCGGCACAGCGCTTGTCAGCCGGCGATGAGGGATACGCCGCAACGACGCATCGGACGCCGGCGCATGCTGGTAGTGCTGGCGGTCAGCATCGCGCTGCTGCTGGTTATGTGGCAGGGCGCGCGGCTGGCCCGCGAGTGGGCGCTGGCGGAGCTTCATCACACCGCCGGTAACGCCCTGCAGCTGTCACGCGCCAACCTCACCGGCTATCTTACCCGCCACGACTACCTGCCCCACCTGCTGGCCACCCGCGAGAGCGTGCGGCGCTTTCTTGCCCAGCCACATGACATCCGCGATGTTCCGGCGCTCAATCGGCTGCTGAATCGCTCACGGGCCTACGCGGACGTCTCGGATATCTATCTGCTCGACCGCGGCGGCACCACCATTGCTGCCAGCAACTGGCAGCGCGCCGACAGTTTCATGGGCCAGAACTATGCCTTTCGGGGCTATTATCGTCAGGCCATCAGCGGCCACGGCGGTCGTTTCCACGCCCTCGGCACCCAGTCGGGAAAACGGGGTTACTATTTTTCGGCGCCGGTGTGGGCCAATGGCAGAACATCGGAGACGCCACCTGATGGGGTAATGGTGGTCAAGGTGGGACTCGAGGGGATCGAGCGCGAGTGGCAAAGTCTCGACGCCACCCTGCTGGTCACCGACGCCAACGGTATCATCTTCATGGCCAGCAATCCCGACCTGCGCCTGACCGCACTAAAGCCTCTTTCAGAGGGCGTGCGCCGCGGGCTGCTGGCGACCCGGCGCTATACCGATGACCCGCTGCCCGAGGCAGGATTTGACGTGCTTGAGACGCTGCCCGGCGGCGCCCGACTGATGCGTCTTGACGGTCGTGACTATCTGAACCTTTCACAGCCGCTGGCACGCTTCAACTGGCGCCTGAATATTCTGCAGCCTCTGGCGCCAGTAACGCAGGCGCAGTGGCTGGGGGCGCTGGGCGCCGGCGGTAGCTGGATGCTGCTCGCACTGGGAGGCGCCATTGGCTGGCAGCGCCGTCGGCTGCGTCGTGAACGCGAGCGCTTCGCCGAACGCGAACGTCACACCCTGGCACACGCCCGCGATGAGCTGGAACGCCATGTCGAGGCGCGTACACGGGAACTGATGGGGTCCAATCGACAGCTGTCGCAGGAGATCGAGGAGCGCAAGCGCGCCGAGGAGAGCCTGCGCCAGACCCGTGACGAGCTGGTGCAGGCCGCGCGACTGGCGGTACTGGGGCAGCTGGCCGCCAGCATTAACCACGAACTCAACCAGCCGCTCGGTGCCATTCGCGCCTATGCCGACAACGCCCGCATCCTGCTGGAACGCGGTCGTCCCGAGGCCGCCGCCGACAACCTGGTGCAGATCAGTGAACTGGTCGAACGCATGGCCGCCATCAGCGCTCAGCTGCGTCAGTTCTCGCGCAAGGGTGATGACACCCTGACCGACGTCTCGGCTCAGGCGTGCTTCGACTACGCGCTACGCCTGTTTCGCGCTCGCCTGGAGGCGGCCGATATCCGGGTAAGGCTGCAGATGAGTGAGGCGACCTGCTGGGTGCGTGCCGACTCGGTACGGCTGGAGCAGGTGCTGGTCAACCTGATCGGCAATGCCCAGCAGGCGATGTGCGACAGTGCCGAGCGACAGCTGATACTGAGTGCCGAACACCGCGATGAATGGGTTATCCTGAGCGTGGCCGACAGCGGCCCGGGACTCAGCGCCGAGGCACTCGATCACCTCTTCGAGCCCTTCTATACCACGCGTGCCGCCGGCAAGGGGCTGGGGCTGGGCCTGTCGATTTCGCAGCGCATCATCAGTGACCTCGGTGGTCGCCTCGAAGCCCGTAACCGCCCCGAAGGCGGGGCACTGTTCATTATCCATCTACCTGCCGTCGCGACACCACGCGCCCTGCCCCCGGAGACGCCTGCTAATGCCTGAACGCCCGGCCACCCCGGTGATTATCGTCGACGACGAACACCATATGCGCTTCACCACCGGACAGACGCTGGAGCTGGCCGGCTATCAGCCACTGCCGGTCGCCAGTGCCGACAAGGCACTGGAAGCGCTGGAGCAGGATTTTCCCGGTGTGCTGATCAGCGATATTCGCATGCCGGGCATGGACGGCATGGCGCTGCTGCGCGAAGTGCACGCCCGCGACCCGGAGCTGCCGGTGATTCTGATTACCGGTCACGGCGACGTCTCCACCGCGGTGACCGCCATGCGCGACGGTGCCTGGGACTTCGTCGAGAAACCCTTCGCCGGCGATGAACTGGTGGAAGTGGTGCGCCGCGCCGCCGAAACCCGCCGGCTGGCACTGGAGAACCGCCACCTGCGCGCCGAGCTGGAGGCGCAGCAGTCGGCGCCGGGGCCTCGGCTGGTAGGCCGCACTGCGGCGATCGCCCAGCTGGCCACCATGGTGTCGCGCATCAGCCAGGTAGAGGCCGATGTGTTGCTGTTCGGTGAAACCGGCGTTGGCAAGGATCTGGTAGCCCGCGCCATTCACGAGCGCAGCCGCCGAAGCGGCGCCCCTTTCGTGGCGATCAACTGTGGCGCAGTACCGGAGAGCATCATCGAATCAGAGCTGTTCGGCCACGAGAAGGGCGCTTTTACCGGCGCCGTGGAACGACGTATCGGCAAGTTCGAGTACGGCCAGGGAGGCACCATCTTTCTCGACGAGATTGAATCGATGCCCCTGCCCCTGCAGGTACGGCTTCTGCGGGTGCTGCAGGAGCGCGCCATCGAACGGCTCGGTTCCAACAGTACCATCGAGCTGGATATCCGTGTGATTGCGGCCACCAAGGTGGATCTGAAAGCGGCTGCCGAGGCGGGACGCTTTCGCGAGGACCTCTACTATCGTCTCAACGTGGTGACCCTGCCGATTCCACCGCTACGCGAGCGACGCGAGGATATCCCACTGCTGTTTCAGCACTTCGCGGTGGTCGCAGCGACCCGCAGCGGCCTCGAGGCGCCGCCGCTTGATGGCGCCGGGATGTCGGTACTGCTGTCGCACGACTGGCCCGGCAACGTGCGCGAGCTGCGCAACCTCGCCGAGCGCTATGTCCTGATCGGCAGCGCCCACGATTATCATTTGGACGCCCTGCTGGGCGATGGCGAGGGCGATAGCGGCGCACTGTCACTGGCCCGGCAGGTAGAAATGTTTGAAAGGAGCCTGATCGACCAGGCGCTGGCCCGCTGTCGCGGCCGCATCAGTGAGGCCTGTGAATACCTCGCGGTGCCGCGCAAGACCCTCTATGACAAGCTGAAAAGGCATGGCCTGCGCGCCGAGGCGTATCGCCACGAGGGTGACGACCGTGACGGCGGCTGAGCACAGCCCTTGACAGGGCAAAAGTTATCCCGATCGGTGCTTTGGCATCGTGTTCGCTCTTATACTCTAGCCTCGGCCATCGCCAATTCGGCGGCGATGGCGGCACCCTCTCCTTCCTGACAACGCCCCTGTGCGGATTTCCGCACAGCCTTCATGTGCAAGAATGCGGATATCCGCCACTTCGGCCTCGCGCCACGCCCGACCAAAGTTGCATCAATAAAACCCAAGACACTGAAATTATTATCAAAGAAGGCGCATGGCGCACCGTTTGCCCCTCTCATGACGTGACGCGCACCGACACCGCGCTCGGTGTCATTTCAAAAAAAGTCCGATCATAGCGGGAGCTCCCATCATGCAGATTCTGTCCCGTAACACCCTTGCCATGACTGTCGCCGCCTCCATGACCACAGTCACCTCGCTGGCCACCATCAGCGCTGTCCAGGCCAGTGACAGCGTGGACCGCAGCGACTGGCCGAGCAGCATCACTGTCGCAACCGCCAGCCAGGGCGGCACCTACTATGTCTACGGCTCCGGCTGGGCCAACCTGATCGCCGATGAGCTGGGCGTCTCCGGCGGCGGCGAGATCACCGGCGGTCCGACCCAGAACATGGCGCTGGTCCACAGCGGCGACGTGGCGCTGGGTCTGACCACCATGGGCCCGGCAGCCCAGGCGCTCAACGGTGAAAGCCCGCTGGCACCGGGCATGGAAATGGACAACGTCTGTGCGCTGTTTCCCATGTACGAAACGCCCTTCTCGGTGGCGGCGCTCTCCAGCAGCGGCATCGACAGTATCGACAGCATTCCCGACGGCGCGCGCATCGGCTTCGGCCCCGCCGCGTCCACCTCCGACACCTACTTCCCGGATATCCTGACCACCCTTGGAGTGGATTACGAGCGTCGCAACGGCGGCTGGTCGGATCTCGGCAGTCAGCTGCAGGATGGTCTGATTGACGTCGTGGCCTTCGCGGCCGGCATTCCCATCCCGGCGGTCAGCCAGCTGGAAGTGCAGACAGGTGTCAATTTCGTCGAGTTCACCGAAGCGCAGCAGGAGACGGTTGTCGAAGAATTCCCGGTGGCACCGTTCACCATTCCCGCCAGCACCTACAGCACGCTGGATCGGGATATACGCGCCGTATCGATGTGGAACTTCACCATCGCCAACTGCGATCTGCCCGAGGAGTTCGTCTATCAGGTCGTCAAGCTGAGCATGGAAAACAATGACCGCATGCGTAACATCCACCGCAGCGCCGCCAACAGCGTGCCGGAGAATCTTGAACACAACACCGTGCTGCCCTATCACCCGGGCGCCGTGCGCTGGTACGAGGAGAACGGTCATGAGATCGATCCGTCGCTGATTCGTCAGTAACGCACGTCGCCGCCTCGCCCTTGGGGCGGCGCCGTTTTTCGACTCATTTGAGGTAACACACCATGTCCAGGCAACAAGAAGGGCAAAAGCCCGAAAATGACATGATCATCGCCGACGGCGTCGACAGCGATGTCGTCGAGCCGAGCCGGCGCGTCTTCGCCGGCTGGCAGTGGTGGCTGTTCGCCATCATGGCCGTGGCCTACACCAGCTTTCACCTGATTTCACTCAACGTTTACCCGATCGAAACCTGGACGTTTCGTATCCTGCACGTCTGCGGCGCGCTGATTCTTGGTTTTGGTCTCTATACCGGAGCCCGCTTCGCCGAAAACGGCCATCAACTCTCGCCGCGCTGGCTCGACGGCCTTGCCGCCGTGCTGCTGCTGCCGGCCCTCTACGCCCTGGTGCAGGTGTTTGTGATGCGCCAGACCATGGCCGGCGGCGCCATGCGCATCGACCCGACAGTCGAGACCTGGCATTTCGGCACACCGCTGATCGCTGCCACCGTTGGCGCCATCGTGCTCTCGTGGCTGATCCGCCGGCCACGCGGCAGCCTGCCGATCGCCGAGCTGGTATTAATGGTGTGTGCGGCCGCTGCCTCCAGCTATCTGCTTTTGATGTTCAACTCGCCGCTGCGCGCCTCGACCGGTACCGCCTTCGCACCAATCGGTATCTCGTGGGCGGCGATCGCCGGCTCACTGCTGATTCTGGAACTGACCCGGCGCGTGGCCGGCATGGCACTGGTGGTCATCTCTGCAATCTTCATTGCCTACGTCTTTGCCGGCCCCTTCCTGCCCGGCTTTCTCGGCTATCCGGGACTGACGCTCAACCGCTTTTTCAGCCAGGTCTACACCGACGCCGGCGTGCTGGGACCAACGACCGCTGTCTCTTCCACCTATATCATTTTGTTCATTATCTTCGCCGCCTTCCTGCAGGCCTCGAAGGTGGGGGACTACTTCGTCAATTTTGCCTTCGCTGCTGCCGGTCGTGCCCGCGGCGGGCCGGCCAAGGTATCGATCTTCGCTTCCGGTCTGATGGGCATGATCAACGGCACCAGCGCCGGCAACGTGGTCTCGACCGGCTCGCTGACCATTCCGCTGATGAAAAGGGTGGGCTATCCGGGCCGTAGCGCCGGCGCCATTGAGGCCGCGGCCTCCACCGGCGGGCAGATCATGCCGCCGATCATGGGGGCAGGCGCCTTCATCATGGCCGAGATTACCGGTATCCCTTATACCGAGATCGCCATCGCGGCGATCATCCCGGCCATTCTCTACTTCGCCTCGGTCTACTTCATGGTCGACTTCGAGGCCGCCCGCAAGGGCATGCGTGGCATGACCCGGGATGAAATTCCGAAGTTCTCGAAACTGGCGCGCCACGTCTATCTATTCGCTCCCATCATTATTCTGGTGGCGGCGCTGTTCATGGGATACTCGGTGATTCGTGCCGGCACCCTGGCCACCGCCTCGGCGGCCATCGTCAGCTGGATTTCGCCCAACAAGATGGGCCCGGCGGCGATTCTGCGCGCCCTGCAGCTGGGCGGCACGATGTCGATTCAGATCATCGCGGTGTGCGCCTGCGCCGGTTTGATTGTCGGCGTGATCGGTCTCACCGGAGTGGGCGCGCGCTTTTCCTCGCTGCTGCTGGGCCTGGCCGGCGTCAGTCAGCTGCTGGCGCTGTTCTTCGCCATGCTGATCAGCATTTTGCTGGGAATGGGCATGCCGACTACCGCAGCCTATGCGGTGGCCGCCTCGGTGGTCGCACCGGGTCTGATCGGTATCGGCATTCAGCCGCTGATCGCGCACTTTTTCGTGTTCTACTTTGCGGTGGTCTCGGCGATCACACCACCGGTAGCACTGGCCTCCTACGCCGCGGCGGGCATTTCGGGAGACAACGCCATGGGCACGTCGGTGGCTTCGTTCAAGATCGGTCTGGCTGCCTTCATCGTACCTTTCATGTTCTTCTACAGCCCGGCCATGCTGATGGAGGGCAGCGCCCTGCAGATCGCCCGCGTCGCCGTTACTGCCACCATGGGCATTGTGCTGCTCTCCGCCACCGTGCAGGCATGGTTTTTTGGCCCGGTGAAGGCGTGGCAGCGGGTCGTCATGTTCCTGGGTGCGCTGTGCATGATCTATGGCGGTATCTATACCGACCTGGCCGGTATCGCCATCGCCGCAGCTCTGATCATTCTGCAGCGGCGCGGCCGCAACGGCGACGACAAGCCGGGGGTAGCGACGACCTGACCACAGCGGCTGTCTCAACGAAAGGGGCCCCGCATGGCGGGGCCCCTTTCATTCTCCGATAGAGTCAGGCATAGACCGGTTGGTAACCGGCTAGCGCCAGCTCCAGCGCCGCCACACCGGCGGGCACGTCAACCTTGTAGCCCAGCGAGCGTACGCTGGTGCCCAGCGCGTGCAGGGTGCGAAACAGATGGTGCGTGCGACACTGCTCGCCCATCTGCCCGATCCGCACGATATTGGCGCCAAAGGCCCCGGAGATCTCCACGCCGTGATGACAGGAGATATGCTGCATCAGATCGGCCTGAGCCAGCCCCTCGGGCAGATGAATGCCGACCACCGAGTTCAGCCGCGACGGCCCTTCAATATAAAGCCCGAGCCCCAACCCCTCGATGCCGGCCTGTAGCGCCCGGGAACAACGCAGGTGGCGATCAAAGCGTCGGGGCAGGGTTTCCTGACACACCAGCCGCAGCGCTTCATGCAGTGCCAGAATGCCCGACACCGGCGCCGTGTAGTGGTAGGACTTGTTGTACCAGAACTGGTGCGCCAGGCGGGCATCCAGACACCAGTGGGTCAGGGTGCGCTCCCGACCCTCGATGACCGCCCAGGCCCGGTCGGAGAAGGCGATCAACGACACGCCGGGGATCGAGCTCAGCCCCTTCTGACCGCCGGTAATCACCACATCCACGCCCCAGGCATCCATCTCCAGCGGCAGGGTGCTCAGCGTGCAGACCGCATCGCAGATCACCAGACAGCCGGCCTTTGATGCCGCCCGACAGATGGCCGGCAGGGTATGGTTGAGCACGGTGCTGGAGGTCTCCCCCTGCACGATGGTCAATACGCGCGGGCGATGCGTGCGGATCGCCTCGATGACGGCGGCCTCGTCGGCGGCATGCGACACGCCGGCATCCATCTCCATGACCTCGCCGCCGGCACGCCGAGCCATTTCGCCCAGCCGGCTGCTGAAAAAGCCGTTATTGATCGTCAGCACCCGGGTGCCGGGGTCGACCAGGTTGATGACGGCCATCTCCATTGCCGCCGAACCCGGGCCGGCCACGCCCAGAATGTGGCGTGATTCGGTCTGAAAGACGTAGCGCGACATCGCCTTCACCTGCTCGATGATACGCGCCATGGTCTCGCCCAGATGGTTGATGACGATGCCGTTGGCCGCCGCCACCCGAGCCGGAATGGGTACGGGGCCCGCGCCCATCATGAGCAGCGGCTCATCGGGCAGGATGGATTCCAGAGGTTCGATATCGGGCACGGTATAGGACATCACCAGCTCCTTGAGAGGGCATCAGGCAGGATTGAAGCGCCATGGCGCGGTCGCACCGGGACGGATGTTCCAGTATGCCCATGGCCTGAAAACGTCGACAAGCAGCAGATGAACATTGTCTGATCAAGACAATGCCCTACAAAAGGGCGAACGCCACGAATCCGGCAAAAGAAGAAGGGAGAAGAGAAAAGGAAAGAGAGAACATCACATGATGCCTGCAGGGACCAGACGGCCCCTGCAGGCAATGGCAGGGGGGGGGTCAGACGCCATCCCATGCCATGGTGATCTCGAACGCGCCGGGCAGCAGCGCGGTAACAGCGCGCGCGCGCTGCAAAAGCGTTGCATAGTCATCGGCCACCACATTGATGTGGGCCAGCTTGCGCCCGGCCCGCGGCGCCTTGCCATAGCGATGCAGATGCACGCCCTCAAGGGCCAGCAGCGCGGCGCTGTCGCCCTCTTCACCGATGACGTTCACCATGCAGGTCAGGCCGCGGGCGCTCGTATCGCCCAGCGGCAGCCCGGCGATGGCGCGCAGATGGCTCTCGAACTGACTGGTGAAGGCGCCATTCATGGTCCAGTGACCGGAGTTGTGCACCCGGGGGGCCATCTCGTTGGCCAAAAGCCTGCCATCGCGGGTCTGGAAAAGCTCCAGCGACAGCACGCCGACATAGTCCAGCTCATCAAGCAGCTTCTGGATATAGCCATCCGCCGTGGCCTGCAGCTCGGCATCGACATCCGGCAGCGGCGCCACCGAATAGCGCAAAATGCCCTCTTCATGCTGGTTTTCCGTGATCGGGTACGTACGCACGGCGCCGTCTCGTCCGCGCACGGCAATCAACGAGACTTCGCGCACAAAGTCCACGAACGCCTCGACCACCAGCTGATCATGATTGATGCTCTGCCAGGCATCATGTGCCTGCTCGGGCGCACGCAATACGGCCTGGCCCTTGCCGTCATAACCCTCGGTCGTGGATTTGGCCACCACCGGACAGCCCAGCTCGCGTGCCGCCGCCTCAAGCGCCTCGGCGCTGTCGACCAGCCGATATTCGGGCGTGGGGATATCCAGCTTCGAAAAGAGCGCCTTCTCACGGGCCCGGTGCTGACACACCGCAATGGCGCGACTCGAGGGATACACCGGTTTCACCTGCTCGATGCGCTCCAAAAGCGCCACCGGCAGATGTTCGAACTCATAGGTGACCACGTCCACGCGGGCAATGAAGTCCTCAAGCGTTGTGTCATCACTGCCGGTGAGAATCTCACCGATCCCGGCGCTGGGCGCGCCGCCCGGGTCCAGAAGCGTAAAACGCTGGCCCAGCGGCAGGCCGGCCAGTGCCATCATGCGTCCGAGCTGTCCCGCTCCCAGAATGCCGATCTGCATTGCCATGTCTCGCTGATTGGAGGAAATGAGAAAACCCTGCGCCAGTACGGTTTTTAACCGTACTCCTTTTCAACAGTGCTATTCGGCGCTCGGGTCGGGGTTATCCAGCACGTTTTGCGTCTGTTCGGTCCGGAAGGCCTCGACGGCGCGACGAACCTCGCTGTCGTGCGTGCCGATGATCTGGGCGGCCAGAAGACCGGCATTGGTCGCTCCGGCCTTGCCGATCGCCAGCGTTCCCACGGCAACGCCGCCCGGCATCTGGGCAATCGAGAGCAATGAATCCATGCCCTTGAGCGCCTTGGACTCCACCGGCACGCCAAGAACGGGCACCGGTGTCTGGGAAGCCACCATGCCGGGCAGGTGCGCCGCGCCGCCGGCGCCGGCAATGATCACCTCGATGCCTCGCTCGGCCGCGGTTTTTGCATATTCAAACATCAGATCCGGCGTTCGGTGCGCCGACACCACGCGCGTTTCATACGCCACGCCAAGGCGCGTCAGCATGTTGACGGCATGCTCCATGACCGGCCAGTCCGACTTCGATCCCATGATCACTCCCACACGCGGCTGCATCGGCACTCCCCTTTCGGCAATGAACATTCGACAAGGAACAGAGCAGCGCCCGCGGTGGTCGCGTCGCTGCGTCATGTTGGAAAACCGTGCAGGATACCCGCTCGGGTAAAGGGGGGAAAGCCACGGCACCCGTCAGCCCGTTATGGCAGGGGATGGTCGGCGCCGCCTGGGACCATGCTCAATCGATGTGGCGAAAGCGCTCGGGGATGGTGCGCTCAAAGCTTTCGCGCTTTTGGATGTTGTCCCACCAGCGCTGCACACCCGGGAAATCGGCCATGATCTCGCGGCCTTCGGGCGTCATGACCACATAGGCCATGATCGGGGCCAGCAGGAAATCCACATAGGAGACGGGCCCGGCGATCAGCCAGGTGCGCGTGGCCAGTGACCGCTCCAGCAGCGAAAACTGGTGGCGCACCTTCGGCAGGGCCGCGGCAATCACCGTCTCGTCTACCGGGCGCTGCAGCAGCGGATTGATGACGCGCTGCCAGGCAAGCTCCATGATCATGGCCTGGTAGTAGTAGTTGTTGATCACCGCCGCCCACTGGCGCATGTCGACCCGGTCATCGAGCTGGCGCGGCACCAGTGCCGGCGCCGGAAAATGCCCCTCCAGAAACTCGGCGATAGCGTCGGTTTCGTACAAAATACGCCCGCCGGTTTCCAGTGCCGGCACCTTGCCAAAGGGATGACGGCGCAGGTGCTCGGGGGTATGGGTTTCGCCCTTGAGCACATCGACCGCCACCTGGTCGTAGGTCACGCCCTTTTCCAGAAAGAGCATGCGCACCGTGCGCACATAGGTGCTGCCATCGAAACCATAAAGAACAAAATCGCTCACGCGGTCACTCCCTGAAGGTCTGCTCTGCCCGGCATGCGTTCACCCATGAACACACGCCGTTTGCAGGATTTAACACAACCGTAGACGTATCGGCCCACGATGCGCCACATCCGGCGACAATCGCGCCCCGCGGGCCAGCATCTCCAGTCGGCCCTGTCGCGCAAGCTCGGCGGCCACCCGGCGAACATCGTCCATGTGATCGCGCCAGTGCGCCTCGTCAAACAGCTCACGGGCGACCTCCGACGGACAAAAGCTCTTGTCATGTCCGCGGCGATGGGCAAGCGCCATCAGTGTGTCGGCAATGGCCGCTTCGCTCACCTCTTTCATGTGAAAAACGCCTGCATCGTGGCGGCATGCACAAAACAGAGCTTGTTGCCCTCGATATCGCGACAGTAGGCGGCGTAAAAATCCGGTCCGTAGCAGTCGCGCACGCCCGGCGGCCCTTCACTGCCCCCACCGCAGGCCATGACCCGATGCCAGACATCATCAACACTTTGCCGGCACGGCGACATGAAACTGACCTGAGCCCCGTTGCCCCAGGTGGCCGGCAGGCCGTTGAAGGGATACTGAATGACAAACAGCGGCCAGTGTCTGCCCGGGTAGTGCCAGATGGCATCAGGCGGCCCGCCATCGCGCTCCTCAAAAAGGCGTACCAGTCCGAGCGGTTCCAGCACATGGTCATAAAAGGCGGCCAGACGCGGCAGATCGCGCGCACCAAGGTGGATATGGGTAAACATGGCGCTATACGTCTCCCCTGCAGATGGCCTGGCCCCTGAAAGGCAGCGCTGAAGGGCGATACGGGCTCACTGGCCGACGGACAATGATCATGCAGCAGAGCTCCTCGAGGTTGTTATTGGGGAGTAAGCTTTAGCAGCCGATATTCTCCTACCATAGTCAGCCTTCCAGGGCGTGACATCAGCCTTTTTGTGACGCTGCGTATGCAATGTGGCGCCTGAAACGCCTAGCGACAAAGCCCATAGCCCCGCATGCCGAGATGAAAATGATCGCGATGGGCCGCGTTGTATTCCGGCCCCAGGGAGTTGCCGAAGACGTCACAGCTGCCCTCGAAGGCGCGCCTCAAAAGCTGGCCCCGCGGCCCTTCGTCCTGCCAGTGACCGGCCACCGTTGTCCGGGTGCCATCCTCCATGCGAAACCCGGTCACATCGAACGCCTCGGCCGTGGCATGTTCACTGCGGCGACCGCTGGCACGGTGATAAACGTTGCGACAGGCGAAGCTGCCCACGTGATCCACCCGAGCGACGTCGCGGCCGAAGATCTCGCGCGCGGCGGGCTGCAGACGCTGTCGTTCAAACACCACCCAGGAGAGCGCCAGCGGACAGCTGGCCAGAAAGCTGGCACTGAACTGCACTGAGGTGGAACGCACCCGCACGGCGTGATCGAGCTGACACGCCCCGATCTCGGGGCTGCCCACCTCGACATAATCGATGGCCCCCTGCTCGCGCGCCCCGGCCAGCGCCGCCAGACAGCGCTGCGGGTCCTGATCGAGCGCCTTGAGCTTGAAACGCGTAATCGGGTTTAACGGATCATCCACGTTAAACGGTGCAAAGGGATTGTATTTTGATGGCACGCGCTCGCTGCCCGGCCACTGCTGCCAGAGGCCTGCGGCTACCACCACCGGTATCAACAGGATGATCAATACGACGTAGCGCATGTCCCCTCCTGATGGCTCGACAGGCAAAAAAAATCCCGCATGAAGAACATGCGGGAGAGAAGGGGGTGTTGCAATGCATCAACGATGCAAGATAAAGCAGATTCGAGTCTGGCGGCTCGAATCGAGATCAAGGTTAAGGCATGACCTGTTAACAGGCTAATCATCATTGCGGATCATCGAAATAGACAAATATAATCAGGCCGGACATAAAGTCCGGCCCATAGCTATCACGTCATTTCCTCTTTAAACCTGCTCCCCTTTAATCCTGCTCGATCTGCCCGGTGCCCCGCCCCCGATTGATCCGGCGATTCTTGACATCCGGCACACGACGGAGACGCTCGGCATGGGTATCGGACATTTCATCGGCCTCAAAGGCATCCGCCCCGACCGGCGTCTCGTTATGCTGACGATAGAGATTGAGCAGCATCTGTTTGCGGTCAGCACGCAGCTCCTTGAGCAGCACATAAACCATGCCATAGATGATCAGCGTAAACGGCAGCGCCGACACCACGGCGGCCGACTGCAACCCGCTGAGCCCGCTCTCGCCGCCTGCCGAAATCAGGATCAGACAGATCGCAGCGATCAGCACCCCCCAGGTCACTCGCTTGTAGAGCGGCGGATTGAGCGATCCCTTGTCGGTCATCTGACCCACGATATAGGCCGCGGAATCCGCCGAGGTGACCAGAAAGATAAAGATCAGGATCATGGCCACGATCGACAGCGGGAAGGAGAACGGCATCTGATCAAACATCACGAACAGCGCCGAGGTGATGTTGTCGCTGGTCGCCTAGGCAAGGCCTGCATCCTGATAGAGGTCCATGTGCAGCGCGGCACCGCCGAAGACCCCGATCCACAGACAGGCCAGCAGCGGCGGCACGATCAGCACCCCGAAGACATACTCCTTGATGGTACGCCCACGGGAGACGCGCGCCACGAAGGTGCCAACAAACGGCGACCAGGCAATGACCCAGGCCCAGTAGAACACGGTCCAGCTGCTGATCCAGTCATTGTCGGTAAAGGGATTGATGCGCAGGCTCATGCCCAGAAAGTTCTGTAGATAGTCCCCCATGCCGACCGTAATGGTTTCCAGAATGGCCACCGTTGGGCCGGTCAACAGAACGTAGAGCATCAGTCCCAGGCACAGCACCATGTTGAGATTCGACAGCCGCTTGATGCCCTTGTCGAGCCCGGAGACCGTGGACATCATGTAACAGATGAACATGGCAAACAGGATGATGGCCTGCCACATGAAGCCCTCGGCCACCCCAAAGACGGCATGCAGACCGCCATTGATCTGAAGCACTGCCAGACCGATGGAAGTCGCTACCCCCATGACGGTCGCCACGACCGCAAAGGTATTGAGAAGCCCGCCGGCAAAGACGCGTCCCTTGCCAAGCTTTGCCGTCAGCGGCGACATGACCGTTGAGACCAGCCCGGTCTGCCCCTTGCGAAACTGGGTGTAGGCGATAATCAGGCCCACCACCGAAAATGCCGCCCACTGATGCACGCCCCAGTTGAAAAACGAATACTGAATGGCGTAGCGCGCGGCTTCCGGCGTGCCGCCTTCCATATCGTTAAAGGGCGTGTTCATGAAATGAGTCATCGGCTCGGCCATGCCGTAAAACACCAGCCCCACCCCGAAGCCGGCAGCCAGCAGCATGCTGACCCAGGAAAAGAAGTCGTAGGATGGCTTGCTTTCCTGAGGACCGAGACGAATCTTGCCGTACTTGCTAAAGGCCAGTACCAGCAAAAAGATGACAAAACCAAAAACCGAAAAGAGATAGAACCAGCCGAACAGATGGGTTACACCGCTCAGGGCGGCACTGGCAGCGTCGCTGAACTGTTCGGGAAAGATGGCGCCGATGGCCACAAGGAGCACGATAATCATCGTGGAGGCGACAAAGACACGCTGTCTGGGAGCAATAGCCATAAATGCGTCGATCCCCTGTCATTGTTGGAATGTCATCAAAGCCTAGTCCAAAAACATCCCGAGTAAGGCAAATAAAGGCAAGCCATTGATATTTTTGACCTTTCAATGCCTAGCCTCTTGACATGCATCGGTGTGGTGCGCCACCACCCTACCGATACGTCCGAAACGCAAAAGGGGGCACGTCTGTGCCCCCTTTCTTGCTTGCGCTGCAGAACGATCAAATTCTAGCCGCAATAACGCCCCCTATCCATAACGCCCCGTTATATAATCTTCGGTCTGCTTTTTTGCGGGGTCGGTAAAGATCTGGTCGGTCTGTCCGCACTCGATCAGCTCGCCCAGATACATGAACGCCGTAATATCGGACACACGTGCCGCCTGCTGCATGTTGTGCGTCACGATCACGATCGTGTAGTCGGCCTTGAGCTCGTGGATCAGATCCTCGATGTAGCCGGTCGAAATCGGATCCAGCGCCGAGGTCGGCTCATCAAGCAGAATCACTTCGGGCTTGACCGCAATGGTGCGCGCGATACAAAGGCGCTGCTGCTGTCCGCCGGAGAGTGACTGTCCGTTGGTTTTGAGCTTGTCCTTGACTTCGCCCCACAGCGCGGCCTTTTTCAACGCCCACTCTACCCGTTCATCCATGTCGCGCCGCGACAATCGTTCGTAGAGCTTCACGCCGAAGGCGATATTGTCATAGACCGACATCGGAAACGGCGTCGGCTTTTGAAACACCATACCGATACGGGCGCGCAGCAGATTGATATCCACGCCCGAGGCATAGATGTCCTGACCATCCAGCAAAAGGCCGCCTTCGGTCTTCAATCCCGGATAAAGATCATGCATGCGGTTGAAGCAGCGCAAGAGCGTTGACTTGCCACAGCCCGACGGCCCGATATAGGCCGTCACCTGATTGGACGGGATCTCCATCGAGACCCCCTTGATCGCCTGAAAATCGCCATAGTAAAAATTCAGGTCATTGACCGACAGCTTGGCAGGGGCTGCCACACTGGTGTTTCCGGAAGCATTCCTGGATGTCTGCCTGGGCGCCATGGTGAAATTCTCTGATCGCATATTCATGAAATGAAAGCCCCTCGATGCCTACTTCTGTGACCGCGCCGACGTCACGCGCGCCAGAATGTTGAGAATCAGCACCGCAGCCGTCAGTATCAGTGCCCCTGCCCACGCCAGCGCTACCTGTTCGGGGATAAACGAATTGATGGTCATGTTCTGGTAAAGCACCATCGGCAGGTTGGGCATCTCGCCGCCCATGTTGAAAAAGTTCCACTGATTGGTATTGAGCGCCGTGAAGAGCAGCGGTGCCGTCTCGCCGCTGATGCGCGCACATCCCAGCAGTATCCCCGTGATGATCCCTGCCCTTGCACCGCTATAGCAGACCTTGAGCACGATGAGCCAGCGATGCGCGCCCAGTGACGCCGCCGCTTCACGCAGCGAATTGGGCACCAGCAGCAGCATATCTTCGGTCGAGCGGATCACGACCGGAATGATGATGACCATCAGTGCCGCCACGCCGGCCCAGCCCGAGAAGTGTCCCATCGGCAGTACAACGACGGCGTAGATGTAAAGACCAATGATGATGGAGGGCGCTGACAGCAGGACATCGTTGATAAAACGGATGAGATTGGCCAGCCGCGAGCGGCCGCCATACTCGGCAAGCCAGGTACCGGCCGCAATGCCGATGATCGTGCCACCCACGGTAGCCAGTGCCGTCATGATCAGCGACCCCAGAATGGCATTGCCCAGCCCGCCGCCGGACATGCGGGTGCGCTCGGTAAACACATCGATCGACAGGGCCGGGACGCCCTTGGTGACCAGCGTCAAAAGAATCAGAAACAGCCAGATGACCCCAAAGGCCGAGGCCAGCAGTGATGCCGTCATGATGGTGCGATTGACCATCCGCCGACGACGATAGACAGGATTCATGATGCGCTCCTCATGGGGCCCGATGCTCCATGCGTCTGAGCATGAAGCGTGCCAGTGCCAGCACCGCAAAGGTGATCAAAAACAGGACAAGACCCAGCAGCAGCAGCGCCGAACGCTGCAGACCATCGGCTTCGGAGAACTGATTGGCAATCAGGGCGGCAATCGAGGTGCCCTGCCCGGTCACGGTGGCGTTCAAAAACAGGTTGTTGCCGATCACGAAGGTGACCGCCATGGTCTCCCCCAGCGCCCGCCCCAGACCGAGAATCACGCCGCCCAGCATGCCGGCTTTCACGGACGGAAAGATAACGTGACGCACAACCTCCCAGGTGGTACACCCCAGCCCATAGGCGGACTCGCGCATGATCGGCGGCACGGTGTTCATGACATCGCGGGTCACGGCGGTGATAAAGGGAATGATCATGATCGCCAGGATCAGCCCGGCCGTGGTCAGTCCGGTACCAGCCGGGAATACCGACGGGAAATGGGACTGCAGAAACGGTGCCAGTACTTCCATGCCCCACATGCCGTAAATGATGGAGGGCACCCCCGCCAGCAGCTCGACCATGGTGCCGATGGTACGGCGCAGCTTCGGCGGACAAATTTCGGTCAGAAAGATCGCAATGCCCAGCGATACCGGAATGGCGATGGCAATCGCAATCAGTGACGTGATCAGCGTGCCGTAGATGGCCGGCAGTGCCCCGAAGCGATTGACGTTGGCCGCCCAGCGGTCCTCGGTAAAAAAGGAAAGTCCCAGCTCCGACAGGGCCGGCCAGCCGGCCAGTACCAGAGAACCGGTAATGGTGCCCAGAAGCAGCAGCACCATCAGTGCCGAGCCTCGGGTGGTCAACTCAAAGGCCCGATCGATAATGCCGTTGCGCTTGAGCGCGGCACGTTCCTGGGCACTTGCCGACAGCTTCTGCATCCGATCGCCCTCTGCGGCCTTATGTGTGACGCTGCTGCCGGTTGTCATGGCTCATACCTGTGCATAAACGGTCATGGGTTCGTCAGGTGGACAGAGGCCGGGGCACATGGCCCCGGCCTGACACATCGGCTCATCAGCAGGGATTACTGCTGCCATACGGCGTTGCCGCTGCTGTCCTTGATCTGCGACCAGACGTCCTGCTTGATCATGCTGACCACGTTTTCCGGCATCGGGATGTAATCCAGCTCGGTAGCCATGTCGCCGCCGTTTTCAAACGACCAGTCAAAGAAGGCGAGCGCATCACGAGCGGCCTGGGCATCGTCAACTTCGGTATGCATGAGAATGAAGGAGGCGCCCACGATCGGCCAGCTGTCGTCACCCGGCTGGTTGGTCAGCACCAGGTACATGCCCTCGGCATTTTCCCAGTCGGCATTGGCGGCCGCGGCCTGGAAGGAGTCGCTACCGGCGGTCACGAAGTTGCCGGCCTGGTTTTCCATCTGCGCCACGTTCAGATTGTTCTGCTCGGCATAGGCCGATTCGACGTAACCGATCGCACCGTTGATGCCATTGACCTGACTGGCCACACCGGCATTGGCCTTGGCACCGACACCGGCAGGCCAGGCGACCGACTTGCCTTCACCGATCTCGTTTTTGAACTCTTCGCTAACCTGGGCCAGATAGTGCGTGAAGAGGAAGTTGGTGCCCGAGCCTTCAGCGCGATAGACCGGAGTGATCTGGGTATCGGGCAGCTCTACATCAGGATTGAGCTGTGAAATGGCATCATCATTCCAGGTGGTGATATTACCCTGGTAGATATCGGCCAGTGTCTGACCATCCAGACGCAGCGCACCGTCCTCGACCCCTTCCACGTGCACGACCGGTACCACACCGCCCATGATCTGCGGCCACTGAACCAGACTGTTTTCTTCGAGCTCTTCCGGCGTCATCGGCGCGTCACTGGCCCCGAAGGTGACCGTACTGGCCGTGATCTGCTGGATACCGCCGCCGGAGCCGATGGCCTGGTAGTTGAGGCCGTTGCCGGTCTCATCCTGATAGCCATCGGCCCACTGCGAATAGACCGGGTAGGGAAAGGTCGCACCGGCGCCGGTGATGGTAGCGGCCGAGGCGGTGGCCGCCAGCGAGGTAGCGATGAAGGCTGCAGCGACTTGCTTGATCATCAGAATTGCTCCGTTCCCTTGCGCCAGGGCGCCTGGCGCCCTGTTGGTAATCATGCCGCCCGGAATAAAGGGGCGGCTGCTCAACACGACGCCAGGTTAGCAAGCAAATATGTCAGTTTTATTGCAGCGCTGCCATATATCATCAATGGCCGCTAGCGCAGCCACTGATGCACAAGCGCCACGCAGGCCATCCCCAGTGCCGTCATCAGCAGCGATCCTGCAAGATGGGCGCTGATGCCGGCAAAAGCACTCAGATAGCGACCGGCCTGCAGCTGTCCGGTGATTTCCAGTGAAAAGGTGGAAAAGGTCGTCAGCGCGCCCAGAAATCCGGTCACAACAAACAGCTTCCAGTGCGGGCTCAACTCCGGCAGGAGATTGAACAGCGCAAAGGCGACCCCGATCAGCCAGCCCCCCAGCAGATTGGCCACCAGCGTTCCGGGCGGCAGGGGTGGAAACAGCGCATTGAGCGCCAGTGACAGCGCCCAGCGCAGATTGGCGCCCAGCGCGGCCCCAAGACCGATGGCAAGAATGGAAAACCACATGCGGCACTCCTCGAATCTCGATAATGTCGAGGCAGCGGTCGACAACGGCATGTCGACACGCGCCTGCGCTCGCACCCCGGGCAGGATGCGCTGCAGGCATCATCAACCACGTCGCGACAGGACGTGATGGTTTGAAGCGGGCGCTTCGGGAGGCATGCCATCTCCGGATAAAAGGATTGCACTGCCCCACGGCCATGACAAGCCGTGCATCACGGATGCCCTTCCCCTGCCCGCCATCGCTGCGTTTGCGTTAACATGGCGTTTTCATCCTGTTCACGGGGCCTGACCATGCCGGCAATGGGCCGTTTCAATACGCTGGAAATCCTCAGAACGTCGTCTATCGGGCTGTTTCTCGACGGTGGCACGCTGGGCGATATACTCCTGCCGACGCGCCAGATACCGCGGGGGACGTCTACCGAGCCGGGCGACTCGCTGCGGGTATTTCTCTATCTCGACAGTGAAGACCGCCCGATTGCCACCACCGAGCGACCCAAAATTCAGGTTGGCGAGTTTGCCGCCCTTGAGGTGGTCGAGCGCACCCCGGTCGGCATCTTTCTGAACTGGGGGCTGCCCAAGGATCTGCTGCTGCCACATTTTGAGGAGCGCACCAGCCGGCCGCTGCGTCAGGGGGATCGCTGCGTGGTGGTCGCCTATCTGGATGATCGCACCCAACGCATTACCGCCTCGATGCGACTGGATCGCTACCTGAGTCGCGAGCCGGCCGACTACGGCCGTGACGAGGAAGTCGACCTGCTGATTACCGGCCCGACCGATCTGGGCTTCAATGCCATCATCAACCATCGCCACTGGGGGCTTTTGCACAAGAGCGAAGCGATTCGCCCGCTGCGCATGGGGACCCATACCAGGGGCTACATTCGCCAGATACGTGACGACGGCAAGGTAGACCTGAGCCTGCAGCCCCGTCGCGAAGTGCTGGCAGAGCCCCTGGCCGAGCAGATTCTTGAACGGCTGCAAAAGGCAGGCGGTACGCTTGCCATCAGCGACAAGAGCGATCCGGCCCTGATCCAGCGCACCTTTGGTGTGAGCAAGGGCAACTTCAAAAAGGCCATCGGCGGACTCTATAAACAGGGCCTGATTACCATCGATAACGATGGGATACGACAGGTAGACAAGTCATGACCGGCACCGAACGCTGACCTTCAAAACATCACACGAACGTTCAGGAATCTTCATGCGCAAGACAACGGGCATTATTGGTATCGCCGCGGTGATTATCGTGGCGGCAGGCGTTGCAGCGCCCTGGTACACCGGCCAGCGGATCGAGCAGGAATTTCGCCAGGGCGTGGGTCAGATCTCCACCAGCGTCCCCACGGAAGTGACCCGTTATGACCGGGGTTGGCGCACCTCCGAGGCCGTGACCCACACCGTTATCGACACCGAAGATGGCCCCTTTCCGGTCGATGTGCATCACCACATCACCCACGGCCCATGGGGCTTTGGCTGGGCGCACATCGACAGTACGCCCGAGTTGGGTGAGCATCAGCCCACCGTGGCGCACTATTTCGGCGATCAGCCGGCGCTTGAGGCCACAACCACCGTGGGCTTTGACAATGACGTCGACATCGACTGGCGCTCGCCGGCCTTTGAAGAGACCAAGGTGCCTGAAGTGCCGGGCGCGCGACTGGCCTGGGGCGGTATGGAAGGCCACTACCGTCTGGACGATGACCGCACCGCTTCAGACGTCTCGATCCCGTCGCTGAATTTCACAAGTGACGATGCCACTCTGGTGCTCAAGTCGCTCAGGCTTGAAAGCAGCGGCGCCGGCGGCCCCGACTGGCCCAATATGGACAACTTCTGGGATGGCCGTCTCAAGACCACGCTGGGCCAGCTGCACTATCAAAATGACAGCGAAGACGTGGCCCTGAAGCTGGGCCTGGACGGTCAGGCGCAGCTGCGGGACAGCGGTGATGAGGGCCTGTCGATGACCGGGTCCTGGCAGCTCAGCAACATGTTGATGCGTTCTCCGTCGCTTGCCGAGCCACTGATCATCAACAATGCCACCCAGACCCTGCTGCTCAAGGGCCTGCCCCGCGACGCCACGCGTCATCTGCTGATCGGCCTGTCCACTCTGGATGATTCCCTGGACGAGGATCAGGTCTCGGGGCAGGTGCAGCAGATGATGACCCAGTACCTGATGGCGGTCCTTCAGGGGGCGCCGACGCTTGAAACCACGGTGGCCGGTCTGGATACGCCGCGGGGGTCGCTGGAAGGCAAGCTGGCCATCAATCTCGAACCGGGCGATGGTAGCGAGCGCTCTCCCGTCACGTCAGCGCTGGGCCGCGCAGCCCTGACGCTGGACATGGCCTCGGATCGCACGCTGCTTGAGCGGCTGGTCACGCGGTCCGGCCCGAACGCCCGACGACCGGCGTCGCTGCTTGACGGGCTCGAACAGGAGGGGCTGCTGGTCCGCGACGGCGAGCGCTACCGTGTGGATGTACAAATGGACAGCCGGGACCTTCGCGTCAACGGTGAGTCACACCCTGAGCTTTACATGATGCTGCCACTGCTTTTGATGTCACTGAACAGCTGATCAATATGGCTGGCGTACGCGTCAGGCCATGGTTGCGCTGTGTCGCGTTCCGGGAGATGGCTATAGTGGGAACGCCGCCGGCGGTGAACGACCCCATCGATACCCTGCACACCGCGTCCTGGGTATCCCTTCACTTTCTGTCTACAGCGAGTCATGACGATGTCCCAGAATCCCTCTCGCCCGCTCTATATCGTGCACTCAGGGCCCACCCTGCTCGAAACACCGCTGCTCAACAAGGACAGTGCCTTTTCGCTTGAAGAGCGCATTCAGTTCAACCTGCTGGGTCTTTTGCCGCAGAACATCGAAACCATCGAGGAGCAGGCCGAGCGCGCCTATCAGCAGTACGAACAGCAGTCCAGCGACCTGGATCGTCACATCTATCTGCGCTCGATTCAGGACAGCAACGAAACGCTGTTCTTTCGCCTGCTGGAAGACCATCTCGAAGAGATGCTGCCGATCATCTATACGCCCACCGTCGGCGAGGCGTGCCAGTCCTTTTCCCAGATCTATCGCTCCCACCGCGGCATCTTCATCTCCTATGATCACCGCGACTACATCACCGATATCCTGCACAGTGCCACCAAGGACAACGTCAAGGTGGTGGTGATTACCGACAGCGAGCGCATTCTGGGGCTGGGCGATCAGGGCATCGGCGGCATGGGCATTCCGATCGGCAAGCTCTCGCTCTACACCGCCTGCGGTGGCATCAGCCCGGCCTATACCATGCCGGTAGTGCTGGATGTCGGCACCAACAATCAGGATCTTCTGGACGATCCGATGTACATGGGCTGGCGCCACGAGCGTGTTACCGGTGAGGAGTACTACGAGTTCGTCGACCAGTGCATTCAGGGCATCAAGCGCCGCTGGCCCAACGCCATCATTCAGTTCGAGGATTTCGCCCAGGCCAACGCCATGCCGCTGCTGGAGCGCTATCGCGACGAGATCTGCTGCTTCAACGATGACATCCAGGGCACCGCCTCCGTGGCGCTGGGCACGCTTTTTTCAGCCTGCAAGGCCAAGGGTGAAAAGCTCTCAGAGCAGCGCGTGGCCTTCGTCGGCGCCGGCTCGGCAGGCTGCGGCATCGCCGAGCACATCGTGCTGGCCATGCAGGAAGAGGGGCTCAGCGAGGAGGAGGCGCGCAAGCGCATCTTCATGATCGACCGCTATGGCCTGTTGACCGATGACATGAGCAACCTGGTCAACTTCCAGCGCCGTCTGGTGCAAAAGCGCGCCGACCTCAGCGACTGGGACACCGGCAGTGGGGACCTGGCGCTGATCGATGTGGTGCGCAATGCCAAACCCACCATCCTGATCGGTGTCTCGGGCCAGCGCGGTCTCTTTACCGAAAACGTCATCAGAACCATGCACGAGCACTGCCGCGAGCCGCTGGTCATGCCGCTGTCCAACCCGACTTCTCGCATCGAGGCCACACCGCGCGAGATTCTCGAGTGGACCAACGGTGAAGCGCTGGTCTCCACCGGCAGCCCCTTCAAGCCGGTCACCATTGGCGAGCGCAAAATTCCCATCGCCCAGTGCAACAACTCCTATATCTTCCCGGGTGTCGGGCTGGGCGCGATTACCGCGAAAGCCTCGCGCATCACCGATGGCATGCTGATGGCCGCCTCCAGAGCGCTGGCCGACTGCTCACCGGTGGCGATTGAAGGCAAGGGCGCCGTTTTGCCGCCGCTGTCGGACATCCAGGAAGTAAGCCGCAAGATCGCCATCGCCGTGGCCCGGCGTGCCCAGCAGGACGGCGTGGCGCTTGAAACCGATGACGACACCATTCGCCAGGCGATCGACGCCAACTTCTGGCGCCCGCGCTATCGTCAGTATCGTCGCGCATCCTACTAGGCCGATGCATGCCGACCGCAAAAAGGGCGCCCGAAGGCGCCCTTTTTTTATGTCGATCGCCGACAGAGGCGACCTCTCAAGCACTACTTTCAGGATGCCAGCATCGCTTCCACAACGCTTGCGTGCTGCAACAGGCGGCAATCCTGCCCTTGAGGCCGCGACAGCATCAGGCCAATGGGCAGTGCCTCTTTTGGTGTGAAAAACGGCAGCGAAATCGAGGCGGCATCGAGATAGTTAAAGACACTGGTATTACGCAGCGCCAGCCGGTTGGCGCGCTGAAACGCCGCGGCGTCGTTTTCCAGCTCAATGCGCTTCGGTGGCAGCGTCGCCACCGTGGGCAGCAGCACCGCGTCGAAGCCGCTCATCTCCTCGCCGAAACGCTGCTGCCAGCCGGCACGGGGCCAGAGGCGCTGGAGATAGTCCGTCGCGCTGACGTCACGGCCGCCCGTCAGGCGTTCGGCGATCAGCGGATCGTAGTCGGCCTGCGCGCGTTCGAGCTGCTCACGATGCAGCGCGGCGGCTTCCGGCACGACGAGCCCGCCCTGCTGGTTGATCGAAAGCGCCCCGTCGACCGCCTCGAACGTCAGGCGTTCGACGTGGCAGCCCGCTGCTTCCAACCGGGCGATGGCCGCCTCGAAGCCGTCGCGCACGGTATCGTCCAGCTCCTCGAGCAGACCGCCGACGGGTACCGCCAGCCGCAGCGGCCGTGGCGTAGGGTCGAGGGTGGGCATGGGAGTTGCTGCAAGCACCGACCAGAGCCGCGCGCAGCAGTCGACGCTCGGCGCGATGGGACCGACGCAGTCGAGGCTCGGGGCCAGCGGATAGGCGCCCTCGCCGGGAACGCTTGTCTGGCTAGGCTTGAAGCCGGTCAGGCCGCAGAATGCCGCCGGGATGCGCAGGCTGCCGCCGGTATCACTGCCCAGCGTTGCCGCGGCCAGACCGAAGGCGATGGACGCGGCGCCTCCGGAAGTCGAGCCACCGGTGATGCGCTCGGCATCGAAGGGGTTGGGCGGCGTGCCACAGTACGAATTGAGGCCGAGTCCCGAGAACGCGAACTCGCTCATGGTGGTACGCCCGGTGAGCAAGGCCCCGGCTCGGCGCAGGCGCACCACGGCGGGGGCGTCCCGAGTGGCCGCGGTAGCGTCAGCAAGCACTTTCGAGCCGGCACCGGTGACCTCACCGCGGACGTCGAAAAGATCCTTGATGCTGACCGGCAGACCGGCCAGCGCCTCGTCGCGACCGATCTCTTTCAGCCCCTCGCGCAGCGTGTCGGCATCGAAGTCGACAAACGCCGTGGCGGTGACGTCGGGAATCGATCCGGCACGCTCGATCAGCGCCTCGAGCGCCTCCACCGGGGTGAATTCGCCCGCGGCGAGCGCCGCCTGCCAATCCACCAGCCGTCGCTGACTCGGCACGCGCTGCCAGAACGCCGTGGCGTTATCGGCCCCGCTCACTGTGCGACCTCGAGTTCGACAATGCGGTAGGTGTGATCAAGGCGGCGGTCGAGCACGGGATCCACCAGCGACATCGAAAAGCGCGGGCTGGGGCGGATGCCGCCGATCGCCGGCACCGTTCCGCACAGCAGCAGCGTGCCGGGCGCGAGCGATTCACCCTGCTTGAGCGCGGCGGGCAGCCTGGCCAGCAGCGTCTCCACGTCCAGCAACTCGGCCAGGGTGCCCTGCTGATAGGTCACCGGCTGACCGTCTTCCTCGATCTCGCTCGAAAGCTCCAGCCGGTCCCAGTGCTCGCAAATCTCATCGAGCGCCCACGCCTTCGTGGCGACCGGCTTGGCGCAGAGCTGCTTGGACTCTGCCACGCCCACGGCTTCCAGCTTGCGGTCGGTGTGATCGGAGGCGAGCGTCACCCAGAGTCGGCCGTCGCTGTCGCTGACCAGGCACACCTCGGCCTCGCCAGAGCCCTCGCCGCCGAGCATCTCGACGTCTTCGGCCTGGGTCAGCAGTTGCGCGCTGGCGCGGTAGAACAGCGGCACGCTCGACGGCGGTTTGACGCCGAGCTCGGCGAGTTCGGCAATGTGGTGCTGGACGCCGGCCTGGTCGCGGCCGGCCCAGCCGGCGATCGCCAGGCGCTGGGGCGTGAGCGTCAGAGAACCCTGGGGTGTAGTGAAAGTCAGCATGAGTCGTGTTTCCGTAAACAGTGAAAAGCGTCGATGAAAGGATCGGGTCACAGCGAGTTGGGCAGCCACAGCGCGATGCCAGGGAAGAACACCAGCAGAGCAGCCATCAGCAGCATCGCGCCGATGAACGGCAGCGTACCGACGACCACGTCGGAGAACGGCTTGCCGCGGCGAGCGGCCTGAACGATGTAAAGGTTGAGCCCCACCGGCGGTGTAATCAGCGCCATCTCGACGAACAGGATCATGACGACGCCGAACCACACCTTGTCGAAGCCGGCGGCGACGATCAGCGGCGTGACAATGGGGATGGTGATGACCATCAGCGACAACGTCTCGATGAAAAAGCCCAGCACGATGAACAGCGCGATCACCGCCAGCAGCAGCGCGTAGGGGGAAAGATCCCAGGTATTGAGCAGTGTATTCAGCTGCTGGACCAGCCCCGACGAGGTCAGCGCGAAGTTGAGAAACGACGCCGCCAGGATGATGAACAGCAGCATCGAGGTCGTCTTGACCGTACCGTCGAGAGCGGCCATCAGCATCCGGCCCTCCAGCCGCCGGTTGGCCGCCGCCAGCCCCAGCGAGACAATGACGCCGATGGCGGCAGCCTCGGTGGGCGTGGCCCAGCCGAGATAGATCGAGCCGACGATCACCGTAAACAGGATCAGCAGCGGCACCAGAAACGCCAGACTGCGCAGGCGCGCGTTCCAGCTGGCGACGTTACGCGGCCCGCCAAGACTCGGCTTCCACAGACACATCACCAGAGCCATGGCCATGAACAGCAGCGACAGCCCGAGGCCCGGAATCAGCCCCGCCATGAAAAGCCGGGGGATCGAGGTTTCGGTCAAAAAGCCGTAGACGATCAGGTTGATCGATGGCGGGATCAGAATACCCAGCGTGCCGCCGGCGGCGATGCTGCCGCAGAAGAGCCGCGGATCATAGTTGAGCTTGTCACCCTGGGGTAGCGCCACTGTGGAGATCGTCGCGGCCGTGGCGACCGACGAGCCCGAAGTCGCCGAGAACAACGCCGCGGTGGTGATGTTGGCGTGGATCAGCCCGCCCGGCAGCCAGGAGAGCCAATGATCCATGGCGCGATACGCCTTCTCGGCGATGCCGGCGCGCACGATGATCTCGCCCATCAGAACGAACAGCGGGATGGCGATGAGCAGGAACGAGTCTGCCGCCGACCACAGGTTCTGGCCCAGCGCTTTTGTCAGCGGGAAGAACGAAAAGAATTGATCGATGCCGAAGGCGAGTAGAAACAGCGTCACCGCCACCGGAATGCCGGCAAGCAGCAGCGTGAGGATGCCGGCCGAGAGAAATCCGATCATCGCTGGGCCTCCCTGGCAGGTAGCGCCTCGGTGAGTTCACCGTTGTCCATGCCGGCCAGCGCATCCAGCGTGGCCACGTCTCGCTGAAAGAGCGCGGCGAGCACTCGCAGACCCATGACGCTGGTGGTGAAGGCGAACCAGCAGTAGCCCGCCGCCCACAACAGTTGGGGAATCCACAGCGGCGTAGCCAGCGGGGTATTGGCGGTGGAGCCGTTGTTGAGCGATTTACCCAGCACCGGGTAGACGTTGATCGCGATCATCCAGGCGACCAGATTGAGCGCCAGCAGCGAAAGGACGTTCAGTGTGTGACGCGACAGCGGCGGGAGCCGCCCGTGAACCACATCGATACGAATATGCGCCCGTTCGAGCAGGGTGTGGGAAATGCCCCACGCCGAGAGTACCGCCAGCACATAGCCGGCGTACTCGTGGACGCCGGAGAGCGAGTGCCCGGTCAACTTGCGCAGCAGGATCTCGACGCCGATGAAGACAACCACGGCCAGGAGCGCCAGACCGATAACGCGCGCCGCCAGTCGGGAGACGCCACGGGTGAAGCACACCAGCCCGTCGAGTCCCTTGATGAAGGTAGACATGGGAAGTTTCTGCCTGTGGAAGTGGCGATCCCGACGCGCCGCTTTCAGGCGGCGCGTCGAAGCGCGGGGTCAGGGGGCTTCGGCCTGCAGATCGACGACCTGGCCGACGCCTGCGTTCCACTGCTCGAGCGTATCGGCATCGACACGCCCGGCCCATGCCGGCAGCACGACGTCCTGAAGCGCCTGGCGGGCGCGCTCGGTATCGGCCCGGGTCGGCTCGATCAGCGTCATGCCGGCGGGGTCGCCCGCCGGACAGTCGCCCTTACCCGTGAGGCAGGCGATGCCGCGCTGGGTTTCGTTTTCGGCGTTGGCCCAGACCGGGGCAGTAAAGGCGTCATCGACCTGATCCTGGATCAGCTGCTGCTCGGCGACGTCGATGCTCTCCCACTTGTCCTGATTGATGGCGGTGATGACATAGTCCCAACCGCCGATCGGCAGCGGCAGCATGTGGCTCGAAACGTCGTACCAGCCGGCGCTGTAGCCGGACATCGAACCGGTCACGGCACAGTCGATCACACCGCGTTCGAGCGACCCGGGTACTTCGTTGAAGGCGATGTTGAGACTCTGCGCGCCGAGGGCTTCGAGAAACTCTCCTGTCGAACGACCGCTACCGCGCACCTTCTTGCCCTCGAGGTCCGAAAGCCCCGAGATCGGCGTGTTGCAGAACAGCACCTGGGCGGGGTAAGGGACGATAGCGAGCACGTGGCTGTTGAAACGCTGGTTCAGCGCCCTTTCGGCGATGGGGCGAAAGGCTTCTGCCACCTCGCGGGCCTGATCGCTTTCGGTAGTCATCATTGGCAGATCGAGCCCTTCGAGCTCCGGTGCGTCGCTGACGGTGTAGTCACCCACCGTTATGCCCACGTCGAACAGGCCATCACCGAGATAGCGGAAGACATCGCTGTTGGCGATACCCATCTGATCGAAACTGGTGACCTGCGTCATGATCTCGCCGTCGCTGGCTTCGGGCAGCGTCCTGCTCCAGAAGGGCTGCTCGAACTTTTGATGCATCTCCAGGCTGCCCCAGCTGCCGACAACGTTGAGCGACGTTTCGGCGGAGGCCGATGAGACAGTACCGATACCAAGCACGGTAGCGGCAAGGGGAATCAGGGCACGATAACGCGCAGTGCCATTGATGGTTTGGCAATTCATGGGGTAGGCCTCGCTTTTGGCATTTGTTGTTGATGTTGTGCCGAGCCATTGCAATAAGGACAGCTCGATAGGAGCAGAGCCGGCCGTACTGCAAATCATGGCCAGGACTATCGTTAATCGATATGTTCCCCTGTCCACTTATTATCGATGTAGCGCATATCAGGCACTTGATGGCCCGTATTGTGATTGTTTTCTCGACAATAAGAAGGAAGCTTTGATAAGGCAAATCGATTTTTCTGATTCGTTAAAATCGAAAAAACCTTTCACTGCCCGGCAGACGCTGCGTATCCACCTCAATGCCCGTCACAGGAAGGGGGAAGTGATCGATATCGATGTCTGTATTTAGAGGGAATACTGGGGATAACGCGCCTGATCTTCACGTGCAATTTCGATGGCCAGTTCAACAATGCCATCGGCCAGTGACTTATCAAGATGGCGCGGCCATGAGGCCGTAAATTCGAGTTCGGGAAGATCAGCCGGCAGCTCAATCAGCCTCGACTGGACAAGCTCATCGTGCACCAGACGCGGCGGGATGGCGCCGATACCGATGCCATCAAGTGTCATGCGCACAATGGTCCATACAGAGCTTGAGCAGTGAAGCTTGCAGCGTTCCAGACGCTGCTGATGAAGCAGATTGCCCAGCTCGCGGTGAGGGCGGCTGTCTCTGGCAAAGGTGATCAGCGCCAGATCGGGAATCTTCTGGAGCGAGAAATCATCAGGATCGATAGCCAGCTCCGGGCTTGCAATCAATCCCATTTTATAGTGACAGAGAAAACGGTTGAGGACTTCTGGCGTGTTCACCGGCCCCATGAGAAAGGCCATATCCACATCGCGATTATGTAGTTTGGCGGCCAGACCAGGTGAGGTATCGACTTCAAGTTCCAGCGTCATCTCGGGAAAACGCTGCGCCAGCTCGGCAAGAAATCGGGGCAGCCAACTATGCGCAATGGACTCGACAACCCCCAGACGCAGCGCCCCCTGAAAGGGGGTCGCCAGCTCCAGCATCGCCATGGCCTCCTGGCGCGCCTCCATCAGAATGAGGGCATGCTGATAAAACTGACGCCCTCTAAGCGTCGGCTTGATGGGACGCTGCGTCCGATCAAGCAGGGGTTCACCCATCAGTGACTCCAGCCGGGCGATCCGATCCGATACCGAAGGCTGGGTCAGATGAAGATGACGCGCCGCCAGACGAAAGGATCCCAGCTGCACGATCCAGACAAAAGCTTCGATTTCCTTGAAGTCGAACATGATCCCCTGCCGGCCACTAACCTCCGAGCGAGCATACCTTAATCGCACGACCTGGCGCGCGTAGACATGATCTGGACCTCAATACAAAAACCGTCACCTCGAAAGGCGGCTCAATATCGCTCTTTGGTCAGGTACGCACTGCCCTTCACTTCGCAGCCTTCTTGCGTTTGGCCGGGAAGAAGGTGCCACTGCGTAGATCCGCCTCGATCTCTTCAAGCGAGCGCCCTTTCGTTTCCGGCACGTAGCGCACGATGAACACCAAAGCCGCAATGGTAATCAGCGCGTAGAGCCAGAAGGTGCCCGACGTGCCCAGCGCCCCGATCAGCGACAGCGTGGTCAGCGTCATCAGCAGATTAAATATCCAGTGGCTGAAGGCCCCGACACTTGCCCCTTTGCCGCGGACAAACAGCGGATAGACCTCGGCGTTGATCAGCCACAGGCAGACGCCAAAACTTGAGTTGAGCGCCATGTAGATGGCCAGACACGCTACCAGGGTCCACTGCGCCGCGGTGCTTTCCGGTGAGCCGCCGATAAAAAGCGCGCCCATGACGATCAGCGCGACGGCCGAACCCGGCACCATCCACAGCAGAAAGCGCTTGCGACCGATGCGGTCAACCAGAAAGATACCCAGCACGGTGGCCAGATTGATCAGCACCGCCCCGCCCACGGCCGCCAGCACCGAGGCGCTGTCGCCAAAGCCTGCGTCACTCAGGATGGTGGGGGCATAGTAGATCAGGGCATTGTTGCCGGTGATCTGGGAAAACATCGCGATGCCAAAACCTGCAATCAGGGCCGGGCGTACCCAGGAGCTGAACAGGTCTCGCCAGCTGCCCTCCGGCTGCGCGGCGATCTCCTTGATCTCGTCAAGCTCCTGCTGCGCGCCCTGCCGGTCGCCCCGTACGCGCTCCAGAATGCCCAGCGCCTCCTCCTCGCGATTCTTGCCCAAAAGCCAGCGCGGGCTCTCCGGCAGCAATAGCATGCCGATCATCAGCACCACCGAGGGAATAATGCCGAGTCCGAACATCCAGCGCCACTGGTGCCCGAGGCCATACCCGGTGAGATAGGCCACCAGGATGCCAAAGACCACCATGAACTGAAACATCACCACCAGCTTGCCGCGATGCGCCGGGGGCGTAACCTCGGCAATGTAGACCGGAATGATCTGCGTGGCGCTGCCGGCGGAAAGCCCCAGGATGAAGCGCGCCAGAATCAGCACACCCACGCTGGGCGCGGCCGCCGACAGGATCGATCCCAGGGTGAACACCAGCCCAACCAGCGCGATCGACCAGCGCCGACCGATACGATCCGAGATGGGCCCGGTGCCCAGGCACCCCACCAGCGCGCCGAGGATGATCGCGCCGGTCACGATCTGCTTAAGCGTGTCATCGAGGGCAAAATCGCGGGCCAGCCCCAGCAGGGCAACACCGATAATGCCGGTGTCATAGCCAAACAACAGACCGCCCAGGGCGGCAATGATGGATACCAGCGCTACCAGGGTCTTGCCCTGCGGCCCCTTGTGCGCACTCCCTGCGTGATGGTTCATGAACAACTCCTGAAACTAACTGAATCGTGTCAGCTTGATACTCAAAAAAATGCCCCGACGATCAACGCCGGAGCCTGCTGGTCATGATTATAGCCTGAAGCCACGCTGATGCCGCCCCGGATGAGCGGCGAAAACGCCTGAAAATGGTGACATCGTGTTAAAAACCATCGCAAGCTTATAAAAACCGGATGCAACCGCCATCCCAGCCGATGAGACGGTCAGCGCGCGCGCGGGTGGCTTCAATACGCTCGGCATTGGGACGATCGGTGCTGGCCACCCACGCCCGGGCATCAAGCTCACTGCGTCCAAAGCGCATATGCCGCTCCACCAGCCACTGCTCGCGCAGTTCGGTGTCGACCTCGACATACCAGATTTCATCGAGCATCGCCCTGACGCGATCCCAGGGCGCCTCTTCCATCAGGAGATAGTTGCCCTCGGTCACCACCAGCGGCGTGTCCGGTGGCACGGCAATACTGGCGGCAATGGGCTCCTCGATCTCACGATAAAAGCCTGGCGCGTAGACGATTTCATCCGCTTTGGGCGTGCGCAATCGCTCCAGCAGCGATACATAACCGGCGCCATCAAAGGTATCCGGAGCACCCTTGCGCTCGGCACGCCCAAGACGGGCCAGTTCACGATTGGAGAGGTGATAGCCATCCATCGGCACCACCTGCATCTGCTCACCGAGATGGCTCAACAGCGCCTCGCTGACACTGGACTTGCCGGCCCCCGGCGCGCCTACCAGCCCCAGCAGTGCCCGGGGCCGATCACGAATCAGCGCCCGGGCCGCCGCGACCACTGCCTCATCGATTGCTATCCCGGCAATATCGTTTTCCGAGGCACCATGGTCACTCGAGACAGGGGTACTCATTGCATTTCCTCTACAGAAGGATCAGACATGACGCGCCATGCGTCCGCTGAATTTGATCATTCATCCGTATCGTCATCAGGACTGACCGGTGGCAGAGGGTCCAGCCGACTCCATAGCCAAATTAACGCCCCAAGGGCCAGCATGGCGACCCCCATCCAGGCATTGATGGCAAGCCCGTCCGCCTTTTCGAGCGTCTGCGCATTATCGAGCAGCCCCTTGCCGCCCAGCAGAATACCGTAGACCCCGAGCACGAAGGCAATCAGGTGGCGCAGGTCGAAGGGGCGCCGCTTTTTTGACTCGTTACGTATCATGCCTTTCTCCCTTTAGGGGCGCTCTACCAGCGCCACATCACGGTGATATAAAGCCCGGCCACCACCGCCAGCGCCAGACCGCCCAGCAGGATAGGAGAACGCCACCAGGGAACACCTGCCTTGATTTCGGCAAGGTCGGGCGATTCAGGATCAGGGATGCCCCAGACCAACCCCTTGAGCTCGCCGCGCGCTTTTGCGGGAGTGAAAAGCGTCACACCCACAACCACCGCCAGCGTGGCAAGACCGGCAGCAATGGCACAGTAGAAGTTGGCCATTTGCGGACTGTAGCGCGCCGCCTCCATGACACCACCCTGGTAGAAATAGCTGATATGAGGTGCGCTCAGATGCGCCGCCATGGCGCCCATGGTCCCGGCCAGCATGCCCGTAAAGGCCGCCCAGGGCGAGGTGCGTGCCCAGAAAAGTCCCAGGATAAAAATGACGAACAGCGGTGTGTTGAAAAACGAGAACAGCAGCTGAAGGTAGTTCTGGATATTGCTGTAGCCCGCAGCGATAAATGCCGTGCCCACGCTGATGATAATGCCCACCACCGTGGCCACACGACCGGCGCGCAGATAGTGCGCATCGCTGCGTCCTCGCAGAATATAGGTACGCCAGATATCCTGGGTAAATACCGTATTGAAACCACTGATATTAGCCGCCATGCCCGCCATAAAGCCCGCAAGCAGCCCGGTCAGGGCCAGCCCCAGCACCCCATTGGGCAGGAAGCGCGCCATCAGAAGCGGGATGGCATCGTTGTAGGAGGGACCTTCACCACCACCCAGCCCCGGTATCAATACCAGCGCAATCATGCCGGGCACGATCGTAAACAGCGGCAGCGCCATCTTTGGAAAGGCCCCGATGATCGGGGTTCGGCGCGCACTGTTGAGGCTTCCCGCAGACAGGGCCCTTTGCACCTCGGCAAAGTTGGTGGTCCAGTAGCCAAAGGCCAGAATAAAGCCTTCCCCCATCGCCAGTGCAATCCAGTCCCCCAGTGGGTTGACCCAGTTGCCGACTGAGGTCCCCTCCCAGGTATACAGCATCTGCGGGCCGTGGCTGCTGACACTCTCCATCAGTGCGTCCAGCCCGCCCACGTGATGCAGCCCGACCACCACGATAGGGGTCAGCCCTGCCAGCACGATGAAAAACTGCAGCACTTCTCCATAAATGGCCGCAGTCAGTCCGCCCAGGGTGATGTACATGAGCACCACCACCGCGCCTATCACGATGGACGTCCACAGCGGCATACCGGTCAGGCTCTCGATGATCAGCGCCAGAGCGTAGAGATTGACCCCGGCAATCATGAGCTGGGCCACGGCAAAGACCATCGCGTTGAGCAGATGCGTGGGTTCATTGAAACGTCGCCGCAGATACTCGGGCACGCTGTGGACCCTGGAGCTGTAGTAAAAGGGCATCATCACCACACCCAGAAACACCATGGCCGGGATCGCACCGAGCCAGAAAAAGTGGACGGCCGAGGCACCATACTGGGCGCCGTTGGCCGCACCACCGATGATCTCCAGTGCCCCCATGTTGGCCGAAACAAAGGCCAGCCCCGTCATCCAGGCCGGCATCGATCGCCCGGACAGGAAAAAATCCTGAGATGTTTTCGTGGTCTGACGGGCGAGAAAGCCGATGGCGATGATAATGGCGAAATAAAACACCAGAATCATGTAATCAATTACGTTCAGGCTTAAAAGCGGCCCGGATTGAGCGGCATCCATGTTCTACATCCTGATTAACAGCAAAACGCGGCCCGCACGTCTTTCGGCAAGAACGTGCGGGCGCAGTCCGGTCGTGCCTTATTGCACACGTATCATCTGCTGCGTGGCATGCAGCTGATTGCCCATGAATTCACGCGCATGACGTGCAAGGTCATCACTGTCGGACCAGAGGTTGCGCCAGATCCCCAGATCATTGGAAAGCCCGCGCGCTACGACTGCCGAGGAGAAGCTTTCAAAGGTAATGGGCCCCTGATAGCCAATGCCCGCCAAAGCGTGGAAGAAGGCATTGAAGTCGATTGATCCCGAGCCGAGATAACCGCGGTGGTTCTCGCCGATATGGACATAGCCCAGGCGATCACCGCACTCGATCACTGGACGTACCAGATCGGCCTCCTCAATGTTCATGTGATAGGTATCCAGATGTACACAGAGGTTGTCTCGGCCAATCTCATCGATCAGCGACAGCGCCTGCCCGGCCGTATTGATCACGTTGGACTCATAGCGATTGACCACCTCGATACCCAGCGTGATGCCCTTTTTCGCCGCGCTGTCGGCCAGACGGCGAATCACCTCAACAGCATTGGCACGACCCTGGGCGCTGACAGGCTGACCGTACTTGCCCAGCGCACTGTAAAGCGCACCGCATAGCATGCGCGATCCCAGCGATTCAGCCATCTCAAGCGAGGCCTGTAAAAGCGCCTCGCCACGCGCCACCACCTCCTTATCATCGCTGGAGACATCGGCGTCAAAGGCCAGCCCGCGCGAACAGATCAGCTCGATACCGGCGTCTTCAGCCGCACGACGTGTCCGCGTTGCATCCATCCCTTCCAGGTCATGAAGCGACAGCTCCAGCACCTGATAACCGCTGTCAGCGCTCTGCCTGACGGCACGTTCCAGCGACTGCCCATCGACTCCACCGGTCCAGACCAGGGCATGAATGCCCATCGAATTTCCTGCTGCCATAACGTTTTCCACCTGAAGGCCAAGAAACAAGCTATTTATGTATTTTAAAAACACACCTTTTGCATGACAATAATACATAAGTAAGGAGATGACACGTCATAACCACCCTGTGTCAGAATATAACTGTTCAAAATCCTGGAAGGAGTTCGTGTTGGCGACCCATGGCATCGTTCTTGATCTGATCCGCACCCGGCGTGCCACCACTCGAAGCGAGATCATGCGGGTGACCGGCCTGTCACGCTCGACAGTAGCGCAGCGTCTTGAGCGACTGCTGGAAAGTCGCCTGATATGTGAAGCAGACAGTGGTGATTCGACCGGCGGCCGGCCGGCCGGGCACTTCTGCCTGAATAACGCCTATGGTGCCCTGCTGGTAGTGGATGCCGGTGCGACCTCCATGCGTCTGGCCCTGACCACTCTGACCCTCGAGATCCGCCTGGAGCGGGAAATTGCTCATGCCATAGAAAAGGGCCCCGACGAGACACTGGCCCTGATCAAACAGGCACTTGCAGCGCTGCTGCTGGAAGCGGGAATAGAGGGTGGCGATGTGGCCGGCATTGCCATGGGGCTGCCGGGACCGGTGGAGTTCGAGACCGGGCGCGTGGTCCGCCCGCCCATCATGACCGGCTGGGACGACTATCCAATCGTCGAGACACTCCGGCAGGCCTACGACTGCCCGGTCATCATCGACAACGATGTCAATCTGATGGCACTGGGGGAGTACCGGACGGCACGCGCGCAGGTACAGGATCTGCTTTATATCAAGATGGGCACCGGCATCGGTGCCGGCATTATCATGGAGGGCCGGCTACAGCGTGGCGCACGCGGGAGCGCCGGCGATATCGGCCATCTGATGATCGAGACCGATACGCCCACACAGCCGGCGGCCCCGTGCCGGTGTGGTAAGCGCGGCTGTCTGGAGGCCTACGCCTCGGGCTGGTCGCTGGTACGCACCCTGCGTGAACAGGGGCATATGGTCGACAGTGCCCAAGCCATTGTGCAACTGTCAAAAAGTGGCGATGCACAGGCCATCGAAGCATTACGCCAGAGCGGCAAGCGTCTGGGACTGGCCGCCAGTTATGCCGTCAGTCTACTGAATCCGGCAGTCGTGGTACTGGGAGGGACGCTGATCGAGGGTCAGGATGAATGCGTTGCCGCCTTTCGCGAGACGCTGTATCAACGCTCGCTTCCCCTGGCCACACGTGATCTAAAGGTGGAGATCAGTCATCTGGGTAGACGCGCCGGCATCATGGGGGCCACACACCTGATCATTGATCATCTACTGGATCCAGAGCGTATCGACCGCCAGCTAAGCTGATGCCCCGGAGCATCGAATCAAGGATAAAAAAAGGCCGGCTCCAATGGAGCCGGCCTTTTCATGGAAAGCGCTAAATTTACAGACGCTTTTCGATCAGACCTTCCAGCTTTTCCTGATCATCGGCGAACTTGCTGATGCCTTCAGCCAGCTTTTCGTTGGCCATGGGATCCTGGTTGTGCTGCCAGCGGAACTCGGCTTCGGTCATTTTCTCGACCTTCTTGTCGCCGGGGCCGGTATCGGTCACCTTGCGCTCAACCTCACCTTCGGCGTTGGCCAGCTCTTCGAGCAGGTCCGGCGAGATGGTCAGGCGGTTACAGCCGGCCAGTGCCAACACCTGATCGGTATTACGGAAGCTGGCGCCCATGACCACGGTGTCGTAGCCATAGTTGCTGGCGTAGTCGCACACGCCGCGCACGAACTTCACGCCCGGGTCTTCATCGGGGCTGTAGCTTTCAACGCCGTCACGCTTCTTGTACCAGTCGGTGACGCGGCCCACGAAGGGCGAGATCAGGAAAACACCGGCTTCAAAGCAGGCACGCGCCTGGGCATCGCTGAACAGCAGCGTCAGGTTGCAGTTGATGCCCTCGCTCTGCAGCTGTTCGGCGGCGCGGATGCCTTCCCAGGTGGACGCAAGCTTGATCAGGATGCGGTCGCGATCCACGCCGGCCTTTTTGTACAGATCGATCAGCTTGCGTGCCTTCTCGATACTCGCATCGCGATCAAAGGACAGCTTGGACGCCACTTCGGTGGAGACAAGCCCCGGTACCAGTTTGGTAATCTCGGTCCCCACGACCACCGACAGACGGTCCACGGCGTGCTCAAGGCGCGCTTCGCGACTCTGGCCCTCGGTCTCCTTCTTGACCTCGGCAAGCGTCTTGTCGATCAGCTCCTGGTAGCCTTCCAGATCAAAGGCCTTGAGCAGCAGCGAAGGATTGGTGGTGGAGTCATGGGGCTGATATTTCTTGATCGCTTCCAGGTCACCGGTATCGGCGACAACCTTGGAAACCGCCTTGAGGGATTCAAGCTGAGTTGCCATGTATCACTCCATCGAATCGATTGGGGGCAGCCGACGGGCAGCATCGACTGACCGCGATATTCATGTAGAGACGGCTCATGACCGTCTGCAACGAAATTCTACCGTGTCAGAGATTCAGGATAGCGGTCTTTAAGCGTTTCGACATAGTCTGCGTAGACATCTGCATAGCGCGAGACGTTATCCCTGTCAGGAGATGTGAGGGTAGATTGGTCAATATCAACCGCATGGCGGCAGATATCGGCCAGTGCTGTCTTGCGCCCCTGCATGTATTCATCACACCACTGCGCCTGCAGCGCGCCGCCCAGCGCGGCCGCCTCTCGAATCACCGGACACACCACTTCCACGTTCATGATGTCGGCAATCATCTGTCGCCAGACACTGCTGTTGGCCCCGCCACCGACCAGGCGCAGCTGCTCAGGGCGAATATCGAACGCCTCCAGCAGGTCCAGCCCGTAGCGCAGTCCAAAGCTTGCGCCTTCCATGGCCGCCCGGCAGAGATTGTCAGCCGAGAAATTGTGCGCCGAAAGCCCCAGAAAGCTGCCGGTGGCCTCCGGCAGCATGGGCACGCGCTCACCGTTGAAAAACGGCAGCACCCTGACACCCTCGGCGCCGATGGGCGCCCGCGCCACGGCCTCATTGAAGGCCTTGACGTCATGTCCCAGTACGCGGCTTAGCTGACTGGTCGCGGAGGTGACGTTCATGGTGCAGATCAGGGGCAGCCAGCCGCCGTGGCTGGCGCAGAAATTCGCCACCAGCCCATTATCGGTAATCGCCGGCTGGCTGGCGCTGGCATAAATGGTGCCCGAGGTGCCCAGACTCATGGTGACAGCGCCTGCCTGGATATTGCCGGTACCGATCGCCCCCATCATGTTGTCACCACCGCCGGCCGAAACAATGACATTGCTTCCCAGCCCCAGACGGCCGGCGATGTCGCGACGCACGGTGCCGGCCGGCTGATGTGGCTCGATCAGCCGCGGCAGTACGCGCTCGGGGTCCAGCTCGGGGGCCACGTGTGAAAAGGCCTCGAGATGCCAGCAGCGTTGTCGGGTATCGAACCAGCCCGTGCCCGAGGCGTCACCGCATTCGGCGGTGTACTCGCCGGTCAGGTAGAAGTTGAGGTAGTCATGCGGCAGCAGGATGTGCGCGATACGGTCATAGGCGTCGCGATGGTGGCGACGCAGCCACATCACCTTGGAGGCGGTGTAGCCGGTCTGGGGCACCAGCCCGAGCGCGTCCAGACAGCCCTTCTCGCCGCCGAGGGCCTCGACGTACTCTGCGTTTTCCTTCGAGGATTCGGTGTCGTTCCAGAGCTTGCCCGGATAGACCGGCACGCCCTGACTATCGAGCGCCACCATGCCGTGCTGCTGCCCGGAAATGCCGATGCCGCGAATCGCACCGACGTCGATTCCGGCGGCCTCGATGGCCTGATGGAACGCCACTTCAAACGCCTCGATCCACCACTCGGGATTTTGCTCACGGCGACCGCTTTCACGACTGATCAGCTCGTGCGTGTGTTGTCCTTCGCCGATGATGATGCCCTCTTGCGCATCCAGCACCACCACCTTGGTACTCTGCGTTCCGCAGTCCACGCCGATATACATGTTCCCGTCCTGTTCGAAAATGCTGTCGTGGGAATGGGTTAGCGCACCGATTCCACCGTGGCCCGTGCGCCCTGCTGATGCAGGCGAGACAGCGCCTGGGTGTAAGCCTCGACAAAGCGCTCGTTGTCGACCAGATCGCCGAACACTTCCCGGTTTTCGATAAAGGCCAGCGGGTTATCGCGATTGTGCTGGGCGATCTCGTGAAGCTCGTCTCTCATGCGATCGACAATCTCGATCGGTTCATTCTGCTCGTCAACGCCTTCGGCGTAGCGGGCCCAGCTGGCCACCACCGCCGCCGAGCGCTTGATCTCGCCGTCACGCTCGAGCTGCTCGCGGATCACCGGCAACAGCCATTTCGGGATGCGATCGGAGCTTTCGGCGCACAGTCTTGCCAGGGTGTCGCGAATTTCGGGATTGGCGAAGCGCTCGATCAGGGTACGGCGGTAGTCGTCAAGATCGACCCCGGGGACGGGCGAGAGCGTCGGCGTGCCCTCCTCGACCATGTAATTGAGCAGAAAATCGGCGTACAGCTCGTCCTGGCAAACCTCATGAGCGTAGCGGTAGCCGTCGAGATAGCCGAAATAGGTCAGCGCCTGATGGCTGGCGTTCAAAAGGCGCAGCTTCATCAGCTCATAGGGCATGACGTCATCGACCACCTGCACGCCAACCTCGTCATAGGCCGGGCGGCCCTGGTTGAAATGATCCTCCAGCACCCACTGGGTGAAGGGCTCACACACCACCGGCCAGCCATCCTCGATCTCAAAGCGCTGCTGGATTTCGGCGCGGTCCTCGTCGGTCGTCACCGGCGTAATGCGATCCACCATCGAATTGGGAAAGTGCACCTCTTGTTCGATCCAGTCCCCCAGCTCGGGGTCGCGACGGCGGGCAAAGGCCACAAAGGACTCCTTTGCCACATCGCCGTTGCCCTGGATGTTGTCACACGACATGATCGTAAAGGGCTCGAGGCCCTTCTCGCGCCGGCGCGCCAGCGCCTCGGTAATCAGGCCGAAAAAGGTTTTCGGCGTGGCGTCGGCGTCCAGATCGTGGCGCACGTCCGGATTGTCGAAATTGAACTCACCGGTGACGTGATGAAAGTTGTAGCCGCCCTCGGTGACGGTCAGCGAGACGATACGGGTGGTGTCGGCGGCCAGGCGCTCGATCAGTGTTTCGGGGTCATCCGGGGCATAGAGATAGTCCACGATCGAGCCGATTACCCGCGGTTCCCACTGGCCATCGGGATGCTTGAGCACCAGGGTGTACAGACCGTCCTGCGCCTTGAGCACCTCCTGCATGCGTCGATCCCCCGGCATCACGCCAACGCCACAGATGCCGAATTCCAGCGCACGGCCGTCGTTCATCAGTTCGTCGAGATACATGGCCTGATGAGCGCGGTGAAAGCCGCCAACGCCGAAGTGAAAGATGCCGACGCTGACATCGTCACGATTGTAGCGAGGCCGTGCGATCTCCCCGCCCAGCTGATCAAGATTGTCTGCCTTCAGCGCTGTCATGCCGTCACTCCCTGTGTTGTCGATCGTTTACCCGGCCCGTTGCCGTCATTATGCGGTGGCCTGCGCCGAGGATGCGGAAGGGGCTTCTGCCACCCCCAGCGCCTCGTCGCTGTCGATATCAAAAAGATGGACATGATCCGGATCAAAGGCCAGCGTCAGCGTGTCACCGATTTGTATCCCGGGATGCGCCCCCAGCTGCGCCGTCACCAGCGTCTCACCGATGCGCACCTGGGCCATGGTGACCGGTCCCAGCGGCTCGATGACCTCGATGACACCCTCCAGTCGGCCGCTGCCGCTTGAGGCCCCGACCTGATGCAGATGTTCGGGCCGAATGCCCAGCCAGCATCGTGGGCGCTGGCCGGCATCGCCCAGTGCCGTTCGCTGGTGCGCACTCAGCGAGCATGAAAACCCTTCGCCCTTGAGCGTTTCACCCTGATGATCGGCCTGCAGAAAGTTCATCGACGGCGTGCCGATAAAGCCTGCCACGAACCGGTTGACCGGGCGTTCATAGAGATTATAGGGCGTGTCGATCTGCTGAATGCGGCCATCACGCATGACCACGATGCGCTGGCCCATGGTCATCGCCTCGGTCTGGTCGTGGGTGACGTAGAAGGTGGTCACGCCCAGCCGCCGATGCAGCCGCGTGATTTCGGCGCGCATCTCGACGCGCAGGCGCGCATCCAGGTTGGACAGCGGCTCATCCATCAAAAAGACCTGCGGCTGGCGCACCAGTGCTCGTCCCAGCGCCACCCGCTGGCGCTGGCCACCTGAAAGTGCCCGCGGCTTGCGATCCAGTAGATGCTCGATATCCAGAATTTTGGCCGCTTCCTGGACGCGCTTTTTCACCTCCTCCTTCGGGGTTTTCTTAAGCTCCAGGGCAAAGGCCATGTTGTGATAAACGCTCATGTGCGGGTAGAGCGCGTAGCTCTGGAACACCATGGCGATATCACGGTCGCGCGGCTCGACGTCGCTGACGTCCTGACCGTTGATGCGGATCTCGCCGGCCGTGTTGTGCTCAAGGCCTGCGATCATGCGCATGGTGGTGGACTTGCCACAGCCGGACGGCCCGACCAGCACCACGAATTCGCCATCCTTCGTGGTCAGATTGAAATCCTCGACCGCATTGGCGTGCTCGGCGCCCTTCTTGCCCGGCACGCTGTCGTAGCGCTTGGCCACATCCTTGAGTTCTACAATCGCCATCGAAGCTCTTCCTTTTTCAGGCACAGCCATCCGGCTGCGCAGATCGAGTCACTGCGCCTATTTAACGGCGCCAAAGGTCAGTCCGCGGACCATCTGGCGCTGGGCAAACCAGCCCAGCACCACGATGGGGGCAATAGTCAGCACCGAAGCGGCCGACAGTCGCGCCCAGAAAAGCCCCTCACCGCTTTTGAACGAGGCCGTATACACGGCAAGCGTGGCGGCGTGGTAATCGGTCATGGTCAGGCTCCAGAACGACTCGTTCCAAGCCAGAATCAGCGCCAGAAGCCCGGTCGAGGCCAGGCCGGGAAGGGCCAGCGGCAGAATCACACGGAACATGGTCTGGGTCGTGCTGGCACCATCGATGCTGGCCGCCTCGACGATGTCGACCGGAATATCGCGAAAGTACGAGTACACCATCCATACCATGATGGGCAGGTTCATGGCGGTAAACAGCATTGTCAGGCCCAGTCGGGTATCCAGAAGCCCCAGCGAGCGATAGACCAGAAAGACCGGAATCAGAACGCCCACGGCCGGGATGAACTTGGTCGACACCATCCAGACCAGCGTGAAGTCGGTCCGCCTGGAGGGATAAAACGCCATGGCATACGCCGCCGGTATGGCCAGTGCCAGCCCCACCAGGGTCGAGCCCAGCGCGGTAATCACCGAGTTGAGCGCGTAGTGCCAGTAGCCGCTGCCCTGGGCCAGCGCACTGCGAAAGCTTTCGAGCGTGGGCGAAAAGATAAACGTCGGCGTCATGCTGAACGCCGTCTGCTCGGTCTTGAGCGCCGTCAGTACCACCCAGAGGATCGGAAAAAACATCGTGATACCGATCAGCCAGGCCAAAAGCGTCAGCGCTGTACCGCCAGCACCGCTCTTGCGCCCGGGCGCTTGATCAACGTTGGAGGCAGTCATCGTTGGCTCCCTGCATTAAGGTTGCCGGCCACAAACCGGATCAGGAATATGGCGAAGATATTGGCCAGAATGACGGCTCCTACAGCCGCCGCCGAGGAGAGCCCGATGTCGTACTGGAAAAACGCACTCAGATAGATGTAATACGGCAGATTGGTGGTCGCCGTGCCCGGGCCGCCGCTGGTGGTGGCGTAGATCTCGGCAAAGGAGGTCAAAAAGAAGATGCTTTCCAGCATGATCACCACATAGAGCACCTGCCCCAGATGCGGCAGCACGATGTGGCGAAACTCCTGCCAGCGATTGGCGCCGTCCAGACGCACGGCCTCGAGCTGATCCTCCGGCAGCGACTGCAGTCCGGTCAGCAGAATCAGCAGCGCAAAGGGGGTCCACTCCCAGCTGATCATCATTACCACCGACAGCAGCGGATAGCTCGACAGCCACTGAATGGGTTCAAGTCCTACCGAGCGCATCACCCAGGAAAAAAGCCCGTAGACCGGGTCCAGCAGCATGTATTTCCAGATCAGTCCGGTGACGACCGGCATGACAAAAAACGGCGAGATGGCAAGCGTTCGCGCAATCCCCCGGCCCACAAAGGTGCGATTGAACAACAGCGCCAGCGCCAGCCCCGCCACAACCGTCACCAGCAGACAGGTCGCCACCAGCAATAGCGTATTGAGCAGCGCGTCCCAGAACACGGGGTCGGTAAAGAGCAGTTCATAGCTTAGAAACCCTGCGAAGCCGCGCGTGTTCGGCATCATCAGGTTGTAGTCCTGCAGGGAGTAGTACAGCGTCATCGCCAGCGGGACAATCATCCAGACCAGCAGAAACAGCACGGACGGCGCCATCAGACGCTTGGTCGGTGCACGCCGCTGCGGTGGCGCATTGGTGGAGGGAGCGCTCATGTCATGGGCCTCGCATGAAAGAAATCATCAACGCCGGAGACCACGCGGGCAATACCCGCGTGGTCACACTGGTTACCGACGCTCGGTCATCGGTGGGCCACCGATTACTGCGCCACCTCGGCACGACGCATCAGCCGTTCGGTAAAGGCCTGCCCCTGTTCAAGCCCCTGGTCCACGCTGGTCTGGCCGCTCAGGATACCGGCCATGATCTGGCCGACCCGCGTACCGATGGCCTGAAACTGTGGGATGCTGATGAACTGGATACCGGTATAAGGTACCGGCTCGGCGGTCGGATTTTCAGGGTCGGCGCTGGCAATGGCTTCCTCGACCAGACCGGCGAAGGGCGCCACCTCCTGATAGCCCTCGCTGTCGTAGGTCGATTCACGCGTGCCGGGCGGCACCGACAGCCAGCCGTGGGTATCGGCCACGTTCTGGATATAGTCGGCAGAGGTCGCCCAGTCGACAAAGGTCTGCGCTGCTTCAGGATTGTTGGCCGACTCCGGTACCGCCAGCGCCCAGGCATAGAGCCAGCTCGAGCCGGCCTCGGTGGTTTCATGCGGCGCCTGGGCAAAACCGAGGTGTTCGTGCACCTTCGAGTTGTCGGGGTTGGAGAGATAGCCGGCACCGACCGTGGAATCCACCCACATACCGCACTGGCCGTTGGCAAAGAGCGTTTCGGTTTCGGTAAAGCCGTTGGAGGTGGACCCCGGCGGGCCGTACTGCGTCAGCAACGTCTTGTAGGCGTTGGCGGCATTTTTCCACTCCGGAGAGGTCAGCTGCGCCTCCCACTGCTCGTTGAACCAGCGCCCGCCGAAACTGTTCACCATGGTGCTGAACAGCGCCATGTTCTCGCCCCAGCCGGGCAGCCCGCGCAGGCAGATGCCGTAGACGCCGTTTTTCGGGTCATGAATCTTCTGGGCAAACTCCTCCATCTGACTCCAGGTCGGATGGTCAGGCATCTCGATGTCGGCCTTTTCGAACAGATCCCTGCGGTAGTAGGTCATCGAGGATTCGGCGTAAAACGGCAGGGCATACAGCTCGCCGTCCACGGACAGGCCCTGGCGCACGGTCGGAATCAGATCATCGACCTGATAACTCTCCGGCAGATGGTCCATCGCCCGGAGCCAGCCGTTTTTGGCCCAGATCGGCGTTTCATAGTTGCTGACGGTAATGACGTCATACTGACCGCCGCCGCTGGAAATGTCGGTGGTAATTTTCTGGCGCAGCTCGTTTTCGGCCAGCGTCACGTAATTGACCCGAATATCCGGATGCGCCTCGTTGAAGGCCTTGGTCATCTTCTGCATGGTGACCATGTCGGGATTGTTGACGGTCGCTACAGTAATCGTGGTCTGCGCCTGAGCCACACCGGCACTTCCGAGTCCTGCCAATAGCACGATCCATGACGTTTTCATTGTAATGCCTGCCCTGGTCATTGACGGACTTCCCGCGGCAGGAAGTCGCTTCATTGTGGTGCACCGATCTGTCTTTTCTTGTCATTCGGTGTCATTCACATCATCGACATATCGTTAAGCAGTAACGTCTTTCAAGCAACTCGAGCCATTTTCTTAAAAACTTTATAAAACATAAGGTTAAAAACCATAAAGACCAATTGATAAGCCTTGGTAGAAAAACAACAACGCTATCGACCGACGAATGTCACCCCCACCGCGACCACTTTTCAGGCGGCATCGATGACAAAAAATGATAGATAAAGGTATTGATTGCACGGCCGTGCCAGCGGCCTTCACTGAACAGACACGCAGGAATGCCATGGCAAAACCCCCATCAACGGGCAGAATTCGGTTAAAGGATGTCGCCATGGCCGCTGGCGTCAGCCCGATTACCGTCTCACGCGCCTTCAGCTCGCCCCACCAGCTGCATCCGCAGACGCGCCAGCATGTGCTGGATACCGCCAGTGCCATGGGCTATCTGGCACGCCCGCGCCAGTCAACGGCACTTCCTGTCGCCCCCCCGCGCGGCGTGATTGGCATCATCAATCCACAGTCCGACAACCCCTTTTTCCATGAACTGACCTGTCTTATCGGCCAGCTGGGCGAGACCCGCCAAGTGGATGTGCTGACGATGGATTCCCGCGACTCTCCCGAACAGGAAAGGGCGGCCATCGATCGGCTGATCGCCTGTGGCGTGGATGGCATTATTCTGACGTTTATCTCATCGGATACGCATCATCAGGCGGCGTGTCTGGAGCGGCTTGCCCGGGCCGGGATTGCCGTAGTGCTGCTGGATCGGGAGGTCGAGGGGCCCCACCATGGCGGCATCTACATCGACAATCTCGACTGTGGCTATCAGGCCGGGCGCTGGATGCGCCGCCAGCCGGTCGAGCGGCTGCTGATTCTGTCGGGACCGTCGGATTCACTGGTCACCATCGGACGGGTGTCAGGGATTCGTGAGGCGCTCGCCGGCAGCCCCATCAGTCTTGAAGTGCATTATGGCGATTTTTCCATGTCACCTACCGAGCGCTTCCTGAGCGAAAGACTCGGCCAGGCGCCGCTGCCGGATGCCCTGATCGGCATCAACAACCAGATCACGCTGGGTGTTCTTGCCGCCTATCGCCGGGCACAGCTACCCCTGCCCGAGCACCCCGGCGGGCCACGTCTTTTCTGCATCGACGGCATCACGCATGCCGAACTGCTGGGCACGGCCATTCCTTCAATCCGCCATGACCTGGTGACCATGGCCACCCAGGCCATGGATCTGATCGAGGATGCCCTGCAGTCCGGCAGTCGACGCGGCACTCGCCAGGTGGTGCGAGGCCACCTTCACTTGTCCGGCGAAACCGGCTGAGCGACACCGAAGTATCGCATCAGGGCCGCGAGGGGGCATCACCCCCCTCCGGCGGGGCGTCCGACGGCGCGTCAGCATCTTCTTCATCACGCGATTCGGGCGGTGCCGCCATCACGTCAGGGTTCTCGCGCGGCTGGTCTGCACCGGCTTCCTTCCCCTGCAGGTGCGCCAGCAGCGCATCGATGTTTTCCAGGTGGATGCTGGTGCGCGGCACGGCCAGGTCAAAGCCCTCCTCGTCCATGCGCCGCTTGAGGCGCAGATTGAACTCGCGGGCGACCTCCCACTGCATGACCGGCGCGGTACGAAAGCGGGCCCGTACGATGGCCGAGCCTTCGGTAAAGCTCTCCACGCCCTGCATCTCGAGCGCCGACCAGATCTTGAAGCGAAACATCGGATCGTTGCGCATGCCACCGGCGGTCTCCTCGATCATCTCGATGGCCCGGTCGATGGTCATGCGCTGAGGCACGCGCACCCGGAACATGGCGTAGCCGAACTCGCGCGAATAGTTCTGCACCGCCTTGATCTGGCTGAAGGGCACCGAGTGGACGATGCCGTCCAGATCACGCAGGCGAATGGTACGCAGGCTGAGCTTTTCGACCGTGCCCAGATTGCCGCCCACGTCGACAAAGTCATCAATGGCCAGGGTGTCCTCGACCAGAATGAAGATACCGGTAATCAGATCCTGCACCAGCGTCTGGGCACCAAAGCCCACCGCCAGACCGATGACACCGGCACCCGCCAGCAGCGGCGTCACGTTGACGCCCAGATTGGCCAGCGCCACGATCGAGCCGATCACCACAATGGTGACAAACACCACGTTGCGCATCAGCGGTGTGATGGTTTCGGCTCGCGCGCGACGGGCCCGCCCGCGCTGGGAGCGCGAGGTCGAGGTCATGGCGCGATGGATCGCCGTATCGGTGAGAATCCAGATCAGCCAGCAAAACAGCACCGTCAGCCCGATACTGATCAGGGGCTGAGCGATGCGCTCGCCCACCCCGCCGGTCCGGCCAAGATTCAACAGCGAAAACCCCCAGGTCTGCGCGGCACATTCGGCAAAAATGACCCAGCAGGCCAGATGCGCCAGCACGTAGCCGAACCGGGTCAGGCGACGAACATAGAGCGAGCGCCGCGGTCTTTGGCGAACCTGCTGGCTGCTGCGGCGCAAAAGCCCGGTCACGATCAGCGTCACGATCATGAGCGCGGCCGTCAGCAGCGCCCGGGCAAAGACCGAACGCACGTCACCGCTGTAGGTCAAAATGGCCAGCAGCGAAGCGGCCACGATCAACAGCGCCGGGATATGCCAGACCCTGCCCAGCACCTGAATCAGGTCACTGATGGCACCGCCCTGCTGGCGCTGGCTCAGCGGGCGATTGCGAATCAGATGGCGAATCGGGCGCCGAAAGCGCACCACGAAAAATCCGGTCAGCAAGACGGCCGTGATGTTGACCACCTCGGCACTGAAGCCGGCCAGATCACTGCCGAGCGCCTCGGTCAGCAGGGAAGCATTGAGGGCATCTCCCAGCGCGGCGACACTGCCGATATAAAAGAGCGGCCATGCCGCCTGCTGGCGCAATAGACGCAGCGCCGTACGGCGATGCCCCCAGGAAAACAGGGAAAAGACCACCTCACAGACCGAGGCAAACACCATGCCGCATAGCGCAGCCCAGCCCAGCGTGGTTGCCAGCGTCATGCCGGGGGTGGGGCCCATGCGAAAGGTGATCGCAAGGGTACCGGCAAAGGCCAGGCCCATGGGCAAAAGCCTTCTCAGGCAGTAACGCATCAGCACCACCGCGGTGGGCTGCTCGGGGAGGCGCTGCACCACGCCATAATGCTTGCCCACGGCACGAATCAGCGTATACAGCAGCAGGCCCGCGACCAGCTGCGCTGCCAGCGTGACCAGAAAATCCCGCAGCAGTGTCCAGCGACTGCCGCGCTCGCCGAAGCGCTCGGACAGGTCATCCAGGGCGTTATCGGCGCTTCGCTGCCAGCTCTGGGCCAGACTGCGCCCCTCGCCCTCCTGACCGGTCACCTCCTCAAAGGTGGCCGCCAACGCTCCCAGCAGGCCGCGCCCGGTTGCCCCCGGCGGCCCCTGCGCCTCATCGCTGTCGATACGCGCCTGACTCGCCTCCCTGAGATCCCGCAGCCCCTGTAACAGCGAGTCGCGCTGCTCGCTGTTCTCAAGCGTGGAGATCAGCTGATCCAGCGAGTCGCGAATCTGCTCGGGGGAGGCCTGCTCGCTGCTGTCAGCGCTGTCGCCGCCGCCCGAACCCAGCCCGGCAAGCTCGGCGGCCGAGGCGTGGGCCTGCGGTACCATCGCCAGCATCATCAACATCAGCGTAAATATTGCGCACAATTGGCGCATGGCTGTCAGCGGCCAGAGCCCTGTTATCGCCTGCATTGCCTGATAGTCCTTTCGATCCAACCGGCAGGCAGCGTGACCTGGTCGGGCGCGGCTCACAAGTCGTGGGTTCAATAGGATCCATCTCCGGGAGAGGGCTGCCAACCGCCCTTTACAGCCAGAACTTTCCGGGGCAGGCCGGCGAAAACCTGCCCTGGCGGGTCGCGCCGGCCGGAAAACGGTTGAAAAAATATTGACGCTGGCTCATCATACCCGGCCATTAAATTTGGCTGACCAACATCTTTCCGGAGCGCGCCATGAAAGCAGGCATCCATCCCCAGTACCGTACGGTGATCTTTCACGACACCAACGCCGATACACACTTCAAGATTCGCTCGACAGTAAGCACTGGCGAGACCATCGAGTTTGAAGGCGAGACCTATCCGCTGGTACGTCTGGATATTTCCTCTGCATCGCACCCCTTCTATACCGGCCAGCAGCGTCAGGCCAGCTCTGAAGGTCGTGCAGCACAGTTCCGTCGTCGCTTCGGCAACTTCGGTACGCGCAACAACGCCGAGTAAGACTCCGGGCGCGCTTCGCCCGTGTAGCACGGCCTGTTCGGACCGATATCCGAACACCGCAGCGCTCCTGTATGCCCGAAAGAACCCCTTTCGGGCGTCAGGGCTGCCCTACCCTGATCCTGCATGACCCCCTCTCCCTGTCAGATCGCTGCGCCATAAATCAGACTGAATCACGCATCCGGGCATGAACCTGTCATGGACGCTATTGTCTTATAGTCAGCCATTTTGTTTCAGCCACTACCCGTGAGGAGTGTTTACATGGCAGATCAGAGTTATAACGCCGCCTGGCGCATGGCCGAAGAGATGAAGTCACGCGCCCGGGCAGCACAGCCCTCTCGACAGCCCGGCGCGTTGAAAATGCTGGGCGCCTGGATGATCTTTGGCATCCTGTTGATGCTTGGCAGCGTACTGGCCCTGTTTTTTATCCTGCTGGGCTGGGCCATGATGCCGCTGGTGCGTCATCGCATGAAAAAACAGGCGAGCCAGAAGGGCCAAACCTGGCAGGGGCAGACCGGCGCGTCCGACGACCACGCCACGCTGGAAGGTGAATACGAGATTCGCCACGCACGCCATCGCTAGTCGGGTGTCTCTGCCCCATCGTTAAAAAGCCGGCTCTGCCGGCTTTTTTGGCATTGGTGACCCTGTCATGTGCCCGGCAGCCCTTGAATTACCGGTCATACGCCCCGACGTCACGCATAATGAGCCTGCTAATGATATGCTGGCAGCAGTGCTTTTTCGCAATTTCCAGAGGCCATCATGTCCCTACTTGCCAATACCCGCCTGTCCGTACTGGATCTGGCGCCCGTACGTCAGGGCGGCACCATCAGCGAGACGTTTGACAATACGGTCACCCTTGCACGCCATACCGAGTCGCTGGGCTTTCATCGTTTCTGGCTGGCCGAACACCATAACGCGGCCGGTATCGCCAGCGCGGCCACTTCAGTGCTGATCGGCCATGTGGCCGGTGCCACGTCCACCATCAGGGTCGGCTCCGGCGGCATCATGCTGCCCAACCATCCGCCGCTGATGGTAGCCGAGCAGTTCGGCACACTGGCCACGCTCTATCCTGATCGCATCGATCTGGGCCTGGGCCGCGCGCCCGGCACCGATGGCGCCACCATCGCAGCCCTTGGCCGCAACCCGCAAAGTGGCGTCCACGATTTTCCACAGCAGGTGGCGGAGCTTTCCCGCTATCTGGGCGATGAGCAGCCCGGACAGCGCGTCAGTGCCTGGCCGGGTCAGGGCACTCACGTGCCGCTCTGGCTGCTGGGCTCCAGTGGCTACAGCGCGCAGCTTGCCGCTCATCTGGGCCTGCCGTTCGCCTTCGCCGGGCAGTTCGCGCCGGGCTACATGATGGAAGCGCTGCGCCTGTATCGCACCAACTTCCAGCCCTCCGATGTGCTTGATGAGCCCTATGCCATGGTCGGCATTCCGGTGGTGGCCGCCGATACCGATGAAGAGGCGCAGTATCAGGCCACGACCCAGCAGCAGAAGTTCCTGTCGCTGATACGCGGTCGTCGTATTCAGCTGGCCCCGCCGGTGCGCGAGATGGACTGGAGCCCGCATGAGCAGGCCGCCATCTCCAATAATCTGGGCGCGTCCATCGTGGGCGGCCCGGACACCGTTCGCCGCGAGCTCGAAGCCTTTATCGAGCGCACGGGTGCCAACGAGGTGATGATCAACTCGGACTTTTATGATCACGCCGACCGACTGCGCAGCTACGAGATTCTCGCCGATATCCGGTCGGGACGCCGTTAAGCGCCCCGACCGGTCTTTCAGGGGGTCAGGCAGGACTGCCTGACGCCCCTGCCCTCTCCCGGGCCGCCAGCGCCCGGTTGATCATGAACACCATCACCGCGATACCCGCACCGCCCAGGTCGGTCCAGAGTCCCGGGAAGATCAGCATCAGCGCGCCTGCCAGAGACAGCAGCCTCATGGCCATGTTGACCCGCGTCCATAGGTAGCCTTCGGCGGCAATGGCCAGCAACGTGACCCCGGCCACGCTGGTCACCAGCACCATCAGGATGTTGGTGATCGTGGAATCGATCATCAGCATTTCGTGGGCGAACACAAACATGAAGGGCACCACGAACCCGGCAATGGCCAGTTTCATGGCCTGAAAGCCCGTGGCGTTGGGCGACCCACCGCTGATACCGGCGCCGGCATAGGCGGCCAGTGCCACCGGCGGCGTCAGGTTGGCAAAGATGCCGAAGTAGAAGACAAACATGTGCGCCACGAACACCGCCGTTTCATTGCTGCCGGAGAGCTCGCGAAACAGCGGCAGATTGAGCAGAATCGGCGCGGCCATGGTGCTGGTAATGATATAGGTCGGGATACTGGGCAGGCCCATGCCCAGCACGATGGACGCCAGCATGGTCAAAAGCAGCGTGACCATCAGCTGCACCATCGGACTCGGAATCTGCGAGCCCAGCGCCACCACGGCATCTGCCGCCTCCAGCGCAATGCCGGTCAGCGTGGCCACGCCCACGATAATGCCCACCGCACCGCAGGCCACGGCCACCGGAATGGCGTTGCGAATTCCCCCCTCCATGGCATCGACACAGTCACGCGCGGTCATGGTTTCGGCCACGATCCCGCGCGTGGCGCGCAACGCGTTGATGATGACCGGCACCGCGATTACCGCCAGCAGCCACAGCCGTCCCGAAGAGATATCGGGTATGCCACGACCTCCAATCAGCCCTTCCAGCTGTGGTTGAAAGATCAGTGCCAGCAGAATCAACGACAGTCCGATCACCACGCGACGCGTGCCGCAGATGAGCACCGTGGCGCCGATCGACCAGAAGGCGGCAAAAAACGGCGCGCGTCCGTCGGCCAGCAGCCAGATGAGCACGGCCATTGGCACCAGCAGGTGGCCCCGCTCGACCATGACCGCCCGTACCGGGGAGAGCTGGTCGCGCGGAATGCCCTTGAGACCATTGCGCAGCGCACGCAGATGCACCTGGATCAGCACGCCCAGATAAAAAAGCAGCGCCGGGATGATGCCGGCCAGCATCACCTGGGTATACGGCACCGACAGCACCTCGGCCATGATGAAGGCGGCCGCCCCCATGATCGGCGGCAGAATCTGCCCCCCCCACACTCGCCGCCGCCTCCACGGCGCCGGCAAAGTTGGCCTTGTAGCCGGTCTTTTTCATTAACGGGATGGTAAAGGCACCGGTGGTGACCACGTTGGCAATCGCCGAGCCGTTGATCGAGCCCAGAAACCCGCTGGCAATCACCGCCACCTTGGCCGGTCCGCCGCGGGAGTGGCCCGCCACCGCCAGCGCCAGATCATTGAAGAGCTGCCCCAGTCCGGACTTGCCCAGAAAGGCGCCAAAGAGAATGAACAGGATGATATAGCTGGCCGACACGGCGATCGCCGAGCCCAGCAGACCTTCGGTGATATAGACCAGATGTGACATCAGCTGACGGCCGATCGCCATCAGAATATCGGGATTGAGCTCGGGGTAGAACGACAGCCGTGCGTAGAGGCCATAGGCCAGAAAGGCCGTGGCCAGCAGCGTTAACCCCCAGCCGGTCACGCGCCGGGTGGCATCCAGCACCAGCAAAATGGCTACTATGCCAATCACCATGTCCAGATCGGTGATGCGCCCGGCGGCGAGAATGATTCGCTGGGTGGACACGATCATGTAGATGCCAATGCCCAGCGCCAGTAGCGCCAGTATTACATCGCGGATCGGTACGCGATCGCGCGCGCCCTTGCGGGTGAAGGGATACAGCACAAAGGCCAGCGCCAGCAGCGTGTAGAGGTGAATGCTGCGCTGCTGGATATCAATCAGCGGCCCGGCCGTCGAGGTATAAAGATGAAAGAGAGCCAGTGCCACGCCCAGCCATGTCACGATACGGGCAAAAAGGCGCGGCAGGCTATGACGTATGGCGCTTTCGCGGTCGTATTTTTCCATCAGCGCCGGGTCCAGCGCCGCACTATCGTCCCTGCCTGCCAGACCACCGGTCAGCTCGGCGCCGTCGCGGTTATCCATTTTCTTGCTCATGTTGTTCTCTCTGTGACAATGCGGGGCCCTGTCGACCCTTCGACGTCAACCAATGCCACCATGGACGCCACAGGGCGCCGATCACTGCCGCCGTTGGCAGCCGTTGCTGTTGAAAGTGCAAAAGCGGCGCTGCGCCCAGGGCCTTCAGGTCGAAACAGTAACCGCTGTATCCCATGCGGTAGTGCTCGCGCGAGGCCGCCTGAACCAGCAGAGGATCGACCTGGCGTGCGATATCGTCCAGCACCACCCAGCCGCGCTCGAGGTGACTGGCATGGCCGGTATCCGGCACGCCGGCGCCGAAGGTCTTGAAACGACTGCGCACCACGCGAATGTCGCCGCCGGACAGGCTGAAGGTTTCGATCCAGTCCTCACGCTCGACCGAGTGCTGCCAGCGCAGCGAAAAGGTCGTGCCATCGCCACCGGGAAACACGTAGCGTTGCGCAACCTCCCCCTGAGCGGTCAGCTCACTGACCACCAGCCAGGGGCGGGGCCAGCCAAGCGCGACCGTCAGGGCCAGCGCACACAGCGTCAGCCAGAGCCGGCGACGCGGCACGCGCAGGATCAGCTGTTGTCGCTGTTGTCACCATCGCTGGCGCTGTCGTCCTGCGACGCGCTGTCTGCGCGGTTGTCGTAGTAGCGCTGCGCGCCGGGATGCACCGGCAAAACCAGATCCTGATCCAGGGTATCTTCACCCACTTCGCGCAGGGCACCCACAGCCACCTGCCCGGAACCGAGATAATCGTCAAAGCGACGCGCCAGCTCCTCGGCCACATCGTCACGCATGCTGGCCGGAGCGATCAGAAGGTTGCGGATGGCCACGGTATTGACCGGCTCGGAGAGGTTATAGCGCTCGGCTGCGCCGGCAGGGATGGTGTAGCTCTGATAGTAGGGATAGTCGTCCATCAGCGTCTGCGCGATATCGCCGTCAATGTTGACGAACCTGATGTCGCGGCTCTGCATCAGGCCGGTAATATTGCTGTTGGGCACACCCGAGGTAAAAAAGGCAGCGTCCAGATTGCCGTTGCTCATCTCGGTCACGCTGTCGGCATAACCGGTATGGCTGACGCGTGCCAGATCATCGTAATCAAGGCCTGCCGAGGCCAGCGCGATTTTGGCGCTGGCTTCCACACCGGAACCTACCTGGCCGACACCAATACGCTTGCCGGCCATATCCTCGATGCTATCGATGCCGCTGTCGCCCAGCGCCACGACCTGGACCACGTTGGGATACAGTCCGGCGATGGCGGTGATATCGGCGGCGTTGCCTTCAAACTGATTCTGGCCGTTGACCGCGTCATAGGCCACATCGCTCATGACGATCGACAGCTGATTCAGGCCGTCCTGAATGTTCTGGATGTTCTGCACCGAGGCACCGGTGGAGACCACCTGGACGTTACGCACCAGCGGACTGGCTTCAAGCACGGACTTCAACGCACCGCCGAGCGCATAGTAGGCCCCGGAGGTGCCCCCGGTACCAAACACCACCTGAACGGGATCCGCCGTCGCCTCGCCTGCGTTGTTCTGGCTGTCGCCGCTGTCCTGCTGTGCGTTCGAACCGCTACTGTCCGCCTGCTCGGTGTCGCTGTCATCACCACAGCCACCGAGCATCAACAGTGCTAGCGAGGCCGCTATCAGTCCGCTTTTATAAGTCATGATGCCTTCCCCTGATCCATTGATCGTCGTACGCCCTTGTCACTCGAACGCTGTTATGCGGGATCAATGTATACAGGGGCCCTGTCGTAACACAACGTACCCGGCGCTTCGGGCGCGCCAGGCAGGGCATCCATTGGTCGTATTGAAAAGGCACCACAGATTATGCTCAAGCGTTCATATCTGTCCGTCGTGGCCGACGAAATCATCGATCAGCGCCGCCAGTGCCTGTGGCATCTCCACTGGCAGCAGGTGCCCATGATCGGGAATGATCTCAAGGCGCGGTGCGGCGAACTGGCCCAGCACCAGCTCGCGCTGGGTCCGCGGCGGTAATGAGGGATCCTGATCTCCCACGACGATCAACGCGGGATATTCCAGCACACCGACCTCGACCGAGACGTCCTCTCGACTGCCGTGACGCGGCCAGGCCTGCCAGGCCTCGGGCGAGGCGCGCATGGCATCCTCTACAGCATCGTGATAGCGCGCCGGCGACAGGGGCTGTGCGATTGCGCCGTCGATAAAGGCCTCGGCCTGCTCACGGCTGTGATCAAAGGCCTGCTGAAACTCGCGCTCCTCGTCACTGACCGGCTGCGGTAGTGCCGGGGCCGGCGCCACCAGCACCATCGAGGCCAGCCACTCTGGCCGTCTGGCCGCCAGCACCATGGCCACCTTGCCGGAAAAGGAGTGGCCGATCAGCACCACCCGCTCAAGCCCCAACGCCTCGATGGTCTGCGCCACCTGATCCGCCATGGCGCGGGTATCAAACCCGTCGCGGTCGGCAGCATCGCCAAATCCCGGCAGATCCAGCGCAATGCAGCGATGGGCCGCCCCCAGATGCTCGATAACATCGAGCCATTCACGGTGTGAATTGCCGAAAAAATGCATCATCACCAGTGCAGTATCGCCCTGGCCACGATCGATCAGTGGCAGCATGTTCTCTCCCTGACACAAAGGTTGAAATTTCCTGCTGAGCATAGCTTTCGTCATCGTATATGGCAGCGATCGATTGTCGATGACCGCACAGGCATGCCTATACTGGGCTCATGTCCGACAAATCCCGGTACTGCCGGTACCCCTCGAACGGCTACAGAGGATGCATACCCATGAATAGCAGCGGTTATATTGTCGCCAGTGACAGCGCCATCATTGGCGTTGGAGAGACCATCAACGAGGCGGCCGAACAGGCGCTGGAGTGGAGTGATGACTACGACGGCGTCGAGGCGCTGATTGCGGATATGGAAAGTGATCTTGAAAAGGCGCACGAGGAGGATGGCAAGCCCTATGTACGCCGTGCCACCGCAGCCCTCATTGAAGCGGTAGAAAAAGGGGGCACACCGGAGCAGTGGACCATCATCGACAATATCGCCTGTACCGCCGAGGAAGCCATCGAACACAACAGCTAAGCCCCCACCACGCCCCTTGCGTCTTTCACGACACGGCTAGAGCAGCCTCCAGACGCCTGGCAGACCACCCAGCCATTTCTGGGCCCGAGCCAGCAGGCTGCCGGGCTCTCTGGTCAGGCGGTGCTCCTGCTCATTTTCGTCAACGGTCACCCAGGAGAGTTGCCCCCGGCCATCCTGCTCAACCCTGAAGCTGCTGGCCGGGCTCAACGCCCTCTCGATCACGTCATCAAGCTCTGACACCAGACCGTCATGATCCACGCGCAACCCCATCTCGTTGTTCCACCAGGTCGAGCGTGGATCCACGTTGAACGAACCGATAAAGAGTCTTTTATCGTCCATCACCATGGCCTTGCCGTGCAGACTCGAGGCCATCGCGCCAAAGTGATACATGCGCCGCCGGCGCGGCTTGTGACCGTGTCGCAGCTCATACATGTGGGCCCCCCTTTCCAGAAAGCGCCGGCGCCAGGGGGCATAGCCGCCGTTGACCACCGGCGTATCGCTGGCCTTCAGGGAGTTGGTCAACACGGTGACCTCGACGTCTCTTTCCAGCAGCGCTTCCAGATCGATGACGTCCCGCTCGCTGGGAATGAAGTAGGCCGAGACAATCTTTATATGGTGTTGCGTATCGGCCACCATGGCACCAATGTGCGGCCCCATGATGAATTCGCGGCCAGGCCGGCCCGGCTGGCAGGACTTGTCGGGATGATCCCAGTAGAGCTCGCCGCTGGCCTGCACCAGCTCGCCCAGCCCCTCGTCGAGCCCGCGTGTTTCATCATGATGGATGGGCAGAAAGGGAGAGTCCGCCAGTGATTCGCCGGACAGTTTACGCCTGAGCTCATCGCGCAACGCCTGCCAGTCGTAGCCCGGCTCTTCCGGTACCAGGGCCGCCAGCGTACGCACGCAGTGACCATGCCAGTACCGACTGAAGCATTCGCGCATCTGATCGGCGATACGGCCGCCGGCGACCAGCATGTCGAGATCGGCGAAGTTGTAGTTGCTTTCAGTGATGAAGTAGTCATCGCTGAGATTGCGCCCGCCCGCGATGCCGACCGCACCATCCACCAGCCAGAGCTTGTTGTGCATGCGACGATGCGAGCGGCGGATGGTCAGTGCCATCGCCAGTCGATGGCTCCAGTAATGGCGCCGCCAGAAGGTCACCGGGTTGAACAGGCGCACCTCGATGCGCGGATGAGTCTGCATGGCGCGCAGCTTGCGCTGCACGTTGATGGCGCTCATGTCATCCACCAGCATCCTGACATCGACACCGCGCTCGGCCGCGGCCAGCAGTTCGGCCATCAGCACCTGGGTGGTGGTGCCCTCCTCAAGGATATAGCTCAGACTGTCGATGCTGTGTTCAGCATGGCGTGCCAGATGGGCACGCACTTCAAAGGCATCAAGACCGTCGGACAACAGGCGCATCCCGCTGCACTCGTCCGACGCTGCGCCATGCTGGCTTGCCCAGTGCACCAGCGCACCGGTATTGCTGTCATTGGTCATGGAAGGACTCATGGTCGCGGCGCTTCAGCGACCGATTGCGGTAATAACGGCGCAGCAGCGCAGAATAGAGCGCTGCCACGAGCATGGCGGCCAGGACCAGGCCCTGGGATGGACGTTTCAGATGTTCAGGCAACAGGGTCTCAAAGAGCACGATCAGAATAAAGCCGAACGCCTGGGCAGAGATGGCCACGATACGTGGTGTATCGCGACGTCGAGGGCGTGTGGAACGGGAATCAGGCATGACAATCACCGGCAACGACATGGATCAGCGAGCATGACCGGCCATGCCGGACTGTCCAAGTTTAACGCATGATGGAAAAAACCAATGGATCTTCTTGAGGGTGCCATGATCTCCCTGTCTCCTGTGCAGCTGGCCGTGGCATGCGCCACGATGACGCTGCTGGCGGCACATGTCATCAGCCCGGCGGCACGCACCACCACAACATGCTGGGCACTGGGCGCCCTGGTGTTCTGGCTGACCGGCGCCAGCCTCTGGACATGGCTTTTCCAGGACACCACCCTGCGCCATCCTGTGTGGTCAGGGCATCTCTGGAGTACCGGCGTTGCCCCCGCCGGCGGTCTGATCGCACTGCTGGTCTGGACACTGTGGTACTGCCGCCAGCGTCCAACCCTGCGCCAGAGGCTTTGCCTGCTGATCATGATCACAAACGGGCTCTGGTGGGGGCTGGAGCAGTATCGATCAGGTCTGCAGACACCGCTTCCCGACACCCTGGCCGCGCTGACCCTCAAGTCACTTGAAGGCCGTTCGATCACACCGGCCCATGATGCCCCTGCCCGTCATCTCCTGCTGTGGCGCAGTGACTGCACCCCCTGCCGACAGTGGCTTCAAAAGCTGGCCGATCTGCCCGCCGGGCAACGCCCGGAACTTGCGCTGGTCAATCAGGGAGAGCCGCTTTTAAGCGTTATCCGCTATCTGGATCAACATCCCGACCACCAGCTCGAACTGGAAGACACGGCACTGCTGCTGGATCCTCGTCAGCACCTGCTGGCCCTGACCGGAAGCCGCCGCCTGCCGGTGCTGCTGCAGGTCGGGCCGGACAGCGCCCTGAGGCGCGTGGATGACCTGCCGGCTCTGATCGCGTCATCGCCGCGGTAACACATGCTCACATCAACGCCCCGCAGGTCCTCTCTTTTGGTTAAGATGGGCACCCTTTTCAAGGGTCATCGCTGACGGCAGGCCGTGCCGGTGATCCACGACAGTTCATCTCCAGTCGATGACCGATTCACATCTGTACCGCGCCCCCACGAGGCGACATTTTCGAGGCATCATGAGCAATTTTATTCCCGGTCAACGCTTCATCAGTGACGGCGAAACCGAGCTGGGTCTTGGCACCATATTGAGCTGCGATGCCCGCAGCGTGACCGTTTTGTTTGCCGCCAGCGATGAAACCCGAACCTACAGCGTGCGTGAAGCCCCCCTGACCCGCGTGGTATTCGGACGCGGCGACCGCATCGATACCGATGACAGTCAGGTCCTGCTGGTCAGCGAGCTGCGCGACGAAGGCGGTCGGATCACCTATATCGGTCAGGACAGCAACGGCGAGCGTGAACTGCCCGAATCACGCATCAGCGATCGAATGCAGTTTCATCAGGCCCGTGACCGACTGCTGACCGGCCAGATCGATCGCAATGACGCCTTCAACCTTCGCTACCGTAGCCTTCAGCATCTGGCGCGCATCGAACGCCACCCCGGCTTCGGCCTTTCCGGCCCGCGCATCGACCTGATTCCGCATCAGCTGCATATCGCCGACGATATCGCCAGTCGCCGCCTGCCACGTGTGCTGCTGGCCGATGAGGTCGGCCTCGGCAAGACCATCGAGGCCGGTCTGGTGCTGCATCGCCTGCTGTTGACCGGCCGCGTCGAGCGCGCCCTGATTCTGGTCCCGGACAGCCTCACGCACCAGTGGCTGGTAGAGCTGCTGCGTCGTTTCTCCATTGAAGTCACGCTGCTGGATGAGCAGCAAAGCGAGGCGCGTGGCAGCGACGGCAACCCGTTTGAGTCCGCGCAGCTGGTACTGGCCAGCCAGCAGTGGCTTTTCGCCAATCCCGAGCGCCAGAGTCAGGCCCAGGCCTGTGACTGGGACATGCTGATCGTCGATGAAGCCCAGCACCTCGAGTGGGACCCGGAAAACGGCGGTGATACCGGCTATCAGTGCGTTGAAGCACTGGCGACCCAGCGTACCGGGCTGCTGCTGCTGAGCGCCACGCCGGAGCAGATGGGCGATGTCAGCCACTTTGCCCGTCTGCGTCTGCTGGATCCCGAGCGCTATCATGACATTGACGCCTTTCGCGCCGAGCAGCGCGGCCACGCAACGCTTGCCGAGGCGATCGAGGCCCTCGAGCACCTGCCCGCGCAGACGCAGCATCGTGATGTCCTGCACCGCATCGTGGAGGATGACCCGCAGGCGCTGACCCTGCTGGAGTCCCTGATGCAGGCCGGAGATGACGAACAGCCGTCGCTGCGCGAATCGCTGCGCCGGGTGCTGCTTGACCGCTACGGTATGGGCCGGGTCATGTTCCGCAACAGTCGCCGGCATGTCAGCGGTTTCCCAGCGCGTCGCCTGCAGGTGAGCGAGCTGGAAAACCCGGGCGCCTATCGTCGCATCGAGCAACGCATCAGCCGGGATGAGGACCATCTCGACAGCCTGTTGATCGAAACCGGGCTGGACTACCCGGAGATTCTGCTCTACCCCGAGGCCACCTTTGAGGCCCGCCGGCAGGACACCCAGGACGATGACCGCTGGTGGCGCTTTGATCCGCGCATGACATGGCTGCGTGAATGGCTCAAGGCGCATCCCGGCGAAAAGGCCCTGCTGATCTGCCACTACGGCGAAACCGCGCGCGAGCTGGCCGCCGGGCTGCAGGTCCTCACCGGACTGCATGTGCCGGTCTTTCATGAAAACATGACACTGATCGAGCGCGACCGCGCCGCGGCGGCCTTTGCCGAAGCCGAGGATGGCAGCCCGCTTTTGATCTGCTCGGAAATCGGCTCGGAAGGCCGCAACTTTCAGTTCTGCCACCACCTGATCCTGTTCGATCTGCCGCCCCATCCCGATCAGCTGGAACAGCGTATCGGCCGCCTGGACCGTATCGGCCAGCAGCACGATGTCGAGATCCATCTGCCGGTCATGGCAGGCAGCCCGGCCGCCGCCCTGCTGCGCTGGTATCAGGAGGCACTGGCCGCCTTTGAGGCCCCCAGTGGTCTGGGCAGCGTTATCAGCGATGCCCATGGGGATGCACTGTTTGAAGCCCTGCTGGACGATGAAGCCCTGGAGGAAGTGATCGAGGCGTCCCGTACGCTGGCCGTGCAGACACGCCAGGAGCGCGAGGCCGGGCGTGATCGTCTGCTGAGCTGGAGCTCGTTTGACGCCCATCACGCCAACGAGATGATCGAGGCCGTACAGTCACTGGATGAGGATGCAACGCTTGATCGCTATCTCGAGCAGGCGCTGGACGTCTTTGGTATCGACACCCGTGAAACGGACGAAGGCCTGAGCTATCTGCACCCGGGGTCTCACATGGTCGATGGCATGCCCGGCCTGATCCGTGGTGAAGAGGGCTTTACCGCTACCCGTTCACGCCAGCGCGCGCTGTCCCGCGATGACCTGCAGCGCCTGTCCTGGGAGCATCCGCTGGTGCGTGAGATGCTCTCGCGGGCCACCAACGAAAGCATGGGCAATACGGCGCTGGCACTGCTGGCCCATCCGTCCATCCCGGGTGGTCGCTTCATGCTGGAAGCCATCTTCCGTACGCGTACCAGCGCGCCGAAGGCACTGCACGTCAACCGCTTTTTCCCGCCGGCCACGGTGCGCGTTTTGCTGGATGAATCGGGCCAGGTGCTCTCCGACAAGGTCTCCTTTGGCGGTCTGGCGAAGAACCTGCGTCACGTCAAGAAAGGGGTGGCCCGGAATCTGGTGCGGGAACGCCAGCAGCAGCTGCGCGAGCTGTTCGATCAGGCCGAACAGCAGGCCGAGCTGGAGCTGCCGGCACTGGTGGATCAGGCCAGAGCGCAGATGACGCAGCAATTGAATAGTGAAATCGATCGGCTCAAGGCACTGGCACAGCGTAATCCGGACGTGCGCGCCGAGGAGGTTGAAATGCTCCGCCAGGAGCGCGCAGCCCTTGAAAATGCCATCGCCGGCACCCGTCTGCAGCTGGATGCCGTGCGTGTCATCGTGACCGTTGATCCGCAGTAAGCGGGTCATCTGGCCTGTCGCGCCGTTCAGGCGGCGCGATGTTCGATGGCGGTCAGGGCCTTTTCAAGGGTGGGATAGTCAAACCGGAAACCGGCGGCTTCAAGCCTTGCCGGAAGCATGCGTGCCCCGGTCAGCAACAGCTGTGACATTTCGCCCAGCGCCATCGATATAACCCCACCCGGCACGACAAAGGGCGCCGGCCGATTCAGGCTGGCCGCCAGCGTGCGGGTAAATTCCGCGTTGGTTACGGGCTGCGGCGCACCGGCATTCCAGACGCCTTCGGCATCATCACGCTGCAGCAGAAAATCGATGATGCGCACCAGGTCGTGGCGATGAATCCAGGGCATGTACTGCCGTCCCTTGCCCAGCCGACCGCCCACGCCCAGGCGGAACATGGGTCGCATGGGCTTGAGCATGCCACCGTCGCGGTCCAGCACCAGGCCGATGCGGATGCAGGCGACCTTCATCTGATCCGTGGCCAGTTGCTGCGCGGCCTCTTCCCATTCCCGACAGAGCCTGTGGGCAAACTCGTCATGAGGCGAGGTCTGCTCGGTCACCTCCCGACTGCCCTGATCCCCGTAGTACCCCATTGCAGAGCCTGAAATCAGCTGGCGTGGTGGCGTTGCAAGACGCTGACACAGCTCGCCGACATCGCGCGTGGCCTTGAGACGTGAAGCGATCAGTTTTTGTTTCTGTGCCTCGCTCCAGCGACGATTGAAAATGGGCTCGCCGGCCAGATTGACCACGGCATCCACCGTCTGGCCGGCAAAATCGATGGCGGCTGCACGTGCCATGACGGGCACACCAATGGTGGCATGCGCCTTGTCCGGCTGGCGGGACACCACCATCAGCGTGTGCCCCTTCTCATGCAGATACTGACACAGTGCCTGCCCGACAAAGCCGGTCGCTCCGGTAATCACTATATTCACGTTACTCTCCCCCGTTCCGGTTCATGGAGATCGTGCCGACCGGCCACGGCCGGTATTCAGAATTCGTACGCGCCGTTTTCAACGTCAACGCCCTTTTGGTACATATAACGTACAAGATTTATCAGGATGGCGCCCGGTGGCCCCGGCGAGATCGGGGCTCAACGCCTTCAGACAATTTGAGGCTTTCGTGGACTTCTTGCACAATATAGCCGTCATCGGCGCCGGCATGGCCGGGCTGGCGGCCGCCCGAGTGCTGCAGCAGGCGGGGAAGAATGTACAAATTTTCGATAAGGGGCGCCGCCCGGGTGGGCGAATGTCCTCACGGTGTAACGCGCACGGCCTGTTCGATCTGGGCGCCCAGTATTTCACCGTACGGGATCCTGACTTCGCACGTCTCATTCAGTCCTTCGAACAGCAGGATGTGGTCACTCGCTGGCCGCAGGTCATGGCATCCCAAAGCGGCGGACAATGGCAAACACAGCGCCCCGAGCATCCCCGTTATGCGGGAATGCCCTCCATGGCGGTTCTGCCCGAGGCGCTGGCCGAATCGCTGGAAATACGCCAGCAGGTGCGAATCACCTCGATGACTCGTGCCCGGTCAAAATGGGTGCTCAAGGATCAGAACGGTCGCTGCTGGTCGGGATTTGACCATGTCATCGTGGCCATCCCGGCGCCTCAGGCGGCTGAATTGCTGGGCGATGTGGCCTCCCGGTTTTCCCTGCCCGACATGTCGTCGTGCTGGAGCACATGGGTGTGCCTTGAGGCACCGCTGAACATGCCGGCGGGGATCGACACATGGCACGGCGCCTTCCTTGAGGACTCACCGGTGCTGCGCTGGGCGGCCCGCCAGCAGACACGCCCCGGACAGCCCGACGGAGAGCGCCTTTCGCTGCTCTCACGCGATGACTGGTCTGATCGCCACCTTGAAGGAGACTCTGCTCGAGTGGCCGACGAGATGGTGCACGCCTTTCAACAGGCTTATCCCGAAGCGCTGCCGGCGATCGAGGCGCAGGGCGCGCACCGATGGCGATACGCCCAGCCCCGCAGGCCGGCAGACGACAACGCCGGCTATGTCATCGACATGCCAGAGGGCCTGTCACTTTGTGGCGACGGGTACATTGATGGCCGTGTCGAGGCGGCCTGGCTATCGGGTACTCGGCTTGCCCGGGCTATTTGTAACTCATGAACGCGGTCACCCGGTTCGATAATATTTTGCTGACTCAGGAATAAAACTGTCATGACAACTGCACTGATCGTATTGGCCCACGGCTCCACGGACAGCCGCTGGCAGGCACCCTTTGAAACACTGGAGCAGCGCCTCAAGGAGCGCATGTCCTCTCCGGTGCGACTGGCCTATATGGAACTCTGTGACCCGCTGCTTGAAACCGTGGTCGAGGAGCTGCACGCCGAAGGGTTCAACAGCATCGATATCCTGCCGCTCTTTTTTGCCGCCGGGCGCCATCTGCGCGAGGACGTGCCGGCGCAGCTGGAAGCGCTGCGTCATGCCAGCCCCGAACTCTCTCTCACCCTGCTGGACCCGGTCGGCCAGCACCCGTCATTTGCCGACGTTGTTGTCTCGATCGTGGCAGAGAATCAGCGTGACAGCAGTTGTACAGAATAAAGATTGACGTACAACACCTGTGTAAATACTGCTACACTCTTGTCCTACACAGGTTAAATTTATTTGTTCGACCATGATCGCTGAAGCCATCATGCATGCAGGTCGAATAGCTCATTTTCGCAACGTGGACGTCTCAATATGCGTATCCACGTTCCTGCCAGCAGGAACTGCGAAGGAGGCTCTCGTTTACTATGACTGAGAAAGTGGCAAATGCTGTCGGCGGACCGCTCTACCCCATAAGAGAGGTGTCACGCCTGACCGGCGTCAACTCGGTAACGCTGCGTGCATGGGAGCGCCGTTACGGTCTGATCCAGCCCAGACGTACCCCCAAGGGGCATCGGCTTTATGCGCGCGAAGATATCGAGCGGGTCGAGCGTATCCTGCAGTGGCTCAACCGGGGCGTACCGGTCAGTCAGGTAGGAGAACTGCTCGATCAGGCCTCAGGCTCAAGCGATGCCGCCACGCCAGAAGACAGCGCTCAGTCGTCGGTTGCCGAAGACACCGCCCCGGATCATGACTGGGAAGGTCAGCGACTCGAAGTCATCGACGCCGTGGCCGAGTTCGATACCAACCGACTCGAGAATCTATTCACTCGAAGCATGGGACTGTATCCGGTCAACACGGCCATCTCGCGTCTCTGGCAGCCTGTGGTCGAGCGCCTGGAGAATGTCTGGAAGGATCATTCCACGCCCATGGCCCAGCGCTGCTTTCTGGAGTCCTTTTTAAGAACCCGACTGGGCCTGCGGCTGTATCATGGCAATCATGAGAATACCGAGCCCCGCATTCTCATGAGCTATCTCCCCGGTGGCTGCGGCGCGCTCTGGCAGTTGCTGTTTGCCTTTACGGCCAGCAGCGCCGGCTTTTACATCACGCTTTTTGATGGCCCGGTCCCCGTTGGCGAACTCATTGAAGCCGCTCGTCAAAAGGATGCCAGAACCATCGTTCTCTCCGGCGCCATGGAAGCCGATATCGAAGGCCTTCGCCGCCAGCTCTCGCAGGCCGCCTATCAGGGCATACTGCCTATCCGGGTCTCGGGTTCCGTTACGCGACAGCTGCGTGACACGGATGAAGAGAACCTGAGTGCGCTGGATAATGATCCGGGCCGTGCCATCGCACAGCTGAGACTCGCCACTGCACGTCATGGCTGAGGCCGACCACGTTATTGAATGACTGCGACCCGCCTCAAGGCGGGTCGCTTGCGAAAGGAACAGGGGTATGACCACCGGGCGTCAGCTGGTCTGGTTTCGAACCGACCTGAGATGCGAAGACAACACGGCGCTTCATCATGCAGCGCAGCGCGGCCCTGTCATCGGCGTGGTTTGCTGGACGCCGCAGCAGTGGCGACAGCACGGCCACGGCGACAACAAGCTCGATTTCTGGCGACGTGGGGTTGCAGCGCTGTCAGAGCAGCTTGGCAGGCTCAATATTCCATTGAAGATCATTGAAGCCGAGCACTTTGACACCCTGCCCGATCAGCTTCTTGAGCTGGCAGAGACACTGGCGTGTCCTGCCCTGCATTTCAACGATGAATATGGCCTCAACGAACGACGGCGCGACCGGCAGGTCAGCGAGCGTTTTCACCAGCGTGCGCTGGAGGTGCATCGTTATACCGATCAGGTCGCCTTTACGCCCGGCGAGCTTAAAACAGGCGACGGGCGCTACTACAGTGTTTTTACACCCTTCTACAAGAGTTGGCTTAAAAACATCGGCGCCGACCAGCTTCAGCAGTTCGATGCCCCCGCCACCCAGGCCGCGCTCGACGATGTGATCGATGATGCCGTGCCTGAACTCGACACCAGCCAAACCGTGATCAACGCCGCTGACTGGCCCGCCGGAGAAGAGGCCGCGCAGGACCGTCTGGCCCGCTTTCTTCAGAAAAGGGCGCATCATTACGACGAGGGACGCGATTTCCCGGCCATGACGGCCACCAGCGGACTCTCCGCCTGGCTGGCACTGGGCATGATTTCCTGGCGTCAGTGCATCAACGCTGCAGCGGCCAGAAATGGCGGACATCTGGGTGATGGTGACAGTAACCTGCAAAGCTGGATCAGTGAGATCGTCTGGCGCGAGTTCTACCAGCATGTGCTGGTCGGCTTTCCCCGCGTCAGCTGCCATCAGCCGTTTCAGGAACATACCCGGGCAATGGTCTGGCGCCACAGCGAAGAAGACTTTCAACGCTGGTGCGAAGGGAACACGGGGTATCCGCTGGTCGATGCTGCCATGCGCCAGTTAACCACGACCGGATGGATGCACAATCGTCTAAGGATGGTGACGGCCATGTTTCTTAGCAAGCATCTGTTGATAGACTGGCGCTGGGGAGAAGCGTTTTTCCTGCAGCATTTGGTGGACGGTGAGCTGGGCGCCAACAATGGCGGCTGGCAGTGGGCGGCCTCTACGGGAACGGATGCATCACCCTATTTTCGTATCTTCAATCCGACCACCCAGTCCAGACGCTTTGACCCGGAAGGCACATTTATTGCAGAGTTTGTGCCCGAACTGGCAAACGTTGACGCCAAAAAATGCCATGCGCCTGATGAAACCACCTGCCAGCAGACGGGTTATCCGGTGGCGATGGTAGATCATCGCGTGGCACGTCAGCGAGCGCTGGACGCCTTCAAGGCATTGAGTTAAACGTAGCTGAAGAGCGATGCGGGGCCTCTGGGCCTGCGCACCGGCGCTGGCGTGCATTTCGCCACCTCTATCAGTAAACTAGGCGCGCTCCATCAGGAGTACCTATTCCTTTGATTTCCGGAACATGTCAGTGACCACGCAACACTCCTTTAACCGTGATCAGCTGCTTGCATGCAGCCAGGGCGAGCTTTTCGGCCCTGGAAATGCTCAGCTGCCGGCACCGAACATGCTGATGCTTGACCGCATCACCAATATTCAGGAAGCAGGTGGCAAATACGGCAAGGGCGAGCTGATCGCTGAGCTGGATATTAACCCTGACCTCTGGTTCTTCCAGTGTCACTTCCCGGGCGACCCTGTCATGCCCGGCTGCCTGGGCCTTGATGCCATGTGGCAGCTGGTAGGTTTTCATCTTGGCTGGCTGGGTAACCCCGGCCGTGGCCGCGCGCTGGGATGTGGCGAGGTCAAGTTCTCCGGACAGATCCTTCCGGATGCCGAGAAGGTCACCTACCATATCCATATCAAGCGGGTGATCACGCGGCGTTTGATCCTTGGCATCGCCGATGGCGTCCTGTCCGTGGACGGCCGCGATATCTACGAAGCCAACGACCTGCGCGTTGGCCTGTTCACCTCCACTGCGAATTTCTGATGGGGAGGCTCCCATGCGACGAGTGGTAGTCACTGGCCTGGGCATTGTCTCCTGCCTGGGCAACGATCAGCATCAGGTACTTCAATCCCTGAAGGAAGGCCGTTCGGGCATTCGCTTTCGCGACGAGTATGTCGAGCGCGGAATGCGAAGCCATGTTGCCGGCGTCGTGGACATCGATCTGGACGCTCTGGTCGACCGCAAGCAGCGCCGCTTCATGGGCGACGCTGCCGCCTACGCCTATGTGTCGATGCAGCAGGCCATCGAGGATGCCGGGCTTGCGCCCAATGATGTGTCCAACATGCGTACCGGGCTGATTGCAGGCTCGGGCGGCGCCTCTTCTGCAAACCAGGTAGAAGCCGCCGACATCCTGCGTGACAAGGGACTGCGCCGGGTCGGGCCCTACCGGGTGACCCGTACCATGGGCAGCACCGTGTCAGCCTGTCTGGCCACCCCTTTTGGTATCAAGGGCGTCAACTATTCCATCTCCTCCGCCTGTGCGACCTCGGCCCACTGTATCGGCAGCGCTGTCGAGCAGATCCAGCTGGGCAAGCAGGACATCGTCTTTGCCGGCGGTGGCGAGGAAGAGCACTGGACCCTGTCGTGCCTGTTTGATGCCATGGGCGCACTGTCCACCAGCTACAACGACCACCCTGAAAAGGCCTCTCGCGCCTACGATACGGCCCGTGACGGCTTTGTCATTGCCGGTGGCGGCGCCATGCTGGTGCTCGAAGAGCTTGAGCACGCCAGAGCGCGCGGCGCGAAGATCTATGGTGAAGTCGTGGGCTACGGTGCCAACTCTGACGGCCACGATATGGTCGCCCCTTCCGGTGAAGGTGGTGCGCGCTGCATGCAGCAGGCACTGGCCACCGTTGACGGTGACATCGACTATATCAACACGCACGGCACCTCAACGCCGGTCGGCGACATGTGCGAGATCAAGGCGCTGCGTGATGTCTTTGGCGAAAAGGTCCCCGCACTCTCCTCGACCAAGTCACTGACCGGGCACTCTCTGGGCGCTACCGGTGCACAGGAAGCCATTTATTCGCTTCTCATGATGCAAAACGATTTCATCTGCGCGTCAGCCAACATTGATGAAATCGATCCGGAAGCCAGGGATCTGGATATCGTGACCAGCCGTCGTGACGGCGTGCGCCTTGATCGCGTGCTGTCCAACAGCTTCGGGTTTGGCGGGACCAACGCCTGCCTGATTTTCCAGCGCATGGCGGATCAAAACGCCTGATAGCGGTGCTATTGGATCAAAAGGAAGGGCGCCCTGATGGGCGCCCTTTTTCATGTCTGCTTTCAATTTTTAGCACATTGCCTATTAACAGGGCGTTGATCACAGGGCGCTGGCAGAAGCCTCTTCCAGGGCAGGCCTGGGCACACTTGAAATACGTGACAGCTGCTGTTCGATCCACTGCTCGACCTCCCTGGTGACCTCATCCGGTGTGCGATCCCTTGTGGCAATGGGCTCACCAATCACGACGTTGATCTGCCCCGGTATTTTGATAAAGCTCTTGCTCGGCCAGTGCTCGCCGGCATTGTGGGCCACCGGCAATATCGGCACCCCCGCCCGACAGGCCATATGGATGCCGCTTTTATTAAAGCGGCGGCGCTCGCCGGGCGGCACCCGGGTCCCTTCAGGAAACAGCAGTACGGACAGTCCGGAGGCAAGCCTGTCGGCCCCTTCCTTCAGCACCATTCTGAGCGCGCGGGATGGTTTTGATCGATCCAGCGGAATGGGCCTGAGCATCCTTAGCGCCCACCCGAAGACAGGGATTTTCAGCAACTCCTGCTTGAGTACCGTACACATGGGCGACTTGATGGTCTGAAGGAACAGGGTTTCCCACTCGCTTTGATGGTTGGCCAGCAGCACGCAGGGAGTATCCGGAACGTGGTCACGACCTTCAACACGATAGCGCACGCCACAGCAGAGCCGGAACCAGAACACGATGAAGTGATTGTAAAGATTCAGCACCCAAAAGCGGCCGTTGAGCGGCAGACAAAATGCCAGCGGCACCAGAGTTACCGCGCTGACAATAATGGCCACCAGATAGCCGGTATAAAACAAAAGACTACGTAGCGCCTTCACGGCCTCTTCTCCTCGTCAAAGCGCATCTGACACCACTGCTCGAGCATGGCATCCAGCGCCAGCCGCCAGGGCTTTTGATGCACGCCAAAGGTCTCGAGCATCTGACGACAATTGAGTACGCGTCGTAGCGGCTGATCATGATGATGGTGCAATGGCTGGATCTCACCGGGTATCAGATTGATATGTCGCCTTTCCAGCTGCATTTCCAGCTGGTGACGCACGACGCCGTGAAAGGTGTAGAGGCTGACCGGCTCAACGCCGGCAAGATGATAGGCGCCCCAGGCATTGGCGCCTGAAAACTGCTGGGCCAGCATACCGATCACGGCCCGTGCCACGGCCTGTACCGGGGTCGGACAGACAATCTCGTCTTCCGCCGCCCGCAGGGGCCTGCCATCGACCATGGCTTCAAGCATTTGTGCCAGCCAGGCGTTGCGCCCTTCCAGCGCCATCAGCGGTCCGATACGGACAATAAAGTGCTCGGCCAGCCTTGATCGAAGACGGTTGCCCGTTTCCAGCAAACGTTGCAGGCCTTCATCACGCGGCGACGGCAGCACACTCTCCTCGATGGGCATATCCGACCCGGCATCAAAGATCTGATCGCTGACAAACCAGACCAGTGGCACCGCCTGTGCGTGACAGGCGGTCATGATGGCTTCCACCTGATCGACATGCTCAACCATTTCGGCGTAGTCGACACTGGCCGGACACAGCAACGGCGGAAAAATGACGGCATCCGGCGCCCATGATCCCAGCTGCGACGACGAGCATTGACGGGAACGTTCAACGATCAGCTCAACATCGCTTCGCGATGCACTTTCATCGATCAACGCCCGGCCAAGGCAGTGATCGGCATCAAGCAGTAGTAATTTCATTGATTTTGCGGCCCGGCAGAAAATGACGTCACTCTCGGCGGGCAGTGACGCGGCAGGCCCGACACTTTACAAAAAATTCTCATGGGTTGCACTGCTCCAGCCTTGCGTCATGCCGGCGATCCTGCCGCAGGGGCGGGGCACAATCGTCTATTCTTGATCAGGGACCACCGTTACGTTCAACATCAAAGAAGCCTGTCCGCATGACAAAAGAAGCAACAACCGTTACCCGCCATCGCTGTGGCAAGGGGTTTACCTATCGTGATGAGCGGGGCAGGACCTTCCAGGACCGCGAATGGCGCACGTGGATCAAGGGGCTGGCCATTCCGCCAGCCTGGCAGAACGTGGTAGTCATGCTGGACGTCGATGCCCGCATACACGCCACGGGCCGGGACAGTGCCGGGCGCAAGCAGTATATCTATAACAGCGAGTGGCGTGAGCAGCGAGAGAAGATGAAGTTTGATCGCATTGTCGACTTTGCCCAGCGGCTTTCGACCATGCGACGCATCACCGGTCAGCACATGGCGCGCGACGGCATGCCGCGTGAAAAGGTACTGGCCTGCATGGTCAGGTTGCTGGATACGGCCTACTTTCGCCCCGGCAACGAAAGCTACAGCGAGCAGAATGAGTCCTACGGCCTGACCACCATGCGTTCCCGCCACTTGACCATCAATGGTGACGAACTGATTTTCGACTACCAGGGCAAGAGTGGCCAGCAACAGCACAAGGTGGTCGAGGATGAAAAGCTGGCACGGATTGTCGAAGAGCTTGACGATATTCCCGGCTACGAAATCTTCAAGTACTTCGATGACGACGGGCACAAGGTTCGCGTCGACAGCCACGACCTCAACGACTATATCCACGACGTCATGGGCGAGCGCTTCAGTGCCAAGGATTTTCGCACCTGGGCGGGCACCTCCATCGCGGCTCTGGCGCTGGATGAACTGGGCATTGGCGATGATGACGATGCCAGCCAGCAATATATCCGTGAGGCGGTAGAGCGTGTGGCCGCCCGACTGGGCAACACCCCCAGCATTGCCCGCGCAAGCTATATCGACCCGCGAATCATCGAAAGCTATCTTGATGGCCGGCTGTTACGACATTTTCTGGAGCAGATCGAGGAAGCGCTTGATTATGATGATCTGACAGGTCCTGAAGAGCGCGCCATCCTGAAACTTCTCCAGGCGCGGCTGAAAGGAGGAAAATAGGAAAATCGACACTGCATCTGCATAGCCTCCACTCAAGGCGAGTAGTAGGCTTGTCGATCTGTTTAGTGGCTCCTGTCTCATGAGTCGAAAGCATCCGACTGCTACACCGATCAATATCGTTTCAATAACAGAGCTGACCTGCCTCCGGCCATACTGGGTAAATCGCTCGTCATTTATTGAAATATTTATTTTGTCTACATCGCTTCAGGAACATTTTGATGAATGATATAGCCGGCAAAAAAATTCACGTCATTATCGACAATATAACAACCGGCGGCGGTATCGAGCGTGTATGTAGCGTTATACTGCCTTTGCTGGCCCAGGAGGCAGATGTAAAGATTATAGGTCTGCTCGATCACGATCTGCACACGACCTATCATTTTCCTGATATCGAAATCGTTGCTCTGAACAAGGACAATCTGTCCGGTCAGGCTGGTTATTTAAAGCTGCTATCGAAAGCCTTTAAACTTGTAAAAAAGGATCGTCCGGACATTGTGCTTTACCCCAGTATGGGACGACTAACCGTTTTTGCCGCGCCGTTTATAGTAAAGGATCGATGTTTCTCTCGCCGGACACGTCATATTGCCTGTGAACACATCGCCTTTAGCAGCCACTCGGGCATGGTGCTGAGACTCAAACGTATCACACTGCCTCGCTATGACCGGGTCATCTTTTTAACCTCAAGGGATGTCGAGCAATTCAGCAAACGCTCAAAACTTTTATATATTCCCAACCCGTCTCCTTTTACGGAAATTTCAGACGCCAGAACGGCCCCTTCCAGCAGGATTGCCATTGGCGTAGGGCGGCTGACCTATCAAAAAGGGTTCGATTTACTGATTCCCGCCTGGAAAGACTTTATATCGCGTCACCCTGACTGGAAGCTCGTTATTGCAGGAGAAGGAGAAGACCGTCCCAAACTGCAATCCCTGATTCAACAGAACGGACTGGAAAATCACTGCGAGCTTCATGGCAATAGTCACGATATCGGAGACCTGTATCAGCGTGCCGATATCATGCTGATGCCTTCACGGTTCGAGGGACTGCCAATGTCTCTCATAGAAGCACAGTGCCATGCGCTGCCTATCGTTGCCTTCGATTGTGAGACAGGGCCACGAGAAATTGTGACTCACGGCAAGGATGGCTATCTGGTCCCTGTCTTTGATCAGCAGCAGTTTTCTGACGCCATCGAAAACGCGATCGCGCCTGACAAATATGCAGACCTGTCCTCAGCCGCGGCTCAAAATGCCAGACGCTTTGACCGCCAGGAAATCATCAACCACTGGAAACAGCTTTTCGCCTCCATTTAAAGGGTTTCAGGGTAAAAAAATGCCTTCCGGATGGAAGGCATTATCGTTTCTACTTTATGACCACATGACAGACGAATTTCTAAAACGGAATCTCGTCGTCGAAATCATCGAAGCTGCCGGGATTGGGCGCGCCGCCGCCCTGATTCTGGCCGCCCTGCTGGTTGCCCTGGCCATTTTGCTGAGAATTCTGGCCATAGTTGTTCTGGCCCTGGCCGTAGCCACCCTGATTCTGGCCACCTGCGGGGGCATTCTGGCGAGCACTGCCACCCTGCTGATCATGGCCACCGGACTGTTGGCCATAGCCACCGCCCTGGCCACCAAAGTCGCCACCCTGACCGCCACTACGGCTGTCCAGCATCTGCATGTCGTTGGCCACGATTTCGGTCGAGTAACGGTCCTGCCCGTCCTGTCCCTGCCACTTGCGGGTCTGCAGTCGGCCCTCGATATAGAGTCGAGAGCCCTTTTTGACATACTGCTGCGCAATTTCGGCCAGCTTGTTGAACATCACAACGCTGTGCCACTCGGTACGCTCCTGACGCTGACCGCTCTGACGATCGGTCCAGGTATCGGTAGTTGCCAGACGCAGATTGCAGACAGGACTGCCGGAGGGCAGAAAACGTACTTCCGGGTCCTGACCCAGATTACCGATCAGTATGACCTTGTTTACCCCACGGGCCATGTTTCTCTCCATTGCCGGCTGGCATGTTTAAACGAATGGGCTGCCAGGGACATTGCCTTGACATGATCGTCTATAATAACTGTATGGATATTCACTGCAATGCAGGCCTTGCCACGTATACCGCTGAACTGACAAAAGCTACCCTTCAAGCGGCCGCTTTTTATGCGCCCTGAGGGGCACCTGCCCTTCAGGGCGTGCAGCCATCATTTTACCGGGCTGCGCACCACATGGAAAACGCTGTGCACTGCATTTTGCGCCTCGCTTTCAACTCCTTCTATAGTGTCTTTCCGACGCCGGCGATGAGGTAGGTATGGATCGTATTTCGGTGAGTGGGGCCCGCACCCACAACCTGAAGAACATTGATGTCGAGCTGCCCCGTGACAAGCTGATTGTCATTACCGGGCTCTCCGGATCAGGCAAGTCTTCTCTGGCCTTTGACACCCTGTATGCTGAAGGACAGCGGCGCTATGTCGAATCGCTGTCGACCTATGCACGTCAGTTTCTCTCCATGATGGAAAAACCCGATGTCGATCACATCGAAGGGTTATCGCCGGCCATTTCCATCGAGCAGAAATCCACGTCGCACAATCCGCGCTCGACCGTCGGCACCATCACCGAAATATACGACTATCTGCGTCTTCTCTATGCTCGTGCCGGTACGCCGCGCTGCCCCGATCACGAGCTCGATCTAGAAGCCCAGACCGTCTCGCAGATGGTGGATCAGACGCTGACACTGGAGGAAGGCACCCGGGTAATGCTGCTGGCGCCCATCATCAAGGGCCGCAAGGGCGAGCATCAGCAGGCGCTGACCGAACTGCGCACCCAGGGGTTTGTGCGGGTACAGATCGATGGCCAGACGTACGAATTCGACGAGCTGCCGACCCTGGACAAGAACAAGAAGCACGACATCAGTGTCGTGGTCGATCGCCTGAAGATTCGCCAAGACATCGAGCAGCGTCTGGCAGAGTCGTTTGAAACCGCCCTGGGGCTTTCCGACGGTGCCGCGGTGCTGTACTTCATGGATGGCGACCGCGAAGACATGATCTTCTCCTCGCGCTTTGCCTGCCCCATCTGTGGCTACTCGATCGCCGAGCTCGAACCCCGCATGTTCTCCTTCAACAACCCGGCGGGCGCCTGCCCCAGCTGCGACGGGCTCGGCGTGCATCAGTTCTTTGATCCCGACAAGCTCATTCGTCAGGACGATCTATCGCTGTCGGAAGGCGTCATCAAGGGCTGGGACAGACGCAGCATCTACTATTTCAATCAGCTGGAAGCTGTCGCTGCACACTATAACTTCGAGCTAGAGACGCAGTGGAAGCAGCTTCCGCAGCGTGTGCGTGATGTCGTTCTGCACGGCAGCGGTCGAGAGTCGATATCGTTTTCCTACGTTAACGACCGCGGCAAGAAGGTCTCACGCGAGCATGCCTTTGAAGGCGTGCTGCCCAACATGGAGCGACGCTATCGGGAAACCGATTCGAGCACGGTACGCGATGACCTGTCGCGCCATCTGGCCGTACGCCCCTGCCCGACCTGCCATGGCAGTCGTTTGCGTCGCGAAGCGCGCCATGTGTTCGTGGACGAGCATTCGCTGCCGTCAGTAGTCACCAAGCCGATCGGCGAGGCCCGGGCGTTTTTTGGCGCCATGGATCTTCCCGGCCGCCGGGGCGAGATTGCCAAGCGCATCCTGTACGAAATCACCAGTCGCCTCGAATTTCTGGTCAACGTCGGGCTGGACTATCTGACGCTGGAGCGCAGCGCCGATACCCTGTCGGGCGGCGAGGCACAGCGCATTCGACTGGCCAGCCAGATCGGCGCCGGCCTGGTGGGCGTCATGTATATTCTCGACGAGCCCTCCATCGGCCTTCATCAGCGCGACAACGACCGCCTGCTGCAGACCCTGACCCGGTTGCGCGATCTGGGCAACACCGTCATCGTGGTCGAGCATGACGAGGATGCCATTCGCTCCGCGGATCACGTACTCGATATTGGCCCCGGGGCCGGCGTCCACGGCGGGCAGATCATTGCTCAGGGCACCCCTGAGGAGATCGAAGCCAGTCAGGACTCGCTGACCGGTCAGTATCTCTCCGGCACCCGACGCATCGAGATTCCCTCGCCGCGCACGCCAGTCAATCCAGAGAAAATGCTGCGCCTGACACAGGCCAGCGGCAACAATCTGGACAACGTGGATCTCGCCCTGCCGCTGGGACTCTTTGTCTGTGTGACCGGCGTTTCGGGGTCGGGAAAATCCACCCTGATCAATGCCACCCTGATGCCCGTGGCAGCCCGCGAGCTCAACAAGGCCACAACGCTGACAGCATCGCCGTTCAAGGATATTGAAGGTCTCGACCAGCTCGACAAGATCATTGATATCGATCAGAGTCCCATCGGGCGAACGCCGCGTTCCAACCCGGCGACCTACACCGGCATATTCACACCGATTCGCGAGCTTTTCGCCGGCACGCCCGAGGCGCGATCACGCGGTTACAAGCCCGGACGCTTCTCCTTCAACGTCAAGGGCGGGCGCTGTGAGGCGTGCCAGGGCGAGGGCATGATCAAGGTGGAAATGCACTTTCTGCCGGACATCTATGTGCCCTGTGACGTGTGTGGGGGTCGGCGGTACAACCGGGAAACACTCGATGTCCTCTACAAGGGACACAGCATCCATGACGTGCTGGAGATGACGATCGAAGAAGCCGTCGAATTCTTCGGTCCGGTACCTGCCGTGGCGCGCCGCCTGCAAACGTTAATGGATGTAGGGCTTTCCTATATCAAGCTGGGCCAGAGCGCCATAACCCTTTCCGGTGGCGAAGCACAGCGCGTCAAATTGGCACGTGAGCTCGCCAAACGCGATACCGGCAAGACGCTCTATATTCTGGACGAGCCGACTACCGGACTGCATTTCGAGGATATTCGACAGCTGTTGGGCGTACTGCATCGCCTGCGCGAGCAGGGCAACTCGGTCGTGGTCATTGAACACAATCTGGATGTCATCAAGACGGCCGACTGGATCATCGATCTGGGTCCCGAAGGCGGCTCCGGCGGCGGACGTATCATCGCTGAAGGCACGCCCGAGGAGGTCAGCGAGCAGAAAGTGTCTCATACCGGACGCTTTTTAAAGCCGCTGCTGGCCCGAGGCTACTAACCTGCCCATCAGCCCTCACAAAAAGGCCGGAAGCGTTATCGCTTCCGGCCTTTTCATGCAGTGATAACGGCGCTGACGCAGGCCGGATCAATCCCTGGCAAGGCTTCAAAGGCAGGCCTTGCATAGTAATAGCCCTGATGGCGCATGATGCCCTGTTGGTACAGCCAGCGCGCGTCCTCGAGCGTTTCGACACCTTCAGCGACCAGCCCCATTCCCAGCGCTTCAGACATTGAGCACATATGACGCACCAGCTTCTGGCGTCTCGTATCCTGCCCAATATTGGTGATCAGGACCCGGTCCAGTTTCAGGTGATGCGGCGTGAGCGTCGTCAACAGATCCAGATTGGCATGCCCTGTACCAAAATCATCCAGCGCCACGGTAAAGCCCATCTCACGATACTGCTCAACGATATGACGCAAATGGTCGCGATCAACCACATGCTCGTTTTCGGTAATTTCAAAGATCAGAGCCTCGAATGGCCAGCCTACGCGCCGCGCCGTCTCCAGCGTGGCACGAATACAGGCGCGGGGCTCATATACCGCATTGGGCAAAAAATTGATGGAGAGTCTTGAGGTCATGCCAAGCTGGCTGGCCATTTCGATGGCACGGACACGACAGGCCTGATCAAAGGCGTAAAGGTATTCTGGCGTTACCTGTGACAGCACTGACCAAGCGGACTCGCCGTCGACGCCCCGGACCAGCGCTTCGTGCGCAAAAACACTGCGGGTTTCGAGATCCACGATAGGCTGAAAGGCCATGGTAAAAGGAAAAGGCAGGTCGCGCTGGCAGTTCTCACACTCTCCATTAACGTAATGGCATCCCACGGCAGATACTCAAAAGCTGATTGGATCATCAGTATGGATCATGTCTGCCTTGTTTAGAGATAAAAAAAGCCGACCCAAAGGTCGGCTTTTCTGACGATAGCAGGAAGCGCAGCTTATTCTTCGCCGCTGGCTTCTGCCGCTACCGGGCGATCAACCAGCTCGACATACGCCATGGGCGCATTGTCGCCGGCTCTGAAGCCACACTTGAGTACGCGAACATAACCACCCGGGCGGGCGTTGTAGCGCGGACCCAGCTCATTAAAGAGCTTGCCGACCGTATCCTTGGAGCCGGTACGACTGAACGCCAGACGACGGTTGGCAACGCTATCATTCTTCGCCAGCGTGATCAGCGGCTCAATGTAGCGACGCAGTTCCTTGGCCTTGGGCAGCGTGGTTTTGATCATTTCATGCTCGACCAGCGAAATGCACATGTTCTGAAACATGGCACTGCGGTGCGAGCTGTTACGGCTTAGATGACGACCGGTTTTACGATGACGCATGGATAAGATTCCTTACCAATCTGGGGCGCGAGTCACCCGTTCAGGCAGAGGCCTTGTCATCTTTCAGGCTCGCCGGCGGCCAGTTATCCAGCCGCATGCCGAGTGAAAGATTCCGGGCCTCGAGAACGTCCTTGATTTCGTTCAACGACTTCTTGCCGAGATTGGGTGTTTTAAGAAGCTCTACCTCGGTGCGCTGAATCAGATCACCGATATAGTAGATATTCTCGGCCTTGAGGCAGTTGGCACTTCGGACAGTCAATTCGAGATCGTCGACAGGACGCAGCAAAATCGGATCAATCTGATCTTCCTCTTCTTCTACTTCCTGCTCTTTCTCGGCTTCAAGATCAACGAAGGCAGCCAGCTGCTCCTGCAGAATGGTTGCAGAGCGGCGGATGGCTTCTTCGGGATCCAGGGTACCATCGGTTTCCAGATCAATGACCAGCTTGTCGAGGTCGGTACGCTGTTCAACACGTGCCGCTTCGACCGCATAGGAAACGCGGCGAACTGGTGTATACGTCGCGTCGAGCTGAAGTCGACCGATGGCGCGCGATTCATCATCACGCTCGGCACGGACGTCTGCAGGCTCGTAGCCACGGCCACGCATAACGCGCAGCTGCATTTTCAGTTCACAGCCATCATTGAGATGAGCAATGACATGATCCGGATTGACGATCTCGATGTCATGATCAGCGGCGATGTCGCCGGCTGTCATGATGCCCGGGCCCTGCTTGTTCAGCGTTAATACAACGTCATCGCGGCCATGCATCTTGATGGACACGCCCTTCAGATTCAGGAGGATCTCGATGACATCTTCCTGAACACCTTCGATTGCGCTGTACTCATGCAGAACGCCTTCGATTTCTGCTTCTGTAATCGCACACCCGGGCATGGATGACAGCAGAATACGACGCAGGGCGTTCCCGAGAGTATGACCAAAGCCGCGCTCGAAAGGTTCGAGCACGATCTTTGCATGATTCGCGCTGACTTCTTCGACCTTGATATCACGAGGTCTTAGAAACTCTGTCACTGAACGCTGCATATGAACACCTATCAGGCTGCCAAACGGTTAATCCAAAAAAGCTCAATGCTTATTTGGAGTACAGCTCGACAATCAGGTTTTCGTTGATGTCGGCAGACAGGTCGCCGCGCTCAGGCAGAGCCTTGAAAGTGCCTTCCATCTTCTTCGAGTCAACGTCGACCCAGCTTACATCGCCACGGTTGCCAGCCAGTTCGAGCGACTGCTGGATACGCGACTGATTTTTGGCCTTCTCGCGAACGCTGACCACATCACCGGGACGGACCTTGTAGGACGCCACGTTGACGGTACGACCGTTAACGGCGATAGCCTTGTGACTGACCAGCTGACGAGCTTCGCTGCGAGTCGAGCCAAAGCCCATGCGATAGACGACGTTGTCGAGGCGGGTCTCGAGGAGCTGAAGCAGGACTTCACCCGTGGCTCCCTTCTGACGCGCGGCTTCCTTGTAATAGTTGCGGAACTGCTTTTCCAGTACGCCGTAATAACGACGGACCTTCTGCTTTTCACGCAGCTGCGAGCCGTATTCGGAAAGACGCTGACGGCGCTGACCGTGTTGACCCGGGGGAGTCTCTGACTTGCACTTCTTCTCGAACGCCGTAACACCACTCTTCAAAAAGAGGTCGGTGCCTTCGCGACGAGAGAGCTTGCACTTCGGACCAGTATAACGTGCCATGAGTGTGTCTCCTTAAACGCGACGCTTTTTCGGCGGGCGGCACCCGTTGTGCGGGATGGGTGTCGCGTCGGTAATGCTCTGCACGCGAAAACCGGCGGCATTCAATGCGCGCACGGCGGACTCACGGCCGGGCCCCGGGCCCTTGACCAGTACGTCGACGTTTTTCACACCATACTCGGCTGCAGCAGTTGCTGCACGTTCACTTGCCACTTGGGCAGCGAACGGGGTGCTCTTGCGAGAACCACGAAAACCCGAACCACCGGCAGTGGCCCATGAAAGAGCGTTGCCCTGGCGGTCTGTGATCGTCACGATCGTATTGTTAAAAGAGGCATGGATGTGGGCAACCGCATCCACGACCTGCTTTTTAACCTTTTTACGGTTACTGCGCGGGTTAGCCATGTTTGATGTTCCTGAATTCTAAACGCCGGACATGCGTTTATTTGCGAATCGGTTTACGCGGGCCCTTGCGGGTACGCGCATTCGTCTTCGTGCGCTGTCCGCGCATCGGAAGACTGCGACGATGGCGCAGACCACGGTAGCAACCCAGATCCATGAGACGCTTGATATTCAGCGTAAGCTCACGGCGAAGGTCACCTTCCACGGCATATTGGCCAACTGCAGTACGCACCTCGTCGAGTTTCTCGGCGGAGATATCTCCAACCTTGACGTCGGGTGCAATACCCACCTGCGCACAGATTTCCTTAGCGCGGGTGCGACCAATACCGTAGATGTAGGTCAGCGAGATCGCCGCATGCTTGTTGTCCGGGATATTGACGCCTGCAATACGGGCCATCAGCTTTCTCCGAATTTGAGCGGCTTGCTCGGTTAATCGTCTGTAAAAGGCGCAATAGAATACCTCCCCTGATAAGTCATGGCAAGGGGTATGCGTTGCAGCCTGTCTCTTTGGCAATGAAGCAGGAGCTTCCTGCCGGTACCGCTATCACAGTAAAACTGTATGACGGCATGATCAGACCCTGCGGTCTGAAAGGTAAACGGCAGGCTCCCATTGGCAGCCTGCCATTACCGGGAAATGTCAGCGCATGACGCCGCCGCTGCCATAACCCTTGAGGTTTGACTTCTTCATTACGGACTCATACTGACTGGACATCAGATGAGACTGAACCTGCGCCATGAAATCCATGACGACCACCACCACGATCAGTAGCGAGGTGCCACCGAAGTAGAAGGGTACCTGCCATGCCACCATAAGGAACTGGGGCATCAGCGAGACCAGCGTAATGTAAAGTGCGCCAAACAGTGTAAGACGCGTCATGACCTTGTCGATATAACGCGACGTCTGCTCGCCGGGGCGAATACCGGGCAGGAATGCTCCTGATTTCTTGAGATTGTCAGCTACATCCTTCGGGTTGAAAACCAGAGCGGTGTAGAAGAAACAGAAGAAAACGACAGCAGTAGCAAACAGCAGAATATACAACGGCTGACCCGGACCCAGTGCCTGGGAAATGGTCGACAGCCACCCCATGTTCTCACCCTGACCGAACCACTGACCCAGCGAGGCCGGGAAAAGCAGAATGCTCGAGGCAAAAATGGGCGGGATAACGCCGGCCATATTGACCTTCATCGGCAGATAGCTGCTCTGGCCGGCATACATTTTGTTGCCAACCTGGCGACGTGGATAGTTGACCGTAATACGGCGCTGCCCACGCTCGATGAAGACCACAAAGGCCACTGTTGCAATACCCAGTACGCCAAGTGCCAGCAGCGGCAGCACGTTCCAGGCACCATCATTACGTGCCAGTTCGAACGACTGTCCAAGAGCACCGGGCAAACCGGCCACGATACCGGCAAAGATAATCAGCGAAATACCGTTGCCGATGCCCTTCTCGGTAATCTGCTCGCCCAGCCACATCAGGAACACGGCACCTGCCACAAAGGTAGTGACTGCCGTAAAGTAGAAGCTGAAATCGGCGCTGTACGCGACCCCGTTACTGACAAGCCCTACTGACATGCCGATCGCCTGGATCAGTGCCAGTAACACCGTGCCGTAGCGAGTGTACTGGCTGATCTTTCGACGGCCGGCCTCGCCTTCCTTCTTCAGCTGTTCTAGCTGCGGCGAAACCACGGTCAGAAGCTGCATGATAATTGATGCAGAGATGTAGGGCATGATGCCCAGTGCAAAAATACTCATGCGCTCCAGAGCGCCACCCGAGAACATATTGAACATGCTCAGGATGGTGCCCTGGTTTTCTCTGAACAAGGCAGCGAGCTGGTCAGGATTGATACCGGGGACTGGAATGTGGGCACCGATACGGTAAACCACGATTGCGATAAAAACGAACCTCAGGCGAGCCCAGAGCTCGCCCAGACCGCTTTGATTGTTAGCCGGTACTTTTCCTGACTTGGCCATTTAGTCCTCTACCTTGCCACCGGCGGCTTCAATGGCAGCCCGTGCACCCTTGGTGACTTTCAGACCACGTACGGTAACAGCGCGATCGAGATTGCCGGACATCACAACCTTTGCAAAACGCGTCGCATTCTTCAGTACGTTAGCCTTTTTCAGGCTGGTCAGATCTGCCACGTCACCTTCGACGTTAGCCAGTTCGTTGAGGCGAACCTCTTCACTGACCAACGACTTGGCAGACGTAAAGCCGAACTTGGGCAGACGACGCTGAAGCGGCATCTGACCGCCTTCAAACCCCGGCTTGATGGAACCGCCGCTGCGCGAGGTCTGACCCTTGTGACCGCGACCAGCGGTCTTGCCCAGGCCGGAACCAATACCGCGACCCACACGCTTCTCAGCGTGCTTGGAACCCGGCGCCGGACTCAGGCTATTCAGTTTCATGGTCATTACTGAGCTCCTTCAACGCGAACGAGGTAGTTGACCTTGTTGATCATGCCACGAACGGCCGGAGTGTCTTCGAGTTCAACCGTATGGTTGATACGACGAAGACCCAGTCCGCGCATGGTGGCCTTGTGCTTTTCAAGTACGCCGATCGTGCTGCGTACCTGAGTAACCTTGATTGTGGCTGACATGGCGCTTACCCCGTAATCGCTTCAACGGACAGGCCACGCTTTGCCGCAACGTCCTCGGGAGAACGCATGGAAGCGAGGCCCTTGACGGTTGCGCGCACGACGTTGACCGGATTGGTCGAGCCATAGCACTTGGCCAGTACGTCATGAACACCTGCCAGCTCCAGCACCGAACGCATCGCACCACCTGCGATGATGCCGGTACCTTCAGAGGCAGGCTGCATGAAGACCTTGGAAGCGCCATGGTTGGCACGTACCGGATACTGCAGCGTGTGACCGCGCAGCTCGACCTTGATCATATTGCGATGCGCCTGATCCATCGCCTTCTGGATCGCGACAGGCACTTCACGTGCCTTGCCACGGCCAAAGCCGATACGACCATTGCCATCACCTACGACAGTCAGAGCGGTGAAACCGAAAATACGGCCGCCCTTGACCACTTTGGCAACACGGTTGATCTGAACAAGCTTTTCCTGCAGATCGCCGTTGCCCCTCTGTTCATTATTCGCCATCGTAGAACCCTTTAGAATTGCAGGCCGCCTTCGCGCGCGGCATCAGCGAGGGCCTTGACCCGACCATGGTACCTGAACCCGGAACGGTCAAAGGCAACTTGAGTAATTCCCGCTTCCTTTGCACGCTCGGCCAGCAGTGTACCAACGCGAGCAGCGGCATCAGCATTACCGGTCGCATCTTCACGCATCGACTTGTCGAGCGTAGAGGCGCTGACCAGTACCTGGCCACCGTCTGCGGAAATAATCTGAGCGTACATGTGACGCGGTGTGCGATTGACACTCAGACGATTGATACCAAGTTCGCGGATCTTGGCGCGCGTGCGGCGGGCACGACGGAGACGAGCTTCTTTCTTCGCGTTCATAACCCTGCCTTATTTCTTCTTGGCTTCTTTACGAAGGATGCGTTCATCGCTGTAACGAACACCCTTGCCCTTGTAGGGCTCCGGCGGACGGAACGCACGAATCTCGGCAGCCACCTGACCAAGACGCTGCTTGTCAGCGCTCTTGAGAACGATTGTGGTGTTTTTGGGCGTTTCAACAACCACGCCTTCAGGCACCTTGTAATCGATCGGGTGAGAGAAACCAAGTGTCAGGTTAAGTGTCTGCCCGTTGGCCTGAGCACGATACCCTACGCCTGTAATTTCCAGCGAACGGGTAAAGCCCTCGGAAACACCAACGACCATGTTATTGGCCAGAGCGCGGGTAGTCCCGGCCATGGCCCAATTCTTGGCTGAAGCGCTGGGCTCGAACGTCAGCTGATCATTTTCATGACCAACCACAACATCGTTGTGAACGTTCATTTCCAGCTGCCCCTGACCGCCCCGGACGGTCAGCCTGCCTTCCTCGAGCGTGACTTCCACACCGCTGGGCAGCTTAACCGGGTATTTTGCAATCCTGGACATCATAGACTCCTAGAATACGGTGCAGATGACTTCACCGCCGACGCCTGCCTGGCGCGCCGCACGATCGGTCATGACACCTCTGGACGTGGACACGATGGCCACACCCAGACCGTCTGCTACGCGCGGCAGTTCGTCCTTGCCCTTGTAGCTGCGAAGGGAAGGCTTCGAAACACGCTGAATGTGCTCGATAACCGGCTTGCCTTCGAAGTACTTGAGGGTAATCGTCAGGTCAACCTTGACGTCGCCTTCAACGGAGAAGTCGGCAATGTAACCTTCTTCTTTCAAAACACGCGCGACTTCGACCTTGATCTTGGACGACGGCATGGTGACCGTCTCCTTGGTCGCCATCTGCGCATTACGGATACGAGTCAGCATATCCGCGAGTGTATCCTGCATGCTCATCGATAACGCTCCTGATGCGATTACCAGCTGGACTTGGTCAGGCCGGGCACATCGCCGCGCATGGCCGCTTCGCGCAGTTTATTGCGCCCAAGTCCGAACTTGTTGTAATAGCCGTGCGGCCGACCGGTCACGCGGCAGCGATTGCGCTGGCGTACCGGGCTCGAGTTGCGCGGCAGTTTCTGCAGCTGCAGCTGCGCATCAAAGCGCTCTTCATCCGAGCTATTGACGTTATGGACGATCGCCTTGAGCTCGGCACGACGGGCTGCGTACTTGTCTACCAGCTCGGCGCGCTTGCGCTCGCGCTCAACCATGCTTTTCTTTGCCATGATTACACCTTTATTTCCGGAAGGGGAAGTTCAGCGCACTCAGGAGTGCACGAGCTTCTTCGTCGGTGCCGGCAGACGTCGTGATGGTGATATCCAGCCCGCGAACACGGTCAACCTTGTCGTATTCGATCTCGGGGAAGATGATCTGTTCACGCACACCCATCGAGTAATTACCACGGCCATCAAATGACTTTGCATTGAGGCCACGGAAGTCACGAACACGCGGGATCGCGATGTTTACCAGACGGTCAAGGAAATCCCACATGCGCTCACTGCGCAGGGTTACCTTGGTGCCGATCGGCCAGCCTTCGCGCACCTTGAAGCCCGCAACTGACTTGCGTGCCAGGGTCACGACAGGCTTCTGGCCGGAAAGCTTTTCCAGATCAGCCACGGCATTGTCGATCAGCTTCTTGTCGCTGGTCGCATCACCGACGCCCATATTAAGGGTCACCTTGGTGATCCGGGGCACCTGCATTACGTTGGCATAGCCAAATTGCTCAGTGAGCTTGGCCATCACCTCGTCTTTATACTGCTGTTTCAAGTTCGCCATGTTGCCACCCGAATCGCGTTAGGCGTCGATCTGCTTTTGCGTCGACCTGAAGATACGGATCTTGGTACCGTCGTCATTCATCTGAAAGCCGACCCGATCCGCCCTGTTGGTCTCCGTATTGAAGATGGCAACGTTAGAACCGTGGATCGGAGCCTCACGCTCAACGATACCCCCTTGATTGCCGGCCATCGGGTTGGGCTTGGTGTGACGCTTGATCATGTTCACACCAGAAACCACATAGCGCCCGTCCTGCAGAACCCGCTTGACGGTGCCGCGCTTGCCCTTGTCCTTGCCGGCGATGACGACGACTTCATCATCACGTTTGATCTTGCGCATAATTCCGCCTCGCTCCTTACAGCACTTCGGGCGCCAGGGAGATAATCCGCATGAACTTCTCGGTACGAAGTTCGCGGGTTACCGGCCCGAAAATACGAGTGCCTACCGGCTGCTCGTTGGCGTTGTTCAATAAAACCGCCGCATTGCCATCGAAGCGGATAAGAGAACCATCCGGACGGCGAATCCCGCTGCGTGTGCGTACAACAACGGCCTTGAGCACCTGGCCCTTTTTGACACGGCCACGCGGAATCGCTTCCTTGACCGTTACCTTGATGATGTCACCAACACGGGCGTAACGGCGGTGAGAGCCGCCCAGGACCTTGATGCACTGGACCCTGCGCGCTCCGCTGTTGTCGGCGACATCCAGCATTGTTTGCGTTTGAATCATCGGTTTTCTCCAAACCTGAACTGATGCACGGGTTTAGGCAGCTGCCTTACCCTCTGGCCTGCTCGACGACTTCAACCAGAGTCCATGCCTTTTTCTTTGAAAGCGGCCGACACTCTTCGATGGAAACCAGATCGCCGATGTGAGCCTGATTGGTTTCGTCGTGCGCATGCAGTTTGGTGGAGCGCTTCATGTACTTTCCGTAGATCGGATGGCGCTCACGACGCTCGATCATGACAACGATCGATTTTTCCATCCGATCACTCACCACACGTCCGGTGAGCCTGCGTGCTTTGTTTGCCTGTTCTTCGGCCATTTCAGTCCACCTTCTCGTTGAGCACAGTCTTCACGCGCGCGATGTCGCGGCGAACCTGTTTGAGCAGATGGTTCTGGCTCAACTGACCGGTAGCCTTCTGCATCCGCAGGTTGAATTGCTCGCGCAGCAGTTCGAACAGCTGCTCATTGAGCGCTTCGGTCGACTTGTCACGAAGTTCCTGAGCTTTCATTACATTACCGTCCGTTTCACAAAGGTAGTGGCAACGGGCATCTTCTGAGCCGCGAGACTGAACGCTTCGCGCGCCATCTCTTCCGATACGCCTTCAATTTCGTAAAGAACCCTGCCCGGCTGAATCTGAGCGACCCAGTATTCGACAGAACCCTTGCCCTTACCCATACGGACTTCGAGCGGCTTTTCGGAAATCGGCTTGTCCGGAAAAACACGGATCCAGATCTTGCCGCCACGTTTAACATGACGCGTGATAGCACGACGGCCGGCTTCAATCTGACGAGCAGTGATACGACCGCGGCCGGTCGCCTTGAGGCCGTACTCACCGAAGCTCACGCTACTACCGCGATGCGCCAGACCGCGGTTGCGGCCCTTCTGCTGCTTGCGGAATTTGGTACGCTTGGGCTGTAACATCGACTATCCCCTTACTTGGAACCTTTCTTCTTGCCGGGAGCGCCAGTCTGCGAATTATTCTGCTTCGCACGGACTTCTTCGATCCCACCAAGAATTTCGCCCTTGAAGATCCACACCTTGACACCGATGACACCGTAAGTGGTGTGCGCCTCGTAAACCGAGTAATCGATATCGGCACGCAGGGTGTGAAGGGGAACACGGCCTTCGCGATACCATTCCGTACGCGCGATTTCTGCACCACCAAGACGACCGGAGAGCTGAATCCGGATGCCCTTGGCGCCCAGACGCATGGCGTTTTGTACCGCACGCTTCATGGCACGACGGAACATGACGCGACGTTCAAGCTGACCGGCAACGTTCTGCGCTACCAGCGCAGCGTCGAGTTCAGGCTTGCGAACTTCCTCAATGTTGACGTGCACCGGCACGCCCATGAGGTTGGTCAGATCACGACGCAGACGCTCGACATCTTCACCCTTCTTGCCAATCACGATACCCGGACGGGCAGTATGAATGGTAATGCGGGCGTTGTTGGCCGGACGTTCGATATGGATCCTGCTGACAGAGGCGCTTTTCAGACGCTCGGACAGGAAACTGCGAACTTCGAGATCGTTATTAAGCTTGTCGGCATAAGCACCGCGCTCGGCGTACCACACGGAAGTGTGGTCCTTGACGATCCCGAGGCGAATACCGACTGGATTGACTTTTTGACCCATCTGGTCGACTCCTACTTCTCGGCTACCTTGACGGTGATATGGCAGGTACGCTTCATGATGCGATCCGCACGGCCCTTGGCACGCGGCAGAATACGCTTGAGCGTCATGCCCTCATCGACACAGATGGTCGAGACGCGAAGCTCGTCGATGTCCATGCCGTTATTTTCTTCCGCGTTGGCGATAGCGGATTGCAGTACCTTTCTCACCAGCACAGCCGCCTTTTTGGGCGAAAATGCCAGGATATTCAGTGCTTCTGCGACCGGCTTGCCCCGCACCTGATCTGCCACCAAACGTGCCTTCTGGGCGGACAGGCGAGCGCCGCGCAATTTAGCAGCTACTTCTTCCATTGTGGTCCTCTCCCTTACCGCTTGGCTTTCTTGTCAGCCGCGTGACCGCGATAGGTGCGGGTGGCAGCAAATTCGCCCAGCTTGTGGCCCACCATCTCTTCAGAGACGTGTACCGGTACATGCTGGCGACCGTTATGGACAGCAATGGTGAGTCCTACCATATTGGGCAGGATCATCGAGCGACGCGACCAGGTCTTGATCGGTTTGCGGTCGCTCTTTTCCACAGCCGCCTCAACCTTCTTCAAAAGATGAAGGTCAATGAAGGGACCTTTCTTAAGTGAACGTGGCACAGCCGTTACCCCTTAAATACTGATGTTTGGCCTTGCGGCACCGTTTATCTGGCTTTGCGACGACGCACGATAAGCTTGTCGGTACGCTTGTTCTTGCGCGTCTTGTGACCCTTGGTCGGAATACCCCAGGGGGTTACCGGATGACGGCCACCACTGGTACGACCTTCACCACCACCATGCGGGTGATCAACCGGGTTCATCGCGACGCCGCGAACAGTCGGACGCACGCCTCTCCAACGCTTGGCACCGGCCTTGCCGAGCTGCCCAAGGCTGTGCTCGGAGTTGCCGACTTCGCCCAGCGTGGCGCGACATTCAGCCAGGATGCGACGCATTTCACCGCTACGCAAACGCACGGTGGCATAGTTACCTTCACGTGCGACCAGCTGAGCGCTGGTACCGGCGCTGCGTACAAGCTGTGCACCCTTGCCGGGCTTGAGCTCGATGCAGTGAATTGTCGAACCAACCGGAACATTGCGCAGGGGCAGAGCGTTACCCTGACGAATCGGTGCGTTGACACCCGACTCCAGGCGATCGCCTTCTGCAACACCCCGGGGGGCAATGATGTAACGGCGTTCACCGTCCACATACTTCAGCAGTGCAATGTGTGCGCTGCGGTTCGGATCGTATTCAAGACGCTCGACGATGGCAGGCACGCCATCCTTGTTGCGCTTGAAGTCTACCAGACGATAGTGCTGGCGATTGCCACCACCCACGTGCCGGGTAGTGATACGACCGTTGTTGTTACGTCCACCCGAACGCGACTGTGCTTCGGTCAGCGCCGCATGCGGACGCCCCTTGTACAGCCCATTGGTAACGACCTTCACCTTGTGGCGACGGCCGGCGGACGTTGGTTTTGTCTTGACTACTGCCATGATCCGTTCTCCTGCCTCACTCGGCGCCGGTGAAGTCTTCGAGCGTTTCGCCCGCAGCCAGGGTGACGTAGGCCTTGCGATAACCGCTGCGATGACCTTCGCCACGAGCGTTGCGCTTGACCTTGCCCTTCATGTTCAGGACCTGGACGCTGTCGACCTTTTTCTCAAAAAGCGCTTCAACAGCTTTCTTGATTTCGGGCTTGGTAGCATCACTGGCGACCTTGAAAACGTACTGGTTACGCTCTGCAGCGTAAGCAGCCTTCTCGGTCATGTGCGGCCCAAGCAGCACCTGGAATACGCGTTCCTGATTCATGCCAGCTTCTCCTCGAACTTGCGGAGGGCGGGTACGGTCATCAGCACCTTGTCATAGGCAATCAGGCTGACAGGATCCGCGCTCGACGCTTCGATCACGTCCACGTTGGGGATATTGCGAGCGGCCAGATAAAGATTCTCATCCAGCTCGTCAGTCACGATCAGCACCTTTTCCAGACCGAGCTCGGAAAGACGACCAACCAGCTGCTTGGTCTTGGGGCTGTCCACGGTAAAGGCATCAACGGCGACCAGACGTTCCTGACGCACGAGCTCCGAAAGGATGGAGCGCATGGCAGCGCGGTACATCTTGCGATTGACCTTCTGGGAATGATCCTGCGGACGCGCCGCAAAGGTCACGCCACCGGTACGCCAGATCGGCGAACGGATGGTACCGGCACGAGCACGACCGGTGCCCTTCTGACGCCACGGCTTCTTGCCGCCACCGCTGACATCAGAACGGTTTTTCTGTGCACGGGTTCCCTGACGCGCGCCTGCCAGATAAGCAGTCACGACCTGGTGAACCAGCGCCTCGTTGAATTCCTTGCCAAAGGTCTCGTCGGAAATCTCGACGGCTCCGGCTCCTGCACCTGCAAGATTGAGATTCATCGTTACCTACCCCTCAGCGAGCTTTGACAGCGGTGCGCACGATCACATCGCTACCGGCAGCACCAGGTACGGCACCCTTGACCAGCAGCAGATTGCGTTCGGCGTCAACACGGACGATTTCAAGGCTCTGAACGGTGACACGCTCGTTACCCATCTGACCGGCCATCTTCTTGCCCTTGAAGACGCGACCCGGCGTCTGGCACTGGCCGATGGAACCCGGCGCGCGATGCGACAGAGAGTTACCGTGGGTATTGTCCTGCGTGCGGAAATTCCAGCGCTTTACTGCGCCCTGGAAGCCCTTGCCCTTGGACGTACCAGTGACGTCAATGAGCTGGCCTGCTTCGAAGAGGGATACGGTGAGCTCGCTTCCGGACTGCGGATCTTCCTCGCCTTCGGCAAGGCGGAATTCCGCCAGGAAACGACCGGCCTCGACACCTGCGCTGGCATACTGCCCGGCAATCGCCTTGGTGAGGTGCTTGGCCTTGCGCGAGCCTGCAGTAACCTGAACGGCACGATAACCATCAGACTCGAGGGTCTTGATGCGCGTGACGCGGTTAGGCTCGACTTCAATAACGGTTACGGGCACGGAGGCACCGTCTTCGGTGAAGATACGGGTCATACCGCTCTTCTTACCGACTAAACCGATAGACATGTTCAGTCTCCTTTAGTGTACGGGGCTATCACCCGCTATGGCTGCCCTTTCCAGAGCATTCCACTAGCACATTGTGTGACGCCATCCCGGCGTGAGCGGCTGGGCCAGTGCCCGAAGTGCCGCATGAGTGACTAGTGTTGGGTTAATCAACCTTGATCTGTACGTCTACACCAGCTGCCAGATCAAGCTTCATCAGGGCATCAACCGTTTTCTCGGTCGGCTCAACGATGTCCAGCACACGCTTGTGAGTACGAATTTCATACTGATCACGCGCATCCTTGTTGACATGCGGTGAAATCAGGATGGTGTAGCGTTCACGCTTGGTCGGCAGCGGAATCGGACCGCGTACCTGTGCACCAGTGCGCTTGGCAGTATCCACAATTTCCTGTGCAGACTGATCGATAAGACGATGATCAAAGGCTTTCAAGCGAATGCGAATCTTCTGGTTCTGCATTACCCGGGACTCCAGGGAAATTCAAGACGATGTCGGACGCCGATGGGCGCCTGACCGCCTACGCACGCCTCAAAAGGATGCGCATTATAGGCAGGCACTCGCTCAGAGTCAAACATGCATATGACAAAGGGGCCTCCCAACGGAGGCCCCTTTAGATTTCGAGCAATGAAATCACTCGACGATCTTGGCAACAACACCAGCGCCAACGGTACGACCGCCTTCGCGAATGGCGAAGCGCAGACCGTCTTCCATGGCGATCGGAGCGATCAGGGTAACAACCATCTTGACGTTGTCGCCCGGCATGACCATTTCTACGCCTTCCGGCAGTTCACAGGTACCAGTGACGTCAGTGGTACGGAAGTAGAACTGCGGACGATAGCCCTTGAAGAAAGGCGTGTGACGACCACCTTCTTCCTTGGACAGGATGTAGACTTCGGACTCGAACTTGGTGTGCGGCTTGATGCTGCCCGGCTTGGCCAGAACCTGACCACGCTCGACGTCATCACGCTTGGTACCACGAAGCAGGGCACCAACGTTCTCACCGGCACGACCTTCGTCGAGCAGCTTACGGAACATCTCAACGCCGGTAACGGTCGTCTTGACGGTGTCCTTGAGGCCGATGATCTCGACTTCTTCACCCGGCTTGACGATACCGCGCTCGACACGGCCGGTCACAACAGTACCACGACCCGAGATGGAGAAGACGTCCTCGATCGGCATCAGGAACGGCTGATCGATGGCACGCTCCGGCTCAGGGATATACTCATCCATGGCACGAACGAGGTTGGCAACGGCGGTGGTGCCCATGCCATTGTCGTCCTTGCCTTCCAGTGCCATCAGAGCAGAACCGATGATGATCGGCGTGTCATCGCCCGGGAAGTCGTACTCGGACAGAAGTTCGCGAACTTCCATCTCGACCAGCTCGAGCAGCTCTTCGTCATCGACCATGTCAGCCTTGTTCAGGAAGACAACGACAAACGGAACACCGACCTGACGAGACAGCAGGATGTGCTCGCGCGTCTGCGGCATCGGGCCGTCAGCTGCAGAACAGACCAGGATAGCGCCGTCCATCTGGGCAGCACCGGTGATCATGTTCTTGACGTAGTCAGCGTGTCCCGGGCAGTCAACGTGCGCGTAGTGACGCAGCTCGGACTGGTACTCAACGTGTGCTGTCGAGATCGTGATACCACGCTCACGCTCTTCAGGAGCGTTGTCGATGGTTGCAAACTCGCGCCAGTCACCGCCAAATACTTCGGCGGAAACACGTGTCAGGGCCGCAGTCAGCGTGGTCTTGCCATGGTCAACGTGACCGATGGTGCCTACGTTTACGTGCGTTTTGGAACGTTCAAATTTTTCCTTGGCCACTGCTATAACCTCTCTGTCGACTAACGGTTATCATTTCTGGTTAATGACGGCTTCGACGATGCTGGACGGTGCCTCATCGTACTTCGCAAACTCCATGGAGTAGCTTGCGCGGCCCTGGGTCTGAGAACGCAGATCGGTCGCATAACCGAACATCTCACCCAGTGGCACCATGGCACGGATAACCTTACCGGAAGTAGTGTCATCCATACCCTGAACAAGACCACGCCGACGGTTAAGGTCACCCATGACATCACCCATGAAATCTTCGGGTGTTACCACTTCGACACTCATTACCGGCTCGAGCAGAACTGCTCCGGCCTTGCGTGCGCCCTCCTTGATTGCCATCGATGAGGCAACCTTGAAGGCATTCTCATTGGAGTCGACGTCGTGATAGGAACCGTCATACAGCGCAACCTTGACGTTGATCATCGGATAACCGGCGATGACACCGTTCTGCAGCTGCTCAAAGGCACCCTTCTCGACTGCCGGCACATATTCCTTGGGTACCACACCACCCACGATCTCGGAATTGAACTTGAAGGTCATTTCCGGATCATCACCACGGTCTGCGTCCGTCAGCGGTTCGATACGCAGGTAGACATGACCGAACTGGCCGCGACCACCCGACTGACGAACGAACTTGCCTTCCTGCTCAACGCTCTTCTTGATCGTCTCGCGATAGGCTACCTGCGGCTTGCCGATATTGGCTTCGACCTTGAACTCGCGACGCATGCGGTCAACGAGAATATCCAGGTGAAGTTCACCCATACCGGAAATGATGGTCTGCCCGGTTTCCTCGTCGGTCTTGACGCGGAAGGAGGGATCTTCCTGAGCCAGCTTGCCCAGCGCAATACCCATCTTTTCCTGGTCTGCCTTCGACTTGGGTTCTACGGCAACCGAAATAACCGGTTCCGGGAACTCCATGCGCTCCAGCACGATCTTCGAGTTCGGATCACAGAGCGTATCACCGGTCGTGACATCCTTGAGACCGACACAGGCAGCGATATCGCCCGCATAGACCTGCTTGATCTCCTGACGGCTGTTGGAGTGCATCTGAACGATACGACCAACACGCTCCTTCTTGTCCTTCACCGAGTTGTATACCTGGTCACCGGAATTGAGTACTCCGGAGTATACGCGGATGAAGGTCAACGTTCCGACAAACGGGTCAGTCGCGATCTTGAAGGCCAGTGACGAGAAGGGGGCGCTGTCATCAGCTTCACGGGTTTCGATGGTACCCGCAGCGTCATCCAGCTCACCTTCGATGGCCTTGACTTCGGTCGGCGACGGCAGGTACTCGATAACCGCGTCCAGCATGGCCTGTACGCCCTTGTTCTTGAACGCAGAGCCACAGGTTACCAGGACGATTTCGTTGTCCAGCGTACGACGACGCAGACCGGCCTTGATTTCCTCAACGGAAAGTTCACCTTCTTCGAGGTACTTTTCCATCAGTTCTTCAGAGGCTTCAGCGGCAGACTCGACCATATGCTCGTACCATTCCTGAGCCGTATCCTGCAGCTCGGCCGGAATGTCGACGAGGTCATAGGTCATGCCACGATCGCCTTCATTCCAGAGAATGCCCTTCATCTGGAGAAGATCGATGACGCCCTTGAATTCATCTTCCGCACCCCAGTTGATCTGGATCGGTACGGCATTGGCGCCCAGACGCTTGCGCATCTGTTCGACCACCATGAAGTAGTCGGCACCGGCACGGTCCATCTTGTTGACGAACACCATGCGGGGAACTTCATAGCGGTTGGCCTGGCGCCAGACGGTTTCGGTCTGAGGCTGAACACCGGAGCTGCCACACAGTACGACGATCGCACCGTCCAGCACGCGCAGCGAACGCTCAACTTCGATGGTGAAGTCAACGTGCCCGGGCGTGTCGATGATGTTGATGCGATGCTCATCGAACTGCTGGTTCATGCCGCTCCAGAAACAGGTGGTCGCAGCAGAGGTGATGGTAATACCACGCTCCTGCTCCTGCTCCATCCAGTCCATGACAGCGGCGCCTTCATGCACTTCACCGATCTTGTGAGAAAGACCCGTGTAGAAGAGCACGCGTTCGGTCGTCGTTGTCTTGCCGGCATCAACGTGGGCGCAGATACCGATATTGCGGTAGCGCTTAAGAGGAGTCTTGCGTGCCACGATAGCGTATCCTGTAGTTGGAAGCGCCTTCGCCTGAAGGCGCCTCTATTAGAAGCGGTAGTGAGAGAAGGCCTTGTTGGCTTCTGCCATACGATGTACGTCTTCACGCTTCTTGACAGCAGCACCCTTGCCTTCAGCCGCATCCAGCATTTCGCCGGCCAGCCTCTGTACCATGGTCTTTTCACCACGATTACGTGCTGCGTCCACCATCCAGCGCATGGCCAGCGCCTGACGACGGGAAGGACGCACTTCAACGGGTACCTGATAGGTAGCACCGCCGACACGACGTGATTTAACTTCGACCATGGGCTGGATGGCTTCCAGTGCCTTGTCGAAAATGTCCAGCGGCTCATCATTGGAGCGTTCGGCAACCCGATCCAGCGCACCATACACGATGCGCTCGGCTACGGATTTCTTGCCGCTGATCATCAGGTGGTTCATGAACTTGGCCAGGCGCTCACTTCCGAACTTGGGATCCGGCAGGATGTCGCGCTTCGCCGCAATACGTCTTCTAGGCATGATAAGCCCTCAGTCAGAAGAGTCTTTCAGGTAAACCCGGGACCAAACACCTTATGGTGCGCTGCCCGGCCTTACTCTTATCAGACCGTGTAAATTGTGTAGATACCGATCAGGACTTCGGCTTCTTGGTACCGTACTTCGAACGTGCCTGCTTACGGTTCTGAACACCCGAGGTATCCAGTGCACCGCGAACGGTGTGATAACGCACACCCGGAAGGTCCTTTACTCGACCACCACGAATCAGAACCACGGAGTGCTCCTGAAGGTTGTGGCCTTCACCGCCGATATACGAAGCAACTTCGTAACCGTTGGTCAGGCGAACACGACATACCTTACGAAGGGCCGAGTTCGGCTTCTTGGGCGTGGTGGTATAAACACGCGTGCAAACACCGCGGCGCTGCGGGCATGCCTGCAGTGCAGGCACGTCGCTTTTGGCCTGCGGGCGCTTGCGGGGCTTGCGCACCAGCTGATTAATCGTTGCCATAAAGGCTCGCTCCAATGATGATGATACAAAACAGCAGGGACAGGACGCACCTGCCCCTACTGTTAAAGGCTGCGAATTCTAAGGGTTCGCCTGCAAGGGCGTCAAGTCCTGCGCCGTAACCGGCGCAGAACCCATTGTCCCTCAAAGATCGTCGTCTGCATCCAGTGCCGTCAGATGCTCGCCCAGCTGCTGCTCGACATCGAAGGCCGAGGGATGCGGATCACGCGTGGCACCCTCCTTCCTGCGACGGCGCTCGGCATGATGGGTAAGACCCGTACCTGCCGGGATAAGACGCCCAACGACCACGTTCTCCTTCAAACCACGCAGATAGTCGCGCTTGCCGGTTACGGCTGCCTCGGTCAGTACGCGCGTGGTCTCCTGGAAGGAAGCTGCTGAAATAAAGGATTCCGTGGCGAGTGACGCCTTGGTAATCCCGAGCAGCACGCGGTCGTATTTGGCCGGGAACTTCTCCTGTTCCTGCAGTCGTGCATTCTCTGCCAGAACACGAACCAGTTCGACCTGGTCACCCGGAATCAGCGTGCTGTCACCGGCATCGAGAATCTCGACCTTGCGCAGCATCTGACGCACGATAACTTCGATGTGCTTATCGTTGATGCCAACGCCCTGGAGTCGATAGACGTCCTGGATTTCCGCCGTGATGTACTTGGCCAGTTCGCTCACGCCCAGCAGACGCAGAATGTCGTGCGGGTTGCTGGGGCCATCGGAAATGACCTCACCACGCTCGACGGTTTCACCTTCGAAGACACCGATCTGACGCCACTTGGGAATCAGCATTTCGATCGGATCACTATCGGCAGGCGTAATCATCAGACGACGCTTGCCCTTGGTTTCCTTGCCGAAGGTAATGGTACCCGTGGCTTCGGCCAGCACCGCGGCTTCCTTGGGCTTGCGCGCTTCGAACAGGTCGGCAACGCGCGGCAGACCCCCGGTGATGTCCTTGTTGCCGGACGCTTCGACCGGAATACGGGCGACCACCTCACCAATACCGATCGCAGAGCCGTCATCGACGGAAACGATCGCATTGCCCGGCAGCATGTACTGTACCGGCGTGTTGGAACCGGGCAGCGATACCGCTTCACCATGCTCGTCCTGCAGCATGATCATCGGACGCTTGTCGCGACCCGATGTCGGACGGTTACCGGACTCGATCACCTCAATGGAGGAAAGGCCGGTCATTTCATCAACACTTCGGTTGATGGTGACGTTTTCTTCCATGTCCGTGAACTGGATGCGTCCGTCCACTTCCGAAACGATCGGATGCGTGTGGGGGTCCCACTTGGCCACAACCTGACCGGATTCAACCAGCGCACCGTCCTTGATGGACAGCTCGGCGCCATAGGGCAGCTTGTAGTACTCACGCTCACGGCCATGTTCATCGGCCACGGCGAGCGCACTGGAGCGCGACACCACCACCAGCTTGCCGTCACTGCGCTCGACATGCTTCATGTTGTGCAGGCGTACACTGCCGCCATGCTTGACCTGAACACTGTCCACGGCAGAGGCACGAGAAGCCGCGCCACCGATGTGGAAGGTACGCATGGTCAGCTGGGTACCCGGCTCACCGATCGACTGGGCAGCAATGACGCCCACCGACTCACCGACGTTGACCACGTGACCACGAGCCAGATCGCGACCGTAGCAGGAGGAACAGACGCCGTGCGCCGTTTCACAGGTGATGGTCGAGCGCACCACGATCTCGTCGACACCCATGGTGTCGAGACGGTTGCACCATGCTTCATCAAGCAGCGTGTTACGCGGAATCAGTACTTCCTGACTCTGCGGATCCACAACATCACGTGCCACGACACGACCCAGCACGCGCTCGGCCAGCGAAACAATGATGTCACCACCCTCGATGACCGGGTGAAGTGTCAGGCCTTCTTCTGTGCCACAGTCGGTGTCGGTCACGACCACGTCCTGCGCCACATCGACCAGACGGCGTGTCAGGTAACCGGAGTTGGCCGTTTTCAGTGCCGTATCCGCCAGACCCTTACGTGCGCCGTGCGTAGAGATGAAGTACTGCAGTACGTTCAGACCTTCACGGAAGTTGGCCGTGATCGGCGTTTCGATAATCGAGCCATCCGGCTTGGCCATCAGGCCACGCATACCGGCCAGCTGACGAATCTGGGCAGCGCTACCTCGCGCACCGGAATCCGCCATGATGAAGACGCTGTTGAACGACTCCTGCTCGACCTCGTTGCCTTCACGATCGGTGACCGTCTCTTTCGAGATGCCGGTCATCATGGCGCGGGCCACCTTGTCGTTGGCCTTTGACCAGATATCGATGACCTTGTTGTACTTCTCGCCGGCGGTGACAAGACCCGAGGAGAACTGATCCTCGATCTCTTTAACTTCATCCTCGGCCGCTTCGATGATTTCCTTCTTGGAATCAGGAATAACGAAGTCGTTGACGCCGATGGACGCACCCGACCAGGTCGCCAGGCGGAAACCGGTATACATCAGCTGGTCGGCAAAGATGACGGTTTCCTTCAGACCGACCAGACGGTAACCCGCATTGATCAGCTGAGAGATCGCCTTTTTCTTCATCGCACGATCGACCATGTCGAACGGCATACCACGCGGCACGATGCGATACAGCAGCGCACGTCCCACGGTGGTGTCCTTGACCGATACCTGCTCGACCAGTTCGCCACTCTCTTCGTCACGCGCCCATTCGCTCAGACGAACACGAATGCGGGCATGCAGGGCCACACTCTGGGTGCCAAAGGCACGCTCGACCTCATTGAGATCCGAGAAGGCCATGCCCTCGCCCTTCGCTCCGATGCGCTCACGAGTCATGTAATAAAGACCCAGAACAACATCCTGCGACGGTACGATGATGGGATCACCGTTGGCCGGCGACAGTACGTTGTTGGTCGACATCATCAGCGCACGCGCTTCGAGCTGGGATTCCAGCGTCAGCGGTACGTGCACGGCCATCTGGTCGCCGTCAAAGTCGGCGTTGTAGGCCGCACAGACCAGCGGGTGCAACTGGATGGCCTTGCCTTCGATCAGCATCGGCTCGAACGCCTGAATGCCCAGACGGTGCAGCGTCGGCGCACGGTTGAGCAGTACCGGGTGCTCGCGAATCACGTCGGCGAGAATATCCCAGACTTCGGGCATCTCACGCTCGACAAGCTTCTTGGCAGCCTTGATCGTAGAGGCCTGACCACTGCCCTGCAGCTTCGAATAGATAAACGGCTTGAACAGCTCAAGCGCCATCTTCTTGGGCAAACCACACTGGTGCAGACGCAGCGTCGGGCCCACGGTAATGACCGAACGACCGGAGTAGTCGACACGCTTGCCCAGCAGGTTCTGACGGAAACGACCCTGCTTGCCCTTGATCATGTCGGCCAGAGACTTCAGCGGACGCTTGTTGGAGCCCGTGATGGCACGACCACGACGACCGTTGTCCAGCAGCGCATCGACCGATTCCTGCAGCATGCGCTTTTCGTTGCGCACGATGATATCCGGCGCAGACAGGTCCAGCAGACGCTTGAGACGATTGTTACGGTTGATCACACGACGGTAGAGGTCGTTGAGATCGGAGGTGGCAAAACGGCCACCATCCAGCGGTACCAGCGGACGCAGGTCCGGCGGCAGCACCGGCAGAACTTCCATGACCATCCAGCCCGGATGGTTACCCGAACGATAGAAGGCTTCCAGTAGCTTGAGGCGCTTGGAAAGCTTCTTGATCTTGGTGTCCGAGTTGGTCTGGGGAATCTCTTCACGCAGACGCTCGATCTCTTCGCCAAGATCGATGTCGGACAGCAGCGCCTGAACGGCTTCAGCACCCATGCGGGCATCAAAGTCGTCGCCAAACTCTTCGAGCGCTTCGAAATACTGCTCATCGTTAAGCAGCTGACCGCGCTCAAGCGTTGTCATGCCCGGATCGATGACCACAAAGGACTCGAAATAGAGCACACGCTCGATATCGCGCAGCGTCATGTCCATCAGCATGCCGATACGCGACGGCAGCGATTTCAGAAACCAGATGTGCGCGACAGGAGATGCCAGCTCGATATGGCCCATGCGCTCACGACGCACGGAAGCCTTGGTCACTTCAACGCCGCATTTTTCGCAGATAATGCCGCGATGCTTCATGCGCTTGTACTTGCCGCACAGGCACTCGTAATCCTTGACCGGACCAAAAATCTTGGCACAGAACAGGCCATCACGTTCTGGCTTGAACGTCCGGTAGTTAATGGTCTCGGGCTTTTTGACCTCGCCAAACGACCAGCTGCGGATCATGTCCGGAGAAGCAAGCGAAATCCGAATGGCATCAAACTCTTCGGACTGCGCCTGCGATTTAAGAACTTTGACCAGATCTTTCATGGGGTCGGCTCCGTTGCGGAGTTGTCATGAGCGGGGTCCGGTTTATCGGGACCCCGCGGACCTTCATAGGATAAAGGCGGCGCTTAGCCTTCCAGCTCGATGTCGATACCCAGCGAGCGGATTTCCTTGACCAGTACGTTGAAGGATTCAGGCATACCCGCCTGCATGCTGTGATCACCGTCGACGATGCTCTTGTACATCTTGGTACGACCTTCCACATCGTCGGACTTGACCGTCAGCATTTCCTGCAGCGTATAGGCCGCGCCATAGGCTTCGAGTGCCCATACTTCCATCTCACCGAAGCGCTGGCCGCCGAACTGGGCCTTGCCGCCCAGCGGCTGCTGAGTGACCAGCGAGTACGAACCGGTAGAGCGCGCATGCATCTTGTCATCCACGAGGTGGTTGAGCTTGAGCATGTACATGTAGCCAACCGTCACCGGACGATCAAACTTCTCACCGGTACGACCATCGTAGAGCGCCATCTGACCGGAATCCGGCAGATCAGCCAGACGCAGCAGCCCCTTGATCTCCTGCTCATGCGCACCGTCGAACACCGGAGAGGCGATCGGCACGCCGCCCGAGAGGTTCTTGGCCAGAGCCAGTACTTCCTCATCGGTCAACTCGTCGATATTCTCCTGGCGCCCGCCACTGGTGTTATACACGTGATGCAGGAACTCACGAATCTCGGTGAGCTGCTGTTCGCGAGCGTTTCGCATCATTCGATCGATCTTGACGCCGAGACCGTGGGCCGCCATCCCCAGGTGGGTCTCGAGAATCTGACCGACGTTCATTCGTGATGGAACGCCCAGCGGATTGAGCACGATATCGACCGGCGTCCCCTCGTCGTCAAACGGCATGTCCTCAACCGGCATGATGGCCGAGATGACACCCTTGTTACCGTGACGACCGGCCATCTTGTCACCGGGCTGGATACGACGCCTGACGGCCAGGTAGACCTTGACGATTTTCAGAACGCCCGGTGCCAGGTCATCGCCCTGAGTGAGCTTGCGCTTCTTGTCCTCAAAGCGCTCCTCCATCTCCTTGCGACGGGTCTCCAGCTGCTCGTCAGCCTGATGCAGCAGCTCGTTGAGCGCTTCATCCTGCATGCGAAGCTTCGACCACTGGGAACGCGGCAGCTCTTCAAGGTACTCATCGGTGACGACATCACCCTTGGAGAGTTTCGGGCCACCGTTGACCGGCTGTCCGGACAGCGTGCGCTGCAGACGCTCAAAGGTTGCGTTTTCGGCAATACGATAGGTTTCCTGCAGATCCTTGCGCACTTCATCCAGCTGCTGCTGCTCGATGGAGAGTGCACGCGCATCCTTGTCGACACCATCACGGGTAAAGACCTGGACATCGATGACCGTACCGCGCATGCCGGTGGAAGCGCGCAGCGACGTATCCTTCACGTCACTGGCCTTCTCACCGAAGATGGCACGCAGCAGCTTCTCTTCCGGTGTCAGCTGGGTTTCACCCTTCGGCGTTACCTTGCCAACCAGAATATCGCCCGGATTGATTTCGGCACCGATGTAGACCACGCCGGATTCATCAAGCTTGCCCAGCGCCGCTTCACCCACGTTGGGAATGTCCGAAGTGATTTCTTCGGAGCCCAGCTTGGTATCACGCGATACGCAGGTCAGTTCCTGAATATGGATCGTGGTAAAGCGATCTTCCTCGACCACACGCTCCGAGATCAGCATGGAGTCTTCGAAGTTGTAACCGTTCCAGGGCATGAAGGCGATACGGATGTTCTGACCCAGAGCCAGATCACCGGTATCCACCGACGGGCCGTCAGCCAGAATATCGCCGATGGCGATCTTGTCTCCCTGGCGCACGATGGGGCGCTGGTTCTGACAGGTGTTCTGGTTGGAGCGTACGTACTTGGTCAGATTGTAGATATCAACGCCGGCTTCACCGCCGATGATTTCATCCTCATTGACCCGGATAACGATGCGCTTGGCATCCACGGAGTCGACCACACCGCCACGGCGTGCCACGGCGCAAACGCCCGAGTCACGTGCCACGAAACGTTCCATGCCCGTGCCAACCAGCGGCTTGTCCGCCTTCAGGGTCGGGACCGCCTGACGCTGCATGTTCGAACCCATCAGGGCGCGGTTGGCATCGTCATGCTCGAGGAACGGAATCAGGGCTGCGGCGACCGATACGACCTGGCGCGGCGACACATCCATCAGAGTCACCTTGTCAGGCGCCATGAAGGTGGTTTCACCCCGGTGACGAACCTGAACCAGATCATCGATCAGCTGACCGTTTTCATCCACCGTGGCGGAAGCCTGAGCGATGATGAAATCGCCTTCCTCGATCGCCGACAGATGTACAACCTCATCGGTGACCTGCCGGTTCTCTACCTTGCGGTAGGGAGTCTCGAGGAAACCATAGTGGTTGGTATGGCTGTAGGTGGCCAGCGAGTTGATCAGGCCGATGTTCGGACCTTCAGGTGTTTCGATCGGGCACAGACGACCATAGTGCGTGGCGTGAACGTCACGTACTTCGAAGCCTGCACGCTCACGTGTCAAACCACCCGGCCCGAGTGCGGACACACGACGCTTGTGCGTGACCTCGGACAGCGGATTGTTCTGGTCCATGAACTGGGAAAGCTGCGAAGAGCCGAAGAATTCCTTGACCGCCGCCGCTACCGGCTTGGCGTTGATCAGATCCTGCGGCATCAGGCCTTCGCTTTCGGCCATGGACAGGCGTTCCTTGACCGCACGCTCAACGCGCACCAGACCAACACGGAACTGGTTTTCGGCCATTTCACCAACGCTTCGAATACGGCGGTTGCCCAGGTGGTCAATGTCGTCGACATCGCCAAAGCCGTTACGAATATTGATGAGCTCCCTGAGCACGTCAATGATGTCGTCATGGGTCAGAACACCCGGACCTTCGTCGTTATCACGACGCAGGCGACGGTTGAACTTCATGCGGCCCACGCCGGACAGGTCGTAGCGGTCTTCGCTGAAGAACAGGTTATTGAACAGCGATTCGGCCGCTTCCTTGGTCGGCGGCTCACCCGGGCGCATCATGCGATAGATTTCGACCAGAGCTTCAAGCTGCGAACCGGTGGAATCAACACGCAGTGTGTCGGAAATGAACGACCCGGTATCAAGGTCGTTGGTGTAAAGCGTTTCGATGGTCGTAATACCGGCCTGCCCGAGCTTTTCGAGCATCTCGAGCGTCAGCTCGGTATTACAGGCCACCAGCAGCTCACCGGTATTGGGATCGACCTGATCCTTTGCCAGCGTCTTGCCAAGGAGATACTCCATCGGCACGTCAAGACGCTCGATACCCGCCTTTTCAAGCTGACGGATATGCTTCTGGGTAATACGACGCCCTTCTTCAACAATGACATTGCCATCATTGTCGGAGATATCGAAGCTTGCCGTGTCGCCACGCAGACGCGAAGGCACCAGCTGCACGGAAAAACCGTTTCTTTCGACGTGATAGACATCAGTGTCGAAGAAATAGCCGAGAATGTCCTCGGCGCTGTAACCCAGCGCACGCATGAGCACAGTCGCCGGCAGCTTGCGACGACGGTCGATGCGTACAAAGACGTTGTCACGCGGATCAAACTCGAAATCCAGCCACGAGCCGCGATAGGGGATCACGCGTGCCGAATACAGCAGCTTGCCCGAAGAGTGGCTTTTGCCCTTGTCGTGATCAAAGAACACACCCGGGCTGCGGTGGAGCTGAGAAACAATAACGCGTTCGGTACCGTTGACCACAAAGGTACCGTTTTCGGTCATCAGGGGGATTTCCCCCATGTAGACTTCCTGCTCCTTGATATCCTTGATCGCCTTGTTGGACGACTCGCGATCGTAGATGATCAGACGTACCTTGACACGCAGGGGTGCTGAATAGGTCACGCCTCGCAGCTGACACTCCTTGACATCAAAGGCAGGAGTGCCGAAGCGATAGCTGACATATTCGAGTGCCGCATTACCCGAGAAGCTTTCAATCGGGAACACGGACTTGAAGGCGGCATGCAGACCAATATCATGGCGACCTTCAGGGGCACGATCCTGCTGCAGGAAGTCATAATAGGAATCAAGCTGGATGGCCAGCAGGTAAGGCACATCCATTACTTGGGGCAGTTTGCCGAAATCCTTGCGGATGCGTTTTTTCTCAGTGTATGAGTAAGCCATCTGTAATCCCCAGCTTGTTCACCATGAGTGACTGGCGTGATCGGTACACCAGCGGATTGGCTCCATCAGGCGCCAACGGCAAGCTTCCCGGAGGAGAGCTCGCCGCTTGAAGTTTTCCGGATCGCCTTAGCGTACTAGCGGTTTGTCTGTAAGCACGCTAAGCCCATCCGGCAACAGAAAAAGGCCGGCGGCGGTCAGCTCATCTGACCGCCACCAGCCGTCATGCTATAACGCTTTCAGGCAGAACACTGATTACTTGAGTTCCACGGAAGCGCCAGCTTCTTCCAGCTTCTTCTTGGCTTCTTCAGCATCGTCCTTGGACATGGCTTCCTTGAGGGTCGCCGGAGCACCGTCAACGGCGCCCTTGGCTTCCTTGAGGCCAAGACCAGTGATCTCGCGAACCACCTTGATGACGTTGACCTTCTTGTCACCAGCGGCTGTCAGGATCAGGTCAAACTCGGTCTGTTCTTCAGCGACTTCGGCTTCACCGCCGCCGCCGGGACCTGCGACAACAGCAGCAGCTGCGCTGACGCCGAACTTCTCTTCCATCGACTCGATCAGGTCGACGACTTCCATGACGGACATTTCAGCAACAGCGTTGATGATGTCTTCTTTGCTCAGTGCCATGATTGCATTCCTGTACTTTGCGGGGCAAATGACTGCCCGATGAAATTTGCCTGACTGATACGCCGATCAGGCCGCTTCTTCTTCGCCCTGCTTCTGGTCGCGCAGCGCTGCAAGCGTGCGTACCAGTTTGCCGGCGGAAGCTTCCTTCATGACGGACATCAGCTTGGCGATAGCTTCGTCGTAGGTCGGCAGGCTTGCCAGACGATCGATATCCTGCGCATCGATCAGCTCACCTTCGTAGGCCAGCGCCTTGACTTCAAACTTGGGCTGTTCGCGAGCGAAGTCCCTGAGCAGACGCGCGCCGGCGCCCGGATGCTCAAGAGAAAACGCCAGCAGAGACGGACCAACAAAAGTCTCGTTCAGGCACTCCCATGAAGTGCCCTGCAGGGCGCGACGGGCCAGCGTGTTACGTACAACGCGCAGCTGGACACCGTTATCGCGGGCTTTTTTACGCAGCGCCGTCATGGCGCCAACGTTAACCCCGCGAGAGTCGGCTACGACAACGGAGAGCGCCTGTCCGGCAGTTTCGCTGACCTCAGCGACAATTGCCTTCTTGTCTTCAAGACCCAGGGGCATATTTTCACTCCTCGTGCCGGCCATCCGGGAGGATGGCCATCGTGGTTACCATCTGTTGATAACATACAACAGAGTGGATGATGGCGTGTTGCCGGCTGGCAACAGGCGCCATCTGCGCAGGCCATTCGCTCAGGGCAAACAATTAAGCTGCCCCGTAGGGCAACACCTGCGGTCTTTGACGGCGCCCCGCTCCACCACGGGCACGGGGACCGCAAAGCAATCGGTAAATGTCGATCAGTTCATGTAGGAGTGATCGACGGTAACACCAGGACCCATGGTCGTGGACAGGGAAATCTTCTTGAGATAAACCCCCTTGGAAGTGCTGGGCTTGAGCTTCTTCAGATCATTGACCAGTGCTTCCAGGTTGCCACGCAGGGCTTCAGGCGTGAAATCAACCTTGCCGATACCGGCATGGATGATGCCGTTCTTGTCGGTACGAAAACGTACCTGACCGGCCTTGGCATTCTTGACGGCAGTCGCCACGTCAGGCGTCACCGTGCCTACCTTGGGGTTGGGCATCAGACCGCGCGGGCCCAGAATCTGACCCAGCTGGCCGACGACGCGCATGGCATCCGGCGCTGCGATAACAACGTCAAAATCGAGGTTGCCCTTTTTGACTTCCGCGGCCAGGTCATCCATGCCAACGATTTCAGCACCGGCCTCACGAGCTGCATCAGCAGCCGCGCCCTGAGCGAAAACCGCAACGCGAACATCACGACCGGTGCCGTTGGGCAGTACGGTAGCGCCACGCACCACCTGGTCCGATTTACGCGGATCAACACCCAGATTGACAGCGACTTCCACACTTTCCTTGAATTTCACGGAAGAAATTTCGGACAGCAGTGCGGTGGCTTCATCGACACTGTAAACGCGCGAGCTATTAACGCGATCGCGCGTCATCTTCATGCGTCTGGAAAGCTTGGCCATGATCAGAGACCCTCCACGTTCAGGCCCATGCTGCGTGCAGTACCAGCAATGGTGCGCAATGCAGCTTCAAGGTCGGCAGCCGTCAGGTCAGGCTCTTTCGTGCGGGCGATCTCTTCGATCTGCTCACGCGTTACCGTACCAACCTTGTTCTTGTTCGGCTCACCAGAACCGGACTTGATACCTGCAGCCTTCTTGAGCAGGACCGGCGCCGGCGGCGTCTTGGTAATGAACGTAAAGCTGCGATCGGAATAGACCGTGATAACCACGGGTGTCGGCAGACCGGCTTCCATGTCCTGGGTTTCTGCGTTGAACGCCTTGCAGAACTCCATGATGTTGACGCCGTGCTGACCGAGTGCCGGGCCTACCGGCGGACTGGGGTTGGCTTTACCCGCTGCAACCTGCAGCTTGATGTAAGCCTGAACTTTTTTGGCCATGATGGACTCCGATTGGGTAATAGCGCCTTGCGGCTCCCCTGACTATCGATGCAGCGCTGCTGCACCACCAGCACCCTCGAGCCTAGAGCTTCTCGACCTGCGAGAACTCAAGCTCAACGGGAGTAGAGCGCCCGAAGATCAGAACACTGACCTGCAGGCGACTCTTTTCATAATTGACTTCTTCAACCACGCCATTGAAATCTGCAAAGGGACCATCGGCTACACGGACGGTCTCACCAGCATCAAACATGGTCTTGGGACGTGGTTTCTCGGTACCGTCCTGCACACGACGCAGGATGGCTTCTGCCTCGTTCGGCGTAATGGGAGCAGGCTTTTCGGGCGTCCCGCCGATAAACCCCATCACCCTGGGCGTTTCGTTAACGAGATGCCAGCTACGGTCATCCATCGCCATTTCAACCAGCACGTAACCGGGATAAAACTTGCGCTCGCTCTTGCGGCGCTTCCCATCGCGCATTTCAACGACTTCTTCCGTAGGCACCAGTATCTCGCCGAAATGATCTTCCATTTCGTAAAGCTTCACACGCTCGAGCAGTGAACGCATGACCTGCTTTTCAAAACCAGAATAGGCGTGGACAACGTACCAGCGCTTAGTCATGCAAGCTCCTAACCAATGAGAGTCGACACCAGCCAACCGAAAAACATATCAATCAGCCAGAGCAACAGGCCCACGATGACAACTGCGCCCAGCACGATAGCGGTCGTTTGAAAGGTTTCCTGGCGCGTCGGCCAGACAACACGCTGAATTTCCTTCTTGGCGTTTTTGGCGAGCGAAGTCAGCTCACGCCCTCGACTGGTCGTCAGCGCAATGCCCAGTGCCGCCACTACCAGCACAACAACGCCGACCACACGATAAATCATCGGCTGATCGGCAAAATAGACATTACCCGCTACCGCAACAGCGACAAGCACCACGGCAGCAGCCCACTTGAGCGCATCAAAACGGGTATCCTGCACTTCGGCGGTCTGTTTCATGGGGAAGAAAACTCCTCAGGAGTGCGGCAATCGATTTACACACAAAAGCTGCCAATCTGAGGAAGACTGGCAGGCCAGGAGGGACTCGAACCCCCAACCTGCGGTTTTGGAGACCGCTGCTCTGCCAATTGAGCCACTGGCCTGTAACATTGTCGTCGTGATCGCCTTTGCGAGCGGCGTGCACGATATCAAAAAGCCCGATGCACGACAACCCACACATCAGACTAAAAAGGGCGACCCCCTTCGGCTCGCCCTGAATGGAGCTCATGGACGGAATTGAACCGTCGACCTCACCCTTACCAAGGGTGTGCTCTACCCCTGAGCTACATGAGCATAACCCTTTATACAACTGGAGCGGGCAGCGGGAATCGAACCCGCATCATCAGCTTGGAAGGCTGAGGTTCTGCCATTAAACTATGCCCGCTTACCCAATCTTCCAATCACTGCATGACCGGAAAAAATCTTGGTGGAGGGAGGAGGATTCGAACCTCCGAAGCTTTCGCGGCAGATTTACAGTCTGCTCCCTTTGGCCACTCGGGAATCCCTCCAACTTGGCGGCAAATTATACCGACCCATAAAGACTTGTCAAGTCTTTTCCCCTCGACTGGTATGCACGGCTCTTGCGCCGACATCTCCTGCCTTGTGGAACGCGGCGCATTCTGTCAGAGCATTTGCGTGAAAGCAAGCGCCCTGCGTATTTCCTTTAATTCAGCCGGCCTGATCACTTCGGGCATGCCTGCCAATGCGCCCTGTTCTTCTGCTGGCGTCAACGGGAAAAGAGCTTCAAGGCCTGCATAGACCATGTCCGGCCAATGGGCATGCGGCAGACGAAGCCCGCGTGATACAAGCGCCGCATCGCCACCGGTTATCAGCAGTGGCAAGGCAGTGTGCTGACTGTCGCAGACTTCCATGTAAAGACGGTTTATGGCGCTGGTCGCCGCCATGAACACCCCATGATTGACCGCGTCAACGGTATTGGTACCAGGCGAGAGTATCTGCAGCGCATCCTGTTCCGGGTCGATCGCCACCTTGCGAGTGCCGAGCTTGAGGCTCTCCTTCATGAGCCTGAGCCCCGGGAGGATGTACCCGCCAATGTGTTGCCCGCCGGGGAGCACCGTGTCCATGGTAATGGCGCTGCCACAGTCCACGGTGCAGCATCCGCCGGTCAGCTGATAACCGGACAGCACCCCGAGCCAGCGATCCACCCCCAGGCGCTCGGGCTCGTCGTATCCGTTACGAATGCCGAGTGCCTCGGATGTGGAGTGCGCAATATGGATGGCATCAACACGTCGCCTCAAAAGTTGAACCGTGTCTTCCAGCACATCCTGACGCGCCACGTTCGATATCCGAATGACGTCAACAATTTCCAGATCCGGAATATCGGCCCCTGAACGCCATTCATCACGCGTCCACATGGCCCCTCGAGCCCGGATTTCACTGGTCCTGCGATCCTTCAGACGCCATTTCGACAGTGTGTTGCCAATATCCAGATCCAGAATCATGGGCAACCACGCAGACTGACTTCACCACCCGTGAATCGCTTCTGTTCATCACCAACACTGACAATAAGGTTGCCGGCATCATCAACCCCTCTGGCGATACCGTCGCTCACTGTATTGCCCTGATAAATTCGGATGGCCCTATCCCGGTAAACATGGCAAGCGTTCCAGCGATCGCGCCAGGCGGGGAATCCTGTTTCCTCGAAGCGCTCCAGCATCTGTATATGTGCCTCGATCATGGCGCTGACCAGTGCATTGCGCGATATATCGGCGGACAGATCAGCAAGTGCGGCAATCGGCTGCTCGATACCCGCCCTGCCCTGTTCAGAAAGTCGAATATTGATCCCGACGCCGATCACTACCTGGCAGGGGCCGGCGGCATCCCCCCGGACCTCGACCAGTATGCCTCCCAGCTTGGCCAGGCCCGAAGGCGTCGATACCAGCAGGTCATTGGGCCATTTCAATTGAATATCCACCCCCTGCTCCGACAGCAGCTCTGCCATGATCACGCCTACTGCCAAGCTCAGGCCCTCCAGCGCCCCTACCCCGCTTTCAAACTGCCAGCCAATGGAGAAGTGAATATTGCCCCCCCATTCACTGTAGAACGATCGCCCACGCCGACCACGTCCGGCGCTCTGCCACTCGGCAAGACAGACCTCACCATGCCCAGCTCCCTGCCCGAAGCGATCCAGCAGGAAGGTATTGGTTGAGCCAATCGAATCCTCTACAAAAAGATGCCTGAGGTGCTGACGCGCAGACCGAGACAGGTTTGCCACGATATCGGCGCCACGAAAGGGCGCTGGTGGGTTGAGGAGACGATACCCACAGCCCCTTGCGGCCTCGACACAGAGCCCCAGCCCTTCGAGCTTGCGCAGCTGTTTCCATACCGCTGTCCTTGACACCCCGATTTCCCTGCCCAGCGCCTCTCCTGAATGGAAGGCACCATCGCTCATCAGTCTGATTAGATCGCTGACACTCATGGAATTACATTCATGGCCTGGAACCCTTGTGTCCACCCGCATCGCGACGAGCATTGTTTTTTACGCACCTGTCCAATGCATGAAAAACAAAAAGGGTACCCCTTTGGGTACCCTTTGTAATCTCCAAACGCTGGATTTGATCTCAGTGATAGCCTTCGCCGGCGCGGACCTTGCCCCGAAAGATATAATAACTGTAAGCCGTATAGGCAAGCACGACGGGTACCAGAACTACATAACCTACAATCAGGAAAGTCTGACTGGCCCGCGCCGAGGAAGCATCCCAGAGTGTAATATCCGGCGGAATGATCAAGGGGAAAAAGCTGATCACCAGTCCCGAAAGCCCAAGAAAGAAAAGCCCCAGCACCTTGAAGAAAAGGCGACGCTCATGCCCATGGGTCACCCCGTGCCAGATACTCCAGGAAAGCAGCGCGACCAGAATGGGGACCGGCGCAAACCAGACAATATTGGGGAAGGTAAACCAGCGCTCTGAAATACGTCCATTGGAGAGGGGCGTCCATACGCTGATGATGATCATGGACGCTACCAGCAAAATCGTCAGAGGACGCGAAAGCTGATAAAAGCGCTTTTGCAGATCACCCTCTGTCTTCATGATCAGCCAGCCGGCACCAAGAAGTGCATAACCTGCCATGAGCGCCAGCCCGGTAAACAATGCAAACGGTGAGAACCAGTCAAAGCTTCCACCCTGATAGGCACGCTCCGATACCGCCAGGCCATTGATGATGCCGCCCAGTACGACTCCCTGACTAAAGGTGGCCACCATGGCACCGCCACTGAACGCAAGATCAAACCATTTACGCGAGCGGTTGGACTTGAAGCGAAATTCAAAGGCAATACCGCGAAAAATCAATGCCAGCAGCATCAGGATCAAGGGCAGATACATCGCAGGCAGAATAACCGCATAAGCCAGCGGAAAGGCACCATACAGGCCGGCGCCTCCCAGAATCATCCAGGTCTGGTTACCGTCCCAGACCGGCGCCACGGTGTTCATCATGACATCACGTTTTTCGTCCCCCTTGATGAAGGGAAACAGGATGCCAACCCCCAGACTGAAGCCATCCATCATGACGTACATGGCGACAGCAAAACCAATCAGCAAATACCAGATGACTGGTAGATCAATAGTCATGCTCATGTCTCCAATCAATTTTGCTCTTCGAAACTGTCATCGGCTGCCGACATGGGGCGCTTGGGCTGGCGCTCATTCCCCGGGCCACCGGCTGGTACCATATTCATGGGTTCGGACTTGATCAGTTTGAGCATATAGTAGATCCCGATGCCAAAGATGATCGCGTAAACCACCATAAATCCGATCAATGTCGCGACCATGCTGGCTACGCTATGCGATGACACGGCATCCGCAGTTCGAAGCATGCCGTAGACCACCCATGGCTGACGCCCCGCCTCTGTCGTGATCCAGCCTGCCAGCAGGGCAATGAAGCCCACCGGAGTGGTAAACAGGGCAATACGCTGGAACCAGCGCGCCTCATAAAGCAGACCTTTCCAGCGCAGGAACAGTCCCAGAACGCCGATACCCAGCATTAGCATGCCCAGCCCCACCATGATTCTGAAACTCCAGAATACCAGCGGCACGTTGGGCCATTCATCACGGGGCCAGTCATTGAGCCCCTGAATCTGACCGTCAAGCGTATGGGTCAGAATCAGACTACTGGCATAAGGTATGGACAGCTCAAACCGGTTGGCAGCATCGTCCACACTCGGCAGGGCAAACAGCACCAGCGGCATCCCTTTCTGCCCCGGCTCGTTCTCCCAGTGACCTTCCATGGCTGCCACCTTGGCAGGCTGATGTTCCAGCGTGTTCAGCCCATGCATATCGCCAGCGATGATCTGTACCGGCAGTGCAACCAGAATGGCCCACATCGCCATGGAAAACATCTTGCGTGCCGCCAGGTCACGACGATTGCGCAACAGGTGATAAGCCCCTACACCACCAACAACAAAACCGACCGAGATAAAGGCTGCCAGCCCCATATGGACAATGCGGTAGGGGAACGACGGATTAAACATGATCTCGAGCCAGTTGGCAGGCTCAAAACGCCCATCGATGACCTCATAGCCTGCTGGCGTCTGCATCCAGCTGTTGGACATCAGAATCCAGGTCATCGAAATCAGGGTACCCACGGCCACAAGGCAGGTTGCCGTGAAATGCAGTTTTTTGCTGACCCGGCCTTCACCGAACAGCATGATGCCGAGGAAGCCGGCTTCCATGAAAAAGGCCGTCAGCACCTCGTAGGTCAACAATACCCCGGTAATATCTCCTGCCCTTTCGGCAAAGCCACTCCAGTTGGTGCCGAACTCATAGGCCATGACGACACCGGAGACCACTCCCAGCCCGAACACCACCGCAAAGATACGTACCCAGAAGCGATACAGATTATGGTAAATCTCGTTACCCGTTTTTAACCACAGCCCTTCCAGCACCATCAGGTAACTGGCGAGACCGATCGAAAAAGCGGGAAAAAGTATATGAAAGGAAACGGTAAAGGCGAACTGGAAGCGCGCCAGGTCTAAAGCATCAAACCCCAGCATTGGCTTGGCTCTCCTGCCTTGGGTTCTGAACAGTCACGGAATCTATGAAGTTAGAGCATTCACACGATAAAGTGAAACCCTCGGGACATCATGTCGCACGATGGCAGATCTGCACTGGATAGAAGAAAACAATCAGAAGCAACCAAAAGGGCAATGCTGATCGACACAAGTATCGTCGATACAGCATTGAATTGGTTAGACGTGCAGAGAAGGGGTCAGGTCAATCTGCGCCGTCGAAGCCTGGGAGACGGGCTTTTGGTAATCGATCGCCATGACGGCACTCAACACGGTAACTACCAGAATCGAAATACCAAAAAGCTGACGCGCCCAGCGGCCATCATCTTCCTTTTGATAACGAGTAATAGCGATGTAGAGCCAGTACAGCGTTATGCCAGTCATGACCACCAGGTAGATGTAGCCGGTATAACCCGTGAACGTGAGCATCATGGCAGCCACACCGAACGCCACGATATAAGCAACGGTTTGCCGCTTGGCGGCAGTCACGCCCCTTGCCACGGAAAGCACGGGAATAGAGGCTGCCCGGTAATCTTCCAGCCGGAAGATAGCAATGGCGTAAGAGTGCGGCATCTGCCAGAGACTGAAGATCAGCAGCACCAGCCACGCACCAAGGTCAAACTGATTACTTACAGCGCAATAACCGATTACCGGTGGCGCGGCGCCTGACAGGCTGCCGATCAGTGTGCCATGAACCGAGTGGCGTTTGAGCCAGAGGCTATAGGCGCCCACGTAAATGACAAAGCCAAACAGGGCCACACCCGCGGCAAGCGGATTGGCAACCAGCAATAAAAGTAAAAAGCCTGCTGCACCCAGCAGGCCCGCCATGATCAGCGCAGAGCGAACATCGATCGTGCCTTCGACAAGCGCACGCTTTTGCGTGCGCGCCATGTATTCGTCAATGTCGCGATCGATGACATTGTTGAACACACAACCGGAAGCAACGACCAGCGACACCCCGATAACGGTGGCGAAAAACAACAGCAGGTCGATGCTTCCTCTCGAGGCCAGAAAGAATCCCCCTGTTACCGAGATCAGATTGCCGAAGACAATGCCCGGCTTCGTTAGCAGGAGATATCTTTTGAGCATCGGGACAGACTTCTTACATCCCTACCATAAGATTATGGTTGAGATGGAACATGATCCACAGCGAGCCCACTACCACAATGGCCACGATAAGAATCGTGAACCATAGCGAGATCATGTTCCAGCGTGGCCCTGAACCTTCATTTAGATGAAGGAAATACACTACCTGCACCACAATCTGTACTACCGCCATGATCATGATAATCGCAAGCGTTGCCACGCCCGAGAGCGCACCGGTCATGACCAGACCAAAAGGAATGATGGTCAGGATAATGGAAAGAATCAGGCCCGTAGTATAGGACTTGATACTGCCATGCTCATGACTTTCCTGGGATTGTTGCTGATTGGACATTAAATGGCCCCCGTCAAATAGACGATGGTGAATACGCAGATCCAGATGATGTGCAGGAAGTGCCAGAACAGGCTCAGACACATCAGACGCGATCGATTCATGTCAGTCAGACCCTTGGTGGCAATCTGAATCAACAAGACGATGGCCCAGATACACCCGGAAGTGACGTGCAGCCCGTGCGTACCCACCAGGGTAAAGAAGGATGACAGGAAAGCACTGCGCTGAGGACCAGCACCTTCGGCAATGAAATGATGGAACTCATAGATTTCAAGGCCGACAAACACTGCCCCCAGCATCAGGGTCAGTGCCAGCCAAAGCATGGTGCCCTGCTTGTTTCCCTTGTTCATGGCCAGCGTTGCCAGCCCGATCATGAAACTACTGGCCAGCAGGACAAAGGTCTCTACCAGGACAAAGGGCAGCTCGAACAGTTCATGCGAGGTAGGACCGCCCGCATAGTTTGTGCCAAGCACTGCGTAGGTTGCAAAGATCGATGCAAACAGTACGCAGTCACTCATGATATAGATCCAGAAACCAAATACCTTGGTCGCTACCGGATCATGATGCTCATGGTCATCGTGCTCATGCCCGTGGGCATGAGCGTCCTGATTGGTCATTGATTGAGTCGACATGTGTTACGCCTGATTTGACAATTTTTGATAACGCTGACTTTCGATGCGCTCGACTTCGGCAGCGGGAACGTAATAGTCAATATCGTCATTGAAGGTACGCAGCACCATGGTGACGAAGATGCCTACACCTGCAACGATCGCCAACCACCAGATATGCCAGATCAGTGCAAACCCGAACACAGAAGCAATCATGCCGATGAAGAACCCTGCCGAGGTATTTTTCGGCATATGGATATCCTGGTATTCGGCAGGCTTCTGTTCACTGACGCCATTTTCCTTCATGTGCCAGAAGGCATCACGCTCTTCAACGACAGGGGTATGTGCAAAGTTGTAGAAGGGTGCCGGCGAAGGAATAGACCATTCCAGCGTACGACCGCCCCACGGATCACCTGTCTCGTCGACATTCTTGTGACGATCCTTGATGCTGACCACGAGCTGCAGCAGCTGACAGGCAATACCACAGGCAATGATTACTGCGCCTATGGCGGCAACGATCAACGGGAAATGCCAGTCCGGATTATCATAGCTGTTCAGACGACGGGTCATGCCCATGAAACCGAGTGCATAAAGCGGCATGAAGGCAGTAAAGAAGCCCACAATCCAGCACCAGGCAGACGCCTTGCCAAGCTTTTCATTGAGCTTGAATCCGAACACTTTCGGAAACCAGTAGGTGAAGCCAGCCAAATAGCCAAACACGACACCGCCAATGATGACGTTATGGAAGTGCGCAATCAGGAACAGACTGTTATGTAATACATAGTCAGCACCCGGCACGGCCAGCAGCACACCTGTCATACCACCAATGGTGAAGGTGATAAGAAAGCCCAGCGTCCACGCCATCGGCACGGTGAACTGCACGCGGCCTTCATACATGGTGAACAGCCAGTTGAAGATTTTGACCCCGGTCGGGATCGCAATGATCATCGTGGCAATACCAAAGAAGGAGTTCACATTGGCACCGGCGCCCATGGTAAAGAAGTGGTGCAGCCAGACAACGAACGACAGTACGGTAATGGCGACAGTGGCATAAACCATGGAGGTATAGCCAAAAAGACGCTTCTTGCAATAAGTCGCGACAACCTCGGCAAAGATACCGAAAGCAGGCAGTACCAGAATGTAGACTTCAGGATGCCCCCAGGCCCAGATGAGATTAACGTACATCATCTGGTTACCACCCATATCATTGGTAAAGAAATGGGTGCCTATGTAGCGATCAAGCGTCAGCAGCGCGATGGTGACCGTCAAAATGGGGAAGGCCGCAATGATTAACACATTGGTGCACAGTGCCGTCCAGGTAAACATCGGCATTTTCATCAGGGTCATGCCGGGGGCACGCATCTTCAAAATGGTGACGAAGAAGTTCACACCGGTCAGCAGTGTACCGATACCTGATATCTGTAGACTCCATATCCAGTAATCCACGCCAACGCCTGGACTGTATTGAATATCGGACAGCGGCGGATAGGCGAGCCACCCTGTTGCCGCGAACTCACCAACACCCAGAGACACGTTGACCAGGATGACACCAGCCATCGTCAGCCAAAAGCTCAGCGAATTAAGAAACGGAAAGGCAACGTCACGGGCGCCGATCTGAAGCGGCACGGCAATATTCATCAGACCCACCATGAACGGCATTGCCATGAAGAAAATCATGATAACGCCGTGTGCGGTAAAGATCTGGTCATAGTGCTCGGGGGGTAGATACCCTTCTGCACCACCCGAAGCAATGGCCTGCTGGGAGCGCATCATGATGGCATCGGAAAAACCGCGTATCAGCATGACGATTGCGACGAGGATATACATCACGCCCAAACGCTTGTGATCAACGGAAGTAATCCACTCCTTCCAGAGATATCCCCACTTCTTGAAATAGGTAATGGCCGCGACTACTGCCAGGCCCATTAGCGCCGCCACACCCAGAACCACCATGACGATGGGCTCATGATAGGGGACGGCTTCGATAGTAAGTTTGCCGAACATATTTACTCCTCAGCCCCGTGATGCGAGCTATCACTCGACGTGATGTAACTGTTGACAATATCGGTGTACAAGCCAGGAGTGACGGCAGAGAAATACTCGACCGGATTGTCTCGGCTGGGCTTGGCCAGCTCATTGAAACTGTCCTGCTGCAGGGTTTCCGGAGCCTGTCGAACGCTGTCGACCCACTGTTGGAACCCTTCATCCGATGTTGCCAATGCCTTGAAGTGCATGCCGCTGAAGCCATGGCCGCTGTAGTTGGCCGACATCCCGGGATAAGTGCCTTCTTCAGTCGCTAACAGATGAACGGTATTTTCCATTCCAGCCATGGCATAGATCTGGCTGCCAAGTTGCGGAATGAAGAAAGAGTTCATGACACTGTTGGACGTCACACGGAACTCGACTGGCGTGTCGACCGGGAAAGCCAGCTCATTGACCGATGCGATGCCCTGCTCCGGATAGATGAACAGCCACTTCCAGTCCATTGCCATAACCTGAATGACGATGGGCTCTCTGTCAGACTCCGGTACGCGATGCGGATCAAGGGCGTGCGTACTGCGCCATGTCAAAATACTCAGCAGGAGGATAATGGCCAGCGGGACAGCCCATACCACCACTTCAATCTTGTTGGAGTGGGACCAGTTGGGCGAGTACTTTGCATTCTTGATGTAGTTGTAGCGCCATGCGAACAGGAGTGTCATGACAATGACGGGGATCACCACAATCATCATCAGAAAGAATGATGTCATGATCAGGTATTTCTGTTCAGCGCCAACCGGCCCCTTGGGATCGAGAAGACTTGACCCCGTACAACCACTGAGCACAAATGCGACAGCGGCAAGCAGTGACACCCTTTTAAGAATGTCTGGATAGTTCCATTTTCTCATCTCACGCTCTCTTGAACGGCCAGCTTGAACACTTCGCTTTTGTCCGACCAGAGGGGCCGGAAATGCGTGACAGGTACCTGCCCGCTTCCGATCACGGTCTGACAGCAACGTTCACGGATGACATTTACCGCGCCAGACAGCCTGACATCGCAGGAGTATCTGATGGTTTTATCGTTGGAAGTGACTGTCCCGGAAACATGCTTGCCGCCTGTGACGGCTTCCAGCAGGGAGATGACATGAAAGTCATCTCCCTGACTGAAAGCGGCAAGCATGACAGTCCTGAATGGCGCTATACGCTACCATTGCTATTGTTCAGTTTTTCGCCTGTTGACTTCAAGTGCTGTGACAAAAGCTTATTTAGAGCTTGGCATTAAAACACATGCCTCCAAAAGGCTTTTAGGTAAGTGAGCACTTCGCCATAAGGCCATATATGGCAAGCATCCTACAAGGACAGAAGCTAAAAATGGCAGGCAAACAGCGCTGCAACAATGCGACAAAACACCGCGGCATGATACATGGAACCTTTCACCAATTCCATTCGTCACAGAGGGATTCTTTTTCGCATAGGCGATGTCGCCTACTGAATGCCAATGCTTTATCAATGCCCCATTAGATCATATACAAATTTCCTGCAGACCGATCAGATCGTTAAAATGATGTCCTGCCTCAAGGTTTTCGGAGAAACATGAAACACATTTCACTAAATGCGGGCGAGTACCGTGCAGTCGCAGGTCTGGGCATATTGTATGCCTTTCGCATGCTGGGGCTTTTTATGGTATTGCCAGTACTTGCTCTCTATGCAAGGGAGCTGGAGGGAGCAACACCTTTTCTGATCGGCATTGCACTGGGTGGCTACGGCCTGACGCAGGCCATTTTTCAAATTCCCTTTGGCACCCTTTCAGATCGTCTGGGTCGCAAGCAGATTATTGCCCTTGGGTTGCTGCTATTTTTTGCCGGCAGCGTCATGGCAGCGCTGTCCACGTCCATCTACGGAGTCATTGCCGGGCGCTGTCTACAAGGGAGCGGTGCCATTGCTGGCGCACTCATGGCACTGCTGGCAGACAAGACAAGAGAAGAAAGCAGAACGACGGCCATGGCAGCCATCGGCATGAGCATTGGCCTAGCTTTCGGTCTGGCAATGGCGTTGGGACCGTTTCTGGCAGAGGCTTTTGGTCTATCAGGCGTATTCTGGAGCACAGCTCTTCTGGCGCTTGTGGGACTTTTGATCCTATGGCGGCTGGTTCCTTCAGCGCCGGCCCGACAGCATCGTGATGTTGGTGTGGATCCAAACCAGCTGAGAAAAATGCTGCTTCAGAGCGAACTCCTGCGACTGAACTTTTCAATTTTCGCCCTTCATGCCATTTTGACAGGCTGTTTTATTGCCCTGCCCATCAGGCTCGAAAATCTCGGCATTGATGCTCAGTATCATGGCTGGGTATATCTGCCTGTCATGGCGGCCGGCTTTTTTGCCATGGTGCCGCTGATCATTGCAGCAGAGAAATACCGCCACATGAAAATCGTATTCATGGGCGCCGTTGCCGCGATGACGCTGGCACTTTTTGCTCTTGGTGAAACAGGGCAGACAAGGTGGGTATTGATTTTATTGTTGCTGGTTTTCTTCACCGGCTTCAACCTTATGGAAGCCATGTTGCCCTCCATGATCAGCAAGCTTTCCCCAGCCGGCGCCAAGGGGACGGCCATGGGCGTATATTCTACCAGTCAGTTTCTGGGAGCCAGCGTCGGAGGCGGCCTGGGCGGTGCCATTGCCGGTCATTTTGGTATCGATGCCGTCTTTCTTTTTGCTGCGGCACTTGGTGCCTTATGGTTTCTGGCCATTTTAAACATGACTGTCCCCAAACATCTCTCAAGCGAAGTTGTTTCACTAAAGGGTAAAGACATCACTGACAGTAGTGGATATAGCCAACAGCTTAAAAATATTGCAGGCATCGAGGATGTACTGGTGGTCCAAGAAGAAGGTGTGGCTTATTTAAAGGTTGATCGCGACACCATTGACCGGGAAGCGCTGACACGATGGTTGCAGACATCATCGTGATTCAAACTTTGCCCCAACAATGATTGTTCATCAAAAAGGCATCCATCAGGGTGCCTTTTTATTGCCTTCAACCCAGAAAAGACGAATACATCCAATGCAATTAAAGCATTGGTCTGGTACGCAGACCTGTGGAAGCTCTTGCAGTTTTTTCAGTTGGCTGCGGATTTCGGTGGGCACCGAGGCCGAGATGGCAGCACTGGTGGCGGCGCTGGAAGCGCTGCCGGCCGCGTCCTGAGGATCCGCCCGGCGGTCACGTCAGTGACCGCCGGGCCGGGGACAGCGCCGGCGGCGGCCATGTGACCGTGGCCGACGGCGGACATAAAAGAACCCCGGTCCTGTTAAGGACCGGGGTTCGGAAGGGGTGCCTGACGATGACCTACTCTCACATGGGGAGACCCCACACTACCATCGG
>NZ_QRDJ01000007.1:275379-954473 GCF_003385845.1 Kushneria indalinina DSM 14324 | reverse complement strand
AAGTCAACCTCTTTTTTTCGATGCGGAAGTCAGCGGCTGGATCTGAAATCCTGATTGAGCGACCAAAACCCTAGTCAAAACAATCACCTGCTTGCTTCCCCCGCTGCCTCGTCGCCGTGTGCTCCGTGGCAGCGGATGCGTACTTTATAGATCACACCGGCACCGCGCAACCCCTTTCGCCAAAAAGTTTCATTTTTCTGTCACATGGGCGTGGATGAAGGTCAGGACAGCAGATAGCCCTCCTCTTCCAGACATGCCTCAAGGGCCTCCCTGCCCTTGACCAGATGTGAGCGAACCCCCAGCGCGCGAGCGGCATCAACGCACTCCGGGTTGTCATCAAGAAAGACAACCTGTGACGCCGAGCACTCCAGAGTCTCCAGCACGTATTGCCAGGCACGCGGATCAGGCTTGCGATAGCCGATCTCATGAGACAGAAAGACGGCGTCAAAGTGTACTTCCAGACCGGTACGCTGAATGACCGGCCAGTGAAGGGCGTTGTTGTTGCTGAGAATTGCCATGTAAAAACGCGGATCAATTCGTTCCAGCAACTCCTGCGTACCGGGATAGAGCCCGGTGACCCAGCCTGCGTAATGCTGAGCGAACGCCTCGGACGACATATCCAGTGAGAGCGCTTCAACGGCTGCCTCAAGAAAACCACTGGAAGAAGCCTTCCCGGTTTCAAAAGGATCAAGCGGGGCAAACTCCAGCCAGAACCGGCGGGCTTCCTCCCTGCTCAGGCGTCCGCCGGTCAGTTCTACAAGCGGGGTTATGCCATCCCAGTCAGCCAGTACACCGCCAACATCAAACAGAAGTACCTCACGCGGCATCATCTTCCTCCCTCTCAGGCAGGGGGTTAACTCCAGAGTGCCCAGACCCGGTTACCGATATCCTGCAGAGCCATATAAGGCGGCAACCAGGGCGTCATCGACAGCATTACGACTCCCATGAGTAGCGCCGTCTGTGGCGTACCGTAGTCATAGAGCTTGAAGGCGGTACCAAAGGAGCGCTTCAGGCGACGCCCTTCAATATCGATGCTGTAGATTTCATCAAGTAGAAGATGGATGAGGACGCCGATCAACATGGCCCCGGCAAAGATCCATGACTGTATGGCCGTCTGTACGAACAGGTGATAGCTCACGGCTGCAACAACCAGAGCTGCCAGCACCGCCGCCAGCAGAGAATGCCAAATGCCCCGGTGAACGGAAAAGCGCTTGAAAAGCGTGCTCATGGGATAGCGTACGAAGAGATAGGCACCGACGCCCACGCCACTCAGCTCTGCCAGGGATAGAAAGGGCTGCAGGGCCGAGACACAGCCGATCACGGCAAGCATGGCCATCAATGTAAAAATCAGGCGCACGGCGCGGGACTGATCGGCATCGATATCCGGAACCACACCGCCCAGCGCGACCAGCCCTGCGACCGGAAAAACATCGACGAAGGGCCACAGGCCGGCCTGCCAGCCCAGTCCACCTACCAGAGCACCGCCTGCGGCAGCCACCGAAAAATGCGTTGTAAAATTGGCCATAACTCAAATACTGGATATAAATCCATATTATGGCGCAATTTTATCAATAACAACAATGATCTAGCGTCACATCAGAACGAGTTCATTCCTCTGACTGGGCCAGAAACTCATCCTTGAGTGACACATAATTGCCCGCCGAGTACTCAAAGAAGCGATATTCGGACTCCTTGAGCGGACGCAGCTGGCGTACCGGGTTACCGCCATAGACATAGCCGCTTTCAAGATGCTTGCCCGGCGGTACCACGGCGCCTGCGGCCACCAGCACCTCGCTTTCCACCACGGCGCCATCCAGTACTGTGGCATTCATGCCAATCAACACCTTCGAGGCAATGGTGCAACCATGCAAAATGGCGCGATGCCCGACGGTGACATCATCACCAATGGTCAGCGGATACCCCCCGGGGCTGTAATCACTGGCATGCGTGATATGAAGTACCGAGCCATCCTGAATACTGGTCCGGGCGCCGATGCGGATATGGTGCATGTCGCCACGAATCACGGCCGTCGGCCAGACCGAGGTATCATCCCCCAGCGTGACGTCACCCAGCACCACAGCCGTCTCATCGATGAAGACACGCTCACCCAGCGTCGGTGATACCCCTCTGAAGCTTCGAATGCTCATGCCTGTGCCCTCGCCTTGTTGAACCTGTTAAAAATGACCGCCCCTTTCGTGGTATCAACCATCAGGGCGGCCCCGAATATCATTTCAGAACATGGCGCCCATCAATACCAGTATCAGCAGTGGAATGGCGACCCAGCGCGTGACCTGACGCCAGAGGATAAAGAAACGTTCATTGCTTCCCAGCGCCTGTACTGCTCGCTGCGCATCCATCACCCAGACCGCAAAGAAGGCAATCAGCAGCCCGCCGATGGGCAACAGGATATCGGTAGGCACGGTGGTAGCCAGATCAAAGAAGGTCATGTCACTGATCGGCTGCACCTCAGAGAGCCATGAAAAGGACAGTGCCGAAGGAATGCCGACCAGCCAGACGCCGATGCCGATCAGCAGCGCTGACGTGACACGGTGCAGCCCGGCGGAGTGCAGCATGGCCACCATTGGCTCGGCAAGATTGATGGACGATGTCCAGGTCGCAATCAACAGCAGGACAAAGAAACTGCCCAGCCACAGGGTGCCACCAGGCAACTGTGAAAAGGCTACCGGCAGGGTCACGAACATGAGCCCCGGGCCGGAGGCCGGATCCATGCCCTGGGAGAAAACGATCGAGAAGATGGCAACGCCCGCCAGCAGCGCCACCAGAATATCCAGCAGTGCGACGGTGACCACGGCGCGGGGCACGCTCTGGCCTTCCGGCATATAAGCGCCGTAAGCCATCAGCGCGCCGGCGCCCACGGCCAGGGTAAAGAAGGCATGCCCCATGGCATTGAGCACCACCATGAAGGAAATGGCCCTGGGGTCAGGCCAGAAAAGCCAGTTCAGCGCCGTACCGAACCCTGTGGTGGTGGCCGCATAGCCGACCAATACCAGAAGCAGCAGGTACAAAAGCGGCATCAGGAGATTATTGAGTCGCTCAAGACCACTGCCCACCCCGAAGGCCACTACGGCCATCGTCAGCACCATGAAAAGGGTCTGGTTGAAGATGACCCGCCCGGGGCTTGCCAGAAAGGCATCAAAGGCGGCACCGATCTCCTCGGGCGAGCGGGAGGCGAAATCGCCGCTGAACGCATCGACCAGATATTCCAGTGACCAGCCCGACACGACCGCATAGAAGGAGAGAATCAGAAAAAGCGTGATCCCCCCCAGCAGTCCCAGAAGCCGCCAGTGCCGGCTGCCACCCGCCTCGCAGGCCAGAAAGGTCAGGGCCTGCATGGGCGTGCGCCGTCCTGCCCGCCCAATCAGGATTTCAGCCACCATGACCGGCAACCCCAGCAGCAGCACAAAGGCCACATACAGCAGAAGAAAGACCGACCCTCCGTTTTCACCCACCATCCAGGGAAAGCGCCAGATATTGCCCAGACCCACTGCCGCACCCGTCACCGCTATAATGAACGCACGGCGCGACCCCCAGCGCTCTACCACTTCGGACATGTCCTGCATCCCTTCCATCGCGCCATGATGCGCACTGAATCAACTCACGCTGCCGCGCGCCTGCATTGAAACCGGCACCCGACACCCTCATTGTCAGCAGTATATCTTTCGCCAACCGCGAGGTCGCTCCATGTCTACCAATCCCCTGCTCGAATCCCATGCGCTTCCTCCGTTCGAGGCCATCACGCCCGATATCATCGAGCCGGCCGTGGACGATCTGCTCGCGCGTAACCGGGCCGCCATTGAAACGCTGGTCGAGAAAGGCGACTACACTTGGCAGGGGCTGGCCGCACCGCTTGAAGCCATCAATGACCAGCTCTCCCAGGCCTGGTCGCCGGTTTCGCATCTCAATGCCACCATGAATTCACCGGCACTGCGCGAGGCCTATCAGGCCTGTCTGCCAAAGCTCTCGGCCTATGGCACCTGGCTGGGTCAGCATGAAGGGCTTTTCAAGGCCTTCCAGACACTGGCCGACAGCGATGAATACGCGCAGCTGGATCAGGGTCAGCGCAAGTCGATCGACAATACCCTGCGCGATTTCCGCCTGGCAGGGGTCGATCTGCCCGCTGAAAAGAAAGCCCGATTCGGCGAAATCCAGGCAAGGCTATCAACGCTTTCCAACACCTTCTCCAATAACGTGCTCGATGCCACCCAGGCCTGGCACCTGGATGTCCCGCGCAAGCGTCTGGGCGGTCTGCCGCAGAGTGCGCTGGAGACTCTGGCCGCCAATGCCGAGGCCAAGGGCGTCGAGGGCTATCGCATCACGCTCGACTTCCCGAGCTTTTTTCCGATCATGAGCCATGCCGACGATCGCGCCCTGCGCGAAGAGGTGTATACCGCCTTCGTCACCCGGGCCTCCGATCAGGGTCCCGGTGCCGGCGAATTCGACAACTCGGAGGTCATGGCCGAGATCGTAACGCTGCGCCAGGAGATCGCTTCACTGGCCGGCTTTGACACCTACGCCGACTACTCGATGGCCACCAAGATGGCCGACAGTCCGGATCAGGTGCTCGACTTTCTTCATGACCTGGCTGAGCGCGCGGTCCCGCAGGCCACGAAAGAATTTCGCAATCTCAGCGACTTCGCCCGCGATGAGCTGGGCATCGAGACTCTGGCCCCCTGGGATACCGGCTATGCCAGCGAAAAGCTGCGCGAAGCGCGCTACGCCATTTCACAGGAAGAATTGCGCCCCTACTTTCCTGCGCCCGGCGCGGTTGACGGGCTTTTTCGGGTCATCGGCAAACTCTTTAACGTCAGCTTTCGCGAAAACACCCAGGCCCCGCGCTGGCACAGCGATGTACGCTTTTTCGATATTCTGGAAGGTGACGACGTCATCGCCGGGTTCTATCTCGATCTCTATGCCCGGGAAAGCAAGCGCGGGGGCGCATGGATGGATGAATGTCGTGTCAGACGCGTTCGTGGCGATGGCGACATTCAGCTGCCGGTCGCCTACCTGACCTGCAACTTCACCCGACCAGTGGGCGATCGACCGGCCCTTCTGACCCACGATGAAGTTCTGACGCTGTTCCACGAGTTCGGCCACGGCCTGCATCACATGCTGACCCGCCAGCAGGTGGCGGACATTTCCGGCATCAATGGTGTGGCATGGGACGCCGTCGAGCTGCCCAGCCAGTTCATGGAAAACTACTGCTGGGTACGCGAAGGCCTTGATCTGATCGCCTCGCATGTCGATACCGGTGAGCCCCTGCCGGATGACCTGCTGGAGCGCCTGCAGGCGGCCCGCAACTTCCAGTCCGCCATGACCATGGTGCGTCAGCTCGAGTTCTCGCTGTTTGATCTGCGTCTGCACCGTGAACACCAGACGCCTGATGCCGGGGACATTCAGTCCCTGCTGGACAGCGTTCGTCAGCAGGTCTCGGTGGTGCCCAGAGTCGAGTTCAACCGCTTCCAGCACGGCTTCAGTCATATCTTTGCCGGTGGCTACGCGGCCGGCTACTACAGCTACAAGTGGGCCGAAGTGCTTTCGGCAGATGCCTGGTCGGCCTTTGAAGAGGCCGGCGTTTTCGATCAGACCACCGGCATGCGCTTTCGCACCAGCATCCTGGAACAGGGCGGCGCTCGCGATGCCGCGGTCCTGTTTGAGGAGTTTCGTGGACGTGAACCCAGCATCGAACCGCTGCTGCGTCACAGCGGCATTGTTCAAACCACCTGATCCCTGTATCACGACCGGCAGATCATCCCTGCCGGTCAGGAGATTTGATGAGCCAGTCAACACCCAAACGCTTTATTGCCGGCGCCATCTGCCCGCGCTGCAGTGCCATGGACCGTATCCGTAGCTGGGAAAGCAATGGCACCCGCTATCGGGAATGTGTCAGCTGCGACTTTTTCGAGCAGTTACCCATGACCGAAGAGGCGCATGACGCGCTGGAGACGCGCGTCTCCAAAAGCCAGCCGGCCGAGGAGAGCGAAGATTTCCAGCCCGTCAGGATCATCGACCCCGGCAAGCACTAGAAACCGGACGATACAACAGCCACAAAAAGGCCCTGCCGGTTATCCCGGCAGGGCCTTTTAACGAACGATCAGCTGTCCTGACTCAGCGGGCGCCTTCGATCACGCCGCAGGCCCAGCGTCCACCGCCGCCGCCCAGATGCGGGGGCTCATTATAGGTGTCGCCGCCTTCATGAATGATAACGGCGTGACCGGCGAGATCACTCTCTTTCAGGCGAGGTGCCAGCACCGGCGTTCTGATGTTGCCATCATTGTCCGCGACCACCAGCGGCATGTCGCCCAGATGGCTGTCCTCGACATAGGGGCCGGCGTGCGCACCTGTCTCTTCCGGATCAAAGTGGCCACCGGCGGCGCCGGCCGGGGTCACTTCACCATCGTCGGTGGAGGGATCACAGCTGGGGTTGGTGTGCAGATGAAAACCATGCATGCCAAAACCCGGCAGACCGGAAATATCGGGCGTGGCCAGAAGCCCGTAATCGGTATCCTCGAAGGTTACGGTCCCCACGGAGTCACCAACGCCCTCATCCGTTGCCTTGTGCAGCTCTACAGTGGTGTCGGCCATGGCCAGTGGACTCAGTGCCAGCAGTGCTGAAGCCAGAAACAGTCTTTTCATTGGAAGTCCTCTCGATGCGGCTCATTAACAATTACCGTACCCACAAGACTAGTTCGTCTATCCGAACGCCACCAATCAATGGCCAATCTTATCAAGCGAGAGATCAGTCACGATATTCGTACAGGTCTCTGCCTGGTTAAGCGTGTAAAAGTGCAGCCCCGGCGCGCCCTGATCCAGCAGTTGCTGACAAAGGCGTGTCACTACGTCATGGCCAAAGGCCCGAATGCTCTCACTGTCATCGCCGTAGGCTTCAAGTTGTCGACGCACCCAGCGCGGAATCTCGGCACCACACATTTCGGAAAAGCGAGCAAGCTTGGTGTAGTTGGTAATCGGCATGATGCCCGGGATGATCGGCACATCCACGCCGCGGGCGCGAACCCGATCCACGAAATGATGGTAGGCGTCCGGATTGAAGAAATACTGCGTGATGGCCATGTCAGCGCCGGCACGCACCTTGTCGGCAAAATGATCGATATCACGCTCGAAGCTGCTCGCCTGTGGGTGGCACTCGGGATAGGCCGCCACGGTCAGATCAAAATGATCTCCGGTCTCTTCACGAATGAAGTCGACAAGATTGCGCGCGTAGCGAAACTCCCCGACCCCCAGCATGCCCGAAGGCATGTCACCACGGAGGGCCACGATTCGCTTGATGCCATGCTCGCGATATTGCCTCAGGAGCCTGCGAAGATCGTCCTTGTCGCTGGCCACGCAGGAGAGATGCGGCGCCGTACAGATGCCGGTATCACGTGACATGCTTTTAACCGCATCAAAGGTGAAATCACGCGTTGTCCCCCCGGCGCCAAAGGTTACCGAAAAAAAGCGCGGATTGAGTTCAGCCAGGCGGGTATAGACCTCCGGCAGCCGGTCACGGCCCGCGTCGGTACGCGGCGGAAAGAACTCGAAGCTGATGTCGGGTGAACGAGGGTCACTCATGGGTCTAAAGATCCTTTTGACAAGTCACGCCGTTGACCGAACCAAAGCACTTAGCACCTCTGGCCTGCCGATGGCCGGCAGCGGTCAATCATCGATTGATGCCGTGTATTGTGACGACGCCAATGGATCAAACCAAATGAAAGATTCGGGGGGTCTTATCAAGCAGGATTCATGATCAAACGCGGGAGGGGTATTTGAAAGGAGATCAGACGGCAGGGAAATCCCTGCATTGACACTGGACTGAAATGGCGGAAAGGCGTGGGAGTCGAACCCACCAGGGACTGCTGGCAGCCCCTCTCGGGTTTGAAGCCCGAGCGCCCCACCGGGGAACGAAGCCTTTCCGCAACCAGACGATTTCAGCAGGTGTTACAACGTGGCCGCATGATAGCCTAATTAATGCCACATGTCGGCCCGACGCACGATATGATCATCGCGTACCCGCCGTGTATAGCCGATTCGATCAAAAAATTCGAGGATCAGAACAGCCAGCTTGCGCCCGACACCCAGCTGATCCCGAAAGCTTGCCACATGCGCAGCCCCCTGCTGTGCCTCAAGCTGCTGAATCATGTCGGCCATGTCATGCACTGACCGGGCCAGGAAAAAATGGTCCCGGCGCACATGATAGACACGCCCCAGACGAGCGGCGGAGGTTAACATCTGGCGCACCTGCGCCTCTTCGATATTTTCCAGACCGGCCAGATCACGCACTCTCGGCGGGTCAAAGGGCGCTGCGGAAAGGTGCGGCTCTATCTGCTGCCAGAGCCTTTCATCCTCGGCCGAAAGCGCCGCCTGATGCTCCGGCAGTGACAGAAAGGGCCCCTGCTGTTTCAACGTCCCCGCTGTCATCAGCGGCTGAACGATCTGACGAAACAGGGCACTGGGCAGCCCCGGCATCACCTGACGACGCAGACGCTCACGCTCGGTACCCAGCATGGCCGGCTCACGCTCGTGGTTGTCGGTGACCACCTCGAGAATCCGTGCCCGCAGCGACTCCAGCGCCTGTGGTGAAAAGGCCCGCATGTCCTGCCCGGCACTGATGACCCGGGCGCCGAGAGCCTCGAATTCCCTGGCCAGCGAGGCCGGGGTGCGATTGAAGTTTCGCGCCAGGCCATAAACGTCCGGACCGTCCTGGCGCAGCGTCAGGGCCACCCTGAGCGGCTCGGCCAGAGGCATGTCATTGGAGCTGTCCATGACCGCCTGCCGACAGCTTTCGAGCCATTGAAGTCGTGCCGGCGAGCGCTGTCCACGACGCGGCGGGGCACCATCAAGCACGACGGCACCGCCAATGGTATGGCGCGCACCATGATCACGGACAATGACCCGATCCCCCATGCAGGCGTGTAATGGCGTCTCCAGTATCATCTGGGCCAGCATACGCTGGCCGGGCAGTAGCTGCTGCCCCTCCAGCAGGGAAATGCGCCCGGTGACATGCGACGCGCCCAGATGCAGATGCACACCCGACCAGTGACTCAAGGGCGGTGCATCCTCGAGAAGCTCAAGCGCAATATCCACGCGCGTCAGCGACGGTGTAGGGAGTGCCTGGGCCACCACCCAGTCACCGCGCTGAACGGTTTCCCGATCAACGCCGGGACCTGCCAGGTTCAGGGCAAGCCTGTCACCCTGACGAGCATGTTCTGCCACCCGCCCCTGGCGACGAAGCCCTCTGACGCGCGCATCGCGACTTGAGGGAAACAGTCTGACGCTGTCGCCGACCGAGATGTCGCCGGCCACAACCGTGCCCGTGACCACCAGCCCCGAGCCGGTCTTGGTGAAGGCGCGATCCACGGCCATACGAAAGTTGCCCTGAGCTACCTCAATATCGCTGGCCTGCGCCCGTTGCCAGAGCTCGTCCTTCAGTTCGGCAATACCTTCACCGGTACGGCTGGACACTTCAAAGATGCGCGAGTCTGCCAGTGGCGAGCCTGCCAGCAGGAACTGAATCTGCTCACGCACCTCGACAAGCCGCTGCCGCTCGACCAGATCACACTTGGTCAACGCCACCACACCGCGACCGATGCCCAAAAGACGCAGTATCTGCATGTGCTCCCGGGTCTGGGGCATGACGCCATCATCGGCGGCTACCACCAGCAGCATGGTATCAATGCCCGCCACGCCCGAGAGCATGTTGTGGATAAACTTTTCGTGCCCGGGCACATCGATAAAGCCCAGTTCGAACTCGTCAACCAGTTCGGGATAGGCATAGCCGGCCTCAATGGTCAGGCCGCGTGCCTGCTCTTCCTGCAGACGATCGGTACTGATGCCGGTCAGAGAGTGAATCAGGGCTGTCTTGCCATGATCTACATGGCCTGCCGTTCCTACGATCATGATCCCTGTTCCCGATTGAGCGAGAGATGGCAAAGCTGTTCCATGAAGGCATGTTCATCGGACTCGCTCTGAAGACAGCGCAGATCAAGCCACAGTGCACCATCATGCAGCCGCCCGATCACGGGTCTTGGCAGCTGCCTGAAAGCGGCCTCGATCTGGCGTAACGAGCGCTCACCAGAGCGGCGCTCATGCGTTGCCGGGGTGATGACGAGGGCGCGACTGGGCAGACGATCCACCGGCAGCGCGCCACTGCCCAGCTGGCTTTTGCACGCGGCGATGCTGACCTGCATCTGAGGCAGACGCTCGGCAACGATGGGCAGCAGACGCTCGGCCGTGGCCGCGATGTCGGCCTCGGCACGCGTCAGTAGCGCCAGGGTCGGAATATCGCGCTCGATCTCGTCGCTGTCCCGATAAAGCTGGAGGGTAGCCTCCAGCGCGCTCATGATCAGCTTGTCCACACGCAACGCACGCTTGAGCGGATGGCGACGGATCCGATCGATACAGTCACGGCTGCCCACGATCAGACCGCACTGAGGCCCGCCAAGGAGCTTGTCACCGCTGAAGGTCACCACGTCGGCCCCGGCCTCGATACTCTGCCGGGGGCGTGCCTCGTCGGGCAGCCCCAGGGCGGCCATGTCGGTGAGCGCACCGCTGCCCAGATCAACGATAAAGGGGACATCGCGTGCATGCGCAATGCGCGCCAGCTCGCTCTCTTCCACGGCAGCCTTAAAGCCTTCGACGGCATAGTTGGAGGTATGCGCCTTGAAGATCATGCCGGTGGCCTCCCCCATGGCCTGCTCGAAATCACGCGCGTGTGTGCGGTTGGTCGTCCCGACTTCGCGCAGATAGCAGCCCGAGGTATGCATGATGTCGGGCAGGCGAAACGAGCCGCCGATCTCGATCAGCTCGCCACGTGAAATGACGGCTTCGCGACCGGCGCCCAGCGCCGACAGTGTCAGCACGACGGCCGCGGCATTGTTGTTGACCACGGTGGCGGCTTCGGCACCGGTCAGTTCACACAGCAGCGATTCAACGACCTGGTCGCGATCGCCCCGCTGCCCGCTGTCGATATCGTATTCCAGCGCCAGCGACTGCCGAGCAGCACGTGTCAGGGCTTCGATGGCGGATTCAGCCAGCGGCGCTCGTCCCAGATTGGTATGAATCACGGTGCCGGTCAGGTTGAAAACGCTGGGCGCATTGGAAGCGGCCAGCGCCTTTGCCCTGACAAGCGCCCTCGTGGCCAGCTGCTCCTGATCGAGGGACGTCGCGTTGGCTTGAGAAAGACGCTTGCGTTCCTCGATCAGGAGGTCGCGTACGGCGCGTCTTTTGAGACGACGGCTGACCTGCGAGCGTTCCATCGCCTGATGGGACAGCAATACATCAACTGCCGGCAGATAACGTCGCGGGTCATCCATCGAGAGCTCCTTTCATGGGACGAGGGCGTTCATGCATGACACACGTCTCATCTTGTAATACAGGCACTACCATTCATCCAGACGCATGCGAGAGGACAGGCAGTGACAGACGGGATTTGAACCATATGGTACACCATCGTTCAAGCCGGTCATCATCCCTTAAAAAAGTATTGAAACAAGCGCCGGGCATCGTTTTCAGAGACCGTTTTAATATAACAACATAAAAAAACGCGCTCATATTGAGCGCGTTAACAACAGCAGGCCGCAGGGATCAGCCGGCAATCAGCCAGGGGTTATAGCTGCTGCGTCCGATATCACGTTCATTGGCAATCATGATATCAAGCCCAAGACTGGCCAAGTCATCCGCCAGGGCATCGGCATCTACCTCGGTGTCAAGATGCACGATCTTCACATAGCTTTCGCAGGCGCCGCAGGTTTCCGCCCTTACCGGAAGCGGACGCTTGCCGTCCTCGCCTTCAAGACTGACGTAATCCAGCTGACCGGTTTCAAAGCAGGTCGTACAGCGCGCCCGTTCCATATACCACTCGGCGGCACAGATCGAGCACTGCATATAGCGCACACGTGAACGCTCCCGCCCTACCTGAATGAGACTCGCCACCGGCAGCGCACCGCAGCAGGGGCAGACAGTCTGCGCCGTGCCTTCTGCTCGTTTGGGAGGGCGCGGCAGAACGCTGCACTGACGCAGCCAGGCCACCTGCAGGGCAGCGGCCACCAGAGGCATGAAGGCTCGAGTATCCTCCGTACCGCTGCCGGCACTGAGCACCTCGCTCGCGATCTCTCGACGTACAGCAGGGTCCAGCGCCCGCAGCTGGTGAATCAGCTGCTGCTGGGCCTGTCCCACGTTGAGCTCCAGGGCGTCACAAATCGCGTCCAGATCCTCCTGCCAGTCCAGGTCCGTCTGCAGTGACTGTACCGAAAGCGGCGGCATACCGTGCTCCAGTGCCAGATCAAAGGCCTGACTGTCCGGCTGGAAAGTGCTGGTACGCTTTTGTAATACCTGATGCTGGGCCTGTGCCAGGCGCGCGGCAAAACCGAGAAAATCGGCCATCGAGCGCATACGCCTGGAAAGATCGCGCAGACGTCGCGCCCGCTGGCTGAAAAGACGCCGTTCGGGCAGCACCACGGCGGGGGGTTCAACAACCCCGCCGGGGGCAGCACCATAATCATGTTCAGCCTGATGTTCGGCCGTCATTGCGAGCTCCGTGATGGGATGTCGTGTCACGCTCGGAAGCGTCCTCGTCTCCCGCACGCTGCGAGGGCTTTTCCATTTCTTCTTCATACCAGAGCGGATGATGATGCTTCGCCCAGGCATGGGTCACCCGACCTCGGGTCATGGCCTTGACCGATCCCTTGACCCAGATGGCGGCATACACATGCACGATAATGGTCGCAATCCCGATAAAGGCGGCCAGTGCGTGCACAAGACTTGCCACACGAATCAGCGGGATGGGAAAGAAACCGGCAAACCAGGGTCGCCACATGATCACACCCGTGATCAACAGCACCGGAATGCACAGGATCAGCGCCCAGTAGACCATCTTCTGGCCCGGGTTGTACTTGCCAATCGGCGGCAGCTTGTCATCCCGGTTGTTGAGCACATCGCCCATCTGGCGCATCCACTGCACATCGTTTTTCATCAGCATGTTGTACTTGAGCTGTCGCACTGCAATGATGACAAACAGCACAAACAGCACCACGCCGATAAAGGGGTGCAGGACCCGCGACCAGACCGGCCCGCCCAGCGAGTGACTGAAAAAGAAAAACGGTGGATGAAAGAAGGCAAGTCCTGACAGCGTCAGCAAAATGAAGGCGCCTGCCATGGCCCAGTGGTTGGCCCGGGTCCCCGGGCCGTAACGCAGCATGGTCTTTTGTTTCTTGAAATTCATGACCGATGCTCCTCTTCACGTGACACACGATGATGATCATCGTCTTCGCCGAAGACTTCCTCATCCGTGGGCTCTTCCTTCGGGCCCTTGGTGATGTAGTGGAAGAAACCGGCAAACGCCGTGATCCCCAGAATGGCGGACATGATGGGCTTGGTAATGCCCTTCCAGGCACCGACGACCGGCGAAATGCGCGGATCCTTCGCCAGACCGCTGTAAAGCCCGGGCTCGTCGCTGTGGTGCAGCACATACATGACGTGCGTGCCGCCCACACCGGCCGGATCATAGATCCCGGCCTGCTCGTAGCCACGCTCTTTCAGGTCGTTCACGCGCTTGTCGGCGCGCGCCAGCATGTCCTTCTTGCTGCCAAACTCGATGCAGTTGGTCGGACAGGCCTTGACGCAGGCCGGCTCCAGTCCCACGTTGACGCGATCAGAGCACAGGGTGCACTTGTAGGACTTGCTGTCCTTTTCCGAGATGCGCGGAATATTGAACGGACAACCCGTGATGCAATAGCCGCAGCCGATGCAGTTGTTGGAATCAAAGTCGACGATGCCGTTGGCATACTTGACGATCGCACCCGGGGCCGGGCAGGCCTCAAGACAGCCCGGCTCGGCGCAGTGCATGCAGCCATCCTTGCGGATCAGCCAGGAGAGTTCCTTCTCCTTGCTGACATCCTCGCCGCCCACGAAGTCCGTTTCGACTTCGTTAAAGCGCATCACCGTCCATGAATCGGCCGTCAGGTCCATGGGGTTGTCATACACCCCATGGCACTCGCCGACCTCATCACGCAGATCATTCCACTCCATGCAGGCGACCTGGCAGGCCTTGCAACCGATGCACTTGGAGACATCGATAAGCTTGGCCACTTCCACCACGTCGTCACGTACATGGGGTGCCGGCAGTGTCGTCGCGGAACGGGCAACGATATTTTGTGAGTTGATCATATGCCCTCCCTTATGCCTTTTCGACCTTGACGATGAATGACTTGTATTCCGGTGTCTGGGTATTGGCATCCCCCACGACAGGCGTCAGGGCATTGATCAGATAGCCCTTTTTCGCCACGCCGGTGAAGCCCCAGTGAATCGGAATACCCACGTGATGCACATCACGATCCCCGATGCGCAGTGGCTGCATGCGTTTGGTCACCACCGCCACGGCCTTGATAAAGCCGCGATTGGAGGAGACTCGCACCCAGTCACCCGCTACCACGCCGACTTCCTCGGCAAGCTGATGGCTGATTTCCACAAACTGCTCCGGCTGCACGACAGCGTTGAGACGGGCGTGCTTGGTCCAGAAGTGGAAATGCTCGGTCAGACGATAGGTCGTGGCGGCATGCGGGAACTCTTCTCGAGTGCCCAGCGCCTTGCGATCCTCGTCATAGATCCGGCCTGCCGGATTGTTTTTCGCCAGCGGGTTGTTCGGATGCAACGGGTTGTTGTCGATCGGCGATTCGAACGGTTCGTAGTGTTCCGGGAACGGACCATCCACCATGCTCTGGCCGGCGAAGAAGTGACCCACGCCTTCCGGCTGCATGATAAACGGGCCCTGGCCCAGCGCAGGATCGGAGGTGACCGGGAAGTCCGGAATATCGGCACCCACCCAGCGGCCCTGCTCACTGCTCCACCAGACAAACGCCTTCTCCTTGCCCCAGGGCCTGCCCTGCGTATCGGCACTGGCGCGGTTGTAGAGCACGCGGCGATTGGCCGGCCATGCCCATGCCCAGCCCAGCGTATTGCCGGTCCCGTAAGGATCAGAGTTGTCGCGCCGCGCCATCTGGTTGCCGTCCTGGGTCCAGGCACCGGAAAATATCCAGCAGCCCGAAGCCGTACGGCCATCAGCGGTCATTTCCGAAAAGCTCGACAGCAGCTCGCCGGCCCGACGGGTGACGTTGCCGTTATCGTCGGTCAGATCGACCAGCGCACGCCCGTTATACTCCTGCGCCAGCTCTTCCGAGGAAGGCGCTTCGGGGATGTCGTAATCCCAGTCCAGATTCAGGATCGGGTCGGGGAAAACGCCACCCTCCTCGCGATACAGATCACGAATACGGATGAAAAGCTCACCCATGATGCGTGTATCCGGACGCGCCTCTCCCGGCCCCTGAGCGGCCGCCCAGTGCCACTGCAGCCAGCGGGCACTATTGGTGATCGAGCCGTCATCCTCGGCAAAGCAGGTCGTGGGCAGACGAATGACTTCGGTCTGGATCTGTGAAGAATCCACATCGTTGTATTCGCCGTAGTTTTTCCAGAACTCGCTGGTTTCGGTATTCAACGGGTCCATGACGACCAGATACTTCAGCCTGGAAAGTCCCTCGGTCACCTTCTGGCGATTGGGGAACGATGCCAGCGGATTGAAGCCCTGACAGAAATAGCCGGTGAGCTCGCCCTTGTGCATGCGCTCAAAGGTATCGAGCACGTCATACAGCGGCTTGGAAAGCTTGGGCAGCCAGTCAAAGCACCAGTTGTTGTCCTCGGTGGCGGCATCGCCGAACCAGGACTTCATCAGGCTGACATGGAATTTCTCGTAGTTTTTCCAGTACGAGACCTCGCCTTCCAGAATCGGCTGCTTGGCACGCTTTTGAATGTAGGCGCTATAGTCCTGTTCTTTTGCGTTGGCCAGCGACATGTAGCCCGGCAGCAGCTGAGACAAAAGACCCAGGTCCGTCAGACCCTGGATATTGGAGTGACCGCGCAGGGCGTTGATACCGCCCCCCGGCATCCCCATGTTGCCCAGCAGCAGCTGCACCATGGCCGCAGTACGGATGATCTGTGATCCGATCGAGTGCTGCGTCCAGCCCAGCGCATAGAGAATCGTCATGGTCTGATGGGGCACGGCCATCTTGCCGATTTCCGACCAGATATGCTCGATGTGCTCCCTGGGCATGCCACAGATGCTCGACACCGTATCGATGTCATAGCGGCTGTAGTGCTCGCGCATCAGCTGATAGACGCACCTCGGGTGCTGAAGCGACATGTCACGCAGGGCGTAGCCGTCATCGCCCAGCTCATACATCCAGGACGACTTGTCGTCGTAGGAGTGATTGTCGGGGTTGTAGCCGGTGAAAATACCGTCTTCGAAGCCATAGTCTTCACGCACCAGAAGCGAGGCATCGGTGTAATGAAGAACGTATTCACGCTGGATCTGATCGGTCGTGATCAAATAATGGATCAGACCGCCCAGAAACGTGATATCGGTTCCGGTACGAATAAAGGCCTTGTAGTCAGCGACCGCACAGGTACGCGTATAACGCGGATCAATGCAGATCAACTTGGCCTTGTTGTGCTCGATGGCTTCGGTGACCCAGCGAAAGCCCACGGGGTGAGCCTCGGCAGAGTTTCCGCCCATCGAAAGAATCATGTTGGCATTGCGGATGTCGACCCAGTGATTGGTCATGGCACCGCGACCGAATGAAGGGGCAAGACCTGCCACCGTCGGTCCGTGTCAGACGCGCGCCTGGTTGTCGAACGCTACCATGCCAAGGTTACGCACCACCTTGTGGGTGATATAGCCGGCCTCATTGGATGAGCCTGAAGCGGCCAGAAAGCCGGTTGTGGTCCAGTGATTGACCGTACCGCCATTGTCGTCACGCTCGACGAAGTTGGCATCGCGATCATCCTTGATGTAGCGCGCGATCTTGTCGAGCGCCTCATCCCAACTGACGCGCTTCCACTCGCTGGAGCCCGGCGCACGTACCTGCGGGTATTCCAGACGACCTTCGCTGCGCACAAAGTCCAGAAGTCCTGACCCCTTCGGGCACAGTGAACCACGGGATACCGGATGGTCCGGGTCCCCCTCGATGTGGAAAACTTCCTGCCGCACATTCTTGGACCCATCGCCGTGGCTATAGATCAGAACGCCGCAGCCGACCGAGCAGTAGGTGCAGTTGTTGCGGGTTTCCTTGGCATGCGTCAGCTTGAAATGACGCACGGACGCTTCAGCCGATTCCGGGGCAAACCCCATCATCGCCATACTGGAAGAGGCCACACCGGCCGCCCCCAGCTTGAAGAACTGTCTTCGGGTTACATTAACCGTCATGGGTCAATCTCCTCATCGCCTGCCGGAGTACCAGCTGTCAGGGTGGGCAGGCGTCATGCTTGAACATCGGCCAGGGGCACGATGTGACCAGTCACTGTTTATCGGCATGACCTCACCGATTATTAATACTTTCCATGATTGGAATAGTTTTTATCAGGTACTGCAAAGAAGGGAATCAGGATCTGACAATGCCATCGGCATCATAAAGACAAAATGTCGCACAGGGCGATTTTCCGGCACATTCTACGTTCTGTCATCATCGGGTTTCAAAAGTAAACGTCACAATTTTTTAAAATCTTTTAAAACCCGATATGATTCAGTTTGTTACAAGACTAACAAAGCGGCCCTGAAATTAATTTTTTTTAACCAGGGGCAACTCCGACCTCTTCATCGGCCAGCCAGTCTTCCGCTTCGGTCTTTTCACGCTGGCCGGAGGGAGGCCTTGGATCATCCACCAGCGTCTTGTTTTCCCAGTCTACCAGCCTCAGCCGGCCATCAAATTCTTCGACCAGCGCCGTGCAGTTTTCTACCCAGTCGCCATCGTTACAGTAGACAAAGCCTTCGCACTCGCCGAAAAACGGGATGTGAATATGCCCGCCGATATAGCCATCCACGTTTTCCCGACGCACGCGTGCCAGAGCCGATTGACGAAAGGCGCCGGCAAAGGTTTTCACGTTGCTGGAGCGGCGCTTGAGCGCCGCCGACAGCGACCAGTACGGCCGACCCATGCGACGCCGGGCCTGAACCGTCCAGCGATTGGTACGACGCATGGTATGCAGCGCCATCTCTCCGACGACCAGCTTCCACCTGGGTGCCTTGAAATGACCGTCGAACTCGTCCCCGTGGCTGACCAGCAGTCGCCTGCCATCCTTTGTGACATGCACGGCGTCGCGGCGGACTTCGATGCTGCGAAAGGTTTCACCACAAAAGGTCCGAAAGGCAGCATCGTGATTGCCCGGGATATAGATCACCTCGCAGCCGGTGCGGGCCAGTCGCAGGATATGGCGTACCAGCCGCTGCTGATGGGTATCCAGTACCGATATTGCCCGGCGCTTCATGGCAATCAGATCAAAGACATCTCCGACCAGATACAGCCTTTCGGGGCGCACCAGCCGCATCAGATTGAGCAGCAGTTGTGCCTGGGCATCAGGCGTGCCCAGATGAAGATCGGACACAAACAGGGTGCGTGCATTAGGCCTTCGGGCCATCGGATCCTCCCGGACAGTCTCGACAACGCATGACCTGCGTCGCATTAAATACCTTCAATGACGGACAATTATCGACATAACATCGACATCCGTCGAATCTCCCCCAATAGAGGGTAACAAGAGCGGCTACGCTTATTATGCATGCATCGCGTTGCCATTATTAAAGGAGAACACTGATGTCCGCTGTCAGCGAAAAGGTCTTTATCAGCCCCGCCCGCTATGTCCAGGGCGCCAACACCCTCTCCCGCGCCGGCCACTACGTCTCGCAGCTGGGCCAACAGGCCCTGATCATCGCCGACGATTTTGTCTGGAAGATGGTTGGTGAGACGTTGAGTGACAGTCTCAAGGGCAGCGATATCAGCTTTGAACGTGCCATCTTTGAAGGTGAATCCTCCACTGCCGAAATCGATCGGCTGGTAGCGCAGGGCGAAAAGTACCAGGCAGGTGTGGTTATCGGTTTTGGCGGCGGCAAGACGCTGGATACCGCCAAGGGCGTGGCCGACAGAATGAATGCGGCCTGCGCCGTGCTGCCAACAACCGCCTCCACGGATGCCCCGACCAGTGCGCTGTCAGTGATCTACAGTGACGATGGCGAGTTCGAGTCCTACCGTTTCTACGACAAGAACCCCAACCTGGTGCTGGTGGATACGGCCATTATCGTCAAGGCGCCTCCGCGCTTTCTGGCCTCCGGGATCGCCGATGCCTTGGCCACCTGGGTCGAGGCGCGCGCCGCCATTCGATCCAGCGCCACCAACATGGCCGGCGGCCAGGCCACCCTTCTGGGCCAGACCATTGGCGAGAAGTGCGAAGAAGTGCTCTTTGATCATGCCCTGCTCGCCTGGCAGGCCAACGAAGCCCAGATCGTGACACCCTCGTTTGAAGCCGTGGTCGAGGCCAATACGCTTCTAAGCGGACTGGGCTTTGAAAGCGGCGGGCTGGCAGGCGCTCATGCCATCCATAACGGCTTTACCGCCCTGCACGGCGAGATTCATGAACTGACCCACGGCGAAAAGGTGGCCTACGGTACCGTGGCCCAGCTGATTCTTGATCAGACCCCGCAGGCTGAGCTGGAAGAGTATCTCGATCTCTACCTGGCGCTGGGGCTGCCGATGACGCTGGAAGCACTCAAGCTCAAGGATGTCAGTGACGACGACCTTTATCGCGTGGCCGAAGCCGCGCTCAAGGAAGGGGAATCGATCCATAATCTGGCCTATACGCTCACGCCGGATCAGGTCGTTTATGCCATCAAGGCCGTCGACGTGCACGCGCGCGCCTACATGGAAAAGCTCGGCTGGGAGTGATTCCCACCTTTCAGGAAGGGCCGCCCTGCGGCCCTTTTTTTATGCCTGTCATTGGCAGCCTCCGGGGGTCTGGCGACGAAAAAAACCCGGGACCCCACTACGCTGACAGCAGTTCTGACCCTCCTCTCATGTGACCGGATCGGAAGCCGAGACCCATGCAAAACGCCGATATTGCCCGTACCCTCAACCGCCTGGCGAACCTGCTGGATATCGAAGGCGCCAACGCCTTTCGCGTGCGTGCCTATCGCAGTGCAGCACAGGCCATTGAATCCCACCCTCACGCCCTGCAGGAGATGGTGGCCCGTGATGAGCCGCTGACTGAGCTGTCCGGTATCGGCCGCGACCTGGCCGAGAAGATCACCGAACTGATCAACACCGGTCACCTGTCGGTACTTGAAGAGGCCGAAAAGCGCCTGCCACCCGGGCTTTTACAGCTGATGCGCGTCAGCCAGCTGGGCCCCAGACGCGTGCGCCAGCTTTTTGAGGAGCTGGGCATCGACAGCCTCGAGGCCCTGAAAAAGGCCGCACGGGAAGGTCGTATCAATACCCTCGAGGGCTTCGGCAAAAAGACCGAAGCCGGGATTCTCAAGGAGGCCGAGCGCCTGGATGAGGCCCCACCGCGCACGCGCCTTGATGAAGCTCACCAGGCTGCCGCCGATCTGATTGCCTGGCTTGAACGCGCCGAGGGCGCACAGCGACTCAGCGCGGCCGGCAGCCTGCGCCGTGGCCGCGAGACCGTCGGCGATCTTGATATTCTGGTCAGCAGCGATGACGGCCCGGTCATCATGGCGCACCTGATGGACTATCCGGAAATTGCCGAAACCGTCTCTCACGGCAAAACCAAATCCACCCTCCATCTGCACTCGGGTTTGCAGGTGGACGTTCGCGTGGTCGACGACGAGAGCTTCGGCGCCGCCCTTTACTATTTCACCGGCTCTCAGGCACACAACATTGCCGCTCGAAAAATGGCCACCGATCGCGGACTCAAGATCAATGAGTACGGGGTCTACAAGGGTGAGCAACAGCTGGCCGGCCGCACCGAAGAAGAAGTGCTGGCACAGATCGACCTGCCCTGGATCCCCCCCCGAACTACGTGAAAATCGTGGTGAGATCGAGGCCGCACGGGAAGGCACGCTGCCGGAGCTCGTCACGCTGGATGACATCCGCGGCGATCTGCACATGCACACCACCGCTTCCGACGGCAAGGCAAACCTCGAGGAGATGGTGAGCGCCGCCAGACAACGCGGCTATCGCTATATCGCCATTACCGATCACTCAAAGCGTCTGGCGATGGCCAACGGCCTGGACGCCAAACGCCTGCGCGAGCAGATGGCAGAGATTGATGCGCTCAACGAACGGCTGAAGAATTTCACCGTTTTAAAGGGTAACGAAGTGGATATTCTGGAAGATGGCGCACTGGATATCCCTGACGACGTCCTCAAGGAGCTCGATGTCTGTGTCTTCTCGGTGCACTCGAAGTTCAACCTGTCCCGAGAGAAACAGACCCGCCGCATTCTGCGCGCCATGGACAATCCGCACGTCAATATTCTGGCGCACCCGACCGGGCGCATCATCAACGGCCGTGAAGGGTACGATGTGGATATTGAGGCCGTATTGCACGGCGCGAAAGAGCGCGGCGTCTTTCTTGAAATCAACGCCCAGCCCGCCCGGCTTGATCTTGCTGATCGCTGGATACGCATGGCACGCGACATCGGCGTGGCGCTTGCCATCAATACCGATGCCCACGCCACCGATCAGCTGGGCCACATGGCGCTGGGCGTGACCCAGGCCCGTCGCGGCTTGCTGGAAAGTAAGGATGTGCTCAATACCCGCACCGTGACCCAGCTTAAAAAGCTGATGGCGCGCTAGCGGCCGCCGGCCTCAGACAGCACCGAACATCAAAAACGCGCCGCCGGCAGCGATCGCGACACCGCTGGCACGCTGTACCCACTGCATGGCATTGCCTCTGGCCACGGCCAGTACCATCAGTACACCAAGGCTGTGCAGCGCCGCGGTGGACAACATGAAGCCTGCCAGATACGGCCCCACATGACCGCTGGCCTCGGTGGCATGGGCGTGACCATGCAGTACGGCAAAAAGCCCGATACAGGCCAGAGACGCTTTGGTCACTCTGGAGGATTGCTGCTGCCCGCCGGTGAGCGTCAAAAGCCCGAACACCACCACCGACAACAAAATGCCGGGTTCCACCAGCGCCATGCTCACACCTGCCCAGCCCAGCAACGCGCCACCGGCCATGGCTGTCATGAAGGTCAGGGGTGCGATCAGCATCCGCTGTGGCATGACAAACCCGGCCCAGAGCCCGACAGCAATCATGGCCAGCAGATGATCCATCCCGGTCAGCGGATGCAGGAGTCCGGCGACCAGGCCCGAGCCATGCTCATGCCCGGGGTGCGCCATCGCCGGGAGAGAAAGTGTCATCAACATGGCTGCCGATACAAGGGACAAGGGAGCGCGCATGGGGGGGTTAACCTCTGGACGTTGAATCAATGGCCGGCACTGTCGCGGGACAGAACAGGGCCTTTTGCAGGTGGGCCATTATGTCGTACTTGTTTGTCAGGCCCAGTGTCCTGCGACGAAGGATTAATACCCCCGGCCCATCATCGCCTCCGCCAGCACCGGTGTGACCTCCCTTCCCCATATAACAAAAACCGCCCCGAAAGCCCCTCTCGGGACCGTCGGGGCGGCTTTATTGTGGATCAGACCGGCATCATATCGCCGATCAGGTCATCACTCAGTAGCGATACTCATGCGGCTTGAACGGCCCTTCCTGCGGCACACCCAGGTACTCGGCCTGCGTCTGAGTCATTTTGGTGAGCGTGCCACCAAAGCCTTCGACCATGTAGCGGGCAACTTCCTCATCAAGCTGCTTGGGCAGCACTTCCACCGTGACTTCCGGACGCTCATTCACTGGAATATCGGCGAATTTGCGCTCATAGAGGTGAATCTGTGCCAGCACCTGGTCGGCAAAGGAGCCGTCCATGACGCGCGACGGATGGCCCGTGGCATTGCCCAGGTTCACCAGACGCCCTTCGGAGAGCAGCAGCAGATAGTCCGCGCTGGTCGGGTCAAAGTTCCCCGGCGTACTGTCGCGATAGATCTTGTGCACCTGCGGCTTGATCTCTTCCCACGCCCAGTTCTTGCGCATGTAGGCGGTGTCGATCTCGTTGTCGAAGTGGCCGATGTTGCAGACCACGGCGCCCTTTTTGATCGCGCCCAGCATGCCGGCGTCACAGACGTTGATGTTGCCGGTGGTGGTCACCAGCACATCGATCTTGCCCAGCATATAGGTATCGAGGTTGCTGCCCGACTCGTCGTTGGCACCGTCGATATAGGGCGAGACAACCTCGTAGCCGTCCATGCAGGCCTGCATGGCGCAGATCGGGTCGACTTCGCTGACCTTGACGATCATGCCTTCGTTACGAAGACCGGCGGCCGAGCCCTTGCCCACATCGCCGTAGCCGATCACCAGCGCCTGCTTGCCGGAGAGCAGATGGTCCAGACCGCGCTTGATGGCGTCCGACAGCGAGTGGCGGCAGCCATACTTGTTGTCGTTTTTCGACTTGGTCACCGAGTCGTTGACGTTGATGGCCGGGACACGCAGCGTACCCTTGCGCATCATCTCGACCAGACGGTGGACCCCGGTGGTGGTCTCTTCGCTGATGCCGTGGATGGCGTCCAGAAGCTCGGGATGCTCATCGTGGAGCATCAGGGTCAGGTCGCCGCCATCGTCGAGCACCATGTTCGGGCGCCAGCCTTCCGGCCCCTCGATGGTCTGCTGGATGCACCACCAGAACTCCTCTTCGGTCTCGCCCTTCCAGGCAAACACCGGCGTGCCGGCCGCAGCGATCGCCGCCGCCGCCTGGTCCTGGGTCGAGAAGATGTTGCACGACGACCAGCGCACGCTGGCGCCCAGTTCAATCAGCGTCTCGATCAGCACCGCGGTCTGAATGGTCATGTGGATGCAGCCAGCAATGCGAGCGCCCTTGAGCGGCTGCTGATCACGATACTTGGCGCGAATTTTCATCAGCGCCGGCATTTCGGTCTCGGCGATGCGAATTTCGCGGCGGCCCCAGTCGGCCAGACTGATATCGGCGACCTTGTAGTCCTGATTGACGGCGTTTTCGGCAGTAGCCATGAAACACTCCTGGCAGATAGCGGGCGCCGTTGAATCCGGTGTATCCATCCCGAGCCTCGCAAGAGCCGTGCCCCTGCTGCAGCGCCCCTCGGGCGGACATGACATCCCACGAAGACGTGGAACATGAGAATCTGGTGCAAATTATAGCGGGCTGGCGCCTTGAATGGTCAACACCCAACACAAAAGCCGCCAGCCCCGCTCGTACTATCGGCATTTCAGCGCGAAACACGAGGCCCGGGATCAATGATGTTACGAGTCGCCGGAAGACGGATCGACACCCGGCACCACATGACCGACCAGTTTACCGATGGTCAGCCCCTGCACCAGGATGGAAAACAGCACGATGATGTAGGTGATCATCACGATCGGCTCGCGGTAGTCGCTTTCGGGCAGGCCAAGCGCCAGCGCCACAGAGATACCGCCACGCAGCCCGCCCCAGGTGAGCACCCGAGTGGTGCCGCGGCGATAGTCGGCCCAGCGACGCATGACCATCATCGGCAGGCCGATGGTGACCAGGCGTACCGTCAGGATGATCACGATCAGCGGTGCAGCGACCATCAGATAGCTCCATTCAAACGGAATCAGCAACAGCTCCAGCCCGATCAGGACAAACAGCACGGCGTTGAGAATCTCGTCGATCAGCTCCCAGAAGCCGTCCACATAACGCCGGGTGTTTTCCGACATGGCATGCTCACGGCCGCGGTTGCCGATGAAAAGTCCGGCAATCACCATCGCGATCGGCCCGGAGACTTCAAGCCAGGTGGCGAGCGCATAGCCGCCCAGCACCAGCGCCAGACTGATCAGCACCTCGACCTGATACTGATCGATGCTTTTCATCATCTGATAGGCGATATAGCCCATGATCAGACCCAGCAGCAGGCCGCCGCCGGCCTCCTCACCAAACAGCATCAGCGAATGGGTCGCCGTGAGCTGCTCACCGGCGGTGGCCGCGCCCGCCAGCAGGGTGAAGACCACTACCGCCACGCCGTCGTTAAAGAGCGACTCGCCCACGATCTTGATCTCCATGTCCTCCGGGGCGCCGGCGCTTTGCATGATGCCCAGCACCGCGATCGGGTCGGTCGGGGAAATCAGCGCGCCAAAGACCAGGCAGTAGAGATAGGGCACCTCGATATGGAAGGTGGCAAACAGCCACCAGGCGGCGCTGCCGATCGCCAGCGTCGAGACCACCACGCCGATCGAGGCCAGAAAGCCGATCGAATAGCGATAGCGCTTGAGCTTGTCGATATCCACGTGCAGGGCGCCGGCAAAGAGCAGAAACGACAGCATGCCGTCCATCAACAGTGCGTTGAAGTTGATGCTGCCCAGCCACTGCTCGGTCAGATCCGTTATATAGGTGAAGCCCAGATGGTCCAGTCCGATCAGCGCCAGCGACATGACCAGCGCGATCACCATCACCCCGATGGTGGCCGGCAGGCGGACAAAACGGTAGTTGAACCACGCAAACAGCGCGGTGACGGTAATAAACAGTGCAGCAATGTTCAGCATAAAAAACGTGCTCGATCGAAGGGTCGGTCTGTTCAGGGCAGGCAAGCGCCCTTGAGCATAGCCAATCTTCAGGCATAAAAAAGCCCACGCAAGCGTGGGCCTTTCAACCAGACCGGGGCGTGGCCCCGGCCTGTTGTGCAGAACCTACAGTCCGGCCGCGTCGCGCAGCGCCTCGGCCCGGTCGATCTTCTCCCACGGGAAGGCTGTGAAGGTCTCGGTCTGTTCCTCGCCGTTGACGTCACGCCAGGTATAGGTGTGTTCGAACGGTTCCCGCCCGAAGTGCCCGTAGGAGGCGGTGAGCTGATACATCGGATGGAGCAGATCCAGCATGCGGGTGATCGCATAGGGGCGCAGGTCAAAATGCTCGCGCACCAGTTCGATGATCTGCTCATCACTGATTTTGCCGGTGCCAAAGGTATTGATGGACACCGAGGTGGGCTGGGCCACGCCGATCGCATACGAGATCTGGATCTCACACTTGTCGGCGATGCCGGAGGCCACCACGTTCTTGGCCACGTAACGGCCGGCATAGGCCGCACTGCGATCCACCTTGGACGGGTCCTTGCCGGAGAAGGCACCGCCGCCGTGGCGTGCCATGCCGCCATAGGTATCGACGATGATCTTGCGCCCGGTCAGACCACAGTCGCCCACCGGCCCGCCGATCACGAACTTGCCGGTCGGGTTGATGTGAAAGCGCGTCGACTCGGTGATCCACTCGGCCGGCAACACGTCACGAATGATCAGCTCCTCGACCGCGTGACGCAGCTCTTCCTGCGAGATGCTGTCATCGTGCTGAGTGGACAGCACCACCGCATCGACCGCGACCGGCTTGCCATTCTCATCGTAGCGGAAGGTGACCTGGCTTTTGGCATCCGGGCGCAGCCAGGACAGCGTACCGTTGCGACGCAGCTGTGACTGACGCTCGACCAGGCGATGCGAGTAGTGGATCGGCGCCGGCATATAGGACGGCGTCTCGTTGGTGGCATAGCCAAACATCAATCCCTGATCGCCCGCGCCCTGATCTTCGGGTTTGGAGCGATCCACGCCCTGAGCAATGTCAATGCTCTGCTTGCCGATCAGATTGAGCACACCGCAGGTCGCGCCATCAAAACCGACTTCGGAAGAGGTATAGCCGATGTCTGAAATTACCCGGCGCACCAGGTCCTCCAGATCCACCCAGGCGCTGGTGGTGATCTCGCCGGCCACGATCGCCACTCCCGTCTTGACCAGCGTCTCGCACGCTACGCGCGCCTGCTTGTCCCGGGCAATCAGGGCATCAAGCACCGCATCGGAAATTTGATCGGCAATCTTGTCCGGATGCCCTTCGGAGACGGATTCGGAGGTAAACAGGGAGTATTCGCTCATGAAAGCTCTGGATCCTTTTGTCGCTCATTCCTGAGCAGAAAACATGGAAGGTCAGGTCGTGCTGTACGCCACGCACGCCCTGTCATCAATAGGGATACCGATACTATCGGCATAGGCCAAAAAGTTTACACCCGGTAAAAGCAAAGTGCCTAACCGGCCCCCGTGCAGAGTCTTCAAGACCATCACGCATGATATTCATGGCCCCCGGGCGCCTGTCGAAGCGCCAGACCATGGTTGATGAGGTCTTCAACGCCAGGCAGCCCTACACTCACAGGCTAGAGTACAAGGAGCACGGCTGTAACCCTTGTTCCTTCACATCCAAAAAAAGGTGGGCACATGTCATCACCGCAATCCCTTTTTGCCTATATCGGCTGTGGCGGCGCCGGCGACGTCTGCCTCGTGCGCTATGCCAATGACAGTCTCGAGCTGATCGAGCGCGTCACGCTGCCCGGTCTTGAAAAGGCCGGTGGCTCCATGCCGCTGTGTTTGAGCCCGGACCAGCGCCACCTGTATGCCGCCGGTCGAGGCACCCCCATGGGCATCTTCACCTTTGCCATCGACAGCGAAAGCCATCGCCTGTCCCCGGTCTCGACCTTTCCCATCGAGGAAAGCGTTGCGTATCTCGCCTGCACCACGCGGGATGGCCGTCTCTTCTCGGCGTCCTATCACCACAATCTTGTCGCCGCCTACGAGCTCTCCTCCGAAGGCGGTGTCCAGGGCGAACAGGGGCGACACGACACCGAGCCCAATGCCCACTGCATTCTCCCCGACCCGGATCAGCGCAATCTGCTGTTCACAAGTCTGGGCGGCGACCGGCTCTACTGCGCCAGTCTCGAGGCACAGCCACCCTTTTCCGATACGACCGAGGTCACCCTCCCCCATGGAACAGGCCCCAGACACCTGATCTTCAACGACGCCGGCACGCAGCTCTATCTGCTGGGCGAGCTGGACGGCTCCATTACGCTGTTCGACTACGACAGCAGCACCCGGACCATGAAGGAAAAACAAAGGGTCGTGGTGGACAAGGGCGAGGCCGACACCTTCTGGGCCGCGGATATCCATCTCGACGCCGAGGGTGGCTATCTGTTTGCCTCCGAGCGCAGCAGCTCGCTGGTGACCTCCTTCGAGGTCGACGCCGACAGCGGTGAGCTCACGCGCATTGACGCCTTTGAGGTCGAGGCACAGCCCAGAGGGTTCGCACTGGATGCCAGCGGGCAGGTGATGCTGGTGGCCGGCCAGGCCTCGCACCACGTCGCCGCCTATCGCCTTGATCAGGGCAGGCTTGAATTCATTGACCGCGTGGAAGTCGCTCAGTCACCGGACTGGGTCGAGATGGTCTAAACGTTGACGACGGCAGGCGCCCGGGGCGCCTGCCATGGGTGCCTGTCAGTGAGTTTTACGGGCCTCCCGCGGCTCAGCATGATCACTTTGATCCACCTTCAGCCAGTGCAGCATCACGAAGGCACAGGCGTAGAGCGCCACAAATGTCCACACTACCCCGGTGTTGCCGACCAGCGGCTGCATGACCGCCACCACGCCGGTGCCGAGGAAAATCGCACCGCCGGCGGCCGTGGTGTACATCGCCATCGCAGCGCCCTTGTGGGCGGGCACCAGCGCCGGCATGATCGCGCCCATCGGCACGAAGCCGGCCAGCATAATGCCGAACACGGTACCGGCAGCCAGTGAGGCGAAATAGCCCCAGTCGGAGCCTGCCGGCACCATGTGGGGCACATACCACCACAGCAGAAGCCCCACGGCCGAGCCCACTACGCCAAACCAGCGCACCGTACGTGTCCAGCCCCATTTATCCCCCAGCGCACCAAAGGCGGCGTTGAACAAAATGTTGCCGCCGTAGACCACCGACGTCATCAGAAGCCAGCGGGACTGCCCCCAGCCCAGCTCATCGGCAATGATGGCCGGCAGGATCACGAACATGCCGAACTCCGGCGCGGTATTGATCAACCGCACCAGAAAGCCCATCGCCACCCGTGGCTCACGAAAGGTCAGACGCAGACCGCTGGTCATCACGTCAGCAGCGGACTCTCCCTCGGGCGCCAGCCGCAAGCGTCCGGTCGGTTCGCGCACACCGAACCAGGCCAGTATAAAGCCTACCGTCACCAGCCCCATCGACGCCCACATGGTAGCTGTCTCGCCCAGATGACCGCCGCCAAAGGCGGGAATGGCGATGACCGCAAACAGCGAGCCCAGCGTCGGCAGCCCGCCGGTAAACATCACATAGAACCAGCCCACCGCGGCACCGTTGCGACTGCGCGGCGCCACGGCGTTGATCCATACCAGAAAGGCAAAGGCAAACAGTGGAAAGCCGAAACCGCGAAAGAAGTAACTTAAAAAGACCAGCACCACCGAGTCGAGGCGCAGCGACAGCAAAAAGAGGATCTCGAATACGACCCAGACGCCAAAGCCCAGCAGCATGACGCGTCGCGGCCCGAACAGATCCGCCAGCGCTCCGGACAGATAGGAGGCAATCAGCACCGCCAGGCTGTACATGGCGATGATGGTCGGCACCAGCGGTGCCCCCGCCTCCCCGAGCGCGTTGCTCATGTGAGGGGCGATAAAATTGGACTCGACACCGTTGCCGGTCATAAAGATCAATACACCCAGAAACCCCCAGCGCAGGCTGTGAGGTATCCCGATACGGTCGAGACGGTTCTCCCCCGCCTCACCCGCGACAGCTTTGGTAGTCATGACAATTTCCGTGAGCTGTAGGTCTGCCATTCAGAAATGAGCGCACAAAAAAAACAGCGCGGCGTCTTCGCCGCGCTGTCTACGTGATGGGCTCAGGGTACCAGTACGATCTTGAGCGACTTCGCCCCGCTGGTCATGAGCTCAAAGCCTTCGTTGAACTTCTCCAGCGGCAGCTGGTGGGTCACCACACCCTCGGTGGGGAAGTCACCATTCTTGATGCCTTCGATCACCAGCGGATAGCAGTACGGCCCCAGGTGTGAACCGAGCACATCGAGCTCCTTGCGATCGGAGATGATGCTCCAGTCGACGCTGACCGGGTCCTTGAACACGCTGAACTCGACGAAGCGCCCGAGCTTTCGAATCATCGACAGCCCCTGCTCGACCGACTTCGGGTGTCCGGTGGCTTCGATATACACATCACAGCCGTAACCGCCGGTCATCTCCTTGATGATCGACACCACATCGTCGTTTTTGGGGTTGAGCACCACATCGGCGCCAAACTGCTTTGCCAGCTCCAGACGCTCATCAAACAAATCCAGCACGACCAGCTTTTCGGCACCGGCCTTCTTGGCGGCCCCGACCATGCCAAGGCCCAGTGTCCCGGCGCCGGAAAGCACCACCACATCGCCAAGCTCGATTTTCGCGCGCTGTACGGCATGCAGCGAGCAGGCGTACGGCTCGATCAGGATGGCCTTTTCAAGCGGCAGCTCTTCGGGGACGTGGTAGTTGATCGCTTCTTTGGTGAACTTCATGTACTCGGCCATGCCGCCGTTCACGTTGTTCTGGAAGCCATAGAGATCGTGCTTTTCACACATCCAGTACTGGCCGCGACCGCAGAAGCGGCAGTCCCAGCAGGGCACGATCTGCTCGGAGATCACGCGGTCGCCGGGCTTGTAGTCGGTCACCGCATCACCGACCTTGACCACGCGGCCGATAAACTCGTGCCCCGGAATCATGGGCGCCTTGATGTAGGCCGGCTGATACTCGTCACCCCAGAAACTCGGCGCGCCGTCGAAGGACTTGATATCGCCGGCACAGATCCCGCAGCCCTCGACCTTCACCAGAATTTCGCGGTCATTGTCCAGCGTCGGAACCGGCACCTCTTCGTAGCGATAGTCACCTGGGCCATAGGCGACCACGGCGTGCATGGTTTTGGGAATCTCGTGCTGGGAAACGTTGTCCTGCGTCAGCGTGTCAGACATGATCACCTCGTGGCGTTCTGCAAAATCATTTGTTCCTGCCGTGGACAAATGAAATAACGCTACTACCTGTGGCCGGTCAATCAAATGCCGCCCCAAAAGGCTTATACTTTAGCGCAATGATTTTTTAACTTTTTGATTTAATTATATTTTTAGAAGAGACCTGTAACAAACACCTTACCTGATCCTCTCAATATCAAATGCGCTCTTAATGGTCGATTTGTGAACATTTGAACAGCGACCAATCGGTTGGATCAGTGACAATACGCATCACATACGGTCCAGCCCTTAACGAAAAAAGCCGCCATAAAAGGCGGCTTCGACACTTCCTTGCAATACCAACGCTTACTGTTCCAGCACGAAGGGTGAGGTCACCTGATCAACGTTGTCCGGCGTGATCAGCAGGCAGTCAAAGAGCTGCTTTTCGCTGTCCATGCCGGTTTCACCGGTACGAATGAACTGGTCGGCCAGTTCCACGGCGCGCTTTGAAAAGATCGCCACCGGCTGCAGCACGGTATAGGCCATGTCACCGGCCTTCACTGCCTCGACCGCATCGGGAGAACCGTCAAAGCCACCGACGACCACCTCACTGAGCTTGCCGGATTCGCGCAGGGCGGCAATCGCGCCCAGCGCCATCTCATCGTTGCCGCTGATCAAACCCTGAACGTCCGGGTTGGCCTGCAGCATGCTTTGCGTCTTGTTGTAGCCCTGGGTGCGGTCCCAGTTGGCCACATCAGACGCCACCAGCTCGAGATCCGGATACTGGCTCAACACGGTCTGATAGCCGTTGGAGCGGGTCGCCGCGTTGTTGTCGGACGGTGCGCCCTTGAGCTCGACATAGCGTGCGCTGTCACCCACCGCCTCGATCCACTGCTGCGCGCCCAGCGCCGCGCCCTGGGCGTTATTGGAGACCAGCTGGGCCTTCGCCAGCCCCTGCTGGTTGATCTCGGCATTGACGATAAAGACCGGGATGCCGGCATTGACCGCCTTTTTCACCGCGCCGATAGAGCCATCGGCGTTGGCCGGATCAAGAATGATGGCCTTGGCCTGGTTGGTGATCGCAGTATCGATCTGACGGCTTTCGGCATTGGTATCCCCCTTGTGGGCGCTGACGTTGGCGCTGTAGCCCATCTCCTCGGCCGTCTCGCGAGCAATCTGACCCTCGGTAAGCCAGTACGGATTGGAGGGGTCATTGACGATGACCGAGATCAATCCCTTCTGCTGATCCTGCGCCAGTGCATTCCCCCCCAGCACCATGGCCCCGACGGCCAGGCCTGCGATCAAAAGACGCTTTCCCTTTTTCAACATGATGCTGCTCCTTGTCTTGACGATTGAAGTGCCGGCAAACCGGCGTTCTGATACCCCATGATTCGGCTCACGACGCCCCGGAGGGTGCCGGCGGCGTCTTCTGATCCTTGGCGCTTGCGGAGCGCTTCTTGCGAGGCTTGTACTGAATGCTGTTCAAAAGCACTGCCAGCACGATCACTGCGCCCATGAACACGGTCTGCCAGTAGGAGGACACCCCGATGATGACCAGACCATCGGAGAGAAAGCCGATCACGAACGCCCCCAGCAGCGTGCCACGCACGTTGCCACGCCCACCGGTCAGTGCCGCGCCGCCGATCACCACCCCGGCGATCGCGGTCAGCTCATAGGTGGTGCCGGCGGTCGGGCCGGCCGAAGTCAGCTGTGAAGAGAGCACCAGACCTGCAATAGCGGCGCATACGCCGGAGAGTACATAAACCCAGACCTGCACCCGCTTGACCGGCACCCCGGAAAGCTCCGCGGCGCGCGCGTTGCCGCCGGAGGCGTAGACCCAGCGCCCGAAGGGTGTGCGATTGAGCGCAAACATGCAGGCAATGGCCACTGCGGCGAAAATCAGCACACCTACCGGCACGCCGAACAGCCGGTTGAAGCCCAGCCAGTCAAAGCCGGTGTTGCCGAATTCGGGGTTACCGCCCAGGTTGTTGTAGGTCAGTCCATCGGTCATCAAAAGCGCCACGCCGCGCGCCACATAGAGCGTGCCCAGGGTCGCGACAAAGGCCGGCACCTTGAAAATCGATACCAGTACACCGTTGATCATGCCCACGAAAGCCCCGGCCACACAGGTCAGCACCACCACCGCCCAGACCGGCGGATAGAGCGTCATCCCGAATATATCCAGCGACACCCCCTGCATCATGAACCCGGCGATGACGCCCGCCAGCCCCATGGTCGAGCCGACCGACAGATCGATACCACCGGTCAGGATTACCAGCAGCATGCCGACCGACAGCAGCCCGAAGATGGCCACGTGCGACGACATGGTCAGAAAGTTGCTGGTCGAGAAATAGACCGGCGAGAGCATCGAAAAGATGATGACAATGGCAATCAGGGCAAAAAAGGCACGCCCCTCAAGCAGAATGCGCCCCAGATCGAATCCGCCGGCGCGACGCGACGCCGAACGGGAAGACGATTGATCGGAGGCTGCGGGTGCAGCACTGCGCTGAACATCGGACATGGTAATGGCCCCTGCTGTACACGTATTTCAGCCTTCGGCGGATTCACCGGAGGCCGCCATGATCTCTTCCCGGGTCACATCGGCCCCGAACTCTGCGCTGATGCGACCGCGACTCATCACCACGATGCGATGCGCCACGCTCAAACACTCCCCCACTTCCGAGGTCGAATAGATCACCGCCAGCCCCTTCGAGGCCCCCTCGGCCAGCAGCCGAAACACCTCGGCCTTGGCGCCGATATCGATGCCGCGGCTGGGCTCGTCGAGCAGCACCACCCGGGGTTGGGTCGCCAGCATCTTGCCGATGACCACCTTTTGCTGATTGCCGCCGGACAGCGAGCCGATGCCGGCCGCGCCGCCGTCGGTCTTGATATGCACGTTGCGAATCGAGTCATCGATGACGGTCTGCTCGCGGCGGCGCGAGGTCAAAAGCCCGCGGGTAAAGGCACCGATGCTGGCCAGCGACAGGTTCTCGCCAACCGCCATCGTCTGTACCAGACCGTCACGCTGGCGGTCTTCGGGCACCAGTACCAGCCCGCGTTCGATGCGCTCGGCGATGCTCAGCCGGGAGATATTTTCCCCTTCGAGCATGATCCGGCCACCGTTTGGCGACACGCGCCCGGCGGCGCACTCCAGAAGCTCCGTGCGCCCGGCGCCCATCAGCCCGTAGATGCACACGATTTCACCGGCACGCACCGACAGCGACAGTCGATCCACCACCGAGCGCTCGGGAACGGCCACATCCGCCACGCTGATGTCTTCAAACGACAGCGCCACCTCCCCCATCGTATGGCCGGTCGGCGGCGAGCCCAGATCGAAGTTCTCGCCCACCATGTGGCGCACGATCCACTCCAGATCGATCTCGCACCGCTCGGCGTAGGCGGTCATCGCCCCGTCACGCAGCACCACGGCGTGGTCGGTAATGGTCAGCGCCTCCTCCAGATGGTGCGAGATATAGACAATCGATACCCCACGGCTTTTCAGGTCCGCGATGACCCGAAACAGCACCTCCACCTCGGAGGCCGACAGCGCCGAGGTCGGCTCATCCATGATCAGAATGCGTGAGTTCACCGACAGCGCCCGGGCAATCTCGACAATCTGCTGCTGCCCCAGACGCAGGTCCTCCACCAGCGTCAGCGGGTCGATGGGCTCGTCGAGCTCAACCATCAGCCGCTCGGTCTCGCGGGCCTCTTCGGCGTAATTCACCCCGCCCGGCCCGCCCAGCTCACGTCCCATGAAAATGTTGTCGCGCACGGTCATGTTGGGCGCGAGGCTCAGCTCCTGATGGATGATCGAGATGCCGTGGCGCTGGGCATCGACGGTGGAGGCAAAGCTGACCGACTCGCCGTCCAGCACGATCTCACCTGAACTTGGCTGGATCACACCAGAGAGAATCTTCATCAGCGTCGACTTGCCCGCACCGTTTTCACCAAACAGCGTGGTGACCTGCCCGCGACGAATATCGAAGTTGACGCTTTTGAGCGCGTGCACGCTGCCAAAGGACCTGGACACGTTGCGCGCCGACAGCACAACCCCACCCGTTGCGTCTTCCGGGGCCGTCGGCCGGTCCATGACACTCTCTTCACTGCTCATGAATCACTCCAGTCATCATCCGGCCTACTGCACATTGAGGGCCACTGGTGTCACCAGCCAGTTGCTGGGGTTGATCATCTGAAACACGCCGGTGACCTCAACGGTCTTGCCGCTCAACGCCGCAGTATCCACCCCCTCGAGCACCTCGGCCTTCATGGCCTCATTGATGGCCGCCCCCGCATTCTGGTATTCAATCTGATTGGTAAACTGACCAAAGCTGATCTCGCCGGTCGCATCCCGCAGCACCGTGCCGTTGATCGCCGGGCCCGTCTGGACCCGTACGGTGGTGCCTTCCGGCATATCGGGGATACTGACCGTGTAAATACCGGACCTGCCCTCGCCAACCGTCCCGGTGAAGTGCACCGGCAATAGCGGCCCGATGTTGCCGGACACGCCATACTGCTCGCCGGCGGCGCTGGCATCATCACTGAGCGCCTGCGCCAGCTCCGGCGCTTCGACGGCGCGCGACTCAACGCTTTCGCGGATTTGCGGGAACTGCTCCTGTCCGTAGCGCTCGGCCGAAAACTGCCCGCTCTGGGCATCAGACTGCGCGCCATGCTCGACCACATGCGTGTCCCAGGCGATCGCCGCCGCCACCACAACGACCACCGCTGCCGTAATGACACGACCATATTTTTTGCGCGAGCGTGGGCGGGCATGGGTACTGGAATCTGCTGTCATATCAAACCGGTCTCCGCTGCAGGGGCAGGTATCTTCAAAGGGTTCAAGACGCCCCGGACATGGCATTCATGCTGCCTGATCCGAATCATTTACCCCGCCGTCGTTCAAATGTATTAACGCCACAGCGCCCCTGGCCTGCAATCCCCTGGGCCGCATCCAGCGCTAAGACTTTGTGCTTAATGTCTTTAACAGACTGAAATAAAAAGCAATAAATTGATTATCCAACAGCCCGTGAGACTAAAGTTATTGGCTGTGAAGGGCGCTGAGAATGCGAACATTTCTGCACATAAGGATCATTGGTACGGCTCCTGCATGCATTTGTTAACAGTTTACAATGCCCTAAAGGACTATTCTGATCTCTGCGTTACCGCCTCAACAGGAGCTTTCCATGAGCATTAAAAGCCTTCAGCGCACCACCCTTCGTGACCAGTGTCTGAATGGGTTGCGGTCGGCCATCACTTCGGGACAGCTGCCGGCCGGCCATCATCTGGTGGAAACCGAGCTTTCGGAGGCATTCGGGGTCAGTCGCGGCACCCTGCGTGAGGCCATGCGCCGCCTGGAACAGGAAGGCCTGCTGGTAGCAGGTCCCAGAGGTCAGCTGCGGGTGCGGGAAATCAACGAAGGCGAAATCGGTCACCTTTATCAGGTGCGCGCCGCGCTTGAAGTGCTGGCGGCGCGAAGCCTGTGTCAGCACGCCGACTTCCCGGACCGGCTGGAAACCCTGCGTGAATGCCTTGCGCGGCTGCACGCGGTCGAGGGCAATCTTGGCGAGCAGATCGAGGCAGATCTCTCCTTTCACCGCACCCTGTGCGAGCTGAGCGGCAATTCGGTACTGCTGTCGAGCTGGCTGGCGCTGGAGGGGCCGGTGCGCGTCACCATCATGCATGCCGGTATCGAACGAGCGCTGAACAACATGTCATCATCCCGTCACGACCACCTGCTCGAGGTGCTCTCGCAGCGCGATCCGGCGCACATTGAAAGGGTGCTCGTCGAGCACATGGATGAGGCTGCACAGCGACTGATGCAGGCCATGGAAACGCAGAGCGCCGGCTGATTGCCGGCGCTCCGGAATCGGTGCCCTGCATCGGGGCGCCGGTATATATCGCCTGCGCGGGTCTCAGTACATGTGCATGCCGCCGTTGATATCCAGCGCTGCACCAGTGGTATAGGAAGAGAGTTCGGAGGCCAAAAACAGGAAGCCTCGCGCCACATCCGCGGCATCGCCCAGGCGATTGAGCGGAATGCCGGTCAGAATCTGCGTTTTCATCTCATCGGTCAGCTTGCCACCGGTGATATCGGTCTGGATCAGGCCGGGTGTGACCGAATTGACACGGATGTTGTGTACGCCAAATTCACGCGCCATCGCCTTGGAAAGCCCCAGCATACCGGCCTTGGCCGCGCTGTAGTGTGGGCCGCCGAAGATACCGCCGCCGCGCTGGGCCGATACTGACGAGGTATTGGCAATCGAGCCGCCCTTCTGCTCGACCATGTACGGCAGCACCGCCTGCGACATGTAGAGCATGCCGCGCAGGCTGACATCGGTGACCTGCTCATAGTTCTCCGGCGTGATCTCCAGCGTCTTGAGCGGCTGGGTGATACCGGCATTGTTGATCAGCACGTCGATACGCCCGTATTGCTCCATCACCTTTTTGGCGGCTGCCTCGCAGGAGGCCTTGTCGGTAACGTCGCAGACGACACCCATGGTGCGCTCATCGGCAATTTCCCTGGCTGCTTCCTGGCTCTTTGTCTCATCCAGATCGGCAATCACTACCGTCGCGCCATGCTCATGAAAGAGTTTGGCCGTGGCCTTGCCGATGCCGCGTGGACCAGCGCCGCCAGTGATGATGCATACCTTGTCTTCCAACAATCCTTTCATGATCTACTCCCCGAGAAGGTTAAAAGTGGATTACCACAGGTGATTACAGGCCCGGATGGTGCTGTGCCATCCAGTGCAGAGACTCGGCCACACCGTTCTCGATCTCCTCGAGCGGCAGTGGTTCGGGCCGTTTGTCGGGCTGGGCGTTTTCATCACGCCGCAGCCGGAAAGGCAGTTCCAGGCTGAAGGGCAGCCCGCGCGCTGCCAGCGCCGCAACGATGGGCGCATAGTCGATGTCACCGGTCCCCAGCGCATCGAAGTGATAACCACCGGACTGGCGGCTGACCGCCTTGAGGTGCAGGTGATCACTCAAGGGTATCGCCTCGAGCGCATCCTCGACCGGCGACAGCGCGGGGCGATGCGATATCAGATTGCCCGGGTCGTAGTTGATGCCCGTAGCGGAGGTATCGAGCCGCTCCAGCAGCCCTGGTAGTTCACTGGCCTGATTGATCAGGTTGTCGCTGCCATCGCCGGGGTTTTCGAACAGCAGTTTGATGCCCGCCTCGCGCGCGGCGGCCATCATGTGATCGAGCCCCTGCTCGAAATTGTCGCGTCCGGCAAGACTCGCGGCATTGGAGATCAGATAGCGCGCCCCCAGGGCAGCCGCGAAGCGGATGCGCACCGCCATGCTTTCGGCCGCTCCTGGCTCGCCGAGGTCGATATGCGCTGAAAGCACCGTGCAGCGCTGTCCGTGTTGGGCCATCAGTTCGCGCAGCTTCTCCGCCAGCTCGGTGTTGAGATCGGCATCGGTAAATTCGTTGACGTAGCCCTTGATGAAGGCCAGCTCAACATCGGCAATATTGAGCCGCGCCATTGAGGCGAAGACATCGGGCCAGTCGTAGCCATCCCATGCGGCAGTACTGACGGCCATCCCGATATCGCGCATCTGTTCAGCGCTGGGTAACGTGGCGTTCATGACAGATCCTCCAGAAGACGATGACCCCACATGCGGCCTCCCTTTTGTTGACTGTTAACAATGGAAACGGACAAATTTTGGCGCGGCTTACTGTCGGCAAGCCGCGCCCTGTATCAACCCGCCGGGAACAGCGCCGGCACGTAGCTCACCAGCACCAGCACCAGCAGTGCAAAGATATAAAACGGCACCAGTGCCCTGGCGGTCTGCTCGATACGCACGCCCGCAATCGAGGAGGAGATGAACAGCGTGGTCCCTACCGGCGGCGTAAACAGTCCGATCGCCAGGTTGAGCACCATCATGATGCCCAACTGAATCAGGCTCATGTCGATCGACTCGGCCAGCGGGATCATGATCGGCGCCAGCAGCAGAATGGCCGGTGTCATGTCGATCACGGCACCGACCAACAGCATCAGCAGATTCATGAACACGATCACCAGTACATCGGCCAGGCCCAGTTCATTGATGAAGTCCACCAGCCGGGAAGGCAGCTGATCCACGGTCATGACCCACCCCAGTACCGACGACGCCATGATCAGAAGCAGTACCGCACCGGTGGCCTGGCCGGCGCTCAGCACCGAACCGAGCAGCCCGCGTGGCGTCAGATCGCGATAGCACACGCGCACCACCAGCGCATAGAACACCGCAATCACACTGATCTCGGTGGGTGTGGCGATACCACCGATCAATGCGCCCAGGATAATCACCGGCATCAACAGCGCCGGCAGCGAGGCGAAAAAACCACGGATGACCGGCCCGATCGCAAACGGCTGGTCGCTGCGCGGAAAGTTGCCACGCCGGGCGATCAGGTAGACGGCCACCAGGCTCGCACCGCCGAAGATCAGCCCCGGGATGATGCCGGCCAGAAAGAGTGCGCCCACCGAGACCTGAGAGACGCTTGAATAGATGATCAATGGAATCGACGGCGGGATGATCACGCCGATCACCGAGCTGGCCGAATTGACGGCCGCGGCAAAGGGGGCCGGATAGCCTTCGCGCTTTTGCCAGGGGATCAGCACCGAACCGAGCGCCGAAGCGTCTGCCACGGCCGAGCCCGACACACCGGCAAAAAGCATCGAGGTCACCACGCTCACCTGTCCCAGCGCGCCACGTACTCGCCCGACCAGAATGCCGGCGAAATGAATGATGCGCTGACCCAGGGTGCCGGCGATCAACAGCTCACCGGCCAGGATAAAGAAGGGAATCGCCAGCAGCAGCGAGCTTTGCGTGGCATCGAAAAAACGCTGCGCAGCAATCGACAGCGGATAGCTGCCGCTCAGGGCGATACCGATACTGCTCGCTCCCAGCAGGGCATAGCCAATCGGCAGTGCCATGGCCAGCAACAGCAGAAACAGTGGCAGGGCAATGACCGTCATGGGGTGAGCTCCTTGATGGGGGCTTCGCTACCACTGGCAAGCCCGATCAGATCGATAATGGCCAGCAGCAGCACGCCGCCGGCGCCCAATGGCAGGCTATAGAAGGCCCAGGTAGCGGACCAGCCCAGCACTGGCGTGGTCTGATACTGCATGTACTGCAGCAGCACCGATGACTGCTGGATCAGCAGTACCATCAATGCGACCACCATCAGGCGCACCACGACCATCATCGCCCGTGCCGCCCCAGGTGACAGCTTGCGGACAAAAAAATCCACCCCCAGATGCTGATGACGTGCCGCCGCCATGACCACGCCCCCCATGATCAGCCATGGAAAAAGAATTACCGGCAGCTCGTTGCCCCAGGCCAGCGAGCCAGCCAGGAAATAGCGCACGATGACACCTGCCATCAAGGTGATGCCGATCACCGCCGTGGTGATCACCACCACTGTGCTGCCAATGGCATAAAACAGCTCCCGGCCACGATCCAGCCATCGCGACAGCGACGATGCCGGGGAGCGGTTGTCTGCTTTCATTGCGTCATGTTCCTGGCTCATTGTCCTCTCCATCACATCAGGCGCTGGCGCCGCCCCTGCAGGGCATGGATCCGGTTTCGGACCCGGGGGTTCCCGGGTCCGAGCCGATCATCAGGACGCGGACGCCCCGCCGGTGGTGGCCTGATGGGCCTGGTTGGCCTCGTCGGCTGCTTCGCGAGTACGCTCGACGATATCGCCCAGCTTGTCCTGCCAGGTGTCATAAACCGGCTTCGTGGCTTCACGGAAGGCATCGGTATCCACGGTATTGATCTCCATGGCACCGTTGTCGCGCAGCTCGGCGAGCAGATTGTCGGTCTGCTCGATCAGCGTCTGACGCTGAAAGTCACCGGCCTCCCGGGCGGCCTGCTGCAGTGCCTGCCGGTTCTCTTCGGAGAGACGCTGCCAGGTCGGCATACCGATCACGATTGGTGTGGTTTCGTAGCGGTAGTCGGACAGCGACAGATACTGCTGCACTTCTTCAAGATGAGAGGACATGATGTTGACCACCGGGTTTTCCTGACCATCCACCGTGCCCTGCTTGAGCGCCACGTAGAGCTCGCCGAAAGCCATCGGGGTCGGGTTGGCGCCCAGGGTTCGCAGGGTATCAATGGTCACCGCGTCCTGAGAGGTACGCATCTTGAGGCCCTCGAGATCCGAGGGAGACTCGATCGGACGCTCGTTATTGGTGAACTGGCGCAGTCCATTGTCCCACCAGGCCAGAACCTTCAGGCCGCGCTCTTCGGCCTGTTGGGCCACTTCATCACCGATCGGGCCGTCCGCGACTTCCCAGGCCGCCTGCGGGGAATCAAACAGAAACGGCAGGCCGAACACGTTGGCCTTGGGAACGATGGAGGCCAGCGACCCCTGACTGTTGGCGGTCAGACCGATCGCGCCGCTCTGGGTCTGCTGCAGCATCTGCACATCCGATCCCAGCTGTTCAGACCCCTGAATGCGCAGCTCGAGATCACCATCGCTGTATTGTGAGGCCAGCTCGGCCATGCGATCGGCGGCCAGCGAACGAGGGTTGCCGGGGGCCGCGCCATGCCCCAGCACCAGCGTCTGCGCCTGTACCATCCCGGCCATCGCCGCGGCCACCAGCCCCGTGCTCAGTAGCATTGCCGCTCTCAAACCATGCTTTCGGCCCTGCCGGACTGCCGGGCTCTGCGTCTGTACGACATCTTTCATGGTCTCTCTCCTGACGATTGAAAGGATCGGGCCGCAGCTCCCTGAATCATCGAACGCCCCGGCCGGCTCTGTTACTGCAGTATTCGGATTCATTGTTAACAGTCAACAAAGAACCCTGTGAGACTTTCGCCGCACTCCGCAAACCTTTGAAAAAGCGAACGTTTTTAGGCCTTGAAATGGAACCTAAGACCAAAGACGCGGGTGATGTAGTCGGGTGTCAGGGGTTATCGCACCCTCAGGGCGTCATTGCAGAGACGATCTCGGCGGGCGCCGGGGGCAGGCCCGGCAGTAGAAAGGGGAAACGGTGACGGCGCGGACAAGGGCTTATCCCTCGTCGTTGATGCGGGTCGCCTCATCCAGATGCAGAAGGGTATGGGCATTGGTGGCACTGGTCGCCAGCACATCAATGACGCCGGTGCGCAGCGCCCCCAGGATACCGGCGGCCTTGGTGCTCTCGCTGGCGATCGCGATCACCTCGGGAATGCGCGCCAGATCCGGGATGGTCAGCCCGATCACGCGGCCCTGCATGGGGGTGGTGGAGGCATTGCCGTTCAGGTCGATGAAGTCATAGCCCATCATGTCCCCGACGGTGCCGGACAGGCGCGCCTCGGCAATCTCCGAGGGCGAGAACCAGCCCATGCGCACCATGTTGCTGTCTTCTGATAGATCGCCCACGCCGATCATGGCGATATCGGCCCGTCGGGCACGATCCAGCGTCTGACGCACGGTCGGGTTGTCCAGCATGGCATCGCGCAGCTCGGCGCTGGCGACCATGGCCGGGGCATAAAGCGTTTCACTCTCACCGCCGAACTTCGCCGCCAGCCGTCGACAGATATGATCAGGATTCATGTACTCCCCGGCGCGCAGCGAGCCGCCGATGGCGCAGATGAATGAGCACTGCCGGGTGCGCTGGGTGAAGACGTTGTCGGCCACGGTACCGACGTTGCGCCCCATGCCGACCGCCACCATGGTGCCGTCTTCCAGCGTTCTCGACAGGTGATCGGCCACCAGACTCGAGACTTCGTGGCGCTGCTGTTCGGCATCGGCGCAGTCCAGCGCGATCAGCGCCCGACGGATGCCGAAGCGACGAATCAGCGCCTGCTCGATCTCGGCGGCCACCGAGGGGTGGTGGCGGACCCGCACATCGACGATGCCTTCGGCCTGCGCGCGCTTGAGCATGCGCCCGACCTTGATGCGCGACATGCCCATTCGCCCGGCGATCGCCTCCTGGGTCTCGCCGTGCATGTAGTACAGGCTGGCAATCTCGGTCATCAGCGCGATATCGGGATCGGCACGCTCACTCATCAGATACTGCTCCCAAAAGGGGTCCTGCCCTGCCAGGTGCGGCCAATCAGGGCGTCAATATGAAAACGGCGCATCATGAGATGCGCCGCTGCGTCATTCAACCCCTCGCCTGCCGGTTAGCGCCGGAAGTGCATCCGGGTCAGGATATTGTCGGCCGGGCGCGTCTCAGCCGTTGGCGCTGTCGCTGCTCAGGCCACGCTCGTATTCGTTGATACGATCTACCTTGGCCTGCGAACCGCCGCCGCTGAATTCGCTTTCCAGAAAGGATTCGGCGATTTTCTTGGCCAGTTCCACACCGATCACGCGTGCACCCATGGTCAGGATCTGGGCGTCGTTGCTCTTGCGCGCCCGCTCGGCGGAATAGGTATCGTGCGCCTGCGCGGCACGGATGCCCGGCACCTTGTTGGCCGAGATGGCAACGCCAATGCCGGTACCGCAGATCAGGATGGCACGATCAACCTTGCCGTCCTTGACGGCGTGGGCCGCGGCAAAGGCGATATCGGGATAAAGCACCGGCTCGGCATCGTAGGTACCGAAGTCTTCGACCTCGTGACCCAGCGAGCGGACGTGCTCCACCATGGCCTGCTTCATGTCATAAGCGGCTTCATCGCAACCCAGTGCGACCCGAAGCTTTTTGGTTTCTGCTGTCATGATCTCTCCCGGTGATTGATCACCCTTATACGTTGACACTGCCTAGATTACGCCTCACCGATCATATGAACAAAGCGTATTCATATGAAAAATATTGTAGATCGCCCGGCCCGAACAGAGAAACTGTATTTAAAAGTCAACAATATCATCTGTCTACCAAAAAATAACCGGAGATCTGCTCTGCAAAAGGCGATCATAGAACCAAAGTCTCATGCGAAGAGACGCGACACGGCGCTAATATAACCTGAATATTCTTAACAAATGTACATGTCAGGATCATATTATCGTTCTGACAATTTCCTGTTCGGGTGTAACGCACATCCGAAGGGGAGAGAGGCACCGAACGGCCTGCATGAGCCGACAGGTCGTACCCGGTGCCGGATCATTGTCGCCTCATCAGGAGTACGCCCGTCATGACACGCCTTTTCAACGACCCCGTTGCCTTTGTCGACGAAGCCACCGAAGGCTTTGTGGCCGCTCATTCCCATCGGGTACGCCAGGTGCCCGGCGGCGTTATCCGTAGCACGAAAAGCGAGCCGAACACCGTCGCGGTGGTCATCGGTGGCGGCTCCGGCCACTACCCCGCCTTTTGCGGCCTGGTCGGCCAGGGGCTGGCCCACGGTGCCGCGATGGGCAACCTGTTTGCCTCGCCTTCTGCCCAGCAGATTTATTCGGTCGCCCGCGCCGCCAACAACGGTGCCGGCGTGCTGCTGAGCTACGGCAACTATGCCGGCGACGTGCTTCATTTTGGTCAGGCCCGCGATCGCCTGATCAGCGAGGGCATTCCCTGCGAGATGGTCAAGGTCATCGATGACGTCTCCAGCGCCAGCCTTGAAGAGATTCAAAAGCGTCGCGGCATTGCCGGCGACCTGACCGTGTTCAAGATTGCCTCGGCCGCCGCCGAAGCCGGCTATTCGCTTGAAGAGGTGGTGCGCGCGGCAGAAGCCGCCAACCTGCGGACCCGTTCCTTCGGCGTGGCCTTTGACGGCTGCACCCTGCCCGGCGCCGACGACGCCCTCTTCCATGTGCCGGAAGGCAAGATGGCCGTCGGCCTTGGCATTCACGGTGAGCCCGGTATCAGCGAACAGGATATCCCGAGTGCCGATGAACTGGCAGAGCTGCTGGTCAAGCGGCTGCTGGAAGAGCTGCCTGAAGGCGTGAAAAGTGCAAAGGGCGCGCGGGCTTCGGTGCTGCTCAACGGTCTGGGCACCGTCAAGTATGAAGAGCTGTTCGTCGTCTATCGCCGCGTCAATCAGCTGTTAAAGGATGCCGGACTCGAGATTGTCGAACCCGAGGTGGGCGAACTGGTGACCAGCCTCGACATGGCCGGCGCCTCATTGACACTGTTCTGGCTCGACGAGGAGCTCGAGAAGTTCTGGGCCGCCCCCTGCGATACGCCCGCCTACAGCAAGGGCAGCGTGGTCAGCGCCGAGCAGCTCGACGCGGCCGAGCTCGACATTCCCGACCCGGACGCCATCCCCGAGGCCACCAGCGAGTCGCAGGAAGCGGCCGAAAAGGTGCTTGCCGCGCTTGAGGCCACCTATAAGGTCATCGAGGACAACGAAGAAGAGTTCGGGCGTATTGATGCCGTGGCCGGTGACGGCGATCACGGCATCGGCATGGCCCGCGGCGGCAAGGCAGCGCTGGAAAAGGGTCGCGAAGTGAAGGAGCGCGGCGCCGGCGCCGGTTCGCTGCTGCGCATGGCGGGTGACGCCTGGGCCGATCGAGCCGGCGGCACGTCAGGGGCCATCTGGGGCGCGGCGCTGCACTCGCTGGCGATGGCCATCGGCGACGAGCAAAAGCCGGATGCTGCACGCATTGCCCAGGGCGTCCGGGATGCCCGCGACAACATCATGCACTTTGGCAAGGCGAAGGTCGGTGACAAGACACTGATCGATGTGCTGGTGCCCTTCAGTGAGGTGCTCAGCGAGCGGGTCGAGGCCGGCGATGATCTGAAAACCGCCTGGCAGGCCGGCGCCGAGCGCGCCGAACAGGCTGCGCAAGACACCGCTGATCTCGTGCCGAAGATCGGCCGCGCCCGCCCGCTGGCAGAAAAGAGCAAGGGCACCCCGGATGCCGGCGCCGTGTCGCTGTCCATGATCATCCGCGCCGTCGTGGATGTGCTGTAATTCATTCTCAACGGTCTGCCCCAGGAGAGAGACATGACTGCGCCCCTGCTTATCGGCACCAGCCTCAAGATGTATTTCGGCTATCAGCAGACGCTGGACTGGTGTCGTCAGGTAACGGATATCGCCCGTCGACATCCTGCCGTGACGCAGGGGCATGCAGCGCTTTTCATCATGCCCTCGTTTCCGACCCTGGCGCCGGTGCTGGAGATGGTGCGCGGCACCGATATCCGCATCGGGGCGCAGAACCTGTCCGACCAGCCCCCCGGCGCCTGGACCGGCGAGGTCAGCGCCGCCATGCTCGCCGAGATGGGCTGTCGCTGCGTCGAGATCGGTCATGCCGAACGCCGTCGTCACTTTCATGAAGATGAGACGCTGGTTGCCGCCAAGACCGCGCTGGCCATGACGCACGGGCTCTCGCCGGTGCTGTGTGTCGGCGAGGGTGAGGAAGGTGACCCGGAGGCAGCCGCCAGCGAGTGCATCCGACAGATGGAAAGTGCGCTGGCCGAGACCCCGCACCCCCGGGAAGCCGACCTGATCGTGGCCTATGAGCCCCACTGGGCGATTGGCGCCAGCCAGCCAGCCTCAAGCGAGCACATCAGCGCCGTCTGCATGAAGCTTCAGGCGTATCTGGACGGCCACGGCGGCGGGTGCGTCATCTATGGCGGCAGCGCCGGTCCGGGGCTGTTGTCACGTCTTGAAGGCAGCGTTCAGGGCATGTTTCTGGGGCGTTTCGTGCACGACGCCCGCGCCTTTGAGCAGATTCTCGATGAGGTCATGACGCTTCATGCAGCGTCTCGTTGATGGCAGCGCATGGCCTGGCACACCGGTTTCGGCACATCCTTCTTGAAACCTGGGGGGCGACATCACCATTTCATGCAGCTACTCTTGGCGAATAAACATGTACGGAATCGATGCGGGCCCGGCACCAGTGACGCAGTGACGTGATTGATGATGCCGCCGGCCCCCTTTCACTACCACTATCAGGCAGGAGTTCACCTAGATATGACCTCGCGTCGTCACCTCGCCAATGCCATCCGAGCGCTTTCGATGGATGCCGTGCAGAAGGCCAATTCCGGCCACCCGGGCATGCCGATGGGCATGGCTGACATCGCAGAAGTGCTCTGGAACGACCACCTCAGACACAATCCGGCCAACCCGGACTGGGCTGAACGCGACCGTTTCATCCTCTCCAACGGCCACGGCTCGATGCTGCACTATTCGCTGCTGCACCTGACCGGTTACGACCTGCCGCTGGAAGAGATCAAGAACTTCCGCCAGATCGGCTCAAAGACCCCGGGCCACCCGGAGCACGGCTACACGCCGGGCATCGAGACCACCACCGGGCCGCTGGGTCAGGGGCTGGCCAACGCCGTGGGCATGGCCGTTGCCGAGCGTACGCTGGCGGCCCAGTTCAACCGCGACGGTCATGAAATCATCAACCACCGCACCTGGGTCTTCGCCGGTGACGGCTGCATGATGGAAGGCGTCAGCCACGAGGCCTGCTCGCTGGCCGGCCACCTGGGCCTGGGCAATCTGACCGTCTTTTATGATGACAACGGCATCTCGATCGACGGTGAAGTCTCCGGCTGGTTCTCCGATGACACCGCCAAGCGCTTTGAAGGCTATCACTGGAACGTCATTCGCGACGTGGACGGTCACGATGCCGAACAGATCGATGCTGCCATTCGCGAAGCGAAGGACGTCACCGACAAGCCGACCCTGATCATCTGCAAGACCGTGATCGGCTTTGGCTCGCCCAACAAGGCCGGCAAGGAAGAGAGCCACGGCGCTGCCCTGGGCGAAGAGGAAGTCGAAGCCGCACGCAAGCAGCTCGGCTGGGAGCACGGCGCCTTCGAGATTCCCGATGACCTCTACAAGGCATGGGATGCTCGCGACAAGGGCCAGCAGCTCGAAGACGAGTACAAGCAGAAGATGGCCGCGTATGAAAAGGCCCATCCTGAACTCGCTAAAGAGCTTCAGCGTCGTTACAACGGCGAGCTGCCGGAAAACTTCGACGGTGAAGCCCTGATCCAGCGCGCACAGGAAAAATCCGAGACCACCGCCTCACGCAAGGCCTCGCTGGGCGTGCTCAACGAGCTGGCCCCGGACCTGCCCGAGCTCTTTGGCGGCAGCGCCGACCTGGCCCCGTCCAACCTGACCCTCTGGAAAGGGGCGAAGGCGATCAGCAAGGACAATTTCGACGGCAGCTACCTGCACTATGGTGTGCGCGAGTTCGGCATGGGCGCGATTGCCAACGGCATCGCCACCCACGGCGGCTTCATTCCCTATGACGCCACCTTCCTGGTGTTCATGGAATACATGCACAACGCCGTTCGCATGTCGGCCCTGTCGCACACGCGCATCATCCACGTCTTTACCCACGACTCCATCGGTCTGGGCGAAGACGGACCGACCCACCAGCCGGTCGAGCAGCTGGCCGATCTGCGCAATCTGCCGGGTCTGGCCACATGGCGCCCCTGTGATGCGACCGAAACCGCCGCCTCCTGGGTGGAAGGTCTCGAGCGCGAAACCGGCCCCACGGCGCTGATCTTCTCGCGTCAGGACCTGCCGGCGCAGTCGCGCGATCACGAGCAGGTGAAAAACATCCGCCGCGGCGGCTACATCCTGCATGACTGCGACGGCCAGCCCGAGCTGATCCTGATCGCCACCGGCTCCGAAGTGGGTCTGGCGATGGACGCCGCCAAAGAGATCGAAGGCAAGGGCACGAAGGTGCGCGTGGTCTCCATGCCCTGCACCACCAAGTTCGATGAGCAGGATCAGGGCTATCGCGATTCCGTCCTGCCGCCGTCGGTGCGCAACCGCATGGCGATCGAAGCGGCCATCCCGTCGACCTGGTACAAGTACGTCGGCCTGGACGGCCACGTGTTCGGCATGACCACCTACGGCGAATCCGGCAAGGGTGGCGATCTGTTCAAGCACTTCGGCTTCACCGTCGAGAAGGTTGTCGAGCGCGCCGAGCAGATGCTCAAGGCGTAACCCGCCGACAGTGCCCGGGCGACCAGCGTCGTCCGGGTCCCTTCGAGGCGATCCTGTTTCAGGGATCGATGTTCGAAGACAAAAGAAAGGGCCCGGCAATCATTGCCGGGCCCTTTTGCGTGACGCTCATAACCTGCCGATCAGGCGATGGTGACGTCCTTGTCGAGGTAGACATCCTGAATGGCGTTCAACAGGGCCACACCCTCTTCGCGCGGCTTCTGGAAGGCCTTGCGGCCGGAAATCAGGCCCATGCCGCCGGCACGCTTGTTGATGACCGCGGTACGTACGGCCTCACCCATGTCGGAGTGGCCCTTGGAGCCACCGCCGGAGTTGATCAGCCCGGCACGACCCATGAAGCTGTTGACGACCTGATAGCGCGCCCAGTCGATCGGGTTGTCGCTGACGAGCTCGTCATAGACGCGGTCATGGGTATGACCAAAGCCGACCGCGCGATAGCCACCGTTGTTCTCCGGCAGCTTCTGCTTGACGATATCGGCATTGATGGTCGCCGCCAGATGCACGGCCTGACTGGTGAGGTCAGAGGAGACGTGATAGTCAGTGCCATCTTTCTTGAACTCGGGGTTACGCAGGTAGGACCACAGTACGGTGACCATGCCCAGCTCGTGCGCGCGCTCAAACGCCTCGCTGATCTCCTGGATCTGGCGACGGCTTTCGGGCGAACCGAAGTAGATGGTGGCACCGACCGCGACACAGCCCATGTCATGGGCCTGCTCGACCTGGGCGAACAGCGTCTGGTCGTAGATGGCCGGATAGGTCAGCGTCTCGTTGTGGTTGAGCTTGACCATCATCGGGATGCGGTGCGAGTAGCGACGCGCCACCGAGGACAAAACGCCCAGCGTGGAGGCGACGCAGTTACACCCACCTTCAATGGCCAGTTCAATGATGTTTTTCGGATCAAAGTACTGGGGATTGAGGGCAAAGGAGGCACCGGCCGAGTGCTCGATGCCCTGGTCGACCGGCAGCATGCTGACGTAGCCCGTGCCACCGAGTCGGCCGTGGTTAAAGATGCTCTGCATGTTGCGCAACACATGCGGCGAGCGGCTGCTGTCCATCATGACCCGATCGATGAAATCGGGACCCGGCAGGTGCAGGTCTTCTTTCCTGAACCCGGCACAGGTATGGTTCAACAGGCTATCCGCTTCCTCTCCCAGCAGCCTGGCGATATCTGTCATTATCTTCATCCTCTTTTCTACGAAAGATTTTGCATCGCCGCAGGCCAATGCCGCGGCCTGAACAGCATAAGCAACTATACGTTGCAGTTCATGTCATGTTTTGTCAGTAGTATTCACGCATGAAGAAAGCTGCACGACATGTCTGTCACAGACGACCACGTGCTCAGCGCCGCCATGACTGGTTCACATTGTGAGGCGTGGGTGACACGCCCCACTTGACCGCGGTGCGCGCCACTGCCACCCCCTGGACGAAAGTCTCATGCCTGCCGAAGTGCGCAAAACGTCGATAATGACGCCCGGCGTGGCTGTCTTCGTTTTCCGTGTCCCTGCTATGCTGGAGACAGTTGCCAGGTTGGCCCTGCAGGTGATGTCAGGGTCATTGTTACCGCTCAATGCTTACCACTTAACACCAATACGGGAGTAGCGACATGACTGTGCGCAAGATGTCCGAGCTGAATCTCGCCGGCCAGCGTGTCCTGATTCGTCAGGATTTCAACGTGCCGATCAAGGATGGAAAGGTCACCTCGGATGCCCGCATTCGTGCCAGCCTGCCCACCATCCGCACGGCCCTTGAACAGAATGCGCGCATCATGCTGATGAGCCATCTGGGACGTCCGACCGAAGGGGAGCCCAACGATGAAGAGTCACTGGCGCCGGTAGCCAATCATCTGGGTGAACTGCTGGGCATGACGGTACGCCTGGAGCGCGATTATCTGGAGCAGGACCCCGAGGTGAAGGAAGGCGAGGTCGTGCTACTGGAGAACGTGCGCTTCAACAAGGGCGAGAAAAAGGATGACGAGTCGCTGGCAAGGAAATACGCCAGTCTCTGCGATATCTACGTGATGGACGCCTTCGGCACCTCGCATCGTGCCGAGGCCTCGACCCACGGTGTGGCCCGCTTTGCCCCGGATGCCTGCGCCGGGCCGCTGCTCTCCTCGGAGCTGGACGCGCTCGAAAAGGCGCTGGCCAATCCGAAGCGCCCGATGGTCGCCATCGTCGGCGGCTCCAAGGTCTCGACCAAGCTTGAGGTCCTCAATGCCCTGTCCGAGAAGTGCGACCAGCTGATCGTGGGCGGCGGTATCGCCAATACCTTCATCGCCGCCGCCGGCTACAACGTGGGCAAGTCGCTGTACGAGGCCGACCTGGTGGATCAGGCGAAAGCCCTGATGGACAAGGTCAACGTGCCCCTGCCCATCGACGTGGTTGTGGCCACGGAGTTCTCCGACAAGGCCGAGGCAGTGACCCGTAACGTCGATGAAGTCCGTGATGACGAGATGATCCTCGATGTCGGCCCGCAGACGGCACAGACCTACGCCGACGCCCTGCGTGAAGCCGGCACCATCCTCTGGAACGGCCCGGCCGGCGTATTCGAGATCGAGCAGTTCAGCGCCGGCACCCGGGCCATGGCCAATGCCATCGCCGACAGCAACGGCTTCTCGATCGCCGGCGGCGGCGACACCCTGGCGGCGATCGATCAGTTCGGCGTCACCGATCGGATCTCCTATATCTCCACCGGCGGCGGCGCCTTCCTCGAATACGTGGAAGGCAAGACCCTGCCGGCCGTCAGCGCCCTGCGTGACGCCGCGAAGTAATCCTCGCCACCGGTACTGACCCATAGGAAAAAGGCCCTGCCTTCAAAAGAAGGCAGGGCCTTTTGTGTAACGCCGTTTTACCATCATGTTTCCGTGCTGCCTTCTCGGCGCTACACTGCGACAAAGTGCAAGAAAGGCCCTTCATGAACAAACGACTCTTTTATGCCGGTAGCTGGCCGGATTCGGCCGCCCTGCTCGAAGGCGCCCTATGGGTAGGCTATGCCTGGAGCATCCAGTGGTCACTGGTGAATCATCAGAGTCTCGCCTTTCTGCTGGCAACCCTGCTGGTACTGATCTGTGCTCTCACCACGCTGCTCTGGCAGCCGTTGAAACTGACGCTGGCACGCTACCGGGTCAGAAAGCGTCGCACCGAAATGTGGATGCACATTCTCTATCCGCCGATGCTGCTGGCCCCGCCGCTGTGGTGGCTGCTGGAGCGCATTGTCGGCACCCTCCCCGATGCCCAGCAGTGGACCCTGGCCTGCCTTTTGATGACGGTGGGCTGGCTGGTGTTTTTGATCTCGCTTTTGATCAAGCGCCTGATCCGCCAGTACCGTCGGTCGTTGAGCGATCACGCCGCGGACTGACAGCCCACCCGGGGCATCTTCTGCCCCTAAAAGCTTTCCCACTCATCGACCGTGGCTGTCCGGGATGGCGCACGAGGCGCTTCCGGTCGGGAGAGGCTGCCCTTTGAGGTGTCAGGCCTTTTAACGTTTTTTGAAGCGGGCGTCGGCATCGAATGCGCCGGTGCCTCAAAAGCACGAGCCGGCACGGCCGCTGCAGCGCTGCCTGTCGTTGAATGGGCCAGACGGAACACCGAGACGGCTTTGACCAATGCCTGCGACTGCTGATGGAGCCTGCGGGACGCCTCACCGTTTTGCTCGACCATATGTGCATTGTGCTGCGTGGTCTGATCCAGCTGCCCGATGGCCTCGCCCACCTGGCTGACACCGGTGCTCTGCTCGGCGCTGGCACGGCTGATATCCCCCATGATGTGGTGAACACGCTTGATGGAGGTCACTACTTCCTCGATGGTTTGTCCGGCCTGATCCACCAGTGCCGTGCCCTCTTCGGTACGGGTCACGCTTGCCGAGATCAGCGCATTGATCTCACGTGCCGCCTCGGCACTGCGGCTGGCCAGACTCCTGACCTCGCCGGCCACGACCGCGAAGCCACGCCCCTGCTCGCCGGCCCGGGCCGCCTCGACCGAGGCGTTGAGCGCCAGGATATTGGTCTGAAAGGCGATATTGTCGATCACGTTGATGATCTCCGAGATACGCCGGGCACCGTCGTTGATCTCCTTCATGGTCACCACGACGTTACCGAAGACCTCACCACCGCGTTCGGCCACGCTGGCGGCGCTGGTGGCCAGCTGTTCGGCATCACGAGCGTTATCAGCGTTTTGACGTACCGTGGCACTGAGCTCCTCCATGGCGGCGGCTGTCTGCTCCAGCGCACTGGCCTGCTGCTCGGTGCGCGAGGAGAGCTGGCTGTTGCCCTGCTCGATACGGCCACTGGCATGAGACACTTCATGGGCAGTGTGGCGGACATTGGCCACCGTCTCCTGCAGCCGGTCGGTCGTACGGCTCAGGGCAGCCATGATGCTACGATCGTGTTCACCATAGGCCCAGCGTGAGACATCAAGCTCACCCCGTCCGATCGCTTCGGCCAGCGCGCGCACCTCACCCGGCTCGGCGCCCAGCGTTTTCAAAAGCCCGCGCGTAATCAACGTGGCAATCACGATGCCCAGCAGCACTGCCAGCGTGCACAGGGTAATCATGGTGGCCTTGAAGCCGCCGCTGATGCCGCGCACCACACCCACCCGCCATACCCCGATGGCGGTCAGCAATACGATCAAAAAGAGCACGGCAGAGAAGCCGAGTATCATGCGGCTACGCACACGCATGTTTGAAAAAGTTGAGACGCCTGACGCCATTGCCATGTGAGCCACCTGTCTTTATTAACGCACCATTAAATAGTGCGCTATTCGTATGGACAGAGGTTACCGCCATGACGACCCGAAATCTGAAGTGCTCCCGCCATTCAAAATACTCATGGCGGTCATAAAGACCGCCACCTTGTCGAAATGCCACACGCCCGCCTGTCGCTACTAACGCTTTAGCACCAGCAGCGGATCGATACGGGTATCAAACCAGTTCATGCCCCAGTGCAGATGCGGCCCGGTCGCACGCCCGGTCGCACCCACCTCACCGATCACATCGCCCTGCGCCACGCGATCGCCGACCTTCACATCAAGCTTTGACAGATGCAGGAAGTTGGAGCTGATGCCGTAGCCGTGATCGATCAGCACCGTGCCCCCGGTCAGATACAGATCCGGGTTGGCAAAGGTCACGATACCGCCAGCGGGTGCCTTGACCGGCGTACCGGTGGGCACCGCAATATCCATGCCCGAATGGGCCGAGCCTGGCGTGCCGTTATAGACGCGCTGATTGCCAAAGCGCCCACTGATACGCCCCTTGACCGGCCAGATGAAATCCTCGGTGAAATCGGTAATGCGCTCATCGCGGGTGCGCGCCTGGCTGACGCCGGCCTGTTCGCGGCGAATGCGCTCGGCGATCTCCGGCGGCGGCGACACGGTCTTTGGCGGCACGCCGTCGATGCGCTCGACGGGGAAATCACGCGACGTCACCCGAATACCCACCGTGCGCGATTGCCCGTCGGGCGGCGTAATCTCGACCCGGCTTTCACCTTCGGCCTCGCGACCGATGCCAAACACCACCGTGCCGTAGTCGGTCACGCCCAGCGTGCGTCCGGCGTGCGTCACCTGACTGCCGGGCGGCACCCGCCCGATCACCATGCTGCCCTGCTGAACCTGCTCGGGAAAGACGATGGGCACCGGCGTCTCGGCTGCTGCCGGCCCGGCCACAAACGCGCTGACCATCATCAGCGCCGGCAGCAGCCTCGACAGGGCGCGTCGCAGGCCGGTCATTGAACTCATTACATCAAGGGACATGGTTCACTCACTCTCGGGTCGATATCAGGTGGGCAGCAGATAAGGGAGATAAACGATCAGGGCAATCAGGGCCAGATGCCCGGGGTACCATGACAGCCACAGCCAGCGCGGCATGCGCACCACGCCTGGTATCCAGCGCGCCAGACCCGCGGCAATCACCAGCACCACCAGCGTGGTCGAAAACGCCACGGTCTTGCTGATCGTATAGATGTTGAGCTGGGCCGTGATCAAAAGGATCGGCACGCCGGCAAGCCAGGCCCAGATGCGCGCCACGCCGTGATCGAAGCGCTGATAACACGCCATCGCCAACATGAATCCCGGCACCATCAACAGACCAAAACGGCCGTACTCCAGCAATGGCCCCACGGTGTACCAGACGATCAGAGAAAGCGCCACACCCGCGGCAGTGATGATCCGAGTGCGCCCGTCTCTGGGCGGTGACACCAACAGCTGACGCAGCCAGGCCCCCCAGACCAGCCCAAAGGCCAGCGTAAAGCACACGTTGATCACCAGCACGCTGGAGTAGCGCGGCATCAGCATATAGGGTAACTGGGCGATCAGACCGATGATCAGGATGCGGCGCGCATAGCGCATGGGATTGCGGGTATCGAAAAGCCCGTGCCAGGCCACCATGGCGGCAAACAGCGGAAACGCGACCCGCCCGATGGTGGAACTGGCCCAGCCGAACTGCCAGGAGAGTTCGTTGGACAGCGCATAGCGCACCACGTGGTCCACGGTCATCGAGATCAGGGCCAGCCACTTGCCCCAGTCTGTCCAGCGCGACAGGATGGCGTGTCTGGAGCCCGGCGGTGGCTGAGTGGTTGTATCGGTCATGCGCGCACCCTTGTTCGATCAGGTTGGGAAAGATGACATCACAGGCCGCAGACGACGCGGCCACGTCCACAGGATGACACGGAGGTAATCCATGCACTCCCCTCTCAAGACCGTCATTATCGGCTACGGGCTGGTCGGGCGCGTCTTTCATGCGCCCCTGCTTCGCCATACCGATGGCATGACCCTCAAGGGCGTGGTGTCCAGCCGCCCTGACGATGTTCACGCTGATCTGCCCGATACCGAGGTCTACTCGAGTGCCGAGCAGGCCTTCAAGGACCCCGAGGTTGATCTGATCGTGATCGCCACGCCCAACGACACCCACGCAGATCTTGCCGTGGCGGCGCTGGAGGCCGGCAAGCATGTGGTGATCGACAAGCCCGTGGCGCTTGATGGCAAGGAGCTTGAGCGCATCATCGCCTGCGCCCGCTATCATGACAGAGTTTTCAGCGTCTTCCAGAACCGGCGCTGGGACGCCGACTTTTTGACCCTCAAGGGGCTGCTGGATGCCGACCGCCTGGGCAGTGTCACCCGCTGCCACCTGCACTATGACCGCTTTCGCCCCGAGGTACGCGACCGCTGGCGCGAGCGCCCCGGCCCCGGCAGCGGTGCCTGGTATGATCTGGGCGCGCATCTGGCCGATCAGGCCGTGACCCTGTTCGGCACACCAAAAGCCGTCTACGCCGACCTGGCCACCCTGCGACCCAGCGGCGGTGCCGTGGATTATTTCCACGTCCTGCTGCGCTATGACGACCGTCGGGTGGTGCTCTCAAGCCACGCCCTGAGCGCCTGTGACAGCCTGCGCTACGCCGTCGACGGCACTCGTGCCTCTTATATCAAGCACGGTCTGGATACCCAGGAACAGACCCTGCGCGATGGCGGCACGCCGGGTCAGCCCGGCTGGGGGGAAGACCCGACGCGCGGCGTGCTCTACCAGGGCGAAACCGGCGACAGTGAAACCATCGACAATGTCCGCGGCGACTACCGCGCCTACTATGACAATCTCGTCGCGCACCTCAGGGGCGAGGCCGAGCTGGCCGTGACGCCCGAGCAGGCGTTTGATGTGATGCGCGTGATCGACGCCGCCCATGAGAGCAGCGCCACCGGGCGCGAGATCGTACTCGACTAGCGCGAGCCTTTGGCCGAGCCCGGCGCCGAGATGAGACGATGGCGCTGGGCCTTTTGCAACTCGCTTTCCATGCGGTTGAGCACCTCGGCCTCATACTCCACCGAGTGCCCACCACCGTAGGCGGTGTCATGGCCGCTCATCAGCGCCACATAGCCGTCACGGGCGACATCGGCCGGGTCGAACTTCTCCATCGCGCCGACTTCGGTCTCATCCTGACCGGCGCGGTGGAAGAAGTTGGTTTCGGTCGGCCCGGGCAGCAGCAGCGTCATCTGCACCCCGCTGCCCTGGATCTCGTTGCGCACCGCGTAGAAAAACGAATTGATGAAGGCCTTTGAGGCGCCATAGATGGCCTCAAACGGGATCGGCGTGGTGCCCGAGATCGATGAGGTTAGCAACAGCTTCCCCTCGCCGCGCTCGACCATGGCCGGCAACAGCCGCTTGGTGAGCTGCACCGTCGACATCACGTTGATCTGAATCAGCGAGAACTCGTCTTCCAGCGCCGTACCATCAACAAACGCACCGCCCAGCCCTATGCCTGCATTGAGCGCGGCGGCATCGAGGGTGCGACCGCTGTCGGTCACGGCCTGACAAACCTTGTCGACTTCATCGGATCGGGTCAGATCCGCCGCGCAGGTGGTCACTGTCACGCCATAGCCTTCCAGCATCTCGCACGTCTCTTCCAGGCCGCTGCCCCGAGAGACGATCAAAAGGTCATAACCGTCATTGGCAAAGCATTTGGCCAGTTCCAGACCGATGCCGTTGGTGGCACCGGTCACCAGTGCGAACGTCCTGTTCGATGTCGTCATCCCTGTCTCCTCTGCTCTGAATACACATGAATCTGCAACCACGCGTTTACGTACCGCAGAAGGTACGAAATACGCCCTCATCGGGCCCGGCCGGCAACGTCCAGGCCTCACGCCCGGGCTGCTCGTCAAACGGGTGGGCGAGAACCTCGCGCAGCGTCTCGAACGGCTCGAAGTTGCCCTCGGCGGCCGCACTGAGCGCCTGCTCGACCTGATGGTTGCGCGGAATATAGAGCGGGTTGACCGCATGCATCCGACGTGCGATCTCGTCACCGCTGGCCGCCTCGCGGGTCAGACGCTGACGCCAGCGCGGCAGCCAGTCGCGCATGTCGGCATCCTGTTCAAACAGCGCCAGCAAAGCGTCATCTGCCGCCTCGTCACGGGCGCACTCGCCGAGCTGTCGAAAGGTCAGGGTGAAATCGGCGCGCCCGACCCGCATGGCCTCCTGCAGGGCCTCGATCAGCTCCTGATCGTTGTCTTCTTCGTGATGTCGAAGACCGATCTTGTCACGCATGACCGCAAGCCAGGCCGCCTGATACTGCTCGGAGAACCCCTGCACCACCTCGGTGGCACGCTCGATCGCGCGCTGCTCGTCCTCGTCGAACAGCGGCAGCATCGCCTCGGCCAGACGCGCCATGTTCCACTGCAGAATCACCGGCTGATTGACATAAGCATAGCGCCCGCCGGTATCGATCGAGCTGAACACGGTCTTTGGGTCATAGCGCTCCATAAAGGCGCAGGGGCCGAAGTCGATGGTCTCGCCCGCAATCGAGGTGTTGTCGGTGTTCATCACGCCATGAATAAAGCCCACCCCCATCCAGCGCGCCACCAGTTCGGCCTGGCGCTGCTGAATGGCTTTCAAAAGCGCCATGTAGCGATCTGTCTCGGGCGTTTCAAGCAGCTCGGGGTAGTGGCGCTCGATCACGTGATCGGCAAGCGTCTTCACGGCCTCGGCATCATGGCGCGAGCCAAAGTACTGGAAGGTGCCCACCCGGATATGGCTCGACGCCACGCGCGTCAGCACCGCCCCGGGTTCAGGCATGCGCCGCATCACCCGCTCACCGGTGGTCACCGCCGCCAGCGCCCGCGTGGTGGGAATGCCCATGACATGCATGGCCTCGCTGAGCAGATACTCGCGCAACACCGGTCCCAGCGGCGCACGGCCATCGCCGCCGCGGGAAAACGGCGTGCGCCCGGCGCCCTTGAGCTGAATGTCCCGCAGCGCGCCGTCGCGGTCGGTCACCTCGCCCAGCAGCACAGCGCGGCCATCGCCCAGCCGCGGCGAGAAACCACCGAACTGGTGGCCGGCATAGGCCTGGGCGACCGGCTCGGCACCGGGCGGCACTTCATTGCCGGAAAACCAGTCGGTGGCCGTTTTCTCATCAAAGGCTGACAGATCAAAACCGAGCGTTTCGGCCAGTTCGCGGTTGAACGCCACCAGCTCGGGCTTCTCGACGGTGACCGGGGTAAAGGGTTCAAAAAAATGGGTCGGCAGGCGCGCATAGCGCAGGGTAAAGGTCGGAAACATGGTGACTCCAGCGGCAGATGCCGCGTATTGATGAAATGATCCGTCCGGATTGAAAAGGGTAGAACATCACTGACGCAAAGATCCGGCACTCCTCTCGGAGGCCGGGCCCTTGACAAGCCGGTCAGCGGTCGGGATCAGTCGTTTTGCTGCATGGCTGCCGCCAGCTGGTCAACATTGAAGCGGAACATGTCGACGTAGGTGGGAGCCGGCCCATCGGCATCGGAGAGCGCCCCCACGTAGAGCGTCCCGCCGGGCCGGGCATCCGTGGCACGCGCGATCTGCTCGACCAGCCGCGGGTCGTTGGTGTTTTCAAGGAAGTAGCTGCCAATGTGTTCCTCACGCATCTGGGTGATGAGCCCTGCGACATCCCGCGCCGAGGCCTCGCTGTCGGTGGTCGTCCCCAGCGGTGACAAAAAGGTCACGCCGTAGCGATCGCCCAGATAGCCGAAGGCGTCATGGGAAGTCAGGATTCTGCGCCGGTCCTCGGGGATCGCCTCGAACTGCGCTCGAGCGTAGTCATCCAGGGATGCGAGCTCCTGCTTGTAAGCGTCGCCGTTGGCCCGATACGCGTCGGCCCCGGCCGGGTCCACTTTTGACAGCGCGCTGACGATATTGTCGACCCACACCTCGACATTGGAAGGGTCGTTCCAGACGTGCGGGTCGGGCCCGTCATGAGCGTGATGATGGCCGCCGTCATGAGCGTGGGCGTCATCGTCGTGACCGTGCGCGTCATCGTGACCGTGTTCATCGCCATGGCCGTCCCCTCCGTCATGACCGTGGCCGTGTTCATCCTCACCCATCTCGCGGGTATGGATATTGTCGGAGACCACCACCGGGCTGCCCTTGAACCCCGAGGCTTCGATCAACCGGCCCATCCAGCCTTCAAGCCCCAGCCCACTCATGAACACCACGTCGGCGTCGCGGACCCGGCGCACATCGTTTGGCGTCGGCTCGTAGGCGTGCGGGTCGCCGTTGGGCCCGATCAGACTCGACACCTCCACCCGGTCGCCGCCCACCTCGCTGACCACATCGGCCAGCAGGGTAAAGGAGGCCACCGCCCTGACTTCGGCGGCCTGCGCCACTGCGGCTGACAGCGGCGACAGTGCCAGCATTGCGGCCCCGGCCCACCAGACTCTGACGTTCATGCCTGTTCCCCGTTTAACAGTGAAACACCCGGCTAACCAGCCAGATGCGGTCGTGACAAACGCTGACGCACGATGCCCAGCCGCCCGAAAAGAAACGACAGCAGATAGATCCCGCTGGCCGAGAGCACGATGGTCGGGCCCGACGCCACGCCGGTATGAAAGGAGATGTTGAGTCCGATGATGCCGGCCATGAAGGCCACCAGCATGGCGCTGAACATCATCCCCGGCAGGCTTACCGCCCAGAAGCGCGCCGCCACCGCCGGCAGCATCATCAGCCCCACCGCCATGAGCGTGCCCAGCGACTGAAAGCCGGCCACCAGGTTGAGCACCACCAGCAACAGAAACAGTACGTGATAGAGATGCCCGCGCCCGCCGACTGCGCGTAAAAAGCCCGGGTCAAAGCACTCCATCACCAGCGGTCGATAGATCAGTGCGAGCAGCACCAGCGTCAGCGACGAGATACCGGCAATCAGATACAGCGCGTTCTGATCGATGGCCAGAATGGTGCCAAAGAGCACGTGCAGCAGATCCACACTCGAGCCCTTGAGTGATACGATCAACACCCCCGCCGCCAGCGAGGTGAGATAAAAACTGGCAAAGCTTGCATCCTCGCGCACCGCTGTCGTGCGGCTGACCAGCCCCGACAGCAGCGCCACCGCAAGCCCCACGATCAGACCGCCCAACCCCATCGCCGGCAGCGACAGACCCGCGACCAGAAAACCGACCGCAGCGCCCGGCAGCACGGCATGGCTCATGGCGTCGCCGACCAGGCTCATGCGCCTGAGCATCAACAGTACGCCCACCGGGCCCGAGCCCAGCCCCAGCGCCATACAGGCCACCAGCGCCCGCCGCATAAAGCCAAAATCCACAAAGGGCGCCAGCGTGGCGTCATAGATCATCGAAGGAAGACTCATGCCTGCTCCTCCTCGTGAAGGGCACAGGTATGGGCGTCCGCGCGCCAGGACTCCTCCATCATGTTGGCCCGACGCAGGTTGTGATGCTGCAGCACCTCATCGGTGGGTCCCCAGGCGATCGCCTCCCGCGCCATCAACAGCGTCTGCGGAAAGCACTGACGCACCTGGGACATGTCATGCAGCACGGCAATCACGGTGCGGCCATGCTCATGCCAGTGGCGGATCAGGGTCAGCAGATCTCGGGTGGTGCGCTCATCGATGGCGTTAAAGGGTTCATCCAGCAAAATGACCGGGGCATCCTGCAGCAGAAGACGGGCAAACAGCACGCGCTGAAACTGCCCGGAGGAGAGCTCGCTAATGCGACGCTGCTCGAAGCCGGTCAGGCCGACCTTATCGAGGGCATCCAGCGCCCGGGCCACATCCTGGCGCTTCATGCCGCCAAACACGCCCAGACGATGCCAGTCCCCCATGGCCACGGTATCGAACACGCTCAAGGGGAAGCTGCGATCGACCTCGGCGGCCTGGGGCAGGTAGCCATAACGACTGGGCGACATGCCGGCGCGATCGATCCGGCCCTCCGAGGCGGCCATGGTGCCGGTCAACGCCTTGATCAGGGTGGACTTTCCGGCGCCGTTGGGACCGATGATGGCCGTCAGACTGCCGGCCTCGAAGCTGCCGGTCACATGGTGCACGGCCGGATGGCGCTGATAGGTAATCGTCAGGTTATCGAGATGAATGGGCGCACCTCGGGGATCAGAATGGCTCATGGTATGGCCACCGCCCAGTGCACCATGCCCCAGAGCCCGACCAGCCCCACAACCGCCAGCAGCAGCCGCCAGACGACCGATGAGGCCAGAATCGAGCGCCGGCAGCGGATCATGACGTTATCGCGCGCGCGCTGAGCGTTCGGCGAATCATCCATAGAAGAGAAGTGACGAGACACGATGTGATTCCATGACAGCACAATGCCGAGCGGGCAATCACTCGGCATCAAAAATGTTATAAAGTATCATCACATGAGAGTCATGGCAGTGCAATCACTCTCCGCAATGTTGCTCGCTCGGGCGCATTGTCTTCCGATCAGGCGGGTCCGCGCGAGCACTCTGCGTGTCGAAAGGCATCAGTCCTCGAGTCGTGCCAGCAGCCGCTGTCCGCGGTGTGATCGACGGGTGCGCCGCAGGCCGGCCGAGGCCACCTTCCACCCCACGATTCTGGCCGCTCCCACGACCATGCCACTGGCAGCGCCCCATAAAATGGCCTGACGCCACTCGATATCGTCCCGATCGGGATTGACGGGCGGCTCGAAGACGCCGTAGCGAAAGGTCTTTTTCAGGGTCTGACGCATCAGTATGCCCGCGACGCCCGCTGTCGCGGTGCCCACAATGGTCCATAGGGTTTGTGGCTTCATGGCAATCTCCCGTTGAATGATCAGTGACAGCCTTTCAAGCCTGGCCGATCCCGTTTGATGCCACCAGCGCCCATGGACAGCCCCGGCGTTGTCACGCACCATCCAGTGATCCCCTTGCCGACCCACAGGACGCCCCATGACCGAACAGCCCCCCGTGATCTTCGAGCCCGAACAGACACCGGCCACAGCCGTGGTCATCATCCTGCACGGCCTGGGTGCCAGCGCGCACGATTTCGACCCGCTCATTCCAGCACTTTCGCTGCCCGACGATCTGGCGGTGCGCTTTGTCTCCCCCCATGCCCCCATGTTGCCGGTCACCGTCAACAACGGCATGACCATGCCGGCCTGGTATGACATCACCAGCATGGCACTGGAGCGCGAAATCGACGAAGGCCAGCTCAGAGAATCGGCGCAGCGTATTCAGCGCCTCATCGACGAGCAGATCGCCAGCGGCATCGACAGCCGCCGCATCGTACTGGCCGGCTTCTCCCAGGGAGGCGCGGTCGCCTATGAAGCGGCCCTGACCTATCCCGAACCACTGGCCGGAGTGCTGGCCATGTCGACCTACTTTGCCACGGCCGAGAGCATCGAGACGGACGCCGCCAACCGCGACACGCCGATCGAGATCCACCACGGCACCCAGGACCCGATCGTGGATGAGACGCTCGGCCGGCGCGCCTCCGAACGCCTGACCGACATGGGCTATGACGTGGAGTACCGCACCTGGCCAATGGCCCATACCATCAGCGCCGATCAGGTCCCGGCCATTCGCCAGTGGCTGCTGGCACGGCTGTCGTCCTGATGTAGCGGAGAAGCGCTTCCCAAACGATACCGAAGGCAGCGCAGCCGGCACGAGCGCTCAACCGCCGGATTTACGTTCGAGTCTGATAAACTCGCCGCATCAGTAAAAAACACGCCGGTGGTCTCTTTTTGATGGTCGTTTCATGACAGCACACAATGTTTCAACCAGTGCAGACCCTGCGGCGCTGACCACCGGTCAACGTCTACGCACGCTGCGAAAGGCACGCAAGATGTCGATAAGGCAGCTGGCCGAGCACAGCGGCGTCACGCACCCGTTCATCTCCATGATCGAGCGGGACCGTCACAGCCCCTCCATCAGCTCTCTGAAAAGAATCCTCGACTGCCTGGGGATCACGCTGAGCGATTTCTTTTCGGAAGCGCAGGACAGCGACGACAGCCCCGTCGGCCGGCCCATCTTCTACCACGCCGATGACCTCGTCGAGCTGGCCGATGGCACCTCCCTCTCCTACCGTCAGGTTGGTTCGCATCTCGAGGGCGCCGCCATGATGATCCTGCACGAGCGCTACGCGCCCGGTGCTGACACTGGTCCGGCTCCCTACTGTCATGACGCCGAAGAAGGCGGTGTCGTGGTTCAGGGCAAACTCGAGATGACCGTCGATGGCGAGGTTCGAATCCTTGAGACCGGCGACGCCTACTATTTTGACAGCCGCCTGCCGCACAGAATGCGAAATCCCTTCGATGAGCTCTGTATTGTGGTCAGCGCCGTAAGCCCGCCCACCTTCTAAACCGTACTTCTCCAGGCCCGGCATTCGATCCAGACACCTTTTACACATTGGGCCATGGTCGTATCCGCCAGCGTTGACAGGCGGGCAAAGTGGTAAATATATTTAACGGTAAGCATATTTACCACTCTTGCAACCTATCACGGCCTGCATGGCGAATAACATGAGAGAGTACGACATGGCACGAATCACGTTCGACGACACGAAGGTGCACTACCTCAAGCAGGCCGAGACGGAGCCGGAGGACGCGGGACACGAACTGGCCAATACCGTGGCTGGCATTATTGCCGACGTGCGACAGCGGGGTGATGAGGCCCTGACGAACTATGCGGCCCGTTTTGATCACGTCGAAATCACGCACTTCGAAGTTAGCGATGAGGAAAAGTGCGCCGCCGTCGAGGCACTCGACGATCAGACCCGTCGCGATACCGAGTTTGCCATCGAGCAGGTACGCCGCTTTGCCAGCGCGCAGCTTGAAACACTCAAGCCGCTCGAGATCGAGACGCTTCCGGGTGTTCATCTCGGTCATCGTCATATTCCGCTCACCACGGTCGGCTGCTACGTCCCGGGCGGACGCTATCCGCTGCTCTCGGCACCCATCATGTCACTGGTACCGGCAACCGTGGCAGGCTGTAAAACCATCGTGGCGTGCCTGCCGCCGGGTGCCCATGAATCCATGGTGGCCATCAGCCATCTGGCCGGCGCGCATCGCATCTTTCGCATCGGCGGCGCCCAGGCGATCGCGGCCATGGCCCACGGCACGCAGAGTGTTCCCGCCGTCGACAAGATCATGGGCCCAGGCAACGCCTTCGTAAATGAAGCCAAGCGACAGGTGTTCGGCACGGTCGGTATCGATGCTCTGGCCGGCCCCAGCGAAATATTCATCATCGCCGACGACAGCGCCGACCCACGTGTGCTGGCCGCCGACATGCTCGCCCAGGCCGAGCACGACCCCCGCACCCGCCCGGGTCTTGCCACCACCAGTGAGCGCATTGCCCGCGAGACAATCGATGAGGTCGAGCGCCAGCTCGAAAGTCTCTCCACCCGAGAGACGGCCGGGGAAGCATGGCGCCAGCGCGGCGACGTGGTGGTCTGCGACGATGAAGCCACCCTGATCGCTTTTGCCGACTTCATGGCTACCGAGCATCTGCAGGTCCATACCCGCAATGCTCATGAGCTGCTGTCGCGCCTCACCAATTACGGCTCGGCGTTTATCGGTGAGAACGCAAGCGTAGTGTTTTCCGACAAGTGCTGTGGCACCAACCACACTCTGCCGACCATGACGGCGGCCCGCTATACCGGCGGCCTGTGGGTGGGCACCTACCTGAAGACCTGCACGCATCAGTGGATCGAGCCTGACGGCATTGGCGCCATCGCCCCTTCGGCCATTCGTCAGAGCCTGACCGAGCGCATGGAAGGCCACGCCCGCGCCGCCGCGCTGCGGCTTTATCCCGACCGCATCGACGACATTTTGTCAGGGCAGATCGAGGATGTGGTGAGGGAGCGCTGAGCACTCCGGCCCTCGTTAGTTGCCGGTGACATGCCGGCTCATGACAACGCCAACAAGAGGCGAAAGGCATGACGATCCTGATAGGCTCAATCAAGCAAGAAACCAATACTTTCAGTGATGTGCCGGCAACGCTTGAGACCTTTGCATCGAGCTACCTTCACTACGGTGACGATATCGCCGCGGCCCTGAGGGGCAGTCGCACCGAGCCGGGTGGTTTCCTGAAGGTGCTGCAAGACCATGGCCGGGCTTACCTTCCCACGGTTGCGGCGGCGGCCATTTCCGGCGGTCGAGTCATCGATAAGGCCTGGCAGACACTACGGGATGCCGTACTCAAGCCCCTCAGGGAAGGGGTTCGGGTAGAGGGGATCCTTCTCTCGCTGCACGGCGCGATGCTGAGCCAGCATTGTGACGATCCCGAAGGCAATCTGCTTGGTGCGGTACGTTCACTTGTGGGGGGCGACGTGCCAATCGCCGTCAGTATTGATCCCCATGCCCATCTGACCGACACCATGCTGGACAACGCCGACATCGTACTGGCGTACAAGACCTTTCCTCATATCGACCAGTTCGAAACCGGCGTACAGACCGCCGAGCTGCTGCTGGCAATGCTTGAAGGCCGGCTCAGACCGGTCACACGGCGCATCAGGCTCCCCATGCTGGTCAGCCCCGAGGCGCAGGTCGATTCGCAGTCACCGATGCGCGACGCGCTCAAAGCCGTCAGAGCGCTGGAGAAGGAAGACGGCATTGCGGCCGTGAACTACTGCCCGGTGCAGCCGTGGCTGGACATTGCAGACACCGCCTCGGTCATCAGCGTCACCAGCCATGACGATGCCCGGCGCGCACAAGAACAGGCAGAGCGGCTTGCCGAACAGATATGGGCGCTGCGCGATCGGTTTATCGTCGATCGCCTGTCACCGGACGAGGCCGTCAAACGCGGCATGATTCATACCGGCCCACGGCCACTGGCGCTGGTGGAGTCCGCAGACTCCACTCTGGCGGGCGCCCCGGGCGGCGGAGTGACCCTGCTGAAGACGCTGCTGGCCCACCAGGCCGAGGTTACAAGCTATGTCACGGTGGTCGATGCCGAGGCCGTACAGGCTGCCATCAGAGCCGGCAAAGGTGAGCGCGTCGTCACGCAGGTGGGCAAGCGTCAGCCCGAGTTCCATGATGAGCCCATCGAGATTGACGGTATCGTCACCACGCTCTCCGACGGCCGCTTTCGGCTTCAGAGCTCCGATGTCATGGAGAGCATGGGCCCCACGGCGGTGATCCGCATCGGCGCTGTCCATCTGGTGGTCTGTAGCAACGCCTTTGCCCATCTCGATCCGCAAAGCTACGAATTTCTAGGACTGCGGCTCGACCAGGCGCGCATCGTGGGCATCAAGTCCACGCTGCATTTTCGCGCCAATTATGGCGACCATGTCGACGACATCCTGCTGATCGAGGATGAGGGCGTCAGCAGTGGGCGCTTCGAGACCTTTCGCTGGCAGCATCTTTCACGGCCCATGTGGCCGCTGGACGAGTCGCAACGTGTCGAGACGCACTGGCGTCAGAGGCGCTAAGCCCGGGTTTTCGGCAGCCGCCGTTGCCAAATGAATATTCAGGACGTCTCTAACCACAATCAACAACGACACCGTGGAGACTGATATGGGCATTACCGCTTACGTGGTTCCGGTACTGGTCGTCTATTTCGCTCTGATCCTAGGGCTGGGCTACTACCACTCGAGAAAGATCGAAAACTCCGAGGATTTTCTGGTCTCCGGTCGTAACACCGGTTTCTGGGTGCTCGCCGGGACCATTGTCGGGACCAACGTTGGCGGCGGCACCATGATCGGCATCTCTGCCGAGGCCTATCGAAGCGGGGTATCGGCCATCTGGCCGGTACTGCCCTCCCTGATCTTCATCGGTTTGTGGACGTTCTTGTTCGTGCGCTATATCAACCGCATCCGCCAGGTCACGCTGCCTGACTTTCTGGTGCTGCGCTTTGGTGAACGAGTCCGCGTACCGGCCGCCATCTTTACCATGCTGCGCTCCATCGTACTGACCGGCATGCAGATTCTGGCGATGGCATCGGTCGTCTCGACCGTGCTGGGCTGGAGCATGACGGCCTCGATCATTTTCTCCTTCGTGGTCACCGTGGGCTACTGCCTGCTGGGCGGGCTGCATACCGTCATGGTGACCGATGCCATTCAGACGGTCATCCAGACGCTCGGCCCCCTGTTGATCGTGACACTCATTGTCTTCGGCCTGACACAGTCAGGCACGCTGAGTGACCAGGCCGCCACGCTGGATCCGTCAATGTGGAATGTCTGGGAACCGGGCTGGGTGGTCATACTCGGCTTCATCGCCGCCAGCGGCCCCTACTACCTGATCTATCAGCCCATGTGGCAGCGCGTCTACGCGGCCCGAGACGAGAACACGGCCGTCAAAAGCATGGCATGGGGAACGGTGTTCTCCTTTCTAACCGTATTGCTGCCCATCACCATCGGTATTCTGGCTCATCTGGTCGCTCCCGCCGACATGGACCCCAATCGAATTCTGCCGTGGCTCTATCTGGAATATTTTCCGCCACTGGTGGGGTCGTTTTTCGCCGTATCCCTGATTGCCGCCATTATGAGCGTTCTGGATTCGATGGTGCTCGATGGCTCAGCCAACTTGGTGCGCGACATCTATCAGAAGCGGCTCAACCCCCGGGCCAGCGAGCGCCAGCTGATCCGTATGGGACGGGTCTCGATACTGATCATCTCGACACTTGGGCTATTGATGGCGCTGGCCCTGCCCAATCTGATCGTACTGTGGGTATTCGCCAACGCACTGGCAGCCGGCGGCATCGTGGTACCGGCGCTGGCGGCGTGGTTTTTCAAGCGCGCCACCTCTCGCGGCGCCTTCTGGGCCATCGTCGGCGGCGGCGTGGGCACCGCGTTCTGGGGCGGCGTCAACTGGGTCATGACCGGCGACCCGGGTACGCCCTGGCTGGGCATCAGCCCGGTCTACGTCGGTTTTGTCATCAGCACGGCACTGCTGATCATCATCAGTCGCAACACCCCTCATGGGCCGGATGAGAATCCGGAATCAACGTTGTATCACTGGCGCGACGTCGCGCATGCCGATTCGCCCCAGGCATCGGTTTCCATCGAGCGGGTCTGGGCAAGCTTCATGCAACACTCATCTGCCCACCCCGCTACTCGAGCCTGAGAGGAGTATTCCATGACGATGGTATGCCATGGCCGCGTGATCAGATCGTACTTCGATGCCGCTCAGCTTGAAAAACGCTGCCTCAAGCGCTGGCACGTACTGAAATCGGCCCCGCTTTATGTGCCTGTCCACCGCGTCGCCATGGCGATAGACATTCGCCGCTTTTTTCGATACCAGCGACAGTGCGGCACGTGGCTGATCGACACTCTACAGCCGCACATACGCACCGCCAGTGAACGCGTCGACTTGGTGTTGGAGGATATCAGCGAAGGCATCGTGCTGACGCCCGAACTCTCCTCTCATGAAGCACCTGACATCGCTCGCCGCGCGCTGCTTGAGCAACGCTTTCGATTTCTCACGCAGCCTATCTCGATCAGCAGTGAGTACCTCGATACCGTCTACCACCCTTTTATGCTGCTGCTGGCTCATAAAAACAATCGGCAGCGATTGATGGTGCTCGACCGGATAACCGGCGAGGAAAACCTGTTTCTCAGGGCGCGGATGCAGTTGCCCGAATCGCTGCACTAGTAACAGCCGTTACCATCCGAACATCACAACACCAATAACAACAGCCGTCTGCAGGAGTGCCACCATGCAACCCCCATCGCATAAATCCGAGTTTGTTCGCGTACTGGCCCGCACGGATGTGCTGGCGCTGGTGTTTGGTGCCATGATCGGCTGGGGCTGGATCGTTCTGACCGGCACCGCGATTCTCAATGCCGGCAGTCTCGGCGCCATCATCGCGTTTCTGATCGGGGGCACCGCTGTGCTGCTGGTCGGTCTGACCTATGCCGAGCTGGCCGCGGCCATGCCCCGCGTTGGCGGCGAGCACGTCTACAGCTATCGAGCGATGGGGCATTTCGCCTCGTTTGTCTGCACCTGGAGCATTGTGCTGGGCTACATGAGCGTGGTGGCCTTCGAAGCAGTGGCTCTGCCGACCGTCGTGGAACAGCTCGTGCCCCACTACAGCGTCGGCTATCTCTGGACCGTTGCCGGCTGGGACGTCAATGCCAGCTGGGTCGCGGTGGGCGTGGTCGGCTCGATCGTCATGATGCTGATCAACTTCGTCGGTATCTCGACGGCGGCGCTGCTGCAAAAGCTGGTCACCGGCCTGATCCTGGCGGCCGGCGTGTTGTTCGTGACCGGGGCGCTTTTCACCGGCGAGGGCGCCAACATGACGCCGCTGTTCAATCACGACGAAGGCGGTATCGTCGGCGGCATCATGGCGGTTCTGGTCATGGTGCCCTTTTTGTTCGTGGGCTTTGACGTCATCCCCCAGGCGGCCGAGGAGATCAATCTTCCGGCGCGCAACATCGGCCGGGTCATGGTCATCGGGGTCCTGATGGCCGTGGCCTGGTATTCGCTGATCATTTTAGGCACGTCCCTGATGCTCGATCAGCCGGCGCTCGAACAGAGCTCGCTGTCGGTGCCCGATGCCATGGCGGCCGTGTTTGATAGTACCTGGGCCAGCAAACTGATGATCCTGGCGGGTATCGCCGGCATCATTACCAGCTGGAACGCAATGTATATCGGCGGCTCCCGTGCCATCTATGCCCTCGCCCACGCTGGCATGCTGCCGGCCTTTCTGGGTCATTTGCATCCTCGCTACAAAACGCCCGTCAACGCCATCATCCTGATCGTCCTGCTGTCGATCGCCGCCCCCCTGCTGGGACGCCCGGCGCTGGTATGGCTGGTCAATGCCGGCGGGCTGGGCATCGTTATGGCCTATCTGATGGTGGCACTGTCGTTTGTGATTCTGCGCCGTCGTGCGCCCGACATGCCGCGCCCCTTTCGCGTCAGCGCCGGCATGCCGGTGGGCGTTCTAGCGGCCGTTTTGTCGCTGGGCATGGTCTGTCTGTATCTGCCGGGCAGCCCTTCGGCACTGATCGCCATTGAATGGGCCATCTTCGGTGGCTGGATGCTGCTGGGGCTTGTGATGTACGCCTTCGCGCTGAAGCGTTACGGCCGCGCGCACAGCGACCGCATCATGCAGGGAATGTTTGCCGCACGGCCCGAATAGCGCATCGGCAGTATCGAATACCACAACAATCGATCACATCGACCCGTTCGGAGGCGCCATGACTAATACATCCTCATCGACCAGAACGCTGGAACGTACGCTGAACCTTTCTTCCGTGGTCGTCATTGGCGTGGCCTGGGTCACGCCGCTGATCGCGCTGGCCACCATCGGCATCATCATCGAACTCTCCAATGGCACGGCGCCTACCGCCTACCTGATCACGCTTCTGGCGATGATATTCACGGCCTGGAGTTATGGGCGCATGGCGTCGGTGCACTATAAAAGTGCCGGCTCTGCCTATACCTATGTGGGCATGGAGATGGGGCCCCGACTGGGATTTCTGACCGGCTGGCTGATCCTGCTGGATTATTTCTTTATCCCGCTGGTGGTCTGGCTGATCGGGGCGGCCTATCTGGCCGAGCAGTTTCCGGCCGTGCCACTGGGCGCGTGGATCATCGCCTTTATCGTGCCCACGACGTTGCTCAACATCATCGGTATTCGGGTGGCGGCGAAGGCCAACTACCTGCTGGTCGCCTTTCAGCTGCTGGTCATCGCCATTTTCGTGGCGCTGAGCCTATCGCATTTTGCCGGCCACGATACCGGCGCCACACTGCTGTCGCCCTTTTTCAATCAGGGCACGACGTTTGCGGCGCTGGCCACGGCGGCCGCGGTCGCGGCCTACTCCTTCATCGGTTTTGACGGTCTGACGCTTTTGACCGAGGAAACCCATGACCCACGGCGCACCATTCCGCGCGCGATGTTGATCGTGGTGGCATTTTTCGGCGTGTTGTTTGTCGGCGTGGCCTGGGTGGCGCAGCTGGTCCATCCGGGAACGGAGTTTGCCAACGTGGACTCCGCGGCTCTGGAGCTTGCGCGGCTCGTGGGTGGTCACCTGTTTGCTGCCATCGTGCTGGCCGGTCTGATCATCGGCCAGTTTGCCTGCGGTCTGGCGATACAGGCCGGCGCCTCACGGCTTCTTTTCACCATGGGCCGGGATGGCGTGTTGCCGAAATCCTTGAGCCATCTCTCGCCGCGCTACAAAACACCGGTGGTCGGCATCGTGCTGATCGGTCTGACCGGGCTGGTCGGGCTGTTCATGGACGTCACCACCTCGGCCTCGTTTATCAACTTCGGGGCTTTCAGTGCTTTCATACTGGTCAACATCAGCACCATCATGCACTACCGGCGCCATCGTCCGGGCCGGGGCATTGGCGCGATACTCGGCTGGGTCGTCCTGCCGCTGGCCGGGGCCATCGTCAATTTCTATCTGTTGATGAGCCTTGATATCGACGCACGTCTTATTGGCGGCATCTGGCTGGCGCTGGGCGTTCTCTGGCTGGCCGTGCTCACACGCGGGTTCAGGCAACCGCCGCCGCGCATGCAGCTCGACCAGCCCGATCAAACTCAGGAGCAATGATCATGACGGTCCCCATTTTACAGGTGGCGCTGGCGCAGCTTGTCCCCGTTGTTAACGACGCGGGGGCCAATCTGGTTCGCATGAGGCAGATCATGGAAGCGCATCGCGAGGCAGACCTGGTGGTCTTCCCAGAGCTCTTTTTGGGCGGCTATACCACGCGCACACCCGCGGCACAGGCCATCGATGTCGAAAGCACCGCACTGAAACAGCTCTGCGACCACGCCGCGTGGTGCGAAACCGCCGTGATTTTTGGCGCCGCCGAGCATTATCGCGGCGGTATCGCCAACTCGGCCTTCTGCATCAATCGCCACGGCGAAGTGGCCGGCATCTATCGCAAAACGCATCTGTTCGGCGATGAGATCGACGCTTTTGTCCCCGGCGACGAGCTAATTACCGTCGACATCGACGGGCACCGCCTCGGATTGATGATCTGCTTCGATGTGGAGTTTCCTGAGGTGGCGCGCGCCCTGTCACAGGCGGGCGCCGAAGCACTGGTGACCATCTCGGCCAATATGACGCCCTTTGGCATGGACCACCATCTGTTTGCCATGGCGCGGGCGGTCGAGAACACCCGGCCCCATGTCTACGTCAATCAGACGGGCGCCGGCGAGACCTTCGAGTTCACCGGCGGCTCGATGATCGTGTCGGTGGATGGCGAGCTGACGGCAGTCGCCGGCGAACACGAAGGCGTTGCACAGGGCCCGCTTGCTCTGACCAACCGCAGCGCGCTGCGCCCCGACTATCACCAGCTTAAAAGAGAAACCCTGCTGGTAAGACAGGCCAACCGAAACGATGTCACGGGCCCGACTCTCTGAGCCGATCGTATGAGCGCCCTAGATGACCGGGGCCATGCCTGCCATGCCGGCTTGCTTAAACACGGCGCCGGCGGGGCTGATCGCCTTTTGCGGCACGGAAAGGGCGCCTCATCACCGTCATCCTTGGGACATCGCTTTCATCGTCTCTCAAGGTGTCGACATGTCCTTTGCCCAGTCCTCGATCATCGAACCCGCCAGCGGCCGTCCGGCGGATGCCTGCGTTATCTTCCTGCACGGCCAGGGGGGCAGTGGTTATGACTTCGAACCGCTGTTTCATGCCCTGAACCTACCGGCCAACAGCGCGGTCCGCTTCGTGCTGCCGGGTGCCCCGATTCGCCAGCTGGAATGCCGCGAAGGCGCACGCGCCAGCGCCTGGTATGACGCCGCCCCCGGCGAGATCGCCGGCGGCCATGCCCAGCAGCAGATGATCGACGCCGTGCGTCAGGTCGAGATGCGCATCGACAGCGCGCTGGCCGACGGCATCGATGCCAGCCGCATCATTCTGGGCGGCTTCGGTCAGGGCGCGGATATCGCCGCCCACACCGCACTGGGCTATCGCAAGGGACTGGGCGGGCTGATGATGCTCTCCACCGCACTGGGCACGATGCCGTCCAATACTCATAACGCCAACCGGCACCTGCTGATCACCATGCACCACGGTCGTCAGGACCCGGTCGTGGGTGAAGCCGCCGCCCGTCAGCGCGCCGATCAATTCACCCGCATGGGCTACAGCGTCGACTACCACGCACATGCCATGGGCAACGAGTTCTGCGCCGACGAGCTGTCCCAGCTGCGCGCCTGGCTGGTCACGCGCCTGATCCGCACCCGTCTGGTCGCCTGATTCACCCCGCCTTATTAACGGATTGGATAGCGTCTGACTCCACAGCGCCGCCTTCGGGCGGTGCTGTCGTTGGTGGCGCGGTCTACTGTCATGAGAGGCATCAAGTTCTCCCCTGCCGGGCGGCAATCTGCATGAAATGCGCGGCGTGGCGGGGCGGCCGGGTCACCAGGCTTGTCGCGACGTATAAAAGCGCTGCGAGTGGCAACCCCCAGAGCCCCGGCGGCAGCCCCAGCGGTTTGATGCCGGTGACAAAACTGGCCAACACCAATGCGCCGGTGACCACAATGCTGACCAGCGCCCCGCTCGCCGTGGCGCGAGACCAGAAAAACGCGCCCACAATGGCGGGCACCGCCACCACCAGCCCGCTGGAGGAGGCCACCGACAGCACCGCAATCAGATCCAGGCGCAGCTCGGCAAAGCCCAGCGCGATCAGCGCAATCACCGGCATGACCCATTTGCCCAGCCTGAGCTGGGCCTGCTCGCCGGCCTCTTCCCCAGCCCCTCCCGTTGAAGGTGCCCGGATATCGCGCGCGATCATCGAGGCCAGCGTCAGCATGATGGAATCAATCGTCGACACCGCCGCGGCCAGAATGCCCACCATCACGATTACGCCCAGCACCGGCGGCACGTGGTTTGAGGCCAGAAGCGTCGGCGTGGCGAGATCGGCACTTTCAAGCGTCGGAAAGGCGACCAGCGCCGAAAAGCCCCACAGCACCGACACCAGCGTGTAAACCAGGCCGAACACCAGAAAGCCCAGCAGCATGCGCCGCATGGCACAGAGATCCTTCGGCATGAACAGGCGCTGGCTGACCTGGGGGTTGGAAAGGCTGAAAAAGAACCACGGCAGGGTCAGCCCCAGAAAGTTGACCAGGCTGAACACGCCATTGCCCGGCACCACCAGCGACTGCGGATGCTCACGGGCCAGCCGGTCAAAGAGCACGCCGAACCCGCCCAGTTCATGCACGACCAAAAGCGCCACCAGCGTCGAGGCCACGATCATGAAAAGGGCCTGCAGCGAATCGGTCCAGGCCACCGAGCGCATGCCGGCAATGCGCGAGAAGAGAATTGCCAGAATCGTGGCCACGACCACACCGGTCGTAAACGACACGGCGCCACCGCTCATGCCGGAGAGCAGATAGCCCACGCCTGCCAGCTGCACCGAGGCATAGGGAATCAGAAACAGACAGCTGGCCAGCGTCACCGCAATGCTTACGCCGCGGCTCTCGTAGCGATGCCCCAGCATCTCCGCCGGCGTGACAAAGCCGAAGTGGCCTCCCACCGCCCAGAAGCGCGGGCCAAAGACCGCCACCAGCGACACCCCGGCAAAGTAGAGAATCTCGAAGCCCAGCGCCCCCACGCCGCCGGCGTAGGTGAGTCCTGCCAGCCCCACCATCATGAAGGCGCTGTAGGTGGTCGCGCTGTAGCTCAGCGCCGAGACCACCCCGCCCATCTGGCGATTGCCAAGAAAATAGTCGGCCATGCCGGTGCCCTGCCCCTGCCGCGAGCGCCACGCCACGACAAGCGACACCACCAGATAAAGCCCCACCGCGCTCCAGATCAACGACTCACTCATGCCGGTCGCCCCGGCCGTGCCTGTCTGATGCTCGAAAGTGACGCGTGACCCGCGCATTGATCGCGATGACCAACACGCCCATCACGCTCCAGAGCAGAAAGCTGCCATACCAGGCATGCACCTGCGACAGCAGCGTAAAGGGCACCACAACAGCGATCATGATCAACAGTGCCATGATGCCGACCCAGCGTGACGTGGCCATCTCGTTCCCTCGCGCTTGATGATGAGACGCCAGCATAGCGCGACGCCCTTATGCTCGAAATAAGCAAAAAGCGTAAGGCATAAAAAAACCGGGCACGCCGGCCCGGTCTCTTGATGAAATTCCCCGTCAGCGCAGCTGACTGTCCTTGCTGCCGCGCCGGTTAAAGCCTGACGTCCGGCTGGTATGGCGATCCTCTTCGGCCTGGCAATTCACACACAGTCGAACGCCGGGGACCAGCTCGCGCCGACGCTCGGGAATGGGCGCCTCGCACTCTTCGCAGTGCGTCAGGCTCTCGCCCTGGTGAACCAGATGGCTGCGCGCCCGCGCCACGCCCTCTTCCACGGTATCGTCAATCTGATCCTGTACTGCGCCATCTCGTGTCCAGCCGCCGGCCATAATGCTCTCCCCTAACGCTGAAAAACCGAGCATTAAAGACGTCGCCACGCCTGCGCCAGCCAGTCACCGGCCCGGGCGATCTCCTGCTCATGACTACCAGCATAGCCCAGTACCAGCCCGGCCTGCAGTTTCGGCCCCGTAAAATAACGCGACAGCGGCGAGAGCTGAATGCCCTGGGCGTGGCCTGCCTCGACCAGCGCTTTTTCCTGTAGCGAATTATCAAGCCCGGCCAGCAGATGCATGCCGGCATGGCCGTCGGAGAGCGTGAGCCCCTCAACGGTCGCGGGCTTTAGCGCCTCACGCAGCGCCGCCTGACGAGTGCGATACGCCCGCCGCATGCGCGCCACATGACGGGAAAAATGCCCCTGCTCGATAAACTCGCCCAGTGCCGCCTGGGCCACATACTGCCCCTCCCGGTTGAGCCTGGCGTTGGCGCGTTGAAAGGGCTCGACCAGCTCCGATGGCAGCACCAGATACCCGAGCCGCAGTCCCGGATAGAGCACCTTGCTGAAGGTGCCCACATAGATGACCGGGGCATGATCCACCAGCCCCTGTAGCGAGGCCAGCGGCGGTGAGCTGTAGCGAAACTCGCTATCGTAATCATCCTCGATGATCCAGGCGCCCTGCGCCCGCGCCGTTTCCAGAAGCGCCAGCCGCCGCGCCAGGCTCAGCGTCACCCCACATGGATATTGATGCGAGGGTGTGACGTAAATCAGCTTTGGCGTCGATCCGTTGGGAGCACGCTGTGGATCGATGCCGTCTGCATCGACCGGCACTGGCACCAGCGACAGCCCCGCCGCCGTTAGCGCCACTTTCGCTCCGCCATAACCGGGCTCCTCGATCCAGGCACGGTCACCGGGGTCGGCCAGCAGCCGCGCGATCAGCTCAAAGCCCTGCTGCGCCCCCTGAGTGATCAGAATCTGATCCGGCGTGCAGCGCACCGACCGCGACAGGCGAAGATAGTCACACAGCGCGATTTTCAGCGCCGCCACTCCGCCCTCGGCCTGATAGGCCAGCCAGGATTCGGGGGCGCGCTGCTGATGGCGGCACAGCAGGCGCTGCCACTGCGCGCGGGGAAAGAGATCCAGCGCCGGAATGCCGGGGGCGAAGGCCCGGTGGCCACCGCCTGAAGGGGCGCAGGCCGCCAGCAGGCGATCGCCCCGGCAGGAAAGACCCGCCTCCCGCCGCGCCCCCGGCGCCTGATGTACCGCCTCGGCAAGCGCCAGCCGGGCCACGGACAGCCCCGCACCGGGGCGGGTGACCACCAGGCCTTCCGCCGCGAGCCGGTCCAATGCGGCCAGTGCCGTGTTGCGCGCGATGCCCAGCTCACGCGCCATGTGTCGGGAAGACGGCAGCGCCTCACCGGCGGCAAGTTCGCCGGTCTCGATCCAGCCGCGCAAGGCGCTATACAGCACCTGACTCAGCCCCGGTTCACGGTCCTGTGACAGGCGAATGGCCAGTGCCTCGATGACCCATGATGCGCGCGCACGTCGGCTCAACCGGTTCTCCTGATTTTCCTGAAACTGGACCTTATGGAAGAACCAGTATGCGGTCACGATGACAGCACGTCACCCACCGCTGGAGTCACCATGTCCGCCATTCGACCTGCCACACTCAATGACCTCGATGCCCTGACTGTACTGCTGGACGGTTATCGAATGTTTTATCAACAGGGCAGTGACGAGGCGGCCTGTCGCACCTTTCTTTATGAGCGTCTTGAGCACGGCGATTCCTGTCTGCTGGTGCACGACACCGGCCACGGCCCGGACGGCTTCGTGCAGCTCTACCCGGTGTTCTCCACCGTGAGTCTCTCTTCTCGCTGGCTGCTCAATGACCTGTTCGTGGCGCCACATGCGCGTGGGCGTGGTATCGGCCGAGCACTGATGCAGGCCGCCGCCAACCTGGCCCGTGAGCAGGGCGTCACCTCACTGATGCTGCGCACTCAGACCCACAACCATGCCGCAAAGGCGCTGTATGAATCGCTGGGCTGGCAGAAGAGTGACGATTTCGACACCTATATGCTGACCCTGCCGGCGACACGCTCATGACGGCGCCCACCGAACCCGAGACCGCCCCGGTGGGTGAGTGGATCAGCAACTGGCAGCCACCGAATCCGTTTGAGCGTACCCCTCTTGAGGGACGCGACTGCCGTGTAGAACCGTTGAATGTGGCAGCCCATGGCGAGGCGCTGTTTGATGCCTGGCAGGCGGATGGCGCCTCGCGCTGGATCTATCTCGGCGGGCGCCCGTTTGACGATCGAAAAAGCTGTCTGCGATGGCTTGAGCATCAGGCAGTGTTACGCGACCCGATGTTCATGGCGCTTGTGGATCAAGACAGTGACCGAGCACTGGGCGTGGCCGCCTGGCTCAACATTACTCCCGAGCACGGCACGATCGAACTGGGCCATCTGAGCTTTTCCACAAAAATGGCGGGCACTCGAATGGCCACCGAGGCGCTGCATCTGCTGATCGATCACGCTTTTACGCTGGGCTATCGCCGCATGGCGTGGAAATGTGACGCGCTCAATGCGCCGTCCCGACGCGCCGCCCGAAGGCTTGGTTTCCGTTTTGAAGGTCTGTTTCGACAGCACCGGGTCGTGCAGGGGCGTAATCGCGATACGAGCTGGTTTGCCCTGCTCGACCATGAGTGGCCAGCCATTGCCTGCGCACACAGGCAGTGGCTGGCACCGGATAATTTTGATGCTCAGGGACGCCAGCAACAGGCACTGTCGAGGCTGACCGCGCGTGTACTGCAGGAGGAATAAGCCATGTACCTGCCCCGCCACTTTCAAATGGAAAGCCTCGAAGCGCAGCACGCCCTGATGCGGCGCTATCCGTTCGCCACACTCGTCACCGTCTCGAGCGCCGGAATCGATGCCAACCCGCTGCCCCTGCTGCTCAACGCCTGCCGGGGTGAGCACGGCGTTCTCGAAGGTCATGTCGCCCGTGCCAATCCGCTCTGTCAGCAACCTCCCGACCACGCCATGGCACTGTTCCATGGACCGGACAGTTACATCACGCCGAACTGGTATCCGGCCAAACGCGAGCATGGCCGGGTGGTGCCCACCTGGCACTACCTGAGCATCCAGGCGCACGGCACGCTGCGCTTTATCGAGGACACCGACTGGCTGCGCTCGCATGTCGCCGAGCTGACCGACCGATTTGAGAGCGATCAAACCGCTCCCTGGTCGATCGATGACGCGCCAGCGGCGTACATCGATGGTATGTGCCGGGCCATTGTGGGCATCGAGTTTCATATCGAGCGCCTGGCCGGCAAGCACAAGGCCGCGCAGCACAAGGATGACGCCACACGCCAGGCGGTGCATGAAGGGTTTATGACTGCCGGCTGGGACGAGGGGCGCGCCGGGTGGCTGAGCGGCCAGACAGGCCCTGAACGCAACGATTGACCATTAATGTCCGAATCGGTGGGCAACGGGTCGTTGCCGACATCGCCAACCGGTCGCAGACTCGTGCTATCTCTCTACGAGAAGTCGGCGATGTCTCATACCCTGGATCTACTGGTCTACCCGAACTGCCAGCTGCTGGATGCCAGCGGCCCCTGGCAGGTATTTGCCTCGGCCAATGAGCTGGCCGGCAAGGCCTTTTATCAGCTGCGCCTGCTGGCAGAATCGCCAGGCCCTGTCACCACCAATAGTGGCATGACACTGCAGGCCACCCATGCGCTGGCCACGACCCCACCCGGCGATACGCTGCTGGTCGCCGGCGGTTCGGGCGTGCATGACCTTGAGGCGAAAACCATCGAAGCCATTGCACAGCGCGCCGCGACCACCCCGCGCGTGGGCGCGATCTGCTCCGGCGCCTTTGCCCTGGCGTGCGCCGGATTGCTTGATGGCCGCCGCGCCACCACCCACTGGCGCCATGCCGAGGCGCTGGCGCTGCAATTCCCGAAGGTACAGGTCGAGCCGGATGCCCTTTATCTGGAAAGCGGTGGCATCTACACCAGCGCCGGCGTGACGGCGGGTATCGACCTGGCTCTCTCGCTGCTGGCAAAGGATCATGGGCTGGTCCTGGCAGGAGAGGTTGCCCGGGAACTGGTGATGTTTCTGCATCGCCCGGGCAGTCAGGCGCAGTTCAGCGAAGGATTGAAGGCGCAGATGACCCGCCAGGGGCGGCTGCGCCGGCTGGTGGATCGCGTCACCGCCGAGCCCCTCGCCGACTGGCGAATCGATACCATGGCCGAGACAATGGCGGTCACCCCACGCCATCTGGCGCGACTGTTTCGTCAGGAACTGGCGATGACGCCGGGCGCCTTTCTGACCCGACTGCGGCTGGAGGCCGCCCGGCGCCTGCTGCTGGAAAGTGACACCTCAACCGCCCTGATCGCCGAGCACTGTCGCCTGGGTGGTGGCGAGCAGATGCGTCGTCTCTTTCAGCGTCATTTCGGGCTGCCGCCCTCTCTTTATCGGGCGCGCTTTGGCCCGGGAGTGACCCCATGACAGCACGACCCGAATCCACCCGGCTGCCCGTCACGGTCTGGTGGCTGGCGCTGTGTCAGGCGCTGCTGGTCAGCGGCAATATCATGCTGATCACCATCAACCCGCTAATCGGCGCGCGGCTGGCCCCGGGTGACGGCTGGATCACTCTGCCGGTGGCCGCCCAGATGCTGGGTACGACCTGCGCCACCCTGCCCGCCGGCTGGCTGACGGCGCGCTTCGGGCGGCGGCACACCTTCATGGTGGCCAATCTGGTGGGACTGGGCGGCATTGGTCTGGCGGCGCAGTCGCTGGTAAGTGAGAGCTTTGCCGGTTTCAATCTCGGCGCCTTTGCCATCGGCGCCAGCGTTGGTGCCGGCATGCTCTATCGTTTCGCCGCGGTGGATGCAGCGCCCACCCAGCGTGACCGCGCCCTGTCGATGGTGATGGCCGGTGGGGTGCTGGCAGCGCTGTTCGGCCCCTGGCTTGCCGGCGTCTCCCGCAATCTATTGCCAACGCCCTTTCTGGGCACACTGCTGGGGCTTGCCGGTCTGTATCTTGTCGCGCTTATCATTGTGGCCAACCTCGCCCTGACCGATCCGGTTGCTCGGGGCACCCGGGCCGCGCCGACATCACTGACCGCGCTGTTACGACGGCCGAGGCTGGCGGCCGCGATTCTGGCCGCGGCGCTGGGCTATACGGTGATGAATCTGGCCATGACCGCCACACCGCTGGCGATGACCCATCACGGCCATGATTTCGAGGCCACGACCTGGGTGATCAGCATGCATGTGCTGGCCATGTTCGCGCCCTCCTTTGTCACCGGTCACCTAATCCGGCGCTTTGGCCATCTCACCATGATCGTGACCGGGGCGGCCCTGCTGGCGCTGAGCGTGGCCTGCGCGCTGTTGACGCCGGCACTTTCTGCCTTTGGCGTGGGGCTGGTACTGCTGGGCCTGGGCTGGAACTTCACCTTCGTGCCCGCCAGCGCCTGGCTGACCACCGCGCACCGGCCCGAGGAGGCGCCCAGGGTGCAGGCGCTCAACGACTGCGTAGTGTTCAGCCTCGTGACGCTTTCGGCACTGGCGGCGGGGCCTCTCAATGCCTGGCTTGGCTGGCAGCAGCTCAACCTCTGGCTGCTGGTGCCCGTGATACTGATGGCACTGGGTGTGATGGGGCTGAATCGCCGGGCGCTTGCACGCCGGTAGACCGTGGCCGGACACTCGACAGACAGGCCTGCCTCTGGCGTAAGGCGGGCCTATCAACCAGCTCACCTGATGATTTACGGCGCGGTGTCGTCCTGAGTGCGCTGGTCCTGAATATCGCTGGTGCTCTGCTCTGTGCGGAGGGTGTGATCATCGTTCATGGTGCCGGCGCCGTCTTTTTGGCGCTGGCGCTGCGTGCTGTCGGTCACGGAAGAGGCTTCATGGGAGTCGCGAAGCTGCTGCTGGCGATCCCCCTGCATACTGCCGCTCTGGTCCTGCATGCCGCTGGCGCCGCCCTGACGGGACATGCCGCCGGTATTCTGCCCGGACGTTTCCATGGATGGGGAGGACAGATTGTCCTCCCCCGGCTGCGACGAGGCCAGCGCCAGCATGGGCACCAGCGCCAGGGTCAGCCCCCACGATGCGATCTGCGATGCTTTCATGACAGTGTGCTCCAATGAGTCATGCCAGCTCTGAGCATAGAGCGCGCCGGGAGTGTTCACCCTGTTTCAAGGTGCTGCTTTGGTCGGGTGGCTGGCCATTCGGTGCCATCAGCGCCCGGTCGTATCATCCCCCGTATTGCTCCAGTTGCCCTTTTGGGTCCAGGGGTCGTGACGCGGGAACGCTTCGATGCTGATTTCGGGGTCGCTGTAATCCGGTTGATAGCGCAGGTCGTACTTGGCCGCGCGCACAAAGGACACCATCAGCAGCACGGCAATCGGCAACAGCGGCAGGCCGCCCACGACACTGGCCGTCTGCAGTGTTTCCAGACCGCCCAGCCACATCAGTACCGCCGGGAGAATCGACAGTGAGAGGGCCCAGAACAGGCGGTTCCAGCGCATCGGCTCGCCCCCTTCCATTGTCGTTTCCACGGCGGCAGCCAGAATGTAGGACGTGGAGTCAAAGCTTGTGGCCGTAAACAAAATGGCCAGCAGGGTGAAGGCGGCGATGGCGATCCAGGCCATGGGCAGTTCGTGGAGGACGGCAAACATGGCTGCCGTCGGCCCCTGGTCGTTGAGGATGGAGACGGCATCGAGCTGGCCGGTCATCTGCATGTAGAGACCGAAGTTACCCAGCGTGATGAAAAAGGCCGCACACCCGAGACTGCCGAAAAAGATACCGCCGGCGACCATCTGGCGCACGGTGCGCCCGCGTGAAATACGGGCCACGAAAAACCCCATGGTCGGCGAGAACACCAGCCACCAGGCCCAATAGAACATGGTCCAGTCCTGTGGAAAACTGGAGTCGGGAAATCCGTCGATGCCGCCAAAGGGCTCGGTCCATGTCGCCATGCGGATCAGGTTGGAAAGCATCCGTCCGATGGCATCCAGCCCGGTATTGGCCATGAACAGCGTCGGCCCGAGCACGAATACGAAAATAAGCAGACCGATGGCCAGCCACAGATTGATGTCGGACAGGATCTTGATGCCCTTTTTGAGCCCCGACCAAGCACTCCAGCCAAATATCGCCGTACAGATCAGCAGCACGATCAGCTGCGGTCCGACACCCAGCGGCACGCCAAACATCTGGTGAGCGCCTTCATTGATCAACGGCGCCGCCAGACCGAGCGTGGTCGCGGTGCCCGCCATCAGGCCGAAGATGAAAAGAATATCGATCAGCTTGCCCAGCCAGCCGTTGGCGAGTTTCTCGCCCAGTACGGGCAACATTGCCTGACTGACTTTCAATACGCTTCGCTTGCGCACATGCAGGAAGTAGGCCATCGGCAGCGAGGGGATCAGATAGATCGACCAGGTCACGATCCCCCAGTGGAAGATGCCGTAGGTCGACGCCCAGCGCGCCGCCTCGTTTGACATGGGTTCGACTTCAAACGGCGGGCTCTGGATGTAATACATCCATTCGATCACCGACCAGTAGAGAATGCTGGCCCCGATCCCGCCACAAAACAGCATGGCCGCCCACGACCAGGTCCGGAACTCGGCCCGCTCGTCGGCCTCGCCAAGCTTGATCTGGCCCAGATTGCTGAAAACGACATACACCATGAACCCCATGGCCACCACGCCCAGCAGCAGATACAGCACCCCCAGCTGTTCGGTGACCACGTTTTTGGCGGTCAATACCCAGCGCGCGCCGGCCTCGGGGAAAAGAACCAGAGGCACCGCCACGGACAGCAGCAATACGAAAGCACCGATAAACGTCGGCCAATCAATGCGTTTCAACATCCACAATACTCCCATTTTATATTATTCATGAGCCATCGACCGGACAGGTCGCAACGCCGCCGTACCGGCGGTCATGGCACACCTTTTATAATCGATATCATCAGGCAGGGACGCCGCACCGGGCGGTGGCAATCACAGTGCCCGGGGGCAGCCCGAAAGAATCGCAACGTTGCGGGATCGTGCCACGTCAGGGAGCGGCAAGCGTTGGCAGGCGCCTGACAGGCGCCGGTATCAACGCTCTACGTCGGTGCGGTGGGTGTGCGTTCAAGCCCCTGAAATTCGACGAATTCCAGCATCCGCGCCCAGAGCCGATCTCCATAGACATAGCCGTCTCCATCGACACCCTCCAGGGTCTGAATATGGGCATCGACGGCCGGCTCGAAGAAAAACGGGATCGAGTGTCGTGAACGGGTGCCGCCAACGATACGGTGTTCGGTGGCCTGGATGCGCCCATCGGACCAGTCCGACAGCAGCCGGCCAAAATTGACCACCAGCGCGTTATCACGCGGCACAACTTCCTCCCAGTTGCCATCGGGCGTACGCACCTGCAGCCCGCCTACCCGGTCCTGCCACAACAGCGTAATGAAGCCGTTGTCAAAATGCGGCACGCCGACCAGCCAGCGTCGGGCGTCGCCTTCACCGTCGATGGCCGGCATCGATGCCAGCGCATCGGGCGTACGCCGGGGATAGTGAATCAGACGCAGAGTGGAATTGCCGGCATCAAACGGCTCGAGCAATTGCTTGCGAGGCATACCAAGCCCCTCGGCCAGCGCTTCAGCGATCACCCGACCCAGCCGCTCCATGCCCCGGTAATACCCGGCGACATCCGCCGACCAGCCAGGCAGCGCACTCTCCAGCGGCTGCGGTGTCGGCTCACGCAGCGGGTCGCCGCTGGCCGCATCGGCACGCTCCGGATGGGCAACATCCGGCCCCAGATCGATCCCCTCCTTCCATGTCGGATCTTCATCCTGCGGCGGGAAATAGCCGCGATAGACATTGCGATTGCCGGGTTCGAACTTGTGGCGCGCCAGACGCTGCCTGCCACGCGCCTCGAGCTCAAAAAAGCGCAGCAGCCGAGCATGAATGTCATCCGGCAGGTGCAGCTGCTGCGGCGCCACGCCGACCGTCATGAAACCGGAATGGCTGGCCGCCTCAACAATGGCCGCCACGGTCTCGTCCCGCGTCGGACCGTTGTCCAGCAGGGGCGTCAGGTCGATATGGGGAATCAGCGTCTGCGTCATGAATCTGCTCCAGCGTTCAGCGAAAACCGCATCGTCTGGTGGCGATGACACGGTATCGAACGAATTCAGGGATGCAGTATGCTGCGCAGGATCGATCCATCAGTAAAACGAGTCATTTCAATGGCAGCCATCGGCCATACCGATAGTGCAGCGTTGACCGCGCTGGACAGCGACCTGCTGATTGCCTTTGTCACCGTTGTCGACAGCGGTGGATTCACTGCAGCGGCGCAGCATCTGCACAGGACCCAGTCCACCATCAGTCTGCGTATTCGTACGCTGGAATCACGACTGGGAACCGTGCTTATCGAGCGCAACAGTCGTCTGGTTCGACTGACCAGTGAAGGCGAAACCTTTCTGGTCTATGCCCGCCGACTCCTGCAGCTTCAGCAGGAAGCACTTGCGGCGCTGGGCCGGTCACGCCCCGTAACCCTGCGTTTCGGGCTGCCCGAGGACTATGCCGATGCCTGGCTGACGGCGCTGCTGGCCCGTTTCGGCGAACAGCATCCGCAGGTGCAGGTCCACATTCACTGTCGTATGTCGACAGAGCTTCTGGAACAGCTCGAGCGCGGTTTTCTGGACATTGTGCTGGCCGTACGACACACGCCTGAAAGCAGTGGCCGGGCCATTGCCACTGAAGAGGTCGTCTGGGCGGCGCATCAGAACTTCAGGCTTGATCCCGCAAAACCGATTCCACTGGCGCTGTTCCCCGAACAGTGCATCTATCGCCGCCGCGCGCTCACCGCTCTTGCAGGCCTTGGTCGCGACTGGCAGATCGATGCGACCAGTCAGAGCCCCAGCGGGCTGCGCGTCATCGTCAATCAGGCACAAACCGTTACCCTGGTGGATCGACGCTGGCTCCCTGACGGCTGGAAAATACTGGGCGCCGCCGAGGGGCTGCCGGCAATACCGCCAGCGACCCTTGAAGTCCATCGTTCACCCAGTCTGACCCACCCGGCATTTGCCGATTTCATCACCCTGATCGAGGACGTCCTGACAGAACGTGGGCGCCCGGACTGATACCGGCTCAGTCAGGATACTGCTTGAATGCACCCTGCCCGGGCCGCGACATTGATCCTTAAGAAGCGACTGATGACACCCATCAAATTCACCCACAACCGGTCAGTGACCTGTAGACTGACTCAAAGGGCAGGACATCACCACGATCGCCTGCCAACGCTCAAAGTCCGTTCGTTCGAGACCCCGAATCATGCCCATGTATTGCAACCGCTCTTCCTCCTCCCGCGCCGGCCTGCGCCCCGTCTACTGGCAGTGTCTGGCGCTTTTGTGCCTGTGTCTGGCCCTGTCCGGCTGTGGCATCAACAACATCCCGACGCTGGATGAGAAGGTGAAATCCGCCTGGTCTCAGGTCGAAAACCAGTACCAGCGCCGCGCCGACCTGGTCCCGAACCTGGTCGAGACGGTGAAGGGCTTTGCCAACCAGGAGCAGGAGACGCTGACGGCGGTCATCGAGGCGCGCTCGAAGGCGACCTCGATACAGGTCGATGACAGTACGCTCAACAATCCCGAACAGTTTCAGCGCTTTCAGCAGGCACAGGGCGAGCTGAGCGGTGCCCTGAGCCGCCTGATGGCGGTATCGGAGCGCTACCCGGAGCTCAAGTCGAACCAGAACTTCCTGGCGCTGCAGTCCCAGCTTGAAGGCACGGAAAACCGGATTGCGGTGGCCCGTCGCGACTTCATTCAGGCGGTCGAGGCCTACAACACCGAGATTCGTACCTTCCCTGGCAGCATCTGGCACAAGATCATGTACAGCGACCTGCCGATTCGCGAAAACTTCGAGGCCACTGCCGAAAACGCAGACCAGGCCCCGCAGGTAAATTTCTAAAACAACAGGTGATTTCCTGATGCGACTGACACGCTCGCTCACCGTCGGTTTTTTACTGCTGCTGTGCACGGCAGCCGTACAGGCCGCACCCGACTTCCCCGAGCTGACCGGGCGCGTGGTGGACAACGCCGAGCTGCTCGATGCGTCCACCCAGACGCAGCTCTCCGACACGCTGGCCGCCCATGAAGAGGCCACCGGCGAACAGGTGGTGGTGGTCACCCTGCCCGATCTGGGCGGCGAGACCATCGAGCAGTACGGCTATCAGCTGGGCCGCGAATGGGGCATCGGCCAGGAAGGCGAGGACAACGGCGCCCTTTTGATCGTGGCCCTCGATGAGCGCCAGGTACGCATCGAGGTCGGCTACGGCCTTGAAGGACGCCTCACCGATGCGCAGTCTTCCACCATCATCAACCAGGTCATCACGCCCGCCTTCAGCGACGGCGACTTCGCTCGCGGGATCGTCGAGGGCAGCCAGGCCATGATCCAGGTGCTCGGCGGCGACCCGCTGGCGCAGAGCGAGCAGCGCAGCGAACGCGGCTCCGGTGAGTCCAATGAGCTTGGCGGCGCCGGCATCTGGCTGTCGATTCTGATGTTCATCGTCTTGATGATCGTTCGCGGCGGTGGTCGCGGTGGCGGTGGCCTGCTGGGCGGCATGCTGCTGGGCGGCATGCTGGGCGGCGGTGGCCGTTCTGGTGGCGGTCTCGGCGGCGGCGGTGGCTTCAGCGGCGGTGGCGGCGGCTTCGGCGGCGGCGGTGCCTCCGGCGGCTGGTAACGACTCTAAAGGGATAACGCGGTATGTCATTACTAAAAGAGAGCGAACAGCGCGAGGTGGGCGAGGCGATCGCCCGCGTCGAGCGCGACACCGATGCCGAGATCGTCACGGTGCTGGCCGAACGGGCAGACGACTACGCCTATATCCCGCTGCTGTGGGCGGGGCTTGTCGCCCTGATCTTACCTGGGGCGCTGGCCGTCATCGCCGGCTGGTTCGATGCTGCCACATGGCTGGGTGGCTGGACCCTGCTGCTGACGCAGTGGGTCCTGTTTGCGGTGCTGGCAGTGGTCTTTCGCCTGCCCGGCATCACCACGCGCCTGATTCCGCAACACGTGCGCTACTGGCGCGCCGCCAACCTGGCCCGGCGGCAGTTTCTCGAGCAGAACCTGCACCATACGCAGGAGGGCACCGGCATGCTGATCTTCGTCTCGGAAGCCGAACGCTATGTCGAAATTCTGGTGGATGAGGGCATCTCCCGCCGGCTGGACAACGCGGTCTGGGCCGATATCGTGGCCGACTTTACCCAAAAGGTACGCGCGGGTCAGACCAAGCAGGGCTTTCTCGACTGTGTCGAGGCCTGCGGCAAACTGCTGACAACCCATGTGCCCGCCACCCACGAGCGCAACGAGCTGCCCAATCGTCTGATTGTGCTTGGCCGGGACGACATCGGCTAAATCGGCCTGTCACATAGCGCCGGCCGTCATGGCCAGCATCAGAAAGCCACCTCCCGGGGTGGCTTTTTTGCATCACGGCTCCCCTGATCCGGCGAGCGCATCTGCCATGCCAGGGCCAAACTGAAGGCCGCCCTGCTATCGACCCGGTCGGGTTGTCGTCCCGCCCGCCCCCGGGGTAGCGTCTCGTCATGAACAAGAAGCATTCTCAATAAATCGCATAACAACGAGATCACGGGAACCCGGATGCCTTATCAACCCCATGTCGTCACGACGATGGCGATGACGGCCAGCCTGCTGCTGACCCCGATGACGGCCACGGCCGAGGCGCCTGCGCCTGCCACCACAACGACCACCACCCGCCAGGCCACCGAGGCCACGGCACTTGAATCACAGGAGGAGATGGTGGTGGTCGGATCGCGCACGCCTGCCTCGCCCGACCAGATTCCCGGCGCCGTCTGGCTCATCGATCGCGAGCAGATCGAACGCCGCACCCAGGCCGGGGAGGATCTCAAGACCATGCTGGGCAAGCTGATTCCGGGGCTCGATTTCGCCCCGGAAGGGCGCACCGAGTACGGCCAGAACCTGCGCGGGCGCAGCCCCCAGATTCTGATCGACGGCGTGTCGATGACCAGCTCCCGCGGGCTGTCGCGCCAGTTCGACTCGATCGATCCGTTCAATATCGAGCGCGTCGAGGTGCTCTCCGGGGCCAACAGCCTGTATGGCGGCAACGCCACCGGCGGCACCATCAACATCGTGACCAAAACACCCGAGGCGGGCGGGCCGCATTTTGAAACGCGGGTCGGCGCCACTTCCGGGTTCAACAACCATCGCGATTTTGACCGGCGCGTGGCCCAGTCGGTGGCCGGCGGCAGCGAGCGCGTGCGCGGCCGGTTGAGCGTGGCCTATGAAGAGAACGGGCGCTTTTACGATGGCGACAACCGAGAGATCTTTCCGGACCTGGCCCAGACCGATCTGCAGGACAACCGCGCCATCGATGTGATGGGCCGTGTGGATATCGACCTGGCCAAGGATCAGAGCCTGTCGCTTCTGGGCCAGCACTACGACTCGGGCTTTGAGGGCGAGCGCGGCGTCTTCTTTCCCGAGCTTACCGAAGGCCGCCTGGACAACGCCGACATCCGCGGCAATTACAGCGCCGACCGCGACCCGGGCACCGAACGCCAGCTCTACAATGCCAACTACCACCACGGCGATCTGCTGGGGCAGGATTTCTATTTTCAGGCGTACTATCGCGAAGAAGAGAGCAACTTCGGGGCCTTCCCCTATCCCAGTGGCGAGTTTCGCGCCTCGCAGCAAAATACCGACCTGGGTGGCGCCAAGGCCCTGTTTTCAACGGCTCTGCGCGATGATCTCGAGCTGACCTACGGCATCGACTACTACCATGAGCGCTTTACTTCCAACCAGGCCTTTTTCGATCCCGCAACGGTGGCCGCCTCAGGTGGACTGCAGCTTGATACAGCAAGCATTGGGCCGCGCTATCCGGATTACTCGGTCGATGGCCTTGCCGGCTTCGCTCAGCTTGAGTGGCAGGTCACCGAGCGGTTGAAAGTGCAGGGCGGCGTGCGCCAGGAGCATGCCGATGTGGATGTGGATGCTTTCGCCGTAGGCGATGACATAAACGATGGCGGTAGCAACAGCTACAGCAACACCCTCTATAACTTGGGGGTGGTGCAGGAGTACGACAGCGGCCACCGCTTCTGGTCGAACTATAGCCAGGGCTTTGAACTGCCCAACATTGGTGGGGTGTATGACGATGCGCAGTTCGATATCGGCAGCAATCCGGTCGACGGCATCCAGACCGATCAGGTCGAGCTGGGCTGGGGCTATCGCAGCCGCACCTGGAACAGCCAGGTGGCGCTGTATTACGCCTGGTCGGACCGGGCGCTGGACAATGACGAGCAGCTGGGCACCAGCATCATCGATGACAAGCGCCGCGACTACGGCCTCGAGGCGGCCACGTCGCGTTATATCGGGGATCACTGGGAAGTCGGCGGCACCGCCCATCTGACCCGCTCCGAACAGCTCGACGATGACGGCAGCTGGCACAAGCGCGATGCGCGCTACGCCTCGCTGTCCAGCGCCACGGCCTTTGTGGAATGGGCCGGCAATGACCGCTCACTGCGTCTGCAGGGCAATCACGCCTTCGATCTTTCCGACGATGCCAGTGATCTGGGCGCGGCCGGCGACAACGAGATCAACGGCTTCACGACGTTTGATCTGATCGCCCGCCAGCGCACCGACGGCTACGGCACCTTCACGGCCGGCATCGACAATCTGCTGGACAAACAGTACGCCACCGTCTGGGGGCAGCGCGCGGCGATCTTCTATTCGCCCGACTTCGGCCCCGAAGAACTCTACGAGTTTCAGGGCCGCGGACGCACCTTCTCGCTGGGCTGGAACATGAACTGGTAGGAAACGGCATCAGGGGCGGCGGCTAGCCTGCGCTACCGCCGCCCATCAGATTGATCCCCTTGTAAATCAGATAGCCCGCCACCGCGACGATCAGCAGCACCAGCATGGTCCGCTCATGACGCTTCCAGAGCCTGAGCGCCCGATCACCAAAAAAGTGTACCAAAAGCGCCAAGCCGAAATAGCGCGCGCCGCGGGCCAGCATCGCGGCCAACATGAACAGCACAAGGGAGTAGCCGGTACTACCGGCCACCAGCATGGCAATCTGAAACGGGATGGGAATCACGCCGATGGAGAGCACGGCCAGAAAGCCGTTGTCACTGAAGCGCTGGTCGAAATCATTAAACGCCTGCTGACCGCCGAAAAGCCCGATCAACTGATCGCCAAAATACCCCATCGCCCAGACCCCCAGCCCGTAGCCGATGGCCGCCGCCAGCAGATTGCCCGCCAGCGCCACCAGGGCCAGCTGCCAGCGACGCTCGGGGCGCAGCACCATCCAGGGGATCAGCACGGTTTCGATCGGAATCGGCACGATCAGGGTTTCAAGCATCGAGGCCACAAACAGCAGCCAGATGGCACCTGGGTGATCCATCATGTCGGCAAGCCGATTACCGAGACGCTGTTTTTGATGCTGCAGGCTGCCAGCCATGGGGATCCCTTCGTTCATTGCACGGGCCCGTCTACTGGACTGCCCTGATATCTGACAGCCAAGCCTGGCACAAGGACCGCCTGTCTGGCCCGCGGTCTTCAGCCGGAATCAATACCCGCGATCAAAAAACGCCCCTGCCGCAGGGCAGGGGCGTCATGGTTACCGGCATTGGCCCCGATCCACCCGGGGCCGAGAGCGGCGGATTACTGTGCGGTGGTGTTACTGCCACCGCTACCGGATGTCCCCGTGCCGCTGTTGCCGGCGGTGTTGGAACCGGTACGGTTATCGATGCCCTGTTTGGCCTTCTCGCCGGCCTTTTGGGTCATGCTGCCGGAATTGGACGTATGCCTGTCAATTTCCTGGCCGGCCTTTTCGCCTGCTTTCTGCTCCATTTTACCGGTCATGCTGCCGGACTGACCGCTGGTGCCATGATCGCCACCCTGCTGGCCTGTCTGGCTGGCGTCGCCACCCCCCTGCTGAGAGGACATGCTGGTACTGTTACTGACCTGCCCGGTGGAACCTGCCTGCTCGCCGGCCAGTGCCGGAGTCGTGGCCAGTGCCAGAACAAAGGGTGCTATCCATGTCGCTTTCATGTTGCCTCCTGCAATGATTGAGTACTCCTTCAGGGTAGAAAGACCCGGCAATTATCCAAGCGCTGACAACAAATTCTTTGGTATCAGGCATTTAAATAACATGGATTATTTTTTGAGCCTCCCTTGCGCGGGGCCTGCTCATGCACCCGGCAGGGTGCACTGTTATACTCGCCATGATCGGATCGCTGGCTCATGCGGGCGCATTATTCGCATGAGGTCCGGGCGCTTCGCAGGCAAGATTCATCGTCGGGCGAGTGGGTGCGAAGACAGACGATAGACTGCCCTTGCACGACCACTGCGTACCGCTCCAGCTTCATGCAACCGTCATGTATTCCATGCAATCGCAGTGACAAGAGAGGTTTATACCAGGATGTCCAACACGCCGAAAATCATCTACACCCTCACCGACGAAGCACCTGCGCTGGCCACCCATTCGCTGCTCCCCATTATTGATGCCTTTACCGATTCGGCCGGCATCATCGTCGAAACCCGCGATATTTCGCTTGCCGGGCGCATTCTGTCGCAGTTCCCCGATTACCTGAAAGACGACCAGAAGATGGCGGATCATCTGGCCGAGCTGGGCGATCTGGCCAAAACGCCGGAAGCCAACATCATCAAGCTGCCCAACATCAGCGCCTCGGTGCCCCAGCTCAAGGCCGCGATCAAGGAGCTGCAGGGTCAGGGCTACGCCATCCCCGACTATCCCGAGTCGCCGGAAAGCGACAAGGAAAAGGACATTCGTGCCCGCTTTGATCGCGTCAAGGGCAGTGCCGTCAACCCGGTACTGCGCGAGGGCAACTCCGATCGCCGGGCGCCGAAGTCGGTCAAGAACTACGCGAAGAAATATCCGCACCGCATGGGCGAGTGGTCGTCCGACTCGAAGTCTCACGTTGCCCACATGAGCGAGGGCGACTTCTACGGCAGCGAGAAATCCGCCGTGGTCGAGAAGGCCGGCAATCTGAAGATCGAGCTGGTCCAGAAGGACGGCACCACCACCGTACTCAAGGACAAGGTCGCCGTCACCGAGGGTGAAGTGGTCGACGGCGCCAGCATGAGCGCGCGTCGCCTGCGCCGCTTCATCGAAAGCGAAATCAAGGACGCCAAAAAGCAGGGCGTGCTGTTCTCGCTGCACCTGAAAGCCACCATGATGAAGGTCTCCGACCCGATCATGTTCGGCATCGTGGTCGACGAGTTTTATCGCGACGTGCTGGAAAAGCACGGCGAGGTGCTCGGCCAGGCAGGCTTTAGCGCCAACAGCGGCGTGGGCGATCTCTACTCGGCGCTCTCCTCGCTGCCCACCAGCAAGCAGGACGAGATCAAGTCCGACATCGAGGCGCTCTACAAGGAACGCCCGTCGCTGGCGATGGTCGATTCCGGCAAGGGCATCACCAACCTGCACGTGCCCAGTGACGTCATCATCGATGCCTCCATGCCGGCGATGATTCGCGACTCCGGCAAGATGTGGGGCGCCGATGACGCCCGCCACGATGCCAAGGCCGTCATCCCGGATCGCTGCTACGCCGGCATCTATCAGGCCACCATCGAGGAGTGCCAGAAAAACGGCGCCTTCGATCCGACCACCATGGGCAGCGTGCCCAACGTCGGCCTGATGGCGCAGAAGGCCGAAGAGTACGGCTCCCACGACAAGACCTTCCAGATCCCGGCCGACGGCACCGTGCGCGTTACCGATGAGGCAGGCAACGTACTGTTTGAGCATTCGGTTGAGCGCGAAGATATCTGGCGCATGTGCCAGACGAAGGACGCCCCGATCCAGGACTGGGTGAAGCTCGCCGTGACCCGTGCCCGTGACAGCCAGACGCCGGCGATCTTCTGGCTCGACAGCGCGCGCGCCCACGACGCGCAGATGATCAAAAAGGTCGAACAGTATCTGAAGGATCACGACACCAGCGGTCTGGATATCCAGATCATGACGCCGGTCGAAGCCATGCAGTACACGCTGGTGCGTACGCGCCGCGGTGAGGACACCATCTCGGTGACCGGTAACGTACTGCGTGACTACCTCACCGACCTGTTCCCGATCATGGAGCTGGGCACCAGTGCCAAGATGCTCTCGATCGTGCCGCTGATGAACGGTGGTGGCCTGTTTGAAACCGGCGCCGGTGGCTCCGCGCCCAAGCACGTCCAGCAGCTGGTGGAAGAAAACCACCTGCGCTGGGATTCCCTGGGGGAATTCCTGGCACTGGCGGCGTCACTTGAGCACCTGGGCAAGACGTTTGATAACCAGCGCGCCATCGTGCTGGCCAACGCACTCGATCGCGCCAACGGCGAGTTCCTCGACAGTGACAAGTCGCCCAAGCGCAAGACCGGTGAGCTGGACAACCGCGGCAGCCACTTCTATCTGGCGCTGTACTGGGCCCAGGCGCTGTCCGAACAGGACGACGACGCCGAACTCAAAAAGCTCTTTGGCGAGCTTTACGAGACGCTCAGCAACAACGAGCAGGCGATCCTCGATGAGCTCAACGGCGTGCAGGGCAAGGCCGTCGAGATCAAGGGGTACTACCACCCGGATATCGAACTGGCCGGTCAGGCCATGCGTCCGAGCCGCATTCTCAACGATGCACTGGCCACGCTCTCCAAAAAGAGCTGATGCGTTGATGGTCAGCTGTCAGCCATGACAGCCCATAATGAAAACCGGCGCCCTCGGGCGCCGGTTTTTTTATTACCCTTCAGGATGTGCTGACAACTCAGGGACCAGGGAGATCACCTCATGCCGCCATCACTGGATCGTATCGATCACATTCATGTGTATGTCGCCGACCGCACGGCCGCCGAGCGCTGGTATCAAAGGGTGCTGGGCCTTGAGCGCGTCGCTGCGCTGGCGTTCTGGGCCGATGAACCGGGTGGCCCGCTGATCATCGCTGACAGTACCGGCGCCGTCTGCCTGTCACTGTTTGAGCGCGCCCACGCCCCCTGTCGCTCGACCATTGCGCTGGGCGTCAGTGGCGAGCAGTTTTATCAGTGGCAGAACTGGCTGATGCAAGAGCTCCCCGTACCGCCCCGGCTCGAGGATCACCAGGTGGCGTGGTCTCTCTATTTCAGCGACCCGGACGATAACCCTTTCGAGATCACGACCTACGACCGAGCGATGTCGCCAGTGGGTGCCTGAATAGCCCTTTAGACCGCCCCGGAGGCAAACAGCGTGACCGCCACCGCCCGCAAGGCCAGCCAGACCAGAGCGATGGTCGATACCAGAAACAGGGGAAAGCGCACCGCAACTCGATTGATGGTGGCCTGATAAAGGGAGTGGATGATGCGAAACAGCACATACCCCCAGGCAAACAACACATCCAGAGGACTGGCGCCCATCATGGCCAGAATGATGACCGCCGGATAAAAGATCGTGGGCTGCTCCATCAAATGGGTGTAGTTGTGCGCCTTCCAGTTGGCACGCTCGGGCAGCACCCTTTCCAGGTCCTGACCGCGCCCACCCGGGCGGGCGCTTTTCAGATCACCGCCGGTGTCCTTCATCGCCCTGAAGCGACTGAAGGCCATCCAGAACAGCATGACCAGTGACCACAGGATCAAAACGGCTGCCGGGGCGAGCATGGCGGCTTTCATTGAGGTTCTCCAGGACAGGATGGTTCAACAGGGTTGCAGCGGCGATCTATTATCGACTCAGCGTCACGTTGACCGAGCCGCCCTCCTTCACCCGCACCTGCTTGAGGATGAACGGGCTTCGTCCCTGACCGTTGGGCAGCGCCACGGTGCCGGCCACATAAAAGGTACCCGCCGGGATGCCGGTGGCAGTGAAGTAGCCGTTGGCGTCGGTGGTGGTCATGTGGGTATAGGCCTGCGCGCGCGGGTCGGCCGGCTCAACGCGCTGACCGGCCAGGGCCTTGTCGGCGGCTTCGGCCGAATACTCGGTGGCCGGCGCAATCGAAACCTTCTCACGATTGCCGTAAACGGTCTGTCCCGAGGTCAGCTGATAGGCCAGACGCCCCTTGATGGTCGCAGTACCGGTTTTTGAAAGCGCTGCATAGGTCTCGACCGGGAAGGGCACCTGCCTGGGCACGGTCGCCTCGACCGGACCCTCGCTGGAAAGCCCCGGAATATGTTCAGCGCCCGGAATGTTCTGCGCCATTCGCTGCACGCTTTCACAGCCGGACAGTCCCATCACCAATACGGCACCCGCCCATACCTGCCACTGACGCATTGTCTGTTCCTCGCTTCAATGCATGAAAGGGCCAAGCTTACCGCGACGACACCCGCAAGCCATGCTTTTTAAGCTTGCGCACCGCGCTAGGCTGGCTGATGCCCAGCCGCCGAGCCAGCTCATAGGTGGAAGAAGCACCGCGAACGGCGCGTTCAAGCAGCTCACGCTCCGTACGCAGAAGGGTGGCTGCAAGATTGAACGTGTCACTCTCTGGCAGCGCTTCGGGTTCGAAGTCGCTGGCGACTTCAGCCCCTTTCGACGGTATCAGCCGACAGCTTCTTTCGCGGGTGTCGTCTGCAACATCCATATCACTGGTCAACCAGCTGCGCTCAAGGAAATTTTCCAGCTCACGAACGTTACCGGGCCAGTCATGGCTCATCAGCTGCGCCCAGAGCCGCTCATCAATCACGCGAGTGAGACCGTAGCGTTCGTTGAGTCGACGCATCTGGCGCTCTACCAGCGCCGGAATATCCTCACGTCGCTCGCGCAGGGGCGGCAGATGAACGGGCACCACATTGAGACGGTAATAAAGGTCCAGCCGAAAAGCGCCTTCCTCCACACGATGCTCCAGCGCCTGATTGGTAGCCACGACCAGGCGAAAGTCGAGCCGCCTGGGCAAGGTATCGCCAAGACGCATGACCATACCGTCCTGTAATACTTTGAGCAGCTTGGCCTGCACGGATAGCGGTAGTTCGGCGATCTCGTCAAGAAACAGAGTGCCGCCCTCGGCCTGTTCCATCAGCCCCGGCTTGCCACGTCGGGAGGCCCCGCTGAACGCCCCCGGTGCATAGCCAAAGACTTCCGATTCAAACAGACTTTCAGGGATGGCGCTGCAGTTCACATCGACGAAGGGCCCTTCACGACGCTCGCTCCAGCAGTGTACCTGCCGCGCCAGCGCGGTCTTGCCCACACCGGATTCCCCAGTCAGCAGTACAGTGACCTGCGTATCAGCCACTCTTTTAAGCAGGGCCACCGCATCCTGCATACCACGGCTGCGCACCTCGAATGCCTCAAGTCCCAGGGTTCTGGTCAGGGTATCCGGGTCGCTGCGACGCAACTGATCGTTAAACCGATTAGACAGCAGCGCGTACTCTTCCTGTAGAAGCTGCAGATCCGTCATGTCCCGTGATCGGCTTACGACCCGTACCAGCTCGTCGTGCACAAAGATCGGATGCGCCTCGGCCAGTACCTGTCGACCGGTCAGCGTGGTCTGCATGACCTGTGCCGAGGCGCCACTGGCCAATACCTTCATGGTGACCGAAGGCGAGAACACTCCGCGGGCTTCAAGCGCCTGGGCGCTGGTACTGCGCAGCGCCTGCATCGAGACGCCATAGACCGCACAGGCGCCGGGGCTTGCGTGCAGTATGTCACCGGTGGCGTCAGTGATGACCAGATGATCGTGGGATGATTCCAGCAGGACCTCCAAAAGCGCGCTGTCGATATCGCTCATATCGCCTCCGGTGATTCATGGATGGATCACCATACAACAATGAATCATCATTGACAGGGAAATGATTCATCCGTGCATCAAGGCTGCTTGTAACTGCTTGAATCACGGCCATTGCAGAATTGGCACGATTACTGCAATGAATCAGTACCTGCTACTGGCATTCGAGGATCAACGATGAGCACCAGGAACTTCAATCAGCCACTGGGCGGCAACGAGATGCCCCGCTTTGGTGGCCCGGCCACCATGATGCGCCTGCCCACCCAGGATACCGGTGCTGGGCTGGACGTCGCCTTCATTGGCATTCCGATGGATATTGGCACCTCCAACCGCCCCGGTACCCGTTTCGGTCCGCGCCAGATCCGGGACGAGTCACGCATGCTGCGTCCCTTCAATGTCGCCACCGGCGCGGCGCCTTTCGAGAGTCTTCAGATTGCCGATATCGGTGATGTACCGATCAATACCTTCGATCTCAAAAAAAGCGTCGCGATCATCGAGCACTGGTTCGATGATCTGCTCACCCACGACGTTATACCGCTGACGCTGGGCGGCGATCACACCATTGCCCTGCCGATTCTGCGCGCGATGGCCAAAAAGCATGGTCCGGTGGGCCTGGTACACATCGATGCCCATGCCGACATCAATGAGCAGATGTTCGGTGAAGAAATTGCCCATGGCACGCCCTTTCGCCGCGCAGTCGAGGAGGGGCTGCTGGACTGTCAGCGGGTCGCCCAGATCGGCCTGCGGGGTACCGGCTACGCGCCCGATGAATTTGACTGGGGCCGCCAGCAGGGGTTTCGCGTGGTGCCTGCCGAAGAGTGCTGGCACAAGTCACTCACACCCCTGATGGCCGAGATCCGCGAGAAGGTAGGTGGTGGCCCGGTCTATGTCACCTATGACATCGACAGCCTCGATCCCGCCTACGCGCCGGGCACCGGCACGGTGGAGATCGGTGGCCTGACCATTCCCCAGGCACTGGAGATCATCCGCGGTCTCAGGGGGCTGGATATCGTCGGCTGTGATCTGGTCGAGGTATCGCCGCCCTATGACCCCCATGGGCAGACGGCAGTGGTGGCGGCCAATCTGATGTTTGAGCTGCTCTGCATCCTGCCCGGCGTTCAATACCGCTAGCCCACTATGCCAGTCGGCGCCAGCCATCTGGCAGCAGCCGTACGCCATCACAACAACAAACACCGTCCCCGGGGCGGAAGGATGATTCTGTATGTGGCTCGATCTACTGGTCATTGCGCTCTATGCGCTGGGCATGCTGGCGCTGGGCTGGGTGGGCATGAGGCGTGCCCGCAATCAGGAGGACTATCTGGTGGCCGGCCGTCGGCTGGGACCGGGACTCTATATCGGCACACTCTCGGCGGTCGTGCTCGGCGGCGCCTCCACCGTCGGCACGGTCACGCTGGGCTACACCTATGGCCTTTCGGGCATGTGGCTGTGTGCGGCCCTCGGCCTGGGGCTGATCGTACTGAGTCTGGTACTGGCCGGGCCACTGGCAAAACTGAAGCTCTATACCGTCACCCAGCTACTGGAGCGGCGCTATACGCCGGCGGCGAAAACCGTCAGCTCGGCCGTCATGCTCGCCTATGACCTGATGATCGCAGTGACCTCCACCATTGCCATTGGCACCTTGGTCACCGTGCTGTTTGCAGTACCGGCCTGGGTGGGCGTCCTGGTCGGCGGCAGCATCGTCGTGGTCTATGCCACCATCGGCGGCATGTGGTCGCTGACGCTGACCGATATCGTGCAGTTCGTGATCATGACCATCGGCATGGTGGGCCTGATGCTGCCGCTGACCGTCCACTACGCCGGGGGCTGGAGCGCCCTGATGGAAAGGGCTGATCCGGGCCATTTCTCGCTGACGGGGATCGGCTGGAACACCATCATCACCTACTTCGTAATCTATTTCCTCGGCATTCTGATCGGCCAGGATATCTGGCAGCGGGTGTTTACCGCCCGCTCGGTACGCGTGGCCCGCCTAGCCGGCGCCGGTGCCGGCCTCTACTGCATCGTCTATGGGGTACTTGGTGCCCTGGTCGGCGTGGCGGCCAGCGTACTGCTGCCCGATCTCGACAATGCCGACAATGCCTTCGCCGCCGTTGCCCAGCTGGCGCTGCCCGATGGGATTCGTGGCCTGATCATAGCTGCCGCCATGGCGGCCATGATGTCGACCTCCAGCGCCGGAACCCTGGCCGCCTCGACACTTCTGACTCGCGATCTACTGCCGGTTCTCACCGGTCGCGCGCCGGATGAGCGCCTGTCGACCCACCGTCTGTGTACACTGCTGATCGGGGTACTGACCGTACTGCTGTCCTTGGTGGTCAACGATGTCATTGGCGCGCTGACCATCGCCTACAACCTGCTGGTCGGCGGCATGCTGGTCCCCATCATTGGGGCCATGTTCTGGAAACGCGCCTCCAACGTCGGGGCCATCGCGGCCATGGCCGCCGGCACGGTGGCGGTACTGATGTTCATGTTCAAGGACGGGCTGCTGGCCAATACCCCGGTCTACGCCGGCCTCTTCGCCAGTCTGGTCTGCTTCGTGGCCGGCAGTCTGGCCCGACCCGATCACAGCCGCCCGGTGGCGGAGGCAGGCGCATGAGTCATACTCTGGCACACTGGCTGGTACGGGCGCTGGCGGCGCACGGTATCGATACCGTCTTCGGCATTCCCGGCGTTCATACCATTGAACTCTATCGCGGGCTGGCGGGTGGCGCACTGCGGCATGTCACCCCGCGCCATGAACAGGGCGCTGGTTTCATGGCAGACGGCTACGCGCGCGCCAGCGGCCGGCCGGCGGCCTGTTTCATCATTACCGGCCCGGGCATGACCAACATCGCCACGGCCATGGGGCAGGCACTGGCCGACAGCGTACCGATGCTGGTGATCTCAAGCGTCAACCGGCGCGCCGAGCTTGGCATGGGCGAAGGTCGCCTGCATGAAATGCCCAGCCAGCATGACACGCTGGCCGGTCTCAGCGTCTTCAGCCATACCCTGCTTGACCCTGCCAATCTGCCGCGCGTGCTGGATCGCGCCCTGGCCGTATTCGATACGGCCCGGCCGGGCCCGGTGCATATCAGCATTCCCCGTGACCTGTTCAACGTCACGCTTGAGTCGCCGCTGCCCGCAACGGCGCACCTGTACGCCCCGGCGCCCGACCCGGAGGCCATCGCACAGGCCACTCAATGGCTGAACGAAGCACAGCGACCGCTGCTGCTGCTCGGGGGTGGCTGCGTCAGAAATCCGGAGGCAGCACGCGCGCTGGCCGAGCGACTCGATGCGCCCGTGTTGACCACCATCAACGCACGTGGCGTGCTGGGGCGTAATCATCCACTAGATCTGAGTGCCAATGCCACCTGGCCCGAGGTTCGCGAATTCGCCGCGCAGGCCGATGTCATTCTGGCGATCGGCACCGAGCTGGGCGAGACCGATTATGACGTCACCTTCGACGGCGGCTTCAGGCTGACCGGTCGGCTGATTCGCATCGATATCGACCCCGGGCAGCTCAATGCCAATCATCCACCGGCGCTGGGGCTGGTGGCCGACGCCAGCGCCGCCATGACCAACTTGCTGGCCCGGCTGACCCCGGTCGAGCGTAACGGCGCCGCCATCGTCAGTGCCCTGCACCGTCGCCTGGCGCTGCATGAACGCCCTGACATGGCGCCCTTCGTTCCGCTGTTCGAGATACTGACGCGCGTGCTGCCCGAGGCGATCATCGTGGGTGACTCCACCGCGCCGGTCTATGCCGCCAATCATCTGCTCGCGCGCGGCGCCCCTCGCCGCTTTTTCAATGCCTCCACCGGCTACGGCACGCTGGGCTACGGTCTGCCGGCTGCACTGGGCGCAGCACTGGCACGCCCCGACCTACCGGTGGTGGCACTGGTCGGGGACGGTGGCGTGATGTTTACCCTGGCAGAGCTTGGTGTCGCGCTCGAAGAACAACTGCCGATCATCATCGTGGTCTGGCACAACGCAGGCTTTGAGGAGATCCGCCGCGCCATGGATAGCGCAGGTGTTACACGGCTGGGAGTGGACCCGGTAGCGCCCGACTTTCAGCAGCTGGCCGCCGGATTTGGCATCGCCGCTCTCCGGGTGACCACACCACAGGCGCTGGAAGAAGCGTTGAACAACAGAGCGCTGGATGCACCCTGCCTGATCGAGATCGATGCCGGGCAGTGGCAGGCTGGCCGTGTCTAAACCCGGGTGCCGGCGCTCAACATTACAAGGACAATCGCATGCCCTCTTTCAAAAATTTTTTCGGGCAGGACACGCTGGGCGAGCATCAGCACCGCAGTCTCGGCGCCTTCGGCACACTGGCCCTGTGGCTGGGTGCCAATGTGGTCGTGACCACCATTCTGACCGGCATGCTGCTGGTGCCGGATCTTTCCTTCACTACCGCCATGGGCACCGTCGCTCTGGGTTCGGTGATCGGTGCCATACCGCTTTTGCTGGTGGGACTGATGGGTCAGCGCACCGGCCTGCCCTCCATGGTATTGACCAGGCGCGCCTATGGGCCGCTGGGCAGCCGGCTGATCTCACTGGTCAACATGTGTGTACTGATTGCCTGGAGCTGGATTCAGGCGCTGCTGGCGGGTATGAGCCTTGACTACGCCATTGAGGCCACCAGCGGCTACTCCAATCTGCCCTTGATGACGATTTTGTGCGAAACCGTGGTCGTCATGGTCGTACTGCGCGGACACCTGGGTATTGAGCGCGTCGAACGCTGGGCGGCGCTGGCCATGCTCGTGCTGGCCGGGATCGTGCTTTATCAACTCAATCGCCACTACGAGCTCAGCGCGCTTGTCGAAATACCGGTCGAGTCCCGTAACGCCATTACGCTGGGCATTGCCTTCGATATCGTGATTGCCACCGCGTTTTCGTGGATCTCCTCCTCGGCCGATTACAACCGCAACTGCAAAAGCGGCGCCATCGCCATCTGGGGCACCTGGCTGGGTTACGTTCTGGCGGCATTGATCGCCATGGGGCTGGGGGCTGCCATCTCGGGACTGTCGATCATCAATGGCCTTGAGCAGACCTATGACCCGACCCGCCTGCTGGCCGGCTTCGGTTTCGGGCTGCCCGCAGCGCTGGTCATCTTCTTTTCGGTGATGACAACCAACGTCATGGCGGTCTATAGCGCCACACTCTCGTGCATGAATGTCGCCCCGGGCATGAGTTTCTGGAAGCCGGCACTGATCATCGGTGTTGTCACGGTATTCGGCGCGCTGATTCCCGGTATTCTGGATCAGTTCCAGAACTTTCTGCTGCTGATCGGCGCCCTGTTCATTCCCGCCTTTTCGGTAATGATTGCCGACTACTATCTCGTCGGTCGTGAAGGCTACAACACCGCACTGCTCGATGCTCGACGCCAGCCCGGGCGCCCCACGGCACCCATCGCCATCGGCGCCTATCTGATCGGCGCGGCGCTGGCAGCCTGGTGGACACTGGTGACCCCGCTGCCCTTTGGCGCCTCGCTGCCGGTATTTGTCATCACCGGTGGGCTCTACTGGCTCGGTGTCCGAGTGCTGACGCCTTCGGAGCGTGATACATGACCCATATTGTCCTGCCACGCCGCGACGCTGATCAGTGGTATCGCACCACAACCATGGGCGCAGGCATCACCTGTATCGATGAGCCGGCGATCCGACCCTTTTACCGCTGCAATATCTGGCATGTTCGCGGCCGCGATCGCGATCTGCTGGTGGATTTTGGCCTGGGGGCGGTGCCGCTGCGCCGGCATGTGCCGCAGTTGACCGAGCGCGATCTGCTGGCAGTGGCCAGTCATACTCATTTTGATCACATCGGCGCGGCGCATGAATTTGGCACCTGCCATGTCCACGCGGCCGAGGCCGACATCCTTGCCAGTCCCGACCTTGAGCGCACCCTGGCCGCCGATTTTCTCGACGACGCCATGTTCGAGGCGCTGCCGCCGGCCCCGTTTGAATATCACCGGTATCGCCTCTCTCCGCCCGATCGCATCGCATGTCTAGAAGACGGTGACATGCTGGATCTGGGCGATCGCCGCTTTGAAGTCATCCACACGCCGGGCCATTCGCCGGGCGGCATCGCACTGTGGGAAGCCGCCAGCGCCACCCTGATCTCGGGTGATCTGATCTATGACGGGCCGCTGATCGAAGATACCTGGCACAGCAATCTCGACGACTACGCCGCCAGTATGCGGCGACTACGCGCCCTGCCGGCCCGAACGGTACACGGCGGCCATTTCCCCAGCTTCTCCGGGGAACGGCTGCATGCCCTGATCGAGACATGGCTGCGCGATCACAAGGCCTGAGGAGTAGCCATATGGAGAAGTTGACCCATCAGTTTATCGCCAACAAGTGGGTGCCCATTGCCGGCCAGCGCCGTCTTGATGTCATCAACCCCTTCGATGAAACCAGACTGGCCATCCTGACCGGAGGCGACGCGGCAGATGTTGATGACGCCGTCAGAGCCGCCCGCGCAGCACTGCCCGGCTGGCGGGCGCTGGGCGGGCGCCAGCGAGGTGAGTGGTTGATGCGCATTGCCGATGCCCTGGCACACCGGCGTGAAGCCCTGATGCACTGTTCATCGATCAATAACGGCAAGGTGCTGGCCGAAGCAGCCATCGATCTTGACGATGCCATCGCCTGCTATCGCTACTACGCCACTCAGGCCGGCGATCTCGAGGCACGTCAGGGGCGCCCTGTCGAGGCCACCATGGCCGGGGTCAGCGCATTCGAATATGAAATGCCGGTGGGCGTGGCCGGCCTGATCACGCCCTGGAACTTTCCACTGGTGACCAGTGCCTGGAAAATCGCCCCGGCACTGGCTGCCGGCTGCACGGTGGTCTTCAAACCTTCCGAGGTGACACCGCTCCCCGAGCTGGCGCTGGCAGACATTGCGCTGGAAATCGACCTGCCCGCCGGGGTGTTCAATCTGCTGCTCGGTGATGGTGAAGGCATCGGCGCACCGCTGGCCCGTCATCCGGGCATCGACAAGCTCTCCTTTACCGGCAGCAACGGTGTGGGGGAGGCCATTATGCGAGAGGCGGCCGCCGGCACCCGCAATCTGTCACTTGAGCTGGGCGGCAAGTCCCCCATCGTGGTGCTGGAGGATGCCGACCCCGAACAGGCCGCCGACTGGATCATGGCAGGGCTTTACTTCAACGCCGGGCAGATCTGCTCGGCCACGTCACGCCTGATTGTCGACCAGCGTGTGGTCGAGCCGGTACTGGCGGCGCTGAGCGCGCGTATTGATGCGTTGTCTGTTGGCGATCCACTGGATGCGCATACGACCATGGGGCCCCTGGCCAGCGCTGCACAGCGCGAACGAGTGCGCGGCTATCTTGCCCGGGCAAAGGAGGAAGGTTTAATCGCCGTACGTGATGAACACCATCGAACACTTCCCGAGCACGGCTTTTTCGTTGCCCCGGTGCTCTATCGGGATGTGCCTGCTGACAGTGCGCTCTGGCGCGAGGAGATTTTCGGACCGGTGCTGTGTGCCCATACCGTGAGCAATGAGCAGGACGCCGTGGCGCTGGCCAACGACAGCGATTTCGGTCTTGCCGCTACCGTGATCAGTGGCGATGCCGAGCGCGCCCGGCGCCTGGGTGCCGAACTCGAGGCGGGCATTGTCTGGTTCAATACCGAGCAGCTGGTCCTGCCGAACATCAGCTGGGGCGGCATGAAACGCAGCGGCATCGGACGGGAGCTGGGCCCACAGGGACTGGCCGCCTATCTTGAGCTCAAGCATGTGGTGGGACCATCAGGTGACTGATGTGTCGCGGTAACACCCTGCTAGAATGAAAACGTCCCGCCCGGCATCACATCAGGCGGGGCGTCTTTTCATTCGGGAGCTGCCGTGCCTCTTCGCGATTTCTATCTGGTGCTGGCCGTCATCCTGATCTGGGCGTTCAACAACATCATGATCAAGCTGGGCCTGGTCGAGATGCCGCCGCTTTTGATGACAACCCTGCGCTTTACGCTGGTAGCACTCTTGATCGTGCCCTTTACCCGGATTACCCGCGTGCAGCTGCCGCTGGTGCTGAAGCTGGCCGCCAGTTTCGGTCTGATGCATTTTGGTTTCCTGTTTATCGGGCTCAACTACGCCGAAGCCGGCACCGGGGCGCTGCTGGTACAGCTGGGGACGCCCTTTGCCACCATCCTGGCGGCCATCTTTTTGAAGGAGCGCCTGCGCCTCAAACCTGCCATCGGCATGCTGGTGTCCTTTTCCGGTGTCGTGGTGCTGGCCGGTGGCCCCACTCTGCCGGGGCCGCTGGCGCTGACGCTGCTGCTGTTGAGTGCGCTGGGCTGGGCGATCACCAATCTACTGGTCAAGACAGGCCCGGAGATCGAGCCGTTGACGATGGCCGGCTGGCTGTCGATGTTTGCCATCCCGCTGGTCGGGACAGGCTCACTTTTGTTTGAACAGCATCAGTGGACGGCGATGATGGAGGCCGGCTGGCGGGGCTGGGGCGCGGTAATCTACAGCGCGGTGATGTCCTCGATCATCGCCTATGGCCTGTGGAATACCCTGCTGCGGCGCCATTCGGTGGCACGCCTCATTCCACTGTCGCTTCTGACTCCGGCGGTCGTGGTACTGCTGGGCGTTTTAATGCTTGGTGAGAGCATGGCACTCAACAAGCTGATGGGCGGCGCACTGGTGGTGGGTGGCATTGCGATCATCAATCTGAGGCGTTCCCGGCGCGTACCGGTCAGTGCCGGGCCTGGCGCTGCCAGTACCACGCAGGCGCCAAAAGAGAAGTAGTCAGCCCCCCGGGGCGGCCACTGTTTCCCGCTCGATCAGTGTCGGCATGAAAGGCGTCGAGGGCGGCAGCGTAGCGCCCTCGATCAGTGCCAGCAGTCGCTCGGCGGCGGCCTGCGCCATCTCCTCGAGCGGCGCATGAACGGTCGTCAGAGCCGGTACCACATGGCGCGCGCAGGCCTCATCGTCATAGCCGATCAATGAGATGGTCTGCGGCATCGAGATCCTTCGCGCCCGCAGGGCCGCCATGGCGCCCAGCGCCATGTCATCGTTGCCGGCCACCACGGCCGTGACCGCCGCCTCGCGGGCCAGCAGGGTTGCCATGCCCTGCTCGCCGCTGCGCTCGGTAAAATCACCCTCGATGATGGCGTGCTCATCCGTCTCGATCCCCTCCTCGCGCAGGGCCCGTCGATAGCCGGCCAGTCGCTCGGCCGCGTCCTGCTGTTTCAGCGGACCGGTCAGACAGGCGATACGTCGATGGCCCTGCTCCAGCAGATGGCGGGTGGCCAGGTAGCCGCCGCACTCGTTGTCCAGATGGATACAGTGTTCGGCGATCTCCGGCACCCGCCGGTTGAACACCACCAGCGGTGTGGTGGCCGCAAGTCCAGCAAGCGTTGCGTTGGAGAGCGCATCGGCGTGCACGATCAGCCCGTCACAGCGCCGCCCGAGCAGGAAGTCTACCGCCTCCTGCTCGCGCCCGGCCTCGCCGCCGCCACTGGCCACCAGCAGGGAAACATTGGCCCGTCGCAGCGCCGCCTCAAGCGTCATCATCACCCGACCCATGAAGGGACCGCCCAGATGCGAGATGACCAGCCCCACACCATTCAGCCGGTTGGAGGCCAGCGAGCGCGCAAAGACATTGGGGGCGTACCCCAGCGCCTTGATGACGGCTTCGACGCGGGCCCTTGTCTCGGCATTGACCCGTACCTCCCCCTTCATGACGCGGGATACCGTGGCAGGAGAGACGCCGGCGCGGGCGGCAACCTCACGAATGGTAGGCATGACGACATCCTTTTGGTTGTGGGCTCACTTGACCAGATGCTGCGCGTGACGGCAAGCGCAGCGTCTGCCTGCCCGTATGGTCGCCATCCATCAATTTAATCCAATGTCGCATAGTGAGATGGCCCTCGACAGACCATCATGAAACCGGTTTCACGAACACGGGATGACAATGAGGGCATGCCAATGCTGGGAGTGCAGGAGAAGCTGAGCTATGGACTGGGCGACTTTGCCAGTGCCTTCACCTGGGCCTCGCTGTCGCTGTATCTGATGTATTTCTATACCGATGTGTTCGGCATCAGCCCGGCGCTGGTGGGCACCCTTTTTCTGGTCACCCGACTGTGGGACGCCGTGACCGACCCGGCCGTGGGCCTGCTGGCCGATCGCACCCGTACCCGCTTTGGTCGCCTGCGTCCCTATCTGCTCTTCTTCTCACTGCCGCTGGGGGCAATGCTGGCGCTGACTTTTACCACACCGGCGTTGAGCGAGACCGGACGCGTCATCTACGCCTTTGCGACCTACATCGCGCTGATGGGGCTCTATACGCTGGTCAATATCCCCTACTCGGCGCTGCCGGTGTCGATGACCACCGACAACGACGAGCGCCGCCAGCTGACCAACTACCGCATGCTGCTCTCCTACATCGCCTTTGTGCTGATCAGCTACGCCACGCTGCCGCTGGTCGAGTTGCTGGGCGACGGTGACGAGCAGCGCGGTTTTGCACTGACCTACACCCTCTATGGCGTGATCACCTTTGTCGTTTTTCTGATCACTTTCCGGGGCGTGCGCGAGCGCTATGTCGAGGGCGACAGCGCCAGCAATCCGTTAAAAAGCTTCGCCCACATCGGCCGGGCCCGGCCGTTCTGGATCATGTTCGCCACCAGCATCCTGGTCTTCACCCTGATGCTGATGCCGGATTCGGCAGCCATCTACTTCTTCAAGTACTACGTCGGCGAGGCGTCCTCGGTGTCACTGTTTCTGGCCATGGGCTACGCCAGCATGGTGGTGGGAGTGATCGTCAATCAACTGATCATGCGGCGTTTTTGCAAGCGCCGCGTCATGATCGGCGCCAATCTGGCCTACGCCATCGCCCTGGCGAGCTTTTTCGTGGCGGCCGACCTGGGCCAGCCGTTCTACTTTGCCGCCTTCATGGCTGCCAAGTTCATCAACGGCATCATCGCCCCGACCATGTGGGCCATGGTGGGCGATATTGCCGATTACGTGGAGTACAAAAGCGGGCACCGCGCCACCGGCACCACCACCAGTGCCGTGACCTTCAGCCAGAAGTTCGGCATGAGCATCGGTGGCCTGCTGACCGGCGTGCTCTTCAGCACCTACGGCTATACCCCCAATACCGAGCAGAGCGACACCGTGCTGGTGCTGATCAAATCCATGATGAGCGTCCTGCCGGCCCTTGGTGCGCTGGGCGTGGCGGCGCTGATGCTGATCTACCCGCTGGGGGATCGCCGCATGGCCGAGATCCGCACGGCCAAGCCCACGGCGGCGTAGCGCATCCACATCTCCCAATTATCCGACCGACGAGGAAGCAATATCATGCGCAATCTGAAAAGCCTGATCGAACAGATGACGCTGGAGGAGAAGGCCGGCCTGTGCTCGGGCGATAGCTTCTGGCGCACGAAGGCCATCGAGCGCCTGGACATTCCCGCGATCAATCTCTCCGACGGACCCCACGGGCTGCGTGCCCAGGGTGAGGATCAGGACCACCTTGGGGTGAACGAGAGCAAACCGGCCACCTGCTTCCCTACGGCCGCCGGCCTTGCCAGCTCCTGGAGTGTGGCGCTGCTCGAACAGCTTGGCGCCGCGCTGGGGGATGAGGCTCAGGCCGAAGGGCTGCACGTGGTGCTGGGGCCGGGCGCCAACATCAAGCGCTCGCCGCTGTGCGGGCGCAATTTCGAGTACTTCTCCGAGGATCCGCTGCTCTCCTCGCACCTGGCGGCGGCCCATATTCGCGGCACCCAGTCGCGCGGGGTGGGCAGCTCGCTCAAGCACTTCGCCGCCAACAACCAGGAGCATCGCCGCATGTCGGTGGATGCGCGAGTCGATGAGCGCACCCTGCGCGAGATCTATCTGGCAAGCTTTGAGTACGCCGTGAAGGAGACGCAGCCCTGGACGGTGATGTGCGCCTACAACCGGCTCAACGGCGAGTACTGCAGCGAACACCGTCGGCTTTTGACCGATATTCTGCGCAACGAGTGGGGCTTTGAAGGCTATGTGGTCTCTGACTGGGCCGCGGTCAACGAGCGCGTGGCGGGGCTGGCCGCCGGCATGGAACTCGAGATGCCCGCTTCCGGCGGTGAACGCGACGCCCAGATCGTCGCCGCCGTGCAGAACGGCCAGCTGGAAGAGGCGGTGCTGGATGTTGCCGTCGAGCGGCTGCTGCGTATCACCTTCAAGGCCGTTGATGCCCGCCTTGAAAACGCCTCGTTCGACGCCGAGGACCACCACCAGCTGGCCCGGCGTATTGCCCGTGAGAGCATGGTGCTGCTGCAAAACGATGGCACCCTGCCGCTGTCCAACGAGCATCGCGTGGCCGTGATCGGCGAATTTGCCGAGCGCCCGCGCTATCAGGGTGGCGGCAGCTCACACGTCAACGCCACCCGCGTCGAGCCGCTGCTGGAGGCACTCGAGACCCGGGGCGCGAGCTTTGACTATACCAAAGGCTTCGAGATCGACCGCGATGCGCCCGACCGTCAGCTCGAACAGAAAGCCGCCCAGCGCGCGCGCGATGCAGACGTTGCCGTGCTGTGTCTGGGGCTGCCCGACCGTCACGAGTCGGAAGGCTATGACCGCACCCATCTGAATCTGCCGGCCAATCAGCTCGCCCTGATCGAGGCGGTCACTGCCGCCCAGCCCAACACCGTGGTGGTGCTGGCCAACGGCGCGCCAATCGTGATGCCCTGGGCCGGGCAGGTCAGCGCCATTTTAGAGGGCTATCTGGGCGGCCAGGCGGTCGGCGCGGCGCTGGCCGATCTGCTCTATGGCGAGGTCTCACCCAGCGGCAAGCTGGCCGAAACCTTCCCGCAGCGCCTTGAGGACAACCCGGTCCATCTCAACTTCCCCGGCGAAGGCGATGTGGTGCGCTACGGCGAGGGCATTTTTGTAGGCTATCGCTACCACGATACCCAGGACGTCGCACCGCTTTTCCCCTTCGGTCACGGCCTGAGCTACAGCCGCTTTGACTACGCCAACCTGACGCTTTCCGATGACACCTTCAGCGGTGATGGCCGGCTCACGGTCAGTCTCGATGTCACCAACAGCGGTGACTGTGAGGCCAGCGAGATCGTACAGCTCTACCTGAGTGATCAAACGCAGACCGTGCCGGTGGCGGCGCAGGCCCTGCGCGGTTTTGACCGGGTAACGCTTGCCCCGGGCGCGACCGCCCGGGTCGAGATGACGCTCGCACGTCGGGATTTCTGCTGGTACGACGCCGAGCGCGCCGACTGGCGTCTGCCCACCGGCGCCTTCGAGGTTCGCATCGGCGCCTCCTCGCGCGATATTCGCCTGAGCCGGTCCATCGAGGTACACGTTGACGAGACGCCGCTGCCGGCGATCGGTCGCAACACCCTGCTGGGCGATCTGCAAACGCATGAGGGCGCTGCTCGGGTACTGCGCGAGCATCTTGCCGACCTCGCCGAGGAGCTGCCCATGCTCAATAGTCTGATGGACAAGGGCGGCGATAATGATCTGATGGACGCCATGGGTCGCTACCTGCCGCTGCGCGCCCTGATCTCGTTTTCGAGCTTCACCGAGGCACGTCTTGACGCCCTGCTGAAGGATCTGAAAGCGCTGGCGTAACCTTTTGTACGCCCGCCAATGATGGCTTGGGTTCTCCCTGCAATAACTGTATATTTAAACAGTACTCAGGGAGGATACCGGCATGTCAGGTGGATCCATTATCGGCCGCGGTGCCAGCGGCAATCTGCATCACCGCTTCGATCGCAACCGGATCGAGGCGGTCGATGACGGCTGGTGGCAGGAGGATGCACCTGCCAGTCACGCCACCGAGGTGCGCCTGGAGCACAGCCGAACAGCGATATCGCGCAACCAGTCGCCGGACATGCCCTTTTCAAGCTCGCTCAACCCCTACCGGGGCTGTGAGCACGGCTGCATCTACTGCTTTGCCCGCCCCTCCCATGCGTACTGGGATCTCTCCCCGGGCCTTGATTTCGAAACGCGCCTGATCGCACGCACCAATCTGCCGACCCTGCTGGCCGAGGAGCTCGCCCGCCCCGGCTATGTCTGCGAGCCCCTGGCACTGGGCGCCAATACCGACCCCTATCAGCCCATCGAGCGCCGGCACCAATTGAGCCGACAGCTGCTTGAGGTACTGCTGCGCCATCGCCATCCGCTCACCATCACCACCCGCAGTGCGCTGATCCTGCGCGATCTTGATCTGCTCACCGAGCTGGCCCGCGAGCGGCTGGTGCGGGTCTTTATCAGCTTCACCACGCTGGACAGTGATCTCAAGCGGATCATGGAGCCGCGAGCGGCCTCTCCAAAGGCGCGGTTGAAGGTCATTCGCACCCTGCGCGAGGCGGACGTGCCGGTCGGTATTATCACCGCGCCGATGATTCCCATGATCAACGACATGGCACTGGAAAAACTGCTGCAGGCCGGCCGCGATGCCGGCGCTACCAGCGCCGGCTATACCCTGCTGCGTCTGCCCCATGAGGTGCGCCCGCTGTTCGAGCAGTGGCTGTCGGAACATTTCCCCGACCGGGCCGGGCACGTCATGAGCCTGATCCGCCAGTCACGCGGCGGTCGCGATTACGACAGCCGCTTCGGCCATCGCCTGCGCGGCGAGGGCCCCTTCGCCGATCTGCTCGCCCAGCGCTTTCGGCTGGCCATTCGCCGCCTCGGGCTCAATCGACGCCGCGAGGAAGAGCAGCTTGATATCACGCGATTTGCGCCGCCTCACCAGCAGATCGATCTGTTTTAGCCACAACAATTCAAAAGGAGGAGACCCGACATGAACGCTGCCATCGCCCATGCCGACCTGCCGCTTGACATGCAAAGCCCCGCGCTGCGCTATCACCGCTTTGGCTCACCGCTGGAGGTGCTGCATCTGGAACCGAAGCCCGATGGAGCGCTGCCGCAGGAGCAGCTGCGCGTGCGCATGACCTGCGCGCCCATCAACCCTTCGGATCTGATCCCGATTGCCGGCGTTTATCGCCATCGGATCGCACCGCCGCTGGTGGCCGGTCATGAAGGGGTGGGCGTGGTCATTCAGGCGCATGGTGCGTGGCGCGCGCTCGAGGGACGACGGGTGCTGCCGCTGCGTGGTCCCGGCACCTGGCAGCAGACGCTGGACTGCGACCCACGCCTGGTCGTGCCCGTGCCCGACGACATCCCTGATCATGTCGCCGCTCGCGCCTGGATCAATCCGATGACCGCCATGGCCATGCTGGGGCGCTGGCCGGTCGAGGGATGCGATGTGCTCCTGACGGCGGCGGGCTCGAACTGCGCGCGGCTACTGGCGCAGTGGGCGCTGTGCTGCGGGGCGCGCTCTGTGACCGGCATCTGTCGCAGCACCCATCACCGCGACGCGCTGACCAGCATGGGCGTGCAGGTGCTGGACCAGGACGATCACGCTGCCATCGATGCCGCGGCCGCCCGCGCCGGGCGCATTTTTGATGCCACCGGCGGACGGCTGGCCGACCGACTGCTGACCCACATGCCCTCCGAGGGGATATTTGTAACCTACGGAGCACTCTCCGGCGTGCCCATCAGCTCCCGGCGCATGAGTGGGCGCGTGCGCCACTTCCATCTGCGTGACCATATCAAGGGGCTGGATCGTGACGAGTGGCAAAGCAGCTTTGAAACCCTCTGGGCGCTGCTGCGCGACATCGATATGCCGCCGGTGCGGCACTTCAGGCTCGCCGAGTGGCGCCAGGCGCTGATCTGGCACGACAGCCGCCCGGACATAAAGTCCATGCTGACGCTCTCCTGATTCTGCCCTGACGCCGTCTGCCTTTCTTTCAGGAAGCGTCGGCATGAAAGCGCCGGTATAAAAAAGGGCCGCCCCTGTTGGGCGGCCCTTTTGCGATCACACACGTTACCGGGATGACTCAGTCACCGCTGATGGTCTCGACGCTGACCACCTCGGGTGGCTCGACCGGCGTGAGGCGTCGCACCTGATCCGAGCGGATACGATCACGATACTCGAGCGGCTCGATCGACTGCGGCTGACCGGTTTTAAGCGCCTGCTCGATGGCTTCCAGAATGCGCACATCGCGCAGCCCTTCCGTGCCATCGGCCTCGGGTGCGATGTCATTGAGAATGCAGTGGGAGAAGTAGTCGGTCTGGCCGCCAAACTGCTCCACCGGTCCCGGCGAATGGGCCGTGGTCTCGCCGTCAACGCTCAGATCGTAGTCGATCGACACGCCAGGACCGAACATGTAGCTGGGCCTTGCGAACAGCGCGCCGCGCTCGCCCACGACCGACAGATGGTTGTGGCCGCTGGTGGCATAGCTGACGAAGAACTGGGCCAGCCGCCCCTCGGCAAAGCGCAGGCTGACGGTCACGCTGTCATCGCAGGTGTAGTCGCGCCCCGGCGTATTGTCGCTCATCGCGCTGACCTCGACCGGCTCGGCGCCGAACAGATGACGCACCGCGTTGATCGGATAGGCGCCCATGTCGGGGACGGGGCCTGCCCAGTAGCCGTGCAGGGCGCGATGGTTTCTGGGATTGAGATCCTGGGTGAGCTGAGAGGAGAACGACCGCGGGGCGCCGATGGTGCCCTCACGCATGTGCTGGATCATCTCCAGCGTGCCCGGCTCGTGGTGCAGTCGGTAGGCGATCATCAGCTTCGCGTTGCCCCGCTCGGCCGCCTCGATCATCGCCTCACAGTCCTCGACGCTGGTCGCCATCGGCTTTTCCAGCAGGACATGGATGCCCACTTCCAGCGCCGGCACAGTGTCTTGGCGGTGGCGAAAGTTGGGCGTGGCGACATAGACGGCATCGATCTCGCCGGAGTTCAAAAGCGTCTCGTAATCCTCATAGCCGTAAACCCTGAGGTTATAGCGCTTGCCCAGCACCTCGGCCTTTTTCGGATCGCCGGTGACCAGTGCGGTCATCTCCGAGTGGTCGCTGGCCGCGATGCCCGGCATGAACGCGCCCTGTGAAATCTCCCCACCGCCGAGGACGGCGTAGCGCACCTTTCCCTGTGCCATATGACCTCCTGCTGATCCATGAATAAAAACGATGCCTAAAGCCTGGCGCAACCTTACGGTGCTGTCAGGCAGGCCGGCGATATTCATCATGGGGGCCACCACGGCCCCTCGGCAGGCAGTTTCAGCCGGTGCGACAGGCCTCGGCATTCGGCCGGGGCAGATCATGAATCACCACCCGGTTGCGCCCGGCGGCCTTGGCGCGATAGAGCGCGGCATCGGCGGTCTCGAAAAGCGTCGGGATGTCAGCCCTGTCCCGCAGCCCCAGCACCACGCCGACACTGACGGTGACCACGTCGGCCGTACTGCTGTCACAGTGCGCCAGCGCCAGGCGCTGCACGCTGGCGCGCAGACGCTCCGCGTAGAGCTCAATCTCCTCCGACGAAATACCGGTGACAGCGATAATGAACTCCTCGCCGCCGAGTCGACCGGCACGCCCGACCGGCCCTGCCGCCTCGGCCAGCGCCTGTGCCACGCGCCGCAGCGCCCGGTCCCCGGCGGCATGCCCGTAGTGATCGTTATAAAGTTTGAAGTGGTCGATATCGACCATGGCGATGGCTACCAGAGCGTCCGGTCCTACCCGGCCCAGGTCACTGGCGAGCGCGGCATGAAACCCTCGACGATTGGCAATATCCGTCAGGGGGTCCAGCGCCGCCAGACGACTGAGCATGTCACGCTGCTCGGCCAGCTGGCGCTTGCGGCTCTCCTCGCGCTCGATGAGCAGAAAGTGCCGGCGGCGCTCGTTTTCCAGTGTCCGGTTGGCAAACAGCGCCGGCCCGACGATCACGATGGCGGTCATCAGATTGTGTAACTGCAGGATCGGTAACTGAATGGGCCCGAAGGCGATCGCCAGCGCCTGGACCAGCATCACGGTAATGGCCAGCACCATTACCAGACGCACAGGCAGCGCCATGCTGATCACCATCGCCATCAGCGCAGCATAACTGGCAAAAACGAACCCCAAGGCGTTGGCGGAGTCGGAGCGCGTAACCAGAAACGCCAGCAGGGAGACTGCGAGCAGGTGAAAACCGCAGGTAACGACCTGCTGCACCATCAGCGAGCTGCGCACATGATGCAGCCAGTAGAGCACTGCAAGCCCGAGGGGCAGCATGATGGCAAAGCGAAAGGTCAGGGCCAGCCAGACCTGGTCGGGCACGGTAAACCAGTCTCCTGCTGCAAAGGCCAGATAAAACCCCAGCCCGATGAGCACGGACATCGACAGGGCATGGCGACGCATCGCCTGCGTTTGGGCGGCAAAGGCGCCCATTCGCCCGGGGGGTATTGCGACCCGTCCCAGCCAGCCCCTGCCCTCCAGCGCCCGATCCAGTTCGGTGGCCTCTTCCTGCATGGTGGACTCCCTTGTCCGCGGCACCGGCTTGCACTTGTTCGGGTAATTCGCCACTGCCACGAGGGTATGCCATGACCTCCCTGACAAGCCCCCATCCTGCTACCGGCCGGCGCGTCAGGTGGGCCTGACAGTGCTTATCGACCGCAGAGAGGCCCGCTTGAGGATCCCATGCCATCTCCAGAGCGCCAGTGTCATCCACATCGCTTGCAGAAAAGTGACCCATGAGGCCACATGGGGAAAAGCGACCTTTTAGCTACAAAAAAGCCCCGCATGGCGGGGCAAGTTCACGAGAAGACGGGGATTAAAACGTGTATTCGATACCGATGACGGCGACCGGGTAGACGTTGTACTTGTTCAGGTCGCTGCGCAGATCGTCTTCCTGATTACGCACTTCCTGATCGACAGCAGCCCTTGCAGCGGGCCCGGTAACAGAACTATCAAAAATATCGCCCCGTGGTGTCAGTGATACGCTGGGGTCGATCCAGAAGGCACCAGCTTCGGCATAGAAGCCCAGACCCTGCTTCGAGCTGTTGCGCCAGCCGATGCCCAGGTAGGGCTCGACGTTATCGGAGAGTTTGGCGCGGCCATTCAGGCGCGCGTTGCCGGCGTCCCCGGAAATACCAAAGTCCTCGAGCGCGCCATCACCGGTATAACGGCCTACGGCCTTGAGCTGAACATCAGGCTTGACCGCGCCAGCTGAAATAAAGAAACCACTGTTGACCCACGGGTAGATATCCAGCTTGAGACTGTAGATATCCATGTCGACCTCACCCTTGTAGGTCACATCACCGTTGGTGTGCTCCAGATCGTCGTAGTTGTAGCCGCTGTAGCCGGCCGTCAGGGCAAAGTGATCATGAAAGCGCCAGCTCACATTGGCGCCCAGCCCGGTCGTACCGGCACTGCCGGCTACCGACCAGTGATCGTCAGCCATGGCGGCGGCACTGGTGACCAGCAGCAGGGATCCGGTGATGACAGCGGTTGCGATACGACGCATGGTATAGCCTCTCGAGAATGATCATTGTTCCGGTGCGCCGATGATGTCGGCGTCATGTGATAGCCGTGAGTCTACCCATGCCGTCGCTGTTCAATTGTCTGAATAGCGGCGCTTTGGGTTTTCATTTCTATCGGCGGCGGCGCCTCGGGCAGGCATCTGTCGTTTCGAACTGTCGCGGGGCTGCGCTATTCTGGGGCCTTCTTGAGGCGAGCGGGAGTCGAACCATGTCATCACTGCGCGATCAGTTGAGCCGCAAGGTGTATTCCACCGAAACAGGGGATATGCGCAAGCACGACGAAAGCGATGAGCAAAAGGCGCAGGATGAGACGCGGCTGTCATCGCTGGATGGCATCGTGCGTATCAAGCGCGAAACGGCCGGACGCAAGGGCAAGGGCGTGACCACGCTGCACGGCATACCGCTGCCGAGCGATGAGCTGAAAACCCTGATGCAGGGGCTGAAAAAGCGCTGCGGCAGCGGCGGGGTGCTCAAGGAAGGCGTGATCGAGATTCAGGGCGATCATCGCGACACGCTACGCGCCGAGCTGGAAAAGCGCGGCTATACCGTCAAACTGGCGGGGGGCTGATCATGTCGGGTCCTTCGTTTCGCGCCTCACTGCTTGCTGCCTCACTGCTGCTGACCGGCCTTTTGAGCGGCTGCTCGCTGTTCGCCAGCGGTCCCGATTTCGCCACGCTCTCGGGGGAAGCCATCAGCGACGAGCAGGCGCCGATCGCTGATGACGCCCGGCTGGAAATTCGCCTGCTGGATGTCACCCAGGGGCGCACCACGATCGCCAAGGTCGATCAAAACACCCACGGGCGCTGGCCGGTGCCGTTCATGCTGCAGTATGACCGCCACCATATCGACAGCGAGCGGCGCTACGCCCTGAGCGCCGCTCTGCGCGAAGGTGACAACACGCGCTATCTGACGCTGGAACCCCTGCCGGTATTGACCGACGGTGCCCCCTCACAGCACGTGCGTGTCCCGCTGGCGCCAATCAGCCAGTAGCGCCCGGCGAAGCTTGAGCGTCTGACAGCCCGGCCAGCAGGGCAGTCAGGCTCTCGTCGATGGACGTCTCAAACTTGAGCGTGTACAGCGCATCGGCCCGGGTGTGTCCGCGGTTGATGCAGGCAATCGGGATCCCTCGGGCCGCAGCGTGTCGGGCGAAGCGAAAGCCCGAAAACACCATCAGGGACGAGCCCACCACCAGCAGCGCCTGGCTGTCGTCGAGCATCGACATGGCCCGGCCCAGCCGCCAGCGCGGCACGTTATCACCAAAAAACACCACATCAGGCTTTAAAATGCCGTGGCCGCAGCGCGGACAGTCCGGCAGGCTGAAGGTAGAGAAGTCCACATTCTCGAGATAAGCGTCGCCATCCGGGGCGATCTCGGCGTCCATACCCACCCAGTCCGGGTTGAGCTCGGCCAGATGCTCATGCAGCACGTGACGACGCACCAGCAGATTACACTGCATGCAGCGCACCAGATCGGCGCGGCCGTGCAGGTCCACCACGCGCTTACTGCCCGCCTTTTGATGCAGGCGATCGACATTTTGCGTGATGACCCCTTCGATAAAGCCCTGCGCCTCCAGTGCGGCCAGCGTGTGGTGCGATCGCCCCGGCGAGGCACCCGCCAACAGGCGAAAGCCCACCAGGCTGCGCGCCCAGTAGCGCTGGCGGCCGAGATGACTTTTCATGTAGGCCTGATGAGTCATGGGCGGTGAACGTTTCCACTCGCCCTTTTCATCCCGATAATCGGGAATGCCGCTGTCGGTGCTGACCCCGGCGCCTGTCAAAACGCACAGCCGCGGGTGGCGCCGTACAAGGTCGATCAGTGCCTGCTCGCTGGCACCCGGTACGCTACTCATGCCCACTCCTCATGACCTGCTGGCCGAACAATGGATTCGGCTGCAAAATAGCTGCCGGGCATGGATGCCGACCCGACAGAACGCTAGACTAAACCTCAACCTACCGGGATGACGTCATGCGCTGGCTGGAATATCTGCTTCCCCTGATTTTTCTGACCCCCCTGTTTGCCACGGCCGTAGTGGTGATCGGGCTGCGCCATCTGTTCCAGGACAAGCCCGGCTTCTCCCCGTCCGGCCATCGACTGCGCCAGTCCGGCAACCGCTTTCGCGAGCGACTGGCCGAAGCGCGCGTCAAACTTTTTCTGGCCGGCGCCCTGGGGCCTGTCATTGCGATCACGCCCCTGATCTATGGTATGGGCCGCATGCTGTTCTCGTCGCATCAGGACTGGCTCGAATGGAGCATCTACGGACTGATTACCACGATCGCGGCACTGATCGTGGGGGCTTTCATGATGGCACTTTCCTACCGGATTTCGAATCTGCGTCTGCGTCTGGCCGGTGCCATGAACGTGGCGCACGACCTGCAAAACCTTTTGCGCACGCAGCATCAGGGACTTTACATCTTCCATGATGTCCCGGCCGACGGCTTCACCATCGACCATGTGGTGATCACCGAACACGGCATCTTTTCCCTGCTGGTCCGCACCCGACAGGCCGGCCCGGAAATCGCTCAAAACGGCGCACACACGCTCAGACTCGAGGGCGAGCGCCTCCACTTCCCCGACCGGGAAGAGACACGCCCGGTGCGTGAAGCGCAGCGCGCCCGACGCTGGCTGCAGGAACGTCTGAGTCGCGACTGCAAACGGGAAGTGCCTGTCAAGGCCGTGCTGGTGCTGCCGGGCTGGCGCATCGAGCGGGTCAGGGACAATGACGATGTTCAAGTGCTCGGTGATAAAGAGCTGTCGGACTTCATGCAGCACAGCGAACGTCCGGCGCTGCCACAACCGTTGCATGACGATGTTCTCAGGGCGCTGGTGCGCCTGACCGATGATCAGCAGACCCACCATGGACTCTCCCCGACGCCTCGCTAGAGCGCGAGCGCCGGGGGCTGTCGAGCGTTTTGACGGCTGCTGATTCGACGTTTGATTCGATCCTGAAACCGCTGACGATGAACGGTGTGCCCTCCCTGACGGAGGCCGCGGGTGCACCGCGTTTTAGTTTTACAAGGAGCCCTTCATGAATGACCCCGCCCACGAGAGCGTTGCCGCCGCGCGCGCACCTGCCAGCCGTGCTGCCATTGCCTGGTTTTTTGCCCTCTCGGGGCTTTCCTTCTCCAACTGGGCGGTGCGCATTCCCGACATCAGTGCCCGACTTGATCTGTCCCAGTCCCAGCTCGGCGCCCTGCTGCTGTGCCCGGTCATCGGGTCGCTGGGCCTGACGCTGTTATCGAACTATCTCAATACCCGCTTTGGCAGCCGGCGCATTACGCGCGTGGCGGCCTGTGCCATCGTGGCCTCGCTGGTATTGATCGGGCTTGCCGTCTCGCCGCTGACGCTGGGCCCGGCGCTGGCGCTCTTCGGCGCCGGGATGGGGCTGCTCAATATTGCCATGAACGACCAGGCCGCCACGCTCGAGCGACGCTACCGACGCTCCATCATGTCCTCCTTTCACGGCGTGTTCAGCCTGGGCGGCATGGCCGGGTCCCTGATCGGCGGCGGGCTGGCCACGCTGGGACTGACACCGCGCTGGCACCTGCTGCTGGTCGCCGGCGTTTTGATGGCAGGCATCCTGATCAGCCATCGTCATCTGCTGGCACCGCCGCCGCGCGCCGAACGCCCGGTCGGCGCGCTGTTCGTGCGCCCGAAGGGGCGGGTCTGGTTACTGGGCATCATTGCAGCCGCGGTGGTCTTCATCGAGGGCTCGATGGCCGACTGGTCGGCGCTCTTTCTCACCGAGCTTGGCGCCTCGCGCGGACATGCAGCACTGGGGCTGGCCGTCTTCACCGGCACCATGGCCGTCGGCCGGCTGCTGGGTGATCGTTGGCTGGACCGGGTTGGCGCCGTGCGGTCGCTGGAGATCGGCAGCGCGCTGGCCCTTGCCGGGCTGGCCTTCGCCATCGGCGCGGCCGATCCCAACGCTGCCCTGCTTGGTTTTGCACTGACCGGCATTGGCATGTCGACCCTGTTTCCGTGCCTTCTGAGCCTGGCCGGGCGCAACCGATCCATGTCGCCGTCGGGCGCCATCGCCTCGGTGGCCATGCTGGGCTATCTGAGCATGCTCGGCGGCCCGCCGATGCTGGGCTTTCTGGCCGAGGCCGTCACGCTGCACTACGCCTTTATTGCGCTGGCCGTGGCCGCTCTACTGGCCATCGTGCTGGCACGTCCGGCGGCCAGGGCCTGACCGGCGGCGGCGAAACTCGAGCAGGCCGACCAGGGTCTCATCAGCACCATAAAAAAGGGCCCGACCATAACGGTCGGGCCCTTTGCATGGCGAACAGACGCACCTAGACCGGCGGCTGCTCGGGGCTGTCCGGCATGTTGATGCTGCCGGGTTCCATGCGATTGAGATGCAGAAACTGCAGGTGGCGCTCGTACTGATCGAGAATGTCGTCGATCACCTGCTGCTCGGTGTAGCCCATCAGGTCATAGCCCTGGCTGCCCTCCAGCAGATGCACCTCGAGGCGATAGTAGTTTTCCGACGCCTTTTTGGTGCGCATGGCAAAGGCCGGTGTGGCAAAGGCACGCGTCCAGACCTGATAGGTAAAGTTCTGCTCGTTACCGAAATCGACGTTGAGCGAGAGATAGTCATGCTCGTTCTGCTCGCCGCCACAGACGTACACGCCGACCTCCTGCCTGTCGAGCCTTTCCTTGATGGCCGTCATGGCCGGGTGTACCCGCTCCTGGAGAAAGCGCTGCGCCTCGCCTCGATCCGGGAAGTTCATCGCCCGGTCCAGACGCTGCTCCCAGTTGCCCTGCCCGCCACGGCTGCTGCCCATGCGACCGGACAGCGACCCGGCCAGACTCAGCCGATAGCTCTCCTCCTTGAAGGCCTCGACCTTGAGCGCCTTGTAGAGCCCGGCCATCATCAAAAAGAGCACCACCGAGAACGGCAGCCCCGTGATCACCACGGCACTTTGCAGCGTGGACAGTCCGCCGGCCAGCAGCAGCGCCAGGGTCAGAATCCCGATCACCGCCGACCAGAGAATCCGCATCCAGATCGGGGCATCACTGCTGACATCCTTGAGAATCGAGGTGAAATTCGACAGTACCAGCGCCCCGGAGTCCCCCGAGGTTACAAAGAAGATGATCGCCAGAATGCTGACGGCAATGGTGGTGACCACCGGGAAGGGGTACTGCTCTAAAAAGAGATAGATGCCCGACGGCGGATTATCCATCACCTGCTGACCGAACTCGGTGGCGCCGTTGATCGCCATGTCGATGGCGCTGTTTCCCAGCAGCGACATCCAGATCATCATGAAGGCGATCGGCAGCGTCAGGGTGCCGGCCACAAAGGTGCGGATGGTGCGCCCGCGCGAGATGCGCGCCAGAAACAGGCCGACAAACGGCCCCCAGGCGATCCACCAGGCCCAGAAGAACAGCGTCCAGGCGTTGAGCCAGTCCATCGGCCGGTCAAAGGCGTAGGTATAAAACGACATCTCCACAAACGAGGAGAGATAGTCGCCGACGTTCATCACCAGCGCATTGAGCAGAAAGATGGTATCGCCGGCGAACAGCACGAACAGCAGCAGCGCCACCGCCAGCAGGATGTTGAACTCGGAGAGCCTGCGAATACCCCGCTCAACCCCGGTCACCGCCGAGATGGTGGCAAACAACACAATCAGCAGTACCAGTGCGGTCTGGGTCCAGGCGCTCTCGGCGATGCCGAACATGAAGTTCAGCCCGTAGTTGAGCTGGATCACCCCGATCCCGAGACTGGCCGCAATGCCGAACACGGTGCCCAGCACCGCGGCGATATCCACCGCATGACCGATGGGGCCGTAGATTTTCTTGCCGATAATGGGATAGAGCGCGCTTGAGATGGTCAGCGGCAGATTGTGGCGGTAGCTGAAAAACGCCAGTGACATGCCCACCAGCGTATAGATGCCCCAGCCCGAAAGCCCCCAGTGCAGGAAGGTGACCTGCATGGCGTAACGCGCCGCGGCGACCTGATCCTCGGGAGCGTTTGGTGCGTTATAGAACTGGGTCAGCGGCTCGGCAAGGGCAAAGAAGATGACACCGATGCCGATCCCGGCAGAAAACAGCATCGCCGACCAGGAGAAGATATTGAAATCCGGTCGGGCATGCTCCGGACCCAGCCGGATTTTCCCGAAGCGTGACACGCCGAGAAACACCACGAAGGCGAGATAGATCACGACGGTGAGAAAGTAGTACCAGCCAAAGGTGTTGGAAATCCATCCCAGCACCGTGTTGATGACCCCGCTGGCCTGTTCGGTGGCGATCATCGCCCACAGCGAAAACGCCACGATACCGATAAACGACCCGTAGAAAACGGTCGGATTGAGTCTGTCCCCTGAAGAGGCGTTGTCTTTCGTTGTCTCACTCATGTGTCTTCCTGATTGATTATTGGAGATTGGAAGAGCGTCCCGGCCCTGTTGGATACGGCTTTTTAACGATGACGCAGGGTGACGTTACCTCAGTTTACCCCTCGTTCAAAAAAATACTTATCGAAAAACGAAAGTCTGAAAATATCAGCTTATTCGGATCTTTATGGGGTCGGTAGGGTCAGGAAGCAGTAGGACAGGTATCGCCGTGGATCAGCCAGACAGGGTGCAACACGTCGTGCTCCTGGCACTCGCCGGTCACCATGCGCGCCGCCGTGACGCCCTTGGCGTGACTGTCCTGATAGACCGTGGTGAGCGTGGGCCGACGGCGCTGGCCTTCGTCGATGCCGTCAAAGCCGGTCAACCGCAGCGCCCCGGGCACGGGCAGGCCGCGCTGTTCGGCCAGGCTCAGCGCCGTCAGTGCCAGACGGTCCGACATGCACAGCAACAGATCCGGGGAGGACTCGGCCAGCAGCGCCTCGATCACCGGAGCGGCCGCTTCAAAGGTATTGCCATCGACATTCCACAGCGGCACCCGGTCGGGATCATGGCCGGTCTCTTCGAGCGCCTGATCAAACCCGGCCAGCCGTTCGATGGCCACTGCATTGGGCTGAGACCAGTGCGTGCGCCGCTCAAGCCGCCCACCCGGGCTATCCAGCGTCATGCACAACGCCACAACCGCCGGCCGCTGCGCCCCGCCGGCCAGCGCATGACGCGCGATGGCCAGTGCTGCCGCACGATGGTCAATCTGGACCGAGGCCAGCCCCGGCAGTCGCATGTCCACGGTCACCAGCGGCTGATGCTGATGCCGCAGCAGCGCCACGGTAGCCTCCTCGGGAATCGAGCCGTAGATCAGATAGCCGTCGGCCAGGCCGTTGAGAGAAGGGGGCTGACGATCGGTACGGGCGGCGTCCGTCAGCAGCAGCAGGTGGTGGCCGGAGGCGTCCAGCACCTCGGCGATGCCGGCCAGAAAGCCGCTGGCGACGCTGTCGCCAAGGCTGTAGCCCAGCCCGTCCGAGAGCATCACGCCGATAATGTCGGTGCGCCCGGTACGCAGTGTGCGCCCCCGGCTGCTCGGGCCCTCATAGCCCAGCGCCCGGGCCGCCGCCAGAATCTCCTCGCGACGTGTCGAGGAGAGCTGGTCGGGCCGGTTGAAGGCGTTGGAAACCGTCGCCGTCGACACGCCCAGATGCGCCGCAATCGACTTGAGCGTCGCCGGGCGACGCCGGCGGCTCATGCCCCGCCACCTCTCGACCCCGACACGCCGGCACGCGCTACCGACCGGTACGCTGGCGTCATCACCGGCTCGTCAGCCAGACAGCCGCGTTGCCGGCCAGCTGACCCTCTTCAACGGCCTCCGGCACACTCTGGATGGCCACTTCGGCCTCGGGCAGCGCCACCGGCGTCTCGCCCAGGTTGAGCACCAGGGTGACGGCGCCGTTGGACAGGCTCAGAACATCGCTGCGCGAACCCTCCTGCCAGACCAGCTCACCATGGCCCAGCCCATGCTCGTGGCGCAGGGCCAGCAGGCGGCGATAGAGTTCCAGCGTCGAGTCTGCATTTTCCAGCTGGCGATCCGCAGCGTAGCGGGCATAGTTTTCAGGCTGCGGCAGCCAGCTCTCGCCGGTAGTGTTGAAACCGAAGGCCGGTGCATCGGCGTACCAGGGCAGCGGCACCCGGCAGCCATCACGGCCGATCTGTTCGCCATTGGTGCGATGGAAGGTCGGGTCCTGACGATAGTGATCCGGCATGGTGGTGTGATCCGGCAGCCCCAGCTCCTCACCCTGATAGAGATAGGCCGAGCCCGGCAGGGCCAGCGTCAGCATGATGAGCGCCCGTGCCCGGCGCAGTCCCAACGCCTCGTCGGGCTGTTCACTGTCGGCATCGATGCCGTTGGGCCGCGCCCCGGGACGTGACAGGCCCAGCCGCGAGGCGTGGCGCACGCTGTCATGGTTGGACATGACCCAGGTGGTGGGCGCCCCGACCGCACCGTAGCTCTCCAGCGAGGTATCGATGACATCCTTGAGCCTGTCCGCATCCCAGGGGGTGAGCAGATAGTCAAAGTTGAAGGCCTGCTGCATCTCATCAAAACGCACGTAGCGCGCCGTTTTGGAGGGCGGATGCACCCAGGCCTCGGCGACCATCATGCGATCATGCCCGAACTCGGTCAGCACCCGGTTCCAGCGGCGATAGATGTCGTGCACCTCGTCCTGATCCCACATTGGCCCGGGGTTGCCGCCCTCGATCATCGCCTGGCTGCCGTCCCAGTCCGGCAGCCCCGGCGCCTTGATCATGCCGTGGGCGACGTCGATGCGAAAACCGTCGACCCCGCGCTTGAGCCAGAAGCGCAAAACGTTGTCGAACTCCTCGAGCACCTCGGGGTTGTGCCAGTCGAGATCGGGCTGGCTGGTGTCAAACAGGTGCAGATACCACTCGCGCTCCCCGGGAACCTGCGTCCAGGCCGGACCGCCGAACACGCTCTGCCAGTTGTTGGGCGGCTGCTCGCCGTTTTCTCCACGCCCTTCGCGGAAGATGTAGCGCGCCCGCTCCTGGCTGCCGGAAGGCGACGCCAGGGCCTGCTGAAACCAGACATGTTCGCTGGAGGTATGGTTGGGCACGATATCGACGATGATCCTCATGCCCCGCTCATGGGCGCCTGACAGCATTGCATTAAAGTCTTCGAGGGTGCCGAACAGCGGATCGACATCGCGGTAGTCGGCCACGTCGTAGCCGGCGTCCGCCTGTGGGGAGCGATAAAAGGGCGACAGCCAGAGCGCATCGACGCCCAGGTTCGCGAGGTAGTCGAGCCGCTGTGTGACGCCGTTCAGGTCACCGATGCCGTCACCGCTGGCATCCATGAAGCTGCGCGGATAGATCTGATAGATCACGGCGTGATGCCACCACTGTGGCCGGGAATGCTGCTGAGTCATGTGGGCTTCCGTCGTGTGTGAGAGATTCAGGAAATCGTTGCCTGCGTGCTCATCTGCTCGACATCGGCCGGCGGCAGGGCCCGGCCATCGTGATCGAAAAGATGGGCCCTTTGCGGCGCAAAATCCAGGGTGACGCGCTCACCGCGTGCAAAGGGGCTGGGCGCTTCGCTACGACAGACCAGCGTATCGCTATTGGATGTTTCCAGGTAAAGATAGGCCTCACTGCCCAGATATTCGACGTTGACAATCCTGAAACCGGCCTCCCCGGCCGCGGTCGTCGGCGTGAGATGCTCCGGGCGCACGCCGAGTGTCAGGGGCGCGTCGTCACTGTCGCCTGCCAGCCGGCGCGGCAGCACCCGTTCGCCGATGCCGGGTACCTGAATCCGACAGCCCGCATCTCCCTCGGCGCGGGCATCAACGTCGAGAAAGTTCATCTTCGGCGAGCCGATAAAGCCGGCCACAAAGCGCGAGGCGGGCTGCTCGTAGAGCTCGCGCGGCGAGCCGGTCTGCTCAACGTACCCGTCATTGAGCACCACGATACGATCGGCCAGCGTCATCGCCTCGACCTGATCATGGGTCACGTAGATCATGGTCGAGCCAAGGCGTTCGTGCAGATGGGCGATTTCGTTGCGGGTCTGAACCCGCAGCGCAGCGTCCAGGTTGGAGAGTGGCTCGTCAAACAGCAGGATCTTCGGCTCGCGGGCCATCGCCCGACCGATCGCCACCCGCTGGCGCTGCCCGCCGGAAAGCGCCTTGGGCAGGCGGTCCAGCAGGCCGTCGAGCTGCAGAATTTTCGCCGTCCGGCGCACCCGCTCATCGACGGTCTGCTTCTCCGACTTCGCCAGTTTCAGGCCAAAGGCGATGTTGTCATACACACTCATGTGCGGATAAAGCGCGTAGGACTGAAACACCATGCCGATGCCACGCTCCGGCGGCGTCAGGTCGTTGACCCTCTGACCATCGATCATCAGATCGCCATGGGTAATCGACTCCAGCCCCGCAATCAGGCGCAACAGCGTCGACTTGCCACAGCCTGAGGGACCGACAAAGACCACGAATTCGCCATCCTTGATGTCGAGCGAGACCTCCTCGATCACCCGGGTCGCGCCAAAGCGCTTGTTGATCTTCTCAAGCGTCAGGGAAGCCATGTTGATCTCCTGCAGAGCGCACCGCGCACTGGCGCAGCGGCTGTTTCGATATCAGCCCTTGACGGCCCCGGCGGTCAGGCCCGAAACAATGCGGCGCTGAAAGATCACTACCAGCACCACCAGCGGCACGGTCACGATCACCGAAGCGGCCATGATCGGCCCCCAGGGCAGCTCGTACTGGCTGCCGCCGGAGATCAGCGCGATCGCCACCGGCACCGTGCGCTGGCTATCGGTGAGGGTAAAGGTCAGGGCAAACAGAAATTCGTTCCACGCCGCGATAAACGCCAGCAGCCCGGTGGTCGCCATCGCCGGCCACAAAAGCGGCATGAATACCTTCGTCAGCGTCACCCACGGCGAGGCGCCATCAACGATCGCGGCCTCTTCGAGCTCATCGGGCAGCTGGCGCATGAAGGTGGTCAGAATCCAGACCGTGAACGGCAGGGTGAAAATGGTATAGCTGAGAATCAGGCCGCCCGGCGAGTTGTAGAGATCCAGCGTACGGATCACCTCGAAAAGCCCGGAGAGCACCGCCACCTGTGGAAACATCGACACGCCCAGCACCAGCATCATCACCGTGGTACGACCGCGAAAGCGCACCCGGCCCAGTGCCCAGGCGGCGGTCAGACCCAGCAGCAGCGCAATCGCCACCACGCTGAGCGCCACGATCACCGAGTTGCGAATGGCGGCGACAAAGGTGGGCTGGGAGAGCACCGCGGCGTAATTGGATAAATCGACACTGTCGACCCAGTAGCTCACCTCGAACAGCTCGCTCGAGGGCTTCAGCGAGGTCACCACCGCGTAGTAAAACGGGAAGATGGCATAGACCATCAGCACCGCCACCAGCAGCCAGAAGCCGATCTTCAGAAGAACCGCTTTCAGCGTACGCAGACTCATTGCTCACCTCCCAGCTGGCGGCGGCCGAGGTAGAGATAGATCACCGTGACCAGCGCGATGATCATGAACAACAGCGTCGAGGCCGCGCTGCCGTAGCCCACGTCCTGAAACTCGACGAGCTGCTGGCGGGCGTAGATCGACATGGTCATGGTCGAGGCGGCGTTGGAAGTGAGCACGTAGATGACATCGAACACACGCAGCGCATCCAGCGCGCGGAAGATCACCGCCACCAGCAGCGCTGGGGTAATCAGCGGCAGCGTTACCCGGAAAAAAACCTTTGCTGGATGGATGCCGTCGACCTTCGCGGCCTCATAGCAGTCGTTGGGCAGCATCTGCAGCGCCGCCAGCACCAGCAGCGCCACAAAGGGCGTGGCCTTCCAGACGTCGACCATGATCACCGCCCACATCGAGAGACTGGCGTCCGCCGTCCAGGAGAGCGGCGCATCGATCAAGCCGATGGTCAGCAGCAGGTGGTTGATGATGCCGAACTGGTCATTGAGCATCCACGCCCAGATTTTGGCCGATACCACGGTGGGAATGGCCCAGGGGATCAGCATCGCCGCACGCACGAGCGTCCGGCCGCGAAAGTGGGCGTTGAGCACCAGCGCCACGATCACCCCCAGCACCGCCTCCAGCGAGACCGACACCAGGGTGAAGTAAAGGGTATTCCATACCGACTGCCACCACAGCGGGTCGGCGAGAATCCCGTACCAGCCGTCGTCAAAGACCAGGTAGTTGTCGAATCCGATGAACTGCGCCCCGTCGAGACTCGACAGGCTGGCATCGGTCAGACTGAACCAGAAGGTACGCACCAGCGGCCAGCCGGCCACCGCCGTCAGAACGATCAGCATGGGCGCAAGAAACAGCCACGCCGCCCGCACCCGCTGACGTCTTACCCGGGTGCCACGCCCGCGAGGCGGCGTGTCATCCGATGAGGCCTCGTGGCGCGCCTGTGCAATGCCCTGCTCATCGGTCGCCATGTCATGCCCCCTTGAGAGACTTACCAGCGACGCCGCTTGAGACGCGACAGCTCGCGATCAAGCTGCTCAAGCCCCTGCTCGGCACTCACGTTGCCCGAGAGCACCTCGTGCACGGTATTGAAAAAGGCATTGGAAACGCGGGGATAGTTGTCACCGGTCACGGCGGCCGGACGCGGCACTGCCGAGGTGAAGGTGTCATAAAGCGTGCCGAAAAACGGCACCGCGGCCAGCACCTCGTCATCCTGATAGAGCGCCGGCAGGGTCGGGTTATAGGACCCTTCGATGGCACGGCGCTTTTGCTCATCAAACGAGGTCAGAAACGCGACCAGATCGGCGGCCATGTCCGGGTGGTCGCTATAGCGCGATACCGCCAGGTTCCAGCCGCCCAGCACGCCGGCACTCTGCCCGTCCTCCCCGCCAGCGGGCAGCGGCGCGACCTCGACCCGGTCGCGAATGCCGCTCTGCTCGGACTGCACCAGATCCCAGGCATAGGGCCAGTTGCGCATGAACAGCGCATTACCGGACTGGAAGACGCCGCGCGCTTCCTCCTCGGTATAGTTGAGCACGCCCCGCGGTGAAATATTGTCGATCCAGCCGGCGGCCAGCGACAGCGCCTCGACCGCCTGCGCGTTGTTGACGGTGATGTCGCCGTCATCATCGACGATGGTGCCGCCATCGGGATAGCTTGCGATCCATTCCAGCGCGTTGACGGTCAGGCCCTCATAGGCGCGTCCCTGAAACACGTAGCCCCAGAAATCACTTCGCCCCGCCTCACGCTCACCGGCCTGTACCGTCTGTGCCGCCTCGGTAAGGCCCTCCCAGGTGGTGGGGACTTCAAGGTCATACTTGTCGAGCAGATCGCTTCGGTAATACAGCACGCCGGCATCGGTGAACCAGGGCATCGCCACCAGCCGACCGTCGACGGTGTTGTTGTCGACGATGGCCTCGAAGAAATCATCGGTTGCCCCGTCGGGCAGATGCTCGTTCAGATCGATCAGGTGCGGTGCCAGCATGCCGGGCCAGACCACGTCGATCTGGAACACATCGATGTCGCTGGAGCGGGCGTTGAGAATCTGCTGATAGAGCGACAACCGCTCGGTGGCCGAGTTGGGCGTAGAGACCACCTCGACACTGTGGCCCGTCTGCGCCTCCCAGCGCTTGACGCCAGCCTGACAGAGCTGAAGCTCGGCGCCCACGGCGCCACAGGAGAGCGTGAGGTCAGCCGCCGTGACCGGTGACACGGCACCGATGGCCGCCAGCAGACAGCCTGCAGGGATCAATCCGGATTTCATGACAGCGCCTCCAGGGCAGGAGATCAGACGATTTGGCTTAATCGTTTAAGTCAACCTGGAAAGGTACTTTTACCGACACGATCGCGACATTGGACCATGGATTGATAACCCTTTGTCATAGAGACCAATGTATGAGTGAAACCTGATCCAGCGGTCGGTAAGTTCCTTTTACGATCCAGCGCCCGGCGCGTGCATAACAAGACTGCCGATTTTTCGAGCAGCCGGATCGAAACACAATCATGAACAAGGGACTCTGCCATGCTTTCGCCTTCCCGCTTCCCGCGTCGTCCGCTGGCCGCTGCCATCGCCCTGACGCTGGCCCTGCCGACCGTTGCCATCGCCGCGGACAAGTCCATCGAGGAACGTCTCGCCGAGCTGGAAGCCCGGGTCGCCGCCTCCGAGCGCCGCGCCAGTCAGGCCGAGCAGCGCGCCGACCAGGCAGAGGCGGCTTTGGAAAGACAGCAGAGCTCGCCGCAGCTGGTACAGGGCGATAACACGTCGCAGACCGTCGGCGTAGAGGAAGACCTCTCGGCTCCCGGCATACCGTCACAGGTCCGCGACGAAACGGGCGATGACGAGGAACAAGGGCTGTCGATGAGCGTCTATGCCCGTTCGGGACTTTTGATCGGCAGTGACCGCAAGAGTGCGCCCGGCGGCCCAAGCCTGACGCCCGCCGGCCCCTCTGGCGGCTACGTGGGCCGACTGGGCAATGAGCCGGATACCTACGTCGAGACGGTCTTTGACTACAACCAGCGCTACGACAACGGCTCGCATGCGCTCTATCGCGTCATGCTGGCCGATGGCGTCACCACCAGCAACGACTGGACCGCCGATGAGTCGGATCTCAACATCCGTCAGGCCTTTGTCGAGTTCAGCGATCTACCGGGCTTTACCGGCGCGTTCGAGAACGCCTCGATCTGGGGGGGCAAGCGCTTTGATCGCGACAACTTCAACATCGAATGGATCGACAGCGATGTAGTCTTTCTGGCCGGTACCGGCGCAGGGATCTACGACATCAGCGTCACCGACGGCTGGGATACCAGTGTCTCTCTGTACGGCCGCAGCTTCAGCGACTATCCCGTCGTCACCCGTGAGCAGCCGGGGCTGGAAGGCAGCACCGACAACCTGATCCTGACCGCCAACAACCGTTTCGGCCCGTGGCAGTGGATGGTCAACGGCATGTCGGCCAACGACAACGACGAGCGCGACAATGATCCGCGTGCCGGTATAGCAGGAGATAATGTTGCCGAAAACGGCTTCCAGACCATGCTGGCCTATCACGGCGACAGCTTTTTCGGCCTGGGCGAAGGCACCTTCAAGGCGGCGCTGCTGTACGGTCACGGCCTGGGTGGTGAAGTCAAGAATATCGGTGCCGACGGCAACCTGACCGACGACGCCAACACGGCCCGTCTGGCGATCTTTGGTACCACCTACCTCTCGCCCAACTGGCGCATTGCGCCGGCGCTGCTGGCCCAGACCAGCCGCGACCGCTACGCCGACGGCGACCGCTACGACTGGGTGACTCTTAACGCGCGGCTGGCCAACGAGCTGAGCGAGAACTTCGAGATGCAGTACGAGGCGAGCTATCAATGGATGGATCTTGATCCTGCCGGGTACGCCTATGAAGACGGCGATGGTGATACCCAGGTGTTCGAGAGTGTCAACGGCGGCTATACGCGCCTGACCATCGCGCCCACCTTCAAGCCGCAGGTCGGCGGCTTCTGGCAGCGCCCGGAGATTCGCGTCTTCGCCACCTGGAGCGACTGGGACGAGGATCTCAACAGCTTCTCCAATGACGATGCGCTGGGCAGCGACGGCTTTACCGGCAGCGAGTGGACCTTCGGTACCCAGATGGAGGTGTGGTTCTAAAAAACGCCGGGTAGCTCAAAAAATAAAGCGGGACGTGGCCGGGCCGCGTCCCGCTTCCTTGGTTGGTGCGTGCCCTTCCTGCCTTACTCGCCCCGCAGCTTGCCGCCCATCTCCTGGGCCAGATCGACGGCGAAGTTGTCGGTCATGCCGCCGATGAAATCGAGCATGCGGCGGTAGCTGTCATACAGCGGCCACCGGGTCTGCGGGGTGTTCTCGCCGATGAGCGCCAGCACGCGCTGGTGCTTGAAGCTGGACTGGCCGGTAAAGTGCAGCTCGTGCGCCGCGCCGATGAAGGCTTCGAGCAGAATGCCCAGGGTGGTATAGGCGCCGATCTCGAGCTTGGCCTTGCGGGCGTTGCGAAAAATGCGGTCACGGGCGATCTGTTTCGCCTCGCTGACGCCCCAGCCCAGGTCCGGATGACACAGATCGAGCAGATCATCCTCCAGGCTGCCCTCGAGCAGCGCCTGTTCATGGGTGACAAAAGTTGCTGCCACCTCATTGACCGCCCGCTCCATCGCCGCCCCGCGCAGGGCCGCCACGCGCCGGCGCTGAGAGACGCTGTCGCGCGCCATGCGGGCGTACTCCTCGGGCTCGCCGCCGGCAATATGGGTCAGCACGCCGGCGACTTCCTCAAAGCGCAGAATGCCCATCTCGAGGCCATCCTCGAGATCGAGCAGGGCGTAACAGATGTCATCGGCGGCCTCGACCAGCCAGGCAAAGGGATGACGACACCAGGCGTGATCGCTGAGTCGCTTGAGCCCGAGCAGGCCGGCCACGCGCTCAAGCTGCTCGCTTTCCGACTGATAGGCGCCGAACTTGCCGGCCAGGCCCGCCCGTTCCACCGTCCAGGGGTACTTGAGCATCGCCCCCAGCGTCGGTGCGGTCAGGCGCATGCCGCCGTTGAACTGGTTGTATTCGATCTGGGTGACGACCCGAAACCCCTGGGCGTTGCCTTCATAGGTCAGCAGGTCTTCCCGCTGGGTCGGCGTCAGCGCTTCGAGAAAGCCGGTGCCGTCAGACTCCGCGCGCTTGAACCAGTCGCGGATGGCGTACTCGCCGGCATGGCCGAAGGGCGGGTTGCCGATGTCGTGGCTCAGACACGCCGCCTGCACGATCACCCCCATATCGGCCGGGGTAATCCAGTCCGGCAGACGATCGCTCAGGCGCTCGCCGACGATCATCCCCAGGCTTCGCCCCACGCAGCCGACTTCCAGCGAGTGGGTCAACCGGGTGTGGATATGATCGTTTTCGGTCAGTGGATGGACCTGCGTCTTGCGCCCCAGCCGGCGAAAGGAGCCTGAAAAGACGATGCGATCAAAGTCCTTGTGGAAAGGACTGCGGCCGATTTCGCGCTCCCGCTCGGTCGTCTTGTCATCCAGACGCACGGGGGCCAGCAACTGCTCCCACTGCATTTGACTCATCTCGCCTCGCCCCTTCGCCACGGTGCCGATGGCACCAACCGCTCGTTGATAATATTTGAAGCTCGCCGGCGCTTATTCGTTGACGTCCGCTTATTCGTTAACGTCCATATAGCGACGCGCCCACTCGCGGTTCTCTTCAAGCGTCGAGTAGCGCGTGGAGAGCTCCGAGGCGTTGAGGTTGCCATCGGCGATCTCGCGCTGTTCGCGCAGGCAGTCATAGGTGGCCTTGATGGCGGCAAAGTAGGCGCCGTGGCCGTTGACCACCACGCGCACGCCGGCGCGCGCGAGACGCTCGCGATCACGCAGCTCGGGGTTGTCGTAGGTGACCAGCATCAGCGGAATGCTCAGATGCTGGGCGATGCTTTCCAGATGATCAAAGTCGCGGACGCCGACCATGCAGATGCCGTCGGCGCCGGCGCGCTCGTAGGCCATGGCACGGGTCGTGGCGTCCTCGGTGCTGAGTACGCCGGCATTGGTGCGGGCAAAGATGGCCATGGCCGGATCGATACGCGCCTCGAGCGCGGCGCGAATCTTGCCCACGCCCTCCTCCAGCGGCACCAGATCGGTGGACTTGCGCCCGTACTTGGCAGGCAGCAGGGTGTCCTCGATGGTCAGCGCGGCCACACCGGCGCGTTCGAGCTCGACGATGGTACGCATGACGTTGAGCGCGTTGCCGTAGCCGTGGTCGGCATCGGCAATGATCGGCAGACGCGCCACGCGACCGATGCGGGTGGCCTGCTCGACGAACTCGCTCAACGTGATCAGGGCAAAGTCGGGCGCGGCCAGTACCTGCAGCGAGGCGACCGAGCCACCCAGAATGCCGACCTCAAAGCCCAGATCTTCCGCGATGCGCGCGGACATGGGATCAAACGTCGAGGCGGTGAAAAAGCACTCTTCGCGGGCGAGCAGCTCGCGAAACTGATTGCGCAGATCGTGCTGGGAAGGGGTAGCCATGACAACTCCTGGACATCAGAAAGCGGCGATGGGCCCCGGGGCCCATCCTTGATGGCGACCTACTTTATACGTTTGTCCCATAACGCACCAATACGGCGCGTCTGGAATATTCACCCGAGGCGCTCGATCTAGTCGGCGCTGTCGGCCAGCGCCGGCAGCAGCACCTTGAGCTTGCGGGTCAGGGTGTTTCGCCCCCAGCCCAGAAGCTCTGCCGCCTCGCCCTTGCGCCCGCCGGTGTGCTTGAGGGCGGTCTCGATCAGAATGCGCTCGAAATCCGGCACGGCCTCTTCCAGCAGATGGGTATGGCCGGCGGCCAGCGCCCGGTCGGCCCACTCGCGAAAGGCGCTGCGCCAGTCGCCGGTCCCCTCACCGGGACGCTCAAGGTCGCGCAGCTCCTGTGGCAGGTCATCGACGAGCACCTCGCGGCTGGAGGCCATGACCGTCAGCCAGCGACAGGTGTTTTCCAGCTGGCGCACGTTGCCCGGCCAGGGCAGGTGCGAAAGATGCTGCTCGGCAGCCTCGGTGAGCACCTTGGGCTCGGCGGAGAGCTCCTTCGCCGCCTCGGCCAGAAAGTGGCAGGCCAGCCGCGGGATATCCTCACGGCGCTCGGAGAGCCTGGGCAGATGCACGCGGATCACGTTGAGCCGGTGAAAGAGATCCTCGCGAAAGCGTCCCTCCTCGACCAGCCGCTCCAGGTGCTGGTGAGTGGCGGCGATGATGCGCACGTCCACCCGTACCGACACGTGACCGCCGACCCGGTAGAATTCGCCATCGGCCAGCACACGCAGCAGTCGCGTCTGGGTTTCGGAGGGCATGTCGCCGATCTCGTCGAGAAAGAGCGTGCCGCCGTCGGCCTGCTCGAAGCGACCGCGGCGCTGGGCGGTGGCACCAGTGAAGGCGCCCTTTTCGTGACCGAACAGCTCTGATTCCATCAGATCGCGCGGGATGGCCGCCATGTTCAGCGCAATAAAGGGCTGATGGCCGCGCGGGCTGTGCTGGTGCAGGGCGCGGGCGACCCGCTCCTTGCCGGTGCCCGACTCGCCGTTGATCATCACGGTAATGTGAGAATGCGACAGTCGCCCGATGGCGCGAAACACCTCCTGCATGGCCGGCGCCTCGCCGATGATCTCGGCCTGAATGCCCTCCGGCGCACGGGCCGGAATCTGGCGCTCACGGGCATGGGCCACGGCACGGCGTACCAGCGAGAGAGCATCGTCGACATCGAAGGGCTTGGGCAGGTACTCGAACGCCCCGCCCTGATAGGAGGCCACGGCGCTGTCGAGGTCCGAGTGCGCGGTCATGATGATCACCGGCATGTCGGCGTGGCGCTCGCGCACCCGCGCCATCAGATCCAGTCCGTCGACGCCCGGCATGCGAATGTCGGTGAGCAGGACATCCGGAGGCTGGCGGTTGATCGCCTCCTCGGCCTGGTCGGCCCGCTCAAAGCTCGAGACCTCGATATCGGGCTGGGCCAGCGTACGTTCGAGTACCCAGCGGATGGCGCGATCATCATCCACGATATAGACGCGGGCCGTATCACTCATGGGTGCCTCCGTTGGCATGTCGGTCGTGCTCGGGTTCGCTGAAGCCTTCCAGCGGAATCAAAAGACGAAATTCGGTATGGCCGGGGCGGCTGTCGCATTCGATCAGCCCCTGATGCTGATGCAGGATCGACTGGGCAATGGACAACCCCAGCCCACTGCCCTCGGCACGTCCGGAGATCATCGGGTAGAACAGTGACTCCGCCAGCGTCTCGGGCACGCCGGGGCCGTTGTCGATCACGCACACCTCGCACACCAGACGGTGGCGCTCGGCGCCGAGAGTGAACTGCCGCCGCGCCCGGGTGCGCAGCGTCACCGTCGGCTGCTCGGTAGCGTTTTCCTTCAGCGCCTGCACGGCGTTGCGGGTCACGTTCAACACTGCCTGAATGAGCTGATCGGCATCGCCCATGATGGCGGGCAGACTGGGGTCGTAGTCCCGCACCAGCGCAATGGTGTCGGTTTCAGCCTGCAAGAGCGCGCGCACCCGCTCGACCACCTCATGCACGTTGATGGGTTGCTGCTCCACCGGCCGATTGGGCCCCAGCATGCGATCGACCAGATCGCGCAGGCGGTCGGCCTCTTCGATGATGATGCGGGTAAATTCGGTCAGGCTTTCATCGGGCAGGTCACGCTCTAAAAGCTGCGCCGCCCCGCGAATGCCACCCAGGGGGTTTTTGACCTCGTGGGCCAGCCCCCGGGTGAGCACCTTGACCATCTCCTGGCGGGCGATCAGGGACTCTTCGCGCGAGATGCGCATGAGGCGGTCGCGCGGCTCGAACTCCAGCAACAGCTCGGTTTTCGACAGCGGCGTGGCGGTGTAATCCACCGTAATGCGCTCGCCGCCCGCCATGGCAAGCTGGGTTTCACGCTGGGTGTAGGGGTGCTGGCGATGCAGGGCGTCCGCCAGCATGGCGGCAATCTGGCCGCCCTCACCTTCCAGACACTCAAGAGAGGCCCCCTCTACCCGCGACAGGCTCAGCCCCATCAGGGCTTCTGCCGCCGGATTAAGCCAGCGGACACGCAACTGCTCATCGAGCAGCACCACGGCCGTGGTGAGATGTTCCAGCAGGCGTTGATGCATGAAGCACCTCGTTAACGTCATTTCCCTTTGATAGTGCAAAAAGCGCGCCACATGTGCCCGGTAGCGCACCACAAGGGCAAGGCCTGTCATCAGGTGAGCACGCAAGTGGCACGGCACCGACGTCGAGCAGAATATAATGCACCTTTATGGTGCAAAATGACCAGCGCTGCGAGCACTACTTGAGCGCCCCCGGAACGGGCTGTATCTCAAGCGTCATGACGGGGGAGCGCTGGCGAACGGTGCCACTACTGTCGAGCAGCTCTGCCACCAGCGCATGGCGACCGGGGGTCAGCCCCATGGCCACCAGCACACGACTGGCCAGCGGCGACTGATGGCGCCTGCCGTCAACGCGCAGCTGCACCCGATCGCCGGCACGCAGGCGCGGCGCGATCTCCAGGCGCAGGGGAATGCCCCGACGTGCCTGATCAAGGGTCACCGGTGCCGTTCGCGGCTTGAGGGTCAGGCGCTGATAGGGAACAAAGACAGCGGGCGCGGGCGGTATTGCGGCGGTCGCATCGGAGGCTTTTGAAGGCGACAGGACGCGCGGGGCGCGCACTTCGGCCCGGGTGCCGCCGGGGCGGTCGCTCCAGACGATGTTGCCCTGGGCATCCGTGTGACGATAGACCGCCGCGCGGGCCTGCGGCATGGCGGCCACCAGCAGCAGCCAGACCACAACAGTCCACAGCATCAGATAACAAAAGCGACCCGGCACGGCAGCAGTTCCGCAAAGGCAAGGGAGCGCATTATGACCGACACGCTGCAGGCACCAGACGATAAAAAGCCCCGCCAAAGCGGGGCTTTTCTTGTGCAGGCCCTAACACGGGCACCGCGCCTCAAACGCTAGAGGGCTGTCCCTTAGAGGCTGTAATACAGATCGTATTCGACGGGGCTTGGCACCATGCGAACGGCCGTCACGTCTTCCATCTTGAGCTCGATGTAGGCCTCGATCATCTCTTCGGTGAACACGCCACCTTCGGTCAGGAACGCGTGATCATCCTTGAGCGCCTGCAGGGCTTCTTCAAGGCTGGAAGCGACCGTGGGCACGTTGAGCGCTTCTTCGGCCGGCAGGTCGTACAGGTTCTTGTCCAGCGCTTCGCCCGGATGGATCTTGTTGCGGATACCGTCGATCCCGGCCATCAGCAGGGCGGAGAACGCCAGGTACGGGTTGGCCATCGGGTCGGGGAAACGCGTCTCGACACGCTTGCCCTTGGGGCTTGCGGTGTAGGGAATACGAATCGAGGCACTGCGGTTACGGGCGCTGTAGGCCAGCATGACCGGGGCTTCAAAGCCCGGGACCAGACGCTTGTAGGAGTTGGTCGACGGGTTGGTGAAGGCGTTCAGGGCACGCGCATGCTTGATCACGCCGCCGATGTAGTACAGCGCGGTTTCGGAGAGACCTGCGTACTCGTCGCCGGCGAACATGTTCTCGCCATCCTTCCAGAAGGACTGGTGGACGTGCATGCCGGAGCCGTTGTCACCGGCCATCGGCTTGGGCATGAAGGTCGCGGTCTTGCCATAGGCATGTGCCACGTTGTGGATCACATACTTCATGGTCTGCACTTCGTCGCACTTCTGCACCAGGGTGTTGAACTTCACACCGATTTCGTTCTGACCGGCGTTGGCGACTTCGTGGTGGTGCACTTCAACGGTCTGGCCCACGGCTTCAAGCGTCGAGCACATGGCGCTGCGAATGTCGTGGAAGGAGTCGACCGGCGGGACCGGGAAATAGCCGCCCTTCACACGCGGACGGTGGCCCATGTTACCGCCTTCGAACTTGCCATCGGTCTCCCAGGCACCCTCTTCGGACGAGATGCGGAAAAAGGAGTGATGCATGTCGTTCTTGAAGTGCACTTCATCAAAGATGAAAAACTCGGGCTCGGGACCGAAAAAGGCCGTATCACCCAGACCGGTGCTGCCCAGATAGGCCTCGGCGCGCTTGGCGATCGAGCGCGGATCGCGCTCGTAGCCCTGCATGGTGGCCGGCTCGATGATGTCGCAGCGCAAAACGATCGTGGGGTCTTCGGTGAAGGGATCGATGTAGCCGGAACCGTCCTGAGGCAGCAGGATCATGTCAGACTCGTTGATGCCCTTCCAGCCGGCGATGGAGGAGCCATCGAACATCTGACCGTTTTCAAAGAACTCGTCATCGACCATGCGGGCGGGAATGGTGACGTGCTGCTCCTTGCCCTTGGTATCGGTAAAGCGCAGATCGGCCCACTTGATGTCGTTCTCTTCGATCAGGGCAAGCGTTTTCTCTGACATGTGACTCCTCCAATAAAAAGGGATACTGCTTGAAAACCGTTAACAGGACGCCATCACTTCGCCACCGTTGTATCACGCGCAAGCACAGTGCATGCAAGTCCCGATGTGTTCCCAAATAATGCATGCAGCGTGCCAAAATGGCGCACAGCGGCTTATTGATATTTAAAAACGCTGTCGATACAGCATCTTAAGGACACAGACAGGTGTTATCCCCCTCTTTCATACGGCGGCACCGGGTCGTAAGCAGCGCTGCAGGGGCATCGTGCTGCACCATCACGGATCAATAAGCGCTCTTTTTGCACCAAAAAGGCGCACTACCAGGTAGCGATCTGTCGTCATGCTGTCACAAGGGGCTTGTTTCATTGCACTTCACAGCGCCTGCGCCACGATTCCAGCTATTCGACCGACGACTTAGCCTATACAATGCGGGGCCAAATTTATTGCACGCTGCTGACATGGCCGTTGATCACAACGTACGGTCATGTTCCTACCCTAGAACAGGCGCGTGTACACAAAGGTGAAAACGCGTTATGTCCGATACGCTTACTTCCGGCAATATCGAGAAGCTGAGAAATATTGCCATTATTGCCCACGTTGACCATGGCAAGACCACGCTGGTCGACAAGCTGCTGGCGCAATCCGGCACCCTGGACCGCAAGGCGGAAAACCAGGAACGCATCATGGATTCCAACGACCAGGAGAAGGAACGCGGTATCACCATCCTGGCCAAGAACACGGCCATTACCTGGCATGACTACCACATCAACATCGTCGACACCCCCGGGCACGCCGACTTTGGTGGTGAGGTCGAGCGCGTCATGTCGATGGTGGATTCCGTCCTGCTGCTGGTTGATGCCGTTGACGGCCCGATGCCGCAGACGCGTTTTGTGACCCAGAAGGCGTTTGCCCAGGGCCTCAAGCCGATCGTGGTGGTCAACAAGATTGACCGTCCGGGCGCGCGCCCGGACTGGGTCATCGACCAGATCTTCGATCTGTTCGACAACCTGGGCGCCACCGACGAACAGCTCGACTTCCCGATCATCTACTGCTCGGCGCTCAACGGCATCGCCGGCATGGACCCGGAAGACCTGTCCGAGAACATGGACCCGATGTTCCAGGCGATCGTTGACATCGTCGAGCAGCCGACCGTGGAACTTGACGGCCCCTTCCAGATGCAGATTTCGGCACTGGACTACAACAGCTACGTGGGCGTCATCGGCCTGGGCCGCGTCAAGCGCGGTCGCGTGCGTCCCAATCAGCAGGTCAGCATCATTTCCCGTCAGGGTGTGACCCGCAAGGGCAAGATCGGTCAGGTCATGACCCACCTGGGTCTTGAGCGTGTCCAGGCCGACGAAGTCAGTGCCGGCGACATCGTCTGCATCACCGGCATCGACGATCTGGCCATCTCCGATACGATCTGTGACCCGTCCAACGTCGAAGCGCTGCCGGCGCTGACCGTGGATGAGCCGACCGTCTCGATGACCTTTCAGGTCAACGACTCGCCGTTTGCCGGCCGTGACGGCAAGTACGTCACCAGCCGTAACATCAAGGACCGCCTGGATCAGGAGCTGATCCACAACGTGGCCCTGCGTGTCGAGCAGGGTGAATCGGCCGAGAAGTTCAAGGTCTCCGGTCGTGGCGAGCTGCACCTGTCGGTGCTGATCGAATCCATGCGTCGTGAAGGCTATGAGCTGGCCGTGGGCCGCCCCGAGGTCATCATTCGCGAGATTGATGGCATGAAGCAGGAGCCTTACGAAGAGGTCATCATCGACTGTGAAGAGCAGCATCAGGGCTCTGTCATGGAAGAGCTGGGCTATCGCAAGGGCGAGCTGACCAACATGAACCCGGATGGCAAGGGTCGTGTGCGTCTGGACTTCATGATTCCCTCGCGCGGTCTGATCGGTTTCCGCTCGCAGTTTCTGACCCTGACCTCCGGTACCGGCATCCTGACCAGCCGCTTTGACCACTACGGTCCGCTGAAGGAAGGCGCCGGCGTCGAGCGTCGTAACGGCGTACTGGTCTCGATGGTCGATGGCAAGGCGCTGGCCTACGCGCTCTACGCCCTGCAGGATCGTGGCAAGCTGATCATCGATCACGGCACCGAGGTCTATGAAGGCATGCTGATCGGCATCAACAACCGTTCCGACGACATGGTGGTCAACCCGACCAAGGGCAAGAAGCTCGATAACATGCGCGCCTCCGGCAACGATGAAAATATCGTGCTGACGCCGCCGATCCGGTTCACGCTGGAACAGGCCATCGAGTTTCTGGACAGCGATGAGCTGGTGGAGGTCACGCCCGGCTTCATCCGCATCCGCAAGAAGCACCTCAAGGAAACCGACCGCAAGCGCAACAAGAAGTAAGCACGCTTGAAACGGTATCGGTAGATAAAAAAACGGCCTGCAGCAATGCAGGCCGTTTTTTCATGTCCTGAAGATAACCCCGGTCAGATGGATAGCGTCGCCCTGCCTCCTGATCCGACAAACGGCGGATACACAAAGGCCGCTGCCCTTGCGGGCAGCGGCCTTTTGTCATCTACACCGATCTTCTAAAGATCAGGCAGCGTTACGGCCGGGAATGGCCGAGAAGCCGTTGGACGGCTGAGGGTTGCTGCGGGCAACAGGCTTTGAAGTGTTGGCCTGTACCGGCTGCAGCCGACGCGTTTCGCGATCCGATGCGCGCCCGGAAAGCATCATCGCACCCAGCATGAACATGACCAGCAGGGCGTAACCCAGACCGCCAATGATTAACAGTGCCATGGTCCTATCTCCTCTCAACGCGGCGTTATCGCGACGCGCTTTTTAAATGGAAGCCACTCTGCACAGCCATGTCCTGATGGTGGTCGCCTGCTCTGGGGCGCTGTGCTCCAACAAGCTGCTGATTCCCTGCCTGATCGGTATCCCTGCGTGGCAGGGGGTTAACCGGGTAAGCCGTTGAACCAGTAACCCTGTAATGCTTAATGTATCAGAAGGTAACGCAATGTGCACTGAGTAATTAGTATCATGGCTATTGAAAAGAACTATCAAATTAGGACTTCTCAACAACCCGGATGATGGAAAATCTCATCCTCTTCACTCATCGGCAACAACTACCGGCGCCGAATGGGCTGCACCTGCTGCCCATTCATCCAGCAGCACCCGCACCGTCTCGTTCTGCCAGAAGCCCGCCAGTGTGGCAGCATCCGTACTGCTCAGGCCCGGGATCTGCTGCCAGCCGGCGTTTGCCAGCGAGCGCATGAATACAATGTGATTCAAACTATCGGCTGACCGAAAGACGACTTTAGGTTGAGAGCCATAGAAGCGGGCATGGGCCGGCTCCAGCGCAACCAGCCATTGTTGCAGCGGTTGTCGGCTCGCCCTGTCAAATGCCGCGAGCCACCGCGTGGCCCGAACCTCACCCACCCCGTTCAACGAGCGCAATGTAGCGCCATCCAGATCGCGCCAATCGAGCAAGGAGGTCACCATTTCGGCGTCAATTAATCGTTTCCAGGTGCCCTCGCCGATACCGCGCATGTTCAGCCCCTGACGGCTGCCCAGATGCGTCAGGCGTGCCAGAAACTGCGAGCGACACCCGGCTGTCAGCTCAAGACAGCTCAGGGCGTTGAAGACCTCGGGGTCCGGGACGTCCAGCGCCACACGCTCGTCGTTGCGGATCACGACCTTATCCAGGCGCGGAATGGTCAGTCCGGCCAGCGAGATCATGACCTGATCCCCGGGGCGGATATCCGCTTCCTGCCAGCGTGTCAGTGAGCCGGCGCTGACGCGACGAACCGTGCGGTCATCAAGGGTGACGGGGGAAAGCTCAAGCACCGGCGTGATGCGACCGGTTCGACCGATGCGAAAATCAACGTCACGCACCTGGGCAAGTGTGGCGGCGGCGGGGTACTTCCACGCCACGCTGTCCGCGGGCGGCGTATTACGCCAGGTGTGGCCCGGCGGCTGGGCATCGCGCTTGATCACCACGCCATCGCTGGCAAAGGGCAGCTCGTGGCGATACCAGTACTGGCGCCAGCGCGCTACGTCCTCAATGGTGCTGACCGGTTGGCTCCAGCCCTGCGGGTCCATGAAGCCCCAGTCGGCCAGCTGTCGGTTGCGCTCGGTCAGCGTCTCGGGGCCATCGGGCAGCGCCCAGGCAAAGAATCCGATCTGCTCGCGCGCTTCCAGGCTCAGGTCATGGCGCTGCATCAGCCCGGCCACGCTGGAGCGCGCACCCGCACTGCCGTCACGCTGCTGTACGTGCTCGGGCCTTTTGAAATAGAGCTCGCCCTGAACCACCACCCGGGCGGGCACCTCCCCGGTCAACCGGGCGGGAATGGCATCGATGCCGGACACACGCGCCAGCCAGTCCTGCCCGGTCAGACCGTTGCCGCGGCTGGTCGCGGCCACCAGCCGACCCTCGTCGTACACCAGCGTCAGTGCCACGCCATCCACCTTGGGCTGAACCCACAGTGGCCCCGCCGGTAATGTCTCCAGCCAGTGTCTGATCGCCGCCTGATCCGCCAGCTTGTTCAGCCCGGTCTGGGCGATAACATGACGCTGTTCGCCGCCGCTGAGGGCAACGTCAGACTCTGGCTGACCCAGGCAGCGGCGCCAGTGCGACAGTCGGGCCTGCGCCTGGTCATGCACGCCGTCATCCACCAGCCGCTCGCCGCGCTGATAGTAGGCCTCGTCCCAGCGTTTGAGCTGCGCGGCCAGCGGTTCGATACGGCCCTCGATCTCATCAGGCGTCGGGCACTCCCCGGCCTGTGTCATCACCGGCATGGCCAGCGATACCAGTACGCCCACTGCCGTGCCCCACCGCCGCCATCCCATAAGCCCTCTCATGCCAAAATATTCGTCTTCCCTTATAAACTATCGACGAGGCAGCAGGATTCTGAAGGCGAATGCATACAGCGAGACAGGCGCAAACTGCTAGACTTTCCTGATTGGAAAAGGAGACAGAACATGAGCAACGCACGCGCCGTGACATGGGATCAGGAAGGCGTCGATCACGTCGCCGATCACGACGAGCTGACCCAGTTCCTGCACAAGAAGCCCAAAAAGGGCGACATCATCACGGCCCGCTACATGGAGGCCAATGTGCGCATGAAGGTGCTGGACCGGGACGGCAACGACACTTCGATTGCCGAGGTGCTGGGCATCAGCGTTGAAGATGAAAAGCGTGCTGAAGAGCACGAAGGGCTGCGCAAGGGCGAGACGGTACTGGTCCCCGACAAGGATCGGGCCTTTATCCGTTATAGCGATTGATGCTTTAGCGCTGGGTTTTTATACTCGGATGGAACCAGGTTAGGACAACTCGTTGTTTGGTTTTGCGGCCCGAAGTCGTCATTATCTGACAATGATTCATTGGCGGATCGGCCCCTGATCATGGCCCCCGCTACCGACACCCGCTTTTATTGATGGCCAAAAGGAGTGACAAATGGCGCTGCAACTTGGCGATACTGCACCGGATTTCTCTCAGGAAAGCACTGAAGGGACAATCAATTTCCACGAGTGGCTGGGCGATAGCTGGGCGATTCTCTTTTCTCACCCCAAGGACTTCACGCCGGTGTGCACCACCGAACTGGGTGAAGTGGCGCGTCTGAAATCCGAGTTCGACAAGCGCAACACCAAGGCCATCGGCCTGTCCGTCGATCCGCTGGACGACCACCACGCCTGGAAGGGTGATATCGAAGAGACCCAGGGCTGCGGGCTCAACTTCCCGCTGCTGGCCGACGCCGATCGCAGTGTCAGCGAGAAGTACGGCATGATTCACCCCAATGCCAATGACACCCTGACGGTCCGCTCGGTCTTCGTCATCGACCCCAAAAAGAAGGTCCGTCTGACCCTGACCTATCCGGCCAGCGCCGGGCGCAACTTCCAGGAAATTCTGCGCGTGCTCGACAGCCTGCAGCTGACCGACAACGAAAAGGTCGCGACGCCGGTGAACTGGCGCCAGGGCGATGACGTCATCATCGTGCCGTCGCTGAGCAACGAGGAAGCGGCCAAACTCTTCCCGCAGGGCTGGGACGAGAAAAAGCCCTATCTGCGCATGACCAAACTCAACAAGTAAGACGCTGAGTGCGCGGGCATTACGGCCCGCCTCATGCCATGCAAAACGCCCGGCCATCTGGCCGGGCGTTTTTTTGATTGCGCTTTTTCACCCTGCCTTTTACATCAGCCGGGGCGCCGGCGTTACAGCACCTGCGCGCTCAGCTTTTTGGCAAAGCCCGCCACGTACTCGCCCTGAAAGCGGGCAATTTTCAGCTCACGTTCGCTGGGCTGGCGCGAGCCGTCCCCGCCGGCCAGCGTCGAGGCGCCATAGGGCGTGCCGCCGCTGACCTCGGTAATATCAAACTGCTCCTCGATCCCGTAACCGATCGGCACGATCACCATCCCGTGGTGGGCCAGCGTCGTCCAGCTCGAGGTAATGGTCATCTCCTCGCCGCCGCCGGTCCCGGTGGAGGTAAAGACACTGGCCAGCTTGCCGCGCAGCTTGCCACTGGCCCACAGCCCGCCGGTCTGGTCCAGAAAGGTGCGCATCTGGCCGGCCATGTTGCCGTAGCGCGTCGGCGTGCCCAGGATGATCGCATCATAATCGGCAAGCTCGCCGGGCTCGGCGATCGGCGCCGACTGATCCACCTTGCCCCCGGCCTGCTTGAAGGCTTCCTCATCCATGGTTTCAGGCACCCGCTTGATGGTGACTTCGGCCCCCGAGATCGAGCGCGCGCCGTCGGCCACCGCTTCAGCCATGGTTTCGATATGGCCATACATCGAGTAATACAGCACCAGTATTCTGGACATCGCATCTGTCTCCTTGTGCAGATTCCGGCATTAACACACGCTAGTGTGTAACACGATGCAAGCCTGGTGCATCTGCGTGATCGTTGCCTGCTTTTTCCTTCCCGGGCCCTGCCTTTCCATGCTCTGTCTTAAGCGCGCTTGAACAAAGGACGTTGCGACCCGCTCGTAACCTCGTATGCTGTCAGAAGGCGGTGCCCACCTGCTGCCCCGAACGCCTTTCGTCTGCGGAAACCTGTCCATGCCCGAGTCCCACGATGCCCGTCGCCCGCTGACCTGGCTGGTCGCGCTGATCTGTGTGGCGCTGGCCCTGATCTTCTGGTGGTGGCTATCGCTTGAGCGGGCTCCGCAGGCCTCCGGCTCATCACCGCCCGTGGCCGTCGGCCGCGCCGACGTGATCGAACGGGATTTAAGCGCCACCCTCAACGCCGTGGGCGATGTTGAAGCCACCGACTCGATCGAGATCGCCTCACTGGTCACCGAGCGCATCACCGGGCTCAACTTCGACAGCGGTGACCGGGTCCAGCAGGGCGATCTGCTGATCCAGCTCGATGATCGCGCCGAACAGCAGGGCCTGCGCGCCGCGCGCGTGATCGTCGAGCAGGAACAGCGCGAGTTTGATCGCCTGCAGCCGTTGGTGCGTCAGGGCTCGATCGCCACCCAGCAGGCCGATGAACAGCGCAACCGGCTGGAGAGCGCCCGCATTGAACTCGCCCGACTCACCGCTGCGCTGGAAGACCGCACCATCACCGCCCCGGTGACCGGCGTCATGGGGCTGAGCAATTTAAGCGTCGGCGAGCAAATCAGCGCCGACACGCCGCTGGTGACGCTGGACAGCATCGACCGGGTCCAAGTCGATTTCTCGTTGCCCGAGCGCGAACTGCGCCGTATCAACAGAGGCATGAGGGTCACGGCGCGCTCGGTGGCCTGGCCCGATCGCGTCTTTCACGGCGAGATCACCACCATTGATCCGCGCCTGGACCGGGACACCCGCACGGTGATGGTCCGCGCCCGGTTTGATAATCCTGATCTGGCCCTGCGCCCGGGCATGCTGCTCGACATCGCTCTCCAGCTCCCCGAACAGCGCCGCCTGATCGTGCCGGAAACCGCCATCATGGGCGAGCGCGACAGGCAGTGGGTGTACGTGGTGGTCCAAAGAGAAGACGGCTACCGCGCCCATCGCGTCGCTGTCCGCGTGGTCGAGCGCGCTCCCGGCTGGGCGGCCGTTCATGCGACGAACAAAGACAGTCCGTTGCGCCCGGGTGCCTCGGTCGCCGTCAGCGGCCTGCGCGATATCAGCGAGGATCGCGATCTCGTCCTTGATGAGGATGCCGCGCGCGATACCGGCGCGCTTTTCCAGCAGGCTCCGTCCGAGCAGCTTCCGCCCGAGCAGGCCCGGGGCGATGATCGCGTCATGCCTTCGGAGACCACCGCCCCATGACCCTGACCGATCTGGCCGTCACCCGACCGGTTGGCACGCTGGTGCTCTCGGCGCTGCTGGTGCTGTTTGGCACACTGGGGTTTCTGGAGCTGCCCATTAGGGAGTACCCCTCCATCGAGGAGCCGGAGGTCTCGGTCGAGATCGTCTGGCCCGGCGCCTCGGCGGCGGTGGTGGAGTCGCGCGTGACCCAGACGATCGAAAACGTCGTCGCCGGCATCGAAGGGGTGGTCAGCGTCGAATCGGAAAGCAATGACGGCGAATCCGAAGTCACCCTGACCTTTGCCAGCGACATCGATCTGGACACCGCCGCCAACGACGTGCGCGACCAGGTCTCAAGAGTGGCCGACGCCCTGCCGGTGGGCGCCGAGGCGCCCGAGATCAGCAAGGATCAGGGCGGCAGCGACACCCTGATGATTCTGTCGGTCCAGACCGATCGCATGAGCGCCATGGCGCTGTCGGACTATGCCGACCGTCAGCTGCTGGATCGCTTCTCGACCATCGCCGGCGTCTCGCGGGTGCGGCTGTGGGGCTCGCAGCTGCCGGCCATGCGGGTGGATCTGGATCGCCACGCCATGACGGCGCATGACATTACCGTTGAGGACATCACCGGCGCGCTGGCCAGCGAAAACGTGGAGTATCCGGGCGGGCGAATCGAGTCCACCACCCGCGAGTTCACCGTGCGCCTGCTGCCGGGCTATGAGACGCCCGAGTCCTTTCGCCGCCTCCCGCTGCGTCGCGGCGAGGGCACGCGCACCGTGACGCTGGGCGATGTGGCCACCGTCTCGCTGGGCCCCGAGACGCGCCGCGAGAGCTTTCAGATCGACGGCGAGCCCACCGTCTCGATCGCCATCAGCCGCCAGAGTACGGCCAACACCCTCTCCATTGCCCGCGGCGTGCGCGCAACGCTCGACACCCTGCAAGACGAGCTGCCCGAGGGCATGCGCATCGATATCGTCTCTGATGACACCCTTTATATCTCGGCGGCGCTCAGGGAAGTGCTGATCACGCTGGCCATCGCGGTCGCCATGGTGGTCGCCGTGATCATCTTCTTTCTGGGCTCCTGGCGCGCCGCGCTGGTGGCGGCCACGGCCATCCCCATCTCGCTGCTGGCCTGCGGCATGATCCTGTTGGGGCTGGGCTTCAGCCTCAACATGCTGACCCTGCTGGCGCTGGTGCTGTCGGTCGGGCTGGTGGTGGATGACGCCATCGTCATGATCGAAAACATCCAGCGCCATCTGGAAGAGGGCGACGCCCCGCTGGTCGCCGCCTTTCGCGGTGCCCGCCAGGTCGCCTTTGCCATCATTGCCACCAGCCTGGTGCTGATGGCCGTGTTTCTACCCATCACGCTGATGAGCGGCCAGACCGGGCGGCTGTTTACCGAATTCGCCGTCACCATTGCCGCTACCATCGCCTTCTCCACGCTGGTGTCCCTGACGCTGACGCCGGTGATGGCCTCGTGGCTGCTCGCCGGGACCCGGAGCCGTCAGGGCTCGCCGGCGGGCCGGCTCATGGCAGGTGTGGCGCGGCGCTACCAACGCCATCTGGGCCGGATGCTGCACCGCCCGGTGCTGGTCAGCGGCGGCTTCGTGGCCATGGCGATCGTCACCGCCACCGTCATCACGACGCTGCCCACCGAATACGAGCCCTATGATGATCGCGGTGCCCTGCGCATCGGCATACAGGCCGAGGAAGGGGTCAATTTCGAGGAGATGCACCGACGCATGACGGCCATGGGTCAACATCTGGCGCCGATTCTGGGCGACAAGGCGTTGATCGATAACGCCTCGCTGCGTCTGCCCGCGCCCGGCAACAGCGAAGGTGCGGTCAACAACGGCCGCTGGATCATCAGCTTCACCCCCTGGCAGGATCGTGACGAGAGCACCCGCGAGGTGGCGGCGCGCATCAACGAGGCGCTCGAGGGCTTCTCCGAGCTCAGCGCCACCACCATGCTGCCGCGCGGGCTGAGTTCGGGCAATACCACGCCGGTGCAGTTCGTGGTCGGCGGGCCGGACTACGCCACCCTGGGCGCCTGGCGCGATCAACTGATGGCCGCCTGGCAGGACTATCCGGGCCTTGAGGCGCTCGACAGCGACCTGATCGAGACCACGCCGCAGCTGCAGGTGCGGCTGGACCGCGAACGTGCCGCCCAGCTCGGCGTCAGTGCCGAGACGGTGGGCCGTACGCTGGAGTCCTTTTTCGGCGAGCGCAGCCTGACCACCTTCGAGCGCGACGGCCAGTCCTATGACGTGATTCTGCAGGGCCTGCGCGAGCAGCGTCTGACGCCCGAGGCGCTCGAAGAGATTCGGGTACGTACCGACAGCGGCACGCTGGTGAGTCTGGCCAACCTTGTCCATCTGGAGGAGATCGCGGTCTCGCCGACGCTCAACCGCTACAACCGGATTCGCGCCGTCACCTTCTCGGCCAACGTCGCCGACGGCTACAGCCTGTCGCAGGTGCTTGATCACATGAACGACACGGTCGCGCAGACCCTGCCGGAGCGCGCCCGCATCGACTACAAGGGCGCCACCCAGGACTTTCTCGAGGCCGGGCGCGATCTGCTGCTGGTCTTTACCGTGGCAATTGCGGTGACCTGGCTGGTGCTGGCCGCGCAGTTCGAGAACTTCATCAGTCCGCTGGTGGTGATGCTGACCGTACCGCTGGGGATGCTGGGCGCCGGCATGGCGCTGTGGCTTTTGGGCGAGAGTCTCAACCTTTACGCCCAGATCGGGCTTTTGATGCTGATTGGCCTCTCGGCCAAAAACGGTATTTTGATCGTGGAGTTTGCCAACCAGCTGCGCGATGAGGGCGTGGCGCTGCGCGAGGCCATTTTGCAGGCCGCACAGACGCGACTGCGCCCGATTCTGATGACCTCGCTGTCTACCATGGCCGGCGCCCTGCCGCTGGTCATGGCCACCGGCGCCGGGGCGGCCAGCCGCTTCGGGCTGGGCATCACGCTGCTGGCCGGCTGCGCCAGCGCCACGCTGTTGACGCTGGGCGTGGTGCCGATCGCCTACTACTGGCTCGCCGGCCACCAGAAGCCGCCGGGCCATCGCCGCCAGCAGCTCAGGGCCTCGCTCGAACGTCACACCCCGGAGGCGCCGCCGGGCGACTGATCCGGCGCCGATTCGCGGCGCTTGAAGGTCAGCACCAGCAGGTCGCGCTGGCCGGGACGGGTGGCATCATCAGCCACGATCGGCGTCACGCCATGCAGCACGCGGGTGTCATCGACCAGCGCCATGTCCAGTGGCTCGGCCAAGGTAAAGGCCGCCAGCTCGCGACGGTCCAGATCGTGAATGTGCGAGATGCCCTCGCGCACGTTGTCACGCCCCATCATCACCATCGCCACGAAATCCACGCCGTCGCGGTGCAGCCCCTCCGGAGTGGGCAGGCCGGTGGCGATATCCCCGCCCACCTCGATACGAAACTGATGCATCTCGACGTGCCAGTCGGCCTCGGGCGCACAGCGGCCGAACACGCCCAGCAGGAGTTCGCAGAGGAAGTCGAAGGCGTTTGTCGCCAGCGCGCCCTCGTCTACCGGCTCGAAGTGACGCTCGATGCCGCCGTTGAGCTGATTGAAATTCGTGGTCTGAAAGTGCGCCTGATGCGGCTTTCGCACCAGCGAACGCGCCCCGGCGACCGCGCTGAACACCGCGTGACGCCGGCGCCGGTAGCGCCCGCCATCACCCATGAAGCGATCCGGGGCCAGATCGTTCCAGTAGCGGGCAAGTTCGGCGCAATCCGGCGTGCGGTGAGCGCGCCCGACGCACCAGTCACGGAAAATCGGGGCAACCTCGCCGGCCGTCGCCAGCAGATAGCCGGCGCGTGCAAGCCGATCGACCAGCGACGCCGAGAGGGTTTCAAGGGAAGCAACATCATGCGTCAGCACGTCAGTCATCAAAATCGCCGCCAAGGGTGGAGCAGGAAACTGGAGCAAGGAGGTAAAGCCAAAACAGCATGCAGGCATCGCAGGCAGGCCTGACGCACTACAGGACAGAGCGCTATTATGGCACCGACAATTACCGTCGCCCATGGCCTCGTGCTCAGGGCGCTTACCTGCCGAAGGGGCCTGTCATGTCCGCACCTACCCGCGCACCCATTGCCATCACCATGGGCGACCCGGCCGGCATCGGCCCGGAAATCATCGTTCGTCTGGCCTGCACGCCGCGCCCGGGCGAGACACCACTGCTGGTCGTTGGCGATACCCAGCGCCTGCGCGACATGGCCGACCACCTGGGGCTCGCCCTGACGCTGTTTCCCATCGAACATCCGAATGAGCTTGAGGGCCATGACGTCACCCCGGGCCGGCTGGCCGTTCTGCCGGCCGGCGAGCCGCTGCCGACCGATCTGCCCTATGGACAAGTGGATGCCCGGGCCGGTGCCGCCGCCTATGCATACGTCAGTCGCGCCATCGACTTCGCCCTCGACGGCGCGATCAGCGCCATCGTCACCGCGCCGCTCAACAAGGCCGCCATGGCCGCGGCCGGCATCCAGTATCCCGGCCACACCGAGATTCTCGCCGACCGCGCCGGCACCGATGATTTCGGCATGATGCTGGCCAACGACGAGCTGCGTGTGATGCTGGTCTCGATTCACCTGTCGCTGCGTCAGGCGATCGACGCTGTCACTCCCGAGCGCGAACTGCGCGCCATCCGCCTGGCCGCGCGCGCCTGTCACGCCTACGGCATCGAGCACCCCCGCATTGCGGTGGCTGGGCTCAATCCGCACGCCGGCGAAGGGGGGCTGTTCGGCGGTGAGGATGAGGCCATCATCGCCCCGGCCATCGCTCGTGCCCGCGAAGAAGGCATCGACGCTTCCGGCCCCTGGCCGGGCGATACGGTCTTCATGAACGCCCGCCGCGGCCACTTTGACGCGGTGGTGGCGCAGTATCACGACCAGGGCCTGATTCCGGTGAAGTATTTAGGGGTAGAGAACGGCGTCAACATCACGGTGGGGCTGCCGTTTGTGCGCACCAGCGTCGATCACGGCACCGCCTTTGATATTGCCGGCACCGGGCATGCCGACCCCTCAAGTCTTTTTTACGCGCTCAAACAGGCCGAGGCGATGGTGCGCTCAGGCGCCGGCACATGAAAACCGCCCTGACGAATGCAACACCGGCCACCAGTAGTACACTTGAGTCATATCACGTGCGTCACACACGAAAACGATGACAACGCCTCTACGGGGTCCCCCGTCCTGGCGCGCCACTCTTTTGATACGCGGAGCACAACGATGCAACTCAGGCAGAGCAATATCGAAAGACTCGCCGACGGCGCGGTCTACGACACGCTGATCATCGGCGGCGGCATCAACGGCGCAGTCTGCGCCGCGGCGCTGGCCGGGCGCGGCGTGAAGGTCGGTCTGGTGGAGCAGGGCGATTTTGCCGGCATGACTAGCATGTGGTCGTCCAACCTCATTTGGGGCGGCATCAAGTACATGGAGTCGCGGGATTTCAAGCTGGTGCGCGAACTGTGTGTCTCGCGCAACCACCTGATCAAGCACTACCCCTCCACCGTGCAAGAGATCCGCTTTCTTACCACGATCACCAAAAGCTTTCGCTGGCATCCGTTGATGCTGTGGGCGGGCACCTGGATCTACTGGCTGTTCGGCAACGGCTTTACCAGAGTGCCGCGCCTGCCGAGCCTTTCGACCATCAATCGCGAGGAGCCGGTGATCAACACCGAGCCGGCCATCGGCTGTTTCGAATACTCTGACGCCTTTTTGCACGACAACGACGCCCGCTTTGTGTGGAATTTCGTGCGCACCGCCATGAACAGCGGCTGCGTGGCGGCCAACTACGTCGAGGCCACCGGCTTCGAGCGCCAGGGGGATCTCTGGCATGTGGGGCTGAAGGACGTCATGAGCGGCCGTGAATGGACGGTCAAGACGAAGACCCTGGTCAACGCCTGCGGGCCGCTGGCCGATCGCACCAACGCCCTGGCCGACAAGCACACCGAGCACCGCCACGTGCTCTCCAAGGGCATCCACCTGATCGTCGACCAGATAACGCCCAACAAGCGCGTACTGGCGTTTTTCGACGAAGACGGCCGGCTTTTCTTCGCCATTCCCATGGGCACGCGCACCTGTATCGGCACCACCGATACCCGCACCGAAGACCCCCACGCCGCCATCACCGACGATGACGTCAAATTCGTGCTGGATAACATCAACGCGCGGTTGTCGCTTGGAAAGCCGCTGGATCGCGACGACATCATCTCTACTCGCTGCGGGGTACGGCCGCTGGCGGTGCAGAACACCAGCGGCAAGGACCGCGACTTCCTGCAGCTCTCGCGCAAGCACGAGATCGATTCCGACATCAATCAGGGCTTTATCAGCATCTTTGGCGGCAAGCTCACCGACTGCATCAACGTCGGCGAGGAGATCGTTGATCTGGTCAAGACAATGGGCATCGACATTCGCTTCCCGGACTATCGCTGGTACGGCGAGCCGGTGGACGCCGTGCGCGACGAGTTTTTCCACCAGGCCCGCCTGATGAAGCTCGACGACTACACCGATGCCAGCGCCTCCGAGCCGCTGTCGACCCGGCTGTGGCGGCGCTACGCGGCGCATGCCATCGGCATTCTGGAGTACATCCGCGAGGACCCGCGCCAGGCAGAAATTCTCATCGAGGGCACCGAATACATCCGCGCCGAGGTACGCCAGGCCGCGCGTCGCGAGATGATCACCAAACTCGAGGACTTCCTGCGCCGGCGCTCCAAGATCAGCCTTGTCTCGCGCCAGGAGACCATCCGCCAGTCGGCCGGGCTGATGGAGGCGTGCGAGATCCTGTTCGGTGACCAGGCGCAAAAGCGCTTTGACGAGTATTTCCGCGACCACCCGGTGACCAACGGCATCGCCCGCGACCCGGGCGCCGGCCCGTTGCCGGCCGATGGGGCCACCAATGACCCCGCCACCGAACATCAGGAAAAGACCGCGGCGCAACGCCAGGAGGGGGATTTCGAGACGCTGAACTGGTAGGTATTCACCGGGTGGTGCCATTTCACGACACGACCGGGCACGCGGTCGTGATATAAGCCACCGGGTTCGCCCGGTGCGTTGATCGTGGAACGCAATGTCTCCCATGGGGTCGATGAAGGATGCGCGGCCCCATCGGGGCGGCCTCAATGTTGCCCCTATTGCAGGATGTCTATCGTGTTACGGTCTTTTTTTCCCAACCCGCCTGTTTTTTTCGCAAGCGTTGTGATCTGGGCACTGATCTGTATCGGTCTCTGGCAGATGGGGGTCAGCGACTGGGGCGCGGCCATCGGGCTGCCGCCGCTGGCCGAGGGTGAGGCCCTGCCCGTCGATGTCTCGCGCTTCTGGGCGCCCTCGATGCTGTGGTTTTATCTCTACTATGCACTGTGCGTCATGGTCTTTGCCGCGGCGTGGGCCCTGATCCGCCCCCATCGCTGGCAGCGCTGGTCGATTCTTGGCAGTGCGCTGATCATCTTCATGACCTGGTTTTCGGTGCAGACCAGCGTGGCCGTCAACGCCTGGTACGGGCCGTTCTGGGACATGATCCAGCAGGCGCTGGGCGGTGACAGCGACGTGACGGTGACCGATATCTACACCGGCATGTTCAGCTTCGCCGGCATCGCCTTTGTGGCCGTCACGGTCGGCGTGCTCAACTATTTCGTGGTCAGCCACTACATCTTTCGCTGGCGCTGGGCGATGAACAACTTCTACATGCGTCACTGGTCACAGCTGCGCCACATCGAGGGTGCCGCCCAGCGCGTGCAGGAAGACACCATGCGCTTTTCCACCACGCTGGAGGGGCTGGGCGTCAATCTGCTCAAGGCGGTGATGACCCTGATCGCCTTCATGCCGCTTTTGGTCACGATGTCGGAAAACATTACCGAGCTGCCGCTGGTCGGTCACATCCCCAACGCGCTGGTGTGGTCGGCGATTGCCTGGTCGCTGTTTGGCACCGTGCTGCTGGCCGTGGTGGGCATCCGTCTGCCAGGGCTCGAGTTTCGCAATCAACGCGTCGAGGCGGCCTACCGCAAGGAGCTGGTCTACGGCGAGGACGATCAAGACCGCGCGGACCCGGTCACCGTCGCCACGCTGTTCAACCGGGTGCGGCGCAACTACTTTCGCCTCTACTGGCACTACGCCTACTTCAACATTGCCCGCATCTTCTATCTGCAGGCCGACGTGGTGTTCGGACTGATCGTACTGGCACCCTCGATCGTCGCCGGCAAGCTGACGCTGGGGCTTTTACAGCAGATCCTCAACGTCTTCGGTCAGGTACGCGAATCCTTTCAGTATCTGGTCAATTCCTGGTCGACCATCATCGAGCTGCTCTCGATCATCAAGCGTCTGCGCGCCTTTGAATCCGTGATCGACAGTGACGCCGGCGATGCCCGGACGCGCCCGGGCATCGAATCGACGCCGTAGGAACCGGGGCCGATGCCGCCACGGCATCGGCCCCGGCGCAGCGCCGGAATGGCTCAGTGAGCGTTGCCATTATCGGGCTCGGCATCGGGCACGTGGAGCGTAATCACCGTACAGTGGGCCACATGGGAGACCTTGTGCGACACGCTGCCCACGACCAGTCCCTTCATGTCACTCAGGCCGCGGCTGCCCATCACGATGGCGTCCACGTCCAGCTCCCGGGCCAGCGCCACGATCGTTTTTTCCGGCCGGCCCGGCGGGTTGTCCTCGACATGGAAGTGGACCTCGGCCGCGGGGTCACCGACTTCCGACCATGTCGCCTTCAACAGCGCCTCGCCATCCTCGTGTCCCTTCGTCGGGGTGTAATCCACCGGCGTCGAACCGGTCTGCGCGCCCATGTGGTCGGTGGCCGGAGGCGGCTCGACAATGTGGAGAAGATGCAGGGTAGCGCCGGCGGCCTGCTGCATCAGACACGCGTGCTCAAGGGCCCTGCGCCCACTGCGGGAGCCATCAAGGGGTATCAGAATGTTCTGCGTCATGATTCATCTCCTTCCTTTGGCGGATGACGGTGCCCTGTCCACGACAGGGGGATCCGCCAGCCAGCACAACGAGTGATGCAGCAGGGTCCGTCGCATGAACGATCCGGCCCACATGCCATTACATTAGCACCCATTCAACGGGCATTGTGTTTCGATGGTCGTACGTGCCCGCCGAATATTCAGCGCGGGCAGCCCCTCGCCGCTCTACCCTGACCATGACCATGACCCGCCGCGATAAGGTAGCGGGACCGATACCACCCCGACCCTGGGAGATTCCTGCCATGCCGATTCATCTGCTGGTCGTGACCCGCCTGTCACGCCATCACCAGTCCTGCATCGAAGCCACCGGCGTTCACCTGCATATGGCCGAGGACGCCGAGACCCGACGCGAGGTTCTAAGCCATCATCGCGACGACATCCGCGCGGTCATGACCATCGGCACCATCGGCTTCAGCGCGCAGGAGATGGACGAACTGCCGAATCTGGGGCTGATCTGCGCCCAGGGGGTGGGCTTTGAAGGCATCGACGTGTCGGCCGCCCGCGAACGCGACATCGAGGTCGTCCACGGCCCCGGCACCAATGCCGAGACGGTCGCTGACCACGCCCTCGGGCTGATACTCGCCTGTTTGCGCCGTATTCCGCAGGGCGATGCCGGCCTGCGAAAGGATCAATGGAAGGAAATCCGCCGTGGCGCCCCGGTGCTGCACGGCAAGACGCTGGGACTACTGGGCATGGGTAACGTGGCGCGCGCCATCGCCCGTCGCGCCCATTACGGCTTTGACATGCCGATTGTCTACTTCAGCCGTCAGCCGAAGGAAGATCTCGACTGGCAGCACGAGTCGGACCCCAAACGTGTCGCCGAACAGGCCGACGTGCTGGTCAGCGCCCTGCCCGGCGGCGACGACACTCACCACCTGATCGATGACGCCCTGCTGGGTGTCATGAAGATTGAGAGCATCGTGGTCAACATCGGCCGCGGCAGCGTGGTGGACAGCGACGCCCTGGCCCGTGCGGTGAGCGAAAAGCGCCTCGCCGGCGCCGCGCTGGACGTCTTCGAGCATGAACCCGAGGTGCCTCAGGCCTTCAAGGACGACCCGCGCATCATCATGACGCCGCATACCGCCGGCCTCTCACCCGAGGCGCTGGATGCCACCGTGGATCTAGTGATTGAAAACCTCGAGGCCTTCCGTGACGGCAAACCGCTGGTCACGCCGGTGCCTGATGCCTAATAGGCGAGACGTCAAAAGCTGACATATGATCAGGGCGTGGCATGGGTAAATATCGATGGCACAGACCTCAGGAGCCTCTCATGGGCGATGACCACGCAGCAGATGCCCGTTCACAAAAGCAGAAGATGCTCGCCGGCGAGCTCTACATCGCCGATGACCCGGAACTTGCCCGGGACGCCGACATCGCCAAACGCGCCATGGCCGAGTTCGCCCGGCGCTACGAGCACGACGTTGGCGCGGCGCATGCCGTATTGAAGGGGCTTTTCAGGGAACTGGGCGACACTGCCCATATCCGCGCGCCGCTGTATGTCGACTACGGCTTCAACATCAGTGTCGGCGAGGGGGTTTTCGCCAACTTCGGCCTGATGGCACTCGACGTGGCCCCCATCACCATCGGCCGGGACGTGCAAATCGGCCCCAACGTGCAGCTTTTAACACCTACCCACCCTATCGATGCCCAGGCCCGCCGGGACAAGCTCGAAGCCGGCGCCCCCATTGTGCTGCACGACAATGTCTGGCTGGGCGGCGGCGTCATCGTGCTGGCCGGCGTCACCATTGGCGAGGACAGCGTCATCGGCGCCGGCGCCGTGGTCACCCGGGATATTCCCGCCAACGTCGTGGCCGTCGGCAACCCCGCCCGCGTGATTCGGCAGCTGCCGTGAGACTGTCGATAGCGCGTTGAGGCTGGATATCAGCGTGACACGCTTTTATCACCTGATATATGATCCATATATCTACTGGAGCGCTGTCATGGTTACGACCTTTACCGAATATCATCCTCCGAAAGCATCAACAGGTGGTTTCTGGCAGCAGATTGGCCTGCCTGCCAGGGGGCGTAGGTTGCATGAACTGCTGCATGAGGGCGTGGAATACCGGGTCTATCCGAACCTGGCAAAAGTGTCTGGCATCGAACAGAAGGCGCTGGCGCGCTACGTGGATATTCCTTCGGCCACGTTGAGCCGCCGGGCCAGATCGGGCCGCTTCAAGATGGCAGAGAGTGATCGTCTGTACCGGTTTGCCGAGCTTTTCAAGGCAGCGCTGGATCTGTTTGAAGGCGATGCCGAAGGCGCCCGGGCCTGGCTGCTTAAGCCCAACATCGGTCTGGGAGGTCGCAAGCCGATCGAGATGAGCGTCACCTCGGCCGAGTATCAGACGGTGCTGAACCTGATCGGTCGGCTGGAGCACGGGGTCTGTGCGTGAGTAAGGTCAACGCCTATCGACTGGTCAAGCACCGGTATCTGGACAGCGCCTTTGATGGAGAAGGCGCACGCCTTTTCGGTGGACGCTGGAACAGCCCGGGGCGTGCCTGTGTCTACGTCGCAAGCTCAGAGTCGCTGGCGCTGCTGGAAGTCATGGTGCATCTGGAGAGCTACCGGCTGCTTGATGCCTATGCTCTGCTGCGCCTGACGCTCCCCGCTGACAGCATTTTGCGCGTTGGCGCAGAAAGTCTGCCCGATAACTGGCAGGAAGCGCCGGCCCCGGCCGAGACCGCCGAACTCGGCGACGGCTGGTTGGCCTCCGGCCAGAGTCTGGCCCTGGCGCTGCCCAGCGTGGTCGTCCCCAGAGAGTTCAACTACATGCTCAACCCGGAACATCCGCTGTTTGATCAGGCCGTGGCAAGCGCCGAGCCTCTAACCTTCCAGCCCGACTCGAGACTTTGAAGCGCGCGCCGTTGCCCGCAGGGTCATCATGCGGCGTTACACGCTTGCCCGGATGCTGCCTGTTTGCAGCCCCTCGTCTCTGATCCTTGCAGCCAGCGCGGCACTTTCAGTCAGCCCACCGGTTGTATAAAAACACCCGCCAGCGCTGTCGCCCTGCTTGAGCCCGGGGTCCGCCAGCACGGCTTCCAGCCGCCGGGCGACGGCATCACCCGAATCGATCAAGCTCACGTGATCACCCAACTGCGCGGCAATCGCCTCACGCAGCAGCGGATAGTGGGTGCAGCCCAATACCAGCTGATCAAGTGAGCACCACTCGGGTGCACGCAGCGGAGCCAGCTCACGAGTCAGCGCCTCGCGGTCGAGGGTGCCCTTCAACCAGTACTGTTCGGCCAGCGCGGCAAGGTTCGGGGCGCCGATTTTCAATATCCGGCAGTGGTCGGCAAAGCGCTCGATCAGGGTAGCGACATGCGCGCTTCTCACCGTCCCGGGTGTGGCCAGCACCCCGATGACACCGCTGGCGCTTGCCGCGGCGGCCGGTCGAATCGCCGGCACCACGCCTACCACCGGGATCGACAGCCGTTCCCTGAGCGCCGGCAGCACCACGGTCGAGGCGGTATTGCAGGCGATTACCACGGCATCGACCGGCTGGGCCGACAAGACGCGACTCATCAGGTCACACACCCGCTCAACCAGCGCATCACCGGACAGATCGCCGTAGGGAAAGGCCGCATGGTCGGCAATGTAGTGCTGCGTCAGTCCCGGCAGGCGGTGTCGAATGGCGCGGGCAATCGTTAGCCCGCCGATGCTGGAATCCAGTAGCCATATGGCCTGTCTCTCCTGCTGCATTACTGTCTTGCCCGCCTCCGGTCACCGATATTGGGCCGTCATCTGCCCGTCAAACAATCCCGCCATGATGAAAACATTGTCATCAGAGAGGAAGGACTCATGACCCTCTACGCGCCCGGAACCCCGTCATGCTGATTGCCCAGATTACCGACCTGCACCTGCGCATGCCGGGGCAGAAGGCCTACCGCGTGGTGGCAACCGACCGCCACCTGACGCCGGCCATTGCCGCACTCAACGCGCTCGACCCGCGGCCTGACGTGGTACTGATCACCGGCGACCTGACCGATTTCGGCCGGCCTGATGAGTACGCCGCCCTGCGTGAACAGCTCAAGGCGCTGGCGCTGCCCTGGTACGTCATTCCAGGCAACCACGATGCGCGCGGCGCGCTTCGCGAGGCCTTTCCCGACCACACGTATCTGGGCCGGACAGGGTTTATGCACTACACCCTGGAGGATCACCCGGTGCGCCTAATCGGGCTGGACACACTGGTCCCCGGCGAGGGCCGCGGCGAGCTGTGCCGCGAGCGCCTGGACTGGCTAAAAGCGCGCCTTGCCGAGCAGCCCGAGCGGCCCACGTTGCTGTTCATGCACCACCCGCCCTTTGCCACCGGCATCGGCCACATGGATGCCCAGGGGCTGACGGGCGCCCGTGAACTGGAAGCGCTGGTGCGCGACTACCCCAACGTTGAGCGCATCATCTGCGGCCATGTGCACCGCAGCATCTTTCGCCGCTTCGGCGGCACCATTGCCAGCTGCTGCCCGATCGCTGGATCTGCGCGCGCCCGGTGACGCCGCCTTCGTGATGGAGCCGCCGGGCTACCAGCTGCACCTCTGGCGTGACGGAAGCCTCATCACTCACACCGGCGTGATCGGCGAGCATGAGGGGCCGTATCCATTTCACGACGCGCGCGGGCTGATTGATGAGTAACGGCGCTTCCCCTCGGACGCGGTGATCAGCTACTCGAACCGTACACGGCCAATCAGCATTTCAAACAGGGCACTAATGCTGGCAGTCCGTCGAATATCCGGATGGGTCAGCAGCCACACCCCGGTCTCCAGCTCAGGGACAGGATCGCCGACACGCACCAGACCTTCCATTGTCTCGGCGAGATAGCAGGGCAATACGCCCTGCCCCAGACCTGCCTGCACAGCCATGGTCATGCCGAGGGTCGAGTCCGCCCGGAAGCCGACCTGCTCATCGACACCCCGGGCTTTAATCCATTTCTCAAGCGAACGATAGGCCATCGACGCATCCGGCCCCACCCAGAGGATTGATTCATCCGTCCCATTGTCGATCGAGACATAAACGGCCTGACGCAGCTGCCCCAGCTCTCTACCCGTCAGTGTCTCGGGTGGGTGGTCAGTGGGGCGTAATGCGACGTCGGCATCGCGCCGGGTGAGGTTATGCAACTCGGCCGAGGTCGTCGTCTCGATCATGAGGCCAGGGTGAGCGTGACGAAATTCGGCCAGCACTGGCATCAATACATGGGCCAGCAGGGCATCCGTGGTGGTAATACGCAACGTGCCGGTCAGAGCGGTGTCGCTGTCCATCAGCGCACGCTCGGCGCCGGCCACGGCAAGATGCATCTGCCGGGCCGTCGCTGCGATCATTTCGCCGATGGGGGTCGCCACGTACCCACTGCCGTGGCGCTCGAAGCATTGGGTGCCCGCACGCGCTTCAAGGGCACCTAGACGCCGAAAGATCGTGGCGTGGTTGACTCCCAGCCGACGCGCGGCCCCAGAGAGCGATCCCGATTCGGCAATGGCAAGCGCCAAGCGATAATCGTCCCATTTAAGCATCGAGTTCACTAACCACCCTGTGCGTTCTTGCAAACCTGGCTTGCGGTTTTTGGGAATTTCCCCTGGTTTCTGCACAACCTACTGTAGCGATTCCTGCCACGTTACGGACGCTCTCCATGAAAGTTCTGATTGTTCACTGCCATCCCGAACCAAAATCCTTTAACGCCGCGCTGACAGATACCGCGATAGAGACGCTGGAACACGCTGGTCATGAAGTTCTTGTCAGTGATCTCTACGCCGAGGAATTTGAGCCCGTCGAAGGCCCCGGTCGCTACGCCACCCGCCGCGAACCGTCATATTTTCAGGCGCTGGACGAGCAGCGCTGGCACTACGAGGGCGATGCCCTCGCAGCCGATGTCAGCCGAGAAATCGCGCGTCTGAAATGGGCGCAGACGGTGATCTTTCAGTTTCCACTGTGGTGGCACGGGGTACCGGCGATGCTCAAGGGCTGGTTTGATCGCGTCTTCGTGTATGGCGGTCTCTACACTGGCAGCCGCCGATTCGATCGCGGCCCGCTCAGCGGCCGGCGCGCGCTCTGCTCGGTGACCACCGGTGCACCAGAAGCGACTTTCGGCCCGTTGGGTCGCAGCGGCGATATCGCCACCCTCATGTGGCCGCTGCACTGCTCGCTCTACTACGTCGGACTATCGGTGCTGGTGCCTCAGCTGACGTACGGCGTTCAGGGCGGCGGGTTGAGCTATCAACAGGAAGCGGGATTTCGTGCCCATCTCGAGAAGGAGAAAATGCGCTGGGCAACGCGCGTTCAAACGCTGAGCGAAGAACGACCCATTCCCATGAGCGGCTGGGCGGATTGGAACGAGGCCGGTGTTTTGAAAAACGACCACCCACTTCGCTGGCGAATATAAGATAACGCGCCTCGCCAACCGCACCGGCGCGAACCATACTGCACAGGACGACCTGTCCGGATTCGCGTCAGGCGCGTGTCTCTCCCCGCCGCTTCTTTTTTCGGCCCACGCGCTTTCCCTGACGCGACGCCTCTCACCTCGTTCACCATGCCGCTTGCCGGCTGCACTGTTCTCGACAGTGCGGCCGGCCGGTGACGGCGTGGTGAGGCTCTGGCCGAGCACGCAGCGCGCAACCCGCGTCCGTGCCGGCCGTATTCTCGTCTAGTGACGAGAAGGAGAACGACGATGGATCGATGTTTTCCTGTCCCCTGTGCTCACCGCTCGTGTTGCCCCCTGTCGGTGGCTCAATGAACCTCTGGCAGCGGTTCACACGCCAGCGCGCGCCGTCCGATCCGCCCTGGGACAGCCTGGAGCCGGTACGCGAGGAGCTGTTCGGGCCGGAGCGGCTCGAGCAGCACGCCGAGAGTCTGGCGGCGGCGCAGCCGATTACCGCGCGCCCGCCAGCAGCGGTGCCGCTCTATCAGCGCCTTGCCGACAACATCACCGCGCTGGGCGCGACCCATCATCGTCTGAGCGTCGACGCCGCCCATCGCCGCGACACCGTACCCGCCGCCGAGTGGCTGCTGGATCACTATAACCACGTCGAAAAGCACGTCAGCGACATTCGCCGCGACCTGCCGCCGGGCTACTACCGCCAGCTGCCCAAACTTGCCGACGGCCCGTTTGCCGGCTATCCGCGGGTCTTCGGGCTGACCTGGGCCTACATCGCCCACACCGACAGCCGCTTCGATGCCCCGACATTGATTCGCTTTCTCGAGGCCTATCAGCGCGTTGAAGTGCTGACCCTGGGGGAACTGTGGGCAGTGGCGATCTCGCTGCGGCTGGTACTGGTGGAAAACATCCGTCGTCTGGCCGAGCAGATCGTGGGCGCGCGCGATGCCCGCAACGCCGCCGACGCGCTGTGCGAGCGGATACTCAGCCCCGACATCGACAGCAGCCGGGCGCTGACCGAGGTCGACCTGCACGCGCTGGGCAATTTTACCGAGCACTTTTACGCCCAGCTGGCCAAGCGCCTGCGCGATCAGGACCCGGGACGCTCCCCGGCGCTCTACTGGCTGGAACAGCAGATGACGCGGCTGGAGACCACCACCGCCACCGTCATCCAGCGCGCCCATCACCGTCAGGGGGCGTCCAACATCAGCGTGCGCAACGCCATCACCAGCCTGCGCCACATTGCCGACTTTGACTGGGCCGCCCTGGTGGAGCAGACAAGCCTGGTGGATCGCTGCCTGCGCGATCACAGCCGTTTCGGCGAGATGGATTTCGCCACCCGTGACCGCTACCGCAACGCCATCGAACAGCTCGCCCGCGGGGCCGGCTGCGACGAAATCACGGTCGCCCGCCGCGCCCTGGAGGCCGCCGGGACGCCCCCTGCGTCCGACACGCTCGATACCCGGGCGATCCGCCGCGCCGACCCCGGTTACTACCTGATCGATGACGGTCGACCCGAGCTTGAGCGCGCGCTGGGCTTTCGCGCCCCGCCGCCTCTGCGGCTTCGCCGGCTGGTGCTTGGAATGGGCCTTGCCGGCTACGCCGGGGCCTGCTGGCTGCTCACCGCGGCGATCCTGCTGCTGGCGTGGTGGGGGCTCATGTCGGCCGGGCTGGTCTCGGGCTGGGCCTGGGTGTGGCTGGCACTGATGGTGCTGCCCGCCAACGATATCGCCATGTCACTGGTGAATCGCATGCTGGGCATGGGGGTGGGTGGGGAGGCGCTGCCGGGGCTGGCGCTGGAGCACGGCGTACCTGCCTCGCTCAGAACAATGGTGGTGATCCCCGCCATGCTCGGCAGTGACGACGAGATTGCCGAGCTGGTCGAGCGTCTGGAGGTGCACTATCTCTCCGGCAACGGCGGGGCGCTGACCTTTACGCTGCTGCTTGACGGGCTCGATGCCGACAGCGCCGAGACGCCTGAAGATGCTCGCCGCCTGCAACTGGCGGGGGACGCCGTGGCCGCGCTCAATCGCCGTCACGGGCCCGGGCCGGACGGGCCGCGCTTCGTGCTGCTCTACCGGTGGCGTCAGTACAATCCGGGCGAAGGCAAATTCATGGGCTGGGAGCGCAAGCGCGGCAAGCTTGCCGAGCTCAGCCGGTTGCTGCGCGGTGCCACCGATACCTCCTTCGCGGCCGTGGGGGGCCGGGCCCCCTGGGTTCCGGCAGGGGTCCGTTATGTGGTCACGCTCGACAGCGACACCCGTCTGCCGCGGGACACCATCGCCCGACTGGTCGGCAAGATGGCGCATCCGCTCAGCCAGCCGGTGCTCGATAACACCGGCCGTGTGACCCACGGCCACGCCATCCTGCAGCCGCGCGTCACCCCGTCACTGCCCATCGGCCGGCAGGGGTCGCGCTATCAGCGCCTGTTCTCCGCCCCTGGCGGTCTCGACGTCTACAGTGCTGCGGTGTCGGATCTCTATCAGGATCTCTTCGGAGAGGGGTCTTTCGCGGGCAAGGGCATCTACGCTGTGGACGCGTTTGAAACGGCGCTTGCCGGGCGTATTCCGGACAACAGCCTGCTCAGCCATGACCTGCTCGAGGGGATCTTCGCCCGCGCCGGCCTGGCCTCGGATGTCGAGGTGGTCGAGGCGGAGCCGGAACGCTACGACGTGGCCGCCCGCCGCCAGCATCGCTGGGTGCGCGGCGACTGGCAGCTGCTGCCCTGGGTGGTGGGCAGGGGCGCCGACCGGCGCGCGCTCGGCGCGGTAGGCTGCTGGAAGATCGTCGACAATCTGCGCCGCTCGCTGCTGGCGCCGAGCCTGTTTGCCGCCTTCGCGGTCTGTGCGGCGTTTCAGGCGCCGGTCGCCCTGGTCGCTCTATTGCTGACCTTGGCCGCGCTGGTCATCCCGGCGCTGTTGCCGATCACCTTTGCACTCAAGCCCCGCCACTACGATGGCGACTGGCGCCATCACCGGCGCACGATTGCCCGCGATCTGGCGCTGGAAACCGGGCGCTGTCTGTTGACGGTGGTCCTGCTGGCCAATCAGGCCTGGCAGATGATGGATGCCATCGCGCGCACGCTCTATCGCGTCTACGTCTCCCGGCGACATTTGCTCGAGTGGACCACTGCCGCCGCCCTCATCCGGGACCGCCACCCGGGCGTTGCGGGGTTTGCCCGCGCGATGGCCGGCGGCATGCTGCTGGCCTTCGGCGTGGTGCTGGTTCTGGCGCTGTTCGAGACGCCCGGCTGGCCGCTATTGCTGCCGCTGCTGGCGGCCTGGCTGGCCGCTCCGCTGGTGGCACTGTGGACCAGCCGTGCCCCCGGGGACACCACCGATAATCTCAGACTCGACGCGGCTCAGTCGCGCACGCTGCGCCACATCGCCCGCCGCACCTGGCAGTTTTTTGAAACCTTTGTCACACCCGCCTCGAACGCGCTGCCGCCCGACAACTTTCAGCTCGACCCCGAGCCGGTCATCGCCGAGCGCACCTCACCCACCAATATCGGGCTCTACCTGCTCGCCTGCGTGGCGGCGCGGGATTTCGCCTGGATCGGAACTCGCGGTGCCGTCGAGCGGCTGGAGGCGACCTTTGACACGCTGGATTCGCTCGAGCGCTGCCGGGGCCATCTCTACAACTGGTACGACACCGCAACGCTTGTTCCGCTGGAGCCGCGTTACGTCTCGGCGGTGGACAGCGGCAACCTTGCCGGCCACCTGATCGCGATGGCCAACGCCTGCGAGGCGTGGATCGACGAGCCTTGTGTCGCCCACCCGCGTGACGGTTTGATCGATACGCTGCATCTTTTTTACGAAGACACCGAGCTTGACCGGACGCTGCCCGGGGCGACAAAAACCCGACTGCTTGCCGAGCTCGAGGCCCTGATCGCGCGCCTTGAGGGCGAATCGACCCGGCGCGACAGCACCGCTGACGTTCGCTGCTCGCTGGCAAGCTGGCGTGTGCTGCTGGCAAGCCAGAGCGCCCCGGCGCCTCATGCCCCGGCCGCCGCCTCGACAGACATTCCGACACAGGACGATGACCCGGGCGTGGCGCTCGAGCCCGAGGCACCGGAAGGCAACGACGTCGATGACCTGACCCGACGCGCGACCCCGGCGTACTGGCTGCCCTGTCTGGAACGCTGCCTTGCTGAACACGAGGCCGACATCGAGACCGCGCTGCGTCTGGAAACGCGCCTGCGCGAGCTGGCCCGGCGCGCCCGCACCCTGACCCACGAGATGGACTTTGCCTTTTTGCTGGTCGCCGAGCGCAAGCTGATGTCGATCGGCTACGCCCCGCGCGAGGATCGCCTTGATGAGGGCTGCTACGACCTGCTGGCCTCGGAGGCGCGACTGGCAAGCCTGATCGGCATCGCCAAGGGCGATCTGCCGACCCGTCACTGGTTCCGGCTGGGGCGTGCGGTCAGCCCGCAGCCCGACGGCGTGGTGCTGATGTCGTGGTCGGGCTCGATGTTTGAGTACCTGATGCCGTCACTGGTGATGCGCGCCCCGCGCGACAGCCTGCTGGAGCAGACCAACCGGCTGGTGGTGGCGTGCCAGCGGGACTACGCCAGACAGCGCGGCGAGCCCTGGGGCATTTCGGAGTCGGCCTACAACGCGCGCGATCTTGAGGCCAACTATCAGTATTCCAACTTCGGCGTGCCCTCGCTCGGGCTCAAGCGCGGGCTGGCCGAGAGCTTCGTGCTCGCCCCCTACGCCACGGCGCTGGCGGCGATGGTCGCCCCGCGTGCGGCGATCGATAATTTCGCGCGCCTGCGCGAACTGGGCGCCGAGGGTCGCTACGGCTTTTTCGATGCCATCGACTTCACCCCCACCCGCCTGCCGATGGATCGGCGCTTTGTGGTAGTGCGCAACGTCATGGCCCACCACCAGGGCATGACCGTGGTCGCCATCGCCAATGCCCTGCTGGGCGGACGGCTTCGCACCCACTTCCACGCCGAGCCGATGATTCAGGCCAGCGAGCTGCTGCTCCACGAGCGCCTGCCGCGGGAAGTCGCCACGCTGCCCTCCCCCAACGACACCGACCCGGTCATCACCGTCGATGAGCCGCCGATCGAGGCCGCGGTGCGCCGTCTGACCGGCAGGCCGTCCGCCCCGCCGGTGACGCATCTGCTCTCCAACGGCCGCTACACGGTGATGCTTACCGACGCCGGGGCCGGCTTCAGCCGCTGGGGGAAACTGGCGATCACGCGCTGGCGCGAGGACCCGACCACGGATGACTGGGGCAGCTTCATTGCCCTTCGTGACCGCGAGACCGGACGGCGCTGGTTCGCCGGCGGCCCCCGCACGATTGCCAATGATAACGGCGAGCTTGATAGCGCCACGCATGAGGTCGAGTTCGCCGAGGATCACGCCCGCTTCGTGCGGCATGACGCGGCGTTTACCACCACGCTCGAGGTGCGGGTTTCCGGTGAGGACAACGCCGAGATCAGACGGGTGAGCGTCACCAACAACGGCGAGCACGAGGCCACCATCGAGCTGACCTCCTGGGCCGAGCTGGTACTGACCACGCCGGCCACTGACGACGCCCATCCGGCGTTTGCCAAAATGTTCGTCGAGACCGATACCCTCCCCGAGTATCAGGCGCTGACGGCCACCCGCCGCCACCGCGACCCCAACGAGGCGCCGATCTGGGTGGGGCACTTTATCCGGATCGACGACACCAGCCGCGAGACGCCACACGAGGCCGGACAGGCCGGCGATGACGCCCCACCCACGCCGCGACGGTTTCGCTTCGAGACGGATCGCGCCCGATTCCTGGGCCGTGGCCGCACGCTGTCCACGGCGGCCGCCCTGTGTGACGCACCGTTTGACGGCGCCGAGCCGATGCATGACGGGCGCACCGGGGCGGTGCTCGACCCGATCTTCTCCCTGCGCCATGTGGTCTCCATCGCGCCGGGGCACGTCGCCCACGTCGACTTCTGGACCGTGGCCGCCGACAGCCGCGACAGTCTGGTCGCGCTGATCGACCGCCACCACGACGCCGGCGCGTTTGAGCGCGCCAGAACGATGGCCTGGACGCAGGCGCAGGTGCAGCTGCGCCATCTGGGCATCGCCCTAGACGAGGCCGCCGACTTCCAGCGCCTGGCCGCGCCGATTCTCTATCACGACGCGCGCTTTCGCGCTCCGGAGCCGACGCTTCTGCGCGGGCTCTCGAAACAGTCCGATCTCTGGTCGATGGGCATCTCGGGCGATCTGCCGATCGTGGTACTGCATCTGGCCGACACCGAGGAGATCGGCTGGGTGGAGACCCTGCTGCGCGCCCGCGAATACTGGATGGCCAAGGGCCTCGGGGTTGATCTGGTGATTCTCAACGAGCGTTCCCACTCCTATCTCCAGGAGCTTCAGGACGCCATCGACACCGCCGTGCGCACCCACTGCTCGCCGCCGCACGACGGCCACGACCCGGCGCTGGGCAATGTCATCTCTCTTCGCGGACATCAGCTGAGCCCGTCTGCGCGGGATCTGGTGCTGGCCGTGGCCCGCGTGGTGCTGCGCGCCCACAAGGGGCCGCTGCATCGCCAGCTCGCCACGCTGCTGGCAGGCGACGAGCCGCTGGTCATCGAGCAGGCGCCGACGGATGCCACACCGGTGGATGCCACACCGAGCGAATACGCCCCGGTCGAGCGCGCCCCGACTCATCCCGAACGGGAGAGCCTCGACAGGCTTGATAAAGAGACGCTCGAGTTTTTCAACGGCACCGGCGGTTTTGCCAGCGAGGGGCGCGAGTACGTCTGCGTCCTTGATGACGGCGCCACCACGCCGCAGCCCTGGATCAACGTCATCGCCAACCCGGGCTTTGGCTTTCAGGTCTCGGCCGAGGGCAGCAGCTACGTCTGGGCGGACAACAGCCGCGACAACCAGCTCACGCCCTGGTCCAACGATGCGGTCAGCGACCCCTCCGGCGAGGTGATCTATATCCAGGACGCCGACAGCGGCGCCATCGACACCGTCACCGCCGCGCCGTATCGCCCCGGCCGCGAGCACTCGCGCTTTGTGGCCCGCCACGGCTTCGGCGTCAGCCGCTTTGAGCACGACACCCAGGCACTTGCGATGACGCTGGTGCAGTTCGTGCCGCTGGAAGACCCGGTCAAAATCTCGCAGCTCACCCTGACCAATCGCACCGCGACCCCTCGACGGCTGATGCTCACTTATTACGCCAGCTGGGTGATGGGCAACGCCCGCGCCAAAAACGCGCCCTTTCTGATCTCCGAGCACGACGCCGAGACCGGGGCACTTTTCATGCGCAACCCGTGGAACATGGCCTTCCCCGACCGGATCGGCTTTGTTGATCTGGACGCGCGACAGCGTGCCTTCACCGCCGATCGCGGCGAGTTCCTCGGCGCCGGGACGCTGGCAGAGCCCGAGGCGCTCTCCGGGCGCCAGCAACTCAGTGGCCGGGCCGGCGCCGGGATGGATCCCTGCACGGTGCTGCAGTGCACACTGACACTGGAACCCGGCGAGACCGTCACCCTGGCCGCCCTGCTGGGTCTGGCCGGTGATGCGGATACCGCGCGCACACTGATTGCGCGCTACCGCCAGGCGGATCTGGCCGCCGAGCTGACGGCTGTTGAAGACTACTGGCGCATGCTACACGGCGCGCTTCAGATCAAAACGCCGGACCGGGCGATGGATGTGATGGTCAACGGCTGGCTGACCTATCAGACGCTGGCCTGTCGCGTGGTGGCCCGTTCGGCGTTTTATCAGGCCAGTGGCGCCTACGGCTTTCGCGACCAGCTTCAGGACGGCATGGCGCTCACCTTTGCCCAGCCCGAACTGGCGCGTCACCACCTGCTGCGCGCCGCCGGGCGTCAGTTCATCGAAGGCGATGTGCAGCACTGGTGGCTGCCACACTCCGGCCAGGGCGTGCGCACCCGCATCGCCGATGACCGGGTGTGGCTGGCGTTTGCTACCGCAAGCTATGTGCAAAGCGCGGGCGACCCCGCCGTGCTTGATGAATCGGTCGGCTTTCTGGAAGCCCCGCCGCTGGTGGCCGGCGCCCATGACGACTTCTCCCAGCCGGCGACGGCTGCCGAGACCGCACCATTGTTTGAACACTGTGTGCGGGCACTGGAGCAGGCGCTCGAGCAGTTCGGCGAGCACGGACTGCCGCTGATCGGCACCGGCGACTGGAACGACGGCTTCAACCGGGTCGGCGAAGGTGGCCAGGGCGAGAGCGTCTGGCTGGGCTGGATGCTGCTGCGAACGCTGGCCCTGTTTGACCCGCTCATTACGCCTCGCGACCCTGAGCGTGCTGCCCGCTGGCGTGACCGCGGCGAGACGCTTCGCACCGCGCTGGAGACTCATGCCTGGGACGGCGCCTGGTATCGCCGCGCCACCTTTGATGACGGCGAGTGGATGGGCGCCAAAGAGAGCCTCGAGTGCCGGATCGACTCGATCGCCCAGTCCTGGGCGGTGCTCTCCGGCGGTGCCGACCCGACGCGGGCCGAGCAGGCGATGGCCTCGGTCTCGGAGCATCTGATCGATGAGGACAACGGCCTGGCACTGCTGTTCACCCCGCCGTTTAACAAAAGCGCTCAGGAGCCCGGCTATATCAAGGGCTACCCGCCGGGGCTGCGTGAAAACGGCGGGCAGTATACCCACGCCGCCACCTGGTCGATTCTCGCCTTTGCCCGGCTGGGTCAGGCCGACCGGGCGCATCGGCTGTTCTCGCTGATCAACCCGATCAACCACGCGCTGACCGATGAGGCGGTCGAGCGCTACCGCGTCGAGCCCTACGTGATCGCCGCGGATGTCTACTCCGAACCGCCGCATACGGGCCACGGCGGCTGGACCTGGTACACCGGCTCCGCCGGCTGGTTCTATCAGGCCGGCGTGAACGGCATTCTCGGTATTCGCCGCGAAGGGCACGAGCTGATCGTCGCCCCCGCCATTCCCGACCATTGGCCGGGCTATTCAGCCACCGTCGAGCTGGAAGGCAGCCGCGTGACGATTCGCGTTGAGCGGGTTGAGGCCGGCGAGACGGCGGGTATTACGCTTGATGGGAAAAGGCTTGAAGACACCGGCGAGGCGCGCATCGCGCTGGATGGCCAGGCGCACGAGCTGGTGATACGGCTGGAGAAGATAAGCGATGTGTCCTGACGCTCATGGCCGACATTGGTGTAAGCCGATGGCGGCCATGGGCTTGATTGTCGTGATAAATGGCATTTGCAGACCATGAAATAAAGATTCAAATGGTCAGGAGATATTTAAAGTGCGAATCCACTTCTGCATGTCCTTTTGATCAATATTGCCGCCACAGACGACAAGTCCGACCACTGCATCAGGAGGGAGCTTCGGTGCCACTTTTAATGCCCCTGCGACCAACGAACCAGCAGCGGGTTCAACCCATTGCTTCCCGTCTTCACCGAACGACATCATTCCTCTAATGGCGTCGCTATCTGATACCACGACAATGCCTTCCAAATATGCCTGAGCATGATGAAGCATAATGTCGCTTATAACCGGAACACCGAGCGTCGAGACGATGGAGCTCACTTCTATCTCTACCGGCTTGCCGCTTCGCAGAGCCCTATCCATCGAATTTGCACCCTCGGTTTCAACTCCCCATATCCGGATATCCGGTTTGGCTGCCTTCAATACGGTGGCAACACCAGCCAGCATTGCACCACTCCCCACCGCAACGAAAACGTCAGTCAGTTCCTTGCAATCCGCCATGAACTCCAGCGCGAGCGTACCATGCCCCTCGGCAATTGCAGTATCGGCACAATCGTCAAGAACAACATAACCCTGTTGCTTCAGCACTGTGGCGTGCGCGAATGCTTCCTGAACGCTTTCGGCCACAACCACAGAAATATTCAGGGCTCGAATTCTATTGATCGACGACGCGGGAGCAGTTTGCGGCATAACGACTGTCACATCGGCTTTCAGCCTTGCTGCCGCCTCAGCAACTGCTATGCCGAAATTCCCGCCACTGACGGCCACAAAGCGTTGGGTAGCCAATTCTTCCTGAATGCATGCGAACTTGTTTAAAACACCGCGTGCCTTGAATGATCCCCCTATCTGAGTGTTCTCCAGCTTGAGATACGTTGGCCGTTTTATAAGAGCTGACAGGCCGGGACTCATGATCGTTGCTGTACGAACGATATCAGTGGATAGACGGGTTGAAGCGTCGTGTATGGTGCTCAAATCAATCAGAGAATTCATTTAGACCCTCTTGGCTGGATAATCATGAAATTACCTCACGCACTGCGCCAGTTCATCGCAATTCGGCAGTTATGGTTATCAGTCTCAGGCTGGTACGACGTTGATGTTTACTTGTTTGAATCGAGCCTCATGAGATAAGGCACTCGACAAGATACTAAACGATTTTGGGCACCTTCAGACGGAAGACGCAGACTGCCCTAGCGCCATGAATGTCTGTATATCGAGCCAATATGACATTGCCAGCCTGTTTTTAATCAGGGCCAGACAAGCCATTATCGCGTCACCACCAGCAAACCGATCAGCAAGACAACCCGGCCCGCCAGAAAATTGATTTTCAAAGGCCAGGCCTACCTGCCAACACAGCGACATATCGCCGCGCTTTCCCATTCCCCCCGAGTCGTTGATACTGACAGGCCTCGTGACGCACACGAGCCCCATACAACAGGCGCCGGCCGGTCATGACCTGCCATTAGCCAAACAACACGATGGGAACACTGTCATGAATGCTGCCAACCGGGCGTCACCGCTCGATCTGCTACGTCTGCATGTACTGGTCGTCATCCTTTCGCTGATTGCGGAGTGGATCGGCATCATCAAAATTCCGCTGGGCGTCGGGACACTGTTACTGCTGCCCCTGTTTTATGCCTTTTTGCTGGCGATTGCGCTCAACCCGCACCTTTCCAGACGGGTGCATCCGCTGGTGCCGCCGCGCCTGAGTACGGCGGCCTCGCCGATCATTCTGATTGCGATCATGCCGTTTATCGCCCGCTTTGGCTCCACCATCGGGCCGTCGATCGATCAGATCATTAGCGCCGGGCCGGCCCTGATCCTTCAGGAGCTGGGCAATCTGGGGACGATGCTGATCGCGCTGCCCTTTGCCGTGCTGGTGCTGAAAATGGGCCGCGAATCGATCGGGGCGACCTATTCGATCGCGCGCGAGCCCAATATTGCGATCATCTCGGACCGCTACGGCCTCAAGGGGCCGGAGGGCATCGGCGTGATGGGCGTCTATGTGGTCGGCACCATGTTCGGCACCCTCTGGTTTGCGCTGATGGCGGGCTTTCTCGGCTCGGCGGGCTGGTTTGACCCGAGGGCGCTGGCGATGGCCTGCGGGGTGGGCAGTGGCAGCATGGTGGCGGCCTGTTCGGGCGCGCTTGCCGAAGCGGTGCCCGCCATGCGCGAGGAACTGCTGGCCTTTGCCGGCGCCAGTAACCTTTTGACCTATGCCACCGGGCTGTATGTGTCACTGTTTATCGCCCTGCCGGTCGCGGAGTGGCTCTACAAGCGTCTGAGCGTCAGAAAAGGGGCCGGGGCCGGCGTGGATGTTGAAGCACCCGATACCGCCAGTGTCGCTGATACCGCAGCCGAGCCACGCCCCGAGCAGCAGCTGGGCCATACCGCCGCGATGCTGGCCGCCGTGTGCGCGGTGGGCTGGATCACCAACGTGGTCAGCTCGGGCACGCTGTGGGGTGCCCTGCCCGGCATGATCATTCTCTATGTCATGAGCCTGATCGGGCTGGTGATTACCCGAATCGTGCCCTTTTACCTGCCGGCGATCGCCTGGATTTCGCTGGTCAGCATCCTCATGACCCTGCCGTTTTTCCCCGGCAGTGCCTGGCTGGTGGAGCAGCTTTCACAGGTCAATTTCCTGGCCATCGTCACGCCTGTGCTGGCCTACGCCGGTTTTGCCCTGTCACAGCAGGAGTTCAGCATGTTCCGCCGTACCGGCTGGAAGCTGGTGCTGGTCTCGCTGCTGGTGTTTACCGGCACCTATCTCGGCTCAGCGGTGGTCGCCCAGCTGCTGCTCTGATCCGCGACGGTGTGGCCCCCTCCTGACTCGGAGCGCCACACCGACGTTTACACCTGTCGCATCACGGAGAAACGCATGTCCATGAAGATCGTCGTCATTGGCCTGGGGCAGATGGGAGGCAACATGGCGCTCACGCTCAAACGTGCCGGCTTTTATGTCACCGGTATCGACCCCGATGAGCAGACTCGCCAGCGCCTGAGTGATCAGGGGCTGACCGTTGCCAGTGACGCTGCGCTGCCCTCCGCCGAGGTCTATCTGCTGTCACTGCCCACCGCGGTCCATGTGCGCACGGTGATCGAGTCAAGTCCTGGGCTTGTCGAACACGCCGCTAAAGGCAGTGTGGTGATGGACACCTCGACCAGTGATCCGGTCGTCAGCCGCGAACTGGCGCAGAAAGTCGTGGCGGCCGGCCTTGAATGGCTGGATGCCCCGGTCAGCGGTGGCCCGAAGGGTGCTGCCGAGGGCCGGATGGGGATGCTATTGGGCGGCGAGGCCGCCACCATCGAGCGCGTGGCCCCTGTGCTCGAGGCGCTGTCGGCGCGCTACACCCATGTCGGCCCGGCCGGCAGCGGTCATGTGGTGAAACTGGCCAACAACTATCTGTGCGCGACCAACCTGATCGCCACCGGCGAGGCCGTCGCCATGGCGGCCAGGGCCGGCGTCGATCCAGCCGCCTGCCTGGCCGGGCTCAACAGCGGCTCGGGGCGCAGCGCGGTCAGCGAGGTCAACTTCCCCGAGTGGATTCTCTCCGAGCGCTTCGACTCGGGCTTTACCACCGGACTGATGCGCAAGGATCTGCGTCTGGCCCGGGACGCCGCCGAGCAGCTGGACACCCCGATGGCCCTGCTGAATCACGTGGTCGAGCGCTGGCATGCGGCGCACGACATCGAGGATCAGGACGACTTCAACCGTATCGCCGATGCCCTTCTCGCCACCGCCCGCAAGTAACAGGAGCCCTGTCATGTCGACCCCTTCAGCACTGGATGAACGCGCCCGGGCCCACCTTGAGACCCTGCTTGACCACTTCGGGCTGAGCCGCAACGCCGCCCCGGCGAGCAACTGGATCGATGGCGAAGCCGTCACCGGCCAGGGCGAGCCGGTCACGCTGCGCAACCCGGTCACCGGTAACGTGCTGGTGAGCTATCCCGATGCCGGCCAGGCACTGGTGTCGCGCGCCGTCAGCGCCGGCACCCGGGCTCAGGTGGAATGGATGGCCCTGACTGCCAGCGCCCGCGGCCGGCACATGAACGCCGCCGTGCGGGCGCTCGAGGGAGAAGAAGAACAGCTGGCCCGTCTTGAAAGCGTGGTGGCCGGCAAGCCGATCAGCGACTGCCGCGGCGAGGTCGGCAAGGTGCGCGAGATGTTCGAGTACTACGCCGGCTGGTGTGACAAGCAGCACGGTGAGGTGATTCCGGTGCCGACCTCGCATCTTAACTACGTGCGCCACGTGCCCTATGGCGTGGTGGGTCAGATTACGCCGTGGAACGCGCCGATGTTCACCTGCGCCTGGCAACTGGCGCCCGCCATCGCCGCCGGCAACGCGGCGGTGCTCAAGCCCTCGGAGCTGACGCCCTTCACGTCGGTTGTGATCGCAAAACTGCTGGAAGTCGGTGGCCTGCCAAAGGGGCTGATCAATATCGTCAACGGGGCAGGACTCACCACGGGCGCGGCCCTGACCGATCATGAGGGCATTTCGAAGCTGGTCTTTGTCGGCTCGCCGGACAGCGGGCGCCTGATCGCCCAGGCGGGCGCCCGGCGGCTGGTGCCGAGTGTGCTGGAGCTCGGCGGCAAGTCCGCCAATATCATCTTCAACGATGCCCGGCTGGATGATGCCGTGGCCGGTGCGCAGGCCGCCATCTTCGCCGCCGCCGGGCAGAGCTGCGTGGCGGGGTCACGGCTTTTGATCCAGCGCGACAGTTTCGACGAAGTCGTTGAGCGACTGGGACGCGCCGCCGCACAGATTCCGGTCGGCCTGCCGGAGGAGGACGCCACCCGCATGGGCCCCCTGCAAAACGCGCAGCAGTTCGAGCGCGTCACGGCCATGGTCGATACGGCCATCAAGGCCGGTGCGCGGCTGGTGACCGGCGGCCATCGCCCGCACGGCCTGCCCGAAGGCGCCAGCGGCTACTTTCTCGCCCCCATCGTGCTCGCCGATGTGACCCCCGACATGGCCATCGCCTGCGAAGAGGTCTTCGGCCCGGTGGTGGTTGCCATGCCCTTTGATGATGAAGCCGACGCAGTAAGGCTTGCCAACGCTACCCGCTTCGGCCTGGCCGGCGCGGTGTGGACGCAGGATGTTGCGCGCGCTCACCGGGTGGCCGGCAAACTGCGCGCCGGCACGGTCTGGATCAACAGCTACAAGGCGATCAACGTGATGTCGCCGTTTGGCGGCTTCGGCGACAGCGGCTTTGGCCGCTCCAGCGGGCTGGAGGGGCTAAAGGAATACACCATCCCACAGAGCGTCTGGGTGGAAACCGGCGAGCAGGCAAGCGTGGCGATGGGGTATGGCAACGGGGTTGGGTGAGCAAGGCCCTCCAGGTACTGCATGACGCAAAAGCCCACCGTTCGGTGGGCTTTTTGTACTGCGAACAGAATGATCCATCGCGGGCGTCACGCCCCACGGTGGCAGAGCACTGTATCCTGTTTTCAAACCGGCTCAGGGGTTGGCATGTCCTGCATCGCTGCCTGCAGTTCTCTCACGAGCCGTTCAACATTCTGCCGCGCCTGGGCAATCGATTGCGCCAGCACGTCGCCACCGATTTCCTGCCCCTCAATGGCGATGGTGTGAATACGGGTAATGCCGATGAACCCAAGCGCTGACACCAGATTGGGCTCCAGGTGATTCATGTGGGCCATCGCCTGGCCCGGCGCCATGTTCACACCGCCTCTGGCCGTAAGGATGACCGCGTGACGCTCTCGATCCGTAAGCCCCGGAATATAGGGGTCGAGCGGGTTGTTTCTGTCTATGCCCACCGTGCGCTCGGCTCTGATGATCTGATCGACCCATGCCTTGAGGGCGGCAGGCATGCCGAAGTTATAGAGCGGCGTGCCAATCACCAGAATGTCTGATGCGATCAGCTCATCGACCAGCTGATCGCTTTCTTTCAGCGCCTCTTTCATCCAGGGCTTTCGCTGCGCTTCGGGGGTGAACGCCGATGCGATCCAGTCGTGGCTGATAAAGGAAGGCGGATGCTGGCCTATATCTCGATAGGTGACCGTGTCGCAGGCGCGGCGTGACTGCCATTGGCTGACAAAATGGTGGGACAGCTGGCGGCTATGAGAGCCATGATGATCGGTTCCGGCGATACCGGGGCGAGCGCTGGCGTCCATATGCAGAATATGCGGCATGGGTAGTCTCCCTTTAAGCTGAACTCATCTATGCTGAGCAACAGATGCAGCTTATGCGGGCGCTATACACCGCAACAAACGACCATTTCTTGCCGCTATAAATGAATAGAACTCATCCATGAGCGCGCGACGATTGCCCTCGCTGTCTGCCCTTCGAGCCTTTGAAGCGGCAGCTCGCCATGAAAGTGCCAAGCAGGCAGCCCTGGAGCTGTCGGTTACGGCCACGGCCATCAGTCATCAGGTTCGTGGGCTTGAAGAGGCGCTGGGCATTGCCCTGTTTATCCGCAGGCCCAGGCAACTTGAACTGACACCACAGGGTCGAGAGCTGCAAAAGGTGCTGGAATCCTCGTTCGATAACATCAGCCAGACCATCGAACGGCTGAGCGCTCTGCCGGCGCGGCGGAGCATTACCCTGTCAACGACACCCGTCGTGGCCGTACGCTGGCTGCTCCCCTGGGTGTATCGACTGCGCGAATCCCACCCCGACATTGATCTGAGACTTCATGCCTCCCACGAGCCCGTAGCGCTGGACGGGGTCACCGCTGACCTTGCCATTCGCCATGGCGATGGACGCTGGCCCGGGATGGTTGCCGAAAAGCTGTTTAATACCACCTTGATGCCTGCCTGCAGCCCGGGGCTTGCTCAACAAGCGGGGGAAGATGTCTCAAGGTATCCGCTGATTCACTTTCGACCTCAGGGCATATTTATCTCGCCCATGGACTGGCCGGGATATCAAAAATTCGCCGGACTAGCCGAGTTAAATATCGACGCCGGTCTGGCGTTCTCTGATGAAAACCACGCTATCTCGGCGGCGGTGGGTGGTCAGGGCGTCATGCTGATGAGCCGGCAGCTGATTGAAGACGAGCTGGCGGAAGGGCGGCTGGTGCAACCCTTTGGCCCCGAGCTGGAAGACCGCGCCTTCTTTCTGGTTTACCCGGAGAGCCGCCGCAATGACCCGACGATTCTGGCCATTCGGGACTGGGTGATGGCAGTGCCCGGAAAATTATCGGAGTATTCAGGTTGATCACGCATCACTCGAGCACTGTCGCTGCTCATCAGGCAAAGCTCGTCCTGACACACCATCCAGTGCCCCGCTGATAATCGTTATAGAGCGGCATGTTCTCGCATCCTCTATGACCTACGACCCGCTGACACCCGCTAACGGCCGTGCCCATTTTATGGACTGGCAGCTGAAAGAGGCCTCAAGCCCGAACAGGTAGCCGGTCGGCCAAACATCCAATTTTTGGCGGGCAGTGGCTCAGAAACACCCTAGCTGTGGTTACATAAAAGCCCACCATGCGGTGGGCTTCGGAGTGAAAATAAGTGGATACGTCAATTCTTACAGCCATTCTTGTCACAGGTAATTCTGCTTCCTGAAGATACCCAATGATCTGAATGATCTTTTGTATCAAAGCCACAGCCGGTTTTCCCGCCTTTATTACCGCTGTGAACGACACCAGTAGGTATGTGCTTGACAGCCATAAGGCCTCCTTTAATTAGAAAAAAATACATTAAAATTATTACATAAAATAACAATGAGACTTTCGCTCAATAATCTATAAAAAAGACGTTAGCTCTGTTAGATGCACATATAAAAGCCCACCGTTTGGTGGGCTTCTTATGCGACTGATAGGATACCTCTCAAAAGGCGCCTTCCATCGAGACAACGTTCCCCGAAGCATGCTCCAGTGACCCGCCGCTAATCGTGCAGAGCACCAGAGCAGCATCATTGCCTTCAGCACCCACGACCCGCTCGCCACGGGCATTCCACGCGCCGCTTCTGCCGCAGGTCTGCCAGCCGCCCGTATTGGAAATATGATTGGAAAGCAGCACCGGGAACTGATGGCGCTGGGCAATTCCGGCGAGCAGTTGCGCATCTGTCTCATAACCTGCTTCTGAAATCAGCGCACTGACAAGGTACACATCCGCCTGTTGCGCGGCGGCGGCCTCGGCATGGGCGCGATGGGCAAAGTCGGCGCAGATTGCCAACGCGAGGCGTACGCCGTTGACGGTGAAGAGACAGTCCGCATGCCCGGGTGCGCAGTACGCGGCTTCCCCATCATGCAGATGCTGCTTGGCATACAGCGTGTGCTGACCGTCGGGAAAGCAGATGAGCGCCCCAATGCTGGGCTTACCGCCCTCGTTGAGCAGCGGACAGCCCGCGATCACGACCATGTTGTGGGTCGTGGCGGCCGCGCATAGCGTGTCAAAGGTCTCGGCACTTCTGGACATAGCAAGCGGCGCCAGCAGATCCGGCTCGTACCCAATGAGCGAGAGCTCGGGGAATACGATCACATCGGCGCCGTAATGGGCGGCCTGCTCGATATACGTCAGGTGTGTGGCCAGATTGTCAGCCACAGCGCCCCTGATGACCGGTGGCTGCGCCAGGGCAATGGTGATGTCGTGGGTGTCGCCTGTCATGTTCAATCACCTGCCGCGTCGATTTTCGCTATATATAAGCCATAAATTATCGGCTTCACGCTACAGGAGATGCGAGAGCCGTCATGTTCTGCCCTTCGATGACGGCAGTGGAAACACCACCCCAGTTGCCGCCCAGCAGGCAGCCACCAACGCCCGCCAGCCGTAAAAGCGCACCGCGCTGCGCGGCGGCGGGCCCTCCGCTTGAGTGGCGGATTCGGCCAGCCGGTGCGTCTGATAGTCGGTGAGCACCTCACGAGCCGCTTCAAGATCATGCGAGTGGATCTGCACCTTCACCCCATCGAGCGCGATCTCCCACATCCACTGCATCGTGATCAGGTGCTCATCGGCAATGAAGGCTGCAAGACCACGCGATTCAAGCAGACCCTTGAACAAATGGGCCTCAAAGGGATAAGTAAAGCGAACGAGGGTGACAAGCGGACCGGTGGCCATCACAGAGCTCCACGAGTATGGCGGTGGCTGTGAGTGTCGCACGGTAATATGAATCGATTCGAATAGAGCGACCGACAGGGCTGTCGGCCGCGCTTGTCTTCTCAAAGCCTAGAACGAGTACGTCAGGGTAGAGGTAATGTTCATCGGCTCGCCGTAGACACCGTAACCGTCGAGGTAGCTGTAGTACTTCTTGTCGAAGAGGTTGCGCACGTTGACCTGTAGCGAGAGATCCGGCGTGAAGGCGTAGCGCCCGAACAGGTTGACCAGCGTGTAGCTGCCCTGCTCGACCTTCTCCTCACCCTGCGGCCCCGGCACATCACGCTCGAAGATGTGGCTTTGCCAGTTGAATCCGCCGCCCACGGTCAGCGGCTCAAGCTGCGGGACGCGGTAGCTGGCGAACAGATTCGCCTGGGTGCGCGGCCGGTCAGGGTTGAAATCACCCTGCGCCGAGGTCGCGGTGTAGTGGGTAAAACCGGCGGTCATGTCGAGGTTGTCCGTCACCGCACCGGTCACTTCGGCCTCGAACCCTTCACTGACCACATCGCTGACCGGCGTAGCCGTGGTGATAAAGGAGCCGGGAATGCCGACGATATCAGCCACATTGTCCTGCTCAAGTCGGAAGACCGAGAAGGAGGCATTGACCAGCCCATCAAACCAGGCGGCCTTGACGCCGGTTTCGTAGTTCTTGCCCGTGAGGGGATCGAGATAGCCGTTGCCGCCTTCCAGACGGTAGCTCTGCGGCTGGAAGATTTCGGTATAGCTGGCGTAGACCGACCAGACATCGTTGATGTCGTAAATCAGGCCACCGTAGGGGGTGACATCGCTCTGGCTCTGCGAGTCGTTACCCTGCCCACTTGCCCAGGTTCTGCCGCGCCAATCGGTATAGCGCGCACCGACGATCAGCGTCAGCGGGTCACTCAGCGACAGTCTGGCCGCGGTATAGACGGATTTCTGCTGAGTGCTGGCGCGCTCAAGCGGAGAGAAATCCCCCCAGCCCGTGTTGGGCGCCGAGCCATTCCAGTTATCGAGATCCCCTACGTTAAAGCCATCGATGAAACGGTTGTCGTAGTCGTTGCTCTGGTCTGCGTAGCTGCCGCCAATGACCAGCTCATGCTGGCGCCCCATCAGCTCAAACGGTCCGTTGGCGTAGACATCGACCGAATCAACCTTGCGCTCGCCCTTGTTCCAGCCGGTATAGAAAAAGCTGCCCTGCCCGGTCTCGCGATCGGGTGAGGAGAAAAGGGGCTCGTAATAGGGTGCGGCCAGCTTGCTGTCGGCCTCGGTTTTCTCATGCGTGGCGGTGCCGTGCAGCTGCCAGTCATTGCCAAAGCGGTGTTCAAGCATGGCGAAGACCTTTTCGGACTCAAAGTCGTAGTAGGACCAGTCCGGCGCCACGCTGAACGAGCGAGTATAGTTGGTGCGCCCGCCGTCGCTGTACCACAGCGGGAAGCCGCCCCAGGTGGGCGAGCTGTTATGGGTATTCTGGTAGTCATAGCCCACCGAGACAGTGGTGTTCTCGGTGACATCGGCATCGATAATGCCGTAGCCGAACTTCTTGCGGCTGCCGTAACGATCCAGATAGCCGTCGCTGTCCTCATAGCCACCGATAAAGCGCGCGCGAACGTCGCCGGAGTCGGTCAGCGGGGTGGTGACATCCACCACGCCGCGCTGCTTGTCCCAGCTGCCCAGCGTGCCCGACACCGAACCTGTCAGTTCGCGGCTGTCGGCGTGCTTGCGCACGAAGTTGACCGAGGCACCCGGGTTGCCGGCGCCGGTCATCAGCCCGTTGGCGCCGCGGACCACCTCGATCCGATCGTAGATCGCCGTGTTCTGTGCTCCTTCGCCGAAATACCAGCGGCTGTCGGTGTTCAGCGTGGGGATGCCATCGTACTGATAGCTGTTGATATCAAAGCCGCGGGCAAAAAACCGAACCCGGTCGCTGTCGATACGCCGAACAGAGACGCCCGTGGTGTTCATGAGCGCGTCTTCGACCGTCTCGAGATTCTGATCCCTGATGCGCTGTTCGGTCATGATGCTGACCGTCTGCGGGATTTCCTTCGGCGCCAGGTTCATGCGGGTGCCGGCACTGGTCACATGTCGGGTGTAGCCGACGTTGTCGTAAAGATTGGTGGCCGTGACGGTGAGGGTATCGATGTCATCGGCCTGGGCGATGACGGGTGTGACCAGACAGGCGCCCGTGGTGACAAACGTTAGAACGTGACGACCGGCAGTACCGGTACGGCGTGGACGCTGAGCGCCAGACGCACGCCCGCGGCAGGATGGCTTTTTCATGATGTCCCTTGCTGGCACGTCGAGCGCGCCGTTTATCGGTGTTATGGCTTGAGGATTTTGATGAAACAGCCGTTGCAAAGTCAATGCAGATAACAACTATTCTTTTTTACAATCGAAAAAAGTTCTCATTAGAGAGCTTTGCCTGATCGACGCGCCTGACAGGCTTTATTGTTAACCTTTTAAATATTTGAAGTTAACCAATGAGACTGGCAAGGTATCCGTCATCTTTCTAAAATTTTCAGGTTAACAACGCCATGCCCACATCTGATCACGGCTCTCCCCGCCCCGAGCGTTTTCGTCACGACTGGCAGCGACACGAAATCGAGGCGCTGCTCACCCTGCCGCTCAACGAGTTGCTGTTTCAGGCGCAGGGGGTGCATCGTCAGCACTTCGACCCCAATGCCGTGCAGATCTCCACACTGCTGTCGATCAAGACCGGTGCCTGCCCGGAAGACTGCAAGTACTGCCCGCAGTCCGGGCACTACAACACCGGGCTCGAGCGCGAAAAACTGATGCAGGTCGAGGCCGTGCTGGAAGAAGCGCGCCGGGCGAAGGATGTGGGGGCAAGTCGTTTCTGCATGGGGGCGGCCTGGAAGAATCCGCGGGCGAAGGACATGCCGTACGTTCTGGAGATGGTACGCGGCGTGCGCGCCATGGGCCTCGAGACCTGCATGACGCTGGGCATGCTCACCCGCGATCAGGCCGAAGCGCTGGAAGAGGCCGGACTGGATTACTACAACCACAATCTGGACACCTCACCGGAGTACTACGGCGAGATCATCACCACCCGCACCTACGCCGACCGGCTCGAGACGCTGGATCACGTCCGCCAGTCCGGGATGAAGATCTGCTCCGGCGGCATTCTGGGCATGGGCGAGAGCATCAACGACCGCGCAGGCCTCTTGCAGCAGCTGGCCAACCTGCCCACCCATCCGGAGAGTGTGCCGATCAACATGCTGATCCGCATTCAGGGCACGCCGCTTGAGCACGTCGAGGATCTCGACCCGATTGATTTCATTCGAACGATCGCCACTGCCCGCATTTTAATGCCCGCCTCTCACGTGCGCATGGCGGCCGGCCGCGAGCTGATGAGCGACGAGACCCAGGCGCTGGCCTTTTTCGCCGGCGCCAACTCGATCTTCTACGGCGAGCGGCTGTTGACCGCGCAGAACCCTCAGGCCAATCACGACCAGCGCCTGTTCGAGCGTCTGGGGCTCTATCCGGAGCAGCGACACGATGTTGATGACGCCACCCACGAGGCAGTCCTCGATGAACAGATGTACCGGGCACGGGTCGAGGCCATGACCACCGATGCCGCCGCCCATTGAGGTGGGCGCCGACAAGATGAATCCCTTCGAGACTGCTCTCCAGCACCGCCTCGAGCAGCAAAAGGCCGCCGGCCGATACCGCCGGCGTCGCAGCCAGCGTGATGCCGGCGTGCATACCCGGATCAATGGCCGGGACATGCTGACCTTTTGCAGCAACGACTATCTGGGACTGGCCACGCATCCACGCGTGGTCAAGGCCCTGTGTGACGGCGCGCGTCGCCATGGCGCCGGCGGTGGCGCCTCGCATCTGGTCAACGGCCATCAGGAGATCCATGACCGGCTGGAAATGCGCCTGGCACAGTGGACCGGGCGTGAACGGGCATTGTTGTTTGGCAGCGGCTACCAGGCCAACCTGGGGGTGATCTCGGCGCTGATGTCCCGTGGCGGCCACGTTGTTCATGACCGGCTCAATCACGCCTCATTGCTGGATGGCACCCTTTTATCCGGCGCGCGTCTGCATCGCTTTGCGCATGGTGATACCTCTCTGGCGGAGCAGACGCTGGCCGGGCTGGCACCGGAATCCGATCGACTGCTGGTCAGCGACGGCGTCTTCAGCATGGATGGCGACTGCGCCGATGTGAACGCACTGGCCCGACTGGCCGAGCGTTACGATACCCCGCTGATGATCGATGATGCCCACGGTCTCGGCGTGCTCGGCCAGCACGGCGCAGGGACGCTTGAAGCGCAGAATATGCCCCCCGACCGGGTGCCGATTCTGGTCGGCACGCTGGGCAAGGCGCTGGGCACTCAGGGCGCCTTTGTGACGGGCAGCCACGCGCTGATCGAATCGCTGATCCAGTTCGCCCGCCCGTTCATCTATACCACCAGCCTCTCACCGGCACTGGCCTCGGCCACCCTGGCCGCACTGGACCTCGTTCAGACCGAACCCGAACGGCGCGCCCATCTGCACCGCCTGATCCAGCGATTTCGCCAGGAACTGGCCACGCTGGCGCTGCCGGGCATCACGCTGATGCCTTCCGAGACGCCCATTCAACCCCTGCTGGTCGGCAGCGAACAGGCAGCGATGGCGCTTTCCGAGAGTCTTTATGAGGACGGCATTTTATGCACCGCCATTCGCCCGCCCACGGTTCCACCCGGGCAATCGCGGCTGCGCGTGACGCTGTCAGCGGCCCACACGGAGGCCGACCTGGATCGACTGCTCACCGCCCTCGAGCGCTGCTGTCGGACAGTGACCTCATGATGACCGCCTCTCCAACCCTGATCCTGCTGCCCGGATGGGCCATGGCGCCCTCCTCGCTGATGGCGCTGGCCGCCGAACTCAAGGCGCAGCTGCCTGGCTGGGTCATCGACTGCCCACCCCTGCCGGCCACCAGTGATGACACCCTCGAGATCTGGCTCGACGACCTCGATGCCCGCCTGCCCGAGCATGCCTGGCTGGCCGGCTGGTCGCTGGGCGGTATGCTCGCCATGGCGCTGGCCGAGCGGCGCCGCGGGCGCTGCCCCGGCGTCATCACGCTGGGCAGCAACTTAAGCTTCGTGACCCGACATGACTGGCGGTGCGCCCTGCCCCCGGCCACCCTTGCGACCTTTCAAGGCCGCTGGGAAAGCGCCCCGGAAAGGACCCGATCACGCTTTTTCGCGCTGGTGGCCCGCGGCAGCGCCTCGTACTCCTCGATGATCCGATACCTTGAAGCCCACGCCGCCCCGATGCGGGCTGAACAGGCCCTGGCCGGGCTGTCGCTGCTGGCTCACATCGACCTTCAGGCGCGGCCCATCCCAGGTCACTGCCCGAGGCTGCATCTTTTTGCCGAGCTTGATGCGCTGGTGCCCTCGCATGCCGGTGAGGCCATCCACGAGCGACATCCCGATAGCAGCACGGTCCGCCAGCTTGCTGACACCGGTCACGCTTTCCCGCTGGAGCATCCTGAACAGTGCGCCCGACTCATGGCGACCTTTATCAAACAGAGCGGGACAGGAGATGCCCATGAGCACTGAGGCGGCCCTGACCCTCAAACACCGCATCGCGATGAGCTTTTCAAAGGCCGCACACCAGTACGACGACTACGCCGGGCTACAGCGCGAGGTAGCCGATGCCCTGCTCGAGAGGCTTCCGGCAGATAACACGCTGAACCGTCTGGCAGATGTCGGCTGTGGCACCGGTCATGTCACCCGGGGCCTGCGCAAGCGCTATCCGAACGCGCGGATTACCGGCATCGACCCCGCAATCGGGATGCTTGAGGAAGCCTCGCGCCGCCACGGCAATGAGCGCCTTTGCTGGCAGTCGGGCGAGGCTGAGGCGCTGCCTTTTGAAAACCAGTGTCTGGATTTGGTGGTTTCCAGTCTGGCCATCCAGTGGTGTGCCACACCAAAAGGTTTTCTAAAGGAGGTCGAGCGCGTGCTGCGCCCGGGCGGGTGGCTCGCCTTTACCACACTGCTCGATGGCACCCTGGGCGAGCTGAAAGCCGCCTTTAACACGCTTGAATGCCGCCCCCGAGGAAATGTTTTTCTCGATTTTGAAACGTTTCAAGAACACCTGAACCTCAGCTCCCTGACCACACACTCGCTCAGCGTCAGCGATCACCAGGCCTTTCATGGCAATGCTGCCGAGAGCCTGGGAGCGCTGAAGGCTGTGGGTGCCGCCACGCTTGACAGGCCGTCGCGTGGGGGTCTGATGAGCCGCCGACACTGGAAGCATGTCATGCAGGCGCTGGAGCGCTTTCGAACGTCGAAGGGCCTGCCAACCACTTACCGGGTCGCTTTTGTGGTGATGCAAAAACCCGATGTTTTTTCCCATGACGGATCGAACCCCTGACATGACCCCTGCCGCCTATTTCGTGACCGGCACCGATACCGATGCCGGCAAGACCCTGATTACCTCAGGCCTGCTGCACGCCGCCCGTGCCCGTGGACTGACAACGGCTGCCGGCAAACCTGTCGCCTCCGGCAGCGAGCGCACATCACACGGCCTGCGCAACGCCGATGCGCTGGCCCTTCAGGCCCAGTGTACGCCGGCCCTACCCTATGACGCGGTCAATCCGCTGGCGTTTGAACCGGCCATCGCCCCCCATATTGCCGCCAGTGAAGCCGGGCTCGAGTTGTCGGTGGCGTCGCTTCTGGCGCCCATGCAGACACTAATGGCCGCCAACGCCGACCTGACCCTGATCGAAGGCGCCGGTGGCTGGCGCGTGCCTCTGCGCAATGACGCCTGCCTATCCGACCTGGCCGTGGCGCTGAGCCTGCCGGTCATTCTGGTGGTAGGCGTGCGGCTGGGCGCCATCAATCATGCCCGACTGACCCTGGAGGCCATCGAACGCGATGGCCTGAAGGTCGCCGGCTGGGTGGCCAACGTCATCGATGACCGCACTGCTCGGCTGGGGGCCAACCTGGCCACGCTCGAAGCGTGGTTGAGCCGGCGTGGCGGCATTCCCTGTCTGGGCCTGGTGCCTCATCTTGTGGCGCCGACCCCCGAGCGGGCCGGTGCCTGTCTTGATCTCAAAGCCTTACTGGAGCCTCATGAACGATAACGCCACATGGATGCAGCGCGACCTCACCAGCCTCTGGCATCCCTGCACGCAGATGAAGGATCACGAAACCCTGCCGGTCGTCCCCATTCGCTCGGGCAAGGGCGTATGGCTCGAGGATTTCGAGGGCAAACGCTACCTGGATGCGATCAGTTCCTGGTGGGTCAATATCCTTGGCCACGCCAACGAGCGCATTAATGAGCGAATCAAGTCCCAACTCGACACGCTCGAGCACGTCATATTGTCGGGCTTCACCCATCAACCGGTGATCGAACTCTCCGAGCGGCTGGGCCGGCTGGCCCCCGAGGGCCTGGGGCACTGCTTTTATGCCGACAACGGCTCCTCGGCGATCGAGGTGGCGCTGAAGATGAGCTACCACTACTGGCATAACCAGGGTCGCCCGGAGAAACGCCGCTTTCTGACCATCACCAACGGCTATCACGGTGAGACGCTCGGGGCACTTTCCGTCGGCGATGTGGCGATTTTCACCGACACCTATCGCTCGCTGCTGCTGGATGTCATCAAGGTGCCGGCGCCGGACGGCTTCGGTCTGCCGCGCGATCAGTGGGTTGAGCAGGCCCGGGCGGCCTTTGCCCACATGGAGGCCGCGCTTGAGCGTCATGGTGATGAACTGGCCGCCGTGATTGTCGAGCCGCTGATCCAGTGCGCCGGCGGCATGCGCATGTACCCGCCGCAGTATCTGACCTGGCTGCGCGAAGCGTGCGATCGACACAACGTGCAGCTGATCTTCGATGAAATTGCCGTGGGGTTCGGGCGTACCGGCACGATGTTCGCCTGCGAGCAGGCCGGCGTGCGTCCGGACTACCTGTGTCTGTCCAAGGCGATTACCGGCGGCTATCTGCCGCTGTCGGTGGTGATGACCACCGATGAGATCTACGCCGCCTTCTATGACGACTACTCAACGCTACGGGCCTTTTTGCACTCGCACAGCTACACCGGCAATCCGCTGGCCTGTGCCGCAGCGCTGGCCACGCTCGATATCCTCGAAGATGATGACGTGATTGCCACCAATCGCGCCAAATCGGCCCGTATCGATCAGGTGACGGCGCCGCTGCGCGAGCACCCGCACGTCGGCGATGTCCGCCAGACCGGCATGGTGGTGGCCATCGAGATGGTCAAGGACAAGACGACGCTTGAACCCTATGACTTTCGCGAGCGCCGCGGGCTGCAGGTCTTTCAGCACGCCATGTCCCGTGGCGCGATGCTGCGCCCGCTGGGCAACGTGATCTACTGGATGCCGCCGTATGTGATCACCCCGGAGGAGATCGACTTTCTTGGCGCCGTGACCCGGGAAGGGCTGGAGGTGGCGACCGGGCAGTAGCGTCACCCTCACTGGCTTTTGACACAAAGAGCCCGGCCGGGCTCTCCTTTTTCAGACCTCACTGTTGCGCCTGTCGTTGAAGCCTTGTCGATGTTGCCTGTTATATTAGAAAAGCAATTAACGAAAGAATGGATCGCATGCCACGACTGCTACTGCTGAGCAGCGCCATGGCCGGCGATACCGGCTATCTGGCGTACACCCGTCCTCTGATCGAGGCGTTTTTGAGCGAACATCCCACGCCCGTCACCCACGCACTGTTTATTCCGTATGCCGGCGTCAGCCGAAGCTTTGACGCCTATCTGGACAACGTGCGTCCGATACTTGAGTCCTGCGGCATCGCGCTTGACGGCCTTCATGACAGCGATGACCCCGTGGCGGCGGTGCGCAGTGCCCAGGCGCTCATTGTCGGCGGCGGCAATACCTTTGCACTGGTCAGCCGGCTTTATGACGCCGGCCTCATGGACCTCATCCGCGAGCGCGTGCGTAAGGGACTGCCCTATATCGGCTGGAGCGCCGGTGCCAACATCGCAGGCCCGACCCTGTGTACGACCAACGATATGCCGATCGTCGAGCCGCCGAGCTTTCGCACACTCGAGCTGGTGCCCTTTCAGATCAATCCGCACTTCATTGCCGGCAAGAGCGCCGGGCATCATGGTGAAAGCCGGGAAGAGCGCCTGAAAGAGTATCTGGCGCTGAACCCGACGATACAGGCGGTGGCCCTGCCAGAGGGCACCGCCCTGCGGCGGGAAGGCGAGCGGCTTGAACTGCTTGGCGACCAGGATGCCTGGCTTTTCACCCATCATGACACCCAAGCGCTTTTAGCGGGGCAGCCCTGCGATGTCCTGCTCGAGCCCGACAGCGCCAGACTGGCGCCATAAGCGATGCGCATCTTGCCCGAACGCCTGCAAGGTGCCATCGTCTTGTCATGATCGGGCGCGTGATGTGCCCGATGGCTTAAGATGACAGGAGCGTGTGCGGTGTTTATTGCCATGAACCGTTTTCGGGTCAATCCCGAGCGTGTGGAAGAGTTCGAGAAGCTCTGGCTGGAGCGTGAGACCCATCTGCAGGGCCTGCCGGGGTTTGTCGAGTTTCATATGCTGCGCGGACCCAGCGAGGAAGATCACGTGCTCTACGCCTCGCATACGATCTGGCGATCGCGTGAGGATTTCGACGCCTGGACCCACTCCGAGGCCTTTCGCGCCGCCCACGCCAACGCCGGCCAGAGCCGCCGCGAGGGGCTCTATCTGGGGCCGCCGAAGTTCGAAGGCTTTGAGGTCATCCAGACCATCAGCGAACAGGATCACGCCTGATCGCGTGACCGCCCGTTTGTCCACTGCGGAGCATTGTTATGAGTGATCACGCTGATCGACGCCCGTTGGCGGTGGTGACCGGCGCCAATGCGGGACTGGGGTTTGAAACCACCCGCGCCCTGATGCATCAGAACTATCGGGTCATCGTGGCGGCCCGAAACGAGGAAAAGGGGCAGGCGGCGGTCGATGCAATACGGCAGGAGTCGCCCAAGGCCGACGTGCGTCTCGAGCTGCTCGATCTCAATCGGCTGACCTCGGTACGCGAATTTGCCGAGCGGGTTCAGGCGCGTGAACCGGCGCTGGATCTTTTGATCAACAATGCCGGCGTCATGGCGCTCCCCGAGCGCGAGCTGACCGAGGAGGGCTTCGAGCGTCAGTTCGGCGTCAACTACCTGAGCCACTTCCTGCTGACCAGCCTGTTGCTGCCACAGCTGATGCACGCCGCGGCCCCCCGGGTGGTGCAGCTGTCAAGCCTTGCCCACCGGGGCGGGCGCATCGATTTCGATGACCTGCAGGGCGAGCGCCATTACGATCCGTGGCGCGCCTACCGACAGTCCAAGCTTGCCATGCTGATGTTCAGCCAGACCCTGCAGCGCCACAGCAACACGGAACTATGGGGGCTGGACAGCCTGGCGGCGCACCCGGGGCTGTCGCGTACGGCGCTGTTTAACCATGGCGTGCAGAGTCGGCCGCTGGTGGGCACGCTCTTTCGTCTGGCCATGCCGCTGTTGAGCCAGAACGCCGCCGAAGGCGCCCGTCCCACGATCCACGCCGCCACCGCCAGCGATATTCGCCCGGGCGACTATTTCGGCCCGGAGGGCACGGGGGAGACGCGCGGCGCCCCCAAACGCGCCCGCCTCTCAAACGCTGCCCGGGATCAGACCCAGGGCGAGCGGCTCTGGCAGGTCTCCTGTGAGTTGACCGGCGCCGAGTGGCGCGCCTGATCGCTTCCAGCGCCCGGTTATCACGCCTGCCTGCGACACGACGCCCCGGGCATTGAGCTGGCACAGGGCCCAAGCGACTGCTTTATTGAGGGCCCTTTGAGGCGTCATGGACATGACGCCACCTGCCAGCCATAGGGAGTTCATCATGGGCAGAATCGATCAGCGCATTGCCGTCGTGACCGGTGCCGCCACCGGTATCGGTGCCGCCACGGCAAAAATGTTCGCCGAGGAAGGCGCCACCGTCATCTGCGCCGACGTCAACGAAGCGGAAATCGAGCGCACGGTCAGCGCCATTCGCGATGCCGGCCTGCGGGCCGAAGGCCACCGGCTGGATGTCTCCAGCGAAGAGGACGTGAAACGCTTCGCCGAGCAGGTAAGGGCCGATCACGGACGACTGGATATTCTCTTCAACAATGCCGGCGTCGATCAGGAAGGCGGCAAGCTGCACGAATACCCCACCGAGCTTTTCGATCGCATCATCGCCACCGACCTGCGCGGCACCTTCCTGGTCAGCAAGTACCTGATTCCGCTGATGCTGGACAGCGGCGGCTCGATCATCAACACCACCTCGATGTCGGCCTCCGCCGGCGATCTCGACCGCTCGGGCTACAACGCCGCCAAGGGCGGGGTGGCCAACATGACCAAGACCATGGCGATCGACTACGGCCGCAGCGGCATTCGCGTCAACGCCCTTGCTCCCGGCACCATCGAGACGCCGCTGGTCAGCGACCTGGCCGGCAGCCCGGAAGATGACAGCGGCCGCCAGTTCCGTGAGGCCCAGAAATGGGTGACGCCGATGGGCCGGCTCGGCAAGCCCGAAGAGATAGCGAAGGTGGCGCTGTTTCTGGCCAGCGACGACAGCTCGTTTGTTACCGGCGAGACCATCCTCGCCGACGGCGGCGTGATGGCCTATACATGGCCCGGCAAGATGCTGTTTGAAAAGGGCTGGAAAACCAACTGAGCCTCTTCTCTCAAAGCGCCCGTTCGGGCGCTTTTTGTCTGTGCCGCTGTCGTCCTGCTCTTGAAGCCCGTTCTGGCCCTGAAGACAGGTCTGATCCTGGAGACCAAAGACAGTTCTGGTCCTGAAGACCGCCCTGGCCTTAAAGACGCTTTCCCGACGCTTGCGAGGATGGGTAGGATAAGAACTCTTTCGCCACGAGAGCTGTCATGCGCCACGTCCTGATCCTTGTCGCCTGCCTTGCTGCCGGTCTGAATGCGTCCATCCTTCACGCCGCGGAAACCACCCAGCGTGCCGTCGCGCAGCAAAAGGCGCAGGTACTGGAACAGCGCGCCTCCAACGAGGGCGGCGTTCAGCCCCCGCCACCCGACGTTCGATTGACCCGTGACGGGACCCGCGCCATCGATCCGCGCGGCCAGGCGCCGCTCAACGACGCCGTGAGCTGTCTGGCCCGCTCCATCTACTGGGAAGCCAAGGGCACCAACGCACGCGAGATGGAGGCCGTGGCCAATGTGATCATGAATCGTCTCGGCAGCGGCCGCTTTCCCACCACCCTGTGCGACGTGGTGCAGGAAGGCTCGGAGACCGGCAGCTGCCAGTTCTCCTGGTGGTGCGACGGCCGTCCGGACGAGGCCAATGAGCTCAAGGAGTACGCCGCCGCCCGCGAGATCGCCCGAAAGGCGCTCAACGGCAGCCTGATCGATCGCACGCACGGGGCGCTGTTTTTCCATCACCGTGGCATCACGCCGAGCTGGGCCTCAAGCTTTGTGCAGACCACGCAGACCGACGAGTTCCGCTTCTATCGCCCACCGGGCTGATCGGCGCCTGATGTGCTGGCACAGGCGCTGCCAGCCGCTACGCTAAAGGGCCTGGCATTACTCCTGCACCAGGCGGAGCGGCATCCATGGGCAAGAATCTCGTCGTGTGCTGCGATGGCACCAATCAGCAGTTCAGTCGCGTCAATACCAATGTGGTCCATCTGTTTCGATCGATCGTGCGCCACGGCGATCAGCAAAAGGCCTTCTACAGCCCGGGCGTGGGCACCTTTGCGGCCTCCTTTTTCGGCGTGGGCGTGGGTCAGACGCTGGGGCGCGCTCTGGGCACCGCCTTTGGCTACGGCATCCAGCAGAACATGGAGGATGCCTACCGCTTTTTGATGAACGAATACGAACCCGGTGACCGGGTCTTTCTGTTCGGCTTCAGTCGCGGCGCGTTCATGGCCCGCTCGCTGGCGTCGATGATCGACCGCTGCGGGATTCTCTATCCGCATCACGAGAACATGGTGCAGGAAGTTACCCGACGCTATCTGCGCGGGGACGACGCCACCAGCTTCAAGACCTTCCGCGAGACCTTTTCCCGCCCCTGCAAGCCCTGGCTGGTCGGCGTGTGGGACACCGTCGGCGCACTGGGCTGTCTGATCTCGCTGCGTAAATTCCACAACCGCCGCCTGAGCCCGGGCGTGCGCTACGCCTATCACGCGCTGGCGCTGGATGAAAAGCGTCGGCCCTTTTCCCCCACGCCCTGGGACGAGAGCAAGGCCGGGGACGAGCAGCACATCGAGCAGCGCTGGTTCGCCGGCGGCCACAGCGACGTGGGTGGCGGGAATTCCGAACGCGGGCTTTCCGACATCACCCTGCGCTGGATGCTGGAGCGCGCGGTCGAGCATGGATTGCAGCTGGAAGGCGACCCGCTGTCCCGGATTCACGGCGACCCGACAGGCCCGCTGCATCAAAAGTCATCGGGCCTGTGGCGGCTGCTGGGCACTCAAAGACGACACTACCCACCGGATGCCCTGATCGATGAGAGCGTGCAGCAGCGCATCGAGCAGGTCGAGGGCTATCAGCCGGCGGCACAGGAAGAAAAGCCGGACTGACGCCGACCCGCTGTTGTGCGCCCCCTTTCGTCAGGGCTTGATCAGAAGCAGCGCATTAATGAGCTGTCGCCCTACCTGATATCTGCCAGGGCCTGGGCATCAGCGCCCGGCAATGAGCACTCTTTTGGTGCACCCATGTCAGCCGCTTCCTCCCGGGGCGCGCCAAAGGATTCATCAAACCCGCTTCAAACTGAAGTTCCCTGTCCCAGCGCTCTCATGAGCACTTCGGCCCATGCAGCGCTCGCCTCCTGACGTCTAGCTTTCGTGAGCGGCCGGGGCATCGTCGATGCTTGCTGCTGCCTGTTGCCGTGCGCCAAACCATCCTCGGGAGCTTCATCCTTCATGCGTGTCATTGGTCGTCTGTTTACTCATATTGCCGTTCGCTATCTGCCCGACGCCTTTGTCTTTCTGTTTTTCCTCACGCTGGTGGTCCTGGGGCTGGGCATCATCTGGGGCGACGGCCATTCGCCCCGCCAGGTGCTGGATTACTGGGGCAACGGTTTTTTCAGCATCTATGAATTTACCTGCCAGATTATCCTGGTGCTGGTGAGCGGCTACGCCCTGGCCCATACCCGACCGGTGCGCCGCGCGCTGATCGCCTTTACCCGCCTGCCGCGCACCGAGGTGCAGGTGATCGTGGCCACTACGCTGATCGCCATGCTGTGCAGCTGGATCTCCTGGGGGTTCGGGCTGGTGGCCGGCGGGCTGGTGGCCCGCGAAATGGGTATCGTTCACCGCGGCCGGGTGCATTATCCGCTGGTGGTGGCGGCAGCCTACTCGGGCTTTATCGTCTGGCACGGCGGCTATGGCGGCTCGATTCCGACCGTCATCGCCAATCCGGGCCACTTTCTGGAAGCCGAGATGGGCATCATACCGGTGTCGCAGACGGTCTTTTCGATCGGCAATCTGGCCATTCTGGCGGCCATGATCCTGGTGGTGCCGGCGGTGCTGGTGTCGATGCGCCCGCGCGGTAACGAGCCCCGCGTGAGCCTGCCGGACAGCGAGCAGAGCGATGACAGCCCCGCCGCCCCGATGCCGGATCAGGCACGCATGACGCCGGCCCAGCGCCTTGAATATTCGCGCCTGATTCCGCTCACCCTGGGCACGATCGCGCTGCTCTGGCTGCTGGATCATTTCGTGACCGGCGGCGGGGTCAACATCAACACCGTCATTCTGGGCTTTTTCGCCCTGGGGCTGGTGTTTTCCCGCCACGCCCGCGAATACATCGTCTTTTGTACCGGGGGCTCGCGCACGGCCTACGGCATCATCATGCAGTTCCCCTTTTACGCAGCGATGATGGGCGTGATCGCCGGCACCGGCATGGCCGCCGATATCGGCAGCGCGCTGGTCTCGATTGCCAGCAGCGAGACGCTGCCGTTCTACTCGTTTTTAAGCGCCGGACTGATCAACTTCTTCATCCCGGCCGGCGGCGGCCAGTGGATCATGCAGGGGCCGATTGTCATCGATGCCGCTCAGCAGCTCGATGCCAGCATGGCCAACGTGGCCCTGGCCGTATCATGGGGCGATGCCTGGACCAACATGGTTCAGCCCTTCTGGACACTGCCACTGCTGGCGATTGCCGGCCTGCAGATTCGCGACATCATGGGCTATACCTCGGTCGTCATGCTGGTCAGCGGTGTGGTGCTGGGCATCGCCATGTTTTTGATCTGATCTTCCCGAACGACCGCGCGCGTTTGCAGTCAGACCACGGGGTGGGTCGCTGGCGGCGACGGGACCGGTCGACAGGGAGGAAACATGCGGGCAGAGACAGCCAGACGGGGCGTCATGCTGATGACATGGGTGACATTGAGTCTGTCGGCCGGTATCGCCGCCGCCGATGGCCGTACGGCATCCGGCCTTGATGAGTCGGTGGCGCTTGAAGTGGCAGGCCGTGCCGCGCTTGAGGACAGTCCCGCGGCGGCTCTGGTCAATGAATCGGTGGCCCTTGAGGTGGCCGGTCTCATCCGGGCCGCAGCGGACAACGCCCCGGTCGCGCGCATTGACAACGGCCTGCTGCGCGGTGAGCAGGAACAGGGGGTCTCGGTCTATCGCGGCATTCCCTTTGCGGCACCGCCGGTGGGCGACAACCGCTGGCGGCCGCCGCAGCCGGCCAGCGCCTGGCAGGGCGTGCGGGATGCCACGCGTTTTGGCCGCGACTGCATGCAAAAGCCGCTGTCCAGCAGCGCCTCGCCCGGCGATGAGCGCCCCGATGAAGACTGTCTTTATCTCAACGTCTGGCAGCCCGACGGCGCCGCGCCGTCACCCGGCGGACCACCGCCTGACGACAACGCAACCGGGGCAGATGCTGAAGGCCGCCCGGTGGTGGTCTGGCTCTACGGCGGCGCCTACGTCAACGGCGGCGCCTCATCAAAGGCCTATGACGGCGAGAGCTTCGCCCGTGACGGCGTGATCTATGTCAGCTTCAACTACCGGCTGGGGCGCTTCGGCTTTTTCTCTCATCCGGCCCTGAGCGATGAGGACGATGACGCGCCGCAGGGCAACTACGCCGTCATGGATCAGATCGCCGCACTTGAGTGGATCAGGGGCAATATCGACCGCTTTGGCGGCAACCCCGACGACATCACGCTGGTGGGCGAGTCCGCCGGCGGCAATTCGATCCTCAACCTGATGGCAAGCCCTGCCACCGAGGGGCTCTTTCAGCGCGCCGTGGTGATGTCCGGCGGCGGTCGCGGGCTGCGCGCCGTGCGCCACGACCTGCACGAGGATGGTCCCGACAATCCGTCGGCCGACACCTTCGGCAAACGCTTTGCCGATCGTTACGGCATCGAGGGCGAGGATGAGCAGGCGCGTGAGGCCCTGCGGGCGCTGCCGGCAGACGCCGTCACCGCCGATCTCAACATGAGCATGATGTATACCCCCAATCGCGAGCGCGACACCTACGCCGGCGGGCCGGTGCGCGATGGAAAGCTGCTCCTCGATGAGACCCAGAACCGCTTCAAACAGCAACAGCAACGAAAGATACCGCTGTTGATCGGCTCGACCAGTCTCGACCTCGGGCGTGCCGACGCCGCCTCAAAAACCGAGCTGTTTGACACCTTTGGCGACAACGCCGATCGCATGCGCGCGCTCTATGACCCTGGCGGCAACGCCAATCTGAAAACGCTGGCCAAGGAGATCGGTCGCGATCGGACCATGACCGAGCCGGCGCGCTTTATTGCCGACGAAATGCAGGCCGCCGGCCAGCCGGTGTGGCGCTATCGCTTCTCCCACGTGGCGGCGCCCAAACGCAGCGACTGGCCGGGAGCGCCGCATGCCACCGATATTCCCTATCTCTTTGATCGTCTGGAGCCGGCCTACGGCAGCGGGATCGATGACAGCGACCGCACCACGGCCACGGCCTTTCATCGCTATGTGGTCAATTTCGCCCTGACCGGCGACCCCAACGGCGAGGGGCTGCCGCAGTGGCCACTGCATGACTCGCAGCAGGAGCGGATTCTGGAGTTCACTCAGGACGACGGGCCGCAGGTGCTGCGCGATCCCTGGTGGGAGCGGCTGGACATGATCGAGGGCCGCTGGATGGCCGCCCCCGACACCGAGCGGGATGATCGCACCTGACGGGATCACCGACCGGACGTGGTCTATCCTGAGCGCACGCTCAAGAGACAACGGAACGCCGCATGCAACGCTGGTTGAAAGGACTGCTGACACTGGGATTGCTGACCACGCCGCTGTGGGCCTGTGCCCAGGCCTCCCCCGCCGAGGAGGCCGTGACCCGCGTAGATATCGATAGCGGCGCGCTGCGCGGCCGCCACGCGCTCAACGTGACCGCCTTCAAGGGCATCCCCTATGCCGCGCCGCCGGTGGCCGATAACCGCTGGCGTGCACCGCAGCCGGTACAACCGTGGCAGGGCGTGCGTGATGCCACCCACTTCGGGGCGGACTGCATGCAGCGTCCCGATCCGGGCGATGCCGCGCCGCTGGGGGTGACACCGTCCGAGGACTGTCTCTATCTCAACGTCTGGGCGCCGTCTGATGCCATCCCCGAGCCGGAGGCGGAGCGCGCGCCCACCGACCGCCCGGTACTGGTCTGGATCCACGGCGGCGGCTACGTCAATGGCGGCACCTCGGCACCGGTGTACGACGGCAGCGCCTTCGCCCGCGACGACGTGATTCTGGTCAGCCTCAATTACCGGCTGGGCCGCTTCGGCTTTTTCGCCCATCCTGCCCTGAGCCGGGAACAGCAGGGCAAAACGCTTGCCAATTACGCCATCATGGATCAGCTGGCCGCGCTGAACTGGATACAGCGCAACATCGGCGCCTTCGGTGGCGATGCGGACAACGTCACCCTCATGGGCGAATCCGCCGGCGGCGCCTCGGTGCTGGATCTGACCGGATCACCGGCGGCCCGCGGGCTGTTCCAGCGCGCCGTGGTAATGTCCGGCGGCGGTCGGGCGTTGATGGGCCCCATGCCCGCGCTTGATCGCGATACGCCGGAACACCCCTCGGCCGAAACCATCGGGGAAAACTTCGCTTACCGTCACGGCATCGAGGGCAAGGGGCAGGCGGCGCTGGCCGCCCTCAGGGATCTGCCCCCCGAACAGATTGTCGACGGGCTCAACATGAGCACCCTCATGTCATCTCATGCGGGGCCGCGCACCTGGGCCGGCGGCCCGATCCGCGATGGCGAGCTGATCTCCGGTGAGCCCGAAGGCATCTATCAGACAGGCCTTCAACACAATGTGCCGATGCTGATCGGTACCACCGACGCTGATCTGGGCTTCAGTGCCGCAGAGAGCATGGACGCCCTGTTCGCCCCCTTTGGCGAGGAGGCCGACCGCGCCCGCGCGCTGTATGACCCCGAGGGCAGCGACGATGTACAGCGGGTCGGGCGAGAGATCGGCATGGATCGCATGATGACCGAACCGGCGCGCTTTATTGCCGATCATGTGGCCGCCAGCGGTCAGCCGGCGTGGCGCTATCGCTTCTCGCACGTCGCGCGGGAAGTACGACATGACTGGTCGGGCGCGATACACGCCAGCGAGCTGCCCTATCTCTTTCGCACGCTCCAGTCACGTTATGACACCCTGGACGACAGCGACCGCGCCATGGCCTGGCAGCTGCATCGCTACGTGGTCAACTTTGCCCGCCACGGCAACCCCAACGGTGGCGGCGCGCCCACCTGGCCGCTGCATACGCCGTTGTCGAACCTGATGATGGACTTCACTCAGGCTCAGGGGCCGGTCGCCCGACAGGACCCGTGGCAGACGCGTCTGGATCTGGTGGAACGCCACCTGACCCCTGCCCTTGAGCGCTGATTGAATATGTTCCTGCCCCTTCCTTCACCGGCGGCATCACTGCGGTGACAGCGAAGGGGCTACTACTTTGGTAACAACATGTAACAAAAGACTTAAGCGGGGAAACCCTGTTGCCGATAAAGGCAGGGAACATCTTCTGGACCCTTGCCATCATGAAACTGGAACGCGTTTACGCTCAGGCCAACCAGCAGGAAGCCCTCCTGCAGGACGAAAAGGCGCATGAAGCGCTCATGAATGCCCTGTCTCCCTGCCAGCGGCTGGAGCAGGACTATACAAGTCTGATCACACAGCAGGAACGCCTGCGCAGCGCTTGGCACAATGCCCCGGACACCCTGCGCGAGATGCTCAGAAACACGTCACTGGGCCATTTGCTCGAAGGCCTTTGAGGTTCATTGACGGCTCCGATTTTCCTGCCCTGACCTGATGTTGCACCCCGATACGACTCGAGACATCGCACAACTCTGCACACACGGTTACCCTTTCTGGTGGCATGATCGGCCTCCCTTGCCGATCAGCCACCCTTCGGCGTCTCACCCCTGAAAAAGCAGCTTCATGAACAAGGCACTCATCAACACCGCCTGGATCCTTGGCGAAAAGGTCATGTTGGCCCTGGCCGGTATTTTCATTACGGTCTACGTCGCCCGTTACCTGGGGCCCAGCGAGTTCGGACTGATCAGCCTGGCGCTGGCCGTCGTGGCACTGATTACCCCCATGGTGAAAATGGGCGGCGATAACGTGGTCTTCAACCGACTGGCCCGCAACCGCCACAGCGGGATGCTATTGATGGCGGCCTCGACCCGGGTGCGAGCGATCAACTTCGTCATCATCTGTACACTCCTGACCGTGGGGGCCTGGTTTTATTTTGACACCCCCAAACAGATGCTGGTGTTCTCCATCATCATCTGGGGCAGCTTCTTTACGACCAACGAAATCTACAGCATCTTTTTCAACTCCTCGCTGGACTCCAAGTTCAACACCGTGGCGCAGAACATTGCCCTGGGGATAGGCGTGGCGCTGAAGTTTGCCTTTATCAAGCTGGGGGCCACGGTCGGCTTTTTTGCCGCAGCCAACATCATCCAGTGGGCCGTGTCGTATTTCATCAAGCAGTATCTGTTTCGCAAAAAGACCCGCGACGTTGCCCATACCTTCAGGACCCGCAGCCGGCGCCATTCGCGTCATATCGTGCAGGTGGGCATCCCGCTGGCGATCTCGAGTTTGTCCATTGCCCTGTATACCCGGACCGACCAGCTCATGCTGGGCAGCATGCTCGATGAAACACACGTGGGCTGGTACAGCGCCGCGCTGACCCTGTCACAGGGCTGGATGATGTTTCCCATGGCGCTGATGACCTCCTGGATGGTGGGCATCAACCATGCCGCGCGCAGCACCGATCAGACCCTGTTCGATCACCGCATTCGCCGGCTGTTTCTGGCCGTGTTTATCGTGGCGGTGATTCCGGCCACCATCATGGGTATTTTCCGGGTGCCGCTGATCGAGCTGCTCTATGGCGATGAATACACGCCGGCGGCCGCCGTGCTGGGCATTACGGTCATCTCCTCGGTCTTCTCGGTGCTGGGCACCGCGGCATTCAACGTGATCACCGTGATGGGCGGCTACAGCTTCCTGCTCAAGAAGATGCTGTTCGTCAGCGCCCTCAATATCGTTTTGAACTACCTGCTGATTCCCCGCTATGGCCTGATCGGCGCGGCCATGTCGACACTGATCGCCGAGATCCTGTCCGCCGTGGTGCTTAACCTCTTCTACCGCCGGGGTCGTGTCCTGAAGCTTCAGTTGACCGCCTTTATGGGCATCAAGGCGCCCACCGCTCAGCCAGCGAGCTGACGGAAGACCTTCTACCCTCGGAAACCGATACCATGATTGAAATGTTTGTCTGTGGCGATGTGGTCAATCGCCAGTACAACGGTGGCCCCGTCTGTGATGACGCCATGAGCGAGACCATTGCCGCCTGCGATTACGCCGTCTGCAACTTCGAAGCACCGGTTCGCGGCTTTGGTCGCGAGCAGCCCAAGGACGGCCCGCACATCAACCAGCAGGCCGATATCCTGCCGGTGCTCAAGGGGCACGGCTTTGACATGCTGCTGCTGGCCAATAACCACATCATGGACTTCGGGGACGAGGCGCTCGAGGCCACGCTGCGCGAAGGCGAACGGCATGACTTTGACATGCTCGGCGCCGGCATGAACGTCGAGCGCGCCTATATGCCGCTGATTCGCGAGATTCAGGGCGTGCGTATCGGCATGCTCAACGCCTGCGAGGCACAGTTCGGCGTACTCGATCACAACGCCGAACCCGATCAGGCCGGCTACGCCTGGCTCAATCACCCCGCCATCGATCGGATGGTGGTCGAGCTCAAGCACGAGTGCGATTTTGTCGTCGTCTTCGCCCACGCCGGACTCGAGTTCTACGACATTCCGCAAAAGGAGTGGCGTCTGCGCTATCAGCATCTGTGCGATCTGGGCGCCGATGTCGTCGTGGGTGCGCACCCGCACGTGCCTCAGGGACATGAGACCCATAACGGCTCGCTGATCTTCTACAGCCTGGGCAATTTCTACTTCAGCAACCGCCCTAACCCGGCGGCGAAGAAAAATTACGCCTACGCATTGAAGCTGGGCTTTGAAAAGGGCCGGCCGGTGCAGTTCATGCCGGTCTTTCACCACACCGAAAACGAGGTGGTGTGCCTGTCGCCGGAAGATGATCGCACCGATCTGGCGCAGCTGAATGCGCTTCTTGGCGAGGGCTATCAGCGCCGCTATGACGAGATGAGCACGGCCATCTATGAGAAATACATTCAGCCCAAGCTGACCCGCACCCTCATGGGCGTACCCTGTGACGGCACGCTCAAGGGCAGCCTGAAGGAAATGGCGGCCACGCTGCTGGGCAAGCGCCGTCATCTCGACAAGCCGGTGCTGGGCATGCACCTGATGAGAAACGAGACCTATTACTACGCCGCCCGACGTGCCACCGAGCTCAAGGCGAAGCGCTAGCACCGCCCATTGCTCGCCTGCTGCCAGAAAAAGGCCCCCGACAGCCCTCCTGTCGGGGGCCTTTTTCATGCCCTCTCCCTGCAACAGCCCGGCTCCGGGAAGCGCCGGCGCGCATCGACACCCGGGCGCGATCGGCATAAGGTTTTTGTCCGGGACATGATCCTCGACAACCACGCTTTCGATCAGGAATCCTCCATGACCGCTTTTGAGTCCTACCCGGGCGATGAACAGCTGCGCCAGTGGCGTCGCGATTTCCATCGCCATCCCGAAATCGCCTTTGAAGAGCACCGCACCAGCGCGCGCATTGCCGAGCTGCTGCGCGAGGCAGGCCTCGAGGTGCATACCGGCCTTGCCGGCACCGGCGTGGTCGCCACCCTCGACGGTGCCCGCGGGCCCGGGCGCACCATCGGTCTGCGTGCCGATATCGACGCGCTCGCCATCGAGGAGGCGACCGATCTGGACTACGCCTCTCAAACGCCGGGGCGCATGCATGCCTGCGGTCATGACGGCCACACCACCATGCTACTGGGCGCGGCCTGGGCGCTGGTGAAAAATCCCGATTTTGCCGGGCGGGTCCACTTCATCTTTCAGCCCGCCGAAGAAAACGAGGGCGGCGCCCGGGTGATGATCGAACAGGGGCTGTTTGATCTGTTCCCGATGGACGCCGTCTACGGTCTGCACAACTGGCCGGGCATGCCGGTAGGTGAGGCCGCCGTGCACAGCGGCCCCTCCATGGCGGCCTTTGATGTCTTCACACTGCGCCTGTCCGGGCGTGGCTGCCACGCCGCCATGCCCCACATGGGCGATGACGTCGTTCTGGCAGGCTGTGAGCTGGTAACCCGTCTGCAGGGGCTCATCAGCCGGGAGCGCCCGGCGCATCAGCCGGCGGTGCTGAGCGTCACGCAGTTCCACGGCGGCGATGCCTTTAACGTCATGCCGGCCACGGTGGAGCTTCGCGGCACCCTGCGCTGCTTCGACCCGGCCCTTCGTGAGCATCTGGAAAAGCGCTTTCGCGAGGCCGTCCAGGCCGGCGCCGATTTTCACGGCCTTGCGGTCGAGCTCGACTATCAGCAGCGTTATCCGGCCACCATCAATGATGCCGAACACGCCGCCCGCTGCGCCGCAGTCCTTGAGAACATGCCAGAGATCGAGAAGGTGCATCTTGATCTGCCGCCCTGCATGGCCTCGGAAGACTTTGCCTTCATGCTGGAAAAATGCCCGGGCGCCTACATCTGGATGGGCAACGGCGACAGCGCCGCGCTTCACAATCCCGCCTATGACTTCAATGACGATCTTTCCCCGCTGGGCGTGGCCTGGTGGCAGGCGCTGGTCAGACAGCTTTTGAACTGAAGGCCTTCCAGGCGTCATTCATGCGCCCCATCGCCGCAATCAGGGCTTAAAAAAGGCCTTGATTGCGGTTTTGATCAGATTTTTCTGTTTCATAATCCAGATTAGTTTTTGGCGATGTCTGCACATGACCTCCCGCCACGGCACGGACGCTATTCCTTTCACCTCTTCGATCAGATATCGCCATGACCGAATCACAGGCGCATACCAGCGCCATGACAGACAGTGATGCCCTTTATCGTCAGCTGGTGCAGAACATTACCGACCATGCGATCTACATGCTCGACCCCGAGGGCATGGTCCTGAGCTGGAACGAGGGCGCCCGGGCCTTCAAGGGTTACTGCGCAGACGACATCGTGGGGCAGCACTTCAGTTGTTTCTATACCCTCGAAGAGCGTCACCTGGGGATACCCCTGCAGGGGCTGGCTGCCGCACGAATGCACGGCCGTCATGAGGCGGAAGGCTGGCGCCTGCGCAAGGATGGCAGCGCCTTCTGGGCCAGCGTGGCGATCGATGCCATCGTTGATCAGGGCGAGCTGATCGGGTTTGCCAAGATCACCCGCGACATTACCCAGAAGCGCGCCCATCAGCAGGAGGTCCTCGAGGCGCGTGACGCCGCCGAGCAGCAGTCACGCGAGCTGAGCGGACTGTACGCCTTTTTGCATACCGTCATTCACAATATCCCGACCCGGGTGATGGTCGAGGACCTGGCCAATGGCCGTCTTTTACTGTGTAACCACGATATTCAAACGCCTCAACCCGGCGCGCGAACGCTGCTGTCATACCTGCCCCCCGACGCACTGCTGGCGCGAATCAAGGACGAACTGCCCCCCGCTCATGCCGGGCCATCGCGGGAGATCAAACTCAAGCTTGATACCCGGGAAGGCACGTGTCGCCTGAAATGTCGCACGCTGGCGATCATCGACAACGGCCAGGCCACCGGCCAGCGCCTTTATCTGATCGATGACGTGACCGAGGAGCATACCGCCCAGGCCACCATTCACCACATGGCCCATCACGATGCCCTGACCAACCTGCCCAACCGGCTATTGTTTGGCGAGCGGACCCGGGCCCTGCTGGAAGCGCTTGAACCCGATATCACTCAGGTGGGCATGCTGCTGCTGGATCTGGATGACTTCAAGAACATCAATGATGTGCTGGGCCATCAGGTGGGTGACGAGCTGCTGTGTCAGCTGGCCACAAGACTGCATCAGCATCTGCATCACGGTGAAACGCTGGCCCGCATCGGTGGCGACGAGTTTGCCCTGCTGGTGCCCAAGGCCCATGACGATGCCACGCTCTCAATGCTGGCGAGTACGCTTGTCACCAGCGCACGTGCGCCCTTTCAGCTCAGCGAACATCGGGTACAGACCGGCATCAGCCTGGGCGGCGTGCGCGCCAGCCGCGACATCGACAGTTTCGAGCAGCTGATGCGCTGCGCGGATCTTGCCCTTTACGAGGCAAAACGTCAGAACAAGGGCCGCTACGAGGCCTTTCGCCCGGAACTGGCACAGCTGGCACGCGCCCGTCTCGACCTGGAAAACGACCTGCGCGGTGCACTGGCCCAGAACGCGCTCTTTTTGCTCTATCAGCCCATTTATGACATCACCGGGACCCGCACCACCGGGTTTAAAGCGCTGATGCGCTGGCGCCATCCGGTCCGGGGCATCGTGTCCCCGCTGGAGTTCATTCCGATTGCCGAAAACAGCGGCCTTATTCTGGAAATCGGCGCCTGGGCGCTGGTCGAGGCTTGTCGAGAGGCCAGCCGTTGGCCGGATGATCAGCGCATTTCGGTCAATCTGTCGCCAGCACAGTTCAAGCGTCAGGCACTGGTGGATGAAGTCGCCCACGCTCTGGCGATCACCGGAATCACGCCGTCCCGGCTGGAGCTTGAAATCACCGAATCGATCCTGCTCGATGCCAGCCAGCACAACATCGAGATCCTGCACCAGCTCAAGCAGCTGGGGGTGCGCATCGTGCTGGATGACTTCGGCACCGGCTATTCATCGCTGCACTACCTGGGCTCCTTTCCGTTTGATCGACTCAAGATCGATCAGAGCTTTATCCGCGAGATGTGCGACAGCCGCGAGGCACTGGCCATCGTGCGGGCCGTCACCGGCATGGGCAAGAGCCTCGAGATGGAGGTCACCGCCGAGGGGGTCGAACGCCGCGAGCAGATGGCGCTCTTGCAGCAGGAAGGCTGTTCACACCTGCAGGGCTTTCTGCTCGGCCGGCCAGGGTGCCCGACGGATATTGCCCCCGCCGAGGACGATCAGAAAGAGGCAGCGTCTACGACGCCCCACGACGCCATCTGACCAGGCTGCGCCGCTGCCCCTGCTGATCCAGCAGGCGGCCGGCCACTGCAGCCAGCGGGGTCATCTGCTGACAGATCATCGCCAGCTGGGTATAGACCAGCCGCCGGGCGTCTTCCATCTCATCAAACGGCTGCTCGAGCTGCTCGATCAGCCCCTGTGGCGGCGGGGAAAGTGGCGCAGGCGCCTCACGCCGCGACAGCGCGCGGGCAATGGTCGAGAGATAGCCGCTGATCGCCTCGAACACCGTGTCCAGCTCCTGCATATCGAGGCGCTCGCTGACGCTGCGCCGGTGCGCGCCCAGCGCCGAAAGATGCCCCAGAATGCTGTGGGTGATCACCAGCAGCCGATAGCCCTCATCGGCGTCGTGGCGATATTGCCCCGGCTCCTGCATGACGCTGGCCAGCCGCGTCGAGAGCGCGGCATCGGCGTTGTGGGCATTGCGCCGCGCCAGCCGATAGGCCAGATCATCGCGCTTGCCGCTGCGATATTGCCGCACGATCTCGCGGAAATAGGCCTCGCTGGCCGTCACCACCGAAGCCGCCTCCCGGTTGAGCCGTCGCCCCTGCCAGTCCGGCAGGATCAACAGCACCGCCAGTGCGGCAAGCCCTGCCCCCAGCAACGTATCAAAGAGCCGCGGCCAGATCAGATCAAAGCCGTCACCGACCTGGTTGAAGCAGGCCAGCACCATCAGCGTGATGGCCGCCGTGGCCACCATGTAGTGACGAATGCGGGCAGCGAAGAAGAGCACCCCGGCCAGCACTGCGATCAACGCCTGCGCCGCATCCCAGGGAAAAAGCGTGATAAGCGCCCAGCCGGCCACCAGCCCCACCACGGTGCCGACGATGCGCTGGCGCAAAAAGCGGTGGGTGGCGCCAAAGCTTGGCCGACAGACAAACAGCGTGGTCAGCAAAATCCAGTAGCCCTGGGTCGGATGGATCAGGCGCAGCAGCAGATAGCCCGCCACCAGTGCCGAGGAGAGCCGCAGGGCGTGACGGAAAATCGGTGACGAGGTCCGAAAATGCCCGCGCAGGCGCTGCCAGCCATCACGCAGGCTGCTGGGCGAGCGATCCAGCAGCTTGCGGTCATGCGCATCAAGGGCCAGCTCCGGGTTGTCGGCACGGGTCAGCTGCCGCTCCAGCTCCCCCAGGTTGATGGCCAGTGACGTGAGCGAGCGCAGCAGCCGATGGTTCTGGCGGACGTCATCGCCGGGCGGATGGCTCTTGAGATACTCAATGGACGCGCGCAGGTCACTGAGCGCCTGTTCGCTTTCGCCGTGATCAAACGACTGGCGCAGCAGCAGCGCCTGCCCCAGCGCCCGACAGGCCTGCCCCTGCTGATGCAGAAGCCGCTGACAGCGAAACAGCACGTCACTGTGAAAGAAGTGCTCGGCCAGGGCGCTGTAGTCGTAGTGGGTGGAGCTGGCGCGCTCATGGATGTCCTGAGCGATCAGATACAGCCGCAGATAGCGGTCAATGCGCGCACTGTTGTGCTGGCCCTGCAGCCGCGAAAAAATCATCTCCTTGGCCTCGTTGAGCGCGTTCACCACGCGGCCGTTCTGACGCGCCAGCGCCAGCCGGCGAGCGCTGCGATCCACGCCACGCAGCGGCTCGAACAGCGAGGCCTTGATGGCGAGATACTCTCCCAGTTCCGTCATCAGCGCCGTCAGGCTCTGACGCACCGGCTGATGGGTAAACAGCGCCTGCCAGACAATCGACAGCACGCCGTACCAGGCCGCGCCGGCGACCAGCAAAAGCGGCCCGTGCCAGAGATTTTCTGCCGTCACGCCGCCGCGCTGCTCGATGTTGATCATGGTGTAGACCGACAAAATCAGCGTCGCCGTCGTGATGGTGGCGTAGCGCTGGCCGATGGCGCCGAGCATGATCATGGTGAAGGTGGCAAGCCCCAGCCCGATGCCAAACAGCCACGGGTGGGCAAAGGTCAGTTCCACGGCAAGGGATGCGATGGCAAAACAGACCAGCGTCACGATCAGCGCCCGCAGCCGGCCCTGCCAGCTGTCGTCGGTCTCGGCCAGGGCGCTGGCGATCACGCCCAGAAACAGCGGAATCATCTGCTCGATGTGCCCCAGCAGCCAGCTCCAGAGCATGACGCCGGTCAGCGCGATAAACACGCGCAGGCTGTAGGCAAAGGCATCCAGCGCCCAGAGACGGCGCAGTGAATGGGTCAGGCGGTCGAGCATGGCGCTGGCATCCACGGGTGACAGGAAGGCAGAGCGTACCGGGCGCCCCGCAACAGCGCGAACATAACAGAAAGGCGATGGTGACGACATTGTCGCCCGTGGGTCGAAGCTTCCTGAATCAGGTAACGATCAACGGCGGTATCGCCCAGCATCAGGGCATGAAAAAGCCGGCCCCGAAGGGCCGGCTGGTGCCATGAGATATTCGTGGAGAAGAATTAAAAATCCAGCGTGGCCGAGAGCTTGAAGGTACGGGGCTCGCCCTGCCAAAGCGTTGGTGACCCTGTCGTGGCCGCGGACGCCCAGTACTCTTCATCGGTGACATTCTCGACGTTGGCACGCCAGATCAGGCTCCCTTCGTTGAATGGCATGGTATAGCGAAGGCCCAGATCCAGGCGCGTCCAGGGGTCCACTTTCAGATTGTTGGCCTCATCCACATACTGCGAACCGGTACGGATCACGCGGCCGGTGGCGGTCAGATTCTGCACATTCGGCAGGTCCCACTCCCCCCCCAGCACGTAGCGATAGCCGGCCACGCCCGGCGCGTCGTTGCCATCGTTGGTGCCATCGGTGGTGTCGCGCAGCTCAGGGTCCATCCAGGTGGCGCTGGCCAGCAGTCGCACGCCTTCGACCGGCTCACCATAAAGGCTGGTTTCGATACCGCGATTGCGCTGCTCGCCGTCGTAACCTGCAGTATTGTTGCTGTCGATAGCGACCTGAGGCTGCTCGATCTGGAACAGGGCGATACCGCCGCCAATGTTGCCGTAATCGAACTTGGCACCGACCTCATCCTGTTTGGAACGTACGATCCCCAGCACTTCACCAGCGTTGGTGATATTGGCAGTGCCATTGGTAAAGGGTGCCGACTCCCCGGCCTGAAGCGCTTCAATATGGTTGGCGTACAGCGAGATATTGTCGGTGGCCTTGTAGAGCAATCCATAAATCGGCGTTACGCGGGATTCGCCGAAATGACTGCTGCGTGTCCCGGTAGTGCCATCATAGTTATTGACCTCGATCTCCTGATAGCGCGCACCCAGCGTCAGCAGCAGGCGATCATCAATAAAGCCCAGCGTGTCGGAGAGCGACACGCCATTGTTGTAGGTTCGACCGGTCGTATTGGGATTGCCTACATCGCCAAAGGCCACGTTCTCCGGGCGCTGATCGACGGCGATCGGATCGTATAGATTGGTGGCTGGATCGGGAAAGAGCCCGGTATCAGGGTATTCGTACGCGACGTCCTGACGCGAATAGACGCTGGAGTAGCCCAGGTTAAGCTGATGTGAAACCGGCCCGGTCTTGAGCTCCCCGCGCAGACCGATCTGGCTGGCCAGCGACTCCGACTGATAGGCCGTATCCAGCTGCCCTACGGTGCCGTTGCCGTCTTCGTCGGCCAGCGTCACTGTCCCTGCCAGGCTGCGTTCGTGGGTCCGGTTGCCGCCCAGCGCCACATAGCCGGTCCAGTCGTCATTGAAATCATGCTCGCCGCGCACCATGGCGAAGGTGGTTTCAAGGCTTGAACGGTTCCAGCCCGGCACATAGTTGGCATCACTATCCGGGACGTCGGGCACTGACCCATCATCGTAACCGAGGCTCAGATTGAGACGATCACTATCGATGACGGTTTTCTGATGGCCCAGATCGAACGAAAGTCGATCATCGCCGCCATCATAATCAAGCCCCAGCAGCGCCAGAGTGTTTTCGCGCTCGCCATCGTCGATGGCCGTGTCGCCTCGCCCGCGCTTGAGCGTCAGTCGAGCGCCGAATTCATTGCCCTCGCCAAAGCGACGTCCGATATCCACGCCGGATTCGATATAGCCGTCACTGGTATAGCCGGTAGAGAGTCGATTGATGGGCACATCGGTAGCTCGTTTGGGCTCGATATTGACCGACCCGCCCACACCGGTGCCACCGGCCGGGACGCCATTGGCAAAGGCGCTGGCCCCCTTGAAGAGTTCCACGCGGCTGGCGATGTCGCTGGCCACGATCTGGCGCGGCAGTACACCGTACAGGCCGCCATAGGCAATATCGTCGTTGTAAAGATTAAAGCCACGAATCTTGAAGGATTCGGAATAGTTGCCAAAGCCGGTGCCGACCATGACCGAGGCATCATTTTGCAGCACGTCACCGACGGTATCGGCCTGCTGGTTTTCGATCAGCTCAGCGGTGTAGCTGATGACACTGAACGGCACATTCATGGCGTCCTGCTCGCCGAGAATGCCCAGCCGCCCGCCGGTGGCGACCTGCCCGCCGGCATAAGCCGGCGGTGGTGTGTCGCCAGCAGTCTCGATGGCCGTACTGGTGACCGTGATGGTATCCAGACTGCCATCCTGCTCTGCAGCAGTTGCCGCACCGGTCACCACCACGCTGCCCGTCACAACGCCTGCCGCCACGCGCTGTATCAGCCGGCGCCCGTAATCCTGTTCCCTTGTCATTGCCCTGAATCCCGTTAATTGTTCGTGTCCGACGCCGAGTGCATCGTGGCACTGTGCTGCTGTTTGTCTGCCACGCACGGTCTTTTTTATCCGCTTCGCCCACGGTGGGGCACCCGGCGCAAATTTTGTGCATTTGAAAACGATTCGCATATGCATTGCAACAGGCATTGACTTAAGCAGACACAAAAAAACCATCCCGAAGGATGGTTTTCATGGACAGACGGCGATCTAGCGGGATCAGTCAGTGTGAAACAGATCGCGGGTGTAGATCTTGTCCTTCACGTCCTCAAGCTCCGGCAACATCCGGTTGGCGATGATGACATCGGCCTCGGCCTTGAACGCCTCGAAATCGGTGATCACGCGTGAGTTGAAAAACTCCGCTTCCGACAGGCTCGGCTCATAGACGATGACTTCGACGCCCTTGGCCTTGATACGCTTCATCACGCCCTGCATGGCACTGGCGCGGAAGTTGTCGGAGCCACTTTTCATCACCAGACGATACACGCCGACGACCTTAGGCTGGCGACGCAGAATCGCCTCGGCCACGAAGTCCTTGCGGGTGCGGTTGGCCTCCACAATGGCCTGAATCAGATTGTTGGGCACGTTCTGATAGTTGGCCAGCAGCTGACGGGTGTCCTTGGGCAGGCAGTAGCCGCCGTAACCAAAGCTCGGGTTGTTGTAGTGATTGCCGATGCGCGGGTCGAGGCCGACGCCGTCGATGATCTGACGGGCATTAAGGCCGTGGGTCTCGGCGTAGGTATCCAGCTCGTTGAAATACGCCACGCGCATGGCGAGATAGGTATTGGAGAAAAGCTTGATCGCCTCGGCTTCGGTGCTGTCGACCAAAAGCGTGGGGATGTCCTGCTTGACCGCGCCCTCTTTCAGCATGTTGGCGAACTGCTCGGCGCGCTCGGAGCGCTCGCCGACGATGATGCGTGACGGATGCAGGTTGTCGTACAGCGCCTTGCCCTCGCGCAGAAATTCCGGCGAGAACATCAGGTTTTGGGTATTGAAGCGCTCGCAGGCCTCGCGGGTATAGCCCACCGGTACGGTGGATTTGATCAACATCACGGCATCGGGATTGATCGCCATGACATCATCAATGACCGACTCGACGCTTTTGGTGTTGAAGTAGTTGGTCTGGGGGTCGTAATCGGTGGGCGTGGCGATAATCACAAACGCCGCATCGCGATAGGCCGCTTCCTTGTCCAGGGTGGCAGTGAAATTCAGTGCACGGTTGGCCAGAAAATCCGAGATTTCCGCATCCTCGATGGGCGATTGGCCCTTGTTGAGGCGCTCGACCTTCTCGGACACGATATCAACCGCGACCACTTCATGGTGCTGCGCCAGCAGCATGGCGTTGGAAAGGCCCACATAGCCGGTGCCTGCAACTGCAATTTTCACTTGAACCGTCCTTTCGTCAAAAATGTGCTTTACCGGCCGTCATCGAACAGGGCAAGCGCCCGGATGACAGTGCCCCTCCGGGGCCGCGGCCGTGACTAATGCCATGCATCATACTCGACTCATGCCGTATCGCGCTTGGCACAAACGCGGCTTTTAGCCACCCCTTGAACACGCCACGGCAACCAACAATGGGGCCGACGCTGACGCCGGCCCCATTGTGACGCGCATTCGCAGCGTTGTCAGTGCGACACACTTACCACTCGGCAAAGCTGCCGTCGGCGTGACGCCAGATCGGATTGCGCCAGCGATGACCAATCTCGGCGCGCTCGCGTACGTAGTCCTCGTTGACCTCGACACCCAGGCCCGGCCCCTGCGGGATCTTCACATAGCCGTCTTCATAGGCGAACACTTCGGGGTTCTTGACGTAGTCGAGCAGGTCATTGCCCTGGTTGTAGTGAATGCCCAGGCTCTGCTCCTGGATGAAGGCGTTGTAGCAGTTGGCGTCGAGCTGCAGGTTGGCGGCCAGCGCGATCGGCCCCAGCGGACAGTGCAGGGCGAGCGCCACGTCATAGGCCTCGGCCATGTTGGCGATCTTGCGCGTCTCCGTGATGCCGCCGGAGTGGGACGGGTCGGGCTGGATGATGTCCACGTAACCGCCGGCGAGAATCTGCTTGAAGTCCCAGCGCGAGAAGAGCCGTTCCCCCAGCGCGATCGGGATGTTGGACAGTGGCGCGATCTCCTTGAGCGCCTCGGCGTGTTCGCTGAGCACCGGCTCTTCGACGAACATCAGGCGATAGGGCTCAAGCTCCTTCATCAGCACCTTGGCCATCGGCTTGTGCACCCGGCCATGGAAGTCCACGCCGATGCCAAAGTGCGGGCCGACCGCATCACGAATCGCCGAGACATTGGCCAGCACCGCATCGACCTTGTCGAAGGTATCGATGAACTGCATCTCCTCGGAGGCGTTCATCTTGATGGCGGTGAAGCCGCCGTCCATGCGCTCCTTTGCCATGCGCGCGGTATCACCCGGGCGATCGCCGCCGATCCAGGAGTAGACGCGGATACGATCGCGCACCGCCCCACCCAGCAGCTCATGCACCGGCACGCCCAGTACCTTGCCCTTGATGTCCCACAGGGCCTGGTCGATACCGGCCAGCGCGCTCATGTGGATGGCGCCGCCGCGATAGAACCCGCCGCGATACATCACCGTCCAGTGATCCTCGATGTGGCGCGGGTCCTTGCCGATCAGATAGTCGGCCAGCTCGTCCACCGCTGCGGCCACGCTGTGGGCGCGCCCTTCCACCACCGGCTCGCCCCAGCCGACAAAGCCCTCGTCGGTCTCGATTTTCAGGAAGCACCAGCGCGGCGGCACGATGAAGGTTTCCAGTCGGGTAATTTTCATGACAGTACTCGGCAGTTCATGGTCAAAAAGGGATCCGTCAGGTTTTGATCCGTCGAGGCGTGCTCCGCCCGGGTCTGATCAGCCAGCAGTTGATAGGAAAGATCTCAGCGCTTGAGCGCCTGCCAGGCGTCCGCAAAGGCACGGGCGTTGCGACCGACCTCTTCCGCGCTCATGCCGGGCTTGTAGAGCGCCGAACCCAGCCCGAAACCACCGGCACCGGCATCGACAAACTCCTGCATGTTGTCCGGCGTGATCCCGCCCACCGGCAGCAGCGCCACCTCGGGCGGCAGCACGGCACGCCAGGCCTTGATCACCTTGGGCCCCAGCTGCTCGGCGGGGAACATCTTGAGCACATCGGCGCCGGCATTGAGCGCGGCAAAGGCCTCGGTCGGCGTGGCCACGCCCGGCGCGCTGACCAGGCCGGCCGCCTTCGCGGACTGGATGACGCGAGTATCGCCGTGTGGTGAGACGATCAGCTTGCCGCCGGCGTGCGCCACATCGCGCACCTGCTGCACGCTGGTCACCGTCCCGGCACCGATCAGGCACTTGTCACCCAGTGCCCGATCCAGTCGCACGATGCTCTCCAGCGGCTCGGGCGAGTTGAGCGGTACCTCCATGATGCGAAAGCCGGCGTCATAAAGGGCCTGGCCGATGGGCTCGACCTCGTTTTGCGTCACGCCGCGCAAAATCGCGATCAGCGGCAGGGTCTCCAGATACTGATTCAACATGGTCTGCTCCTTTGTGAGCTTGAAACATCGAGGCCATCAGGCCGGGGCAATCAAACCGGCACGGCGGGCAATGCTCATCAACCCGCTGACGCTGGCGTCATTAATGGTCTCGACATCAGGACATTCAAAACGCGACAGCGCCTGACGGTAGCGCCGGCACAGGGCGTCATCGCCGATCAAAGCCAGCGGTGGGCAGGGCTGATCGCCGAGTGCTGCTGTCGCACTGCGCACTTCCTCGCCGATCAGAAGCCCCGAGAGATAGGCAAGGCTTGCCGCAGGGGCAAGCTCACCGGCCAGCACGCGGCTGCGCACGCTGAAAAGCTGCCCGGACAAGCCCGCGCTGCCGGCGTCAAAGGCGTTTTTGAGCCCCTCATCGAAGGCCTTCTGGCTGGCCGCATCCGTGGCATCTTCATGACACTCGGCGGCCGGGCGGCCCAGGATCGAGTGCTCGCGCAGCACGGCGTAGAGCTCACCGGTCATGTGGGTGGTGAATTCAACCAGCCGCTCGCGCTCGACCAGCGCCCACTTGCTGTGGGTGCCGGGCATGATCAACAGCGCCTTTCGGGCGAGCGCCGGGTAACGTGCCATGACGCCCAGCAGCTGGGTTTCCTCGCCGCGCATGACGTTGGGCAAAGCACCGGTCTCGGCGTTGTTGTGCTGCATGATGCCAGGCACCAGCGACAAATGATCAATGCCGGTGTCGATGGTGACCAGGCCGGCGGCGATGGCATCGGCATCGGCCGGGGCATCCACATAGGGCACTTCGTGCCAGCCGCCGCGGCTGCCGATCATGCCGCAGGCCAGCGCCGGCAGATCGGGGTGGGCGTCGCGCCATTCACCGACCACCGTTTGATAGGCGCGGGCGAAGTCGCCCTCCGGCGTATGCAGGATGCCCCAAGGCTCGTGGCGGCTGTCCAGCACCCGGCCCTGGTCATCGAGCAGCCAGGCGCGCAGCGTGGAGGTGCCCCAGTCGAGCGCGATCAGACAGGGAGAGGCGTCATTCATGGAAAGCTCCCGCAGGTGGAGAAAAGGTAGCGTCGGGGTGAAGGTCAGGCCGGGCAATCCGGTGTGATAACTGGGCGGCGGCGTCATGCACGCTCGGGCCAAGCTCACTCAGCCGCGCATCCGACATCCAGGGCGTGGCGCTGGCAATGCTGATCGCCGCGACGATCATGCCCTGCTCATCGCGCACCGGTGCGGCCACGCAGCGAATGCCGCGCTCGTTGTCCTCCAGATCCAGCACCACACCCGTCTTTTGATAATCGAGCAGGCGTGTCTGGTAATCCGGCCAGGTGGGCGGCTCGAGCGGCGACAGCCCGGCCACGGGTGCCTCGGACTGGCGCTGCTGGTGAGCACGGGCCTGCGTATAGAGCCGCTGCCACTGGCCCTCGTCGAGATCGAGCATCAGCGCCCGCCCCACGCCGGTCAGTGCCAGCGGCAAACGAAGCCCGGGGCGCGAGCGCATCTCGAGCCCGCGGGACCCGGCCACCTTGTCGAGATAAACCACGTCGTCGCCGTCGCGAACGCCCAGGTGCACGCTGTCGCCGCACTTTTGAGCCAGCGCCTCGATGATCGGGCGGGCCAGCGCTGCCAGCGGCATCTGCTTACGGGCATGCGCGCCAAGTGTGGCCAGTTTCAGCCCCAGCTGGTAGCCCTGCGGGCTCTGGCGCAGATAGCCGGCATGGACCAGCGCCGACACCAGACGGTGCGTGGTGCTGCGCGTGCAATTGATGCGCTCGCCGATGGCGGCAAGACCGTGATGGCCTTCGGCCACGGCATCGATGACCGCCAAACCGCGCATCAGGGCCTGTGCGCCGGTCGGACGGGTGGAAAGAGACATTGTCATGCCGTCAGTCTACGCCTGAAACGGCCATATCCCAATATGCAGACGATCGTCCCATATTGTGGGAATTTGCGCTTTCCGCCGCGATGCGCCGGTGGTGACCCGATTATTTACCCCTAAAGTCCAGGCAACACTCCAGAACCGGTTCAACCGCGTCACTGCCCTTTTCGAAGGCATTCCCAGGACTAAAGTTCCCATCGACACAGGCCCGCTACGGCCCCTATCAAGATAGGGATCAATTGAATGACATCATACAAAAAACTGGTCGGTGTGCCGTGCCAACCGATGGATTCAGGAGAGTATTGTGTTGAGTTATGCCGAAACGTATCAGCGCCGCCAGCCCCTTCGATCTCGCCTCATGCCGCTTGCCCTGACGGCGGTCGGGCTCACGGCGGGACTGGTGTCCTCACAGGCCATGGCGGTGGACAGTGCCACCCTGCGGCTGGGCCATGCCCTGCACGAGGATCATGTGGTGGCGCGCGCCTATCGCCATCTGGCCGACGAGCTCGAGCAGCGCTCCGATGGCAGCATGCAGCTGCGCATTTTCCCGAACGGCCAGATGGGCAGTACCCAGGACATGATGGGGCAGATGCAAAACGGCGCGCTGGATCTGGTGCACGCCTCGGCCAGTAACCTTGAAAGCTTCGATGACGTCTACTCGGTCTTCAATCTGCCGTATCTGTTTGAAAGCCAGGCTGATTTCAACGAGGTGGTGTTCGGGCCAATCGGTGAGGAGATCATGCAGGCCACGCGGGACAAGGGCTTTTTTGCCATCGGCGCCTATGTGGCCGGCTATCGCAGCTTCTATGCCAGCAAGCCAATCCGCACGCCGGCCGATCTCGAGGACATGAAGATCCGCGTCCAGTCCTCGCCCACCACCATCCGGATGATCGAGCTGATGGGCGGCTCCCCCACTCCGGTCGCCTTCAGTGAGGTCTATAGCGCCCTGCAGCAGGGCGTGGTCGATGGCGCCGAAAACAACGTGCCCTCTTATGTTCAGACCCGTCACGCCGAGCTCGCCCAGTACTTTTCCGAGGATCAGCACACCTCGGTGCCGGATTTTCTGACCGTGTCCACCGCGACCTGGAACCGCCTCGACGACGAGCAGCAGGAGATTCTGCAAAAGGCCGTGGAGGACTCCGAAGCCTATCAGAAGGACCTGTGGGACGAGGTCGATCAGCAGTCGCGCCAGCAGGCAGAAGAGATGGGCGCCGAGTTCGTCGAGGTCGACAAGGCCGCCTTCCAGGAGGCCGTGCAGCCGCTCTACGAGGAGTACAGGGAGAATACCGGGCACGCCGAACTGCTGGAACGGATTCGCGATACCGAGCAGGAGGCGGATCAGCCGCAGGAGTGATTCATCCTGTGGCGTTCGGGCCGGGTCGCCTGAGCGATCCGGCCCGGTGTCGTTCATGTCTCGCCAGTTCGGGAAGCTTCCATGCCTATTGAAACCTTCAAAAAACCCGTCGATGCCGTGATCGCCAGCCTGACCGTGACCGTCATGGTGGCGCTGGTCGGCTGTGTGGTCTGGCAGGTCTTCAGCCGCTACGTTTTGAGCGCACCCAGCACCTTCACCGATGAGTTCGCCCGCTACGCGATGATCTGGGTGGGCCTGCTGGGTGCGGCGTATACCGTGGGGCTGCAGCGCCATCTCGCCATCGATCTATTGACCGACCACATGGGCGCGCGCGGCAAGGCGGCCATGGGCGTGCTGATCAATGCCGTGATGATGGCCTTCGCCCTGCTGGTCATCACCCGCGGCGGACTCGGCCTGATCGACAAGTCGCTCGCCTCCGGCCAGCTTTCGCCGGCCATGCGCCTGCCCATGGGGTATATCTATTTCGTGCTGCCGATCAGTGGCGTGGTGATGAGCTACTACTGCCTGCTGTTCTGCATCGGCCACCTGACTGACCTGTGCCGCCCCGACCGACGTGGCACCGCCGAGCCTGCCGCCCGGGATGACCATCACGACAGCATCGCCGCACAGACGGCGCCCCGGCCATCAGAGGCCCTGACCCCGCGCGAGGAGCACCGCTGATGGACATCTCGATGCTGACCATGTTCGGCAGTTTCTTTTTGCTGATCTTTCTGGGCGTGCCGGTGGCCTTCTCGATCGGCATTGCCACCATCATCACGCTGCTTTTGACCTTTCCCTTCGATGTCGCCGTGTCGATTGCCGCCCAGCGGATGGCCACCGGGCTCGACAGCTTCACGCTACTGGCGATTCCGTTTTTCATTCTCGCCGGGACCCTGATGAGCAGCGGCGGCATCGCCCGACGCCTGATCGACTTCGCTCAGGTGTTGGTCGGCCGGCTGCCGGGGTCGCTGTCGCACGTCAACATCATGTCCAACATGATGTTCGGCGCCATCTCCGGCTCGGCGGTGGCGGCCGCGGCGGCCGTCGGCGGCACCCTGGGGCCGATCCAGCAGCGCCAGGGCTATCCGCCCGCCTACTCCACGGCCGTCAACGTCTCCTCCTGCGTGACCGGGCTGCTGATTCCGCCCTCCAACGTGTTGATCGTCTACTCGCTGACTTCGGGCGGCGTCTCGATCGCCACCCTGTTCATGGCCGGCTACGTTCCCGGCATCCTGATGGGGCTGGGGCTGATGCTGACCGGCGGCATCATCGCCCGGCGGCGCGGCTATCCGACCGCCGAGCGACCGACACTGAAGCAGGCGATGCAGGCGTTTTTACGCGCCATCCCCAGCCTGATGATGATCGTGGTCGTGATCGGCGGCATTCTCGGCGGCGTATTCACCGCCACCGAGGCCTCCGCCATCGCCGTGGTCTACACCTTCGTGCTGTCGGTACTGATCTACCGTGAGGTGAGCTTTCGCGAACTGCCAACGCTGATTCTGGAATCGGTGGTGATGACGTCGGTGGTGCTGTTGCTGATCGGGCTGTCGGTGAGCATGTCGTGGGCCATGAATGTCTCCGGCATCCCCGAGGCGATCAGCGAGACGCTGCTGTCGCTGTCCAGCAATCCCATCGTGATCCTTTTGATGATCAATCTGGCGCTGTTGATCGTGGGCATTTTCATGGACATGACCCCGGCCGTGCTGATCTTCACTCCGATCTTTTTGCCGATCGCCACCCAGCTCGGCATCGATCCGGTGCACTTTGGCATCATGATGGTCTTCAACCTCTGCATCGGTCTGCTGACGCCCCCGGTGGGCAGCGCCCTGTTCGTGGGCTGTTCGGTGTCGGGCGTCAAGCTTCAGCATCTGATCAGGCCCCTGCTGCCGTTTTATATCGTGCTGGTCCTTGTGCTGCTGGCTGTGACCTTCATCCCCGCCCTCTCACTGGGCCTGCCGCGGCTGTTCGGCCTGAAATAAGCCCTCTCCCACGCCGCCCGATCACCGGGCGGCGTGGCCCCGTGACATGCGACGAAAGTTGACAGCCGGTGTCGCACCCGCCATCACTTGTTATCAGGTCCTGTCGATCGAATCGATCGGCTGCATTCACGCACCATCGAGGCCTCTGCATGCTCGAGACACTGATGCCCTGGTTCAACCACCTTCCCCGCTGGGCCCTGGCCGTGGCGGCAATTGCTGCCGCCGTGGCCCTTCATGGCGGGCTCAAGGTTCTGCATCTGCGCCTGCGCGGACTGGCGAACGGGCGCTGGCATCTGCTCAACGTCGCAGCACTGGCCGTGCATCCGCCGCTGGTATGTCTGGTGTGGTGCTATGGCGTGATGATGGCGCTCTATTATCTGGTACCGGTCATGCTGGGCTGGCAGCCCACCCTCCTGACGCTGGCCAACGTGATCGGCGTGTTTCTGGGGTTCTGGCTGTTCGTGCGGGTCTCAAGGCGCGTGATTGCGGTGATGGATCGCTGGTCGGACACCCGCCAGGGCTACTTCGAGCGCTTCCTGGCGCCTTTCATGGCCCGCGCTGCGGCGGCCCTTTTCCCGATCTTTCTGCTCTTTTCGCTGTTCCCGCTGTTTGTGACCTCCGAACGTTTTGACCTTGCCATTCACAACGTCACCAGCATGCTGCTGATCATGAGCATTGCCGGCGTTTTGGTGCATGGCGTCAATATCGTCGAGCGCGCGCTTCGCGAGCACTACCGGGTCGATGTCGCCGACAACCTGGCCGCGCGCAAGGTGCACACCCAGATTGCGGTACTGCGCAAGATCATCAACTTCATCATCGTGCTGGTGGCGCTGGCCTCGATGCTGATGCTCTTTGACCGGGTGCGCCAGCTCGGCACCAGCATTCTGGCCTCGGCCGGCATCATGGGGGTGGTGCTGGGCTTCGCCGCCCAGAAGGTGTTCGGCAATCTGCTGGCCGGGGTCCAGATTGCGATGACCCAGCCGATTCAGCTCGATGATGCGGTGGTGGTACAGGGAGAATGGGGCTGGATCGAGGAGCTGACGCTGACCTACGTGGTGGTCAGGCTGTGGGACTGGCGGCGGCTGGTGCTGCCGATCAACTGGTTTCTCGATAACCCGTTCGAGAACTGGACGCGGCGCACCAACGACCTGATCGGCAGCGTCTTCCTATATGCGGACTTCTCACTGCCGCTGGACGCGCTGCAGGAGGAAGCCAACCGCATTGCGCAGAACTCGCCGCTGTGGAGCGGCGTGGTGTGCAAGGTGCAGCTTCTGGAGATGACCGAGTACAACATGCAGCTGCGCGTGCTGGTCAGCGCCCGCGGCGGCGGCGATACCTTTGACCTGCGCTGCGAGATGCGCGAGGGGTTGATCCGCTTTATCGCCCGCGAATATCCGGACGCCTTCCCGCGCATGCGCGTGCTGATGCCGGATCGCAACAGCCTGCATGGCGAGCGCGAAGACAATGAACAGAAAGAAAGCCCCGCCCCACTCGGGGAGACAGCGCTGACCCAGACGCCGGAGGACGCGCCGGCAGAGGACCGGACGCCCAATGGCCCGGGCCCCGGCTGACGGCGCCGGCGCACGGCTGTTTTAAAACCCGATACGGCGTCGGGCGTTACTGCCCGGCGCCGGCCATCAGCTCGGCCTGGATCACCTCGATCCAGTAGCCGTCCGGATCCTTCACGAACACCACGTTTTTCATTTTGCCGTCATTGGCACGCTTGATGAACTCGACCCCCATGTCCTCGAACCAGGTCTCGGCGCTTTCCAGATTGGGCACGTTGAAGCAGATATGGCCGTAGCCCTGCGGGTCCGAGTTGCCGTTGTGATAGGCAAACTCCGGGTCGTCCTCGGTACCCCAGTTGTGGGTCAGCTCCAGAAGCCCGCGCTGGCTGAAGGTCCAGATGGTGCGCTCATCCGGGTCCTCCGGCACGCTGTCTTCCGGCGAAAGCTGGGTCAGGAAATAGAGCGTGAACTGCAGCTCGGGGAAGTCGAGCTTGCGCAGAAGGCGCATGCCGAACACGTGAGTATAAAAGTGCAGCGCACGCTCCGGGTCCTTGATGCGCACCATTGAATGGTTGAGCGTAAAGCCCGCAGCGGCCGTGGGAATTTCCTCGGCCACGCCCGGGGCCTTCTCGGTAAAGGTGGTCATGTTAGTCTCCTTGCATATACATTAATCCTGCGTCCATCACCGTGTCCCGGTGACATCAAAACCCTGCCACTATCGCCACCGGAGAAACCCTATGCTGGGCATCCACGATCTAACCATTTTCATGTTCTCGGGCCTGATTCTGAACATGACGCCGGGGCCGGACTCGCTGCTGATCGTCTCGCGGACCGCCATGGGCCAGTGGCAACATGGCGCGGTGACGGCGCTGGGCGTCAGTACGGGCACGCTGGTGCATGTATTGGCCGCCGCGGCTGGCCTTTCGGCCATTCTGGCGACATCGGCGATGGCGTTCACGCTGGTCAAGTGGGTCGGGGCGATCTACCTGATCTGGCTGGGCCTGTCGGCGCTGTTCAAGCGGCGTCGTCAGGAAGACCGGGCGCCGGTAACTCACGCCATCGACACTCGCCTGTTCTCGCTGTTTCGTCAGGGGCTTTTGACCAACGTGCTCAACCCGAAGGTCGCGCTTTTCTTCATGGCCTTCATGCCGCAGTTCATCGACCCGGCCGCCAGCCTCAAGCCGCTCGCCTTCCTGACCCTGGGCCTGATCTTTGATGTGGTGGCCACGCTCTGGAGTGCCGTTTTGATCACGATCGTGACGCTGGGCGGGCAGCGCCTGCGCCCCGGTGTTCGGCTCAGGGCGTGGCTGGAGCGCAGCGTCGGCGTCATGTTTGTGGCCCTGGGCATTCGACTGGCCCTGACGCGAACGCCGTCTCCGGCATAAAAAATCCGGCGCCCGGGGCGCCGGATATTCAGCGACGCTCAATCAAAATAGCTGAACGTCTCGCCTTCCTTGATGTTCAAAAGCGTCTCGTAGATCAGGCGAATGACGTTTTCGACGTCTTCGCGCTGCACCATCTCGACGGTGGTGTGCATGTAGCGCAGCGGCAGCGAGATCAGCGCCGAGGCCACGCCGGTGTTGCTGTAGGCAAACGAATCGGTGTCGGTGCCGGTGGCGCGTGACTTGGCGACCCGCTGGAAGGGGATCTCGCCCTTTTCGGCCACTTCCAGAATGCGTTCGCGCAGGCGATTCTGCACCGCCGGGGCCCAGGCAATGACGGGGCCGGCGCCCATCTTGTTGCTGCCTTCCTTCTTGGGATCGATCATCGGCGTGTGGGTGTCGTGGGTCACGTCGGTGACGATCGCCACGTCCGGGCGAATGCGCTCGGCGATCATCTGCGCGCCGCGCAGGCCCACCTCTTCCTGCACCGAGTTGACGATGTAGAGACCGAAATCCAGCGTCTTACCGTTTTCCTTCAAAAGACGGGCTACCTCGGCAATCATGAAGCCGCCCATGCGGTTATCCAGCGCGCGGCAGACGAACTTGTTGCCGTTGAGCACGCTGAAGGTGTCCGGATAGGTGATCACGCAGCCGACGTGCACGCCGAGCTTTTCAACCTCTTCCTTGTTGTCACAGCCCACGTCGATAAAGATGTTGTCCGGCTTGGGCGCCTGCTCTTCGCTGCCGGGGCTGCGGCGGGTATGGATCGCCGGCCAGCCGAACACGCCTTCGACGATGCCGTTTCTGGTGTGAATGTTGACCCGCTTGGAGGGCGCGATCTGATGGTCGCTGCCGCCGTTGCGGATCACATAGAGCAGCCCGTCATCGGAGATGTAGTTCACATACCAGCTGATCTCGTCGGCGTGGCCTTCGATCACGACCTTGTACTTTGCATCCGGGTTGATGACGCCGACCGCGGTGCCGTAGGTGTCGGTGAAAAACTCATCGACCCACGGACGCAGGTAGTCCATCCAGAGTTTCTGGCCTTCCCACTCATAGCCGGTGGGCGAGGCGTTGTTGAGATAGCGCTCGAGAAATTCCAGCGACTGATCGTTTAAAAGGGTGCTTTCGTCACTCATGGTCTGTCCTGTTCGTGCGGTGATTCAGGGATCTGTCGATCCGTACGCCCTGACCATGGCGTGAATCGGATCACTCGTCCAGCACGCTGAAACAATCCGTCACCGATGTTTTGACGTGCGTCAATAAATGAACAGCGTTCGCTTGTCACAATCCCTGAAAGCAATACAGGGGTCGGGTCAGGTGCCGTTTGCCTGAAGGGGTCCGAACCACACCAGAAAAAACGTTCAGGGGAACCAGACACATGCGCATGCTGCCACTTATTTCCATTGCCGCGCTGGCACTCGGGGCCACCATGGGCACTGCTCATGCCGCCGAATCCACTTACGGCCAGGGCGATTTCTTTACCCGCGCCGGCCTTGCCAAGGTGTCACCCAAGGACGACAACGGCAATTACGATTCACTGGGCGTGGACAAGGTCGACGTCAAGGATGGCCGCGGCTTTGCGATTACCTTCGGCTATCGCTTCCTGGATCAGTGGGGCGTGGAACTGCTGGCCGCGCAGCGCTTCAAGCATGACTTCAATCTGGACGGTGATCACGGCGGCTCGGTCAAGCACCTGCCCCCGACGCTGACACTGCAGTACTACCCGCTGGGTGGCACGGATTCTCTCGTACAGCCCTATGTCGGCGCCGGCGTCAACTACACCCGCTTCTCCGCTGAAAACGTCAACATCGATGGCGCCAGCATGGAGATGAAAAACTCCTGGGGCTGGGCCGGCCAGGCCGGTGTGGATCTATTGATCAATGAGCACTGGGCCGTCAACGCTGCCGTATGGTACCTGGACATCGACTCCAACGTGAAAGCCAGTGCCGGTGGCGAGACCTACAAGACGCACCTGGATATTGACCCGGTCGTCATCATGAGCGGCATCAGCTACCGCTTCTAATCCATCTGGTTTTAACAACCGGTACCCTTTTCGCGCCGCCCTTTCGCTCGGCGCAGACCCGACGGTTTCGGCCTGCCGTCGGGTTTTTTTATTTCCCTTCCGGCCCGGCCCCCTGCCCCTGAAGAGCGCTTTCGCAACCGCCTTTCACGGGTCATGACATGACAGCAGGGCTCGAAAACACATAACGCTCGCGGTTACTATCGAGGCATTCGCTGCCCATCGGAACCCGCTCATGCTCCTGCCCGTCACCTGCCCATGTCTTCCCTTGCGTCCACTCAAGCGCCTGCGCGACCTGTCACTGCTGATCGCCATGTTGTGGCTGACCGGCTGTGCCGGCACCCCCGAGATGCACACCAGCGACATGGCCGGCCCGATCTCCGAGCAGCAGGATCTCTCGATCGAGCGGGTACTGGTGATGAATTATGCCCGTGATGCGCTGGGCACGCCCTATCAATACGGTGGCACGACCCCTTCCGGCATGGACTGCAGCGGTCTGACCCAGGCAAGCTTTCTGGCCGCCGGCATCGACATCCCACGCACCTCGCAACAGCAGTTCGATGGTCTGGACCGCATCGATCGTGCTCGCCCGGGGGATTTGATGTTTTTCGGTTCAGGAGGCAGCGTCAGCCACGTGGGCATCTACATGGGCAATAATCAGATGATTCACGCTCCGGGCAGCGGACGTCAGGTCACCCTCGCCGGCCTGGACAACCGCTACTGGCGCAGCCACTATCGCGGCGCCGCTGCCCCGGCGCCCTGAACGACCCTATACTGCCATCACCTGTCACGAAAGAGACATCACATGACGACTTCAACCCGCTACCAATGGCTGGCTGTGCCGGCCCTGTTACTGGCCCTCACCGCCTGCGATCAAACCGGCGATGACCAGACCGTTGATGATCAGAACGCCACCCAGGACAACGTCTCGTCCACCGCCAGCACGACCGATACGCAGGATCAGCAGGACGGCCTCTCGCCCACTTTCGTCAACCGCACGATCACGGCACCGGACTGTGAGGGCGACGACTGCGCCAGCATCGAGATTCACATGATCGAGTTCGACAATGCCCCGGAACTTTCCCGCCAGCTGGAGCAACGCCTGGTCCGCATGGGCAACCCGGTCAGTGACTCGGGGATCGATGAAGACAACCTGCCCTCAACGGTAGACACCTACGCCGAGGGTTTTTTTGATCAAAGCGCCCGGGCCAATGAAGACACGGACAACTCGAGCCACTACTACGCAAGCCTTGAAGCCGAGGAGGTCAGCCGTCACGACGATCTGCTGATTCTGGAGCTTAAAAGCCATGTCATGACCGGTGGCGCCCACGGCATGCCGGGGACGGACTATATGGTCATCGATGAGACGACCCGTCAGGTCGTGACGCTGGATGACATGCTGGAAGAGGGCCAGAAGCCGGCCTTCGAGGCGGCACTGAAGGACGCCTGGCAGGACTGGCAGGAGAACAGCGAGGTGGGGCAGACGCTTGATCCCATCAACTGGCCGTTCTCGCCCAGCGACAACGCCGCCCCGCTGGAAGACGCCATGGCCGTCACCTACAACGTCTACGATCTTGGCCCCTACGCTATCGGCCAGCCGACGCTGACCATTCCCTACAGCGAGCTCGAGGGCGTCCTGAAGCCACGGTTTGTGCCTGAATCGCCAGCCACTGACGCACCGGAGTCACGATGAACGTTTTAATCCTCAACGGCCCCAATCTGAATCTGCTGGGCAAGCGCGAGCCCGAGATCTACGGCCACGAGACGCTGGCCGATATCGAAAACGCCATTCGTCACCGCGCCTTCGACAAGGGTGTGGGGACCGATTTTTTGCAGACCAACCACGAAGGCGTGATGCTCGATCGCATCCACGAGGCGCGTGGACGCTTTGATGCCATCGTCATCAACCCGGCGGCCTGGTCGCACACTTCGGTGGCGCTTCTGGACGCTCTCAAGGCGTTCGAGGGGCACGTAATAGAGGTACATCTGTCCAACATCCACACCCGCGAGGCGTTTCGCCACCACTCGTATATCTCCGCACGCGCCGAGGCGGTCATCGCCGGCATGGGCAGCTTCGGCTATCTGGCGGCGATCGATTTTCTGGCGCGCTAGCGCTTTCCGGGAACGCCCCCATGACCGGTATCGTTGATGCGCTGGCCCCGCTCTTTGCCCTGATCGCGCTGGGTGCGGTGCTGGGCCGGGCGCGTTTTCCCGGCGGTGACTTCTGGCCGCGGCTGGAACGCGTCATCTACTACCTGCTCTTTCCGGCCATGCTGGTGGCGACACTGGCCACCGCCGATGTCAGTCAGGTGTCGGTACTGCCGCTGGCCGTGGCCCTGCTCGGCACCATGCTGCTGCTCGGCGCCGTGCTGTGGCTGGCGCGCACTCGACTGGCCCTGTCACCGCCGGCGTTCACCTCGGCGTTTCAGGGCGTGGTGCGCTTTAACACCTATGTCGGCGTGGCCGGCGCGGCGGCGCTTTACGGCGAGCCGGGCCTGACCGTGGCGGCGGTGGCCATCGCGCTGATGGTACCCACCGCCAACATCCTGTGCGTGCTGGCCTTTGTGGCCTCCGGCACTATCGTTTCTGACCACCAGGGTCAGGCCAGTGTGCGCAAAAGCGTGCTGGCGCTTTTGCGCAATCCGCTGATTCTGGCCTGTATGGTGGGGGTGGCACTCAACGTCAGCGGCATCGGTCTGCCAGGCGTGACCGAGCCGGCCCTTGAGCTGCTGGGACAGGCCGCCCTGCCGCTGGGGCTGGTGGCCGTGGGGGTGGCGCTGCGTCTGAGCGCGCTATGGCGCGGTGGGCGGGCGTTCTGGCTTTCAAGCGCGATGAAGCTTGTGGTCACGCCGCTGCTGGTGGCAGGCCTTGCCTGGCTTGTGGGACTGCACGGCGTGGAGCTTAACGTGGCGCTGCTGTTTGCCGCGCTGCCCACCGCAACGTCTGCCTACATTCTGGCCCGCCAGCTCGGCGGCGATGCCGAGCTGATGGCGGCGATCATCACCGGCCAGACGCTGCTGGCGATGCTGGCCATGCCGCTGGTGCTTCAGCTTGCCGGCACCGGCTGAGCGCTTTCGGCTCAAAGGCAGGCAACACGCCTACAGGGTAATGAGCAGCCCGCCGATGGCCATTGCGATCACCACCGCCCAGGCGGGCAGCTTCCAGACGCCCAGCAGCAAAAAGCCCGTCAGGGCCAGCACGAACTCACGAGGGCCGACAATGGCGCTGGTCCAGACCGGCTGGTAGAGCGCCGCGCCCAGAATGCCGACCACCGCGGCGTTGGCGCCGCGCATCACCCCCTGAACGCTCTCCAGGCGCCGGAAGCCATGCCAGTACGGCAGCACAGCGACCAGCAACAGCATGCCGGGCAGAAAAATCATCAGCAGCGCGAGGATGGCCCCCATAAGGGCGCCCGCCCCCGGGGTGATCACGGCCCCCAGATAGGCGGCAAAGGTAAACAGCGGCCCCGGCACGGCCTGGGCGGCGCCATAGCCAGTCAGAAAATCATTCTCGGAAACCCAGCCGGTCTGCACGACCCCCGATTCCAGCAGCGGCAGCACCACGTGCCCGCCGCCGAAGACCAGCGCGCCGGCCCGATAGAAGGCATCCATGATGGCCACGATCAGCGAGGGGGTGGCCCAGGCCAGCAGGGGCAGCCCGGCCAGCAAAGCGCCGAAGCCCACCGCCGCAAGTCGCCCGACCCGCCGGGAGACGCCAAAGGCCACGTCATGGGCCTCCGGCACGCCCTGCCCCCGACACCAGAACAGCCCGACCACAGCCCCGATCACGATCGCCCCCACCTGACCCGCCGAGCCGCCTACCAACAGCGCCATCAGCACTGCCACCAGCGCAATGCCGACACGGCGCTTGTCAGGGCAGAGGTTTTGCGCCATTCCCCGCACGGCGTGGGCCACGATGGCGACCGCGGCCACCTTGAGGCCGTGGATGATGCCCTGACTGATAGGGCCTTCCATGACCGCTGCGCCCAGCGCGAACAGTACCAGCACGATGGCCGAAGGCAGGGTAAAGGCCGTCCAGGCCGCGGCGGCACCCCAGCCGCCCGCGCGCATCAGCCCCAGCGCAAAGCCCACCTGGCTGCTGGCCGGGCCCGGCAGAAACTGACACAGCGCCACCAGATCGGCGTAGTCCTGCTCCGATAGCCAGCGCCGTCGGGTGACAAATTCATTGCGGAAATAGCTCAGATGCGCGACGGGCCCGCCAAAGGCGGTCAGGCCCAGCATCAGAAAGGCCAGAAAAACCTCCCTGACGCGACTGTCAGGACGAGCAACATCAGACATGAAAGCCCCCGGTTTACCGGCCGGGCAACACCATCGCCCGACGCATGAAGGTCATGTTGTAGCACGCCGAGGTGTCAGTCCCCTTACACAAGGTCTGAAGCGATGATCCGAGGCGGCCATTCCCTGCCAGGGCTTCTCATGGGCTATCCTGTCACCATGCCCCTTAACCTGCCGGGAGCCTTTCATGGCCGATCTGACGCTGTTTTATGACGGCACCTGCCCGCTGTGCGTCAACGAGATCAACCACCTCAAGCGGCTCGACCGCGATCAGCGCATCGCGTTCGAGGACATTCACGCCGAGAACTTCACGAGCCGCTACCCGGACGTGGATCGTGAGGAGGCCAGCGCCATTTTGCTGGGCGACGTCGACGGCAAGCGCATTCGCGGGCTGGATGTGACTCACCGCGCCTGGTCGCTGGTCGGCCGCGGCTGGTTGACCGCGCCGCTGCGCTGGCCGCTGATTCGCCCCGTGGCCGACCGGGTCTATCTGTGGTTTGCGCCCAGGCGCTATCGCATCTCGGGCTGGCTGACCGGCCGCCAGCGCTGTGAAAGCTGCGCGTCGGGACAGTGCGGTCTGGGTGATAAAAAGTCCTGACCCACGCCTGCGACATCGGTGGATACGACAGCGCCCCGCGGCAGATACCGCGGGGCGCTGTTTGTGTGGCGTGATGCGAGGATTAGTCTTCGGTGGTGAAGCGATAGACCGTGTGGCTTTCAAGCGTCTCGCCGGGCTGGAGAATGGTGGAAGGGAAGCCCGACTGATTGGGCGAATCCGGAAAGTGCTGGGTCTCCAGTGCCAGTCCCGAGCGCTGACCATAGGCGCGCCCGCTTTTGCCACTGACGCTGCCATCCAGAAAATTGCCCGAATAGAACTGCAGGCCCGGCTCGGTCGTTTCGACCTCCAGCACGCGCCCGCTGGCCGGCGAGGTGACCCGCGCGGCCCGCTCGGGCGTTGAGGACGGCGCACGCTTGAGCACGAAGTTGTGATCATAACCCTGGCCACGACGGAGCTGCTCGTTGTCGGTCTCGATGCGCTCGCCAATCGGCGTGGGACGGGTAAAATCAAACGGCGTGCCGGCGACAGAGGCGATCTCACCGGTAGGAATCAGCGTCTCGTTAACGGGCGTGTAGGCGTCGGCCTCGAGGGTCATGACGTGGTCGAGAATGCTGTCGCTGCCCTCGCCGTCCAGATTGAAGTAGCTGTGCTGGGTCAGATTGACCGGCGTTGCCTTCGTGGTGCGCGCGCTGTAATCGATGGCAAGCGTATCGTCGTGGGTCAGGGTGTATTTGACCTCGACCGCCAGCTCGCCCGGATAGCCCTCCTCGCCGTCGGCGCTGGTGTAGCGCATCACCACGCCGCTGCCCTCGCTTGAGGAAAACGGTGTGGCCTGCCAGAGCTTCTGGTTGAAGCCCTCATCGCCGCCGTGCAGGTGGTTGGGGCCATCGTTGGTGGCCAACTGATACGTCTGGCCTTCCAGCGTAAAGCGCCCGTCCGCGATGCGATTGCCGTAGCGCCCGATCAGCGCGCCGAAGTAGGGGTTGAGCTTTTGATAGGCCGACGAACGGTAGTCCTCCAGCGAATTGAAACCCAGCACGATGTCGGCCATGTGGCCGTCGCGGTCCGGCGTTTCAAGCGAGGTGATGATGCCGCCGTACTCGATCACCTCCAGGCGCAGCTGCCGATCATTGGAGATGCGATAGCCGTGCACGGTGCGCCCATCCGGCAGCGTGCCAAACACGAACTGCTCAACATTGGGCGGCATCGGCGCAGACGCCGCCATCGACTGACCGGTACCGGCACACAGCAGACCGGCGCTCAGGCCCAGACAAAACCGCAGGGACTGTCCTTTCATGGCACGCTCCTTCCCGTTGAAACCACAATGACTGTCTGATCAGGCCCGCTGACGCCGCTGCTGCTTCCAGCGGTCAAACAGCACCGCCAGCAGCAGGATCGCCCCGCGTACCAGATACTGATAGAAGGTCGGCACGTTCAAAAGCCCCATGGCGTTTTGCACGCAACCCATGATCAAAACGCCCACCAGCACACCGGTGATCGAGGCCACCCCGCCGGAAAGCGCCACGCCACCGAGTACACAGGCCGAGATGACCGCCAGCTCCAGCCCCATCGAGGTGTTCGGGTCGCCCAGCCCCATGCGCGAGGTCAAAAGTACCCCGGCGATGCCGGCGACCAGCCCCTGCAGACCAAACACGATGATCTTGAGCCGGCGCACGTTGACCCCGGCCAGTGCCGCGGCTTCCGGGTTGCCGCCGGTGGCCAGCACGTTGCGCCCGAAGGCGGTGAGATTGAGCACCAGCCCGAAGATCACAAAACAGATGATCATGGTCCACACCGGCAGGGTCAGGCCCAGAAACGAGGCGCTGCCCAGCTCGAAAAAGCCCGGTACGGTAATCATCACCGCATCACCGCCGGAAGTGATGTAGGCTAGCCCGCGCACGAACTCCATGGCGGCCAGTGTGGCAATCAACGAGTTGATGCCAAAGCGGGCCACCACGAAACCGTTGAACACGCCCACCAGCGCCCCGGCGGCAATACCCCCCAGCGCGCCGATCAGCACGCTGCCTGACGCGCTGGTGATGACCGCGGCGCTGACGCCGGCAAAGGCGACGATCGAGGCGACCGACAGATCCACCTCGCCCAGGGCCAGTACCATCATCATGGTGGTGGCGATGGTGCCGATAATGGTCACCGACAACAGCAGACCGATCATGTTGCGACTGGTCAGAAAGTCGGGGATCGCCACCGCCAGCGCGATAAAGAGCACGATGAAAATGGCAATCAGCCCGGAGGTGTCCAGCAGGGTGCGAAGCGGCTTCATCAGACCCTGTCGTCCGGGTGCCTGCCCGCTGTCGTCGGCATGAACGCTCTTGTCGCTACTCATGATTCACTCTTCTCCAGACATCGTGTTGTTATTGCCTGTTTTATTGACCGTGCTCCCGGCATCAGGACGGCAGCGCCAGTCCCAGCAGCCGCTCGGGCGTGGCGGCGTCCCGGTCGACGATGTCGACCAGCGCCCCGCTGCGCATCACGCCGATACGGTCACAGATCGCGCTGACCTCGGTCAGATCGCTCGAAATCACCACCACGGCCTTGCCCTGATCGGCCAGGTCATACAGCAGGTTATAGATATCGCGCCGCGCCCCAACATCGATGCCACGGGTGGGCTCATCCATCACGAACAGCTCGATCTGCTCGGAGAGCCAGCGGGCCAGGATGACCTTTTGCTGATTGCCGCCGGAGAGCGTGCTGATGCGGGTACGCGGCCCCGGCGTGCGAATGCGCAGCTTGTCGATATAGTCGCGGGTGTTTTCAAGCTCGCGTTTGGGGTGACGCCAGAGGCCCATGCGCTTGAAAAAGCGCCGGCAGCTGATATTGAGATTGTCGGTGACGCTCGCCACCGGAAAGATGCCCTGCGACTTGCGATCCTCCGGACACATGGCAATGCCGGCCCGAATCGCCTCACCGGGGGAGCCAAACCGTCCGCTGCGGCCGTTGAAGTGGATCTCGCCGGCTTTTGGCGTCTCCACGCCGCACACCAGTCGCAGCAGCTCGCTGCGACCGGCGCCGACCAGCCCGAAAAACCCGAACACTTCCCCGCGGCGGACCTCAAAGCTGACCGGCGCCGTCAGACCGCGCCCTTCGAGCCCGTCCACCTTCAAAATGACATCGCCGGTGTCGCGGGTGCGATAGCCGTAGACGTCCTCGATATCGCGCCCGACCATCTCGCTGACCAGCTGGTCCTGCGACAGCCCCGCCATGGTGTCGTGGGTGCAGATATGGCGACCGTCCCGAAAGACCGTGACGGCGTCGCACATCTCGAACACCTCCTCCATGCGGTGGGTGACGTAGAGCACCACCCGGCCTTCATCGCGCAGTCGTTTGACGATGCGCTTGAGCTGGCGCGTCTCCTGTACCGACAGCGAGCTGGTCGGCTCGTCAAAGGCAATGATGCGGGCATCGCGCAACAGTGCCCGGCCGATCTCGATCATCTGCTGCTGACCGATCGAGAGATCGCGCACCTTGGTGGCCGGGTGCACGCTGCCCTCGCCCAGCTCCTCGAGAATGCCGAGCGCCCGTTCACGCAGGCGCTTTCGATTCACGATGCCGTAGTGCTGGGGCAGCTGCCCCAGCAGCAGGTTTTCCGCCACCGACAGATTGGGGGAGAGCGTCAGCTCCTGATAGATGATCGCAATGCCCTGGCGCAGCGCCTCACGGGCGTTGGCAAAGACGTGGCGCTCACCCCCGATCCATAGCGCACCGTCGGTGAGTCGGTTCACACCGCTCAATACCTTGAGCAGGGTCGATTTGCCGGCACCGTTTTCGCCCATCAGGGCGTGAACTTCACCGGCACGGGCGCTGAAGTTCACCCCGTCAAGCGCCCGGACCCCCGGGAACTCGACGGTGACGTTTTCCACCGACAGCCAGGGGTCGGTCTCGGTCACGCCGGGCATTGCAGTCGCTGTGGCCGAACTCACAGCTGGAGCTCCTCACGCACGCTTTCCCAGTTGTCCCGCGTCATCAGGGTGCCGGTGGTTTCGGTATTGGCCGGAGGCATTTCGTCCTCGGTGATCCACTGATAGAGGTTCTCGGCGCTCTGGCGACCGTGCATGGTCGAGCTGACCGCGACGGTGCCGTAGAAGCCGGTGGGCCTTTCCCGCGAGAACTCGGCAAAGGCCGCGCCCGAGCCGTTGATGCCCACGCCGATGACATCCTCGGGCGACAGCCCGTACTGTTCGCTGGCCCGCACGCCGCCCAGCACGCTCTCCTCGTTGAGGGCGTAGATCACCCAGTGATCGAATTTGCCGTACTTGGAAAACATCGGCGAGGCGGCCGAGAAGGCGCTGGTGGTATCGGTGTTCTGCTGCGGGGCGTCGATCACGTTGTCCTTGCTGAAGCCGGCATCCAGCAGTGCCTGGGTGGCGCCGTCGGTGCGCTCCCGCGCGGTCGGCAGCTCGTTGTTGGAGATGCGCAGCGCACCAGTATTTTCCATCTCCCAGCCGCGGCGCGCCATCTCCTCGGCGATGGCGTTGCCGACCTGCTGACCGATCTTGTAGCCCGACATGCCCAGGTGGGGCACGCCTTCCAGCGGCTCGCCGTCGCTGCCGACGAACTGATCGTCCACGGTGACAACCTTCATGCCGTACTGCTCCGCTCGATTGGCAATCGCCATGCCAAGGCGCACGTCCGGCGGGCAGATCACAAAGCCCTGCGCGCCCTGCGCGTGAAGGTTATCGATGGCACTAAGCACCTGCTGGCCGTCCTCACCGGCCAGGCGCACCACGCCAAAGCCCTGCTCCTGACCCAGCTCGCTGGCAGCGCGCTGCTCGTTGATAAACCAGGCCTGTTCGGGCTTTTTGACGATAAAGCCGATCTTGACGTTGTCATCGCTGCCATGGGCCATCCCCAGAGGCACCAGGGCCATGAGCGTGGTGGCAATGACGCGAGTAAAGGCAGGTAGCAGGGGCATCGTGCACTCCGGGCCCTTGTGGGGGCAGTTTGTTGTTCGTGGGTGCGCAAGGGCGACAGATCGCGCCACTGACACACCGGGATCAACATACGGGGCGACTTAAGCGACGACTAATGCGTCCTGTAACGCAAAGTGATACCCGATTGGCTATCGGTAACGAGCCGGGCCAGCAGGGATGGCACCTGTGGGCGACGCGCCTGATACGGGCGCTGAGACTAAAGTTACGCACCACTTTCGGGGCATCTGCGGGGCGGCACACTCGATATGAAACCCCCGTGTAGCAACGGCGCTGATGTTAAAAACAGATATCAAAAAAATCGCCCGGCACAATGGCCGGGCGACATGATGCAGACATCAAGAATGGATGGCGGTATCACTCATAGGCCATGTCTTCGAGCTCACGTCCCCGGGTTTCCTTGACCATTTTGAAGACGAAGAACACCGAGATCAGCGCAAAGAAGGCGTAGATGCCGTAGGCCCCGCCCAGGCCGATACCGGCCAGCATGATCGGGAAGGTCATGGTGATGCCGAAGTTGGCCAGCCACTGGAAAAGCCCCGCCACGGCCAGACCCGAACCGCGCATCTGATTGGGGAACATCTCGCCGAGCATGACCCACATGACCGGCCCCCAGGAGCCGTTGAAGAACATGACGTAAACGTTGGCCGCCAGCAGCGCCACGATGCCCATGTTATCGGACAGACGCAGCGAACCGTCGACGATCGCGGCGGTCGAGAAGGCATACGCCAGAATCGCCAGCGTGATGGTCATGCCCACCGACCCGACCCACAGGATCGGCTTGCGCCCGATCTTGTCGACCATTGCGATGGTGACCAGACAGGCCGCAATACTGACCGCGCCGCTGATGATGTTGATCAACAGCGCATCGCTTTCGGTAAAGCCCACCGACTGCCACAGCACCGCGCCGTAATAGAACACCACGTTGATGCCGACCAGTTGCTGGAACACGGCAAGGCCGATCCCCACCCAGACGATGCGATGTACGCGCCCGGTGGCGCCATTGACCAGATCGGACAGGCCGGGGGTGCGCTCACGGTGCAGGGAGGTACGAATGTCGCTCGCCTTCTGCTCTGCCTCGCTGTTCGGCATCAGGGTCTTGAGAACCTTGAGCGCCTTTTTGCCCTCGCCCTTGCTGATCAGAAAGCGCGGACTTTCCGGAATGCCCAGAAGCGCCAGAAAGAAGATGATCGCCGGAATCAGCTCCATCCAGAACATCCAGCGCCAGGCCTCAAAGCCACCCCAGAATTCGGCGGTCGAGGCACCGGCCACCCGCGCCAGCAGGTAGTTGCTCACAAACGCCATGAACAGACCGGTAATGATGGCGATCTGCTGAATGGTGGCCAGCCGGCCACGAATGGCAGACGGCGCCACCTCACTGATATAGGCCGGGGTCATGACGCTTGCCGCGCCCACCGCGATACCGCCAAGGATGCGATAGATGACGAACTCGAATGACCCTTCGGCCACCCCGGAGCCCCAGGCACTGACGATGAAAAACAGCGCGGCGACGATCAACAGCATCCGTCGACCGAAACGATCCGCCAGCCGGCCGGCAAAAAAGGCACCGCCGGCACAGCCCAGCAGCATCGAGGCCACATTGAAGCCGGTACCGGCCGCTTCGGAGTTGAAGGCGGCCTGCAGACCGTCCACGGTGCCATTGATGACACCGCTGTCAAAACCGAACAGAAAGCCGCCGAGGGCGGCAACGCAACAAATGATGAACACGTAGAACTGCTGTTTTCGGCCGTCCTCGTCCTGAACCGAAGTCTCTGATTGCATGGCGGTCACTCCTGGGGGTCTTGTTTTATTGAAACCGGTGTTTTATTGAGACCGGCTTTTTTGGAATGCTTTTTTGGAAAATCAGTGTTGAATGGAAGGTCGACTCCGGCCGGGTCTCGAATCGTTACAGCCAGCCGGCATCCACCCAGTAGTTGTGCGCCGTACAGCCCCCTGCCGCATCGGAGGCGAGAAAGAGCACCATGGCTGCGACATGATGCGGGTGCAGGCGCACCTTGAGCTTCTGTTCGGTCACGATCCGCGCCTCATCCTCGGGGGAGTGCCAGCGCGACTGACGCGGGGTTTTCACGTTGCCGGGAATGACGCAGTTAACCCGAATGCCGTCACCACCGAGTTCGGTGGCCAGCGCCCGGGTCAGCCCCTCGATGGCCGCCTTGGCGGTTTCGTAGAGCACCATGCCGGGCTCGCCCAGATGCCAGCTGATCGACCCCATGTTGATGATCGAGCCATGGCCCTGCGCCCGCATGCCGGCCGCAACGCCGCGGGCGGCCAGCGCCTGGTGACGCAGATTGATCGCCATGCGATCGTCCCAGTACTCGGGCGTGACCTCTTCCAGGGTGTGGCGATCGTCATTGGCGGCATTGTTGACCAGCACATCCACCGTGCCGATATCGACGAGCACCTGCTCGAGTGCCTTCGGGTCGGTGAGGTCGCAGCGGTGAAAGTGCACGTGCTCGCCCAGTGATGCTGCCAGCGCTTCGGCCTCATCGATGATGTCGAGAAAGTGGACCTCGCTGCCCTGCTCGGCGAAGGCGCGCACCATGCCCTCACCGATGCCGGAACCGCCGCCGGTCACGACCACGCGACGGCCTTTCAGATCGGGATAAATCGGGTGTGTCATGACATCATTTCCATAAGCATCCATTTAATTAAAACTTCTTACCAGGCAGTTTCCTCCTGCGCACGAAACACAGCCATTGGACATAGGTCGACGCACGACCATGGTCCAGGTCCGGATTGCCAGGCATCAGGGCGCGTTCAATGATAGAAGAGGGTGGCCATTGATTCGCACCATCGTATCGTTGGACGCCATCTGCCTGTCTGTTCGCTATCGCCACCCGGGATCCATCACCATGATTCGCTCGTCAGACCCACGCCCTGCCGGCGATCTCAACTCGCTGAAACAGCGCAACCGCCGGGCCATTCTTGACGCGCTGCGCCGCCGTCCCAACATGAGCCGCACCGACCTGGCCCGGGAAACCGGACTGACCAAGGTCACCGTGGGCAGCGCCGTGACCACCCTGCTGGAGAGCGGCTGGCTTGAGGAGGGAACACTTCAGCGCCGGCGCGGTGGCCGTCCGGGGCGTGAGCTCTCCCTGGATGAGCACCATCATCTGCTGGTGGGGGTGGAGGTCGGCGTCGATGAGCTCCGGCTGCTGGCCTGCACGCTCTCCGGGGTAACCCTTTCGCAGCGCTGTCTGCCGCGCGCCGGCACCACGCCTGACGACGCCGCCCGTCAGCTGGCCCATGAACTCATCGCCCTGCTCGACAGCGACGGCCTCGATGCGCGCCGGCTACTGGGCGTGGGCGTGGCGCTGCCGGGGCCGGTCATGCCGGGCGAGCCGCTGCTGGGGCTGGCACCCAACCTGGGCTGGCACCGGGTCAGGTTTCTGGATCTGCTGGCGCACCATCTACCGGCGCTGTCAGGCATCCGGCTGATGGACAACGAGTCCTCGCTGGCCGCCTTTGGCGAGCTCTATTTTGCCCATGACAGGGCGTCTGACTCGCTGCTGTTCGTCAGCGCCGATACCGGTATCGGCAGCGGTCTGGTGGAAAACGGCGCCCCCCCCCGCATCATTCGTGGCGTGCACGGGCTGGCCGGCGAAATCGGCCATACCCTGCTCGACCCTGACGGCACGCTGTGTCACTGCGGCAATCATGGCTGCGCCGAGACACTGGTCAGCGGCTGGCGCCTGCGACAGCAGCTTGGCATTGATGACGACAGGGATCTCGCCGACGCCGTGGCCGCCCTGCCTGAAAGGCAGACCGCGCCGGTCCTTGCGCGCGCCGGCCGCGCGCTGGGCATGCTGCTGCACAATCTGCACCACACGCTCAACCCGGCCGAGATCGTGATCGGCGGCACGCTGACCACCCTCGGCCCGGCGTTCATGACCCCGGCACTGGCGTACTTTGCCGAAAGCCAGCGCCGGCTGCTGCCCCAAGCGCCCCTGATCACCCCGCGCGTACTGACGCAAAGCCAGCTGACCCCGGCCCGGGGCGCGGCGGCACTGGTCATGGCCACCGCCCTGGCCGCTCTGGAAGTCTCGCCCTGAACTGACGTCCTTTACCGACTTTTCCCCAGCACCTCTGTCTTCCCCGGCCTTGGTCAGGTCGACGCATCGTCACGCGCGCTTTAACATTAAAATCTGATATATTCCCGGCCACGCCCCAGGAAGCCGTCATGTCCTTGATGAAGACTTTCAAATCCGGATTCATTGTGAAAGAGTTCGTTGCCACGTTTTGCACTTGCTTCACCGTCGCGGTCGTCGGTTCTCATTACGGGCTATTAAGCGAAAACAGCATCGAGCACGAGCTGTTTATGAGCGCATGGGTCGCCACCGCCGTTCAGATCATGAATATTCTTGGATATTATAAAAAGCAGCGGGCAAAAAAATGCCGGGAGAATGGCCATGAGTCGGGGCCGGCCTGACATTCGGATGCTCGCCGCCCCGCCTAGGAGCATCAATCCGATATGTGCATGCGGCCAACGATTTGGTAATCCCCGCCTTGATCTCTCTGCCCTCATGTATACGAGGGTTCCATACCTGACATGAAAAACCGCCCGACCCTTGCGGGCCGGACGGTCGATGACGTCATGCATCGTCCTGCGTGCTGATCGATTTACTTGTTGATCAGTGACGCCGGTGTGTCGTTGCCGGTCTGGCTTGCGCCACCGTTGCCCTGCTCGCCCAGCGCGATCCAGGTATTGATCACTGTGTCCGGATTGAGCGACAGACTGTCGATCCCCTCGCTCATCAGCCAGGCGGCAAAGTCGGGGTGATCCGACGGGCCCTGCCCGCAGATGCCGACGTACTTGCCCTGACGCTTGGCGGCGCGAATGGCCATCGACAGCAGCGCCAGGACGGCCTCGTTGCGCTCGTCGAACTGCTCGGAGACGGTGCCGGAGTCGCGATCCAGCCCCAGGGTGAGCTGGGTCATGTCGTTGGAGCCGATCGAGAAGCCATCGAAGTACTCAAGGAACTGATCGGCCAGCAGCGCGTTGGAGGGCAGCTCGCACATCATGATGACCTTGAGACCGTTCTCGCCGCGCTTGAGGCCCTGGGCTTCCAGCGTCTCGATCACTGCGCTGGCGTCTTTCAGCGTGCGCACGAACGGAATCATGATCTCGACGTTTTCAAGACCCATGACGTCGCGCACCCGCTTGACCGCCTGACACTCCAGCGCGAAGCAGTCACGGAAGTCCGGCGAGATGTAGCGGCCGGCACCGCGGAAGCCCAGCATCGGGTTTTCCTCGTGCGGCTCGTACTGCTCACCGCCCACCAGGTTGGCGTATTCGTTGGTCTTGAAGTCCGACAGGCGCACGATCACCCGCTTGGGCCAGAAAGCCGCGGCAAGCGTCGCCATCCCTTCGGTCAGACGAGCCACGTAGAACTCGACCGGATCACTGTAGCCGGCAATACGACTCTTGATTTCGGCCTGCAGCGCCGGCGTCTGGCGATCAAACTCCAGCAGCGCGCGCGGGTGGATGCCGATCATGCGGTTGATGATGAACTCCAGCCGCGCCAGACCCACGCCCTCGTTGGGCAGCGTGGCAAAGTCAAAGGCGCGGTCGGGGTTACCGACGTTCATCATCAGCTTGAGCGGCAGCTCCGGCAGATCATCGATGGCGGCGCTTTTGATCTCGAACTCCAGCTCGCCGTCGTAGATGTAGCCGGTATCGCCTTCGGCACACGACACGGTGACATGTGAAGTCGAGGTCAGACGCTCGGTGGCATCGCCACAGCCGACCACCGCCGGGATGCCCAGCTCACGGGCGATGATCGCCGCATGGCAGGTGCGTCCGCCGCGGTTGGTCACGATCGCCGCGGCACGCTTCATGATCGGCTCCCAGTCCGGGTCGGTCATGTCAGTGACCAGCACATCGCCGGGCGAGACTTCGTGCATCTGGCTGATGTCGGCAATGATCTTCACCGGGCCGGCACCGATGCGCTGACCGATGGCACGACCTTCGGCCACTACCGGACCGCGGGACTTGAGGTGGTAGCGCTCCATGACCTGCTTGCGCGAACGCACGGTTTCCGGACGCGCCTGCACGATCAAAAGCTCACCGGTATGGCCATCCTTGGCCCATTCGATGTCCATTGGGCGGCCATAGTGTTGCTCAATCAGCATCGCCTGACGGGCCAGCGCTTCAATCTCGTCATCGCTCAGGCAGAAGCGGTCCTGATCGGCAGCATCCACCGGCTCGATACGCACCTGCTTGCCGTGGGCGCGATCGTCGGCGTAGACCATGCGCTCGGCCTTGGTGCCCATGCTGCGGCGCACGACCGAGGGCCGATTGGCGGCAAGGGTGGGCTTGTGAACGTAGTACTCGTCCGGATTGACGGCGCCCTGCACCACCATCTCGCCCAGCCCCCAGGCGGCGGTGATGAACACGACCTGATCAAAGCCGGATTCGGTGTCGATGGTGAACATGACTCCCGAGGTGGCCAGATCCGAGCGCACCATGCGCTGCACGCCGGCGGACAGTGCCACGCCCTTGTGGTCATAGCCCTGGTGGACGCGGTAGGAGATGGCGCGGTCGTTGAACAGCGACGCGAACACGTGATGGATCGCCTCGCGCACGGCATCAAGGCCCTGCACGTTGAGAAAGGTTTCCTGCTGACCAGCGAAGGAGGCGTCCGGCATGTCCTCGGCGGTGGCCGAAGAGCGCACCGCAAAGGAGGCGTTCGGGTTGTCCCCGGCCAGCTGCTCATAGGCGGTAGCGATGGCGTCATCGAGCTCGGCCGTGAAGGGTGTATCGATCACCCACTGACGGATGCGCGTGCCGGCCGCCGACAGCGCCTGCGTATCGTCGATATCGGTCTCGTCGAGCAGAGCATGGATGCGATCATCCAGGCCGCTTTGCTCCAGAAAACGCCGCCACGCATCGGCGGTGGTCGCAAAGCCGTTGGGCACCTGGACCCCCAGGCTGGCCAGATGGCTGATCATCTCGCCCAGCGAGGCGTTCTTGCCTCCGACACGATTGACGTCGTGCATGCCGACCTGGTCATACCAGAGCACATTCAGGTCAGCGTCATTGGGGCGATTGTCATCTGTCACCATGCGATCACTCATTTTCGTCTCTCCCGGCAATCCTTTATCCACCAGAACCGAAGTTGCTGGCAGTGCCCTACCCAAAAGTAAACAACGTAAAAAAACGTCGCTCAGGGCGTGTCAATCCATCGCACGACCGAATAGAAACGACGTCTTTTAAAGCCTTTCTGTCATGTAACAGTCGAGCAGAGCGTAATCATTTTCTTCGACCTGCCATAGCCTTCATGACAAGTTTTAAGACCAGGAGCATTTTGAAAGACTACTACATGTTATTATCTTAAAGTCTTAAATAACACGCACAAACCTTTGAAATTATTGATTAAAGCGTCCCGAATAACGACACAAAAATTCACTACACTTTTTGTAGTGCCTGCGCAAATTTGACAAATAAGGTCGCAATGGGATTGCACTATTTTGACCGTTACCGTGGTTTAATGCCTGATAAACCGTGTCTTTTTATGCCGGGAAGAGAGACCCTTATGCCAAAAACAGTGTTTTATATTTCCGATGGCACGGCCATTACCATGGAAGTACTGGGACATGCCGTTCTCTCCCAGTTTGATACGGAATTTACCCAGCGTACCTGGCCGTTTGTCGACACCCGCGAGCGCGCCAACGAGATCCGTGAGCGCATCGACCGGATCTTTACCGACACCGGTGAGCGCCCCATCGTCTTTTACTCGATCGTCAGCGACGAGATCCGCCAGATCATTTTGTCGAGTCACGGGTTTTGCCATGACGTGATCGAATCCGTCATCGCCCCGCTCAGCGAAGAGCTCCAGATGGCGCCGCACCCGACACTGCACCGCACCCACGGCCTCAATCAGCGCAACGTGGCGCGCTATGACGAGCGCATCGCGGCGATCGACTACGCGCTGGCCCACGACGACGGCCTGTCGCTGCGCCATCTCGAGCAGGCGCAGGTGATCCTGATCGGCGTGTCGCGCTGCGGCAAAACACCCACCAGCCTCTATCTGGCGATGCAGTTCGGCCTGCGGGTGGCCAACTACCCCTTCATTGCCGATGACATGGACCGCCTGGCGCTGCCCCCGGCCCTGCGCGAGCAGCGCGGCAAGCTGTTCGGGCTGACCATCAACGCCGACCGGCTCGCCGCCATCCGCAACGAGCGGCGTAACGCCAGCACCTACGCCTCGCTGCGACAGTGCCGGCTGGAGCTCTCCGAGGTCGAGGCGCTGTATCGGCGGCTGCGCATCCCCTATCTGGACACCACCAACTACTCGGTCGAGGAAATTGCCACGCGATTGATGGACACGCTCGGCATCGACCGGCGCATTTTCTAGCGCGGCGTTCTATACGACGAATTGAAAGTGGACGGCCCGGGAGCGGGCCGTCGGAAGGTCGAGTGGTCAAAAGACCGGAGGGGGGGCAAAAGACTAAGAGGCCAGAAGACCGGCAAACCGCACCATGTCGACATTGCCACCGCTGATGATGACGCCGACGCGCTTGCCCTTGAGCTCATCCTTCATCTGCCGGGCCGCGGCAAGACCGAGACAGCCGGTCGGCTCGACCACCAGCTTCATGCGCTCGGCCATGAACGACATGCACTCAATGAGCTCGGCATCCGAGGCGGTCAGAATGTCGTCGACATCGCGCTGAATGATCGGAAAGGTGAGCTGGCCCAGATGCTGGGTCTGCGCGCCATCGGCGATGGTTTTGGGGGTATCGATATGAACGATCTGACCGCTGCGAAACGATTGCTGCCCGTCATTGCCCGCCTCGGGCTCGACGCCATAGATTTTGCACGCCGGCGACAGGGCCCGGGCTGCCAGCGCGCTGCCGGAGAGCAGGCCACCGCCGCCCAGGCACACGAACAGCACATCCAGCGTGCCGACGTCCTCGAAAAGCTCCTTCGCGGCCGTGCCCTGCCCGCTGATCACATCGAAGTGGTCATAGGGCGGAATCAGGGTCAGGCCATGCTTTTCGGCAAGATCGCGGCCAATCTGCTCACGATCTTCGGTGTAGCGGTCATAGAACACCACGTCAGCGCCATAGCCCTGGGTCGCGGCCACCTTGGCGGCCGGCGCGTCCTCGGGCATGACGATGGTCGCCGGAATGCCCTGAAGCCTGGCGGACAGCGCAATGGCCTGGGCATGGTTGCCGGAAGAGAACGCCACGACCCCGGCCTGCTTCTGCTCGGGGCTGAACCGTGAGAGTGCATTGAAGGCGCCCCGGAACTTGAAGGCGCCCATGCGCTGAAAGTTCTCGCATTTGAAAAACACCTGCGCGCCCATGGCCTCATCCAGGGTGCGCGAGGTCATCACCGGCGTGCGGTGGGCATGGCCCTGGATGCGCTCTGATGCGGCCACCACATCATCGAAGGTAGGTAAATGGTTCATGGGACGTCTCTCCTGATCGAGCAGCCGGGCCGCAAAAATGGATATCCGCGCCTTGTCAGCGCGACTGTCATCTAAAGCTTATCGTGGATAATATCGACGCCGCCCGCGGGGTCTCAGCGATATCGGACAATGCATGATGCCACATTCAGGGTCGAGATCGACTCGCAAGACCTTCCCGGCGGCATCAGGTCCAGAGACAGGGCATTGCCGCCTGACAGCAGCATCGACCCCGCCCTCCCTTTCATGGCTGGTCATTACGGAGCAGAGATCATGACACACCCCTCATCCGGCCAGGCGCGTCGCATCGTCGTGCTCGGCACCGGCGGCACCATTGCCGGTTCCTCCCCGCAGGCCGGCGCCAACCTTGGCTATACCGCCGGCACGGTGTCGGTCGACGACCTGCTCGGCGGCATTGCCGCCCCCGAAGGCTTTGCCCTGCACGCCGAGCAGGTCGCTCAGCTCGACAGCAAGGACATGGACACCGCGACCTGGCAGGCGCTGCATGAACGCTGCGAGTACTGGCTGGCCCACGAGGATGTCGCAGGTCTGGTGATCACGCACGGCACCGACACCGCCGAGGAGACGGCGTTTTTCCTGCACTCGGTGCTGTCATCGACCAGACCCATTGTACTGGCCTGCGCCATGCGCCCATCGACTGCCCTGATGCCGGACGGGCCGCAAAATCTGCGCGACGCGCTGGTCGTTGCGGCAACATCTGAGGCAACGGGTGTGACGGTGGTCTGTGCCGGCGAGATTCACGGCGCGATAGCGGTTCGCAAGACGCATCCCTATCGCCTGAACGCATTTGCCTCCGGTGACAGCGGCCCCATCGGTTACGTGGAGGAAGGTACGGTACGCCAGCTGCGCCCCTGGCCACGCCCGGAGAGCAGCGACCAGAACGCCCTGCCGGATGCCGAACACTGGCCCCGCGTCGAGATCGTGCTCAGTCATGCCGGTGCCAGCGGCGCGTTGATCGATACGCTGGTGCGGGAACGTCAAAGCGGCGTCGCCGCCCCGGTGGAAGGCCTCGTGCTGGGCGCGACGGGCAACGGTAGTCTGCATCGCAATCTCGAGCAGGCCGCCCAGCGCGCTCATGAGAGCGGCATTGAGGTGCGCGTGGCCGCACGCTGTGACGAAGGGCGACTGCTGCCAGCCCCCGATGCCGATTTTTCGGTCATGGCAGAGCTTTCGCCGGTGAAGGCCAGAATCGCGCTGGTGCTTGAGCTTTATCGCACTCGATACCACGCACGGTAGACCATCAGCGGCGAACAGCAGGCAATATTGTTCAATACATCGCCTCCGACGCCCGGCAGGCTTCAGGCACCATTTACGCCGGAGGCTCAGCCTTGTCCCCTGCCCTGCTTTTCTCCATGGCCGCCTTTGCGCTGGCCGCCTCGCTTACCCCCGGCCCGGTCAACATCGTGGCGCTGAGTACCGGGCTCAATCACGGCTTTAGACGAAGTCTGCGTCATATCACGGGTGCCAGCGTCGGCTTCACTCTGCTGCTGGTGCTGGTCGGGGTGGGGCTTCAGTCCCTGTTTCTGCACGTGCCCCTGGCCGGTGAGCTCCTGCGCTGGGCAGGCGTGGCCTTTCTGCTCTATATGGCCGCGATGCTGGTCAGGGCTTCGGGAAAGGAGGTAAACGCCACGCCCGTTGCGGCGCCCTCGTTTTATCAGGGCGCGCTGATGCAGTGGCTCAATCCCAAGGCGTGGGTGGCCTCCGCCGCAGCCGTCAGTGCCTATACCCGGGATGGCGTTCAGATGGTGGCGCTGACCGCCATTTTTTTCATTCTCTGCTATGCCAGCATCAGTGCCTGGGCGGCCATGGGGCACTGGCTGGGCGCACGATTGACCCAACCACGGCACCTGCGTCGGCTCAATCGAGCGATGGCGGCACTGCTGGTGGCCAGTGCGCTGGCCATGGGGCTGATGTCGAGCGGCGGTACTGCTCGGGCGTGGCCGCTGTGACACGCTTGAAGGTACGCTGAAAATGCGCCTGATCGGCAAAGCGGCAGACCAGCGCGGTCTCGGCGATATTCTCGCCGCGTTTGAGCGCGCGCTGGCCGCAGCGGATGCGACAGTCGATCAGAAAGGCGTGAGGCGTAATGCCGTAATCGCGCCGAAAGCCACGGATCAGGGTGAACCGCGAACACCCGGCGACGCGGGCCACCTGCTCGAGACTCACCGGCGAGAGACAGTGCTCGCGAATGAACGCCGCGGCCCGCGCCGTGGCCGCACTCTCATTAATCTCGATGGGTGGCACCGTTCCCAGCACATCGAGGGCCCGCCCGATTACGGGCTCGATCTCTCCGGGCGCCTGCGAGCCGTCCGAGTCAAACAGTCGAATGGCCAGGGCCGAGAGCGCCTGGTAGAGGGTCGGGTCGCGACTGACGCGCCGGGCCAGCGGTTGAAAGCCCCCCTGACCGCCACGCTGGCGCGTTGCCAGCCACTGCGGGTCGATATAGAGCATCAGATAGGACCAAGGGGTGTCATCACGCGGATTACAGGCGTGCACCTCGCCCGGATTCATCGCCACCACGCTGCCTTTTGATACCGGCATGACATGCTCGCGCCTGTCATGACAGGACTCGTAGTGGCTCTGCCCTTCCAACACAACCCCCAGCGACAGGGTGTCATGACTATGGCGGGCGTAGCGCACCGCCCGGGCGTCACGGGTCAGACGCGCTTCCAGCCACGGCAGATCCGGGTGACGCCAGAACTGCATGTGGTGAGAGGTACGTGCCATCAGGGTTTATCCGAGTGCTGGTCCGGCATCCGTTATACCCGAATATCTTCCGGCCCGCGTATCTCGGTCTCGATGCGCACGCCGGTGTCGCGCTCCTCGTTGGTGAAGCCGTCAAACTCGCTCAGATCACCAAAATCCAGCCCGGTCAGCGCCTCGATACGCGCGATGCTGCGCTGGTAGGTGCGGTACTGGCCGAACATGAAGCCGAGCTGATCCAGCCCGTCACCCTGTTCGATCATGTAGGCCGTTGCCGAGGGCCGACCGTCATCCCCCATGAAGGCCACCACCTTCCAGTAAGCCTCGGGGATCTGAATGCCGCGGTAGACGCGATCATCCGGATCAAAAATGGGCCCGGAGAAGACCGTGATGCGCTGACGGTCGGCGCGGGCGTTGTCCAGCAGGTAGTCTTCAAGGCCCAGCCAGGTCTGCTGGTTGAACCCCGCCAGCTGCGGCGTGGCGTTGGTGAAATAAAAGGTGTCGTCATTGGCCTGCTGAGCGTTCTCGCCCCAGTTGGGCGCGGTGCGACGCACCAGATGGCCGCGGTCCAGCGGGTTGCGGCTGTAGAGGTCGGGGCCGGCCTGCAGGTCGCGATCGATGCGCGGGTCATACCGCCAGTGATCACTGCCGCGGCTGATGCTGACCAGCGCACTGCCGTCGATATTGACGGCGGTGAACAGGGCGAGCTTGCGGCTGCGCGACATCACCAGCGAAAAGTGGGTGTAATCGAGCCGGCCATCCTCGCGCCCGGGCACCGGCGTGACGTCCTCGGCCAGCGCGTTTGTCGGCACGGGCAATGCCACCGCCATGTCGGCCAGAAAGTTGGCGTCATAACCGTCGCGCTCGGCCAGCTCGTCCACCGTGGCGGCCCGGGCCGTGGGCGGCTCGGCCAGCGCCGTGGCGGGCGGATCCACCAGACGGCGCATGTCGCGAAGACCGGGGCGGTCACTTTTCGGGGCAGTCATGGGCATCTCCTGAATGGGGAATGCCTTCAGCCTGGCAGATTCGAGGCGGCCAGAGGGGCACTGGTCGAACTGACAAGGCTGTCATGCAGCGCCGACGCCGGCATTGGTCGGCCGAAGAGATAGCCCTGCCCGAAATGGCAACCCTGCTGCGCCAGACGCGCGGCCAGCCGCTCCTCTTCGATGCCCTCGGCCACGACCGCCATGCCCAGCGAGCGACCCATGGCGATCATCAAACGGACCAGATTATCCTGGCGGATCTCTTCGGCATCGAAAAAGGAGCGGTCGATCTTGAGCTTGTCGATATCCAGTCGGGCGAGGTGGTAAAGCCCCGAATAGCCGGTCCCGAAGTCATCCAGCGACACGTGCACGCCCATCTCGTGCAGACGACTCAGGTTCTGCTGGACGACGTCCAGGCGCTCGATCAGCACGTTTTCGGTAATCTCGACTTCAAGACGCTCGGCCGGAAACGCATGCGCTTCAAGCAGTGCGGCCATCTGCGCCGTAAAGCTTTCATCTTCCAGATAGGAGGCCGTGATATTGACCGCGAGAAAGCACGCGCCGGGCCATTGGCGGCTATCACGCATCGCAGTGTCCAGAAGACAGCGGGTCATTTCCGGCATCAGGCCCAGCGATTCGATCAGCGGGATGAACTCATCGGGCGGGACCAGACCGCGCTCGGGATGCTGCCAGCGGGCCAGAATCTCGACGCCCACCGTCTCTCGGTTCGAAAGGGACACCACCGGCTGATAAAAGGGCACGATCTCGCCATGATCCAGCGCCTGGCGCAGGCGCTGCGCGCGCCCGGCATCCTCCTGCTGCGCCTGTGACAGGCAGCTTTCCTGAATCAATATCCGCTCGCCCCTGTTTCTGGCGTCATGCATGGCGCCGTAGGCCGCGGCGAGCAGCCGATCCGCCGAGGTGGCATGCAGTGGCGCAATGGCAATGCCGATCGTGGCTTCCAGCGTCACGCGCCCACTGCCGCAGACCAGTGGCTGCTGCACCTGGCGAAGCAGCGCCTGTGCCTGATCGAGAAGGTCCCGTGGACTCAGCGCGCCGGTCAGGGCGACCACGAACTCGTCCCCCCCCGGGCGCCCCAGTAACGGGTCACCCACGGCCCGGACACTGTTCAGCCGCCCGGCAATACGGCGCAGGGCGTAGTCCCCGGCCGTGTTGCCGTAGGCGTCGTTAATGGCCTGAAAGGCATTGATATCGATAACCAGCAGTGCGGTCTGCTCCAGCTGTGGGTCCAGCCGGGCATGCAGCCGGGCCATGAACCAGGGGCGGTTCATCAGGCCGGTCAGGGCATCCTGCTGGGCCAGATGATTGCTGCGCGCCCGGGCGGCCAACAGCTGTCGGTAGCGATGACGCAGGCGCCAGGTCAGTCGCAGGGATAAAAGACCCGGTATCACCATGGCAATGGCAGCGAAAGCGGTACAGGTCAGAATAAAGCGCCAGCGCGAGGCGTTATCAAGATCCGGAGGCGTGCCCCAGTTCATGAACCGAAAGACATGGGCTTCCAGCCAGAATACCCAGACCAGAGCAATCAGAAAGAGGGTCACAAGTGTCGCAGCAAAGAGCGTAAGCCCCTGGCGCAGGAGATAACCTTTGGTTCGCATGGGAGGAAATACCAGAAGTCGCGAGCGCTGACTGACAGCAAATTGTTAAGGAACAACTAATGCTATGACAGGCATATCGGCCGCTACTTTAAACTTCTATAACGTATGTTCATATTGTTAGCTAGGAATTTGCGCTTTTTAATCCAGCGGCTTCTTGAGGCAGGAAACCGCGCCAGATACGTACCGGCGCCGGTTTTGATCGAGGAAGGATCGGGGGATGATCAGGCCCTTGAGAGCCGATTGATCTGGCCGCGCATGCGCTCTCGCAGAGTGGGCGCCGCCAGCCGGTGCAGATCGTGCGGGGTACAGCGAAGGACCCGGCCATGCATCCTGACCAGGCAGTCGCTGCCGTCAACGCAGACCGGATGAATATCGCGCTGTACCAGTCTTTCCATTTCCTGTGACGTCAGACCCAGCATGAGCATTACTCCGTGACCGTGAATGGCAGCTGTTAGGCGCAGCATGGCGAGCCTGGATGTCATCACGATGACGCATTGATAACAGTGTCATGACCTTGATCACCGTCTCATGTCTTCGAGCGCCGACAGCGCTCGGAGCAGTAGGTTACCGAGTCCCAGTTGCGCGCCCATTTCTTGCGCCACGTAAAGGGTCGGCTGCACACCGGACAGGTTTTGGTCGGCAGGTCGGACTTCTTTCGCATCAGTCTTGCATCAGTGATGACGTGGCCGGCCGGACAGCGGTGCCATCGAGGGCGTGCCGACCCAGCTCGCCACCCCCAGCGCGTCCGGAATTTCTTCATCGAACAGGCGCGTCAGCGACAGCGCACTGGCCGAGCGACAGCCACCATCGTGCAGAAGTCGTGCCTGGCGTCCGTCGCGTCCGGTCCAGGTGACGGTGTAGTGCGACATGTCCGTGATACGCGGGCCACAGCCGGTGGATTCGCGCTGCTGATTCATGACCGGTTGCCAGGGCGCGAGCGTGCGGCGCAGCTGGGTGAACGCTTGCTCGCCGTTCTGGCGCGCCTGCCGGCCGTAAACCTGCGTGTGCTGCCGACCGATGAAGGTGGTGGTGCCGTCGGGAAGTACCTCGATGGAATAGACCGGGCAGTCACCGTGACAGGGGCCGACATCGTAGCGAATGCTGGCCAGATCACCGGCGACCGGCAACGCCCGGGTGCCGCTGCGATCAGGCGTTTGAGCGTGACCGCCACTGCCGGCACAGCCCGCCAGCAATAGTACAGCGCCTGCCAGCAGACCGGATGGAAGAAACGATGTCATGGGCAACTCCCTGCAGATGGGGTCACGGGCCCGGCCTGTCTGGCGAGGCGGCATGCTTCCAGCATAGACCGTTACGCCGGGGCTTTACCCGGCGGATGGAGGTTTTCTCCCCAGCGCGGCATGCCGTCGATCTCGATATCGAACAGATCAAGGGCGCGCGCCACGCTGTGATCGACCATCTCCTCGAGCGTGGCCGGCCGGGCATAGAAGGCCGGCACCGGCGGAAACAGGATGGCGCCCATCTCGGTCAGGGTGGTCATGGTGCGCAGATGCCCCAGATGCAGCGGCGTTTCCCGCAGCATCAGCACCAGTCGACGGCGCTCCTTGAGCACCACATCGGCGGCGCGCGAGACCAGATTGGTGGTGGTGCCGGCGGCGATTTCCGACATGGTCTTCACCGAGCAGGGCGCCACCAGCATACCCAGCGTGCGAAAGGAGCCGGAGGCCAGTGAAGCGCCGATATCGCCGACCGGGTGAACCTCATCGGCCATCTCGAACAGTTGCTCGCGGCTGATGCCGGTCTCGTAGCGCCGGGTCAGCTCGGCAGACTTGGAGACCACCAGATGGGTCTCGATATCCAGCGGCCTGAGCAGTTCCAGGGCGCGAGCGCCGTACACAAAGCCGGTCGCACCGGTAATGGCAATGATCAGACGGCGGCGGGTCATCAGGGCTCCCTGGGGTCATGAAAGAGCGTCATTAGAAAACGCGTGAGTGCCCATTGTAGCCGGGCGCGGCGTCATTCACATCGCTGCAGCGTGTGATCGCGCGACAGCTCATAAACAGCCAGATCCTCGGCCAGCATCAGCGTGCCGGTAAAGTGGGCGCGCGCCTCGTGTTCGATCTCGTCGATGTGATGCGCCCCGCCGGGGCGGCTGGCGTAGCGCGGGCTGAAATGCGTCAGGATCAGCGCGCCAGGCCCCGCCCTTTCGGCAAAGGCCGCAATGCGCGCGGCGCTGCTGTGGCCATTGTCCGTGCCCAGCCGCTTGACCACCGCCTCGGTATAGGTCGCCTCATGGACCAGCGCGTCCGCCCCCTGACAGATGTCTGTCAGAAGAGCGGGCGTATCGTTGTCGCCGGCCACCACCAGTCGCCGCGGGGTGCGTGGGGACAGGCGATAGTCGGCGCCGCAGAGGTATCGCCCCTGATCATCGATCACCGTCTCGCCACGCTGAAGCTGCCCCCAGATCAGACCCGGTGGCACGCCTTCGGCCGCCAGCCGAGCGGTGTCCAGCGAGGCCTCGACATGGCGCTCATCAAAGGCGTAGGCGTAACACTCAACGCCGTGGGAGAGCCGTGTGGCGCGCACGGCAAGATCAGTCAGCGTCAATGGCTCATTTACCAGCGTGGCCGCATCAACGTGAATCAGCTCAAAACCGAGCTGCAGTCCGGTGGCGGCCTTCACCGCCTCGAGATAGTCGCGCACCGCCGGTGGCCCCACGATGGTCATCGCAGCCCGACGCCCGGCCATCGACGCGCTGGCCAAAAGCCCCGGCAGGCCGTAGCAGTGATCACCGTGGATATGGGTAATCAATACGGCGTCGAGGCGCGCCACGCTCAGGGGCGTGTGCATCAATTGATACTGGGTGCCTTCACCACAGTCGATGAGTATCCAGCGTCGCTGCCCCTCAAACGTGAGCGCCAGTGCGCTGACATGGCGGGTTCGGGTCGGCATGCCGGCCGAGGTGCCCAGAAAGCGCAGCTGCATGAGAAACCTCTCGGTATTAAGCAGGGTGTGGTGATGATCATCATGTCAAAGGCTATGCTGGGAAAGCATGAAAGACAGTCTGACCAGGGAGCAGATCATGAAACACTGGCTCATACCGGCGCTTTTGGCCGCCGGATTGACAGACGGCGGCGCACAGGCCGGCGAGAGCAACCCGGCCGCCAACCCGCTGCTGGCCGACAAGTGGCAGTCCCGCCCGCTGGTCATGGTGACACCGAGTACCGACAACAGCGACTATGAGCGCATGCGCGGCATTATCGAGACGCAGCGTGGCGCCTTCAACGACCGGGAGATGGTGCTCTACACCGTCGAAAACGGCGACGGCATGAAAGAGGGCCAGCCCCTGACGGCCGCCGAAACCGGCGCCCTGCTCTCCTCACTGGACCTGAACGCCCACGGGCCGCTGACCACGGTGCTCATCGGCAAGGATGGTGGCAAGAAGGTCCAGCAGGAGGGCTTTGTCGACCCGCGCCAGCTCTTCGATACCGTCGATAACATGCCGATGCGCCGCGCGCGTCAGTAGGCAATCGCCAGGCCATCAGCCCGGGAGGGTCACGAAATGCGTTGCGCTATCCTTGATGACTATCAGCATGCGGCCCTCGCCATGGCCGACTGGTCGCGCCTTGAAGGGCGTGTCGCGATCACGCCCTTTCACGATCACCTTGACGACGAAGACGCCCTGGTCGAGCGGCTGCACTCCTTTGATGTCATCGTCATCATGCGTGAGCGTACGCCCTTCCCGGCCTCCCTCCTGTCGCGCCTGACGCAGCTGAAACTGCTGATCACCTCGGGAATGCGCAATGCGGCCATCGATATCGAAACCGCCCGCGAGCAGGGCATTACGGTGTGCGGCACCGACAGCCATCCGGCACCGCCCACAGAACTTGCCTGGGCGCTGATGCTGGGGCTGGCGCGCCATGTGACGACGGAACATCACCATCTCACCACCAATGGTCCATGGCAGAGCACAGTGGGCATGACGCTGGCCGGGCGCACGCTGGGGATTGTGGGACTCGGAAAGATCGGCACGCGCATCGCGCGCATCGCGAAGGCCTTCGATATGGAGGTGTTGGCCTGGAGTGAACACCTGACGCCGACGCGCTGCGCCGAGGCCGGCGTGACGCTTGCCGAGTCGAAACGGGCGCTGCTGAGCGAAAGCGATATCGTCTCGATCCATCTGGTGCTGAGCGCGCGCACTCGTCATCTGATCGATCGACAGGCGCTGGCGTGGATGTCGCCCGCGTCACTTTTGATCAATACCTCGCGCGCCGCGATTGTCGACCAGAACGCGCTGGTCGAGGCGCTCGAGGCAGGTCAAATCGCCGGCGCGGGGCTGGATGTCTTCGAGCAGGAGCCGCTGCCCCTCGATCATCCCCTGCGCCGACTGCCCAATGTGCTGGCCACCCCGCATCTGGGTTACGTCAGTGATACCAACTATCGCACCTGGTTTGGTCAGGCGATCGAGAACATCGAGGCCTGGCTTGCGGGCACGCCGATTCGACGGCTGTGACTACCCCTGGCGTGGCACCGGGTCGCTGTCCACGTCCTGTGAATAGCGCCGTGTCTCGTTGGCGAAATCATAAAAGCCGGGCTTGTCCGTCATGTAGATCTCTTCGGTCATCACCATACAGGACTGGTCATCAAAGGTGCCGGCCGTGAACGCATAGGCGTTGTCAGGGGTGTGGCGAAAATAGAGCTGGCTGCCGCAGCGCAGGCAGAAGCCGCGCTCGCCCTGATCGGAAGAGTGATAGATGCCCACCGGCGAGGCCTCGTCAAAGACCGGCTCGCCGTCACAGATCACGCCCAGCATGGGCCCCCCCGTCGCCTTGCGGCACAGCGAACAGTGGCAGACATGCACCTCACCACCATGACGCACCGTAAATCGCACCTGGCCGCACAGGCAGCCACCTGCCCTTTCCGTAATGTCGGTCATGATTCCTCCTTGAAAACATTGTTGTTCGAGGCCGTTGCCGTCAGTACCTGGCCCGTAGCGTTCATGCCATATGACCCTGCTCACCCTCTCCCGGCGTCACCCCCTGAATAGTAAGCATGAGGCATGGCCGGACACCATATTCTTTAAATCTGATAAAAGCATCACGAGGCTGCTCGCCATGACAACACTTCAATGTCAGCGGCCTGCTACGCTGAAGAAGAGATTATCATCCTGATCACTCCGGGAGCTGCCCATGAGCATGGAACTGTATCTGTTGGGCTGGACGCTGGTGCTTGCCATCGTCCAGATCCTGCTGCCTGCGATGTATCGCAATCGCGAAACCGGCATTGATTACAATGCGGGCCCGCGCGACAAGGAAGGCCCACCGATGGGCGTGGTGACGGCGCGGCTGTTTCGCGCCCAGAAAAACCTGTTTGAAACCCTGCCCCTGTTTATCGGTGCCATTCTGATAGCGCACGTGGGTCATCAGGAAGGAGCGTTAACCGGCTGGGGCGCCTGGCTCTATTTCCTGGCTCGTATTGCGTACGTTCCCCTGTACGCCATGGGCATTCCCTACGTGCGCTCGATGGTCTGGGGCCTCAGCCTGCTCGGACTCGTGATGGTGATACTGGCGGTCATCTTCTAGAGCACGTCCGCGGTGTTAATGACCGAGGCCTCAGCAAAACGCCCGGCGCATGGCCGGGCGTTTCGGGTCTGGTCAATACGGCGATCGGGACCCTGTAAGTACCAGAACAGGGACATAAAAATGCCGCCTCAAGGGGCGGCATTTCGAAATGTCTGCGGTACTTGCCGCCGATCAGGCAGAAACGCGCTGGCCGATTTGCTGATCGTTGATGGGGCGGCTCTCGCGGGCCATCATGAGGGTCAGCGTCCTGGACTTGTTCAGTGTCTGCATGGCAAAGGACGGCGAATGCAGATCGTTCCAGTGACCCACCGTATCCAGAAACTCGCCACACTCGGAGCAGGAAATCTCGTCCCACTCGTTGCAGGTATCCATCGGCGTCTGTTGATCGTGACCACAGCGAGTGCAGGAGATGTGATGTGTCATGACTCGGTTCCTTCCCTGGTAATGTTACCGCCCGTCCTGGGCGATATGGTTGGCAATCCTTGCCTTTGGCCATCCTGGCCGATGTCTGCGGCAATCCCTGCCGTGGCGTTCCTCGCCGTACTGATCAACGTCCCTGTTGATCCCGGGTCAGCGTCCGTGCTGACCGTGTAGACACACTCTGGCATAGCGCCGGGTAATGTACAAGCCTTGTACATTATAATTTTTTGTAAACGTTAAAGCCGGGCCAGGAAAGCGTTTTTGCAGGATTTTGTATGACATTTTGAAGAACATTCACCTCAGGGTGACCCATATTTCTCGCAACTTGTACAACACTGTGTTTTTAACCGCCAGTGCCTTTCCCGACCCTGCCTCAAAGAAACGGGACGTGGCGTTTTCACCCCATCCGTGAGGTTTTACCGAGATTTTCCGGACCAAAGGAATCCGGCAGCAGGGACGCCATGTCATAACGCTTGAGCGGGCGGCCTTCACCATTGACCACCACGATCACGGTGTCGGACGTGGCGAATTCGCGAATGCGCTGGCGACAGTCGCCGCACGGGGTGCAAAGTCCATCGCCCGGGCCAATGACATGGATGGTTCTGATCTCGCGCTCACCGGCAGCCACCAGCGCGGCAATGGCACCGGCTTCGGCACAAAGGCCCTTGTAGTTGGCACTTTCCACATTGCAGCCGGTGTAGGCCGTACCGCTTTCGCTGATGACAAGCGCCCCCACCGGGTGATTGGAGTAGGGCGCATAGGCGTTATCGCGTACGGCGATGAGCTGCGCACGCAGATCATCGGAAAGCGCGGCAGATACGGACTCGGTCATGAGACTCTCCTGACGGTAATGATCCTTTATTGTCGCAGCACACGTGGACCGGCAACAGCCACCTCCATGGATACAGGTCTTTACATTAAGATTTACTGTTTTAGCATCGACTCTTTGTAAGATTTTCATCCCGCGTTTTTTAAAAGTCTTGCGACAGGTAAACGTCAATGACCACATCCTCCCCCCACTGGCAGATGGCCGTCGACCTTGAGCGCTGTATCGGCTGTCACGCCTGCTCGGTCGCCTGCAAGGTCGAAAACGATATCGAGCTGGGCGTGTTTCGCACCCGGGTGCTCTATCACGACCACGGCGCCTTCCCCGCCACCCGGCGCAGCTTTCTGCCCACCCTGTGCATGCAGTGTGCCGATGCCCCCTGCATGACGGCGTGTCCGTCGGGGGCGATCAGGCGAAGCGATGACGGCATCGTGCACATCGACCCGGATACCTGCGACAAGTGGGAATCCTGCATCGGCGCCTGCCCCTACGGCGCGCTGCATATCGACCCGGTACAGGGCATTGCCAACAAGTGTGACTTCTGCAGCCACCGCCTTGAGCAGTCGATGGCACCGGCCTGCGTGGAAGCCTGTCCGGCCGACGTGCTGATCTTTGGTGACATCAACGACGATCAGAGTCCGGTGTCACGCTTTTATCAGCGCTACGACAGCGAACTAAACGGCCTGCGCGTCGAGCGCGGTACACAGCCACAGGTGCGCTACCGCGGTATCGGCACGGTGGTGCCGCAGGCCGCCGTGGACCGGCTGCCCGATGGCCGGCCGCACGACCCGCTGGATTACGAAATCGATCGGTGGGCCGAGCGCTGATGCGCTTTCCCTTCAGGATGCTCCCTCTGGTGGACAATACGGTGCCTGCATGAAACGACGATCCTTTATCAAGGCGGGCATTGCCGCCCTGGCCGGTCTTAAAAAAGGCGAATACATCTATCTGGGCGTGGGTGGCGCCCTCGGTGCGGCTGCCGTCGGCGGCGCCCTGATGGTGCCCTCCCCGGCCCGCAAGGTGAAAAACGATTATAGCCAGGCCAAAAGCGTCAAAAGCGTGTGTCTCAACTGCTCGAGCGTGTGCGGCATCGAGGGGTTTGTCATTGATAACCGGGTGGTCAAAATCCGCGGCAACCCACTGGATCCCAACATGGGCAGCCACATGACCTGCGCCAAGGGTCAAAGCGGGCCCACCATCAATGACTATCCCGAGCGTCTGGTGTATCCGCTCAAGCGAGCAGGGGCGCGGGGTGAGGGGCTGTGGCAGCGCATCAGCTGGGAGGAAGCCTGTGACGAGATCGCCGGGCGCATTCAACAAAGCATTGATGCCGGCCACCCCGAGCGCGTCGTGCTCCATGCCGGGCGCTCGCGGATCAATACCGAAATCAAACGCTTTCTGGGTGCCATCGGCTCGCCGGTTCAGCTCAACCACCGCTCGCTGTGCTCCTCGAGCAAGCGCGGCGCCAACTACGTGAGCCTGGGCGACACCGACTGGGAGTCGATCGACGCCGAGCGCTGTCGCTACTTTCTCAATTTCGGTTCCAACTTCTACGAAGCCCACCAGGGCGGGCTGCATCTGGTCAAGCGCGTCATCAAGGCCCGCTTTGATCACGGCGCGACGCTGGTGACCTTCGATGTGCGGTTGTCCAACACCGCCGGACGCAGCGACGAGTGGTTTGCGCCCTTCCCCGGCACCGAGGGCGCCGTGGCGCTGGCCCTGGCGCACGTCATCATGCGCGAGGGCGAGTTCGACCGGGAGTTCGTGACCCATTTCGTCAATCTCTCGGTTGACGAAATCACCGACTTTTTAAGGGATTACACGCCCGAGTGGGCCGAAGCCGAATCCGGGCTTGCCGCCGCTGACATCGAGCGCGTGGCACTGGCCTTTGCCCGCGAGCGCCCGGCAGCGGTGGCCTTTACCAATCGCGGCACCGGCTCGCACTACAACGGCATGAACGCCGAGCGCGCCGTGGTCATGCTCAACGCGCTGGTCGGCTCCGTGGGCCGCCCGGGCGGCTATTGCTACGGCATGGAAGAGAAGCTGCGCGCCGAGCGCTATCCCCAGCCCGAGCCCGTACCGCCAGAACCCACGGTCAGAACCGATCTGGAAGACCCGCCGGAGTGGCCGCTGGCCAACCGCTGGCAGAAGATGAAGGTCGGTCAGATCGTGTATGAGTACATCCGCCAGGGCCGTGCGACGGTGGATGTCTATCTCTCCTACACCCTTGGCTCGCCCATGAACTGGCCGGAGGGGCGCACCACCACTGTGGATGTGCTCAAGGATGAGTCGCTGATCCCCTTTCACGTCTGCTCGGACGTGGTCTATTCCGAGATGGCCCACTACGCCGACCTCATTTTGCCGGATGCCACCTATCTGGAGCGCTGGGGACTTGAGACCCGCAGCAGCCCCGAGCTTCGCCACTTTGTCACCCTGCGCCAGCCCATGGTGACCCCGCCGGGCGAGGCACGCAGCTACGCCGATGTACTCTTTGATATCGGCCGCCGTCTGGGGCCGAATCAGGCGCGCTATTTCGAATTTGGCGATCATGAGGCCTTCGTGCGCCATCAGTGTCGCCATATCCCTGCCGGTGAGGAGGCCGACGGCTTCGAATGGATGAAGCGCCACGGCGCCTTCGTCGATGATGTGCCCAAAAACTACGAGGCGCATCGTCGCCCCCTGAGCGAGGCGGCGATTGCCGACGCGCACATCGATGACGAAAGCGGACAGATCTATCAGCGCGACGCTCAGGGCCGGGCGCAGGTTATCGGGCTGATGATCGATGATCACGGGACGCCGCGCGCCGTTCGCGGGTTCGGGACGCTCTCGAGGCGCTTTGAGATCCACAGTCCGGAAATCACCAAAGTGGCCCGGGATCAGGGCATTTATCACGACGGGCTGCCGGGCTATCTGCCGGTGCCGGCCCATGTGGATCTGCCGGAGGACCGCTTCATCCTGACCAGTTTCAAATGGAACGTGCACACCCAGGGGCGCACGGCCAACCAGAAGTATCTGACCGAGATCGTTCACGACAACCCGATGTGGATCAATCCGCGCACCGCAAAGCGATTGGGAATTGTCACGGGCGACCGGGTCGAGCTGACCACCTATCGCCCGCGCAGCAGCGACCGGGGCGACCGGGCCTGGCGCGATACCGGCCAGCCGGTCGGCAGCCAGCAGGTGCACGTGGTGGTTACCGAGGGCATTCACCCCCGCGTGGTCGCGATCTCCAACAGCCTGGGGTACGTCGTCTCGGGACGGGCGGCCATGGCCCGCCAGGGCCCGCGCGAGCGTGAGGCCGCGCTGGGCTACAAGGGCTACGCGCCGGCGCCCGAGCGCGATGACCTGCGCGATCATCTGTGGTGGGACAAACGCCTGGGCGGGCGCGGCAACGGCATTAACGTTAACGCCCTGCAGCCGATCAATCCCGAACCCCTGATCGGCAACCAGGCCTGGTTCGACACGGTCTGCAGCCTGCGCCGCGTTTAGCGCCCGAATGCTCGACGGGCCAGGAGCGTCGCCCCTGCCCTCCCCAATGGCGCAACGGGAACAGGGCACTGGTTGCTGCCGGGTCAGGATGACGGGAGCCCGGGTCGTTCGGGTCACGCCCCCACCCCAGAGACACGACAGCCCGGGCGCCAGCCCGGTCACTGTCGTTGAGGAGAGTCCGACATGGCAGCCACCTCAAGTGATGCCGCCGCCCTTCACTCACGCGGTCTGACGCTGGCCACGCTCGGCATCGTCATTTTGAGCTTCGATAGTCTGCTAGTGCGACTGGCGGCCACCAACGGCTGGAACATCGCGTTCTGGCGCGGGGCTTTCATGGCACTTGTCATGGGGCTTTTCTACTGTCAGCGCCGCCGGCTGGCGACGCTCAACGCCCATCGCGGCGCCTCGCTCATTTCTGCCGGACTGCTGGCCGCCATCTCCCTGCTGTTCGTGATGGCGGTGATGCACACCCGTGTGGCCAATGTGGTGGTGATTCTGAGTACGGCGCCGCTGTTTGCGGCCATTTTTACCCGTCTGTTCCTGCAGGAACGCGTCGCGGCAAGAACCTGGGTGGCGATCGGTCTGGCCATGCTGGGGCTGATCATCGTCTTCGCCGGGTCACTGACCGGCGACGGCCTGCTGGGCGATCTCTACGCGCTGGGGGCCGCGATGGCAGTTGGCGCCAATCTGACACTGCTGCGGCGCTACCCTGTACTGGATCGACTGCCCCTGATCGCCGGCGGTGGCATCATCACGGCCCTCCTTGCCTGGCCCATGGCAACGCCGCTGGCGCTGGACACCCAGAGCTACGCCGTGCTTGCCCTCATGGGGCTGGTGCAGATGCCGCTGGCCACGGCACTGATCAACAACGCCACCCGCTATCTGCCCTCCGCCGAGGTGGCGCTGTTTTATCTGGTCGAGGCGATCCTGGGCACGCTGTGGGTCTGGTGGCTGCTCGGCGAAGAGCCCCCGGAGGCGACCCTCTACGGCGGCCTGCTCACCCTGGTCACGCTGCTCGTCAACGGCTGGCTGGGGCTGCACAGGTCGCGAAGCCGCCGGGTCGCGGCGGCCTCCCAGGCCGAATGATCCACCCGGAAGGCGCCTGCCGCGGTCGCTGTCGTTATGCGTCAACCGTTATGACGTCAACGCCATCTCCGGGGTCGGGTCAGGGACAACCGCCTCAATATCACGCCGCCCCTGGAACTGCTCGGGCCGGGTCACGGCCTCCAGCAGTCGCCCGGCGTCCGGCTGCCACAGCACGATATCCAGCGGCCCGCGCGGGGCAAACTTCAGCGACTTGCGCTTTTGCACCAGCGCCATGACCGGCACATCCAGCGCCGCACCGATATGCAGCGGGCCGGAGTCGGGGCTGATCAGGTGGCGGGCGTGGTGCAGCATGGCGGCAAAGATGCGCAGTGGCCGGGGACGGCAGAGCGCACCGTATCGACTATCGGCCATCTGTTGCTCGAGAGCCGGGGCGTGGCGCAGCTCCTCGGGCCCGACAAACACCACATAGCGCTGGCCGGCCGACTCCAGTGCGTCGATGCTCTCCTGCCAGAAGCTCAGGGGCAGGCGCTTGTCGAGATGCCCGCCCACAAACAGCGCCACAAAGGGCGCCGCCCGGCCGGCGTCATCAAAATCGATACCCAGCTCTTCCAGCTCACCGCGCCCGATGCTGCGCTCACCGCTGCTCAATAGCATCAGCGGGCGGTCACGACAGGACGTGTCCAGGGCGCGGGCAAACATCTGCGGCATGTCGTAAGCGTGACGCTGGTCGCCGCTGACCTCGATATCGAACCAGCGCTGGTCGCGCTTGCCCTTGCCCATGGTGTAGCGGCTTTTGATACAGCGCACGAAGATCAGCCCGGTCAGCGAGCTGGGCCCGGCCTGCACGGCCAGGTCGTATTGCTCCCGACGCAGACGCCGGAGCATGGCCGGAAAGCGCCACGGGCGCACAATGGCATCGCGCGACAGGGTCAGAACATGATCCACGCCCTGATGGCGAAACAGCGTCCGGGTATTGTCTGTCGTGAGAAGGTCGATCTGCGCGTCGGGAAAGCGCTGGCGAAACGTCTCGATGATGGGCGACATGATCAGGGCATTGCCGATGCGATAGTTGGGCCGCACCAGCAGTATCTTCAATGGTCCGTGCAGGCTTTCAACCTCGACCGCCCTGTTTTTTCGCAGATATTTCGTAATGAGAAAGGTCACGCCACGCCGGGCGATTTTTTCGACTTTCTGCGCTGTTGTCTTGAGAAATGTGTTGGTTCGAATCGCTGTTTTCAGAGACATCAAATCACCGGGTCAGGGCGGCCGTGGCGAGAAAACCTCTCGCAACCATTAATGATTTATTAAATCGTTTGACTGTCATTTAACAACATTAAAAGACCACAGTGACAGGCGCCGGTTCCGATATTCAAGCCGTATTTTTTAAAAAAGCCCCCTGAATCATGAAGAAAAAATTAAATGAAAATCTGAATTAAAAATGACGTTAATCTTCCTTATGAAAGTCTTTTTAAAACAATGTTTTTAAACAAAAGCGGGGCCGAGCGCATTGATCTTTCAACGCCTTCACCATGACTTCGGTCATCTCTCATCGCTGGTAACCGGCCAAAGGCCCGGTGGTAGAAAAGACACAACGCGCTATCTAACGCTATGCTGAACTTCATCACCAAAACGGGGGACGAATTGTGACGACAGGCAAGAAGGTAGAACGCGACGTCGATTGCTGGCTGACCGACATGGATGGCGTGCTGGTGCACGAGAACAAGGCCATTCCCGGGGCGGCCGAGCTGATCAACCAGTGGCGGGAGAAGCAAAAGCCCTTTCTGGTACTGACCAACAATTCGATCTATACCCCGCGCGACCTCAGCGCCCGGCTGGCGCGCAGCGGCATCGACGTGCCCGAGGAGCAGCTGTGGACCTCGGCGCTGGCGACCGCGGCCTTTTTGAAGGATCAATCGCCCGGGGGCTCTGCCTTTGTCATCGGTGAGGCCGGCATTACCACCGCCATGCATGAAGCCGGCTTTGTCATGACCGACACCGACCCGGACTACGTGGTACTGGGCGAGACCCGCACCTACTCGTTTGAGGCGATTACCCGCGCCATTCGACTGATCAACGACGGCGCCCGCTTTATCGTCACCAATCCGGATGTGACCAGCCCCAGCCAGGAAGGCCCACTGCCGGCGACCGGTGCCGTAGCGGCGCTGATCACCAGCGCGACCAAACGCGAGCCCTATGTCGTGGGCAAGCCCAACCCGATGATGTTTCGTTCGGCACTCAACAAGCTGGGCGCCCACTCCCTGCGCACCGGCATGATCGGTGATCGCATGGATACCGACGTGGTGGCAGGCATCGAGGCCGGGCTTCATACCGTACTGGTCCTGACCGGCATTGCCGACCGGTCCGAGGTCGAGCGTTATCCGTATCGTCCCAAGGAGATTCTCGATTCGGTAGCCGATCTGCTGGAGGACGACAATCGCGCGCAAACTACGAAAAAGGAGGACGGCAACGCCAAAAAATCCAGCGCGAAGGAATAAGACGTCTGTCGGGCAGTGATCTGAAACACGGGATAACTGCCCGCCTGTCCCGGCATCGGAGAATGCGACCGCCTCGAACTTCAGAACGGTTCCATTCGATTGGATCGAACGTTATCGCTTATTTTCTGCAGTTGCCCTGCAGGAAGTCGAAGCCGATGCTGTGACGCATTTCCGATTCTCTCTTTTTTGGAGTTTTTGTCATGCTGACCCTTCGCCCCGGCAGTGAGCGCGGCCACGCCGATCACGGCTGGCTCGAGAGCTACCACTCCTTCTCCTTTGCCGGCTATGTCGACCCAAGCCATGTCCAGTTTGGCCCCCTGCGGGTGATCAATGAAGACCGTGTCGCCCCCGGCGGCGGCTTTGGCCAGCACGGCCATCGCGACATGGAGATCTTTTCCTACGTGCTCGCCGGTGAGCTGGCGCACCGCGACACCCTGGGCAACGGTTCCAGCATTGGCCAGGGGCGTGTGCAACTGATGACCACCGGTACCGGCGTGGAGCACAGCGAGTTCAATCACAGCGCGCATGCGCCGGTGCACTTTCTGCAGGTCTGGCTCTTCCCACGTGAGACGGGGCTTTCCCCGCGCTACAGCGAGGCCGACTTCCCGTCTGATTCAAAACGCGACCGGCTGTGTCTGATCATTTCCCCCGACGGTCGGGAAGACTCGCTGCGCATCGAGCAGGATGCCTTCATTTACGCCACGATCCTGGACGGCGAGACCGCCCTGACCCATGAGCTCGCCCCCGGCCGGCGCGGCTACGTGCATCTCATTCGCGGCGCGCTGGAGGTTAACGGCCAGAACCTTGCAAGCGGCGATGCCCTGATGCTGGAAGACGAAGCACGGATCACACTCGCCCATGGTCGTGACGCTGAAGTACTGGTGTTTGATCTGCCCTGAATCGTCAGTCTGTCCTGGATCGTCAGTCTGCCCTGAATCGACAATGGGCCCCATCTGTTCGATGATCACGCCAAATCATTGCTATCACCGCATTGCCAATCAGCGAGGGCGTCATGTCAGCATCGAACCTATCGGCATCCGGAAGTGCCACCGTCTACAACTACGGGTCGATCAACATCGACCATGTCTACCGCGTGCCGCACCTGGTGCGCCCGGGCGAGACGCTCTCCAGCACTGATTATCAGATCGTGCTGGGGGGCAAGGGTGCCAACCAGACCATCGCGCTGGCGCGTGCCGGCGGCCGGGTCGCCCACTGGGCCCAGCTGGGCCAGGCCGACGAGTGGGCGCTTGCGACGCTGAAAGACGCCGGGGCCGATATCGATGATGTGACCCTGCTTGAGGGCTCGAGCGGTCACACCGTGATCCAGGTCGATGACGACGGCGAAAACGCCATCGTGCTGTTTGGCGGCACCAATCAGAGCTTCAGCAAGGAGCGCATCAGGGCATTGATCGACGGTGCCGACAGCGAGGGCTGGTTGCTGCTGCAAAACGAGTGCAACGATATCGAGGATGTGATCCGTCAGGCGCTGGGCCGGGGGCTGAAGGTCGCCTTCAATCCGGCGCCGATGACGCCCGCCATTCGTGAGCTGGCGCTGAGTGAACTGTCGCTGTTGTTCGTCAATCGCGGCGAGGCGGCCGCACTGGTCGAGCTGCCGGAAGAGAGCAACGCCAACACCCTGATCCAGGCGCTACAGCAGGCCCTGCCGAACACCGACATCGTGCTCACGCTCGGCTCGGAAGGGGCCTGGCGCATCGACGGCGAGCGCAATGAGCCCCTGTATCAGCCGGCCCGTCCGGTGCAGGCCGTGGACACCACCGGCGCCGGCGATACCTTCATTGGCTATTACATGGCCGCCGTGCAGGCAGGCTGTGACGCCTCGACCTGCCTTGAGCGCGCCACCGCCGCCGCCGCGCTTGCCGTACAGCGCGCCGGGGCCGCCACCGGCATCCCCACGATTGAGGAAGTCGAAACCTTTTTGCAGATTGCCGCGCGCCAGCCGTAATCCGCGATCGAGACCTGCTCGTGGCATAAAAAAGGCCCCGCCAATGGCGGGGCCTTTTGTGTCAGACGCGGCGGTCACCGGCACACGAGCTGCTTATGACTGACCGCTCATCTCACCGAGCATGGACTCGATCAGATCCATCCCTTCACCGAGCACCTCATCGCTGATGGTGACCGGCATCAAAAAGCGGATCGTGTTGGCGTAGAGCCCGCAGGAGAGCAGGATCAGGCCGCGCTCGCGCGCCGTCTTGCACAGTTTGCCGGCCAGCTCGGCATCCGGCTCGCCGTCGGCGCGGACCAGATCAAACGCCGCCATGGCGCCCAGGTGACGCGAATTGCGCACGCAGTCAAACGAGCGCTCCAGCGTCTGGAAGCGTTCGCCGAGCTTGTCGCCCAGTGCGCGGCTTTTCTCGAGAATGTTTTCCTCCTCGAAGACATCCAGCACGGCCAGTACGGCGGCACACGAGACCGGGCTGCCGGTATAGGTGCCCCCCAGCGAATTGCCGCCGGAGGCGTCCATCACGCTGTCGGTGCCCACCACCGCCGAGATCGGCATGCCATCGCCCATGCTCTTGGCCATGGTCATGATGTCGGGCTCCACACCGGTGTGCTCGATGGCAAACATCTTGCCGGTACGACCAAAGCCGGACTGCACTTCGTCAACGATCAGCAGGATGCCGTGCTCGTCACAGATCTCGCGCAGGGCCTTCATGAAGCTCGGTGAGGCCGCGTGAAAGCCCCCTTCGCCCAGCACCGGCTCGATGACGATCGCCGCGGTATCCTTTGGGTTGGCATCGGTCTTGAAGGTCATCTTCAGCCCGCGCAGCGCCTCTTCCTCGCTGACGCCGATCGATTCGACCGGATAGGGCGCGCGGTAGACCTGTCCGGGCATGGGGCCGAAGTCGGTGCGATACGGCGCGACCTTGCCGTTCATCGCCATGGTCATGAAGGTACGACCGTGATAGCCGCCGGTGAAGCAGATCACGCTGGAGCGACCGGTCGCGGCACGGGCAACCTTGACGGCGTTTTCCAGCGCCTCGGCACCGGAGTTGGCCAGCATCACCTTGGCGTGCCCGCGTACCGGCGTGATGTGGCTGAGTTTTTCGGCCACCTTCACGTAGCCTTCATAGGGCATGACGGTCTGGCAGGTGTGCATCACCTTGTCGAGCTGTGCCTTGACCGCCTCGACCACCTTCGGATGGCGGTGGCCGATGTTGAGCACGCCGATGCCGCCGGCAAAGTCGATAAAGCGCTTGCCATCGGCGTCCCACAGCTCGGCATTTTCGGCGTGGTCGGCAAAGTGGGTATCAGGGCTTGCCGCGCCGTTGGCCACGTAGCGCTTTTTCAGCTCGTTGAGTTCATTGTTGTTCATCTGCAGTCTCCTTTGATGTGCAGCGATTACAGCCCGCCAAGACAGACATACTTGAGCTCGGTAAACTCCTCCAGTCCATGGTGCGAACCCTCTCGACCCAGTCCGGACTCCTTGATCCCGCCAAAGGGGGCCAGCTCGGTCGACAACAACCCTTCGTTGACGGCCACCATGCCGTACTCCAGCGCCTCCATCACATGCCAGATGCGCTTGTAGTCGCGGGCGTAGAAGTAGGCCGCCAGGCCAAAGGGCGTATCGTTGGCCATCGCAATGGCCTGATCATCCTGGTCGAAACGAAACACCGCCGCCAATGGCCCGAAGGTCTCCTCATGAGCCACGGCCATGTCCGGTGTCACATCCGCCAGCACGGTCGGTTCATAAAACGAGTGCCCCAGCGCGTGCGTCTGACCACCCTCTACCAGTCGAGCGCCCTTGTCGAGGGCGTCAGCAACGTGCGCGCTGACCTTGTCGACCGCGGCCTGATTGATCAGCGGCCCGATGTTGATGCCTTCTTCCTGACCGTTGCCGACCTTGAGCTGGCGTACGCGCTCGGCGAGTTTCTCGACAAAGGCGTCATACACGCCGGACTGGACCAGAAAGCGGTTGGTGCACACGCAGGTCTGGCCGGCGTTGCGGTATTTCGAGGCGATCGCGCCCTCAACGGCGGCATCGACATCGGCGTCATCGAAGACGATAAAGGGGGCGTTGCCGCCCAGCTCCATGGCGGTCTTTTTGACCGTGGAGGCGCACTGCGCCAGAAGCTTCTTGCCCACCGGCGTGGAGCCGGTAAACGAGACCTTGCGCACCCGCGGGTCGGTGGTGAGCACCTCGCCCACCGCGGCAGGGCTTTTGGCGGTGACTACATTGATGGCCCCTGCCGGTATACCGGCCTCCAGCGCCAGCGCGGCCAGTGCCAGTGCGGTCAGCGGCGTGGCCTCGGCGGGCTTGATCACCACCGTACAGCCGGCGGCCAGTGCCGGGGCGCATTTGCGGGTGATCATCGCCAGCGGGAAGTTCCAAGGCGTAATGGCGGCGACCACGCCGATCGGCTCGCGCACCACCAGAATGCGCTTGTCCGCGCCGTGTCCCGGCAGGGTTTCCCCGGCAATGCGCTTGGCCTCTTCGGCGTAGAACTCGATAAACGAGGCGCCGTAGCCGACCTCCCCGCGGGACTCCGCCAGCGGCTTGCCCTGTTCCAGCGTCATCAACCGCGCCAGTTGATCGGTGTGTTCCACCACCAGATCAAACCAGCGGCGCAGCAGACGCGAGCGCTCCTTCGCCGGCACGCGGCGCCAGTCGGCCATTGCCGTGTCGGCGGCGGCGACGGCCTCACGGGTTTCCTCGGCGCCCAGATCGGCCACGAGGGCAATCAGTTCCCCGGTGGCCGGGTTATTGACCGCAAACTGCCGGTCGCCTTCGACCCAGCGCTCGCCGATCAGTGCCGCGGCGCGCTGGCTTTTGAATTCGATGTCAAACATGTGTCTCCCTCATGGATGTGATGTCAGCGGTCATAAACGTTTTGCATGACCCGGTCGCTGAAAGCGCGCCCGTAGCGATTGAGCGCAAAGAGATACATCGCAAGCCCCAGCACCATCCAGCCGCCAAATACGCCCCACTCGATGCCGGTCAGGGCCGAGGGGCTGCCCGGCAAATACAGACAGGCCATGCCAAGCGACAGCGCCACCGCCAGCGCGCCGACCACTCGACCGTTACCCACCTTGAAAGGGCGGTCCATGTCGGGTTCGCGCTTTCGCAGTACCAGAAACGACAGCGCCACGAACAGATAGGCGATCACGATGCCAAGACCGCCGGCATCCACCAGCCACACCATGGCCGGGCGCCCCATGAAGGGCGCAATCGTCGACAACAGCCCGATCATGATGATGGCGTTGGTGGGCGTCTTGTACTTCGGATGCAGTTTGCCCAGAAAGGCCGGCAGCATGCCGGAGTGCGCCAGCGCGTAGATCGCCCGCGACCCGCCGATATAAAAGGCGTTCCAGCTGGTGATGATGCCCGCAATGCCCGCCAGCACCATCAGCTTGCTGCCCCAGACGCTGCCCATGACCGCGCCCATGGCGTCCGGTACCGACAGCGAGCTGCCCTCAAGCGCCGGCTGATCCAGCATCAGGCTGGTACCGAGCACAATCAGCGCATACCAGGCGACCGCCATCAGTACCGAGGCAATCAGCACCTTGCCGATGTCGCGATAGGGCAGATCGATCTCCTCGGCCGCCTGGGGGATGACGTCAAAGCCCACGAACAAAAAGGGCACCATCACCAGCACCGCCATGATGCCGCCGGCAAAGCCGCCGCTGGATTCATGGTTGAAAAGCGGCGTCATGTTGGCCACTTCACCGGTAAACAGCGCCCCGGTAATGAAGAGCACACCGACCACCAGAATCAGGCCGGTCACCAGCTTCTGGATCAGTGCCGCGGTGGTGATGCCGACATAGTTGATCGCCATCATGATCAGCGAGCCGATCACGCCCACGGCGACCCAGCTGGCCTTGACGTCCCAGCCGGCCACCGTCCAGAGATGGCCCACGTCATAGCCTGGAAAGAGCTGCTCGACCACGGTGGGCAGGGCGACGGCTTCAAACGACACCACGCTCACATAGCCCAGCACGATGCTCCAGGTACAGATAAAGGAGGCAAAATGGCCCAGCGCGCGGTAGCTGTAGACGTGCTCACCGCCCACCTTGGGCATGGCCGAGGCCAGTTCGGCGTAGGTCAGACCTACCAGCAGCACGGCAATGCCGCCGATGATGAAGGCGATGATGGCGCCGAGGCTGCCGGCGTCGAGAATCGCGCCGCCGGTCAGAACGATCCAGCCCCAGCCGATCATGGCGCCAAAGGCCAGGGCCAGCACGTCAGTGCGGGCCAGAACGCGTACCAGTTCGCGTGGTTTTGTGGTGCTCTGCATGGATTATTCCGTCATTGTTATGATCATTCAGGGCGATGGGAGTGTCTGTTCGGCATTGATGCCTTGTTGTTGCTCCTGATCACACGCTACCACTGTGGCGCATCCGGTACGTGAACCACTTGTGTGTTCAGGTAGACCACTGCGCGACGCCGCCACCATAATGGCCCCTCACGCCCGCCACCCTGCCCGGACAAGCGTCATGCAGCGATCTGCCGAAGAGGCTCTGAGCGATATTGAAGCGGCCTGGCAGCGCCAGCCCGACCGGCTGAGCAAGCAGGTGCGTCTGGAGCAGGCCCTGACTGGTCTGATCGAGCTGCAGTGGGTCGACGGCCAGCGCCTGCCGGCCCACCGCCATATCTGCCAGCGCCTGGGCGTGGCACGCAATACCCTGGCCGGCGTCATCGAGCTTTTGCAGTCACAGCATCTGCTGACGACCCAGCACGGCCGCGGCAGCTGGAGCCGGCGCCCGAGCACATCGACACCACAGGCGTCAGCACCGCCGGTGGCGTTGTCACACCGGGCCCGACAGATTCTGAGCACCAGCGGTGCCAGCCCGATCCAGAGCGGCGCCTTCGTACCGGGCATCCCCGATATTGCCCGCTTTCCCATGCGGCGCTGGCGCACGCTCTACGCCACCCTGACCGTGCCGCACAATGCCCTGCTGCTGTCCTACTCCAGCGGCGGCTACGGGCCGCTCAAGCGTGAGATCGCCGACTTTCTTCGCCGCGGGCGCGGCATCGAGTGCGCCCTGGAACAGATCATCATTACCGATGGCACCCATCACGGTCTGGAGCTGTGCGCGCTGGCATTCGCCGATCACGGCGAGCGCGTGGTCATGGATTCGCCCTGCTACTGGGGCGCGCGTAACGTCTTTCAGGCCGCGGGGCTGGGCATCGATCAGTGCCCCTGGCAGCCCGGTGCGGGCTATCGCGACCCGCCGTCAGCGGCGCGCGCACCGCGCCTTCTCTACCTGACCGGTGCGCGCCACTACCCCCTGAGCGTGCCCATGCCGATCGAGGACAAGCGCGCACTGGTCGAGCGACTGGCGCCGGAGCTCATCATCGAGGACGACTACGAGTTCTTTGATAGCCGTCACCGAGCGCTGCTCTTCTGCCCCGATGACGGTCGCTCCATTCTGGCCGGCTCGTTCTCCAAGCTGATGTTTCCGGGACTGCGGCTGGGGTATCTGGTCGTGCCCCGGGCGCTGAGCGGGGCCATCAATCGATTGCGCAGCGAGATCTTTCGCGAAGGGCGCATGCTCGATCAGGCGGTACTGGCGCAGTTCATGGCCGATGGCGATCTGGACCGCTGGTGTCGGCGCATCAACCGCGAGTATCTGCTGCGCCAGCAGACCCTGCATGACCTGCTGACGGGACTTCCGGGCGTGGTCGAGATTTCGCCCCCGGCCGGCACCATCACGCTGTGCGTAACGCTCGCCCCGGAGATCGATGACGTGCGGCTGGCGCGCTATCTGCTCAATCACTACCGACTGGTGGTCAAGCCGCTCAGCCCGGTCTGCGCCGCCGATGATCCACGTCGCGGCCTGGTGCTGGGCGTCGGCATGGTCGAGGGCGAGACGCTGGAACGCCTCGGGCGTCAGCTGGCCGAAGGCATTCGCGCCTTTATGACCACGCGCTGATGTGATTGTGTAGACGCCGTGGCATGATCAGGCCCTTCCCTCTGACAAGGAGATCTCATGGTGCAGCCGTCCCCTTCGACCGCCCCGCCGCCGCTGATCTGTTTTCAGGGCAACTGTGGCGGCCGCAATCCTCACGGCATGACCGGCGCCCTCGCCCTGGCGCAGCGTCTGGCGGCCGTTCTCGGGATTCCCCTGCAGACGCTGGGGGCGCCGGGTCAGGCGCTGTCGGGCAGCTGGCAGCAGATGCTCGAGGCCGTCACGCCCGATTTCGTGTCGCTGGGACGATACCTGGAGAAGACGCTGTCGGCAGGCAAGCGTCCCGTTTTGACCATGAGCCGCTGCGCCGGCGCGCTGGCCACCCTGCCGGTGATCGCCCGGCAGCACCCCGAGGCCTGCATCGTCTGGTTCGATGCCCATGGCGATCTCAACACGCCGGAGACCTCCGAATCCGGCTATCTCGGTGGCATGGTGATTGCCGGCGCCGCCGGGCTGTGGGACAGCGGTCTGGGCAGTGATCTGTCGCTGGCTCAGGTCATTCTGGCCGGCGCCCACCAGCTCGACCCCGCCGAGCAGGCACTCATCGATGACAAACGCCTGCTTCATCTGCCCCCGGCACAGCTCGACGTCGAGGCGCTGCAACGTGCCATCAACGGCCGCCCGGTCTATATCCACCTCGACTGCGACGTGCTCCAGCCCGGCGTGGTACCCAGCGACCACCAGATCGACGGCGGCCTTGCCACGGAATGTCTGGCCGAGCTGATGGCCGCCCTAGCCGAGGAAGACGTCGTCGGCATGGAAGTCGCCGAGCTGGAAGCCCGATGGCCGAACGCCACGGAACCGGCGGATCTGACGGTGCTGGTGGAGATACTGATGCCGCTGGCCCGACGGCTTTTGTCTGATGAGACGCCATGCGTGCGCTGATTCACGACTTTGAAACCGCCGGCGGCAGCGCCCGACACTGCGGCGTGGTGCAGCTGGCCGTACTGAGCGGCATACTGGGCAATGACGGCGCCTTTTATCGCCGGTGGCAGTCCTACGCCAACTATCATCCGGGCGGGCCGATCGCATCGGCCACCACTCGCGTGCACGGTCTGCGTGATGAGGATGTCGCCGACTGCCCCGACTATCGCCGCGCCGTGCCGGAGGTCTATCAGGCCGCGGCGCGTCAGGGCTTTGACGCGCTGGTCATCGGCTTTAGCAACACCAGCTTTGACAACGTGATCGCTCACCGCCTGGGGCTGCGTCCCAGGCGCAGCCTGGACCTTTTCCTGCCGGCCTATCGGCTCAAAAAGCGCGACGGCCTTGAAAGCGCCTCGCTTGCCAGCACCTACCAGGCGCTGACCGGTGAGGCGCCCCTCAACGCCCACGACGCGCTGGGTGATGTACGCATGACCGCCGCCCTGATCCCGCCGTTGATGGCCCGCTTTGGTTTTACCGACTTTGCCGGCTTTCTCGACTGGGCCACCACCGGCCAGCCGGTGCCCGGTATGCGCCTGCGCTTTGGCCCGGCGCGCGGTCACACGATCGAGTCCCTCGATGACGATGCACTGGTCAGGGCACTGAACGGCTGGCGCGGCGGCAATATCGACGTGCTCGCCTCGCTCGAGGCCGAGTATGCCCGGCGGGGTCTGCCGGCACGGCCCGAACAGGGGCAGCTTTTTTAGGTACTTGTCTCGGCGTTGCCCTCACGAGCGGTGAACGCCTCCCTGGCAACAAAAAGTCCGTTGAGCGCAGCCGGGAATCCGGCATACACCGCCATCTGCATAATGATTTCAACAATTTCCTCTCGGCTGAGCCCGACATTCAGGCCAGCCTCGATATGGACCTTCAGCTGAGCCGGCGCCGTGCCCATGGCCGTCAGTGCCGCGATAGTGGCCGTTTCACGACTGCGCAGATCAAGCCCGGGACGCGAGTAGATATCGCCAAACGGAAACTCCAGCAGATAAGTCGCAAAATCGGGCGCAATATCGGCCAGTGCGCTTATGACCTTCTCTCCTGCCTCGCCATCAATGGCAGCCAGGGCCTGACGTCCGCGAATCAGTCTGTCGCTCTCATGGGGTTGGCTCATATCCTTGATGTCTCCTCATGCAGGGTGGCGTGGTAGCCTTCGATTTTGGTATCCAGCACTTCAAGCGATGCCTGCAAAAGACACATGTGCTCGCGAACCCGCTCACGATGCGCCTCAAGCAGATTACAGCGCGTTTGCGCAGTCTCCACACCGCGGGCGCGCAGAGCGGCGTAATCGAGCATTTCACGAATCGGCATGCCGGTGGCGCGCAGGCGCTCCAGAAAAGCCAGCCATACCAGTATGCTGGCGTCATAGTCGCGCTGACCCGAGCCATCCCGCCGGGGCGGCGGCAGAAGACCAATGCGCTCGTAGTAGCGCAGCGTATGGGTCGAACGCCCCGAGCGTCTGGCCAGTTCTCCAATCTTCATGCATCCCTCCAGTGCTGAAGCCAAAAAAGAGGTTACGGCCTGGAGCGCACTCCAGGTCAAGCAAAAGGATTATCCATGACGCCCGTTATTCAAAAAGAACCCACCGGCTGCGGCATCGCCGCCTGCGCCGCGCTGGCAGGCCTTGATTATGAGACGGCGCGAGCCCGGGCCGCCGCGCTTGGCATTTTTGCCGGTGATCATTCGCTGTGGTCACAGACAGCCTACGTCAGGCACCTGCTGGCCGATCTGGACATCGAGGCTTCCAGCGACGAGCAGCCCTTTACCGGCTGGGAGGACCTGCCGGATCGAGCTCTGCTGGCGATCAAGTGGCGACAAATCGACGGCGTGCCCTTCTGGCACTGGGTGGTGTTCGTACGCGAGGCGGGAGAGTGTGTGGTGCTGGACTCGAAGGCGGCCCTTAAAACCAACGTGCGCCGCGATTTTGGCCGCATGGCACCAAAGTGGTTTATCGAGGTAACCGGTTACTCGAACGCCTGCGGATAGCGCCGGGCCAGCGCAATGCGCAGGATCACCACCAGCGACAGCGTCGCGGCCGTCCAGCTGCCCAGAAAGGCAAACTGCAGCGCAAACGTCACGTTGGCGAGAACCAGGATCACCATCAGCCGCTCGTCACGCCGGCTGGCAAAGGCCAGCAGATAGAGCAGCAGCGAGACGAAACCGAAAAACTGTCCGGCCAGGGGTCCAACACTGTCGAGCATCAGGGCATCACTCCGAGGGCATGACCGGCAGACAACCCGGGGCATAAAAAACCGGAGCACGAGGCTCCGGTTGGATGAGGCGAAGACTTGACCGGATCAGATGTCCAGGTTCGCCACCAGCGCGTTTTGCTCGATGAAGTCACGGCGCGGTTCGACCTCGTCGCCCATCAGGGTGTTGAACATCATGTCGGCGCCAATGGCGTCCTCGATGGTGACCCTGAGCATGCGGCGGCTTTCCGGATCCATGGTGGTTTCCCACAGCTGGTCCGGATTCATCTCACCCAGCCCCTTGTAGCGCTGGATGCTGAAGCCGCGGCTGGCCTCGGCCATCAGCCAGGTGAGGATGTCGTGGAAGTTCTCGACCGGCTTGGAGCGCTCGCCGCGGGCGATGTAGGCACCCTCTTCCAGCAGACCGTCCAGCGCCTGATTGAGCGCGACCATGGCGGCGTAATCGGCCGACTGGAAAAAGCCCAGCCCCAGCGGATAGTCGGTTTCCACGCCATGGGCGCTCAACACGGCCGCCGGCAGATACAGCCCGCGCTCCTCGCTGTGGACCAGACGGAAGATGTAGCGCGGGCCGCCCTCGTAGGCGATGCGCTCGTCCAGATCGGCCTGCAGGGCCTCGATCCAGCGCGTCATGGCAGCCTTGTCTGCCAGCATCTCTTCGCTGACCGGGTCGGCGTAGATGAGACGCTTGAGCACGTCGGCCGGATAGACGCGGGCCAGACGGTCGAGGCGGTCCATCACGTCACGGTACTGATGCACCAGCCTTTCAAGATGCTCACCGCCGATGCCCGGGGCGTCGGCGTTGACGTGCAGCTGCGCGCCATCAAGAGCCGTGGTGGTCAGGTGCTGGATCAGCGCCGCTTCGTCCTTGAGATACATCTCGTTCTTGCCGCGCTTGATCTTGTACAGCGGCGGCTGAGCAATGAAGATGTGGCCGCGCTCGATCAGCTCCGGCATCTGACGGAAGAAGAACGTCAACAGCAGGGTACGAATGTGCGAGCCGTCGACATCGGCGTCGGTCATGATGATGATCGAATGATAGCGCAGCTTGTCGGCGTTGAACTCCTCGCGACCAATGCCGCAGCCCAGCGCGGTGATCAGGGTGCCGACCTCGGCCGAGGAGAGCATCTTGTCAAAGCGAGCCTTCTCGACGTTGAGGATCTTGCCCTTGAGCGGCAGGATCGCCTGGGTGCGGCGATCGCGGCCCTGCTTGGCGCTGCCGCCGGCGGAGTCGCCCTCGACCAGGTAGAGCTCCGAGCGGGTCGGGTCCTTCTCCTGACAGTCGGCCAGCTTGCCGGGCAGCCCGGCGATATCCAGCGCGCCCTTGCGGCGGGTCATCTCGCGCGCCTTGCGAGCAGCGTCGCGGGCGCGGGCGGCGTCAAGCATCTTGTTGACGATCGCCTTGGCGTCATTGGGGTTTTCCAGCAGGTAGTCGGAGAGCTGACGGCTCATCTCCTGCTCGACGGCCGTTTTCACCTCGGAGGAGACCAGCTTGTCCTTGGTCTGCGAGGAGAACTTCGGGTCGGGCACCTTGACCGAGATGATCGCGGTCAGACCTTCACGGGCATCATCGCCCGAGGTCGCGACCTTGGACTTTTTCTGCAGCTCCTCGGCCTCGATGTAGCTGTTGAGGCTGCGGGTCAGCGCACCGCGGAAACCCGCCATGTGCGTGCCACCGTCGCGCTGCGGAATGTTGTTGGTGTAGCAGAAGATGTTTTCGCTGTAGCTGTCGTTCCACTGCATCGCCACTTCCACCGCAATGCCATCCTCGCGCTCGGCGTTGAAGTGAAACACCGGGTTGACGGTCGTTCGGTTGGTGTTGAGGTGATCGACAAAGGCGCGCAGGCCGCCTTCGTAGTGGAACAGCTCCTCGCGGCCGTCGCGCTCGTCGAGCAGGCGAATCGCCACGCCGGAGTTGAGAAACGAAAGCTCCCTGAGGCGCTTAGCCAGAATATCGTAGTGAAACTCGATATTGGCGAAGGTCTCCGATGAAGGCTTGAAATGAATCTGGGTGCCGGAGCGCTCGGTGTCGCCCACCACCGCCAGCGGCGACTGCGGCACGCCATGCTTGTAGATCTGCTCGTGGACCTGGTTCTTGCGCCAGATGGTGAGCTTGAGCTGCTCGGACAGCGCGTTGACCACCGAGACCCCCACGCCGTGCAGTCCGCCGGACACCTTGTAGGAGTTGTCGTCGAACTTGCCGCCGGCGTGGAGCACGGTCATGATCACTTCCGCCGCCGATACCCCTTCGGAGTGGATATCGGTTGGGATGCCACGGCCGTCATCGGAGACGGTGACAGACTCATTGGGGTGAATGACGACCCGGATTTCGCTGCAGTGGCCGGCCAGCGCCTCGTCGATCGAGTTATCGACGATCTCGAACACCATGTGGTGCAGACCGGTGCCATCATCGGTATCGCCAATGTACATGCCCGGGCGCTTGCGTACCGCGTCCAGCCCCTTAAGAACCTTGATACTCGATGAGTCGTAAGCCTGTGGTTCGCTCATTGATGCTCCCGGGTCATCGTGCCGTCGGCAGTGCCTGCCAGACGACCCTGTTTCACGTGAAACCTTTTGACGTCGGTATCAATACCCCAGTGCCCCTCAAGCGAGGCGGGCTCGATGCCGGTCAGAAAGGTCTGACAATTCATCTGTTCCAGCAGCCGACAGAATGCGCGGCGGTGCTGTTCGTCAAGTTCGGCGGCCAGATCATCGATCAGATAGAGGCAGCGGTGCCGGCCTTCCTGCTCCAGAAGCCGCCCCTGCGCCAGTTTCATGGCGCTGACCACCAGCTTCTGCTGTCCTCTGGAGAGCACTTCGGACGCCGGATAGCGGCCCATGCGCAGGCGCAGATCGGCGCGTTGGGGCCCCTGCTGGGTGAACTTCATCTGCCGATCGGTGGCCACGCTCTCCAGCAATATCTCCTCGAGCGGGCGACTCTTGTCCCAGCCGCGATGGTAGCGAAGCGACAGGTCCGGCAGATCGATCAGCTCGGCAAGCGTGGCGTTGAAAACGCCTGAAAAGCGCGCCATCCAGTCACTGCGCATCGCATCCAGTCGATCGCTCCAGCGCGCCAGTTCGCGGCTCCAGAGGGCCAGCGACTGTTCGTCGATTCTATCATGTCTGAGCAGCGCATTCCGATGTTTGAGCGCGCGTCTTGCGCGGCGCCAGACATCGAAAAAATCGGGGTAAACATAAAACACGCCCCAGTCGAGAAATTCGCGTCGCGCCGCTGGCGCGCCCTCGATCAGGCGAAAGGCATCGGGGTTGATCAGCTGCATGGGCAGGTGGCGGGCGAGCTCGGCAATGCGATCGATCTTCTCGCCGGCCACCCGCACATTGAGGCCATCAGCGTCGCGACGACGCTCCACGCCCAGCGGCAGCGGTGGCTCCCCCGCCAGCCGGCCAAACAGCGTCAGGGCGTCCTGATCATGGGTGATGGCGTGCTTGAGCTGACGGGTACGAAACGAGCGCCCCATGCCCAGAATGTGCAGGCCTTCCAGCAGGCTGGTCTTGCCGCTGCCGTTGTCGCCGAAAATCAGGTTGACGTGCGCACCGGGCTGCCATGTGACGGACGGCAGATTGCGCAGCCCCTGAAAGTGAAGATGATCAAGCGGCATGGCGATCCGAAGGGGACGCGCGCCCGGCCAATGCCGGGCGCTGTTGTGACAGACGAGCTGGCAGGAGGATCAGAGCCGCATCGGCATGACAACGTACATGGCATCGCCGCCGCCGGGCGCTTCCAGCAGCGCACTGCTGTTGGGGTCGGACAGCGTCAGCTGGACCTGATCGGTGTCCAGCACGCTGAGCACATCGATCAGATAGCCAACGTTGAAACCGATCTCCAGCGCGCTGCCGCTGTAGTCGATCGCCACGTTCTCTTCGGCCTCTTCCTGCTCGGGGTTGTTGGCCAGCACCCGCAGATTGCCCGCTTCCAGATTGAGCCGCACGCCGCGATACTTCTCGTTGGAGAGAATGGCGGTTCGCGAGAGCACCTTACGCAGCTCGCCGCGTTCGGCCAGAATCTGCTTGTCGCCGCCCTTGGGGATGACCCGCTCGTAGTCGGGGAACTTGCCGTCCACCAGCCGCGAGGTAAAGGTGTAGGCGCCGGTGCGTACGCGCAGATGGCTGGCGCCGAGCATCAGCGTGACCGGCTCGTCGCTGTCATCGAGCAAACGCGAGAGCTCGACCACGCCCTTGCGCGGCAGGATCAGACGCTGGGGTTCCTCAAGGGCGATATCGGCACTGCGTGAGCATACGGCCAGACGGTGACCGTCGGTGGCCACGGTGCGCACCAGATGATCGCGCAGCTCAATCAGCATGCCGTTGAGGTAATAGCGCACGTCCTGCTGCGCCATCGCAAAGCCGGTGGCATCGATGAGCTGCTTGAGCGTGCGTCGCGGCAGGGTGAGTTCGGTACTGCCCTGACCTTCATCGATATTGGGAAATTCAGCCGCCGGCAGGGTCGAGAGCGTAAAGCGCGAGCGCCCGGAGCGCAGCAGCGCTCGGCCCTCCTCGATGGCCAGAGTGATCTCGGACTGATCGGGCAGCGACTTGCAGATGTCCATCAGCTTGCGCGCCGGGACGGTTACCGAGCCGCTCTCCTCGATGCTCGAGGGTGCTACGCGACCGATCAGTTCGACTTCGAGATCGGTGCCGGTCAGTGACAGTTCATCATCGCTGACCGTCAATAAAACGTTGGAGAGCACCGGCAGGGTCTGACGGCGCTCCACCACCCCGGCCACCAGCGTCAGCGGGCGCAGCAGGGCTTCACGCGAAATGGAAAATTTCATGGGGCTCCACTCTTTTCAGGCTCTTGTTGCGGCCACAGTGTTGTCATGTCGGTCACCACTGATGGTGCGCGTACGGTGTCGATCGCTCGGGCCACCATCAGCTGGTCAAAAGACGCAGCAGGTTCTTGTAGTCCTCGCGGATATCGGAGTTCTCTTCGCGCAGTTCCACCACCTTGCGACAGGCGTGCAGCACCGTGGTGTGGTCACGCCCGCCGAAGGCATCGCCGATTTCCGGCAGGCTGTGGTTGGTCAGCTCCTTGGCCAGCGCCATGGCGACCTGCCGCGGGCGGGCCACCGAGCGCGAACGGCGCTTGGAGTGTAGATCGGCCACCTTGATCTTGTAGTACTCGGCGACGGTGCGCTGGATGTTGTCCACGCCCACCTGCTTGTCCTGCAGCGCCAGCAGATCCTTGAGCGATTCGCGGATGAACTCCTGGTTGATCGGCTGCCCCATGAAGTGGGAATCCGCGATCACCTTCTTGAGTGCGCCTTCGAGCTCACGCACGTTGGAGCGGATCTTCTGGGCGATGAAAAACGCCGCGTCATGGGGCAGATCGGCCTTCGCCTGCTCGGCCTTTTTCATCAGAATCGCCACGCGGGTCTCAAGCTCCGGCGGCTCGATCGCCACCGTCAGGCCCCAGCCAAAGCGCGATTTCAGACGCTCTTCGACGCCGCTGATCTCCTTGGGGTAGCGGTCCGAGGTCAGAATCATCTGCTGACCGCCTTCCAGCAGCGCATTAAAGGTGTGGAAGAACTCCTCCTGGGAGCGCTCCTTGCCGGCAAAGAACTGGATGTCATCGATCAGCAGCGCATCGACGCTGCGATAAAAGCGCTTGAAGTCGTTGATGGCGTTGAGCTGCAGCGCCTTGACCATGTCGGCCACGAAGCGCTCGGAGTGCAGATAGACCACCCGAGCGTTGTCGCGCAGCCCGGCCAGATGGTTGCCGACCGCGTGCATCAGGTGGGTTTTACCCAGACCCACACCGCCATAAAGGAACAGCGGGTTATAGGCACCGCCCGGGTTCTCGGCGACCTGGCGCGAGGCGGCCCGCGCCAGCTGGTTGGATTTACCCTCGACGAAGGTTTCAAAGGTAAATCCCGGGTTGAGCCCGCTCTGGTGGCGAATGCTGCCTTCGACCTGCACCTGACGTTCGCCGCTGTCACTGCGACGCCCGCCGGTGGTATTGCCGGAGGGCGGCGCAGCAGGGATCTCGCGCTCGTCCTGATAGTCGCCGCGCGGCGACGTGGGTGGCGAAGGCGGCATGGGCGCACGCGTCGAGGAACGTGTCACGCCTGAAGACCAGGCCGCCTGGCCATGATCACCGCTATTGTTTTGCGCCTGGCCGGTCGCAGGTTCGCTGTCGGTCGCCGGACGCGATACGGGGTTGGACACCGTACGGCGGCTGCCGATATCCAGCGACACCTTGGGCGGCCGGCCCTGGGCCAGCTCGCGCATCAGCTCGTTGATGCGCTTTAAATACTTGTCATTGACCCAGTCACGCACGAAGCGATTGGGGGCCAGCAGGGAGAGTTCGTGGTCACTGGAACCGCTTTCGGCCTGCAGGGGACGGATCCAGGTATTGAACTGCTGAGAGCTCAATTCATCCTGTAAATAGTCGAGACATTGCTGCCAGAGAGCGATGGACACACGCGACCTCTTGATGGTGAGTCGTGCAAATGGGGCGGTAGTGTAACGCTCGTGGAACGGGTTATCCACACCGGGTTGGGACTTCAGACGGCCTGTGGATAACCTTATCCCCGTCACCCGGGCCTCTCCGGGTCGCATGGATGGCCTTCCGGAAATGAAGTGCGCAGCTTGTGCACAAAGTTATGCACAGCGCTGTCCTTTTCGTGCGTGGATAAAAATTGCACGTCCTCGTTGAATTCTCTAGAATCCCGGCTCTTGACCCCCGTGCGCCTCGATTTTGAGGGCATCGGTGTCACCGATCACTCAAGTCTCAATTCGGGAATCGCAACCATGAAACGTACTTTTCAGCCCAGCGTGCTCAAGCGCAAGCGTAACCACGGCTTCCGCGCTCGCATGGCCACCAAGAACGGCCGCCAGGTCATCTCGCGCCGCCGCGCCAAGGGCCGCAAGCGCCTGAGCGCCTGATCCTCTCAAGGGATCAGCGGAGCTCATGACCACTCAGGGATTTCCCCGCGGTCTTCGAATCCTGACCGCCGGGGAATACCGTCATGTTTTCGAACATGCCAGTTTCAGGATTCACGGCAAGGGTCTTCTGGCACTCGCCACCCCCAACGATCTCGGTCACGTTCGTGTGGGACTGGTGTTCAGCAAGAAGAACGTGCGCCGAGCCGTGGATCGCAACCGTCTCAAGCGCTTGACTCGAGAATCGGTGCGACTGCGCCAGCAGTGGCTGCCGGGTGTGGACATCGTCGTGCTGTCACGCAAGGGCGTACACGAGATCGACTCGCAGACACTGGCCAGACAGCTTCACGGCATGTGGCGACGCCTTGAAAAGGACGTCAAACGTCAGTCGGAGCATCAGCAATAATACGAGGCGCGACGAACCGTCGAGTGCGACCCGTCGTTTTCTTGCGCCGCGTCGACATTTTCCCACCGGGCAATCCCAATGGATCTGAAACGACTTCTTTTTGTCATCCCGCTGGCCGTACTTGCCTATCTGATGATCATTCAATGGAGCAATGATCACGGGCAAAACGACCGACCGGATGAAGCGCCTCCTGCCCTTACCCAGCAAAGCAGTGACGTTGAACCCGGTGAGCAGTCGCTCGATGCCCCCGAGGCCGCCAGTGAACGCGCCAGTGCGCCTGATTCCGGCGATATGCCCGGCGACACTGACAGTGCCAGCAATACCAGCGATGCCAATGCTCAGAATACCCGCCTGATCAGCGTTCGCACCGACGCCCTTGACCTGCGTATTGACCCGCGCGGTGGTGATATTGTCTATGCCGCCCTGCCGAAGCATCTCCAGCGTCTTGACTCCGATGCCCCCTTTGTTCTGCTCTCCGACGATCAGCGCCGCAGCTATATCGCGCGCTCCGGGCTACAGATGGAAGGCCATCAGGGCCGAATCACCTTCAGCCCCGAGCAGACCAGCTACCAGCTGGGAGATGACCAGCAGTCGCTGCAGGTTGACATGAGCGCGACCGTCAACGGCGTCAACATCATCAAGCGCTTCACCTTCGAGCGCGACAGCTACGCCGTGAAGGTCAACTACCTGATCGACAACGCTTCGCAGACGCCGGTCAACGCCCGCTTTATCGGCCAGCTGGCCCGTGACAACAGCGATGACCCGACCAGCGGCGCCGGTGTGGGCATGCACGCCTATCTGGGTGCGGCCTTCTCTTCGCCGGACGAGCACTACCAGAAGGTGGGCTTTGGCGACATCCAGGACGGCAAGTTCAACAACACGGATGTCCGCGGCGGCTGGGTGGCGATCATTCAGCACTACTTCACCACCGCCTGGGCGCCCAATCAGGATCAGCAGAACCTGTATTACGCCGATGTCGACCAGCGCGGACGCAACGTGGCGGCCTTTGCCAGCGCCAGCCAGACCGTGGCGCCGGGTCAGAACGGCGATCTGTCTGCCACGCTTTATGTCGGTCCCAAGGAGCACGAGCGTCTTGAAGCCGTCGCGCCGCACCTGCAGCTGACCGTCGATTTCGGCTGGCTGTGGTTTCTGGCCAACCCGCTGTTCTGGCTGCTCACGCATATCCATGCGCTGATTGGCAACTGGGGCTTCTCGATCATCCTGCTGACCGTACTGGTCAAGGCCGTCCTCTTCCCGCTCTCTGCCACCGCCTACAAGTCGATGGCCAAGATGCGCAAGATGGGCCCCGAGATGCAGCGCATCAAGGAGCAGCACGGCGACGATCGCCAGAAGATGTCGCAGGAGATGATGAAGTTCTACCAGAAGGAGAAGATCAATCCTCTGGGGGGCTGTCTGCCCATCGTGATCCAGATGCCGGTGTTCATCGCGCTGTACTGGATGCTGATGGAGTCGATCGAGCTGCGCCACGCGCCCTTCATGCTCTGGATTCATGACCTGTCAGCACAGGATCCCTACTTCATCCTGCCGATCATCATGGGTCTGACCATGTTCCTGCAGCAGCAGCTCAACCCGACACCGCCGGACCCCACGCAGGCGAAGATCATGAAGATGCTGCCGATCGTCTTCACCTTCTTCTTCCTGTGGTTCCCGGCAGGTCTGGTGGTCTACTGGATTACCAACAACCTGCTCTCGATCGCGCAGCAGTACTACATCACCAGGCGCATCGAAAAGGGTGATGGCGACAAGGAAAAGGAAAAGGAAAAGGAAAAGGAAAATGCCGCCTAGCGCGAGCATTATTCCGGCCCTGTTAAAACCCCTGCCTGTGCAGGGGTTTTTCTTTATCCGCCACCCGGGCCCGGGTTGTGACACAATGTCGCCCTGCCGCATCCTCTGCCGATTACGAAATACCCCGGGCCGTCACCATGCCAGACAGCGCTGTCATTGCCATCGAACTCTCTGCCGTCGTCATTGCCATGGAGTCGGCGACCCCCACCGTATTGCTCACCTGCCCCGATGATCGCTGCCGCGCGCCGATGCTGCCGGCCGGCGATTTTAACCCCCGGCATCATCGCACCTTCGAGCTGGGCCTGCGTGATCGGGTCGCCCGGCAGACCGGCCTGGCGCTGGACTACGTCGAGCAGCTCTACACCTTTGGCGATCAGGGCCGTCTCGAACCGGACATGCCGGATCAGGAGATCACCCGTCATATCTCCATCGGCCATCTGGGACTGGTATCGCATCAGCAGACACTGCTCGACGAGCACGCCGTCTGGGGCAGCTGGTATGACCATTTCCCGTGGGAGGATTACCGCCATGGGCGTCCGGCGATGATCGACATGACCATCGCCCCGGCATTGTCACGCTGGGTCGATGCCGGCGTTGACCAGGCGCATCGGGAGGCGCGCCGCCAGCGAGTCCAGCTGGCCTTCGGCCTGGCCGGCGCGCGCTGGGTGGATACCCGGGTACTGGAGCGTTTCGAGCTGTTGTATGAAGCCGGGCTTGCGCCCGAGGCACAGCGTCACGACAACACCGAGATCGTCACCACCCTGCCCGGTCAGCCCCTGATGTCCGATCACCGGCGCATTCTCGCCACCGCCATGGATCGTTTGCGCGGCAAGCTGCGCTACCGCCCGGTCATCTTTGATCTGCTGCCCGAGCACTTCACCCTCTCCCAGCTACAGCTGACCATCGAGGCGATCATCGGCTGTCGCCTGCACAAGCAGAACTTTCGTCGCGCGCTGGATCGCACCGGGCTGGTCGTGCCCACTGGTGCTGTCGACACCACCACCGGCGGCCGGCCGGCCGAGCGCTTTCGCTTTTGTCGTGAACAGTGGCGCCAGCAGATGGCGCCGGGCGTGCAGACCCCGCTGGCGCACAGCGAGTATCAATAAGCGCGGGCGGTGATGCCGGCTATTGCGGCGTTCGCGCCCACTTGCCCAGATCCCAGAAGATGCCGGCCATGCCGACAAGGCCCTGCGTCACGATGTATTCAGGCAGATGCTCGTTGGGGGCATGCTGCTGACAGGAGGGATAGGAGTGCGGCACCCACACGGTCGGCAGGCCCAGCACATCGGCAAAACAGTGGTTGGGGATCGTGCCGCCGAGATTGGGCAATAGATGGACCGTCTCGCCCAGGCTCTGCTGCATCGAATCCTGTACGAAGCCGACCCAAGGGTGGTCGGGGTCGAGCCGGGTGGCAGTGTAGCCGCCCTCTGACGTAAGCGTCACCGCTTCAAAGCCATGCTCGTCCAGATGCGCGCGCAGCCTGTCGCCCAGCGTCTGCCAGGCCGTACCCTCCACAAAGCGCAGCTGGCAGACGGCCTCTGCCCGGCTCGGAATGGCCGCCATCGGCTGCTCGGTCGAGCCGCTCGACAGTCCCAGTATTTCGAACGTATTGGCCCCGTAAAGCTTCTCACCAAACGTCATTCCCGGTTCGCCCCAGTCGGCATTGATGGCAGGATCACCGCCCTGCCCACCCACCGGCAGATCGCGCACCAGCGCGCGAACCGAGGCCGGCATATCGGGCGCCCGCAGACAGTCCGCCCGGAGAACGCCCTGTTTTGATACCAGCGTGCTCAGCGCATGTGTCATGACCCATGCCGGATTGGTAATCACGCCGCCCCAGTTGCCGGAATGACGGTTGCCGTTGCCGGTCTCCAGCGTCAGTCTGAATCGATACATGCCGCGCGAGCCGAGAAACAGGGTCGGCATATCGTGGCGAATCCGGGGGCCATCCGAGGCCAGGAAGAGATCCGCCGACAGGGCATCGCCATGTTGGCGACAGGCCGCTTCAAGTCCCGGCGAGCCGACCTCTTCCCCCATCTCGAAAATGATCTTCAGATTGAATCCCAGCCGGCCCTCCCGCGCCTGGATGACCGTCTCCAGCGCTGCCAGATTGATGCCGTGCTGGCCCTTGTTGTCCGCCACGCCGCGCCCGTAGAGTCGGCCCTCCTGCATCGTCAGCTGCCAGGGCGTGAGGCCTTCCTGCCACTGATCGTCCTGCCCCGGCGTCACATCGCCGTGGCCGTAGATCAGCAGTGTCGGTAGATCCGGCGACTCCAGCCGATGTCCCATCAAAAGCGGTGGTCCTTCCGGCTGTGGGTTATCGAGCGAGTGACAGGTAAATCCCAGCCGCGCCAGCAGCGGCGCTATCTCATCATCCAGATAGCGGCCCAGCGTCTCGCGACAGTCAGGGTTCTGACTGACGGTGCGATAGGCGATACGGCGCGCGAGATCCTCGGTGTAGGCCCCCGAATGCCACGTTTTAAGCGCAAGGGCGAGGGCGTGCTCACGATCAGGACAGGACTGTGACATGGTGGCTCCAGACAGCGCCGTAAAAGGAAATCGGGATCAGACCTCCAGCGTAGCAAAGCCGGGGCTTTCTCCCTGCCCGGTGTGCCCTCTGGTCGACCTGCGGCATCAGCGCTGTCGGTCCGGCCATGCCAGCGCTGTCAGCACCATGCAAAGCCCCGCCACCGGCACGGCGAGAAGCCACCACAGCCCCAGGGCCCAGTGCACCAGCGCGCTGAAGGCACACCACAGCAGCGGAATGACCAGCAGCCCCCACCGCCAGCGGCGCGGCCAGGCCATGGCAAGCACTGCCGTGGCGGCGGCGGTCATGTCCGGCGTCACGCCGGGCAGCGCCACTGAGCGCCATGTACCCGTTTCATGTACCGTCACCCATGACAGCACCAGCAGTACAACGCCCCAGCCGGCGAGTGCGATCAGGCCCACCCGGGCCGGCGGTGCCCGCAGGGCGATCAGCATCAGCAGCCCGGCCTGCAGCGCAAAGACCCAGCCGAAGGGGCCGACCGGCCAGTTGATGGGGGCATAAAACCGCATCATGAACAGCGCCGCCGTCAGTCCCCAGCCGGCCGCCATCACGACCGGCACCAGCCGCCTGCCCCATGACAGGGGTTGATACAGCAGCACGGGCACCGCCAGCAGCACGGCCACCACCGCCCAGAGCCACGACCCGAGCGCGTCATTGGTCCGCTCAAAAAGACGTAGATAGACCTCGGGCGTGAACATCAAAAAATCACCCAGCGCATAGTCCATTCGTTATAACCCCTGAACGTGGTCAATCATGCGCTGGCGCTGCGTCTCATCGGGCAGACGACCGTAAAGCGCACCCATGTTCTCGCGCATGTGGGCCACCTGCGTGGTGGCCGGAATGGCGCAGGTCATGGCCGGGTGCGACACGATGAACTTGAGAAAGAACCCGGCCCAGCTCTCGGCACCTACCTCCCCGGCCCAGGCCGGCAGCGGCTGCGACCCAACGCGATCAAACAATTGGCCGCCCTGAAAGGGGCGGTTGGCGATCACCGCAATCCCGCGCTCGCGGGCCAGCGGCAGCAGCCGCTCCTCCGCCTCGCGATCGGCGATGTTGTAGGTCAGCTGCACAAAATCCAGCGGCTCGCGCGTCATGATCCGCTCAAGCTCGTCGTGGCGCCGGCCGTGGGAGGTGGTCACACCGATATAGCGCAGCCGGCCCGCCGCCTTCATCTCCTTGAGCGTGGCCAGATGCCCTTCCCAGCCCAGCAGATTGTGGATCTGCATCAGGTCAAAGCGCGCCACGCCCCAGAGCGCCTCGGAACGTGCCACCGCTTCTCGGGTCTCGGTCTCATCACGCGTCCACACCTTGGTGGCGGCAAACAGATCGTCCCGGCGGTCCAGACGCTCAATCAGTTCCCCCACCGCTTCTTCGGCGGAGCCATACATGGGTGAGGCATCAACTACCCTGCCGCCGCGCTGGAAAAAGAGCTCGAGAATCTCCGCGCGCTGATCGAGCAGCTCCGGGTCGGTACCGACGTTGAAGGTGCGCCAGGTGCCCATGCCGATCACCGGCAACGCCTCTCCGGTGGAGGGAATCGAGCGGGTAATCGGAGCCTCATCACGTCCGGCGAAGGCCTGCGGCCAGCGGGCCGCCAGCCCGGTCGCGGTCAGGCCGATGAGAAAACGACGTCGCGGTATCGATAGCGGCATGGTGCGTTCCCGAAAAAGGGGTCAGCTCTCTTTATAGGTCATCGACCCCGGCCAGGGCGAACCCTGTCCGTTACATCGAGGCCCTGGAAGCCGGTGCGAATGACATCACAAAAAGGCACAGAGGCAACGCCGCCGTGCCTGCTAGAATGGCGCATAGATTCTGTCGCCACGCTTCTCAAAGGATGAAGAGATGAGCATCGATCCCCATGCAGGGCAGCAGCCCGACGAGCAACGCCTCGCCCATCTGCCGCGTCTGGTGTCGCGCTACTACAGCGAGCGTCCCGACGTGTCGGATCCCGCCCAGCAGGTGGCCTTCGGGACCTCCGGCCATCGCGGCTCATCGCTGAAAACCAGCTTCAATGAGTGGCACATCCTGGCCACCACCCAGGCGATCTGTGACTATCGCCATGAGCAGGGCATCACCGGACCGCTGTTTATCGGCATGGACACGCATGCGCTGTCCGAGCCGGCCTTTGTCTCGGCGCTCGAAGTGCTGGCTGCCAACGGCGTTGAAACCCGCATCGACGCCGGCTGTGAAGAGACAGGCGGCGAGCCGGGCTATACGCCGACGCCGGCGCTGTCCAACGCCATTCTCAACCACAACCGCGATCGTGACCGCGATCTGGCCGATGGCATCGTGATCACGCCGTCGCACAATCCCCCGGTGGACGGCGGCTTCAAGTACAACCCCACCAATGGTGGCCCGGCCGATACCAATATCACCAAATGGATTCAGGAGCGCGCCAACGAGCTGCTCTCCAAAAATCTCGAGGGTGTGAAGCGCGTCAGCTATGCCGAGGCGCTCGAAGCGTCCACCACGCAGCGCTTTGATTTCATCGACAGCTACGTCTCGGGCCTTGAAAAGGTCATCGACATGGCCGCGATCCGTGACTCGGGACTGACCTTCGGCGTTGACCCGCTGGGCGGGGCCGGCGTGCACTACTGGACGCGCATCGCCGAGCGTTATCAGCTGCCGCTGGAAGTGATCTCCACCACCGTGGACCCGACCTTTCGTTTCATGCGGCTGGACTGGGACGGCAAGATCCGCATGGACTGCTCCTCGCCGCACGCCATGGCCGGGCTGATCGAGAACAAGAACCGCTTTGACGTCTCCTTTGCCTGCGACACCGACCATGACCGTCACGGCATCGTCGCCCGCTCGACCGGGCTTTTGAACCCCAACCACTATCTGGCGGTGGCGATCGAGTATCTCTTCACCCATCGCCCGCAGTGGAGCGACAGCGCCGCGATCGGCAAGACACTGGTGTCCTCCTCGATGATCGATCGCGTCGCCGAGGGCATCGGCAAGACCGTGGTCGAAGTGCCGGTGGGCTTCAAGTGGTTTGTGGACGGCCTGATGGACGGCAGCCTCGGCTTTGGCGGTGAAGAATCCGCCGGCGCCTCGTTTTTGACCTTTGATGGCAAGCCCTGGTCGACCGACAAGGACGGCATCATTCTCGGCCTGCTGGCCGCGGAAATGACCGCCGTAACCGGCAAGGACCCGGGCGAGCTGTATCAGGCGCTGACCGAGCGCTTTGGCGCCCCGGTCTATGCCCGCGTCGATGCCCCCGCCGACCGCGACCAGAAGGCCCGCCTTGGCAAGCTCTCCCCAGAGCAGGTCACGGCCTCCGAGCTGGCCGGTCACGCCATCACCCGCAAGCTCACCGAAGCGCCCGGCAACAGTGCGGCCATTGGCGGGCTCAAGGTGGAAACCGAGGCTGGCTGGTTCGCCGCCCGCCCCTCCGGCACCGAGGATGTCTACAAGATCTACGCCGAAAGCTTTGAAGGCGAAGACCACCTGAAGCGCATCCAGGAAGAAGCCAAGGCGCTGGTAGACGGCGTGCTCAAGGGCTGATCGCCCCTGTCGACAGGATAAAAGGGCGAGAAGATAAAAAGGGCCGGCGATTGCCGGCCTTTTTGCGTTTTGCCGATGCTTTATTGACCCGAGTCGTCCGGGCGTTCCATCTCGAAGCGCACGTCATCATTGATGGTGTAGTAGGTCGCCGGCCCGCCGGCACGCATGATCGGCTCGGCAGCGGCGGTCTGATAGATGCCCTCACTCAGCATGTGCTTGTCGATATGCACGCCGACCACCTCGCCCAGTACCAGCCAGTTGTCGAGCTTTTCGCCGTCGGCGGATTCGAGCTGAATCAGCTGGGTCAGGCGACACTCGAACGACACCGGCGCCTCCAGCACTCGCGGCACCTTCACCACGCTGGACGCCGCCGGCGTCAGCCCGGCCAGGGCAAACTCGTCGACCTCATTGCCCACGCTGGCGCTCGAGGTGTTCATTTTCTCGGCCAGCGCACGGGTGACCAGATGCCAGCAGAACTCCCCGGTCGCCTCGATGTTGGCCACGCTGTCCTTCCAGCCGGCGCTGGCAAAGCCGATGATCGGCGGCGCGGCGCAAAAGGCGTTGAAGAAGCTGTAGGGCGCCAGATTGAGCCGTCCCTCATCGTTTTGTGACGAGACCCAGCCGATCGGGCGCGGCGCGATGATCGACTTGAAGGGATCATGCGGCAGGCCATGGCCCTTGCGCGGCTCGTAAAAGTGAAACTGATCGCTCATGGAAGCTCCCGTATACAACGATATTGATAGTCTGCGAACCACTATAGCAACGACAGGGCCGGTTGACCGGCGCTTGCAGCGTTTGGTCCCAGCGCTGACAATCGGTGCCATCTCATTCCACGGCCGCTTTTACCGGCTGCTTACCCTCATCGGAACACTCATGCTCGACCAGGACACCATCAGTGCGCTGGCCACCCCGCCCGGTCGTGGCGGCGTCGGCATCATTCGCCTGTCCGGCGCCAGAACCGCCGACATCGCCCGCGCCATGCTCGGCTTTGATCCCGAACCCCGTCGCGCCCACTACGGCCCCTTTCTGGGCGCCGATGGTCAGGTGCTTGATGAAGGCATCGCCCTGTGGTTTCCGGGGCCCAACTCCTTTACCGGCGAGGACGTGCTGGAACTGCAGGGCCACGGCGGCCCGGTCATCATGGACTGGCTGCTGGAGCGCACCGTGGCACTCGGCGCCCGTCTGGCACGACCCGGTGAGTTCTCAGAGCGCGCCTTTTTAAACGACAAGCTCGATCTGGCCCAGGCCGAGGCGATTGCCGATCTGATCGAGGCCAGCTCCCGCGCGGCGGCCGAAAACGCTCTGCACTCGCTGCAGGGCGAGTTTTCGACCCGGGTGCAGGCGCTGGTCCAGCAGCTCATCGAGCTGCGCATCTTTGTCGAGGCCGCCATCGACTTTCCCGAGGAGGAGATCGACTTTCTCGGTGACGGTCGGGTGGCCGAAATGCTATCAAACGTTCGCACAAGCCTGGCGGATGTGCGCGCCAGCGCCGCCCAGGGCGCGCTGATGCGCGAGGGCATGAGCGTAGTGATCGCCGGGCGGCCCAATGCCGGCAAGTCGAGCCTTTTGAACGCGCTGACCGAGCAGGAGACCGCGATCGTCACCGATATCGCCGGCACCACCCGGGATGTGCTGCGCGAGCACATCCATCTGGACGGCATGCCGCTGCACATCATCGACACCGCCGGTCTTCGCGACACGCCGGATGCGGTCGAAAAAATCGGCGTGCAGCGTGCCTGGGCGGAAATCGAGAAAGCCGACCGGGTACTGCTGATGGTCGACAGTCGCGACAGCGGCGAGCTCGACCCGATGGCGATCTGGCCCGAGTTCGTCGAGCGCCTGCCCGACCCGTCAAAGCTCACCCTGGTGCGCAACAAGATCGATGAGAGCGGCGAAACCGGCGAGCCGAGCCTTGCCACCACCCCGCCGGTGATCCGCCTCTCCGCCACCACCGGCACCGGCGTGGATCATCTCAAGGCGCATCTGAAGGCGGTGATGGGCTATCAGTCGACCAGCGAGGGGCGCTTTTCCGCCCGTCGCCGCCACCTGGACGCGCTGGACCGCGCCGGCCAGGCGCTCACCCACGGCGCGGATCAACTCTCCGGCGCCGGGGCCGGTGAACTGCTGGCTGAAGACCTGCGCACCGCCCAGGAGTCACTGGGCGAGATCACCGGCGAGTTCACTGCCGATGAGCTGCTCGGCGAGATATTTGGCAGCTTCTGTATTGGCAAGTAGGTTCCGCCGCCACAACAGCGCGGTCGGCACGAGACGCCGACCGCCTTTTCACCAGCATGACAACACCATGCCCCCTGCGGTGTTGGCCTACGTTCATACAAGAGAGCCGTTATGCCGCTTGAGAGTGTGATTGATCCGCGAGAACCCTTTCTCGACTACCTGTTGCTCGATGTCTTCACCGATACCCCCTTTCAGGGCAACCCGCTGGCCGTGTTCCCTGAAGCCGGCGCCCTGGGCACCAGCGCCATGCAGCGTATTGCCCGCGAGCTCAATCTGTCGGAGACGGTCTTTATCGCCGCAACGCCCATGCCGGGCATTTTTGATCTGCGCATCTTTACCCCGCATCAGGAGCTGGCGTTTGCCGGACATCCCACCATTGGTGCGGCCTGGCTTCTGCGCGAGATCGGCTGGCATGACGATCAGCTGCCCCTGAAGCTGCAGGTGCCCGCCGGCGAGGTACCGATCCGATTTGATGGCGCCCACGCCTGGCTCAGTACGCCCAATCCCCTGAGCATCGAGCCCAGCCCACTGTCGCGCGCGAGCGCCGCACACCTGCTGGGGCTCTCCGTGGAAGCCGTGATTGCTGACCCGGTGGTCGGTTTCGCCTGCGGCTCGCCCTTTCACCTGATCGCTCTCACCTCCATCGAGGCACTGACCGATGTGCGGGTCCGTCCGTCGCAGCTGTCGGAAGCGCTGGGAGGCGAGCATGGCGTCAATGTCTACATGTACGTAGAGGAAGGTGACCACAGCGTTCGGGCACGCAAGCTGTGCATCACTGATCAGGTAACAGAGGACCCGGCCACCGGCAGCGCCGCCGCGCCGCTGGCCGGCCATCTGGCGCTGCAGTCATCAGAGACCGGCACGCTGGAATACACCATTGTTCAGGGCATCGAGATGGGCCGCCCCAGCCGTATCGGGGTGCTGGTCGACAAGAGCGGCGAGGCGGTGACGGCCATCCACGTGGGCGGCATGGCCGTGGTCATCGGCGAAGGACGGCTTCGACTCTAGAACGCGACCGCTCAGGCCGGGCGCGTTCGTTTTTCCTGACGCCGGGCCAGCACCCAGATGACAAGCCCGCCCAGCGCCAGCAGACACCCCACCACGCCGGTCGAGCGAAAGCCGAAGCCCAGCGCCAGCGCCAGGCCGGCAAGCCAGGGGCCGAGGGCATTGGCCATGTTGAAGGCCACGTGATTGAGGGCGGCGGCCATGTTCTGCGCCTCACCGGCCACGTCCATCAGTCGGGTCTGCAGGACGGTGCCCAGCGCGCCGCCAATGCCGATGCAGAACACATCAATGGCGACCAGCCACGGATTGCCCGCCACCAGCGGGAAGGCACCGAGTGCCACCGCACTCCAGATCAGGAGTCCGGCGGCCGTGGGCATCAGGGCACGGTCGGCAAAGCGCGGTACGACGACGTTGCCGATCGTCATGCCAAGACCGAAGACGGCCAGCACCAGCGGAATGGTGGCCGACGACATCTGCGTCACATGGTCCAGCGTTGAGGTCAGATAGGTATAGACCGAGAACATGCCGCCAAATCCGACGGCGCCAATGGCCAGCGTCAGCAGCACGGCCCCGTTTTTCAGCGCCCGCAGCTCCCCCTTGGCGCTGCGCTCGCTGGCCACGCCCGTTCTGGGCGCAAACAGGGCGATCATGACCACCGTCAGAATGGCCAGTGCCGTGACCAGCCAGTACCCCCAGCGCCAGCCCACCGCATTGCCCAGCCAGGTGGCCATCGGCACGCCGATAATGGTGGCCACCGTCAGCCCCAGCATGACCATGCCAATGGCGCGCGTGCGCTTGCCGCTGGCGACGACCGAGGCCGCCATCAATGCCGCCAGCCCGAAATAGGCGCCGTGCGGCAGACCGCTGAGAAACCGGAACAGCACCAGCGAGCCGTAATCCGGCGCCAGCGCACTCAGGGCGTTGCCGAGCGCAAACAGGGTCATGAGGGTCAGCAGCAGCCATTTGCGATCGATACGCGCCGCCAGTACGGTAATCACCGGCGCGCCGATGACCACGCCCAGCGCATAGGCGCTGATGATATGACTGGCCGTGGAGGGGTCGATCTGCATGTCATGCTGAATAAAGGGCAGCAGACTCATGGTGGCAAACTCGGTCGTACCGATGGCAAAGCCACCGGTCGCCAGCGCCAGAAGAACAAGCAGGGGATGGGAGTGACGAACCATGACGCCTCGCGCATTAAGAAAAAAACGATCTCCATCGCATCCGCCCGAAAGGGCGCATGCCATCGAACATCGGTGTATGGGACAGGGCATCAGGAACACCGGTAGCGGCACACCATGGGCTACCGGCTATACTTCCAGACATCAAATCGGACCCGGATTTTAGACTATGGTCGTAGATTCATGCCACGGTGAATACGAATCGTGCCACGGCGAATACAAGGTCCCCGGCGGCAAGCTGCTGGTGGCCGACATCACCACCGACAATGACCGGCTCGCCTCGGTGCGCCTGTCGGGTGATTTCTTTCTCGAACCCGACGACGCGCTGGAGGCCATCAACCAGGCGCTGGTGGGCGCAAGCGTGGCCGCCAGCGCCGAAGAGCTGACCGAGCGCGTTCGACGGGCACTGCCGGAAGGCACCGTCATGGTGGGTCTTTCCGCCCCGGCAGTGGCGACCGTCATCCGCCGGGCGCTTTCAAGAGCCTCCGACTGGGGCGAGCACGCCTTCAGCCTGATCCATCGCGCCCCTGAGGCCCCGGCGCTGCACATGGCCCTTGATGAGGTACTCACCCGGGAAGTCGCTGCCGGCCGACGCGGCCCCACCCTGCGGGTCTGGGAGTGGGATCGGCCGGCCGTGATCATCGGCAGCTTTCAGTCGCTGGCCAACGAAGTCGATACGACAGCCGCCGGTGAGCTCGGGGTGGAGGTCATGCGGCGCATCAGCGGCGGCGGGGCGATGTTCGTCGAGCCGGGCAACACCATCACCTGGTCGCTGATCGTGCCGGAAAGCCTGGTACAGGGGCTGTCATTCGTGGAGAGCTACGCCTTTCTCGATGACTGGGTGATTCAGGCGCTGGGCGATATGGGCATCAGGGCGTGGTACGTGCCGATCAATGACATTACCTCGGAAGGTGGCAAGATTGCCGGCGCCGCCCAGAAGCGTCTGGACGGCGCCGTTTTGCACCACGTCACCATGGCCTACGACATCGACGCCGAGCGCCTGACCCGGGTGCTGCGCATCGGGCGCGAAAAGCTCTCCGACAAGGGCACGGCCAGCGCCGGCAAGCGGGTCGATCCGCTGCGAAGCCAGACCGGCCTGTCGCGCGAGGCCATCATCGAGCGCATGGCGGCCTCCTTTGGCGCGCGCTTTACGCTCACCGCCGATGATGTCCGCCCTGACGAGTTGAGTGCGGCCCAGGCGCTGGCCGAGTCGAAGTTTCAGGATGAGGCGTGGCTGCATCGCGTGCCGTAAGCGGGCGAGTCGATCACCCCAATACCGGCTCAATCAAAGACGATGTCGGCGATCGGTTCGACCTTGTGCTCGGGCTCAACGTGAATGGTGATGCGCACATCCCCCAGCGCCTGGCGCAGCCCGGTTTCGATGCGATCGCAGATCTCGTGGGCGTGAAACACGGTGGTGTCTCCCGGCACCACGAGGTGAAAGTCGATAAACGTGGCGCGACCGGCATGGCGGGTGCGCACATCGTGGGCCTCGACGGCGCCCTCGCCGGTCGAGGCGATCACGCGGTGAATCAGTGCCATCGTCTCGGGCGAGACCGCCTCATCCATCAGCCCGCTCAGGGATTCCCGGATCACCTTGGCGCCGGACCACAGGATGTTGACGGCCACGATAATCGCCACCAGCGGGTCCAGCAGCCACCAGCCGGTGCTCATCGCCAGCACCACGCCCACGATAACGCCGGCCGAGGTGACCACATCGGTAAAGAGATGGCGACCGTCGGCGACCAGCGCCGGTGAGCGTTCGCGCGTGCCGACCCGGATCAGCACGCGCGACCAGACGGCGTTGATCACGGTGGCAATCAAACTGATGACGATGCCCATCAACGGCAGCTCGAGCGGCTGCGGGTTCATGAGTCCGGTGATGGCCTCGCGCAGAATCAGTAGGGCGGCGATGATGATCATCACGCCTTCCAGCACAGCGCTGAAAAACTCGGCCTTGTGATGCCCGTAGGGGTGGTTGTCATCGGCCGGCATGGCCGCGACGCGAATGGCAATCAGCGCTGCTACCGCCGTGACCACGTTGACCAGACTCTCCAGCGCATCGGAGAGCAGCGCCACGGAACCGGTCAGCGCATACGCCAGCGTCTTGAGGCCGAGTACGGCGAAGCCCACCAGCAGACTGGCCCAGGCAATTTTCATCGTGGTCGACACGATCCTATCCTCACGGTGTTGAGCGCCATAGCGTAATCGTCGCTGGATAAGCGGACAACGTGAATTCCACCGCGCAGGGAGCGGATAAACCGGCTGAAGACGTGTCCCTTTGTTACACTGCCCTCGACGTCCCGCATCCTTTTCACCTTATCTGATCCGACCCAACGCTCATGGCGCTACGCCGACTGCTGCTCGATTTTCTGGCGACCCATCGCCGCGCCTATCTGCTTGCCATTATGGCGCTGCTGGCGGTAGGCCTTCTCAACATGGCGCTGCCCTGGTGGGCCGGGCGCATCATCGATGCCCTCAACGAGGGGCGTATCGACATGCCCGGGCTGTGGCGCAGTGCCGCGGTACTGGTGGCCGTGGCGCTGGCCATGTATGTGCTGCGCTATCTGTGGCGCATGCTGCTCTTTGGCGCCTCCTACCGGCTGGGCGTGGCCCTGCGTGATCGCTTCTATGAAAAGCTCACCCGGCTGGACCCGGGCTTTTTCCAGCAGCGGCGCAGCGGCGATCTGCTGGCGCGCTCGACCCAGGACATCGACGCCGTGGAGGTGGCTGCCGGGGAAGGCGTGCTCTCAAGCGTTGACGGGGCGCTGACGCTGGTGCTGGTTCTGGCCATGATGATGATCGTCATCGACGCGCCGTTGGCGCTGATCGCGCTGATTCCCTTCCCCTTCATGGCCTGGGGCTTTTATCGCATCGCCAGTCGGGTACAGGGCTATTTCGGTCAGTCACTGGCGCGCTTTTCCGATCTCAACGACCGCACCCAGGAGGCGCTCGCCGGGCTGCGACTGCTGCGCCAGCACTCGCTGATCGAGGCCGAGATCGCTGATTTTGACCAAAGGGCCGACGCCCACGCCCGGGCCAACTACCAGGTACAGCGCATGGAGGCGCGCTACGACCCGGTGGTGTTTCTGGCGCTGGGCAGCGCGACGCTGGCCACCATCGTGGCCGGCAGCTGGCGCTATCTCGACGGCGCCATCACGCTGGGCGAGCTGACCAGCTTCACGCTGTACCTGGTGCAGCTGATCTGGCCGATGTTCGCCCTCGGCTGGTGTCTTAATATCCTTCAGCGCGGCGAGGCCGCCGCACGGCGCCTGACCGAATTCTTCCACGAGCGTGAAACCATCAGCGATGAAGGCGTGCTGACCAGGGCGCCTTCGCCGGCCATTCACGTGGCGATCGAGTCCTTCACCTACCCGCTGTCACACACCCCGGCGCTGGCCGATCTTCAACTGGCGATCGCCCCCGGCCGGACGGTGGGCATCGTGGGCGCGACCGGCAGCGGCAAGTCCACCCTGATCCGGCTGCTGCTACGCCAGTATCCACTGGCGCACGGCACGCTGACGCTGGGAGAGCAGCCCCTGAGCGACTACCGGCTGGACGCGCTGCGCTCGATGTATGCCTACGTGCCCCAGGACCCGTATCTCTTTGCCGCCACGCTGGGCGAGAACGTGGCACTGGGTGTGCCTGATGCCAGTGACGAGGCGATCCGTCAGGCCCTGACCGCGGCGGCCTTCGGCCCGGATCTGGACCGTCTTCCCGAGGGGCTTGAGACCCGCATCGGCGAGCGCGGCGTGACGCTCTCCGGCGGCCAGCGCCAGCGGGTCGCGCTGGCGCGTGCCCTGCTCTCCCCTGCCCCCATTCTGCTGCTCGATGACACGCTCTCGGCGGTGGACCAGACCACCGAACAGGCCCTTTTAAAAACACTGGACGCCGAGCGCGAGCGCACCTGCCTGATCATCAGCCACCGGCTGTCGGCGGTGCGCCACGCCGATCATATCGTGGTGCTGGAGCAGGGCCGCGCGGTCGAGCAGGGTCAACACGAGGCGCTGCTGGCCCGGGGCGGGCACTACGCCCGCCTGTGGCAGGAGCAGCAGATCCGCGGTGAGCAGATTCACGGTGAGGAGTTCCCGTCATGATCAATCGCCGCCTGCTGGCGCTGATGCTGCGCCCGCTCCTGTATGATCGCCGCCGCGTGCTGCTGGCGCTTGCGCTGTTGCTGATCGCCACCGGCATGGACGTGCTCGGCCCCTGGCTGACCAAGCACTATATCGACAGCTATCTGGTGCCGCGCGATCTGCGCGTTGAGCCACTGACCGTGCTGCTGGTGCTGTATGTCGGCAGTCAGCTGCTTGCCGCGCTCGGGCGCTACCTGCAGACGCTCTATTTTGCCCGCATCGCGCTGGACGCCGTGCACGCCCTGCGTCAACGGGTCTTTCGCCACGTCATGCGTCTGCCCCAGCACGTCCATGACGCCACGCCGACCGGTGAAATGGTGGCGCGGGTAACCAACGACACCGACGATCTGCGCGAGCTCTACGTCGAGTTTCTCGCCACGGTGCTGCAGAACCTGATGCTGTTGATCGGCATTCTCCTCGCCATGGCGCTGATGGATCTCAAGCTGATGCTGATTGCCGCCACCCTGATTCCGGTCGCCGCCGTGATCATCTGGGGCTATCAGCGCGCCAGCGGCCCGGCTGCCATGGAGGTGCGCCGCCTGCGCGCCGGGCAGAATGCGCGCATCAATGAGGCGATCGGCGGCATGAGCGTGCTGCAGGCGTTCAATCAGACCGCGCGCTTTCGCACGCGCTATCACGATCTCAACGTGGCGCAGTATCAGGCCCGGCTGCACACCATCCGCATCTCGGCGCTTTTGTTGCGCTCGGCGCTGGATCTGGTCGGCGTGATCATTCTGGCCGCCCTTCTGATCGGCTACGGCGCCGATGCGCTGGTGGGTGGCGCCGAAATCGGCGTGCTCTATGCCTTCGTGACCTGGCTTGGGCGCGTGTCCGAGCCGCTGATCGAGATCACCCAGCGCTTTAACATCTTTCAGCAGGCGGGCGTGGCCGGCACGCGGCTGCTCTCCCTGCTGAACCGTCCGCAGGCGGATGCCGGCGATGATACCCGGGCGATTCAATCCGCCGACTACCGGCTTCAGGCCGTGGCGTTTCGCCATCATGGCGCCGAGGCCGATACGCTTGTTGATGTCACGCTCGACATTCCCGAGGGCCGCTTCATCGGTCTGGTCGGCCCCACCGGCAGCGGCAAGTCCACGCTGCTGGATCTGCTCGGCGGCCTGCAGCCGGTCACCAAAGGCCAGCTGCTGCTCGATGGGCGGCGCATCGAGACCCTGGCGCCGTCGGTCATCAACACGGTGATGGCCAGCGTCCCGCAGGAGCCCTTCATTCGCTCGACCACGCTACGGGACAACCTGTTGATGGGCATCGAGGCCGATGAGTCCGCCATCGCCCGCGCCATTGATGAGGCCCAGCTGCGCGAGCTGATCGACCGGCTGCCCGACGGGCTCGAGACACCGCTGGGCGAGCGGGGTCTGACGCTGTCCACCGGCGAACGCCAGCTTTTGGCACTCGCCCGGGCGCTGCTGCGACAGCCGCGGATTCTGCTGCTCGATGAGGCCACCGCCAGCGTCGACAGCCTGACCGAGTCACGTCTCAATCGGGCGCTGGCCGCGCTCAAGGGGCGGGTGACGATGATCGTGGTCGCCCACCGGCTCTCGACCATTGCCGGGGCCGATGAAGTGGTCGTGATGCAGGCCGGGCGGGTCGTCGAGCGCGGGGCGCCCGGGCAGCTGCTCGAAGATCCCGGCGGGGCGTATTACCGTCTCTGGCACCAGCCGGTGGCCATCGATAGCCGAGGCTGAACCGCCATAACACATGATGGCTTGCCGTGGCCGGCGCTCGATGCTATTTACGTACCCTGGTGAATGTTTATTACGACTCGGCAGGCGTGGCCCCTGACATGTCAGAGATGTCCTGATACTGCCAGAGCGCGGGGATCGGCTATGTTTTCCGAGCCCGAATACTTCATGGCCGCCCTGTCATGGCCGATATTTGCCACACTATTGTCTCAGACTGACTCATCCCGAGCCGAATTCGGAGAACACCATCACCACGCCATCCGTGCCTTCACGGCCCCTGCGGGTCTGCCATGAATGCGATCTGGTCAGCACCGTGCCGCCACTGGCGTGCTCGGAAAGCGCGCGCTGCCCGCGCTGTCAGCATGAGCTGATGGTGCGAAAGCGCGCGCCTGCCCAGCAGGCGCTGGCGCTGGCCATTGCCGCGGTGGTGGCGCTGATCACGTCGCTGGCCTTTCCGTTTATCTCCTTTTCCGCCCGCGGCATCGAGCGCGCCATCAGCCTGACCGATGCGATGGCGATCCTGTCGACCGGCAACTACACCGTGCTGGCCATTGTGCTGTGGATGGTGCTGCTGCTGCTGCCCATCCTCTATCTGGGCATGGTGATCGTCATCCACGCCGCCTTTTTGCTGGGCCGTCGGCCGCCGCGGGGCATGCTGATGCTGCGCACCCTGCGCCATATCGAGCACTGGATGATGGCCGATGTGTTCCTGATCGGCGTGCTGGTCAGCCTGGTCAAGATCCTGTCGCTGGCCAGCATCGGTTTTGGCGTCTCCTTCTGGGCCTTCTGTCTGTTTGTGGTGCTGATGCTTTTGCTCTCGCGCAGCGTGGATCGCGACTGGCTCTGGAATCTCATGGCGCCGGAGCCCGCACCGCCGGCCCATGCACGCGCCGGTCGCACCGCGCAGCAGCAGAAGCTGGTGGGCTGTCCGGTCTGCAGCACGGTCAACGACTATTACCATCACAAGCCGTGTTACTGCCGCCGCTGCGGCGAAAAACTGCACATGCGCCACCGTCACAGCGTGCAGAAAACCCTGGCACTGCTGATGGTGTCCGTCATTCTCTATATTCCGGCCATGATCCTGCCAATCATGACCGTCTCGAGTCTCAACGATACGACCACCCAGACCGTCATGGGCGGCGTGCTGTTGCTGCTTGATCATGGCGACTACCCCATTGCCGCCATCATCTTTCTGGCCAGCGTGGTCATCCCGGTCGCAAAGCTTCTGGCGCTGTTCTGGCTGTGCATCAAGGTGGCCCGGCCCCAGCCCTGGCGGCCCGAGGTGCGCATGACGCTTTACCGGGTCACCGAGTTCATCGGCCGCTGGTCGATGATCGATGTGTTCGTGGTCGCCCTGCTGGCGGCGCTGGTCCAGCTGGGGGTGTTGATGCACGTCTCCGCCGAGCCCGGCATTATCGCCTTCGGCGGCGTGGTGATCCTGACCATGATTGCTGCCATGAGCTTTGATCCGCGCCTGATCTGGGACGCCGCCGATCATCCGGACATTGAAAACAACGATATTTCTACATTATCCCCTCAGCCGGTGGTTGCAGGGAAAGCACAGGACACGGGGCAATGAGCGAGACCGAGACCACCGCGCAACGAAAAAAGCATCGACACATCTCGCCGGTCTGGCTGATCCCGCTGATCGCGCTGTTGATCGGGGGCTGGATGCTTTACCACACCCTCTCCTCGCGCGGGCCGGAGATCACGCTGATCATGAACAATGCCGAAGGCATCGATGCCGGCAATACCATGATCAAGGCGCGCAATGTGGACGTGGGCGAGGTCACTTCGGTATCGCTGTCGGAAGACACTTCCCACGCCGTGATCAAGGCACGCATGAACCCCGATACCGACCGGCTGCTCAATGAGGACACCCGCTTCTGGGTGGTCAAGCCGCGCATCGGCCGCGAGGGCATCAGCGGTCTCAACACCGTGCTGTCGGGTGCCTACATCCAGCTGCAGCCGGGGCATTCGGAAAACGAGCAGGACAGCTTTGAAATGCTCGAGCAGCCGCCGGTCGCATCACCGGATGCGCGCGGGCTGCGTCTGCATCTGACCAGTGCGGCGGCCGGCTCGCTCAACGTCGGCGACCCGGTGCTGTTCCAGGGCTTTACCGTCGGGCGGGTCGAGGATCTCGAATTCGATACCGAAGATCGGGTGGTGCACTACCAGCTCTTCATTCAGGAGCCCTATGAGGATCTGGTCACCAGCAATACCCGTTTCTGGCTGGCTTCGGGGATCAATTTCGATCTGACCTCGGAAGGCTTCTCGCTGGGGCTGGGCTCGCTGGAGTCGCTGGTCAGCGGTGGCGTGACCTTTGGGGTCCCGGAGGATATTCCGCCGGGTGAGCCGATCGGCAACAACAGCGATCTGGTGTTCTCCCTTTACGGCGATGAAGAAAACGCCCTGCAGGGCAGCTTCAGCCACTATCTGCGCTATGTGGTGATGATCGATGACACCGTGCGCGGTCTCTCCCGCGGTGCGCCGGTCGAGTACCGCGGCGTGCGTATCGGCACCGTGGATACCGTGCCCTATCGCATTGATCTGCTGCAGGAAAATCAGGTCGAGGGCTTCCGCATTCCGGTGCTGATTCGTATCGAACCGCAGCGGATGCAGGCGAAGGTGGACGAGGAATCGCTCAAGGACTGGCAGGCCCGCATCAATACCATGTTTGGCAACGGACTGCGCGCCTCGCTCAAGACCGGCAATATCTTTACCGGTGCGCTCTTTGTCGATACCAACTTTGTCGACGAACCGTCCGAGCGGACCATCAAGGAGTATAACGGCGTGGCCGTGTTCCCCAGCGAGCCCGGCAGCTTTGCCCAGATCGAACAGAAGGTGACCGGTCTGCTCGACAAGCTCAACAATCTGCCGGTGGAGTCGTCACTGGATCGTCTGGATGCCACGCTTGCCAGCTCCGAGTCGCTGATCAACGAGCTCAACGAGACCGCCAGCAGCATCAATGAAGTGCTCAACGACGAGAGCACCCGTGGCCTGCCCAGCGACGTCCAGCGAACGCTGCGCAGCATCGAGCAGACCCTGTCGAGCTACTCGAGCGAGGCACCGGCCTACGGCGAGCTGACCTCGACCCTGAGAAGTCTTGAACAGCTGATGCGCTCGCTGCAGCCGGCGGCGCGCACCATCAGCGAGAAACCCAATTCGCTGATCTTTAATCGCGGCGAGATTCAGGATCCGCAACCGAGGGCCCGTCAATGATGAAGCAACTTCTCCACGCCTCGTATCGCAGTGCTGCGCTTGTGATGGTGGCGCTTTTGGCCGGCTGCGCCGGACAGGCCACCGAGTTTCACCGCTATACGCTGCCGCTGGCCGATCAGCGGCCCGCCGAACCGGGCGTCTCGCTGCCGGACAGCGCCCCGACCGTGGCAGTGTCGTCGGTACGCCTGGCGGACTATCTCGACGGCCAGGGCGTGGTCTATCAGACCAGCGATATCGAGGTGAACGAGGCGCAGACCAACCTGTGGGCCGACAACCTGAGCGCTCAGCTGACCCGCAGCCTGCAGCGCACGCTGGGGGATCAGCTCAGTGATCATCGCGTGCTGGGCGAGACGCTGGCCGGGGATCGCGCCGACACCGGCGTGCGGGTCACGCTGTCACGATTCCAGGGCCGCTATGACGGTTTGGCGGTGCTGGCCGGGCAGTATCAGCTGCGCGATGCCGGTGGCAACCTGCTGACTCAGCAGCACTTTGATCTCCAGCGGCCGCTGGAAGACGATGGCTATCCGGCGCTGGTGCGCACCCTGTCACAGGGCTGGGAAAGCGTGGGTGAGCAGATTGCCGCCGAGATCACGCGCCAGGAGCGCAGCAACGCAGGCGCCGATGCCTCGGCGAACCGCTCGCCGGCGCCATCAACGCAGTCGGCGCCGGCCGGGTCGCCCCGTGGCACTGACGGATCCTGAAACAGCCAGGCTTTGAAACAGACAGAACCAAAAACAGACAGCCCCGAAAACACGAAAGGCCCGCCATGATGGCGGGCCTTTTGTGTGCCTGATTCACGACCTGATCAGGGCTTTTCGGGCATCCACCAGTCGCTGACGTGGGCGGCCTCATTACCATACAGCGTCGCCAGCGCACTGAAGGCGTCATCCAGCTGCGTCTCCAGCTGCCAGGGCGGGTTGAGCAGCAAAAGCCCCGAGCCGTAGAGCCCCCGCTCACCAGCGGGGTCATGGCGGGTCAGCTCGCTGCGCCACACCTTGGCAATCCCGTGGGATCTGATGGCGTCGAGCAGGCGCTGATGGCGCCCATCGGCCAGCAGCGGATACCAGATCAGCACGATGGCGTGGCGCATCTGACGCACGACCTGGGCAAGCGTCGAGGCGACCGCCTCGTAGTCTTCCTTCACCTCATAGGAGGGGTCGATCAACACGCACAGCCGCGGCGTGCGCACCGGCACTTGATGCACCAGGGCGTCCAGACCGTCGCGCTTGAGCCGTCGCACGTGAGGCGTCTCGAGCACGGCGTCTTCCAGATGGCGATGCTCGCCGGGATGCAGCTCATACAGGGTCAGACGATCATTGGCGCGCATGGCGCGGGCGAACCACCAGGGCGAGCCCGGATAGCGCGACAGTGTGTCTGAATGCTCCTGAAGAGTGCTCAGGGCGTCACACCAGCACCCCAGCAGCCCCTCCTGCTGCGCCCTCGCCTGCCACAGCGGCAGGACACCGTCGCGGTACTCGCCAAGGCGGGCGGTCTCGGGCGCCTGTAGCGGATAGTGGCCCCGTCCGGCATGCGTATCGATCAGGCTCAGGGCCGAGCTCTTTTCCATGAGGCGCTCGATCAGCGCGAACTGGGCCAGATGCTTGTGCACGTCGGCAAAGTTGCCGGCATGCCATGCATGTTGATAGGAAAGCACGTTCCCTCCTTGAAAAAACGTCGCCGCAGTCACAGGACTGCGGCGACGATCCGACAATCGATCGATTCAGCGAATCATTGGTTGCCGTTGGGGACCAGCGTGACCGTGACGCGACGGTTCTGCGCCCGGCCTTCGGGCGTGTCGTTGCTGGCCACGTAGTTGCTGGCGCCGTAGCCCTGCATGATCAAACGGTTGAAGTTGACCCCACCGCGGGCCAGGTAGTTGCCCACCGACTGGGCGCGCAGCTCGGACAGGCGCTGGTTGTAGGCCGCCGCACCGGTCGAGTCGGTGTAGCCGGCGATATTGACCAGCGTGTCGGGATACTCGCCGAGCACCTTGATGACGCCATCCAGCGGGGTGTAAATCTGCGAGGAGAGCTCGCTGGAATCGCTGCCGAAGGTGATGGCGCTGGGCATGTTGAGCTGAATCTGATCGCCCATGCGGTTAACGCTCACGCCCGTGCCCTGCATTTCCTGACGCAGCTTGGCCTCCTGGGCGTCCATGTAGTAGCCGATACCGCCACCGGCCGCCACGCCCACGGCGGCGCCGATCAGGGTCTTGTCCAGACGATGGTTGCCACTCTTGGTGGCACCGGCCACGCCACCGACCAGCGCGCCGATGCCCGCGCCCTTGGCCAGGCTCGAGGTCTGCTGTTCGTTGGTATAGGGATTTGTCGTGGTACAGCCCGTGGCGGCCATGACGATTGCCAGCGGTGCTGCCAGCCAGATGCTTTTCTTCACGTCCTGCTCTCCTGTGAATACCGTTCGGGGCATATCCCCGACCTTCCTGAACCTGCAGGGCCGTTGCTGCCCTGCCGTGTGACCCGTCATGAGCGGGCCAGAACCGAATCATCGCACAGCGCCAGCAAATCGTTGAGAAACAAGAGCCCCAGCGGGGTGGCCTGAATGCGGGCATGCGTCTCAAGCATTAGTTCGCGTGCAATGGGCGCTCTAGTGTGAGCGTCCAGACGCGCCTCGTCGAGCCCGGTGTGACGCCGCCAGAGTTCTCCGGGCACGCCATCGCTCAGGCGCAAAGCGTTCATCAGAAACTCGAGCCCCTTTTCATCGCGCGACAGCACACGACTGCCGGCCATAAAGCCCCGCGGGTCATGATGGCGCGCCAGATAGGTCTCGGGCTGACGCGTTTTCCAGCGCCGCTCGATCTCCAGCCCCTGGTCGCCCGGCCGGGATATCTTGCCATGCGCGCCGGCGCCAATGCCCAGATAATCGCCAAAGCGCCAGTAGTTCAGGTTATGGCGCGCCTCATGGCCGGGGCGTGACCACGCCGAAATCTCGTAGCGCTGAAAACCGGCCGCCTCAAGGCGTGCCTGGCCGGCATCCTGAATATCGGCCAGCACGTCCTCCTCGGGAAGCTCGGGCGGGCGCGAATAAAAGGCCGTATTGGGCTCGAGCGTGAGCTGATACCAGGACAGATGCGAAGGCTCAAGCGCCAGCGCCTGGTCAATATCCGCCAGTGCACTGGCCATGGTCTGGCCCGGCAGGCCGTGCATCAGGTCGATGTTGACCTCGTCAAAGCCGACCTCGCGCGCGGTGGTAATGGCGTGCACGGCCTCGCCCGCATCATGAATGCGCCCCAGCCGCGCCAGCGCCTCGTTGTCAAAGCTCTGTACGCCCACCGAGAGACGGTTGATGCCGGCGCGGCGAAAATCGGCAAAGCGCTCGCGCTCGAAGGTGCCCGGGTTGGCTTCCAGCGTGATTTCGATATCCGGTGCGAGTGTCAGGCGCTCGCGAATGCCGGCCAGCAGCCTTTGATAGCCGGCGCCGCTGACCAGGCTGGGGGTGCCGCCGCCGATGAAAATCGAGGTCAGCACCCGGCCCTGGACATTGGCCATCTCGGCGTCAAGATCCGCCAGCAGGGCATCGATATAGGCCGTTTCAGGCAGAGCGTCCGTGAGCGTGTGGGAATTGAAATCACAGTAGGGACATTTGCGCACGCACCATGGGACATGGATATAGAGCGCCAGGGGCGGCAGGGACAGCATCAGCGCTCCAGCTGCTCGAGCAGGGCGGTGAGTGCACGACCGCGATGGCTGATCCGGTTCTTGAGATCGGGAGAGAGTTCGGCCACGCTCAGGCCCTGGTCGGGCACCCAGAACAGCGGGTCGTAACCAAATCCGCCCTCGCCGCGCGGCAGGGAGAGGATTTCTCCCGGCCAGCTGCCCTGAACAATAATGGGCACCGGATCCTCGGGATGGCGCATATAAACAAGCACGCAATGGTATTGCGCGCCACGCTGACCCTCGGGCACCTCGGCAAGCGCCTCGAGCAGTCTGTCGTTGTTGGCCTGATCGTCACCCTGAGCGCCGCTGTAGCGCGCCGAGTAAATGCCGGGCGCACCGCCCAGCGCGGTGACGGCCAGTCCCGAGTCATCGGCCAGCGCCGGCAGCCCGCTGCCCAGGCAGGCAGCACGCGCCTTGAGCAGGGCATTTTCAACAAAGGTCAAGCCGGTCTCCTCGGCGGCCGATATACCGTGATCGGCTTGAGAAGTGATCTCCCATGCCAGCGGTTCCAGCAGCTCGCGGAACTCCCGCAGCTTGCCGGCATTGTTGCTGGCGACAACGAGAGAGCGTGTAGCAGACATAAGGCATGATCCCCTAGTGTGATTGACGACCCCATTTTAAAGCGCCATGTCATCACACTGGAACATATTGTTGCGGATTGGCCGACCGAAGCATACCTGGCGTGATACAAATAGTGTGATGTTAACCAACGAATTGACCGTCAAAACAGCGCCTGCCTGAGCGATGCTCCAGACGCCGTTTCGGAGTAAGCTTGAGCAAAGCCTCGTCGTTGGCTGTCACAACATGAGCTGATGAACGGGCATCAAGGGGGCACCGTGGATAGTGACGTGGAAAGTGAAAAGAAGGTAACCGTACTGCTGGTTACCGAGATCAACCCGCAAAGCGAGCTGTTCATGCAGTACGTGCGGGACAGGATCGGCTGTGAGGTAGAAACGCTGGCGCCGCGGGATGCGGTGCCGGCAGAAGATGATATACAGCGTGTTGTGCTGCTGGATGCCGATCACGTCGATGAAAAGGACATGTATCACTGGGAAGAGAGCGCCGCCAGTGAAAGCAACAGTCTGACGCTTGCGGCCTTTAACCTTGCCGACGAAAACCAGGCCGTCAATCTGGCGACCACCTTTCGTCTGCAGGGCGTGTTTTACCGCCGCGATTCGCTGGCCCTGATCTGCAAGGGCATTGCCAAGCTGATCAACGAGGAGCTGTGGATGTCGCGCAATCTGATGACGCGACTGATCCGTTTCTATCGTCGCCAGCAGATCAATGCCTTCCGCCCGGCCAACGGTCTGACGCATCGCGAACTCGAGATCCTGCGGCTGCTGGGTACCGGGGCGTCCAATACCGAAATCGCAGGCCAGCTGTTTGTCAGCGAACATACGGTCAAGTCGCACCTGTACAACATCTTTCGCAAGCTCAAGGTACGCAATCGCATCCAGGCCATGAACTGGGTACGCCAGAATCTGGGCGGTGCCCCCCTGCCACCGGCGTCGCGCAGTACATCGTCTGACGCCTGACGACGCGCTTCCTGCCGGTATCACGGCACGAAAAGGGCGCCCCCGGAGACAGATGCCGGGGGCGCCCTTTTTAATGCCTGCCCGGGGCGGGCTGCGTGCCTAGGCGGGCCGGGCTGCAGGCGCCATGTCACTGTCTGTCGGCGATCCTGACGCGCGCAGGGCAGGATAGCTTGCCGTCATGCCGTTGACCTGCTTGAGCTCCACGACGATATCGCGCTCGTGCGACGAATAGACGAAGTTATCGATATCCTCCTGAATATCGGGGTCAATGAAGCCCGCCTCGCGCGCATCGATGATCAGATGGCTGCCATCGGTGATGTCATCCAGGTAGTAGCGCACCTTGTCGCGGTTGAGAAAGGAGATATCGGTGTGAAAGCGCAGCAGGGCGTACTGGTCATGACGCGTAAATGACACCGCCGAGTGATAGTTGGCACGCACCAGAAAATAGAGCCCGCACAGAAAACCGATGATGACGCCTTCGAGCAGATTGGTGACCATGATCGCAACGACCGTCACGGCGAAGGGCACAAAGCGCTGCCAGCCCTGATGATAGTGGGCAAGGATGGTGGCCGGCCGGGCAAGCTTGTAGCCGGTATGTACCAGCACAGCCGCCAGACACGCCAGCGGAATGAACTCCAGCGCCCCGGCCACAAACGCCACACTGCACAGCAGCAAAACGCCATGCACAAAGCTTGCAAGGCGTGTCCGCCCGCCCGCCTGCACGTTGGCCGAACTGCGCACGATCACGGCCGTGATCGGCAGCCCTCCGACCATGCCACTGACAATATTGCCGATTCCCTGCGCCTTGAGCTCGCGGTGCGGCGGTGAGTGACGCTTGAGCGGATCGATCTTGTCCACGGCCTCGAGACTCAACAGGGTTTCAAGGCTTGCCACCAGCGCCAGCGTCACGGCTGTCATGTAGACCTGCGGCTTGAGCAGATCAGACAATATCGGCAGCTGCAGCTGATCGATGAAATCCGCCGGCCCACCCAGACCGGGCAGGGAGATACGCTGACCGGCATCAAGCGCGCCGGGCAGCCCCATCGACAACGCCATCCGATCCATGGCGATGGCGACCAGAACTGCCATCAGCGGTGCCGGAAAACGCTTGATCACCGCCGGCATGAACGGCTGCTCCCAGCTGATCAGGATAGCCAGCGATACGGCGGCAATGGCCAGCGCCACCGGTGACAGCCCCGCCAGCAGCGCGCCGACGTTTAAAAGCGACACATCGCTGTCCTGCGCAAGCCCCAGCGCCAGCGGGATCTGGTTAAGAATCAGGATCAGTCCAATGGCGGCCAGCATGCCCTTGATCACCGCCGAAGGCACAAAGGCGCCGATCCTGCCCAGGCGCAGAAAGCCAAACACCAGCTGCAGAATGCCCGCCAGCACCGTGGCCACGAACAGACCGCTCAGCCCGATCTGCTCGACCGCGCTTAACACGATCACGGTCAGCCCGGCGGCTGGGCCGGAAACGCTCAAGGAAGAACCGCTGAACAACGCCACCACAATACCGCCGACAATACCGGCAATCAGGCCGGACAGCGGTGGCGCGCCGGAAGCCAGCGAAATGCCCAGGCACAGGGGAATGGCAACCAGAAAGACCACGACACCGGCAGGCAGGTCCTGGGGCAGTGTCTTCAATGACAGCGCCTTGCTCATGAGACCGCCCCCCTTTCATGACACATGGCATCATCGCAGGTCTGCACGGCGCCTGACTGGGACGCGTGGCAGTGCTCACCTTCCCAGCGCTGAATTTCACGCAGTCTGCCCGTTTCCAGGGCATAGACCATGCCGTGAATCGTGGGACGCTGATGGTGCGACCAGTGCGACTGAATCAGAGGCATTTCACTCAGTGTCCTGATTTGATCGATTACGTTGAATTCCACCAGCCGATCAAGACGTCCATGCTCACTGATTAATTCAGACAGCTCATCAGCATGCCTTCTTCTGACATCACGGATGGCATCCAGATGATGATCGAGATGAGAAAGACCGGTATTTTCATCTGTCATTGCCGCCCCCACACCACCACAACGATGATGGCCGCAGACAATGATATGACGCACCTTTAATACAGCAACGGCGTATTCAAGTACGCTCATAAAACCCGTTTCGTGCGGACAGACCCGGTTGGCAACGTTACGATGAATGAACATTTCTCCCGGTGATGTATTACAAAGCTGCTCGGCAGGAACACGGCTGTCAGAGCAGCCGATCCAGAGCACTTCCGGGGATTGTCCGGCACTCAAGCGATCGAACATGTTCGGATCGCGGTGTGTGATTTCACTGGCCCAGGCCTGATTTTCCAGCAACAATCTCTCGACAAAACGCATCCAGCGCTCCTCTATTTTGTTACAGGGCTGTAAGCGATCCGTTTCAAATACATCCTCTAACGCAATTTCCTGTGCACAATGCGCCATTTGATGTAGATGCACGTTTTGACCGCTCTCATTCAAAAATCGATCGCCCTATAATCAGGGTCATCTTCAGTACCCCGGTTGCGTCGGCTATCGGTACGATCACCCGAACCGATATTGCGTTCTTGTTGATCGACCTGGAACGTTAGTCGTAAGAGCTTAATCAGCTCTGAACCTTAAGTGCTTTTAAGTAGTTGTTTTGTATATTTTTTTACTTAATCTTACTTAGCGTAAAGGGTGCCCTGTCCGGCGCGCCGGACTTCGGCACATCCCCCTGTTTTGATCGCTATCGGGTGTCTGAAGGCCTTCATACTCTTTACCAGGGCCACTTTCATGGATGTGACGAATACTGCACTGATCATGGTGACCAAAAGCAGCCCCCAGAATGAGCTGTTTCTGGACTACCTGCGTCAACAGCTGGACTGCCATGTGCAGCAACTGCCGACCGATGAGCCACCCGAACTGCCCGAGCATCTAAGACACTGCCGCGTCGTGGCGCTGCTTGACGATGACCATCTGGAAGAATCCGTACTGCGCGAGTGGACACAGCAGCTCGGCCAGTACGAGGACGCCATCTTCACGGCCTTCAACATGAGTGATGAGGACCGCGCGGTCGCCCTGATGATGCGAATGCCGCTGCACGGTATCTTTTATCGGGGGGATTCCCTGGAGCTGATCAGCAAGGGAATTCGCAAGCTTTTTGAGGGGGAGATGTGGCTGTCACGCCCGCTGATGGAGCGTCTGCTGTGCGCCTACTGGCATCGCCAGCATGACGAGCAGCTGCCGCTGGCAAGTCTGACCCCGCGCGAGCATGAAATTCTGGGACTGCTCGACAGCGGTGCCAGCAATCTGGATATCGCCGACCGACTGTCCATCAGTGAACACACGGTCAAATCGCACCTGTACCACGTGTTTCGCAAGCTCAAGGTGAGAAACCGGGCACAGGCGCTGAATCTGCTGCGCCAGCAGCCCACGGCGGTCGTGGCCGCGCCCCGTACGCGCCGGGACACGGCCTGAACCAGACGGCCGGGTTGAGTCAGTTCAGACGCAGTCGCTCCCTGATCAGCGACACCAGCGTCAGATTGGCATCCTCGGCCGTGGTATCCAGATGAATCAGATAGCCCAGCTCATCCTCGCCGAAGGCGTCACGCGAGGCGAGCTGGTGATCCAGCACCTCAATGCCCGCCTCCGAAACTTCACCGCGCTTGTCCCGACGTCGCCTGAGCCGGTCGCGCAGCGTGTCGTCATCGGCCTCGAAGCTGATCAGAAGCGCCGCCAGCCCACGCTTTTCGGCCTCGTGTCGCAACCGGTCACGCTGTGAGCGCTTGAGCGAGGTGGCATCAATACAGACCGGATAGCCGGCTTCCATCAACGTGCCACTCAAGCTCGCCAGCCGCTCGTAGGTCCGGCGGGTCATGTCATCGCTGTAGAGGCCTCCCCCCACGTCTGACCCCGAGTCGGCATCAGGGGACAGCTCACCAAGACGCTTGCGCTCGACGTCGGAGCGAAGGCGGACGGCGCCCAGCGAGCGCACCACCTGCTCGGTAAACCGGCTCTTGCCGCTGCCGGAGACGCCTACGCTGATCAAAAGCCAGGGAATGTCGATCTCGCTGTAGCGCTCCGCCAGGGCGATGTAGCTGCGATAGTCCGACAGCGCCGCGTCCCGGTCTGCCGGCTGCAGATCCGGCTGCTGCAGGCGAAACAGCGCCACCTTGGCCCGCACCATGGCCCGGTAGGCCTTGTACCAGGGCAGCAGCCGCACCAGCTCGTGATCCCCGCTGCCTTCCAGATAGCGATTGAGCACGTGGCTGGACAGCGCATGCTCGCCGCGCGCCTCAAGATCCATCAGCAAAAAGGCCAGCTCGCAGCAGACATCGGTATAGCGCAGGTCATCGTTGAACTCGATGCAGTCAAAGATCAACGCCCGTCCCTCGTGCTGTACCACGTTGGCCAGATGAACGTCGCCGTGCGTTTCCCGCACGAAACCTTCCCTGTGGCGCTGGGTCAGTACCGGGGCAAGGCGCTGATAAAGCTCTTCAGCGCGCTGGGCCAGCTCGTCAAGGCGATAAATGTCCTGCCGGTCCTCCAGCAGCGGCCGGATCTGATCGAAGTTCTGTACCACCGGCGCATAGGCGGCCTCCGGCGTGCCGAAGGCGCTGTCCGGCGGCACGCGCTCGGCGCGCTGATGAAAGGCAACCAGCTGATCCACCATGTCATCCATCATGGTGCGGGTCAGCTCGCTGTTGGCCTGCAGCGTCGAGAAAAGCCCGGCATTGTCGAACTGACGCATGCATACGGCATACTCGAAGGGCTCGCCCTCACCGCCCAGTACGGGCGCCTCGGGTGTCCCGCTGATGGGCACCACCTGCTCATAGAGATCACCCGCCAGCCGGCGATTGAGCCGCACCTCGTCTTCACAAAAACGTCGACGTCGTTCCAGCGTCGAAAAATTCAGAAAGCCGAAATCCAGCGGCTTCTTGATCTTGTAGGCGTGATCACCGGTCAGAATGACCCAGGAGATATGGGTCTCATACACCTGCAGATTGGACACGTCATGATTGAAAAACCGGCCGCTTCTCAGCGCGCTGATCAGTGACTGACTCAAGGGACTCACTCCGGATCAGTAAGGAAAATTCGCCCGCCGAAGAAACGACCGGTGGGCGTGACATGGCGCCCTGACGGGCGCCGGAGTTCAGCTCAGGGTGGCAAACACGGCTTCAGCGGCCTCGAGCGTGGCGTTGATGTCCTCATCCTCGTGGACGCTGGACATGAAGCCGGCCTCGAACGGGGACGGCGCCATATAGATACCGCGGTCCAGCATGGCCGTAAAGAAAGTCCTGAAGCGCTCGACGTTACAGCCGGTGGCCGCCGCGAAGTCGTTGACCTCGGTCTGATCGGTAAAAAATATGCCGAACATGCCGCCGGCGCGATGGGTCAGAAGCGGCACGCCGGCCGCCGCCGCGCGCTGCTCAAGGCCATCGCACAGGGTATTGACGCGTTCGCTCAGACGCTCGTGGAACCCGGGCTGGCGTACCTTTTTCAACAGCGCGATCCCGGCAGCCATGGCCAGCGGATTACCCGAGAGCGTGCCGGCCTGATAGACCGGTCCCAGCGGCGAGAGATACTCCATGATGTGGCGCTTGCCGCCAAAGGCCCCGACCGGCATGCCGCCACCGACGATCTTGCCCAGGCAGGTCAGATCCGGCGTGACGTTGTAGAAGGCCTGGGCCCCACCCAGTGCTACGCGAAAGCCGGTCATGACCTCGTCAAAGATCAGCACGGTGCCGGCCTCATCGCATACCTCGCGCAGACACTCCAGAAAGCCCGGCGTCGGCGGAATGCAGTTCATGTTGCCGGCCACCGGCTCCACGATCACACAGGCCACCTGATCGCCGATCTCGCGAAAGCACTCGCGAACGCCGTCGATATCGTTGTAGGAGAGCGTGACGGTATGCTCGGCCAGCGAGGCCGGGACGCCCGGCGAGCTGGGTTCACCATGGGTGAGCGCCCCCGAGCCTGCCTTGACCAGCAGCGAATCGACATGGCCGTGGTAGTTGCCCTCGAACTTGACGATCTTGTCACGCCCGGTATAGCCGCGCGCCAGGCGTACCGCCGACATGGTCGCCTCGGTGCCCGAGTTGACCATGCGTACCATGTCGATCGACGGCATGATCTCGCAGATCAGCTCCGCCATGTCGGTCTCGACGGCGGTGGGCGTGCCAAAGGAGAGGCCGTCTTCCAGTCGATCGCGCACGGCGCTGAGCACGTCCGGATCGGCATGGCCGGTGATCATCGGTCCCCAGGAGCCGACATAGTCGATATAGCGTCGGCCCTCGACATCAAAGAGATAGGGCCCGCGGGCGCGTGACACGAACATGGGCGCACGTCCCATGCCCTTGAAGGCACGCACCGGAGAGTTGACGCCACCGGGGATGCGGTGCCCGGCGCGGGTGAAAAGCGTCTCGGAAGTGATGAGATCCATCTTCGCGCTCCTGTGGAAAAAGAGATCACAGGCCGGACCCGAAGCGGGCGACCTGCAGATTTCGTGTTATCCACACCCGGTTGGCAGCACTTACCGAGACCGGCTGTGGACAACCTGAAAGACATTATCGATCGAAACTCTGGTTGAGCCGGCGCACCGCAGCGCCTGGATCATCATGGCCGAAAATGCCGTGCACCAGCGCAATCAGATCGGCACCGGCCTCGACCGTGGCGTCGATGTTGTCGGCATCGATACCGCCGATGGCCACGCGCGGCAGCTCAAAAGAGGCGGCACGGGCCAGAATCGATAGATCCGCTGGCGGCGCATCGGGCTTGGTCCGTGACGGATAAAAGCGGCCAAAGGCCAGATAGCTGGCACCTTCACGCGCAGCCTGCTCGGCGAACTCGAGGCTATCCTGGCAGGTCGCGCCGATAATGGCGTCAGGACCCAGCGCCTTGCGGGCCCGAGCAATCGAGCCATCGCTGCGACCCAGATGCACGCCAGCCCCCAGCCGCCAGGCCAGTGCCGCGTCATCGTTGATGATCAAGGGCGTGTCGTAGTGATCACACAGCGCCTTGAGCGCGCGTGCCTGACGCTCGCGCAGTCCTTCATCACCGGACTTGTCGCGGTACTGCAAAAGCGCAATACCGGCACTGAGCGCGGCCTCGCACCGGTCGATGAGCGTGGCGTCATCCGGCATCAGCTGCGCATCGGTCAGGGCATAAAGCCCCTGCTTCCACTGGGTCATGTCGCGCTCCCCTGATTGGGTAAATGAAATCGCCCGGTCAGGCGGTCGGGAATGTACTGGCCGCGTCCGGGCATCAGCGCCGTTTCAAGACTTTGCCAGGTGAACTGCTGCGCCTGCTCACAGGCACTTTCAAGCCGCTCGCCGCGGGCCAGCAGCGCCGCCGTGGCGCTGGCCAGCGTGCATCCCGAACCGTGATAGCTGCCCGGCAGGCGCGGCCATGACCACTCCCGCATGCCATCAGGTGTGTACAGTCGATGAACCACGCAGGCCTGCTGACGCTCGCTGGCCGTATCAGCGCCCGTGGCCAGCACGGCACCCGCGCCGGTGGCCAGCATCCGCTGCGCCTGAGCAGCAGCGTCCCGGTCCTCGCCAGCCAGCCCCGACAGCCGGGCAAGTTCCTGCAGGTTGGGCGTGACCAAACTTGCCAGCGGCAACAGCCGCCTGGCGAAGGCGGCCATCAGGGTCTGACCGGAGAGTTCGCGCCCGCCCCCGGCCTTGAGCACCGGGTCAATAATGATGGGCAGATGTGGATGCGCCGTGCACAGTTCAATGACCGCCTCCAGCGCAGAGAGATCGGCAATCAGCCCGACCTTGATGGCACGGATATCACAGTCGTCAAGCAGCGCCCGGGCGGTGGCCAGTATCTCCTCGCCCGGGCGCGGCATGACGTTCTGGACATCCACGGTGGTCTGGCACGTCAGCGCCGTGGGCACCGTCAACGCCCAGCCGCCCATGGCGCGAACGGCCTCGGCATCGGCGATCAGCCCGGCACCGCCGGTCGGGTCATGACCGGCCAGTACCAGTACGCAGGGCAGGGACATCAGAACGGCTTGACCACGGAAAGAATGACGATGGCGATCAGCAACAGCGCCGGGACGATGCCAAAGATGCGGTAATAGGTGCCTCCGCGGCGGTTGGTACCGGCGGCAAACCGCTTCATGTGCGCCATGCAGATATGGTGGAAACCAATCAGAAGAACGACCAGTACGGCCTTGACGTAAAACCAGCCCGCGGTGAGGTAGACCTGGAAATCAAGCGCCACCAGCCATATCCCGAACACCAGCGTCAGGATCATGCCCGGTGTCATGATGGCGCTGTAGAGCTTGCGTTCCATGATCTGAAAGCGGGTCGAGCCCTGGCCGTCATCCTGACGCAGCGCATGGCTGTGATAGATAAAAAGCCGCGGCAGATAAAAGAGCGCGGCAAACCAGCACGTAAATGAAATGATATGAAGGGCCAGAACCCAGGCGTACATAGGGACATCCTCAGTAACAGTGGTCAGGTCGTTTTGATGGTGTCAGTGCCCATCAGTGATAATAGTTTTCAATGGCTTCACGCGTGATGATACCTGAAACCCGATGCATCATCGGCGCGGTAATGTGTCTGACGTAGAGAGCATCCACCCTCTGGTCATCAAGACAGGCAAAGGCTTCGGAAAGCGTAGCCTGCAGATCGATGGGAGCCAGTTCCAGTCGCTTGCCGGGAATCTCCAGCAGATTGATGCTGCCATCGCCCTCCTGATCCACACCGGTCTGATCCTCCTCTTCCATGGCACGTGCCATGTCTGCCGCCAGCAGGGCCAGCGGCGCCTTGCCGGGTTCACGATCGGCCTTTTGCTGATCGCCCTGACGGTGAATCAAAAGCCATGTCGGCCGGGCATCCAGGATCACCCGGGCCCGCTCGCGGGTAATGACGGCGGCGGTCACGGTGACGCTGCGATCCATGACGGCACCGACCCCGACCCTTGAGAGGGCCTGCATCAGAGGCTGTTGCAGAGGATGCTGGGTGCTGCCCTGACGGGGCATGACAAAAAAGCCCTGGGTGCGCCAGACAAGGCGCGCGGTCAGCGCCGCACTCAAAACGGTCAGCATGCCGTATAAAATGATATCAGGGCTGTGCGTCAGCTCCAGCAGCGCCATGATGGCTGCCAGCGGCGCCTGCAGCACCGCCCCCATCATGGCGGCCATGCCCATCATCACATACAGGTTGGGTTCACCCGCCATCGAGGGCAAAAGCGCCGACGCCCCGAGCCCGAAAAGCGCACCGGCCGCGGCACCAATCACCAGCGTTGGCCCCACGATCCCCACCGGGATACCGCAGGCCACGGTCACGGCGGTCAGTATCAGCTTGCCCAGCGCCAGCGCCAGCAGTACGTCAAGGCTTGCCTGACCGGCCAGAATCGTTTCGACGCTGTCATAGCCGATGCCCTGCACCTGCGGATAAAAAAGGGCGACCGCCGCGGTCAGCACGCCGGCGATCAGAATGCGAAGGACCCAGGGCACCCGGACAAGACGCTCGCCCATGCACGCCAGACGAATAAAGCCCCCGGCCATGACGCCAACCGCCAGTGCCATGAGCAGCAGCCACGGAATATCAAGCAGACGCGGCTCAATAACGCTGGGGAGCATGAAGGCCGGCGCCGAGCCGAAATGCAGCTGCGTGATCACCGCTCCGGTGGCCGAGGCCAGCATCACTGGCATGAAGCCGGTCAGGGTGTACTCCATCATCACCACTTCCATGGCGAAGATGACCCCGGCGATGGGCGTATTGAAAGACGCCGAGATGCCGGCAGCCACGCCGCAGCCGACCAGCACGCGCAGGCTGTTGTGTGGCAGTTTGAGCAGCTGACCGATCCAGCCTGAGGCCCCGGCCCCCAGATGAACGGCCGGCCCTTCGCGCCCGGCGGAAAGCCCGCCCAGCAGCGAGACCACGCCGACCCACCACTGATTGAACCAGTTGTCACGGGCCATGACGCCCTGATGGTAGGAGAAGCGCTCGATGACATGGGTAATGCCGAGTCGACGCGCGCTCTTCTTCTGCCACCCGAGCCCCAGCCCGATCAACACGACGGCGATGACCGGCAGGCCCATGCGAACCATGACGGGCAGATCCTCAAAGGCCTCGGTACGCCCTTCGGGCATCAGCCCCAGCGCTCCCAGTTCAATCAGCTCCCGAAAGACAATCATGATGACGCCTGTCAGCGCACCTGAAATGACCGCCAGCAGACACAGCTGCGGCAGTGCATCGACGCTCGCCAGTTCGCGTCGAAAGTTTTCCAGACTCAGGCGGGACGTATTCAGAAGACGACGCGGCAAGCTTTTCTCCCCAACGGCGGAATAACGGGGTCATGGGACACCACGCCTATCAGCCTATCACTGTTTTTATCTGTCACTCTTGATGATCACCGCCCAGCGCATGCCGGTTGACCGCCGGCTGGGGGGGTGTCGATAATGGGATCCATGACAGCCATCGTGCTGATCCATTCCTGACACGTATCATACGTGTCATCTCTAAAGGAGGCCGCGATGAGCGGAGCAGAATCCTTTGTTCCGACCCCGCTTGTCTTTACCGATGCCGCTGCAGGCAGAGTCAGGGCGCTGATAGAAGAAGAAAGCAACCCGGCCCTGAAACTGCGCGTCTACGTAACGGGAGGCGGTTGTTCGGGCTTTCAGTACGGTTTCGATTTTGCAGAAACCGTCGGCGAAGACGACACCGTTGTCGAAAATGGCGATGTTGCCATGGTGATCGACCCGCTGAGCTATCAATATCTGGTTGGTTCCACGGTCGATTTCGAAACCGGTCTGGCAGGGGCCCGCTTTTTGATCAAAAACCCCAATGCCACCACGACCTGTGGCTGTGGTGCATCCTTTACAGTCTGATGCCCCCTGGCGATCTTCGGGCGTCTGTCAGCTTCTGAAAGACGCCTTTTTTATGCCCATTTGCGCACTCTCGCCAATTTTTTTGCCTCACTCCCCCTGTGGATAATAATCCGCGCCCTTTTGCTTCCTCTGCGCTACAGCCCGCCACACGCGGGAGCCTTTCCCTTTTTCCACGCCCTGGTGCCTTTCTTGATGACTGCGGGGAGAACTGGCCCTGAGCCCGGTTGACGAGACGGGGATAAATCGAGCTGTGGGTAAGTCACCCGGTTATGCACACCTCGTACAGGGCCTGCCCCAGGGAAGCACGCAGCTTTCCCGAGCTTCCAGTCACATCCCAGAAATCTGTTTTCCAAGAGGAAACATCGCTTTTCCACAGAAAGTGGCTTCACCAATAATCATAACCACAACAGAACTTCTTATTTAAAAGACCATTTTATTAATGAATGACTTTCTCTCCGGAGAAAATCCATGTGTGGAAAACCCTGACGCTTACTCACAGCCACGTTATAATGCGCGCCATTCAATACGGCTTATCCCCAGCCCCCTTCACGGGCATGTGGGTATCGACACGCGCTGATCAGTCGGGTGTCACGTTCATCTTCAACCCCTCGAGGTTTTTCACGTGGATTATCCGGACCGCTTTGACGTTATTGTCATCGGCGGTGGTCATGCGGGTACCGAAGCCGCACTGGCCGCCGCTCGCATGGGCTGCCAGACCCTGCTGCTCAGTCACAACATCGAAACGCTGGGACAGATGTCCTGTAATCCGGCCATCGGCGGGATCGGCAAGAGTCATCTGGTCAAGGAAATTGATGCGCTTGGCGGTGCCATGGCGCTGGCTACCGACCAGGGCGGCATCCAGTTTCGAACGCTCAATTCCCGCAAGGGACCGGCCGTGCGTGCCACCCGTGCCCAGGCCGATCGCGTGCGCTACAAGGCAGCCATCCGCCATATCCTTGAAAACCAGCCCAACCTGTCGATCTTTGCCCAGGCCGCTGACGATCTGATCGTGGAAGGCGACACGGTGCGCGGTGTGCTGACCCAGGGCGGTATCCGTTTCATGGCCGAGACCGTGGTGCTGTGTACCGGTACCTTCCTGGGCGGCGTGATTCACATCGGCATGGAACATCACAGCGGCGGTCGTTCAGGGGATCCTGCCTCCAATGCACTGGCTGCGCGCCTGCGTGAGCAGCCCCTGCGAGTAGCACGGCTGAAAACCGGCACGCCGCCGCGTCTGGATGCCAAAACGGTCGATTTCTCGAAACTGGCCGAACAGCCCGGTGACACCCCCCGTCCGGTGATGTCCTACATGGGGCGCCGTGACATGCATCCCGATCAGGTGAGCTGCTTCATCGCACACACCAACGAACGCACTCACGACATCATCCGCGCCAATCTGGATCGCTCACCGATGTACTCTGGTGTCATCGACAGCACCGGGCCGCGCTACTGTCCGTCGATCGAGGACAAGATTCATCGCTTTGCAGACAAGCAGAGCCACCAGGTCTTTATCGAACCGGAGGGGCTCGATACTCATGAGCTCTATCCCAACGGCATTTCGACATCACTGCCCTTTGATGTGCAGCTCTCTCTGGTGCGCTCGATGGAAGGGCTGGAGCGCGCTCACATCGTGCGCCCGGGCTATGCCATCGAGTACGACTTCTTCGATCCGCAGGATCTGAAGCATTCGCTGGAAACGAAGGTGATCCATAACCTGTGGTTTGCCGGCCAGATCAACGGCACCACTGGCTATGAGGAAGCGGCGGCCCAAGGACTGCTGGCCGGCCTCAATGCCGCCCGGCGCGTGAAGGGGCTCGAGGCCTGGTGGCCGCGGCGCGATGAGGCCTACATCGGTGTGATGGTGGATGACCTGATCCGCATGGGCACCCAGGAGCCTTACCGGATGTTTACCTCGCGAGCGGAGTATCGTCTGCTGCTGCGCGAGGACAACGCCGATCTGCGTCTGACCGAGACTGGTCGTCAGCTGGGTCTGGTGGATGACACGCGCTATAACGCCTTCCAGCAAAAGCGCGAGGCCATCGAGACCGAGCGCGAGCGCATCGATCACACCTGGATTCAGCCGAGCAGCGACGCGGCCAAAAGCCTCTACGACCGGGTGGGTAAACTCTCGCGGGAACATCGCCTGAGCGATCTGCTGCGTCGCCCCGAGCTGACCTATGACGACATCGCGCCGCTGGCCGACGGAGCCGCGCAGGATCCGCTGGTGCGCGAGCAGGTCCAGATTCAGGCCAAGTATCAGGGCTACATCGACCGCCAGAGCGAAGAGATCGACAAGCTCAAGCGCCACGAGGCCACCCGGTTGCCGGACACGCTCGAGTACGATCGTATCGACGGCCTCTCCAGCGAGATCCGCCAGAAGCTCAAGGCAGCGCGACCCGAAACGCTGGCCGAGGCCGGGCGCATCCCGGGGGTGACGCCAGCGGCCATCTCAATGCTGCTGATCCATCTCAAAAAGCGCGGCAGCGCGCACAAGGCCAGGGCTAACGCCTCATGACCGGCGGTATCGAGCGTCGTCTTGATGACGGCCTGACGGCCCTGAACCTGAGCGTTGAAGGCGGCGTTCGTGACCGGCTGCTGGCCTTTGTGACGCTGTTGCACAAGTGGAATCGGGCCTATAACCTCACCGCCGTGCGCGATATCGACACGATGGTGACGCGCCATCTGCTGGACAGTCTGGCGATCCTGCCCTGGATCGAAGGCCCGAGGCTGCTGGATGTCGGCAGCGGTGCCGGTCTGCCGGGCATCGTGGTCGCCATCATGCGCCCCGACATTGCCCTGACCTCCATCGACAGCAACGGCAAGAAGATTCGATTCCAGCGTCAGGTGGCCTTTGAGCTGGGCCTTGACAACGTCACCCCCGTACACGACCGGGTCGAGGCGCTGGCCGGGGTTAGCTTCGAGCAGATCACCAGCCGTGCCTTTGCCGCCCCGTCGGAGTTTGTCGATCTGACGCGCGCGCTTCTGGCCGAAGGCGGACACTGGCTGGCCATGGCGGGGCGCGTGGATGACATTACGTTGCCCGACGATGTCAGGCTGGTCCAGACATGGCCGCTGGACATTCCCGGTGAACAGGCCCAGCGTCATCTGTTGAAAATGGACATCGCCTGACAGGGCTCAGCGATCAATACACAAGGAACTCTCTCTTGACCCGGATCATTGCGCTGACCAACCAGAAGGGTGGCGTCGGCAAGACCACGACCGCCGTCAACCTGGCGGCCGCCCTGGCCTCGCTGAAAAAACGGGTGCTGCTGGTGGACATGGACCCGCAGGGCCACGCCACCATGGGCAGCGGTATCGACAAGCATGCGCTGGCCAACGGCGGCTCGCTGGATGTGCTGCTTGACGAGATTTCGGCATCCGATGCAATCGTGGACTGTCCCAACGCCGGCTATCAGCTGCTGCCCGCCAACGGAGATCTCACCGCCGCCGAGGTCGATCTTCTCGAACGCGAGGGCCGCGAGCGCTGTCTGGACCGCGCCATAGAGACCGTGGCCGACCGTTTCGATGTGGTTCTGATCGACTGCCCCCCCTCGCTGAACATGCTGACCGTCAACGCCCTGACTTCGGCCCACGGCGTTTTGATCCCCCTGCAGTGCGAGTTTTATGCCCTTGAGGGGCTGTCGGCACTGCTGGATACCGTCGAGCAGATTCGCGACAGCGTCAATCCGGCGCTGGCCCTGGACGGCATCGTGCGAACCATGTTTGATAACCGCAACAGCCTGACCCGGGATGTCAGCAAGCAGCTGTCGGACTATTTCGGTGACGACCTGCTGAAAACGGCCATTCCCCGCAATGTCCGTCTGGCCGAAGCGCCCAGCCATGGTCTGCCGGTCAACCGCTACGCACGCATGTCCCGTGGCGCTCACGCCTACCGGGTACTGGCCAAGGAACTGATTGGCAAGCTGTCGCTGTAGTCCGGAAAGCTCTGGAACACTGACGATGGATCGACCCTTGAGCGCCGACGCTTGCTGCGTCGGCGCGTGTTGTTACTTTCGCATGGCCTGAACGAGGAACTGTTCATGACGCGTAAACGCGCACTCGGAAGAGGACTGGACGCACTGATTGGCGCCGGTGCCCGGCAGCGTTCACAGACCCAGGACCCCGAGGGTGGTTCTGCCGGGGCGGCAGTAACTGCATCTCCCCTGATCGACAGCCGCGAACGCCTTGAGCGCCTGCCGCTGGCAGAACTTACGCGCGGACGCTATCAGCCGCGTCGCGAAATGCAGCCCGAGCGACTTGAAGAGCTGGCCGCCTCGATTCGAACCCGCGGCGTTATGCAGCCCATCGTGGTGCGCCCTCTGCCCGAGGGCAGTGACGCCCGCTATGAGATCATCGCCGGCGAACGCCGCTGGCGCGCCGCGCAAATGGCCGAGCTGGACGTCATTCCGGCGGTGGTGCGCGAGCTTGACGATGAAACCGCGCTGGCTCTGGCGCTGATCGAAAACATCCAGCGTGAAGACCTCAATCCCATCGAGGAAACCATCGCCCTCAAGCGGCTGATGGATGAATTTTCCCTGACCCAGCAGCAAACGGCCGATGCCGTGGGGCGCTCGCGCGGTCAGATCGCCAACATGCTCCGGCTTTTGGCGCTTGAAGACGATGTCCAGACGCTGCTGGAGCGCGGCGACATGGATGTCGGACACGCCAGAGCCCTGCTGGGTCTCAAGGGCAACAAGCAGCGACAGGCGGCGCGCGAGGTGGTCGAACGCGGTCTGACCGTGCGCCAGACCGAGGCGCTGGTCAAAAAATATGCACAGGCCGCGCCGGACAGCAAAAAGCCATCCGACAAACCCTCGGGCGATGTGGGCAGTCTGGAAAATCAGCTGGCGGAACTGCTGGGAGCCCGCGTACAGATCAGTCATGGCAAGACCGGCAAGGGCAGTCTGACGATTCGTTACACAAGCCTCGATGAGCTTGATGGTATTCTTTCGCACATTCGCTGAGGCCATGTGCGCTTAAATACGGCTTAATCCAGTGTTGTAAACTGCGACGCTTTGACACAGGATCGAGCCGCTTTTGGTGCAGATGAGCTTAAAACCTGCGATTTTCGATGCCTGTGACATTGAAGCGACCGGGGGGCTTCCTTATAATCCGCCTGCCTGGCGCAATGAGTCGAATATTTCGGGAATGCATAAAATCAATGCAACAAGGCAAGCCCGCGACTCCGGCAGCATCAAGGCGCCCGAGAATTTATAGATTGCTGATGGTTCAGCTGGGCGTCACCGTGGTGACAGCTGCACTACTGGTAATCGCAGCGAACAATATTCTCGCGCTGTCGGCCCTCAAGGGTGGTATTGCGGGACTGGTGCCCAACGTATATTTTGCCTGGCGTGCGTTTTTATACCGTGGGGCTCGTTTTCAACGTCAGATGGTTCGCAGTTTCTATCGAGCCCAGATTGGCAAGCATTTTCTGGCGATCCTGTTGTTCGCAGGCATTTTTGTCATATCGCCACCGCAGTCTCCGGAGTGGTTTTTCATGACATTTGCGCTGGTCCAGTGTGTGTACTGGCTGACGCCCTGGCTGCTCGGCAGACCCGGTTCCCATTAAAATCGATTCAAGGCAACGCTATGGCAGGCAACGCACCGACCTCGACCGAGTATATTACTCACCATCTTCAGAACCTGACCTTCGGTCTGCATCCCGATAATGGCTGGTCCTTCGCCCATGGCGCCGAAGAAGCTCGCGAGATGGGTTTCTGGGCCATCAATGTGGATACCATGGGTTGGTCGATTGCGACCGGTCTGCTGTTTCTGTGGCTGTTTCGCTATCTGGCAAAAACAGTGACCAGCGGTGTGCCGACCGGACTGCAGAATGCACTCGAGATGGTGTTCGAGTTTTCCAACGGCATCATCCGCACCAGCTTCAGTGGCCACAGCAAAATGGTCGGCCCGCTGGCATTGACGCTGTTTTGCTGGATCTTTTTCATGAACAGCCTCAAGTGGCTGCCCATCGATCTGGTGCCGCAGATCGCGCATAAGCTGGGCATCGAGTACATGCGCATTGTTCCCACAAGCGATCCCAACGCAACGCTTGGCATGGGCTTTGCCATCTTCCTGCTGGTCATCTATTACAGCATTCGCAACAAGGGGTTCAGTGGTTTTGCGAAGGAGCTTTCCTTCCGTCCCTTCAATCACTGGGCGCTGATTCCCTTCAATCTGATACTTGAACTGGTTGTACTGATCGTCAAGCCCATCAGCCTGGGACTGCGTCTTTTCGGCAACATGTTTGCCGGCGAAGTCATCTTCATCATGATTTCCCTGCTGCCCTTCTGGGCCATCTGGGTACTTGATGTCCCGTGGGCGATCTTTCACATTCTGGTCATCACGCTGCAGGCCTTCATCTTTGCCGTGCTGAGTGTGGTGTATCTTAGCGCCTGCTTTGAAGAGCACTGAATCCAATAACAAGATACGCTTCAAAACCCTTTTACCCCTTGTCTGAAAAAACTGAAACAGGAGCCATTCCATGGAACTCGTCTACATTGCTGCCGCCATTATGATCAGCGGTGCTGCCCTCGCTACCGGTATCGGCTTTGGTCTGCTCGGTGGCAAACTGCTCGACTCTACCGCACGTCAGCCGGAACTGGGTGACCAGCTGCAGACCAAAACCTTCATCATGGCCGGTCTGCTTGACGCCGTTCCCATGATCGGTGTGGGTATCGCGATGTACCTGATCTTCGTTGTTGCTGGTTAAGTCAACGCTGTACGCCGGGCCCCTTGTGCTCGGTGTCGCCGTTTTCGGCCACTACGAACCCGCAGGAGGTAGATCCGCGTGAATATCAATATGACGCTTATCGGACAGATGATCGCCTTTGCGATCTTTGTCTGGTTCTGCATGAAATATGTGTGGCCTCCGATCACGCAGGCACTCACCGAGCGTCAGCAGCGCATTCAGGACGGTCTTGAAGAGGCCGACCGGGCTCGCGCCGAGCTGCACAAGGCCAATGAACAGGCTGAGGAAACGCTGCGTGAAAGCCGTGAGGAAGCCGCTCGCATTCTCGATAATACGCGTGCCCGTGCCAATCAGATGATCGAGGAAGCACGCAATGATGCCCGCGCCGAAGGTGAGCGCATGATTGCCAATGCTCGCAGCGAGATTGACAGCGAGATTCAGCAGGCCAAGAGCGAACTGCGTGCTCAGGTGGCAACACTGGCCATTCAGGGTGCCGAACGCATTCTCGAGTCCTCCATCGACGAAAAGAAGCATCGTGAGATGGTTGATCGACTCGCTGAAGAGCTCTGAGGAAACGCCACATGTCAGACCACATCACGCAGGCACGTCCCTATGCAAGGGCCGCTTTCGAGCTGGCCAGAGAAGACAGCGCGCTGGACGCCTGGTCAGCGATGCTGGCCGAGGCGGCACGTCTGACCGGTGACGAGCGCATTGAACGACTGCTCGTGGATCCGCAGCGTACACCGGGTGACAAGGGACAGGTCTTCATTGATCTGCTTGAAGAACTGCTCCCTGAACGTGGCGCCAATTTCCTGATGGTGCTGGCCCGACAGCAGCGTTTGCCGGCTCTGGCATCGCTGAGTGATCTTTTCGAGGCTGAGCGCGCCGAGTTTGAAAGGCGTGTCAGCGTCGAGATCGTCTCGGCCCGGCCGCTGGACGAGGCACAAAAAGACAAGCTCGCACAGGCGCTCAAGCGGCGTCTGAATCGCGAAATCACGATCACCACTTCCGTGGACGAGACGCTGCTGGGCGGCGTCGTCATTCGTGCCGGCGATACCGTTATCGATGGATCGGCGCGTGGACGACTGGCACGGCTTTCCAGCATCCTGAACCACTGAAGTCGAGGGACATGGCATGCAGCAACTGAATCCTTCCGAAATCAGCGACATCATCAAGGGCCGGATCGAGAATCTCGACCTTGATGCACAGGCGCGCAATGAAGGCACCATCGTCGGCGTGGCCGACGGCATCGTGCGCATCCACGGACTGGCTGATGCCATGTTCGGGGAAATGATTGAATTCCCCAACGATGTCTTCGGCATGGTGCTCAACCTGGAGCGCGACAGCGTCGGCGTCGTGGTACTGGGCGACTATCAACAGCTTCAGGAAGGTATGACGGGCAAGTGCACCGGTCGCATCCTGGAAGTACCGGTCGGCCGCGAACTGGTCGGTCGTGTTGTTGATGCGCTCGGTAACGCCATCGATGGCAAGGGCGATATCAACACCACCGAGACGGACGCCGTTGAAAAGGTGGCTCCGGGCGTTATCTCCCGTCAGGGCGTTGACCAGCCGGTCCAGACCGGCCTGAAATCGATCGATGCCATGGTACCGATCGGTCGCGGTCAGCGTGAGCTGATCATCGGTGACCGCCAGATCGGCAAGTCGGCCATCGCCATCGATGCGATCATCAACCAGAAGGGCAAGGGCATCACCTGTGTCTATGTGGCGATCGGTCAGAAGCAGTCGACCATTGCCAACGTGGTCAGAAAGCTCGAAGAGCACGGCGCGATGGAACACACCATCATCGTCGCCGCCGGCGCCGCCGACCCGGCTGCCATGCAGTTTCTGGCGCCCTACTCCGGCTGCACCATGGGTGAATTTTTCCGCGACCGCGGTGAAGATGCCCTGATCGTCTATGACGATCTGTCCAAGCAGGCCGTGGCCTACCGCCAGATCTCCCTGCTGCTGCGTCGTCCGCCGGGTCGTGAAGCCTATCCGGGTGACGTCTTCTATCTCCACTCTCGTCTGCTCGAGCGCGCCTCGCGCGTCAACGCCGAGTATGTGGAAAGGCTTACCAACGGTGAAGTCACCGGCAAGACCGGTTCGCTGACGGCGCTGCCGATCATCGAGACCCAGGGCGGCGACGTGTCGGCGTTCGTTCCGACCAACGTGATCTCGATCACCGACGGTCAGATCTTTCTGGAAACCAGTCTGTTCAACGCCGGCGTTCGCCCGGCCATCAACGCAGGCCTGTCGGTGTCGCGCGTTGGCGGCAGTGCCCAGACCAAGATCATCAAGAAGCTGGGTGGCGGTGTGCGTCTGGCGCTGGCGCAGTATCGCGAGCTGGCAGCGTTTTCGCAGTTTGCCTCCGATCTGGACGAAGCCACGCGCAAGCAGCTCGAGCACGGTCAGCGTGTCACCGAACTGATGAAGCAAAAGCAGTACTCGCCGATGTCGATCGCCGACATGGCCGTCTCGCTTTATGCTGCCAACGAGGGGTATCTCTCCGACGTACCGGTCGACAAGGTGCTGGATTTCGAACGTGATCTGCTTGATTACATGCGCACCGAACAGGGTGAGCTGATGGAGAAGATCAACAGCACCGGCGGCTACGACAAGGACATTCAGCAAGGTCTGAAAGACGGCGTTGAATCGTTTAAATCGACGCAGAGCTATTGATGATCCGGACCCTTCGGGGTCCGGGCGCCCTGCGCTGATTGCTTAGGAGAATATCGCTATGGCAGCCGGAAAAGAGATCAAGTCCCAGATCGGGAGCATCAAGAACACCCAGAAGATCACCAGCGCCATGGAGATGGTGGCCGCATCGAAGATGCGCCGCGCTCAGGACCGCATGGCGGCCAGTCAGCCCTACGCCGGCCAGATTCGTCGGGTGGTCAGCCATATCAGTCAGGCCAATCCGGAGTATCGTCACGATTATCAGATCGATCGTGAGGTCAAGCGCATCGGCTATATCGTGGTGACCTCGGATCGCGGGCTGTGTGGTGGTCTTAACAGCAACCTGTTTCGACGTGTTCTGCAGGAAGTACGGCAGTGGCGCGATCAGGGTGTCAGCGTCGCCTTTTGCGCGCTGGGGACCAAAGGCAGTGTTTTCTTTCGTAAGTACGGCGGTGACCTGCTGGCCGCGAACCGCAACCTGGGCGATGCGCCCGAGGCGAGCGAGCTGATCGGCAGCGTCAATGTCATGCTGGAAGCCTTTGACAACGGCGAGATCGATCGACTGGATCTGGTGTACAACGAGTTCGTCAACACCATGAGCCAGAAGCCGATCGTGCGCCAGTTGTTGCCGCTACCCGAAGAGGACGTCGATCAGGACACGTCATCTTCACAGGAAGCGGCGAGCGCTTCGAAAGGCGGCTGGGGTTACGTATACGAGCCGGACGCTCAAAGCCTGCTCGACAAGCTGCTGGTGCGCTATGTCGAGTCGCAGGTCTACCAGGCGGTGGTGGAAAACATTGCCAGCGAGCAGGCCGCTCGCATGATCGCGATGAAAAACGCCACTGATAACGCCGGTGACATCATTGATGACCTGCAGCTTCAGTACAACAAGGCGCGTCAGGCAGCCATCACCCAGGAAATTTCCGAAATTGTGGGTGGTGCCGCTGCGGTCTAGGTCGGCCCGTCGGACAGTTATTTACAGGTTCAAGAGGAATCAGGATGAGCGGACGTATCGTACAAATCATCGGTGCGGTGATTGACGTCGAGTTTGACCGCAGCGAGGTCCCCCACGTTTATGAAGCCATGAATGTGGAAGAGACCGGCACCGTACTCGAAGTTCAGCAGCAGCTGGGTGACGGCATCGTGCGTGCCATCGCCATGGGCTCTACCGAAGGGCTCAAGCGTGGCATGACCGTGTCCGGCACGGGCGCGCCCATTTCGGTACCGGTGGGTGAAAAGACCCTCGGGCGTATCATGAACGTGCTGGGCGAGCCGATCGACGAAGCCGGTCCCATCGGTGAAGACAAGCGCAGCCCGATTCACCGTGCCGCGCCCAGCTTTGCCGATCAGTCGGCCTCCAGTGAACTGCTGGAAACCGGCATCAAGGTCATCGACCTGATCTGCCCGTTCGCCAAGGGCGGCAAGGTCGGTCTGTTCGGCGGCGCCGGTGTCGGCAAGACCGTCAACATGATGGAGCTGATCCGTAACATCGCCACCGAGCACTCCGGCTATTCGGTCTTTACCGGTGTCGGTGAGCGTACGCGTGAAGGTAACGACTTCTACTATGAAATGAAGGAGTCCAACGTTCTCGACAAGGTGTCGCTGGTCTACGGTCAGATGAACGAGCCGCCGGGCAACCGTCTGCGCGTGGCCCTGACCGGTCTGACGATTGCCGAGCAGTTCCGTGACGAAGGCCGTGACGTGTTGCTGTTTGTCGACAACATCTACCGCTATACGCTGGCAGGTACCGAAGTATCGGCACTGCTGGGTCGTATGCCGTCCGCCGTGGGCTATCAGCCGACGCTGGCCGAAGAGATGGGCATGCTGCAGGAGCGCATCACCTCGACCAAGACCGGCTCGATCACGTCCGTGCAGGCCGTTTACGTGCCCGCGGACGATTTGACCGACCCGTCGCCGGCCACCACCTTCGCCCACCTGGATGCCACGGTCGTACTGGCGCGTTCCATCGCCGAGCTGGGGATCTATCCGGCCATCGACCCGCTGGACTCCACCTCGCGTCAGCTGGACCCGCTGGTGGTGGGTGACGAGCACTACAATGTGGCGCGTGGCGTGCAGAACGTGCTGCAGCGTTACAAGGAACTCAAGGACATCATTGCCATTCTGGGCATGGATGAGCTTTCCGACGAAGACAAGCAGACCGTGGCCCGGGCGCGCAAGATCCAGCGTTTCCTGTCACAGCCCTTCTTTGTGGCGGAAATCTTCACCGGCGCACCCGGCAAGTATGTGTCGCTCAAGGAAACCATCCGCGCTTTCCAGGGCATTCTCAACGGCGACTACGACCATATGCCTGAACAGGCGTTTTACATGGTCGGTACGATCGACGAAGCGATCGAGAAAGCCGACAGCATGTAAGGAGGGGCGCTCATGGCGACCATGCAATGCAATATCGTCAGCGCGGAGCGCAACATCTTCGCCGGCGAAGTGGAACGCGTTGTAGCGATCAGTGTGCTGGGCGAGCTGGGTATTCTGCGCGGGCATGAGCCGACGCTGACGGAGCTGAAGCCGGGTCCGGTCCGGATCATCCATGACGGCGGCGAAGAAGAAGTCTTCTTCGTCTCCGGTGGGTTTCTGGAAGTGCAGCCGAACATGGTCATCGTACTGGCCGACAGTGCCGATCGTGCCCGTGATCTGGATGCCGCCGAAGCCGAAAAGGCGCGTGATGAAGCGCGTCAGGCCCTGCAGGGCAAAAGTGGCGAGATGGATTACCAGCAGGCGCTGGCCGAGATCGAAGCGGCGACCGCCCGACTGCGTACCCTCTCCCAGCTGCGCAACCGTCGCGGCAACCAGTAGTCTCGAGAGCAGCGTTTTGAAAGACACGGTCTCAAGCGGGATTGTCGCATCATGACCACAAGTCATGGATGCGTTTTGTTGGCGGCCCTCGGGCCGCCTTTTTTGTAACTGCCATGCGCATCTGGACCAATGCGATCGCCTCATGCCCTGATACACTGTCTGCCAAGGCAGTGATCAGCCATGACAGAAAATGTCATCTGTCGGGTGCATGATCGGTGATCGTTTTCATTCAGCGCGGGGGAGAGTCTTCTTTCATGTCCATTGATGTCGTGATTCTGGCTGCCGGTCAGGGCAGTCGCATGCGTTCGCAAAAGCCCAAGGTACTGCACGAACTGGCCGGCAAACCCATGGTGCGTCATGTCATCGAGTCAGCCATGGAGGCGTTCTCGTCCCCGCGGCTTCATGTGGTCGTGGGCCACGGCGCCGAGCAGGTGCAGGCAGCACTCTCCGATTTGCCCATCAGTTTTGCCCATCAGCTTGAACAGCGCGGCACCGGTCACGCCGTGGCGCAGACGCTTGAAGCGCTGGGCGACGGTCCGGTGGTGGTGCTTTACGGTGACGTGCCGATGATTCAGGCCCGTACCCTGAGCAGCCTGGTCGACCGGGTCGATGAGCAGCACATGGCGCTTTTGACCGTCACCATGGCCAACCCGCACGGCTACGGGCGCATCGTGCGCAACGATCAGGGGCAGGCCGTGGCCATCGTCGAGCAAAAGGATGCCACATCCGAACAGCTCGGAATCAATGAGTGCAATACCGGTATTCTGGCCGCCACCGGTGATCAGCTGCGGCGCTGGCTGCCGGCGCTGTCCAGTGACAACGCCCAGGGCGAGTACTATTTGACCGACATCATTGCCATGGCGGCCGGTGAAGGGGTCGAGGTGGCCACGGCCGAGCCGGCGCTGGTCAGTGAAGTCCAGGGCGTCAACGACCGGGTGCAGCTCTCGGCGCTGGAGCGCGTTCATCAGTCCCGCGAAGCCGAGAGGCTCATGCGTGAAGGGGCGAGCCTTGCTGACCCGAAGCGGCTGGACGTGCGCGGTGAGCTGAGCGTGGGTCAGGACGTTTTCATCGATGTCGGCTGCATTTTTGAAGGTCGGGTCCATCTGGGCGACGGCGTTCACGTCGGCCCCTACAGCATCATTCGTGATGCCAGCATCGGTGACGCGACGCGCATCGAGGCCCACAGCATGATCGAGGGCAGTGAGACCGCTGGCGACAATGCCATCGGCCCCTTTGCCCGCCTGCGCCCGGGAACGCGGTTGGAAAGAAAGGCGCGTATCGGCAATTTTGTTGAAACCAAAAAGGCCCATGTCGGCGAGGGCAGCAAGATCAACCATCTGAGCTATATCGGTGATGCGACCCTGGGTCAGGGCGTCAACATCGGTGCCGGCACCATTACCTGCAACTACGATGGCGTCAACAAGCACCGCACCGAGATCGGCCATGGCGTGTTCATCGGCTCCAACTCGGCGCTGGTCGCCCCGGTCACGATCGGCGATAACGCCACGGTGGCTGCCGGTTCCACCGTGACCGAGACGGTCGACGACCAGGCACTGGCCATCGCCCGCGCCCGCCAGATCAACAAGCAGGGCTGGACACCGCCGCATCGCAAGTGAGCCGTATTCCACCAGGGTAAAGATCTTCGACGGGCGCCGCACGGATGTGTGGCGCCCGTTTTTGATGACGACCTGTGCTCTTGTAAAGGTATTCGACTTAAGGCGTATGCTTTTGTGCCAAAAGCGCTGTCTTTGCTTGACCTCATCGCCGTTGTGGTTTTTCATTCGAAACTCAAATTCTTTCGAATCGAAAGATAAAGATTTCAATTGACGGATGATCCTTCCTTTATCATGAGCCGACGTCAGACGCCTCAACGCCGGGAGGCCATTCTTGATCTGCTGGCAGCGCGCGGTGAGGTTGGCGTCGAGACGCTGGCCCAGCAGTTCGAGACTTCAAGCGTGACCATCCGCAAGGATCTGGCCATGCTTGAAAATGCCGGTCATCTGATTCGCCGCCACGGGGGCGCCACGCTCGTGCCGCGTGAAGGCGATCAGGGGCGACACCGTATCTCCCCCGTCAAGCAGGCGCTGGCGCGGGCGGCCAGTGAGCGTATCGCTGACCATGCGCGACTGATTATCGACAGTGGCAGTACCACCAGCGCGCTGATCCCGGCGCTGGCCCATCGCACCGGGCTGGTCGTCATGACCAACTCGCTGGGCGTGGCCGGGGCGCTTCAGGCGCTGGATACCCCCCCTGCCCTTTTGATGACCGGCGGCACCTGGGACCCGCATTCGGCCTCCTTTCAGGGCCGGGTAGCCGAGACCGTCCTGCGTGCCTACGACTTCGATCAGCTCTTTATCGGCGCCGATGGCATCGATCTGGCGCGGGGCACGACCACCTTCAACGAGCTGACGGGGCTGTCGCAGGTGATGGCCGAGGTGGCTCGCGAGGTGGTGGTGATGGCGGAGTCCGACAAGATCGGCCGGCGCATTCCCAATCTGGAGCTGGGCTGGGCGCAGATTGATGTATTGATTACCGACGACGGGCTGGATGCGTCAGGCCGTCAACACATTCGTGACCAGGGCGTCGAGCTGATCTGTGTCAGCACGCAGGCGCCGTGACACCATCGGGTGGCGGACGGGGTCCGGCATCCGGGGTGATATCGCAATTTTTTGGCATTTCAGGAGAGACAATCTATGTGTGGCATTGTGGGCGCGGTCGCTGACCGTCAGGTGCAGAACATTCTGCTTGAGGGACTCAAGCGTCTTGAGTATCGCGGCTATGACAGCGCCGGCATGGCCGTGCTGTCTCCGGATGCGCGACTGTCGCGCCAGCGTGCGGTCGGCAAGGTTGCCGCTCTTGAAGAAAAACTGCAGGCGGCCGGTCTGCGCGGTCATGTCGGCATCGCCCATACCCGCTGGGCCACGCACGGTCGGCCCACCGAAAACAATGCCCACCCGCACCAGTCCGGCGACAGCCTGGCGGTCGTACACAACGGCATCATCGAAAACTACGAAACGCTCAAGGCCGAGCTTGAAGGCCAGGGCTACGTCTTTTTGTCCGAAACGGACACCGAGGTCATCGCGCATTTGATGTCGCGTGAAGTCTCGCGTCATGACGATCTGCTCTCCGCCTTTCAGCACGTGGTGGAAATGCTCAACGGCGCCTATGCGCTGGCTGTAACCCACGCCGACTACCCCGATCAGATCGTGGGCGCGCGCAAGGGCAGCCCGCTGGTCGTGGGTGTCGGGATCGACGAGGCGTTTCTGGCCTCCGACCCGCTGGCGCTTTTGCAGGTCACCGACCGCTTCATCTACCTGCAGGAAGGGGACGTGGCGCGTTTGACCGTGGGCGGCAACATTGAAATCTTCAACGCTGGTCAGAGCGTCGAGCGCCCCAGCTCGATCTTCGAGCACGGTGACGGCGCCGTCTCGCGCGGCGACTATCGCCACTTCATGCTCAAGGAGATCCACGAGCAGTCCCAGGTCATCGCCAATACCCTGGAAGGCCGTCTGGGCGATCGACACGTGTTCACCCGCATTCTGGGCGCCGAAGCCGACGACCTGCTCGATCGCGTCAAAAACATTCAGATCATCGCCTGTGGCACCAGCTATCACGCCGGCATGGTGGCGCGTTACTGGCTGGAGAAGCTGGCGGGCGTGCCGACCCAGGTGGAAGTGGCCTCGGAGTATCGCTACCGCGAAGTGGTCGTGCCGGACGGCACGCTGTTCGTGACGCTGTCCCAGTCCGGCGAAACGGCCGATACCCTGGCAGCGCTGCGCCACGCCTCCAAAAAGGGCGGCTATCTGGCAAGCCTTGCGATCTGCAACGTGCCGGGCAGCTCGCTGGTGCGCGAATCCGACCTGACCCTGATGACCCAGGCCGGCCCCGAGATCGGTGTGGCCTCGACCAAGGCCTTTACCACTCAGCTGGTGGCGCTGCTGCTGCTCACCCTGGCCCTGCGCCAGGCGCGTCAGGGCGATGACGAGGTGCAGGCCCGTCTGGTCAATGCCCTGCGCGAACTGCCGCGTTTGATCACCCGCGGTCTGGCACTCGACAGCGCGATCGAGACCATGTCCTCGGCCTTTGCCGAGAAGCATCACGCCCTGTTTCTGGGCCGTGGCACCATGTTCCCGATCGCTCTGGAAGGCGCGCTCAAGCTCAAGGAAATTTCCTACATCCACGCCGAGGCCTACCCGGCCGGCGAGCTCAAGCATGGTCCGCTGGCGCTGGTCGACAGCGACATGCCGGTCATCGCGGTGGCGCCCAACGACGAACTGCTGGAAAAGCTCAAGTCCAACCTGCAGGAAGTCCGCGCCCGTGGCGGTGAACTGTTCGTCTTTGCCGATGAGCACGTGGCCATCAATGAAAGCGAGGGGGTTCATGTGCTGCGCATGCCGGCCGTCGATGACGTGATCGCGCCGATTCTTTATACCCTGCCGCTGCAGCTGCTCTCCTATCACGTGGCCGTGCTCAAGGGCACCGATGTGGATCAGCCGCGCAACCTGGCCAAGAGCGTGACGGTGGAATAACCCTTTCTCTCTCAGGGCAGTCTGCACCCTGACATGCCGGGCAGCGATGACGACATCGCTGCCCGGTTTTTTTGAGCCTGCCCGGTCGGATCAGGTAGAATGCTGTCTTTCAATCTCGATTAAGCTGTATGAATTTTCGGGATGAAAGCTATCCTTTCATGGTGATCAACGAAGCACTCCAGAGGCTTCGATCGATCAGCGCCCGACCCTCCTCGCGGCATGCCCTGATACGCCAGTACCGGTATCGTCAGATGGCCTCCATGGGAGTGGTCCATAACACCCCCGCTCAAGGGAAGGGAATCCGTCATGTCCTCCGTGCGATCCTCGAATCCAGTGGCCATGGTCATGCTCGTCGCCTCGGCGATTGGCATTGCCATTGCGCTCCATGCCTATCTCACACCGCTCACCGGCGTCACCGGCACGCTCGGCGCACTGATTGTCATTGTGACCTGTGCCGTTCTGGTCGTGCTGGCGCTTGGGCTTGTCCTGTGCCGCGGACGTGTTCTTCACAATCTGCTTCGGATCGTGACTGTTGCCGTCATTGTCGGTACTGCCTTTGCCGCGCTGTTGCTCCATCTCTGGTGGCTTGCCATCGCCATGGCCGTCGCCCTGGTGGGATGGATGATCGATATTTTTCGCGCCGCCCCCGCCCACCGCACGCATTCATGAGGAGTCTCGACATGATGAGTCTTCGCACAGGCGCCCGGCGCCTGAGTACGCTGACCGCCCTGTCGCTGACGGTCTTTCCCGGCCTGACACTGGCCGAGCAGCAGTCCGAACAGCCTGACCAGGCCGAACAGACAGCGGCGCCGGCATCGACGTCGGACAACGGCGATCGCGCCAACGTGCCGCTGGTGCCGGACACCCCGACCTGGGACAGCTTCCACGGCCAGCTCAACGCCCAGAAGTACAGTCCGCTGGATCAGATCAACGTCGATAACGTCGGTCAGCTCGAAAAGGTCTGGGAAGTTCACACCGGCGATATCTCCGACGGCTCCGGTGACACGCCAGCCACGGTCTGGTCGGCCACCCCGGTCGTTGCCAACGACACGCTTTATATTGGCACCCCCTTTTACAAGCTGATCGCCTATAACCCGGCGACCGGCGAGGAGAAGTGGCGCTTTGACACCCAGTCCTCCAGGGAAGCGCTGACCCAGCCCGTGCTCAAGAATCGTGGCGTGGCCTACTGGGAAGCCGACGACCCCATCGAGGGCGAGTCGTGCCAGAAGATCGTCTACATGGGCACCATGGACGCTCAGCTGTTTGCCATTGATGCCGACACCGGCAAGCCCTGTCAGGGTTTTGCCGACAACGGTGTGCTCAATGTCGATCAGTGGAACAACGTCAATTCCAAGTTCCCGCTGTCGCTGTTACAGCCACCGACCATCGTGGGTGATCATGTCATTTTCGGCTGGGCCGGCAAGGACTGGGCCTATCAGGAAGCGCCCCCGGGCACCGTGTTCTCGATCAACGCCCGCACCGGCGAGCGTGAATGGGAATTTGAAGCCCTCTCCGATGAGATGCGCCGCAAAAGCGGCACTGCCAACGTCTGGACACACATGTCGGCGGATGAGCAAAACGGTCTGATCTATCTGCCGGTCTCTTCGCCCTCCCCCAACTTCTGGGGCGGCAATCGCACTGAAAAGGCGCCGCTGGCGACCTCGACGACCGCGCTTGATGTCGACACCGGTGAGGTGGTCTGGTCGCGTCAGTGGGTGCATCACGATATCTGGGATTACGACATCAACGCCGCGCCGACACTGATGGACATCACGGTCGACGGCGAAGAGATTCCCGCGCTGGTCCAGGCCACCAAGATGGGCTTTCTGTTCGTGGTCAACCGCCTGACCGGCGAAGACGTCTGGCCGATCGAGGAGCGCCCGGTGCCCCAGGGGGATGGCAGCGTCGAAGGCGAGGTCTATGCGCCGACCCAGCCCTTCCCGACCAAACCGGCCCCGTTGCTGGATCAGTCGAAAAAGCCGGAAGTCTGGGCACTGGCGGATGCCGTGGGCTTTGGTCAGTGCTCGCGGTTGTGGGACGAGCTCACCTATGAGGGCATGTATACCCCGCCCACCACCCGTGGTGAAGGGGCGCTGGCCTACCCCGACAGCGCCGGTGGCGTTCAGTGGGGCGGCGTGGCCTTTGATCCCGAAAGTCAGACCGCAATCGTCAACACCTCGCACATCGTGCAGACCGTCAAGCTCTATAACCGCGAGGACTACGACAAGGCCGACAGCGGTTCCGGCAACGAAAGCGGTTTTGCCCCGCAGGAGGGCGCGCCGTATGGCATGCGTCTGGAAGTCGCGGACAACTGGCTGGGCATGCCCTGCTGGGAGCCGCCGTTTGGCGAGATCGTGGCGATCGACATGCACACCGGCGACATCAAGTGGCGCAAGCCGGTTGGCGCCTCGCAGCAGTTCGGTTTCTTCATGCCGGAACGCTGGGGCTCGCCCACCATCGGTGGCCCGGCCGTGACCGCCGGTGGCGTGATCTTCATCGGTGCCTCGATGGACGCCAAGGTGCGCGCCTACTCTCTTGAGACCGGTGAAAAGCTCTGGGAGGATCAGACCCAGGCGCCGGTCGTGGCCAATCCGTCGGTCTATGAATACGACGGCCGGCAGTACGTGGCCTTCGTGGCCGGCGGCAACACCATCCTCAAGGATCAGGTCGGCGACCAGATCGCCGTCTACGCGCTGCCGGAAGACAACGAGTAAGCGCAGCCCTCGAGGTTTTTGATCACGGGGCGCCCCTGAAAGGGCGCCCCGTTTTTCATGCCATGATCCCGAAAGGACGACCCTGCATAAAAAACGCCGGCGCTTGCGCCGGCGTTGTCGTTACTCCCTGATGTGAAGAAGATCAATCAGTTTTCATGCGCTCGATCAGCGCCCCGCACTGACTCTCCTCACCCGCGCTTGTGGACACCAACGCGCCAAGGGCGGCCGCCGGGGCCGCCAGCGTGCCCAGCGCCACGGCCGCCGCGCCGCGCGCAATCAGGGGGGCGGCTTCCACGCCGGGTGACGGGTCCTTGAAGGTACCGCCGACCGAAAGCGGCGTGCGCAGGGTGAAGATACGAAAGCCCTTGCTCTCCGGTTTGATGGTGAGATCCATCTGCTCATTGGCCAGATTCACTGCGCCTTCGACATTGATGATGGCGTTGTCGGTATCGATGGTGAAAATACGCGGCTGGACCAGTCCGTCATTGATCTGCAGATCGGCAGCGGCGCAGTGAATGGCCACCTCCTCATCGCCGAACAGCTCACCGATCAGATAGTTGCCCACGTTGAGTCCGGCCAGCTCCATCAGGTTGCGGCTGATGCGTCCCTGTTCGATCAAAAGCTGCAGTTCGCCGTCGCTCGATCCCAGCAGGGCCGCCACCGAGTTGCCGGCGCCCATCAGGGTGGCGTCGCCGTTGATCTCGCCCAGCCCCTGGGTCAGATCGCTGTTGTTGGGCAGGATTTCGCTCAAGTGAAGCCCTCGGGCATGCGTGTCGATGCGCGCACGTAGCGGTGTTTCCTGCCCGCTCAGGCGCAGCGTGGTATTGAGCTGCCCCCCGGCGACGCCGAAGCTCAGCGGGTCCATCAATATCTCGCCGTTGTTCATGACCAGATGGGTGTTGAGATTGCTCAGGGGCAAAGACTCGCCGTGCACGATATTTTGCGCGCGAAAGCGCACGTCGGCGTCCATGGTGTTCCAGCGCTCGGTGTTGAATTCGGAGACCGGCAGCACCCTGTCCTCGGGCTGGTCCGGATTGACCGAGTCACCGGTCTCTTCATTGTCGGCACCGACCAGCGGGGCCAGGTCGGCAAAGCGAAGCTGCTTCGAGGCCAGCTCGCCGGTCAGCGTCGGGCGTGGTTCGGCGTTGACGTAGCGCAGGCTGCCATGGATATCGCTGTCGCCGATCGTGCCGTCAAAATCGCGATACTCAAAGGTGCCGCCGTCGGGTCTGTTCAGATCGGCCGAGAGATGGCCGCGCGTGGCATAGGGTGGCGTCTGGGGCAGTACGACGCCGGTCAGGGCGTAGAGATCGCCCAGATTGTCGCCGGCAATGCCCACATCAAGCTCCATGCCGGCCAGCGCCATCGGATCGTTGAGCGTGCCGATCACATCCAGGCGGGAATTGCCGGAGGACAGATGTACCTCCAGCGGGAAGCGACCGCCCTCACGCAGCGACGCCGGGCCGCCCAGTCGGCCTTCGCCGTTCAGTGCGCTGCCGCGATAGGTGCCTTCGACCTGCCAGGCGAAACGAAAATCGCGTTCACTGCCGGGCGCGCCCTGCCCGCTCGCAGTGGCCTCCTCGCCGCTGTCTGCTGGCTGGTCGCTGCCGGCGACCTCTTCCCAGCGTACCGGCTCGCCCAGGGTTTCCAGCGTGGCGGTGGCGTCCACGTCCAGCACCTGATCAACGAGCGTGACCTGCACCCGGTCGACATCGAGCTGGTCAATGGCAAACTGCCAGCCGCTGTCGCTATCCTGATCGGTATCACTGTCGTTTTCGGCGCTGTCATCGCCGGCAAGCTGCCAGTTGTTTTGAGTCTCCTCAAGGCGGCGCAGGGTGGCACTGGCGTTACGCACGACCAGATCGTGCAGCGAAATACGCTTTTGAAGCAGGGCCATCGGCTGCAGGCCCACCGCGATAGACCCGATACGGGCCGTGCGGGCCTCTTCGGTACCGGCGTCCACGCCACGTGCCTGATTCAGTTCGGGCGGATCACCCAGCACGATGTCCTCGGCGCTGACACGGGGCATCAGGCGCCAGCTCTCCCACTGCCAGGAAAGTCCCAGATCGCCCTGAATGGCAAAGGGGCGCCCCAGCGACTCGGAAACACGGTCATTGATCGTGGGTCTGAGCCAGTTCCAGCTCATCAGGGTCATGACAAGACCCAGCAGTATCAACAGGGCCACAAGGCCCCCCAGTGTCCGGCTGACGATGCGCATTGCACGCGACATGAGCGGTCTACCTCAACAGAATGTTATCTTTTAAAGCATAGTCAGGCCCGCGCTTCGTGGGTATCCCATGCGTCGATCGAGTGTCCTTCATGACCCATATCATTTCCATTCAGAGCCACGTGGCCTATGGCTATGTTGGCAACCGTGCCGCCGTATTGCCGCTGCAGCGTCTGGGCTGCGAGGTCACCGCCATCAACACGGTGCAGTTTTCCAATCATACGGGCTATGGCGCCTTTACCGGCGAGGTCTTCACGCCGGACCATTTAAAGGATGTACTGGATGGCGTTGAGGCGCTCACCGGGCTTTCGAACGTGCAGGCCGTGCTCTCCGGCTACATGGGCGATGAAGGCATCGGCCGCGCCGTGCTGGAAAGCGTCACCCGCGTGCGTGCCGCCAACCCGGGCGCACTGTACTGCTGTGATCCGGTGATGGGCGATATCGGCCGCGGCTTTTTTGTCCGTGAAGGCATTCCGGCGTGGATGCGCGACTGCGCCGTATCGGCGGCCGACATCGTGACGCCCAATCAGTTTGAGCTGGCCTTTTTGAGCGATCACGCCATCGAGTCGCTGGATGACGTGTTGAGCGCTGCGGCGCGCCTGCGCGCGCAGGGCCCGAGCGTGGTGCTGGTGACCTCGCTGGATATCGATGACAGCACGGCGGAGACCATCGAGATGCTGGTGGATACCGAGGCGGGCAGCTGGCGGATCGCCACGCCCCGCTTCGATTTTCCGGTCGCGCCCAACGGTGCCGGTGATTTTACCGCCGCCGTGTTTCTGGCCTGCTGCCTGCGCGATCAGGACGGTATCACCAATGAGGGGCCGGCGCGGGCGCTGGAGAGTACGGCCGAGGCCGTCCATGCGCTCTTTACCCATACCTGGCAGGCAGGCACCCGCGAGCTTGCCATGATCCAGGCCCAGGACGAGATCGTGGCGCCCCGGCAGCGCTTTGATGCCGAACGGGTGCGCTGAGCATGGCGGGATCCCTGCATCTGGGGCTTGCCATGTGGGCCAACGCTGACTGGCGTGGCACCCTGTATGGCACCTACGCCCAGCCAAGCGACTCGCTGCCGGACTATGCCAGCGTCTTTTCCTGCGTGGAGGGCAATACCACCTTCTATAGTGGCGCACCGCGCGAAGACGTAATAGACACCTGGTCGCGTCAGGCTCCCGAGCACTTTCGCTTCTGCTTCAAGCTGCCGGCCGCGCTGACACACGACAAGCGTCTGGTGGGTATCGAGGCGGAAATGGACCAGTTTCTCGAGCGTCTGGCGCCGCTGCACGATCGGCTGGGGCCGACCATGATCCAGCTGCCGCGCGACCTTGGTGCTGACGAGCTGCCCGCGCTGGAGGCCGTGCTCAAACGCTGGCCGAAGGCGCTACCCTGTGCCGTGGAAGTGCGTCACAGTGAATTTTTCCACAAGGGGATGACCGAGCAGTCGCTCAACCGGTTGTTGATAACTCACAAGGCCAATCGGGTCATGCTGGATACCCGCGCGCTCTTTGCCACGCCTGCCGGCGACGATGCTCGACTTGCGCAGGCCCAGCGCGAGAAACCGCGCCGACCGCTGCATGTGCTGAGCACGGCGGCGCAGCCGGTGGTACGCTTCATCGGTCATTTTGATGATGAGATCAATCACGCGCGCTTTACGCCCTGGATCGAACAGCTGGCCCTGTGGATGGAACAGGGGAAAAGTCCGGTACTGTTTGTGCATACGCCGGATAATCGGGCGGCCCCGCTGCTGGCACGCGCCTTTCATGCCCGCCTTGCCGAGCGCATCGCACTGCCGGCGCTGGCCGCCTTTGCCGGTGAGCGGCAGGAATCACTCTTTTAATGTTACAGGGCGTGATGTTGGTGCCTTCGTCTGTACAATGGACGCCATCGATCGCTTCAGATGGGCGTTGTTCAGAAAAAATGACATCGGAAAAACATCAATAATGAAGCACGGGCGTCGGCGACACCGCGATTTGCCGTTGGCGAATCAAGCGTGTTTGCCGACTTAAAGGGATACACAGGGTAGCCTCATGACCAACAAGCCCCATTCACATGCGCAGTGGTCTTCGCGCATTGCGTTCATGCTCGCCGCGGTCGGCTCTTCCGTCGGGTTGGGCAATATCTGGAAATTCCCCTACATGACCGGTGAGAGCGGCGGCGGCGCCTTCGTTCTAGTCTATCTGGTCTGCATTTTGCTGATCGGTCTCCCCATTTTGATGAGCGAATGGCTGCTGGGACGACTGGGGCAGAAAAACCCCATCTCGACCATGAGCCGCATCGCCGGGCGCCTCAAGCGCTCTCAGGCCTGGGTACTGATCGGCGTGGGCGGCATTCTGGCCGCCTGGCTGATTTTGTCGTTCTACAGCGTTATCGGCGGCTGGGCGCTGGCCTACGTTCGCTATGGGGCGTCGGCCACCTTTACCGGGCTCGACGGGGACAGCGTCGGCACGCTGTTTTCCGATCTGCTTGCCAGTCCGGGCACGCTGCTGGCCTGGCACAGCCTGTTCATGGTGCTGACCATTGCCATCGTGGCCGGCGGTGTGGCCGGCGGGCTCGAGCGGGCGTCCAAGATTCTGATGCCGGCGCTGGTGGTCCTGCTGGCGGTGCTGGTGGGCTATGCCGCCACGACCGGCAGCTTTGGTGAAGGGTTTGATTACCTTTTCCGTCCCGATTTCACACGTCTGACCGGCGATGTGATCCTGGCGGCGATGGGACATGCCTTTTTCACCCTGAGTCTGGGCATGGGCATCATGATGGCTTACGGCTCCTATCTCAGCGATGACGTCAATATCGGTCGCACGGCCATGACGGTGGTCATTCTCGATACCATCATCGCGCTGGCCGCCGGCATGGCGATTTTCCCGATCGTCTTTGCCGACGGGCTCGACCCGGCGGCCGGCCCCGGGCTCATTTTCCAGACCCTGCCGCTGGCCTTTGGCAACATGTCCGGCGGTGTGTTGTTCGGCACGCTGTTTTTCGTGCTGCTGGTGTTCGCGGCCTGGACCTCGGCGATTTCGCTGCTGGAGCCGATCGTTGAGTGGCTCGAGGAGAAAACCCCGCTGAGCCGTCTACAGTCGGCGCTGGTGGCCGGCGCCGCCACCTGGATTCTGGGCATTGCCACGGTGCTGTCGTTCAACGACTGGTCGGCGTTTACGCCCTTTGGCATGACCATGTTCGATCTGCTCGACTACGTCACCAGCAAGATCATGCTGCCGCTGACAGGCCTGGCCACCATCGTGTTCGTGGGCTGGTTCATGGGCCGTGATGAAGTGCGCGCCCAGCTCAACATGGGGTCAACGGCCTTTGCCTGGTGGCGTTTTTCGGCGCGTTTCATTGCGCCGATTGGCGTGGCCATCGTATTCGTCTGGGGACTAATGCATTAATTCAGGCGATGGACGACCACGGGCGGGCACCTTCGGGGGCCCGCTTTTTTTCGCCTGTCGCCCGGGCAGTGAATTGATCACCGGGATATCTACTGTCAATGGGAAATGTGGATAACTCTGTGGGAAAGGTGCACAACTCCTGTTCAAGCGAATGAATGCGCGTCAAAAATGGCGCTATTCATGGCGTTTGAGATCAGAGCACTCTGTCAGAATTGACCGGTCAATATCGGCAGCAGTGGCGCTGGCTGAAGTGGGTCCGTCGGTCTCAGACGTCACAAGCGCTGCATGCACATGGATGTTTTGTCATGACCAGCAGTCAATCCGGCAGCACCGACAGTCCCCTCAATGCGTCTTCCACCGGCCGGCCGGCCGGCGTGCCCGGCAACCCTTCGACGCTGATCGGCATCGTGGTCAGCATCTTGTTGCTGACGGTCGTGGTGCTCTTTACCGCGCAGTCGCCGCTGAGTTTTTTCAATCTTCCCGGTCTTTTGATCGTGCTGACCGGTACGCTGGCCGCCACCATGATCAGCTATCCCATGCGCGAGATCCGTCGCGTGATGGCGCTGGTGGGGAGCGTCTTTCGCCGCGAGCCCGATTTCATTCGTGAGGACATCGACGAGCTGGTGGCGCTGGCGCGCGAATGGATGCACGGCGATGCCCGCGCCGTGGAGCGGGCGCTGGAAACCACCCGCAATCCGTTTCTGCGCACCGGCATCAGCCTGGTGATCGACAACGTCCGCGAAGAGGAGATTCTGGATCTGCTGCGCTGGCGCATCACGCGTCTTCGCGCCCGGGAGCTGGCCGAGGCGCAGATCTTTCGCACCATGGCTACCTACGCGCCGGCCTTTGGCATGCTGGGGACGCTGGTGGGGCTGATCAACATGCTGGAGGTCATCCAGAACGGCGATCTGGCCGTGATCGGCCCGCGCATGGGCGTGGCGCTGTTGTCGACCTTTTACGGCATCCTGCTGGGGAATCTGCTGTTCAAACCGATTGCGGTCAAGCTGGAGCGGCGCACCGAGGAGCGTCTGATCGCGATGAACATGGTGCTGGAAGGCGTGTCGATGATCTCGCGCCGCCGTCTGCCCTCCTTTATCGAGGCCACGCTCAACTCCTTTATCAGCGAGGCCCACGACGAGCTGGGCGAACGGCCGCTGCCGCGTAACACCGAAAGCCCCGGGAGCGGCGCGTCGTGATGGAACACCGATCGTCAGGCGCCTCCGGTCAGGCCCGTCAGGCGGCCCGTGAGCTGGTACTGACCGCCGATCGCAGTGAAGAAAGCGATGGCTGGATGCTCAGCTATCTCGATCTTTTGACCCTGCTGCTGGTGCTGTTTGTGCTGCTTCTGGCCATGCGTGGCGTGGTCCCGCAGGACGATCTGCCGGCGCCGGCATCGCCAATGGCCTCGGAGGCCGTCGCCGTGATGGTGTCACCGCTGGCACTGGCGGCCGTGGATCGGATCTCACCGGTGCAGGCTATCCCGGTCAGCACTACCGGCGTCCTGTCATCGCTGATGGGGTCTCCGACACCTCAAACGCCCTGGCAGATGCTGCCGGCCACGCCGGTCATTGAAGACAAAACGCCGGCGCGCGTGGATGTGCAGGCCGCCCTGGCGGTGATGACGCCGCTGACGCAAGTGCCCGCCCCGGCAGAAGAAACATCGCAGGCCCCCGCGGATGAGGTCATGGCCATGGATCACCGGCTGGCCGGCATCGACGGGGTACAGGTCACCCGCGAGCGCGAGCGCACCATCCTGCGCATCGAGGACCGGCTGCTCTTCCCCAGCGCCGATGTGGATATCGGTACCCAGGGGAACGGCCTGCTCGATCGCCTGCTGCCGGCACTCAGGGATTTCGACGGCGAGATTTCGGTCGAGGGGCACACGGACAGTCGCACCATCTCGACGGCGCAGTTCCCGTCGAACTGGGAACTTTCTGCCGGTCGGGCCACAGCCGTACTGCGCTATCTCAGCCGCGGTGGCGTCTCCAGCACTCAGCTACGGGCGATCGGTTACGGGCCCACCCGGCCGCTGGCGGGGAACGACACCGAGACGGGGCGTGCTCAGAACCGTCGGGTGGAGCTGGTGTTGAGCCCGGCCGGGCCGCGCTCGACCACGCCGTAGCCTTTCCTGACCACCTTTCGCGACAGCGGCCGGCATTGCCGGCCGCTGTCGTGTCAGCGCCTGTCACGCCTGATCGCTGCTAGCCGAAGTGGTGCAGGCGTTCATCGTCCTCACTGAATTGGGTGGCAAGCTTTCTGGATTCGAAATGATCCTCGATGCCGCGGCGGACCTTTAGTGCGCGCTCGGCGGCGCGCTGGCGGCGTTTCTCGGTCTCTCTGGCATCCAGATGCATGGCGATATCGAGAATTTCATTGCGAACGTCATTGAGTCGGGATTGATCAGCAGTGTGCTTTTGCATGAACGATGCACCCTTCGACATTGAAATGGATCCGGGACATGACACTGTGTCGACGTGACCATCAGCGTGATAGTCAGCGTCGATCAGTGCTCGCACTCAGCGTATGATAGTGCTGTTGACAATTTAATGACGTAACGCAACAAAGGGCGTGCGTCAACCAGCACAGAGGATGCACCTTGAGCGTCACGCTTTTTGATGACCTTCGCGCCCGGCTGCCGGCCTTTCGCCGCTCCGAACAGAAGGTGGCCCGTTTTGTACTGCGCAATGCCGATGAAGTCATTCATTTGCCGCTGGCCGCGCTGGCGGCCCGCGTCGGCGTCAGTGAGCCCACGGTGATCCGCTTCTGTCGCGCCATCGACTGCACGGGCTATCAGGATTTCAAGCTCAAGCTGGCGCAGACGCTGGCCACCGGCGAGCAGTTCTCGGAATTCTCGATGAACGAAACCGACAGCGTGGCGGAGTTCTCCCGCGGCATCTTTGACTCCACCGTGGGCACGCTGCTGGGCGTGCGCGACCGGATCGATGCCACCAGCATGACCCGCGCCATCAATGCCCTGTCGGACGCCAGCCGGGTCGAGTTCTACGGCTACGGCGCCTCCGGGGCGGTGGCCATTGATGCCCAGCACAAGTTTTTCCGCCTGCGCATCTCGACGGCGGCCTACTCCGACCCGCACATGCAGCACATGTCGGCGGTGACGCTGGGCGAGCATGACGTGGTGGTGGCCATCTCCCAGACCGGGCGCTCCAGCTCGCTGCTCTCCAGCGTCGACATCGCCCTGTCTCACGGCGCCACGGTCATCGGTCTGTGCCCGGCGGATTCGCCGCTGGCCGAAAAATGCACCATTGGGCTTTATATCGATGTCTTTGAAGACAGCGAGGTGTATCGGCCCATGAGTTCGCGCATCGCGCATCTGGTGGTGATCGATATTCTCGCCGTGGGCGTGGCCAAGACCCGCGGACCGCAGCTGGCCGAGCATCTGGTGGCGGTCAAGCGCAGCCTGGACCCGCTGCGCACGGCGCGCCCCGACCCCTTTGATCGGGCCCGTCAGGACAGCACCCGCACCCGGGGCAAATCCGACGATAAATAGGCGTCGGGCGGCCTCACAGGAGGGACCGGCGGCGCCGTATATGCTAGGGTAGAGACTTCTTTTTGATCTCTTCTCTCAGGCCGTTTCCGGCCGATTTCCAGGGTATCTGATTTCATGGACGCCTCTGCGCTACTCGATTCTCTCAATTCCGATCAGCGCGACGCGGTCGGCGCCCCGCAGGGCAACATGCTGGTGCTGGCCGGTGCCGGCTCCGGCAAGACCCGGGTACTGGTGCACCGTATCGCCTGGCTGATGGAGGTCGATGGCCTGTCGCCCTGGTCGATTCTGGCCGTGACCTTCACCAACAAGGCCGCCCGCGAGATGCGCTCGCGGCTGGAGACGCTGTTGAAGGTCTCCCCGCGCGGCATGTGGGTCGGCACCTTCCACTCCATTGCCCATCGGCTTTTGCGCACCCACTGGCAGGATGCCGGACTGCCCGAACATTTTCAGATCATCGACAGTGATGACCAGCTGAGGCTGGTCAAGCGCTTGCTGCGCGATCACGGTATCGATGACGAGCGCTACCCGCCCAAACAGGTGCAGTACTTCATCGGCGGCTGCAAGGAAGAGGGCATGCGCCCGGGCGATATCGACGCCCACGGCGACGCCTACATGCAGCAGATGATCGATCTCTACGAGCTCTATCATCTCGCCTGTGAACGCGGCGGGCTGGTCGATTTCGGTGAGCTTTTGCTGCGGGCGCTCGAGCTTTTGCGCGATAACCCGCGCCTTTTGCAGCACTATCGCGAGCGCTTTCAGCACCTGCTGGTCGATGAGTTTCAGGACACCAACACGCTGCAGTACGCCTGGCTCAAGCTGCTGGCCGGCGACCGTGCCTGCCTGACCGCCGTGGGCGACGACGACCAGTCCATCTACGGCTGGCGCGGCGCGAAGGTCGAAAACCTGGCGCGCTTTCGCGAGGAGTTCCACGACACGCGTCTGGTGCGCCTTGAGCGCAACTACCGCTCGACCAGTGCCATTCTGGAGGCGGCCAACGCGCTGATTCGCCACAACGCCGGGCGCATGGGCAAGGAGCTCTGGACCGATGTCGCCGAAGGCGAGCGCATCTCTCTCTATGGCGGCTTCAACGACCTGGACGAGGCGCGCTTCATTGTCGATACCATCGCCACCCAGGTGCGCGAGAAGGATCGTCCCCGCAAGGACATCGCCATTCTCTACCGCTCCAACGCCCAGTCCCGGGTGCTGGAGGAGGCGCTGATTCGCCAGGGGGTGCCCTATCGCATCTACGGCGGTCAGCGCTTTTACGAGCGCCTCGAGATCAAGAACGCGCTGGCCTATCTGCGCCTGCTGGTCTCGCGCGATGACGACGCCTCGCTGGAGCGCGTGATCAACGTGCCGGCGCGCGGCATCGGCACCCGCAGCGTCGAGCTGCTGCGCGCCCATGCCCGTGACGAGGGCGTCTCCTTGTGGCAGGCCCTCAATGATGCCCCCTCGAAAGGGCTTTTGAAGGGCCGCGCCGCTTCGAGCGTGACCACCTTCAGCAACCTGATTGATCAGCTCGACAACGACACCGCCGGCCTGTCACTGCACGAAATGATCGATCACGTGATCGGCCAGACCGGGCTGATCGAGCACCACCGTGCCGAGAAGGGCGAAAAGGGCCAGGCGCGGGTCGAAAACCTGGAGGAGCTGGTCAGCGCGGCGAAGGCGTACACCCAGGGCGACCCCTTCAGCCCGGTCAATGACGGCGAAGATGATTCACTGGGCACCTTTCTGGCCGAGGCGGCGCTCAACTCCGGGGACCATGAGGCCGACGAGTTCGAGGACGCCGTTCAGATGATGACCCTGCATTCGGCCAAGGGGCTGGAGTTTCCGGTCGTGTTCGTGGCCGGCATGGAAGAGGGGCTCTTTCCGCACAAGATGTCGCTGGAAGAGCCCGGGCGTCTCGAGGAGGAGCGCCGGCTCTGCTATGTCGGCGTGACGCGGGCGATGGAGAAGCTCTACCTGACCCATGCCGAATCGCGACGTCTGCATGGCAAGGAAACCTTCCAGCGACCGTCGCGCTTTCTGCGCGAGCTGCCCGAAGAACTGGTCGAGGAAGTGCGACTGCGCGGTCAGATCTCGCGGCCGGTCACCTCAAGGGAGTCCTCCCCCCGCCAGGAGCAGGTCGATGGCGGTGAGGCGCTGCCGAGTCTGTCGCTGGGCCAGCGGGTCAGCCATCCGGTCTTTGGTGAAGGCGTGGTGATCAACGCCGAAGGTCAGGGTCAGCGTGCGCGAGTACAGGTCAGCTTCGAGGACGACGGTGACAAGTGGCTGGTACTGGGGTTTGCCAAGCTGGTGCCGCTGGGCTGAATCTTGCCGATCACGTGAACGGGTAACAGGTATGTCAGCGTTTGTGTCATCAAAGTGTCATTATCGTACGCGATGCTTTTGCCAACATGGCGCTGCCAGGCAGCGCCCCTGATACGTGAACGGAGTCACCATGGACATTACCAACGACCCTCACAGCCAGCATATTTCGCGTCAGTTCAATCAGGAGCTGGAGTCACTCAAGACTCAGCTGTTGGCCATGGGGGGGCTGGTAGAGCGCCAGATCAACGAGGTCATTGCCGCGCTTCTGGAAGGCGACTTCGAGGCGGCCGAGCGGGTGCGCGACAACGACCGGGAGGTCAACAATTTCCAGCTCGAGATCGATGACGAGTGCGCCCATATTCTGGCCCGTCGCCAGCCCACGGCCTCCGATCTGCGCCTGGTACTGGCCGTTACCCGTGCCACCTCCGATCTGGAGCGCATGGGCGATGAGGCCAACAAGATCGCTCGTCATGCGCTGAGCCTGATCGAGGAAGGGCTGACCAGCCGCGGTTTCACCGAAATCCGCCATATCAGCACCCGCGTGCGGGACATGGTCCGTCATGCCCTGACCGCCTTCGCCCGCATGGATGTGCCCATGGCCCGCGAAGTGCTGGGGGAGGACGAGATTGTCGATCAGGACTATCAGACCGCCATGCGCTCGCTGGTGACCTTCATGATGGAAGATCCGCGTTCGATCAGCTCGGTGCTCAACGTCATGTGGATCCTGCGCTCGCTGGAGCGCATCGGCGATCATGCCGACAACCTGGCCGAATCCGTCATCTATCTGGTCGAGGGCGACGACATTCGCCATGCCAGCAGCGGCCAGTCCGCAAGCGACAGCGCCCCCAAAGCGTAAGCCGCCCGCCTCCTCCCCTGACCGGTTCGCCATCTCTGCGATGGCGACCGGGTATGATAGTCTGCCTGCCCAACCCCTTTTGATGACTGGATAATCCTTCAATGGTGTATGCCGTCTCCGCGCTGGGGCGCGGATTTTCCATGGTGCTCTCGCCCGGGCTTCGGCGTTATGTCGTGATTCCGTTGCTGGCCAATCTGGCCATCTATGCCACGCTGTTTACCCTGGTGATTCAGCGCTTTTCCGGCTGGGTCAACTACTGGATGGCCAGCGTTCCGGGCTGGCTCGAGTGGCTTGAATGGCTGATCTGGCCGCTGGTGGTGCTGTGTCTGATCATCGTGTTGGCCTTTACCTTCACCGTGGTGGCCAACCTGATCGCCTCACCCTTTTACGGCTTTCTGGCCGACAACGTCGAAAGACGCCTGTCCGGTCAGCAGGAGAGCATCGACAACCGCTCCCTGTGGCAGCAGGGCATCGACAGTCTGAAACGCGAGCTGCAAAAGCTGGCCTGGATGGCGCCCCGGGTGCTGCTGCTGCTGTTGATCGGGTTCGTGCCCGTGCTGCACGTGGCGGCGCCGCTGTGCTGGGCGCTGTTTTCCATCTGGAGCATGTCGATCCAGTATCTGGACTACCCAATGGACAACAATGGGGTCAGCTTCGCCGACATGAAAAAGCGCCTGAGCGCGCGCTGGTGGCCCACGCTGACCTTTGGCGGTGTGGTCTCGGCGTTGATCTGGATTCCGATCGTCAATCTGCTGGTCATGCCGGCCGCCGTCGCCGCCGGCGTCATGATGTGGCGCCGACACTACATGGCCCTGCCGCCGCCCCGATAATCACGGCGCACCCTGCGATCACGCCGGCAGGGGTGAATAACACTGCCATGATGACACCGCATTGTTGTAACCTTGCGTAACCCATGGTTTGAGGCAGGCCTTTGTGCCTGCCTCGTAGCGCTTGTCACATGGCGTCCCGGGTGTCCTGATTACCGTCGTGATGGAAAACAACATGTCAAAATTTCCCCTGATCGGGCTGGCCGTGGCCCTGATCCTGGCCGGCTGTGCCAGTACGCCAGCACCGGCTCCCTCGCCCGTGGTCGATACCGACGCCATCGATCGCATTTTCAGTAACGTGCCGGTCATTGATGACGCCGCGCCGCCCCGGCGCTATAGCCCGGCGCAGGGCGCGGCACTCGAGCGCCGCAGCGGCTATCGGGTGGATCGCTCGGTGTCATCCAGCGGGCAGAATCAGCGTATTCGCTTTCTGGTGCTGCACTACACCGGCGGCGATGATACGGCCGCCTTCCGGGCGCTGACCGGGGGCAACGTCAGCGCCCACTATCTCGTCACGGCCGCTCCCGGTGAGTATCAGAACCAGCCGGTGGTGATGCAGCTGGTAAACGAGGACAAACGGGCCTGGCATGCCGGTGTGAGTGCCTGGGGGGATCGCGTCAATCTCAACGATACGTCAATTGGCATCGAGATCGTCAATCGCGGCCATTACAACTCGCCCGATGGGCTGGTCTGGGATCCCTACTCCCGTGCCCAGATCGAGCTGGTCACCGCCCTGACCCGCGATATCGTCAACCGCTACAACATCGCGCCGGAAAACGTACTGGGCCACAGCGACATTGCGCCGGGGCGCAAGGTGGACCCGGGCCCGTTTTTTCCCTGGCAGCGCCTTCATGAGGCCGGTGTGGGTGCCTGGCCCGAGCGCCATGTCGTCACGCGCTATCAGCGCGAGCTGAGCACCGCGCCCCTGTCCATGGCACAGCTACAGCGTGCGCTGGGTGTCTGGGGCTATCCGGTGGCCGTCACCGGTACCCATGACGAGCCGACCCGCAAGGCGCTGGGCGCCTTCCAGATGCACTTTCGACCGGCGGATACACGCGGCAATGTCGATGTGGAAAGTCAGGCGATTTTGCTGGCGTTGATCGAGCGCTATCACGGCCTGGCAGACGTGCGCACCGTTCGTCAGTAGGGCTGCTGTGACGACATGCACGCCGCCTGCGCTCAGGCAGACGCTGCTTCTGCTTCCATGCGGGTGGCGGGGAAGATACAGCGAAAGCAGGCGCCCTCGCCGGGCTGGCTGTCGATATCGAGCCGGGCGTCATGGCGCAGCAGCACGTGCTTGACGATGGCCAGCCCCAGTCCGGTACCGCCGCTGGCCAACGAGCGGCTCTTGTCGATCCGGTAAAAGCGCTCGGTCAGGCGCGGCAGGTGCTCCGGAGAGATGCCGTCGCCGTCGTCGATGACTTCAACGGCGGCGCCGTCCTTGTCCCAGCCGCGATAGCGAACGGTAATGTGACAGCCCGGCGGCGTGTAGCGCACGGCGTTGTAGATCAGATTGGACAGCGCGCTCCGCAGCTCCTCGACATCACCGAACACTCGCCGCGTCTCCTCGATCCGACAGCTGATCTCATGGCTGCCGGCGGAGAGCTCCTGTCCATCCTCGGCAATCTGCTCGCACAGCGCGGCCATGTCGATCGAGCGCTCGGTGTGCTGGCGCTCGCTGGTTTCCAGCCTTGAGAGGGTCAACAGGTCCTCGACCAGATGCTGCATGCGCACGGTCTGTTCCTGCATACGACTCAGGCCACGCTTGTAGGAGGCAGGCAGCGCGCCGTCGTTGTCCTGCCAGGTCTCGACATAGCCGGTCAGCACCGTCAGCGGGGTGCGCAGTTCGTGGGAGACATTGGCGACGAAGTCCCGGCGGGTCTGTTCCAGGCGCTGCAGGCGGGTGACATCGCGAATGATCAGCAGCCGTTCATCGTCGCCAAAGCGGGTGATCTGACACGACAGCGTGCGCGCCTCGTTGGTGGGCGCCCCGATCGTGATCGGCTCGCTGTAGTCCATCTGGCGGAAGTAGCGGATAAAGGCGGGGTCGCGCAGGTAGTTGGTCAGGTGATGACCGCGGTCGTGGCGATTGTCCAGCCCGACCAGGCGTTCGGCGGCGCTGTTCCACCAGTCCAGACAGCCACGGGAGTCGAGCATGACCACCCCTTCGCTCATCGACTCGGCGGATTCCTGAACGCGCTTTAATACCGAACGCAGGCGGCCCTGCAGTTGCTGCTGGCCCTTCTGATAGCGATAGAGCCGGTCAAACAGATCGCCCCACACCCCTTCACCATCCGGCGGGCGCTGCTCCACCGGCGCCTCCAGCCAGCGATAGAGTCGTCTCAGGTGTCTGAGGGTAAAGGCGAGATGAATGGCCAGCCCCAGGGCCAGCCCCCAGCCCGGGTAGCCCAGCAGCGTGCCCAGAATGGTGAAACATACGGCCAGATAGGCCAGGCGCCAGAGTTCATTGAGCCAGTAATGCATACAGGCTACCGCGACGAGAAGCGATAGCCGGTACCCCGTACGGTCTGCACCAGATGTTGATGGGCGTCGCCCAGCACCTTGCGCAGGCGGCGAATATGGACATCCACGGTGCGCTCCTCGACATAGACGTTGCCCCCCCACACCTGATCAAGCAGCTGGGTGCGGGTATAGGCCCGCTCCTGATGGGTCATGAAAAACTGCAGCAGGCGGTATTCGGTCGGCCCGATTTCCAGTGCCCTGCCGTCGACGCTGACGCGATGGCTGACGGGATCGAGCAACAGACCGCCCACCTCGACCGTCTCCTCAACGCCTGCCGGCGTGGTGCGGCGCAGCACGGCCTTGAGCCGGGCGATCAGCTCGCGGGGCGAAAAGGGCTTGGTGATGTAGTCATCGGCGCCGCTTTCCAGCCCCTGGACCTTGTTGTCTTCCTCGCTGCGCGCGGTCAACAGCACAATCGGAATATCGCGGGTGGTGGATTCGCGCTTGAGCCGGCGAGCGAGATCGATGCCGCTGATCCCCGGCAGCATCCAGTCCAGCAGGATCAGGTCCGGGCGTTCATCGACCACCAGTTCGTGAGCCGTTTTGGCATCCTCGGCCTCGAGAATGCGAAAGTCGGCCATCTCGAGTGCCATGGCAATCATTTCACGAATCGGCGCTTCGTCATCGACGATCAAAACGGTTCTGGACATGAATGGCTTCCCCTGCCGGATAACAATGGCGACTGCCGGGACGATAAACACAAGGGTGTTCAGTCATCGGCCCCGTCATGTGATCGTCATTCAAACGTCTTCATGTGACAACTTTATGACAGGCCGATCAAGTATGACGCCATTGCTTTCAGGGGATTAGGCCTGCCAGGTCGCCAGCGCGATACCGGCAAAGAGCAGGATACCCACCCAGTGATTGTTCAAAAAGGCCTGAAAGCACCCCTCGCGGGTGCGCGTGCGACACAGCCGCTGCTGGTAGCCAAACACGATGGCGATGGCGACCAGTGCGGCCCAGTAGAAACCGTCCAGTCCGGCCAACTGACCGACGACGGCCAGCAGCAGTAGCATCAACACCTGAAGCGCGCCCTGAATGACCAGATCCATACGGCCGAACAGTACCGCCGTCGACTTGATGCCGATTTTCAGATCATCGTCGCGATCGACCATCGCATACCAGGTGTCATAGACCAGCGTCCAGACGATATTGGCAAAAAAGAGCCACCAGGCCACGGCCGGCACATGACCCTGCTCGGCGCCGAAGGCCATCGGAATGCTCCAGCCAAAGGCTGCGCCCAGCACCACCTGCGGCAGGTGGGTATAGCGCTTCATGAACGGGTAGCTCGCCGCCAGCGCAACGGCCCCGAACGACAGCATGATGGTAAAGGTGTTGGTAAAGCAGACCAGCACAAAAGCGATCACCAGCAGGGCGCCAAATAGCGTCAGCGCCTCGCGCTCGCTGATGCGACCAGTGGCCAGCGGTCGGTCATGGGTACGCTTGACGTGGGCATCGAAGTGGCGATCGGCGTAGTCGTTGATTACACACCCCGCCGCGCGCATGACGTAGACCCCGGCGATAAAGATGATCAGATTGTGCCGCTGTGGCAGGCCATCACCGGCCAGCCACAGCGCGGCCAGCGTCGGCCACATCAAAAGCCAGGTGCCGATGGGACGATCAAGCCGGGTCAGGCGCAGAAAGTCGGGGAGTCGAGCGAGGGGCGACGGCATCGTCGGGGCTCCAGTCAGCGTAAAAACACGAGTCTACCCGAAATGACGCCGTGTCGAAGGGTCCAACCATGCCGCCTGTTATTGACGGTAAAAGCGCTCATGCACGAAATACTCCTGCACCAGCAGCGGGGGACGACCGGCGCCCAGGGTGAACAGCGAGCGCCGGCCCCATGCCGCGGGCAGTGCCAGAAAGCCGGGATCGGATCGGGTCATCTCGATGCGGGAGCGCCTGACGAGGGCCTTTTGCGGTGCGCGGGCGCTTCTGGCAAAAAGCTGATGGCCCAGCGCCTGTGTGCCCAGTCGGGCCATCCAGGGCGGACAGCCCTCAAGCGTCGTGACCGAGCGTGCGGCCACCAGCACTTCCCCGTTGGCTTCCAGCGTCACTTCCCGTCGCCAGACCCGCTGCCCGGCCGGCAGGCCCAGTCTTGTCAGTTCATCAAGGCGCCCCCGTCCGGCACCCTGAGCGTGCAGACGAACCGTGATGGGGGCATCCACCAGACGTGACAGACGCACCGTGAGCGAATCCCGTGAGGCCATCAGGGTTCCGAGCGGGTCTTCAAGCCAGATACCGGCAAGTGCAATCGGCTGCCAGCGCCGCGGCAAGGGGGGATATCGGGGGCATTCGGGCATGTATAAAACATCCACAAAGAGGGCCAGCGGGTATTTTTTTGTACTCGTAAGGTAAAAATATCATCCATTAGGGGGGATAAAGGCCACAAAGTGCCATTTTGTGCAGTTTTGGCTGGCGTGAAGCAGGGCGGCGTTGCTAGTCTAGGCCCGTCGAACAGTGTTCGCCCTGCAAGGCCGGCCTCATGGCGCTGGTGCAGGGCAGTGAGCGACCCTTCGCGCACCCCTTGCAGTGTGCGAATTCGATATAACAATGGGCGGCACTAAAAAATCGCCATGTTATTGCCCAACCAGGAGGCGTTATGCGCAAACCAGAACTCGCCGCGGCCATTGCCGAGCAGGCGGATCTTTCAAAGGACAAGGCAGGTCAGGTACTCAACGTCGTACTCGACGAGATTACCCGCAGTGTCGCCAAGGGCGAAGATGTCACCCTGATCGGGTTTGGCACCTTCACCGTACGCGAGCGCGCCGCGCGTACCGGCAAGAACCCGCAGACCGGCAAGGAAATCCAGATTCCTGCCAGCAAGAACGTTGCGTTCAAGGCTGGCAAGGGTCTCAAGGACGCCGTTTCCAAGTAATCCCCGCCAAAGGGATGACAATGGCGTTGATATCACCGGCTGCCCCAGGGCAGCCGGTGCTGTATCCGGCCTACACCTGACGCGCGCGGCGCACACCGCTTGAGAGTTCGCGCACCAGCGCATGCACATCACGCGTACCGGCGTCCACGCTGTCGGCCTGTTCGATGCACTGAATCAGCGCTGAACCCACCACCACAGCATCGGCAAAGCGTCCAATCCTGGCCGCCTGCTCGGCACTGCGAATGCCAAAGCCCACGGCAATTGGCAGGTCGGTATGGGCCCGAATGCGCGTGATCGACTGCTCGACACTCTCCGGCGTCGGCGCCTGAGCACCGGTCACACCGGCCACCGAGACGTAGTAGATAAAGCCCGAGGTGTTTTCCAGCACCCGCGGCAGACGCTTGTCGTCCGTGGTGGGCGTGGCCAGACGAATGAAGTCGATCCCGGCCCGCGCTGCCGGCAGACACAGCTCACTGTCATGTTCCGGCGGCAGATCCACCACGATCAGCCCGTCAATGCCGGCCTCGGACGCGTCCTTTAGAAACCGTTCGACGCCATAGCGGTAGATGGGGTTGTAGTAGCCCATCAGCACGATCGGCGTGTCCTGATCATCGCGCCGAAACTCGCGCACCATCTCCAGCGTTTTGTGCTGGGTGTGCTCGCCTTTCAGCGCACGCAGGGCCGCTTTTTGAATGGCCGGGCCATCCGCCATCGGGTCGGTAAACGGCATGCCCAGCTCGATGATGTCGGCACCGGCCTCGGGCAGCCCCTTGAGGGTGTCGAGCGAGGCCTGATAGTTGGGGTCACCGGCCATGGTAAAGGTGACCAGTGCCGCACGGTCTTCGGCCTTCAGCGCGTCAAGGCGACGGGTAATACGTGTGGCCATTATTCGGTCTCCCCGGTTTTCTTCGCCACGTCATGCGGCGGCTGCATGTCATCGATGCGGCCGGGCTCGGCGGCCTCCACCGTGGTGTCCGGCAGCTTCTCGGTGTCGCCGTGCTCCTCGAGCCAGTTGGCAACGCTGGCCATGTCCTTGTCGCCGCGCCCGCTCATGTTGAGCACGATCAGGTGATCACCTGGCAGATCCGGGGCGATCTTTCGCAGATGCGCCAGAGAGTGCGCCGACTCCAGTGCCGGAATGATGCCCTCGAGTTCACAGCACAGCTTGAAGGCCTGGATTGCCTCGTAATCGGTAATCGAGACGTATTCGACCCGTTTTTGGGTGTGCAGCCAGGCGTGCTCGGGGCCGATGCCCGGATAGTCCAGACCCGCCGACACCGAGTGGGCATCGGTGATCTGACCGTCGAGGCTTTGCAGCAGGAAGGTGCGGTTGCCGTGCAGCACGCCCGGCTCGCCACCGTTGAGGCTGGCGGCGTGTTCGCCGGTCTCGATGCCGTGACCGGCCGCTTCCACGCCGATCATGCGCACGCTCTCGTCATCGAGCATCGGGTGGAACAGCCCCATGGCGTTGGAACCGCCGCCGATGCAGGCCATCAGCGTGTCCGGCAGGCGCCCTTCCTTGTCCAGAATCTGCTCGCGGGTTTCACGTCCGATCACCGACTGGAAATCGCGCACCATCGCCGGATAGGGGTGCGGACCTGCCACGGTACCGATCAGATAGAAGGTGTCGCTGACGTTGGTGACCCAGTCGCGCAGCGCCTCGTTCATGGCGTCCTTGAGGGTGCCGGTGCCGGATTCGACCGGAATGACCTCGGCGCCCAGCAGCTTCATGCGAAAGACGTTGGGCTGCTGGCGCTCGATGTCGGTGGCGCCCATGTAGATCACGCACTCCATGCCAAAGCGCGCCGCGACCGTGGCGGTCGCCACGCCGTGCATGCCGGCACCGGTTTCGGCGATGATGCGCTTTTTGCCCATCTTGCGCGCCAGCAGGATCTGGCCAATGCAGTTGTTGATCTTGTGCGCGCCGGTGTGATTGAGATCCTCGCGCTTGAAGTAGATCTTCGCCCCACCCAGATGCTCGGTCAGGCGCTCGGCGTAATACAGCGGCGTGGCCCGGCCGATGTAGTCGCGCTGATAGCCTTCAAGCTCGCGGCGAAAGGCCTCGTCGGTACGTGACCACTCCCAGGCCTCCTCGAGTTCGAGAATCAGCGGCATCAGAGTTTCGGCGACAAAGCGGCCGCCGAAATCGCCATAGAAGCCGTCGGCGTTTGGCCCCTGTGAAAAGCGTTTGGTGGAATCAGTAGCAGACGACATGGTGATCTCCCTGTCCGTCATGAAGGTCGGTCATGAAAGCACGAACTCATGAAATGGGTATCGATGCGACGATCGATAATGCCCCCTATCCTGGCAGCTCGAGGCGCGGTATAACATCGATAAATCAGCCACCACCGTTGAGAAAAACTCACATTACATGCTGGATTCACTACCGCCACTCAATGCCCTGAAAGCCTTTGAAGCCGCCGCCCGGCTGGGCAGCGTCACGGCCGCCGCGCAGGAGCTGAGCGTCACCCACGGCGCCGTCAGTCGCCAGATTCGTGCGCTGGAAGCACATTTTGACACGTCCCTTTTCGAACGGGCCGGCCGCGGACTGGTGCTGACCCGCTACGGCCGCCAGCTTCACGCCGGCGTCAGCGAGGCCTTTACCGGGCTGCGGGCAAGCTGTCGCGCCCTGAATCGCGAGATCGAGGGCGCGCCCTTTACGCTGGCCTGCCCGGGAAGCCTGTTGGCGCGATGGCTGATTCCGCGACTCGACCGGCTGCATCGGGAACTGCCGTCACTCAGACTTAATGCGCTGGCCAGCGACGGTGAACCCGACCCGCGGCGTGGCGATATCAGCGCGGCGCTGGCCTTCATTGCCCCGCCCTGGCCCTCTGATATGGAAGTCATCGAGATCGCCCCCGAGACCATCGGCGCGGTGGCCGCCCCCGGTATTGCCGAACGACTGACGACGCGCCCGTTTGATGCGCTGTTCGACGAAACCCTTCTGGATACCGCCTCGCGCCCCCAGGCCTGGCCGCAGTGGGCGCATGCCTGTGGACTGGATGATGACGCGCTGGTTCGCGCCCGCCAGTCGGGGCAGAGCTTCGAGCACCTCTACTATCTGCTGGAGGCGGCGCTGGCGGGGCTGGGCGTGGCCATCGCGCCACGGCTGGTCATCGAGGGCGATCTGCAAAGCGGCCGGCTGGTCGCACCCTGGGGCTTTGTCGACACCGATGCCCGGCTGTGCCTGCTGCTGGCCCGTGGCACGCCCCGCCAGAGCGGTGAGCAGCTGGCGACGTGGCTACGCCACGAGGTGACGACCCGGGCGTGAGGCCGGGGCGTGAGGCCGGGGCGTGAGGCCGGGGCGGTGATTGAGCAATAATGTTCAAGCATTGTGAGGTCGACACCCCGTAAGCTTCAGGACTGACGCTTTGGGACTGAAGTTTTGGGAGAGCCATCATGAGCCGCGCGTTCGAATTTCAGTTTGCCAGCAGTCGACATGTCCCCACACTCAAGGTGCTTCGGGCCTCAATTGATGATTTTCGCTACGACCGCCACGCGCATACGGAGTACGCCTTCGGCGTGACCCTGTCCGGCCGGCAGGATTTCTTCAGCGCCGGGGCCTATCACCGCAACCCGCCGGGCAGCGTCATCTTTTTCAACCCCGAACAGCCTCATGACGGCGAATCCGGCGGCGAGCATCGTCTGGACTACGTCATGACCTACATCGCCCCCGGGGCGCTGGCGCCGTTATTTGCCGAGGCCGCCGGTGATGAGCGAGCACAGCGTCTGATCAGCCCTCGGACCCTGATCACGGACCCCTTCCTGCGCAATGCCATTCTGGCGCTGTCGCGACTGGTCAGAAGCGGCATTGGCAGTCGCATCGATCAGGAACATCTTCTGCAGCAGATTGCCACGAGGATGGTGCAGCGTGCCGGGCGCTATCAGAGGACCTCCCCGAGCGTCGGGCGCCCCGATGCGCTGTTAAGGCGTGCCTGCGACTACATCCGGGCCCATCTTGAAGAAGAGCTGTCGCTGGAGCGCATCAGCGCTGCCGCGCATCTCTCCCGCTATCACTTTCTGCGCCTTTTCCGCGCGCAGTTCGGCATGACCCCGCATCAGTACGTGATCAGCTGTCGCATTGATGCCGCGCGAGGCGCGCTGGAAGCGGGCGCAACCCCCGGTGAGGCGGCGCTGCGCTACGGCTTTGCCGATCACAGTCACTTCAATCGCCGCTTCAAGCGCATCCACGGTGTCACGCCCTTTCATTATCAGCGCTGTCTCACCCACTGACCCGGAACGACCCTCATGCTTGCGATCATCATCTACGCCCTGGGCATCATGTATTCCCCCGGGCCCGTGAACCTGCTCGGCCTTAACATGGGCCTGCACGGTCAGGCGCGACGCTCGATCGGATTTTGCTTCGGGGTGGGACTGGCCATGCTGAGCCTGTTTCTGCTGTTCGGGCTCGCCGGCGCGGCCTGGGTGCAGCCGAACGTGCTGGCCCTGCTCGGAGCGCTGGGGTGCGGCTACATCCTCTATCTCGCTGTTAAAATCGCCCGGGCCAGTATCGACCCGGCCTCGATGACGCCCGCGCCGCGCACGCTGGGGTTTCGCGATGGCCTGATCATGCAGCTGGGCAATCCCAAGGGCGTGGTCGCCACACTGCCGATTGCCACCCTGCAGTTTCCGGCCGCCGGCATCGATGGCGGGCTGCTGATCGTCTGGTCACTCGGGCTTGCCGCACTGGCCGTGGGCGCCCCGGGCAGCTATGCGATGCTCGGGGCGCTTCTTGGCCGCCGGCTGGAGAGTGTGCGCCTGCTCCGGGGGATCAATCTGGTCATGGCGGCGCTGCTGGCAGGGGTGGCGCTGTCCATGGGATGGGAGCATGTCTGGACGCCGTTGGTTGAGCAGGTATAAATCACGGGAGTCGACATACCCGGTGCTCACGATCATGTAGGCGGTTCGAAGAAACAGATCAATGTAATACACAAGAGCCGCACTCGAGCGACCCCGAGTGCGGCCAACCCTTGTCTCGCAAGCAATCAACCGGCAAGAAGCTGGTTGAGTCCCAGTGACAGCATGGGGACATAGGTGATTAACAGCAGTGCGGCCAGCATGAAGGCGATGGGAATCAAAAGGGGGCCGAACAGGCGCTGGACCGGTATTTTTGCGACCGAGGCGGCGGCGAACATGTTTACCCCAAGCGGCGGGGTGAACATGCCCAGTGCCAGATTGACCACCATGATCACGCCGAAATGCACCGGATTGATCCCGAAGCCGATGGCGACCGGCGTCAGGATGGGCGCCAGCACCAGGATGGCGGCGGCGGTTTCGACAAACATGCCGACAAACAGCAGCAACACGTTAACCCCCAGCAAAAAGAGCACGGCCGACCCGAGGTGCGCCTCGGCCCAACTGCCGATGGCTGAGGGCAGATCCGACAGGCTGATGAGAAAGCTGAACAGCGAGGCCGCCGAGATGATCAGCATGACGACCCCGGAGGCCACCGCGGCTTCGCGAAAGAGCTCAGGCAGATCCCGAAGGCGAATCTGGCGATAGACGAAAAGGCCCAGAATCAGCGCATAAACCACCGAGACGGCGGCGGCTTCGGTAGGCGTAAAGATGCCGCCGTAGATGCCGCCGATGATAATGATCGGCATCAACAGCGCCCAGAACGCCTCCTTGATGGACTGTAGAAGCGATGACCGCCCTTCGCCGTCGCGCTTGCCATGGCCCTTGAGGCGGCACCAGAGCTGCACCATGATCAAAAGGCTGCCCACGATCAAAAGCCCCGGCCCCAGACCCGCCATAAAGAGCTCGGTGATCGAGGTTTCGGTGGACACGGCATACAAAATCAGCGGCACGGAGGGGGGAATGATGACTCCTAGCCCCGCCGATGACGCCTGCACCGAGGCGGCCATGGTCACCGGGTAGCCGTAGCGGACCATGGCGGGAATCAGAATGCCCCCGACGGCAAAGGTGGTGGCGACCGAAGAGCCTGAAATCGCGGCGAACACCATGCAGGTCAGCACGCACGAGCAGGCCAGTCCGCCCTGCAGGCCGCCAACCAGGGCACGGGCGAATTCAACCAACCGGTGTGAGATGCCGCCTCGGGTCATGATGACGCCTGCCAGAATAAAAAACGGCACGGCCATCAGTGGAAAACTGTCCAGACCGGTAAACATCTTCTGGGGCACGACCAGCAGCGGCAGCGACGAGGCAAACGTAATTGAAAAGATCGACGCCAGCGCGATCGAGACGGCCACCGGCACCGAGATGGCAAACAAAGCCAGCAGGGAGAACATCAACAGCGCATTCATGATGTCTCTCCTCCTCCAGCCGCCTCACGTTCCATCTGCAGGTGGCGCAGCAACACGCCGGGAATGGCCATCAGACCGCCTGCCGGTAGCGCGGCGTAAAAATAGCTCATGGAAAAGCCCAGCATGGCGATCCGCTGAGAAGACACCCGTTCGGTCATGGCCCAGCCCTGCTGGATCAAAACGCCCAGAAAGACCAGGGTCAACAGCGTGACCACCCGCAGCACCCAGATCTGCCCCTTTGCCGGCAGCTGTTCGCGCAGAAAATCGATGGGAATCATCGCACCCAGCCGAAAGCCGGCCGCCGCTACCAGAAAGGTGGACCAGATAATGACACCACGCGCCGTTACCTCCGACCATACGGCGGCGTCGCCCAGCAAAAATCGCGTGACGACCTGAAAAAAGACCAGCGCTGTGGCCAGCGCCAGAAGCGCTGCCGCCAGATTGTGCGCCAGGCGGACAACCCCTTCTCCAACGCGCTCCAGAAGATGCATGGGCCTTGTATCCTGTCTTGGGCGGCCCTGCCCAGGCAGGGCCGTGAAGATGGCGTCCGAACTCACTGCTGGGCGGCGCGAATACGCTCGATCAATTCGGGGGCGTAGCGCTCGGCATACTGGTCGTAGACTGGCTGTACGGCCCGCTCGAAGGCCTGCTGATCGATCGATTCGACCACCGTCATGCCGTTTTTCCTCATCCTTTCAATACCGGCCTGCTCATTGTTGGCCACGGTCTCGCGTGAGGCTTCAGCGGCAGCTTTGGCGGCTTCGCGAAACCATCCCTTCTCCTTCTCGCTGAGCTGATCCCAGTAGATCTCCGACATGACCACTGCTGCCGGTGAATAGGCGTGGCTGGTGAGCGTGGCGTAGTCCTGCATCTCCCACATGCTGTTGGCCGTGATGATCGGTACGGGGTTTTCCTGACCATCAATGGTGCCCTGCTGCAGCGAGGTCAGTACCTCGGTCCAGCTCATGGGCGTCGGGGCGGCGCCCAGAGCCTGAAAGGCGGCAATGTGCACTTCGTTTTCCATGGTTCGAAGCTTCAAACCCTTGAAATCCTCCGGATTTTCGATCGAGCGTGTGGAATTGGTCACATGACGAAATCCGTTCTCCGCCCATGCCAGTCCAATCAACCCCGCCGGCTGCAGGGCATCCAGAATGTCCTGGCCAATCTCGCCATCCAGCACCTCATGGGCGCTGTCATAGCTTTTGAACAAAAATGGAAAATCCAGCGCATAGACTTCCGGCACAAAATTACCTATGGGCCCTGTAGAGGAGATCGCAAGCTCCACGGTCCCGATCTGCATTCCCTCTATCACGTCCCGCTCGCCCCCCAGGGCGCCGGAAGGTTTGAGTGCAATATTGATCTCGCCGTCGGACAGTGAATCGATTCTATCGGCGAAGGCGCGCCCTGCATCGCCATAGTGGGAATCCAGCGGTGGGGTAAAGGCGAGGTTCATGGTGCGTTGCGCCAGAGCGTCGGTGCCCAGGGTGGCGCCGGCGAGCAGCGTGGTCAGCAGAGCGATCTTTTTCATGGGTTTCTCCAGCAGGAAAGCAGCAAGCGGACTCGCTTCACGTCAAGTGAGTCGCTGATAAACACACGATGAGGCTAGAGGTATGATGAGGTGATGATGATACCCGGCGATATTACCCATGGGTCTTATAGCCACTGGTCGTAAACGATCGATACTGCGATGGCGTTTGTCGTGTTTCGTGGTGGCATCGGCTCCCCGGGCAAGACCGGGGGCCGTCACCCGAGGAAGGATTGTTACGAAGGAAAGGTTATCGAGAAGGCAGGATCGCTGGATCAGGCCTGATCGGAGCGCTGTCGATAAAGCTCGCTGGCGCGGGTCAGGTGGTTGCCCATGGCGCGGGCAGCGCCCTCGACGTCATGTCTTGAGAGGTAGTGAACGATCTCCCGATGCTCCCTGAGCGTGACATCTTCGGCGCCCTGAAAGCTGACGATCGCGACATGATAGTCCTTGAGCCAGTGCAGCATGCCCCTGGCAGTGGCGGCAAAAATGGGGTTGCCGGTCATGTCGGCGATCGCGTGATGAAAGGCCATGTCCTGTTCGATAAAGGCGGCGCCGGTCTGCTGGTGGCTGAGTTCTTCGGTCAGGGCCTCGAGATGAGCGATGTCCTCGGGCGTGGCACGAGCTGCGGCCATGCGTACCATGCCGGTTTCGAAAAAAAGGCGCGCCTGTATGAGATGATCGACATTTTCCGTCGAGCCCGACAGCAGCAGTCGTGCGGTGGTGTCGAATTGATCGATCATCGAGGCGACACTGAACTCGCTGACGCGGGCCCGCTCACCATGGGAAATGGTGATCAGGCCTCTTGAGGCCAGACTCTGCATCGCCTCACGAACGGCCGGGCGACCCACGCCAAAGCGGGTCATCAGCTCGCGTTCGGGTGGCAGCTGATCGCCGGGTCTCAGCGCGCCGCTGCGGATATCGTCCAGCAGTCGATCCAGCACCTCATCAGAGAGTTTGCGCCGTCGAATCGGCTCATTGGTGGTTGGGAACATCGAGGTGATTTCCTTGTGTCGAACACATCATTATGACCAGCGCTCTGGCATCACGACCGTGTGGCGGTCGGCGGCTTCATAGGCGGCCTCCACCAGTGCCAGCGTGTTGTAATTGTCCCTGCCCGAGGTATCGGCTTCAACGCCGGCGCGTCGACATTCGAGCCAGTGCGCCTGAAAAGCCACCACGCTTTCCTGAATGATCGTCCAGGGTGGCGTGCTCCAGTCGGGCGCAGACACCTCAACGCGGTGTGTTTCACAGCCCTCGCGGGTATGAAGGTAAAGCCTTGCATCGGCGGTCAGTCGCAGCGAGCCTTTTGCGCCATCGATGTCGATCAGCGTCTGCGGGAAGGGGTCGGGCGTGAGATGCGTGGCATAGCTGCAGTCGACAATCGAGGTGGCACCATTGTCATGGCGCAGCATCAGGGTGGCGACATCCTCGCCGACAATGTCGGGATTGATGCGGCTTGTCTCGCAGCTCAGGCGGTGAACGTCGCCAAAAAGTGCCCGGGCAATGTCGAGCACATGAATGCCCAGGTCCTCGATGATAAAGCGCTCGGCGCGGGCCAGATAGGGCTGGCTTTTATACACATCAAAGCCGTTGCGATAGCTGATACGCCCGAAAAAGGGCGTGCCGATCTCGTCATTACGTACCCGTCGGATCACCTCGCGCACCGCGTACTGAAAGCGGAAGTTCTCGTGGATGCTCAGGCTCACGCCCTTTTGCGCGCAGTATTCGATCAGTGATTTCGCCCGGTCGGGCGAGCCGGCAAAGGGCTTTTGACAGATGATGTCCACACCATGGTCGGCCGCTAGCCTGACCAGCGCCTCATGGGTCGGCGTGGGTGCTGCGATGTCGACAAAATCGAGCCGACACTGCTCAAGAAGTTCGCGGGCCTCGGCAAATGCCTGTGTCACGCCAAAGGCCTTTTGAAAGCGCTCGCGTCGCGCGGGGTCCGGATCGCACACCGCGGCAATCTCCACCCCCGGCAGCGACTGCCAGGCCTTCATTTGGTTTTCAGCAAAAAAGCCGCAGCCGAGCAGGGCACCCTTCATGTCAATTACTCCCGTAGGATTGCGTGGCGGCCTGCAGAGTCCGCCCCCGTGTCGTAATTAAGAAGACCGCCAGTGATGATGTCATTATACCAATGGTCGAATATCGGCCCGTCTGCTCTCCCCTCTATGCTCGAAAACAATGGCCATGTTCAGACCCTGTTCGGGAGAGACGCATGCAGGACATACGATGGCATGAGAGGCACTACGGCACGGCGATGATCGAACCTTCGGTTGAACATCATCGAGTGAATGATCTGTCTTTTGATCGTCAGGCTGGCGCCCTGCGCACGCTCTGTTACCAGGGTGTGGAGTGCTTGCGTGGCATCCGTCCGGTCATTCGGGATGATCAGTGGGGCACGCATGCGCTGGTGACCCGCACCGAACACGTTACCTCGCATTCGACGGGTCTTCAGCTGGTCCATGAGTTTGACGCCGCCGAGCGTGCGTTCGAGGGCCGGTTTGAAACGCGGATGGATGCTCATGGGGCCGAGGTTTTCCTGACCCTGAAAGCGACGCGCACGCTTGAGACCTGTCGCAGCGGGCTGATCGTGCTGCTGCCTCTCAAGGGGGTGGTGGGTTGCCCCGTACAGATCACACACAGCAATGACACCGTGACAACGTCGCGCTTTCCTGAACTCATCAGCCCCGGCCAGCCCTTTTTTGACATCCTCGGGCTTGGTTACACCCCGCTGCATGGCCCTGCGGTTCAGCTGTCGTTTGAGGGGGATATCTTCGAGATGGAAGATCAGCGCAACTGGTCGGATGCCTCCTTCAAGATCTACAGTCGTCCGCTGGCGTGGCCTTCGCCCCATGTCATCGAGGCCGGCGAGACGGTAGTGCAGCGGTTGTCAGTGAAGCTTGAGGCGCGCTCGCCATGACCTCTTCCAGCCTGCTGAACTGCACGCCCCTGGCGCTTGCCGGATATCGAATGCCGCCCATCGGCTTTGGGCTGTGGCTGGATCGCGAAATGGATGTCTCCCGCGTCGAGCACTACCTCAAGGCCCTGCAACCGTCTCATCTGGATATCCTGCTGGACATCGCAATCCCCGAAACCCGGGCACGTCTTGAGGCCGTCATGGCGCTTTGCGCTGCAAGTGCCGTGTCGCCCTGGCTTTATGTCATCTGTGATGATGAACGCCCCGAGCCGGAATTGAGGCGGCTGGCGGGCTGGCTTGAAAAGGCGAAGATCGTACCGGCGGGCATGCTGGTGACCCCTCGGGCCTATCTCAAGAGTTATCAGCCCGACGGGGCCTGGCCTGCCGGGGTGAGCCCCGAGGAGGTGCGCGCGCTGGCACGTCGACACTGGCCCTCGATCGCGCTGGGCGGTGGCTTTCCGACCTGCTTCACCGAGCTCAACCGCTGTCGGCCTGATCCTTCGCAGATCGATTTCATCACTCATGCCACGTCTCCGCTGGTGCATGACGCCGAGGATCACGGCGTCATGGAATCGCTCGAGAGCCTGGCGTATATCTTCCAGAGCGCTCGGGCGCTGGCACCAGGGCGGCCTTACAAGCTCACTACCAGTGCGATCGGTGCCTGGACCAACCCCTACGGCGAGCAGCTGACGCCCAACGATGGCACCCGGCGCGTCACGCTCAGCGACCGCGACCCGCGCCAGCGGGGGCTATTCGGGGCGGCCTGGCAGATCGGGTACGTCGCGCACGCGGCCATCGCCGGCGTCGATACGCTGACACTCTCCTCGTTGGGCCCGCCCTTTGATATTGCTGGAGCGACGCCGTACCCGCTCTTTCACGTGCTGCGCGGGCTGATCCGCGGCGGCGGTCAGCCATTGCTGACCTGCTCCGATGCGCCCGCCAGGGTGGCCACCGTCGGGTGGCAGGCGTCCGATGGTACGGATGGCGAACTGTGGCTGGCGAACCTCTCCAGCGAGCCGGCCAGCGTATCCATTAAAAACGTCACTGTGCGGGCGCTGGCACTGCTGGATGCGCAGGCCGCGCTCGACGATGCGCAGTGGATGGACCGTCTTCAGCCGGCCCGCTCACTGGTGGCATTACCGGCGTTTGGTGTTGCGCGACTGATGCTTGAATGATCGCTGGCGCCTTGTATGCGACCTGAGTTGTATTGCACCAGTGGTATGATGAGATGATGATTATCCAGGTTTGGGCCGATCCATCGGGCGTCGTTTGTTTTTTCGGAATTTTTCTGCCTGTCCAGCTATCTGACCAGCAGCTACATCATGGCGATGTTCGTGGTCGGTGGCCTGATGCTGATGTCGGGCGTTTTGATGGTCGCGATCAGTCGTGCGCCCCGACCCGGCGGCGGCACCCACCTGTCTCACGCCGGCGCCCACGCCCACTGAGCCCTTTCAGGAGACATCATGGTCATTGGATTGAGTACCTACGTTTTTTTCTGGCGCGGCTCACAGCAGGTCGAAACGCCCATGACGCTGGAGGCGATGCTGGAAGAGACGGCCGAGCTGGGCGGTGAGGTTTTCCAGATCTGCGATTACCCGGCCATCGAGAGCTTCGACGAGGCGCGGCTGACGGCGCTGCGCGATCGGGCGCGCTCGCTGGGTGTTGTGCTGGAGCTGGGCACCCGCGGGACCGACCCCGAGCATCTAAAGCGCTATCTGGCGCTGGCCCATGTGCTGGGCGTGCGCCTGATCCGCAGCATGCTGTATGCCGGTGAGGATCGTCCCTCGTTTGATCAGGCCGTACAGCGACTCGAGCAGATCCTGCCGGCGTTAAAATCGCAGCAGGTGACGCTGGCGCTGGAGACCTACGAGCAGGTCAGCGTCGAGACCCTGATGCAGGTGATCGAGACGCTCGACGATGACCACATCGGGGTGTGCCTGGACCCGGGCAACTGCGTGGCCGCACTCGAACTGCCCGAAGCGGTCATCGCACGCACGGCCGACCGGGTGGTCAATCTGCACATCAAGGATTTTGCCTTCTCCCGCGCGCCGGGCTGGGTCGGCTTTCAGCTGACCGGCTGCCCGCTGGGCGAGGGCCTCTTGCCGCTTGAAGAGATGCTTGAGGCCGTCACTCCCGAGGCGCGTGGCATCAACGCAATCCTCGAACACTGGCTGCCCTGGCAACGAGACGAAGCAACGACCTGCGCGCTGGAAGCGCAGTGGACCCGTCACAACATGGATCTTTTGAGGAGTCATCATGGATAGCGTCTATCAGCACATTGCAATGGTGGGTGCCGGCGGCAAGATGGGCATGCGCATCTCGGCCAATCTCGAAGCCAGCGACAGCACGATCTACTACTGCGAAAACGCCCCCGCCGCGCAGGAGAAAATGCGCGAGGCCGGCCGCGAGGTCAGTGATATCGAGCAGGTCATCGAGCAGTGTGATCTGGTGATCCTGGCCGTGCCCGATATCGTGCTGGGCAAGGTCTCCGAGCAGCTGGTGCCCCGTATGAAGGCTGGCGCCACGGTGCTCACGCTCGATCCGGCGGCGGCCTACGCCAACCTGCTGCATCAGCGCAGCGAAATCCATTATGCGGTGGCCCACCCCTGTCATCCCTCGGTCTTTCTGGAACGCCGCACCGATGAGGAGTGGGGCGATTCCTTTGGCGGCAGCGCCGCCGTACAGTCGGTGGCGGCCGCCTTTGAACATGGCAGCGAAGCAGAACGTGCCTCGCTCGAGACGGTTATCTGCCAGATGTATGCCCCGGTCGATCAGGTGCACTGGATGACCGTGACGCAGCTGGCCTATCTGGAGCCGACGCTGGTCGAGACGGTGACCTGCATGCTGGGGACCTTCATGAAGGAGGCGCTGGACGAGACCGTGGAACGTACCGGTGTGGCACGCGAGGCCGCCGAGGCGATGCTCTACGGCCATATCCAGATTGCGCTGGCCGTGGCGTTTCGAAGCACCAATCCGTTTTCGGATGCCTGCATGGTGGCGATCGATTATGGCCGCGAAAACATCCTCAAGGAGGACTGGAAGAAGATCTTCGAGCAGGAGGAACTGGACAAGGTCATCGCGCGGATGCTCAAGATCGATCAGGTGCGTCGCGACCCGCAGCTGTCCTGAACCCCGGTCGCCGGGTCAGGGCATTCGTGCCCTGCCCCGCCTCTGATGAACCTGTTTTACCCGGGGCCGGACAGCGATGTCCGGCCCCATCTTTTCTGCGCCGACACGTTTATTGCTGCAGTCGCTCCAGCGCACGTCGGTAGGCACCGCTGCGCACCGCCCGACTGATCATCGGCATCGCGCTTTTGATCCCGGTACGCACCGCGCGCCTTTGAAGGCGTGACATCCGCAGGTCCAGCATGTCATTGGCCCAGTCGGGCAGCAGATCGATTCCGGCGCGCATGAAGATCGCCCCGGCCGGTCGCAGCACGAGATTGCGCGGCGGGGCATCGAGCAGCACCCGGATCACCTCGCGGGTGCGCTCGTCACACACCAGCTCACGGCGCTCGCGCGTTAGATAAGCCTCGATTGCAGCGCGACTGTCGGGCACGTTGCGCGCGCCCAGCGCCTCGGCGATGCAGGCGGTCTCGAAGAAATAGCGGTCCTGCTCGGCGTGACTGAGCTGCGGGTTGCGATAGCGCAGATGCCCGGCCATGAAGCGGCTCATCTCGGCGACATGCACCCAGACCAGCAGGTCGGGGTCGTCGGCGGCGTAGGGGCGACCGTCGGCGGCGTGGCCCTTCACATACTCATGGACCCGGCGCACGCGGGCAATGGCGGCTTCGGCCTGCTCGAAGGTGCCGAAGCTGGTGGTGGCGATAAAGTCGCTGGTGCGACGCAATCGGCCGATCATGTCGTCGCGAAAGCGCGAGTGGTCCCAGATGCCGGCCAGCGCCAGCGGGTGGAGCATCTGCAGCAGCAGCGCGCTGATGCCGCCGCACATCATCGGCGTGAAGTCGCCGTGAATGTTGCGGACCAGACCGTCGCGGGGAAAGGGGCCGGGGTTGGCATCCGTGCGCGCCTCGCCCAGGCGCTGAATCATGGCATCACGCAGAAAGGTCGAGGTCATAGGTGTTGAGTGGCTCGTGTGCCCGGCGGTGCAAGGGAAGCGTCAGGACAGTCCTGATCCACTATCAGTGTAGGACACCATGACGGGGCAGCGGGGTGAGATCGGTCATGCCCCGCTGTCCGAGCGCCGGGTACCTATACCTGGCCGTACTGCCCGGCGGCGTCACCCAGCCAGCGAAGAATCAGTGGCTCGACCGAGTCGGGGGCCTGCTCGAGCATGGCGCGGGTCAGCTGGCGGACCGGTTCGAGCAGATCCCGGTCGCGGGTGAGATCGGCAATCTTCATGCCGACAAGCCCCGTCTGACGGGTGCCGAGCACTTCGCCGGGCCCGCGCAGCTCCAGATCGCGCTCGGCGATGCGAAAGCCGTCATTGGATTCGCGCAGCACCGCCAGACGCTCGCGCGAGGTATCCGACAGCGGCGGATGATAGAGCAGCACGCAAAAGCTCTCTACCTTGCCGCGCCCTACCCGACCTCTGAGCTGGTGCAGCTGGGCGAGCCCGAGACGTTCGGGGTTTTCGATGATCATCAGACTGGCGTTGGGCACATCCACGCCCACTTCGATGACCGTGGTGGCGACCAGCAGATCCAGCTCGCCGTCGCGAAAGGCGTTCATGACGTTAGCCTTCTCGGCAGCCTTCATGCGACCGTGCACCAGGCCGACCTGAAACTCCGGCAGTGCCTCGGTCAGGGTATCGCGAGTGACCTCGGCGGCCTGACAGGTGAGCGCTTCGGACTCCTCGATCAGGGTGCAGACCCAGTAGGCCTGGCGGCCGGCCAGACAGGCGTTGCGAATGCGCTCGGTCACCTCGCTGCGGCGCTCATCCGAGACCGCTACCGTCTTGACCGGCGTGCGACCGGGCGGCAGTTCATCAATCACCGAGACGTCGAGATCGGCGTAGGCGCTCATGGCCAGCGTTCTGGGAATCGGTGTGGCGGTCATGATCAGCTGATGCGGGGTGCTGCCGCTGGCCTCGCCCTTCTGGCGCAATGCCAGGCGCTGGTGCACGCCGAAGCGGTGCTGCTCATCAATCACCGCTAGGCCCAGTCGGTGAAAATGCACGTCGTCCTGAAAAAGCGCGTGGGTGCCGGCCACGACCTGCGCGCGCCCTTCGCTGATCATCGCCTTGGCTTCCAGCCTTGCCTTGCCCTTGAGCTTGCCGGAGAGCCAGGCCACCTCGATGCCCAGCGGCTCGAACCAGGCCTTGAGGTTTTTGTAGTGCTGCTCGGCGAGCAGTTCGGTGGGGGCCATCAGCGCAGCCTGATAGCCGCCGGTCACGGCCTGCAGCATGGCCATGGCGGCCACCACCGTCTTGCCCGAGCCGACATCGCCCTGTACCAGGCGCAGCATGGGGGTGGTCTGCTGGATATCGGCGCTGATTTCGCTCAGCACCCGGCGCTGGGCGCCGGTCAGCGAAAACGGCAGCTGGGTCAGAAAGCGGGTGGCCAGACCGCCGCTGCCGGGCAGCGCCGGAGCGGCGTCGTCCTGAATGCGCAGGCGAATGCGATACAGGCTCAGCTGATGGGCGAGCAGCTCCTCCAGCGCCAGGCGTCGCTGGGTAGGGTGATGGCCGTCGGCCAGCAGCTCCAGCGGCGCCTCCGGTGGCGGGAAGTGAAGATAGTCCAGCGATTCGCGCAGCGCCGGCAGACGAAAGCGGGTGCGGATGTGTTCGGGGATCAGCTCCTCAAGCGTGAGACTGCCCTGGTCGAGATGCTCAAAGGCCTGACGGACCAGCGCACGCAGGCGCGGCTGGGCCAGCCCTTCCGTGGTCGGATAGATGGGAGTTAGCGTCTCCTCGACCTCCTGCCCGGTATCGTCCTTTAACAGCCGATACTCGGGGTGATACATCTCAAGGCCGGTACTGCCGGAGCGCGCCTCGCCAAACAGGCGCATTCTGGCGCCGCGGGTAAACTGCCCGACCTGGGCCTGGGAGAAATGAAAAAAGCGCAGCGACATGATGCCCGAGCCATCGCGCAGGCGGACCAGCAGGCTGCGCCGGCGGCCCTGAATCACGTCAGCGGCGGTGACCTCGCCCTCCACGACCGCCTCGTGCCCGGCACGCAGGCCCGCAATCGGGGTGACCCGGGTGCGGTCCTGATAGCGCAGCGGCAGATGAAAGAGCAGATCCTCGGCCACCTGCAGCCCAAGGCGCTCCAGGCGCTCGCGCATCGCTGGCCCCACGCCCTTGAGCGTGTTGAGATCCGTGGCGCCGCTGACGGGCCGGGTCACGGCAGTGCTCATTGCGAATCGATCGCCTTCTGGCAGGCGCGAATGGCGCGGGTAATCGAGTCGATCGCCTTCGGGCGCGGGAAGCTGGCCCGCCAGGCCAGCGCCACGGTACGACTCGGTGCCGGGTCCTTGAACGGCCGGGTTTCCAGCAGGCCGTTGGCGTAATGGACGCTGCTGGTGGCCGAGCGGGGCACCACGGTGATGCCCAGCCCCGAGGCGACCATGTGGCGAATGGTTTCCAGCGACCCGCCCTCGGCAATCAGGGTGTTGCCGGGCTGATGGACGTGATCCTTGATGGTCGGACAGGCCTCGAGGACCTGATCGCGAAAGCAGTGGCCTTCGCCCAGCATCAGCATCTTTTCGTCATAGAGGATCTCGCGGTCGATCTCCTCGTGGGCAAGCCAGGGGTGACCGGCCGGCATCAGCACTTCAAAGGGCTCATCATAGAGCGACTTGGTCAGTACGTCGGGCTCGGCAAAGGGCAGCGCCACCAGAATCACGTCCAGCTCGCCGGAGCGCAGCTTGCGCCGCAGCTCGCCGGTCAGATTCTCCTCGATATACAGCGGCATCTGCGGCGCTTCCTCGGAGAGTCTGGGAATCAGATGCGGGAAGAGATAGGGGCCGATGGTATGAATCGCCCCGACCCGCAGCGGACTGGAGAGCTGGTCCTTGCCTTCATTGGCCAGCTCCTTGATGGCGCCGGCCTGTTCGAGCACGCGACTGGCCTGCTCGACGATCTTTTCGCCCAGCGGGGTCACCTGGACGGTAGACTTGCTGCGCTCGAACAGCGCCACGCCCAGTTCTTCCTCCAGTTTCTTGACCGCCACCGACAGGGTCGGCTGGGAGACGAAGCAACGCTCGGCGGCGCGTCCGAAATGACGCTCCTGGGCCAAGGTTACGATGTAACGAAGTTCTGTTAGAGTCATGTAGCAGACCGAGCCAGCACGTGGAACAGGGAGTTGTCGCATGATGCGACCGTTCAATTCAGGGCCTTATAGTCAAACCTTATCGGCCCTATCAAGCAAGGAGCTTAGCGGGTGAATAAAACAATACTCATCCTTGGATGCGGTGATGTCGGTACCGCGCTGGGGCAGCGCAAGCTCGCGCAGGGGTACCGGGTGATCGGCGTGCGTCGTCATGCGGCGGGGCTCCAGTCGTATGGCATTGAAGGCCTGTCGATGGATATCAACGAGGAATCCGCCCTCGAAGCGTTACCTGATGCCGACATTGTAGTCTATGCACTCAGCGCTGACCGCTTTGAAGAGAGTGCCTATCAGGCCGCCTACGTTGATGGCCTGAATCGAATACTGAATCATTTCGAGCAAAGAACACAGGCGCCGAAGCACGTCGTCTTTGTCTCCTCGACCTCGGTCTATGGCCAGCAGGACGGCGAGACGGTCGACGAAGACAGCGTTCTCGAGCCCAAAAGCTTCTCCGGCCGGCTTTTGATCGAGGCCGAGCAGCGTCTGGCCGCCAGCACCCTGCCGGGCACCACCGTGCGCTTTTCGGGCATCTATGGCCCGGGCCGCGAGCGGCTCATCAGCCAGGTGCAGGAAGGACGCATTGCGCCCAAAAGCCCGCCGATGTACTCCAACCGCATCCATCGCGATGACTGTGCAGGCGTGCTGGATTTTCTCATCGAGCGCGCCGTGAACAATGAACCGCTCGAGCCGGTCTATCTGGGCAGCGACACCGAGTCCACGCCGCTGCATGACGTCATGATGTGGCTGGCGGCCCGACTCAACGTCGAGCCCAGCAGCACCATCCAGTCACCGCTGCGCCGACGGGCCAGCAAGTGCTGCGACAGCCGCCGACTGGTCGAGGCCGGTTATCAGTTTCAGTATCCGACCTTTCGCGAGGGCTATGCCCAGGTAATGCAGGCGGCAGGCATCAAGGTCAGCGAGCAGGCCTGACGCCATACGCCCGCGGCGAACCGCCATGAAACCGATCACGGCAAAGGGGGCGATGGCTGGTGCCATCGCCCCCTTTCACGAGCGGCCCCGAGCGCGGCTCAGTCCGCGACTCAGTCGCCCAGCACCATGACCCCTTCGGCCTCGAACAGGCTGCCTTTGGGCAGCTCCTTCACGCCCACCGCGGCACGGGCCGGATAGGGGGGCTGGAAATACTGCTCCATGACCGAATTGACCGTCGCAAAGTGCGACAGATCGGTCAGGTAGAGGTTGAGCTTGACGATATCGGCCAGCGTCCCGGCCGCCTCTTCACATACGGCCTTCATGTTTTTGAAGACCTGATGCGCCTGCTGCTCGATATCATCGCTCACCATTTCCATGGTGTCCGGGTCGAGCGGAATCTGCCCCGACAGATAGACGGTATTGCCGGCCTTGACGGCCTGTGAATAGGGGCCGATGGCCTGCGGGGCCTGATCGGTATGGATGGCAGCACGATTGCTCATGAACACTCCCTGCGTTGTTGTTGAAAGGACGCTCTAAAAAGGGATGACGCCACGGATCGTCAGCTCCCGGTACGCGAGACGCGCCCCACATAGGCCAGATTGCGGATGCGCTTGATGATCCGCGCCAGATGCACGCGGTTGCGCACCGACAGTGTCAGGTTGACGATCGACAGACGCTCATCGCGTTCTTCGATATTGATGCGCTCGATATTGGCTTCGGCGTCGTTGACCAGGCTGGCAAGTTCTGCAACCAGCCCTCGGCGCGTCTCAATCTCGAGGCGCAGCCCCACCGGGAAGTCGTCCTCCACGGTGTCGGACCACTGCAGCGGGAAACACTTTTCGGGATCCTCGCGGCAGTCTTCCAGATTACCGCATTCACTGCGATGCACCACAATGCCGCGACCGGCACTGAGATTGCCAACGATGGTATCGCCCGGCAGCGGATAGCAGCAGCGGGCAAAGCTGATCACCATGTTGCGGGCGCCGCTGATGGCCATCGCCCCCTGTTGTTCGTCGCTGTGGGCCTGAATCTGCTCGGGCTCGCTGTCGGCCAGCCGCCGTGCGACGCTGTAGGCTACGCGGCTGCCCAGCCCGATCTCCTCGAGCAGGTCATCCAGCGACTCCAGCGTCAGCGCCTCGAGCAGCGCGTCAACATGGGGCTGCGACAGCGTCTCCAGCGTCAGGCCAAACGAGCTCAGCGCCTGATTGAGCAGGCGCCGGCCCAGCGCGACCGAGTCGTTGCGCTGCTGATGCTTGAGGGCGTGACGCACCGCCGAGCGGGCCTTGGCCGTGATCGTGAACGACAGCCACGCCAGGTTGGGCTGGGCGCCCGGGGCGGTAATGATCTCGACCGTCTGGCCGCTTTCCAGCCGCGATGACAGCGGGGCCAGATGCCGGTCGATACGACAGGCGATGCAGCTGTTGCCGATATCGGTGTGCACCGCGTAGGCAAAGTCGATCGCGGTGGCGCCGCGCGGCAGCTCCATGATGTCGCCCTTGGGGGTGAACACGTAGGCGTCATCGGGGAACAGGTCATTTTTGACGTGCTCGATGAACTCCAGCGAGTTGCCGGCGTGGCGCTGCATTTCCAAAAGGCCGCGCACCCATTCCCGGGCGCGGGCATGGCTGCCCATCGCGATCGGCCGGTCGGTCTGGCCGGCCTTGTAGAGCCAGTGGGCAGCAATGCCGTTGTTGGCCATCGCCTCCATCTCGCGGGTGCGGATCTGCACCTCGATGGGAATGCCGTTGGGCCCGAAAAGCGTGGTATGCAGGCTCTGGTAGCCGTTGGCCTTGGGGATGGCGATATAGTCCTTGAAGCGCCCCGGCACCGGCTTGTAGAGATTGTGCACCGCGCCCAGGATGCGATAGCAGGTATCGATCCGGTCGGTGACGATGCGAAAGCCGAACACGTCCATCAGCTCGTTGAAGGGCTTGCGCTGATCGCGCATCTTGCGATAGATCGACAGCAGGTGCTTCTGGCGGCCCATGACCGTGCCGGGCAGCTCGTCGCCATCCAGCGTGGTCTGCAGGGTGCTCTGGACGTGGCGCACCATCGAGCGGCGATTGCCGCGTGCCTTGACCACCGCGCGCTGAATGCGCTCGGCGCGCATCGGGTGAATGGCCTGAAAGGAGAGATCCTCAAGCTCCACCCGAATGGTGTTGATGCCCAGTCGCCCGGCAATGCGGGAGTAGATCTCGAGCGTCTCGCGCGCGATGCGGCGCTTCTTGTCCGGGCGCAGCGCGCCCAGCGTACGCATGTTGTGCAGCCGGTCGGCGAGCTTGACGATGATGACGCGAATGTCGCGCGACATCGCCAGCACCATCTTCTGGAAGTTTTCCGCCTGGGCGACGGCCTTGTCCTCGAAGGTGATCTGGGTCAGCTTCGACACGCCGTCAACCAGTTCGGCGACTTCCTCGCCGAACTGGCGCGACAGCGCCTCCTTGGTGATGCCGGTATCCTCGATTACGTCATGAAGCATCGCCGCCATCAGGCTTTGATAGTCCATGTGCATGTTGGCAAGGATATTGGCGACGGCCAGCGGGTGGGTCACATAGGGCTCGCCGGAGCGGCGGCGCTGGCCGTCGTGGGCCTGTTCGGCGTAATAGAAGGCGCGTCTGACCTGCGCGATCTCATCGACGGTCAGGTAGCCGTCCAGGCGGTCGGAGAGATCATCGATCGTGAACATGGCAGGTCAGCGTATGGGCAATGGGCTTATTCGCTTTCGGGTTCGTAGCGAGGGCGCTGCGGGACCATGGCTTCCAGCGGCTCGTTGAGCACGGAGCGATCGACCTTTTGCGCCGCAATTTCACGCAGGGCCATGACGGTGCACTTGTCATTTTCCCAGGGCAGTTCGGCATTGCGCGAGCCGCGGGCCAGCTGACGGGCGCGATGGGTGGAAACCATGACCAGCTGGAAGCGGTTATCCATGAATTGGAGACAATCTTCAACCGTTACTCGTGCCATGATGCTGGCTCCTGAATGCGTGTGATCTGAGTGAAGGCGCCCGGCGCGTCATGCGCCGGACGTTATTCGTGTTCGGAAGGGGGAACCGAGTCTACCGGAGCCCTTCCACTTCTGACAAGAGCTCGCCGAGCAGCGCCCGGTTTGCCGCCTGTACCCGCGCCATTCGAAGACGTTCGGCACTGATCAGTCCTTTCATCTCAAACGCGGCGGTGGCGAAATCATCGTTGATGACCAGGTAGTCATACTCGTTGAAATGCGACATCTCGCTGATGGCGTCACGCATGCGGCGATCGATGGTGGCGGCGTCATCCTGGCCGCGGTTGGACAGGCGCTCGCGCAGCGCCTCACGCGAGGGCGGCAGAATGAAGATCGACACCGCCTGTGGCATCTGTTCGCGTACCTGGCGTGCCCCCTGCCAGTCGATTTCGAGAATGACATCCTCGCCCCGGGCCAGGCGCTTTTCCACCTCGAGGCGCGAGGTACCATAGTGACGATCAAAGACCCAGGCGTGTTCGAAAAATTCATTGCGCTGGATCATCGCCTCGAAGGTGGGCTCATCGACGAAGTGATAGTTGATGCCATCGGTTTCGCTGGCGCGCCGCTGGCGGGTCGTGTGGGAGATCGAGACCCCGATGTCATCGGTCGCGGCGATAAGCTCGCGCACCAGACTGGTCTTGCCGGCGCCCGACGGGGCGGAAACGATATAGAGCGTGCCCTGAGACATGAAAGCGGTCCGAATGAATGGCTGCAAGGCGCGCCATTATGGCACAGCCCCGCAGACTTCGGTGAGGGGTTTGCTCAGGCCGCGATGGCGATCTCGTCGTGCAGGGGCACATCGGCCAGCTGCGACATCGCCTGACGATAGGCCTCGACGTTGTCGGGGTATTTGACCCCTTCCACCAGTGAGAGCTGGCGCAGCACCGGGAAGAGTTCGATGTCATCCAGCGAGAGCACCTCGTTGACGGCCTGCGGCGACAGGATCAGCGCATCCAGCTCGTTGAGCCAGTGCTGGACCTCCACCAGCAGCTCGGGCGTCTGCTCAAGCAGTGTGTCGAAGCTGCCAAACGCCACCTCCTTGTTGTCGGTGAAGTACTCGGCGGCCTCCGCGGTGGCAAATTCGCCCAGCGGTGCCCTCGGCACGCGGGGAATAAAGAGCTTTGCCACGGAGTCGGAGGCGGCGCGGACCCAGCGTTCGATCTCCGGGTTGCGCGGGCCATCCATGACCTTGACGCCCTCGGCCTGGCTGTCGATGGCCTTCACGATATCCATGCTCTCGGCCATGGTATAACCATCCTCGAATTCGAGAATCGGCACCTTCTTCTCTTTGATCAGTCGCGTGGGGGTCTCGGCGTCGTTGTTGAGCAGCGTCTGCAGCGTGATCGGTACGTCACGCAGGCCGAAGATCATGCGGGCCTTCACGCAAAACGGGCAGTGATCATAGATATAGAGGTCCATCTTTACGTTCTCCAACGGGTCCTTGTCGTCAACCAAGTCTGGGCGAGGACAGGCTTCCCTGCCACCCGAGTATTAATTCCCGACGCGATCCAGCGCCGGGTAGTGGCGAAAAAGCCCCTGCTCGGAAAACGCCAGGCGCCGCTCGGAGGCGAGATACTCGCTGATCAGCGGCAGCTCCAGCACGTGATCGTGCAGGGTAATGACCTTCGGGATTTCCGGTTCCAGAGCGGCCATGGCGTTGGGGAAGGCGTAGCGCAGCCCCTGCACCATGTGAAAGAGCGACAGATCCACATAGGAGAGCCGCTTGCCGACCAGATACACGTCGCTGTCGGGATTTTTGTCGATGATGCACTCGAAGTAGCCGAAAAACTTCGGCAGGCGCTGGTCGATGAAGTTTGCGGCGCGACGAAGGGCCACATCCTGCTGGTCCTCGTAATACAACTCCGGGCCCAGGGGGTGATGCACGTCGTGGGCCTCGGCGGCAAAGTCGGTGATGGTCAGCTGCAGGCTGTGGGCCCAGTACTGATAGACCTTGTCGTCGTTGATCAGCTTGAGGCGCGGGGCGAGAAACAACAGGATATTGGCAACGTGGGAGATGACCTCACGGCCTGCCTTTAAAAAGGGCGGTGCAAAGGGCGGATAGTCGGTCACGCTGCCCTCGAGCCAGGGCGTGATCGCCTCGATGCCGTAGCCGGGCTCGCTGCTGTTGCCTACATCGATGTAGTCGGCACCGCCGGCCTCCAGTGCCAGCCGAATGAACTCCCCGCGGCCGGGAATGCTCGGCCAGTAATAGAGCTCGTAACGCATGATGTTCTCTCCGTACTGACGTCCTTGATTGCCCTATATTGGCAGTTGATGAGAACCGGGATGAAGACGTCCCGGTCACCGGGCATGAAACGGCACAGTGACCGCCGCGCCGGCGTCTAGACCGTCTGCCAGCGCGGCGGTGCCGCCTCGGACAGCGCCCGGGCGATGACGGCCAGCGCCTGCGCCAGCGCCTCGCGATCCGGCGCCGCACTCAAACAGATCCGGATCGCCTGAGGCGCTGCGGTACTGCCGACACAAAAGGTTTCCGCCGGCGCCACTCGCACGCCGTTTTGCTCCAGCGTCTCGACCAGCGCCTGGGCGCGATGCTCGCCGGGCAGCGTCAGCCAGGCATAGAAGCCGCCGCGACGCATGGCCACCTCAAACCCGCCCAGCGCCTCGCGCACCATTGCCTGGCGGACCTCGAGCTCCTCGAACTGCCACGCCAGCAGCCGGTCGGCATCATTGCTTTCAAGCCAGCGCCCGGCGATCTCACTGATAAGCGCCGGCGGTGCCCAGCACTGGTTGCGCAGCGCAATGCGCAGCTGCGCCAGCAGGGAGGTCGGCGCGCGAACCACTCCCGAGCGCAGCCCGCCGCCCAGAATCTTGGCCACCGAAAACACGAATATCGTGCGCTCCGGTGCCAGCTGATACAGCGGCGTGCCGCGGGCCTCCAGCGGCAGATGCATCACGCCGTCCTCGATCAGCCAGAAATCGCGCTCGCGGGCCAGAGCGACCAGCGCCTCGCGGCGCTTTTCAGACAGTTGCACGGTAGTGGGGTTGTGATGCTCGGGCATGAGATAGAGCGCCTTGAAGGGCGTGCGCTCATGGCGCGCCGCCAGCGCCTCCACATCGATGCCTTCTTCATCAAACGGCACGGCCACCGTTTTCAGCGACCGCTCACGGGCGGTGCTGATCACGCCTGGATAGCTCAGCGCCTCGGCGGCCAGTCGATCGCCGGGCGAGAGCAGTACCGACAGCGCCAGCGTAATGCCGTTGGTACCGCCCTGGGTGATCAACAGCTCCTGCGGATCGACGGCCAGCCCCTGCGATGTCAGCCAGTCGGCGTAGCGCCGGCGCTGCGTGGCCATGGTGTCATCGAGGGGATAGTTGATGGCCTGATCAAGCGCTGCGGGGTCCTGGGTAATGGCTGTCATGAACCGGGCCAGCGACGCCTGACGCTCGGGATGCGGCGGCGGCAGTGACATGCCCAGATCCACCAGCCCTTCATGAGGCGCCTTGATGACCCGTGCAAAGCCCTCGCACGCCCGTTCGACCTTGACGAAGGTGCCGCTGCCCACCTGGGCGCTGACCAGCCCGCTTTGTTCCACCAGCGCATAGGCCCGGGTAATGGTGCCCACCGTGACGCCCAGCGCATCGGCCAGCCGGCGCTGGGGCGGCAGCCGTTCGCCCGGTGGCAGTTTGCCCTCGTTGATGGCCCGTTCGATGGCGTTTGCCAGGGCGCGATAGCGCGGGCCTTCCGGAGAAAGTTCGGGTTTCCATATTGTCATGGTGACAATAAATCCATTGACGGTGACATTGGAGAACGTATGCTCGAATTGTCACCCATAAGCGGGTAACACTTCCACAATTGTATTCATACAATGTAGCGAGGCCGTCATGATGTCTGTCAGCTGGTGGGTTTCCGTGACCCTGTTCGCCATTACCATGACCGGCACGCCCGGCCCCAACAACGTGATGCTGACGGCCTCCGGCGCGATGTACGGCTTTCGCCGCACGCTGCCCCACATTGTCGGTATTTTACTGGGCGGGCTGGTGCTCTTTACCCTGCTGGCGCTGGGACTGGGCACGCTGTTTCAGCGCTATCCGCTGATCCAGCAGGGACTGCAGATCGTCGGCATCCTTTATCTGCTCTATCTGGCCTGGCGCATCGCCTCGGCACCGCCGCCCGAATTTGATGTTACAGGGGACGCCCGCCCTCTGACACTGTGGCAGGCGGCCACCTTCCAGTTCGTCAATCCCAAGGTCTGGGTGATGGGACTGACCCTGATGGCCAGCTTTCTGCCCTCTGAAGGCCCGATCTGGCTCAACGCCTTCGGTCTGGCGCTGTCCATGGAGATCGTCGCCCTGCCCTGCATTTCGCTGTGGGCCGGCTTTGGCATGGTGATCGCGCGCTTTCTAACCACGCCGCGGGCGTGGCGCATTTTCAACGTCACCATGGGGCTGATGACTGCCGCCTGCGTGGTGTTCATTGTAAAGTGAGGCTCCCTTCAACGATCAGCAAAGGCAGTATCTTCATGAGTGACCGGTCAGAACGCTCCGGGGTGAGCGTACGTGAGGTGATGGATCAGGATCTCGACGCCATCCATGCCATCTACAGCTACCATGTTCGCCACGGGCTGGGCTCCTTCGAAGAGGTGCCGCCGACGCTGGAGGAGATGACGCGGCGCTGTGCCGGCACACGCGAGGCGGGCCTGCCCTATCTGGTCGCCGTGTTCGATAACGTGGTGGTGGGCTACGCCTACGCCGGGTTTTTCCACCCGCGCAGCGCCTATCGCTTCTGTCTGGAGGATTCGGTCTATGTGAGCCACGATGCGCATGGTCGCGGCGTGGGCAGTGCCCTGCTGGCGGAACTGCTTGAGCGCTGCGAACAGGGGCCCTGGCGTCAGATGATTGCGCTGATCGGTGACAGCGACAATCAGGGCTCGATCGCGCTGCACAAGCGTTTCGGTTTCACCCATCAGGGCGTGATCGAGGCCTGCGGCTTCAAGTTCGGCCGCTGGGTGGATGCGGTGATCATGCAGCGCCCGCTCAACGAGGGGAATACCACCCTGCCGGAACAGGACCACCAGAGTCTGTCCTGAATGCCATTTTCGTCGACAGTGCGGTGGCGAGAGGCCACGGCGTGAGTAGCAGCACCGTGATGTGGCCTGTCTGGCAGAAAAAGCAGGACAGGCCATTCATGGCCGCTGCATCATTCACATGATTCCTGGTTTGTTCTCTAAAAATGAAACTGATTCATTTTCAAGCGGGCAATACTTCATTGGTGATGGTCACGACCTGTCTCCAGAATAGGGGCTCCTGCAAACACGGTTCCCTCTGGAGATTCTGCCCATGACGCAAGACCTGATTACCCGGCGACTCGACCAGGGCCCGCTCATCTGTGCCGAAGGCTTTCTGTTCGAACTCGAGCGGCGCGGCTACCTCTCGGCGGGCGAGTTCGTACCGGAAGTGGCGCTGCTGCGCCCGGACGCTCTGGAAGCGCTGCATCGCGATTTCCAGCACGCGGGGTCCGATATTGTTCAGGCCTTCACCTACAACGGTCACCGCGAAAAGATGCGAGTGATCGGCAAGGAAGAACTGCTGGAGCCGTTGAACCGCGCGGCGCTCAAAATCGCGCGCAAGGTTGCCGACGAGCAGCCGGGTAACCTGATGGCCGGCAACATCTCCAACAGCAACGTGTGGGACCCGCAGGACCCGGCCGCGCAACGCAGCGTGCGCGCCATGTTTGACGAGATGGTGCAGTGGGCCGTCGAGGAGGGGGCCGATCTCATTATCGGCGAAACCTTCTACTATGCCGGCGAGGCGCAGGCCGCTCTCGAGGCCATCAAGGCAAAGGGGCTCCCGGCGGTCATTACCCTGGCGCCAATGGCCGAAAATCGCATGATCGATGGCCCCGGCATCGTCGAAACCTGTGTTGCGCTCGAAAAGAACGGGGCCAGTGTCGTCGGCCTGAACTGCTTCAGGGGGCCGGACACCATGCTGCCGTGGATTCATCAGATCCGCGAGGCCGTCTCCTGTCATGTGGCGGCACTGCCCGTAACGTTTCGCACCACCGAGCAGGCGCCCACCTTTTTCAATCTATCCGACACTCAGGGCTGCAGCTGCCCGTCGCCCCACGGCCGCCCTTTCCCGACCGCGCTGGATCCCCTGTCCTGCAACCGCTATGAGCTGGGCGCCTTTGCCCGGGAAGTGTACGACAGTGGGGTCCGCTATCTTGGCGTCTGCTGCGGTGGCTCGCCGATGCACATCCGTGAAGTGGCCATGGCGGTTGGCCGTGAACCGGAGGCCGCCCGATTCGCGGAACGCATGGAGAATCACTTCATGTATGGCAGCCACGACCGCCTGCCAGAGCATATCGCCGCGCTGGGGGACAAGGCCTGAGCAGTACCGAAGGTCTGCTGACGACAACGCCATCGATGCTGTCATCGATGGCGTGGTGGTGTGTGAAACGCTGTCGTGATTCAAAAAACGCGGTGGGTGGATTACTGCATCAGCGCCCCGCATGCGATCGCGAGCCGTGGCGAAGCTTTCGAAACGCCAGAGCTGCCGTGCCCAGAATTGTGATGCTGGCGCTGAGGATCAGGGCAACGGCCGGATTCGCACTGGCATCGAGCATGTAGCCCGACCAGGTTCCTGCAAGCATCGCAAGGGAGGCCATCGAAAAGGCGATGCCTACCATGTCGGGGTATCGCCTGCCGGCATAGCGCTTTTGACGCGCGGAAAGATTGGCCACGTTGCAATAAGATGCGGCCAGATAAAGCAGAAATATTAAAGCCATGTATCCCGACAGGGCCGGTATCGATAGCGCATTGCCAAAAAATCGGATCATGGCGATCAGCAGAATTTCATCCACGGCGACCATCAGCATCGCCAACGCTACATGACATCGATAGCTGCAGCGATGCTTCATGGCATAAAACAAAAGCGGCCCGGCCATTGAGCCAAGACCACCAAACATTCCCGCCATGGCCACGATTTCTCCTTTGCTATCGGCCCCTTCAGCCAGCCACAGCGGCAGGTAGTAGAGAAACAGTCCCATGGACAGATAGACCAGCGGCGTCGTGATCGGCGAGCTGGCAGAGAGCCGAAAGGCTTGAACGCCAAAATAGCGCACCCCTTCTATCAGGCTGACCCGAGAGACATGATGTGTTCGCTCATATCGGGCCTGATCGGGGATAAACAGTGTGTCACGTTTCATCGCAGCCCAGCGGAAGACAAACGAAATCGCGGTCATGAACAGATTGACCAGCAGCACCATATAGATGGAGTAATCGACCAGAAGGCTTCCCAGTGGGCGACCAATGACCATGGTGGCAAGCGTCAAAAGGCTGAGTGAAAAGGCGTTGAATCTGACGGCGGTCGATTCCGATTGAAGCATCATGGCACCGGCGTAGGTGCCATTGGCGATATTGGTAATGACCGGAATAAAAGAGGCAAGAATGAAATAGGTCATCAACACGATCAGGGTTGAAAAAGACCCTTCGTAAAGCAAAAAAATAACAAGTATCGTGATGGTCATGTCATAGACCTCACAGATCAAAAGCACTCGATAAGGCGAGTAATGTCCGAGGAATCTGGCCACGATATACGCAGAAGCGTTAATCGTTCTGGACAAGGTGGTATAGAGCGGAATCCACACGGGCGACAGCATGCCAACGGCGACCAGCGTCGGAATGGCGCCTTCAATGACAGAGGAGCCTGAATAGGAAAACATTAATCCCAGCAGCATTAAAACATGAGGTTTTTTTAATGCCTTGCATGATAATGATCCTGCCGCCTGCCATGGCAATAACACCCTGCCAATCCGTTTCATGCCTTTTTATTCCATATGCTGGTATCGCCTGATCATTCAGACGTTCCTGATGATGCGTGTCTTTTTGATGCGAAGATGCACTTTGTAAAGGCCAATATCCAGTCTGCCTTCAGTGGAGGACATGAGCCATGACACTGTTAGTGAAAAATCATACAGAAAAGGTGACTAAAAGCTATAGATGATAATGATAATCAATATTATATTAGCGCTTCTCGGTCCAGGCTGTGGGCAGGGATCAATAACAAGGGACGCTAATATCAATGCCAGCCTTCTCGCTTTATGCCTTCACCCCGCGCAATGCGACTCTACTTGTCATTTCAGGCATGCTCATGCCGATTCAAGCACTGGCACAAACATCCGATGGTTCATCGATGGATACCCGACCACAGGCGCTGTCGACAGTCGTGGTCGAGGCTCGACGCCCCATCGGACAAGGCGGTGATAACGAGGGTTACAAGACCGCACGCATGAATACCGCTACGGGAATGAATCTCAGTGCCAAAGACACTCCGCAGTCGGTGACGTCAGTCACCGCGCAGCGCATGGCGGATCAGGGTAGTGACGACACCATCAGTGCCCTCGATAATGTGGTCGGGCTGCAGATCAAAACTGTCGATGCCGACCGTCTTCGGATCTATTCCCGGGGATCAGTGGTGGCCACCACCATATTCAACGGCATGCCGATCACGGCGCCGGACTCCTCGGATCACCGCTTTGATTTCGGCGACACCTTTGTGGACAGCGCCCTGCTGGAGCGCATTGAGGTCTTGAGAGGCGCCAACGGACTGATGCAGGGCGCCGGTACGCCTTCGGCGGTCATTAATTTGGTGCAAAAAAGACCCACCTACGACTATCAGGGCAGCTTTGAGCTGGGGACGGGTAGCTGGGACAAGAAGCGCGGCGTGATCGATCTTTCGGGGCCGCTCAATGGAGACAGGAGCGTACGCGGTCGATTCGTCTATGCCAGTACCGAGCAGGATGCCGAAATGGATCGGTATTCACGCGAGCAGCACTCCCTTTACGGCGTGGTCGAGGCCGATCTGGACGATCAGACCACGCTTACCCTGCGCAATACCTATCAATACCGTGATTCGGATTCGCCCATGGTCGGCGGGCTACCCATTTTCTATTCCGATGGCTCACGCACCCGCTATAGCCGCTCTGCCAGCACGGCCCCCGAATGGGCAAGCAACACGACGCGCAACTACATCGGTCAGGCCGAGCTTGAGCACTATCTCAACCCCGACTGGTCCGTTGATTTCAGCTTTATGTACAGCCGTGCGACCATGGATCAGCCCTCTCTCTGGTCATCCGGCGCGCCCGATCCGCAGACCAACGAAGGCCTCGTGCCGGGCAGCTTCTATGACATCGACAGTGAACGTATTCAGAGAACCTTTAATGTGCGCGTGAACGGCCGCTTTGATTGGCTGGGACGTGAGCACGAGATGGTCATGGGCGCCACGCAATGGCATCAGGACTTTGAATTCCCCTATTACAGCCCATCGAATTTCTCCCGGCCGTACTCGCCGTTGGGTGATTTTACGCGTTCCGATTTTGATTACGGCGACCAGCAGCCGGACTGGGACAAGAGTACGGTCATCCGAAATCAAAACGGCGAGCAGGAGCAGACCAGTGCCTATGTCGCCACCAACTGGGCATTGACCGATGATCTGCACTTGCTGCTCGGCAGCCGTATTGATCGATGGGAAACCGATCAAAACGCCTTCGGGACACCCATCGACAAGTCAGTCCATGAGTGGACGCCCTATGCCGGGCTGACCTGGGCGCTCACACCACAGGTCAATCTCTACACCAGCTACACCCGAATCTTCACCCCTCAGAACAAGCTGGCGCGCAGCAGAGACGTCATTGATCCGGTCACCGGTTCCAATTACGAGGCCGGCATCAAGTCCAGTCTGTTCGATGATCGACTGGATCTCTCCGCCGCGGTCTTTGAGTCCGTACAGGACAACTACGTTGACAGCACCAGCGCCCGGCTTGATAACGGTCTTTATACCTATGAGGCTTACGATGACGTCAGGACCCGCGGGTTCGAGTTCGAAGCTAATGGTGCCGTGACCCCGCAGTGGAACATTTATGGTGGATACTCCTACGCGCGCATTGAAAGCCCTGATGACGAGCGCATGAATACCGACATTCCCACCTCGCAGGTCAAACTCTTTACCACCTATGATCTCGCTGGCCCGCTTGATGGCCTGACCGTGGGTGGCGGTGTCAAATGGCAGAGCAAGACCTTTTCCGATATCACCAATCCGGCGTCAGGAGAATCGGAGCGCATCCAGCAGGATGATTTCTTCACGACGGATCTGATGGCGCGCTACAGGGTCAACCAGAATCTCAGCCTGACTGCCAACATCTATAACGTGTTTGACGAGAAGTACTACTATCTCGAGCCGGTGTCGTTTTCACAGTACTTCTACGGTGCGCCGCGCAGCTTTGCTGTCGGGCTCAAATATGATCTCTGATGTCCAGAAACGAAACGCCACGGCCCGAATCGATAACGGCTGTGGCGTTTTCATGACAGGGCAGGCCGGGTGATCGCCTATGGTGAGATATGACGTCGGCTTGAAAGTGCGGCCTACTGCATCAGCGCCCCACCCGCCTCGTCATCCAGCGTCATACCGGTGACGCCGATCTCTTCGGCCAGCGCCAGCAGATAGTGTCGCAAGGCGCGGCGGGTGGCCTGCTCGCGCAGGGTATGGCGTACCCGGTCGATCACGGCCTCCAGCGGCAGCGCCTCGCCGTCGAGGCGCTGATCCACCTGCACCAGATGCCAGCCGTAGCGCGATGCCAGCGGCCGATCATGCAGGCCCTCGGGCAGGTGTTTCAAAGCGTCATCCAGCTCCGGCACGGTCTGACCCGGCGAGAGCTCCCCCAGTGATCCGCCGGTCTCTTTTGAGGGGCAGGCTGAATGGCGCATGGCGACTTCATCAAAGCGTTCCGGATGCTCAAAAAGCTCGGTGAGCAGGGATTCGCCCAGCGTTTTCATCTCGTCACGCGCGTCCTGATCATCCGGCGCCGCCGGCAGCAGAATATGGCGCACCTGATAGCGCGGCGGCGTACAAAAGCGCTCGCGATGGGCCTCGAAATAACGGGCGCAGGCGGCGTTATCGGGCTCGGGTGTGGTCAGCGCCTGATCCAGCAGCGTGCTGATCGCGCCCTGCTCATCGTGGTGGGTCGCCTCCCGGCCCAGCGTCATTTCGGCTTCCTGACGCAAAAGCTCACGGATCACCAGCGCGCGCGCGGCTTCAAGCTGCGCCTTTTCCGGTGAGTCTGCGCCGTGATACTGCATCTCGCCGGCAATTTCGGTCGGGTCGATGGGGATATCGCCCACGACAATGGGCGACAGGGCCAGGCTTGGATCATCGGGCAGGGTCTGTGTGTCGATCATCTGCATGGTGTTGTCTCCTCAGGCGCGGCGGCGTACCAGCTGATAGCGCCTGCCGATGTAGCCAAACGGCGCGCTCCAGGCATGGACCAGGCGGGTGAAGGGAAAAATCATCACGATGGTCAGGCCCACCACGATGTGCAGCTTGTAGATCAGGCCCACATCCATCAGATGGCTGGCGGCGCCCGAGCGGAAAAACACGATCGACTGCGCCCACTCGGCCAGCGGCAGCATGACACTGCCATCGAGATGGTCGACGGCGGCAATGATGGTGAAAAGCCCCAGTGTCACCTGCACCATCAGAAGCGCCAGAATCACGATATCCGCAGTGCTCGAGCTTGCCCGCACGCGCGGGTCAAACAGGCGCCGATAGAGCAGGATCATGCCGCCGACCAGACACAGCACACCGGCCAGACCGCCGACGAGGATCGCCATGATCTGCTTGTTGCCAGGCGTGATCGCCCACTCATAGGCCCAGTGCGGCGTGAGAAGGCCGACCAGATGGCCGAAGAAGATCACGATGATGCCGATGTGAAAGAGGTTGCTCCCCAGGCGCATGTGCTTTTTGGTCAGCATCTGGCTCGACCCGGTCTTCCAGGTGTACTGGCCGTGATCAAAGCGCAGCAGGCTGCCCAGCAGAAAGACCGTCCCGGCCAGGTAGGGGTAGAAGCCGAACAACAGGGTATGGATGTAATCCATCATGAGGGTGACTCCCGGGGCTCAGTGACCGTGAACTGCCGAAGCAGGATCGATGACACGGACGGGTTCGGCCTGCTCGCGCGCGCTCTGACGCTGCTGCGCGCGGCGCTGACCGGCAGCGGACTGCACCGCACAGTCCTGATCGGAGGTGGCGGAAAAGCGCACGGCTTCCTCTTCCCATACCGCATCCAGCGCGGCCGGGGTGTCATCACGCTTTTCTTCGCGCACCTTCTCCTGATGCTCGGTGATCTCGTCCTCGGCACCGATCAGCGCCAGAAGCGACGCCGTGGCCAGTGCCTGATCGGCCTCACGCTCTTCAAGGCGGGCGGTCAGGCGGGCCAGAATATGGGCGATCTCGCCGAGCTGGCCGGCAATCTCGTCTTCCGTCCGGGTCGAGAGATACTCCAGAAACAGCGGTAGATAGTCGGGCAGCTCGCGGGCATCCAGCTCGAAGCCGGCCTCGCGATACTGCGCCAGCAGATCGACCATCGCCTGGCCGCGGTCTCGCGACTCGCCATGAACGTGTTCAAACAGCAGCAGCGAGGTCGCCCGGCCCTTGTCGAAAAGCGCCACATAGTCGGCCTGCAGATCGAGCAGATCGGCCTGGGCCAGGCGGCGAATCCAGCCCACCAGCGTTTCCCGTCGCAGGGGCGTGAGCCGGTCCTCGGCCTTGATCACTGCCGTCATTTCGGGGGCGGCCTGTTGCAGCGCTTTTGTGGGGTAATCCAGCAGTCGTGCCAGTACGATCAGACTACGCATGGCGATCCTCCTCGGCGTCATAGGGGGCCACTTCGGGCTCGTAGTGCGACACCACCGGCTTGACCAGCGTGGAGGTCTGTTTGCGACCGCCAAACAGGCTGCCGGCGCTGTCGCCACCGTTGCAGCCCTGACCGAACGTGAAGCCACAGCCGCCGCGTTCGGGGAAGGCCTCGCGGGCCTGTTCGCGATGGGTGGAGGGAATCACGAAGCGGTCCTCGAAATCGGCCAGCGCCAGATAGCGATACATGTCCTCGATCTGCGCGGCAGTGAGGCCCACGGCTTCCAGCACCTCGGTGGCCTCGCGGCCTTCGACCTGCTGGGCGCGCTTGTACAACCGCATTGCCATCAACCGCTTGAGGGCGCGTATGACGGGCTCTTCTTCCCCGGCGGTGAGCAGGTTGGCCAGGTAGCGCACCGGGATGCGCAGCGACTCGATATCCGGCAGCACGCCGTCACTCGGCACGTTTCCCTGATCGAACGCGGACTGGATCGGCGAGAGCGGCGGCACGTACCAGACCATGGGCAGCGTGCGGTACTCCGGGTGCAGCGGCAGGGCCAGCTGCCAGTCGATGGCCAGCTTGTAGACGGGGGATGCCTGGGCGGCCTGGATGACGTTCTCTTCAATGCCGTCGCGACGCGCCTGGGCGATCACTTCCGGGTCATGCGGGTCGAGAAAGATCTCGCACTGGCGATGATAGAGATCCTGCTCATCGGCGCTGGCGGCGACCTCCTCGATGCGATCGGCGTCATAAAGCAGCACGCCGAGCGAGCGGATACGGCCCACACAGGTCTCGGAGCAGATGGTCGGCTGGCCGGATTCAATCCGCGGATAGCAGAAGATGCACTTCTCGGATTTACCGCTTTTCCAGTTGTAGTAAATCTTCTTGTACGGGCAGCCCGACACGCACATGCGCCAGCCGCGGCACTTGTCCTGATCGATCAGCACGATGCCGTCTTCCTCGCGCTTGTAGATCGCCCCGCTCGGGCAGGACGCCACGCACGCCGGGTTCAGGCAGTGCTCGCACAGGCGTGGAAGATACATCATGAAGGTGTTTTCAAATTCACCGTACATGTCGGCCTGAATGCGATCGAAGTTCTTGTCGCGGCGGCGCTTTTCGAACTCGGTGCCCAGAATCTCCTCCCAGTTCGGGCCCCACTCGATCTTCTGCATGCGCTTGCCGCTGATCAGCGAACGCGGCCGCGCCACCGGCTGATGCGTGCCTTCACCGGCGCGGTGCAGGTGCTGGTAGTCAAAATCGAACGGCTCATAGTAGTCATCGATCGCCGGCAGCTCCGGGTTGGCAAAGAGCTTGGCCAGCACGCGAAAGCGCCCGCCGATGCGGGGTTCAATGGCGCCATCCTGGCGGCGCAGCCAGCCGCCCTTCCACTTGTCCTGATTCTCCCACTCCTTCGGATACCCGATGCCGGGCTTGGTTTCGACGTTGTTGAACCAGGCGTATTCCATGCCTTCGCGACTGGTCCAGACGTTTTTGCAGGTCACGGAGCAGGTGTGACACCCGATACATTTATCGAGATTGAGCACCATGCCTACCTGTGAGCGAATCTTCATAATCACGGCCTCCAGGAATATCGCGCATTGGGCTGTCCGCCACCGACAGGATGCGCAGTTATGGGGCCAAGCGTGCGCGTGGCAGGGGGTGGTGGTTTTGATGCAGGTCAAGGCAGGCGGGGTGGGGAACGGGGGCTACCTCTTTAGGGGTAGTTAGTGCACCGAGTATAAATTATATTAAATTCAAAGACTTGGATAATAAAGCTGACTTTAGGAAGTAATTCATCTAGGAGGAAAAGTTCTTTTTAGGTAGGGAGATATGAGTGCTGGAAAAACCAATTGCATAAGACAAATGTCTTATTAAGGCAACTTTGAGGAGGCCTATATTTAGAAATTATTTTCAATAAATTTCAAATGAGTCGAAAAATAGAATGCATCAGATAGCCATGATTCCGCGCATAGAAGAGGGTGGCGTTATCCCACAGCGAGTCGGGGACGGGTATATCAGTGCAACAGCACTTTGTAAATCTGTCGACAAGAGATATTCGGATTATAAATCTTTAAAATCTACTGCTGAGTTTATTGCTGAACTGGTAAAGCAAACAGGGTTGCCTGAACAACAACTTATTCATGTTGTTAGCGGAGGGAATTCTAGTTTGCAAGGCACCTGGGTTCATCCTTACCTGGCCATAAATCTTGCTCAATGGCTTTCGCCGAGGTTTGCAGTAAAAGTTTCTCAATGGGTTACAGAATGGCAGCAAGGATATTCTAAACCTGTAATGCCTGTTCATATCGAGAGGTACTTAGAAAATAGAGGTAAAATTCCTTACACTCATTTCTCCATGCTCAATGAAATTACGCTTAATCTAATTGCTCCGCTTGAGCAAGCTGGATACACCCTTTCTTTAGATATGGTGCCTGATATATCCGAAGGAAAAATATTCTGTAAGTGGCTTAGGAATGAACGTGGCATTGAGCCTAATTCTTTTCCAACTTACCAACATGCTTATCCTGATGGACGAGTAGTTAAAGCGAAGCTTTATCCTATCGATTTATATGAAGATTTTAAGCGGCACTTCAATGAAATTTGGTTGCCTCAACATGCACCAAGATATTTTGGGGATCGTGATAAAAAAGCGCTTCATTTTGTCAATACTTTACTTATTCAGTCCAGTTAACCTCCTTCCAAGAATAATTCTGATTTGAGACGAGCAAGTAATGAAATCAAGAAATAGAATGATGCTAGAAAAATCTATATCAGCCATGCTTGCTGCTATGGAAATATATAATAAGCCTGATTTTAAATATCGTGAAGAAGCATTTTCGGTGCTGTGTGTTAATTCATGGGAGCTATTGCTTAAAGCTAAGGTCCTGTTGCTTTCGGCTAATAATATTTCATCGCTATATATTTGGGAGAAGAAAGTAAGAAAAAACAAAGAAAAAACTAAAAGGAGTTTTAAGAAGTTAAACCGTTCTGGCAACCCTATGTCTGTCAGTATACATGAAACATATCGAATAATTGTGGAAGAATACGGTGTGAAGATTGATAAAGCTGTTAAAGATAACCTTGAGATGCTTATAGAAATACGTGATAACAGCGTGCATTTTATTAATAATGACTTGAGCTTGGCTCTTAAAGTACAAGAAATTGGTACTGCTGCTCTTCAGAATTATCTGCACTTGGTTAAAGAGTGGTTTGGAGATGTTCTTTCTAAGTATAATTTTTACTTGATGCTTTTATCTTTTTTTAGAGATTTTGATTCTATAAGCGGAGAAACTTTAAACTCAAGTGAGAAAAAGTTGTTAAACTATATCAAAGCAGCTGAAAAGGTATATGAGAAAGATAGTGAATCACTAGGAGAATATAACCTTGCTATCAAAGTCGACGTTAAGTTTTTTAAAGCTAAAAGCTCCTCTGGATTACCTGTGTTAGTAACCAATGATCCAAGCGCGCCTACTATAAGGCTAAGTGAAGAACATATCTTCGAAAAATATCCATGGGACTTTCGTGTTTTAACTACACGTCTTAAGAAAAGGTATTCAAATTTTAAATGTAACAAGTCTTATCATGATTTAAGAAAATCAATGGAGGGTGATGAGAGCCTTTGCCATCAAAGGTATTATAATCCTAGTAAGTCAGATAGCGGTAAAAAGGTTTTATACAGCCCTAATATTCTAAAAGAGTTTGATAAGCACTATGAAAAGTCGGGGAGATAATGCTTTTAGGTTTTATCTTTTATTGTTTTCATAAGGATCGGTTTAAGTTATAAGCTGCTTGCAATTATGCAGCAGTTATCTATCGCTTCTAGTGTCAAGCGGGCGGACCTTGGTTACTTAATCAGTAAAGGATTCGCACCATGTTTTTGTTCAATCGGGGACTCTCTCCTCTGTCTTCTCCACAATGGCTCCAATATTGATACGGCCTCAATGTTGAGGAGCCTGGCCTCTCTTCACCCCACCCACGTCAGCTCCAGCACATGCCGAATCCGCTCGCCGTCCCACTCGTAGCCCAGGTGTCTTCCCTGTCGGGTCGCGCTCATGACGGGCGAGCGTAGTACCGCTGCGCATTCACCTTGCGGGTCTCTCACGCTGGGGTAGACGATGCCATCGGCGCCTTCTTCCCGGAGACGCGCCCCGAAGGCCTGCCCTTCACGCCAGCTCTCAGGGCTTAACAGTGGCGCTGCCTCAGGGTTATTACGAAGGTCATGCAGCTCGCCCTGCAGATCGGAGAGATACACGCGCTGCTGGAGCTGCATCGGCGGCTCATCGGACTCCTTCATGAACCGTTCCATGTGATAGCGCGTCTCGGCAATCGCTGTAGCCTCGGAGAGTGCGCAGTAATAGACGCCGAAACTGCCATCGCTGAAGCGTGAGCCCTGTCCGCTGAAGTGGCAAAAGGCCGCCATGACGGGTGTCCAGCCCGGTCCGTAACGTCGATCTTCTTCCGCCACCTTGTGGATCGCGCCGGCTTGTTCTCTCAACCGCGCAGAGGTTTCGCCTTCCAGCTGGGCCAGTAGTGCCCAGTCGTCGGGTTTGGCCACGCGTTCAAACAGATCAATGGGTGGAAAGCGTGAGGGCACCACCCGATAGCTGGGTTGCCAGTGTAGTGCAGTACGGGGAAAGCTCATGCGTGCCCGGCGCCTCTCGCACCGTCCAGGTGCTGCCGGACCACGTAAAGATCGGACACCAGGCCGCTGCGCAGTCGATCCAACGGGGCCTGCCCGGAGAACAGCGGGTTGCGGTTGGCACGCCTCAGCCAGCTGTCGGCGGCATCCGTTCGCGGCAACAGAATCTGCAGCGCCTTGTAGATGCCCAAAATCAGCGACATCCGCTCCATCTGACTCTGATCCAGCCGCGCCTTTTCAGGGGTCTGTTTCCAGCGGCGATAGGTGCCATCAGGTACGCCCAGCAGCAGTGCGGCTTCCTGCTCCTTCAGTCCCCAGTCCCTGACAATATTGGGGTAGGTGCGCATGGCCGCGGCACTCATGTTCTGACGCTCCCCATGGGACATCGTGGTGATGGCCATGCGGCCTCCTTCGTTCATATGGCGGTTTTTATTCATTTTACGCCAAATGAAGGCTTTGTCACTGTTGATGATGGCCCCTACATGACTGCCATTACCCAACCCTCGCCCCCGGCAACCTTTCTTCTACCCGTTATTACACTCGGGATACCGGTACATCATCGAATGGTCATGTGCGACGCCTAGCGTCGATCCGGCAGGTCTTTCCCACTTCCTTGTTGAGGATTCGCACCATGCCCTTGTTCGATCGTCCGTTTCTCACCACCTCCCCCCGTGACGCCTTTGATATCGATATGGCGCGTCTGGCGGATTTTAGTGCCGATGATTTCGATCTCGTCGCCCACCGCGGCGCCAGCGGCTATCGCCCCGAGCACACGCTGGAGGCCTACCGCGTGGCCATCGAGCAGGGCGCCGATATCATCGAGCCTGACCTGGTGCCCACTAAAGATGGCGTGCTGGTCGCGCGTCACGAAAATCTGCTCAACGACACCACCGATGTGGCCGAGCACCCGGAGTTTGCGGAGCGCTACACCACCAAGAGCATCGACGGAAGCGAATATTCGGGCTGGTTTACCGAAGACTTCACGCTGGCCGAGCTCAAGACGCTGGGCGCGCGCGAGCGTATCCCCGAGATTCGCGGCGACAACATCGCCTATAACGACAAGTTCGAGATCGCCACGCTGGACGAGATGATTGAGCTGGTGCGCCAGGTAGAAGCGGAAACGGGACGTGAGATCGGCATCATCCCCGAGCTCAAGCACCCGACCTACTTCGAGAAGGAAGGCACTCTGCTTGACGGTGAGCGGATCAACATCGATACCAGCCAGCTCTTGATCGATACCCTGGTGGCGGCGGACTTTACCGATCCCTCGCGCATGTCGATTCAGTCGTTCGAGGTGGAAAACCTGATGCGGCTGGACAAGACCATCATGCCGGCGGCGGGAGTCGATCTGCCGCTGGTACAGCTGATTGGCGGGGGCGGTACACCCTGGGATATCCAGTACAACCTCAATCGCGACAATGACGGCGCCAACCGCTGTGCCTACAAGGATCTGGATATCAAGGTGACGGCGGAGACCACCTACAGCGATCTGTGGACGCCGGAAGGCGCCATGGCGGTGGCGGGCTACGCCGATATTCTGGGGCCGTCAAAAAGCGTGATCCTGCCGACCCGTGCGCTCTCGGTGCCGGTGGATGGGGACGGCAACGGCCAGGCGCAGGTCAGTCAGGTGGCAACCGGTAAGCAGAGTGCGCTAGTGGCCAACGCCCACGCCGCGGGTCTTGAGGTGGTGCCCTACACCGTGCGCAACGAGGAAAGCTTTCAGGCGCTGCATCCGGACGGCACGCTGCGCACCCCGGTGGAGGAGTATGTCGGGCTGATCTCAACCGGTATCGATGGCGTGTTCACCGACTTCCCCGCCAATGGACGTCAGATCATCGATCAGCTGGATGCCGGCGCCGGCGTCATTGCGCATGATCGCAGCGATATCGCCCTGCGCGAGCTGCTGGTGCTCGACAGCAGCGAGTTGAACGTGTCACACGGTACCCCGGGGCTGGATGTGGCGCTGTACAGCGGTGACGGCACCCTGACCCTGCCGTTTAATGTGGAAAATGCCCGACTGCGCGGCACCGATGACACTACCGTGGTGGGCCATGAAGGCAACAACATCATTGCCGGCAACGCCGGGGACAACGTGATCTACAGCGGCGGTGGCAGCAACATGATCGATGGCGGCTACGGCCACGACGTGCTGGTGCTGCCCGGTCAGACGTATGACTACAACGTGATGCTCGACGGCGGCCGGGCCGTGATCACCGATCGCAATGGCGATCAGACCCACGCGATCAACATTCAGGAGATCGGCTTTAGCGACAGCGATGTTCGCTGGGGCCTTTTTGCCACCGGCCAGGCAGAATACTCCGGCGTTTCACGCGCCTTTCTGGGCAGCGGGCCGGACGCGGAGACACAGAGCATCATCGCCACCTATAGCCTTCGCGGCATTGGGCTGGAGGACCTGGGTGGCTTGCTGCCATACGCTCCTGGTTTCAATGGGGACGATGAAGTGCTCAGCGACAGCGAGTTCGTGCAGACGCTCTATACCAACGTGCTGGGCCAGTCGCCCGATGACGAAAGCCTGGCGTTCTGGACCGGAAAGCTGGAGGACGAAGAGATCGATCGCAGAGAACTGGCCTGGGACATCGGTACCAGCGATGACTATGCCCAGGTGGTGGCGCTGGTCGATCCGGGTCAGGAGTGGTGGGCTGCAGCGTAAGGGGTGATCAGGCCCCCGTCCGTTGTCGGGCGGGGGCTTTTTTTATTGGTAATACTCGACGATGGCTCGGCCCTGCTCGTCGCTGTCGACCCGAGTGGTAACGGTGTCACTGAGGTGGCCGAACACATCGGCGTCACGCACCAGATCCTGATCGTCAAATCGAAGCGACATCTGGTCGCCGACGTGGGTTTCGGTAAATTCCCTGAGCGCGCCACTGCACTCGGCCGAGTCGATCAGATCGACCGTGACGGCGGGGTTTGACGCCTCGTCATGATCCAGAGCAATGCGCTCGACGCAGTCCCTGTCGATGGGGTGCGTATAGCTGCCGGATTGGAATACCAGCCCGTCGTCAGAGCGGTCGGGCGCCTCACCGCTACAGCCGGCAAGCGCGATGACAATGGCGAACGGATAAAGGCTGGCTTTCTTCATATAAAAGGCACTCTCCTGGCCGGTGAGACAGATACGGTGGCTCACACTGTAGCCCTGAACGCTGATCCCGGCAGTATTCGCGGCGCCTTTAATGGGGTGGTGGGTCAGGCCCGCGCCAGCGCGGGCCTTCTCTTCTTTAAAACCTGATGTCTAGAATCCGACCTCGACCCCGGCATAGAAGGTCCGCCCCGGTGCCGGCTCGAAGTAGCGGGCGTTGCTGGCGTTGATGCGGGTATTGGCGAAGTGCTCGCGATCAAACAGGTTGCGAATGCCGGCGTAGAGGTTGAGTCGGCTGTCACCGTTGAGCTGCCAGCCCTCTCCCGCGCGCAGGTTGATCAGCCAGTAGCTGTCGACGTCCACGTCGTTGGCGTTGTCGGCCACCATGTCGCCGATGTACTGCGTCTCGAGCGTGGCAAAGCGCTGATCCCGCCCCTCCCAGGTGAGCCAGTTGACCCAGGTCTGCTCCGGCAGGCCGGGAATGCGGTTGCTGTCATAGCGCCCTTCGTCGTCTTCGAAGCTGTCGAAGCGGTAGTGGGCCAGCGTCAGCGCGCTGTCCAGCCGCCAGGTCTCATCGATCTGCCAGCCCAGCGCCGCTTCCAGACCGTCACGGTCGGTGTCGCCGGCGTTTTGATAGAAGGTTCGGTCGTTATCACCGTCCAGGGTGTAGGGCACCAGCTCGTCGCGCACCCGCACCGAGAACAGCGCCACGTCGTAGTCCAGACCGTTGCTGAAGTGGCCGCGCAGACCGAGCTCGCGGTTCCACGCCTTCTGCGGCTCGACGCTTGAATTGAAGCCGCCGCCTCCGGCGGGGTTGGCAAATTCGGAGAAGGTCGGTGTCTCAAATGAGGTGCCGGTGTTCACATAGGCCTGGTGGTCGGGCAGATAGCGATAGCTTAAGCCCGCGGAGCCGCTCCACTCGTTGAATTCGCGATCACCACTGTTATCGTCGCTGTCAGTGAAGTCATCGTCGATCTTGAGCCTGACGCGGTCATAGCGCGCGCCCAACGAGGCGGTCCACTGATCGGTCAGATCCAGATCACCCTGCACAAACACCCCGGTCGAGGTGGCGGTCTGGGTCTCGTCTTCAGATTTGGCCAACCGATTGCCGTCTACGTCTGAGCCGTAGCGGTAACGATCATCTTCCTGGCGCGCGATATCGATGCCGGCCACGTAGCGTAGCGGCATCTCGCCCAGGCTCAGCGTCTGATGGTACTCGGCACTGGCACCGTAATAGTTACGATCATAACCAAGAAAATTGTCGTCACCGACATAAGGAAGCTGCTGCTCGAAATTGCGCCAGGTGTAGAAGCCCTTGAGATAGAGCTCGCCCGGTCCGGCAGAGAGATCCTCGTACTGAAGCCCCAGCACCTGCTGATCGACTTCCTGACCGGAATCTATACGGGTTGGGGAATAAAAGTTTGAGTTTGCTGTACCACGACGATTTTCACCGACCTGTTCGCGAGTCAGGCCGCCCGGGTCCTCGGAGCGCGGGTTGTCGAGCAGGTTGACGATGGCGGTCAGCGCGCGGTCATCGTCAAGCTCGCGGCGCAATTTGGCGTTGAGCAGATACTTCTCCACCGAGCTGTGGTCGCGGTAGCCGTCCTGGTTGAGCGCCGAAAGGCTGACGTGATGCGACCAGTCGCCGTTGGCGCCGCCGGTCTGTAGGGAGGCTTTTTTGTAGCCGTCGCTGCCACCTTCCACGCGCAGGCGCGTGCCGGGGTTGTCGCGGCCGTCGGCAGTGGTCACCGAGATCACCCCGCCGGCGGCGTTGCCGTAGAGCACCGACGACGGTCCGCGGATCACCTCGATGCTCTCGGCGCTGTCGAGATCGATCGCATCGACCTGGGCCTGGCCGTCCGGCAGCGTATAGGGGATGCCGTCCATCAAAATGGTAATGCCGCGCACGCCAAAGGGCGCCCGGGCGCCGAAGCCGCGGATCGCGATGCGCTGGCCCTGGGCGAAGTTGTCGCGGTTCTGGATAAACACGCCCGGCACCTGGCCGAGCGTTTCATCCAGCCGCACGCGCTGCTGGCCGCGCTGGATGCTCTCGCGCTCGACGGTCGAGACCGCCGCCGGTGTGTCATAGAGCTCGCGGGCCAGGCGCGGCGCGCTGACCACCATGGTCTCCACGGCATTCGTCGTCCCGGTCTGCTCGCCATAAGCCGGCCCCGTGGCCACGGCGCCTGCCAGTGCCAGCAGCAGCGTCCTGCGTGATGTCATGTTGTTCCCCTGCAAATGGTGATGGTGTTGTTGTCGTTGTGTTGTCTGGTTTGACGCTGATTCTAGCACCCGCCGCCCCACGACCTCCCTGTAATGGAGCAAGGCATTTCAATAAGCCGTGTCATTACATTGACAGTGTAAACCGATCGTTTTACATTGAAGGTGTGGTTTCACTCCAGAGAGGCGTCAACATGACCATCATGGACAAGCTCGTGACAGCATCAGAAGCACTCTTCGACCGCCACGGCTTCACTGCCACCGGCATGGACAAACTCACTCAGGGCGCGGGCATCTCAAGCCGCACCCTCTACAAGCACGCCGGCAGCAAGAACGCACTGATCGCCCGGGTACTTGGCGAACGCGACAAGCGTTTTGCGCGGCGGCTGGAGGTGGAGAGTATCGATGCGCTGTTCAAGGCGCTGGAGGACTGGGTGCGGGTAGAGGGCGCGCGCGGCTGCCTCTTTTTGCGGGCGCTGGGTGAGACCGGCGGCGATACACCGGAGATCGTGGATGCGGTACTGGCGCACAAGGCGCGGGTTGCGGAGCGTATCGCCGTGCTGGTCGAGGGTGAAACCGGGCGCGATGATCCGATGCTGGTCGAGCAGATCATCGTGCTCTTCGAGGGGGCCACCGCCGCTGCGGTCTATCGCGGCGAGCAGGCGGTCGTCGCCGCCCGACAGGCGGCGGCCTCGCTGATGGCGGGAGCGGGCTCATGAGCCCGGCCCTGGCGCTGGGGGCGACCGGCTTCGGTCTGATTGCCGTGTGTTACGGCTTTGCCCGCTTCGCTTTCGGGCTCTTTCTGCCGCAGATTGATGCCGATCTCTCGCTCTCCTCCACCCTCAGCGGGCTGATCTCGGGCGGGGCCTTTCTGGGCTACTGCCTTGCCATTACCTTGTCGGCCTGGCTGACCGAACGGCTCAGCGCCCGGATCGTGGCTGTCGGCGCGGCGCTGGTAGCCGCAGTGGGCATGGCCGGCATGGCGCTGGCCCCCTCGGCGCCCTGGCTGGCCGCGGCGGTCATGCTGGCCGGCGCCAGCACGGGGCTGGCCTCACCGCCCATGGCGGCCGCTGTGGCGGCCGCGGTTCGCCCCGAGCGTCAGGGTGCGACCAATACGGTCATCAACGCCGGCACCGGGGCGGGCGTGGTGATGTCCGGGCCCGTGGCGCTGATGATGGGCGATCAATGGCGACTGGCGTTTGCAGGTTTTGCCGCCGCCGCCGTGGTGCTGGCGATCGCCGCTGCCTTGTGCGTGCCGAACGATCCCGGTCGCGACCGGAAAACCGCCGGCGGCCTGCCTGCCCTCAACGGCCCGCTCAAACATCTGATTGTCGCTGCCTTTTTGATGGGTGCTTCCAGCACCGCGCTGTGGTCCTTTGGCGGGCAGCTGGTGTCGCTGCGGCTGGACTGGGGCAGTACCGGCGCCGGACTGCTCTGGATCGCCATCGGTGCGGCGGGCATGGTGGGGGCGCTGGCAGGCTCTCTGGTGGCCCGCTTTGGCGTGGACCGGGTGCATCGCGTCTTTCTGATCGCCATGGCAGGCGGCATCGTGATGGTCGGCATGGAAGGCACCACGCCGGCGCTGGCCCTGAGCGGCGGTGTGTTGTTCGGCCTGGCCTATATCATGATTACCGGGGTCTATCTGGTGTGGGGTGTCGAGGCGCTATCACAGCGTCCGGCGACCGGACTGATGATCGGCTTTCTGACCATTGCGATCGGTCAGACGGCCGGGGCACCAATCTTCGGCGCGCTGATGGAGATGCTCTCCCCTCAGTACGCCGTCATCCTCTTTGCCGGACTGGCGCTAACGGCAGGGGTGGCCCGAGCGGACCAGCGACCTGCGGCCCGAACTGCCGTCAAAAAAAATGCCTGACGCGCGGGCAGGCATTGATGCATCTCGGATCGGAAAGGAAAGCGAGCGCTCAGCGCCCGTCCTTGCCCTCATCAAGCTGGGTGACGATCGGGTGGCTGATGCAGCGATCGACCAGGTCGGTCGAGGCACCGATACGGTCGGCCACTTCCTGAATCGACATGCCCTGATCGATGTGCGGCTTCAGCGACATGCCCAGATCCGCCACCGGGTTGTTGCTGTGCTCATGGCCGCCCGGCTCGGCATCCGGCCCGGTGTCGGTAGCGGCTTTGGCATCCTCGATCATGGTGCGCGTGACGTCTTCAAGTCTTTGAACAATCGGCATGACAGCTCCCTGTCTCCAGTGCGTGTTTGTGCAGCGTAGACGAGGGCGGCCGACACTTCGAACGCCCATTCGGGTCGGCGGTTACCCTCTAGCGGGTGTGCTTGAGAAAATCCCTGAGCACCACGGCGTTGTTGCACTCCTCGTCCTTTGCGGCATAAAGCAGCGTCAGCCCTTCCTTTTGGGCGTGCTCGCGCAGGGTCTGGGGAAGCGTTGAGTCCCCCTCGCGCAGCTCCTTGCGGTAGGCGTCATAAAAGCCCTCCCAGCGGTCGCGGTCGTGGCCGAACCACTTGAGAAGATCCTTCGAGGGCGCGATGTCGCGATACCAGTCATCGATGTGAGCGTCCTTTTTGGCCACGCCCCGCGGCCACATGCCGTCGATCAGCACCCGATGGCCGTCATGTTGGTCGACTGGATCATAAATGCGCTTGAGCTGAATCTGCATGTCGCCTCCTGCCGGTGTTGCCGCGGGTTTGATGTCACTGTGCCCTTTCAACATTAGCAGGGGCACATTGAGCTTTCAGGGTCGCTTTTTGCCGCCCCTTGCAAGGCCGGCAAGCCCTTCTAAAGGCTTAAGGAAATCACAATACAATGCCTTGATTGTTATGATATAACTTATCAAATATAGAGCCATCCAGACGGTCAGAGGCGTGCGTTGAACATGTCGGGAAATGACGTGCTAAAGGTCAATGAGCTGTGTATCCGGGTGGATGGCCAGCCGGTGGTGAGCGACCTGTGCTTTCACGTTGCCGCCGGTGAGCGGGTCTGCCTGCTGGGGCCGTCGGGGTCGGGCAAGTCGCTGACGGCCGGCGCCATTCTGGGGCTGTCGCCGCACTCGGTGCATGTCGATGGCAGCGTGTGCATCAACGGTGTGGAAGTGGCCGATATCCGCGCCACCCGCCGCCCGGTGCAGTCGCGCTCGGGGATGGTGTTTCAGGACACCCACTCGGCGCTCAACCCGCTGGTCAGCGTCGGCACGCAGCTGCGCGAGCCCTTCATGCGCTTTCACGGCCTCTCCCGCAGGGCCGCCGACGAGGCGGTCGTGACCCTGCTGCGCGGCATGCAGATGGCCCACGTCGAAGAGATTCTCAAGCGCTCGTCGGCCGAGCTCTCCGGCGGCCAGCGCCAGCGCATCTGCATGGCGCTGGCACTGGCCTGCAAACCGGCACTGATCGTTGCCGATGAGCCCACCACCGCGCTGGATGTGCTGACTCAGAATGAGGTGTTAAAGCTTTTGCGCGAGTGCACCGGCACGGCGGATACCCCGGCGCTTTTGTTTATCTCCCACGATATCGGCGCGGCCTGCCGGCTGTGCGAGCGCGCGGTCATCATCGATGAGGGCCGGCTGGTCGAGAGCAATACGCTGACCCACATCATCGCCAACCCGCAGCACCGTTTTACGCGCCAGCTGGTACGCGCGCTGCACGACAGCGCCCCGGGCCGGCCGCCCTTTGCCCCCGACTTCGATGCCCGCGAGGGGCTTTTGTGCACGGCGTAGATTCCGACGACGCCCCGGTGCCGCTGTTGTGTGCCAACGGGCTCTACAAGCATCTTCACCCGCCGAGCCTGGCGTTCTGGCGCGCGCGACAGGCCCGCACGATCCTGCGCGATATCCACCTGTCGATTCAGGCCGGCGAGCGCATCGGCCTGGCCGGCGTTTCCGGGGCCGGCAAGACCACGCTGTTGAACCTGCTGCTGGCGCTGAAAGGCGCCGATGCCGGGTCGATCACCTGTCAGGGGCGGGCCGTGCGCCCGGCCTCGGTACGCGCCCTGCGCTGGTATCGCCGGCTGGTGCAGTACATCCCCCAGGACCCGGCCGCCTCGCTCGACCCGCGCATGAGCGTGCGCGATCTGATCCGTGAGCCGCTGGTGCGCTTAAGCGTTGAAGGCAATCACACCAGGCGCATCGATGAGGCGCTCGACCGGGTGGGGCTGGATCGGAAATTTCTAAGCCATCGCCCCGGCGCGCTGTCCGGCGGTCAGGCTCAGCGCGTGGCGATCGCCCGCGCCGTGGCCCTGCGCCCGCGACTGCTGCTGGCCGATGAGCCGCTCAGCGGGCTGGATCTGCCGGTGCGCGCCCGGGTCATGCAGCTCTTTGACGACATGAGCCGCCTGGATGGCACGGCCTTTGTGATCATCTCCCATGATCTTGCCGTCATGCCGCGCCTGTGCGAGCGCACGCTCATTTTGCACGACGGCGCCATCATCGAGGACCGCCCCACGGCGGCGCTGTTTGAAGCCCCCGCGCATGAGCACACCAAAGCGCTGGTGCACGCCGCGCATCTGGATCACGACATCACGTCGATGATGCCGGCGACGCCTGCGACCGCTCTTTATCCCGTTTCTTGATACCGACTGCCCAGGAGATCCGTCTTGATCCTTCGTCACGCGTTTTATCTGCCCGCCATGGCGCTGTCACTGGCCCTGCTCACCGGCTGTCAGCAGGAGGAGGCCTCCGAGGAAGATAGTCGCGCTGATGACGGTGACGACCGTGTCCGCGTGGCCATGCTGCAGCCGCCGCGCTCGGGGCTCAATCCGCTGACCGATGACGCCTTCAAGCTGTCGCGCTGGCGCACCGCCGAGACCCTGATTCGTCTTGACGATGACAGTGACCCGCAGCCGTTTCTCGCCACCGACTGGGAACAGCTCGACGAGCGCACCTGGCGCTTCGAAATTCGTGATGATGTGACCTTTCATGACGGCACGCCGCTCACCGTCGAGCAGGTGGTCAAGTCGCTGACGGCGGCCACCAACGCCGTACCGCGCCCGCGCATTCTCGATGGCGTTAAAATGACCATTGAGGCCGACGGCGACAGCGCCGTGCGGGTGCAGACCGAAACGTCCGACCCGCTGGTGCCCAATCGCCTTTCCAGCCCGCAGCTGGCGATCATGGCCGAAAAGGCCTACGGCGAGGATGGCCGGGTCAACCCGATCGAGGCCGGTACCGGACCGTTCGTGTTGAAGGAGATCAACGGCACCCAGAGCGCCCGGCTGGATCGGTATGACGACTACTGGGGCGAGCGCGCCGAGCTTGCCGGCATCGATGCCGACTACGTGCCCGACGGCACCGCCCGTGCCGCAGCGCTGCGCACCGGCACCGCCGACGTGGTCGAGGCCGTGCCGGTCTCCCAGGTCGCGCTGGTCGACCCGGAACTGGTGCATGAGGTACCGATGCCGCGCACCAACACGCTCTATCTCAATACCGACAAGGGCCCGTTCCAGGACCCGGCGCTGCGCGCTGCTGCCCGTGAGGCACTCGATCGGGCGGCCATCGTGAGAACAGTCTACGAAGGGCGCGCCGATGAGGCGAAGGGTCTGCTGGGCCCGGCGCTGGCCTGGGCCGACGGTCTGCGCTCGCCGATCGAGGGACGTGCCGATGCCGCCGACCCGGATGGCGCCGACATTACGCTGGGCACCTTTACCGACCGGGCCGAGCTGCCGGAAGTGGCGGTGCTGCTGGAGCAGCAGCTCGAGGCGGCCGGTTTTGACGTTCATCAGGAGGTTCGCCAGTACGCCCACATCGAGTCCGACATGCTCTCCGGTCAGTTCGACGCCTTTATTCTGTCGCGCGCGACCATGCTCGACTCGGGTGATCCGGTCGCCTACATGTACAGCGACTTCGCCTGCGAGGGCTCCTTCAACATCGCCCAGCTCTGCGACCCGGCCGTCGATGAAGCGCTGGCCCGCGCTGCTGACCTGCCGACCGGCCCCGAGCGCCGCCAGGCGATCATCGACGCCGAGGCCGCCATCCTGAAAACCGATGCCGCGGTGCCGATGCTGCACGAGCGCGTCATTCAGGGCGAGTCACAGCGTGTCTCGGACGCCGTGCGTGACCCGCGCGAGCGCGAGCTGATCACCGAACACACGCGCCTTGACGGCGCCGCTCGTTGAGACGCCGGGCATGAGTACGTCCAGCGTCGGTGTGGCGCCTTCTTTTGCCCTGATATCCGCGCTGCGCGCGCTGGTGCCCACTCTCTCCCGGCTGGTCACGCTGGCCGCGGTGGTGGTGCTGGTGGGGCTGCTGCCCTGGCTGTCCGGGCGCGACCCGGCGCTGAGCATCCTGCGCGCCCGCGCCGGCGATCAAAACCCCACGCCCGAGGCGCTGGACGCCATTCGCGCCCAGCTCGGGCTCGACATGGGGCCATGGGAGAAGCTCGGTCACTGGCTCGGGGGGCTGATGCACGGCGATGCCGGCGTGTCGTGGATTTCGGGCGGGCCGGTGCTGCCCGGCATGCTCGAGGCCACCGGGGTGTCCTTGATGCTGATGTGCGGCGCTCTGCTGGTCGCGCTGGTGACCACCGTATTGCTGTGTGTGACGGCCGTGCGTCGCGGCCTGATGGGCGAGCCGGCACCCACCTCGGGCGCGCTGGGGGCCACGCTCACCGCGCTGCCGGAGTTTCTGCTTGCTGCCATTTTGCTGGTCATTTTTGCCGCCGGACTTAATTGGCTGCCGCCCTATGGCTGGGGCGCGCCACGTCACATGGTCCTGCCCTCGCTGGCACTCGGCCTGCCGGCCGGGGGTTTGCTGGGGCGATTGTTCAGCGATGGCCTGACCGCCAGCTTCTCCGAGCGCTGGGTCGCGACCTGGCACGTGGCGGGGTTCACACGCCGGCGCATTGCCCTGGCCGTGCTCAAGCGCACCCTGCCGAGTCTGCTGCCCCAGGTCGGACTGGTGATCGTCGGGCTGACCGGCGGGGCGATTGCGGTCGAGCAGGTGTTTTCGATTCCCGGACTCGGCCGAGCGACGCTGGGGGCGGCCTCGGCGCAGGACCTGCCGGCGCTGCAGACCGGCATCCTGCTGTTGCTGGCCATCGCCGTGGTGCTGGGCGGCGCGGCCGGCCTGGGCCGCACGCTGCTGCTGGGGCGCACCCTGCGCGCCGGTGCCATGCCGGTGACGCATCATGAGCCTCATCGCGGACGCTGGCCGTGGCTGGTGCCAGCGGTGGTGGCGCTCGCACTGGTAATCATTATTGTGGCCGGCATGGGCCGTGACCCGCTCACTTCCAGCTATCTGCGCCTGCAGACGCCGAGTCTGGCTCTGCCGCTGGGCGCCGATGGCACCGGGCGCGATATTCTCGCCCGCGTCAGTCACGGCGCGCTCTCCACCATGGGCATGGCGCTGGTGGTGGTCACGATCACCCTGATACTGGGCATTTTGATCGGGCTGATGCCACGGCTGGCGGCCGGGCCCATCGAGGTCACCAACGCCACCCCACCGGTAATTGCCGGGCTGGTCGTGGCCGGGCTCATGGGCCCGAGTGCCGGCGGCGCCATTCTGGCGGTCACGCTGGTGAGCTGGGCACCGCTGGCAGCCCATACCGCGGCGCTGGTCACCGAGGTGCAGGGCCAGGCGCACGTGCGCATCACGCCCATGCTGGGGGTGGGCAGGCTGCGTCTGCTCACCCGCTACGTGCTGCCGGCGGTCATCGGCCCGGTCTTTCGCCACGCCATGCTGCGCCTGCCCGGCATCGCGCTGGCGCTCGCCGCACTCGGCTTTCTGGGGCTCGGCCCCCGCCCGCCGGCGCCGGAGTGGGGGCTTTTGCTGGCCGAGGGCATCCCTTACCTGGAGCGTGCCCCCTGGGCGGTGCTGGTCCCGGCGCTGGCGCTGGTGCTGATGTCGGTACTGGCCGTGTCGCTGTCGAGTCTCTGGCGGCGTGGCTGAAAACGCCTGAATGGAAACAACAAGGGCGCCCCTCATGTGAGGGGCGCCTTTTTAATGGGTCACGATTGATCGACACTTGAAAAGCTGGCCGAACAGATCGCGTAGAGGTCATCGGCCCTGGACGCAGCCTGCAAAAAAACAAAAACTTACCAGGTTTCGCTTAAGGTGATCGAAACGGCACAAAACATTTCACTGTCTTTATTAGCATGTTCTTGCTTTAAAAAAATACCGATAACGCAGGGATTTATGACAAATAAAGGGCAACGAATCGAGTGGATCGATGCGGCAAAGGGCGCATGTATCCTTGCCGTGATCCTCTATCACTTCAATATCTTCATCTATCAGGGCGTTCACGAAGGACACGCCATTGCCACGGTATGGAACATCGGTATTTCGGCACTGAAACCGCTGCGAATGCCGCTGTTCTTTTTGATTTCCGGCTATCTGGCCAGCACCGGTATTACACGCCGCAGCTGGGGGCGGATCAGAACCAAAAAGATTGCCTCTCTTTTGTGGGTGTACGTGCTTTGGTCGGTTATTTACTGGGCCGCGGTATCGCATCTGCTGCCTGCCAATCCGTGGCACGACAGCAGCTTCGATGCCGGGCTGACTCTGCCGCTTCTGCTGGAGCGTATGCTCACTGCCAATATCTCGCTGTGGTATCTGTATGCGCTGGTGCTCTATTTCGTGCTGGCCAAGGTGCTGCGCTCTGCCGTCGTGGCGATCGGGTTGGGGGTACTGGCCAATATCGCCATGTACTTTGTCATTGACCCCGAAAACTGGGGCATGCGCAGCCTGATCGGCTATTTTGTCTTCTTCGCGCTGGGCGCCTACGCAAAAGACATCATTACCACGCATTACTCGGCGTTCAATCTGAAACGGTTTGTTGTCACGACGGCACTAACGCTTGGTGGGCTGGCCACGGCCAGTCACTTCAGCGCTCTGACAGCCCCGGGGGTGGAGATGCTGCTGGGGCTTGTGATGGTGTCGACGGTGATCGACCTGTTTGCTCTGGCCTGTCGTCATATCAACATGAAGTATTTGTGCATGGTGGGTCGGCAGACGCTGCCGATTTATGTCATGCACCGGCTGCTGCTTCGCTTTATTTCCCCCTATATGCCGGATACCGTAAATACCTTTCTGCTGGTGATGGAACCGATCATTGCCACCATGGCCGTTGCGGCAGCCTGTCTGTTCATTTATCACGCTCTGCTGCGCATCAGAGGCGGACGGGCGCTGTTCACCATGCCCCATACCCTGCGTCGCGTGGCCTATCGTACCGGGGTTTTGAAGCCGGTCTGAGAACCGCGCGGTAAAAGGTCATGAAGAGGCGCCCCTCGATGAGGGGCGCCTTTTTGATGTGACCTGCGCAGGATCAGTGACGCGCGTGCGGCGTGGCTCCCGGCTGGATCATGAAGAGGTCTTCGCCGGTTCCTGCACGCTGTCGTTGCCCTCCCCGTCGAGCCATTTGACGTGATGCATGCGCCGCACCACCACGAACTCGTCGCGGTTGGAGCCGACGGTGCCGTAGTAGTTGAAGCTGTAGGAGAGCTGCGCGTAGCCGCCGATCATGTGCGTGGGCTTGGGGCACACGCGGGTGACCGAGTTGTGGATGCCGCCGCGGGTGCCGCTGATCTCCGAGCCCGGCACGTTCACGATTCGCTCCTGGGCGTGATACATCATCGCCATGCCGGTCTTGACCCGCTGGCTGACCACGGCGCGCGCGGCAATCGAGCCGTTGGCGTTGTAGAGCTCGATCCAGTCGTTGTCCTCCACGCCCAGCGATTTGGCATCATCCTCGGAGAGCCACACGATCGGCCCGCCGCGGGACAGCGTGAGCATCAAAAGGTTATCCGAGTAGGTGGAGTGGATGCCCCACTTCTGGTGCGGCGTAATCCAGTTGAGCACCCGCTCGGGGTTCTGGTTGCCATCCGGGCGCTTGACCCCGGCCATCGCCGCGCGGGTGTCGATCGGCGGACGATAGGTCAAAAGGCTCTCGCCGAAGGCGCGCATCCAGGCGTGATCCTGATAGAACTGCTGACGACCGCTCAGGGTGCGCCACGGGATCAGCTCGTGGACGTTGGTGTAGCCGGCGTTGTAGGAGACGTGCTCATCCTCGAGCCCTGACCAGGTGGGGCTGGAGATGATCTTGCGCGGTTGGGCGACCACGTCGCGGAAGCGAATCTTCTCCTCGTGCTTGGGCAGCGCCAGATGGGCGTGTTCGCGTCCGGTGATTTTGGAGAGTGCCTCCCAGGCGCGCACCGCCACCTTGCCGTTGGTCTCCGGGGCCAGGGTCAGAATCATCTCGGCGGCATCGATGGCGCTGTCGATGATCGGGCGACCCTTCGCCGGGCCTTCGGACTTGCAGCGGTTGAGCTTGCCGAGCAGGTCGATCTCGGGGCCGGTGGGCCAGCTGATGCCCTTGCCGCCGTTGCCGAGCGTGTCGAGCAGCGGCCCGATCGAGGTGAAGCGCTCATGGGTGGCCGGGTAGTCGCGCTTGACCGCGATCAGGTTGGGCATGGTGCGCCCGGGGATCGGATCGCACTCGCCGCGTTTCCAGTCGCGCACGTCCACCTGCGCCAGCTCCCCCGGGGAGTCGTGCTGCATGGGCTGGGTGACCAGATCGGTCTCCTCGCCCAGATGCCCCACGCAGACCTTCGAGAAGGCTTTCGCAATGCCCTTGTAGATCTCCCAGTCGCTGCGCGACTCCCAGGCGGGGTCGGTGGCCGCGGTGAGCGGGTGGATGAAGGGGTGCATGTCCGAGGTATTGAGATCGTCCTTCTCGTACCAGGTGGCCGTGGGCAGCACCACGTCGGAGTAGAGACAGGTGGTCGACATGCGAAAATCGAGCGTCACCAGCAGATCGAGCTTGCCCTCGGGGGCCTCATCGCGCCATTCGACCTCTTCCGGCAGGGCGCCGCCCATTTCGCCGAGATCCTTGCCCTGCAGCCCGTGGGTGGTGCCCAGCAGGTACTTGAGCATGTACTCGTGGCCCTTGCCGGAGCTGCCCAGAAGGTTCGAGCGCCACACGAACAGGTTGCGCGGGAAGTTCTGCGGGTTGTCCGGCTCCTCGGCGGCAAAGCGCAGCTCGCCACTCTTGAGCTGATTGACCACGTAGTCGTTGAGCCCCTGACCGGCGGCCTCGGCGGCACCGGCCAGGCGCAGCGGGTTGGTGCCCAGCTGCGGGGCGGACGGCAGCCAGCCCATGCGCTCGGCGCGCACGTTGAAGTCGATCAGGCTGCCGGAATAGTCCTCGCGGCGGGCCAGCGGCGAGAGCAGGTCCTTGATCTCGACCTTTTCAAAGCGCCACTGGCTGGAATGGTTGTAGAAAAACGAGGTGCCGTTCATCTGGCGCGGCGGGCGGTTCCAGTCCAGCCCGAACGCCAGCGGCAGCCAGCCGGTCTGCGGGCGCAGCTTCTCCTGACCCACGTAGTGGGCCCAGCCGCCGCCGGTCTGACCGATACAGCCGCACAGGATCAGCATGTTGATCAGACCCCGGTACTGCATGTCCATGTGGTACCAGTGGTTGAGCCCGGCCCCGACGATGATCATTGAGCGGCCGTGGGTCTTGTCGGCGTTGTCGGCAAACTCGCGCGCCAGCCGGGTGACCTGAGCGGCCGGCACACCGGTGATCGCCTCCTGCCAGACCGGCGTGTAGGGGCGCATCTGGTCGATCGAGGTGGCGCCGTCATCCTCGCTGCCTTCCAGTGTCAGGCCCTGATCGATGCCGTAGTTGGCCACCATCAGGTCAAAGACCGTCACCGCCAGCACCTGGCGGCCGTCGGCCAGACTCAGGCGCTTGGCCGGCAGGTTGTGATAGAGCACGTCATTGCCATCGACGTGGTTGAAGTAGTCATGACGGATGTGACCGAAGTAGGGGAAGCCGACCCGTGCCACCTCGTCATGGGCGGGGACCAGCGACAGGCGCAGGTGGATGTCGGCGCCGTCGGCGTCGCGCTGCTCCAGGTTCCAGCGGCCCTTGCCTTCCTCGTTCTCGCCCCAGCGAAAGCCGATCGAGCCGCGCGGCACGACCAGCTGGTCGCGGGTTTCGTCCCAGCCAACCGTTTTCCACTCGGGGTTGTTGTCCTGCCCCAGCGCCTCATCAAAGTCGGCGGCGCGCAGCTGGCGGCCTGGCACGAAGCTGCCGTCTTCCCGCGCTTCCAGCTCGACCAGCATCGGCATGTCGGTGTAGTGACGCACGTAGTTGGTGAAGTACTCGCTCTGCCGCTCGAGGTAGAACTCCTTGAGAATCACGTGGCCCATCGCCATGCCGAGCGCCGAGTCGGTGCCCTGGGTGGGGCTCAGCCACTCGTCGCAGAGCTTGGCGACTTCAGCGTAGTCCGGGGTGATGGCGACCGTCTTGGTGCCCTTGTAGCGCACCTCGGTGAAAAAGTGCGCATCCGGGGTGCGGGTCTGGGGGACGTTGGAGCCCCAGGCGATGATGTAGCTCGAGTTGTACCAGTCGGCGGATTCCGGCACATCGGTCTGCTCACCCCAGGTCTGCGGGCTGGCTGGCGGCAGGTCGCAGTACCAGTCATAAAACGACAGGCACACCCCGCCAATCAGCGACAGATAACGGGCGCCGGCGGCGTAGGAGACCATCGACATGGCCGGGATCGGCGAAAAGCCGGTGATGCGGTCCGGGCCGTACTGTTTGGCGGTGTAGACGTTGGAGGCCGCCACCAGGGTCTGCATCTCCTCCCAGTCGGCGCGCACAAAGCCGCCCATGCCGCGAATCTTTTTGTACTGTGCGGTTTTGGTCGGGTCTTCGACGATCGAGGCCCAGGCATCGACCGGGTCCGGATGGGTTTCGAGCGCCTCGCGCCACAGCCGGATCAGCGCCTTGCGCACCAGCGGATACTTGAGTCGGTTGGCGCTGTAGAGATACCAGGAGTAGCTCGCCCCGCGCGGGCAGCCCCGGGGTTCATGGTTGGGCAGGTCCGGCCGGGTGCGCGGATAGTCGGTCTGCTGGGTCTCCCAGGTGACCAGACCGTTCTTGACGTAGATCTTCCAGCTGCACGAGCCCGTGCAGTTCACCCCGTGGGTGGAGCGCACCACCTTGTCGTGCTGCCAGCGGGCGCGATAGCCGTTTTCCCACTCGCGGCTCTCTTCGCGCACCTCACCGTGACCGCCCGCAAACGGCGTGCGGATCTTTTTCATGTACTGCAGTCGGTCGAGAAAGTAACTCATGGGTCAGTCTCCTTGGGCGTGCCTAGCAGGGGGCCGGGGCGTTACGACGGGCGTAATACCACCAGGTCAGCGCCATGCAGCTGAGATAGAAGAAAATGAAACCGTAAAGGGCCGGCGCCACGCTGCCGGTCATGTCGGTGGCGGTGCCGTAGGCCCTGGGAATAAAGAAGCCGCCGTAGGCCGCCATCGCCGAGATAAAGCCGAGCACGGCGGCGGATTCGCGATTGGCCTCGGTGCGCACCTGATCGAGCCGGTCGTCGCCCAGGGCGTTGCGGCGCTGGTTGAAAAAGATGACCGGCACCATGCGATAGGTAGAGCCGTTGCCGATGCCGGTGGCGACGAACAGCACCATGAACATCGCAAAAAAGCCGAGGAAACTGCCGCCCTGGCCTTGAGCCAGAGAGGCATCGGGCAGGCAGGCCAGTACGCCGAACACGCCCAGCGCCATCAGCGCGAAGTTCCATAGCGTCACCCGGGCACCGCCGAGCCGGTCGGAAAGCCAGCCGCCCAGCGGTCGGGCGAGTGCCCCGACCAGCGGCCCCAGAAACGCATAGCGGGTCGGGTCCACGGCCGGGAACAGCATGTTGGAAAGCAGCGGAAAGCCCGCGGCAAAGCCGATGAAGCTGCCAAAGGTGCCCAGATACAGCCAGCTCATCAGCCAGTTGTGCTTGCGCTTGAAGATCACCGCCTGATCACGGAAGGAGGATTTCGCCGAGGCGATGTCGTTCATGCCAAACCAGGCGGCCAGGGCGGCAATGACAATCAGCGGCACCCAGATAAAGGCGGCGTTTTGCAGCCACACCGGATCGCCAGCATGTGCGCCCTGTTGAGTGATCAGCGGGTCACCGGCCAGCGGGCCCAGCGCACTGGTGGCAATCACCAGCGGGCCGATCAGCTGCAGCGTCGAAACCCCCAGGTTGCCCAGGCCCGCGTTGAGACCCATGGCAGTGCCCTTTTTGGCCTGCGGATAGAAAAAGCTGATGTTGGCCATGCTGGAGGCGAAGTTGCCGCCGCCGAAGCCGCACAGCAGCGCCAGAATCAGCATCACGCTGTAGGGGGTATCCGGATGCTGCACCGCCACGCCGATCCACAGACACGGCAGCAGCAGCGAGGCGGTCGAGAGGGCTGTCCAGCGCCGTCCGCCGAAAATCGGCACCATGAAGCTGTAGAAGATGCGAAGCGTTGCGCCGGACAGCGACGGCAGCGCGGCCAGCCAGAAGAGCTGATTGGGACTGTAGCCAAAGCCGAGCTGCGGCATGCGCACCACCAGGATGCTCCAGATCGACCACACCGCAAAGGCCAGCAGCAGGTTGGGAATCGAGATCCACAGGTTGCGTCGGGCAATGCGCGCCCCGGTGGTCTGCCAGAAGGTCTCGTCTTCGGGGTGCCACTCGCTCAGCACCAGCGAGCGGGGCGCGGCAAGCTCGGGCAGGTCGGTGCTGCGCGGTGTTTTCCCCCAGCTCTGGTGGTCGGCGCGGCTGATGGCGTAGTGCATCCACGCAAGGGCTGCGATCACCACCACAAACAGCAGCATGAAGCAGCTCTGCCAGATGCCCACCACGTCGTTGAGCATGCCGAACGTCAGCGGCAGCAGAAAACCGCCCAGCCCGCCGACCATGCCGACCACGCCGCCGACCGAGCCGACGTGATCCGGGTAGTAGACCGGGATGTGCTTGAACACCGCCGCCTTGCCCAGCGACATGAAAAACCCGAGCACGAAGATCAGCACGATAAACAGCGACAGCGGCGTGCCCAGTGAAAAGCCGACCTCGCCGCGCACGCCGTCGACCACGAACCGGCTCGGCGGATAGCTCAGCACCAGCAGGCACAGCGCCGAGACGCCCAGCGTCCAGTACATCACCCGGCGGGCGCCGATGCGGTCCGACATCACGCCGCCCAGAATGCGAAACAGTGAGGCCGGCACCGAGTAGAGCGCGGCCACCATGCCGGCCGCGGCGATGCCCAGGCCGTAGACTTCCATCAGGTAGTGGGGCAGCCACAGGGCCAGCGCCACGAAACCGCCAAAAACAAAGAAGTAGTACAGCGAGAAGCGCCACACGCGCAGCTCGGCAAGCGGCGCCAGCTGAGTTTTCAACGGCACCGGCGCCCGGCGCTGGGCGTGCTGCGGGTCTTCTTTCGCCAGCACCCAGAACGCCACGCCGGCCAGCGCCAGCACGGTGGCATAGACCAGCGCCGTGCCCTGCCAGCCCATCGCCAGCAGCAGAAAGGGCGCGGCGAAGTTGGTGATGGCGGCACCCACGTTGCCGGCACCGAAAATGCCCAGTGCCGTGCCCTGCTTGCCGGCGCTGTACCAGGCCGAGGTGTAGGCGACCCCGACGATAAAGCCGCCGCCGGCCAGCCCCACGCCCAGCGCTGCCAGCAGCAGCATGGCGTAGCTATTGGCAAAGGTGAGCAGGTAGACGCAGGCGGCGCTGACCAGCATGAGCAGGCTGAACACCCGGCGCCCGCCGAAGCGGTCGGTCCAGATGCCCAGCAACAGCCGGCTGATGGAGCCGGTGAGCACCGGCGTGGCCATCAAGAGCCCGAGCTGCGTATCGGACAGGCCGAACTCCTGCTTGAGACGGACCCCGATGATGGAAAAGATGGTCCAGACCGCGAAGCACAGCGTGAAGGCCAGCGTCGAGAGACCCAGTGCGCGCTGCTGCTGCGAGCGTGGGGGGGATGCGGTGTCTGCGCTCATGATGGTGCCCTCTTTGCCCTGGTAATGGCGTTGGGGCTACTGTGCGCGAGATAGCGCGAGCGCTTTTGATCGTTGTCAAAATAGATTCGTCAAAATAGCGTTAAATCAGTGCGTTATCTCATTGGCGATAGTGACCGACGCACGCGCAGGTCACTGAAGGAAAAGCCCTTTACGGACGCATCTACCTCCTTGGAGGTAGGCAGGTTGCACAGGAGAACGCCATGGGGGTATTCACCCGGTTTGTGCCTTCTCATTACGCCCTGAGCCTGACGCTGGGGCTGATCCTGGCGGGGGTGTCGCTGCTGGCGCTGGGCGGGATGGTGGCCAGCGGCTGGCTGGCGGACACGGCGCGCCATGACGCCCGGGTGATCAATCAGGCCGGTTCGCTGCGCATGCAGACCTGGCGGCTGATGGCGCAGGCCCCCACCGCTGACCCCGCGCAGTGGCAGGCGCTGTTAAACGGCATCGATGACACCTGGCAGCACCTGGATGACGCGGTGCGCCGCGAATACGACGATGACGTGGCCCGCCGCGCGGGTGGCCTGCGCCTTGAATGGGGCAGCACCCTGCGCCCGGCCATGCGCACCCCCGAGCTGGCCGCGCGCGTCGATCCGGGCCGTATTACCGCGCACGTCAGCGATCTGGACGCGCTGACCGGCGAGCTGCAGACGCTGGCCGAGGCGCGGATTACCCGCCTTCGCGCCCTGCAGGTGGTGCTGCTTTTGCTCACCCTGCCGCTGATCGGCTGGGGGGCGTATCAGCTCCACTGGCACGTGCGCCGCCCGCTGGGGCGGCTTTTGAACGTGATCGAGGCCCTGCGCGCCGGCGAACTCAAGGTCCGCAGTGGCTACTGGCGCAACGACGAGATCGGGCTGCTGGCGGCCACCATCGATGATATGGCCGGTCAGCTCGATCTGTTCTACTGCCGTCTCAACGATCAGGTCGAGGACCGCAGTCACCGGCTCGAGCAGAGCCATCTGGCGCTGACGCTTTTATATGACAATGCACGCTATCTGGCCATGACCGCCCCCGAGGCGATCGATCCCGAGCTGGCGCTGCGCCCCTTCGAGGCGCTGATGGCCCCGGCGGAACTGACCCTGCTGCCCCACCAGGACGACGGTGAAGAGGAGGCCGGCGCCTGGCGCTTTCCCCTGCAGGGCGATGCGGAGACGCCGCTGGTGCTGGTGGCCCGGCTGCCCGGCGGGGCGCCGCTGCCGGGCTGGAAGGGGCGGATCTGCGAGACGCTGGCCGATCATCTGGGGGCGGCGCTGGCGCTGCGTGCCCAGGGGCGCCACCGGCGTCGGCTGGCGCTGATGGACGAGCGCGCCGTGATCGCCCGCGAGCTGCATGACTCGCTGGCGCAGTCGCTGAGCTATCTCAACATTCAGGCCCTGCGGCTGGCCCGCGCCCTGCCGGACACTACCGACAGCGACGCCCCGGCCATTCTCGGCGAGCTGCGCGAGGGCATCGATCAGGCCTACCGCCAGCTGCGCGAACTGCTGGTCACCTTTCGCCTGCGCCTGACCGAGCACGGCATCAACGCCGCCGTGCAGGCCACGATTGAAGAGTTTGCCGAGCGCGGTGCGCTGGCGATCGACACCACGCTTGCGATTGGCGATGACGTCTTGTCCCCCGATGCGGAGCTGCATCTGGTGCAGATCCTGCGCGAGGCGCTGGCCAACGTGGTCCAGCACGCCCGGGCGCAGCGGGTCACGGTGACCCTGATCGATCAGGGGGGCTGCATCGATCTGGCGATCGAGGATGACGGGGTGGGCCTGCCCGAGCACCCCACCCGCACGCATCATTACGGCACCATCATCATGGAAGAGCGCGCCCGCAGTCTGGGCACCACGCTGACGCTGGCCCGGCGCGAGGCGGGCGGCACGCGGGTAGCACTGAGCTTTATCAATGGGGCCACATCTCAGGAGGCACCGCAGGATGAATAATCACGACATGAGCCCTGACGACATGAGCCACCGGGCGACGCCACGCGGCGTACTGGTGGTGGATGATCACCCGCTCTTTCGACGCGGCGTGCAGCAGCTTCTGGCCATGAGCGCGTCGCTTTCGCTTGCAGGCGAGGCCGACAGCGGCGCCGGGGCGCTGGATTTCTGTACCCGTCATGTCCCGGATCTGATCCTGCTGGACATGAAGATGGCGGGCATGGACGGCATCGAGACGCTGACCCGGCTGCGCGAGGCGGGCGTGACGGTACCGATCGTGATGCTGACCGTCTCCGAGGAGCAGGACGACGTGCTGGCCGCGATTCGTGCCGGCGCTACCGGCTATCTGCTCAAGGACACCGCGCCGGAAGAGCTGCTGGCGGCCATCGAGGCGCTCGATGAGCAGGAGGATGCCTTTGATCCGCGCCTCATGGGGCTTTTGACCCGGGCGCTGCGTGAACCGGCCCCCGGCCCCGAGGCACTGATCGCGCGTCTTACCCGGCGCGAGCGCGACATCCTGCGCCTGATCGCGCGCAGCTATGCCAACAAGGAGATCGGCCGGCGCCTGGACATCAGCGAGGGCACGGTCAAGGTCCACGTGCGTCACCTGCTCAAGAAAATGGGCATGCGCACCCGCACCGAGGCAGCCGTCTGGGCGGCTCAGGAAGGCTGGAAATAGCGCTGGAAACAAGCACTAAAAACAGGTGCGGGGCTGGTCAGACCCTGCGCACCCGGCTAGTCTGGCGGGCCCTATCGCATGACTGGAGTCTTCCATGCTGAAACCGTTACTGCGCGGGTGCCTGCTGGCGCTGCCACTGCTCTCTCCTCTGGCACTGGCCGATGCCGACCACCCCCATGTCGAGATCCGGACCAGTCAGGGCGATATCGAGCTGGAACTTGACGCCACCGCGGCGCCCAACACGGTGGAGAACTTCCTGCGCTACGTCGAGGATGACTTCTATCAGGGCACCATCTTTCACCGCGTCATCGACGGTTTCATGATTCAGGGCGGCGGCATGACGGTCGACATGGCAACGAAGAAGACCCGCGACCCCATCGCGCTGGAAGAGAGCGAGCTCAAGAACACCCGCGGCACCATCGCCATGGCGCGCACCGGCCAGCCGGATTCGGCCACCAGCCAGTTCTTCATCAACCTGGTCGATAACCCGGCGCTGGACTACCGCAACCTCTACGAGCCCGGCTACACCGTCTTCGGTCACGTGGTGTCCGGCATGGACGTGGTGGATGCCATCGCCGGCGCGCCCACCGCTCAAAAGGGCCCGCACGCCGACGTCCCCCGGGAGCCGATCACCATTCTGGACGTCGAACGGGTGGAGTGATTCCCTCTGATTGCGACCCATCATGATCACGGCCCCGCCCCCCCCTTTCAGGGGGCCGGGGCCGTTTGATGACGGGTGCGCTACCCGGTGGCCAGCGCTACCTCATGATCAGTGCAGCTGACCGGAGGGACCGAAGTATTCGAAATAGCGATACGGCGTATCAACGCCCAGCGCCGCCAGTTCGGTGTCGATATCACGCATGAAACCGGTGGGTCCGGTGAAGTAGCAGCTCGGTGTGGCGTCGCGGGGCAGGTAGTCTGCCAGCAGCGCGCGATCGAGGATGCCCTTGTGGCGCTCGTCTTCGGGCGTTTCCGGGTGGCTGTAGACGTAGCGATAGGTGAGCAGGGTGCCGTACTGCTCGGTCATCGCCTTGAGATGCTCATGGAAGGCGTGAACCCGGGCATTGCGTGCCGCGTGCAGATAGACCACCTGGCGGCCGGCCTCCAGCGCCTGCGCCATCAGAGACAGCATCGGGGTCTGGCCGACGCCACCGCTGATCAGCATGACCGGGGCGTCGCGGTCGTCGAGCACCATCTCACCCACCGGCGCCAGCAGTTTGACGTGATCGCCCACCTTGACGTGATCATGCAGGTGGCGACTGGCACGCCCCTGGCCTTCGCGCTTGACCGAGATGCGGTAGACGTCATCCCCCGGACTGGAGGTCAGGCTGTACTGGCGCAGGGCCTGCTCGCCGTCGATGTCGAGCGACACGCCCAGATACTGTCCCGCCTGGAAGGTACGCACCGGCTGGTTATCGAGTGGCTTGAAGTAAAACGATACGATCTCCTCGCTCTCCGGCACGCGATCGACCAGAGTGAAGTCGCGCTCGCCGCGCCAGCCGCCCGGCGCGCTCTCCAGTTCCTGATAGGTGTGCTCCTCGGCAGCGATCAAGCGATCGGCAAATTCCCAGTAGAGCCCGCTCCAGGCTTCAAAAATCTCGGGCGTGACGGCGTCACCCAGCACCTCGCCGATCGCCGCCATCAGGCACTCGGCGACGATGGCGTACTGATCGGGCTGCAGGTTGATCGCCACGTGTTTGTTGACGATCGGGGTCATGAGCCTTTCAAGCGCCTCGGGGTCGTGACGGTTGAGTGCGTAGGCCACCACCGAACGGGCCAGCGCCCGGGGCTGCTCGCCGGTCTGCTGATGGCGCATGTTGAACATCGAGCGCACGTGCGGATAGCGCTCGAACATCAGCGGATAGAAGGTCATGGCGATGGTTTCGGCGTTCTCGGCCACAACCGGTGCGGTGGCGTTGATGACGTCAAGCTGCTTCTGGTTAAGCATGGCGCGCTCCTGGCGGTGAGATAGCAATATGAGACACCGTTGATATCGCAATCGCCGTGCCAGGTATTCAATGCTGCGGCAGCCTGCCGCATCTCTCCCGCCTTGAAGCCCGCGCGAGGCGGCGCGCGCCCCCTCGCATGTCCCCGCACGCCGGGGCGGCGCTGGTGTCCGTGCCGTCATCATTGTCATAATGACATTGTTCTGGCATGTCAAAATGACAATTGGCCATGAGGAGTGTCGATATGACCATCTTTTCGAGAGCGCTGCGGGAGCTGCTGTCCGCGCTAAGCGACGGCAAGCCTCTTGATGCCCTGCACGCGCAGTGGTCGCACGTGCTGGCCGCGCTGGTGCGTAACTATCCGGCCGATGCCTGCACGCTGATGGTCAGCGTCGAGGGCGGGCTGCAGCCGGTGGCGGTGCTGGGCATGGATGAAGAGGTCTGCGGGCGTCACTTCTCCCTGCAGGCGCATCCGAGGCTCGCCGCGATCGCCGCACATCCGCAGGTCTGTCGCTTCCCGCGCGACTGTGCCCTGCCGGACCCCTTCGACGGCCTGCTCGATGCCGATCTCACCCACGTGCACGACTGCATGGGTGTGGCCCTGCGCGATGGCGACCGGCTTCTGGGCATGCTGACGCTGGACGCGCTGGTGCCCGACCAGATGGCCGATATCGATGACGAGGAGCTGATGGCGGCGGCAGAGCTGCTGGCCACCTGCCTGCGCCTGACCGGGCAGCTCGAGGATACCCGCTCGCGGCTCAATCAGGTGCTCTCACCGGAGGAGAGCGCGCCGCTGCAATCTCCCGGCTGGCACAGCCCGGCCATGGCGCGGCTGTACGAGAGCATGGCGCTGGTGGCGCCGACCGATCTGAGCGTGCTGCTGCACGGCGAGACCGGCGTGGGCAAGGAGCGGCTGACGCGCTATCTGCACGAGCGCTCGCGGCGCTGCAACGGCCCGCTGGTCAAGGTCAACTGCGCCACGCTGCCGGAATCCCTGATCGAAAGCGCGCTGTTTGGCCATCGGCGCGGGGCCTTTTCCGGCGCCAGTCGCGACCATCGCGGCCATTTTGCGATGGCCGATGGTGGCACCCTGATGCTTGATGAAATCGGCGAGCTGCCGCTCTCCCAGCAGCCGCGACTGCTGCGCGTGCTGCAGGAAGGCGAGATTCAGCCGCTGGGCAGTGATCAGGCCATTAAGGTCAACGTGCGCCTGATCGCCGCGACCAATCGGGACCTGGCCGAGGAAGTGGCCGCCGGGCGCTTTCGCGAGGACCTGTATCACCGCCTGAGCGTCTTCCCGCTACGCATCCCGCCGCTGCGTGAGCGCCGCGAGGATATCCTGCTGCTGGCCGGCCATTTCTTGGAGGACAACCGGGTACGGCTGGGGCTGGCCAACCTGCGATTGGACATCAGCGCCGAGCAGGCACTGCTCGCCTGGCACTGGCCCGGCAACGTGCGTGAACTTGAACACACCCTGAGCCGGGCGGGCCTGCGGGCGATGGGCGAGGCACGGCCCGAATCGCGTCGAACGGCGGTGGTGCGTATCGGGGTCGCGCATCTGGACCTGCCGCTTGAGGCATCTTCAAGCCATGACATCCCAGGCACCGCCATGTTATCCACACCGTCACGGCCGCAACCGGCTGTGGATAATACGCTCTCCCTGCGGGAGGCCACCGATACCTTTCAGCGCCATCACATCGAACAGGTACTCACCGCGCATGATCACAACTGGGCTGCCAGTGCCCGGGCGCTGGACATGGACAGCGCCAACCTGCACCGTCTCGGGCGTCGTCTGGGACTCAAATAGGTGCGATTCGAGGCTGCGAAACGCAGATGTTTCACGTGAAACATCTGCGGTGGCCTCTGCCAGAAATGACAACGCCCGCCTGGGTTGCAGGCGGGCGTTTTTGTTCAAACCCTTTCCATCAGGACCCTGTTAGACCTCGACGCTCAACGTGACGTCGATATTGCCACGGGTGGCATTGGAGTAGGGGCACACCACGTGGGCCTTTTCGACCAGGTCGTTGGCCAGTGCTTCGTCCATGTCGGGCAGGCGAATATTCAGCGCCACTTCGATACCAAAACCGGTGGCGATCGCGCCGATGCCCACCTCGGCGCCGGCCCAGGCATTGCCCGGCAGGGTGACCTTCTGCTCGGACGCCACGTGCTTGAGCGCGCTCATGAAGCATGCGGCATAACCGGCGGCAAAAAGCTGCTCGGGGTTGGTGCCATCACCGCCGGCGCCGCCCAGCTCCTTCGGGGTGCTCAGGACAACATCGAGCTTCTCGTCAGAAGAGACGGCGCGACCTTCACGGCCGCCGGTGGCCTGAGCGCTGGCGCGGTAGAGTACCTTTTCGATCGACATGGTTATTTCCTCTGTTCCTGGTTTCGAGCTATTAAATAGCACGCTATATAAATGGACAAAAAAAGGTCAAATACTGTCCAGGTGTCTTTTAAGGTCGTTGAGCTGATCGCGCAGCGCCTTCATTTCCGGTTCCGAACAGCCCGTGGCCCGCTGAGCTTCGATAGGCAGGGCCCGGGCCTGTTCGCGCAGCGCGTGGCCCTTGTCGGTCAACGATACCTCGACCTGGCGTTCATCTTCACGTGAGCGCGCTCGCCGGACCAGCTCAACCCCTTCAAGACGCTTGAGCAGCGGCGTGAGCGTGGCGGAGTCCAGTGACAGCCGTTCGCCGATGCCGGAAACGGTCAGGTGATCCTCCTCCCACAGCACCAGCATGACCAGATACTGGGGATAGGTGATGTCCAGCCGCTTGAGCAGACGCCGGTAGAGCTTGCTCATGGAAAGCTGCGCGGCATAGAGCGCAAAGCAGAGCTGAGACTCCAGTGCCAGCATGTCGCCGTTTTGATCGAGGTTATCGTTGTCGTCTGTCATGGCCGTAATTTATATAGTGCGCTATTAAATGACCAGCGATTTAAATCTATAAGCGTCATAGTACTGGCGCTGAAAATGTCATGACGATCAGGGAATTGCCGTGTCGGCGCATATCCTGATGGCGAAAAGCCATCGCAAACAATAACCTGTATCAGTATTGACGCGCCGGCGCGCCACCACGGGACGCGCCGGGCAGAGAGGATCAGTCGATCAGGAAGTCGAACTTTTCACGCAGGGATTCCCAGCTGTCCCTTGAGTTGGCCGCAATCATGAGCCCCTGGTGGATCGTGGGGTTATAGGGCGTGCCATCGAGCAGGGCGGCGTAACCGCCGGCCTCCTGCAGGATCATGATGCCGGCGGCGTGATCCCAGGGCATCAGCTTGGCAGTCAGCATGAAATCCACGAAGCCGAAGGCCATGGTGCGGTATTCGTGGCAGGCGCAGCCAAAGGCCATCATGCGGGCGAAATCGGGGAAGAGCCCGGCCAGATCGTACTGGGTCTCCTTCGGGAACAGGCGCAGCGAGGTCGAGCCCACCATGTTGGCAAGCTTTGAGGTGTCGGACACCTGCAGGCGCCGCTGGGTGCCGTCGGGGCGGCCATACCAGGCGCCCTCCCCCTTGCGCGCCATGACCCAGTCATCGACCAGCGGGTCATAGAGCAGGCCGAACACGGTTTCGCCGCGGCTGACCACGGCCAGAATCACGCCGAACTGATTGAGATTGCGCGCGAAATTCCAGGTGCCATCGATCGGATCGATGATCACCGCCATCTCGGCGCCAGCAATGGTGTTCAAAAGCGTTTCGTCTTCGGCCACCGCCTCTTCGCCCACGATGGTGGCCTCGGGAAAGGCTTCGGAGACGCCGCGGGCGATGACCTTTTCGGCGCTCTTGTCGGCAATGGTCACCAGATCATCCGGGCCGGACTTGGTGTCGATGGCGTCAGGATCGAGCATGCGAAAGCGCGGCACAATCTCGGTTCTGGCAGCGTGACGAACGATGTCGATAAGCGTCTGGGCAGCGGCCTGATCCAGGGTCATGACGGGGCTCCTTGGTAAGGGGTGACAAGTGGGTATGCAACCATCGCCGGACACATGAACAGGTGATGCGACGATAAAGGATGCCTATAGCATGGCGTTCATTTCAGGGGATCACCAGTACCGATGACGCACGACACGCGGGTGACCTGACCCGCGACCGCGTGTGGCGCTCGATACACCGGCAAGGGATTGTCATGATGTCGCTGCTCTGTTTAAATATATTGATATATTTCTATATCAGTAGGTAAACGACATGACGACTTCTGCACAGACACTGGCCGCGCCGCTGTTTGAACCCCTTTCGCTGGGTTCGGTCACCATTCCCAACCGCATTGTCATGGCCCCCATGACGCGCAACCAGTCACCAAACGGCGTTCCGGGTGACAACGTGGCGGCCTACTACAAGAGCCGCGCCGAAGGCGGTGTCGGCCTGATCATCACGGAAGGCACCTATATCGATCACCCGGGTGCCAACGGCTACCCGGCCGTACCGGCCTTTCACGGCGAGGCCGCACTGGCGGGCTGGCAGAAGGTGGTCGAGGGCGTTCACGCCGCCGGCGGGAAAATCATGCCGCAGCTGTGGCACGTGGGCCGCGAGCGTCGCCCGGGTGTCGAGCCGGATTCCGCCGTACCGGGTTTCGGGCCGATGTCGATCGTCGAGGACGGCGTGGAAGTCGTGAAGGCGATGACCGAGCAGGACATCGAGGACGTGGTGGCCTCCTTTGCCCGCGCCGCACGTGACGCGAAGGCGATCGGCTTTGATGGCATCGAGCTGCACGGCGCCCACGGCTATCTGATCGATCAGTTCCTGTGGCCCGAGAGCAACCAGCGTGAGGATGCCTACGGCGGCAGCCTCGAAAACCGCCTGCGCTTCCCGCGCCTGATCGTGCGCGCCGTGCGCGAGGCCGTCGGCCCGGACTTCCCGATCATCTTCCGCTTCTCGCAGTGGAAGCTTTCGGACTATGACGCGATCATCGCCGAGACCCCCGAGGCGCTGGGCGAGCTGCTCCGTCCGCTGGCCGACGACGGTGTGGACATCTTCCACGCCAGCACGCGCCGCGTGTGGGAGCCGGGTTTTGAGGGCAGCAGCAAGACCATCGCCACCTGGACACGTGAGCTGACCGGCCGCCCGGTGATTGCCGTGGGCAGCGTGGGGCTGGACAAGACCTTCCGCACCGGGCACTTCACCCGTCAGGAAGACCCGACCTCCAAGAGCCGGGTCAACGTCGAGGAGCTGGCCTCCTGGCGCGTGCGCAACGATTTCGATCTGATCGCCATAGGCCGCGCCCTGCTCTCCGACCCGCAGTGGGCCAACAAGGTGCGTGACGGCCGACTGGATGAGCTGCAGGATTTCGATACCAGCGCGCTGGATGTGCTGGTGCGCTGAGTCGTCCCGGCCGGGCGCTCTGCCGCCCGGCCGTGTCTCGGCAGTCCGGCCGTGAACGCGTATACTGGTTCGGCCTCCAACGCCTGGCCCTGATCATGGATATCAATACGGTTTTAAGCGCACTGGCCAACCCGGTGCGGCTGGACATTCTGTGCTGGCTCAAGGAGCCGGAGCTGCATTTCCCGCCCCAGAAGGAGATGGCCCCGCCCGGGGGCATCTGCGTCAGCCACATTCGTGAAAAGACCGGGCTTTCCCAGCCGACCACGTCGCTGTATCTGTCGACGCTGTCGCGCGCCGGCCTGGTCTCGTCCCAGCGGGTGGGTCAGTGGACCTACTACTGCTACGAGCACGAGGTGGCCGAGGCGTTTCTGAATGCCCTGGGCGAGCACCTCTCGCGCCGCTGAGGCGGCGCACTCACTGCGCAGGCACCCGGTCACGGTGTGCCTGCATTTTCGTATGTCCCTCTTCCAGTCCCCAGAGTCGCTCAATGGCCACGCTGGTGTGGCTGCCTGCCGGCTGGGCGGTATGACTGTAGGCGGTCAGTGACTGACCATCCTCCAGGCGCAGGGAGAGCACGTGGCGCTCGCCGCGAAAGATGCAGCGCTCGACCCGGGCCGGCAGCCCGCCTTCCACGCCGAGCACCACATGCTGGGGGCGCACGAAGGCGCGCGCACTGCCCTGCTCGTTTAGTCGCTGGGCATCACTGCCGGTCAGCCACTCACCGGCCGCGGCGCGCGCCAGATGCACCACGCTGCCCTGGCCGATAAAACGGGCCACCTCGACATCCGCGGGCTGGTGATAAAGCGTCTCGGGGGTGGCGAACTGTTTGAGCCGGCCCTCCTGCATCACCGCGACGCGGTCGGCCAGCGCCATTGCCTCGTCCTGATCGTGGGTGACATACACCATGGTGGTGACGGTCTCGCGGTGAAAGTCGCGAAAGTAGTCCTCCATGCTGGCGCGCAGGTGACGATCCAGATTGGCCAGTGGTTCATCCAGCAATATCACCGCCGGCTGGCTGACCAGACAGCGCGCCAGCGCCACCCGCTGGCGCTGCCCACCGCTGAGTTCGCGCGGATAGCGCCCGGCCATGGCGGTCATGTCCACCCGTGCCAGCACGTCTTCCACGCGCCGACGCCGCTCACTGCCGGCCACCTTCTGGACCCGCAGCGGGTAGTCCACGTTGCCCGCCACGCTCAAGTGCGGCCAGAGCGCATAGGACTGAAACACCATGCCCATGCGCCGCTGCTCGGGCGGCACCTGCGCCTGCGGGCTGGAAAGCACCTGATCGCCGAGGCGGATCTCGCCGTGATCCGGCGTCTCGAACCCGGCCAGCAGCCGCAGCGTGGTGCTCTTGCCGCAGCCGCTGGGACCGAGAAGCGCCACGAACTCGCCCGGCTCGATGGCCATCGAGAGCGCCTCCAGCGCCACATGCGCACCGAAGTGCTTGCCCAGCGCCGTCATCGACAGCCGACCTGGATTCATTGCTGCCATGGCAAAACCCCTTTCGGCAGGCGACGCGCCATCAGCTCCAGCATCCCCATGATGGCGACCACCATCGCCACGGTGACCACCGCCACGGCCGAGGCCAGCACGCTGTCGCCGCCGTCATCCAGATTGAAGATAAGAACACCCAGCGTCTCGTTGCCGGCCGACCACAAAAGCGCCGAGACGGTCAGCTCGTTGACCGCGCTCAAAAAGACCAGCAGGCCACCGGCCATGGCGGCCGGCGCCACCAGTGGCAATAAAATGTCCCATAACCTTCGAACCGGGCCCGCACCGGCCAGGCGGGCGGCCTCTTCAAGGCCCGGGTCCAGCTGGGCGAAGGCACTGTGCAGCGGCTTGAGCGCCACCACCAGAAAGCGCGACAGATAGGCAATGAAGATGATGCCCAGCGTGCCGTAGAGCGAGTATTCGATGATTGGCAGCGGCCGGCTGAACACCATGATGCAGGCGATCGCCAGCACCACGCCGGGCAGTGCAAAGGGCACATCAAAGAGTGCGGCGCACACGCCCAGCACCCTTGATCGCCGGCGCGCGAGTTGCCAGGCCAGCGGCAGGGTCAGCGCCACCAGTACCACGGCCGCACTGCCGGCCAGCCACAGGCTGTTGCCAAAGGCGCGCGCGGTGACCGCCTGACGGGTGAACATCTCCTGATAGGCCGCCAGGCTCAGATGCTGCCAGTCCAGCCCCATGCCGAACGCCGGCACCAGCGAGGTGGTGATCAGCGCCGCCAGCGGGGCCACCAGCATCAGCCCCAGAAGGGCCCACAGCATCAGCGTGAGCGGCCACCGCCAGCGCCCGGTGGCAAAGGTCAGCGGCCGGGCGCCCTGCCCGCCGAGTCGATAGTCGCGCCGGGCCAGCAGATGGTGCTGCAGCCAGATGCCCACCCCCACCAGTAACGTCATCAGAAGTGCCAGCGAGGCGACGCGGTCCAGTACGCCGGTGCCAAACCCCGCCAGCTGCTGGTAGATGAGGGTAGGCAGCGTGTAGTAGCCCACCGGAATGCCCAGCATGGCCGGGATGCCGAAGTTGCCCAGTGCCGCAATCGCCGCCATGGCCGTGCCGGCAATCAGGCCCGGCGTGCTCAGCGGCAGGATAACCGTACGCCACACCGTGCGTGGCGCCGCACCGCTCAGACGGGCGACTTCCACCAGTTCCGCCGGCAGTTCGGCCAGGCTGGCCCGAAGCGCCAGAAACACCATCGGCGCATGCTGAATGCCCAGCAGCAGCGCAATGCCCTCGGCGGAATAGAGCGGCTGCGGTGCGCCCAGTGCCGGGGCGATGCCGAGGGTAATCAGCAGCGTGCTGGCCGGGCCGAACAGTTGCAGCCAGGCCAGCGCCGTGACCTGGGGTGGAATCATCATTGGCAGCATGAAACAGATCACCAGCGCCCGCCGGCCACGCAGGTCGGTCAGCGCCAGCGTAAAGGCAAAGAGTGTGCCCAGTGCCACGCTGATCAGGGTCCCCAGTGCCGTGGTGTACAGGCTGTGGCCGGTGGCCCGCCAGGTGCTGGCGCTGCTCAGCACCTCAAAAAGCGGTGAGTCACGCCACTGCGTCGGCGCGGTGATCGTTGCCAGCACTGCCTCGATGAGCAGTTGGCCCACCGGCAGTAGGCAGATGAGCAGTGCCGGCACAAACAGCAGTGCCGGCCCCAGCCGTGGCAGGCCTCGCGTCATGACCGTTGCCGCCATCAGGAAGAGAAGATATCGGCAAAGCGTGCCTTTTCGTCCTCGGCCTGCTCGAGTGCCCGGGTGGCCGAGAAGGGCAGCGGTTTGATCTGCGCGCGGTCGGGATAGCCCTCGGGGGCGTCCACGTCATCGCGCGCCGGCAGGTAGCCCTGCCGGCTTACCAGCTGCTGGCCCTCGCGGGAGAGCAGAAAATCGACAAAGGTCTGCGCGGCATCAATATTTTGAGCCTCCTTCATGATCGCCACCGGTTCGGTAACCACGCTCACCCCTTCCTCGGGATAAACGAACTCGATCGGCGAGCCCTTGGCCTTCTCGCGCAGCGCCATGAAATCGACCATCACGCCATAGGGTTTGGTGCCGGCCGCCACCTGCTTGAGAACGCCGCCGTTGCCGCCGTTGGGGGTCACGCCGTTGTCAGCCAGGGCCTGGTAATAGTCCCAGCCAAAGCGCTCATCGTTGACCATGCTGTCCAGATGAATGAGTGCCGCGCCTGAGTAAAGCGGGCTGGGCATGGCGACCTGGCCCTGGTATGCGGGCTCGGTCAGATCCTGCCAGCGCTGCGGCTGCTCGGCGGCGCGCTGGTGATAAACGATGCCGGTGGCGATCTGCTTGGTGCCGAAGTAGTAACCCTCCGGGTCATACAGCGCATCCGGGTAATGGCTCAGCGCCTCGGGCTGGTATTGGGCCAGCAGGTCCTGCTGGCGCAGATTCTCGAGGCTGACTGCATCGGCGACCAGCAGCACATCGGCGCGGTTCTGCCCGGCGGCACGTTCGGCCTCCAGACGCGTCATCAAGCGCGTGGTGCCATCGCGTACCCACTGCACGTCGATCTCGGGGTGGGCCTTCTCAAAGGCGTCCACCGTCTGCTGGGCATCGGTGTTGGGCTGGCTGGTATAGAGCATCAGCGACTCGGCGCTGGCCAGGGGGGCGACGAGCGTGAAGGCCACGGCGGCCAGAGCGGAGAGTCCGGAGCGAAACGCAACAAATGGTGTGACAGTCATGGGCAGGGGCATTGGTAGAGGCATCGGCAGATGAACGGGAACACGGGCCGTCATCGTGGCCGGGCAACATGACAGGCATGTGACGGATGCAGCGCGTCGGGCGCGGTTCAAAAGGCGCTCACGCAGCGCCGGACTCCTGGACATCAGCTCGCTGGTGCGAGTTGAGCAAAATATCGCTCATTTTTTGGGCATGGAGCTCTTCTTGAGCAATTTGTTGCTCAAAAAAACGCCCGCTCTCGATTCGAGGGCGGGCGTTGTGTCGGTAGCGACAAGCGTAGCTCAGGACGGCGGTTGATAATCGTCCAGCGCCTGTTGCAGCACCTCGTGGGCCTCGCTGACCGGGGCAAAGCCCTTGAGCTCGATCACCTTGCTGCCTTCCGGCAGCTGCTTGTAGACCCGGAAAAAGCCCTCAAGACGCTCGCGTTCCATGGCCGGCAGATCATCGAGGCTTTCGACCTCATCCCAGGTCGGGTCCACTTCATGGGTGGGCACGGCGATGATCTTGTCGTCCGCCTCGCCGCCATCAACCATGCGCAGCATACCGATGGGCCGCACGGCCATGATCGCGCCCGGCACGATCGGCGTGCGGGTAAATGCCATCACATCGAGCGGGTCACCATCGCCGCCCTGCGAGCTGGGGATCGAACCATAGTTGGCCGGATACGCCATCGGCATGGACAAAAAGCGATCGACGATCACATGCCCCGCTTCATCCAGCTCGTACTTGATGGCGCTGCCCGCCGGGATCTCGTTGACCATCAAAAAGGTGTCCGGGGCGCTATCGGGTTGGGAGACATCCCCCAGACCGCCGGCCGCCTGGGCCAGCAGTGAGGTCGACAGCGCCGCGGTGGTCAGCACGGCAGTGGTAAAGCGGCGGGTAACGGACATGTTGGTCAACTCCGGATCGGTGGACGAAAAAGGCGTCCAGATTGAGACAGGGTCATGTCACGGCGATGACAGCTGTCGATGCAACTGGTTGACAATATCAACCATATAGCGGATCGTATCGAGAATCACTTTCATTGACGGTCATGACGTTATGCCTACCGCCGGCAATGCGCTTTTCGGGCTTTTGCATGTCTACAAGCGTGCCTTGCGCGAGCGCTATCTCAGAGACGGTATCACCCTGCCGCTGTCGCACCTGCGCGTACTCGGCGAGATCGGTCGCCACGACGGCGTGATGGCCCGCGAGGTGGCCACGGCGCTTTTGCAGGACAAGGGCCTGATCACCCGAGTGACACGCGAGCTGGAGCGCGAGGGCCTGATCGAGCGCCACCCGCACCCCACCGACAGCCGCGCCGCGCATCTGGCGCTCAGCGCCGACGGCCGGGCGTTGCGCGAGCGCCTTGATGCCATCGAGCAAACGCTCGAGGCGCAGATGGCCGCCGGATTAAGCCCGGCCCGGACCCGTGATTTCATCGACACCGTCAACGCCATGACCGATCAGCTTGATCGCGACCAGGAGAGCCCATGAGCCGCCCCGCCCCCCGTCGTTTTACCGTGCTGGACAAGACCCTGATCACCCCGCACATGCTGCGCGTGACGCTCGGCGGTGAGGGTATGCAGACCTTCCCCGCCGATCAGGCCGGCACCTACATCAAGCTGATGTTCACCCGCGAGGACGGCACGCCCTTCATGCGCACCTACACCGTGCGCGCCCAGCGTGATGACGCCATCGATGTGGATGTCGTGCTTCACGAGGACGGCGGCCCGGCCGCGCAGTGGGCCGACAGCGCCGCCGCCGGTGACACCATCGAGATCGGCGGCCCCGGTCCGCGCAAGCGCGTCGATGACAGCGCCGACTGGTTCTTGCTCGCCGGGGACATGACCGCCCTGCCGGCGATCAGCGACAACCTGGAAAATCTCCCCGCCCACGCCCGCGGCCACGCCGTCATCGAGGTGTTGAGCGAAGCCGATATTCAGCCGCTTGATGCGCCCGAGGGCATCGAACTGCACTGGGTGGTCAATGAACATCCGGGTGAAGACAGCGAGGCGCTGCCTGACGCGGTGCGGACCATCGACTGGCAGGACGGCCGCCCGGCGGTCTGGGCGGCGTGCGAGTTCTCCGCCATGCGCCAGCTGCGCCACTACTTCAAGACCGAGCGCGCGGTGGCCAAAAGCGATCTTTACGTCTCGAGCTACTGGAAGCTGGGCCTGAACGAGGAGCGCCACAAAAGCGCCAAGCAGGAAGACGCCGAACAGAGCGGCTGAGTGCAAAACCCGGGGGCAGCGCCCTGGTGGGCAGGGGGCGCCGGCCGTACAATGGGCGCCGATCGTACCCTGCCTATTCGCGAGCGCCCATGACTCTGTCTTCATCAGAACCGTTTTCACCGGAACTGCTGCCCCCGGAACTCGAGACCGACCGCACCCCGACGGGCGCCTGCCCCTATGACGCCCTGACAGATGACGCCCTGCTGGCCCGGGTGCTGGAGATCTTTGATCGGGGCGCTGTCGCCGAAAAACTGGCTAAAGTGAGCGCTCACTGGACCCGCGACACGCTGGCTCGCTATCTCAAGCAGGGCCACCCAACGCCCTTGGATGAGGCCGAGCGCCGGGTGCTGATCACCCTGCTGCCGGCTCCGCCGTTCCATCAGCATCGGGCCGATTTCACCTTTATCGATCTGTTTGCCGGCATCGGCGGCATTCGTCAGGGGTTCGAGGCCGTGGGCGGTGAGTGTGTGTTCACTTCCGAGTGGAACACCTACGCGGTGCGCACCTACAAGGCGAATCACTACTGCGACCCGCAGACCCACCGCTTCAACGAAGACATCCGCGATGTGACGCTCTCTGCGCGGGATGACGTTGATGAAGAAGCGGCCTACGCCCACATCCGCGAGCAGATCCCCGCGCATGACGTGCTGCTGGCGGGCTTTCCCTGTCAGCCCTTCTCGCTGGCCGGGGTCTCCAAGAAAAACGCGCTGGGGCGCAAGCACGGCTTCGAGTGCGACGCCCAGGGCACGCTCTTTTTCGACGTCGCCCGCATCATCGCCGCGCGAAGGCCGGCCGCGTTCGTGCTGGAAAACGTCAAAAACCTCAAAAGCCACGACCAGGGCAAGACCTTTCGGGTGATCTGCGAAGCGCTTGATGAACTGGGCTATGACGTCGCCGACGCAGACGCCCTGAAGGGCCGCGACCCGAAGGTGATCGACGCCCGCCACTTTGTGCCCCAGCACCGCGAGCGCATCGTGCTGGTCGGCTTTCGCCGCGATCTCGACGTGCATGAGGGCTTCACCCTGCGCGACATCAGCGCCCACTTCCCCGCCCAAAAGCCCACCTTCGGTGAGCTGCTCGATAGCGAGGTCGATGCGAAGTATGTGCTCACTCCCAAGCTCTGGAACTATCTCTACCAGTACGCCCGCAAGCACAAGGAAAAAGGCAACGGCTTCGGCTTTGGCCTGACCCGGGCAGAAGACACCGCCCGCACCCTGTCAGCGCGCTATCACAAGGACGGCTCGGAGATCCTCGTCGACCGCGGCTTTAATGACGCGCTGGCCTTTGATGCCCCCGAGAACCTGCAACACCGCCCCCGGCGGCTCACGCCGCACGAGTGCGCGCGCTTGATGGGCTTTGACGCCCCCGGGGAGCGACGTTTCGTGATTCCGGTCTCCGACACCCAGGCCTATCGCCAGTTCGGCAACTCGGTGGTGGTGCCGGTGTTTCAGGCCGTGGCGGAGATGATGAAGCCGAGAGTGCTGGCGGCGAAGGGGAAATTGGCCGATAAAAGGCTGCTCAAACGTGCCTGACGACGTTTCCATGTCGTGATAGTCGGTAGCGACCTTGATCAGAGATGGCGTGCCAGGTTCGAGGTCGATTGGTTCCAATGTAAAAAGCGACAGTGAATTCAAGTCACTGCCGCTTTTGCGTTCAAGGCCCCGGTGGCCCATCAGCGTGCTTCAGTCGGCACGTCATACGGCGCGCATGATCAGAGGGACGAGACGGCAGGGTTGAGCGCGCGACGTGTCACCAGGCTCACACCGACGTAGCAGGCCGCCGAGGCGAGGCAGCCGTAGAGTGGGCCCTGCACCCAGCCGAGATCCGTACCCAGTAGAAGGAACGCGCTGACGCTGAAACCGGTGGCGATGGAGGCGAACGCCCCCGCGCTGTTGCCCTGCCAGAACGTTGAGCAGAGCGTCACCCCGAACAGTGACGCCATCAGCGTGCCGTTACCCAGAATACCCAGCCAAAGGATCATTACCGGGGGCATGTAGGCCATGCCGACAAAGCCGCAGATCCCCACGATCAGCACCATCAACCGGTTGAACGTCATGGTGGTTGTGAAGCCTTCATGCAGCCCCAGTGCTGCGCGCAGATCATAGGAGAGCGCCGTCGAGACCGTATGCATCAGTGAGTTCGCGGTCGACTTCATGGCGAAAAGGATAAAAAGCGTGATGACGCTGGACATCAGAGGGCTGACCCCCTCCGCCAGAAACGTTGGCATGGCCATGTCCGGGGAAGCGAGGTCGGGGAAATAGGCTTTGGCGTAGAGTCCTGCCAGCGGCGTGAAGTTGAGCAAAAGACCAAGAATGGCGACCCAGATGCCGACCCGCGCCATGCTGACGTTCTGCTTGATGGCGAGAAAGCGTACCGACATGAACGGCAGCGCCGCGGCCCACAGAAAGGCGTAGGGAAGCAGCAGCAGCGCAGAGGCCGGGCTATCGCCGTAGGGCGCTCCGGATGAGGGGTTGGCAAGCTCCGGGTTGATCACATCGAGTCTGGCGATAAGCTCGCCCATGCCAATCTCGATGAAGACGACATAGGCAATGGCGCAGGAGGCGAACACCATCCCCAGCACCATCACGGCATCGGTCCAGGCAACGGCCCGCAGCCCGCCGAACATGGTGTAGCCGATCACCAGCAGCGTGATCAGCAGCGCGCCCATCGTCGGTGAAATCCCCAGCCAGCCGGACACGAGGAGGCCGATCGCCTTGATCTGGGAGACGAGAAAGACGCTCAACAGCAAAATGATGATGACGGCCACCACCCCCTGCAGCCAGCGTCCGGCCATGCCCGACGAGTGGGTCTGCGCGATGTACTCGGGCATGGTACGACTGCCCAGCGTTCGCGCCTTGCGGCGTAAATAGTTGGCGAAAAAAAGCGTGGCAATCAAAAAGGCGGGTGTGTAGAACGCGTTCGAAAAGAGCTCGAGCGAACCGTACTCGTAGACGACACCGGGGGAGCCGATGAATACGAAACCGCTGTAGCCGGTGGCGATCAGGGTGGCGGCGGCGACGAAGGGGCCGAGCGAATTATTGGCGACGAGAAAGCCGGACTCGTCCTGGTCGCCGGCGACTCGCATCGAGTAGAGCGACAGACCAATTAGGATCGTGGCGGACACGATCAGTAGGGCCCAGTTCAACATGGGAATAGTCCTCGGATCATTGTTATTGAAAGAGGTCTTGCAGTCGATGGGACTAGCGTTGCTTGTCCAGCAGCAGCGCCATGACAGCGAGCGCAAGTGTGGCTGCCGATACGACACCGAAGGCGACGAAGGTCCAGGAACTCATGGCGTTCTCCCTAGAAGGCGGTACCTGATTGGGTTACGCGGTCACTGCGCAGGACGCGACCGGAAACGATACGAAGACCGTGACGATCGATGGGGCCTGGTCGGGCAGTGCTTGAGCAAAGGCGCTAGCGTCTGAGCGCTTGTGGATTGAGTGCGAGGACATGGAAACTCCGTTATTGGCTGTTGTTATGAGTTGATGTTGCGATGGGCCAGCTGTTGTTATACGTCGTTCGGAAGGCGTGGCGCCTTGAGCGGTGAGCTTCTGTTCCTGTAATACGAAAGTCTCGCCGGGTAGCTCCACGATAAGCAGGGCCCCGGATTGGTTAAAATACTTTTATGCGAACATCGGGATAGGTTTCGCTGATGCAATCTCGCCCTGCCCTCGTCGTTGGCGAGACGTTGACGGGGCGAGCGATCAGGGCCCGGGCGTGGAAGACGAGAAGATTGAGCGCGACTGAGTGATCGTCTCGAGGACGAGGTCGGTCTGCAGGGCGAGCTGGCGCAGCGCATTAGCCGCAGGGCTGAGGGTGAGGTGACGAAGGTTGGCGATGCCCATGGAGAGCGGGCGGGCGTCTTCTTCAAGCGTGAGTGCCACAATGCGTTTGCCATCAAACGCCTTATCGGTCGTCAGCGGCGTGTTGAACAACGAAAAGCCAAAGCCGTTGGCGACAAGGCCGCGAATCATGTCGAGTGATTTCGCCCGATAAATGATGTCCGGAACGATGCCCTCGACCTCGAACAGGGAGAGAAAATATTCGCGGCTCTGAGGCCAGTCCAGCAGCACCATTGGATGCTCGATGAGCCGGGCAAGGCTTACGCTGGTCTGCCGGGCGAGTGGATGATCCTCGGCCACGACGGCATAGGGAGGAAAGCGTGAGAGCGGGGTGAACTCGATCTCCTGGGGCAGTTGAAGGTCATAGGCGAACGCCAGTTCGTACTCGCCGTTGTGCAGTCCCTTGAGGATGTCTTCCTGCGTCATCTCGTGGCAGCTCAGGTTGACGTCTGGATAGGCATCCGCGTACTTGCGCAGCAGGCGAGGAAGGAAGACAGGGGCAAACGTGGGAAAGGCCACCAGCTTGAGTTCGCCGGCGATCGTGTCCCCCAGCGACATCGCGTACTGCATCAGGCTGTCCGCATCGCGAAGCAGCTGCCTTGACCGCGTCATCAGCTGTCTTCCCGAGGGAGTGAGGGACAGCCCCTGAGCGTGGTGGCGCACAAAGAGCTGAAGTCCCGTCATCTCCTCGATTTGATGAATGGCGGCAGAGATCGAGGGCTGCGAAACGTAGAGTTGTCTCGCCGCGCCCGTCACGCTGCCGAGTTCGCCGGCGACGACGAAATAGCGAAGTTGCTTGAGGGTGAATTGACGCATCGAGCCGGCCGTCCTGTAGTGGGAGTAAGCGTTACGCTGGAGAAGAGTCTGTCTTACGCCAGCGTACCAGACGGCTCCGATGTCGCATGTTTGCCAGGCCTGAAACGTCTATTGGCCGGGCGGGAAAGCCTCGATGAACGGCGCGCGGCCTCCATAGCTACTTTCAATGGCGTCTGTCGTCAAGGATTCGACCATCTCGTGCAGCCAAACAACGCACTGGTGCAGTTGATCCGTTTCGATGAACTCATCCGGTGTGTGACCCTGTGCCATGTCGCCGGGACCGCAGATGAGGGTGGGAATGTCGAGCTCGTTCTGGAAAAGCCCGGCCTCGGTGCCGTAGCCGATTCGGGCGCGGTTTTGATCCTCGATTAACCCCAGCGTGAACGCCAGCAGCGGACTGGTCTCCTCGACCGAGAGCCCCGGATAGTCGCCGAGCCGGGTGATCTCGATTCGAGCCTCGTCGTGATGAGTACGCATGTCGGCTTCGATCCTCTCGCCGACGGCTGTGAGGGCCTCGAGCAGTGCTTCGGGGTCATCCTCGGGGACGGTGCGCATCTCGATATCGAGATGGCATTTCGCTGGTACGATGTTCAGCGCCTCCCCCCCCTGCACGACGCCGACCTGAAGCGTGGTATAGGGCACTGAAAACCGCTCGTCGAACGGACCGCTTTCGGCTTTTGTCGCCGCCTGCGTGTCGACCCAATGGATCAGATGCCCTGCGGCATGAATCGCATTGACGCCCTCCGGGGCCATGCCCGAATGGCTTGCCTTGCCGGTGATCGACACGCGTACGGCGAGCTTGCCCTTGTGCGCCGTCGCCACCCTCATCCGCGTGGGTTCTCCGACAATGCAGGCCACGGGGCGATGGGCAACGCCCTTGAGATCGTCGAGAAGACTGCGCACCCCGACGCAGCCGACCTCTTCATCGTGAGAGAAGGCAAGGTGGATAGGCACGGCAAGCTCGGCCCGGGTCATCGCCGGCACGGTCGCGAGCACGGCGGCGAGAAAGCCCTTCATGTCTGCCGCCCCGCGCCCGTAGAGACGACCTTCATGCGCCGTTAGGGTAAAGGGATCGCTGCGCCATGTCTGGCCGGTAACGGGGACAACATCGGTATGTCCCGACAGGATGACGCCACCACGGTCCTGCGGGCCGATGGTCGCGAAGAGATTGGCCTTCTCGCCGGTGGTGTCGAGTACGCGACGCGAGGCGACCCCATGGTCGTCGAGATAGCGCTCGATGAAGGCGATCAGTTCAAGGTTGGAGCGGTGGCTGGTGGTATCAAAACCCACCAGAGTGGTGAGCAGGTCAACGGCATCAGTAGTGGGCATGGCGGTTCAAAATCCCATAAAAGAACGGCGCACACGATGATTTGTCATTTGCGCCGTCAGGAAGGAAGCAGGCTTCTCGACGGGCCGCGGCCATGTTCTGGCGAAGCCGGGGCTTAGCGCACGTCTCCTGGCACTCCATAGGAGGGCGACTCATCGGGGCGGACGGCGCGGCAGACGTAGTCGTCGCGCTGGGGCAGGTAGCGCGTCCAGAGCTGGCGCAGCTCGACGATGGGGTCGTCGTGCCAGTCGACACGCAGGTCGACGACCGGCCAGCTGGCCTGACTGGTGACCTTCAGGCCCGCGGAGTGGACGGGCCCCATTTCACCACCGGCTTCGACGCCGGCGGCCAGGGCCACCAGTAGACGCTCAGCCAGTTCGCCCGTGGCATTTTCGAAGGCGGCGACCGTGACGTCGACCACGCTGGCATCGGCCAGCATGTTGCCCCCCGCCACGCAGTCGCTGCCGGCGCGCGTCGCATGAATACCCAGCGTCTCGGCGCCGTTGTGAATGGCGCTGTCGCCGTTGGCATCGAGCACCTGAAGCTGGCGCCATTCAGGATAATCTTCACTGTCCAGAAGCTTCGTCAGCACGTCGCCGGCGGCCAGGCCGGATTGCAGGTGCTCGAGCCCCAGCTGCCCAAGGACCGGATTGGTGACGTTCTGCGTCAGCACCACCCCATGGCGCGGGCCGACGAAGACGCAGCGGCTGGCCACGCAGATACTCGACGAGGTGATGGCCGCGCCGAACTGGCCTGTCTTACGGCAGAAACCGGCAATCGATAGCGTCATTGTTCACTCTCCTGCTGAGGGATGACAGCGATCACGTCGATCTCCATCAGCCACTCGGGCTGGGCCAGCCCCGCGACGACCAGGCCGGTAGAGATGGGAAACACCCCCTTGATCCACAGCCCGACTTCCCGATAGACCGGCTCGCGAAAGCGCGGGTCGGTGATATAGGTCGTGGTCTTGACGATATGCGAGAGATCGCTGCCCGCCTCCTTCAGCAGCTGGGCGACGTTTTTCATTGCCTGTTCTGCCTGGGCGCGCGGGTCGCCGAGGCCGACGAGATTGCCGTCGAAATCGGTGCCGACCTGCCCGCGGACATAGACGGTGTCACCGGCCCGCACTGCCTGACACAGGTCGTTGTCCAGGCTCTGATTGGGGTAGGTGACTCTGGTGTTGAACATGCGAATACGTGTATGCGTCGGCATCAGATCGTCCTCTCGACATCGGCGGGCGTACCCTGTGACTGGGCGTCGGCGTGATAGGCCAGATACTTGCGCTGGGTCGCGATGTGGTCAGCGACGTGTTTGGCATCGTGCCAGACCCCCCAGATGAAGCTCGACCCGCGACGGGAGAGCCACGGCAGACCCAGGAAATAAACGCCCGGCTCTTTTGACACGCCGCGCTGATGCTGGGGTTTGCCCTGGTCATCGAAGGCATTGACGTTCAGCCAGATGTAATCCTGGGAAAAGCCGGTCGCCCAGACGATGGCACTTACACCGGCGTCGTCGAGATCGAGCGTGCTCAGCGGGTTCGTCAGGCAGTCAGGGTCGGGCAGACGCTCCCTCGCTTCGGGGTCGGGCGGCAGATCAAGCCCGTTGCGCGTCGCGTAGGCGTCGGCGGCATCCAGCAGCGAGAGATGGTTGGCATCGCCCAGGGCGATGTTTTTCGCCAGGTCCGGCTCGAACGTTACCACGCCCTCGTCGAAGCTTCGTGTCATGCCCACGAGCGTCATGCCTTCGGCGGCAAGTCGGCGAAAATCGATCGTATTGCCACCCCGCGCCCCGCTCACGGCGATGGTCACATGCTCGGTGCCCGGCTTCATCGCCTCGGCATCCCACTCGCCCAGCACGCCCAGCCACCAGCAAAAATCGCGGCCGCGATAGGCGCGCGGTGGGCGGTGATGCGGCCCTACGGAGAGATAGACCTGTCGGCCTCCTGCACGCATCAGCTCTTCGGCGATTTGAACGCCTGATGAGCCTGCGCCGACCACCAGTACGGCGCCCTCGGGCAGCTGTCCGGGGTTGCGGTATTCGGAGCTGTGGATCTGCGTCAGGGCTTCGGTTCGGGGAGCGATCGGCGGAATCACCGGTCGCTGGAAGGGGCCCGTTGCAACCACCACGCGGGCGGCCTCGAGCGTGCCTTCCGAGGTCTCGATCTTGAATCCGGGGTGGCCTTCGTTGCGTACCACGGACGTCACCTCGACGCCGGTCTGGACGGGGGCGTCCATGTTCGCTGCATAGGTTTCAAAATACGCCGCGACCTGCTCCTTGCCCGCAAAGGCATCGGGGTCGACATCGGCAAACGTCATGCCCGGGAAGCGATCATGCCAGGCGGGGCCATTCGCCACCAGGGAGTCCCAGCGCTGTGACCGCCAGCGTTCCGCGATGCGGTCGCGCTCCAGTACCAGGTGTGAAACATCAGCCTGTATCAGGTGTTCGCTCATGGCGATGCCGGCCTGTCCGGCGCCAATCACGAGCGTGTCAACGTAGCTTTTCTTTAGGGCCATGATGTTGTTTTCCGTTGAGTCGGCGAAAGGCGGGGTGATATCGACACTGTCTCGCCTATCGATCGTCGAAGAGAAACCGGATGTATTACCGGGAGATGCTGGCGTGGTGACAGCGGGACGATGAGGGCTGCGGACGAGGCAAATCGAACATGAACTCGGCTGACATGGGGGCTTCCTTGGGTTTTATTGTGTCTGGAAGCTTACGAAGACAGGATGGATCATTAAAATATACTTATTTTTTCTTTTGGATCAGCTTTAGTGATCCATAGGCGTTTCAATATCGATTTCTCGGTGCACTGGAACGTCTTTACCCGAGTGGCGAGTTCCACTCTCTCAAGCCGGGTTTCTTTCCATGCGCCAATGCTGGCACTATCGGATGCGTAAGCGGCGCTCTTGCCGTCGGCCCTCGTCAGCTATCCGATTACGATCGTTTGCTGTTTCAACCTGAGCCGGCTATGTCTATCGAATGAACATTGCCAAGGCTGACCAAGCGTCAACATCCTATGAAAATCGCTTTCCATGAATGTAAAGACGTCACTCAGCATGCCGCGCAGCTACCTGGGTGGCAGCAGGAGTTTGATCAGATCGAGACAGGGCACTTTGCTGGCGAAATCGTCGATATCGTGGGCCCCGGGGTGAGGCTGTATCGCGAAAAGGCCAACCTTGGCGTTTCGCAATCGATTCATTTCCCAGCCGATCAGTGGCATTTCGTACTTCCTCTGAACTGGTCGAGCAATAGTCTGTATCGGTTCGACGCACTCACCGTGCTGCCCAGCTGTGAAGAGTTCTTGAGTGTCGCGCCGGCCGATTACGACCTGCTAGTGCTGTCGATTGAGCGCCAGCATCACCCTTGGCTCGAGCGTGACGAGAAAAAGTTGCGCTTGCTCGAGGTGGCGCCGGCCCTCTTGACGCGTCTGAAGCAGGAGTGGCGACTATTGACGGAGTATTCGAGGTACGTCGAAGGGACGCTGCCGGCAGTCACCCAGCAGGCCATGCTTCGCCAGCTACAGGGTGGCATCGAGCTATTGCTGGATACGCCGTCGCAGCGCGTCACGAGCGATGACAGCGGCAATTACCGTACCCGTCGCTACATTGTGGATCGCTGCCATGCCCTGACCCGATTGCGGCCAGATGCCCCCCCCTCGCTGATGGAGCTGTGCGGCCAGCTCAAAATCTCGCGGCGTACGCTGCAATACAGCTTTCAAAGCGAGACCGGGCAGACGCCGATACACTACCTGCGGGCGCTGCGTCTCAACGCCGTTCGGCGTCGCCTGCTGCAGGACCCGACCGTCCCTTTGGCCGATGCCGCCGCGCAGCATGGATTTTTCCATCAGAGCTACTTCACCCGAGAATATCGCCGGTTGTTTCTCGAGCCGCCGTCGGTGACTCGCCAGCGTCTTGCCGGGTGAGTCGCAGGTTCTGATCGGCCGTTCAGAAGCGATCGAATCGGTAGGGGGCGGGGTCGATGAGCGGCTCGACACCGGTGACCAGATCCGCTGCCAGCTGGCCCGCCGCCGGTGATGTGCCAAAACCGTGCCCTGAGAAGCCAGAGGCGACCGTGAGTCCCGGTATGCCAGGTATTGGCCCGATTACCGGGTTGGAGTCTGGCGTGATGTCGATCATGCCGGCCCAGGTATCGGCCACGGTGGCCTGCTCAAAGGCGGGCCAGGCAGCCCTGAGGTTGCCCATTGCCTCGTTGTTGAGGGAGTCATTGACGGGGGGATCCATCGTGCGAACCCGCTCGAAAGGAGAAGTCCCGTCCGCTTTCCAGCGCCTCGACAGCGCCATGTCGCTGACGAAATGTCTGTTCAGTTTTACGCGTAGAACGCCGCGCTGTCCGCGTAACGCCTTCAGGTACTTCGTACCGATCAGCATGTGATCCAGGGTCAGGGGCGCATCGAGCGCGCCCCGTTGCGTAATGATGAATCCACCGTCTCGGTGCTGACGAAACGAGAAGTCAGGCGCGCCGACCGCGATCTCCGTCGGGCCTTTCATCGGAGCGGTTCTAAGCACTGAGCTGATCAGAGGCAGAGTCGGCAGCGACACGCCAAGATTGCCGAGAAACCGCCGCGACCAGAGACCGCCAGCCAGCAGCACCTGATCGCAGCGTATCTCCCCTTTTTCGGTGACCACACCCTCGATTCTGCCACCCGCCATGGAGAGGCCACGCACGGCGCATTGCTCGACGATGATCGCCCCCTTCGCCATGGCGGCTCGAGCGATGGCGCTGGACGCCAAAGTGGGTTCCGCCCGGCCGTCGGAAGGGGTATAGATACCACCGGCCCACTTGCTTCGGTTGCCGGGAGCCAGGGTATCGATCTCTTTCGAGCCGAGCAGGCGAGAATCGAGCGCGAGCTCGTCGACCGTTTTCAGCCACTGCTCATGCAGCGCCATCTCCGCATCGGTACGCGCCACGAACATGATGCCTGACTGGCGGTAGCCGACATCGCTACCGACGCGTTCGGACATGCCCGCCCAGAGGCGGTCAGCCGCCTGGGCGAGCGGAATGTCGTGGCCATGCCGACTCGTCTTTCTGACCCAGCCCAAATTGCGCGAGGACTGCTCTCCCGCAATTCGGCCCTTTTCCAGCACTACCACCGGGATATTGCGCTCCGCCAGCGTCAGCGCCGCCGTAAGGCCAATGATTCCGCCGCCAATGATGACCACTGTTGCCGATTCAGGGCAGTTTTGGGATGTCGTGACGGGCGTGATTGTCGGTGCCATACAGGGCTCCTGCGTGACGCGTTGAAAGAACGAAAATCCTGGCGGTGAGCGCCGGGCAAGATCACTGCTGGGGCAGAGTGATCTCGTCGACGTCGGCGCTGGCGGCACCTCGGTAGGCCGTCACTTCCAGTTCGACCTTGTACTCTGTCGTACCCAAAGGTGGACAAGTGACGGTGGTCGCCGGATCGATTCCCCGGAACTTCTCACCAACGATGTCCATGACCGGCATCACGTGCTCGGGGTTTTGGACAAAGACCCTGGAAAACACCACGTCGGCAAGGCTTGCATCCACGGCGGCCAGCGCTCTTTCGATGTTGGCAAAGACTTGCAGCGTCTGTTCGCCGAGATCTTCGGGAATCTTCTTTGTCTGGGGATTGCGTCCGGCTGTATTCGATACATGGATCCAGCCGTTGATCTCGACCAGCCGTGAATAGCTGCCGTGAACTTCAAACTGCGAACCGGTTTTGACTTTCGTGATTTTGGTCATTGGTTATTTCCTGATGGCATTGTTATGAAGACGACGTCACGTTCTAACAAGCGGCGGCTGCAGGGAGACGCCACTTATTTCAAGGCTGGGGTATCCCAGAGATTGAGTTTGACCCCAATGCCTTTTTCGATGGCATTGCGATAGACGACCGTAGCCCAGCCCACGTCTTCGACAGGCAAACCGCCGACCGACAGGATGATGATCTCGTCTTCCGACTGACGACCCGGGGCATCACCTGCGACGATTTTTCCAAGATCTTCCAGCTGCTCCAGCGTCAACGTGTCTTCTGCCATCATGTCCATGAAGCGCACGCCGATCATGGGAATATAGTTGTGCGCTGGCTTGGGCACTTCTCGATACCAGGCTTGATACAGACCCGTGTTATCCAGCACCTTGCGAACGCCGGACTGCTCCATTTCTTCGTCCAGACTGCACAGTGAAGGCATAGAGAGAAAGGCGCCGGGCTTGACCCATTCGCGTTGGACGATGGGGTAGGTCGAGGGATCACCGCCTTTGCCGGAGTTGCAGTAGGTGACGATGTCGGCGCCTCTGACGACCTCCTCGAGGCTATCGACGATGTCAACGGTCGTGATCTGTGGGTAGTGTTCTGCCACCCAGGCCTTGAAGTCGTCGAGGCTTTTCTGTCCCCGACCCTTGACCCGGATCGTATCGATATCGGGACACGTAGCCATGAAGGCGGCGATCGAGGTCTTGCCCATGACGCCCGGGCCGACCAGACCCACGACGCGAGCATCCTGCCTGGCTAGGTGGCGGGCGCCGACACCTGGCACGGCGCCGGTGCGATAGGCGGAGAGAAGGTTGGCCGACATGTAGGCCAGCGGTGCGCCCGTGTCAGCATCGTTCAAAATGAACGTCAGGATGGAGCGTGGTAGGCCTCTGTCTCGGTTCTCGATGTTGGATCCATACCACTTGACCCCGGCGGTACCGAAACTGCCGCCCAGATAGGCGGGCATGGCCATCATTCGACGATCGGCCGTCGGTTTGGGCATACCCGGAAAGGGCGACTCTTCCGAGAACATGATCATGGCGCCGTGAGAATCGTTATCGGCGCCGGCCATACGGTAATCACCCTGATAGAGCAGCCGAAACACTTCCTCCATGGTATCCACGCAAGTGGGCATGTCAGTGACGCCGGCACGTATCATGTCGGGCTCGGATAGGTAGATAAAATCGATTTTTGTATTGTTCGTCATGATCGGTACTCGATCCGTATTCTGAGTGAGAGCTAGGCGCCGCACGGGTGCCTGTACCTCAACGCCGCCGTGGTAGGTCTCGACCCGGCAACTGTTTCTGGCATTAACCACGCGAAGCGACCCTTCTCGAATTCAGCTATTGATAGCCGGCCTACTCCGAGGAACCGAGTCTGTCGTGCTCTAGGGGAGAGGCGTTAGCACAAATCGGCAACCTCCTACGTTCATCGTTTCGCTCAGAGCGGCTGGGCCGTAGGGGGCTGGCTATCGGAAAGCAGTAGCCTGGCCCCTGCACTTGGCAACGGCTTGCGGCGCTTTCTGGCGAGAGTAGGGTGATGGCGCTAGGCGGAAGGGAATGGCCAGCGAAAATCAGGGAATCGTCGAGATGCGATCGAGTTATTAGAATGAATGACGCCGCTTGGCATGCTTTTCAGCGACTCTTCACCCTCCCCGCGCACGACCTCCAGCATGCAATTCCCGCTGTGCGACTCTATTAGGCGATTTCGATCGACATTAGCGGAACAGGACTGATTCGCGACTAAGCGCGGCCGCAAACGGCAGTGACTTCTAACGTTTGTCGTTGGCCCGTTTTTCCGATCTGTATTAATAAAAATGATCCAAAAGCTCGCATAATAATATTTTGTCGAAGAATGTCGGATACCTATCGTGGTTATAAGCAGGGTGCAGCCCTGCGAATCCTCCAATAACAACGCGATATCTTCTTCGATGGAGTTTTAAATGGCCGAACATGACTGCACCTACTGGCGTCAACTTCGCGAAGAGCTTCGTATCCCCGATGCTGCGTTTATCAATGGTGAATTCACCGCCGCTTCCGACGGTGCCACACTGACGACTCATTATCCCGCTACCGGCGAAGCCTTGGGCACCGTGCCGGCCTGTACAGCAAAGGATGTTGATCGTACCGTTGTCGCCGCGCGGGCCGCTTTCGAAGCCGGCAATTGGTCGCAGGCCGCCCCGGCCACTCGCAAGAAGGTACTGCTGCGCTTGTCGGCGCTGATCCTCGAGCACGTCGAGGAGCTGGCGCTGTTGGAGGCCTTGGATACAGGCAAACCGATCAGTGACGCCTTCACGCTGGATATCCCCGGTGCAGCGGGCTGTTTTGCCTGGTATGCCGAAGCCATCGACAAGATGTATGGAGAGGTGGCCCCCACGGACAGTGCCAATCTGGCCACGATTACCCGCGAGCCCTTGGGCATAGTGGCAGCGGTGGTACCGTGGAACTTTCCTCTCGATATTACGGCCTGGAAGCTGGCCCCTGCACTCGCCGCGGGTAATAGCGTGATTCTCAAGCCCGCGGAACAATCCCCTCTGACCGCCTTGCGTCTGGCTGCCCTCGCCCAAGAAGCTGGCATTCCCGATGGCGTTTTCAACGTGCTTACCGGACACGGCCACATCACCGGTCAGGCGCTTGGACGACATGCAGACGTAGACTGCCTGACGTTTACCGGCTCTACCGCCACTGGCAAACGGTTCTTGGAATATTCGTCCGCGTCGAACATGAAGCAGGTTTGGCTAGAGTGTGGCGGCAAGAGCCCTAATCTCATTTTTGGTGATTGCGACATCGATGCTGCCGCAAAGGCGGCAGTACAGGGCATTTACTTCAATCAGGGCGAAGTATGCTCGGCGAACTCGCGAATTCTGATCCAGCGCGATGCCAAAGAAGCGTTTGTCGAGCGCTTCTTGGCCGCTGCTTCCGAGTTGGTGGTGGGCGATCCGCTGGATCCGGCTACCAATGTTGGCTCGCTGATCGATAGCAGCCAGGCCGACAAGGTACGCGGCTACATTTCGCTGGGCTTGGAAGAGGGCGCACATCTGGCGCTGGGCGAGACGCCCAGTGGCGAGGAGCAGGGCGCTTTTGTGTTGCCGACGCTATTTCACGACGTAACGCCGCAGATGACCATTGCACGGGAAGAGATCTTCGGGCCGGTAGCAGTGCTGATCGAGTTCGACGATGAGGATGAGGCCGTCGCCATCGCCAACGACTCGATCTACGGTTTGGCAGCGTCGGTATGGACCGACAACCTATCACGAGCACATCGAGTCTCGCGCCGCCTGCGCGCGGGCACCGTCTCGATCAACACGGTGGACGCCCTTGATTTCACCACGCCCTTTGGTGGCTACAAACAGTCAGGGTTCGGGCGTGATCTGTCGTTGCATGCGCTCGATAAATTCACCCAGCTCAAGACCACTTGGATTCGTCTTTAACGAAATCCGGCAAAATCATCGATAAAGCGCGGATAGCGCCAACCGCGTCAGAACCTACAACAACAAAGAGGCTACAACCATGCAAGATACATCCGCGGGGTCCAATGGCACTGCAAAGAGCGCCCCGGTAGATCGCCTCGCCAGACCCACGCGTCTGCTCGGTCTGAAATCGCTGATGGCTGTCGCCGTCGGCTTGGTGGTCTCCCAAGGCGTCATGGTGATCATGCTTCAGGTCGTCGGCATTGCCGGGCTTGGATTCATCGTGCCGCTGACAATCGCCTGGATACTGGCATTGTGCTACGCTGCGTCCTTTTCCGAGCTATCGCTGATGATTCCTCGTGCTGGCAGCCTTGGTACCTATACCGAGGTGGCTCTGGGCCACTTTCCGGCAATCCTGTCGGTATTTTCCGGGTACGTGGTAGTGGCGATGTTCGCGCTTTCCGCCGAACTGTTGCTGATCGACCATCTTCTCGGCGTGCTTTATCCGGTACTGGGCGGCACCCAGTTCATCGCCTTTGGCATACTGGGGCTATTCGCCCTGCTCAACCTGATGGGCATCGACGTTTTCGCCCGGCTGCAGAACGTGCTGGCCTTTGCCATGGTCCTGGCGTTGACGCTGCTGGGCTTGAGTGCCCTGACCGGCGGTTTTGCGCCCCACACTATCCATGCCGGTGATTTGGTGGCCGATTTCAGCTTGGGTAACGGTGCTTTCACGCTCATCGCGCTGGCCATCTGGGGCTATGTAGGTGCTGAGTTCGTCTGCCCGCTGATCGGCGAGACACGAAATCCGGGCCGCCACGTGCCGCGCGCCATGTACATGGGGTTGACGGTGATTTTCGCTGTCTTTGCTCTTTATTGTCTGGGCGCGCTGTTCTACCTGCCCCAAGACGTCATGCTCTCCGCCAGCCTGCCGCATCTAGAGTATGCTCGCGCCGTTTTCGGCAATTCTGGGAATCTTTTGCTGGCTGTCGCGGCGATCACGGCTACCTGCAGCACCTTGAATACCTCGCTGGCGGCAGTGCCGCGTATGCTGCAAGGCATGGCCGGGCGAGGACAGGCCTTTCCAATACTGGGGCGGGTCACACGAGGTAACCGAACTCCTTGGGTGGCGGTACTCTTTGTCGCCATCGTCACCGGGCTGCCGCTACTGGTGTGGGGGGACGATCCGAGTACCGTGGAATTGCTGCTGACCGCTGCCGCCATCGCCTGGCTGATCGCCTACATCATCGCTCATTGCAATGTCATCGCCCTGCGTCGGCGATATCCCGAGGCCCGCCGGCCCTATCGCTCACCGCTCTATCCCTTGCCCCAGATAATCGGTATCGCGGGCATGCTCTACGCGATTGTCTATGCTTCGCCGGCACCGGATCTGACCATGCAGATATTCATGAGCGCCGGCGTGGTACTTGGGATCGTCAGTGTGATTGCCATTGTCTGGATCAAAACTGTAATGAAAAAGCCCCTGTTCAAACCTGAGCCTCTTGATAGCGTCGAGGACTGAAACTCGACATCCGCATGAATTGGCATCCGTGGCGCTATCTTTAGTAACCTCCGGTAAAGGCTCGTCTAACGCCGGGCCTTTACCATCTGACGTCCCCTGTCGTCATTCGTCGACTCGAGTACGGCGTGTCCCGCGTGATAAAGACCGTGGCCCCTGACGGCCCTCGTTGCGCACCAAAGAGGCCACCTTTATGCCCACCTATAGAAATGGTGGCGATCGGCGTTAGTGCGAACAAGCGAACTCATAGGGTGTGATGGGAAACGCGCTCTCTTTGGCGAGACGCTTATTGTCGGTGTATCGCAAGCGGTATGGCGCTGCGGCGAAAGTTAAACATGCATCCAACGTCGTCGCTTGCCCTGATCGCATTCAGGCCGCTATCGTCACCGCCCACGCTCTAATCCTCCTTCAAAATCGCCAACCCAGGTTGGCATTACCTCCATAGTCGATGAGGTTACCATCGAATCGGCCGACGAAGCCGACATCAAGCGAAACGTCGCGGGTGAGATTCACGCCCACGCCGGCACCTGCATCGTGATTCATCTGCCGCTGCTGGGCAGGCATGATCACGCCGCTACCGCTACCGGTTCCGACGAGGACGAGCTGCTGGCCCCGGAAACCTCCCCTGATCCGAGATAAGTCCCTTGAGCGCTCCTGCATTCTGATCGTTGATGACGAACTCCAGATTCGCCGCTTTTTGCGCATCAGTTTGGTTTCGCAGGGGCATGAGGTGATCGGGGTGGCTAACGGCGGCGAGGGCTTGGTTTGTGTGATCGGCGATCGGCCGGATCTCGACCTGCCTGACATCGACGGGTTGCGATAATGGACCAGCAATGGTGTGCTCAAAAAAAAGCGCCCCGCAGGGCGCTTTGTCTCTCAATGGTTTGCCTTTCCTGTCAAAGATTTACTCCGGCAGCGCGTAGGTCAGCACGTAATCTCCCGACGGCGTTTCCATGAAGTGGTGGCCGGTGGCCACAATCATCAGATACTCGCGACCGTTGGCTTCATACACCAGCGGATTGGTCTGACCGCCGGCAATGGCGCGCGCCACAGCGTTTCGCCGCTTTCGATGTCGATAGCCTGAATCAGGTCGTGATGAATGTGACATCCAATGTTCTTAAATTGTAAATAAGGTGTAACCGAATGCACTGAAGATGGCTCCTGCAAAAACAGTGTTTGCGTTTGAACAATCGGCGCTGGCTAAACAATTGCAGGGAACTGGAGTCATTCATCATGCGTTATTCGACACTTGCCTCATGGATCGCGCTCGCCGCCTTTACGGGGGCATCGGCTCACGCGCTGGCCGGCGTGGTGCGCACTCCGGGCGATCAGGATCTGATCGTCGACGCCGGCTCCGGTGGCCTGGACGTCACGACCGAGGACGAGCGGTTCAGTTTCGGTGTGCACGGCCGGGTTCAAGCCGATTACGACAGCTTTGATGGCATCTATACCGACAATGGCAAGACCGGTGATGAAGCCGAATTTCGCCGTGTCTATCTGACGGTCAAGGGCAAGGCGTTCGGGGACTGGGGCTACAACGTTACGACCAAGCTCGACAACAGCGACAACGATTTCGATAACGCCACCATCTTCTACGCGGGTGCCTCGCCTGCGACCGTGACATTTGGGATCTTCGATCCGGACTTTGGCCTTGAGAAAGCGACCAGCTCCAAATGGGTCACCGCGACCGAGCGCAACATCGGCTACGACGTGGCGCCCTGGATCAACGGTTCCGATCAGGATCTCGGTCTTCAGATCCAATCGAACCTTGCTGACAGCATCTACGCTTCGGCCAGTCTGGTGAGCCGTGACGGCCTCGATGATGTCAATGGAAAAGCGCCCAAACAGTTCAACGCGCGCGCCGTCTATGCGCCATTTCATACCGCTGGCAACGTGCTCCATTTTGGCATTGACTATGCCTATCGCGACCTCGGTGACGTCGATTTCGGCGACAACATCGATACCGGGCTTGGCGTTCACGGTGATGCCGGCGACAACGACTACGATCCGGTGCTGACTCGGATCGCGCCGGGTACGCATTACGGCGACGACTCGGTACTGGGCGCCGAATTTGCCTGGGCCAGTGGGCCTTTCTCGCTACAGGGGGAGTATCTGCACCGTGAACTTTCAGGCGACGACGCCGGCTACGACGACGTCAAATCCGACGGCATGTATGGCCAGGTGGCCTGGACACTGACCGGTGAGTCACGCAATTACAAGTTCGACGGCGCTCGCTTCGATGCGATCAAACCGGAAAACCCGAGTCTGGGCGCCTGGGAGCTTTTCTACCGCTATGGTCGCGTCTCCTCTGATAGCGCCGTAATCGTCAATGACATTCCAAGCGGTGCGGTCGATGGCGAAAACAAGGCTTACGTACAAACGCTCGGCGTTAACTGGTACGCCAACAATAGCGTCAAGGTGTCGTTGAACTACAACCACGCCAGGGTCGACAGCGCGCTTGAAAACGCCAACGGCGACGACAGCGGTGATGCGATCATGACTCGTCTGCAGTATGTGTTTTGAACCGATGGCGTGACCGTTTAGATTTCCTTGACTGAGCTATTTTGCCCTGTCCTGCGACAGGGCTTTTTTGTTGCCCTGAAAGCGCCGGGTCGTCATGGCGTCCGCCCTGGACGGTTCCACCGGCCAAAAAAAAGCGCCCCGCAGGGCGCTTTATCTCTCAATGGTTTGCCTTTCCTTCCAACGATTTACTCCGGCAGCGCGTAGGTGAGCACGTAATCCCCCGACGGCGTTTCCATGAAGTGGTGGCCGGTGGCGACGATCATCAGATACTCGCGACCGTTGGCTTCATACACCAGCGGATTGGCCTGGCCGCCCGCCGGCAGCGGTGCGCTCCAGAGCGTTTCACCGCTTTCGATATCGATCGCCCGAATCAGGTCATCGGTCGCCGCGGCAATGAAGATCAGACCGCCAGCGGTGACCACCGAGCCGCCGTTGTTGGGCGTGCCGATGTTGATCGGCAGTCCCGAGCGGATGCCCCAGGGGCCGTTGGCACGGGCGGTGCCCAGCGGACGGTCCCACAGCGTGTTGCCGGAGGCCACGTCGACCGCACGGATATGGCCATAGGGCGGCTGCTTGCAGAGCATGCCGGTGAAGGGCACCCGCCAGCCGGCATTAACGTTCACGGCGTAGGGTGTACTGGCCTGCGGCGCGCCGGCCCCTTCGGCACCGCCATCGTCGCTTTGCTGCTCTTCACGCGGTTTCCAGCCATATTCATCGGCCTTCTCGCGCGGCACCAGAATGTTGTAGTTGGGCATGTCGTTGTAGTTGGCGATCAGCACGCCCCGATTGGGGTCGACCGAGATGCTGCCCCAGTCCGAGCCGCCGTTGTAGCCGGTATATTCGACCCAGTGGCGATCGGCGGTCGGCGGGGTGTACATGCCCTCGTAGCTGGCGTTCTGGAACTGGATGCGACAGAACATCTGATCAAAGGGCGACATGCCCCACATGTCGCGTGCGGTCAGCTCGGGCTGCTCCAGGGTGTGATAGAGCGAGTAGGGCTGGGTTTTTGTACGCTGCTCGGGCTCGACGCCGCCCTGGGGTACCGGACGCTCCTCGGCGCCCCCACCGAGCAGTTCGCCGCTGCGTCGATCAAAGACGTAGATGCCGCCCTGCTTGGTGGGCATGAGCACCGCCGGCACCTTGCCGCTGTCGGTGGGAAAGTCGATCAGCGTGGGCTGGGAGCCGGGGTCGTAATCCCAGACATCCTTGTGCGCGGTCTGGAACTTCCACTTTGGCAGCCCGGTGGTGACATCCAGCGCCACCAGCGAACTGGCCCATTCATTTTCGGCCGGCGTTCGCGAGCTGCTCCAGTAGTCCGCCGCCGAGTTGGCCATCGGCAGGTAGACCAGCCCCAGCTGGTTGTCGCCGACGGCCGTGGTCCACATGTTGGGGGAGCCGCGCACGTAGGTCTCGTCACCACTGAGCAGTTCGCTGCGCTCCGGACGACCGGCATCCCAGGCCCAGAGCAGTTCGCCGGTGACGGCGTCATAGCCCTTGATCACGCCGGAGGGCGGATAGCGACGCTGACCGTCCAGCACCTGGTGACCGGTGACCAGCACGTCATCGACAATCACCGGCGCCGAGTTGATGGAGACATAACCCGGCGGTGTCTCGCCCATGTTCTGTTTGATATCGACCTGGCCGTTGTCACCGAACCCGGTGCAGGGGCTGCCGGTCTCGGCATCCACGGCGATGATGCGCCCGTCCAGCGTGCCGGAGAAAATGCGTGTCTGGCACTGCTGCGCGCTGTTGTTTGAGGTGCCGGCGACGACAGTGCTTTCGGCCGTGTCATTGTTGTTGGCCGTGTCATTGTTGCCGACCAGGCCACGGTCATTGGCGCTGTTATCGTCGTTTTCGGTCTGCGTTGAGGAACTGTCCGGGACCTGGTAGTAGGTGACCCCGCGGCAAGCCGCCGTATAGGGGATGGCGTCATCGGAGACCTGCGGATCATGGCGCCAGCGCTCCTCGCCGCTGGCGGCATCCAGCGAAATCAGGATGTTGCGTGACGTGCACAGAAAGACATCATTGCCGACCTTCAGCGGCGTGGTTTCAGCCCCCCAGCGGTGGTCGAGCAGATCCCCGGTGCGATAGGTCCAGGCCTTTTCCAGCTGGCCGACGTTATCGGGCGTGATCTGATCCAGCGAGGTATAACGGGTGGCGGCATTATCGCCACCGTAGGCGGCCCAGTCACCGCGCGCCGGCTGGTCCGCCGGCTGAGCGTTGCCGGTATCCGTGGCAAGCGACGCTGATTGCGGCTCGGGGACATTCCCCGAATGGGTGAAGTTGTGCGGCAGAAAGGCCAGCGCCCCGGCGCCTGCCAGCACCAGCGTCAGCCCGCCGGCGGTTAAAAATGAGGCGCGTCGTGACAGGCCATCGACGGTGCGCCAGGCCACCAGCGCCACCAGAATGCCGAGGATCAGCACCACATCCATGCGCGGGATCCAGCGCCAGTAGTCAAGCCCCGACTCCCAGGCCGCCCAGATCAGCGAGCCGATAAAGACCACGGCGTAAAGCGCCACCCCGGCGCGACGCTGCATGGCCAGCAGCCCCCCGGCCAACAGCATGCCGATGCCGGCCAGCAGGTAATACCAGGAGCCGCCGACGATCGCCAGCCAGGCGCCCCCCACCGTTAACACCAGTCCGACCAGCGCGACCAGCGCGCCGACCAGCAGCAGCGCGATATCGCGCCGGCGTTCCTTCCCTGAAGATGTTGTCATGGCGCTCTCCCTTGAGCTTGTCGTTATCCGGGCACGCTTGTTTATAGCTTAATGGCTTGCCCGTTATGACAGCCTGGCCGCATTTCTAATAAAAAGAAACCGAATCAAAGTTTGAGGGCCGGCCTGTGCATACCGGAGCCCGCGGGGATCTTGCCTCGATCACGGTGGCTTTCACCCACACTCGCCAGCCCCACCCCCTTTCCATCACAATGACGGCTTTTCACCACAGCGAGGGGGCCATGGAAAGCAGGATCATCGACAAGCTGGCAGAGCTGAGTTTTCTGAGTCGCGCGCGGCTGAGCGAGCTGGCCCGCCGCGAGGGAATCACCCTGCCCACCTTTCAGCTGCGGGTGCTGTCGGTCGTGGGCCGCTTTCCCGACCAGGCGCAGCAGGCCATCCTGCAGCGCCGCGGCTGGGACAAGGGTCAGGTGGCGCGGGCTTTTCGGGAGCTGGAGCAGCAGGGCCTGATCGAGCGCTGTGGCAGCTCCACAGCCCGGCGCATCTCCGAGGCGGCGCTGACCGCGGAAGGCCGGGCGCTGTTTGAGCAGCTTGAGAAGATTCGAAGCGAGCTGGCCGCGACCATGACGGCCGGCTGCACGCCGGAGGAGACCCGGCAGTTCGATGCGCTGCTGGAGCGGGTGCTGGGCAATGTGGGTGATGCGCCTCCCGTGAGTTGATCAGGGCGCGTTGGATGCGATAAGGGCTTGACCAAAAGTTGACAAAGTCAACTTGTAGCGATAGGTTGCCCACCCCGGGTCGGCCTCCCCGCCCCTCATCCATCGCAAAGAGTGTGTCATGTCCCTGCGTCTGGTTCTCGGCCTGGTCGGTATGCTGCTGGCCTGTGTCGGTGCCGATATCAATGAAGAAGCCACCTCTCTGGCCCTGGCCGATATCCGCGGTGCCTACGGCTTCAGTGCCGATCAGGGCCAGTGGTTCACCACGCTCTACGCTGCCGGGGTGGCCATGGGCATGCTGGTGGCGCCCTGGCTTGCGACCACGTACTCCATGCGTCGCTTTGCGGCGGTAGCGGTGCTGGCTCTCGGCGCGCTGGGCCTTTGCTTTACGGTGATCGATTCGCGCGCGCTGATGCTCGCCCTGCGCTGGCTGCAGGGGCTGACCAACGGCTTTCTGATTCCCCTTTTGATGGCGGTGGCGCTGCGCTTTCTGACCCCGTCGATCAAGCTCTTTGGTCTGGCCGCCTACGGCCTGACGGCCACCTTCGCGCCCAATATCGGGGCGCCGATCGTGATCCGGGCCCATCAGGGGCTGGGCATTGATTTCGTCTTCTGGGCGGTGGTGCCGCTGTGCGTGCTGGCCGCCGCGCTGCTGCTCTACGGCCTGCCGCAGGATCCGCGCCCGCCCGGGCGCTGGCGTCAGTTCGACTGGCCCGGGTGGATGCTGGGCTGGGGCGTGTGTTCAGCCGTGGTGGTGGTGTTTACCCAGGGCGAGCGGCTGGACTGGTTCAATTCACCGCTGATCTGCTGGCTGGCGCTGGCCAGTGCCACGCTGGTGCCGCTGTTCATCCTGCGCTGCTGCGTGGCCCCGGTGCCGCTGATCCAGCCGGCGCTGGTCAAGCGGGTCAATTTCGGCTTCGGCATTGTCATGCTCATGGGCGTGATCGCACTGGGCGCCTCGGCGGCGTCACTGCCGGAGGAATTTCTTGCCGAGGTGCAGGGCTATCGGCCGCTGCAGAGTCTGCCGGTCGCCCTGGCGCTCGCCCTGCCCTCGCTGGTGATGCTGCCGCTGACGGCGTTTGTGCTCAACTTCGAGCGCGTCGACAGCCGCTGGATGGTGGCGCTGGGGCTGGTGCTGATGGCGCTGTCGAGCTGGATGAACAGCCACGCCACCATCGCCTGGACGCGCGATCAGTTCTATCTCTCGCAGATGATCTTCTCGGCCGGTCAGTCGATCGTGGTGGTGAGTCTTTTGACCACCTCCACCGCCGTGATCGACCCGAAGGAAGGGCCGTTCGCTTCGGCGACGATCAACACGACCCGGGCGCTGGCCGGCCCCGTGGCCGGCGGCCTTATCGGCCACGCCATGACGGTGGCCGTGGATCACCACCTTCATACCCTGCTCGATCGTATCGGCACTATGCGCTTTGCGCTTGCCCGCTCGATGCCGCTCGGCGGTCATGATGGGGCGGCGCTGGCCTGGTCGTCGGGCCCGGCGCACGGCGAGCCCTTTCATCATCTGTTCGAGCAGCTGGAGGTGCAGGCCCAGGTGATGGCCCATGCCGATCTCTGGCGGGCGCTGGCGTTGGGCGCCCTGCTGCTGCTGCCGCTGTGTCTGCTGCCCAAACGCACCTTTGCGCCGCGTTTCAACCGCCCCAGACCCCTTTGATTTCAAAGCACTTTTATTTCAAAGCACTTTGATTTCCAGGCCCCTTTTGATTCCCAAAACCCTTTTGATCCCTCGAGAGTGCCATGAGTAACCCTGCCGATGACGCCCGACCCCGGTCGCGCAAGACGTTGATTCTGACGATCGCGATCGTGCTGATCGCCGCCGTGGCGGCGGCCCTGCTGGCCCGCCATCAGTTCCGCGGCGGTGAGGTCTGGACCAACGATGCCCGCCTTGATGCTGACTACGTAGTGATCGCCCCGCAGGTGGAAGGCGATCTGGTGGCGGTACACGTTGATGATCACGACCGCGTCACGCGCGGCGATGCGCTGATGGATATCGATCCGCGCGACTATCAGGCAGCCGTCGATGACGCCGAGGGCCAGGTGGCCGCGGCCCGGGCGTCGCTGGCGCAGATCGAGGCGCAGCTGGCCCAGCACCCGGCGCAGGTGCAGCGCGCCCGGGCGCAGGTGGCCGAGGACGGCGCCAATGCCGACTACGCCCACGCCACTGCCGAGCGCTACCGGCGGCTGCGCCACAACGGCAACGTCTCCGATCAGAACGCCCAGCAGGCCGAGGCCAACGCCCACGCCCAGCAGGCCAAACGTCGGGCCGATCAGGCCGAGCTGGCGCGCGTTCGCCAGCAAAAACAGGTGCTCGAGGCGCAAAGGGAGAGCGCTGAAGCGACGCTGGATCAGGCGCTGGCGCAGCAGGAGAAGGCCCGGCTGTCGCTGTCGCGCACCCATCTCACCGCGCCGGTGGATGGCGTGATTGCCGAGCAGTCCGCCCGCGTGGGCGGCTGGGTCAATGCCGGCAGCGCCCAGCTGGCCATCGTGCCGGTGCAGGGCATCTACATCACCGCCCACTACCGCGAGGTCGATATCACCGATGTCGAGCCCGGTCAGCCGGTGGATATCTCGGTCGATGCCTGGCCGGACCTCAAGCTGCACGGCCATGTCAAAAGCCTGGCGCCGGCCACCGGGGCCACCTTCTCACCGGTGTCGAGCAACGACACCTCCGGCAACTTCACCAAGATCGTCCAGCGCCTGCCGGTGCGCATCGCGCTGGACCCCGACCAGCCCGGGCTCGATCGGCTGCGGGTGGGGCTGTCGGTGGAGACGACGATTCACACCGACGCGCATGGTTGAGAGACGGCATGATCCACGCGTTAAAAAGCTCGGCCGGTGCCGAGCTTTTTTGGTCATGAGCCTGCCTGTCGACGGGCCTATCCGAACGTATCGAGCGCCAGATAGTCGCCGCTTTGTTGCCGAATCTCGCGGCCCTGGGCGTCGACCGCTTCCGACACGTGCTGGAAGTGCGCTCGGCGGGCCAGCCCTTCAAGCCAGGCATCCACCTGCGGATAGCCGTCAAAGCGGTAGCCGGCGGCGCGGATCTGATAGAGCTCGCAGCCCATGGCGAGATCGGCAATGGTGGGGTGCTCATCCCCCAGCAGCGTTGGCGCATGGCCGCTACGTTGCTGATGCTGGAAGTGCGCCTCGAGCCGTTCCAGACCCGGTCTGAGACCCTCCTGCAGCGGCTCAAGCAGCGTGGCCTGAATCTCGCGCTTGAGCATCGGCAGGGTCAGGTGCAGGTTCATGATGTGGTGGAACATGTCGAAGCGGCGCAGGTTGTTGTGATACCAGGCAAGCCACTGATCAATTTTTGAACTGCGGGGGATGTCCTGCTCCCCCGGATACCAGCGCTGGGCGACATGCTGGTCTTCGGCGATGCGACACAGCGTCATCATGATCGCCTGGCTTTCGGCCAGATGGAGTGTCTCGCCGTCATGTTCGACCACCAGCGCCGGCACGGTCTGGAAGGGATTGATGGCGTCAAATTCATCGGTGCGGGTCTCGCCACCGGCGAAGTCGATCTCATGAAAGTCGTACTCGATGGCCAGCTCGCGAAGGAGCATTTCCGCGGCGCGCGAGGGTTGGGAGAGGCGATGGGCGTAGAGGGTCGTGGCCATGAGGGATTCACCTGAAGGATTTTGCTTCAGCCTGGCACAGTCGTCTGCCCTGCCCCTGGCTGATCACCCCTGAAACAGCGCCCCGACAAGGCCAATGGACGAGACAAGGGCGTGGAGCAGCATGGGCAGCAACAGCCCGCGGGTGTGCCAGCGGTAGTAGCCCAGCACCAGCCCCCAGCCAAACAGCGCCACAAACGTGAGCAGATGGTGATACTGGATCATGTGCAGGCCGGCAAAGCACAGCGCGCTGAACATGACCAGAAACGCCGCGCACCAGCCCCGCGGCTGGTCATCGATACGCGGGATTAAAAAGTGGCGAAACGCCAGCTCCTCGATGATCGGCGCCCAGACCAGCACGCAGACCACCATGATGGCGATCTGCAGCGTGTTCTTGCCGTCATAGAGCGATGTCATGAACGCCTCGGGCGCCATGTCCAGCCAGACGCTGACGGCAGCGGCCAGCCCCTGGATCAGCAGTACTAGGCCGATGCCCCGGGCCAGATCGCCCCATGTGAAGTGTCCGACAAGCGTGGGCCGCGCCGAAAACCAGCGTCGCCACGCCCAAAAGCCCGCGAGCATCAGCACCAGTGACGGCGCCAGAATGACCGCGAAGCCGTAGCCCTGAATGAGTGCTGCAAAGGCGGCATCGCTCAGGACATGTTGCAGCACCTGCACGCTCAGAAACTGACTGGCGAGATAGGCGGCAAACATCAAAAGGCCAAAGAGAATCTGCCATGGGGGGCGATGGCAGAAAGATGCGGCTGAGGTCATGTTGGGGGGCCTCGACACTAGCCCGCCCATTTTACTTGCTGGATCAAGCCGGAGGACTGCAACCGGTTTTTGACAAGGTCCACAGCTGCCCTGTTCTGCGTGGCGACGTCCGGTGATTCAATCAGGCAGGCGAGACATTCCGGCAGCGGTGGAAAGCCTTCTCTGGCGCCCAGTACCTGCATATCTCCCGTCAGGCGCGACCGGTTGAGAACACTGACTGCCAGACCGTTGGCCACGGCCGATTCGATCGCGGCAACGCTGGTACTGGCAAATACCGTTTCCCAGCTTCGACCGTTGTCGTTCAGTGCTGCCAGGGCGATGGCCCGATACGTGCAGTCACAGGGGTGCAGCGCCAGCGGCAGTGGATCACGCCTGTGTAGTCCGCCATGGATCGAGCCTGCCCATACGGGCCGGGTGCGCCAAAGAGGGGGTCCGGGGGCCTGATCTTCCCTGTCGGAATACAGCGCAATCGCCATATCAAGCTCGCCCTGGGTCACTGACCGCCGCAGTTCAAGGCTGTTGGCCGTTGTGACCTGCAGGCGCACCTGGGGAACCGTCTGTCGAAGGGCCGGCAACAGGTTATCGAGCATCCGGGGCACATATTCGTTCGGCATGCCGATTCGAACCACGCCCTGTGCCGAGCGATGTGACAGCCGTTCAACAAGCGCATCGTGCTCGGCAAGCAGGGTGAGTGACTGCGCGATCAACTGCTCGCCTTCCGCCGTGAGCTGTACGCCCGTCTTGAAACGCACCAGCAATTGGCAATCCAGCTGCTGCTCCAGCCGCTTGATCTGCTGGCTGACCGCACCGAGCGTGCAATGCCGACGCGCGGCCGTTGCACGCAGCGTGCCCAGTGACCCGGCCATGTGCAATGTGCGTAATAACGCGATATCAAGCGTTCGATCAGACATGTTTAAATTTTCTATACACAGGGTGTTTTAAATATAGATTTAATGATCACACGGTGGCGCGTACCCTGGCAATGTATCCATCACCGTTTGATGAGGTCCGTACCATGACAAAAACAAGGGACGAGCTGTCACCGCTCAAATATCGTTCGGGGGACAATACGCCTGAAATGACCAGGGCGGCGCTGGACCGGTTATACCCGGATGTGCTTCGTCAACCGACCCGGCCCGAGCTCACTATGCCGGCCATGCCACCGATCGGTTTGATGTCGTCACTGAAAAGACGCTTTCTGACCTGGCACGAACGGCGCTGGATGCGACAGTTGCTGACCCATGATGACCAGACGCTGGCCGACCTGGGCTTTCGACGTGCCGAGCTACTGCGGGCCGTGCAGTCACCCCTGACCATGGATGCGACGGAAGTTCTGTGTCAGCTACATCTGAATGAGTCCGGCTTCAAGAGACGCCCGCTGGAATGAGGCGGTCCTTCAAGAACAGCCGGTAACGCCACGTGTTGACAAGTGAGTTGCCCGAGAGTGAAACAACATACCAATCGAGCCGAAATGAAAAGAACCGCCGCCATTGCCGTTGGGGGAGCCCTGTGCACGGCCATTGCCTTTGGGCCGGCCCGCATGGGGTACGGGCTTTTTCTTCCAAAATTTCGCGATGTGTTTTCGTTGAGCACCTCACATGCCGGCTTGATCGCAAGCAGTGCCTTCGCGGCCTTTTTCATTGCTCTGCTGGTGTCTGCCCATCTCGTCGTGCGCCATGGCTCGCGTGTGCCGGTGGTGGTCGGCTCGCTGGCCGCCGCGATCGGTATGGCACTCGTGGCAGGCACACAGGACAGTCTGATATTTGCCATTGGCATTGTATTGGCGTCCACCAGCGCCGGCCTGTGCTGGTCTCCCTTCAATGACGCCGTGGGACGCGCGGTGGTTGAGACGTGGCATGGACGCGTGTTGTCCATTGTCAGTACAGGAACCACGTTCGGTATTGCAGGGGCAGGTGTGCTGGGGCTGGCGGTCGCCATACTTGACTGGGACTGGCGTGCCATCTGGTTCGGATTTTCCGGTCTGGCGCTGTTGTGCGCCCTGTATAACCTGATGGTGTTGCGTCAGCTGCCAAAAGCGACGGCGTCATCTTTTGATCTGGAAAAACTCAAAAGACTGGTAAATAAAGCGATTCGACCTGTGTATTGGATTGCCGTGTCGTTTGGCATTACCAATGGCCTCTATCTGTCGTTCGCCGCCGATCAAATCGATTCAGCTGGCGGCCTGGCCGGCCTGCAGGCTGACGGCGCTGGTGCGATACTGTTCATTGCCTTTGGTGTCGGCGGGATCGTCGGCCTGTGGACGGCTGATGTTGAGCGGCGTGTCGGTCTGCGCCGTCTGGTGCAGGGGGTCTTTCTCTGCTCTGCTGTCTCTCTGTTGTTGATCGCATTCGGGGCGAATTTCTGGGCGGGGGTTATTGTTTCTGCTGCCCTGCAGGGCCTTTGTCTCATGAGTCTGAGTGCCATTTTTTCGTTTGTCAGTCAGCGGCTGTATCCCGACATCTCGAGCATCAGTTTTACAGCCGTTCTGACTGTCTATGCCCTGGGCAACGTTGCAGGGCCCGCACTGGCAGGCTATCTGGCAAGTGCTTCGAGTCTGATGATGGTGTTTACCGGGGCAGCCGTTTTGTCGCTGGTCACCGGTGTGCTGTTTCGGGCGCGGCACACCTGAACGCAGGTGACGTGAGTATTGATCACCACTTTCGATAGTTCGGATCCACCTGATCATGAACCGTTTTGCCGTTATCCTTGAGACCTGCCTTTTCAAGGAGCCGTCATGAAGACCCTTGCCCTCTCCCCGGGAGATGCGGAGCGTGCCCGACCCGACGTCGCCGGCTTTTTCGATCCGCGCACCTTCAGCATTCAGTATGTGGTGTCAGACCCTGCCACGCGGCGCTGCGCGATCATCGATCCGGTGCTCGATTTCGATGAGAAGGCCGGCGCCACCGCCACGCTGCAGGCCGACCGGCTTCTGGCCTATATCGAGCAGGAAGGTCTTGAGGTCGAGTGGATTCTGGACACCCACCCGCACGCCGATCACTTCTCCGCCGCGCGCTATCTCCATGACAACACCGGTGCACCGACGGCCATCGGCCGGCCGGTCACCAGAGTGCAGGCGCTGTGGAAGGAGATTTACCACTGGCCGGATCTCAGGGATGACGGCAGTCAGTGGGACCGTCTGTTCGATGATGGCGACACCTTCCGGGTGGGCGAGCTCGAAGTCCGCGTGATGCACTCCCCGGGCCATACCCCGGCCTCGGTCACCTACGTGATCGGTGACGCCGCCTTCGTACACGACACGCTCTTTCAGCCCGACTTTGGCACCGCACGCGCCGATTTTCCCGGTGGCTGCGCGCATCAGCTGTGGCACTCGATCCAGAGAATTCTGGCGCTGGCGGACGACACGCGGCTGTTCACCGGCCACGACTACATGCCGGGGGATCGCGAGCCACAGTGGGAAAGCACGGTGCGCGAGCAGCGCGACACCAACAAGCACGGTCTGAAAGACAGCAGTGAGGCGGAATATGTCGAACTGCGCCAGAGGCGCGACAGTGAACTGCCGATGCCGAAGCTGATCCTGCACGCGCTGCAGGTCAACATCCTCGGTGGGCGCCTGCCCGAGCCCGAAAGCAACGGCCGGCGCTATCTGAAGATGCCGCTGGATGCGCTGGACGGGGCGTCGTGGGAGTAGTGGCAGGCTGGCGTCGTGAATCGGGAAAAGAACATCCGACGACGCCATGGAAGTGATGAATGGTTACTCGAGGTTTTGAATCTGAATGCCGTGTAATTGTTTAAAACCCAATAAAAACAATTATTTGCTTAGTTTTTTTCAGGTATTTTTTACAAATACTCCCCGTTTTACTACCCACTTGTCTTTGCTTGGTGTTATTTGATCTTGGCTCTGTCTGAGGGACAGCTGGCACACAGAGCTGGACGTACTTCAGCGTCGCTATGGCTCTGAGACTGTTGATCTACTTCCATTATGACTGTTCGATCGTTCAGCCAGCCAGCCAGCCAGCCAGCCAGCCAGCCAGCCAGCCAGCCAGCCAGCCAGCCAGCCAGCCGCTTCAATACGTTACATTTTCGATACTTCGGTCGGTTAAAACATCTCTAGGCGTTGGTCAGCAAGCTCGTAACGGCCTGCTCTGATGTGATGAACATAGGCACCACAGTAACCATGTTTTTCAAACAGAGCCTAAAGAAGGACGTTCTGCTGCCGTTTTAATATCCGATAAATAAGTTATTGAATTTTAGTGCTTAGTAAGAAAGTTTATAACAGGAACAATTTAGATGGAAAAAAAAGATCTATACAAATTGGGGTTTTCGGACAATAAAAAATTTAATTTCATTATGAACGGGCTCGAATATTGGACGGAGAGTGGCTTGCTAAAAAGTAAAGTTGGAGGGGCGGCAAAAATTTTTGAAGATCATTATGCCAATTTTTTGTGGGAAACAAGTAATGGTGATTTTAACAAGTTAAAAAAGTTGATAAGTTTTTCAGGCACAAAAAATACCTTGTTTATAAGTTATTTATCTACATTTTTATATGTTAAATTAAAAACGAACAGCGCAGAAGAATTGGTTTGTAAGGGGCATAAGTCAAAAAAGAGCTTAATTGATCTTACTGATAATTATTTGATTTCTTTCGAGTGCTACAAGCTTCTTTGTGAGAAGAAAATACCTGACATACAAGATATCAAAAAGATTAAAGAGGATTTGATGTCTTTCCGCTCTCAACGCAACGATTTTGTATTGAAAGAGGAAATCCAGAGATTTTTAAAATGGCCAACAAGCGAAGCCCCTAAATCGTTACAGGAATTGCGAGAAATAACTTGGATTTCCAACGGGGTTCTTGATTCATTCGGATATCATGTAGGGGAAAAAGGGGTTGAATTGCTTAAAAGGAGATTAATATTAGACAAGCTTGTAAATGCGGATCTAGAAAGTAGAGGAGTGCAAAAAAAATATGTAGAACAGTGGGGTAAGCCCGGAACAATGGGCAGGTTGATGAAGATGGGTAACACTATATCATCGCTTTGCCGTAATATTAAAAGAAGAGATGGCGATTTTGCGAAAGCTATTGCTGATTGGGAATCAGATATGGAATATTTAAAAATTGAATATTTTGACTACACAGATAAAAGAATTAATGATAGGTGGCGTGAGAGAAAAATAGTCTTTGTTAAGGAGTTGTATGGTGCGTAAAAAGTTAGGTAGTGGCTATTACATGTTTGCTGGTGTTCGTTGATGCCGACGTAGTCGACGAACTTGGTCGTCTCGGCCTTGATTCTGGCTTCCTCGGCAACATTTCTTTCAGCGCCTAATTTTCAACCAAGAAGCCTTAACAGGATATAGAAAAAAATATCCTTGTATCATTCTAGTGAAAAATTTCTTCTCTTGCGCCAATCTAGGGAGCGGCGACTCTTGGCTTTACTGGGCCAAGCTCTTCTAGTAGTAGCTTTGCAAACCCTTTTTTCTTTACGGTTTAACGAATGTTTGCCTCGATCATCTCGGCAATGCGTGGCGTCACCCCTTCCTTGCAAGCTTTCCTAAGAGTTTTCAAGTCAGGCTTATTAAGCCCTAGATCCTGATGCAGCCCCGTGGGCCCACCAAGCCAATCCAAGAGTTCCGCTATAGGCGGCATAAAAGGAAACGGACTATCAGGGACGTCAAATTTGATCTTTTCCTGCGCCATATTTCCTCACAGGTTGCTCAGGACGATGTTTTCTTGCTTGAAACTCTCTTCTTGTGGGCTGTCTGAAAAGTCATGGTTTTTATGCTGTTCCTATTCGTTGAACAGGAGACCATCGGGGCAGGCGGTTACGAGCTTTCCGACCAGCGCTGGCAGGTGATCGAGGATACTGTTTCTCCACAGCAGACCATGGAATGCTTTTGCCGAAATGATCGCCAAATGCTCAATGGCATTTTCTGGACTCTCTGCTCCGCTGCATAGCGGCGTGATCTGCCGGAGCGTTATTGTCCCTGAATCAACCAAATACTGACGCGCCTGCATCTTCGTATGCGTGAGGACGGCACCATAAATCTTGATAACCTGTCTGGATGGTGGATTCAACGTCCATCAGAGCAACTCGGTCGGCCAGCGGTGCCGGTAAAAAGGGGAATCTATAGAACCGCCGGAATAAGTCCTCGGCCGTAGCCGTGGTGGGCTGACCACGAAAATACACCTGCTATGCGATAGCCAGGGCTTTCCTCTTACCTTCTCCCTTTCCGCGGGCCAGCGCGCCGACTTGCTTCACTTGGCTGGGCTGCTGGAGAAGGTACGATTGCCGAGTCGTTCGGGGCGGCCTCACAAACGCAGCCGTTATGTCGTGGCAGACAAGGGCTACGACAGCGATGTGCTGCGACGGTACTGCACGCGTCTGATTATTCCTCGACGCCGCATGCGTCGACGTTCACGTCTGGGCCTACCGTATCAACTTGACCGACCGAAATATCGTCAGAGCAATGTGGTGGAACGTCTGTTTGACTGGTTGAAGGAAAAGCGCCGGTTGAATACCTGTTCTCAATAAATAGGGAAATCAAGCCGATAAAAATGCTTTGAGTCCAGCAAGAAATCGTTGGCTTGAGCCGGTATTATTGCGTAAATCATTTTTTAGCATTGTATTAACAATTGTGAAGTATTGAACACAAGTTGCCGTCTGATCAAGGCTCCCCAGGGATGGGGCTGCAAAGGGCAGCCATGGCTCGTGCCCATACGGTATCTAGGATTGAGGGGGAGAATGTGCAACAGCCTGAACAAAAAGCAAGAATCAAGATCGACCAGCTTTTAATTGATGCCGGCTGGGTCATCCAAAATAGGGACCAATTCGATCGCAAGGCAGCGATAGGCGTGGCGGTACGCGAGTTCCCCCTACCAGCCGGCTACTGCGACTACCTGCTGTTCATTGACGGCAAAGCAGCCGGGGTGATCGAGGCCAAAAAGGCTGGGGTAACCCTCAGTGGCGTAGCAGAGCAGTCAGCCAAGTATGTAGCTGCCCTGCCCGAACACTTGGCCCGCTGGGATGATCAGCTCATCTACCATTACGAAAGCACTGGTGAAGAAACCTTTTTTTGCAACCTGCGTGACCCCAAGCCTCGCTCACGTCGCTTGTTTGCCTTTCACCGCCCCGAAACACTGCAGGAGTGGCTACGCCAGCCAGAAACTTTGCGCGCCCGGCTGTGCACGATGCCACCACTGGAAACCAAGGGACTACGGGATTGCCAGGTTGAGGCCATCCTGGGACTGGAGCATTCCCTCGCTGAGGATCGCCCGCGAGCACTGATTCAACTGGCTACCGGCGCGGGCAAGACCTTTACGGCTTGCTCCTTTTCCTATCGATTGATAAAGCATGCCGGGGCCAAGCGCGTCCTGTTTTTGGTTGATCGTAACAACCTCGGTGATCAGACCCTCAAGGAGTTCCAGAACTTCCAGCCTACGGGAGCGGCTAACCGCTTCACCGACACCTACATCGTTCAGCATCTGCATGGTCATCGCATTGATACGGACGCCAAGGTGGTGATCACCACAATTCAACGCCTCTACTCTATGTTGTGCGGAAAAGAGCTGGATGTGGAAGAGGAAGAGGCTTCCACCTTTGAGCAATCGGGAATAGAAAAGGGTGAGCCGCTGCCGCTGGCCTATAATCCGGAGATACCCGTTGAGACTTTCGATTTTATCGTCACCGACGAGTGTCATCGATCCATCTATGGTTTGTGGCGTCAGGTGCTGGAGTATTTTGATGCTTCGCTTATCGGTCTGACCGCTACTCCTTCCAAGCACACTTTGGGCTTTTTCAATCAGAACCTGGTAGCGGAGTACCCTTACGAGCGTTCGGTAGCCGATGGTGTCAATGTCGGATATGAGATCTACCGCATTCGCACTCGGGTCACCGAAGAGGGCGGCAAGGTGGAGCCCGGCGACGTGGGCTACCAGGTACCGGTGCGCGACAGGCGCACTCGGCGTCTGCGCTACGAGACGCTGGACGAGGAACTGGCGTACAGCGGCAAGGAGCTCGATCGCTCGGTGGTGAACCCTAACCAGATCCGCACCGTGCTGCAGACCTACCGTGACCGGGTGTTTACCGAGCTCTTTCCGGAGCGCACGAGGAAGTGGCTGCCCAAGACGCTGATCTTCGCCAAAGACGACAACCACGCCGAGGAGATCGTCCACGCTGTGCGCGAGGTGTTCGGCGAGGGTAACGACTTCGCCAAGAAAATCACTTACCGCAATAGTGGTGAGGACCCCAAGGCACTGATCAAGGCGTTCCGGGTCGATCCCATGCCCCGCGTCGCCGTCACCGTAGATATGATCGCCACCGGTACCGACATCAAGCCGGTGGAAGTGCTGATATTCATGCGCGACGTGAAATCCGAGGGCTACTACGAGCAGATGAAGGGACGAGGCGTGCGCACCATTCCCGATGCTGATCTCAAGGCCGTAACTCCCGATGCCAAGACCAAGACCCGCTTCATCCTGATCGACGCCGTTGGCGTGACGGAATCGAAGAAGAACGCTAGCCAGCCCCTGGAGCGCAAGCCGTCGCTCAGTTTCGATGCCCTGCTCGAGCAGATCGCCATGGGCCGGCGTGATGAGGACGCCGTCTCCTCTCTAGCGGCTCGTTTGGCATCCTTGGATCGCAAGCTGACCGATGAGGACCGCGCTCGCCTAGCCGAGAGCAGCGGCGGCCAGACACCTCGCCAGCTGGCCAACCGGCTGCTTGGTGCCATCGACCCGGATACCCAGCAGGCCGCTATCACCGAGCGACATGGGTATTCCCCCACGCCGGAGCAGGAACAGGCTGTAGTGGAGGAGCTGCTGGACGAGGCCTGCCGGCCCTTCGACAAGCCGACTTTTCGCACCCTGCTAAAGGAGATCAAGCAGAAGCGCGACATCGTCATCGATGAGGTGACCACGGATGCGCTGGTTCATGCCGACTTCGACCATCAGCGGGCCGAGCAGACCATCACCAGCTTCAAGGCCTTTATTGAGGAGCACCGTGACGAGCTGACCGCCCTGCAGATCCTCTACAATCAGCCGCTGGGCCAGCAGCGGCTGACTTATGCTGCCATTCGCGAGCTGGCCCATACCATGGTGGAAAAGCCCCCTCACTTGGCGGTAGCCAATGTCTGGCAAGCTTATAAGCGCCTGGAGGCCTCCCGAGTACGTGGTGCTCCGGTGGACGATCAGCTCACCGAGATGGTCAGTCTGGTTCGCTACGCCCTGGGCCAAGTTGATGCTCTGGAGCCCATCGATGCCGTGGTAGAGCGCCGCTTCAATCTCTGGCTCGGGCGCGAGAAGAAAGCCGGGCGTGAATACAACGCCGAGCAGGAATCATGGCTGCGAGCCATCACCGCCTATCTCGCTGCCAATGCCGAGATCGCTCCGAAAGATTTCATGGAGGTCCCCAGCCTTGCCGATCGGGGTGGTATCCTGCGCGCCAGACAGGTACTGGGTAACGGACTGAATGAAATGCTGAATGATCTGCAAGAGGTACTGGTGGCTTGATGAAGACGGCGAACTTGCCAAAAAATTGGATTCTCGTTCAGCTTGGTGATCTCGGGAAATGGGGTAGTGGCGGAACGCCCTCTAAAACGAACCCAAATTTCTACGGTGGCGACATTCCATGGCTGAAAATTGGCGATCTGACAGACGGCCTAATTTGGTCTTCGGAAACAAAAATTACTCAAGCCGGTCTTGAAGCTTCATCGGCTAAGTTGATTCCGGGCGGAGCGCTTCTGGTGGCGATGTATGGATCAATCGGAAAGCTCGGTTTAACAAAAATCTCCTGTTCCACGAATCAAGCGATTGCCTTTTGCCAACCTATTTCTGATTTGATTGAAGCAGACTTTCTTTTTTTCGGCCTTATGCGTCTCAAGCCAAATCTAATAGCTCTCGGTCAAGGCGGCACCCAGCAAAATATCAGTCAGACTCTCCTGAAAAATGTATTGTTTCCTCTTCCTCCTCTGAGCGAGCAACGTCGCATCGTTGAGAAGATCGAGTCCCTTTTTGCCCAGCTCGACCATGGCGAGGCCAGCCTTCGCGATGTGCAGAAGCTACTGGTTCGCTATCGACAGTCCGTCCTTAAGTCCGCTGTCACCGGCCAGCTAACCGCCGACTGGCGGGCCGAGAATGCCGACCGCTTTGAGTCTGGCGGTGACCTGCTGAAGCGCATCCTCCAGACCCGGCGCGAGAATTGGCAGGGGCGGGGTAAGTACAAGGAGCCTGCTGTGCCTGACACCAGGGATCTGCCGAGGCTTCCCAAGGGGTGGGTATGGGCATCGGTTGAGCAACTAGCTGAAGTGATCGGGGGATTGACAAAAAATAGCAAGCGTGAGGGCCTGCCGATACAGAAGCCTATGCTGCGTGTCGCAAATGTCTACCAGAACAGGCTTGACCTAGAAGACATGCACGAGACGGGAGTTTCTGAAAAAGAGCTTTCCCGTGTCGCCTTGGAAGACCGTGATCTCCTCGTGGTGGAAGGCAATGGAAGCAAGGGGCAAATTGGTCGAATGGCTGTTTGGCGATGCGAAATCCCTGAAGCTGTGCACCAAAACCACTTGATCAAAATCAGGATGATCGATAAGCAACTGGTCGAGCTTGCACTGTGGTGGTTCCAATCATTCTATGGGCGTCAAAACATAGAGAAGGTGGCGTCCTCTACGTCAGGGCTATACACGCTGAGTATTAGCAAGATTGAATCACTGGTTGTTCCTGTGCCAAGCCTATCGGAGGCTTTTCAGATTACTGAGGCAATTTCCGAAGCCTTTTCCAAGATTGAGCATTTGGAAGACTGGTGCCGAACCGAGCTCGCGCGCTCCGTTGCCCTGCGCCAGTCCATCCTCAAGGATGCCTTTGCTGGCAAACTAGTGCCCCAGGACCCTGAAGATGAGCCCGCCACCGAGTTGCTGGCCCGCATCCACGCCGAGCGTGATGCCAAGCCGAAGCAGAGAGGCTGTAAGAAAGCCAATGCCTCATGAACAACCACGTATATCGGAGAGGTTTGTAATGGCAGCCCGTGTCTTCATGTCCTATTCCCATATAGATGAGGAGCTACGCGATCAACTCGAAGTTCAGCTCGCCATGCTCAAAAGGCAGGGCTTAGTGGATGTCTGGCACGACCGACGTCTCTTGCCCGGCGATCACCTCGACTGGACCATCAATAAAGAGTTGAATCAAGCCGATATAATTTTGCTTTTGGTGAGCCCGAATTTTCTGGCCTCCGACTACTGCTATAAGATCGAGAAAGCGCGGGCTTTGGAGCGTCACCGTGAAGGTAGCGCACGCCTGATCTCTGTCATTCTCAGGCCTTGTGATTGGCCACATACTGAGCTTCAAGAATTTCTTGTTACGCCGAAAGACGGTAAGCCTGTCACCCAGTGGGCTGATCGGGACGAAGCTTTTCTCAATGTTGCACAAGCCATTCGCCGTGCAATCGAAGAACTTGGACAAGCAAAAACGCCTAGACAGAATCATGCTTTCATAGACAGGCCAGCAAATGGAGAAGTGAACGAGTCGCTTCCTCGGTCTTCCAATCTGCGCTTGAAGAAAGAATTCACCAAAGCGGAGGAAGATCAATTTCTATTGGATTCCTTCGAGTACCTGGGCCGTTTTTTCCATGGATCACTTGCAGAATTACAAGAGCGGAATGCTGGTATCGAAACTCGCTATCGCCGTATAGATGGAAACTGCTTTACGGCTGTGGTCTACCAAAATGGCCAAAAAAAAGCGTCATGTACAATACGTTTAGGCGGAATGTTCGGTAATGGAATTTCCTACTCTCAAGGCGATGATGCAGCTGCCAATACCTACAATGAAAGCCTGTCCGTGAGCAAGGATAGTCAAAAGCTTTTTTTACAAGCAATGGGCATGCCGCTTTTGAACATGGCTGATAGTGACACAAACCTGAGTCAAGAGGGGGCAGCGGAATATTACTGGTCTCTGCTAATCCAGCCGCTGCAAGGGGAATAACGAATGAGCAACGAACAACTCGTTTCTAAAGTCTGGAACTATGCTCATGTCCTGCGGGATCAAGGCGTCTCCTATGGCGACTATCTCGAACAAATTACTTATCTATTGTTCCTCAAGATGGATGAGGAACGTGTGGAGCTGCTGGGCGAGAAGACCTGCATCCCAAGCCAGTGGCGCTGGGCAAAGTTGGCAGAGAAGGATGGCGATGAATTGGAGCTTCAGTATCGCCATACCCTGGAGGGCCTGGCCCGCGAGAGCGGCTTGATCGGCACCATCTTCCGCAAATCCCAAAATAAGCTTTCCGACCCGGCCAAGCTCAAACGGGTGGTCAGCCTGATCGACAAGGAAGGCCCTTGGGTCGGCCTGAAGGTAGACGTTAAGGGCCAGATCTACGAGGGCCTGCTGGAGCGTAATGCCTCTGAGGTGCGCTCTGGAGCTGGCCAGTACTTCACCCCGCGCCCGGTGATTGACGCCATCGTGAAGTGCGTCAACCCTAAAATCGATGAGACCGTTTGTGATCCCGCCTGCGGTACCGGGGGATTCCTGCTTTCTGGCTTCGAGCACATGAAGACTCAGAGTCAGGACCGCGAGAAGCTACGTCAGCTGAAGTACAAAGCCTTGCATGGGGTTGATATCGTCGATGAAGTGGTGCGGTTGTGTGCGATGAACCTCTACCTGCATGGCATCGACAACGGTGGCAGTCCCGTGCAGCAAGGAGATGCCCTCGCTGGCGACGGTGGTAAGCGCTTCGACGTTGTGCTGACCAACCCGCCATTTGGCAAAAAGTCCAGCTACACGGTAGTAGGGGAAGATGGCTCGGTGAGCACCGAGCGGGAGAGCTATGAGCGTGAGGACTTTAAGTTCTCCACTTCGAACAAGCAGCTCAACTTCCTTCAGCACATTATGACCATTCTTGACTCCCACGGTCGCGCGGGCGTAGTGCTACCCGACAATGTGCTGTTCGAGGCCGGTCGGGCGGGTGAGGGTATCCGCAAGCGCCTGCTGGAGAGTTTCAATTTTCATACCTTGCTGCGCCTACCCACCGGCATCTGGTATAGCCCCGGGGTGAAGGCCAACGTGCTGTTCTTTGACAAGCGCCCAGCCTCTCGGGAAGCCCAGACGAAAGAGCTGTGGGTTTACGACTACCGCACTAATGTCCACAAGACCCTGAAGACCAAACGCCTGATCCAATCCGATCTGGATGACTTCGTGCGCTGTTATCAAGAGCGCCAGGAAACCGAACGTTTTCGCCGCTTTACTTATGATGAGCTGATTCAACGCGATAAGCTCAACCTGGATATCTTCTGGCTGAAAGACGACAGCCTAGAGGATTTCGATAGCCTGCCAGAACCGGATATGCTGGCCACCGAAATTGTCGAGAACCTCGAGGCCGCCTTGGAGCAGTTTCGCAGTGTGAGCGCAGAGCTGGAAGGAGAAGCAAAGTGAAGCCTATTTCTTGCAAGTATTTTCTGATAACCGAATAAATCGGGCATAAATGATTTATAAAGGAAAATACTAATGCATAAAGTCAGGATGCCTCTTTTTCCTGCCTATGCCCAAGCGGCGGCACTGATGAAAGCCTCTACCGGGATTGCTCCGAAAGCTATTCGTGACATGATAAAAGCGATTCAAGATCAAACCGGAACGCCAAAGAATCCGGTGGATTGGTCTAACCCGGATGCATGGATCGCTGAGCGCTTAGAGGGGGCGCATGCTGAGTTGGCTTTGAAAATTTGGCAAACTGATAATCAGGTGGTGAACCCTAGACACAGTTATGGTAGTTGGCTGTTTATTAAAACTTACGATTTGATGGAAGTTGATGATTCTGGCTGTTGGCAGCCCTCCAAGCGGGGTCGGAAGTTCTTAAACAGGGATGAAGCTACGCTTAAATGGTTGGATGACGAGGAGGGGTTATTAGCTTTGCTTGAGCTACTTTCGGGTCTCGAAATGGCGAAAAGAAGCGATATTTTACCTGAATGGATGGCCTTTCTGCACCAGGTTTCAAAATTTGCCTCTGATTCATCCTGCAAAACTACTCTGCACCAGCGGTTGAGTAACTTGGTGGCTCGTAAGCTCGTAGAGCGTCAAGGTAATCGATACCAGATATCACCTTGCGGCCTCGAATGGATAAATAATAGCTTAGATGCAAAACCAGATGATCCACGCAAAGCCATTATCAGCGGAGTGAATCGCTACAATCTACAGCAGAAACAGCTGCTTAAAGATCATCTTGCTGCAATGGACCCTTATCAGTTTGAAGCGCTAATCGGAGAACTACTCCGGGCAATGGGTTACGAAGATGTCGAAGTAACTAAAGCATCCGGTGATAAGGGCGTAGATGTAGTAGGCAGTGTGCAAGTAGGAATAACAACAATTACAGAGGTTGTCCAAGTCAAGCGTCAGCAGGGTAGCATCATCCGCCCGGTATTAGACCAGCTTCGAGGAGCTTTGCCCTATCATAAAGCCATCCGAGGTACATTGATTACTTTAGGAAAGTTTGCCAGCAGCTGTGAGCAGGCAGCACTTTTCCCTGGCGCTGCTCCTATAACACTTATTGATGGGGATCGTCTTATTGAGCTTTTGGTCGAAAACCAAGTTGGGGTTAGAAAGAGCAGGCCTGTTGAGCTATTGGAAATTGATATTAGTGCATTCGAAGACGTGAAGTATGAAGAGTAAGTAGTTGTTAATATATTTTAGCTAAGCTCTGTCTGAAAGGTCATGATTGCTACGCTGCCTCTGTTCACTGAACAGGAGACTGTCATGGCAAGCGGTTACGAGCTTTCCGATCAGCGCTGGTAGGTGATCGAGGATACTGTTTCTCCACAGCAGACCATGGAATGCTCTTGCCGAAATGATCGCCAAATGCTCAATGGCATTTTCTGAATTCTCTGCTCAGGAGCGCAGTGCGTGATCTCCCTAAGCGCTACGGTCCATGGAAGACCGTTTATCAGCGCTTTCGACATTGGCGTGATGACGGTACTTTTGACCGGATTCTGACGTGCCTGCATCTCCGTCTGCGAGAAGACGGTGTTATATGAACATCAATACATGGATGGTGGATTCAACATCCATAAGAGCGACCCGGTCGGCCAGTGGTGCTGTTAAAAAGGGGGATCGATAGAACCGTCCAACCACGCGCTCGGTCGCAGCCGGGGCGGGCTGACCACGAAAATGCACCTGCTGTGCGATAGCCGTGGATTTCCAATCGCCTTCTCTTTATCAGCAGGTCAGCGAGCCGACTTGATACAATTGACCGGGCTATTGAAAAAGGTTCGATTGCCGGGGCGTGCGGGCCGTCTTTGCAAACGTAGGCGCTATATCGTAGCGGACAAGGGCTACGACAGCGATGCACTACTACACTACTGCGTACGTTACGGTATGCGTCCGATCATCCCGCGGCGCCGTATGCACAGGCGTCCACGGCCGGCCCTGTCACATCAGTTTGATCGACCGAAATACCGTCAACGCAACGTAGTGGAGCGACTATTCGGCTGGTTAAAGGAAAGACGTCGGTTGAACACCCGTAATGACAAGCTGGCCAGCAGCTTCAGGGCCATGGTGACACTGGACCGTATCAAGCGTTGCATGAGAGCCGACTTTTCAGACAGAACCTAGGTTTCCACTGAGATGTCGGTTTCAATCAAGCTCTCAACCTCTGAGTAGATATCCACCTCGCTATCCGGCACGTCGATGCTAACAATCAAGCTAAAACGTACACGGTTCTGCCAGCGCTCCTCACCTGCACGGTATTTCCACCACCCGCCTACGGGATACACCACCAGTGCATGCATATCGGCTAGATCCGCTGCTGGACCTGTCCAAGTATCCGAGTGCAAAGAACCTCGGGTTCTAATCCGGGATCCCAACAGCCAACCACTTCCATCACCTTCGACCCCTTGATAGTCCTCGGTAGCGTCGTTGGCCACACGATTGATGGCAGCACGGAAGTTTTCCAGGGTCTGGCCGGGACGAATGACATTAAAACGTAATCCGTGGGATTGATAGCTGTAGCGCTGGCGATAGCCTCTGCGGCCAGGGTTAGGCTCAATAAAGTACGAAAGCGTTACGCGCAGTTTGATGTCCAGCTCTGGCGGCAGTTTGCGCAACTCTTCAACAGGCCAAGGCAACTGATAAAGCTGCATCTCGTTCAGTCTGGGATCGCCAGAAGCCTTGTCCGCCGATTTAATGAAGGGCTGAAGGGTATCCTGAATGATCAGTGTCAGTGCATGATTGGCGCTATATCTGGCTCGAGCCAGACTCGGCACACCGTATCCCACGCATCGCAGCATCGTCTTGGCAGCATTCGAGGGCGATTGACTCTTTTGCAACAACCCAAAGCGTTGCCACATCCTGGGCGTCCACTCCGCTGAATGAACAATTAACCCACGTATTGTTTCAGGCCAGTAATCAGGGTATTCCGTCATTAGCAGCGCAGACTGCCTGGACACTAGGGCGCAGGCGGCGCTGGTATCCTTGGTCATCTCGAATAACAGCCCGCTGGTTCTGCCTGACGTGGTTAGTAGCGATACGACATCAGCGTCTGATACTTCAGTACCGTCAGGTGACAGCAAACGATTACCGCCCTCAGCGACGACGTCCGGTTTATAAGGCGCTTGTTGTTTCCAGCCCCAATTTACCGATGAGCGGCTTGCAGGGGCGATATCTCCGGGGTGCGCAAAGGGTGCCCAGCCTGCAAAGCTTGGGTCGTCATTGATTGTTTTTTCTGTATAGGCACCAACGGTCAAGGCGTTCCATGCCTGTGCTGGGTCCTCGATGTCTGCGAGGTGCACCTGATCCCAGTAATCCACCGTTGCGCATAATGTATGGTTGTTACCAGCAGAAATTACAAACAGCCGCTGTAGATCGTCTTCCAGGCCGAAGGCAAACTGATCAATTTCAGCAGACCAGGATGAAGGCTGCCCACTGATTGAGTCAGCAGGCGAGGTAATCGCCAAAGAATAAACGCGGGAAAATTCGGGGTTATTAATTTCAAGCTTTGCTGCGGTGCCTACGGTGATAGCCCCGTAAAGTTCAGGGTCGTTCTGGCCAGCTGGAGGCAGTATGCGGCCAGACTCAATTCGATAAGCGAGCCAAATCTCATGGGTAGCGAGTAACGATTTATCCAGCTCTCCCAAAGCTGCCAACCCCGCTTGCCTGGAGCCGTGATCATTATAAGACGCAAGGGAGTAGGTAGGTTGGTAGTTATCATAGAGAGGCCAGCTGGGTTCCCACGCTTGTGCCAACTGCTGTGTAGTCACCTGGCGTAATACTGGATGGTAGTAATTGACCCCTGTATCCAGCACCGTGATAGCCGTGGTAGTGCTTTCATCTACTCGGATTCTTTCGGCTAACTCATTGGCCCACTCGTGTTGCTCTTTGGCGGGCATGGCGATAAATGCATTCGGGGTCTGCTTGGCGCGGCGCAGCTCTTCAAGGTTGGCAATAAGCTCTGGGGCCGACTCAAGTTGCTTAGCGGACGCTTTGATGAGAATAACGAAACTATCGAAGAAGCTAAGTGAGGTGCTGCTCAGCTCAGCGTTGAGCCGTTCGGCAAGCTGCTCGGCCACTTCTTTGGCAGATAGATCTGTCGCCCGCTTTTTCAGCCACAGTTCCCACCATACAGACTGATCTGCTGGTTCCGGGAAAAGCTCTTGAGCGTCTGTCCAGAAGGAACGCAGGTCTGCCAGCTTGATCTCAGCGATGCTGTCGATAAGGGCTTGATTGGCAGGCTTTCCCTTCGCTCTATCCTTATTAAGATACTCATGAACCTTCTTTTGGAAAGCGTCTCTCTTGGGGTCGGGAATAAATACCGTTGCTATTTCCCGTCCATCCACTTTGCGACACGATCGAAGCTCAAAAGCACGATTATCAAGCTTATCGAGTGGAAGCTCGGCATCCGCAAATCCTACGATTTCAACATAAATGCCCGTTTCTTCAGTAATAGGAATCGGTGGCTCAGATTGGCGAGCCTGATGCCTGGCGAGTGCATCGGTGTACTGTTGCTTTAAAGCGATACCGTGTGTATGACGATCCCTGAGGGGAACTCCGGAACCTCTCGCTTGATTACGGGACTGAAAATCTTCATTGCGGCCGATACCGCTTAACAGTAGATGCGGTTTCTGATTCGCCATGAAGCCCCCTTAATGCTTTCCATTTTGTCGGCGTTGCACGGCCTTGATAATTATTCCAGTGGTGATGTTGGCATCATGGTGTAAAACCGCTTCTTTGGCAGCATCCTCACAGGCTCGGGTGACGTCTGCTGAGCTTAGCCCGCATGCAGTCTGAGTGATTTCATCCCAGTTCAGGCGCCCGGTCTCAAATGCTGAGAGACGATTTTCAATGAGCTGCTTGATTTGCGCCTGCCCGGGTTTTTCAAACTGAATAATGTCGTCAAAGCGTCGGTAGAGCGCTTTGTCCAACAGTTCTGGATGATTGGTTGCCGCCAAAAGGATGCTTTCAGAGGAGTCCTGTTCGACAAACATGAGAAACGAGTTCAACACGCGGCGTATCTCACCGACGTCGTTTGTCGCCCCTCGCTGAGTGCCGATCGCGTCAAACTCGTCAAACAGATACACCGCCCGCGTTTGCTTGATGTGATCAAAAATCAATCGAAGCTTGGCGGCGGTCTCGCCCATAAAGCGGGTGATCAAGTTATCCAACACGATGGTGTATAGCGGAAGCTTCAGCTCTGAGGCCAATACAGCTGCCGACAGGGTTTTACCCGTGCCCGGAGAGCCAGTAAATAACAGCTTACGCCGTGGGGAAAGACCGAACTGAGACAGGCGACTTTTTTGCCGCTGCTCCAGTAGTACCTTATCCAACCGCTCGCTTACCTCACTCGACAGCACCAGCTCATTTTTGCGAGAGGTAGAGTGCGTCAGCTCGAGGAGCCCTTTCAATTCACCTTTAGGGTGTTGGGCGAGAGGAGTTGGATTGGAAGGTACAACGGCAGGGCTTTTGGATGCCTTCTGTGAGCGCTCAATCGTTTCCTTGAGCTCGTTTGCCAGCTTATGGTGACCTTTGCGGGCCTCTTTGGCCGCAACTTGCAAAGCAATAGAGTAGAACCGCTGATCATCGTGATCAGCGTGGCTCCTCAACAATGCTTTGATTTGCTCTGCCGTGGCCATAAGTTACCGGGTGTGGTCGTGAAAAAATGCCGAAGCTGGGCTGGATTTTTGCTTGAATAAAGTATAACGCTTTCACTGGGGCGCTTCACCACATTGCGCTGACGGTATTGCGGATCTGGCAAACTGACATAGCAGTCCCCGACGCAGACGCCTGTGCATACGCCGCCGGGGAATGATCACGCGCATGCCATGGCGAGTACAGTAGCTTTCTAACTTCTTCAGGAAGGTAATGAAAGGGCCCGCCAGAGACGGGCCTTATGCTCAGCGACGACTCGAATCGAAGACGTGAATCCCTTGATTGAAAGGTTTGCTATACGCTTTGCAAAGGTAGCTGGCCATGAACATTGCTTCATCCATTGCGTACCAATCGTCAAGATGCAGGATGTTTGACCAAGGAACCTTAGTTACGGGGTCTTTGCTTACATTGACCAACTGTCCAAAGCGCGGGTCGTCAGCATCAAAGCCCATTGCTTTCAGCCAAGAACGCATTATGCGATGGTAGATGTTCTGACGTGAGTAAATGCCGTCATAGTCTGGTGCAAATTTGCCTATGCTGTCGAAAGCATCCTTGTTGAACAAAAGCATTAGATGGTAGTGGGGTTTATTGCTAGAGGCTTGTTCTCGGGCCCACAGATAGCGTGGTGTTGGAGGATACTTGGTATTCGCTTTTCTCAACTCGTAAAAGAAGAAGCGAAAGAACCTTGCCAGAACAACGTTATCATCATGCATACGTGATCTTGGCATGGCATCAGGAAAGTGCAAATCTACTCGAAAGGCAAAGGTAGTTCGGTTCGTCTCTCGGGCAAGATTGAGCGTGAAGAGGCTCCTTTCCAGGAAGTTTTCAATTAGCGGCCCTTTTTCATGCTGCATGACAGCGTAACCACAATAGGTCTCTTCGTAGAAAAGACGCAGTTTGTCGTTGTCAGGATGGCGTAGGGGAAAGCTTGGGAACATTGGTTATACTCGCGAACAAGATTAATGGACTTGAAGCGAAGTTCTTTGATTGTTGGAGAGAGGCCCAAGGATGGATGAACTCCTGTTGAGTAACAGCATCAAGAGTATCAGTGAGTTAACCATTGCTGCTTGTTAGAACAGCTTGGAGTTCATTCCGTATCTCTTGTTTTATATCAGAAGCTTGTATTAAGTCAGAAGGGATATGGAGCACCTGGACCTGCTCTGTGGATATTCAAGATAGACTTCACTTGTGAAGTCTATTAATGATTCATGGAACTCTATAATACTTCCCCGTCAGTAGTGCACGTGAATGCATCAGGCCAGCTCTATCCCTTAACATAGAAATGTAAGGTAGAACCGGCGAAACGAGTCATGGACGCATTATCAAGAAATTCCGTTTCCAACAGGACAAGAATTAATGACGAAATGATCGCCACTTCACTTCATTACATATCGTGGCGATGTTAAGAATTACATTTCCTGGATGGTGTCTTGTGCTTGCCCATTTGAAAACCGAGATGATCTGCTGCGTGCTTCAAGGTGGAGAGTATTGATGAGGCTTGGCTTCATTCAAAAATATTTCAGACCTGTATTACCTTCCTGAAGCTGGGAAGCATTGGCTTGCTCAATAGCTGATTTTTGCAATCAGGAGGTATTCATGAAATTCAGTTGTCCACGCTGTAATTCACCTCACATTGTTGATCGCCACCAGGGCCGCAGTGTCTGCGGCAGCGTCGGTATCGTGGCGGGTTCCGCTGGTGGTGCTGCCGGGGCGTGGAGTGGGTCACAGGCCGGTGCGATGGCAGGAGCCTTTGCAGGGCCCGTAGGCATTGCTGTAGGCGGTCTGACCGGCGCCGTATTCGGTGCCCTGGCAGGTGGTGCTGCCGGTGGGGTGGCCGGTGCCCGTTTTGGCAGCGAACTCGATGAGCGCGTGCTCGACAACCTCGAATGCTGCGACTGCGGCCATACCTTCCGTACCCAATCCGCGTAATAGCTGTCTCCCCCAGAGACATTGATTCATTCCCATCTTTTTCATTCAAAGGGCCCGCCATCAACCGATGGCGGGCCCTTATGCCGTCTACATCAATATCAGCAAGGAGTTTCCTCATGGCACATCAAGTCGAGCAGATGGCGTACGTTGGCGATACGCCCTGGCATGGGCTGGGGCAGCAGCTGTCTCCCCATCAGCCACTGGAGGTCTGGCAGCAACAGGCCGGCATGAACTGGCACATCGAAGAGACGCCGGTGCGGTTTATCGCCGATTCTTCCTCTCATCTGGGCAGCATCCACTCTTTCCCCGAGCAGAAGGTGCTGTTCCGCTCGGATACCCAGACGCCGCTGTCGGTGGTGTCACAGCGCTATAAGGTGGTGCAACCACAGCAGGTACTGGAGTTCTATCGTGACCTGACCGAATACGCGGGGTACGAACTTGAGACGGCCGGCGTCCTAAAGGGCGGTCGCAAGTTCTGGGCACTGGCCCGCAGTGGTCTGAGCACGTCGCTCAAGAACACGGATGAGGTCCGGGGCTATCTGCTGCTGGCCACGTCGTGTGATGGAACGCTGGCTACGGTTGCTACCCCCACTTCCGTGCGGGTGGTCTGCAACAACACGCTGAGCATGGCCGTCGAAGGTGCTTCCCAGATGGTTCGGGTGCCTCATAGCACCGAGTTCAATCCGCAGCGGGTCAAGCAGCAGCTGGGCATTTCGGTATCGCAGTGGGATGACTTCATGTACCGCATGAAGGCACTGGCTGAACGCAGGATCAGCCATGACGAGGCCACCCGTTATTTCCAGACCGTGCTCAACAACACCGACGCGCCATTGGGCACGCCGGCCGGAAAGCCCAGCCGTGCCATGAACCGGATGCAGCAGCTCTATCACGGGGAAGGACGGGGATCTCACTTCTCAACGGCCAAGGACACGGCCTGGGGGCTGCTCAACGCTGTGACCGAGTATGTCGATCATGAGAAGCGTGCCCGCAGTAACGATACCCGCATGGACTCGGCCTGGTTCGGCCAGGGCGCCAACCTGAAGCATCGGGCACTGGATAGTGCTCTTGAGCTGATTGCCTGACCACCAAGCCTGTTGTTCACCACTCAATCGCATAAAGCCCGACCAGTTTTCTGGTCGGGCTTTTTATCGTCGCAAGGAGCGTCTCGATGAATACCGATATCCCTCTATCCATTTCTATCGCGCTGACCGATCTGTCGCGCCTGATGCTGGAGCAGAGCGAAACGCAGGCCGACACCCTTATCTGCGCCAAGGGCTGCTTTTACCGCGCGTCCATGACGCTTGAGCCAGTGACAGAAAAGGATCTGCAGAACGTCATCAATGAATACCTTCCGGAGAAAAGCTCATGACGCAGTCAATTACACGGCAGGACAACGTCACCAGGCATCCACCTGAACCCAGCAGCGACAGCACCGCCATCATTCAGGTGATAGAGCGGGCAGCGCTCAATCCTGACGTGGACATCGACAAGATGGAACGTCTGCTGCAGATGCAGGAGCGTGTTCTCGATCGGCAATCCCTGATGGCCTACAGCAGTGCCATGGCGGCCATGCAGACCGAGCTGCCCAGTATTGTCGAGCGGGGCAAGGGCAATAACGGTCACTACGCCACGCTGGAAGATATCGTCGATACGGTACGACCCATCCTGCAGTGCCACGGCTTTGCCGTGAGCTTTCGCATTCAGACGCAGGAGCGCGGCATTCAGGTGACCGGGGTGCTGATGCATCGGGACGGGCATCGGGAAGAGACCAGCATGCTGCTGCCTGCCGACGTGAGTGGCAACAAGAACGCCGTGCAGGCCTTTGGCTCTTCAACCAGCTATGGCAAACGCTACGTGCTCTGCGCGCTGCTCAACATCACCACGCGGGGGCAGGATGACAATGGTCATGCTGCCACGCCCATCAAGCGGATCACATCCTTCCAGGCCGGACAGCTCCGGCAACTGATCGCCAAGTGTCCCACGACCACACAGGAGTGGTTCATCGGCCGGTATGGCGATGCCGAGCAGGTGCCTCAAAGTCATTTCGACAAGCTGCGTGCGTCGCTGCAAAAGCGCGCCCAGCCACAACAGCCACCGCATGGCGACGTGCGCGAGGGGTAACGCCCTCGCCGTTTATGCCATCACATTTTCAGGAGCGCACGATGCAGATACTCAACTATGAACAGGGAACAGCCGAGTGGCATGCCGCGAGGCTGGGCATCGTCACCATGTCTGAGCTCAAGACGTTACTGGTAAATGGCAAGGGGCCAGGTAGTTTCGGAGCCGGTGCCCTGAGCTATATGCATCAGCTAATTGGTGAGCGTATTACCGGAGAGTCAGCGGATACTTTCTCGGGCAATGCCCATACCCAGCGCGGGCACGCGCTGGAGACCATAGCGCGAGAACTCTATAGCGATGCTACCGGCAATACTCATCTGGAGCAGGTCGGGATCATTCTCAACCATGGCGCCGGATACTCACCGGATAGCCTGGTAAGTGGCGATGGGCTCATCGAGATAAAGACCAAACTGCCCAAATACCAGATCGAGCTGCTGATTGCAGATGAGCTGCCACAGGAACATATGGCGCAATGTCAGGGTGGGCTCTGGGTCAGCGAGAGAGAATGGATCGACTTTGTCAGCTACTGGCCCGGAATGCCGCTGTTCGTTAAACGTGCTTATCGAGATGAGGAAATGATCAAGACCATTGCCGAACGTGTTGAAGCGTTCTATGACGAGTTGGAAAAACGTATATTGCAGGTTATAGCAGCTTGATTAATTAATTTGGCTATTTTCGTTTTTTATAGCTTGGAAGTAAATAATTGCTTCACCAATAATGCGATTTGCAACGGTGTCTCGAACTTGGCCAAGCACCCGACCCTGAGCATCACACTCTTCCAGCAGCATACGAATACCACGACAGCTCTCTGTGAGGGCTGTCGTGGTCGCCTGCAAAACATTTCTTTTTTTTGAAATGCCTTGCGTAAGTTCAATTGTTTTCAAGTGTTGGGAAATATTTTACCGCAGAGGCCAATTCAGTTTTAACTGCTGAAGCTGGTTGGATAGGTAACCGTAAGAAGTGTTGCTGTTGTGTTTTATAGATTTGTGAGCCGTGGCTGCGGCTAATCAAAAATTGTTTTGATATGTAGGGGCAAAAAGCGATGTTACAAAAATAGTTTCAAAGGCCTCATGCTGCAGTAGCCGCCTCATCTCTTTCTTTTATCTTTGATTCGATCCAGTTATTAATCTCATCTTCCACCCAGGCAACGTTCCGCTCGCCCAAGGATACCGGTTTAGGAAAGGTGCCCATCGCTATGTATTTGTAAACGGTAGAACGCGCCAGCCCGGTCAAAAACATGACGTCTTTCAATTTGAGAAGTCTCATGATTACGAAGCTCCATATTCGTCTCATGAGATGTGTGTTGTATGTAAAAAACTACTTTAAATTTTAGATGCAGTTCTATTCTTAGGTGATTGACCTTTAAAAGCCCTGAAATTGAAGAGGTTTCTTTGAATTGGTATGGCTATATCTAACAATGCTCATGCTGACTGTTAAAAAATTGATGCTTGGTTTAAGGTTCTTGCTTGTTCTGAGAATGCCAATTTCCGATGACTGGCATGCCTGTACTAGGTTTTTGCAATAGGTACAAAGCAATGAATAGCCGTTTATAAGCATTTTGGCTCGCGTAAGTGCTTGAATTTTCGTAACCCTCGTTGAAATTTCACCTCAAAAATCCTATAAAAATACCTTGGTAACTACCCTAAAGTTTTTTGAAAATCTCCCGATAGTTCTACGTAAAAGTTACGTAGTTCCAAGGCTCGAGGAGGTAAGGATGGTCGCCCACAAGAATGTTCCTTTATCAGTTTTTTTGCATGTTTCTAATAAAAGGTCCTTTGAATTTTATGCAAACATAATAAACAAGGATAAATTTGAAAATGTTGTTGAACCTAATGCTGCATCGATTGAGAGCTTTATCTCTTCTTTAGATTATCAGCCTAGACAAGCATATATCGATGGTTTGTTGATAAGAAGAGATCAAGAAATGTTGGAGCAGTCGGAGTTCGACTGGATGACATCGGATAAGCGAGCTTGCAACTTTGCTTGGTTATACTTGAGGAAATCTACTGAGACAGATCTTGTTCAGTTTTTAGAACCTGAAGGATTATTTAAAAATAGGCATTACTCCGAAAACGATACATTTGAAAATCTTGTTATTACAGGCAAGCCTACTAATTATGAAAACAATCTTCAAGATATTAAAAAATTTTACGACTTACAGGTTTGGGGAAAGTCAGCGAAAAAAAATTTGATGTCGAGCTTGGAGGCTATATGGACAGAAAGATATCAAGATAGATTAAATTTTGCTTGGCTTAATAAAAAGGATGATGAACAGTGTGAGTGGGCATGGGAGTATACGAAAAGGAACTTTGAAGAGAGCGGGTTTTTTAAACCTATAAAGCCTTCTGCTATGTATGGTGCTATTTATGCTGTTCTTGATTGCTGGGATGTTGGGGTGGATACAAAAAAACTTTTTTCTTCAAGATTTAAAAAAGCCTGGGATCAAAAGGTTTATAGAAATAAGCAGGTAGGAAGAAGTCCTTTAAACGTCTATATAGACAAAGACTCCAAGAAGATGCTGGATTTAATGGCAGATCGTAGGCATGAAAATATTTATCAGACTCTTGAAAGGTTGATTAAAAAAGCTCATAAGGAAGGCTTTTAACCTTTACAGTTTTATATCTCAAACGTTTAACACTTCTGATTAACCAAGTGCGTGTAAGACAAGTTTGCTATCTCTTTTTGAAAAAGAGATAGCGCTCTATTTAATTGCTTCTGAAATAAAATCGGCGACCTTAACCATCGCTTCTTTCCGCTCCTGGAAATAATCGTACCGGTCATAGATGCCTTCAACGCCTTTGATCTTGTGATTCAGGCAGCGCTCCGCCACATGTGCAGGCGTGCCCGTGGAGGCCAGCAAGCTCCGACAGGTACGACGTAGATCGTGCACGGTGAAGGGCTCCAGATCTCCCATTCGGTTCTCTGGCTGTTGCTTCTTGCCGGGTTCGTTGCCGAACAATTTAGCGATAGCGCGGTTCAGCGTGTCCTTTCCCATGTGGGGCGAGCTGTTACCGCGGCGGCTGGGAAACACGAACTCCGAGCCGCAGGCCCGTATCTTGAGCTCCTCCAGCCAATCAATGGTCTGAGGAGGGAGTGGGATTCTGATTCCGATGCCGGACTTGCTGCGCTCTCCGGGCAGCGTCCAGTGGCTGTTGGTCAGATCGAATTCTTTCCATCTAGCTTCGGTCAACTCGGTCTTTCTTGTTCCCAGTACCAGCAGGAGCGCGCAGGCGAGATAATTCTCTCTACTAAAGCTTGCGTTGTTTTCTCGAAACACGGTGAAAGCCGTATTGATCTCGTCTTGGGTCAGGGCTCGGCTGCGGCTTTTTTCCACGCCGCCGGCGTCATTGACGTTGAATGCCGTCGCCGGGTTGTAGGTGACAAGCCCCAGCTTGATGGCGTGGTTAAACAACTGCTTTAGATACATCAATGTATCGTTGGCGATCGTTGGTCGGCCGCTTTGCGCCACTTTCCTGATGATGCCCCTTACTTCCATGGGCGTCACGGTATCCAGCTCGCGTTTGCCGAGACTGGGGGCCACTTCCTTGTGATAAATACGGTAGGGGATTCTGGGATGTTTGAGACGCTTCTCAAGATCCGGATACCAGTCTGCAAACAGGTCGTCGACGGTTCTTATCGAAACCTGCTGTTCCTGCTTGCGTGCTTCAATGGGGTCAACGCCATCCTGAACCAGCTTCTGATGGTCCTGAGCTCGGACTCGGGCTTCTGCAAGAGAGAGATGAGCATGTTTGCCCAGCGTCATCTCCCGGCGTTTACCCGATAGCGTGTACCTCAACATCCAGTATGGCGCGCCCTTTTGCGGCACCATGAGGTACAGGCCGTCACCGTCGCTGTAACGCCCGGCTTCTTCCCCCTTGATAAGGGCCTGCACCTTTCTGGCATTGAGGCTTCCCATGGCTCTTTTCTCTTCTGGGTGAAAACGGATGGAGATTGGTCTCTCCGGATCCCCGAACGATTTAGCCCTGCCAAAGCAGAGCGTTTGCCTATGCCTGCTCCCTTTAAGGGGCAGGTAGCTAACTCACTGTGAACGTTACAGAATCGGCAAACGGTGGGGAGTACTTTCGATGATAAACGGCAAAAAGTGGGGAGGCAACGAATTTACTCCCCACTTTACTACCCAAAAGGATGTGGATTTTGACAGATGTTGATAGACGTCAGCGGACTGGTTGTCGATAAAAATACTTTAAAAACAATGGGTCTAAGTATTGTTGTGGCTTTTAATGGACCCTACTCGATATTTTGAATCTGCTCGCGCATCTGCTCGATCAGCACCTTGAGCTCCACCGCACAGCGGGTGGTGTCGGTCACCGCGGCCTTGGAGGAGAGCGTGTTGGCCTCGCGGTTGAGCTCCTGCATCAGAAAATCCAGCCGGCGTCCGATCGGGCCCTTTTGATTGAGCTGACGCTCGACCTCACCGACGTGCGTTTCAAGCCGGTCAAGCTCCTCGGCGACGTCGGCCTTTTGCGCCATCAGTGCCATTTCCGCTTCCAGCCGGTTGGGGTCAAGCTCGGCCTTGACGGTCTCCAGGCGTTCCAGAATCTGGCGGCGCTGGCGCTCCAGCACTGCCGGCAGGTGAGCGCGGACTTCCTCCACCTGGGTGCGGATGCCCGCCAGGCGCTCACGGATCAGCGCGCAGAGCTGCTCGCCTTCGCGCTCGCGGCCGGCGTTCAGGTCATCCAGGGCCTGCGACATCAGCTTGAGCGCGGCGGCGCGCACGGCGTCCATGTCGATCTCACCGCCGCGGGAGATGCCCGGATGATCCAGCAGTTCCAGCAGACTCGGCATCGAGGCTTCCGGCGCATGGCGGCGCAGGCGGGTGAGGGTTTCCATCAGCACTTCAAGGTGGTCGACGTTGATGTCGAGGCCGTCACCGCTGCCCCGGGCGCGCTCAAAGCGCAGCGAGCACTCGATCTTGCCGCGCGACAGTGCCCCGCGCAGGCTGTCGCGAAATGGCGCTTCGAGATCACGCAGTGCTTCGGGCAGGCGAAAGTGCAGATCGAGATAGCGCTGATTGACCGAGCGCAGTTCCAACGCAAGGCTGCCCCACTCGGCATCCAGCGTCTGGCGGGTGAAGGCGGTCATGCTGCGTGCCATGGGTCATCCTTGCGTGAAGTGGATAAAGGGTGAGTCTAAACGATTCGTTCATTGCGCAGGCGGGCGTGTAAGATGCCCGGCCGCCTTTTGGTTTGTGGTTTTCATTTTTACCAGTAGAGAGAGTGTCATGCGACCCAGTGGACGTGCCCCCGAGGCAACCCGTGAAATTACCCTGACCCGCGGCTACACGAAGCACGCCGAAGGCTCGGTGCTGGTCGCCTTTGGCGATACCCAGGTGCTGTGCACGGCAAGCGTGGAAGCCGGCGTGCCGCGCTGGCTGCGCGGCAAGGGTCAGGGCTGGATCACCGCCGAGTACGGCATGCTGCCGCGCGCGACCCATACCCGCAGCGGCCGGGAAGCGGCGCGTGGCAAGCAGGGCGGGCGCACCATCGAGATTCAGCGCCTGATCGGACGCAGCCTGCGTGCGGCGGTGGATCTGAAAAAGCTCGGCGAGTTCACCATCACCATCGACTGCGATGTGCTCCAGGCCGATGGCGGCACGCGCACCGCCGCCATTACCGGTGGCTGCGTGGCGCTGGTCGATGCGCTTCAGTCGCTGCAGCGCAACAAGCAGATCACTACCGATCCGCTCAAGCAGCTGGTCAGCGCGGTATCGGTCGGCATCTACAAGGGTCAGGCGGTGACGGATCTGGACTACGCCGAGGACTCGCGCGCCGAGACCGACATGAACGTGGTCATGACCGCCGATGGCGGCATCATCGAGGTGCAGGGCACCGCCGAGCAGAAGTCGTTCTCGCGCAGTGAACTCAACGCGATGATGGACATGGCCGAAGCCGGCTGTGAGCAGCTCTTTGCGTGTCAGCGCAAAGAGCTGGGTATGGTCAGTTAAACGCATGGTCAGTTAAACGCCTGGGCATGGTGAACTGATCCGCGCGATTTCAACGCCGTCCCCATAACGACACGGCGCCGGAAGCCAAAAGCTTCCGGCGCCGTTGCGCGAAGGGACCAGACGGTAGCGATCAATAGCCGGGGATCAGAGTTCCAGATCGTACTCGATGATCAGCGGCGCGAACTCGCTGAAATCGGCGTCGCGATCGATCCAGGCACGCTTGACCGTGCGGGCAATATCGGGGCCCGTGATCTGATAGTCGGTGCGCCAGCCGTCCTGACGCTTGCGCGGCACGTCGCTGTCAGGCTTTTCCCACCAGGTGTGATGGCCGGCGTTGCGCTCGACTTCACGGAAGGTGTCGACAAAGTCCATCGGTCCGAAGACCTGATCCATGAAGGCGCGCTCTTCGGGACGAAACCCGGGCGTGCTCTGGTGTTCGGACCAGTGATCGAGATCGACGGTCTTGTGGGCGATGTACCAGCTGCCGGCAATGATGTACTGGCGACGCTTGCGGCGCAGCTTGCTGAGGTAGTCGCTGTACTGCGCAATAAAGCGCTGCTTGGCGTGCGGGTCTTCCGGCATCAGAAAGGAGGCCACGCTGAAGCGCTCGTAGTCGGCCTGCAGAAAGCGCCCTTCGTTGTCGCACTGCTCAAAGCCCAGACCATACATGATCGCCTTGGGAATCTTGCGGCAGTAGATGCCTACGCCGGCAAAGTCGTCCTGTTCGGCATCCAGAAAATAGCCTTCATAGCCCTCGGGATAGAGGATCGAGTCGTCCAGCTCGAAGCTTTTGGTTTTCAGGTTCTGCACGCAGACGATGTCGGCATCCTGCGCTTTCAGCCAGTCGAGAAAGCCCCGCTCGACGGCCCTGCGCATGCCATTGACGTTGATACTGGCGATTTTCATACATGGTCCCTTGTTTTTCGCGCGTGTATGATACCCGAGCCTGACAGGTTTGGGTAAAGAGCCGGTACAAGAAATAAGGGTATGACATGATTGACGAGCAGCGAGAATTCATCGAATTCGCCATTGCCGAGCAGGCGCTCCGCTTTGGCGAGTTCACCCTCAAGTCGGGGCGCGTCAGTCCCTATTTCTTCAATGCCGGCCATTTTCACAGTGGGGCGGCACTGGCCATGCTGGGGCGCTGCTATGCCGGTGCCATCCAGCGCGCCGGACTGGAGTTTGATCTCCTGTTCGGTCCTGCCTACAAGGGCATCCCACTGGCATCGAGTACAGCCATTGCCATGTCGACTCATCATGACCGCAATCTGCCCTGGTCGTTCAATCGAAAGGAAGCCAAGGATCATGGCGAAGGCGGCTCGGTGGTCGGCGCGCCGCTGTCCGGCCGCGTGCTGATCATTGATGATGTCATCACCGCCGGCACGGCCATCGTGGAATCCATGGCCCTGATCGAGGCGGCCGGGGCCACTGCCGCTGGCGTGGTCGTGGCGCTTGATCGCCAGGAGCGCGGTCAGGGGGATATCAGCGCCATCGAGGACGTTCGTCGTCGCTATGGCATTCCGGTCATCCCTATCGTCACGCTGGCCGGTATTCTTGAGTATCTTGAAACCCGCGCCGATGACAGCCTGACACCGCATGCTCGCGCCATTCACGACTATCGCGCGCGCTACGGTGTCTAGGGTAACCGCTTCGGACGCTGTAAGCTGGCCTTGATAAAAAAGAGGTCATCATGTCGATGCCTGTCATCATGATGGCACAATGCGCCGGTGCACACCGGCCTGTATTTTCGCAGGCGAACGGATTCATCTCTGACAGCGCATGTCCCGTTCAAGGGGACAACAAGCCAAGGATTTCAAAATGAAAAAGATCATCATCTCGGTACTGGGTGCAGGCCTGGCCTTCTCAAGTCTTAATGCCTCCGCCCTGAGCCTTTCTGCCAGCGGTGGCGAGGACTCTCACGGTTTTCAGGCCACTCAGGGGCTGCTGCCGGGCTTTTCTGCCGGTCTGGGCTATTTCAGCACCAATGACAGCGGCAACAACACCAAGGCCTATTCCGGTCAGCTGATGTTCTCACCCTATCTGCCGGGTGTGGATGTGTCGGTCGGCGGGCGCTACCAGTACCTGGACAGCGACTACGGCAACGGCGGCGGCCTGGGTCTGGGTGGTTCGGCCTATGTCGATACCCCGATCCCGCGCGTCAGTGTCGGCGGCTACGGTTTCTACACCCCGGAAGGGCTGAGCCATGGCGATGTCAACGAAAGCTATGAATACGGTGCTCGCGCTCGCGCCACACTGATTGCCAATACCTATGGCTATGTCGGCTATCGCTACTACCATACCGATTTCGACAACCGTGATGGCAAGACGCTGTTCAGCGGCCCGGAACTGGGCGTTTCGGTTGGTTTCTAAATCGGTCGGTTTCTAAACCGGCGCGCATTTGATATGAGCGGGCCCGGCCTTTGCGTCGGGCCCGCTGTCGTTGGTCACAAGCCTTTTAGCCGTTGATCGCACGCGTTGATCACGACAACACCGGTCCTCGAAGTAGAGAAGACACCCGCCATGCTGGATATCGCCCTGTTCGAGCCGGAAATTGCGCCCAATACTGGCAACATCATCAGACTGTGTGCCAATACCGGCTTTCGCCTGCATCTGATCGAGCCGCTCGGCTTTGAGCTCGATGACAAGCGTCTGCGCCGGGCCGGGCTTGATTACCATGAGTGGGCCCGCGTGCAGGTCCATGCCTCGCTGGACGCCTTCATGGCGACAGTTGAGCCGCAGCGACTGCTGGCCATCACCACCCGCGGGCGCACCCGCCATGACCATGTCGCCTATCAGGCCGGCGATGCGCTGCTGTTTGGCCCGGAGAGCCGCGGCCTGCCGCAGACCCTGATCGATGGCCTGCCGGAAGATCAGCGCCTGCGTATTCCCATGCGCGAAGACAGCCGCAGCCTCAATCTTTCGAACGCCTGTGCGGTGCTGGTCTATGAAGCCTGGCGACAGCTGGATTTCGACGGGGCGTTGTAGTCCTCCGGGCCGTCGAGCGCCCTGGTCATGAACACGCTGTAAGGGTCTTCCCGGTACGGGCCAAACGGCGGGCAGGTCTCGAACCCAAAGCGGGCATAAAGGCTGCGCGCCGGGGCAAAGAGGTCGTGCGGGCCGGTTTCAAGGCTCAGCCTTTCGAACCCGCGCGTGCGCGCCTCATGGATGATGTGATCGAGCAGTTTGGCCGCCACGCCGCGGCGCAGGTGTGTGCCGGCGGTGCGCATCGACTTGATCTCGCCGTGGGTGTCATCGAGCGCCTTGAGCGCGCCGCAGCCGGCAATCGTGTCGCCCTCCCACACGCTCCAGAAGGTCATGCCGGGGCCGCGCAGCGCGTCGAGATCGAGCGCGTGGCAGCTCTCCTCGGGGGAGTGGCCGGCCAGCTCAAGAAGGTGGGCGCGCACCAGCGCGATGACGTTCGGGTCGGTCAGGTCATCCTGGACAATCTTCATGGTGATTACCTCTTGTTGTTGTGCGTGACGCGCGACGGTCGTTGCGAAGGAATGAGAGTCAGGTGCCGGCCGCTGTCAGGCGCCCTTCCAGCCAGGCAAACAGGCGCTCGTAGCTGGCCTTTTCGGCGGCACTCAAAAAGCCCTGCTCGGTGATCAATTGATCGCTCTGGGCGGCGATGGCGTCAAGCTGCGCGTCGAGCGCGTCGGCTGCGGCGGGCGACAGCGTCTCGTCGTTCCGGGCGCTTTCAACACGATAGCGCAGCGTCTCGATACGATCATTGATGCGCTCCCGGTCGCTCTGATTAACCCGGTAGTGGCCGTTATCGAGATGGACTTCCAGGCCCGAGCCGCGCACCAGCTGAATCAGCGCCGCATCCGGCGTGAATGACCCGGAAAGGGCCTGCGCCCGATGGCCCTCGACAAGGGCATTATCCATTTCGACCGGGCAGCCGCTGGTGTGGGCAAACTGCTGCAGGGCCTGATCCAGCCGCTGTTCGGGATAGTCATATGTCATCGCCTGAAGCTGACAGGCGGCGTTGGCCGGCAGGGAGACCCCGGCGGCGGCAGCCGCGAATAAAAGCCCGGCGGCGTGAAAATGCCGTTTCCTGAATGCCGGTGCAAACCTCTGATAACGCATGATTTTCCTCCTGTAAGCGGTGAGCGGCTGTCGATTCGCGCGCTGTCATTACAGCACAGGAACGGGCACAGGATGTATCATGACGTGCTCGCGTTATCTGCCTCCCATCAGGTTGTTTTCATGTCCGATATTCGCAATCGCATCAGCGGCCTCAATCCGCGTCAGCGCGAGGCCGTCAAATACATCGACGGCCCCTGTCTGGTACTCGCCGGCGCCGGGTCCGGCAAGACCAGCGTGATCACCACCAAGATTGCGTATCTGGTCCACGAGTGCGGCATGAGTGCCCGGCGCATTGCGGCGGTGACCTTTACCAACAAGGCCGCCCGCGAGATGAAAGAGCGCGTCCAGGCGCTGCTGCCCGGGCGCAGCGGGCACGGCCTGACGGTATCGACCTTTCACACCCTGGGGCTGACCATCATCCGTTCGGAGCTGAAAACGCTGGGCCTGCGCCCGGGCTTTTCGCTGTTTGATCCGGAGGATGCGAAAGCGCTGCTGCGCGATCTGATGCAAAAGGATGCCCAGATCGACGGCGATCAGATCAATAAGGTGCAGAGCCAGATATCGAACTGGAAAAATGACCTGATCCTGCCGGGACATGCGTTGTCGCACGCCGAGACCGAGGATGACGCCTACTGCGCGCGCATCTACGAGCACTATGTGCGCCACTTGAAGGCCTACAACGCGGTCGATTTCGATGACCTGATCATGCTGCCGGCGACCATGTTCGAGCGTCACCCCGAGGTGCTCCAGCGCTGGCGGGGCCGCATTCACTACATGCTGGTGGATGAGTATCAGGACACCAACTCGAGCCAGTATCAGCTGGTGCGCATGCTGATGGCCGAGCGCGAGACCTTTACCGTGGTGGGTGACGACGACCAGTCGATCTACGCCTGGCGCGGCGCGCGCCCGGAGAACCTGGTGCAGCTCGGCGAGGACTTCCCCTCGCTTAACGTGATCAAGCTGGAGCAGAACTACCGCTCGACCTCGATCATCCTCAAGGCCGCCAACACCCTGATTGCCAATAATCCGCACGTGTATGAAAAGACACTGTGGTCGGACAAGGGCCGCGGCGAGCCGATTCGCATCATCGTCAATCGCAACGAGGAGGCCGAAACCGAGCGGGTCGCCACCGAGATCCTTACCCGACGCATCAAGGAGAGCGCCCAGTGGCGTGACTTTGCCGTGCTTTATCGCGGCAACTTTCAGGCAAGGCTTCTGGAGCTGAAGCTTCAGCACCACCAGATTCCCTACAAGCTCTCCGGCGGCACCTCCTTTTTCTCGCGCAACGAGATCAAGGACGCCATGGCCTACCTGCGCCTTCTGATCAACCCGGCCGATGACAACGCCTTCTTGCGCATCGTCAACGTGCCGCGCCGCGAGATCGGCCCCAATACGCTGGAAAAACTGGCCAACTACGCCCAGGAGCGCAAGGTAAGCCTGTTTGCCGCCTGTAGCGAGATGGGGCTTTCTCACGTGCTCTCCGAGCGCGCCGTGGACCGGCTGGGGCGCTTTAATCACTTTCTCGATGGCATTCGCCGGCGCATGGATGAGGGCGATGCCATCGCCGCGATCCGGCAGATGTTTGCCGAGATGGACTACGAGGCCTGGCTCTATCAAAACGCCAGCGCGCCGATCGTGGCCGAAAAGCGCATGGGCAACGTCCACATCCTGATCGACCAGCTCGAAAAGTCGATGCATCGCGACACCGAGGAAGGTGATGACGTCGCCGAGGAGACCGACGACGTCGAAGCCGCCATCTCGCGGCTGGTGCTGCGCGATATTCTCGATCAGCAGGCCCAGGAGGATGACACCGACAAGGTGCAGCTTCTGACCCTGCACGCCTCCAAGGGGCTCGAGTTTCCGCACGTCTACGTGATGGGCGTGGAGGAGGAGCTGCTGCCGCACCGCAACTCGATCGAGATGGACACCATCGAGGAGGAGCGACGCCTGGCCTATGTGGGCATCACCCGTGCGCGCCAGACCCTGACCCTGTCGCTGGCCCAGCAGCGCAAGCAGTTCGGCGAGATGATGAACTGCACGCCGAGTCGCTTTCTCGATGAGCTGCCGCCGGACGATCTCGAGTGGTACGGCCGCGCCGACAAGGAAGAGCCCGAGAAGAAACACGAGCGCGGCCAGAGCGCAATCGCCGGCCTGCGCTCGCTGCTGGGCTAGTGCGCATTCTCCTCTTCACCGGCCGGCTCCTCACCGGCCAAAGCGTTTAGATCCCGGTAGAGCGCCGCCGGGATCGTGACGCCTTCCTTCAGACTACGACTGCGCGCTTCAAAGCGCCGCTGCGATGGCAGCCGCGCGCCCTGCCCCAGCATCTCCTCGAACAGCTTTTCTGCGTGCAAAAGCCCCGCCTCACTTTGCTCACCCAGAAACGCCTTTGGCGACAGGGCGATCACCAGCTCACCATGACAGGGTCGGCCGGTGCCGGCCTCGTTGGCCGCCTGGGTCTCATGGCTCAGGGCATCACCGATCAAGGGGCCTGCCAGCAGCTCGATCATGGTCGACAGCGCCGAGCCCTTGTGACCGCCAAAGGGCAGCATGGCGCCATCCAGCGCGGTTGCCGGGTCCGTGGTGGGCTGGCCCTGATCATCCAGCGCCCAGCTGTCGGGAATCGAATCCCCGGCGCGGTGGTGCAGCTCGATCTCGCCGCGGGCCACCATGCTGGTGGCAAAGTCGAAGGTGTAAGGGTTCTCGCCCGGGCGTGGCCAGGAAAACGCGAACGGATTGGTGCCCAGCAGCGCGCGCATACCGCCTGCCGGGGCCACAAAGGCGTGGGTCGGATTCATCGCCAGTCCCGCCAGCCCCATCTTTGATAACGCTTCCACCTCAGACCACAGCGCCGAGAAGTGAAAGCAGTGATTGATGGCCAGCACCGCGATGCCGTTGCGCTCGGCTTTCTCCTTCAACGGCGCCAGGCCCTGCTCAAACGCCAGCAGTGAGCTGCCGTAGTGGGCATCGACCCGGACAATGCCGGGCGCCTGATCGATCACCTCCGGCATCGCCTGCGGGTTTAGTCCGCCGCGCTCGGCCGTCTCCACAATGCCCAGCAGACGATACAGCCCGTGGGAGTGACACTCATCGCGCTGGGCCGCCACCACGCTGCGGGTGATGGCCTCGACGTGGCCGGCGCTAAAGCCTGCCCGCTGCAAAATGCGCCGGCTCAGCGCCTGTGCCGCCTCAAGTGACAGCGTGATGTAGTGTTCCATGCAGTGCTCCCGGTCGATGCGAGACAGGTGGGCCGTCATCAAAAGGACATGACCCGTCAGTAGCCTGCCAGCATAACCGTCTCCCCCGGCGGCGCCTGCTCGACGAAGGTGCCACAGCCATGGACGGGTTCTGGAGGCTTCGAGCGAAGATGAGTAATTTTTTGTTTCTTTGGTTGTAATTTTTTTTATTTAAATGGATTAGTTATTTAAGCCGGTCATAATGCCTTTGTATTATTTAAATTCAGTTTAAGTAAAACGAGGAGTCTGCATGCCCAGTACACGTCGGATCGACTGGATCGATGCCGCCAAGGGCGTCTGTATCCTTGCCGTGGTGCTGTATCACTTCAATCAGATCGTGTTTCAGCAGATCGATTTTGGTCAGACAGCCATTCCTGCGCTCTGGAATCTGCTCGTCACGGCGCTCAAGCCGCTGCGCATGCCGCTTTTCTTTCTCATCTCGGGATTTCTGGCCAGCCGCTCGGTGACCGGACGCGGCTGGAAGGAGGTTCGCACCAGCCGCGTGGCCAGTCTCCTGTGGATCTATGTCCTGTGGGTGGGGGTGTACTGGCTGTTTACCGAGAGCGTCATCCATCCACTGGATGTCGAGGTCGTGGCCACCGGCGCGCATCCGGAAACCCTCGGGGGCATGGCCATGCAGCTGATCAGCGCTGATACCGGGCTCTGGTATCTCTACGCGCTGGTGCTCTATTTCGTGACCTGCAAGCTGTTACAGCCGCTCAAACAGCCGGCCATTTTGAGCATTGGGCTGGGCGTGGTACTGCATCTGGCCTCGAGCCTGTGGCTGCCGCCTGGCTGGTGGAATATTGCCTCGCTGCTGGATTATTTCTTCTTTTTTGCCCTGGGATGCCATCTACAGCCCTTCCTGGCCCGCCACTACGTGCAGTGCAATATCAGGCGATTGCTGGTGACCGGGGCATTGACCGGGATGGCGCTGGGCGTGACCTGGAAGCTGAGTGCGATGGAGGCGCCGGGGGTGAAGCTGATACTCGCGCTCCTGATGGTCTCGACCACCATCGATTTTTTTGCCCTGCTGACCGAGCGCTTCAGGATGGTGCTGCTGTGTGACATCGGCCAGCGCACCCTGCCGATCTACGTCATTCACAAGCTGTTGATCTTCGCGCTGGTGATGGTCATGCCCGAGACGCTTTACGTGGAAGGCACGCTTGGAAACGGCGTGCTGGCCGTCACACCGCTGGTCATGACGGTACTGATCGGCGCGCTGTGCCTGCTGGCCTACCGGGCACTGAACCATGGCCCCGGACGCGTGCTCTTTACCATGCCCGACCTCTTGCGCCGCGCCGCCTATCGCACCGGGCTGTTACAGCCGAGCGCCTGAGGCTCCAGGGCGAGCGGTGCCCTGGGCGCTCGCCCATGAAGGCTCGTGGACGTTTTCTAACTCAGGTCAAAATCCTCGGACAGTTCACGCCAGCGAGTGGCCTCGCTGCGCAGGGCATTGGCCATGATGGCGATGTCGTTGGGGCCTGCCACAAAGCGGTATCCAGCGTTGGATAGTGTATCGATGCCTCGAGTCGGTGCCGTGATGGTGCCCATCCAGCAGCCGCTGGCCGTAATCCGCTCTTCCAGAGCCTGTATGGTCTGACGAACGTCGGCGTCCTCCAGCTGTTCCAGGCGGCCCATGGAACCTGCCAGATCGTTGGGGCCGATAAACAGCATGTCGATGCCTTCAACTGCCGCGATGGCTTCGATTTCTTCACGGGCATCAATGTGTTCGATCTGTACGATCAGCAAAAGGTTGTCATTGGCGACGCGGGCGTAATCGCTTACAGCCCCAAAGCGTGAGGCGCGCACGATGGGCGCGGCATAGCCGCGATTTCCCTGTGGCGGATAGCGGCAGGCATCCACGATGGCGCGGGCCTGCGAAGCGGAACTGATCATGGGGACCATGATCGAGCGCACCCCCATGTCCAGTATCTTTTTCAGATAGGCCGGATCCTCGGCAGGAATACGTAAAACCACGTCACCACCGGCGGCCTCAACGGCGCGCAGTAGATGCGCCGTGTGTTCAAGACTGGCAATGCCGTGTTCATTATCGACCAGAATGGTTTTCCAGCCAGCATGTACGGCCAGCTCGGCAATCTCGGGGCTGGCGCTTTCAAGCCATAGCGCGCTGACAGTGCGGCCCTGTTCCAGGGCTTGGCGGGTCGGGTTGAAGGAAGTCATCAAGGCTCTCGCTTGGGTGTATTGAGGGAGAGGGCACGCTGTCGCTTATAGCCCTCGTAAAGTGCTCGACCGAGCAGGAAAATCCAGACCATCAGAGTGAGAGCACCCAGTGCTGCCGCCCAGGGGCGCTCAAAAAAGGCGAACAGGTTGCCCTGCGATTTGATCATCGAGGTCATGAAGTTTTCTTCGACAATACCGCCCAGCACGATGCCGAGAATGGCAGGTGCCAGTGGAAACCCGGTGGCTTCCATGGCATAGCCCAGAATGCCCAGCACCAGAACGATCCAGACGGCAACGACCGAATTGGTAATGGCGTAGGCGCCTACCAGCGAGAAGAGCAGCACGATGGGCATCAGTACGCGGCGTGGGATGCGAACGATTTTGCTTGAAAGCACGATGACCGCGATGCCGATCGGGATCATCAGCAGGTTGGTCAGCGCAAAGGCGCCATACAGGGTCTGAACGATCTCCGGATTATCGGTAAAGATACGCGGTCCCGGTGACAGCCCATTGAGCAGCAGGATGCCGATGGCGATGGCCGTCACGCTATCTCCCGGGATACCGAATACCAGTGCCGGTGTCCATGCACCACCGATGGCGGCATTGTTGGCCGAACCGCCATCGACAATACCTTCGATATGTCCCTTGCCATAGCGGTCGGGGTGGCGCGAAAAGCGCCTTGAAAAGGCGTAGCAGATCCAGGCCGCAATATCGGCACCGGCACCCGGCAGGGCGCCGATCAGGGTGCCCGCAACACTTGAGCGTGCCACGTTGCTACGATAGCGCGCCAAAGTGGCGAAGGCCTCTCTGAAAGCCCTGGAAAGAGTCTCACGTATCTCGATAGGAGGTGGCTGATGCTTGCCGGTACTAACTGCGCGCAGAATCTCACTAAGCGCAAAAAGGCCGATAATGGCCGGGATAAAGCTGACGCCATCAAAGAGTTCATACCAGCCGAAAGTGAACCGGGGATGGCCCACCGCAACATCGATGCCGATCGAGGCGATAAACAGACCGATAAACAGGCTGGCAAAGCTCTTGATCACCGAGGCATTGCTGGTCATGACCGCACAGCTCAACCCAAGAGTGGCCAGCCAGAACACCTCATAGCTTGAAAAACCAATGGCGACCCGAGCCAGCTGAGGGGCGATCAGAGCCAGAAGAACGACACTGACAAGGCCTCCGATCGAGGCGGCCAGTAGCGAGACCAGCAGGGTCGAGCGCGATTTTCCCGTACTCGACAGCCGGTAGGCGTCCTCAACGTAGGCAGCAGAGGCCGGTGTTCCGGGAATGCGCAGCAAGGCGCCGGGAATATCGCCGGCGAAGATGGCCGTGGTTGTAGTGGCCACGATGGCACTGATGGCCATCAAGGGGTCCATGAAGTAGGTAAAGGGCACCAGCAGGGCCACCGCCATGGTGGCCGTAAGGCCCGGCATGGCACCGACAAGGGTGCCGTAAAGCGTGCAGAGCACCAGCAGGGTCAGCGATTGTGGTGAAAAGAGGCGAAAAAGCGTATCGAGTTCCATGCGGATTCACCAGGCCAGCGGTGTCAGGACGCCCCAGGGAAGCGGGACATTCATCAACGAATAAAACAGCAGATGTACCCCGAACGTCAGAGGCACCGACAGACACAGCGCACGTAACGCATTCAGTCCAAAAAGCAGGGCCGTGGCGGTAATGGCAAGCAGCGAGGTGAGGTGAAAACCCAACGGATCAAGGGCCAGGCCAAACCCGGCAACGATCAGAATCAGGGCCATGAGCCGCAGGCTGGCCCGGCGGATTCCCGACGGTCGCTGGCTCAAGCGATCGTCACGATTACTGTTAGCGTTTCCCGCTTCGGCCGCTCGTTGTCGTGTCAGCAGAGTCGAAATCAGTAACAAAACGCCGCAGATCATGAGCCCACCGGCGGCAATCGAGGGGAACAGGTCAGGTCCATAGGGCAGGCCGGCCATGCTCGGAAAGGTCGAGGCGCGCCAGAATATCAACGCACCAGACAGCATCAGCAAAAGCCCGGACCACAGATCAGTGCGTGCCATTGTCCTGCCCTCCTGTCTGCCCCTGTCGTTCATGCCTTCGATAGTGGCCACTACCGAGCCAGGCCAATGGCGTTGATTACTTCGCCCAGCTGCTGATCGGTTTCTCGAAACAGCTCGGCCGTCTGCTCGGGACCCTCAAACACCACTTCGCTGCCGCGGCTGGCCTTGAATTCGGCCCAGGCATCGCTGCTGGTAATCTTCTCGATGGCCCGGGCGTAAGAGCAGGTCATCTCTTCCGGCAGGTTCCCGGGACCGCTTATGGTCATGAAGGCACTTTGCGTCCAGCCGCTATCGAGCACATCAGCGGTAAGCGGCACATCGGGCAGGCTCGAGTTGGGCGTGTCGCTCATGTAGGCCAGTGCCTTGAGTTCATCCTGTTCGACCAGATGCTGTGCTTCCGACAGCGACGGTGTGGCAACATCGACACCGCCCGCCATCAGTTCCTGCATTGCCGGTGATGCCCCCTGGCTGGGTACCCAGCGAATGGCATCGGGGGGCAGACCTTCGGCCTGTAACATGCCGGCCAGCGCCAGATGCCATATGCCGCCCTGGGCGGTGCCCGATGCGGTCAACTCGCCGGGATTTTCCCTGGCTTCCTCCAGAAGGGCTTCCAGAGAGTCCCAGCGGGCATCCTCCTTCACCACGACACTGGCAGGGTTTTGATCGACCAGCGCGATCGGCGTGGCGTCCTGCCAGGTCAGGGGTGTCAGCCCCAGATGATGCATGGTGGACAGTTCGATGGTGGCGGCCCCGATGGTATAACCATCCGGCCGTGCCCGAGCCAGCGCGGTATGGCCGACCACGCCGTTGCCGCCGGTGCGATTGACCACGTTGAAGGGCACATCCATCTCCTGCTCCAGCAGGCTGGCCAGCCGCCGGGCATTGGCATCGGTGCCACCGCCGGTTCCCCAGGGCACGATAAACGTGACGGCGCGTTCAGGCGTCCACTCGCAGGCCGCCTCACTGGCCTGTGCCATATTGGTGGCCGTGAAAGTGCCCAGTGTGACGGCAGTCATCAGAGCCATTCTGGAGAGTGCATGAGCCATATCGATGCTCCTGTGGTCGAACAGGAAAGAAGCGCGGCAAGCAAGCCACTGCGTTGAGATCTGATATGATTAAACGCAATTCAATCGATTGAACCAATCCGACCATGGTCTTTGATGACAAGGTCGAAGATGCGCGCAAACTACCGGGCCTTAATCAGGGCAGGTATCTATTGCGAGGCAATAATGTTCCCACTGTTCACAGGAAACCGGGCATGACACGGCGCCCCACACTCAAGCACATCGCCGAACGCGTCGGTGTCACGGCATCGACCGTCTCGCTGGCCCTTCGCGATGATGCGCGAATCTCGACGACGATGCGTGAGCGCGTCCGGCAGGTGGCTCTTGAAGTGGGCTATATCTACAACCGTCACGCGGCAGGGCTGCGACGAGGGGACAGCGGTACGGTGGCGCTGTGTCTCAATGATCTGGGGAACCCGTTTTTCACCGAATTCATTGCGGCCATGGAGCAGCGCTTTCGTGATCAGGAGCGCATGATGCTGTTTTGTCATGCCCAGGAGTCGCTGACAGTTCAGGCAGATTTCATGCGTCGCATGGCCGAGCATGGCGCGTCAGGGCTGATTCTGATTCCGGCTGCCGGCACGACCGGGGAGGATCTTCCCGGTGCAGAGGCCTCTCATCTGCGTCATTTACCGCTGGTGCTGCTGTCCAGGGACATCGACGGTGTCGAGGTGGATCGCGTCATCAATGATGATGCTCGGGGCATGGCGATGGTGGTCGAGCACCTGCTATCGCTGGGGCACCGGCGTATTGCTTGGCTGGGGGGGGGCAACAAGACCTCGACGGCGCGTGATCGCGAGCAGGCCTTCAGGACTATGTTAACCCGGGCCGGCTATCCGCCGGATCAGAACGGCATATGCCATGGTCCTACCACGATGGCGTTTGGCCACCAGGGGCTCGAAGCACTCATGGCACAGCCCCGGCCACCGACGGCCGTGGTCTGTTTTTCGGATTTGATCGCTTTTGGCGCAGTGGCGGCCTGTCACGGGCTGGGACTGCGTCCGGGCGTGGATATTTCAATTGCCGGTTTTGATGACATGAACGCCGCGGCCTATACCACGCCGCCTCTGACCAGCGTTCGGGTAAGAACCGATCTGATGGGCGCGCGAGCCAGCGAGATGCTGCTGGCGCGCATTCGCGGCGATCAGGAGGCACCACGCAGGGAAATGATGACGCCGGAACTGGTGGTGCGTGAAACCACCGGCCCCGTTTCCTCCCGGGATCGAGACTGATTCGTCACTCAAACCCCCAGCAGATTCAGCGCGGCAAAAAAGCCCGTCATCAACAGCGCCACGGCGATCGCGACCGGGTTGTGCACGCGCGCAAACAGGTAGTGAAACAATATCGAGATCGGCAGCGAAACAATGAACCAGCCGAGGTAGTTGCTCAGCGGTACCAGGGTGTCGCCCCAGGCCCACATGTCGTGCTGGATGGCGACCGGCTCGATCAGCATGTCGAGCGCTACCATCAGGGCGGCACCGATCATGCCCTTGAGCGGTCGTGACAGCCCGGGCAGCACGCGCTGGACCACCACGTTGAGACAATACAGCAGCAGCGCCCAGTTCACGCCGATGATCAGGGGCGTGTGCCACAGCGTCGGCCCCAGCACGTGGCCGTAGGCGTAATCGCCGAACAAGAGCCCCGTCGAGGTGCCGATCGCCTCGGCGACAAAGCCCACCACGTAGCATAGCGCCACATAGCCCCACAGCCGCGGGCGCGGCCCCGGATGAAAGGCCAGCACCAGCGCCAGTGATGCCAACAGCGTCAGCGGCGTCAGGCGGATGAACTGATCATGCACCGGCAGCGCAATGCCCACGACACCGGCCAGATAGATCAGGCTCAGCAGAATGATCACCGGCGTCGGGCGCAGGCGGCGCTCGTGGGTGGCAGGGGCAGGTGAGGTCATCAGGCATCGTCCTTTTGTGAAGACAGGGCGTTGTGCGAAGAAGGGGCGTGCGTCGGCCACGGCTCGCGACGGGCCATGACGTCGGTCATGATTCTGGCCGACAGCAGACATAGCGGCAGGCCGCCGCCGGGATGGACGCTGCCGCCGCAGAAATAGAGCCCGTCGATGTGACGGCTGTAGTTAGGGTGGCGCATGAACGCCGCCATGCGATCGTTCGAGCTGGTGCCGTAGAGCGCGCCCAGATGCGACAGGGTGCGCGCCTCGATGGTGGTGGGGTCAAACACGCACTCCTCGACGATCGCCTCGCGCAGCCCGGCTGGGCTGCCCTCACTGCCCAGCATCCGCTCAAGCTTGTCGATGACGCGTTCACGGGTGCGCTCGATCAGCGTCGGCCAGTCCTGCTCGGGCGTGGCGAAGGGCGCGTTGATCATCACGAACCAGTTTTCACCGCCTTCCGGTGCCGCGCTCGGGTCATAGCGCGAGGAGATGCTGACGTAGATGGTCGGGTCATCACACAGCGTGCCGGCCTCCAGCGCCTCGAACTCACCGGCGTAGTCGTCGCTGAAAAAGATGTTATGCACATCCAGTTCCGGGAAGGATCTATCCACACCCCAGTAGAAGATCAGCGCCGAGGTCGATTTCTCCCGGGCCAGCACCCGCGTGGGCGCCGGGGCGTCGGGCAGCAGCCGCTGATGGGTGAAAAACACATCCATGTTGCTGACCACGCGATCCAGCAGCACTTCCCGCTCATCCTGCAGGCGCAGCCCCACCGCGCGCGGCCGGCGCCCATCGCGGTGGGTGAGAATCTCTGCCACCGCGGTGTTGAAGTGAAAGATCACGCCCACCCGCTCGGCCAGATCGAACAGCGCCCGGCCGATTGCCGGCATGCCGCCCTCGGGCACGAAGGCGCCGGCGCCGTGCTCGAAGTGGGCGATCATGGATAAAAGCCCTGGCGCGCGGTAGGGGTTGGAGCCGTTATAGGTCGCAAAGCGATCAAAGAGCTGGACCAGATGCGGCTCTTTCAGATCGCGCTGGTGCACCTGATGCAGGGTACGAGTGAGATCCAGCCGATGCAGCCGGGTCAGGGCGTGGCCCACCTCCGGCGTCAGCCAGGTGTCTGATGAGTGCAGCGACTTTTCCAGAAAGGTGTGCCCGGTGAGGCGGTATTTCTCCTCGCCGTGGGCCAGCGTTTTCAGCACCCGCTGTGCCGGCACGCCGAGCACCTGTTCGACTTCATGGGCAAAGGCCTGCGGGTCGGCGCGGGCATCCAGCCGGGTGCCGTCTTCCCAGGCGTAGCGGCACACGGTGTCCAGCCGCTGATAGCGAAAGTGCTCCGATGGCATCTCACCGGCCAGCGCAAACAGCTCGTCGATGTATTCCGGCATGGTCAGAAGGGACGGGCCGATGCCGAAGCGGTACTCGCCCAGCACCAGCTCACCCAGCTTGCCGCCCGCCGTGGCACCGGCCTCGAACACCTCGACGTGATTGCCCTGAAGGCGCAGGCGGATGGCCGCCGCCATTCCTGCGATGCCGGCGCCGATGACGGCGATGCGCGGCGCGGTGTTGGAGGCGTGGGAACGGGTCATGGCGTCAGCCTCCCGAGCGGGATTTGAGGCCGGTGGCGTTGGGAGATAGGTGAAACATCATGGGCCATGCGTGAGTGCTCTGCCGGGCGTTGAAAGGCTGAGCGTGAGTATAGCCCCTGTGCGGGGGCGGCCCTGTAGACGGATTTAAGCGGGGTGGGCGTGCCACACCCCGCTGCGCATTCTGCTGCCTTGCGGCGACTGACTCAGGAGGCACGCTGCTGGATATCCTCCAGGCTGCGCCCACTGCCGGTTTCAGGCAGATAGAACATGACAAACAGCCAGGCCACGACCCCGACGCCGGCGAAGATGAAAAAGCTCAGCGCGGCGCTGTAATCCAGCAGCGAGGGGAAGGCCTGCCCGACGATAAAGTTGGCCAGCCAGTTGAGGACCAGAATCAGCCCGGCGGCCGTGCCGCGAATCGAGGAGGGAAAAAGCTCCGAGATGACGACCCGCACGCACACGCCCCAGGAGAGCGCAAAGGCGGCGAAGAAGATCATCATGCCGATCAGATTGATCCAGGCGCTCGACATCGAGGGCTCCGGGCGCATGGCAGCATGGGTTCCCAGAAAGGCCATGGTCAGCAGCATGACCAAGGCGCCCAGGCCCATCAGGCGCTTGCGGGAGAACCGGTCCATGATCAGCACGCCAATGATCGTGAAGGCCACGTTGACCACCCCGATGCCCAGATTGGCAGTGACCGCCGCCGCATCGCCAAAGCCGGCGCGGGAGAGCGTCGTTGGCGCGTAGTAGATGATCGAATTGACGCCGATGAACTGTACCAGAATGGCCACGGCGGCGGCCGCCAGTGAGGCAGAGCGCAGTCGGGGCGAGAGCATCTGTTTGAGCACCGAGCTCTTGGCCGGCCCGCCGATCTCACCGGCACGGTGAGCGCTGACCAGCTCATCAAGTTCGGCATCGACCTCGCGGGGCGTGCGCCCCAGCATTCCGAGCGCCTTGCGGGCGGCCTCAATACGATCGTGCATCACCAGCCAGCGCGGGGTCTCGGGCATGAAGATCAGCCCGATGAGCAGCGCCAGTGCCGGAATGGCCGACAGACCGATCATCCAGCGCCAGGCATGGAAGGGCTGCAGGGCGTAGCCCACCAGATAGGCCAGCAGGATGCCCGAGACCACCATCAGCTGTCCCATGGCCCCCACGCGGCCCCGCAGATGTGTCGGTGCCACCTCGACCAGGTAGACAGAGACCACGACCGCCGAGGCGCCCACACCCAGGCCCATGATCATGCGCGCCACGATCAGCGATACCACCCCGGGGGCCAGCGCGGCGGCCACCCCGCTGACGGCAAAGATCACGCCGGTCAGTATCAGCGCCGGCTTGCGCCCCAGACGGTCGGCAAGCCAGCCGGCCACGCCGACACCGATGGTGGCGCCGAACAGAATGGAGCTGACCACCAGGCCCCGGGTCATCGGGTCCAGCGCGAAATCCTGTTCGATCGAGAGCAATGCCACGCCGATAATGCCCAGGTCATAGCCGAACAAAAGCTCGGCCAGCGCGCCCAGGCCAAAGATCACCAGCGGCGATCGCGCCGTGGCGGAATCGCTCACACTTGTCGAGGCCGTCATGATGACACTCCTGATATGGAGGTGGTGGCGTGTGTCGCCAGCGGGGGCAGGGCGTCCGTGGCGCGGCTACGGTGTTTCGGCGGCTGTATCGGCCCCTCGAGCAGCGGGTCCCGGGTGGTGGTCATCCACTCATCGAGTGCCTCCAGAAGCCGGATCTGAACCTCCTGATATTCCGGCTGATCGAAGACGTTATTGAGCTCGTGCGGATCGACGCGACGGTCATAGAGCTCGGTCATGTCGCGCTCTTCGAGGTGGGCATCGCCCATGCCCTGGCGGGTGGGGCTGTGCTCCAGGTCCAGCGACAGCGCGAGCTTCGGCCCGGGCGTGAAGTTGCGAATCAGGGCAAAGTCGCGTGTGCGCACGGCCCGCTTGGGGTCGTAGTTGTCGTGATAGGTCTTCTCGGTGAAGATCACCCGATCGTCTGCCGCCGGGGGCTCGGCCGCGGCGAGCAGCGGCACCAGCGAGCGCCCCTCCAGCGCCGGGTTGATCGGGCCGCCGGCCACCTCGAGCAGAGTGGGCAGGATATCGACATGGCTTGCGATGTTATCGACCCGGGCCGGCGCCTCGCCCCAGGCAGTGGGCGGACGAACCAGCAGGCTGACCCCGGTGCCGGCGTCATACAGGGTGCTCTTGGCGCGCGGGAAGGCCGTGCCGTGGTCGGTAGTGAACATGATCAGCGTATGGGTCGGATCGAGGGTGCTGTCCAGCGCCTCGAACAGACGCCCCATGGCCTCATCGAGCTGGCGGATCGAGCCGTGGAAGGCGGCAATGTCGCGCCGCGTCTCGGGCGTGTCCGGCAAAAAGGCCGGCACCTCGACCTCGGCCGGATCGGCCGGAGTGTAATCGCTCTCCGGCCACGGCCGATGCACCTCCCACACGCCGATGGCGGCAAACAGCGGGGCGCGCGCCTCACGCGGCGGCTGCGCAGACAGCCAGCCATGGGCGGCATCGACTACCTGATGGGCGCGGGGTAGAAAGCCGGCGCCGGCCACCTCGTCATAGCCCAGCACATCCGGGTCGACGTGCTCGTGCTGCAGCCCGATAAGGGTGGAGCGATAGCCCAGCTCGTGCAGATGCTCGGGGGCCGTCAGCACATTTTCGCGATAGCGCCAGGCATCGTGTGCCAGCCCCTGAACGCCGTTCTGGTGCGGTGACAGGCCGGTAAACAGCGCGCCCCGGGCCGGCGAGCACAGCGGGGCGGCAGCGTGGGCGTTATCAAAGACCGTGGCGTTACCGGCGAAGCGTTCAAGGTTGGGGCTCGGCACGGAGGGCATGCCGTAGCAGGAGAGCCAGCGGCCCAGGTCGTGGCAGTGAATCAGGACAATATCCGGCCGTGTGCCGTCAGGCTGTGTCATGGGGGGTCTCCAGCGGAGTCAGGTAGATCGATCTACCAGTCACGGTATGGAGACCGGCCGGCCCTCACAATTCGACCTGTGTCTGGCCTTTTGTCGCTGAGCTACAGCCGCAGGAGGCACGCACCGCCAGTACAGGGTCCAGACGCTGCTCCCGCGGTATGTCCTGTTGTTCGAGGAGCGCCAGAATGCGCTGGGCGGCCAGCGCGCCCATCTCCTCCGGCCCGACCGTAACGGTGGTTAGCGGCGGATCATAGAGCGCGGACTCCTCGAGCCCGTCAAAGCCGATGATCGGCCAGGGGATATGGCCGGTCCGTTGACGACAGGCGGCCATCAGGGCAAAGGCGATGATATCGCTGTGACAGATCACGCCATCGGTGGCGATGGAGCTTTCCAGCCACTGCTCGGCCAGCTGCAGGCCGCCGCGTACGCTGGCGTGCCCGGCCATGTCGGCCACCAGCTCGCCACCGACCGCTTCAATGGCGTTTGTGACCCCCTGCAGCCTTTCCGTGCGCACCGAGGCCCCGCTCGGTCCTCCCAGATAGACCAGCCGCCGGCAGCCATGCACGCGGCTCAAATGCTCGGCGGCCAGGGTGCCGCCATGGACATCGTTCTGGCCGATCCAGGCCGTATCGACCCGGGGCTGGCGGGTGAGCGCCAGATCGGGCCAGTAGCCGGCCGGCAGCTCTTCCGGTTCGCCATGAGCGGGTGTCGACACCGGCACATGCACCAGCGCATCGACCGGCATTTCGCGCATCGAGCGGATCAGCGAGCGCTCGCGTTCGGGGCTGTCGAAGGTGTTGGCCAGCATGGTCAGATAGCCCGCCTCGGCCAGCGTCTGCTCGAAATGTACCGCCATGGCGGCATGAAAGGGGTTGGAAAGCTGGGTCACCAGTAGGCCCACGACGCCGCTGCGCTGCTCGCGCAGGGCTGCCGCGCCGCGGTGATAGACATAGCCCAGCGCCTGCATGGTCTGCTGGACGCGCGCACGGGTCTCGGCACTGATGCGCCCTTCGCCGCGCACGACCAGCGACGCCGTGGCACGGGAGACGCCTGCATGCTCGGCCACCTGACTCAGGGTCACTCGCTTCATGGTGCTGCCTTTTGAACGTTTTGATGGTCTTCGACCCTTGACGCCATGGCCCGGGCGATGTGCAGTAAAGGCCTATTTGAACCCATTGTAGGGCCGTGGGGGGCGGTGTGTACCGCCCATGGCCTGCCTGTCCGGAATCGATCATGACCTCAAGGCCTTCCTCCCCCTGTTGTGCTGCCTCGCGTCCGCCGGGGCACGATGAACGAGCAGCCCCTGCCATTGCCGCGCGTCAGGCGCCGACCGACACGACCGGCATGTGCTCCCTGTCCGGGGGGCGGTTTCTGATGGGCACCGATGACATCGAGGGCTTTGCGCAGGATGGCGAGGGGCCGATTCGGGAGGTGAGCGTCGCGCCGTTTCTGATCGATGCCTGCGCCGTCAGCAACGCGGCCTTTGCCGAGTTTGTCACGGCCACGGGGTATGTCACCGAGGCGGAAGATTTTGGCTGGTCGTTCGTGTTTGAAGGGCTGGTGTCACAGGGCAATCGTGAGCGCACCGTGGGCAGTGTCCCTGGCACCCCCTGGTGGCTGGCGATCGAGGGGGCGTGCTGGCATCAGCCCGAGGGCCCGGGCACGTCACTTGAGGGGCGCGAACAGCACCCGGTGATTCACGTCTCATACAACGACGCGCTGGCGTACTGCCGCTGGGTCGGCAAGCGGCTGCCGACCGAGGCCGAGTGGGAGTTCATGGCGCGCGGCGGTCTGGAACAAAAGCGCTACCCCTGGGGCGATGAGCTGATGCCCGACGGGCAGCACCGCTGCAATATCTGGCAGGGGCAATTCCCCACTCACAACACCTGTGAGGATGGCCACATGGCCACCTGCCCGGTCGATGCGTTTGCGCCCAACGGCTATGGCATCTTCAACGCCAGCGGCAATGTGTGGGAGTGGTGTGCCGACTGGTTCGGCGTGGCGCACCCGGCCCCCGTACCGGCGGACCCGACCGGCCCGGCCAGCGGTCAGGTCCGCGTCATGCGCGGCGGCTCCTATCTGTGTCACCGCTCCTACTGCAACCGCTACCGGGTCGCAGCACGTACCGGCAATACGCCGGACTCCTCGTCAGGCAATCTCGGCTTTCGCTGCGCCCTTTCCGCGTGACTCATCCGCGTGGCTCAGGCATCCAGCCAGCGCACAGCGATCAGTCCGCGCTGGCGCAGCAGCGCCTCATCGACCTGATCGAGTGCGTCCAGCCAGGCCATGGCAAAGCTGCCCGGCCCCTGGGCGTGCTCCTCGGCAAGCTCGGCGGCTACGGCGACGTGGACGTGAGCAGCCACCGCGGCGCACAACGGATCACGCACCACGGCGCAGTAGGCCGCGACGATCGCGCCAAGTGCACAGCCGGTGCCGGAGACGCGCGGCTGCCACTCGCTGCCACCGCCGACTTCAACCACCGCCTGGCCGTTGTGGTGGCGATCCAGCAGCGGGCCGACCAGCGTATCCACCGGCCCCGAGGCCGACACCGCACAGGCCTGAGCCAGCAGCTCCCGCGCGGCACCGACGGCGGTCTGGGAGCTCATGGCGCTGTCCACACCGCGCCCGTTGCCTTCCTGACCGGCCAGGCCGATGATCTCCGAGGCGTTGCCGCGCACCACCGTGGGCCGATGTTCCAGCAGCTCCAGCGCCAGACCGTGGCGCCACTTCATGCTGCCCGCGCCAATGGGGTCGAGGATCCAGGGCGTGCCGGCCTGGTGGGCACCGCTGGCGGCCTTGTGCATCGCCTTGACCTGATCGCCCTGCGGCGTGCCCAGGTTGATCAGCACTGCATTGGCCTGGGTGGCAAAGCGTCCGGCTTCCTCGGGATTATCGATCATCGCCGGCGTGGCACCCGCGGCCAGCAGCGCGTTGGCGACCAGGTTGACCGTCACGTTGTTGGTCAGACACTGCACCAGCGGCTTTTGTGCTCTCAGCGCCTGGTGCGCCTGAACGACCATGTCGATGGTGGGCTCACCGCCCGGTTGCTCACTCATGCCCATCGGGGACTCCCTTTTGTTGGCAGAAAAAACAGGGTTGTCAGAAGCATCAGGATCGACGTTACTCATCTTCCACCGGCGCGACCAGGTAATCGACCCCCGCCTTCACTTCCTCATCAGAAAGATCCTCGTTGCCGCCGCGCGCCGGCATGCCGCGAAAGCCTTCAATGGCGTGGGTGTACAGGGTCTCGCTGCCCTCATCCAGCCGCGACTGCCAGCGCTCGGCGCCGCGCTGTGGGCCGCGACCGCCATCGTGGCAGGAGGCGCAGTTGTCGTCATAGATCTGGCGGCCATCGAGGTCATCGGCGTAGGCCGTAGCGGTCGTCGTCAAAAGGCCCGCCACCATGGCCGTGGCCAGTGTCAGGGCGGTGCAGCGCTTGCGCATGGTCTCTTCCTTGAAGCTCATCGGGTCAGGGTATTTTTATGATGTGACCACCAGTATAAGAGTCCTGTGGGCACTTGCCTGCCCGACAAAACGCGCGGCCCTGCGCCCCGCCCGGGAGTGGACAGTGACCAGCGCGGGCGTTAGGATAGCGCGCTGTCTTCCCCGTGAAGACACCCCGCGCGCTTGTAGCTCAGCTGGATAGAGTACCGCCCTCCGAAGGCGGGGGTCTTGGGTTCGAATCCCAACAAGCGCGCCACTTCCTTTCCCTGCTTTATCCCTTCATTGTTTTGATACTGCTACTGAGTCCGCTCAGGGTTTTTGCGCGTCTGTTGTTTGGGGCTGGTACCACTTTGTCACTTCATGGGGCGATTCAGTCGTCATCCTCTGAAGGTCTCTGTCGAGACACCAAAACGGTCTGACAGGGCGCGCACCTGCCGCCAGTTGAGTTGACGCTTTCCGGCGAGCGTTGCCGAAACAACGGACTGAGCGCCTACCTCTGGCAGCTGCGATTGCGCGATGCCATGTTCACTCATGAGATAGCGCAGTGCTTCAATTCCGGAAACCTCCGGCATCGGTCGATGCGCCTGATCGTAGGCTTCGATCAGATCCCCCAGGCGGTCTGCCAGCACTGCAAGAAGATGGTCTTCATCGTCGCCAATGCGATCGAGAATACTGTCCAGTGTTTCTACCTTTTGGTCGTATTCCGCCTCGTTTTGAGGGGCCTGTAGCAGATGGGCGACGCAGGCCCAGTGCTGAATGGTCGATTCATTGATTGCATTCATGTTCATTCCTTCCATTGGCCCTTGTGAGCCGGTACCAGCTATCCAGCGCCGTCGCCTGGCCAGATCAGGATCTCCATTCCCGAATAGGGGTTCTGTCTACAGGCATCCAGCCTGCTGTGCAGATCACCTACATGGATTTCGAGCTTATGACCATCCGGGTCGAGAAAGTAGAACGAATCCCCTTCGCTCTGGTTTTGCCGCCACTCTTCGACGCCATGGGTCCTAAGGTGCTCGATGCTGGATACAAAATCCCCTTTCGTCACCGTGAAGGCGTAGTGCGTGTATTCGGGGTGTGGTTGGGTACTTCGCTGATTATCCAGAGTAAGGCAGAGCCACAAATCAGGAAGTGAGAGATAAGCGCCTGTATCCCATCGGGCATTCAGAATCAGTCCCAGCACATCCCGGTAAAATTCAATGCTTCTACCCAACTCGGAGACAGAGAGCGTTAGATGGTTTAGGCCTCTCAGCATATCCAGCTCCTGACGGTAGTGGCGTTTACGAAATGGTGGCCAGTATGGAATAAGCCAGAATAGCGCCCAACAGTTTCAGAAGTGAGACGCCTAAAGCGGCTGAGTTCATCAGCCAGGTATATCAGTCAGCAAGCTCGATATAGCTGGACACCCCGCCCCCTGATGCGCCCGAGAGCCAGCCCCATTCGAAGGTCAATGTGGTGCGTCCTGTCTGATCAGCACCGACGATTCCACGCGACCATCCTGCAAGCATTTCACCTTCTGTCGTCAGGCAGTGATACAGCAGTTCGATGGTATCCGGGCCTGTTACGCGGCCGATGAGATGGCCTGTTTGAATCTGGCCGCCCTGATAAGTGCCCGTGATGACTTCTTCCACCACTTGGTAATGAAACACGGTGTCTGCGCTCGAAAGCCCATGAGCGTTATCGGCGGCTGCAAAGCGTCGATCATTCAGGCGTTTATTGACTCGGGATAAAGCGTTGTCCATGGATTGTTTGTTCCTTGATTAAAGCTTGAAAGGTAGCTGTGCTTTCTTTGCCCCATTCCCCTTTTGATGCTGCTACTGAGTCTGCTCAGGGTTTTGTGAGTCCATTTCCTTAAGCCAAAAATTAGTTAAATACTCCCTAGGGGCGATGTTTTATTTTTTCTGACCGTCGTGTTGTTGGCTAAAGATATATTTTTGGCGTCCGTTAATTTTTGTTTAGATATTTTTTAAGCAGCCACTGAGTTTTTATGTCATGTCAGAGACTACATTCAAAAAGATAAACGATTACGTTAAAGAAATACGTGGCCTTTTGTCTAAAATTAAGGCGAAGGATTATGAAGGGGAATGCTTTGGTCCAGAAAAAGAGTTTGATGCTAGAGCAGTAATAGAGGGTGCGAAGGCGGTTTTGACTGATATGGCAGCGTTGATACGCAGTGGGAAAAAGTGTCTGCAAATAACTACTTATCAGGAGAGGTCAAATATAGTAGGGGATTTGGCTGAACTGCAAGATTATGTTGAAAGTCATGATCTAAATAAGATTGTTACAAAACTAAATGATTTAAAGCCATTGCTTAGAAGCTATGGTCTTCGTAATAGCAGTGCTCGCTTTGAAGAGTTCTCTCTAGAGATTAGTAATTTGCAGATCCTTAAAGGCCAACTTGATGAAAGGATGGAAGCCATAAGAGTCGAGCAAGGAGAAATAGAAAGTAAGCTTTCAGAAGCTGTTGAAAAGCATAATGAAGCTGTCGAGCTAGAAAAGAATTTTTCTGCGACAATTAATAGTATGAATACAAGAATAAATAGTTTTAATGATGCGGAAGAAAATCTGAAAAACATCTTTGACAATGCGGATCAAATAAGTTCAGAGCTTCATGAATTAAATAAGGAATCTGAAAAGCAAAGTGATGCTATCAACCTGTTTTATAAGAAAATAGATGGTAGAGAGGCACAGCTTGAAAAGCAAGAGAAAAAGACTCAAGAGTATAATGAAACGATTGAAAATATTTTAGAAGATAATAGAAACAGAGTTAAAGAGATCGAAAAAATAATAGCACAAGCAAGAGAAGCCTTGGAGTACAGTACTGCTAGAGGTATTAGTGCTGCATTTTCCGAGAAGTATAACGAAATGAAATCAGGCAAAGCTGAACTTTTCTGGGTTCTAGGTGGTGCTGCTTTTGTCCTTTTAGCTGTTGCTATAGGTGCTTGGGTGTTTTTTGATAACGAAGTTACTTATAAAAGCATTTTAGGTAGGCTTTCTTTGGTGCCAATTCTCATAGCTGCTGCCTTCTTCTGTGCCAGTCAATTTGTGAAGTTAAATAATATAAAAGAAGATTATGCATTTAAAAGTGTATTGGCTAAATCTTTGATAGGATTTTCTGATCAATTCTCTGATAATGATTCAAAAGGTGAGGAGTACAATAATTTCACTCGAAGTCTCATAGCTCAAATTCATAGGGATCCTTTAGGAAGAAAGCCAATAGGGGGGAAGATTAACGATAAGGTTGGTAACATAAAAACAAACTTCGATCAGGAGTAAATAAAGTGGCAGCTGAACCTAGAGACAATCAAGCAGAGTCGAAAAATAGTGCCCTAGAAGAAAATTAAATTTTCCAGCATATGAGATCACTCCGTAATCATTGATCGGAAGTGTTGCGGAGGCTCTGCAAATGGTGGGCAGGGCTGTTTCTCTGATGCTTTGCTCTATGGTGGGGGCCGAAGGCACAATCAGTTATAGCGAGGAAACGACCATGCATTTACGGCCTGCGCTGGAATCGGATTTCGAGTTTGCCTTCGCTGTCAAAAAGGAGGCATTGGGGCCCCACATCGCGGTGCGCTGGGGATGGGATGAAAAGTTTCAGATGGCCCTTCATCAGCAGAGATGGAGAGAAAAGCCATGGTTCATCGTCATGAGAGACGATGAGCGAATAGGCACTCTTTCACTGCTTGATGAAGGCGATACGGTACGTCTTGGCGAGTTTTATATAGAAGGGGCTCACAGAGGGCATGGGCTTGGCACCAGATTATTAAACGATGTCGTCAGGGATTGTGATGCATCGAATCAGAACATCCGACTTGAGTATTTGAAGTGGAACCCGGTGGCATCCCTGTATAAAAGACATGGTTTTGAAGTGGTCTCGGAAAACGAGATTCACTTTTTCATGCTCAGAACGGCTGAAAACAGGTAGGCCGTAGCTGCTCGCTGCATCACTCGTACCCCCTCGCACCAATACAATATGGAGCCCCCATGGACATCGAACGACTCGGCAACGGGCTGGCGTTTTTAAAGGAAGCCGAGCGGCTCAAGAGCGTGCTGCGCACGGCCTACACCACCACCGGGCGGCAGGAGGATACGGCGGCGCATACGTGGCGGCTGTGTCTGATGGCGATGACCTTCGAGCGCGAACTGGCGCCGCTGGACATGACGCGCGTTCTGAAACTCTGCGTGCTGCATGATCTGGGCGAGGCGATCCATGGCGATCAGCCGGCCATTGCGCAGGATGCCGACAAGAACACCCAGGAGCGGCTGGATCTGCTCACCGTTATGGCGCCGCTGGATGAGGCGTTAAAGCTGGAGTTTCTCACGCTGTGGGAGGACTACGAGCAGGGCACCTCGCGCGAGGCGCGGCTGGTGAAGGGGCTGGATAAGCTCGAGACCATCCTGCAGCACAGCCAGGGCGATAACCCGTCGGACTTCGATTACGCCTTTAATCTTACTTACGGTACGCGCCAGACGGATGCCGAGCCGGTGCTGACCATGCTGCGCACGCTGGTCGATGGCGAGACCCAGCGGCGCATCGATCACGCCGAGTAGCGCGTCCGCTGTCCCTTCATGCCTGACCCACCAACCCCCGGCAGCGGTGCGCTGTCGGGGGTTTGCGTATGCGGCCAGGGCAGGCCGGCCTGCGCTCAAGTTTTCCTGCCAGACCCCGATATTATGACGATAGCGGCCACCAGGGCATGTTGCCTGACGAGTCAGGAGTACGGATCGATGGCCATACGGCATTCTGGTTCAGGATTTCGCAGGGGCGCGACAGCTCATGGGGTGAACGTGCCACGCCAGCAAGGGTTTACGTTAATTGAAATGCTGATTGCGCTGTCGGTGCTGGCAGTTTTTAGCATGATTACCATCCCCGCTTATCAAAAAATGATGGCGCGTCAGGTGCTGGATGATCTTTCCAATACCCTGCTGACTTCCCTTCTTTACGCCCGAAATCAGGCTTCAACGCATAACCTTTCAGTAAAGGTCTGCCCGCGCGGGAGCGATCATGCATGCGGCCAGCACTGGAAGGAGGGCTGGCAGATCATGATGGCCGACGGCGACAAGGGGGTTCGCATTATCGATACCAGCGATATCGATGCCGGGCTGATTTCCGAGGATTACGGCTCCGGTAACAAGTCTGAAGCCATCATGTTCAATTCGATGGGATACCTTTCCTCGTCCGTCAGCGGGTTCCAGCTCAGCCATCAAGGCGATGTCCGCTATGTGTGCATCAGCATGAGCGGGCAGGCGTCTGTCAGGTCGCACGCATGCGGCCTGTAATCCGGCATGATCAGGCGGGTTTTGGCCTGCTCGAGCCGCTGATTGCCATGCTGATCATCGGTATCGCGGCCATGGGGCTTCTGGCGCTGACCACCAGAAATATGCAGCAGTCGACCCTGAGCCATGAGCGTTCCATGGCGCTTGGCCAGGCATCCAATCTGATGGAGCAGCTCTGGACCGGGCTTTGTACGCTCCCCGATCAGGGCTTTGTGACGATCGAGTCGCAGTGGCGCGAACAGATGCGCTCACCCGCAGCCAACCCCTTGTTGCAGCCCCACTGGGCGGCGGCAATCAAGCATTCGCCAGTTGATGGCGAACTGTTTTATCGGGTAGAGGCCACGATTTTCTGGGGAGGCCGCGAACAGTCCCGCCATCAGGTTGACCTGATCACGATACTGCCCCGGGTGGAATGCTCGTGACGATTAAAAGCCGTTTATCAGCGGGTAATCACGCTGCCTCAGGCAGGAACGAACGCGGCGTGACGCTGCTTGAAATGATGATCGCCCTTGCCATTGGCAGCTGGGTCATCATCGCCGTGATTGGGCTTTATCTCGCGATTGCGCGCGCCTCGCTTTTTCAGCAGGACATCAATGCTGACCAGCAGGGGCTGCAGTATGTTCAGCAGTTCTTTTCCACTCGTGTGCATCAGGCCAGTGCGGTCAATGCCGCCAGCACCCCAAGAAGCCTTGTGCTGGAACAAAGGGGCGACCCGGGCGGTAATGAGCCGGTCACCGACTGCGCCGGTCAGCTCCATGACGAGTCCGCCGAGTGGCTGGAAACCATCGTCTTTGATGATGCCCAAAGGCTTACCTGTGGTGGTGCCGTGCTGCTGGAGAACGTCGCGGATCTGTCGCTGCGCTACGGCATTGATCATGACCGGGATCACTACATAAAGGAACGTGAGTACCTGAGCGCTGATGACATCAGTGCGGCAGACTGGCCCAGAGTCGCGGCAGTGCGTATCGAGTTCAGTGTCGCCAATCACCGCGATAAAAACCCGCAACACACCCACCTGCTTTATTTCGCACTGCATCAAAAGATCCTGGCCGGAAGTGAGCGTGACCATGAATAAGGCAGGGCATCAGGGCGGGTTTTCCCTGCTGATCGCGCTGATCATCCTGTCACTGTCCCTGATGGTCGCGATGCAGGCGTTCCGGTCCGGCTTTTATCACACGCGCATGTCGGTGGATCATGCCGGCAAGACCCAGGCGATGCTGGCCGCCGAAGCGGGCGCCCTGCGGGCCTATACCCTGCTGGCGCTGGCGCCGCAGGAGACGTTGTTGAAAGCCGGGCAGCGCTGGGAAGGCGACGCCATGGCGGGTCATGTCGACGGGCTCGATCATCACGTCGTCTCTCTGGTGGAGGCTGACGGGCGAAACGGTGAAACCGCCCGTGGCATGACCGCCGAATACTGGCTCAATAGTGTGGCGCGCGAGACCAGCCCGGGGGGAGATCTTGTCACCATCAAAAGTACCGGGCGCGGCATCGATAATACCATGGCCAACATGACACTGGTGGCGCGGCTGGCGGAACAAGAGAAGGGTGTTTTTGATGTATTGATCCAGTCGCGCGGCAATATCAGCCTTGTCGGTAGCGGGAAGATAGACAGTTACGATTCCACCCAGGGGGCCTACGGTGGCAGTAACGTTAAAAGCGGTGCCCGGGTGGTGATCAAGGGTAAAAAGTCGGTACTGACGCTGGACGGTGGCTCGCCCATTGATGGTGATGTCACGGCTGAGGGGAATGTCGTACTAAACGGCTCGGCAAGGGTGACCGGCGATATCAATGCCGGGGGCAATGTCGATGTCACCGGTGGCGGCAGCAGCGTTGGCGGCAGTATCTACAGTGAAGGCGATGTCGCTTTTGCAAGCAGTGGCCGGGTAAAGGGGAGTGTCCGGGCCAACGGCGATATTACGGTCAGGAGTTATGGCGCCAGAGTCGATGGCGATGTGCAGGCCGGCGGGACCTATCACAATGTGTCCGGCGACAGTAATGTTGCCGGGGGCACGGTCACGCAAGAGCAGGGGAAAACGGTAGCGGTGAATGCTGCCGCGCCACCCGATATCGCGCTGGCGTCAGCCATGTCGGCACTTGATGGGCTGACCGGTTCCGGCAACATGAATGTCGGGCCGTGGCGTTACAACCAGGTGAATATTACCCCCACGCAAGTGTCCTATTTTGATCCGCAATATGACGTTCAGCGCTGGGTAACGGACAGCGCGTCGACACTGAACCAGGACGTCAGTGTGTTGGGCACACAATCCTCGGTGTTGAACCTGAAAAGGTTGTCAGTGTTCAGTGATGGGCATCTTTTTATCAAGGGCGGCGATGTCGTGCTTTACGTGAATGGCAATGTCGATATCAGTGACAGTGCCAGAATCACGATTGAAAAGGGCGCCACGCTGACCCTGCTGGTCACCGGTCGTTACTCCCTGGGAGGGGCGGGAGCCATAGAGACCGAATCGGAAAGGGTCATTGATGATCGAGGCAAACCGATTTTCTCCATCTACTCAAGCTACGGTAAAACCAGCGGTCAGGCAGGGGTTGCCATCAACGGTGCCGCCAGCACTTATGCCGTTATCTATGCCCCCGATACCCGGGTGGACGTGTCGGGAAGTGGCGAATTGTATGGGGCGCTGGTGGCCGGGGAGCTTACCGTGTCAGGCGCCGGCGGCGTACATTATGACGAGGCGCTCAAGGGAGCTGGCGCTGCGATCAATCATGGTGAAAACGCCGTGACAGGCTGGCACATTGAGCAAATGAGGTATTCAGGCGATCAGAAATAGGCAGCATGACGCTTCAATCACTTGATGCCCGACATTAAAAACCCCCGATCAGCCTGGCTGGTCGGGGGTTTGCGTAGGTGACCCGGGGCAGGCCGCGTGTCTATGTCATGCAGCTCAGGCGGGTTTTGCCGGTTCTACCGTGGAGCTGTCTTCATATTCAAAGTCGTCATCCAGGCTGTGCTCGGGGTCGTTGAGTTCACCGCGCATGAAGGCGAGCAGACGCTCGTCGGCTTCACTGTCCTCGGCGGTGGCGTCAAAGCGGTGGCGGATGACGATATTGGCGCGCTGATGGTTAAAGAGCCCGCCCACCATGAAAAAGACGCTGCCCACCAGAAAGAGCGAGGCCAGCAGGTTATGCAGCTGGTCGTGGTCGGCCACGCTGTCAAATCCCCACAGATAGGGGATGGAGGCGACCACGAACAGCACCGAGCCCACCACGAAGGTCACCGCGGTCAGGTTCATCAGCTGAAGGGTGAGCAGGGCGGAGGCGCGAATCACCATCATGACGTTGAGACAGGCGCCGATGAGAAAGAGCACCGAGCCGATAATGAACAGCCACGCTCCGGGCACGATCCAGTGCCACCACGATAGAAAAAACAGACTGCCCACGGCATACAGCACGGTGCCGATGATATAAACCGCCAGCGAGATGACCTCCAGAAGCTGCGAGGGCGAGACCTTCTTGCTGTCGCTCCAGAAGCGGCGCACCTCGATGACGTCGTGGGCCTGCACGACCAGATAGACCAGCGAGCCGACAAAGAACAGCCAGGCGCCGATATCCCTGATGTGTTCAAGGCGTGGGTAAAACATGACGCTGCCGACGATGAACATCACGCCGCCCAGCTCGTAGAGCACCGCGTTGATGCCTTCCCAGCGGTAATCCTTTTCGAGATTACTCTTGCCCCGGCCGGGACGGGCGCTGCGGGGGCGGTCGGTAAATAGATGCGGCATGGAAGTGGTCCTGCGGGAAAACGCAAAGTGTGGTTCGTACACTCTCGCTTGTATAGAGCTTAACGCTTCTTTTTGGGACCGGGGCGCTGACCTCGCGGGGCGCTTCTATTATCGCCGGGCTTGCCCTTGCCGGTGGGTTTGCCGTTCGCCTTGCTCGGCGCACCGGGTTTGCCGCCCGGCTTGCCACTGCTGCCGGCCTTTTTGCCGCCACCGGTGGGCTGTGGTTTGCCGGCGGGTGTGGGCTTGCCCTTGCCCTTTGAATACATCTTGTCCAGCGCAGGCTTGCCGATGCCCAGCGGGTCGGGCTTGTTCTGTCCGCTCTTTTGACCGTCCTTGCCGCGCGGCGGGCCCTTCGATCCGGCCGCTTTGGGGGCGGTCTCGGAGGTTTCGGTCAGCTCGATGAGGGTGTCGACTTCCTTTGTCGTCAGATCGCGCCAGTCGCCGATGGCCAGTCCCTTGAGCGAGACGTTCATGATCCGGGTGCGGATCAGCTGGGTGACCTCATAGCCGAAAAATTCGCACATACGGCGGATCTGGCGGTTGAGGCCCTGCACCAGCGTGATGGTGAACACGAACGTGGAGACCTTTTCGACCTGACAGCGACGGGTCATCTGGCCCAGAATCGGCACGCCGTTTTGCATGCCGTCAATGAAGTCCTGGGTGATCGGCTTGTCGACCGTGACCTGATACTCCTTTTCGTGGTTGTTGTCGGCGCGCAGGATGCGGTTGACCAGATCGCCGTTGTTGGTCAGAAAGATCAGCCCCTGGGAGTCCTTGTCCAGGCGGCCGATGGGGAAGATGCGCGCGCCGTGTTTGACGAACTCGACGATGTTGTCCTTCTCGCTTGATTCAGTGGTGCTGACGATGCCCACTGGTTTGTTGAGCGCGATCAGTATCAGGTCTTCTGCTTCCCGGGGTTCGATCTCCTGACCGTCGACCGTGACCCGATCACCGGCGACCACCTGATCGCCCGTGGTGGCGCGTCGGCCGTTGAGTCGGACCTTGCCCTGTTCCACAAGGCGGTCCGCCTCGCGCCGCGAGCACAGGCCGCTTTCACTAATGTATTTATTGATTCGGGTCGATGTTCGTAATGGCATGACGTTTCGCAGAATTAAGGGTTAAACGTGGTGCTGGAAAACAGCGGCGGCGGGTTCGGGATTTTCGCAAAGCGCCCGGCCGGCTACCGCCATGGCGCGGCACGCATCAATCAAAGGAGTTGTTCTCTCTTCATGAACACGTCACGGGTGCTCGAGTTTATCAACGGCTTTCGCAACAGTATTGCCTACCTGACCAGCCTCATCATTGCGGTTTATGTGATTGTGGGGGTAGCGGCCGTCACATTGGATGTAAAAAAACTGCCGGGCGTTCTGGACGTTCTAGATTTCGACCAGCCCGACACCGCCCGCACGCTTCTGGCCACGCTGATGGCGGGCATGATCTCGCTTTTGGTGTTCAGCTTTTCCACAGTGATGTCGGTGCTGACCCAGGCCGGCAGCAATTTCTCCAACAAGCTGGTGTTCGGCATCATGACCGAGAAGCGCCACCAGCAGGTGCTGGGGCACTATCTCGGCACCATTTTGTATCTGTTGATTCTGCTGCTGGTGCCGGCCGTTGGTGACACGCCGGACACCTGGCGCTCGCTGGCGGTGTATCTGGGCTCGGCGATGGTGATCAATAGCCTGGCCATGTTCGTGTTTTTCATTCATGGCACCTCCCAGTCGGTGCAGATCAACGCGATCACCCAGAACCTGCTGGTCTCGACCCAGCTGTCGCTGGACAGGCTCAGGAAACGCCAGGCGAGCGACGAATATATCCATCAAACCGGAGAGATCGACCTCCGGGACGGCTATCCCGTCCACTCCCGCAACAGTGGCTATATCCAGAGCGTCAATTTCGATGCGCTGGCGAGCCTCGCGCGCCGTCATGATATCGCCATCCATATTGGTTTCAGCTTTGGCGATTTCGTGGTCAAGAACTTTCCGATCCTGACGGTCGAGGCGGACAGCGCCCCGGGCGATGCGTTGATCGAGGCGATACTGGCCTGTCTGCAATATGTCGAAGGAGAGTCCACGCGGGATCATTATGTCAACGGTCTGACACAGCTGATGGAGGTCGCCATCAAGGCGCTGTCGCCGGGCATCAACGACCCCGGCACGGCGCGGCTGTGTATCCATCAGATGACTGAGCTGATGGCGCAGCGCCTGACGCTCACGCCCTGCAACAGGCGGGTGGATGACAATGGGCGCTGTCTGATCTCGTGGCACGAGGAGGGCATCGAGAGCCTGATGTTCAGGATATTTGATCCCATTCTCCATTATGGGGGCGAGGATCTGAGCATCTGCCTGTCGCTTCTCAAGGCCTTGAAAACGCTTTCCAACTTCGCGACCGCCGCCGATCAACGGGTCATTCAGGCCCACGCCGATCGCGTCATCGCGCTCATGGCCGAGCATTTTACCGCGCCGCTGGAGATCGACTTTATCGAGGCGCGACTTGCCGGCGGCATTCACCGTTTGCACCTTGCCTCCCGGCTGTCCAGCCGCTCGACATCGACCTGACGTCTGCGCTCATTCACCGAGTCGATAACGGCGCGATGAATGGGCCCGACTCATGGCGGCGTCCCAGGATCGGCAAGGCGTTTTTCCATCAGTACGCAAAAGCGGTCCGGATAGCTGACGCTGCCTGTTCTTGACCACCCGTGGCGCTCGTAGAGTTCCTGGTGGTCCGTGGTGATGAGATGCAGCCCTGTCTCGCCGCATGAACGGGCCACCTGCTCGATCGCCTCAATCAGCCGTCCGGCAATGCCGCGGCCGCGGTAGTCCGGGTGAACGAAAACGGCGGCCAGCCAGGGGCGCAGGTCCGGGCGTTGGGCGCAGTCGTTTTCAAACAGGCTGGCCATGCCGACCGGGCGGTCGCCGTGATGAGCCATCTGTGTCAATGGCAGGCCGCTGCCGTGGGCGGCGCTGGCAAACAGCAGACGAGTCTCTTCCAGCGTGCGCGGGCTGTAGACGCCCCACTGGCCGTAGGTCCAGGCGCTGCAGGCATCAATGAAGGCCGGGCGCTCCTGCAACGATGTGATCTCAATAGCCATGGTGACTCGCCGGTCAGTAGCAGAAAGCCTTGATATAAACCGGTTCGGGGCAACGTGTATACCCACGTCTGCTTTCATGGGCCCTATGGATCGGGATGTCGTGCGGTTAACGCTTTTTAATAACCTTTTATTATCATTAATTTATTCCTGATTTCTGAAGGCTATTATCAAGAAAGCTCGGGTCACGTCGATATAGCACGGTAATTCCATCTTCCATGAGTGATCCGAGCATGTTGACCCGTTTGAAAATCGGCCCGCGTCTGGCCATGGCCTTTGGTGTCCTGACACTGCTGTTGGTGGCCAGTGCCATTGTAGGATTGGTGGGCCTGAGCAACATGAAAGAGACTGCTGACAGCGCCATCAATACGGATGCTGCTCTGGCGCAGAATGCGCTGAATGTGCAGCGCCTGGCACTTGAGGAGAGACGCTTCGAGAAGGATAGCTTCATCAATATCGACACCCCCGACAGGGTCGCCGGTTATTACGACAAGTGGGAGAACTCTCGCGCAGCACTGAGTCAGACGCTGGCGGAAGGCGAACAGCTCGCGCCGACCGATGACCTGCGCCAGCTCTATACACAGGCAGAGGCAGCGCTTGAGGCTTACGCGGCAGGGTTTCAGGCGATCCATCAGCGCATCGTGAATGGTGAGCTGACCGAGCCTGCTCAGGCCAATGCGGCCTTTGGCGCCTACAAGGAGCAGGTCTATCAGCTTGAATCGCTCGCCGATCAGATCAACACGGTCGCCGCCGAGCGTATGGACCGTGCCAATGAGACGATTTCAGCGGCGCATTCCCGGACCATGGTCAGCCTGCTGGTCTTTGCCGCGATCGCTTTGCTGGCGGCAGTCGCACTGGCGGTCGTCATTACCCGAAGCATCACGCGCCCCCTGGGCCGGGCGCTGTATGTGGCCGAACAGGTCGCACAGGGCGACCTGACCCAGGAGATCACCGTCACCGGACGCGATGAAACCGCCCAGCTGCTGGCGGCCATGAAGAAGATGAACGCCTCGCTTCTGACCCTGGTGGGTTCGATCCGTGAAACCTGTCAAAGCGTTCATGCCGGTGCCAGCGAGCTCTCTCATGCCAGCCATGACCTCGCGGCCCGTACCGAGCAGCAGGCTGCTTCGCTGGAGGAAACCGCCGCCAGCATGGAGGAGATCTCGTCAACGGTGAAAAACAACACCGAAGCGACCCAGCGGATCAATGCGCTGACCATCGATGCCACCGGCAGCGCGCGCAGCAGCAGTAGTGATGTGGTACAGAGTCTGTCATTGATGAAGGAGATTGCCACGCAGTCGCAGCGCGTTAACGAGATTCTGGCCACCATCGATTCGATCTCGTTTCAGACCAATATTCTGGCGCTCAACGCGTCGGTAGAAGCGGCTCGCGCCGGTGAGCAGGGGCGTGGCTTTGCGGTGGTGGCCTCGGAAGTACGAGCACTGGCCAATCGCAGTGCCACCTCGGCCGGCGAAATTCGCCAGCTGCTGGAAACCATGAGCCAGCGTATTACCTCCGGTGTGGCACAGGCAGAGCGTAGCGGCGGCAGCATCGAGCAGACTCGAGGTGCCATTGAAGAGCTTGCCACGCTGATCAATGAGATTGCGACTGCCTCGCGTGAGCAGAATGGCGGTGTGGATCAGGTCAATACTGCCATTGCCCAGATGGATATGGTCACCCAGCAGAATGCTGCCATGGTCGAGCAGTCCACGGCTGCCGCCAGTATGCTGGAAGAGCAGGCCGGGCAGCTGCAAAAGCTGGTGGCCACCTTCAGAATTCGAGAGACGGCGCACGCCTGATACGGGCGATGCCGGATCACTGGAACACCCGTCGTCAAAAGGCCCCGCACATGGCGGGGCCCTTGAGGTCTATCAATGTCACTATCCCGCATGTCTGCACGATCGGATTGATAAACATATTGGTAGTCAATACACAAAAACAACAAGGCCCGCCGAAGCGGGCCTTGTTGCGTCAGGTCAGAAGACCTGAAGGCATGATAACCCGAAGGTTAGTCTGCCTGGACGTTTGCAGCCTGAAGGCCTTTCTTGCCCTGAGTCACGTCGAAGGAGACCTGCTGGCCTTCCTGCAGCGACTTGAAGCCTTCAGCCTTGATTTCGGAGAAGTGGACGAACAGATCATCACCGCCGTCTGCCGGAGAGATGAAGCCAAAGCCTTTAGCGTCGTTAAACCACTTTACTGTGCCAGTTGACATATTCGAATTTCCTTGCGCACAAAGCGCTATAAAAAGTTACCGGGTGTTGCCCCAGATGAAGCAGGTAAAACAAGGGGGATAAAACCAGGCTACCGAAGGACTCGAGTGCTACTGACTATATTCGACTTGCTAACCAACTGAGGGCATCGTGTCACGTTGAAAGGGGCAGGGTCAAACGAATGCGTGAAAAGAATTTGGGGCCTACGCAGACCAGGGGCCACGACGTCTCCTGACGGCATGGCCCTGCGCGCCGGCCTGTCAGCCCGGCCGCGGTGCCATGTTGCCGGTCGGGAAGGCTTCAGCGTCCATGCTTGATGCGTTGCCCCCGCTGCGACGCGTCTCCAGATCGGTGCGGATGGCGTCCATGCGGGTATCGTCAAGGCGAAAGCGCCAGACGGCACCGGCCAGCGCCAGGGTGATCAGCGCCGGAATCAGCGTCATCATCAGGGTGATGGCCAGCACTGCACTGGCGCTCTGCGCTTCAACGCCTGCTTCATAGCCGCCGATGGCGAGCATCATCCCGATCAGACCGCCGGCCACCGCCAGTCCTACCTTCAAAAAGAACAGGTTGCCCGAAAAGGCCATGCCCGTATTGCGCTCGCCGGTCTTCCATTCGCCGTAGTCCTCGGCGTCCGCCATCATCGACCAGGAAATCGGCGTGCCGATGCCATTGATCAGATTGACCAGCGCAAAGGCGAGGGTGGTGATCATCATCTGCTCAAAGGGCATGAAGAAAAGCCCGATCGAGCCTGCCGTGATGATCAGCGAAGTGCTCATGTAGACATGGGTCTTGCTGAACCGGCTGGTAAACCAGGGCGAGATCAGCGCGCCGATCATCTTGCCGACAATGGCGGCGGTAATGAAAAACGAGATGCCGCCGGCGCTTAGCATCATCACGTAGGTGGCAAAGTAGATCGAAGCTCCCTGGCGCAGAAAGAACTGCGTTGCCTGCAAAAAGGTAATGCCGAGAATAATCAGCCAGCGCTCGTTTTTGACCAGCGCCTTGAGCGACTGCTTCAGGGGCTTTCTCTCTTCACTGATGGGCTCGACCCGCTCGCGGGTGGTGGCGAAACAGAACCCGAACATGAAAAGGGCAATGATGCCCATCAACCCCATGGTGAGCTGAAAGCCGCGCGCCTCGTTGCCGCCACCCAGCAGCTCGACCAGCGGCAGAAGCGAGGCGGTCAGGATCAGATAGGCCACGCCGGCGAAGAAAAATCGCCACGATTGAAACGACACCCGCGCCTTGTGGTCATCGGTCACCACCCCACCCAGCGAGCAGTAGGGAATGCTCACCGAGGTATAAAGCACCGACATCAGAAAGTAGGTCGCGAAGGCATACACCACCTTGGCGCCATCGCTCCAGTTCGGCGTGGTGAACAGCAGGAAAATCGAGATCGCCAGCGGTATCGGCACCCACAAAAGATACGGGCGGTACTTGCCCCAGCGCGTTCGAGTGCGGTCGGCCACGAACCCCATGATCGGGTCGGTGATGGCATCGATCACGCGCATGGTGATAAAGATCACCCCCACCAGCGCCGGCGACAGGCCGTAGATGTCGGTGTAGAAATAGGAGAGATACATCACGACCGCTGCAAAGCTCATGTTGCAGCCGGCATCACCCATGCCAAAGCCGATCTTCTCCAGCAGGGTCACCCTGTTCTGGCGCATGCCTGACTCCCGATAATGTTTGCCTGCGGCGTTGCGTGTGCGACCTGGACCATCAGCGCCGTAAGACCTGGTAAGTCATGCCAGGCTAGGGGAGGGCGGTACCAGATAGCCAATATGGCTTTGGCGTAAAGGCGATATCAGAGTGGGTATGGCATCGGGTAACTGCTTCAAAGTATTGATCACTGCGACCATCGATGCAGAGACCAGGGTCGGGTTAGCAAGCGTCATGCTCCGAAGAGCTGACCCCTGCGCCGGCATCGGCCATGGGCACACGGGCAGTGCGTCTATCGCCGTCAGAGCGCCCATCAAAAGGGCCCCGCATGGGCGGGGCCTTCTTGATGGGTCACTGCCGGTTGCGGGCAGTGCCTGGCGGGATGGCGCGGCGCCTCAGGGGGAAACCTGACGGGTCGGCATGACCAGCAGCTCCTGGGGATTGACCCGGCCGGGCTGAGCGAAGGCGTAAAGCAGGGCGTTGGCGATATCGTCGGCGTGCAGGGCATCGACCTCATCGCGTCGCTCCTTCATGGTCTCTTCCGGCACGTTATTGCCCCACTGGGTATAGACGGCGCCGGGCTCGATCAGCGAGACACGAATGCCTTCTTCACCGAGTTCCTTGCGCAGCGTGTCGTGAAAGCCCACCACTGCGAACTTGGTCGCACAGTAGACCGACCAGCCCGGCACGCCATAGCGTCCGCCCACGCTTGAGACCGTGCTGATCATCGCGCCTTCCCGGCCGCGCAGCAGGGGAATGGCTCGCTGCGTGCAGTGCAGCACGCCGTAGAGATTGGCATCGACGGTCTTGCGCCACTCCTCCGGGTCGCTGGATTCAAAATCGCCGTGGTAGCCCACGCCGGCGTTGTTGAAGAGCAGATCCAGCCCGCCAAAACGCCCTGACACCGTCTGAAAGAGGCGCTCTACCTGAGCGGGATCGCCCACATCGGTGGGGAGGGCATGCGCCCGTTCGCCCAGCTCGTCGGCCAGGGCTTCAATCCTGTCGGCAGAGCGTGCCACCAGCACAACATTGACGCCTTCAGCGGCCAGTACGCGGGCGGTAGCTTCACCAATCCCGCTGGAAGCACCGGTGACCACGGCCACCCGATCGGTCAGATCACGAAACTGCATGAGACATTCTCCCTGCAAGTGGAAGCGAAAGACCTCCAAAGCCTGGTCGATACCGGCGCATATCGCTAGCAGGCTAATTAAATTTCCGAATGCTGATATTACGGGCAGGCCATTAAAAAGGCCCCGCATGGGCGGGGCCTTGTGGCGTGAGCATCGCTCATCACTCGATGGTATGGATGAAGTCTGCCCGGTCGCGGCGCACCTTTGCTCGGTCGGCGCCCGGGTCGCGTTCGGGGTCACGATAGCCCAGCGCCATGATCACCACGCTTTTGAGACCCTTCTCGCGCAGACCCAGCGCCTCATCCAGTCTGTCGGGGTAAAAGCCTTCCATCGGCGAGGCATCGACCTTCTCGAGCGCCGCGGCACTCAGCGCCACGCCCATGCCGATATAGGCCTGCCGCGCGGCCCATTCCAGACAGCCCTCATGGCTGCCCTTTTGATCCATCACGCCCTTGACCATGTTGCGAAAACCGTCGAGTTCGCTCTCGTCCTGACCGCGGGCACGGGCCATGCGGACAACATGGTCATCGACCTGATCCTTGAAGTCGCGGTCATGCACGGCGAAGACCAGCAGATCGGAGCCCTCGATCACCTGCGGCTGCGGAGCGGCGTCTCCGTGCAGACGCGCGCGCAGATCCTGGCTTCTGACATGAACCAGCGACCAGGGATGCAGGCCAAAGGAGGAGGGCGCCAGCCGGGCAGCTTCCATGATCCGCTCGAGTGTCTCTTCGGGCACCTGCTCGCCGTTCATGCGCTTGGCGGCGTAGCGCCAGTTGAGGGCATCGGTCAGGGACATGTCGTCATCTCCTTGTGGTCATCGGTGAGGGCCCTGGTCGAGTGTCGTCTGCGGTGGCGTGTCTGCCATGCAAAAAGGCCCCGCCGGCGCACTGCGCGGGCGGGGCCTTCGGCACTAGGGGCACGATTCAGTGTAGCTGACCGAACCTTTCGATACGATCGCGCAGCGCCTGCTCGGGGCCGATCAGCTCGATCAGTTCCGCCTCGGTGAGCTCGATGTCCTGATGTCGGGTGACGATGCTTTCGTAGTCCTCGCCATCGGCCAGGGCCTGCTCGACCAGCAAGGACAGTTCCTTGCGGTCGTTGATGGCGGCGGGGTCAAAGCTCCGACGGTTACGCTCGTGCTGGATGCGCTGCTCCCGGCGGCAGCGCAAGAGTAGATTGTCGGTAATAAAGGGGGCACTCATGGGCTCGATCCTTTGGAAGACGTACCCCGCCATGCTGTGGTGAAGGCTGTGCGCTGTCCATCCTGCCTTGGACGTATCAACAAAGGTCTCAGGGTGCTGGTGAGCAGGGGCTGTCAACGGCGTCTGTTCGTCAGCTTGGCGCCCGTTATATAAAGGTCGCTCGGCCCTGCTGGTGCGGTGGTTCTCCGGCCTGCTGTCGGGCCAGACTAACGCGATAGGACAGGCGATCGTCTAACAGCAGATAATCCGCATCAACACTCGGCGTCCAGGAATCATGACCTCCTACCCCCATGTGAAAACCATCCAGACACAGATGCACACCGGCGGACGGTTGCAGCAAATGACGATGAGTGGCATCACGCAGGCATTCGCGTCCATAGCGACTGACTGAAAAATGAACGGGCCCTTCGATATGCCAGGCGCCAAGATCAATCCAGCGAGCGTTGCAGCGCAGGCCATTGTCGCAGGGGTGTACATAGTCGGTATGCATATCGGCCAGAGGCCGTTGCCAGTGATCCACGCGGCTGGCGCTTGAACGGTCCGGGTAGTTTTCGTGCGGGCCCGCGCCCAGCCAGGCGACGCTGTCGGCAATATCGACCAGTTCACAGGTCATGCCAATGCGCGCCGGTGACGGTAGATCACTGCAGCGTTGTACCTCGATATCGATAACGACAATTCCTTCAGGGTTGAAATGATGCGACCAGCGGCTGATCAGCACCGTTCGCTCATCGACCTGATAGCGATGCACGGCCGATACCCGAATGCCCTCCTTCCCCTGTACCACCTGCAAGGGCTCTGCCAGGTGTTGTAGCCGATCCAGGCCTGCCTCGCTCCAGCGTTCGACCCACAGTCTTTTATCACTGTTCTCGCCACTATTGTTCCCAAGGTCGTTGTCCACCGGTGCCCGCTGAAAGTGATCCGTCAGCGGTGTGTGCAGCAGATCGCGGCCCGCCTGTTGCCACTGGCACAGCCGCGCCGTGCTCATGTCGAAGGTCCAGCGCTGATCGCCGGTACTGATATGGAGTTGTTCGCCGTCATGCCAGTAGTCAAGCGACGCCGCCTCGCGCTGCGGCCGGCTGGCCGGCACGGCCGGTTCGGCGCTGGCATGCAGCCGCTGCTGCCAGCCGGCATATCGTGTGCCGGCCTCTGCCCAAGCGGTGGCGCGCTCATGACAGATATCGACGTTCAGCCACCACTCGCCGGGCTGCCCATCGTGCTCGGGGACGCCATCAAGACGACTCTGCCAGCGCTCGCCCGGCGCGATGGCGAGGCCTTGTTGGCCCTCTGCCAGCGTAACCCCGTCGCGATGCACCCGCCAGTACAGCGATTCGTTGTTAGTGGGCCTGAACTGCCACTCGCTTTCGATATCGATCACCAGCGGGCGGGTTGACACCAGGTGGAAGCGAAAGGGCTGCTGAAGATGAGCCGCTTCGTAAAGCGAGGGATGTGGACTGCGGTCGGCGAAGACCAGTCCGTTCATGCAAAAGCGGTGATCATTGGGCATATCCCCGAAATCCCCCCCATAGGCCGAAACCTGCTGGCCGTCGACCGTCTTGAGCAGGCTCTGGTCGACCCAGTCCCAGATAAAACCGCCCTGCAGACGCGGGTATTTTCGAAAGGCCGCCCAGTAGCGATCGAGACTACCTAGGCTATTGCCCATGGCGTGGGCATACTCGCACAGGATCAGCGGCCGGGTCTCGCCGGGTCGGGCGATCCAGCGCTCGATGGCGTAGCGTCGGGCGCCGCTAAAAAACTGGTCCTCACCCACGCGGGCATACATGGGACAAATAATATCGGTGGCCGCGGTATCGGCGCCGCCGCCTTCGTAATGCGTAGGTCGGTGGTTCGAGTCCACTTACCGGCACCATATATATCAGGGAGTTAGCGCCAATAAGCGCTGACTCCCTTTTTATTTGCAGCCTATTTGGTGCATTCTTGGTGCAGTCACTCTTTTGTCATTGCCTGCCTTACCTCTACCTAATGTGAGGAACGAACCATGCTTGATCCTGCATATCTTAAAAGCCTGCTGACGCTAATAAACGACAAGCATTACACCGGGATGCATGCCGCAGATCTTGCAGATGAGCTAGCCCCTGAAAGTGAGGCGCCAATTGAGTTCACCGAGGCAGGGCACAAATTTAAATATCACATGGACGAAGCTAGGCAGGCTGGCTTGATCCGTCAGCGAGATAAGCCTAGCGCAGATGGATGGGGACTGTTTGTCAGCGTAGATGGACACTGGTCTTTCACCTGCGTCGCTCTGGTTCTTACTCCGGTAGGCGGTGAGTTCTTGGAAGAACTGAATAAACCGAAGGGAATAGAACGGCTCAAGAATGGGCTAAGAAGTGTCGGTGCAGCAGCCGGCACTGAAGCACTCAAGTTCGGAGTGGCCGAAGTCCTGAAAGCGGCGACTTCCGGATCAGTCTAGAGCCGCCCCTACCAAATCCCAGATTATCTGGCGCACTAGCTTATATCGAGGACCATACGTGGCCAGCTTCCAGAAACGATCCGGCTCATGGCGCGCTTATATCCGGCGCAAGGGCTACAAAACCATCACTGGCACTTTCGACACCAAGGCCGAGGCCGAGCGCTGGGCAAAGCAGGTCGAGTCGGATATGGCTCGGTCACGTTTTATCGATACCAGCGAGGCCGACGCGCTGGCGATCAGTGATGCCCTGGCGCGCTATGAGCGCGAGATATCAGTGCATAAAAAATCGTATCGAAACGAGCGCTCCCGGCTCTCGGTTCTTTCCCGCGATCTCGGCCATTTTGCGATCTCGCAGCTGCGCGGCAGTGACGTGGCCACCTACCGCGACGAACGCCTACAGGTTGCTTCAGGGTCTACTGTTCGGCGCGATCTGGCGCTGCTTTCGCACCTGTATACCATCGCGCGCAAAGAGTGGGGGCTGCCGGTTGAGAACCCCTGTTCGAATATTCGCCCTCCAAAGCTCAATAAACCACGCGAGCAGCGGGCTACTCATGAGCAGGTTGCAGCCATCGTAAAGCATGCCGCGTATCTGCACGCAGAGTTGCCAGCATTGGTAGTCCTGGCGGTCGAGACGGGTATGCGGCGCGGGGAGTTGCTGGGGCTGACGCGGGGTAACATTCGGGGGAAAGTGGCCTACCTGCCCGAGACCAAAAACGGCGGCTCCCGAACGGTGCCGCTATCGACGCGGGCACGGACTGCGATCCAGTCACTACCTCAGCGGATGGATGGGCGCCTTTTCTCGATGCACCCGGACACCGTCACTCACTATTTCCCGCGAGCGGTAAAGCTCGCCGGCTATGATGGGATCAGGTTCCACGACCTCCGTCATGAAGCCACATCCCGATTTTTCGAGCTGGGCTTCAATCTGATGGAGGTCGCGGCGATTACTGGCCATAAAGATCTGCAGATGCTCAAGCGCTATACGCACCTTAACCCTGACTCGCTTGCGGAGCGGCTGGGGTGATACGTGGCCGGCCCGGCTTTCGCTTTTGCGTCGCTACCGGCGCGCCCGCTTCCAGATCATCCAGCCAGCGCATGACGGTCGCACGCTTCCACGCCCAATGGCGGCCAATTTTAAAACGCCCTGGCGGCAGCATGTCGCTCTCGCGCTGGATGGCATTGGTGATCGAGACCTGTGTTTTACCGAGCAGGCCGGCGAGGTCATTGGTGTATAGAATCTCGCTTTGATTCATTGTGCCGTGGCCTCCTGTCTGGCTTTTGCTTTCCACGCTTTGAAGCGCTGCCCGATATTCCATAACTGCGCCCGTGCTTCCGCTCTGCCATCGATCTCTCGCCGGCTCTCTACCCCACACGCCCGGCAGATCCAGTCGCGGGCATCTTGCTCGTTGTGGGTGCCGTCGGGCACGTCGCTGCCGAACTTGGTCCGGGCCCTTTGATCGAGGTAGAGACCGAATGCCGGATCACGGCAGAGGATGCCGGCAGCGCGGGCAGCGCTGCCTCCTTTTCTCTCTTGAGTCATGCCGTGGCCCCCATGAAAATATCCTGCTGCGGTTGCTGCTCAGCCGTTCGGGGCGACAGCCAAAGGCATTCAGTTCTCTGTACACTTCCCATACGACTGCTGCCACTGGTCGACAACCCGACCCGAGTCCAGCCAGGCAATGCATCGTCATACATGCCTGATTCATACCCACTGACGATCACGAATCCCGAAAGGCTTTTGATGGCATCCAGCAACTGCAGGTGATCGTCTACTGTCATTTCATGGCGATAATATCGAGTGCTGCCTACCGACCTTGTCTCGGGCAGATAGGGCGGATCGACGTAGTGAAGCGTTTCGGGGCCGTCGTGCTGTTTCATAACATCGATAGCTGGGCGGTTCTCGATCAGCACATTAGAAAATCGTTCAGTCAGAAGGCCGAGCATGTCCGGTAGCCGCCGCCACGCTCTTGGGGTGTTCAATGCTTTCCCGTCGGGCTTCATGAAGGTACGCATTCCTGATCTGCCACGTGTGGCTCCAGCGCTGCCAAAACTTGCCCAGGCACGAAACAGCGTGCGGCGCGCCTGCTCGACAGGGTCATCAGACTTGAGTTGAGAAAGATCAAACTCATCACGAGCGTATGGCGTTAAAGCACACATTTTTGATAGCTGTTCGGCCTGCTCCGGGTTCCGCAGCACTCTAAACACGTTGACTATTTCGCCATCCATGTCGTTATAAATTTCCGAAATGGCCGGCTTTTTTCTTGTGAGCACGCCAGCAGCGCCCCCGAACGCCTCGACATAGGTGCGGTGTGGCGGGAAGTGCTCGATCACCCACGGCGCGATCCGAAACTTTCCGCCGTGGTAACGCAGGACGGGGGAGGTGATTTCTTTCACGCTTCACCCCCTGCGCGTTCGGTGTCACCTGTCAGCCACTTTGCTGCCGGTATCAGGCGCGACAGCTCATGCGTGCGGGCGATGCTTTCCGGGCGATGCCGTACTTCGATCATGCGCCCGGTAACGGTTGCCAGCAGTGTGATCCGGATTTGCTCGGGGATGCCCTGGGGCGCCATGCCGGCGCCCTCGGAATGATTAAGGTCCTGAATAGTCCTATCCACGACGCCCCCCCTTTTCAGCAGCCGCAAGGCGATTGGCCATGCGGGTGTATTCGTCATACTGCACCGCCAGTTCATCGCTGGCCGACGCGCGGCCCAGCAGGTAAGCCATGCGCAGGGTGACGAGACCCAGCAGGATGAGCAGGGCAAAAATGATCAGCTGGTTCATCGACGGACTCCCTTTGATTTGTGTTCGTTGAATGCCTGGCAGTCGATGCAGGTGGCCACGCCCGGTACCGCATTGCGGCGTGCTTCGGGGATCGGGTCGCCGCAGTCATCGCAGTGGGTCAGGCTCGGCATGCCGCCGATGCGGGTACGGCTGGCCAGCGCGGCATCGAGCCGGCGCTGGCTGTTTTCGTTGGCGAGATCGATGGAATCGGCCACGTTTATTCCTCCCAATGCTTCACGTAACGGGGCATCGCAGGAAACTCTCCGCAGCCCATCAGTTCTTTGTCGATGGCTGCGCGCACGTCTTCAACGCTTCCAGTCATGCCCCACGCGGTGGCAGCTGTCTTGCCATACAGGTAAACGCCATCGCCCAGATGCTGGATGTCGTACCCACGATATTTCTCGTTAGCCGGCGCGGGCTGCCCTGCCTTCTGCCGTTCTTCATCGCGCGCAGCGCGGTCGATCATTTTTTGAGTGCGCACGGGCGCCTCCTTATCTGAGTTCTTCGGGGATAAATTCGGGTTTTTTCTGCCACGCAGGCGGTGGCTGGATGCTTTCCCGGTGCCGGCGCTCCATTTCTGCAAGCGCGAACTGGGTTTCTTCATGCTCTTGCTGCGCCAGTTCCTGCTCGGCGCGGTATTCGGTGCTGTTGATCCACTCTCTATAGCGTTTTGCCTGGAGGGCATCGGTGTGTGGATCGGCTGCGCGCGGCGTCATGTCGGGCGTACAGTTATTCACACAAGTCCAAGGGTCGTCGGCTTCGCCTCCTCCATAAGAACCCTTCTGGCTGAAATCGTAAGCGCCGGCGCGTGCCTTCGGACGCATGGTCCAGCTGTAAAACCGGGTCAAATACTCGGCACCTTTTACGAGCAGGCCGTAAGTGATCTCGACGCGCTCGCCATACCCGCCACGAGCAAACGGCACCTCATCGGCAACCATTTCCCGGCTGGTATCCATGCGCCACTCGCGCCACGGCTTGATCGGCTGATCCTTGCGCGGTGTCAGCGGCCCACCCATCAGGCGCAGGAACTGATCCCACGCCCCGGCGTTGCACGCGGTGCGCACCTTGTTCATGAACTCGATGATCGAGCGGCCCGGATTGGTCGCGGCCTCCCATGCGGCGAGCTGCTCGGCCTGCTGCTCGGTCATGCGGCGAACCTCACGCCAGACCGTGACCGACGGCAGCCCGACAAACTGGAACTGACGAATGCCCCACACGGCGGCCCACGCCTCAACGCGCGGCGCACTGCTGGCCATCTCGCGACCATACTCGTCGAGATCGACGAACTGCTGACCGTTGATGTTTTTCGAGACGTACTTGGCGACATATCCCGCAGCGGTGCCGCGCGTGTAGTCGATGAACTTGGCCTGAAAGCGGTTTTTCTGTGCGCCCGGCTCGTCGGGCGTGTCGGCCAGCGCGTACTCGGCCATCACTTCATTGACCCGCTCGACGTGATCCGCATGCGCCCACATCAGCATGTGCCAGTGCGGAGTGCCGTCGTGGTGCGGCTCGGCGACGCGCACGCCATAAATGCCGATCCCCTCACGGGCCAGTGCGGCGCGGATGCGTGCCCAGACGCCGGTCAGATAGTGCTGACCATCGCGGGGCGTGTTGTGCTCGTAGTTCGGGTTACGGGTGCAGCTTTTGGCGCGCACCGGGTGAAATCGCGACGGGCAGGTCAGGGTGTAGAACACGCCGACATGACCCAGCCGGCGGGCCTCGGCTTCGGTCTCGCGAATGCGCAGCATCAGCTCGGCGCGACGATTGTCAGGATTGGCCAGCCCCAGCTCGGAGAGTTCGGCCAGCGTGTAGTTCTGGCCGTGCTGATTGATCGCCTCGATGGCATCGAGCATCGCGTGATTGCGCAGCTTCTGAGACGCCCGACGTACCACGGTAGTGTTCGAGCAGTAGATGCCGGCGCGGTGATGCACATTGCCCAGCTCGCGCTCGAGCTGCTCAAGGCGACGACCAGCCAGCACCCGCAATTTTCGGCGCCACCACGTGGCGTCCTCAAGGCGAGCCAGCTGCACACGGATCGGCAGCTTGCCGTCCGGTGGATCAATCTCGTGTTTCTCGACGCGCTCCAGCCCGAGCGCCAGCGCAGCCTCGGCGGCGTCCAGCTCGGAACCACCATTGCGATTGGCTGCGCCGACCTGCTCATCATGCTGACGCTTGATGGCCATGGCCTGCGCTTCGGCGTGATTGCAGATGCCCTCATCATCGTGAGTAACGCGAAACGGCCCGACGTGCAGGCGCTTGCAAAGACGTGCCAGCAGACGATTCCCGGCGGCATTGCCGTCTTTTCTGGCCACGACCAGAAACGCTTTGGCGAGCTGCTCGGCATAGGTCGGATAACGGTCGAAGTAGAGACGCTGACGACGATCAACGCAGCCCATCTCATCGAGCTTGAGCTTATCAACCGGACCCGGCTTGCCGGGCGCGCCATATGCTTTGGAGAGTTCTACAAACGATGTCATCGGCGCGGCACCCGGTCACTTTTGGCGCCCTTCTCGCGCAGGTACATGCACGCTCTGCCCGGAGCGATGCACATATAGGGATCGTCCTGCACCTGCAGAAACACCCGGTTGACCGGGAGGATATGAGTGCTCAGGACATTTACTCGAACATCACCAATATCCGTCTCGATCAGCAGATACGGCGTGCCATCACCTGACACCAACGGCCCCATGTAAGGAAATTCCGAAAACAGGCTCTCCAGCTTGTCGGCCGCCCACTGCTGGACCTTGGTGGCGTTCTCCGGATCAAAGATATTCATTCGCTCAGATCCTCGATCAGTTTCAGATAGTGCTGGGCGGCGGCAATGTCGCCGGCCTCAAGGGCGAGCCGAGCACTTGCGGCAAGCGCCTGAGAGGGATGCGACTCGCTGCGCAAACCGTCACGCAGGCGACTGGCGTAAGAACTCATACGGTGAATAGCCGAGCGGATGGCCTCGCGGGCTTGAGGCGACATCCACTCAATCGGGGTGCGGGTGAGGTTGTCGGCAATGCGATCCGGCGTGCGCTCATTGGCCGGGATCTCGTTGATCGGGCGCAGCGGCACCAGATGCTGGGCCGCCGAGCGCAGCACCACGGCGCGCTCGGCAGGTTGCATAGCGGCCCAGACCTCGGCCAGATCCCGGTTTTCAGTGCGCCGGCGCAGTTCATCACGCGCGGCCAGAAAGCCCGCGCGCGGATCGACTGTTTCGGGACGGATCGCGTGAACGCTGGCCATGGTTATGCCCTCGCGGCCTGAACGCCGCGAACGTCAGCGTTCTGGCGCTCGGCGAAACCGATCAGGTCGCTGACAGTAAGCGCCATGCGGCGGCCGTCCGGGTGTTTGACGACCACGACATAGGAGGTGGTCGATTCCACATCGATGGCTGCGCGCTCGTTGAAGGACTCCAGCTCAGCCATGGCCTGCACGGCCATGACGCTGGCATCGCGCGGATCATGAGCATGTGCGCGGATTAGATGAGATGCGCACTGGTTGATCGCATCACCACGGTGCACGCTGCGCGGCAGACTCAGAATGAACGCGGTCGCCGGATTGGTTCGGTCTAGTGCGTGCATGACACACCTCCCTGTGCGTTGAGCTGGTCATAGGCATACACCGCGTGCTGCAGCGCTTCGTCATCGCGCATACGGCCATGCTCGACGAGATACCGACCGCAGGCGGATACCATTTGATGCGGGGTGCGATAGCGCGGCTGATTGCGCAGGAATGCCTGTGCGGCATCCTGAATGCTGTCGCTGGGGTCGATCTGGTAATAGGGGTCGATCTTCATGCCTTAGCTCCTGAACAGGTCTTCGGGCGGCTTGGGCACAACCACATACGGGATGTGCTCGGCCAGCCGGCCCTCGTATTGGCTATTGGGCATACCGCTGGGGCTGAGGGTTTTGGTTACGACCATTTCCCCCTCACCACTCCAGCCACATACCGGGGTTTGGCACTGCAGGTAGGCGACGCGGTAATCGCTGTGCAATTGTTTTGATGTCCTGATGCGGCAGGGGCCGCCGCAGTGAGGACAGGTCCATCCCCAACTTGATGACATCAGCGCCTCCCTACCGGGCGAGGCCCGCGCGGTGTCCCCATTCGCCCGATGCCTTTGCGCAAATGGCGGCGCAGCACGAACTCGGCGGCCTGATCCAGCGTCTCCAGACCCTGCTGCTGGCGTACTGCTTCCAGCACCCGGCGGTCGGCATCACTGGCTGGCATGTCTGCTTGTCTTACGGTCATGGGCACCTCGAAAGTTCCTAAAGGGGTGTCGGGCCGTCCCTTAATGGAGCTTTGCCGTCGGCTGGAAATCCATCATGCTCACGGCGTCGAACTCCTGCTGACTGGCCACGCCGAGCAGATCCAGCGCTGCACGCATCACAAGCTCGCGCACCAGCGTGGCTTTCTCGGTGCCGGTGTAGGCGGCCAGCGCTTCGATGAGGTTGTCTTCGTACTCATCGAGATTGACGCCGATGCGACTGGTCTTAAGGAGACGGGTATCCCTGTACATGGCTGCGGTTCCTTGTGGAGTTAGTGACTGACGGGGGTGGGGTTGGATTCTGATTCTGCTCGGTAGGCCTCCATGCCCTTGAGGCAAAACATCCGAGCCTGAGCAGATAGAGAGCGCATTTCTTCACCCGCGATCACTTCGAGGCTGTCGCGCTCGTCTTTTTTGAGCTGGAGCCAGATCGGCTTGGCATTGCAGCCGTTGGGTACTCGCTTCAAACGAGCTGGGGCCTTGGATTCACTCATCGTGTATGATTTCCATTGGTTAACTATGGCAACGCACACATATTCGTTCACGTTTTGTGAATCTGTCAATAGCAGATCGTGTATCGAGTCACATTTGGATATGCGCTGATGGATAGGCAGGAAGTTACCGCGGCGGTCATCGACAGGATGAAACTTCGCCTTGGTATCATCTACAACAAGGATCTAGCTGATGCGCTTGGCGTCAGCACAGGCGCTATTGGGAACTGGAAGGCGCGTGGCACGATTCCGATAGATGAGTGCCTCGCATTCTGTGAATCACATAATGTGTCTTTAGATTGGCTAGTGAGGGGGCGAGGGCCAGAGGAATCATCCGCCACAGCTATTGCCGAGCCCGCTGCGGCATATGAACTCATTGCCAGCTATTCGCGCATCCCAATCTATGACATTGAGGCCGCTGCTGGATCAGGTCGGTTGTTTGATGACGAGCTGATCGAGACCACCATCCAGTTCGATACCGAACAGCTGCAGCGCGACGGGCTGGACCCGGCGCAGGTGGTGGGTGTGCGTGTTCGAGGGGATTCGATGGGGGAGACGCTGCACGATGGCGACCGCGTCCTGGTGGATCGCAGCAGCCGGACACCGGATGGCGTTTTCCTGCTGCGCATGGATGACGGCCTGCGCATCAAGCGCGTGCAGCGCGTGGCCGGCGGCGGCTGGCGCCTGATCAGTGACAACCCGCATTACCCGCCGGAAATTGTCGATCCGCTTTCCAACCAGAACGTCGAGATCATTGGCGAGTGCGTCATGCGGATAGGGCGCATCGCGTAATACTTTCGGCTTTCCGTTCGTAACACTATGTAAGCGGTGATATTCTCAGCGTCTAATACAACGCTGAGGGATCATCATGTTCATGGGCATTGGCTTCATCATCTGCACGATTCTGGCCATTATCATCGGGGTCAGGATCACGCGTAACCGGCGCGCCAACGGCAAGGGTGCGCTTTTCAGCGGTTTGACGGGCGTTTTTGGCGGCACGGTCGCCGGTTTTTTCCTGCTCATCGCACTGGCTCTCATCGACATCACTATCAATGGCAGCGAAATCGAAGACGTCGAGCCTGCTGCCAATGATCAGGCCAATACGACAGATAACGCCCCGGGCACCTCAGAGCCCCCATCCGTTGCCAGCGACGGCCCCGAGCAGTTCGACGATGTCATCGCCATGGCAGAGGACTTCAACGACTACCCGCCCGAATTCGATGCGTTTTCCGTGCTCGAATCCGACCCATTGCATATCCAGCTTTTGCCGACCGTCGTCGAAGGGGATCTGAACGAGGTCGTTCACGATACCAACTGGCGCGCGGCGCTTTACGGTGCTTATAACACCTTCATTCATACCGATGCCGATCACGTCATCGTTGATGCCATCCCTCGGCAGTACGCTAGCCTGACGAATCGTGACTCCCCTGAACTGCTGGATGACCAGAAAATTACCCTGGAGCTGAGCCGCGCCGAGGCATTGGAAGTCGTACAAGAGCTTATCGACGTAGAGAGTCTTGAAGACCTTAAATCACTGGATCCCAAGTGGGGCTTTTACGGCTGGACGGACGACTGGAACAGCATCTATTACTCGGATCAGCAGCCGGGCCTCAATGCCTTTATCAATGAATTGAGCCCCTACGCCAGCGGCGGTGAGGTCTCAACCAAGCCCACTTCCGCCGAAAGCGCCAAAAGCGCCGAAATCGAATCCGGCAGCGATCTGGGCTTTGATGCCAAGACGTTTGCCAAGCGCTTTAATTCCGCCATGGCCGATCTGAACCAGCCCTATCGCGCTGACGGCAATGTCGATAACAGCGGCGTGCAGGGCGTCTTCCAAGAAGCGTTCAGCGAACATCTGGCATTGACCGGCACGATCAAGCCGCAATCCGGCGCCGTGAATGGCATCATTTTCATGGGCACCGGCGATGGCACCCCGGAATCCGGCGCGCGGGTCATGGTGGTAGCATCAGGATTGGTTGCCGCGACGCAGGACAGCATGAGCCCACAGGATGCTTTCGAGGTAGTGATGTCGCTTCTGCAATCTTATGACGGCGGCGACTCCGTATCGCAAACCCTCAACGGGGTTAAATACTCTTACCAACGCAGCGATATGTTCGGCAACATGCTGACGGTCGATTCCGCCGAGAGCTAATCCCACCCCATCACAAAAAGCCGCCCATCCCGGGCGGCTTTTTTGTAATTTGATGTAACACTTGCTGCTAATCTTGGGTTATCTTTTACTGTACACACATACAGTAAGGAGCAGGCGACCCCATGCACGCGCAGTATCTTGGTCCCGTTGATGCACGCCCCGATCCGTCCCTGATGTTTATTGACCTGAGCCGGTACCCGGCCAGCTGCTATCTAATGCGCGCCGGCGATGATGCGGGCGTGGGCGGCCCGGTGTTTGAGGGTGATGTACTGGTCGTTGATGAGGCGCGCCACCCAAGCCATGGGGATCTCGCCGTGATCATGATCGATGGCGTGCGTGAGGTGTTTCAGACGCTGCGCGTCGGCCCGCAGTTTCGATTCCAGCCGGTGGGCGGCGGTGCGAGCCGTCGGATCAAGCCGGATCTGGTGCTGGGTGTGGTGGTGAGTCTGGTTCGGCGCTGTGCGGCCTGATCGATGCAATAAAAGCCTTGCAATGGAAACTAAGTTTCCGTACACTGTGCTTAACAGATCAGGAGACGACGACATGCAGCTTTTCCACACCAGCCCCCAAGAAATCGAAGAAATCAACCAGTCGGGCAGATTCGGCGAGTTCCTCTTTTTTGCCGGGGACGTTTACGTTATGACCGCTGGCGAGCATGTCGTATATACCGCCGAAATTGGAGAATCTGACATCATTAAAGCCGGCCGGCTTTTCTACCATGATGATGCCGAAAAACTGAGCAGCATTGTCGCCGCCCTGGCTGAACGCCTAAGCATTGATGAAGACGATGCCGAGTCACTCATTGATGAAAGCAAAAGCGTATGGGACATGGATATTGACGTTGAACCGGAAGACATGGCCGATCTGAGCTGGGACATTCAAGCCCTCACCGCCCGCGCTGCAAAGACCCTTGGCTTCAAAGCTGTGCAAGTCGAAGATGAGCAAGGCATCGCATACATGATCGACGCAACCGCTATCGAAATGGTGAAAGCATGATCGACGCTCGCACTCAGTACGCCCCAGAAACGGCGGCACGCCTCATCGACAAAGCTGTCGCCGCCTGCACCCCTTCAACGCGTAACGAGCTGGCCGAACGCATCGGCATGACCCGACAATATCTAAGCGGTGTTTATGCCGGACGCAAAACGATGAGTTATGGCATGCAGGTCATGCTCGAGTCGATCACTGCCCCCTGACCCTCGCCTTACATTTCCCCGCCTGCCCTCGTCTCACATTTTATTGTCGTGCCATAGCCCGAGTCATCGAGCGAATCCGTGACCTCCGTCACCAGCCAGCCGGTGCCGTCAATCTGCGGTTTCCAGCCGCGCAGGGTGATGGGCGTTTCGGGGGTGATGTCGGCGCGGCCGTGGGCCATGGTCAGCCCGAACTCGGCCGTGCCGCGCTGGATGCGGCGCAGCTCGGCCTTTGCGGCCTCGAGGGCATCGGCCTCTGATGCGTAGGTGGCGCGCAAATCCTTGAATTTTTCCCCTTCTCCCGCGATGGCCGTCTGGCGCTTGCTGCCGGCCTTGTCGTTCCAGTGCGCGCGCACGCCGGTGTAGCTGTCGCGGTCGGTCTGGCTGTAGCGGTGCTGGTCGCCGTCGCGGCGGGTGAGGGTGACGCCGGGTAGGGCAATGCCGCTGGCCGTGAGCGCTTCACCGGCGAGGGTGAATAGCATCCGTTCAGATTTTACGGCGGCGATGGCGTCATAACGCTGGCCCAGCCGGGTCAGGAAATTGAGATCCGACTCGTCGGTCTGGTCGATGTGCCCCAGCCGGATGCCTCGCAGGGTGTCGCCAATCACCGGCGACAGCTCGTGCCGCTTGGCGATGGTGTCGACGATGTCGCCCAGGGTGATGTCATGCCATGACTGTGACCGTTTGCCGGGCAGCAGGTTGCGCATGTCGGCGGCGCGGGCGCGAATGGTGAGCTGGTCCGGCGATCCGCTGTGCTCGATCTCATCGACGATAAACACGCCACGGTCGAGCAGGCCCTCATCCTGCCAGCCGATGGCCACGGTCAGTCTGGCGCCCCGGGGCGGCAGTTCGAGCTGGCCGTCATGGTCGGTCAGCGCGAGGTCGAGCTGGTCGGCCTCCTGCCCGCGCTGGCTTGTGATGCGCAGATTGATCAGGCGGCCATTGATCCGGGGCGTGATGTCCTGCCCGCCAATGGTGATGCGGTAGCCGGGCCGGCGGTATTGGGGCTTCTCGCTCATACGAACGCCCCGACCAGTCGCGCGCCGGTGTAGAGGGTGAGATCCCCGATCATGTCGGTGCGCTCGTCGTCGACGTGTTCCAGCGTGAGGCTGAACTCGATTTTCGCGGCAGCGCCGTCGCGATAGAGCGTGCTACTGGTCTCATCGACGCCGGTGATGACCCACAGGCCGTACTGCCGGCCGGTGCCCTCGACCAGCGGCCACGCCCGGCCCTGATCGGCCATGTCGCGGATCTCGTCAAGATCCACGCGGCCGCCGGTGAACTCGGGCAGCAGGGTGCCCGAGAGGGTGATGGTATCCGCGCCGGGACCAATGAACTGATAGGCGGGCCGGTCGCCGACGCGGGACTGGCTGGCGTGGCGCCATTCGGTGCGGCGCTGCAGCTCCTGATACGGCACGCTACTGGTCTGAAACACGAACATTCCCAAGGCCATCAGCATGGTGGCTTACTCCTGATCGTACATGGATGAACGGCGGCGGGCGCCCTGATCGCGTTGCGCCTGCGCCAGTGCGCGCTGCACTTCCTGCGCGACGTATTGGGCGAGCTGTCGCTCGTCCATGCCGGGGGATGCAGTGATATTGATGTCGCCCAGGGTGATGCGCTGATCAACCATCTGCTGGCCACCGCCGGCGGCGAGCGGGGGCCGGCTATCAAACCGGATCGGCTCGCTGGGTGAGATCGACGGTATGGCCGCTGCCGGCAGGGCCATGGCGCCGAGTGCCAGACCGGCACCGGCCTGCCGAACACGGCTGGCAATGTCGGTGATGCTTTTGGCGGGGTCATCGCGCTGGCGCTCAAGTCCGAGGGTCAGGCCGTCGACGGTGTGGCCACCAAGGGCGGCGAACACGCGCGAGGGTGAGTGAATATCCAGCTTGTCCTTGAACCAGCCCGTCACGCTGTCAGCGATACCGACCACGCTATTTTTCAGCTCGCCGAGCTTGCCAAACAGGCCGCCAATCAGGCCGTCGATGATCGTGCCGCCGAGTGACTTGAACTGATCGGGCACCTCAATGCCGAGCGCCGAGAGCGCGCTGGTGATGCCCCTTTGCAGCAGGCCCAGCGGCGACCAGTCGAGGATCAATCGTGAAATGCCAGCGATACCACCATCGAACGCGGCTTTGACGTCCTGCCATCGCTGGCTGAACCATTCACTGATCGCGCCCCAATTCTTGTAAACGAGATACGCGGCACCGGCGAGGGCAGCCACGGCTGCCACGATGCCGAGAATAATCCACGTCATGGGATTGGTGAGCAGGGCCAGCCCGGCCTTGCCGATGGCGCTGGCAGTGATCAGGAACCCGCGGCTGATGGCCAGCAGCCCCTTCCCCAGTGCGGGCAGAATGCGGCTGGTGAGCGAGTAGATCTTGCCGCCGAGGCCGCCCGCTTTAATGCCCAGCATGTTGAGCCCCAGACGCACGGTGACGATGGGGCCGAGCAGCGAGGCCATCATGATGGTGAAAGCACCACCTGCCGCGACCAGACCGGCAGTTACGGCGGCGACCTTGGCGATGGTGCCGGCGAGCTTCGGGTTTTCCTTGATCCAGTTGCCGACGCTGCGCGTGACGTCGGTGATCCATTGAACCAGATCACGCAGCGGCCCTTCATTGGTGTCGGTGATCGAGATCCCGACTTCCTCCCACGCAGAGCGCAGGCTTTTGAGATCGCCGCCAATGTTGTCGGCCATGGTCTTTGCCACGCGCGCGCTTTCACCGCCGGACTGTTCAAGCACATCGACAAATTGTTCGATGCCGGCAGCGCCCTGCTTATTGATCAGCTCGGCCATACCGGCGCCGGGCTCCTCACCGAAAATGGTTTTCAGGTATTCGGTGCGGTCTGCGTTGCCCATGTCCTTGGTGGCCTGATACACGTCGGCGAGGATTTTGGGCACGGCGCGCAGGTCCCCATTAGAGTCCTTTGCCTGGAGCCCCAGTTCCTTGAGCGCTCCGGCGGCCTCACCGGTAGGCGCAGCCAGACGGGTAATCATGGCGCGCATGGTGGTGCCGGCCTGACTGGCCTGAATACCTACATTCCCGAGCAGGGCCGCCATGGCTGAAGCCTGCTCCAGCGACATCCCCATCGCGCGGGCCTGCGGGGCTACGTACTTCATCGTATCGCCGAGCATTTCCAGATCGACATTCGCGCGGGTCGTGGTCGCGGTCAGCACATCACCAACGCGCCCCATCTGATCGGGGTCGAGACCAAAACCGGAAAGGATGTTCGATGAAATATCAGCGGTACGACCCAGATCCATGCCATTGGCCAGCGCCAAATTGAGCATGTCGGGAATGGCTTTCTGGATGGCCTCAGGTGTGAATCCTGCCATGGCGAGAAATGATTGGCCCTGCCCCACTTCCGATGCACTGAATGCGGTCGAGCTGCCGAGATCGCGGGACTGCTGCTTGAGCGCCTCAAGGCGCGGATCATCCTTGTCCAGCCGCGTCAGCGCCTGAACCTTGCTCATTGTCTCGCCGTACTCGATACCGGGCGCGAGCAATCTTGCACCGGCATAAAGCGCACTGCCGCCGGTGGCGAGTCCGGTAAAGCCGGCGCTGCGCATTGTATTGGCGCGCCCGAGGCCACGCTGGTATCGATCCGCCGCTGCCGCCGCTTTTTTCTGAGCGGCGGTGACGTCGGCCATCTTGCGCTTTTGGGCGTCGAGGGCGGTATTGGCCTGCCGGATCTGTCCGGCGAGGCGTTTCTCGCTGCCGCTCAGATCGTCGGTGCTGACGCCGCCCTGCTTGAGGCTGGTACGCAGCTGGCCGAGGCGCCGGCGCTGATCGCCGAGCGTGCTATTGAGTCGCTCGACTTCGTGCTGGGCCTTGAGGAATTTCTGCTGGAATTGCTGCGTCGGGGCGGCGGTGTTCTTGAGTTCGGTACGCAGGTTGCGCATGCGCTCCTGCGCGCGGGCGAGCGCCTCGCTGTTGTCGCGCGTGACGTCTTTCAGTTTGCGGAATGAGGAAAGGTCTTTCTGCTGGCGCTCAAGGTTTCGCAGCTGGTCGCGCGAGGCTTTCAGGGCCTGCGCGGTTTTATCGCTGCCCTGGGTAATTTTCTTGAGTGGGCCGGTGGCTTTATCGACTGCGTTGAGCAGCACCTGCAGCTTGAGATCGCGCGCCATGGGAGTCCTCGGGGTTGGATCGCGTACGGGCGCGCTCGCGCCATTCCATCAGTTCGCGCAGGGTGAAATCTGCGCAGTCGGCGGGGGTCCAATGAAACACGATGGCCAGATCGGCCATCGCGTCCTCGACACTGCTGGGCAGGCTTATGCGGCCTCGTCCTTCACCCGCTTCGATACCAAAAAACCCGCAATCTCGCCGCCAAGCTGGACCAGATCCGCCGGGTCCATCTGGCGCGCTTCATGTTCGGTGATGCTGGGCACTGACAGGCGCGGGATCAGTTTCATGATCGCGTCGGTCTGCAGCTGCAGCACGTCACTGAGATTGACGCCGCGCAGTTCGCCGGCGCTGGGCTTGCGCACGCTGACGCTGTCGATGGTCTGCTCGCCGCGCTTGATGGGTGTGTCCAGCTCGATGGGATCAGAGACGTGGGCGGTGGTGGCTTTCTCTTTGGCCTGGGCCATGGTCTTTCTCCGGTTCTATTGGGATTCAGGGGGTGATGTTTGCGCGATCAGGTGCCGAGGGCGCGGCGGCGCTTGGCCAGCCGATCGGTGCCATTGACCTTGAACACGCCGTTGGGGATGTCGTTCTCGATGACGGTTCGCCCGTCGATGACGAGCTTGTAATAGCTGAGCGTCGTGGTGATGCTGTGCTCGGTGTTCTCACCGGATTGGGCGTCGCCCATGTCGATCTCGGTGTGGCGCCCCCGCATGACCACCTCGACCGCCACGACCTCGTCGACGTCGTCGCGCTCATAGCTGCCGGTCATGCGCAGCAGATCCGCGTCGAGTCGGGAACTGCCGAAATTGTCGAAGATGCTTTCGATCAGGCCGCCGACGGTCCACTGACACGTCATAAGGCCGTCCTGCCCCATGTCGATGCCGACGGTGCCGTCCATGCCGCCGCCGCGCCATTCCTCGATCTTGCGGGTGAGGGTGGGCAACGTGACGGACTGAACCTGACCCTGATAGCTGTCGCCATTGCCGAACAGGTTCATGCCCTTGAGCTTTTTGGGTAGTGCCATGGTGTATCTCCTGTTCAGCCGGCGTTCACGCGGTCGGCGAAATCGGCCAGATAGGTATCGGTGATGCGCTGCTGAAAGCCGAGGTCTTCCAGCGGGGGCACCGGGGCGTAGTCGTAATCGATGCGCAGCTTGCCGGCCTTGAGCGAGGTCTCGTCGTTGAGGTCTTCATTCAGCCAGGCGGTGCCGTCGACGATCAGGCCCAGCGCCTTGAGTTCCGAGAACTTGGCGTTGACGCCTTCGATGATGTCGCGGGCCAGCGAGGCATGCAGGGGCTTGTCGACGGCCCACATATGGGCCTCAGCGATGGAGTCGGCGAGGATCTGCGCGGTGCGGGTGTAGTTTTCAAACGCGAACAGGGAGGTCGGGCCGGCGCAGGTGCGTGACCCCCAGAAACGAAACCCGTCACGCTGGATCAGCGTGGTGACGTCGGCGGCGTTGAGGATGCCGGCGTCGGTGTTCGGGTTCTGGAGACTCCAGAACACGTCGGCGCTGATGCCGGTCACGCCGTTAACGGCCACGTTACTGAGGGTCTTATGCCAGCCGGTTTCAGAGTCGATCTTGGCGCGCAGGCCGAGGGCGCAGGCGACGGCGCTGATTCGCATGGTCGCGGCGGCGGTGACGCCGAACGCCTCGAACTCAGGCCAGATGATCATCAGCTCTCGGGCGCCGAACTGGTCGCGGTAGGCGGTCACGTCCGAGATGGTGGTGCAGTCGTGGGCGTAGCTGTAGACGAACGCGCGCAGATCCTGGGCGATACTGACCATCGCGGTGGTGACGGCCTGATTGTCCAGACCCGGTGCGCCGAGGATGCGCGGCGTCACGCCCAGCGAGGCGCTGGCCGACAGCAGCGCCTGCGCGCCGGTACGGCGGCCAGACTCGTCGACCGTGCCAATGACGTTCGCGGTGGTCTCGTCAGCGTCGGCGCCTTCTTCGACACGGACCGCGACAATGATCGGCTTGGTCTGGGATTGAATCGCGGTCAGCGTGCGGCGCAGGGTGCCTTGTGTGCCGGCGTTGCCGATGGCGGTCGAGACGTTGGTGATGAGGGTGGCGCGGTTAAGCGGGAAGGCTTCGGCGTCGGCATCGGCGCCAGTGCAAACAATGCCGATGACCGCGGTCGAGACCGTGCGGATGACGCGGGTGCCGTCGTTGACTTCAACGACGCGCACGCCGTGGTGGTATTGGTCGAGTGCCATGATATGTCCTGATCAGGAAGCGGGCAGAATCGTTTCAGGGCTTCATGGTGTGGCGCGGGGCAGGGCAGTGCGAGCGGCAGGCGTTGTAAAAGCGGGCGTTACATACACCGCTAGAGAAATTGGTCTAAAACGAAATCAGACAGCAGTTACGGGTAACTCATGTTAAAGTGCGTAATATTATGGTTAATTAGAGAGATTTAACTTTGAGGCGCGTTCATTCAATTGATTATCTCAGGGGCATGATGGCCCTGTCTGTCGTGATGTATCACTACACCGCATACAGCTTAGGAGTCCCCGGTAGCGAGTCTTTATTAGGACGTCTAGGTATATATGCTGTTTCTACTTTTTACATCATTAGCGGCATGTCGATGTTTATCGTATATCAAAATGAGCGCTGGAGTTTAAAAGCTCTCACCTCCTTTGTTTTAAAGCGCTATTTCCGAATCGCTCCGGTTTTTTGGCTTGCGATCCTTTTACCGGCTTTATGGTATGCGGTAATAAAGGACCATTATTATGACGGATATCGTTTATTTTCTAATATCTTTTTGTTTTTTGGTTTTTACGATCCAAGAGCGTATATTCCCGGCGGTGGGTGGTCTATAGGCAATGAAATGGTCTTTTATGCCTTTTTCCCTTTAATAATAGTCGCCTCGCGTAACTGCTGGCTTTTCGTTGGCGTTTTGGCGACTCTTTTTTTAGTTTACTGTTATTTCGCCTTTTTTGTGTTGTCGCCTGATAAAGGCTTGGTAGTTCAGTGGGGCGAATATATCAATCCTCTGAATCAAATATTTCTTTTTGCGGCGGGGGTTGCTTTGGCATGGGGGCGTAAATTATTTGGCTCGCCATCCAAGGTTATCGTATGCGTTACGCTTTTGGTTTCCTTGCTGCTATTTGTTTTTTATCCAGTCAGTGGCGACCGGATTAATATTGTTACTGGAGTCAATCGAATACTGTTTACCTTTTTTTGTGTGGGTGTTTGCTTTTCGCTTCTCAATTTGGATTTCGAGCTTCGCCCTGCGCTATCTTCTTTTCTTCAGTTTTTTGGTGATATTTCTTATTCCTTGTACCTTCTTCATATAGCATTGTATTTTTATGTCCAAAATTTGATTTTGAAAAAGCTTGGCGCTGATTCCGATTTTTTAAAGTTTTTCATACTTTTCTTTTTCTCTCTGCCGCTTGCTGTGCTTGTTTCATATCTGGTTCATCAATATCTGGAAAAACCAGCGATTCGCTTTGCAAAAACAATTACTGCATCAAAAAACAGAGTGAGTGCTATGAGCACCAATGCGTAAAAAACCCGGCATGGCCGGGCTGACTTGTGAATGTGCTGGCTCAAACGTCGGCGCTTGCCGGCGTGGCCAGCGCTTCTAGCCGGTCGATATAGGGCCGGGCGATTTCCATCATGTCGGCCTCATCACCGGCGCCACGGATCGCGGCTTTACCGGCGAGGCGGATACGGCGCACGTCCTGCAGCAGCTCCTGTACCCGCGCGGCGGCCTCGGCGATCTGGTGCGCGGCGGCCCCGATGGTTAGCCCCTCGGCGACGGCATAGCTCCGGATGGCGTCGGGCACCTCGCCCTCGGTGCTGTTGCGGTACTCGATCAGTGCCTGGGCGACCAGCTGATACTCGGCATCCAGATACTGGCCGACGGATCGGTCGGAGGCGCGGATTCGGTCGGCGGTGGCGTCGATCCAGTCGATGGCGTCGTCTCGACGTTGGCGGCTGGGCGCACTGCACAGCAATAGTCGCCCGTTATCATCGACCGCTATATTTTTTCCGGCCGACAAACCCTGTCTCAACGCCTCATACTCAGCGTCAGTTATTTTGATCGCATCCCCTGGAGCTTTATTAACGCCTGCGTGATAAAACCCGTTTTTTGAGGGGCTGTAATACACCTGGATAGCCATTTTTTTTACCTCCCAATTACGATATAGCGCATCGCCTTGCTGGTTGAAACACTCGATCCCGTGGCTGTCAGGTCATAGAGCACATGAGAGCCACCAGCGCCCGTGCCATCGGCACCGATCCCGGCGGCGCCGAACGCCCCATTCGGGAATGTCGTTGGCCAAACGGCAGATCTGATCGATTGCGACGGGAGGTACCCCCACTGAATCATGAACCCCTTCAACCACGACGGGCACTGAATAAAACCGTCTGTCCCGAACTGATACCGAAAACCATTTTTTAGTTTTTTGGGGGTCACTGCGGTTTCATCGTCATCGCTGTTATCAGTTTCCTCCTGACTAGCAATCCTCAGAATCCCCGCGGCTTTTTCTGATGCGCTGGACATCCACTTCTTGAGGGTGTGGTTCGTGATTACCCGTTCCCCGTCGTCATCGATAGGATCTGTATCACTCGCAACGTCCAGTTTTGCAGCACTACCCAGCGCGGCGAGCACGCCCTGCACGGTTTTGACAGCGTCCCCGAACACTGCCAGCACGCTCTTGAGGCCGATCTGCTCGGCGTTGTGTGCGGTCGTTTCATTGCGGTGATCATCGATCTGGGCCATACCGCCGGCAGGCGTCTGGGCGGCTTTCGATTCTTCGCCCTTTTTCGACTCTGCCAGCGTGGCAAAGCGCAGCAGCCCCTTGTTTTTGGTATCCGCGTCGGGGTGGTTGCGGCTCTTGGCGTGCGCATCGAGCTGATCATCGACGTACTGGCGCGAGGCCATGACCACGCTGGGGTCGATCTTGAGCGTGACCGCGCTGGTGTCGGTGACTTCCATCACAAAGCGGATGGTCTGGGTTCGGGCGCTGCCCTCACTCAGCTGCGGCTTGTAGGTCTCGGGATAGTTGCCGTAGGCGATCAGGTTGCCGTCGGTGTCATAGAGGCCGACCTCGCGAATCGTCCAGCCGCCGACGTCAGCGGGTAGCACCTGTTCGACCACGGTCCAGTTCGGGTTGTCATCATCGACAGCGGTCTGGTTGATCGGGCCGCGCCGCACCTCATTGACCAGGCGCGTGACGGTGGCGTCGGGGGTGGGCAGCTTGCCGCCGCCGTCTCCGATGGCGAGTTCGGCAATGGTCAGGGGCTCGCCGTAGGCGATGGCATTGGCCAGCAGGCCCTGCCCGGTTTTGGTCAGCAGCGTAAAAAACTGGCTCATAGGGCCTCGCTCATGGGGTAGATAGTGGTGGTGTCGAATGCCTCGACCATGGCGGCGTGATAGAGCCGCCCGGCCGATTCGATGAATTCGGGGGCGTAGGGGTAGATCGTGGTGGTGTCGCCGTCGTAGGCGGCCAGACCCACATAGAGCGGGCCGCGCGTCTCGCCGAGCAGATCCAGCCCGATGATGTGCCGCGTCAGCGGCTTGGCGTCGAATACCAGCCGGGTCAGCTCGGTGTACATCTCGTCAGTGATGCCGGCATCCAGCACGCCGATGCGCAGGGCGAACGTGCCCGGTTCACCCTCGGGCACCATTTGCCACCACTCTTCGACTTCCAGCAGATAGCCGAGCGGCTCGACCACACGCCGCAGGGCGCTGATCGTGCCCTTGTGGGAGTGGACGTAGAACGCGGATCGAACGACGCCGCGCTTGGCGCTCTCGCTCCATGTCGTATCCCAACGATCCACGCTGAATGCCCACGCCAAATAGGGCAGCAGGTGCAGCGGGCAATCATCCGGGCTCATCAGGGTGCGCAGCGGTACCGGCACGCGCTCGAGATCGGCGAGCGCGTCGGCAGCGAGGCGCTCCAGATCGGTGCTGTTGGGCGGCAGCAACTTACTCATCACTGCCCCCAATCGTCAGCGTGACGCCGGTGCAGTGCGATGCCTGGCTGTCATCGAGCACGACATCGGCGGCGGGGCTGATCAGCTCAACGCGCTGGACGCCCTCGACGTGCAGGGCGGCGTAAACGGCTGACAGACGAATATCGCGCCCGAGCCGGCGCTGCTCGGCAACATAGGCCGCCGCCTTGGCGCGTGATGCGGCGAGGATTGGCTCCTGCTCGGGGCCGGGGTAGAGATAGAGCGTGGCCTCGATGGCGTAGTCGACGATGGTGGCCGACTGGACGGTGAGCCGGTCGCCGACCGGGCGCACGTCCTCGGCAGAGAGAGCCGCCGTGACGATGTCGAGCAGATCCTGCGTGGCCTCGCCGGTACCGAGCTGGGAGAGCACGGTGACGACGGCGACGCAGGGACTGGGGCTGACGGCGGTGGCATCGGCCACCCTGCCATCGGCCGAGAGGGCATGAAATACGTAGGCGCCGGTCGGGCCGGCCACGCTCAAACCTTCGAACGCCCGCTGCGCGCGCAGGCGCAGACGGGTGTCGCTCTCATAGGTCGGCGGGACCGGCGGCACGGCGTCGGGATCACCGGGGTCGATCATCAGGCGCTCGACGTTGAAATTGGCAGCCCATTGGTCGAGATCCGCACCCGTGGCGAACGCCAGCATATTGGCGCGGGCCGCTTCGTTGACGCGCTGGCGCAGCACGCGTTCGCGCCAGACGCTTTCCTGCAGCAGCTTGTTGAGCGGTTCGGATTCGAGCGCCAGCTTTGCCCTGACATCGGCGCGCTCGTCTTCGGGATAGAGCGAGATCAGGTGTTCCTTGCGCTCGGCGAGCAGGGCCTCCTCATCGATGACCTCGACGATGGCCGGCGCGGGCAGCCGGGATAGATCGATGGGGCTACTCATGCATCACCTCGCAGGGGCACGGTCATGTCGATGTTTTCCCCGGTGTCGAGGCGCCGCCCGGTGATTGTCAGCAGCAGTCGCCCGGGGCGATCAGTGTCGACGGTGCGCTGCACCTGCATGACGCGCAGACGCGGCTCCCATTTCATGAGTGCCACGACCGTTGCCGAGTAGGCTCGCAGGGCGGTGGCGCCGGTGAGCGGCTGGTCGATGAGATCCGGCAGCAGGCTGCCGTATTCGCGTCGCATGACGCGCGAGCCGATGGGCGTGGTGAGGATGTCGGCCACGCTCTGGCGAATGTGTTCGACGCCGGCCAGGGGCGCGCCGGTGTGGCGATCCATGCCGCTCATTGTGGTGGCCCCGATTTATCCGAGCCGGATTTGACGCCGGTCGTTTTGTGGTTGACCAAGCTGATGCCGGACGCGACGGCGTCAGAATCGGTGATGATGTTGCCGGTGACGTGCAGGGTGCCCTCGATCAAGACCGGGCCGGTGACGGTGACGCCGGCAGGGGCGGTAATGGCTGCCGAGCCGGGCAGATCCGCGCGCAGGTGTTGGCCAGCGTGGTCGTACTCGATCACGGCGCCGTCGGGCATGTCCCAGCGCGTCAGGTTCGGGTCATCGATCGCGGCCGGGTGGGTGTTGCTGTTGATGGCGCCCAGCACCACGGCTCCGGCCAGCTCGCCGCCGGGGGCCAGCAGCAGCACCTGCTCGCCCTCGGTCGGCGGGTTCCATGTTCGGGTTTGCCCGGCGCGGGTCTCGCACCATGGCAGCCAATCGGTCAGCAGCTCGCCGGTGGTGACACGGACGCGCGCGGCGGCGTGATCGATCTCGGCGATGGTGCCGAGTCGGATCATGTTCTGCATGAGGCGGGCGAGTTCGACGGGGTTCATCGGCGCTCCGGGTGGTATTCGGGTATGCGGCTATCGTCGGCAGGTGTGGTACTGGATGCGAGCGGCGGGCGTTGTAAAAGCGGGCGTTACAGCCCGCGGTTGAGATGATCGAGCAGGGAATCGCGCAGCACTGTGCGGTCGTGGTCGGTGAAGCCCAGCAGCTCGCGCTGTTCGTACTGGACGCGGGGTCCGTTGATCGCGACGCGGTCGCGCAGACCAAACTGGTGCGTTTTCGCGATGCTGGCCACCTGCCCGAAAAAGCCGACCTCCGCGCCTTGGGCACTGGTGCGCACGCGCAGGTATTTGGCCGTTCTCAATTTGCCGAACATCGCTTTACGCCGGATCGCGCCTTTTTGATCCTGACTCTTGCGCGGGGCGTAGCGGGTGCCGTCGGGGTTTTTCTGCGCCTTGATGCGTTCGCGCTGTGAGCGGCGCAGGTCGGTGGCCACCACGCGGGCCAGCCGGCGGCGCTCTTTTGCGTTGAGCTTTTCCAGCAGGGGCGCGGCCCAGTCTTCGAGGCGTTCGATGTTGTCAGCCATCGGCACCCTCCGGCTCGACGTAGTCGCTCAGATGCCGATCATTGGCCATGAGCTGCCAACGGCGCGGGCCGCAGGTCTCGATGTCAAAGCGCGGCATGCGGTGGCTGATATTGATCTGGCCGGTGTCGCAATTCTTTTTGGCGACGACGCGCTCGGTGATCTGGACGCGCAGGGCGAGATCGACGGCGTCATTGTTAAGAATTTCAGCCTCAAATTTTAACGCCTCGGCGGGTATTAAATCGGGCTGATAGACAGCGAGCCAATCCAGCAGCGGGATCATTACGGTATCGAGGTCGTCGGCGAAATCGGTCAGGACGATTTGCGCCGTAAACGTGTAGCCGTGTGACAGGTTGGGCCCCGGGGCAAATTCGATGGTGCCGTCCTCGACGAACGTCAGCAGCTGATCGGGATCGCGCTGCAGATGCGGGATGGCGTCGAGCAGGTACTGGCGCAGGGCGGTCAGTTTTTTCATGCCCGCTTTCTCCTGATCGGCCCTTTCCTTTGGATGCCAATCATCTGTTCGCGCCCGGATACCCAGCAGGCCAGCATGTACAGCGGATCAAGAGCCACCTTGACCATGGCCAGCGCCGGGTGTTTGAACTCAAGCAGCAGCATGCCGGATCGAATACCCCCCACGTAGCAGGGGATCAGGCCATAGAGTCTGGCGTGGTGGGTCAGCCCCAGCGACAGCGCTTTTTCCTGCGTCAGATAGCCCAGCATGATTACTCGCTCCCGCTTGATTGGTGGCACTGGATGACGGCGTCGACTTCGGCGGCGCACATCGCCCAGGCGTTCTCGGTCTGTTCGAGCTGCAGGTGCAGTTCGCCGTTAGTGGCCGGGTGACTGGCCGGCAGGGTGCAGGGCGCTGGGGTCGCGCACTGATTGACGATAAGCGTCGGCGCCGGTGACGGCGGGGCGCTGGCGCAGCCGGATAACATCAGAAGGCAGGCGAGTGCCGGCCCATTCGCGGATCTCGTCGTTTTCACGTTGGATCTCCCTGATTTGTTCGAGGCGGCTTGAAGCGGTGCGGGCCAGCTCGGTCTGCTGATCGGCGAGCGCACGGCGCTGGGATTCGAGGCGGCGGGCGTTGTCCCACAGGGCATTAATGACCAGCTGACGCTGCTGGCTTTCCTGCTGTGCCGTGTCGCGCTGCTGGGCGATCCGGTCGGCGCGTTCGCTCGCGGCGTTGCCGCGCTGCCAGAGCGCCCAGCCGCCGAGAGTCAGCCCGGCGATCAGGACGCCGCTGATGATGAGGCGGTTCACGTATCGCCCACCGCGTAGCGCAGGTTTTCGGCGACGCGCCGCGACCAGCCCTTGCCGAACGTTTCCCACGTTGAGAGGCGGGTATAAAACGCCTGCCGCTCGGCGTTGAGCAGCACGATCAGGGCCAGCGGGTCATGGGCGTTGATGGCCGCGAGCGTGACGGGACCGATGATGCCGTCATCAGCGACGCCTGCCGCGCGCTGCAGCATGCGGATCGCGTTGCCGATGCCGCTGTTTACGGCGATGTCGAACAGCTGATAGCCGATGGCGCCGTGGTACTGATCGCACTTGGCGCGCAGCCAGTAGCCGGTCAGGTAGATCTCGCGGGCACGGTCACGGGTTAGGTCGCGCATGTCGCCGTGATAGCCGGCCTCCCGCGCTGTGCGCTGGGTGATGCCCCATTTGGTGGCGCCGCCCGGGTCATCCGGGTGGTTGACGTAGCCGCCTTCGTGACCGATCAGGCGCTCGAATGCTTTTTCGAATGTCATGCGTTGACCCTCACGATGTGCGCGACGTTGCCGCGGGCGCGGTAGACCAGCACGGCGCAGACGCCGAGCAGAATCACAAACGACCAGCTGATGGGCAGGGCGATATAACGCCCGGCCAGAATCTGGATGGCGAGCGTGCCGCTACCCACGAACAGGCCATAGGCCAGCCACGAAATGCGCCGCCGGAAACGGGCGCCATGGCGGCGGTAGGTGAGCAGCCGGCCGCAGATGGCCAGCGCGATGATGAGCGTGAGGATGGTGGGCAGCTGCTGGGGCTGCACCATCATCCATGCGTAGTCCTCGGGCAGGGGCAGCAGGAAAAACGGGCTCATTTTCGGCCTCCCGGAAATAGTCGGCTGATATCCAGCGATTTGACGCCCTCGATCACGCGCAGACTGAATGTGACGACGGCCACGGCGGTGAGAAATGCGGGCAGGGCGGTGGTGTCCCAGCTGGGCCAGAAGTGCCGGGCGAGCGTCGGCCCGACCAGATACCCCATCAGAATCGAAATCAGCAGATAGATCAGGCGCTCGAGGATCGATAGTTCGCGCGCGCTAACGACGAACAGCGAGGCACCGGCGAATGCGCCGATCAGGGCGCTGACATCCAGCCCGATCATGAGGCTGGCCAGCGTTAGCCCGGCGGTACCGGCGGCGACTGCGGTGGTGGATGGTTCGGCCATAGTGATCTCGGCTCAGTCCCAGAGCTGCACGCGTGTGCGGCTCGGTTGTGTATTGATGTCCGGCAGCGTGACGGCGGTGCCCATGGGCAGGATCGGGCCGAGGTCACAGAGACCGGGGTTTGCCTTGAATACTCTTTCGATCACGCCATCAGTGCGCCCGTAATGTCGGTAGCAAATGTGATCGAGGGTGTCGTTTTGCTGGGCGCGCACGGTTCTGGCCATCAGATCAGCTCGACCGTGACGTGGGGCCGATCCATGATCTCGCTGATCGCCCAGGACGCATCGCGTCGATAGCTTTCGCCGGCGTACTCCTGCAGGTCGCCCCGGTCGCGGGTGCTGGCCGTGGCGTCATAGTCGCGGTACGCCTCGGCGATAGCGGCATGTGCGGTGGCATAGACGGCGCGGCGGTAGAGGGCGAGATAAACGCCCGGCGGGTGCCAGCGCGGGGTCGGTACGTCCTGCACCTGCTGATGGCCGGCGTCGATCTGCGTCGTCTGCCAGTGGCGCAGCACGCGATTGACGGTGGCCATGGCAGTCAGCAGGGCATCCTGCACACGCGGGGGCGTGACGGTGCCGTCGATGCGGCGGGCGTCTCGGAATTCAGCGGGGTCGATGGTCGGCCAAAAGCCGTTATTGACGATGGGCTCGGCGGCGCGGGCGCTGGCGTTGCCGGTGGGGGCGAAACTGCTCATGGCGTCACCTCGGTTTTTATCCCGTTAATACAGGGGGTGGACGGTGATGCGGCGATAGGCGCTTGGCCCTGCGTTATCACCGTGCCCCCTGGACGTCGCGGGTCGACTCGGTTAGCCCGGCTGGGCGTTGTTGGGTTGCGGGTCCGGCTGATCGGGCTGGGCTGCCTGATCCTGCTGGCCGGCTTCTTCTGCCTGCTTTTTGAGCGCTTTGCCGATGCGATCGATGTCCTGCTTGACGCCGACACGGTCGTTCAACTCGAACGCGCGCTGGTAGTGGGTCAGGGCATCGGGCATATCACCGCATGCGCGGTAGCCGTTGCCGATGGCCTTGTGCAGCTTGGCGCGGATCTGGTCGTGCATGTCGCGACCTTCGATCAGTTCATTGATCTCGATCAGGGCTTCGAGCAGCGAATCATCGTCATCAGTGAGCGCCAGCGCCTGATCGGCGGATTCCTCGGCGAGGATCGCAGGCGTCGAGCGCTGGAACTGCTCGCCCGGATCGAGCTGGTGCTGCATGGCGTAGCGGGCAATCGGCAGGGCGCCGGTGATGTCGCCCACGTCGATGCGCCACAGCATGATGCGCATCAGCACCTCGTCCTCGGCACCGCGGCCGGCCTCCAGCACGCCGGCGACGTATTCCGAGTAGTTCGGCAGGATCTCGCGCTTGATCTCGATCTTGCGCTCGACCGACTGCACCGACTTGAGTCGGCGATAGTCTTCCCAGAGCTGGGCCTGCATGAGGTGGTAGGCGTCGCCGTGCATGACCTCATCACCGGCATCCGCCGCCGCTTGCGCGGCGGTGATGCGCTCGTAGTGTTTACGCAGCGAGCTGACCATGGTTATGCCCCGGCGGTGGTGTCGGTGGTTTCAGTCTCGGGGGCATCTGCATGGGTGATGCCCTCAAGGAGACAGCCGAACCCGTAATCCTCGATGACGTAGGCATCGTTGCTGGATTCGTAGTTCTCGACGCGCTTGCGCTCCGGCTTGTCCTTCAGATAGCGACGGCGCGAGCCCTCTTGCCAGTAGATCGACAGGTTTTCCATTGAAGTGATGAACACCGTGCCATCAGGCATGAACGGTGCCTGTAGGGCGTTCAGACCGCCCATGCGCTTCTGGGCCATGATCATGTCGAGGGCGAGCGATTCGGTCGGCTTTTCATGCTCGTTGATCTTGGGCAGGTATTTCTCGGTCATCAGCGAGCGTCCGACGATGGCGACCAGATCAGTGCTGTCGCGGTACCAGGGTTCGATCAGCGAATTGACGGCCTCATAGATCAGGGCGTCGATATTCTGGAACTCGTGACCCTTGCCCAGCGTCGTGCCGTTGATGACGCGGGCAGCGGCGTGGGCACGATACTGCTGCAGCCAGCCGATGTTGACGTCCTGCAGCAGCGGGTTTTTCGCGCGGTCGGTCTGCTTGTCGGCGCGGACACCGTTGAACCCGATCATCATGCGATCCAGCGCCTGCTGCCGGATGATGGCGTCGCGCACACGGGCCTGAAAATCGGGGAACTTTGCCCAGGCATCGAGCTTGGCCCACGGCAGAGCCGTATCGAACTCGGTCGATTCGCAGCGGTAGTCGTGCTTTTCCAGACCGGTGGGATCGATGGGGTTACGATCGCGCTGGCTGACATCGGTACGCCCGGCGATAGGGGTGGTGATACCCAGCTCAAGCTTTTCGCCGACCAGATCGCGCACGCCGGTCATGTTGACGCGGGTCAGGAACTGGCTGGATTCCTGAATCTTGGTTTCCAGCGTCTGCTGCACGCTCGGGTCGATGTCGAACGATGAGAACGCGTTTTCGGCACCGTTGAGCGATGCGAGACGCTGGGCGTACTGGTTGAACTGTTTACGGGTAGTTGTGCGCATGTAAGCGTCTCTTAGCAGTCGGTTTCGATGGAGCCGTTGCCGCCGGTGGCAGGCGTGCGGGACTTGTAACGGGGCGTCTTGTCGAGCGTGGCGTACAGCTCGTCATGCGCGGTCTTAAGCTGTTCGTGGGCCGTTTTCAGCTCGTTGAACTGCTCCGCGCTGGGGCGTTTTGCCAGCTCGGTGCGCAGGTCAGCGTTTTCCTGCACGAACATGCCCATGGTTTTTTCGAGGTCATCGCGCATGGCGGCGAAATCGCCGGAGGTCTTGTTGCGGTGCTGGGCGAACATCGCTTTGACGCGCTCGGAAAGGGACGGGCCTTTGCTGTGCTCGGGCTCGGGATCATCAATGCCGGCGGTAAAGTCGACCTCGACCGCCTCGCTGAACAGGTTTTCGGGGCGCCGCTTGCGACTGGTCAGCGGTGAGTCAGCCCCAGCGCCGGCGCTGAACTGCAGCATTGAGGTGCCCAGCGATGCCGGCGAGTCAGTAACGGCCAGCCCGACCAGATAGGCCTCGCCGGTATCCGAGAAATCCGGTTCGATTTCCATCGACGTGTAGACCTTCTGGCGCGCCTTGTTCATCGCTTTCAGTTCGTCGGTTGGGTCGAGATCGGCGAAAAGCTGCAGCTTGCCCTCGTCGTTTTCCTCGGTTTTCAGCCCTACGACATCGCCGTAAGCCTTGAAGGGGCTATCCGGCAGAATGCCCTTGATGTGTTCAAGGTTGATGCGGCAGCCGTACTTCTCGGGATTGAAATTGGCGGCCATCTGTTCGAGCCATTTGCGCTCGATCTTGCGACCGTCGGTGGTGGCGCCTTCTGTTGCGATGCGATGCCAGGGCATTGAGTAATCCTCGGGAACTGAACAGGTACTGTATGGGCGTCAGGTTCCGCGCAGATCGCCGCCGGCTCAACGCGCTGGCGTTGTAAAAGTGGGCGTTACAAGCCGTGCCCCGATATAGGCACCCGGCACGTCGGTACGCTGGCCGCATGACAACCGACGGCCAGACCATGACTGCAAACCCACTTAATCCCGCTGAAATCGACGCGGCGCTGGACAGCCCGGACGCCGCGAAACTCTCCGCGCGCCATCTCTATTGGATGGGGTGGCGCGTCGGGCGCATCGCTGAATTTCTGAACCTCTCCCCTAATACCATCAGCAGCTGGAAAGCCCGCGATAAGTGGGATGAGGCGACATCGACCCAGCGCGTCGAGGGCGCATTAGAGGCGCGGCTGGTGATGCTGATCTCGAAAGAGCAGAAAGAGGGGAAAGACTTCAAAGAGATCGACCTGCTGGGCCGGCAGATCGAGCGGCTGGCTCGGGTTCACAAGTTCGAGGAAAGCGGCAAGGAAGGCGACCTCAATCCGAACATCGAGCGACGCAACGCCGGCGAAAAGCGCAAGCCGGCGCGCAATGATGTCGGCGATGAGGGCGTGATCCAGATCGTGGAAGCGTTCGAGGCGTCGCTGTTCGAGTACCAGCGCCACTGGTACCGGGCCGGCCAGCATGAGCGCATTCGCAACCTGCTCAAGTCCCGCCAGATCGGCGCGACGTGGTTTTTTGCCCGCGAGGCCATCGCCGATGCGGTGGAGACGGGCAAGAACAAGATTTTCATGTCAGCGAGCAAGGCGCAGGCTCACATCTTCCGCAACTACATCGTGCAGTTCGTCAAAGAAACGACGGGCGTGGAATTAAAGGGCGACCCCATCGTGCTGGCCAATGGGGCAAAACTTCATTTCCTCGGCACGAACGCCAAGACGGCGCAGGGTTACAACGGCGACACGTACCTGGATGAGTATTTCTGGATCGGTGGCTTTGAGCAGTTCCGCAAGGTCACGTCCGGCATGGCGATGCACAAGAAATGGAAGCAGACCTATTTCAGCACGCCTTCATCTGTGGCTCATGAGGCGTATCCGTTCTGGACCGGCGAGCGGTTCAACAAGCGCCGCAAGAAAGGCGAGAAGGTCGAGATCGATGTCAGCCATTCGGCGTTGGCCGGTGGTGCCCGGTGTGCCGATGGCCAGTGGCGCCAGATCGTTACGATTCAGGATGCGATGGCCGGTGGCTGTGATCTGTTCGACATCGATCAGCTGCGCCTGGAGTACAGCGATGATGAATTCGCGAACCTGCTTATGTGCGAGTTCGTCGACGACAGTCAGTCAGCGTTCCCGATGATGAGCATGCAGCGCTGCATGGTCGATAGCTGGGATATCTGGCGTGACTGGAAGCCGTTCGCGCAGCGTCCGTTCGGTGATCAGCCGGTGTGGATTGGTTATGACCCGGCGGGCGAGGGTGAGGGCAGCGACGGCGCCGGCCTGATCGTGCTGGCCCCGGCCAAAAACCGCAACGACCGGCACCGGATTCTTGAGCAGCACCGCCTCAAGGGCCACGACTATGAGGCGCAGGCCGAGTACATCCGCGAAGTGGCCCGACGCTATAACGTCCAGTACATCGGCATTGATACCAACGGGATGGGCGACGCGGTGGCGCAGCTGGTCGCGAAATGGTTCCCGCGCGTCACCCGACACCGCTACACCCCTGACAGTAAATCTGCGCTGGTTCGTCAGGCGCAGCACATCATCGACCGCGGTCGCCTGGAATTTGACGCCCGCGACACGATCATCGCGCAGTCGTTTACCGCGATCCGACGCGAGCTGACCGCAAGCGGTCGGCAGTTCACGTATGCCGCTGGCCGCAATGGCCAGACCGGCCACGCCGATCTGGCGTGGGCCACCATGCACGCCCTTAGCAATGAGCCCATCGACGTCCTCGCCGAGGGCGAGCGCGGTGGCTCGATCATGGAGATTTACGGATGACCGCAGAGACCGCAAAGCCACGCCATCGCATGTATGCGCAGTTCGAGCCGCAGGGTGCAGCACCGTCACCCGCCCCGGCGAGACCCGAGGCGTTTACCTTCGGCGAGCCGGTGCCTGTCACCGATCTGGCCGATTTCCTCTATACCGGCTGCTGGATGGCCAACGCCCGCTGGTATGAGCCGCCGGTGGATCTGGCGGCACTGGCGAAAATGTACCGGGCGACGGCGCACCACGGCAGCGGGCTGCAGGTGAAGCGCAACATCCTGACGCGCAGCTTTATCCCGCATCCATTGCTGGGCCGGCAGGCGTTCCGCGAGCTGGTCACTGATTATCTGGTGTTCGGCAATGCGTATATCGAACGGGTCTATGGTCGTCTGGGGCGTCTGATCGGGCTGCGCCCGGCGCGGGCCAAATATGTGCGACGCGGTACCGAGGAGGGGCATTTCTGGTGGGTGAGCAACTGGCAGCAGCCGGTCGAGTTCGAGCGCGATTCGATGATTCATCTGATCGAGCCGGACATCAATCAGGAGATCTATGGCGTGCCGGACTACATGGGCGCGCTGCAGTCGATCATGCTGAATGAAAACGCCACGCTGTTTCGCCGGCGCTACTACCTGAACGGCAGCCATGCGGGCTTTGTGATGTACGTCAGCGATGCCGCGCAGAATCAGGAAGACATCGATGCCATGCGGGACGCGCTCAAGAATTCGAAGGGCGTTGGCAATTTCCGCAATCTTTTCCTGCATTCGCCTGGAGGCAAGAAAGACGGCGTTCAGATTATCCCGATCTCGGAGGTCGCGGCGAAAGACGAGTTCGCGGGGATCAAGAACATCACCCGCGATGACACGCTGGCCGGCCACCGGGTACCGCCGCAGCTGATGGGGATCATCCCGAACAACACGGGCGGGTTCGGTGACATCGAGAAAGCGGCGCGCGTGTTCGTTGCCAATGAACTGGACCCGCTGCAGTCGGTGTTCCTGGAGATCAACGACATCATTGGTCAGGAAGTGGTGAGGTTCCGACCCTATGAGCTGGGCGGGAAGGAGCAGCAGGGCGATCCGGTCATGTGACCAGCAGCTCCTCGATCATCAGCCGCCCGATGGGCGGCTTTTTTGTGCCCGCACGGTTATCTCGATTGAGACGCATTAACTTTAGCGTTCGTATTTGTCGACGCTGGCCGGCCTGTATTGCCGCGTGCGCGGCGCTGGCTTTTCTCGGCCTTGGGTCTGGCTTTTTCGCGCCAGCCCGGCAGGCGTCCAGCCTGACCCCATAGCGAGGCCATTTTACCCCACGGCGCGCCGTCGACTCCCCGCCCCGCCTGCGCGCTAAATGGGTCTGTTTTATTGCACCCTTGCACCTTCCCGCGAGCCAGCCGCCATGCGGGCCGCGCGGTGGTTTTTGCGATAGTGTTTTCCGTGCGTTTCCTTGCATTTCATGCGCCCACACTATTGCTTGTGTGGGGTTAGTGTGAGGCTTTACCGCCGACCCCGTTCCCAAGCGTTCCAGCCTACCCGTTTCATGGTGCATTTTTGGTGCACTCGGTGCACCAAACCATGGTTTGTTGCGAATAGTCGCATTTAGCCTCAGTCCCGGTGTTTTCTGGGCTCATGGCCTATAACTCCCGCCACAGGCGGCCCTTATATCTCATTCGTAATGCGTAGGTCGGTGGTTCGAGTCCACTTACCGGCACCCGCAGATTTCAAAGGCCCGGCGCATATGCGCCGGGCCTTTTTTTTGTTTGGGCCTTTTAAAAACTACTTGTTATTGCTTTCTTTGATGGCTTTTAATCCCTTATTAAGAAAACCTGATAAGTTATAGTCGCTAATAGTTACGATATAATAAGCATGCTTTCGAATAGGTTTGTCACATGTCGCCAAGGAGTTTTTCAAAGATAGTTGATTTGCTGATTGCAAGCTTTAGATATAGGGGGTGGCTTTTATTAAAAAATATTAATTAACAAATGTTTTAAATTTTGTTATAAAGTGTTACCTTTGGAGAAGAGTATAGCATATAGGTAGATTTAAAATGTCTGGCCAATACACGTATCTAAAAAAAATCAGGATAAATAAGTTTAGGAGCCTAGAAGGTTTGGAGGTTGATTTAGGCAGAAGAATAACTTTGATTTGCGGAAAAAATGGCACATCAAAATCTACTATTCTAGGTGTCGCAGCTCAAATATTTAGTTTTGATTCAGATTTTTCTAAAAACCCTGGCGAGCCGCTTGCATACGAAACTATTAGCGGGTCTGATTTTAAATCGGCTTTTGCGAACCATTTCAGAATATCTGAGAAACATGATAATCCAGGAGAGATGGATATAGAAATTGATCTTTATGATGGAGCTTTTAAACAAGAAATCGATGGATTGAAGTTGAGGCTTTATAAGTCTAATGATAGATCCAAAGCTCGCCCCGTCGTCAGAGATAATATACCCAGTTTGTCTTCAAAAAATACCAGTCGTAATGTAACTCACCCAGTTATATATCTCAGCCTTTCTAGGCTTATACCTGTTAGTGAGCGAAAAAAATATAGAATAAAAGATATAAACTATCTAGAAGAAAACAAAAAAACTTTTAGAGACTGGTCTTCAAAAATATTGAATAATGATAGATTAAGTGATGTCACGGCCACAGATGGTAATGTGAAATCAGCAGTGGCTCATGGTGATAATTATGATCAGGATTCAGTGTCCGTAGGAGAGGATAATGTTGGCCAACTTGTTTTGGCTTTAATGTCTTTCGAGAAGCTTAAAAAAGAATATCCCGATTATCATGGCGGGCTGCTACTTATAGATGAAGCTGATGCAGGGCTGTTTCCAGCTGCCCAAGTAGATTTTGTTGAGTTGCTAGCCAAAGTTACTAGAGATCTCAATATTCAGATTATAATGACGTCTCATTCCCCATTGTTAATTGAAAAAGTAAAAGAATACTCTGAACGAGATGCTAGTAAATATAAAACTATCTATCTAACTAATACCTTTGGCGAGATACAAGCTAAGCATGACTGGGGCTGGGCTGAAATATTCTCTGATTTGCATACGGTCACGACTGGAGCGGCAAAAAAAACAGGTAAAAAACTTCCTAGAGTAAATGTATATTTCGAAGATTCTGAAGCAAATGATTTTTTTAATGCCATTGTGAGGAAGCGTAGTATTAATAAAGTTATTTTTAAAGTTGTAGATGTTAGCTTGGGCTGCAAGCAATATACAACTTTGATTAAAGCTGGCGTCAAAGAGTTTTCAAAAAACAGTCTTGTTATATTGGATGCTGATGCCGATACAAAAGGTGTAGAAAAAACTTGCCTCAAATTGCCGGGCATGGTTCCTCCGGATCAATTGCTTTTTGAGTTTCTGTTTAAGCTTCCTAGAGATGATTATTATTGGGAGCATAATAGTATTGGGTTTAGTAAAGATGTCTTTTTAAGGAATGCAAGAGCTATTACCCAGAGGTTGGGTATTACAGAAAACGAAGCAACAGAGGATTTTTGCTTACTGGATTATGTCCGACGTGATTCTGTAACAGGAAAACCCTTAAGAGAAATATTTAAGGAGTTTTACAAATGTGAAGATATCCAAAGAATAGTCCATGGAAGTGTTAAAGATAATCCTTACAGATATTGGGTCGAGAAGAACAATATTGAAGTCAATGGTTTTAATGCAGAGCTTGTCTCTAAGCTAAAAAAAGTTTGTCGTGACGTTTATGGCATACCTGAAAATGAGCTGGCCTCGATAGGAAGTTAAAAAGCCAAATGAAATTTAACCTTAAAAGTAGATGTTGAATTTTAGAAATAAATATTATCCTCAATGGCGGTGGCTGAAATGCTACCGTCAAATTTTGATGAACAGTTTTTTTGCTATCTAAAATTGTTGCTTCGTCTGTTAACGACCTATACCTCACATGGCCTTCATGTTGAACTAAATTAATTGGTTTGCAGGTACGTTTTTAATATTATGTTTAATTAGCTGTTTTCCACCTCGGTACCTTAATAATTAGACCGGTAATAGTACGGTGAGATCTGTTGTTAACCAGATTGCTTAGTAAGGATGGTGCTGTTCAATCTGTTTTAAAATTAGATTTACCTGATAATTTGAAGTTAAATTCGTACTGTTGGTGAACTATAAAAAGAAAGCAAGTGCCTTAGGTGATGACCATCAAGCTTTGATGTTAGGTAGACGTTGCTGAAATGCTAAAGCACCTGCATTCGACCTGCTTGATAAGCTTTTTCAGAAAACGTTTTTATGTTATAAAAATAAAATATTCCAAATTAATGAAAATGTATGCTGGCTGAGCTTATCAATTTTAAGGTAGAATATTTATGAACTATCAGAGAAGACGTATTGCAATAAATAGTATTTTATTAGATTTGCGCAATGCAAGGCATGGGGTGCTTAATAGCCAAAAGCAAATACTAGAGTGGATGGTAACTGAGCCAACTAAAGAGAAAGTTCTCAACTTGGCTAAAGAAATAGCAGCTCATGGTTTGAGTCCAAATGAACTGCCGATCCTTATACCCGATACTAGCACAGACAAAAATAAATATATCGTTGTTGAGGGGAATAGGCGTCTAGCTGCGTTAAAGATGCTTCGCAAACCTGCTTCATGTCCTATCAAGAAAGTAAAATCACAGTTTGAAAAGATAGCAGGTTCCTCAGAAGTCGATTTGCCAAAATCTCTTTGGTGTATAATTTATCCTACATTAGAGGAAGCGGAATACTGGATTAAATTACGTCATGGAGGTCAAAACAACGGCGCCGGCACGGTTGATTGGGGACCAAAAGAATTTGATAGCTTCGAAAAAAGGATGGGGCGCCGCACTCCCAATAGTGCAGCAATAAGTTTATTAAGTTACGCTTTGTCAGAAGGTATAATAAATCAAGAGCAATACTCATTAGTGCCTGTGACTAATGTTACTCGTCTTGTCGGAACTAAGGATGCGCGCCATGTTTTTGGCGCTTATTATGCAAAAGGAGAAGTTAAAAGAATAGCTGACAAAGAATACTTTGATCGAGCTATCAAAGATATTTTTATTGCTTTGAGTGGTGGCTATTGGACAGTCACAAAGCTAAAATCTGGTAGCCAGAGGAAAGACTTTGTTGACCAGCTAAAAGAAGAAAATAATTGGGGAAAATACGAAGCTGTTGAGCCTGCTGCGCTTGAACCTACTGTTAGTGAACACGATAACGTAGAGGAAGAAGACGCGGACGAAAAAAGTAAGGATAGAACCTCTTCTAGAGGGAATAAGAAATCTACATCACGGTCGAAACTACTTCCAGCGGATTTAAAGCTTAAAATAAAAAACAAGAGGCTCAACGATATTTTTGTTGAGTTGAAAAGTATGCACGCTAGCAACACAAACTCTTGTGCAGTTTTGACTAGAGTTTTTATAGAAGGGTGTACCGACGTTTTTTTAAAAAATAGTGGGGTAGAGGTAGGGTACAATGATAAGCTTGAAAAAAAAGCGATCGATGCCAGAAAGCTTATTCTTGGCAATCACAATAACGCGAAGCACGTTAAAGATGACCTAAAAGGATATGAGCATTTGAGTGGGCCTCACAATACTATTGGTTCTGCCAATTTCTTCAATAACATTGTTCATAATATGAGCTTTAGTGTTAGCTCAGAAGAGCTTAAAACGCATTGGAATAATTTGGCTAATTCCCTGAAATGGTTTGAAGGTTATATTTAATTATCGTTTTAATGTGGGAGTTCTTCCAAGAGCAATGTTTTTGTAAAAAAGCACTTCTTTTGCTTTTGGGCGCTTCAGATGAGTTGAGTAGTGAAGAGAAAATTCTTCACATTCAGCTCCCTTGTAAAGCGATTTAATTTCTTCACAATTGTCGTAAGTGACAAGCCATGGGGTTTCCAGAGCCATCACCTTTTTGGCGATCTCAGCATGATCTTCTGGCTTATAGAAGTTTCGGTAGAGCTGGTTGGCCTTGTTGTAGTAAGGCGGATCGAGATATATCAAACAGCTTTCGGGGTTCTCAAGAAAGCCCGGTTGGATCAGATCCATGGCGTCTACATCATAAAGCGAGATGTCATCGCGTCGTGCAGCAATATCTTTAATGCGTTTGCATAGGCCTTCAATATTGTATCGCGCATCCAGCTTATAATCGCCGGATTGGCCTTTGCCGCCAATGACCCCGCCAGAAATGATACCTGACCGATTGGTGCGGTTCATGAAGAAGGTGGCAAAGCCGAGCGTGGTGGTGTCAGCTTCGCCCGGAGTATCTACAATCGAGCGTTGTTGATGCCAAGTATCCATGGTGACAGGCGTTTCTCTGATCAATGATACAAGGCGCTCACTGTCGTTGAGCACAGCCCACCAGAAAGCATGAATCGCCGGATCAGCATCGTTGATAACGATACTGCTGACGTGTTCCTTCAACAGCAGATACATGGCTGCACCAGCACCACCTGCGTACGGCTCTACATAGCAGCCTTCCTGCAGATTGTTGTGCCGGATAACCTCGGCCAGCCATGCGCCAAGTCGTCCTTTGCCGCCAGGGTAGCGTAATGGGGTAGCGAATGAAGAAGACATGGCACTTCCAAATAAAGATGTATCTAATTCTAACTGTTTATTCATGAGATGGCCAGCCTTCTAAAAGCTTTAATTTCAAGCAGATAGAGATGCTTCCTTGATTGCCTAATGGCGGCATTGTACTGTATTTGCATCCAGTAAAAAAGGTTTGGCTTGAAGCTGACAATAGTATATTGCAATCCATATAAAAATTTTTTCCTTGTGCGAATAAAGAGTTTTTAAAGGTTGAGGAGTTGTAGGTATGAATAAACCGCCTGTAGTGGGCTTATTGTTTGCGGTTGCCCTTTTTTTTGTTTATGTGGCTTTAGTTTATTTTGGGCTTTATGCACATGGTGGTGATAAAGAATACGCACTGAATTTATTTAAATATGCCAAAGGTTCATCTCCGGGAGCTATTCTGGTTTTCGTGGGTTTGGTTAGCTCTTCGTTAGAAAACTATGGCTATGAAGGGTCGTGCAAATTTTTTATAATATTGTTTGGGGCGATATCTGCTTTAAGCTATTTCGTAACCTCAATGTACTATGGCCCTCAAGAATTTTTTGATGATGTGCCTAGGTTTTTTATTCTTTCAGCAGCGGCATCATATCTTTTCTTTACTCAGATGATGTGCGCGTTTTTCTTCGCAATTTTTAATTTTATTGGTGTTGATAAAAAGTCTGTTTAGTCATTCATTTTACGTGGGTGGTTTTGGGCTGGCATCTGATCTGGCTGCATCTGTGAATGTAGAACTAAGCCCATCCGCCCCTATGCTCTGCTTCAACCCACACCATAAACTTCCGTACTCCTCGTCACCCCCTCCCTGCACGACGTCATCAGCTCCACCACCACGCGCCTCTGACGGGTCCTGAGGCTGGTCTCCCTGTCCCGGTAGTGCGCGTTGGCCAGCCAGTTGAAGCTGCCGACGATGGCGTAGCGCTTGTCCACGATCAGGCACTTCTTATGCGTGGGGCGCTGCACAATGGTCAGCCGGCCCTTGCGGCTGCGATCGCCGATCTCCTTCAAACGCTCCAGCGCCTTGATAGCCGTCTCGGATAGACGGTGCTGTCGATCTCGATCACTCGCGCCATAGGCAATATGGACGTTGACGCCGCGGTTGAGGGCGCTGGCCAGTAGCCCACAAAACTGATCGTTCACGACCCGGTCGGATAGCCAGCCGGAGACGATCATCAGCTCCTTTCTGGCCGTCTGGAGTGCGTGGGTCAGCTCATTGTGATGATCACGGCCCTGGATCAGAGAACTTTTAGCCGTGGTTCTGTTGGCATTGGGTGCTGCCTTGTGGTCGGCGGTTTGAGGCGCATTGCCGGCTCGCGTTTTCTGCTTGAGGAAACACCGGGTGCCGTACCAGCTGATCCAGGCGGTGAAGGTCTGTACGGCCATGAAGGGCAACCCTGCAAGCGTGGCGATCGACCATAGCGTCCAGACAAGCGCTGAGCCAGCGCCCAGCCGACGATGGAGCCGTGTCAGGCACAGCACCGAGACAAAAATGATCAGCTGGTAATGCAGAAACGTCATTCAAAAATACTCAGAAAAACCAGCATGTTACCGGGCGCTGTCCGGATGGGCCATGCGCAGCAGGCTCTGATGGGGCGGGATTCCTGAATTTCTCTCTTCACCGCTCGTGACTACACTCCCGTCATGTGCGGACGATACGTATTGTTTACCCAGCGTCAGAAGGCAGCCCGGGAGCTGTCGTTTGGCGTGCGCGATCGAATCGAGGATGCCGAGCGGCCCCGCTACAACGTGGCGCCCGGCACCCATGTGCCCGTGGTCCTGCATCGGGAAGAGGCGGAAGAGGCGGATGAGGCGAGCTTTGAACACGTCTGGTGGGGCTATCACCCGCATTGGGCGGGGGAGGGTGCGCCAACGCCGATCAATGCCAAGGCCGAGAAGGTCGCGACGTCGAAATACTACGCCGGCGCGTTTTCCCATCACCGCTGCCTGGTGCCGGCCGATGGCTGGTATGAATGGCTCAAGACGGGTAACGGCAAGCAGCCGCACTTTATCTGCCGGGAGGATCGGTCGCTGATCTGGCTGGCCGGCATCTGGTCAACGCGACCGGATGGGGAAGCGGGGCTGGCCATCATTACCCATGATGCCCAAGGGGCGGCCCGGGACGTACATGACCGGATGCCGCTGGTGCTGGGTGATGACTGCCTGGAAGACTGGCTCGACCCGCACATGACCGAGCGGGAGACGATCCGCCAGCTGATCAAGCCGGTGCCGGCCAGGATGATCACGCACTGGGCGGTGTCGAAGGACGCCAACCGGGTCGGTAACGATCACGCCGAGCTGGTCGAGCCGGTTAATCCTGCCTGAACGCGGGTTGGTGCTGCGCCATGAGCGTGATGGTGCGCATGGCCCAGCTTTCGACCTCGAGCCATGCCCGCTCGGTCCTGTCGCTATGCGGCATGGGCTCCATCCAGATACGCTCGTCGTTCCATTCGATCGCGCCGTGCCAGCCCTGGTTGTCCGGCCGGCGCATCAGCAGAATCGCAGCACTGGAAGGCCCGTAGGCAATCGCCTGCTTGTGCGTCTCATAGGGGCGGTAAGGGGTGGTCATTGTAACCTCACTGTTGGCAGTTCCTCCCATCGGGTCGACCAGCGGTTCGAGCGGTGATTGCTGCGCAGCTGCCACGCCGCCGCCTGGCGTTGTACGCCGACGGTGACCGTGCCCCGCCCGTACTGACCGTTTAACTGATCCAGCACCGACATCAGCCGGTCGGTCCGCTCTCTATCGGCCGCGGGCTGCGGCGGCTGAAAGACATCGAGCTGCTGACCGGTCACGTCGATCAAATCCATGAGCTGCACGCCGCACTTCTGATAGCGAATGCCGCGGTCCTTCCAGAGCCGGCGCAGCCCTTCCTGCGCAGTGCGCACGATCTCGAAGGTGTCGTCCGTCGGACAGGGCAGTGCCACGGTGATGCTGTCGTGATCCTGCGGCAGATGCGGCATGTGCTTGTTGGTCTTGAGCGTTACCCTCAGCGAGCAGGCGAGACTTTGCTGGCGTCGCAGCTTTTCGGCGCCGCGGGAGGCGTGGGCGCGCACGGCTTCTTCAACGTCGCGGCGCTCGGCGGTCATCTGCCCAAACGAGCGGCTGGTCATGATCAGCTTTTTGCTGTCGTGCTCGTCGTTCATGTCGATGCAGCGGGTGCCGGCCAGCTCCCGCGCGGTGCGCTCGACGACCACCGAGAAGCGTCGGCGTATCCAGGTCGGGTTGGCGCGGGCGAGATCCAGCGCGGTGCGAATGCCCATCTCATACAGGCGAGGGGTTACCCGGCCGCCGATTCCCCAGACCTCCCCGACCGGCGTGCGCTCAAGCAGGGCGAGCGTGTCGGGGCTGCCGGCGTCTTCGATGACAAACACGCCCCGGGTGGCGCCGTGCCTCTTGGCGTGACGGTTGGCGAGCTTGGCCAGCGTACGCGTGGGCGCCACGCCGACCGAGACCGGAATGCCGGTCCATTTGTAGACGATCCGGTGCATCTCCTGACAGTGGGCGGGCAGGGCGGTGCGGTCGAAGCCTGCAAAATCCAGCCAGCTCTCGTCGATCGAGTAGGGTTCAACGCGGGGCGTGAATTCCCGCAGGGTAGCCATCACCCGCGCGCTCATGTCGCCGTAGAGCTCGTAGTTGCTGGAGCAGAGCACCAGGCCGCGTTCGAACGCCTCACGCGGGAGGTGATGCATCGGCGTGCCCATGGCAATGCCGAGATCCTTCACCTCCTGGGAGCGGGCAATCACGCAGCCGTCGTTGTTGGAGAGCACCGCGACCGGGACGCCGTGCAGCTTCGGGCGAAACACCCGCTCGCAGCTGGCGTAGAAGTTGTTGCAGTCGACCAGGGCAATCATCGCCGCACCCGTCGCAGAATGTCGGTGACGACGCCCCAGATCTGGTAGTCGGCGTCGCGCAGGGGAATGGGCGTATAGCGCGGGTTGGCGGAGTGCAGCGCCGGCGGGCAGCCGCGGCAGCGCAGCTCCTTGACGATCATCTCGCCATCCACGAGTGCGATGACGATATCGCCGTGGCCGGCCTCGATCGAGCGATCCACCAGCAGCCGGTCACCGGCATAGATCCCCGAGCCATTCGGGCCCTGCATCGAATCGCCGTCCGTCGTGAACATGAAGGTCGAGGTCGGGCGCGGAATCAGCTGCTCGTTGAGGTCGATGCGCCGGCCGTCGTAGTCCTGCGCGGGGGAGGGAAAGCCGCTGATCCCGCCGCGCACGTGATGGATGGCCCAGGGGATGCTGCGTCGCGGCGGATCGATCGCCAGTGAACATTGATGGGTGACATGAAGCATGCCGGCTGCCTGCGTTGGTAAACGTTAGAATACTGTTTATATATACAGCAAAGTGCGTCGACGCTGCCATCGTGAAATGGGCATCATTCGACCAAACGATGAGGCGGGGTGGTACCCGACAGCGGGCCGCAGCGTGCTGGCGTATTCCCCGACTACACTCCAGTGACGGGCGTAGATGTCCTGTGTGGTATCCGCCTTTCTGCCCGGGCTGTGGCCGCTCCGGGCAACACTTCCCTTCAACGTCGGTGAGGATCAGTCATGCGCGTGGCGTATCGAATGCCCATGCCTACCATGGTGCCAAAGGGCGAGCAGGACCCGGCCTATAACCCGGCCGCCGAGCGCTGGCAGCAGTTTTTTGCCCCGCATGCGCACGCCGCCTTTCTGGCGGAGGTGGTACAGGACGATGACGCCGCCGCGCCCTGGCAGGAGGGCGACTGGCTGGTTGTCGATTCATGGCGGTCGCTGCGTGACGGTGTGCTGGTGGTGGTGAGTGTCGATGAGGCGCTGTACGTCTATCGGTATGCCCATCGCATCAATCTGCCCGTGCTGGAAGGCCTTGATGGGCAGCTATGGACGGGAGATCTGACCAACGTGGAGATGGTGGGGGTGGTGTCGCATCAGGTGCGGGCGGTGTATTGATTGTTCGCGCGTGGCCACCGACCGAGGATCGGCGACCACGTTGGCAGGCGCCCGAAAGCGTCAATCACTCCGCGGGCATGACCCGCAGTACCCGCCCTTCAGGATTGTCCGTCAGCAGATAAATCGCGCCTTCCGGGCCGGTGCGGACATCGCGGATGCGCTCATCGAGTTCACCAAAAAGCCCTTCGACGTCCTCGGCCTGAGTACCATCCTCAGAGAGCGTCACGCGGCGCACCTCGCGATCCACCAGCGCACCGACGAGCAGGTCGCCCTGCCACTGAGGGAACAGCGCGCCGTCGTAGAGGGTCATGCCCGAAGGCGCGATCGAGGGGGTCCACTCATACAGCGGTGACTGCATGCCGGGGTACTCGTCAAAAGGCGTTACACGAGCGCCGGTGTAATCGAGCCCGGTGGTCGCGATCGGCCAGCCGTAGTTGCCGCCCGGGACGATGATGTTGATCTCGTCGCCGCCCTTGGGGCCGTGCTCGTGCATGATGATGCGGTCGTCACTATCCACCACCAGGCCCTGCACGTTGCGGTGGCCGTAGCTCAGGATTTCGGGTCGGGCGGTGTCGTCATCCACAAAGGGGTTGTCCTCCGGGACGCTGCCATCCGGATTCAGGCGCACGATCGAGCCGATATGATTGCCGGTGTTCTGAGCCTGCTCGCGATAGTCGAAACCATCCCCGAGCGTGAGGATCAGCGTGCCGTCCGACAGCCACGCCAGGCGCCCGCCAAAGTGAGCGTCGCCCCGCTTGGCCGGGTCCACCCGGAAGATCTCCTCGACCTGCTCAAGGCCGTCATCCCCAAGGCGCGCCCGGCTCAGACAGGCGTGATTGGCCGCCTGCGTGCCGCATGAATAGGCGAGAAACAGCGTCCGGTCCTGCTCGAAATCCGGTGACAGCAGCACATCGAAAAGCCCCGACTGGCCCGAGGCAAATACCTCCGGTACGTCCTCGATCGAGGCGGTGAGCGTCTCGCCCTCGGCGCTCAATAGCCGCAGCCGCCCGGGGCGTTCGGTGACCAGCATGCGCCCATCGGGCAGAAAGGCCAGCGACCAGGGGTGCTCCAGCCCTTCGGCAACGGTGTCGATCCGGTAGTCGGCGGTCTCGGACTGCGCCAGTGCCTCCGTCGTGGGCGCCAGACCGGCCATACCTGCTGCCAGCAGGGCCACTGTCATCGTGTTGGCCGCTCTGGCAGGGGCGCGCTGAGGACGGGTGCCTCTCAATAGCCCCAGCACCACGCCGGCGATACCGGCGCTGATCAGCATGGCAATCATGCCGGCGGCGGTGCGGGTGGCCGCGATCAGCGTGGGCATGGGCGCGAAATAATTGACGATATGGAAGGTGGCCCACAGCGCCGCCATGGCAGACAGCGCACAGAGCACCGGGCGGTGATGGCCGTTCCAGAGACGTCGCGAAATCCAGAGCGCCGCGACCTGAGAGATGACAAAGCCGACCGAGAAAAGCGCGGCATAGACGGGGGCGAACAGGACCAGATCACTGAGGGTCGTCGTCAAACGCTGCATGACCGGAATATCCACACCCATCTGCTGCAGTGCCGCCAGATTCATCTGGGTCTGTACGATGCTGCCCAAAAGCGTCCCGACGAGCAGGGCAATGGCGAAGTGAATCGTCGTGGTAAGCCAGGCAGGCCGGTTGCGCATAGTGTTGACCCTTGAGCCGCAAGTGGTGACAGAGGCGGGGCCGCCGCTGCCTTTGATGGGACCCAGCGTACCCTGCTTTCCTCAGCTCGGGTTTAAGGCGGAAGGCGATGGCGAAAGGCCAACGTTATTAACACCCTTCGAAGTGTTTCCCTGCTTCATCAATGGCGTATGACACGCTGTTGTGACAGTGACTGAATAACCGCCCGTTCGAGACAGTTATTTGTCAGCAGTGACCCCTTATCTGTAACCCCGTGTCGCCTCCGGTGTCGGCATGTCAGGCATGATTTTTGATTACGACATCGACTGTTTTAAAAGCGACGCTTTCAACTAACGGAGGGCGATACAGTGTCCATAAAACCGTGTATACGTGCCTGTTAGCGACAATTTAAGAGGCGACTGTTGAAGCCGGTATGGTGCATGATGGGCCATGGCAACCGTGCTTCGATGGATCGCAGACGAGTCTGCCAAAACAATGACAAAAGCAGGAAAAGTTGAGGAGGCATGACGCCATGTTACCTGACCATAAGGCCGGCCCTGTACCGGGAGCCAGCGGCATCAGCATGCCGCAAACCATCGGTTTTTTATTACTGGATAATTTTACGCTGATTTCGCTGGCCTCGGTGATCGAGCCGCTGCGCATGGCCAATCAGCTGGCCGGACGCGAGCTCTATCGCTGGTACACCCTGACCCAGGACGGGGCGCCGGTACGTGCCAGCGATGGTCTGCAGGTGACGCCCGACGTTTCGATCACCGTGCCGTTGTCGCTGGACTGGGTGGTGGTCTGCGGCGGTGTGGCGCCTCAGCATAGTGTCACGCGTGAACACGCGCACTGGCTGCAGGCGCAGTCGCGTCAGCTGCGACGCATCGGCGCCATCTGTACGGGCAGCTGGGCGCTGGCCAGGGCGGGGCTGCTGGACCACTACGAGGCCAGCATTCACTGGGAGTGTCTGGCCTCGATGCAGGAAGCCTTTCCCAACGTCACGCTGACCACGCGTCTGTTCTCGATCGATCGCGACCGGTTTACGGCCTCCGGCGGGACGGCGCCGATGGACATGATGCTCAATCTGATTGCGCATGATCATGGCCATGAGCTGTCCGCCGGTATCTCCGAGATGTTCATCTGCGAGCGGGTGCGCAACGAGCAGGACCATCAGCGCGTGCCGCTCAAGCATGTGCTGGGCACCACCCAGCCCAAGCTGCTGGAGATCGTGGCGCTGATGGAGTCCAACCTCGAGGAGCCGATCGAGCTGGATACCCTGGCCCGCTACGTCAACGTCTCCCGGCGCCAGCTGGAGCGCTTGTTCCAGCGCTATCTGCACTGTTCGCCGTCACGCTACTATCTTAAGCTGCGTCTGGTGCGGGCGCGGCAGCTCCTCAAGCAGACGTCACTGTCGATCATCGAGGTGGCCTCGGTCTGCGGCTTCGTGTCGACGCCACATTTCTCGAAGTGCTATCGCGAATACTTTGGCGTGCCGCCCCGGGGCGAGCGTTCGGGCAGCAATGTCTGGTATGGCCGCAACGCCAGCGCCGCCACGGCCCTGCAGCAGGGCAAGATCGTGGCCGTGGAGCCGGCGTCGAGCGAACCCATGTCGAGTGCCATGATGTCGCTGATGAATGCTCAGGGGGAGCCAACATTTGCCAGTGTGCCGCTGACGCGCTAACCCACCAATGTGACGCGCTGTTGACGCTACAGCGTGCTTTCGATGCCACCCACAAGAGGAGCTGCCCCGACCGGGCAGCTCCTTTTTTATGCCTGTCCGCTCAGGGGTTGCCGGGCCCCGTCAGGGCAGGGGCCTGATTCGCCGATGGTTTGTCCGTGGGCCCATGGGCGGGCAGGGCCTGTAACGTCGCTCTTTGGCAGGACATGACGCTTTTGGAATTTTCCCCGTCGTTTCCAGGCGTCGGATGATGTCGGGGCAGGGATATGCTCCTCGCATAAGCCACAATCTGGAGCCTGACCATGACCCCTGCCGAACTGCATGACGACGCCATCGTGATCGACGGCCTGATCATCGCCAAATGGAACCGGGAGCTGCTGGAAGACATGCGCCGCGGCGGCTTGACCGCGGCCAACTGCACCGTCTCGGTCTGGGAAGGGTTCAGGGCAACGGTCGATAACATCGTGGCGTCAAAGAAGCTGATGGACGAGTGCAGCGATCTGGTACGTCCGGTGCGCACCACCGCCGACATCACTCGCGCCAAGGAAGAGGGCAAGACCGGCATCATCTTCGGCTTCCAGAACGCGCACGCCTTTGAAGACCAGATCGGCTACGTCGAGGTCTTCAAGAACCTGGGCGTGGGCATCGCGCAGATGTGCTACAACACCCAGAACCTGGTCGGCACCGGCTGCTATGAGCGCGACGGCGGCCTGTCCGGCTTCGGGCGCGAAATCGTCGCCGAGATGAACCGCGTCGGCATGATGTGTGACCTTTCCCACGTCGGTGCCACCACCTCTCAGGAAGTCATCCTCGAGTCCAAAAAGCCGGTGTGCTACTCCCACTGCCTGCCCTCCGGGCTCAAGGAGCACCCGCGCAACAAGTCCGACGAAGAGCTCAAGTTCATCGCCGATCACGGCGGCTTTGTCGGCGTCACCATGTTCACCCCGTTTCTGAAAAACGGCGTCGATTCGACCATCGACGACTACTGCGAAGCGATCGAATACATCATGAATATCGTCGGTGAAGACGCCATCGGCATCGGCACCGACTTCACCCAGGGGCATGGTCAGGACTTCTTTGAGTGGCTGACCCACGACAAGGGCTATGCCCGTCGTCTGACCAGCTTCGGCAAGATCATCAATCCCGAGGGCATTCGTACCGTCGGCGAATTCCCCAACCTGACAGAAGCGCTTTTGAAGCGTGGCCTGAGCGAGTCCCAGGTCAGAAAAATCATGGGCGAGAACTGGGTGAGAACCCTGAAGGATGTCTGGGGCGAATAAGCCGCCACCAGCGCCGGGGCGGTGCCTGAACCGCCGCCCCGGTCCTGTTTCCTGCCGCCCCTTGAGGGCCGATCCGGCCCCTGAACAATGACAAGCTTGAGGAAGACGACCGTGACGACACAAGCTCCCGAACTCCCGATTGAAGTCGACAGCGAAACCGGTATCTGGACGACCGATGCGCTGCCGATGCTGTACGTACCGCGTCATTTCTTCATCAACAACCACATGGCCATTGAAGAGGCCCTGGGCGCCGAGAAATACGCGGAGATTCTCTATCACGCCGGCTACAAGAGCGCCTGGCACTGGTGCGAGAAGGAAGCCGAGCTTCATGGGCTGGAAGGCGTGGATATCTTCGAGCACTACATGAAGCGCCTGTCCCAGCGCGGCTGGGGGCTTTTCATCACTGAAGAGATCGATCTGGAAAAAGGCACGGCGCGTGTGCGACTCGAGCACAGTGCCTTCGTCTACCAGATGGGTAAGGTGGACCGGAAGGTCGAGTACATGTTCACCGGCTGGTTTGCCGGCGCCATGGACCAGATTCTGGGCGCCCGGGGCAGTGATCTGCGCACCGTTGCCGTACAGACCCAGAGTGGCGCCCAGCAGGGCCACGACCACGGTCTGTTTGTTGTCACGCCCGCGTAACCGAGGATCGATGAGATGGCATTCGAGGCACTGTTCAAGCCGATCCAGATCGGCAAGCATACGATTCGTAACCGCGTGGTCAGCACGGCGCATGCCGAGGTGCACGCCACCGATGGCGGCATGACCACCGACCGCTACGTCAAATACTACGAAGAGAAGGCCAAGGGCGGCTGCGGTCTGTGTATCTGCGGCGGCTCCTCGGTGGTTTCCATCGACAGCCCCCAGGGCTGGTGGAGCTCGGTCAACCTGTCGACCGACCGCATCATTCCGCACTTCCAGAATCTGGCCGATGCCGTGCACAAGCATGGCGGCAAGATCATGATCCAGATCACCCACATGGGGCGTCGCTCGCGCTGGGACGGCTTCAACTGGTCGACGCTGGTGTCGCCGTCGGGCATTCGCGAGCCGGTTCACCGCTCCACCTGCAAGACGATCGAGGAAGAGGAGATCTGGCGCATCATCGGTGACTTCGCTCAGGCGGCGCGCCGTGCGAAGGAAGGCGGTCTCGACGGCGTTGAGCTCTCGGCCGTGCACCAGCACCTGATCGACCAGTTCTGGAGCCCGCGCGTCAACAAGCGGACCGACCAGTGGGGCGGCACCTTTGAAAACCGCATGCGCTTTGGCATGGAAGTGCTCAAGGCCGTGCGTGAAGAGGTCGGCGACGACTTCGTGGTGGGCCTGCGCATTACCGGTGACGAGTTCCACCCGGACGGTCTTGACCACGAAGAGATGAAGCGGATCGCGGCGTACCATGACGCCACCGGCAAGATCGACTATTTCGGCGTGGTGGGCTCGGGCTGTGATACCCACAACACCCTGGCCAACGTTATCCCCAACATGTCCTATCCGCCGGAGCCGTTTCTGCATCTGGCCTCGGGCATCAAGGAAGTGGTCAGCGTTCCGGTCATTCACGCCCAGAACATCAAGGACCCCAACCAGGCGCAGCGTATCCTGGAGGGCGGCTACGTCGACATGGTCGGCATGACGCGTGCCCAGATTGCCGACCCGCACCTGATCGCCAAGATCCAGATGGGCAAGGTGGATCAGATCAAGCAGTGCGTCGGTGCCAACTACTGCATCGACCGTCAGTATCAGGGTCTGGACGTCCTGTGTATCCAGAACGCGGCGACCTCGCGCGAATACATGGGGCTGCCGCACAACATTGAGAAAAGCGAAGGTCCCAAGCGCAAGGTCGTGGTGGTCGGCGGTGGTCCCGGCGGCATGGAAGCAGCACGCGTGGCCGCCGAGCGCGGTCATGACGTGACGCTGTTTGAAGCCCTGGACCAGATCGGCGGCCAGATCACCATCGCCTCGAAAGCGCCGCAGCGCGACCAGATTGCCGGCATTACCCGCTGGTATCAGCTGGAGCTGAACCGTCTGGAAGTGGATCAGCGCCTGGGCACCAAAGCCGATGAGGCCACCATTGCCGATCTGCGCCCGGATATCGTGGTTCTGGCCACCGGCGGGCATCCGTTCCTCTCGCAGGTCCCGGAGTGGGGCTATGACGAGGACAAGGGCAAAAGCCTGGTGGTCAGCACCTGGGACATCCTCAACGGCGACGTGGAACCCGGCAAGAACGTGCTGATCTTTGACACCATCTGCGAGTTTTCTGGTGTCTCGGCGGCGGACTATCTGGCCGACAAGGGCGCCCGCGTCGAAATCGTCACCGACGATATCAAGCCCGGTGCTGCAGTGGGCGGGACCACCTTCCCGACCTACTACCGCAGCCTGTACGAGAAGGAGGTCATCATGACCTCGGATCTCGCGCTGCATAAGGTCTATCGCGAAGGCGATTCGCTGGTGGCGGTGCTGGAAAACGAGTACACCGGCGCCCAGGAAGAGCGGGTGGTCGATCAGGTGGTGGTCGAAAACGGGGTGCGTCCGAACGAGTCGCTCTATTACGCCCTCAAGGAGCGCTCGAGCAACAAGGGCCAGGTCGATATCGAAGCCCTTTATGCCATCGAGCCACAGCCCTGCCTGTCCGAGATCGGTGACAGCTTCGTGCTGTTCCGTCTGGGAGATTGCACCGCGCCACGCAATACGCATGCTGCCATCTATGATGCGCTGCGGTTGTGCAAGGACTTCTGAAACAATAGCGCTGTAAGTTGAGCGTCATGGGCCGCAGGGTCCGTGACGTTTCAGTCCTTACGGTGTCTCCGAGAGGAGAGACGCCATGCTCGATATCCTTTTGCCGATACTGCTGTTCTCTGCGCTTGCGCTGGCCGTCATCGGTGCGGTGCGCCGCGTGCGCCTGTGGCGCCAGGGGCGGCCCTCTCCCGTGCCCGTCATCAAGGGCCTGATGCAGGTTCCCCGGCGCTATCTGGTGGATCTGCACCATATTGTCGATCGCGACAAGTACATCTCCAGGACCCACGTCGCCACGGCCGGCGGCTTTGTGCTGGCCGCGCTGCTGGCGATCGTGGTGCACGGTTTTGGCCTGGACAGCGCCATTCTGGCCTGGGTGCTGCTGGCCGCCACGGTCAGCATGTTCGTGGGCGCCCTATTCGTTGCCAAACGTCGTAATCCGCCGCCCTCGCGTTTGTCGAAAGGGCCGTGGATGCGCCTGCCCAAAAGCCTGATGGCGTTTTCGGTCGGCATGTTCATGGTCACCCTGCCCACGGCCGGTGTATTGCCGGCCGATGCCGGCGGCTGGCTGATCGCGCTGGTGCTGGCCGCGGTCGTCACCTGGGGACTGGGCGAGATGTTCTTCGGCATGACCTGGGGTGGGCCGATGAAGCACGCCTTCGCCGGCGCCCTGCATCTGGCCTTTCACCGCCGCCCCGAGCGCTTCAGCAGCCCGCATAACGCCAGTGCTGCACGCTCCAGCGGCCTCAAGGCGCTGGATCTGGACAACCCCGATACCCCGCTGGGGGTGGAAAAGCCTGCCGATTTTACCTGGAACCAGCTGCTGGGCTTTGACGCCTGCGTGCAGTGCGGCCGCTGTGAAGCGATGTGCCCGGCCTTTGCCGCCGGTCAGCCGCTCAACCCCAAAAAGCTGATTCAGGACATGATCGTTGGCATGCGCAACAGCACCGATGCCGACTATTACGGCTCGCCCTATCCGGGCAAGCCGATCGGCGAGCACGGCGGCAGCCCGAACGGGCCGATCGTGCCGCGGGAAGGCCGTGCGCTGGTGGATGCCGAGACGCTGTGGTCCTGCACCACCTGCCGTGCCTGCGTTGAAGAGTGTCCGATGATGATCGAGCACGTCGATGCCATCGTCGACATGCGCCGTTTCCTGACACTTGAACATGGCAACACGCCCAACAAGGGCGCCGAGGTGCTCGACAACCTGATCGCCACCGACAACCCCGGCGGCTTTGACCCTGACTCGCGTCTGAACTGGGCGGCGGATCTCAATCTGCCGCTGATGGCCGACAAGGGCGAGGCCGACGTGCTGCTGTGGCTGGGTGACGGCGTCTTTGACATGCGCAACCAGCGTACGCTGCGCGCACTGGTCAAGGTATTGCGTGCCGCCGAGGTCGACTTCGCCGTGCTCGGCAATGAAGAGCGCGACAGCGGTGACGTGGCACGGCGTCTGGGCGATGAAGCCACCTTCCAGACCCTGGCACGGCGCAACATCAGGGCCATGAGTCAGTATCGCTTCTCGCGCATCGTCACCTGTGACCCGCACAGCTTCCACGTGCTCAAGAACGAGTATGGCGAGCTGGGCACCGCTGAGATGCCGTCCGATTACGAGGTGTATCACCACAGCACCTATATCAATGAACTGGTCAAGGCCGGCAGCCTCACCTTCAAGGAGTGGAAGGGCGGCAGCGTGACCTATCACGACCCATGCTATCTGGGACGCTACAACGGGGAGTACGAGGCCCCGCGTGACGTGCTCAGGGCGCTGGGCATCGAGGTTCAGGAGATGGCGCGCTCCGGCTATCGCTCGCGCTGCTGCGGCGGCGGCGGTGGCGCACCGATCACCGATATCCCCGGCAAGCAGCGTATCCCCGATATGCGCATGGGCGATGTGCGTGAAACCGGCGCCGAGACGGTCGCGGTAGGTTGCCCGCAGTGCACGGCGATGCTGGAAGGTGTGGTCGAACCCCGCGCCGACATCAAGGATATCGCCGAGCTGGTGGCCGACGCGCTGGTGGCTGGATCATCGGCCGAGAAGGGCGCCTCCAATAAGGAAGCGTCGCAGACACAGCGCAATGTCGAGGAGGTAACGTCATGAGCGAGCTTGTTCGCCGCGATCCTCGCAAGGAGTGGATCGCCCGTAACCGCCTGCACTCGCAGCATCTTGAAGTGCTGGCCGAAATTGGCGGCAACGCCGTTGCCACCGAATGGATGGGCCCCAACGGTCTGACGCGACGCAACCCGCATGCCGTCGGCTTCACCGGGCCCAACGGCATTCGACGCATCGACCGCAGCGGCGCCTCGCACGCCGCGCATACGAATGCTCGCAGCACGCAGAGCCAGGACTCACGCCGCAGTGTCACGATCGACACCCCGTCCTTCATGGTCGCCGTGGTGCCTGATATGGCCGGCGGTCGTCTCTCGGGCCACGATCGCGATCTGCTGGGGCTGGCGCGCCAGCTGGCCGACGCCGACCCGGACAACCCGGGCGCGGTGCTGGCAATTCTCTATGGCGAGCACAAGGAAACCACCTTTGATGAGGCCGGCATTGATCGCCTGCTGCATCTGGAAGGCGAGCAGTTTGACGGCTACACCCCGGAAAATCGTATTGCCGCCCTGCAGGGCGTGGATCGGGAAATAGCGCCGCGCTACTGGCTGCTGCCCGACTCCACCCAGGGCGGCGGCGAGCTGGGCCGACGCCTGAGCGTGCGGCTGGGCGAGCGGGCGGCCAGCCAGGTCTGGCAGGTCGAGGCCGACAGTGACAGCGACACCGGCTGGCGCTGCACCACCCGCGGTGCGGCCGGGACGACCGATATCGTTCGTGCCCTGCCGCGCGTCGTGATCGCGCTGGCCGAGTGCGCCGATCCGATCACCGAGACGCGTCACGCCGCCGAGCCCATCGAACTTTCCCAGGATCTGCCCAACGTGCTCGGTCGTATCGAGGACATCGGCGAGGTCGCCGTTGATCCGGCCAGCGTGTCGCTGGCCGAAGCCGAGTTCATTCTGTCGGCCGGCAACGGCGTCAAGGACTGGGACAACTATCACCACGCCGCCGACATTCTGGGCGCGACCAAGGGCGCCTCGCGCGTGGCGGTCGATGACGGCCACATGCCGCGCGATCGTCAGGTCGGCGCGACGGGCACCTGGGTGTCGGCGAAGGTCTACGTGGCCGTGGGAATTTCCGGAGCCATTCAGCACCTGCAGGGCATTCAGACCTGCGAGAAGGTCGTGGCCATCAACCTTGATGAAGGCTGTGACATGGTCAAGCGCGCCGATCTGGCCGTGATCGGGGATGCCAACGCCATACTCGCGGCCCTGGTCGAGCGCGTGGAACAGTTCCGTGCCGAACAGGAGGGCAGTCGCGATGCCGCTTGATGCACAGTCCTCCAACGCTGCCGGGCTCAACGTGGCCGTGCTGGTGTCGATCGGTCGCCATCCGCTGACCGCCCGCACGCGCCGCGCCGATCAGGACGCGCGTGCCGTGGAAATGGCGCTGAGCCTGAAGGGCGCCTCGGTCAATCTGATGCATGCCGGTCAGCATGACAGCGACCACGAAGAGGCCATTCGTGGCTATCTGGGCATGGGGATCGAGGAGGTCCGCCTGCTCGAACAGATGCCCGAGGCCGACGTGGTGCCCGTACTGACCGATGCGCTGCGCGCCAGCTCACCGCAGCTGGTGCTGACCGGCACCCGCGCCGAAACCGGCGAAGGCTCCGGCATTTTGCCCTACCTGCTGGCCGAAGCGCTGGGATGGCCGGTCATCAACGGGCTGGCCGCGGTGGAAAAGGTCGAGAAGGGCGTGGCCACGGTGCTGCAGGCCCTGCCCAGGGGCAAGCGCCGTCGCCTGCGCGTTCGCCTGCCGGCGATCGCCACGGTCGACACCAGCGCACCGAGCGCCCGTCAGAGCGCCTTCGGGCCTGCCCGGCGCGGCGAGTTTGATGTGCAGCCACACGCCAGCGAGGCCGATGCGGCCCTGACCCAGTGGCAGATTCAGCCGGCGCGCAAGCGGCCCAAGCGTCTCAAGGTCATCAAGTCGTCCTCGGCCCGTGACCGCTTCAAGGCGGCAGCCGCCAAGTCCGACGGCGGCGGCGGGCAGTTGCTCAATGATGTCACCCCGGAGCAGGGCGCCGAGGCGATTTTCAAACTACTCAGGGAAGAGGGTGTGCTTCGTTGAGCCTTCGCGTCTGACGTCATCGTCAGGCGGGTACGGCGATCGGCAGCACCGGTTAAAAAAAGGGATCAAAACGCGTCTTTGCCCCGCCACCATGGCGGGGCGTTTTATTGTGGGGAAGAGAAAATTCGCCCCGATTGAGGGGGCGGTTCAGGGCAGCGCTCAGGCGGCCGACCGGCCCCGAGGGACCGGTCGGCAGCCTGCCAATGGAGCGCCTATGAGTGGGCGCTCTGCATCGCCGGCGTCGTCTGTCGCCGCTTGCAGACCACCCAGTAGCCCACGCCACCGGCGGCCAGCAGCATGCCACCGCAGCCTGCGGCCAGCAGGTAGGCACCGGTCGTGGCCTGTCCGGGCACGCCGAAGCGTTCGGCCAGCGACGACAGCGTGGTGGCGTACTGAAACCACAAAAACACCCCCACGGCCACGCCTGACAGCATGGTGCAGGCGGCAATAACGCGCGTGCCGGAGATCCAGGCAGCGCTGACGTCACGATCATATTCATGCAGAAAGCTGCGATACGCCCGCTGGATATCCGTCACATGGGTCAGCCGTGAGGCCACCACGATCGCGGCCAGGGCGGCCAGCGTGCTGAGCACGACCGGGTGCAGATAAACCGGCAGCGAGATCCACTGCGCCTGATCCATCAGCGACAGCGCGATATTGCTGACAAAGCCGACCGTCAGCCCCCAGCCGGCGCCTGCGGCGGTGATCCGGCGGCTCCAGACGCTCATCAGCGCCACCGGCCCCCAGGAGGAGGCAAACAGCGTGGCGGCAAACCAGACCACCGCCATCACGGCCGGCGACTGGAACAGTGCGATGATCAGCGACACCAGCCCGGCGCCCAGAATCGACAGGCGGCTGGCGCGCATGGCGGCCTTTTCGCTGCGATTGGGCGGCAGAATGTCGTTGGAGATACTAAAGCCGATGATCGACAAAAAGGTCGAGCACGAGGAGAGCCCCGCGGCAAAGACACCGGTGAGGATCACCACGCCCAGCCAGGTCGGCAGGATGTTGAGCGACGCCCAGACCATGGCGCGCTCGCCGTCGAGTCCGCTGTCATACAGGTTGATGGCGGCCCCGGTCATCATCATCAGGGCGTAAAACACGGCCAGCGACACGGCCGTGAGCATCGCCGAGCGCATCACGACGTGTTCGTTGCGCGCCATGAGATAGCGACTCGACTGCCAGGGGCTGGCGGCCAGCACGGCGGCCCACACCAGCCCCAGCGTGATCCCCCAGGTCAATGCCTCGCCCGGCGTCGAAAAGGTGGCGTCAGGGCCTTCCAGCACGCCGTGCCACAGCGCGATATCGGGCTTGTCGGTCTGGGCCAGCAGGCCTTCGATAACGCCGTGCCAGCCCCCCAGGTCCTGCAGGATATAGACCGAGCCACCCAGGGCTGCCAGCGAGAAGATCACGAACATGATGGTATCGGTGACCATCACCCCGGGGGAGCCGGAGTAGAGGATAAAGCCGGTATAGGTCAGCCACACCAGCACCAGCCCGGTCCAGTAGGGCATCCCGGTCAGCTCGGAGAACATGATGCCGGCGCCCTGCATGACCCCCACCAGATACGCCCCCAGACCGATCACGGTGGTCAGCCCGGCAATCATCTGTACGCGCCTGGAATCAAAGCGCTTGCCGAAAAATTCCGGCACCGTTTTGGCCTCGCTGCGTCGCAGATAGCGGCCGAAGGCCAGCGCGCCGAGCAGACAGCCCGAGGTGCTCAGGGCGGCGAAGATCAGCATGACAAAGGGGTAGCCGTCGTAGGCAAAGCCGGTTTCGCCCAGAAAGGCACTGGTGCTGAGGTAGCTGGCCACCAGAGTGCCCAGAATGAAAAAGGTCGGCGCATTGCGCCCGGCCACCAGGTAGTCGTCCAAGTGCTTGACGCGACGCCCGGCCAGATGACCGATCAGAAAATAACCAACGAGACTGCACAGGATGGCGATGGTGTAGACCATGGAAGGCTCCAGCGGGGTAGATCTTGTAGGACTTGTCTGAAAAGCATGTCGCGAGCGCCCCGGATGCTCATGCCCGCCAGCGTCACGGGACATGGCATTTGCGACATGGCGAGCCTGAAAAACACAGGGCCGCCCCTGGGGGCGGCCCTGTGATGCCGCGGTGTTGATCCCGTGTGACCGGGCAATGGGGCTTACGAAATGGCCGCTGATCCTTTGGGCGCCGCCGGTCCGTAAAGCTCTCGATGCAGGCCCATGTAGAGACTGCAGCACATCAGGAGAAGGACCACGGTGAAGGGCAGTCCGGTCGCCACGGCACCCGCCTGCAGGGCGCTCATGGCGGTAGTGCCGCCGCCGTAGAGCAGTACGCCGGCAATCGAGCCCTGCATGGTGGCCCAGAAGACCCGCTGGCCGCGGGGGGTATCGGTCTTGCCGCCGGCGGTGATGTTATCGATGACCAGCGAGCCCGAATCCGATGAGGTGATAAAAAACACCAGCACCAGAATGATCGCCAGCAGCGAGGTCACACCGGACAGGGGCAGCTGCTCGAGCATGTGGAACATGGCAAGTGACACATCATCAATGCCGCCGGCCAGCTTGCCGATGTTGTTGGTGACCTGATACAGCGCCAGTCCGCCGAAGGTGCTCATCCAGATCAGGGTGACCACGGTCGGAATGACCAGCACGGCAATCAGGAACTCACGTACGGTGCGACCCTTCGAGACGCGGGCAATGAACATGCCGACAAACGGTGACCAGGAGATCCACCAGGCCCAGTAAAAGATCGTCCAGCCGTGATACCAGGTGCCATCATCACGACCGATCCAGTTCGACAGCGGCAGGATATGGGAGGCGTAGGCCATGGCGGTCGTGCCGATGCCGGACAGCACGGTCAGCGTCGGCGCCACCGCAATGACGAACAGCAACAGCAGCGCAGCGATGATCATGTTGATGTTGGAAAAAAGCTTTACGCCGCCGTCAATGCCGCGCCAGACAGAGATCAGTGTCAGCACGCTGACCACGATGATAATGGCCAGCTGGGTGCCCAGCGTGTTGGGCACATTAAAGAGATAGGCAAGCCCGCCGGCGGCCTGGGAGGCGCCAAAGCCCAGCGAGGTGGCAAGGCCGAAGACCGTGGCCAGAACGGCCAGAATATCGATGATATGACCGGCCCAGCCGCGGGTATGTTTGCCGAGAATTGGATAAAAGGCCGAGCGAAAGGTCAGGGGCAGACCTCGGTTATAGGCAAAAAAGGCCAGCGATAATCCCACCACGGCGTAGATCGCCCAGGGGTGCAGGCCCCAGTGGAACATGGTGGCGCCCATGGCGGCACTGGCGCCTTCGGCCGTGCGGGCCGTGGCGTTGAGCGGGGTGCCATACCAGTCGGTGTAGTAGGCCACGGGCTCCGCCACGCTCCAGAACATCAGCCCGATGCCCATGCCGGCGGCGAAGAGCATGGCAAACCATGACATGCGCGAAAACTCGGGTCTTGCCTCACGTCCGCCCAGTCGAATGCGCCCGACCGGCAGCACGATCAGCGCCAGGCAAAAGATCACGAAAACGTTGCCGGAGATCATGAAGAGCCAGTCGAAATGTTCGATCGACCAGGTCTTGGCCAGGCCCAGCTGCGCGTTGGCCATATCGGGATAAACCAGGGCATAGACAAGAAAGGCAAGAATGGCGAAGGCGGAAAGCGGGAAGACAGGATGGTGGAAATCCATGCCCATCATCTGCTTGTTGTCCTGGCCCGACGTCAGTAATGAATTCTGGTCATCCATACGCGGTCCTCTTTGTTGTTATACAAAAAGTTGTGATGCCACCAGCCCCCTTTTTTCGGCTGTGATGCATTCTTGTGCGCGGCCTTTAAGGTCATTTGTTTAAAAGCGACGCTGACATATCCATTGCCGCTGGGACGGGCGCGCCATTGGTCTATTGCCTTTAATATCGACCGGCAGGCAGACCAAAGGGCAACAACAGGAGAGCGTGAAGATGATGATTGTCGATCTGATTGATGGCGATGATTTTCGGGCGCGGCTGGTGGCACTTGGCGTCCATATTCCCGAAGGCGCGGGCCCGGATACCTGCGCGCGCATGGCACTGTGCAAGCAGCGCGGCGAAGGGGTAGAGGGCCTCAGGGAGCTGGTCGATGAGCTGGTCAGGCGGTCGGATATCCTGCTGCCATCGGTACGACAGGCCATCGATAAATATCTGCTGCCGGCACTGAGTCGAGATTAAAAAAAGGGACCGGTTCACAGCACGTGAACCGGTCCCTCTGGTACATCACCCGTTGCCGGGTATCTCAATGGGGCAGACGTTTAGCCCTTGGCCAGATGCAGGGTCGGCGCTTCCTGGCCCAGATGCGTGAGCATGCGCTCGCCGTACCAGTTGACGAAGTCGATCACACCGAACTCGTAGGTCTCGGAGTAGGGGCCGGGCTGGTAGGCCCGTGAGTTGATGCCGCGCTGGTTTTCTTCGGCCAGCTGGCGGTCCTGGTCGTTGGTGGCATCCCAGACGTGACGCAGGTTTTCAACGTCGTAGTCTTCGCCTTCCACGGCGTCCTTGTGCACCAGCCACTTGGTGGTGACCATGGTCTGCTGCGGACCGAGCGGCAGCACGCGGAACACCACGGCATGGTCGCCCATGAAGTGGTTCCAGGAGTTGGGCAGGTGCAGGATACGCAGCGACCCCATGTCAGGGCTGGTCAGACGCCCCATGAGCTTCTTGCAGCCCGGCTTGCCGTCCATGGTCATGGAGACCACGTTATCCAGCAGCGGCGTGCGGGTCAGGCGATTGCGCTTGCCAAAACGCTTGAGCTGCCAGGGCACCTGCTCCTGGTTCCAGTCGGCCTGCTTGCGGGTGACCAGCTCCTTGTACTTCTCGGTGGCGCGCGGGTCTTCGGTGTCATCGAACTCGATCAGCGAGTTCAAGAGCTCCGGGTGCGCGCCGTTGCAGTGATAGCACTCGCGGTTGTTCTCGAGGACCAGCTTCCAGTTGGCCTGTTCAACGATGGTGGTCTGGGTGGCCACCTTGACGTTATCCATGTCATACGGCTCGAGATAGTGCTCGAGCGAGACCAGAAAATCGTCAATCGCGGGCGGCTCTTCGCTCAGATTGATGAAGACAAAGCCACCGGCGGTGCGCACGTTGACCGGCTTCAGACCGAACTGGCCGAGATCGAAGTCGGTACCCATGTCGCTACCGGCAAACAGCAGACGGCCGTCGAGTTCATAGGTCCACTGATGGTAGGGGCAGACCAGCTTTGCGACCTTGCCCTTTTCCTTGGTGCAAAGCCTTGAACCGCGGTGGCGACAGACGTTGTGAAAGGCATGGATTACGCCTTCGGCACCACGAACGATGACGATCGGGTTGTCGCCGATCTCCAGCGTCATGAAGTTGCCCTTGGCAGGGATTTCGCAGGTCATGCCCGCAAAGAGCCACTCCTTCTCGTATACCTCCTGCATGTCGAGCGCGAAGAAGCGCGCGTCGTTGTAGAACGGCTGAGGCAGGGAGTAGGTAGGGTTGCGATTCTGAAGCAGATCGGCCGCGGCCTGGCGTGCCTGGTTCAGAGGGTCATCGGGTCCATAAGAAGCTGTCATGTCCATACCAAATATCCTTTTCATTGTCGCTGCGCGCGCGAGAGCGACAATACGGTTGAGCGGATGTTATTTGTCTTTTGTGGCCTGGTATTCATGCATGGAAAAAAAATCGATCCATCTTGATTGATGGCGATTGTGGTACAGGGTCATGAAATCCGATTGTCTACCCGCGACATGGAAGAGCGTCACGACGACCTGATTGGTCCATGACAGACAGAAAGTGGGGGTGAAAGGTATGTGCGTGTCGCTGACAGACAAGCCTGGTGTGAGAGGCGTCACCAGAATGCCAGATTGAAAGGGTGTCGGGCCGTGTCATCAACACGGATCGGCGAGCGAACAGCTGTGGCACTGCCAGGCAGAGATCATCATGACAATGAACTTTTTCAATCCGGTTACAACTCAGACCTGGACCAACGGCCGCCACGAGGTTCGCTGTGTCAAGATCATTCAGGAAACCCCTGACGTACGCACCTTTTGCTTCATGGCCGAAGAGCCTGTTCTGTTCTTTTTCAAGCCCGGTCAGTTCGTAACGCTTGAACTGGAGGTCGAAGGCGAGCAGATCATGCGCTCCTATACGATCTCCAGCTCGCCTTCGATTCCCTACAGTTTCTCGATTACCGTCAAGCAGGTGCCCGGCGGCAAGGTCTCCAACTGGCTCCATGCCAATATGAGCGTTGGCGACAAGATCGCCGTGCACGGGCCGGTCGGTAACTTCAACTCGATCGATTATCCGGCCGACAAGGTGCTGCTGCTCTCCGGCGGGGTAGGCATTACGCCGTTGATGTCGATGACGCGCTGGTTTTTCGATACCAACGCCAATGTGGATGTCGAGTTCATCCACAGCGCCCGTGCGCCGCGTGATGTGATCTATCACCGCGAACTGGTGCACATGTTCTCGCGCATCCCCGAGTTCAAGCTGCACATCGTCTGTGAAAAGAAGGAAGACATCGGTGAGGCCTGGGCCGGCTACCGCGGCTTTCTGACCCAGCCCATGCTCGAGCTCATGGCGCCCGACTTCCTGGAGCGCGAGATCTTCTGTTGTGGTCCCGTGCCCTACATGAATGCGATCAAGAACATCCTGCGCGAGAACAACTACGACATGGATCACTACCATGAAGAGTTGTTCGGCGCGACGCCTGCCGACGTCAAGGAAGATGCGCTGGAGCTGGCCGAGCGGGCGGAAGAAGCCGCCGAGAATGTCGACGAGGCCGATCTGGTCACCGTCGAATTTGCCGACTCCGGCAAGAGTGTCCAGGTCCAGCCCGGCGAGACGGTCCACAGCGCGGCGGCCCAGCTGGGACTGCATATTCCCAAGGCATGCGGTATGGGCATCTGCGGCACCTGTCGGGTCGGGATCAGGTCAGGGGAGGTCGATATGGACCATAACGGCGGGATCACCGATGAGGACATCGAAGAAGGCTATATCCTGTCGTGCTGCAGTCGGGTCAAGGGCGACCTGGTGGTCGATTTCTAGACCTCTGATGTCCGGGCCCTGATTTCAGTCCTCCGTGACCGGCGGAGGGCGGCCATCCGCCATCCGCGCTGGTCCTGCCTGCCGCGATCAGCAGGCATCAAGGAACAGGCATCAGAGGGAAAGCATCAAAGGAAAGTCAGCAAAAGACAGACATTAAAAAACGCTCATGGCCAATCGCCATGAGCGTTTTTTTGTCATGCCCTGCTTAGCGCATGATATCCGTCAGAGGCTCAGGCAGCGCCCAGCATGCCGTGCGGGTCCAGCACAAACTTGCTGGCCACACCGGCATCAAACTCTTCATAGCCCTTCGGTGCCTCTTCCAGGCTAATGATCTGAGCGTTGACGATCTCGGCGATGTTGAGACGGCCGTGCAGGATGGCCTGCATCAGCTGACGGTTGTACTGCACCACCGGGGTCTGGCCGGTATGGAAGGAGTGACCCTTCGCCCAGCCCAGACCAAAGCGCAGGCTCAGGCTGCCGGTCTGTGCGGCCTTCTCGGTCGCGCCCGGATCTTCGGTGACATAAAGCCCCGGAATACCGATGGAGCCGCCTTCACGGGTCACTTCCATCATCTGGTTGAGCACCACGGCCGGCTGCTCCTTGCCACCATGACCCACGGCTTCGAAACCAACCGCATCGATGGCGCTGTCAACGCTGGGCTCGCCGACGACGGCGGCAATCATTTCGCCCAGACGGTCGTGCTTGTTCAGATCGATCGGCTCAAAGCCCATCTTGCGCGCATGTTCCAGACGCTTGGGATTGAAGTCGCCAATCATGACCACGGCCGCGCCCAGCAGACGGGCAGAGGCCGCCGCTGCCAGACCGACCGGGCCTGCACCCGCCACATAGACGGTCGAGCCTGCCCCAACGCCTGCTTTCAGGGCGCCGTGGAAGCCGGTCGGCAGGATGTCGCTCAACATGGTCAGGTCGCGAATCTGGTTCATCGCCTGATCACGGTCCGGGAACTTGAGCAGGTTGAAATCGGCATAGGGCACCATAACGTAGCGCGCCTGACCGCCGACCCAGCCACCCATGTCGACATAGCCATAGGCGCCGCCGGCACGGTCATCGTTGACGTGCAGGCACAGGCCGGTATGGCCTTCCTTGCAGGTCCGGCAGCGGCCGCAGGCCACGTTGAAGGGCACGGAGACGATGTCGCCGATATCGAGGAACTCGACATCCTTGCCCTTTTCGATGACCTCACCGGTGATTTCGTGACCCAGCACCATGCCCTGGGGCGCCGTGGTACGGCCACGCACCATGTGCTGGTCGGAACCACAGATGTTGGTGGAGACCACCTTCAGGATGACGCCATGTTCAATGGGCCTGCCATTGGGCGTTTCCATTTTCGGGTAGGCAATGTCCTGTACTTCGACCTTGCCCGCGCCCATGTAAACCACGCCGCGATTGTCTGACATGCTGGAACCTCCTGGTGCCATCACTTGCGTTTAAAGAGACCAGGCGAGCGAGGCCGCTTTTTGCACCATGGAGGTGCAAAAAGAGGCCGGGCGGATGCCTGAAACGCTAGAGTGGAACAGCCGTGAAGGGGAGAGTTGTCCGTGCGCGACGTCGCAAGGTGGCTGGGCGACGTCGTTATCCCATGGTCGTATGCCTGTCGCGTAATGACGGTCATGTCGCAAATACACCAGGTGGTGACGTCGGCAAGCATTTCAGGGCAGGGGAGCAGCGATACCATCGCAGCAGGATAGCGTGCAATAGACACCCCCCTGGCACCGCATTCGACCGATTCCGGATAACAACCGATTTGATGATAAGGAGGCGTGATGCTTCATCATGGTTTCTCCCCCAGCGCTCAGCTGTCTGACTATGACGCAGCCCTGGCCGAGGCGATCGCTGAAGAGACACAGCGACAGGAAGCGCATATCGAACTGATCGCTTCCGAAAACTACACCAGCTGCTACGTCATGCAGGCGCAGGGAACCCAGCTCACCAACAAGTATGCCGAAGGCTACCCGGGCCGGCGCTACTACGGTGGCTGCGAGTTCGTCGACAAGGTTGAGGCCATGGCGATCGAGCGCGCCTGTGAACTGTTCGCCGCCCATTATGCCAACGTCCAGCCGCACTCCGGCGCTCAGGCCAACGCGGCCGTGTTCATGGCGCTGGTCAAGCCCGGCGATACCATTCTGGGCATGAGCCTGGCCCACGGCGGCCACCTGACCCACGGCGCGGCGCCGAACTTCTCCGGCAAGTACTACAACGCCGTGCAGTACGGCCTGAATCCCGAAAACGGCCAGATCGACTACGACGAAGTGGCCGCGCTTGCCCGCGAGCACCAGCCGAAGATGATCATCGCCGGCTTTTCGGCCTATTCGCGCGTCATCGACTGGCAGCGTTTTCGCGAGATCGCCGATGAGGTCGGTGCCTGGCTGATGGTCGACATGGCCCACATCGCCGGTCTGGTCGCCGCGGGTCTCTACCCGAGCCCGCTACCCCATGCCCATGTCGTGACCACGACGACCCATAAGACCCTGCGCGGCCCCAGGGGCGGCCTGATCCTGTCGGCCGAGAGCGACGAGACGCTCTACAAGAAGCTCAACGGCGCGGTCTTCCCGGGTCAGCAGGGCGGCCCGCTCATGCACGTGATCGCGGCCAAGGCCGTGGCCTTCAAGGAGGCCATGACCACCGAGTTTGCCGACTACCAGCGTCAGGTGATCGCCAATGCGCGCGCCATGGCTCAGGTCTTTATCGATCGTGATTTTGATGTGGTCTCCGGCGGTACCGACGACCATCTGTTCCTGGTCTCGCTGATCAAGCAGGGCGTGACCGGCAAGGATGCCGATGCGGCACTCGAGCGTGCCTGCATCACCGTCAACAAGAATGCCGTGCCCAACGACCCGCAAAGCCCGTTTGTCACCTCGGGGCTGCGTATCGGTACGCCGGCCGTCACCACGCGCGGATTCATGGAAGAGGACTGCCGCGAGCTGGCGTCCTGGATCTGCGACATTCTGGATGTGCTCGCGCAGCAGAAGGATACCGACGCGGTCGAGCAGGAGGTTCGTGGCAGGGTGGAATCACTGTGCGCACGTCATCCCGTCTACGGCCAGAGCACCGACCGGGCGGATCAGCGACTCGAGAGTGAAGCCTCCGTAGTCTGAACACGGCCGACAGCAGGCTCCCTCGGGGCCGATCAAGGAGAAAGCTCATGCAACGTTATTCCGGCTTCGGACTGGTTAAACACGCGTTCGGTCACCACGAAAACTGGGAACGCCAGTGGCGTAACCCCGAGCCCAAGAAGCAGTACGACGTCATTATCGTCGGCGGTGGCGGCCACGGCCTTGCCACGGCCTACTATCTGGCCAAGGAGTTCGGCGTCAGGAATGTCGCCGTCATCGAAAAGGGCTGGCTGGGCGGCGGTAACACCGCGCGTAACACCACCATCGTTCGCTCCAACTATCTGTGGGACGAAGCGGGACGGCTCTACAACCACTCGCTGGATCTGTGGAAGGGCCTGTCGCAGGATCTGAACTACAACGTGATGTTCTCCCAGCGTGGCGTGCTCAACCTGGGCCACACCCTGCAGGACATGCGTGACATTCAGCGTCGCGTCAATGCCAACCGCCTCAACGGTATCGACAGCGAAGTGGTCACCCCGCAGCAGGTCAAGGAGATCGAGCCCGAGATCGATATCTCCAACCGGGCCCGCTATCCGATCATGGGCGCGTCCTGGCAGAAAAGCGCCGGCGTGGCGCGTCATGACGCGGTCGCCTGGGGCTTTGCCCGTGGTGCCGACTCCCATGGCGTGGACCTTCTGCAGAACACCGAAGTGACCGGCTTCAAGATTCGTGACGGCAAGGTGCTGGGCGTTCACACCAACCGGGGCGACATCGAGGCCCATACGGTCGGCTGTGTGGCCGCGGGCAATTCGGGCGTACTGGCAAAGATGGCCGGCATCAAGCTGCCGCTGGAGTCGCATCCGCTGCAGGCGCTGGTCTCCGAGCCGCTCAAGCCGATTCTCAACACGGTCACCATGTCCAACCACGTTCATGGCTACGTGAGCCAGTCCGACAAGGGCGATCTGGTCATCGGTGCCGGTATCGACGGCTATCTCGGTTACGGTCAGCGCGGCAGCTACCCCACCATCGAGCACACCCTGCAGGCGATCGTCGAGATGTTCCCGATGTTCTCGCGAGTGCGCATGAACCGTCAGTGGGGCGGCATCGTGGATACCTGTCCCGACGCCTGTCCGATCCTTTCAAAGACGGATGTGAAGGGACTGTATTTCAACTGCGGCTGGGGTACCGGTGGCTTCAAGGCCACGCCCGGTTCAGGACATGTTTTTGCAGCCAGCCTTGCCAAAGGTGAAATGCATCCCATCGCTGCGCCCTTTTCCATCGACCGTTTCCATACCGGTGCGCTGATCGATGAACACGGCGCTGCCGGCGTGGCGCACTGAGGAGAGCCCATCATGTTTTATATCTTATGCCCCTACTGCAAGGAGCACCGCGAGGAAGAGGAGTTTCATCCGCGCGGACAGGCCCATCTCATGCGTCCCGAGGACCCGGACAACACGACCGACGAAGAGTGGGGCGATTACCTGTTCTTCCGTGATAACCCGCGCGGCATCCACCACGAGATGTGGGTGCACTCGGTCGGCTGTCGCAAGTTTTTCAACATCACCCGCAACACGGTGACCTACGAGATTCTTGAGACCTACCCGATGGGCGAGCAGCCGACCATTACGGCTGATGATCCCAGTGTTCGTCATGAGCAGGGGGCTCAGGTGGCCGATGGCGGTTGGCAGACCGTCGGTGCCCGGCCCGAGAATACGGCGCTTAACGAGGAGACCTCGTCATGACCCAGACCAACCGTCTTTCGGCAGGCGGGCGCATCGATCGCTCGCACGGTCTCGAGTTCACCTTCAACGGCCAGCGCTATCAGGGCTTTGCCGGGGACACCCTGGCCTCGGCGCTGCTGGCCAATGGCGTGGATATCATCAATCGCAGCTTCAAGTATTCGCGTGCCCGCGGCATCGTCGCCGCCGGCGCTGAAGAGCCCAATGCCGTGGTGCAGCTGGGCGCCCGCGAAGAGACCCAGGTGCCCAACGTGCGTGCCACGCAGCAGGGGCTCTACGACGGTCTGGTGGCGCGCAGCACCAACGGCTGGCCCAACGTTCAGCGGGACGTGATGAGCTGGGTCGGCAAGCTGGGCGGCAACTTCATGCCGCCGGGCTTTTATTACAAGACCTTCATGTCGCCGGCCTCGATGTGGATGACCTATGAGAAGTACATCCGCATGGGCGCGGGGCTGGGTCGCGCGCCGACCGTTGCTGACCCGGACATTTACGATCACATGCACCATCACTGTGACGTGATGGTCATCGGCGCCGGCGCAGCGGGCCTTGCTGCGGCACTGAGTGCTGCCCGTAGTGGCGCCCGGGTCATTTTGTGCGATGAACAGGAAGAGATGGGCGGTTCGCTGCTCGACAGCCGCGATACGCTGGATGGCGTCTCGGCAGTGCGCTGGATCGAGCAGACGCTCAACGAGCTGGCGTCCATGGAGACCGTGACGCTGCTGCCGCGCACCACCGCCAACGGCTATCACGATCACAACTTTGTCACGCTGCACGAGCGTCGCACCGAGCATCTGGCCGACACCGCCAGTGATGCCGGCTTCCCCGACATGCCCCGTGCGCGGCTGCACCGTGTGCGTGCCACGCGCGTGGTGCTGGCCACCGGCACGCATGAACGCCCGCTGGTCTATGCCAACAACGACCTGCCCGGCAACATGGTCGCCGGTGCGGTCTCGACCTATATCCGTCGCTACGGCGTCATCCCCGGCAACAGCCTGGTGCTCACGACCAGCAACGATCACGCCTATCGTGCTGCGCTGGATTGGCAGGAAGCGGGACGCAAGGTCGTGGCCATCGTCGATGCCCGTGCCAATCCCGACGGGGATCTGGTGCGCCAGGCCTGCGACAGCGGCATTCGCGTCATCACCGGCAGCGCCGTGATCGAGGCGAAGGGCACTCAGCGTGTCAGCGGCGCCCGCGTCTCGGCGGTCGATCTGGATCATTTCGTGATCACCGGGCGCATCGAGGATCTGGAGTGCGACACGATCGCCAGCTCCGGCGGCTACAGCCCGGTCGTGCATCTCTCCTCGCACACCGGCACGCGCCCGCAGTGGGACGAAAACCTGCTGGGCTTTGTGCCCGGTGAGGTCAAGGGCATGCTCATGGCCGGCGGCGTGGCAGGTCATTACGGTCTGGACAACACGCTCTCCGACGGGGCGCGTGCCGGCCGCCAGGCCGCCATCGACAGCGGTTTTGACGAGGCCGGGGAGCTCAATCTGCCGACGGTCAAGGCGCGTCGCGATGGGCCGGCCTGTGCCATCTATCAGGTGCCGCACGAGAAAAAGGGCCTGCGGGTGCCCAAGCAGTTCGTCGACATGCAAAACGATGTCACGGCTTCGGCCATCGAACTGGCCACCCGTGAAGGCTTTGAGTCCATCGAGCACGTCAAGCGCTACACCGCGCTGGGCTTTGGTACCGACCAGGGCAAGCTGGGCAACATCAACGGCATGGCCATTGCCGCACGCTGCCTGGGCCGCTCGATTCCCGAAGTGGGCACCACGGTGTTCCGCCCGAACTACACGCCGATCACCTTTGGCGCCATCGTGGGTCGTCACTGCGACGAGCTCTTTGATCCCAAGCGCTACACCGCGCTGCATCAGTGGCACGTCGAGTATGGCGCCGAGTTCGAGGACGTCGGCCAGTGGAAGCGCCCCTGGTACTTCCCGCGCAATGCCAACGGCAAGAAGGAAAGCATGCACGACGCCGTGGCGCGCGAGTGTCTCGCCGTGCGCCAGGGCGTGGGGATTCTGGATGCCTCGACGCTGGGCAAGATCGACATTCAGGGGCCGGATGCCCGTGAGTTCCTGGGCCGTGTCTACACCAACAAGTGGGCCAAGCTGGCACCGGGTCGCGTGCGTTACGGCCTGATGTGCAAGGACGACGGCATGCTGATGGACGATGGCACCACCAGCTGCCTGGGGGACAACCACTTCCTGATGACCACCACCACCGGTGGGGCCGCCTCCGTACTGGAGTGGCTGGAAGTCTGGCATCAGACCGAATGGCCGGAGCTGCAGGTCTACTTCAACTCGGTGACCGACCACTGGGCCACCATGACCGTGACCGGGCCCGAGGCGCGCAAGCTGATGTCGGAAGTGACCGATATCGACCTTGATCGCGAACAGTTCAAGTTCATGGACTGGAAGGAAGGCAACGTGGCCGGCGTGCCGGCGCGCGTGTTCCGGATCTCGTTTACCGGCGAGCTGGCCTACGAGATCAACGTGCAGGCCAACTACGCCATGCAGGTCTGGAAGACGCTGTTCGAACACGGCGAGAAGTATGACCTGACGCCCTACGGCACGGAAACGATGCACGTCCTGCGCGCCGAGAAGGGGCTGATCATTGTGGGTCAGGACACTGACGGTTCGGTGACGCCGGAAGATCTGGGCATGCACTGGGCGATCGGCTATGACAAGCCGTTCCACTGGATCGGCAAGCGCGCCCTGAGCCGCCCGGACACCATGCGTGGTGACCGCAAGCAGCTGGTCGGGCTCAAGCCGAAGGATGCCAATGTGGTGCTGGAAGAGGGCGCCCAGATCGTGCTCGATCCCAACCAGGCCATCCCCATGAGCATGGTGGGCCATGTGACCTCGAGCTACTACAGCCCGGTGCTTGAAAGCGGCTTTGCACTGGCCGTGCTGAAAGAGGGCCGCGAGCGCATGGGTCAGACGGTCTATCTGCCCATGTCCGACGGCAAGACGCATGAAGCCGAAGTCGTCAGCACCGTCTTTATCGACCCCAAGGGAGAGCGCCAGAATGTCTGACGTCCAAGAGTTCCAGACCCGCCCGACCGACACGTCGAAGGCCGAGTCACCCCTGGAGTGGTCGCTGCACGAGCAGAAATCGCTGCCGCACGCCTCCAACCCGGGCGTGACCCTGAGCGAAAAGCCCTTTCTGGGCCAGCTGATCGTGCGTGGCGGTGCCATCGTGCTTGATGAGGCAGTCCGCGAGGTGATGGACATGGCCCTGCCGGCGAAGCCGCACGCGCTGGTCAGTGATGACAGCGGCGAGCGCTCGATCCAGTGGCTCTCGCCCGATGAGTGGCTGGTGATCGTGCCCGGTGGCGAGGAGTTTGAGCTGGAGCAGAAGCTGCGAAAGTCGCTGGGCCAGTCCCACTTCAGCATCGTCAACGTCAGCGGCGGTCAGACGGTGCTGTCGCTCAAGGGGAATCGGGCGCGTGAGGTGCTCATGAAGTCCATCTCCTACGACGTGCATCCGCAGGCGTTCCCGGTCGGCAAGGGGGTTTCCACCGTTTTTGCCAAGGCCACCATTATCCTGCGTCGACCGGAGGAGAATGGCTGGGAGCTGGTCATCCGCAGAAGCTTTGCCGATTACTGCTATCGCTGGCTGCTCGATGCCTCCCGGGAGTATGGCGTCAGCGTCGTACGCTAGGTCCTGAAGGGCCGGAGGCACACGCCTCCGGCCCTTTTTCATGAGCTCAAGGCAGAACAGGATAAACGTCATGACCCGAACCGCCGATACCTGGATCCTTGCGGCTCAGTGCCCCAGTCTTCTGGGCACCGTGGATGTCGTCACGCGCTTTCTCAAGGAGCAGCGCTGCTACATCACGGAACTCAACTCCTTTGATGATCGATTGAACGAGCGCTTTTTCATTCGGGCCGAGTTTCGCCCGCTGGAAAACGATTTCAGCGTCGAGGCCTTCGAGGAGAGCTTTGGCGCGCGCGCCGTCGAGTTCGACATGTCCTTTGAACTGACGCCGCCCAACAAGCGCACAAAGGCCGTGATCATGGTCTCAAAGGCCGATCACTGCCTCAACGATCTGCTGTATCGCTATCGGACTCATCAGCTGCCGATGGAGATCTGCGCGGTCGTCTCCAACCATCCCGATCTGGAACCGCTGGCCCAGTGGCACGGTTTGCCCTGGCATTATCTGCCGGTCACGCCGGAGAGCCGGGAGCAACAGGAGCGCCAGATTCTCCAGATCATCGAACAAACCGATGCCGAACTGGTCATTCTGGCGCGTTACATGCAGGTGCTCTCGGCCAACATGTGTGACGTGCTGGCCGGGCGCGCCATCAATATCCACCACTCGCTGCTGCCGGGCTTCAAGGGCGCAAAGCCCTACCATCAGGCCTATGAGAAGGGCGTCAAGCTGGTCGGGGCCACGGCGCACTACATCAACAATGACCTCGATGAAGGGCCCATCATCGCCCAGGGGGTCGAGACGGTGGATCATGCCCATTATCCGGAAGACCTGGTGGCGAAAGGGCGGGATATCGAGTGCCTGACGCTGTCACGTGCGATCGGCTATCATCTCGAGCGTCGCGTCTTTCTCTATTCGGGCCGAACGGTGGTGCTCGGCCACTGACCACGGTGTCACAATGACCGGTGCGGGGGCGTTGTCAGGCAAAAGAGCCCTGTGCCGGACGGCAACGGCTCACTCGGTCTCGGGGACCTCTTCCAGTTCACTTCGCCAGCGTTGCAGGGTGCGACGCTGGCGGCGGGTCTTGAACTGTTGGGTGCGGGTGTCATCCGGGATCAGCAGGATGCGGCCATCGTCATCGGCCTTTTCGATGTAAAACGTCCTGCGGGCACCGATCTGGTGACCTTCCGCGCCAAAGACAGCAATCAGACTGACCTCGATGGAAACCAGCTCGTCCTCGCCGGCAATATCATAGCGATCATCAAACTCGATGCCCTGTGATATGCCTGCCTGGCGGATCATGTTGCCAAAGGTGCCAGCCTCCATGTAATCGCCGGAGACCATGGGCCCCTGGCGGGTGAACTCATTAAGGCTGGCATCGACGCCTTCTTCCTGGCGAACGATCTCCAGCGGCTTGCCCGATTCATCCACGACATCGGTAACGTTGCAGAGCCACTGGGTCTGTGAGGTCGTGATACGCACCATGACAAGATCAATAAAGACACTCTGTTTGCTCATGTTGCTGAGCAGACAGACCGAGTTGATATCCCGACCCTTGCCGCGGTTGATGATGATCTGAGGGCGGCGCTGCATGCGAAAATTGTGCAGCAACAGCTGCAGATAGGTCGCCCAGATAATCAGCATGCCCACGCTGGTAATGCCGCTGAACGTGGACGCATTTTCGATAATCCACTGCCACAGGCCATTCAGCGAGGAAAACATTACAAGGGACTCTTCAGGTTATCGGGTTCAAAATTCAGCGCGGGTCGCTCATGAGGCCAGACGTAGACTGACCGGAGGCTTCCCGCTGATGTGCAGATAATTATTATCGAAATCGGCAAATTCGGCCAACTGTTGCCAATCAAGAATGGTCAGTGTCTTCCGGGACAGCGATACCAGCTTCCTGCGTCTTAGAAGCTGCAGTGAGCGATTGAGATGTACGGGTGACAGCCCCAGCGCCTCGCTCAGGGCAACCTGGGTCAATGGGAAGTACATGCTGTTGTCTTCTGTCCTGCCAATGATGACACTGCGAGTAAACAGCTCACAAAGCAGATGCGCCAGACGCATGACCGCCGGGCGACGGGTCACGTTCAAAAGCCACTCCCCCATGATGGATTTATCCACGATCGAGGCCCAGGCCAGGCCATTGGTCAGACCGGAGCCCGGCGTCAGCTGCGAAAGGAGCTTCTGGCGATCCACGCGGGTGATGCGGATATCCGACAGCGCCCGGATGCCGTGGTCGAGGCTGCACTGGATAGGAGAGATGTCTTCACACTGATCGCCCGGCAGGATAAAGGAAATGGCCTGATCCGTGCCGTCGTGGGCACTCTTGAAGCGACAGGCCCACCCTTCGGTGACGATGTTGATCCTGTCCGGCTTTTCCCCGGCTCTCGCCAGCGTCTGACCCTTGGCAAAATAATGCTTGCTGTCCACACAGCCCTGTATGGCAGCCTTCTCTTCGTGGGTCAGGCAGGAGTAAAAATTCATTTTGTTGATGAATGAATACATGAGCCAGCTACCTCTTGATGCCCTTCAAAGGGTGTTTGGTTGACCCGGTGACCGGAGGAAAGAACTTTCCTTCCTTCCTGAAGCTGACGTCCCTGTCAGTCGTGCACTCATCAGGCGTTACCAGTAATGACTGCCGCTGCTATGAGACTCATCATTTTTACCGGCTTCGAATTCCTTGAGGCGATCATTGGCAAAATGACCACCACTGTCTGGACGGCGTGCCCACACAATCCAGGATGTCCTTTTACGGTCTTGGTCAAGCGTACCTGAAGTGCCGCGATGTCTGGATATGAGGATCCTTTTCGATAAGCGGTTCGCATATCAATATGGCGCGTATATGATTGTAGGTTATCGAGTAACTTTATTTTCCTTATCATTTCAACCAAATAATGGGTCAGTCATCTTTTTACTTAATATATCGGTAGAGGATGTGTGGTATAAATAACGCATGTTGTTTATCTGGCCGAAAAATTTTGGGTCCTTTTTCTGTAATATCAGGTTACTTCGTTCAGTTTTTGATGTTCGCAAAGCCTGGGTGGCATTGATTCGATTGTCGGACAGAGGTTCATGGCTTTTGGGAGAGAATATTGGGAATGGCCCCTGTTTTTATTGATGTTGCTGGCAGTATGGAAATGAGCTGGTATAAATTATTAATCTGAGTCATGTGAAAAATAAGATAGCTTTAAATGAGCTTTTATTGTTTTGGCATGCATGTTGGAATAAGAGGCATTTTCAGGAGTTCCTTTTTAATGGTCGATCCACTAATCAACAAGCTACAACACTATACGGATCTGGGAAAAAAAGAACTCAGCATGCTGCGCTCGCTACCAGGGCGAACGAAGCGTTACGAGAAGGGCGAGTACGTCATTACCGAGGGCGAAAACCCTGTCGCGGTACACCTGATGCTCGAGGGTTGGGCCTGCCGCTGCAAGATGCTCTCTGACGGGCGCGAACAGATCATGGGGTACCTGATCAAGGGCGATCTGTGCGATCTGCATGTGACCCTGCTGTCCCATATGGACCACTCCATCCGCACCCTCACGCCTGCCACCGTGGCGATGATTTCCGAAGAAAGTATCAACCAGATTTTTGAAGACTATCCGGATCTGGCCAGAGCGCTTTCATGGTCCATGACGGTGGATGAAGCCATCACCCGACACTGGATCCTCAATATCGGGCTACGCACCGCCGAGGCACGCATCGCTCATCTTTTCTGCGAGATGATTTTGCGCTATCAGGCGTCCGGGCTTACAAGGGATACCACCATCGACATGCCGCTAACCCAGGTTAATCTGGCCGAAACACTTGGCCTGACATCTGTTCATGTTAATCGGGTATTGCAACGGCTGCGTCAAAAAAATCTCATTACGTTGACGCGCAAGACACTCACCGCGCTTGATTTTGAAGGGCTTAAAGAAGTCGCCGAGTTTAACGATATTTATCTGCATCTCAGATAATTTTTTGAAAAACGAGGGTGTCTTGAAAAAGGCGATTCCTTTCGCCTCAAGGTTGTCGTCCCTGACGTGTTTATAGTGTCAGTTATAGAGGTTCTCGCTGTACATAAACTGGGTTATTTTTGGCTGATTATATAACGCAAACAAAAAGTTTGAAAAAAAGGATCACCTTTTATGGTCAGGTCTTTTGTTGTTAATATGTTTTTAGTGTCATTGTATTAATGGAAAGTGTTAATTAAATACCCGGTTTTGAGCAATGGTTTAATCCTGACGCCCTTTTATCAAGGTTAATCGACGTGCGGGGAGTTGTGCCCGTCAATGGCAGGTGTCCTTGAACAGGGCAGGGGGCATGAGCCTGTTGCGACGGTTTCCAGCCGCGCGCCGGGCGCTTACAGGCCCGAGCCCTTGCCAGGGGCTCGAGCGCTGCCCGTGCTGATCGGGGCATGTCAGGTTCGCTGGGTTCGCCAGGCTCTAGCACTCAGCACCACCAGCGTGACGGCGGTCAGGGGCAGGGCATACATCAAAACGGCATCGCCCAGCAGGGTGGCGCTGCCCTGATGGGTGGAATAGAGCACCAGATAGGTGGTGTAGGCCGCGTAATAGACAAAAAACAGCAGCCCTTCCCAGCGCTCGATACGGTAGCCGGTAAAAAAAATCGGCAGACAGGCCAGCGATACGGCAATCATGACCGGGAAGTCAAAGGCCAGGGCGTTGGCGGCCACGGGAATGCCCTGCGGTGCCACCAGCGAGGCCAGGCCCAGCACGCACAGCAGGTTGAAAAGCCCGCTGCCCACCACGTTGCCCACGGCGATATCACGCTCCCCCCGCACGGCGGCCAGAATCGAGGTGGCCAGCTCCGGCAGTGAGGTCCCCACGGCCACGACGGTCAGGCCGATCACCAGATCCGACAGCCCCAGCGCGCGGGCAAGCGAGGTGGCACCTTCCACCAGAAAGTGCGAGCCGGCCACCAGCAGTACCAGACCGGCCACGATCATGACCAGGTACATCACCCAGGCCATCGGCGTGCGCGCTGGGGCAGGTTTGGCGTCAGGGTTTTCCGAGGCCGCCGCCTGCGCCTCCCTTTTGCTCGCGTGCAGGCTGCTGATCACCATATACAGCGTATAGGCCACGATACAGGCAAAGAGCAGTGCGCCATCGAGTCGGCTCAACACCCCATTGGCGCCCAGCACCCAGACCAGCAGCCCGGCGGCAATCAGCAGTGGCACATCCAGGCGAATCAGCTGACGCGAGACGATCAAGGGGGCCACCATCGCTGTCAGGCCCAGGATCAAAAGTACGTTGGCAATGTTGCTGCCCACCACGTTGCCCAGCGCCAGATCACCGCTGCCGCCGAAGGCTGACTGCACGCTGACGGCGGTTTCCGGCGCGCTGGTGCCAAAGGCCACCACCGTCAGGCCGATCACCAGCGAGGGGATGCCAAAGAGCGCGGCCAGCTTCGAGGCGCCACGGACCAGCACCTCGGCCCCGCCCATTAACAGTACAAGCCCTGCCGCAAGGTAGATAAGGGTCATCAACGTCATACAAGGGCGCTCCCGCCAGAGGGTGTTATGGCGTGATCTTAATACAGTGATGGCGGTTGCGATAATGGGTAAGGAGGGCGGGGATGCCAGAGGGGTATCGGGGCTGATGAAGGGACATGTGGCCGCCGCAGGCAAGGGCCTGACACGGGCAGGGGCCCGATACCGTACGTATCGGGCCCCTGAATGGGCTGGCCTGGAAGAAAAGGGTCAGCGTTTGGCGGTGGTATCGTCCTGCTCGGAGCGCTCGAGAAAGGTCTGCGTGATCGCGGGAAGGTTTTCCTCCAGCCACTTCGCCATGGCCTCTTCCTCCTTGAGAATGCGCTCAAGGGAGGCGCGAATCTCGGGTTCGCCCAGATAGTCGGCCGCCCCCATCAGCGCGCGATAGTTGGCGATTTCGAAATGCTCGAAGGCGTAGCTGGCCGAGCCGCCCTTGACCACTTCATCACTGGTGAACATGCCGCCCATGCCCTGAGCCATGGCCGCCATCTTGCCGCCCATGTCCTTGAAGCTGGAAGTACTGCCATCCAGCCGTTCGATACACTCCTCCAGCAGGACAGCCTGCCCCCGGGTCTCCTCGATATGCTGCTCGATACGGGCATGAAGTTCGGGGTAATGCTCAATGCGTTTGGCCTGTGCCATGAGCATGGACTCTGCCTGCTGCTCCATGGCATGCGCATCGCGCAGCCAGTCCATAAAGTGGGCTTTTGCATCCGTTGCCATATCTCGATCTCCTTGTCTCCATCGGAGGATGTCCGACAGAAAAGGTTACGCACCGCATAAAGGCATCACTGCCACAGGGCAGCCATGCCAGAGGTAACGCTGTCAGAGCTGCTCTTTCTGTGCGCCCGAGCCGGGTCTGGCCTTGCCCAGACTCGGTACCTGTCCCAGCGGTTCGGGCTGCTGCTTGAAGCTGAAGTTGCTGCGACCATCCAGCGACGGGCCTTCGCTCCAGCGTCCCTGAGGGGCTTCCTTGTCGAGCAGCGTGTTGAGGAAGTAGTACGAATGCTCGGTGGCCTCGTGCTCCTCGGGCGTGCTGTTGGGAATCGGCAGGCTTGCCTGCAGACCGCCCAGATCCTCGATCACGGCCAGCCACTGCTGCTGGTGATAGGTGTCACGGGCAATCAGAAACGAGAGAAAGTCCTTCATGCCCTTGTCATCGGTCCAGTTGTACAGACGGCTGGCCAGCACGCGGCCACCGGCCTCAGCGGCCACGTTGGCCTGCATGTCAGCGGCAATGTTGCCGGTGGCGTAAACATGGCTCATGTCAAAGGGCACGCCATTGGCGTTGACCGGCATCGCCGAGAGTCCCGAGGAGAGAAGATGGCGCGGATTGGCGCCGCCCAGAATGGCGTTGATGACCGGGTCCTTCGCCGACTCTTCCTGATAGGAGACGGGCGCTCCTTCCAGGTTGAGCGCCACGGCATGGCCCAGCATCTCGATGTGGGCGAGCTCTTCTGTCGCCGTGGACATCAAAAGATCACGAATCCGGTCATCGCCACGCGCCCCCATGGCCTGAAAGAAATACTGCATGGCCACGCGGATTTCCCCTTCGATGCCGCCGATGGCCTGCTGTAACAGCATGGCAAACTGCGGGTCGGGCTTGTCGACACGAACGGGATATTGAAGCTTTGATGAGTGATGAAACATGAATGCCTCCCTGCATGAATGTTCAGACCACAATAAAATCGAGACTGCAATCCATGAGCCCGCATGACAGATCGGTATTCGAGGGCGATAACGTTCATGATGCGCCGTCTCGTGCGTTATGGACGCTCGCGGTGTCATGCGAACCGCTGTATTGAGCGTGGCCAGGAAGGCGCAGAACAGCAAAACTTATTAGGTGTTTTAATATATTTAGATGTGTCTTTTTTCGACGCCTTGATATGAATCAAGGCGCCTTTTGAAAGAGGGGTTATGCCGCGCCTCTTAGCAACCGACGATGGCGCTATTCTGGAAAAGGTACGCGCGGCATTAAAAGCGTCTGGCCTTGTTGAAAGCGGTTTGAAAGGGCCGAAGGCGGTTTGGTTTAAAAGGGCCGAAAGCGGTTTGAAAGGGCTGAGCGCGGTTCACGAGGCCAGTCGGGAGGTAAACAAAAGCAAAAGGGAGGACAGCGCAGGCAGACGCAGCGCCCCTGTACGGTTACAGGCCTTCGATGGTGATGTTCTGTCGCCAGCGGTTGAGCTCTCGTCTCTGGCGCCAGGAAGTCAGTAGCTGGGTGTTGTCCTTTTCCGGTGCGAGCATCAGCTGATTGTCATTGCCACGAACCAGATTGAAACGGCGCCGGGCGCCGATCGGGCGTTTTTCCGTGGCCTGAATGACAATCAGATTGATCTCGATGGTCTTCAGCGTCTCATCGCTGTCCTTGAGGGTGTAGTCACTGTTGAGCGCCAGACCATGCTGCTGCGCTGCATTAGCAAGAATGCGATCAAAGGTGCTCGCCTGCATGTACTGCATCGAATTGAGTGGCCCCATACGCGTGACCAGCTCGCCTTCCTCTTCACCGCCGCCCTTATCGGTCTCCCCCTCGTCGGTGGTCTCCTCATCGGAGGAGGGCTTCTGCTGACGGGTGTCTTCATCCGCCAGTTCGGTGATATCACAGACCAGCGTCTGTTGATCGGTTTCCAGCCGCGCCAGAATGGATTCCACGAAAACGACGCCATGCCCCATGTTGCTGACCAGACAGGGCCCCTCGACCCGGCGGGCCTTGCCGTGCTTGATCAGGATGGAGGGTCGGCGCAGGGCGCGGGCATCGCTGACGGCCACCTGCATGGCGATGCCCCATATCAGCACATGGCCAATACTGGCCAGCCCGCTGACAACGATCGCGTTTTCGGAGATCCAGGCCCACAGGGCACTTAACTGGCTCAGCATGCGGTGTTCTCTTGAAGAATATCTGCGCGCTCTGCGTTATTGGGTCGCAGGAAAACAGCCGGATCATGACATGACGACTGGATGATGCAATGACTGTAGCCTGTCAGGCATCACCGTGCCGGGTAGATGTCCTGTCGACCGTGCCTGTGCCTCAAATGGATTGACGATGCCGGCAGGCACCGCCGGAAGGGGGCCTCCTGCATCGCCTCGCTATCAATGGTATCAGGTGGGCACCGGCGTGGGTGCCCTGCTTCCCTGCTGCGTTACCCGATGCCGGGCTTAGTGTTCGTCGGTGTGATCATCCTGCTCACCGGCGCGGGCGGAGGCCACGTTGTGCCCATGCCCCGAGGGAAACCGGTGTGAGCCGTAACGCACCACCAGAATGGACAGGGCCAGCAGCAGAATGGAGCCTGCAATATAGATGATGCCCATGTCCGGGCGATGATGATGCTGAATGTCGCCGATCATCATACGCGTCAGCGCAGTGATGGCCACATAGATCAGAAAGCGCACCGGCATGTGGTTGGTCTTGAAATAGATGCCGACCATCGCCCCCAGCTCGAGATAGATAAACAGCAGCAGCACGTCATCGATGCCTGCCTGGCCATCGGCAATCATCTCGAGAAAGGCGCCCAGTGCCGCCCAGGCAATGACGCCGCCAATGGCAAAAAGCGCCATGAAGTGAAAGGTGCTGACCAGGAAGTTGCCCAACCGGTCGGCCTGATGATGCAGCCGCACGCCTGCAGGATCCTTGTTCTTTAACGCCATGAAGATGTCCTGAAAAAACAGTAAGGGAAGAGGGGAGGCGGCATGATGATCTGATCCGCTCGACTCAGCGATGCAGCGCCCAACAATGAGAATGTGCCATTGTGCTGCCATCATAATGTTTTTATCACGCCTTGACGCACGGCAAACGCAATGGAAAGGATCATGACGCGGGATCAAAAGCAGCACGATCATCACGACCAGCATGGACACGAGCATCATGGTCACAGCCATCATGGACATGGCCATTCTCATCACGGCACGGATAACGAGCGCCGCCTGCTCTGGGCCATGGTGTTGACCGGCGGTTTCATGGTGGCCGAGGTGGCCGGCGGACTCCTTACGGGGTCACTGGCGCTGCTGGCGGATGCCGGCCACATGCTGACCGACAGTGCCTCGCTGGCGCTGGCCTGGGTGGCCGCCCGGCTGACGCAGCGTCCGGCCAATGCCCGCAAGACCTACGGCTATCATCGTGTGCAGGTGCTGGCCGCCTTCGTCAACGGTCTGGCCCTGTTGTTGATCGTCGCCTGGATTCTGTTTGAAGCCGTGCGCCGGCTGTGGGCGCCGCCCGAGGTCGCCGGCACCGGCATGCTGGCCATCGCCACTGTCGGGCTGGTGGTCAATATCGGTGTGTTCTGGCTGCTGCACAGCGGCGATCGAGGCAACATCAATGTTCGCGGCGCGCTGCTGCACGTCATGGGGGATCTGCTGGGGTCGGTGGCGGCCATTGCCGCGGCCGTGATCATCATGGTGACCGGCTGGATGCCGATTGACCCGCTGCTCTCATTGCTGGCCGCAGCGCTGATCGCCCGCAGTGCCTGGAAGATTACCGCCCAGTCGGGGCATATCCTGCTCGAAGGGGCGCCGGCCCATATCGACAGCGAGCAGCTGGTCCAGGATATACCGCACGCGCTGGACGATATCCACAGCGTGCATCATGTCCACATCTGGTCGCTGACCCCGGAGCGCGTGATGGTCACCCTGCATGCCGTGCCCCATGATGCGGTGGATCAGGACCAGGCCATTATGGCGATCAGGGGGTATCTCAGGGGGCGCTTTGACGTTGATCACGTTACGGTGCAGATCGAGCGCCGGGCATACTGCGTCGAGCAGGGCCGCAACGAGTCTGACCACGCGCCCCTGCCCTGATCATGCCAAATGACCGGGTCAGGGCGCCATCGGGCGCCCCGATAACCCAGGTGATGGATGATGGCTGGCCGAATGTTTTTGAATGCGCACCACCTTGATGCGCCAGGCAACGCATCGAAGGTCCATTAACCATGCGGCGACCGGGTGTCGCTGCATGACCATCATCATGAAAGGAACGAGATATCGTGTCTGAAAGTGGCCAGAGCGCCAAATGGGACAAAATCGCCGGACAGCTCAAGGAGAAGTGGGGCGTCGTTGCCAACGACCTCTCTGCCTATGAGCAGGGCGAGGTGCAGCGCATCGCCGGCCTGCTCAAGGAGCAGAAGGGTCTGAGTGACGAAGACGCCAGGCGCGAAGCCGAGCGCATCATGCGCAACTCCTGATCCGTGCGATGTGTGTCACACTGCATGGCGCAACCGAAAAAGCCCGGCGTTTGCCGGGCTTCTTGCGTTGGTGGGTATCAAAAGCGCAGATTGCAGCATGACCCATCGTGGTGCGACAGGGAGTGACACAATGAGTGAGATCAATACCGTGAACACGGCGAAAGTCATGCGCCCGGCGCCGGTGACGCTGGCGTGGATCGTGCTGGTCGTAGCCTGGGGCGCGTTTCTGCTGCCTCGGGCGGGCTCCGGACTGCTGGTCGGCTGGCCGCTCAATCTGGTCGCCTTTTGCCTGGCCATCGTGATCGTGGCACGCGGACGCACGGTGGCCGGCATTCTGGCACTGGCGGCCTCCGTTATTGTGTCGCCGCTGATCTATCTGCTGGGGCTTTTGCTGCTGATGCTCACCACCGCCTTCAGCGATGTCGAGATCGACATTCAGGAGTCCGGCCCGGTGCGTGAACATCACGCCCCGCCGCCACCGGTGGAAACGCCATCGCTGCAGATGACCGCGCTATCGACACGGCTCTCCTGAAAGGCCGGAAGCGGGTGGGCGGCAGCGACGTCTTGTTGATATTCGATAACCCTAACGCAGGTCATGGCAGCCGTGAATGGCGCTGTCTATGCTCTTCTTTCATGGAGGAAAAAAGAGACGTGATGCGAATGATTCGGGTTGTTTTTTTTCAAAATGATGCGCCAATCGATCATCCTTTCTGCAACAGCGAAGGCGTCATGGAGCTGCCATCGGTGCCTCGTGTGGGAGAAGACATGATGTTTGATGGTCATGTGGTCAAGATCATCAATGTGACCTGGGTGTTGGGCGAGCAGGATTTCGATGTTCGCGCAGACTTGGTGGCCACGCCTGTCGAGTAACAGAGCTCCGGGCCTGGACAACCGGTCAAAAAAAGGCGCCCATCGGGGCGCCTTTTTTAGTGGCCGGGTCCTGTCTCTCAAGGGCGATGGCCCCGTGAGTCGGGCTCACCCTCGGACGGCTTGCGCGTTGTCGACGTGCTTCATTGTTCGCTGGCGGGATAGGCGGTGTTGACGCTGGTTTCCCGCCACTGCTCGATCTCCTCCAGGGTCTCGCGCAGATGCGCGCTGACCTTGTCCACGCCCCAGGCGCCGAGCACCAGATGCTGCGGCGGGTTGGCATGTTCGACAATGTCGATCATTGCCTGGGCCGCGCGTACCGGATCACCGGGCTGCTGGCCGCTGCCTTCGGCGGTGCCGGACATGCGCGTCCCGACCGTGTCGCGGTAGTCATCAATCTCGGTGGTGGTCTGCTGCAGCGAGCGCCCGGCCCAGTCGGTGCGAAAGGGCCCGGGGGCGACGCTGGTGACCTTCAGGCCCAGCGGTGCGACCTCGGCGGCCAGCGCCGTGGAGAAGCCTTCGACGGCGTGCTTGGTCGCCGCATAGTAGCCCGAGCCCGGGAAACCGATGAACCCTGCCACGGAGCTGATATTGAGAATGTGGCCCTGACGGTGCTCGCGCATGCCGGGCAGCACCAGACGGGTCAGCTCGAAAAGCCCGAAGACATTGGCATCAAACTGGGCGCGCACCTGCTCGTCATCGGCTTCCTCGACGGAGGACTGATAGCCGTAGCCGGCGTTGTTGACCAGCACATCGATGCGTCCGAACTGCTGCTCGGCGCTTTTGACCACCTCGCGCAGCTGCTCGCTTTTGGTGACATCAAGCCCCAGTGCCAGCACGCGGTCCTCGACGCCCTCGGCCAGATCGGCGACCCGCGCCCGATCACGGGCGGTGACCACCGCCTTCCAGCCTCGCTCGATGACCAGCCGGGCAAGTTCGCGGCCAAACCCGGTCGAGCAGCCGGTAATCAACCAGACAGGATCTGTTGGTGTACTCATGTCTCTCTCCTTCAGGCCGGGTAACGACGCATGCATTCAGCAGGCCGTTATCAATAGGGGTCCGGTCACTATAGGACAGTCACGAAGAGAGCCTTATCGAATAAGGCAATACGGGGAATAGTGTCCTTTGGCGGGCAGGGCAACGTCTTTCCAGTGCCCCGGGCGCGATGCATGAAAGGTAACCTTTCTAAACAGGGTGAAGTTTTAAAACTGTTTTTAAACAAGAATTAATAAAAAAGAGGGCAAATACACTACAAAAAAGGACAACGAATTTAACCTGCTTAAGTGTTGATGCGATATAAAAGGAGGCCATTAAACGACACTATAAAGAGGGTGGTTGCCATTAATAATCACAGTGCATCCTTTATGGACCTGAGCACGTCATACCGCCGAATCGAGCAGCGGATCAGGTCCGAAATGGAGGAGGTGCTGTCATCATCTACCTTCATCAACGGGCCGAAGGTAGCAGCCCTGGAGCAGCAGCTGGCCGAGCGTGCCGGTGTGGCGCAGTGTGTTACCTGTGCCAGCGGCAGCGATGCACTGGTACTGGCCCTGCGAGTGCTGGATATCGGGGTCGGTGATCAGGTGCTCTGTCCGGCCTACACCTTTGCCGCCACGGTCGAGGCCATTAACCGGGTCGGCGCCGAGCCGGTGTTCATCGATATTGACCCGATCACCTTCAACCTGGACGCCCAACGCCTTGAGCGCTGGCTGGCGGTGCATGGCAGCGCCCGCGTACGCGCCATTATTGCCGTGGATATCTTTGGTCAGCCGGCCGATCATGACCGGTTCAACGCCATCGCTGCGCGTTTTGATCTCCATCTTGTTGCCGACGCCGCCCAGAGTTTTGGCGGTGCTCATCACGGCCGCCCGGTCGGGTCGCTGGCCGACATCACGATCACCTCCTTTTACCCCTCCAAGCCGTTGGGCTGCTACGGCGATGGCGGTGCCCTGTTCGTGCGTGATACTGCCCTGGCCGAGCGGCTGCGCTCGCTGCGCAACCATGGCGTAAGCCACGATCGCGCCCGCCATGACGAGATCGGCATGTGCTCGCGTCTGGATGCGCTGCAGGCCGGCGTATTGCTGGCCAGACTGACCATCTTCGATGACGAGCTCGAGCGCCGTGAGCGCATCGCCTGCGCCTATCAAAAGGGGCTTGGCGAACGGCTCTTGACGCCTGACCTGCCGGCAGGCTGTCGCTCGGCCTGGGCGCAGTATACGGTGCGTCTGCCGGAGGAGCCCGGGGAGGACAATGCCGCGCTGACGGGGCGCCGTGACGCGTTCATGGCCGCTCTTCAAAAGCAGGCTATTCCGGTGCGCTGTTATTACTCCCCGGCGCTGCATCGTCATCCTGCCTATCAGACGGTGGTGCATGATGGGCTGATCTGGACCGATCGGGTGGCCGCCGGCACCTTCAGCCTGCCGATGCATCCCTATCTTGAGCCCGTGCATGTCGAGCAGATCTGTCAGGCGGTGAGGGAGCAGCCATGACGGCCAGGTCGCCGAACACCCTCCATGTGGCCATCGCCGGTGCCGGGAAGATGGGCGCCCGGCACGTGCGCACCTTCGATGCGCTGACCGATGTTGAGGTCAGCGTGATTTATGACCCCCTGCCGGCGGCCGAGTGTGATCTGTCAGCGCCCATGCGACGTCGCTGCTTCCAGAGTTACCGGGCCTTCCTTGAGCGGGCGCGGCTGGCCGACGTGGCGGTGGTGGCCGGGCCTACGGCCACACACTTTGGCGTGGCCCGTGATCTCATCAATTGTGGCCTGCCGTGTCTGGTCGAAAAGCCCATGACCGTGCGACCACAGGAGTGTCTGATGTTGAGTCAGCTGGCCCGGGCTCGCGGCACTGGGCTCTTTTGTGCGCATATTGAGCGGTTTAATCCGGCGCTGGTGGCCACGGCCGGCGTCCTGCGCACCCAAGGCTGGGAGGAGGTGGTCATCACACGGCAGAACCCGAGCAGCGCGCGACTTTCCGGAGACTCCATCGTGACGGATCTGATGATCCATGATCTGGACATCATGCAGCACGTCATGGGGCTCATGCCCGAGGCGCTGCTGGAAGTCGAAGGCGGACTCAACGGTCGAGGGCGCAGCGCTGGGGAGGGCGCCGATCAGGTGATGGTGCGCCTGCAGACCGATGCCGGCTATCCGATCTCCCTGACCACCGGGCGGCTGCCGGAACACCGTGCCCGCGCCATTCATGCCCGTGGGACGCAGGGCAGTCTGCATGTGGATCTGCTCAATCACTGTCATGACCTGCAGTTTGCCGATGGGGCCGAACCGCCGATACCCGCGGTCAGTACGCAGGGGGATGCCCTGTCACATCAGGCCCGCGCAATGATTGCCAGCGTCATGGATGGCCGGGCCCACGGGCTTGCCAGCGCCGATGAGTGCTGGCAGACCCTGACGCTGTGTCAGCTCATCGAGCAGCGATTAAGGCTGGCCTCATATCGGCACATTCGCCTGCACTGACGCCGTAGCGGTTTGTGAACGGATGGTGCTAAAGTCATGATCGCGCGCCGCCGGGCGGCCGATCACACGGGAAGGTAATGCCATGAAACACATGACGCTTTTGGTTCTGGTTGTACTGATGTCTGCCGGAGTACTCGGCGGGTGTAACACCATGCATGGCGCAGGCGAGGACATCTCCGACGGTGGCCAGGCCATCCAGAACGCCTCCGACTGAGACCGCTGTATCAAACACGCAAAGGGGCCCGCAGCCGTATGGCTGCGGGCCCCTTTTGTTATTCGTCAGTGCCCTGCCTCGTGTCAGTGCCCTACATGGCGTGCTTGATGCCCTTGTTGACCAGCAGCCAGTTGGCCGGATAAGAGCTTAAAAACCCGACCAGCATGGCGATCTGCATCATGAACCAGAATTCGGGTGTGGCAGCATCCATTTGGCCGTCCAGCAAAAGCGGCGTGGCGATCAGCATCCAGAGATACATGCCGATCTGAAAGGCGATCAACGACAGCGTGTCGGCCTTGATGGCATCCAGCAGTCCCGCTTTGGGCGAGCGCTCCCCCATCTCGCGAATGGGCAGATACTGAAACAGGATGCCAAAGGCATAGGCGGCCACAAAGGCCAGCAGAAAATGGCCGGCCATGTGCGAACCGAACAGGGTGAACCCCAGTGCCGTGGCCAGCGGTGCCGCGGTGATATCGCCCAGCGTACAGCCGCCGCCGCAGTGGGTGGCGGAGACAAACACGCCCTGCCATTGAGGCTTGTCGCCGTGATGCTCATGACCGCCGTGTTGATGGTGTTCCGAGGCGTCATGACCCTGATCAGCGCGCGCTGTCCGCCCCATCTTCTGGTAGACCCACCAGCCCAGCACCGGCATATAGAGCCCCGTGATCGGCCAGGTCACGTTCATGATCGCCATATGCTGCGGGCGCCGGCGCACATCCGCAGCGATCAGCGCGCAGGTCACCACGCCCAGTAGCAAGAACACCCACGACCAGAAGATCAGCATGGCAGCACTCCCTTTATGGCTTCAGTCTGAATTTACCTGATGCCATAAAGGGTTTAGTGCAGCCGAAGCCAGTCATCAAACCCTGGGGTGGGGCATGGTCAGGGCTGCGTCACCTGGCGCTGTGCCCGCAGGGTATCCACTGTGTAGAGCACCAGCCCGGCCCAGATGCAGCCAAAGGTGACAAGGCTTGCCTGGTTGAAGGGTTCACCGAAAAGGAACACGCCGGTGAGCAGGTGCAGGGTGGGGGTGAGATACTGCATCAGCCCCAGCGTGCCGAGCTTGAGTCGCCGCGCCCCCATGGTAAAGAGCACCAGCGGCAGCACCGTGATCAGGCCGCAGCCGATCAGCAATGCATCGGTGCGCACGCTGCCCTGTAAAAAAACGACCTGCTGCTGAAAATACAGCCCCCCCAGCCACAGCAGGGCAAACGGCAGTAGCAGCATGGTTTCGATATAAAGTCCGGTAATGCTGTCCACGGCGATGCGCTTTCGAATCAGGCCGTAAATGCCAAAGGTGCCGGCAAGCATCAGCGATACCCAGGGCACTCGCCCAAAGCCCACCACCATGATCAATACGCCGGCGGCAGCCAGAAGCACCGCGACCATCTGCAGCGGGCGCAGCCGCTCGCGAAAAAAGATCAGCCCCAGCACCACGTTGAGCAGCGGATTGATGTAGTAGCCCAGGCTTGCCTGCAGTACGTGATGGCTCGATACCGCCCAGATGAACAGGCCCCAGTTACAGCTGATCAAAAGCGCCGAGGCCGTAAGCGCCAGCAGCAGTCGAGGCTGCCGCACAATGGCCATCACCCTCTCATGACGGCGGGTCATCAGGACAAACAGGGTCAGCAGCACCGCGGCCCACACCATGCGCTGGGTCAGGATCTCCCAGGGAGAGACGCTCGGGCCGATCAGATGAAAATAGATCGGCATCACGCCCCACATCGAAAAACAGCCCAGCGCGGCCAGAAGCCCGGCACTGTGTTCGCGCTTGTCCATCGTTGCCTCAACCCTCGGATAAAAGACAGCATCATACGCCCGATGCCGTGCCGCAGCGACGCGTCACGCTTGACGGATCCCCTTTATGTCCATAAGTTTGGACATATGGACAATACAACTGCTATCGACATCTTCTCTGCGCTGGCTCAGAGCACCCGTCTGGATGCGTTTCGCCTGCTGGTACAGCACGAGCCCGAGGGGCTGGCGGCTGGCGAACTGGCGCGTCATCTGGACGTGCCGCACAACACGCTATCGGCGCATTTGAGCGTGCTGTCGCGGGCAGGGCTGGTGGTGTCACAGCGTCAGAGCCGCTCGATCATCTACCGCGCAAGCCTTGAACAAATGCAGGACACGCTGGCCTTTCTGGTGCGTGACTGCTGCGCGGGGCACCCCGAGCTCTGTGCGCCGCTGCTGGAAGCGCTTCAACCCTGCTGCCTGAATGAGGAAAAAACGCCATGACCCCCGTGATCTATCACAACCCTGACTGCGGCACCTCGCGCAACGTGCTGGACATGATGCGCCAGTCCGGCGAAACGCCCCAGGTGATCGAGTATCTGAAGACCCCGCCCACGCGGGAGCGGCTGGTCGAGCTGCTGGCGTTAATGAACATCGCGCCCCGCGAGCTGCTGCGAAAAAAGGGCACACCGTTTGAGGCGCTGGGCCTTGATGACCCGGCCCTGAGCGATGAGCAGCTGATTGACGCCATGATGGCGCATCCGATTCTGATCAACCGGCCGATCGTGGTCACCGACCGGGGCGCGCGTCTATGCCGGCCCTCCGAACAGGTGCTGGCGCTGCTGGACCATCCGTTGACCGAATTCACCAAGGAAGATGGTGAAGTGGTGCGTTTCAAAGGGGTCGGGCATGAGTGACACATTGCCCCATATCGATACGGATCAGCTCCAGCCCATTGATGTCGAGGCACTGATCCATCCCGATGATCCACGCCATGCGCCGCGTATTCTGGTGCTGTATGGCTCGCTGCGTGAGCGTTCCTACTCACGGCTGGTAGCCGAAGAGGTCGGCAGGCTTCTGCGCTGGTTTGGCTGTGAGGTCAAAACCTTCAATCCTTCCGGACTGCCGCTGCCCGATGACGCCGAAGCCGATCACCCAAAGGTCGCCGAGCTGCGCGAACTGGCGCAGTGGTCGGAGGGCATGGTGTGGGTCAGCCCCGAGCGCCACGGCGCGATGACCGGCATCATGAAAACCCAGATCGACTGGATTCCGCTGTCACTGGGCGGCGTGCGTCCGACCCAGGGCAAGACGCTGGCGGTGATGGAGGTCTCCGGCGGCAGCCAGAGCTTCAACGCGGTCAATCAGATGCGCCTGCTGGGGCGCTGGATGCGCATGCTGACCATCCCCAATCAGTCCTCGGTGCCCAGGGCCTTCAACGAGTTTGACGAGGCGGGGCGCATGCTTGCCTCACCGCTTTACAACCGCATCGTTGATGTCTGCGAGGAACTGGTGAAGTTCACCTGGCTGACGCGTGGCCGGGCGGCCTATCTGACCGATCGTTATTCCGAACGTGTCGAGAGCGCCGAAGACGTTTCCCGGCGCGTCAATCAACGCACTCACTAAACAGGTTCCTGCATGCTGGCACTGACCATTTTCGTGATCACCCTGGTACTGGTGATCTGGCAGCCGCGCGGGCTGGGCATTGGCTGGAGCGCGCTGGGCGGCGCCGCCGTGGCGCTTGCTACCGGCGTGGTGGGGTGGGGCGATGTCGCCACCGTCTGGGAGATTGTCTGGGACGCCACCTTCACCTTCGTGGCGTTGATCATCATCTCGCTGATTCTCGATGAGGCGGGCTTTTTCAACTGGGCAGCGCTGCATATCGCCCGCTGGGGCAACGGGCGCGGGCCGTGGCTTTTCATGCTGATCGTGATGCTGGGTGCGGTGATTGCCGCGCTCTTTGCCAACGATGGCGCCGCGCTGCTGCTCACGCCGATCGTGCTGGCGATTCTGGTGCGTCTTGAGTTCAGTGCCAGTGCCGCACTCGCCTTTATCATCGCCACCGGCTTTGTGGCCGATACCACCAGCCTGCCGCTGGTGACCTCGAATCTGGTCAATATTGTCACCGCCAACTACTTCGATATCGGCTTTGGTGAATACGCCCGGGTGATGGTGCCGGTCAATCTGGTCTCGCTGGCGGCCACGCTTTTGGTGCTGTGGTTCTATTACCGTCGCGAGGTGCCGCGTCATTATGATCGTCGCAAACTGGAGGCGCCGGCCAGTGCGATCGTGGACAGTCGCGTCTTTCGCGCCGCCTTTCCGCTGCTGGCGGTGCTTTTGATCGCGCTGTTTGTGACGGCCCGCTGGCACATTCCCTTTGCCTTCATCATGGGTGCGGCGGCACTGGTGCTGATGGCGATTGCCGGGCGCTGGGGCGCTCGCGGTAAACCGGTCATTTCACTGAACAAGGTGGTCAAAAACGCCCCTTGGCAGATCGTGCTGTTCTCGGTCGGCATGTATCTGGTGGTGTATGGACTGGGCAATGCAGGGCTGACTGAGCGCGCTGCCAGCGTGCTGACCTGGCTTGCCGCCCAGGGCGCGTTTGTCGCCACGCTGGGCACCGGCATCGCGCTGGCAATCCTGGCCTCCATCGTCAACAACATGCCCTCGACCCTGATCGGAGCACTGGCCATCGATCAGGCCCAGGTGCCCGAGCTCACCCGTCAGCTGATGGCCTATGCCAGCGTCATCGGCAACGACCTGGGGCCCAAGTTCACCCCGATCGGCAGCCTGGCAACGCTCCTGTGGCTGCATGTACTGGCCGGCAAGGGCCATCGCATTGGCTGGGGGCAGTACATGAAGGTGGGGCTTGTGATTACGCCGCCGGTGCTGCTGGTCACGCTGGTGGCGCTGGCGATGTGGGGGCCACGGGTGATCGGAACCGGCGGGTAGGGCATCTGACATGGGGCACCTGATGAGACGTGGCTGATTCGCGCTGGCGGTCAGACAGGCATCGTCGGGTTGTGTAGATCAATATCGGTAAAACCTCAAGGAATGAGTTTGATATGCCGATGCTGGTCTCAGACCCCACCTGAACCGCAGACATCCGACAGTATCGGCGGCACTGTCATGGCAGGAGTAACCACGTGTTTGGAACCAGAACCCCTCGTCAGCGTGAACCGCTGATAGACGCCATTCATCGCGCCATGGCCGTCATCGAGTTTGATCCGCAGGGCACCATTTTGTGCGCCAATTCGGCCTTTTTTGAGGCCACCGGCTACAGTGCCGAGACGCTGGTGGGCCAGCATCACAGCGTGCTGTGTACCCCGGAACATGTGGCAGATGAGGCTTATGCGACCTTCTGGGCGCGGCTGCGTGACGGTGAGTTCATCAACGGCCGCTGCAAACGCCTGGACCATGAAGGTCAGCCCCTGTGGCTGGAAGCGACCTACAATCCGATCCGCGACCGGCGCGGTCGTGTCGTGCGTGTGATCAAGATCGCCACTGACATTACCCCACAGATTCGCGAAGAGCAGGAGATGAACAGTCGCCTCAAGGCCATCGACCGCTCGATGGCGGTCATCGAGTTCACACCCGATGGCCATATCCTCACCGCCAATCAGAACTTTCTGAATACGGTCGGCTATACGCTTGAGGAGATCGAAGGCGCGCATCACCGGATCTTCTGTTGCAAAACGCTGGCGGCCAGTCCCGAATATCGGGCGTTCTGGGCACAGCTCAACGCCGGTGAGTTCATGTCCGGCCAGTTCAAGCGGTTCGATAAACACAGGCGCACCCTGTGGCTGGAGGCCACCTACAATCCGATCTTTGATGACGATGGTCAGCTCTACAAGGTCATCAAGTTTGCCAGCAACATCACCGAGCGGGTCGACCGGGAGACCGAAAGCCTGCGCCTGGCCTGTCGCATCTCGGCCGATACGGAAAACACGGCCGGGGATGGCAGTCGCATCATTGATGAGACCGTACGCGAGATTCGCAGCATTGCCGATCGGGTCGAGGCGACCTCCAGGCTATTGAATGATCTGACGCAGCAGGCGGCCGGCATCACGGCCATTGTCGAGACCATCCGCTCCATTGCGTCCCAGACCAACATGCTGTCCCTGAACGCTGCCATTGAAGCGGCGCGCGCCGGTGAACACGGGCGCGGTTTCTCGGTCGTCGCGCATGAGGTGCGTCAGCTGGCCCGCCGAACGGCCGAGGCCACCAGCGATATCTCCGGTACGATCGACACCCTGCAACAGCTCTCTCGCAATGCCAACACCAGCATGCACACCTGTCGGGAAAGCGTGGACAAGGGCGTGGACATGGCCGGCAATGCCGGCGAAGCGATCGTGCGGATCAGTGCCTGTACCAACGATATGATCATGGCCGTACGCAGCATGGCCTCTACCGTGGACATGAACGATGAGTCCGGTGCCGTGCGCCAGTTGCCGGATTGCAAGTCACTGGCCGCCTCTCCGCAGTGGGAGGATCGGGACACGCCCGCATCGGTCGCCTTGTAAGTCCTGGTGCGCTGCGGTTGCCCGGGGCGGCCTTCGCCGAGAAGGTCAGCCTGCTCAACGTCTCCTGCGATCCGACCCGCGAGCTTTACACCGACTACAACCAGGCGTTCAGCCAGAGGTATGAACAACACCCGGCAGCGGCCACGTCCTGACCGTCGCCGGGATGTCGGTCTGCCGTTATGCTGAGTACCCGGGATGACCCTTGCGCCGTTCAGGAGACCGACGTGCCCAGCATTGATATCGCCCTCAATATCAGCGCCGAGCAGTGCCGCGCCCACTACGCCGGCGCCGCCGACAGCATTCGTACCCGCACGCTCGATGGGCGCAGCGTGGTGCTGCCCTCGCGGGTCCTGCACCACATCATCGGGCGCGATGGCGTACGCGGCACCTATCGGGTCACCTTCGATGACAATGGGCGGTTCGTCTCGATTCGGGCGCTGTGACAGCGATATTTTTCAACGCACGGCATCAACGGGATCTGCATCGACCAAATCATGATGAACGTGAAATTTTGAGCGGTAAGGGGGGCGGGATCACTGCTGCTGCGAGGCTGAAAGGGGAGTTGTTTGAATAGCGCTGGTGGCATGGTTATATCTGTTTTTTCTGAAGTTTAAGCCATTGATAAAGCGCTTAAAATTATCGCGCTTTTAGCGAGGGCAGTTGGTGGAAAAGCATCATGCCTTTTTGCTCTTTAAAAACAGATGGTTATATTTAGACCGTTCCCCGCAGACGCGGGGATGAACCGAAAAGCGCCGACGAGGACCTTAATCCGGAGCTCCGTTCCCCGCAGGCGCGGGGACGATTCGCCAGTAATGGATTTTCCATGTGGGCCAACAAAACACCCGGCCGGAGCCGGGCGCGTTGTGACGACAGTGCCGCTACATCTTCTGCTCGGGGTGAACATCATCCGGTCCGGGGTTGTCGGTCGCCGAGCGGTTGAGCGTCTCGCAGCGGCGTTGTGCCTCATGCTCCGAGGCATAGATGCCTTCCTGATCAAGGGTCTCTTCGTCATAGATAATGAAGCTTTGATCGGTTTCAGAAGCTGAGGTGGCATCCAGCGCGTCCTGCGTGGCAGGTTTGTAGGCGTAGGTCATGTCAGAGCCCTCCATGGGGAACTCCTTGACTCTAGCCTTGCCTGCCAGCGTTGACCGAATTCAATGGTCTCGTCTCTCGGAGACGGCAAACGAGCGAACGCTGTTCGCCATGTATCAGGACGCCTGCTTCGTTCGATGCCGCCTCATCAGCGCATGCCCCGCCGTGAACACCGCGCCGAGCGCCAGCATGGCGGCGACGGCCAGCAGGGCGTGCCGGCCCAGATGTTGATCCAGCGGGATGGCGAGTGCGGCCCCTGCCACCAGCGCACTCCAGCGCACCAGACCGTCAAACCAGGCCGAGAAATTGCCTTCGGCGAAGGCGCGCCCGGTCTTGACCAGCATGCCGGTCAGAAACGTCACCCCCGATTCGTTGGCGCTGACCTGGTTGAGCACGCCCATGGCGGCGGCAATGAACAGCACGGTGGTGAACGGGTAGTCGTCGCTGTGGGCAAAGGGCATCGAGGCGCTCATCAGGGCCGCGGTCAGCAGCAAAATCACCGTGGGGCGCCAGCGCCCGGCGCGTATGCCGATCCAGGCAGCCAGCGTGGTGGCCGTAAAAAAGGTGGCAATGACCGCCAGTAGCGGCTTGAGATCGCCCCACAGCCCGTCACCAATGTCCCGCCCGATATGCGAGCTGTTGCCGGTCATGTAGACCGCCAGCAGGTCCCGGCTGTGCAAATAGATCAGCGCGTCCGTGGCGCCGGCCACCATGAAGAGCAGGGCGAAGGCCGGAAAGGGGATCTTTCTGTCAAACATGGGAATACCTGAAAGCGGTCATGACGCGTCCGAGTGTAATGCCTATCGACCCGGCAGCGGTTGAGCAATGCCCCTGGCAGCGCCCGATGGGCGTCATTTGGCGATGGCTTCGACCTTCGTGGTGAAACGGCCGTGTGGCCGCTGCAAGGGTCATAATGAACAGGGAGGCGACAGCGGCGCGCAGTACACTGCCTGAAGGGTCTGTCACGTTCGAGGGAGGTGGTCATGGCTTATCGTCTTGAGATGTCTGAAAGTACCTCAAAGGGACTCGCGCGCATTGCCGCCGAGCAGATTGACCGGGCGCGCCGCGATATTGCCAGGCGCGATACGGTGGAAGGTATTCACAAGCTGCGCCAGCGCTGCAAGCGTGTTCGCGCCGTTTTGCGCCTGGGGCGACCGGCGCTGGGCAAGCACTACGCTCGCGAAAACCGGCGCTTTCGCGATCTCGCCCGGGCGGTGGGTGGGCCGCGCGATGAACAGATATTGATCGATACCCTTGATGCGCTGATGGCCGTCAACAAGGACCGCGTGGACCGACGCCAGTTTACACCGACGCGCCAGCAGCTGCTCAAGCGCCATCGCCAGGCCCTGAAAGCGACCGCCCTGCCGGATAGGGCGTGGTTATCAAGCGAGCTTGAAAAGGCCCGTGAGGCGGTCAATGACTGGGCGCCGGCCATCGACCGCTTCAAGGCGTTGAGTGAGGGACTGACCGACACCAGCCGACGGGCGCGTCAGGCAATGAAGCAGGCCGAAGGCGCCAGTGATGAAGTGACCTTTCACGAGTGGCGCAAGCAGGTGAAGTATCACCGTCATCACTGCGAGCTGCTGGCAAACGTGTGGAAGGCCCCGATGGATGCGCGTGCCAAAGAGGCCCACCGGCTGGCGGACCTGCTCGGCGAGGAGCACGATCTGGCCATGCTGGCGCAGGTGCTGAGCGACCCGGCCACGGCCTTCCAGGGACAGGAAAAGGCAGGGGCGCTACTGGAGATGATCGCCGAGCGCCGGCAAACGCTTCAAGGGGAAGCGCTGCTGCTGGGACGACGGCTGTTCGCCGAGAAACCCGAGGCGCTGGGCAAGCGGATCAAGTGCTACCAGGCGGTGGCGCGTCAGGAAGCCCGAGAGGCCGAGCCTTCGGTGTCATGATCGACGCGGCCACTCAAAATGGCGATGATAAGCCCGCACTCATGAATGCGGAGCCGACGACATGGCAGGACAGCAGCATCAGTATCAGGTGACGGTACTCTGGCAGGGCGGTGGCGACACCGGCACGACCGGCTATCACGACTACGGGCGCGAGCACGAGCTGCGTGCCCCCGGCAAGGCGCCCATTGCGGGCTCCGCCGACCCGGCCTTTCTGGGCGATAAGGGCCGCTGGAACCCGGAGGAGCTGCTGGTCGGTTCGCTCTCGGCCTGTCACAAGCTCTGGTATCTGCATCTGTGCGCCGAGGCGGGCGTGGTGGTGCTGGCCTACGAGGATCACGCCGAGGGCGAGATGGATGCAGCACTCGGGCGCTTTACCCGGGTCAATCTGCGCCCGCACATTACCCTGAGCGGTGAGAGCTGCGAGCAGCGGGCGCTTGAGCTGCACGACAAGGCCCACGACAAGTGCTTTATCGCCGCTTCGGTCAACTTCGAGGTGAACTGTCAGCCGGTATTTGCTCGACAGGACGCCACTCATGGGTGAGCAGACCATCTGGTATCTGGAGATGTGCGATCCGGGCGCCCATCACGCCCGCGCACTGCCGGAGGCCCTCAATGTGGTCGAATGCGAAATCCCCCGGTTGGCGTTCAATCGTTTTTTGTATCAGCTGGTCGGGGCGCAGTGGCAGTGGGATGAAAAGCTCACTGGCGATCAGAATGCGTGGCGATCAATGATCGAAAGTGACGCCCATCGCACCTTTGTGGCGTACCACCGCGGCGCGATCGCCGGCTACTACGAGCTCTATCGCCCGGATGGCGTCAACGTCGAGATTCTCTATTTCGGGCTGGTGTCGGACTTCATCGGCATGGGATTTGGCTCAGGGCTGTTAAGTCACGCCATCGACCAGGCCTGGGGCTGGTCGGGCACCGAGCGGGTCTGGCTGCACACCTGCTCGCTGGATCACCCGGCGGCGCTGGATAACTACCAAAAGCGCGGGTTTGTGATCTATCACGAGGAGACCGCGCCCTGTTAGGTCATGGGCGCTGATAATTCTTCCAGTTACGACGCCCGCTCCCCGGATCCGGCGGCTATCATGGGTCGTCTTTCAATGATCGTTTCGGAATGAGTGCCCATGTCCTCTGCGCGCGCCCTCGTCGTTCAACGCCTGCTGCCGGTGGCTCTGCTGCTGGTGGCCATGTCCTCGATTCAAAGCGGCGCCTCCATCGCCCAGCAGCTCTTCCCGGTGATCGGCGCCTCCGGGGCGACCTCGCTGCGTCTGCTGCTGGCCTCCGCCCTGATGCTGGTCATCATTCGCCCCTGGCGGTGGCCGGTGACGCGCCAGGCCTGGAAGGCGATCGTCGTCTATGGCGTGGCGATGGGGATGATGAACTTTCTGCTCTATCAGGCGCTGGTCACCGTGCCGCTGGGCATTGCGGTGGCGCTCGAGTTTACCGGACCGCTGGCGGTGGCGGTGTTCACCTCGCGCCGCCCGCGCGACCTGGCCTGGATTGCGCTGGCCATTGTGGGGCTGGCGATTCTCTTGTGGCCGGACAAGGGCATCGAGCACGGCATCGACCCCCGCGGCGCCCTGTGTGCGCTGGGGGCGGGCGTGTGCTGGGCGCTCTATATTCTCTTTGGCCGCAAGGCCGGCAGCGGTAACGGCACCCAGAGCGCTGCGCTGGGCATCACCATTGCCGCTATTGTCATGGCGCCGATCGGGCTGATCGAGGCCGGCACGGCGATCTTTGCCCCGGCCGTCCTGCCCGTGGGGCTGACGATCGCGGTGCTCTCCACGGCGCTGCCCTATACGCTGGAAATGTTCGCCCTGTCGCGCATGCCGACCCATATGTTCGGCACCCTGATGAGCCTGGAGCCGGCCATCGGCGCGCTGTCGGGGCTGCTTTTTCTGGGCCAGCAGCTCACGGTGCTGCAGTGGCTGGCGATCGGCACCGTCATCATGGCCTCGATGGGCACCACGCTGACGGCCCGTTCGGCGGCCCCCGTTCAGAGCTGACACGACTCTGGCATGACCGCTCCGGTTTGATCGCTGCGGCATGACCGGCATGTTCTGCCATCACCGACAGGCTTCAGGGAGGTCCCCATGACAGCAGCACTGCCCGTATCCCTTCCTCTCATTCAGGCCCCCATGGCCGGGGTATCGACGCCCGAGCTGGCCGCAGCGGTCAGCGACGCCGGCGCCCTCGGCTCGATCGCCATCGGCGCGGCCACGCCCGATGCTGCGCGATCGATGATCGAGCGGACACGGACGCTGACGGACCGGCCCTTCAACGTCAACGTGTTCTGCCACCGCACGCCCTCTGTTGATGCCGAGCGCGAAGCGCGCTGGCTATCAGGGCTGGCGCCGCTGTTTGCCCGTTTCGATGCCGAGCCGCCCGAGCGGCTGGAGACGATCTACACCAGCTTCAATGACGACCCGGCGATGCAGGCGCTGCTGTGCGAGCAGCGCCCGGCGGTGGTGAGCTTTCATTTCGGGCTGCCACCGCAGCCGGTCATCGATGCGCTTAAAGGTTGTGGCATCACGCTGCTGGCCACGGCCACCACTCTGGCCGAAGGTCGGGCTATCGAGGCCGCCGGCGTCGATGTGATCGTCGCGCAGGGCAGCGAGGCGGGCGGCCATCGCGGCGTGTTCGAGCCCGAGCGAGGGGATGCTCTGCTGGGCGTGCTGCCGCTGGTGCGAATGCTGGTACAAAACACGTCGATCCCCGTGATTGCCGCCGGCGGTGTCATGGATGGGGCGGGCATTGACGCGGTACTGGCGGCGGGGGGCGGCGGTGTGCAGCTGGGTACGGCCTTTATCGCCTGCCCGGAGTCTGCGGCCAGTGACACGCATCGTGTCTGGCTGGCCGGGGCGCATTCGCTTGAGACGGTGGTGACATCGGTCATTTCCGGGCGGCCGGCGCGCGCGCTGGTCAACGGTCATACCCGCGAGATCGCACCGATCGAGGTGCCCGACTACCCGCGGGCCTATCTGGTCGGCAAGGCACTGGCTGCGGCTGCTTCAAAAGCGGGTGAAGAGGCGTTTGAAGTTTGCTGGGCCGGGCAGGGGGCCGCGTTGTCACGCGCGCTGCCGGCGGGCGAACTGGTCTTGCAGCTGTGCGCCGAAAGCCGAAATCTTCAGGGTCAATTAAAAATTGTTGAATAAATAATAACTTATATAAAGAATGGACTACCCGACGGCAGGTGGTAGCTTTCTTGTGAATGCTGGTATCACCGTATCGAGTCGTCGTGAATCCTCACCTGATGCTGCAAGGAGTGATCATGACAGGCCGAACCCACCAGGTTCGTGAAGTGCACCACGATGTGGTGGTGATCGGTGGCGGCACCGCCGGTATCGCCATCGCCCAGGGGCTTCGCCAGCGTGAGGCACAGTTTGATACGGCCATCATCGAGCCGGCTGACGACCACTATTACCAGCCGGGCTGGACGCTGGTCGGCGGCGGGGTGTTCGAGGCCGAAAAGACCCGGAAGACGATGGAGGCGGTACTGCCCTCGGGGGTGACCCGTTACGCGCAGGCGGCCGCTGCGATCGATCCTGACCGGGGCATGGTGCAGCTCGGTGATGGTCGCATGCTGTACTACCGGGCGCTGGTGGTGGCGCCGGGGCTCGAGCTGGACTGGGAGGCCATCGACGGGCTTGCCGGGGCACTGGGGAATCACGGCGTGACCTCCAACTACCGCTTTGATCTGGCGCCCTATACCTGGTCACTGGTACAGGAGCTGCACCAGGGGCGCGCACTCTTTACCCAGCCGGCCATGCCGATCAAGTGTGCCGGCGCGCCGCAAAAGGCGATGTATCTGGCCTGCGACCACTGGCGCCGGCAGGGGAAGCTTCACAACATCAGCGTGCAGTTTCACAACGTGGGCGGTGCGCTGTTCGGGGGACCGGCCTATATCCCGGCCCTGATGGAGTACGTCGAGCGCTACGGCATTCATCTTGCGTTTTATCAGCAGCTGGTGGCAGTGGATGGAGAGAGGCGCCAGGCGCACTTCGTGATTCACGACGCCGACGGGCGTCAGCGTGAACACGTCGAGTCCTTTGACATGCTCCATGTGGTGCCGCCGCAGCGTGCGCCTGCACTGGTGCGCGACAGCCGGCTGGCCAACGACGCCGGCTGGCTTGATCTGCACCCCAACAGCCTGCAGCACCAGAACCATCCCGCCATTTTCGGCGCTGGCGACGTCAGTGCCACGCCCAATGCCAAGACGGCGGCGGCCGTGCGGGTTCAGGCACCGATCGTGGCCGACAATGTGGTGGCGTATCTGCAGGGCAGGCCGCTGTCGCCACGCTATCAGGGCTATGGGGCCTGTCCGCTGACGGTCGCCAATGGGCGGGTGGTGCTCGCCGAGTTCGGCTATGGCGGTGAGCTCATGCCGACCCTGCCGGGCTGGCTCAACGATGGCCAGCGCGCCACGGCCCTTGCCTGGCAGCTCAAAGCGCATCTCATGCCGGCCATGTACTGGCAGATGATGCTGAAAGGGCGTGAATGGATGGTGTCATGACGCCTGCCATAATCTTTTGATCATGTTGGAGGACAGGGGGTGCTTTAAGCTGCCGGCCACTGCTCTCAATGAGAATGCCCCATGGCCGCTGGTAGTCTGTTAACCCTGCTTGATGATATTGCCGCTTTAATGGATGACGTCTCCGTCATGACGAAAGTGGCCGCCAAAAAAACCACCGGTGTACTGGGTGATGACCTGGCGCTGAACGCTCAGCAGGTCACCGGCGTGCGCGCCGAACGGGAGCTGCCGGTGGTGTGGGCGGTCTGCAAGGGCTCGCTGCGCAACAAGCTGATACTGGTGCCGGCGGCGCTTTTGATCAGTGCCTTTGCCCCCTGGCTGGTCACGCCGCTGTTGATGCTGGGCGGCGCCTATCTCAGCTATGAAGGTGTGGAGAAGCTGGCCCATGCCTGGCACAAGTGGCGACATCCGCAGGCGGCCAAAAAGGACGCCAAAACCGCCGAGCGTTCTCCGGAGGAGCAAAAAGCCTTTGAGCAAAAGCGCATCAAGGGCGCGGTGCGGACCGATTTCATTTTATCGGCGGAGATTATTGCCATCACGCTGGGCACCGTGGCCGAGGCGGCCTTCATGCAGCAGGTCGTGGTGCTCTCGATTATCGCTCTGGCCATGACGCTGGGCGTGTACGGGCTGGTGGCAGCGATCGTCAAGCTGGATGATCTGGGGCTGTATCTCAGCCGTCGCAGCGCCTCCATCGCACAGTCGCTGGGGCGTGGCATCCTGACGGCCGCGCCGTGGCTGATGAAGTTTCTATCCATTGCCGGCACGGCGGCCATGTTCATGGTCGGCGGCGGTATCCTGACCCACGGCATACCGGTGCTGCATCATGCCATCCAGGCGCTGACGCTGGCCGAAGGCGACATTCCAGGCGTTGGCGTCATTTTGCAGCCGATCACGCCCACGCTGATCAATATGCTGGTAGGGCTGGTGCTGGGCGGGCTGATTCTGGGCGCGGTATCACTGGTGCAAAGGATGCGCGGAGCCCACTAAAGCCGGCCCGGCTGGCACGACAGCCGTCAAGCCCATCAGGCCTCAAGGGATGCGGGGCCTGCCAACAGAACAGGAGGCAGTATATGACCATGCCCGATAGCGTCGTTCCCGAGCGAAGCGAACTCGATGCCAGCCAGGGGCCGGTGGTGGTGGAATTCGGCACGCCCTGGTGTGGCCACTGCAAGGCCGCGCAGCCATTGATCCAGGCGGTGATTGATCAGGCACCCGGCGTGCGCCACATTCGGGTGGAGGATGGCAAGGGCAAGCGGCTGGGGCGGAGCTATCAGGTCAAGCTCTGGCCGACGCTGATCTTTTTGAAGGGTGGCGAGGAGCGCTCACGCTGCGTGCGCCCGACGGATCATGAGGCGCTTGAGCGCGGGCTCAAAAGCATTGTGTAGGGGATGAGGCGTGGTGTGGCGTACAAGAAGGTGACCCGGCAATTGTCATCACTGACCTCCATGGCATCCTGCCATGGGGCCCGTCCCTGGGCCTTGCCGGGTCGACGCGGGTGTCGTCCCTGGCGCGTCCTGTCTTCCCTTGGCGGACACCTTCCGGTTGCCCGGGCAGGTGCCGGGCCCGAGGAACATGATTCCCTTCATTAGCCAGGTCCTTCTGTCCTGGCGCCTTCCTGGCACCGCCTCAAGCCATGAGCAATATAGCGGCTTTACAACGGAGCCAATAGATACAGATGCACCGGCGGGCAGGGTGCATTTGCAGGGCATGCCCTGTCGCTGTTCAGCGACGGTTCATGATCTCTTCTCTGCGTCCGGCCTGCCGTCCAGCCCCTGCTGGCGCGCGACAATGATCGCCTCGCTGCGACTGTGAACATCCAGCTTGCGATACAGCGAGGCGACGTAGTTGCGCACCGTGCTGTGGGCCAGTGCCAGCTCGGCGGCAATACGCTTGTCGGACAGGCCCTGACACAGCAGGGCCAGCACGTCGTGCTCGCGCAGGCTGAGGCTGACGGCTGGTGGCATCGGGGCGGGGTCGGGACCACTGGCATGACGCACGCTGGTCAGCTTTTCGACCAGCGTGCGGGTAAACCATGAGGCGTCCTGCATGACGGTGTCGATGGCAGCAAAGAGCTCCGCTTCACTGCGCTTGCGCTCGGTAATATCCACCAGTGTCAGCAGCACCCGGTCGTGCTCATCGATCTGCACGAGCGTGGCCGAAATCAGACAGGTCAGGCGCTCGCCGCGCTGGTTGGTCACACTGCTTTCAAATCCGCTCAGGGCATTACCGGCCTCAAGCGCGGCCAGAATGCACTGGCGGATCGGCGAGGTCAGCAGTACGTGCTCTTCCAGCCGGCCGGTAGTGAACGCCCCGGCGGCGTCTCCCAGAGTGGTGTTGAAGGCTTCATTGACTTCGATCAGTGACAGCGTTCGGCAGTCGGCCAGCGCCGTGGGCACCGGTGACATGTGAAACAGCGTTGAAAACTGGTTCTCACTGCGACGCAGCGCGGTCTGGGCACGCCGAATGGGCTCGAGGTCGGTAAAGGTCAGCAGCATGCAGGCGTCCTGATTGACCTCGATGGGCTGCCCGGCCACCACGACACACTTGCTTTCCCCCGTGGCGCCCGGATGCAGTACGGCTTCCATCTGCGCAATCATCAGGCCTTCATCGAGGCGGCGAAGCGCCTGGTCACGCTGGTCGGCGCCGGCAAAGACGTCCAGATCATGGAGGGTGCGCCCGAGCACGTCATCCTCTTCCAGGGCGGTCATGTCCAGAAATCCCTGATTGACGCGGATGAAGCACTGATCACGCAGTCGACAGATCAGGGCAGGGGCCGGGTTGGTATTGAAGGATTTCTCGAAGCGGTCCTCGGCGCTGACCAGCTCCGTGATGTCCTCGATCAGCAGGGCGGCCAGGTGGGCGCCGTCGTCGCTGGACAGCACCCGCCCCCGGATGCTGTGAACGCGCAGAACCTCTTCCGGGCCCGGCAGCATGATCTCCACGCCGATCTCGTCAAAGGGCGTGCCTGCCAGCAGGGCGGGCACCAGTGAGTCATCCTCTATATCGGGCGGTCGAAAGCGCAGCTGAAAGCGCTGTCGGTACTCGGCAATATCAAGGCCCAGCGACTCGATATCATGGGCGTTGTGCATGGCCAGTGCGGCCTGGTTGGCCCAGCACAGCGTGCCATCCGGGCCCAGCAGGATGACGCCTTCGCGCATCTCCTCGAGCAGGGCATAAAGCGGTGAGGGGCGGGTGGCACAGGCAAGGGGACTGTCAGACATGCTCGCTCCTGCGCGGCGTGATCGGAAAAGGGCAGACCTTCATGATGCTTTGCGCTCACGAGCATGAAAAGTGCCGGATAGTACACCATATCGCTGTCCAGTGCGCCGTGACCGCTATGCTGTGTCTATCCGGCGTGTGATACACGCCGCCAATGGCCAACAAGGGATACCGACACCATGACGGACAACACAACGCCGCTCTGGCAGCACCGACTGAGCGATTTTCGTGACGCCGTGGCCCGCGAGCCGATGCCCGGCTGCGGCGCCACGGCGGTGGTCAGTGCCGATCTGGGGCTGGCACTGGTGCTCAAGGGCCTGCATCTGAGCCAGCAGCATGACGCCAGCGCCCCGCGGCAGGCGCTGATCGATGAAGGCGCATCGCTCAAGCAGCGCCTGGCGCCGCTGGCTCAGGAGGATGTGGATGCCTTCGAGGCGTTCATGGCAGCTGTTGGCCGCGATAAGGACGATGAGGGCCGTACGCAGGCCATCCACGCGGCTGCTGCCACCGCCGTTGAGGTGCCCCTGAAGACCGCGCAGCTGTGTGACGCAGCGCTGGTGCTGTCCCATCAGGCCCGGGAGGACATCGAACAGCAGTTCGTCAGCGACGCGCTTGCTGGCGCTCGGCTGATTCATGCCGCGCTGCACGGCGTGCTGCTCAACGTCCAGGCCAATGCCGGCCAGCTCGGCAGCGACGACGCCCGTGACCGGGCGCTGCTTTCCCGCGATGGCCTGGCCCGTCGTGCCGATGCCCTGCTGGCGGCCATCACCGACAGCGCCCCGGTCTGAGCCCTGATCAGGCCACGGCCAGGACGCGTCGCCGCCGCTGGGCCAGCGCCACGGCGCCATCGATCAAAATCAGCAGCACCAGGCTGGCGCCCAGAACCGGCAGGGCCAGCCCCAGCAGGACGGCGGCCACCACCACGACCAGCGCCGCCGGGCGCGGTGCCCGGACCAGGGCCTGGATCAGCGTCACGGGCGTGACGGCAGTGCTGGCACGGGTCGGGCGTCGGCGCCACCACATGGCATAGCCCAGCACCAGCATGATCACCAGCGCACTGGCGAAAATGACCAGCACCAGCTGATTGATCACGCCAAACAGCACGCCCATGTGCAGGTCGATCCCCCAGCGGGTCAGTTTGGCGGCGAGTGGAAAGGTCTCAAACCGGGTGCGATCGATCACGGCCAGGGTGGTCGGATCGATGGCGGCTTCATCCACCTCGGTGGGCCATTCACGACCGATCTCGCGCACCTTCCAGGCACTGCCCGGTCCGGCCGCTGGGACAATCTCGATCCTGCCGGCCATGAGCCCCTCGTCGCGCGCCGCTGACAGGACGCGGTCATAAAGCGCCGGGTCGGAGGTGTGTTCCACCATCGCCATGTCATGGCCGGCGTGATCGGCGTGCTCGGCGTGCGGGCCCTGCTCGGCCGGCGTCACGCCGTCCAGATGCGTCGAGACCGTCGGGGTCTGCCAGCCGAACATGTGGCGCAGCTCGCCGATATTGTCGCCGGCGTATTTCGACCAGGTCAGGCCCGTGGCGGAGAAGAACAGAAAACCGATCAATGCCCAGGGGCCCAGCCGGTTGTGCCAGCGACTGGCGCGCCGGCCGGCACCATCGCGCAGGGGGCTGCGCCGGCGCTTGAACCACAGCGTCAGCCCGCCCAGTGCCGCGATCCAGAGCCAGGAGGCGGCCAGCTCGCTGTAGAAGCGTCCCGGCTCGCCCAGCAGCAGGCTGCGATGAAACTTGTCGATGGTGATACGAAACGCTGAAATGCCGCTGGTGCCGTAGACCGGCAGGGCGCCGCGCACCTCGGCGGTCACCGGGTCGACAAACATCGCCAGATGTTCCCACTGGCCAACGCTGGGGTCCGAGAACATGACCCGGGTGGTCTCGCCCGGCGCGGGGGCCGGACGTACCGCCATGGGCGCCTCGTCGCGCCCCAGCGCCTGCTGGGCGGCATGGATCTGCTCGGCCAGCGGCAGCGGTGTGCCGCCGTCGCTCTGGGTATAAAACTGCTCGTGATAGAGCGCCTGCTCGATCTGCGGGGTCAGGGCATAGACAATGCCGCTGAGGGCGACCACCAGCAGAAACGGGCCGACCAGCAGGCCGATATAGAAATGCAGTCGGGCGATAAAAGCCCAGCCCCAGGGTCTGCGACTCGGGGGAGAGGTGGCGGTGTCGTGTGTCATGAAATCACCTGTCACGGCCATGAGCGACGATCTCATGGCATCTGTCTGGTTCGCGCCTTCCCGGTACGGGCCGGAAGGGGGCAGAGCGGGGTCGAACCGGGTATCAGACGGACAGGGGTGGTGCGCGTGAGCGGGCATTGGGAAAGTGGGGATGCCGGGCATGGCCCTGTAGACGGGCAGGAACCGGGGCGCTATTGGGCCCGGCACGGCTGGGGGGCAGCGCCAGGGCGGCCTCGACCATCAGCGGGGTATGGGCCAGCAGCGAGCAGTAGCCACACTGGGCGAGATCGACGTGGCCTGCCGGATGGGTCTCGGTGTACTGGTGTGTGGTGGCCTGCTGGCTTTCCTGCGTCGCTGGCGCGGCCATGACATGGCCGGCATGCATGTCGGAGGTCTGATCCTGCCAGGGGGGATCGGGGTTGGTGCGCTCACGCTCATGGGCCAGCGCCAGTGTCTGCGACAGCACCGGGGCCAGAAAGATCACCATCATTGCGGCCAGGGCCAGCCAGGCCGGAAACGAGCAGCGCAGACGAGTCATGGGCAGGGAAAGGCAGCGCCTAAGGGGTACGTTTGAGGCCTGTGACTTTAACGCAAACCGGCGTTTGAGAACATCCCGCCAGGGGCGTGTGGCCTGGACGACACTGAACACCGACGGGGTATGGCAGACAGGATCGGCACTGAAACATCGCGGCCCGGGTGGCGGCCGTCTTCGAGACGGCGGGCTCTATTCTGCCGAGGAGGTGGCGCTGGTGGCCAGCGACGCTACAGGCGTTGATGCCTCACTGTCGTTGATCACCCTGAGCGCGACCGGCGTGTGAAGGGTCACGGCATCCGGATGGTGATCAAACGGTTCATTGGCCGCGCCGATAATCAGGCGGCGACGTTCAAAGGCGAGATCGCTGCGACGACCCAGGTAAGTGTCACAGTCCCGGCAGTGCACGGGGTCTTCGACCGGGCGCATGTGGCCTGAACGAACGGTAATGCGTCGGCTGCCACAGTGGAAACAGCGGACATTGAGCTCTGTGGGCCTCATGAAACACCTCTGTAATTTGTTTACCCATGTTATGTGATAACGCGCGCTCCCCCTAGCATGAAATTGCCTTTTCATACTTCAAGCTCAGGCCCTTGAACCCTCCAATTCATGTCTTTAATGATTGGTCGGACCTGATCTCACTCGTTTGGCGTGCCGGTATCGATCAGTCGGCCGTCCGGCGCTGGCACGCCCTGTCGAATCGCGGCGGAGAAGTCGGGCAGTGCGTGCCCCCCGTTATCGGCCGCTCGGGCGCGGGAACTGATATGCCCTCGCGACTTTAGTTCTAAAAGCGTTCGGGACGTATCCAGCGCGTCAAGATCAAACAGATAGCCGGGCAGATAGCCCGACAGCAGCAAGCGATAGTCGGCGGGCAGCCCCGGGATGATCCGTTTCACCATGTCAAAGACCAGAGTGGTGCAGTTGCTGGTCAGGGTGTTGTAGAAGGCAGGCGTGTCACGCAGGTCGTCGGCTTCATCGAGATAGGCCAGAAAAAGTTGACGGGCAGCGTCATCGGGCAGGGCCACTCGATAAAGATAGACGTCTTCATCGCGCACGTTGGAGCGGGTGCGCACGATGTCATGCTCATCGGCGGCGATGAGCGCCAGTTCGAACTGCTTGAAAAAGCCGCCGATGGCGGAAAAGGCTTCATTGCGCTGGCGGCGAATCTCGACCGAGAACACCAGCTGCTGGCCGTTTTCAAAGCCGAAGCTGACCAGCGTATGGGCGATCGCGGGGCCCATCCAGTAGGAGACGATCAGGTCGGTGGATTCAAGCTCGGAGAGGTCGTAGGTGCGTGTCTCCCAGCGCTGGGTATAGTGCTCCCGGCTGTGCCAGTCGAAGTTGCGCACGTTGTGGAGCGTGACCTGATCCCCCTGAATCTCGGCGCGCGGCAGATGCGCCATGTCATCGGCCCAGTCACGATCGCCCCGGGGCGTGATGGTCTGCCACCAGGCCAGCAGGATCATCGAGGCCACAAGCCAGGCCCATGGAATAGCCCGTGGCCGTCGCCGGACGCCGAACAGTCTCAGCATCGCCAGCGCTGCCCCCAGTCCGAGCAGGGCCCACAGGGTCATGACGGTGACCACCAGCGCGGCGGGCCCGGGCAGCTGATACCAGAGCGCCAGCGCGCCCCACAGGGTGGCGAACACGATCAACAGGGCGACGAGGCTACGCCACATCCAGCGCAGTACAGGGCGCCACCAGCGCGTTAAAAGGGAGAGCATGGACAGGCTCCGATCATCGACAGCAGTGAAATTTTTGTCCCGGTCATGATGTCGGATCCGTCGTCATGCGCCAGGCTTGAGACCACGATACCGCATTGCCTGAACCAGAGCCTGCCAGGAGAGCGCCATGGCCGTACAGCCCCCCGTTGCCCAGGATGTTCGCCGCACGATGATCGCCGCCGTTTTGCTGGGAATCGGTTTCATGGCGGCCATCGACGAGATCATCTTCCACCAGCTGCTGGCCTGGCACCACTTCGTCGATACCGGCTCCACGGCGCTGGCACTCGCCTCTGACGGTATTTTGCATACCATGGAGCTGGTGCTCTTTATCGTGGGCGCGTTCATGATGATCGAGCTGCACGGGCGCGCTGCCCAGGCCCCCGGCTACCGCGGCCCCGGCTTTTTGCTCGGCATGGGCGGCTTTCAGACCTTTGACGGCATCGTCGATCACAAGATTCTGGGCCTGCACCAGGTGCGCTACGTCGATCATGTCTGGTTTTACGATATCGCCTGGATTGGCGCGGGCCTGATCATGCTGGCCATCGGCTGGAAACTGCTGCAGCGCGCCCGCCAGGGCCAGGCCACCAGTCAGCACTGATCCGGCAGGGGCGTGCCCATGACGTCACACTCTATCCTGCATGGCCCCATGGCCATGGGCGCGACCTCCGCGGTCGCGTTTTTTCTGATGGCGCTTGTGTGGCTGGCCTACCTTTTCGGCGTGTGGCGCACGCGACGGCAAAAGCCCTGGCCCTGGTGGCGCACGCTTTTGTTCACCGCCGGCTGCGCCACGCTGGCCGTGGGGTTTGTGCCTGATCTCATGCACGCCGCGCATCAGGATGTGCGCATGCACATGGTGGTGCATCTATTGCTGGGCATGTTTGCCCCGCTCGGGCTGGTCTTTGCCGCCCCCATGACGCTTTTGTTGCGCAACCTGCCGCCCGGCGGCGCGCGGGGGCTGGTGCGCTTTCTCGGCACCGGGCCGATTCGTGTACTGACCCATCCCTTGACGGCCGCGATACTGGATATCGGCGGCATGTATCTGCTCTACATGACCTCGCTGTATGCGCACAGCCTGCATAGCCCCTGGCTTTCGAATGTCCTGCATCTGCACTTCGTGATTTCGGGCACGCTCTTTACCTGGGCGATCGCCGGGCCCGACCCCGCACCGCACCGTCCCGGCTGGCGCATGCGCATGGCGGTGCTGTTTGTCGCCATGGCCGCGCACGCCACGCTTGGCAAGCTGTTGTATGCGTTCGGCTTCCCGCGTGGCACCGGCGCTGCGCTTGAGGAACTTCAGCAGGCGGCGGTGTGGATGTACTACTGGGGCGATCTGGCCGAGGCGGTGCTGGTCGGGGCGCTGATGCTGGCCTGGCTGCGCCGGCGGCGGCGGATGGCGCACCCCGGAGGCGTCGCGTCCGGGATGAGTCCCCTCTGATTTGCGTCATCGCGGGTCGATGATCGGGCCAAAATGGCGTAGACTGCGCCGCAAATTCCTTGCCCCCTTCATGACTGCGCCAGCCTGACGCTGCGCGCGTGGTCGTGACGATACCGTGCGGACCCCGTCTTGCAACTCGACACCCGAAAGCTTGGCTGCGAGCGCGATGAGCGCTGGCTTTTCAGCGACCTTGACTGGCACATCGGTCCGGGCGAGCTGTGGCGCGTCGAAGGACCCAACGGGTCGGGCAAGACTACGCTTTTGCGCATTCTGTCCGGTCAGATGGCGGACTATACCGGCACTCTCTTATGGCAGGGGGAGCCGCTGGGGCGCTGCCGCGAGGCGTTCATGGCCGCGATGCTCTATATCGGCCATCGCCCGGGCATCAAGAAGGCGCTCACGCCGCTGGAGAATCTGGACTGGTATCAGGCCATGAGCACGATAACAGGGGGCGCTCGCACTCGCCGCGAGGCCGGCCTTGAGGCGCTTGAGAAGGTCGGGCTGGCCGGTTTTGAAGAGTCGCCGGTAGAGGCTCTTTCTGCCGGTCAGCAGCGCCGGGTGGCGCTGGCCAGGCTCGCGCTGGGCCATCAGACGCTCTGGATTCTCGATGAGCCCTTCACCGCCATCGACCGCGACGGCGTGCGCCAGCTGGAGGCCTGGATGATGGGGCACTGCCGGGCCGGCGGCAGCGTCGTGGTGACCTCGCACCATGACAGCGGGGAACTTTCCCCCGCTTCAGATGTTCTTAAGCATTTGCGATTCGACGGTCAGGGAGGCGTGCACATTGAGTGCTGAGCGCGCCGCCACCGACAACACTGCAGCAGGCCTGCCGGGACTGTGGCAGGGGTTTTCGGCAACGCTTTATCGCGACTGCCGGCTGCGCTTTCGACGCCGCAGCGAGCTGGCCAATCCGCTGATCTTCTTTGCGCTGGTGGTCACGCTCTTTCCGCTGGGGCTTTCACCCGACAGCACGCTGTTGGCCGAGATTGCGCCGGGGCTTTTATGGGTGGCGGCGCTTCTGGCGGTACTGCTCTCGCTTGATGGCCTGTTTCGCGATGACTTTGACGACGGCACGCTCGAGCAGCTGTTGCTGGCGCCACAGCCGGCCGGCGTACTGGTGCTGGCCAAGATCGTGGCGCACTGGCTGACCACCGGTCTGCCGCTGGCGCTGCTCTCGCCGCTGCTGGCCGTCATGCTCGCGCTGCCGGGCCACAGCATGGGCGTTTTGATGCTCACGCTGCTTGTGGGCTCGGCCACGCTGAGTCTGATCGGCGCCATCGGCGCCGCCCTGACCGTGGGGCTTCGACGCGGCGGCGTGCTGCTGTCGCTTTTGATTCTGCCGCTTTATGCGCCGGTGCTGATTTTTGGTGCCGGCATCGTGCGTCTGGCCGTGGAGGGCGCGGTGGTCACGCCTTGGCTTGCGCTGATGGGCGCCATGCTCGCCCTGTCCCTGCTGGCCGCGCCCTGGGCGGCAGGGGCCGCCCTGAAACTCTCGCTGGATGGCTGATCCCTTCCCGATACCGACCTGAACAACGCTGACCGATAATCATGTGGCCCATCATTCATAAACTCGGCTCCCCCAAATGGTTTTACACCATGAGCGGGCGCTGGCTGCCGTTTCTCTGGGGGATCGGTGCGATCCTGATCACCATTGGCAGTCTCTGGGGGCTGGCGTTTGCGCCGGCCGATTACCAGCAGGGCGACAGCTTTCGCATTCTCTACGTGCATGTGCCGGCGGCCATTCTGGCCCAGTCGTGCTTTGCCATGATGGCACTGTGCAGCGTGATCTTCCTGGTCTGGCGCATCAAGCTGGCCGACATGGCCGCCGGCGCCGCCGCTCCCTTTGGCGCGGCGATGACCTTCAGCGCGCTCTTTTCCGGGGCCATCTGGGGCGTGCCGACCTGGGGCACCTGGTGGGTATGGGATGCGCGGCTGACCTCGATGCTGCTGCTGCTGTTTATCTATCTGGGCATTATGGCCCTGCGCGGGGCCTTTGCCAGCCGCGATGGCGGGGCGCGGGCGGCCGCCATCCTCACCCTGGTGGGGGTGATCAATCTGCCGATCATCAAGTATTCGGTGGTGTGGTGGAACACCCTGCACCAGGGCGCCACCTTCAGCCTCACCGAAAAGCCGGCCATGCCGGCGAGCATGTGGCTGCCGCTGCTGCTCATGGTGATCGGCTTTTACCTGATCTTTGCCGCCGTCACGGTGGCGCGCACCCGTAACGAGATCATCAGACGCCAGCCGAGTGCCCGCTGGGTGCGTGCGCTGGCGCAAGGAGAGCGCAATGGCCTTTGATTCGCTGACCGACTTCTGGGCGATGAACGGCTACGCCGCCTACGTCTGGCCGGCCTTTATCGTGGTGCTCGGCGCGCTGGTGGCGTTTGCGCTGGTCAGCGTCATCGAGCAGCGCCGGCTGCTGCGGCATGTGTCAGCGCTTGAACGCCGCGAAGCGCGCCGTCCGGGGCGATCAGCGACGGCGACCGTCGAGGAGACGTCATGAAGGCGCATCGTCGGCAGCGGCTGATCATTATCCTGGTGCTGGTGGCGCTGGCAGGCGTGGCCATCGGTCTGACGCTCTATTCGCTGCGCGCCAACATGAACCTCTTTTACTCCCCGACCCAGATCAGCGCCGGCGAGGCGCCGCCGGGGCGCTCGCTGCGCGCCGGTGGGGTGGTGCGTGACGACAGCGTCCAGCGCGATCAGCAGACGCTGGATGTGACCTTCACCGTGACCGATTTCGAAGAGGATGTGCCGGTGCACTATCGCGGCATCCTGCCGGATCTCTTTCGTGAAGGGCAGGGCGTGGTCATTGTCGGCACGCTCAACGAGCGCGGCTGGCTCGAGGCCAGCGAAGTACTGGCCAAGCACGATGAAAACTACATGCCGCCGGAGGTGGATGGGGCGCTCAAGGCCGCCGAGGCCCGCAAGTCGATTCCCTCCAGTGGCGCGGTCACCGGCGGCAACGATGAACGCATTTAGGGTCCGCGCGTCATGCTGATTGAAATTCTTCCCGAAATCGGGCTCTACGCCATGATGCTGGCGCTGGCCATGGCGCTGGTGCAGGCGATCGTGCCGCTGGCCGGCAGCCTGACCCGCCGGCCGCTGTGGATGAGCTATGCCGGCCCCATGGCCTGGGGCCAGGCGCTGTTTCTGCTGGTGGCCTTCGTCTGTCTGGCGCTGGGCTTTTTGTTCAATGATTTCAGCGTGGACTACATCGCGGGCAACGCCAATTCACAGCTGCCCTGGTATTACCGCCTGAGTGCGGTCTGGGGCGGCCATGAAGGCTCGGTGCTGTTGTGGTCGATGATGATGGCGTTCTGGGGGCTGGCGGTCAGCGTCTTTTCGCGCAATCTGCCGCGCGACATGCTCGCCCGCGTGCTGTCGGTGCTGGGCATGATCAACGCGGGCTTTCTGCTGTTTATTCTGGCCACCTCGAGCCCGTTTGAGCGCATCCTGCCGGCCCCGCCCATGGAGGGCGCCGACCTTAACCCGCTGCTGCAGGACCCGGGGCTGATCGTGCATCCGCCGATGCTCTACATGGGCTATGTCGGCTTTTCGGTGGCCTTTGCCTTTGCGCTCGCCGCGTTGATGGGCGGGCGGCTGGATGCGGCCTGGACGCGCTGGGCGCGCCCCTGGACCAATCTTGCCTGGGCGTTTTTGAGTGTGGGCATTGCGCTGGGCAGCTGGTGGGCCTACTACGAGCTGGGCTGGGGCGGCTGGTGGTTCTGGGACCCGGTCGAAAACGCCTCACTGATGCCCTGGCTTGCCGGCACGGCGCTGATGCACTCGCTGGCGGTGACCGAAAAGCGCGGCGGCTTCAAAAGCTGGACGGTGCTTTTGGCAATCGTCACCTTCTCGCTATCGCTGCTGGGCACCTTCCTGGTGCGCTCGGGGGTGCTGACCTCGGTGCACGCCTTTGCCAACGACCCCTCCCGCGGCACCTTCATTCTGGTATTGCTGGGGCTGACCGTGGGCGCCTCGCTGACGCTGTATGCCTTTCGCGCCCCCCGGGTCAAAAGCCCGCTCGGCTTTGGCTGGCTGTCGCGTGATGCCATGCTCCTGTTCAACAACATCGTGCTGCTGGTGATGACGGTGACCGTGCTGCTGGGCACGCTCTATCCGCTGATTCTCGACAGCCTGAACATGGGCAAGATCTCGGTCGGCCCGCCCTATTTCAACGCTTTGATCGTGCCGCTCACTGTCGCGCTGGGGCTGTTCATGGGCGCCGGCCCCGTGACGCGCTGGAAGCAGATGACGGCGCGCGAGCTGATCAAGCGGCTGTGGCTGAGTGCAGCCGTGTCGCTGGCGGTGGCGCTGATGATTCCCTGGCTTTATGACGGTGCCTGGTCGCTGCCGGTCAGCCTGGGGCTTCTGGTGGCGGCGTGGATCGTGGTGCCGCTGGCGCGCGAGCCGCTGATCCTGATACGCCGCTTCGGCCTGCGCGGGCCGGGGAAACTCTCGCGCAGCCACTATGGCATGGTGCTGGGCCATATCGGCATGGCAGTGACCATTGTCGGGGTGACCATGGTGTCGAACTACGACCACGCCGATAACGTGCGCATGAGTCCCGGCCGTTCGGTCGAGGTGGGCGGCTACAGCTTCACCATGACTCAGCTCAACGAGACACGCGGGCCCAACTATTTAAGCGACCGCGCCACCATCCGGGTCACCCAGGGGGACCGGCTGGTAACGCTGCTGCATCCGGAAAAGCGCTTTTTTACCACCCGGCGTCAGGCGATGACCGAAACCGCGCTGGATAACGGTCTGACCCGCGATCTGTACGTGGCGATGGGCGAGGCGCTGGATGACGGCGAGTCCTGGGCGATGCGCATCCAGGTCAAGCCCTTCGTGCGCTGGCTGTGGCTGGGGGCGCTGTTGATGGCGGCGGGCGGCATTCTGGCCGTGTGCGACAAGCGCTACCGCCACCGCAGTCGAACCCGGCAAACAATGGAGGCTCGAGCATGAAAAAACGCTACTGGCTGTTCGTGCCGCTTCTGATTTTCGTGGTGCTGGCTTTTCTGCTCTGGCAGGGGCTGGGGCGCGACCCGTCTCATCGCGATTCGGCGCTGCTGGAAAAACCCTTTCCAGCGTTTTCGCTGACCACGCTGGAAAACGACGAGCGCACGGTGGACGCCTCGCTGCTTGAAGGGCAGGTGACGCTGGTCAACGTCTGGGGCGAGTGGTGCCCGACCTGCAAGCGCGAAATGCCGCAGCTTTTGACGCTGGCCGAGCGCGGCGTGCATCTGGTCGGGGTGGACTACAAGGACACCCGCGACAAGGGGCAGGGGTTTCTGGAGGAGTTCGGCAACCCGTTTGCGCTCAATATCTTTGACCCGGAAGGCTCGCTCGGCTTTGATCTGGGTGTCTATGGCGCGCCCGAGTCGTTTATTGTCGATGCCCGCGGCAATATCCGCTATCACCACACGGGCTATATCACGCCCGAGGACGTCGAGGATGTGATCCTGCCGGAGATCAGGCGATGGCAGTAACCCCGAAAGCGCTGATGCGGGCTCTGATTGCAGCCGTGGCGATCCTGCTGGCCGCCACTGCCGGCGCCGACGATCTGCACCGCTTTGACGACCCGGCCCTGCAAGCGCGCTACAGCGAGCTGATCGCCACACTTCGCTGTCCCAAGTGTGAAAATCAGGCGATCGGCGATTCCGGCTCGCCGATTGCCGGTGACATGCGCACACACGTGGCGCGCGCGTTAAGGCGTGGCGACAGCGACGACGACATCCGCCAGGCCATGGTCGAGCGCTTTGGCGACTACGTGCTCTATCGCCCGCGCCTTGAGTGGCGCACCGTCGCGCTCTGGGCCGGGCCGGGCGTGGGCGTGCTGCTCGGGCTGGCCGCCATCGCGGCGGTGATTCGCTCACGCCGCGATGAGCGCGCCGAGGCGCTCGATGATGACGAGCAACAGCGGCTCGACACGCTGCTGTCGCGCCATCAGGGCAATGACGATCAGGACAGGAGCCATCAATGACGGCGTTATGGGTAGGCCTTGCCCTGCTGCTGAGTGTGGCGGTGGGGTTTTTGCTGCTGCCGCTGTGGCGAAGCCGGCCTCTGCGTGAGGCCCAGGCGGCGCTGGAGACGCGCGATGACGATGCCCGCGACAACGTCACCATCTTTCGTGACCGGCTGGCAGGCCTGGAGGAGGAGCTCGCCCGCGGCGAGATCGACCAGGCGCGGTTCGAGGCGCGACGCCTGGAGCTTGAGCGCGATCTGCTCGCCGACACCGAAGGCCGGGCGCCGCGCGGGCTGAAGTCAGCCTACAGCGGGGTGTGGCTGACCGCGATCGTGGTAGTGGTGGTGGGCTTTGGCTCGCTGTACGCCTACCACCGCGAGGGGAGCGTGGATGATCTGACGCTCTATCAGGCCCGCGTGCAGGTCGAGCAGGACGGCGGCGAGCCGCAGCAGTTTATCGCGCGCTTTGAACAGGAGGCGCAGCGCCAGCCGGACAATCCCAGCGTGTGGGCGTCACTCTATCCGCTCTATCGCGACAGTCGGCAGTATGACAAGGCCGATCACGCCCTGACCCGGCTGATCGCGCTGAAAGGGCGCGAGCCGTCGCTGGTCTCCGAGCTGGCCCAGATTCGCTTTGTCGAAAACGACCGCGAGATGAACGACGACATTCAGGCGCTTGCCGATGAAGTGCTGAAAGCCGACCCGCGCCAGCCCACGGTGCACGGGCTGCTGGGCTTTGCCGATTTCCGCGCGGGCGACTATCAGGGCGCGATCGATCACTGGCGCACGGCCATTGCCGGCAGCGACAGCGACGACAGCCAGCAGGCACTGCGCCAGGCGATGGCGGCGGCCAGGGCCCGCATGGGCCCCACCGCCGACGGTGCGCCGGTGGAGCAGAACAGCGAGTCGCGCAACGAGCAGGGCGATAAACCCTGAACCGCGACGTCAGCCGGCGTCCCGGGCACTCGGGGAAGGCTCGGGCTGGGCATATTCCAGCGCGTACAGCAGTGCGCCCAGCCCTTCGGGGGCGCGTGCATGGCATCGGGCGCTGGTCATGACGCGAAGCTCGGGGGCCCAGGTCATGCTGCCGTGCGCGGCCAGATGGCGCTCGATCAGATCTACATCCTCGTGACAGCGCAGCGGGCGAAAGCCGCCCAGCCGCTGGTAGGCCGCCATGCTGATCCCCAGGTTGGCGCCGTGAATGTGCTGTCGCTTGAGGTTCTGGCGCCGATGCGTCAGATAGCGCGCGCGCAGATCCGGCGATAGCCGCTGCCATTGATTCAGATGGACCCCGCCACAGACCGCCTCGGTACCAAAGCCGTGCTGGTGGCTCAGCCAGGTGTCGGGTACGCAGGTATCGGCATCGGTAAAGGCCAGCCAGTCGATGCCCGCCGGCAAGGCCAGCACGCCGGCATGGCGGGCCATGCCCACATTGGCAGCGGCCATGCTGACCACGGTAACCCCATGTTCGGCGGCTATGGCAGCCGAACGGTCCCGACAGCTGTCGAGCACCACCACCAGCGTGACCTCATGCCCCAGGCCGCGCGCATGGTCGGCGGCGCGACACAGCGAGCGCAGACACTCGGGCAGGTGCTGCTCTTCATTGTGGGCCGGCACCACCACGCCCATGCGTGCCATATCATTGCCCCTCATTGCCGAACGCCTGACGAGCGGCCACGGGAGACGGCGTGCGCTGCCACAGATCAATCCGGGTATCCCTGTCCTGGTAATGGCCGTGGTGCGCGTAGCCCAGACGCTCGCCCAGCGTGTCGTGAACGCTGTCGGCGTTCAGATCACTGCCGTCGATGGGATGGCGCCAGTGACAGGCCAGCAGCTCGCCGTCATCACTCAATGAGGCGTCAATGCGCGCGCACAGCGTCGTTAGTGCCTCACGGCTCAGGTAGTACCCCATCTCGCTGATCACGATCAAATCAAAACGACCTTCCGGCCACTGCTCGGGCACGGCACCGCCGGTGATGCTCACATGATCCAGCCCGCCCAGCGTCTCGCAGGCGCGGGCCACGGCGCTGTCGCTGACGTCCTGTATCCACAGGGCGTCGCAGCGTTTTGCAAGCGCTGCGCTGAGTACGCCGATGGAGCAGCCCGGTTCAAACGCGCGGCGGTAGCGCTCGCGGGCCAGCATGGCCATTGTCAGGTCGCGCTTGCGCTTTTCATACCAGCGGGTGTGGTAGCGCCAGGGATCAACATACCGGGCGTGCAGCTGTTCAAAGGCTTGAGCATCCAGACGGGTCACGGGCATCGCCTCCGGTCAGTCATGAGCGCCATCGCATGGCTCGCTCATCAGGAAAACTTCATAAGGGCGCATCAGGCGGGCCAGCACCGCCTCGGGCAGAATCGGCGCCTGTCCGGTGTCCGGATCAATACGCAACTGGCTCTCATGGGCCTGAATGGCGGCCTGCTTTCTGGCCAGCATGTTGGCATCAAGCTCCAGACGCCGGGCGCGCGCCCATGGCACGCGGGGGTCGCCCGGCGTGGCCCAGTGCCAGGTCCAGATCGGGATTTCAATCAGGCGCGCCCCGCTGAGCTCACAGGCACGGGCACAGGCGCGCCCGGTGGCTTCATGATCGGGATGGCCATCGCCACGCCAGGTGGTCAGGACCACATGCTCGGGGGTGAGCCACGCGGCGAGATGCTCACTCAGCGCCGCTTCATGCTGTGCCACGGCGGTATCCGGCAGCGCCAGGCGCGCCACGCTCGTGTGGCGCTCACAGCCCAGCTTGAGCAGCGCGCGCAGGCTCTCCTGCGGGCGCTGCTGCGCCAGCCGCTCGGGCGTCCAGTGGGTGGAGCCCGAGTGGCTGGCCGTACCATCGGTGACGGCGATCAAGTGGATGGCATGGCCGGCGGCAGTGAGTTGCAGCATGAGCCCGGCAAAGCCCAGCGTTTCATCGTCGGGGTGCGGCGCGACGATCACGGGGCGCTCATGGGGGGCCACCAGGGCGTCATGCGTTATATACGGCAGCGCTTCGAGCCTGCCCCGGGCCTGCCAAGCGGACTCGGGCGTGCCTTCGCCTTCGATGCGACGATCGTCCTGCATCATGGTTGCCACCCGCTGGCGGTGTCGGCGCAGCGTTGGCCCAGCGCTTCAAGATCGCGTTCGGCGTGGCTCTGGCGCAGATAAACGGGCAGGTCGGCCATCATGTGGGCGAAAGCACGGTCGCGACAGAAGGGGCCGGCGCCCAGCGCGCGGCCGCAGTGCGTGATGATCTGTTCAACGCTGTGTTCGATCAGCGCGCGGGTGCGCAGCGCCAGCCTCTGGTGGTTTTGATCCGGTGCGGCATCGATCGTGGCGGCGGCGTCGCGAAGCCCGGCAAGGCCGGCATGCAGGGCCACATCGACATGCCCCAGGTGCGCCATCATGAGCGTGTCGTCCCGGCGGGTGGCGGCCTTCGCCTGGAGTGCACGCGCAAGGGCCTGCGCACCGCCCAGCCAGCAGGCGGCGATGCCGGCACCGCCCTGCCAGAAGCCGGATCGGTTCAGATAGGCATTGGGTGGGCCGATCAGCGTGGCCCGGGCGTTGTCAAAATCGACCTCAACGCTGGCAGTGGCCTGCATGCCGACGGCCTGCCAGCCCCGGTCGGTGACGTTAACGCCCGGCTGGTCCAGCGCCACGGCGGCGAGACGCTGCTGGTCGTCCTGCCACACGGTCATCAGGGCATGACTGACGATCGAAGCACCCGAACACCACGCCTTGGTGCCGTTGAGAGTGATCCGATCTGCCTCGCCAGTGCTGGCATCATCGCTGATATACACCCGGGCCTGCGGCGGCTCGGCGGCCCACATCGCCCAGCGGGCGTCTGTCGGGGCATCAAACGTAACGCCAAGCTCTGTCATGATCGCCAGCGCGTCCGTGTGCCCTTCATAGAGCTTGATGAGCGCCAGATCGCAGGCTGCCACGCGGTAAAGAACGCGCCATCGCAGTAGCGTGTCGCCGGCGCCGGGCGGGGGCAGCGGCCCCAGGGCAATCAGTCGATCAAGAGGATTGGCCAGCGCACTGATGTGCTCAGCGGGTGTGTCGTGACATGTCAGCACATCGTCCAGACGCCGGAGGGGGGAGGCATCCATGAAAACTCCTTTTTCTGCCTGTCACGGGCGATCCGTGCCCGATAAAAAATGACAGGGGAACGCCCGAGAATAGTCAGGACGCCTGTACGCAACGTTGACCGAAGTTAAAAAATTGCAGTTGGATACAAAAAGGGCTGCCCGACGGCAGCCCCGCGTGACGCGCCCTGTCGCTTACAGGCTGGCTTCATCCAGAGCTGATGACCGCACCCGAACCGAGCGTTTTAAAGACCTGGTGTCGTTGGTTCGGAAGCTGAAGAAAAGTGGCGGGAAAGGCGCATGGCGCAAAAGGCCACCCGCATTGATGCCGGGGTGGCCTTCATATCGGTGGTTCAGTTGCTTACGCCATGTTCGCTGGCATCTTCGGCGCCTTCTTCGATCAGCTCCTCGGCCTTTTGATGCGCTTGCCTTGAGGCTTCGGGCGCCGTGTGATCCTTTCTCGCGGCCGTTAATGTCGTCGTAATGGCGAAGTGATCCGAACCTTGAAGCTTGACCCGGTTCAGGTCGACGAGCTGAAAACCGTCAGAGACAAACATGTGATCGATCGGGTAGCGCCAAAAGGGATACGCGGTGTGATAAGTGCTCAGCAACCCCCGGCCGCGACGTGGGTCCTTGAGGTCGCTCAGCTCGCTGAACAATTGGTTGGTATCGGACCAGGCGACATCGTTGAAGTCTCCGGTAACGATCCAGCGGTTGTCCGGGTTCTGCTGGACATGGCGGGCAACGAGCATGACCTCGGCGTCGCGAACCCGGCTGTCGCGGCGCTCGGTGGTTTCATCATTGTGTGCGATACGATCCTTCAGCCCCGGGGGCACCGGATGAATACCCGTGTAGCGCACAAGCCCCAGGTCCGGAATGTCCAGCGTGGCAAAAATGGAAGGGCGACGTTCGGAGACAAGGTGTGCCACTTCCTGTTCCCGCATGGGGAAGCGTGACCAGAGCATGATGCCCAGCCCCTCGCCTCGCACCTCACCGATGCGATATTCATAGGCTTCACTCAATGGCGCCAGACCCTGCTTCCACTCATCATCGACCTCGATCAACAGCAATAGGTCAGGGTCCTCACGCCGGATCAGATCCACGGCCTCGGCATAGCGGTCATTCTTGTAGTCGACGTTAGCGGTCATGACCTTGAATGTGGCCTGATCCTCAAGGGTCCGGGCATCGGCCGTGGGCACTTCCTTCGGCCAGACAGGTGTGAACGGCAGGATATGAAACGCCTGCCACCCGCCGGTGGCGAGCAGCAGGACCAGCAGCACGGCATGCTCCTTTCGCGGCCTTTTAAGCCAGGCATGCAAAATCAGCAGCAACAGCGTCACGGCTATCGCCAGGGTCAGCTGTAGTCGTGGAAATTCCCAGAGTTTGATAAACCACTGGCCACTGGGAAGCTCGGGGAGCAGGCTTGCCACGATCAAAAGCAGTGTCAGTACACGAACTACCCAGAACAGAATTTTTGAAAACATCATGTTGCTCAAGGAAGGCGTGGCAGCATGACGAATGCGGTCCCTTCGATGGCGCCGGACGCCTGTGTCCGGGAAGTCATCGGGCAGCAGCCACAAAGGATCGAAACGTCACTTCGCCACCAGGTTTCGTTTTGAAACACAATAAACGCTTGCTCATCAAAACAACACTGTCCGGGTCGCTTTCGAGGACGCCCCGGCCGGGAAGGCCCGGCGGTGTCGCGATCGGGGCCGAGCAGAAAGGAGAGCGTGCTGCCAGCGGCGCGACTCGAGCGTGTGGCGCGACGGCGGTCTCAACGGCGGGTTTGGAAGGTCATCCTTATTACGGTACGAACTGCCTAGCGCGAGGCGAGCTGGCGTACGGTCTCGCCGGTCAAAAGGCGGCGCGCGCCCAGATAGTGGCGCTGCCAGTAGGCGCCCTCGAGCGAGCTGATGCGAATGTTCTCGCCGGTACGTGGGGCCTGAATGAACCTGCCGTCGCCCAGATAGACGCCAACGTGGTCGGCGGCGCTGGCGGCCTTGATGCGGAAAAAGACCAGATCGCCGCGTTTGAGCGAATCGGTGGCGACCGGGGCCGCCTGGGACCAGTGATACATGCCGTTGGCGGTGCGCGGCAGCTCGCCGGAGAGCAGGTCACGAAAGGCGTAATAGATCAGGCCGCTGCAGTCGAAGCCGGCCTGGGGCGTGGTGCCGCCCCAGAGATAGGGCCGCCCGAGCTGGTCGGTGACGGTGTCCATGGCGCGTGCCATGGCGATTTCGCCGGGCTGGTCGATCTCGCCGTTGAAGGCGTATTTCTTGTAGTTGAAGTTATCCACACCCGGGGCGATGCCCTGCGGCAGCAGCGAACGGCCCTGAGCGGCCGCCTTTTTCATCTCGGTTTCGGAAAGTCCCATCTGCCGGGCGCGCGCCTGCTCGCGCTTGCGTTTGGCGCGCAGTTCGCTGGCCGTGCCGTGTTCCGGTTGAATCAGCTGACGAGCGTGTGCCTGGGTGGCCGTCAGGGGCAGGGCGGTGACCAGCAGTGCTGTCATCAGCAGGCCGGCCGACAGCTGATTCAAAACGCGACGAATAGCAGTGTGAGAGGGCATGTGAGTGCTCATGAAATCAATGTCGTGTCGGGAAGTGGACCGGTGACGCCGGCGGCGCGCGGTCAGGGATCACGGCAGCGACATTGATAACATCCAGGCGGGGGTCGGGAACATGATCGATGCGCGCATTAAAGCATTGAACGCGCCACGGCGCGATACGCGTAACCTGAGTTATGGAAGGTCGGGGGGTGCCATGTTCACGTAGTGGCGCTTGCCGGCGCCGTGTCAAACGGATGCAGCGCCTGCGAGCCCCTGAAAGGGTCAGACGATGGTTCATGATCTGCTGACGTCCCAGGACCGAAAGCATGTATCCACAGGCGCCTTTTGCGCCGGATATCCGTAGCGCCCCGCCAGGGGCGACGTCAGGCAGGAAGCCGTCGTCTTGTATTGATCAAGGAGGAAAGCATGTCAGCCGTACACGCACAGCGTCACAACACCCTTATGGAAGACCCGTACCCTACGCGCCTGGCGACGCCTGCTGAGCGCAGCTGGTTGCCGCGTCAGGAAGAGATTCTGCGCGGGCCGGAAGAGGGACCGCTTACGAGCGAGCAGCGCGAGGAGTTTCGCCAGAAGGGATATGTCTTTATCCCCGGTTTTCTCGATGACGACGAGCTTGCCGAGTACCAGCGCGAGCTGGATACCCTGCTGGCGCGCGAGGATTATCGTGACCAGGACTTCACCATCACCGAGCCGAGCAGCAACGATATTCGCTCGATCTTTGCCATGCATTTTCTCTCGGCGAAGTTTGGGCAGCTGGCGCAGTCGCCAAAGCTGGTCAAAAGTGTCGAGCAGCTGATCGGCGAGGATGTCTACGTGATGCAGGGGCGCATCAACTACAAGCCCGGCTTTGAAGGCAAGGGCTTTGACTGGCATTCAGACTTTGAAACCTGGCACGCCGAGGACGGCATGCCGCGCATGAACGCCATCAGCGCCTCGATCGTGCTCACCGACAACCATGAGTTCAACGGCCCCCTGATGCTGATTCCGGGCTCGCACGAGAAGTTCGTGCCCTGCATCGGCGAAACGCCGGAGGACAACTACAAGAGCTCCCTGAAAAAGCAGGAAGCGGGCGTGCCGAGCCGGGAAGCATTGGCCGAGCTGGTCGCCGAGCACGGCATCGAGGCGCCCAAGGGCCGCGCCGGTGGCCTGTTGCTGTTTGACTGCAACACGCTGCACGGCTCCAATGCCAACATGTCGCCCGATGCGCGCAGTAATATCTTTTTCGTCTTCAATCGGCGTGATAACGCCCTGGACACGCCGTTCGCGGCCAAAAAACAGCGCCCCGATTTCCTGGCGCATACGCCGGACGGTCGCTGGCGTGATCTGACCCTTTAAGCCTGTCCGGTGCAGGCCGTATAACCGTCGTGAGCGTACGGCGTGCCCCTGGGATGCCCGGGGGCAGATACGAAAGACAAGCGGCAGGGCGCCATCGCGCCTTGCCGCTTTTTATGGGTGTGATAAAGCTTGTGGTGATTCAATAACAACGCATGGATCTTCAAAAGGAACAGGTCATGGCCTTTCAGCCCGGTTTTACCGATGGACGCACCCTTGCCGAGCCGCTGGGCAAGATTGTCTGCGTGGGGCGCAACTATGCTGCCCATGCCCGAGAGCTCAACAATGAGGTGCCCACCACACCGCTTTTGTTCATCAAGCCGGCCTCCAGCGCGACGCCCATGCGCGAGCGCATTCGGGTACCGCGCCACCTGGGGGAGGTGCATTTCGAGACCGAGGTGGCTTTGTTAATCGGTACCCGACTGTGTCGCGCTCGCCCGGAAGAGGTGCTCCCGGCCATTGCCGGCGTGGGGCTGGCACTGGATCTGACCCTGCGCGATGTCCAGTCACGGCTCAAGGACAAGGGCCATCCGTGGGAGCGGGCCAAGGGCTTTGACGGCGCCTGCCCGATGAGTGATTTTGTGCCCTTTGACCCGGAGACGATGCGTCTTGATGATCTGCGCTTTAGCCTGACCATCGATGGCGAACGTCGTCAGACCGGGCATACCGCCCTGATGCTGTTCAAGGCGGTCGAGCTGATCGTTGAGATGTCGCGCTCGTTTACGCTCGAGCCGGGGGATGTGATCCTGACCGGCACGCCGGAAGGGGTCGGGGCACTGCCCGAGGGCGCTCGCCTGGCGCTTGAGCTTGACGGGCATTTCGAAATCACGGGGCGCAGCTGATTTCACGCTGAACCGGCCAGGGCGTATACTCGACACCCTGCGCCGGGCCTGACACCCGGCCGCGCTATCCGCGCAGTGTGTGTCGCCTGCTCCCGAAGATCCGGGAGCCCCGGGGCACACTCCTGTCGATACCTGATGCGTTTTGAGCACGCGGCGCAGCGCCTGTGCCGGAGCGATATCGACAGCGCTTTCGTGGGTCCCGGGCCCATGCCCGACATGATGCGCCCCGAGACCTGTTCGTATTCATTACCATTAAAAGTGATCAGATCATGAGCCAGGAAGACCGGCCGGATAGCCCCTCGACAGCACCGCTTGCCAATGACCGCGCCCATACCCGTCGACACTCGTCTGCCGTGGTCGACGGCCCCGGCAAGGCCGCCAGCCGCGCCATGCTGCGCGCCGTGGGCTTTAACGACGAGGACTTCACCAAACCCCAGGTGGGTATCGCCTCGACCTGGAGTCGCGTCACCCCCTGCAACAGCCACATCAACGTGCTGGCGGACGCTGCCAGTGACGGCGCCGATGCTGCCGGCGGCAAGGGCGTGGTGTTCAATACCATCACCATCAGTGACGGCATCGCCAACGGCACCGAGGGCATGAAGTACTCGATGATCTCGCGCGAGGTCATTGCCGATTCGATCGAGACCGTCGCCGGCTGCGAAGGCTTTGACGGCGTGGTCGCCATCGGTGGCTGCGACAAGAACATGCCCGGCTGCATGATGGGCCTGGCCCGTCTGGACCGCCCCGGCATCTTCGTTTACGGCGGCACCATTTTGCCGGGCGAAGGCCACACCGATATCGTCTCGGTGTTCGAGGCGATGGGCGCCCACTCCCAGGGCAACATGGATCTTATCGACGTCAAGCGCATCGAAGAGACCGCGATTCCGGGGCCGGGCTCATGCGGGGGCATGTACACCGCCAACACCATGGCCTCTGCCATTGAGGCACTCGGCATGAGCCTGCCGAACTCCTCGGCGCAAAATGCCGTGTCGCAGACCAAGCAGGACGACAGCCGCGAAGCCGGTGCCGCCGTGCTCAAGCTGCTCGAACTCGACATCAAGCCCTCTGACATCATGACCCGCAAGGCGTTTGAAAACGCCGTGACCGTGGTCATCGCGCTTGGTGGCTCGACCAATGCGGTGCTGCACCTGATCGCGATTGCCAACACCATCGGCGTGGAGCTTACGCTGGATGACTTCACCGAAATCGGCAAGCGCGTACCGGTGGTGGCGGACCTGCGCCCCAGCGGTCACTACATGATGAGCGAGCTGGTTGCCATTGGCGGTATTCAGCCCTTGATGAAGATCCTGCTCGATGCGGGCCTTTTGCACGGCGACTGCCTGACCGTGACCGGTAACACGCTGGCCGAAAACCTGGCGGATGTTGCGCCCTATCCGCAAGGCCAGAACATCATCAAGCCGCTGGATAACCCGGTGAAGGCCTCCAGCCACCTGCGCGTGCTTTACGGCAATCTGGCACCGGAGGGGTCGGTTGCCAAGATTACCGGCAAGGAGGGCACCCGCTTTACCGGCACGGCGCGGGTATTTAACTCCGAAGAGGAGGCCCAGGCGCGCATCAACGACCTGACCGTGGTCGCCGGTGACGTGCTGGTCATTCGCTACGAAGGCCCGCGCGGCGGCCCGGGCATGCGTGAAATGCTCACGCCAACCTCCGCCATCATGGGGCGCGGTCTGGGCGATAGCGTGGCGCTGATTACCGACGGGCGCTTCTCCGGCGGCAGCCACGGCTTTGTGGTGGGACACATCACCCCGGAAGCCTTCAACGGCGGGCCGATCGCGCTGGTCGAGAACGGTGACCAGATCACGATTGATGCCGAAAACGACGTCATGACGTTGCACATTGATGAGGCGGAAATGACCCGTCGACGCGAGGCCTGGCAGCGGCCGAAGCCGCGCTATACCCGCGGCGCGATGGCCAAGTATGCCCGCACGGTCAGCTCGGCCTCGCTCGGTGCGATCACCGATCTGCCGGAGGCGACCGACGATCTGAGCTGATCCTCGCGCTGGCTTTGCCAAAAAACGCCCCGGCCATGGCCGGGGCGTTTTTTTGTGCCTTTCCCTTTTACGTTCTTATAAACGTTCAGCGCGCCAGCGGCTGTGTTTTCTCGGCAAGCCAGCTGCGGGTCTCATCATCAAGCCCCGGGGCCAGGCGCTCAAACACCGTGTGGTGGTAGTCATCGAGCCAGCGGATCTCGTCATCGCGCAGCAGCGAAGGCTCGATCAGGCAGGTGTCGATGGGGCACAGGGTGAGCGTCTCGAACTCGATGAATGTGTCCGCCCCGGGCTCGATGTCATCGGTCACCCGGCGGTTGGCCACCAGGTTCTCGATGCGAATGCCCCACTGACCCGGACGATAGAGCCCCGGTTCGATCGAGGTGATCATGCCCTCGCGCATGGCGGTCTGCGGCGTGGGTTGCGCGCCGCGGGAGATGACCTGCGGGCCTTCGTGCACGTTGAGGAAATAGCCCACCCCGTGGCCGGTACCGTGGCCGTAATCAAGGCCCGCCTCCCACAACGGGGCACGGGCAATGGCGTCCAGCCGAGGCGCTTCGAGGCCGTCCGGAAAGCGGGTGCGTGACAGCGCCATCATGCCCTTGAGCACGCGGGTGTAGTCGGCCTTCTGGGCCGGCGTTGGCGCACCCACCGGGATAACCCGGGTGATGTCGGTGGTGCCGTCCAGGTACTGGGCGCCGGAGTCGATCAGCAACAGCCCCTGACCCTCGATGGTCGAGTGCGCCGTCTCGGTGGCGTGATAGTGCGGCAGGGCGCCGTTGGCGTTGAAGCCGGCAATGGTGGGAAAGCTGCGCGAGATGAAGTGTTTCCCCCGCGTACGCTCGGCGGTCAGGCGCGCATCGATGGTCAGCTCGGTGATCGTCTCATCAGTGGCCAGCGTTGCCTCAAGCCAGCACAGAAAACGGCACAGCGCCGCGCCGTCGCGGGCCATGGCCGCCCGGACATGCGCGATCTCGTCATCATGCTTGCACGCCTTGGCCAGCGTGGTCGGCTGAAAGGCCTCGATGAGCGTGACGTGCCCGGGCAGCGCCGTGAACAGCGAGAGCGTGACCCGCGCCGGGTCGATCAGCAGCCGCGTGGCCTCGGGCAGCCGCGCTAGGGCATCAACGGCCTCGGCGTAATCATGCAGCATCACGCCGTCATCGGCCAGCGCCTCGCTTAGCGACGCGGGCACCTTGTCCTGATCAATGAACAGACGGGTGTGGTGGGTATCCACCAGGGCGTGGGCGAGAAACACCGGGTTGTAGTCCACGTCACTGCCGCGCAGATTGAACAGCCAGGCGATGTCATCCAGCGTCGAGATCAGATGCGTATCGGCGTTGGCCTCGTTCATGGCCTGGCGCAGCTGCGCCAGACGCTCGGCCCGGCTCTGGCCGGTAAAGGCAGCGTCATGGGCGGTCACCGGCGCCTGCGGCAGGGCCGGGCGATCGGGCCAGATCTCTTCCAGCAGGTCCCGTTCGCTTGTGATCGTGACCGCTTCCCCCAGGCGGTCCCTGAAGGCGCGATGGGCGGCCAGTGGCAAAACGGCGCCATCGAGCCCCAGTGTGGCATGGTCGGAGTGATTGACGGCCAGCCAGTCGATCGGGGCGAGAATCTGCTGACCCTGCGCCACCTTCATCATCTCGATGCCGCTGCCGGCCAGCTCCTTGTCGGCCTGCACCCAGTAGCGGCTGTCGACCCAGAGTCCGGCGAAATCGCGGGTCACCAGCAGCGTGCCGACCGAACCGGTAAAGCCGGTCAGCCACTCGCGCCCCTGCCAGTGCCCGGGGAGATACTCGGACAGATGCGGGTCGGAGGAGGGCACCAGCCAGGCATCAATCCCCTGTTCTGTCATGACCTGTCGCAGGGCATGAAGTCGCTGTGCCGGTGTGTCGATGGAAAGCGTCATTTACGAGGTCTCCTGAGTGCCATGTCCGGCATCATCATGGGTGCTCTTGCCGAGCAGATGGCGAATGGGTCGGATCAATATCATGAGTATGATCGCCCCGATCAGCAGCGCCAGTGCGCAGCGTCCGAAAAGCTCGGGCAGTTGTGCGACCTGCTCGGCGCTGACATGGCCGCCGATCAGACCGGCCACCAGGTTGCCCAGCGCCGTGGCGGCAAACCAGATGCCCATGATCTGCCCGCGTATCGGCGTCGGCGCCAGCTCGGTCATGGTCGAAAGTCCGACCGGACTCAGACACAGCTCGCCCAGGGTCAACAGCAGCAGACTCATCACGATCCACATGGGTGAGACCTGGCCGGCACCGCCTACAATCTGCCAGGCGGCCATCATCATCAGGCCAAAGCCTGCCGCGGCAAACACGAGGCCGGCACTGAATTTGGTGACGCTTGACGGTTCGAAGCCGCGACGGGCCATGGCCGGCCACAGCCAGCCAAACAGCGGCGCCAGCACAATGATGAACAGCGGATTGAGCGACTGAAACCAGAGCACCGGAATCTCCATGCCCAGCACCCGGCGATCGGTGTAGTCCGCGGCAAACAGATTGTAGGAGGTGGGCTGCTGCTCGAATGAGGCCCAGAACAGGGCGGCGGCCACAAAGAGCACCAGACAGACGATCACCCGGGCACGGCCCATGCGATCCAGACCGGTGAAAAACATCAGATAGAGAAACCAGCCCAGCACGAACAGCCCGACGACGTAGCTCATGGTGGTGGCGATCATGACCGGGTTGAAGGTAATGACGCCGGTCAGTCCAAGCCCCGTGAACAGCGCGACCAGCAGCAGGCAGACCAGCACGCCGGTGCCGACATGGCGGCGCCGGTTGACCGGCGCGTCCCAGCTCGATTCGCGCCCATGCTCGCGGTCAAAGCGTTTCATGGAAGGGATGGCGAACACGCGAAAGATGGCCAGCGCTACCAGCATGCCGATGCCGCCGGCGCCAAAGCCCCAGTGCCAGCCGCCACTTTCCATTGCAAGGCCGGTGATCAGCGGGGCGATCACGGCGCCCAGATTGATGCCCATGTAGAAGATCGAGAAGCCGCCGTCGCGACGGCCGTCCCCTTCCGGGTAGAGCGTGCCGACCATGACCGCCATACAGGTCTTGAAAATGCCCGAGCCCAGTACGAGCAGAATCAGCCCGATATAGAACATGGGCGCCCCCCACAGCGCCGACAGCGCAATGGACAGGTGCCCCAGCGCTATCAGAATCGAGCCGTACCAGACCGCGCGGCGCTGGCCCAGCCAGTTGTCGGCCAGCCAGCCGCCCGGCAGGGCGCTCAAATAGATCATCCCACCAAAGATGCCCACGATGGCGGCGGCGGTCTCGCGAGGAATGCCCAGCCCGCCTTCGGCAAGCGTTGCCGCCATGTAGAGCACCAGCAGCGGGCGAATGCCGTAAAAGGAGAAGCGCTCCCACATTTCGGTGAAAAAGAGGGGCCCCAGCGGGCGGGGGTGGCCGAAAAAGCCGCGTTCAGAGGAAGTTGCCATGACAGTATCCAGCAGATAAGACCCGGAAGCGAAACGGCCGGGACAGGCCATTGATAAACGCCGTGCACCATACGAGCCGGTGAGGAAGGGTGCAAATCATCATTTGGTACCGGGTGCGGCAGGTCTGGATGACCGGACAGAATCGAGCGTTTCGCAACAATAGTCGGGTAAGTTGCGCCGGGAGTTTCTACACTCAACACGAAGCCAATAGTCAGGGATGAATCATGAACGTACACAAGGGTATGTGGTGCGCGGGTGCAATGACGCTGGCGATGACCGGGTTTGCTCAGATGGCACAGGCCTCCGTCGAAGAGTCGGCTGACGTGCCGCAGGAAGAGCGTGAGCTGGTGAATCAGTGCCACGATGCCGCCATGAACAGCAAGGATGGTGACACCTTCGAAAGTTCGCAGCTTTTAATGGAGCAGCAAAATGCCGGAGACTACGAGCCGGGCGAAGAGCTTTTGCTGCACATCAACATGCTGGGCCACGGCACGACCATCTATAACGTCAGCTGCAACGTGGATGAGCAGGGCAACGTGACCTATGAGGAGTATCAAAAGGCCGGCACGCCGGCAGGCTCCACCCGCTGATCATCGCTTGAAATATTCATGTGAAAGGCCCCAACCGGGGCCTTTCTGCTGTCAGGGGAGGACGCCATGGCGCTGTCACTGTGTGACCGGACATCCTTTTCCATTGATCCCGCCATCGGTGTGATCAGCGATACCCACGGGCTGTTGCGCGATGAGGCGTTAAAGGCGCTGGAAGGCTGTGCATTGATCCTGCATCTGGGTGATGTGGGAGATCCTGCCATCCTTGAGCGACTTGCCGAGCGGGCGCCCTTGATCGCGGTGCGCGGCAATATCGATCGGGAAGCGTGGTGCGAGGTGCTGCCGATGCATCGCGATATCGTGGTCAACGGCTGGCGGCTGCATCTGGTTCACGACATCGCGGATTTCGATACCGACATGGCCTGCGACGCCGTGTTGTTTGGCCACTCCCACAAGCCGCGTCAGCAGTGGGTGACAGAGGAGGCGGGCACACGGCGGCTCTACTTCAACCCGGGCAGTGCCGGCAAACGCCGTTTTAAACTGCCGATCACGACCGGCAGGCTTTGTGCCCGTGACGATGGCTTGCGCAGCGGCGTGATGCATCTGGTGCTGGCGGGGTGATGCCCGGCAGGAACACCGGGCATCGGGATGGGTCGATTACATTGGCGGGATGGTGCCGTCGATGCCGACAATCACGGCCTTCGCCTGGATAGGCGATGTTGACAGATCGCCGGCCACGAACACGGCTTCGCCTTCCCTGATATCATCCATGGTCGCCTTCTGAACGGCCACCACCGGCACGTCGCGCGGCACCATGATCTGCTTGCTGCCGTCACCGTAATCTACCGTCAGTGTCATCATGCCCTTGTCACCGCCGCTTTTCGTGTCGCTCTGGCTGACGGTGCCGTTGGTCATGGTCGAGCCGCCGCCGGTGCCGCCCATTTTGCCATCGCTGCTCTGGCTGACGGTGCCGTTGGTCATGCTCGAGCCGCCGCTGGCGCCGCCCATTTTGCCGTCATCGCTCTGGCTGACGGTGCCGTTGGTCATGGTCGAGCCGCCGTCGGCGCCGCCCATTTTGCCACTGCCGCCCTGACCGGCCTGATCATGGCCGCGCGGGGTATCCCACGGGTAGTCGCCCTCGCCGGTGCCCTTCATGGACTCGGGAAAGATCACCACTTCCAGCGCTGTCGAGGCCTGGCCGTTGTCGCCGGGCGCATTGGCGGTACCGATGAAGGTGCCTTCCTGAATCTCGTCCAGACTCGAGGGCGTGACGCCGGCCAGACGGGTGTCATCGCTCAGGCGGACCTCGTGGGTGCTGCCGTCGCGGGTCGATTCAACGCTGAAGCCGTGATCGCTGACGGCGGTGATGGTGCCGCGCAGATGCTCGGGGGTTTCGGCCGATTGATCGGCGGCCAGCGCAGAACCTGCCGAGACAGCGCAGGCCAGCGCGATGGCCGAGGCCAGCAGGGTGGGGCGAAACGTCTTGTGTTGCGTCATCGAACATACTCCTGAAGCGGATGGGACGCGGCGCACTGACGCGGCGTCGTTGCGCCGGGTGTCCTTTAGTTCAGCCTGGCACAAGGTTTTGTCAATTCGTGACCGCTCCGGCACGACCAAAGCAGTAGCGGTGCGCTAGATGCCCGCGTACCAGGTATAGCCGCGATCCTCCCAGTAGCCGCCCTTGCCGCCCTGAATATCGTCGAAGTGCTCGACCAGGGTGATGCCCTTGAGGTATTTGGCCATCTTGTAGCCGAGCTGTCGCTCCACGCGCAGGCGCAGCGGTGCGCCATTGCCCACCGGTAGCGGCTCGCCGTTGAGCGAGTGGGCCAGCAGGGTCTGGGGGTGGAAGGCCTCGACCATGTCGATGCTTTCGTAGTAGTCGTGCTCGCCATCGAGCTGGTCCATGCAGTGAAACACCACATAGCGCGCCGAGGGGTGCACGCCGGCCTGCTCCAGAATGTCGCCCAGCACCGGGCCGGACCACTGACCGATGGCGCTCCAGCCCTCCACGCAGTCGTGGCGGGTGATCTGGGTACGCGAGGGCATTGAGCGAAGTGTTTCCAGCGAGAGTTGCAGCGGTGTGCGTACCCGCCCGCCCACGCTCAGGCGCCAGTCGGCAAAATCGTTGGCGGCAAGCCCTTGATAGAGCGCAGTCTGCGGATCGATCGTGCCGTTGGGTCGAAAAACCGGCGAGATCATCGAGGCCGGATACTCGGGCGCCAGCGACTCGCGCCCGGCCAAAAGCCGCTGCGCCTTGAGATTGAGCGTCTCGGCGCTGCTCAGAAGGCGTACCACAGCATCGTTTTCGGACAGCCGGTCACATCCGACCAGCCCCAGCGTGGCGGCGCCCAGCAGGGTGCGTTTCAACAGGGTGCGGCGAGTCAGGGAGGCGTCTGATGGCGATTGAGGGCTCATGACGGTGACTCCGGATCAGACGACTTTGACTGGCGTGGCACATGGCCGGTGATCATGCCGCGAAGCTGACGCAGGGGGTGCGAGAGCAGCACCATCACCACATGGACAATGACAAACAGCACCAGCGAAAAGGCCGTAATGAAATGGATCGATCGGGCGCTCTGACGCCCGCCGAACAGGTCCAGCATCCAGGGGGCGGCCGCATTGATGGTGGGCGACATGCAAAGGCCGGTGACGATCATCAGGGGCAGGGCCAGAAATACCACGCTCAGGTAGCTCAGTTTCTGCAGACTGTTGTACTTGCCGGCATGGGCGTGAAAGCGCAGCTTCAGGTGGTTGCCAATATCCTGGCCGAGCCCGCGCCAGTCGCGGCGATCAAGCCAGAAGTTGCGGCGAAAGTGGCCGCTCAATAGTGCGTAAAGGGCAAAGAGCGCGCCGCTGAGGGCAAACAGCCAGGCAAAGAAGAAGTGCCAGATTCGGCCCATGCTCAGAAACTGATAGCTCGGCAGCGTCGCCCAGGCCGGGAAGCCGCGAACGCTATCGCCTGAATACCCCAGAACACCGGTGGTCGTGAACTGCCAGGGGCCCAGAGCGGTGATGCCATCAATGCTGCCGTCGGCGGCGCGCATGGCATACATCTCAAGCCAGGGGGCGTCAAAATCGGAGGCGCTGCCCCAGTAAAGCGCAGGGTGGGCGTTAAATATCTGCAGGCCGCTGAGCAACAGCACGATCAGACACCAGAGATTGATCCAGTGCCACGCTCGTACCGGCAGGCGGTGACGCCGTCGGCGGGTGACGCTGTTATCAAAAGACGTGGGTCCGGACATGACGACATCCCGCAGAACATGATGAACACTGGAGTATGGGCCTTGATCGGCCCTGGCTACCAGTGATCATGCGTACAGGAGTGTAAAACAGGCTTGATGGAATACGACGCCCGCCGTCTGCGGGCGCCATGCAGAAATTACAGGCCGCGATCACCGGCGCGCCAGGCAACCGAGGAGATGAAAGAAGAGGAGCCACTGATCAGGGCTTCGGTGACACCACATTCGGTGCACCATGTCTGGCTTTCAGACAGGCCCAGACGGGCATTGGTCGTACGAATCGACTGGCTCTTGCTGTCGATATAGATGCACTCCAGAGGTGTATCACGCGGCGGCGCCTGCTCGGAGGTCAGGGTGTAGCCGCCCTTGCGTACAATGTCGCGATAATTGCTGACGATACCTTCCATGGTTCTGCTCCTTACAACTTGACTCAAATTCCACGAACCATCTCGCCTTCAATGGCAAGGATGATTATTTCTTATACAAGCATTCGCCATGAAGTCACGCCATAACATGGATTGCCTGTGCCGCTGGTGCTCTGGACGTGCTGCCCTGACGAAGGCGTGCACACTCAATACAATAGTCTATATTTTTATCCAGTACTGACATGGCCATTCACGGAGAGCGCCTCATGACCAATCGCACGGAAGACCCCAGCCATAACGATCAGGCCAGCAATCTCGAGAAGGACCCCAACGACTGGGCGACCGGTGATGAAAGCATGACCGGTGCGCAGGCCTCCTATCTGCGCACCCTGTGTGAAGAAGCCGGCGTTGATTTCGATGAAACGCTCAGCAAGGCTGATGCTTCCCGAATGATTGATGAGCTCCAGCACAAGACGGGGCGTGGCGAGAACCACTGATTGTGCTGTTGCTGGAGAAAAAAGCGCCTGCGGGCGCTTTTTTCATGTCTGTCTCTTCACATGATGCCCGGTCGTGCCAAATCCGAAGGGCTGGCGTATGATCGACGGGCGGCCGGGGCGAAGGCCCGGCTGATCCAACAATCCCAAATGCTCAAGCTTCGAGTCTGCCGTGTCCCTGATTGCCCGTCTTAATATCGACAAGTTCCTCCTTTATCTTGTCTGCACCGTGGTGCTGGCCTCACTGCTGCCGATTTCAGGTCGCTACGCCGAGTGGTTTTCGGTGGCGACCACCATCGCCATTGGCCTGCTGTTCTTTCTTCATGGTGCACGGCTGTCGCCTAAAACCGTCGTACAGGGCATGACTCACTGGCGGTTGCACCTGGTGATCTTTCTGACCACCTTTGCACTGTTTCCCGTACTGGGATTGATAATCGGGCTGCTGTCGCCGGCGCTGCTGTCACCGGCGCTGTATACCGGTGTGCTGTTTCTGTGCGTGTTGCCCTCGACCGTGCAGTCCTCGATCGCCTTTACCTCGATCGGTGGCGGCAACGTGGCAGCGGCGATCTGTTCGGCCACGGCCTCCAATATTCTGGGCATGTTCATCACTCCGATCCTTCTGGGGCTGGTGCTCAGCGTCAATGCAGACGCCGGCGCCGGGCCGTCGCTGGGGGCGATCGGCAATATCCTCATGCAGCTGCTGGCCCCCTTCCTGCTGGGTCAGCTTCTGCAGCCCTGGATCGGGCAGTGGGTGCGTGAGCACAAGGCGCCGCTGGCCATTGTCGACCGCGGTTCGATTCTGATGGTGGTCTATCTCGCCTTCAGCGAGGCGATCGTGGGCGGGCTGTGGCAGCAGGTCGACGGCGTCAGCATCGCCACCATGGTGGTGGTGGACTGCGTGCTGCTGGCGGTGGTACTGCTGATTACCCGGACCGTCAGCCGTCTGATGGGCTTTTCGCGCGAGGATGAAGTTGCCATCGTTTTTTGCGGTTCCAAAAAGACGCTGGCCTCCGGGGTGCCCATGGCCAACGTGTTGTTTCCGCCCGGGCAGGTCGGCAGTGCGCTGCTGCCGTTGATGCTGTTTCACCAGATCCAGCTTTTCGTATGCGCCATGCTGGCGCGGCGCTATGCGACGCGCCGTGCAGCGATGGCCGGCGAGGCACAGACCACATAAGCGATGGCCCGTTCGGATGGCATGACCATGACCGATGCTGGATTATTGATCATTGAGCGAAGGAGAAAGCACGTGACTAAAAGCGTTTTCATTACCGGCGCCACATCGGGGTTCGGCCGCGCCGCCGCCCGCCGCTTTGCCGAGGCCGGCTACTCGCTGGTGCTGACCGGCCGTCGCCGCGAGCGCCTGGAAGAGCTTGAACAGGAGCTTTCCGGCAAGGTGGCCGTTCATGTCGTCGAGCTCGACGTGCGCGATGAAGCGGCGGTGAAGAAGGCGGTCGATGAGCTGCCCGAGGCGTTCGCCTCGATCCATGTGCTGCTCAATAACGCCGGCCTTGCGCTGGCGCCGGAGCCTGCTCAGGACGTGGCGCTGGAAGACTGGCACACCATGATCGATACCAACGTGAAGGGAATGGTCAACGTGACCCACGCGCTGCTGCCGACCCTGATCGACATCGGCGCGGGCGCCAGCATCATTAACATCGGCTCCACCGCCGGCAAGTGGCCCTACAAGGGCAGCCACGTGTACGGAGCGACCAAGGCGTTTGTCGAGCAGTTCAGCTACAACCTGCGCTGCGACCTGCACGGCACCGGCGTGCGCGTCACCGATATCGCCCCCGGCATGGCCGAGACCGAGTTCACTCTGGTGCGCACCAAGGGCGATCAGGCGGCCTCCGATCAGCTCTATGGCAACACCACGCCGATGTCGGCCGAGGACATCGCCGAGCAGATGTTTTACGTTGCCACGCTCCCGGCGCATCTCAACATCAACTTCCTCGAGATCCAGCCCGTGCGCCAGGTCTGGGCCGGCATGGCCGTCGACCGCGACGAGTAAGCGTTCTCGCTTCTGCAACGAAAACGCCGGCCCATGGGCCGGCGTTTTGATGCCCCTCTCTAATGGTGGTTTTTCAGGAAATCCCTGACACGCTGGGTAGACGGTGTATCAAAAAAGGTTGCCGGCGCCGCCTTTTCAATAATCAGCCCCTTGTCGAGAAACACGACCTGATCGGAAACGGCGCGGGCGAAGCTCATTTCATGGGTGACGATCACCATGGTGTAGCCCTCCGCGGAGAGATCCTTGATCACCGTCAGCACTTCGCCGACGAGTTCGGGGTCCAGCGCCGAGGTCGGCTCGTCGAACAGCATCACCTCCGGCTGCATGGCGAGCGCCCGAGCGATGGCCACGCGCTGTTTCTGGCCGCCGGAGAGCGTTCCGGGATAGGCCTGCGCCTTGTCCGAGAGCCCCACCTTGTCGAGCAGCTCGCGGGCGTGAGTCTGCGCCTCGCCTTTTGATTTGCCCATCACGTGAACCGGCGCTTCGGTGATGTTATGCAGCACGTTAAGGTGCGGCCAGAGATTGAAGCTCTGAAACACCATGCCGGTTTGCGCTCTCACGCGGGCGAGCGCCCTGGCATTCATGCGCTTGCCCGCATCGTCGACGCCGATGCGCTGCCCCGCGATGTGAATGCTGCCGCGATCGGGCTGCTCGAGCCAGTTGATGCAGCGCAAAAGCGTCGACTTGCCTGACCCGGAGGCGCCGAGAATCGTGACCACCTCCCCCGGGGCGACCTCCAGACTGACGTCGCGCAGGACTTCGACGTCGTCGAAGCTCTTGGAGAGCTGGTGGATCGAGACCGCTGTGTCGTCAGGCATGATCGAGCCCTCGCCTGGCGCCGAAGCGCCCGCACTGTTTGATGATGATCTCCATGGCGATACTCACTGCCCAGTAGAAACCGATGACCACCAGAAATGCCTCGGTGGGAATGAAATAGGTGCCGGAGAGACTGTTGGCCGCCGCCGTCAGTTCGCGCACCGTGATGATGACCAGAAAGGCCGTGTCCTTGAGGGCATAGATCAGCTGATTGCCGATCAGCGGCCGGGTCTGCATGACGATCTGCGGCAGGATCAGACGGACGAACATCCTGGCGCGGGTGAAGCCGTGGGCCTGGGCCGCCTCGATCTGGCCCTGCGGAAAGACCAGCCGGCTGCCACGAAAGATCTCGGCGAAGTAGCAGCCGTGATAAACCGCCAGTGCGCCCACCCCCGCCCACCAGGCATCGAGGCGAACGCCAAGGGTTGGCAGGCCGTAGTAGAGCAGATAGGCGAGCATCAGAAACGGCAGCATGCGCATGCCATCGATGAATACACGCAACGAGAGTTTGCCCACCGAAGGGCGGCCCTCAAGCAGATAGAGCATGAAACAGCCGATCACGAAGGCAGCGGTGATCGACAGCCCGAAGATCTGCATTGTGTTCAGAAAGCCCGTCCAGAACTCGTCGCGGGCCTGCCACAGGATGTCCCAGTTGCTCATGCGCCTCTCCTCAGGTGGCCAGACGATTGGCGCGGCGCTCGGCAAGACGCTGCAGCCACACCAGCGCGCCGATGATCACCATATAGAGCGCACAGGCGACGAGAATCGGCGGCAGCGGCTCGTAGGTGACCGCCGAAATGCGATTGGTCACGCGGGTCAGGTCGACGACGCCGATAACGGCGATGGCGGGGCTGCCCTTGATCAGAAAGGACATCTCGTTGATCAGCCCCGGAAGGCTTGTGATGATCATCTGCGGCAGCATGATGCGGCGAAAGGTAATCCATGGCGTCATGCCGGTCGCCATGGCGGCCTCGCGCTGATCGCGGGAGAAATTGCGAAAGCCACTGCGCCAGATTTCGGCGTTGAACGCGGTGGTGTTGATGGTCAGCGCCAGGATGCCGGCGACACTGCGATCCAGTCCGAAGCCGAGCGTCGGCGCGCTGAGAAAGATGAACAGCGCGAGTGTGACCAGCGGTGTGGCCCGCGCGAGACTGATGTAGAGCACGAGAATCTGATCGATGACGGGAATTCTGGCCAGGCGGATCAGTGCGATGATCAAACCGGCGACGACGCCGATGGCGATCGACACCGCAGAGATCCAGAGCGTGGTCCAGGCCCCGTCGAACAGCATCTGCCAGGCGCTGGCATTCATGGGCGATTTCCTGGGTGACTGGTAAAGGACAACGTAACGAGACGGGCGCTGTCAGCGCCCGCTCGCGGTGCCGGAAAACCTCGCTCAGTCGTCGAGCCCGGCCAGCTCGTGGAACTGTTCAACGCTGGTCAACGCTTCGGTGGGCAGGTCGGGGAAGCTCTCGCCGAACCACTTTTCCTGCAGCTCGGCCAGCCGGCCGCTGTCGCGCAGGTGGGCAAGGAAGCCGGTCATGTACTCGAGCAGCGCCGGGCTTGATTTGGGGATGGGCCAGGAAACGTAGCCGGCGCCGGAAACCGCGGGTCCTCTGGCGAAAACGTCCGGCCGCGAGGCGACCAGCGTATTGGCCGGCACCGCCGAGTCGATCACGTAGTCGAGCCGGCCGTTGGCGAGATCGGCAAACGCCTCGGGGTAGGATTCGTACTGCACCACTTCACCGAGTTCGCCATCCTCTTCACTCAGCATCGTCTCGAGCTCTGGCAGCCGGGACAGCAGCACGCTGCCCGCCTGCACGCCCAGGGTCAGGCCGCCGAGATCGTCGACGCTGTCGATCTCCGAGCCCGCGCGGGTGATGGCGAAGTGCTGAGCGGAGGCGTAGGGCGGGGTGTAGTCGAACACGCGCAGGCGTTCATCGGAGACCGAGGCGCCGGTCAGCGCCATGTCGTACTGACCGGTGGAGACCGCCGCCAGCAGCCCCGTCCAGGGTAGGATCTCCTGTTCGATGTCGAAGTCGGCGTACTCTCGCAATTCCTCCAGCACGTCGGCGTTAAAGCCTCTGGCATCGCCATTCTCGATGAAGTTGAACGGCGCGTAATTGTCCTCCGTCGCCACGTTCATGCTGCCGCGGCGCTCGATCTCCTCCAGATCGGCGGCGATGCCGGGAAGGGCGACGCTCATCAGCGACCCCGCGAGCGCAGCGGTGATCCAGCGTCTGAGCGAGCCAGTGTCGGGCGCGGCGATGGGAGAGTACGTACTGGATCGTTTCATGAGACACCTCGATGTTGTTGTTGAGTGCTGTCTTTGAGCGGTGTTCGGAGTGGGAGTGTCCTGGGGGGCCCGTGACAGGCGCTCTTCACGCCGTCTCATGGCAGCCACCCCTGGCATGAAGCACCGGCGCGCGGCGGCTCACGGGACTCAAATCACCCTAAAGAAGATCGAGGAGGTCGCTGTAGAGCCAGTTCGGCGGTATTGGCTGGCCAGTTACGCCGTGGGCGGCGCCAGCGCGGCGGTTCAGTGGTCCCTGGGGGAGCGTTCGTCCCGTGGTGAGGTCGAGAGTTCGGCGAGGGCGTCGAGCAGAGCGTCGAGTTCGGTACCCGCGAAGCCGATGCCCACCAGCTGGCCCGCCCCGGCACGCGGTGCGGTGGGCGTCCAGCTGGCCCGTCCCCCGCTCCAGTGGAAGATGAAGTGGCGGTTGTCGACCTGAAGAAACCCCTTGGCGCGAGCCACTGCACCGGCGTGGCGTGCCAGTAACGTCTCCAGCGCATCTCGCTCGGCCATCGCAGGGAGTTGGCAGGTGAAGCGCTGCCAGTTCGGAGCGTCGAGCAGGCCCGTGCGGCGGGCAAGAAAACGTGGGGCGCGGGGTTCGGCCTCCCCGGCGTCGACAGTCTCGATGTCGGTGTCGCCGGGTTCGGCGGTCTGGCTGTCGCTCGCTCGGGGTTCGTGCGTCGCGTGAGGGTTGATCGACGCAAGCCAGGTTCTTGCCGATGCCAGTTCGTCGGGGCCGAGCCTGTCTTCACGGTTGAACGAGAGGCGATCCGCCGCGGCGATCTGTATCTCGACGAGGTCAGCGATGCGGTCATCACGACGATGGCGGGGCAGAGCGCCGAGATCGACCAGAGTCACGATCGAGGCCAGATGGTACTGGCGCGCGACGCGGACCATGTCGGCGATGCGCCCCGGCAGCGCGACGCCGCTGGTCTCGATGATCAGCGCCGTCGGCGGCTCGGGCCAGCGGGCGATCCGCGAGAGCTGGGCACCGAGAGCATCGCTCAGCGAGCAGCACAGACAGCCGTTGTCGAGGGACAGCAGCCGGTCGCCGCGGTAGTCGATCAGCTCGGCATCGACGTTGATGGCGCCGAAATCGTTGACCAGCACCAGCGTCCCCGGGGTGACGCCTGCGCGCAGATGCCGGTTGAGCCAGGTCGTCTTGCCGGCCCCCAGATAGCCCGCGACCAGCGTCACGGGAATCGTCGCCGGTGATGACGCCGTCGCGGGTTCAGTCGTCTCGGGCATCGTCAGTCGCGCGCTTTGTCATCGTAAGCTCCGTCGTCGATGTCGTTGGCGAACACCTTGCCGCCGACCATCGTCGCGGCGATGCGAATCCCGGGCAGCCGCTCCAGCGGCACCTCCATGGGGTCCTCGTCGAGCACGGCGATGTCGGCGAACTTGCCGACCTCCAGGCTGCCGATACGGTCGTCGAGCTTGAGGGTGTAGGCGGCATCGAGGGTGATCAGCTTCAGCGCCCGCTCCACCGTCAGCGCCTCGGCGGCACCCAGCACGCGACCGCTGGCGGTCCGGCGGGCGACGCTGCACCAGGCCGTGAACAGCGGTGACAGCGGCGTCACCGGGGCGTCGCAGTGGGCGGCGATGGGAATGCCCAGGCGGTCGGCGCTCGCCAGCGGCTCCAGGCGCTGGCTGCGCTCGAAACCGAGGGTGCGCTCGCAGTGAATGTCGCCCCAGTAGTAAAGGTGGTTGGCGAACATGTTGAGGCAGACGCCGAGCCGCGCGGCGCGCTTCATCTGGGCGTGATCGATGATCTGGCAGTGCTGGAGCGTATGGCGGTGATCGGGTCTCGGCGAGAGCTCGAGTGCTGACTCGATGGCATCGAGCATCAGCGCCACCGCCTCGTCGCCGTTGGTGTGAATGTGCAGCTGCAGCCCGGCCATGTGGTAGCGGTGCACCAGCTCGACCAGGCGCTCGGGCTCGGCGTTCCAGAGCCCGTTGGGGGCGCCGTCGTGGTACCCGGGCCACCGCAGGCGAGCGCTGTAGCCCTGGATCGAGCCGTCGGTCATCAGCTTCACCGGGCCGAAGTGCAGCCGGTCCGTGGCTAGCTCACGACACGCCATGAGGCGCTCGATCCCCACCTCGGCGCTGTAGGTCAGCGCGCTCATCGCCGGCACCAGGCGCATCGGCAATGTATCGTCGCCGAGGCACTCGCGCATGCTGGCCACGCCGGTCTCGCTGAGCGGGTTGTAGAGATCGGTGAGCGTGGTGACGCCGTTGCGCTGGGCGATCCTGGCGTAGCGATTCAGCGTCTCCGGCGTGCTGCCGCGGTCGAAGAGATCGAGGGCCAGGGTGTCGAAGACGGCGTGCATGGCCGCCATCTCCCGCAGTTCGCCGTTCAATCTGCCGTCCGCGAAGGTCATGACGCCGTCGATGTTGGCATGCGCCTCGAGCCCCGCGAGTGCCAGCATCGCGGAGTTGACGGTCATCATGTGGAGACTGGCGTGGATCACCACGATCGGGCGCCGGTCGTCGACGGCGTCGAGATCGTCCCGGTCGAGCCGGCGCGACGGGAAATAGATCGGATCGAACCCCCAGGCGATCAGCGGGGTCTCGGCCTCGAGCGTTGACGCATGGTCACTGAGCCGCGACTGAACCGAGGCGATATCGGTCAGCCCCGCCCAGACCCGGCCCTTCGGGTCGGTACGGGGAAAGAAACCGGCGTAGACGTAGGCCCACATCGCCCCTTCCAGCGCGTGGCTGTGCCCCTCGACGAACCCCGGCATGAGGATCTTGTCGGTGAAGCGTTCGTCGAGCACGTAGTCGCCGAATTCGGTCAGCGTCTCGAGCGGGCCGACGCCCAGAATACGGCCATCGCGCACCGCGATATGGGTGGGGCGCTCCCCCTCGGCGGTGGGCTGCGAGGGGTTCATGGTGACGATGCGTTTGGCAGCGTAGATGCGACAGCTCATGCGGGACGCTCCGTGGTGTGACTCGCGGCGTCGGCATTACGTCGACGCTGCCAGCGTAGCAGCAGCGGAATGCAGGCGAGCGTGATGAGGGCGTAGCCGCCGAAGATCAGGAGATAAACCGTCGGGCTCAGGCTCGGCGCGATGGGGGCGAAGAAGAACAGCGTGGGAATATTGACGATCAGAATGGCGATATTGAAAAACGCCAGCTCCTTGGGCACCGACGTGCTGTAATCGGCGTCCAGCATGCGCAGCAGCAACAGTCCCGTACCGGTGGAGCCGCAGCAGCAGCCAAAGGCGGTCACCGCCCGCTCGGCGCCGAGCGGGCCACTGAGGCGCCCGATGGCCAGCGCGCCGAAAAGGGTCACCAGCGTGATGCAGGCCGCCACCAGCAGTATGGGCAGCAGCAGCGCGGCGAGCACCGCGATCTGAATGCTCATCAACGTCGCCACCACCATGAAGTCCACCGAGGCGCTGGTGATGCGCTTGAGGGTGTCGTCATCGACGCGATGCGCCCAGCCCAGGCGGTCGATCGCCAGACGCATCAACACGCAGACCGTCAGGCCGTGGGCGAAGAAGAGGTTGTAGCTGAAAAACACCGAGAGCACCTGATTGCCGGCGACCAGCGGCTGCATCAGCGACAGCCACAGATAGGTGATGACGTAGGCCACGCCGAGAAGCCCCAGGTGCCAGGCGAAAGAGTCCACCGTACCGGCATGTGAAACCTGTTTGCCGGCACTGGGCTGCGTGTCGGGACGATGAAAGCCGTTAATGAAGTCGTCGTCGAGGGTGGAGTGACGATTGGCGTTGCGCCCACGCTTGAGGAAGTAGCGTGCCATCGGCACGCCGACGGCAAAGGCGGCGATAAAGCCCATCGACGCGAAGATCACGCCGACCTGGGCGGCGTCGGCGATGCCGTAATCGTTTTGCCAGATCGTGCCGTAGGTGAGCGCCTGCCCTGGCCCCTGGGTGAAGCCGTGAGTGGCGATGGCGCCGAGCAGCGGATCGAGATCGGCACCGCTGACGAAATCGAATCCCGACATCACGGCGTAGCCGATCACTGCCTGGACGCCGAGGCTCGCTGTCCACATCAGCGTCAGCCAGAGCCCGCCACCGACGATACTTTGACGCTCGCTGCCATCGGCTGCGGGCGGGCTGCCGGTCAGACACAGTGACATGAAGCTCAGGGTGAAGAAATGAAATGCCAGCGCGGTAAAATCCTGCGGACTGTAGCCAGGAATCCATCCGAGCGAGAGCGCAGCGAAGCCGATGGCGCCGGCGACGATGCTCCCCGGTACCAGACTCGCGCGCAGCCAGGGCAGACGCGAGCGCAGAAGGCTGCCGATGACCAGAAGGGCGGTCATCAGGGCGAAGGCGATGACGCCGTGAAACGTACTGCCCATGAGGAATCCTCTTCGTTGTCGTTGTCGTTGCGCTGGCAGCGTGCGGACGCAGGGGGCCGCCGCTCATCCTGATTCGTTGCTCATACTAAAGAGTCTGGCGCATCACGGGGCAGGACAGAACAACCGTGTGCGCGGGACAGCCTGCTGACGGCCCGGGTCCTGCAGGCCGCCATGCGGTAGTGGCGCGCTAATTGCATCGCATAAGGACGTACCGGCATTCTCCATCAGGAGTCGTCCATGCTCGATCACTACTTTCACCTTGATTTCGACTGCCAGCGAGGGCTGCAGGAGCAACTGCGCAAGGCGCTACTGGATGCCATCCATACCGGCACCATCCCCACCGAGGAAGCGCTGCCCTCCTGTCGCAGACTCTCGCTGCAGCTTGGGGTCTCGCGTAACACCGTCGCGCTCGTCTACGAAAAACTGGTCGAGGATGGTTACCTGGTGAGCCGGCCGCGCAGCGGCTACTACCTCGACGATGCCTACCAGCCAGGCGCCGCACCAGGAGCGATAGCGGGAGCGCATGACGAGGTCGTCGATGCGCCATCCTGGGGCAGGCGCTTCACTCATCGGCCGAGTCATCTCCAGGGCGTACTGCGACCGAGTAACTGGATGGACTACGAATTTCCTTTTATTTATGGCCAGCTCGATGCCCGGCTTTTTCCGCTCGAGCAGTGGCGAGAGGCCTCACGCCGGCTACTGGGCGGGCACCGCGAGCGGCACTGGCTCAACGACCGCTACGACCAGGACGATCCCATGCTGGTCGAGCAGATCCGCACCAGGGTGCTGCCCAAACGGGGTATTCATGCTCGCAGCGACGAAATTCTGATCACCCTTGGCTCCCAGAACGCCCTCTATCTGATCGCTCAGCTCCTGTTTGATGCCCGCACGCGGGTGGCGATGGAGAACCCCGGTTATCGGGAGGCGGCCAACGTCTTTCGCCGCCAGGGCGCGACGCTGAGTTACCAGCCGCTCGATGATGAAGGGATGCAGCTTGACGCCGTGGCCGCAAGCTGCGACTACCTCTACGTGACGCCGAGCCATCAGGTGCCGACGGGCGTGACCATGAGTCGGGCGCGGCGCGAGGCGCTGATCACCCAGATCCTTGAGCGCGATCAGATCGTGCTGGAAGACGACTACGACGCCGAGGTCAATTTCGACCGCCACGCTCAGCCAGCCCTGAAGGCGAGTCGCGCCGGCGCCCGCGTGATCTACATGAGCTCGCTCTCCAAACCGCTCTCTGCCGGCCTGCGGCTGGGCTACCTGGTGGCAGACGCGGAGCTGATCGACGAGCTCAGAGCGCTGCGGCGGCTGATGTACCGTCATCCGCCCTCGGGGCTACAGCAACAGCTGGCGGAGTTTCTCGCCCAGGGGCACTACGATCGCTATCTGCGTACGTTTTCGGAAAAGATGAGACAACGCTGGGAGACGATGGATGACGCTATCGCCCGGGCGCTGCCGTCATGCCGGCGCATCGGTAACGATCACGCCAGCGTGTTCTGGCTGGAGGCGCCGAGTGAGATCGATACCCAGCGCCTGGCCTGGCGCGCGTCCCAGCAGGGCGTGCTGATCGAGCCGGGGTTTCAGCACTTCTTTGATCGTGCGCCGCCGTGCAACTTCTTCCGGCTCGGTTTCGGCGTCATCGACAACGAGCGCATTCGTCCCGGCATCGAACGTCTGGCTGACGTCTTCTAGCGGAGGCGCTGTCCAGAGAATGCATTTCTGGCGGGCGCCTTGCCAACGCCCGCTCGCCTTTCTCTTTACCTCAGCCGAGGCGAGCGCTGGCCTCGCCGAGCACCGCATCGAGCGCGGCGAGCCCTTCCGCCACCTCCGCTTCGCTGACGATGCATGGCGGCACCACATGAATCCGATTCTCGACCACGAACGGCAGCACGCCCTTGTCGATCAGCGCGCGCTTGATTGTTGCCACCTCTGCGGCCGGCAGCGGGGCGCGGGTTTCAGGGTCGCTGACAAGCTCGAGGGCGTGGAAGACGCCGAGCCCGCGCGTCTCGCCGATGACGGCATGTTTATCCGTCAGCCGCGAAAGCCCGCTCGCCAGCACGCCGTTGCCGATGCGGTCGGCATTTTCAACCACGCCTTCTTCCGCCATCGCATCCAGCGTGGCGACAATCGCCGCCATCGCCAGCGGATGGCCCGAGTAGGTGAGGCCGCCGAAGAACATGCGCTCGTCGAAATGCCGAGAGATCGTCTCGGAGATGATGATACCGCCGGCGGGTACGTAGCCCGAATTGACGCCCTTGGCGAACACGATCAGATCCGGACATGCGCCAAAGTGTTCGAAGGCGAACCAGCGTCCGGTTCGGCCGAAGCCCGCCATCACCTCGTCAAAGATCAGCAGGATGCCGTGCTGATCGGCGAGCCGACGAACCCCCTCGAGATACGCCCTGGGGGGCACGAGCACGCCGGCGGTCCCTGGGATCGACTCAAGCAGGATCGCGGCGATCGAACCAGGCCCCTCACACTCGATCACGCGCTTCAAGTGGGCAAGGGCGCGTTCGCACTCCTGGGTTTCGTTCTCCGCCCAGAAGTCGCTGCGATAGAGAAACGGATTGAAGAAGTGGGCGTGACCGCGGGAGAACTCGTTGGGCACTCGCCGGGGGTCGCCGGTGGCGGCGATGGCGGCGCCGGTGCTGCCGTGATACGAGCGATAGGCCGAGAGGATCTTGTCGCGCCCGGTGACTGCGCGCGCCATGCGTATGGCGTTCTCGTTGGCGTCGGCGCCGGCGTTGGTGAAAAAGACCTTCTCGAAGCCTGCCGGAGCGTGCGACAAGACTCGCTTAGCGGCTTCGCCGCGGGCCAGGTTGGCGTGCGCCGGAGCGACAGTGGCAAGCGTTTCGGCTTGGGCCTGGATGGCGGCGATTACCCTGGGGTGCTGATGGCCGATGTTGGTGTTGACCAGTTGACTGGAGAAGTCGAGATACTCTTTCCCCGCATAGTCCCACAGGCGACATCCCTTGCCGCCGGCGATGACCAGCGGGTCGAGGCTGCCCTGAACCGACCACGAATGGAAGACGTGCTGGCGGTCGAGCTTTTGGACATGGGCATTGGTGACCTGGACACTCATGTGGGCAATCCTCTAGCAGGGGCAGGCGGGTGAAAGAGCCGGGCAGGACATCGATTGCCGTGCTCATCAAGGTGTGGCTTCACCCTAGAGGGGGCAATGCTGGACAGGTAGAGCCAGAATCCCTTATCTCCTGTGACAGCGATCAGGTAACGACGATACCGGGATGTCTCATTGAGGACGTCAAACTGGCCCTACCGGCATGTCAGGGGGGAAAGGCACGATAATGTGTCATTGCTTCGGGAAGCACACGTGATCGCCACACCATCAATACTGACGGCAGCGGTCGGGCTGGCACTGCTGGCCGGCGGCGTGCGGGGTTATTGCGGCTTTGGCTTTGCCATGTTGCTAAGCCTTGGATTGATGCTTTTTTTGCCGCCGGTTGTCGCGGTACCCGTAGCCCTTTTATTGGATCTGGTTACCAGTATCGGCCTGTGGCGTCGCGCGTTGCGTCACGCCCACTGGCATTACCTGCGCTATCTGCTGCCCGGCATGCTGCTGATGACCGGTCCGGGGGTACTGCTGCTGTCCTGGGTGCCGGTAGCGCCCATGCGTGTTCTGGTGGCCCTTCTGGCCCTGGCCGGCGCGCTGGCGCTGATGTTGCAGCGTCAGGCGCTGGATGTGCGTGGCAGGGCATCACCTCGGGCATGGATGACCCTTGGTGCCGGCATGGTGTCGGGGCTTTGTATGACGCTGGCCTCCTCGGGCGGGCCACCGTTGATGCTCTATCTTTTGTACTGTCGCCTCTCGGCCGACAGATTGCGGGCCACGGCCATTGTCTTCTTTGCGGTCAGCAGTACGTTGTCCCTGCTGGGATTGTGGGGTGCTGGTTCATTGTCATACCCCGTTCTGGGGTGGGGGGCGTGGCTGATTCTACCGGCCCTGGCAGGCAATCTTCTGGGGCAGTGGCTTTTCGAGCGCGCCCCGCCTGCATCGTTGAAAAACAGTGTGGCGCCTCTGCTCGGAGGGCTTGCGCTACTGGTGCTGCTGCATGAGCTGTTGTTCTGAGCCCGGGTATATCGTTTGCATGTCCGCCATTTCGTTCGTATTCATTCAGGAGAAAGCACGTGACTAAAAGCGTTTTCATTACCGGCGCCACATCCGGGTTCGGCCGCGCCGCCGCCCGCCGCTTTGCCGAGGCCGGCTACTCGCTGGTGCTGACCGGCCGTCGCCGCGAGCGCCTTGAAGAGCTTGAAAAGGAGCTCTCCGACACCGTGGCCGTTCATGTCGTCGAGCTCGACGTGCGCGATGAAGCGGCGGTGAAGAAGGCGGTCGATGAGCTGCCCAAGGCGTTCGCCTCGATCCATGTGCTGCTCAATAACGCCGGCCTTGCGCTGGCGCCGGAGCCTGCTCAGGACGTGGCGCTGGAAGACTGGCACACCATGATCGATACCAACGTGAAGGGGCTGGTCAACGTGACCCACGCGCTGCTGCCGACCCTGATCGAGATCGGCGCGGGCGCCAGCATCATTAACATCGGCTCCACCGCCGGCAAGTGGCCCTACAAGGGCAGCCACGTGTACGGAGCGACCAAGGCGTTTGTCGAGCAGTTCAGCTACAACCTGCGCTGT